>NZ_KL370880.1:0-598634 GCF_000702265.1 Butyrivibrio sp. NC2002
TCGGTCCCTATCCGGCGCGGGCGTAGGATATCTGAGAGGAGCTGTCCTTAGTACGAGAGGACCGGGATGGACGGACCGCTGGTGTATCAGCTGCATCGCCAGATGCATAAGGCTGGGTAGCCAAGTCCGGAAGGGATAAACGCTGAAGGCATCTAAGCGTGAAGCCCCCCTCAAGATGAGATATCCCTGCTTCGGCAGTAAGACCCCTTAGAGACTATGAGGTAGATAGGCACAAGGTGTACGCACGGTAACGTGTTCAGCTGATGTGTACTAATAGGTCGAGGGCTTGTCCAAGAAGGACATAGAACGAAGAAGGATCTGAGATGTATTCAGTGTTCGGTTTTGAAGGTACGTTATAACACGTTTATCGTGCTTTTATTCCTCAATAGCTCAGTCGGTAGAGCATTCGGCTGTTAACCGAAGTGTCGTAGGTTCGAGTCCTACTTGGGGAGCTGATTGTACGGAGACCTTGATACAATCGATAACTGTCTGTTATACAGATATATATGGCTCCGTGGTCAAGTGGTTAAGACATCGCCCTTTCACGGCGGTAACACGAGTTCGAGCCTCGTCGGAGTCATTTCTAAAAGAGTATGGTGACTTAGCCAAGTGGTAAGGCGTGGGACTGCAACTCCCTGATCGTCGGTTCAAATCCGTCAGTCACCTTTGAAATTAAGTCTTAAATGTTGATTAACAACATTTAAGGCTTTTTTGTTGTACATAAAGCTTTTTTATCGGTGTATAATTTACATTAGGTAAAATATAGGAGGAGGGAACTATGCTTAAAGATTTGGTATTAGCAAACAGAAGTTATCGTGGATTTGATGAAAGCTATACTTTTTCAAAAGAAGATATGGAAGAGTTCATTGAGATAGCAAGACTATGTCCGTCTGCTGCAAATCTTCAGCCTTTAAAGTACTACATTTGTTACGAACAAGACAGGGTAGAACAAATATTAAACTGTACAAAATGGGCAGCTGCGTTACCTGAGCTATGTCTTCCAAGAGAAGGACATCATCCTACTGCATTTATTGTTATTTGTCAGGATTGCTCCATAAGCAGTAATCTTAATTCTTCTCAGAAAGACGTAGGAATTGCGGCGCAGTCGATACTGCTTAGAGCAGCAGAAGATGGCCTAGGTGGTCTTATGATAGGCAATTTTGACTCGGATGCTTTAAAGACAGTATTGGGGTTGTCAGATCAGTTTGAAATTCAGTTGGTCATTGCGCTTGGTAAACCGGATGAAACTATTAAAATAGTTGATGTTAAAAACGATGGATCAACTAAGTACTATAGGGATAAAGATGATGTTCATTATGTTCCTAAGAGATTATTAAAGAATATAATTATAAATAATTAAGGGGGATTTAACCATGGAATCAATGGAAGATTTCAAAGACGAGATTGAAAGATCATTTAGAAAGATTAAGGAAGGAGATATACTTACAGGCACTGTAGTAGGCATAGAGGATACTTATGTACTTTTGGATATCGGAAGCTATACGCAGGGAATAATAAAAGCGGAAGATTTAAGTGAGGATCCAAAATTCTCTATCAGAACAGATGTTAATGTAGGAGATGAGATTTCAGCAACTGTTATAGCAACAGATGATGGAAATGGTAACATTTTACTTTCTAAAAGAGAGGCAACGAAGGTATTATCTTGGGATAAACTTAAAGCCCTTAAGGAAAGTGCCAAGAACGTTACTGTTACTATAAGTGAAGCTGTAAAGGGTGGTGTAGTAACATATCTTGAGGGAATTCGCGCTTTTATACCTGCTTCAAAGCTTTCTCTTAATTATATTGAAGAGGATGCGTTAGGCGATTTTGTAGGAAAAAAATTAGATGTAAGAGTTATTACTGCTGATGAAAAGGATCAGAAGCTTGTGCTGTCAGCTAAAGAAATTTTAAGAGAAAAGGCTGATGAGGAAAGAGCTCAGAAAATATCAAACGTTGAGGTTGGATTGGTAACAGAAGGAGTTGTAGAAAGTATCCAGGATTATGGTGCATTTATAAATCTTGGAAATGGACTTACGGGACTTGTTCATATTTCTCAGATTTCCAATCAGAGAATAGCTCATCCAAGTGCAGTTTTGAAGGTAGGAGAAAAGGTTAAGGTAAAAGTAATCGCAATAAAAGACGGAAAGCTCAGCCTTAGTATGAAAGCCCTTCAAGATATTGCTGCTACAGAGATTACAGAGGAAAAAATTGAATTTGAGAGTGAAGGAGAAGCTACAACATCTCTGGCTGCGCTATTAAAGAAAGCAGGTTTTTAATAATAAAATATACACTGATAACAGAAACTGAACAAGAGAGGTTACAGTTATGGATGAAGCTATCAGAGAACTAAAGAAAATTGTGGATGAAACTGATAATATAGTATTTTTCGGCGGTGCAGGTGTATCTACAGAGAGTGGAGTTCCTGATTTTAGAAGTGAGGATGGTCTTTATCACCAGCATTATAAATATCCTCCGGAGCAGATGCTTAGCCATACTTTTTACAAAAAAATGCCGGAAGAGTTTTTCAGATTCTATAAGGATAAGCTTTTGGTTAAAGGAATAAAGCCTAACAAGGCCCATAAAAAACTTGCCGAGTGGGAGCAGGAGGGAAAACTTAAGGCGGTAATAACACAAAATATTGATGGATTGCATCAGGCTGCCGGAAGTAAGGAAGTGCTGGAACTTCATGGAAGTGTTCATAGAAACTATTGTGAGAAATGTGGAAAGTTCTATGACTTTGATTTCATGGCAGATTGTGAAGGCATTCCTACCTGCGAATGTGGTGGAAGAATTAAACCTGATGTAGTCTTATATGAAGAAGGCCTGGACATGGACATTATGAGAAAAGCAGTAGATTATATTGCTTCAGCAGACGTTCTAATTATCGGAGGAACATCACTTGTTGTCTATCCTGCAGCGGGACTTATAGATTATTACCGTGGAAATAAACTGATTTTGATAAATAAGTCCGCAACAACAAGAGATAGTCAGGCAGATTTGGTTATTCAAGGATCAATTGGGGAAGTCCTTGATCAGCTGTAAGAAAAAGAAGCGAAAATATCAGTATATTCAGAATACTCTGATGAGGAAATGGCTTGCACTTATCTCCACTTTGTGATAAAGTATATCTCTGTGATAAATTCCTTGCTACCAAACTGATATTGGTGGCCAGAGACCAAAAGGAGGTAAGAAAGCATGACAAAATATGAATTAGCCGTTATTGTTAACGCAAAGATCGAAGACGACGCTAGAGCAGCAGCTATTGATAAGTGCAAGGCTTTGATCGAAAGATTTGGCGGACAGATCACAGATGTTGATGAATGGGGCAAGAAGAAGCTTGCTTATGAAATCAACAAGATGAATGAAGGCTTCTACTATTTCATTCACTTCAACGCTGAGACAACTGCTCCTGCTGAGATCGAGAAGCGTGTTCGTATCGTCGATGGCGTCATTCGTTATCTGATCGTTAAGACTGACGAGGCGTAAGAAAAAGAGGACGAAAAGATATGAATAAAGTTATACTTATGGGACGATTAACAAGGGATCCCGATGTTAGATATTCTCAGGGAGAGAATTCAATGGCAATTGCAAGATATTCACTTGCAGTTGACAGAAGATTTAATAGAAATAATCAGGACGGACAGACAGCAGATTTTATAAACTGTGTTGCATTTGGACGTGCAGGTGAATTTGCAGAGAAATATCTTAAGAAGGGCACCAAGATTGCCGTCACAGGACGTATCCAGACAGGTAGTTATACCAATAAGGATGGTCAGAAAGTATACACAACAGATGTAGTAGTAGAGGAGCAGGAGTTTGCTGAAAGTAAGAATGCAAACGGAGGAAGCAGCTTCTCTGGAAACACATCAGCTCCGGCTTTTGAAGCTCCAAGCAATCAGAATCCCGGAGATGGATTTATCAATATTCCTGACGGAATAGATGAAGAGCTTCCATTTAATTAATTGATTTTAGATGCCCTATAGGGCATTGCCTACTGATAATTGATAAGGAGGTACCACAATGGCTTTCAATAAGTCTGATAGAACCGATTCTCCTGTAAGAAGAAAAGGTGGTATGCACAGAAGAAAGAAAGTTTGCGTATTCTGTGGAAAAGACAATGTGATTGATTACAAGGATACAGCAAAGCTTAAGAAGTTCGTTTCTGAGAGTGGAAAGATCCTTCCCAGACGTATCACAGGTAACTGTGCAAAGCACCAGAGAGAGCTCACAGTAGCTATCAAGCGTGCTAGACATCTTGCACTTATGCCTTACGTAGCTGAGTAATCGCAGAATAAATAAGCTTTATAAAAGGCACTTTTTAGAAGTAATTCTAAGAAGTGCCTTTTTGCATGCAAAGCAAGTGGTTGTTTATTAAAATTTAATACAATATTTAATGAAATATAGTAAATAGCCCGATTATTAGCGCCATATAAATGCTAAAATATATATGGCGCTAATTTTGTGTTTTCTTTTTAAGGAGGTTTATATGAAAACCTTTTATGGTAAAAGTAATTCAGGAAATCTGTCAGAAGCTGTTAGTGGATTGTCTTCGCCCAAGCTCATCATAATGATGAGTACCGATAAAACTTTTGAAAAGGACGTGGAAGAGCTTGAAAAGCTGTATCCCGGTGTGCCCAGCATCGGTTGTATTGCTATGGGATATGATACAAGCGTAGTTGAAAAAGGTATTGCGATCACTGCATTTTTGGATGGCGTAAACGTGAAAACCGGAGCTCTTGAAGAGGTATCAAAGACCCCGGCGAGATACATAGACAGGATCAGGGAAGACATTGAGGCAGTAAGACCGGGAAAGGAGAACACAGTAATAATTGATTTTTGCGCGGGAAATGATGCCGCTGTACTTACCACTTTGAGCGGACTTGTGGATAAATATAATCTCCAGGTCATGGGCGCTACGGGAGATGGTGGAAGAGTTTCTGTAAACGGAAAAGTATATGAAGACGGAATGGCTTATGCTGTTGTTAAAAACGAAGGCGGAAAGGTTAAGACATATAAGGAAAACCTTTATGCACCAAGAGACAACGTACAGCTTATCGCATCAAAGACGGATAAGAGCAAATATTATCTTGGAGAACTTAACGGCAAGCCTGCAAAGCAGATGTATATTCAACTTACAGGTGCACCGGAAAATGATGTTGTAAACCAAACCTTCAAAAATCCTTTTGGCAAAATGATGGGTGATGATGTATGCATTGTTTCGCTTAAGGATGTTTCAGGCTCCGGTCTTATCCTCTACAGACAGATAAATGACTCGGATATACTTACAATACTTGAGATGCGCGATATGTCTGAGGTGGCTCAGACAACAATAAACAATATCAGAAATGATTTTTCGAAAGTATCTGCTATTTTCTCAGTTAACTGCATTTTCCGATATCTTGTTTTTGAGGAAAACGGCGGACTTTCGAATTACTTAAATAAAATAGGATCCCTCGGTTTTTCCTGTGGCCTTGTAGGGTTCGGCGAACACTATAATACTCAGTTTGTTAACCAGACTATGACATGTGTTGTATTCGAATAAGGGGGATAATAAAATGTTAGAATTTTTTGGAAGAAAAAAAGTAGATGAAACAAGTGCTGTAAATGAAGCTGCTTTGGCTAAGAAGAAAGAAGATGAAAAAGAAAAGGCTGATTCTTTGGTGTACATTGCAGATTCTATCAAGGATTTCCAGAAGCAGCTTGTATCAAACGAAGTAAATTCTCTTACAGAGATTCATGATATGGGCGAAGCGATTTCTGATGTAATTGACAGCAATAATGCTCTCCGCAATAAAATGGATCTGTTTAATGAGAAATTTGCGGAGGTCAACAACAGCGCTTCAAAATTCGAAGATGTTAAGGTAAATATTCTTAACAGCGTTCAGACAGCACAGGGAAAGGTTTCCGAGCTTGAGACGAGCTCAAATGAGGTTAGAGAGAGCTTTGATGAGATGGCTCAGGGATTTGAGAACTTCAAGCAGGCTGTTGAGCAAATATCTGATTATATGAAAAAGATTATCAGTATCGCATCACAGACAAACCTTCTTGCACTCAATGCTTCAATAGAAGCAGCAAGAGCCGGTGAAGCAGGAAAAGGCTTTGCGGTTGTTGCAACAGAAGTCAGAGAGCTTGCTGATGAAATAAAGGCGATGATCGATCAGGTAAATGCTTCTATAGCAAATGCCGGAGAAGAGAGCGACAAGCTGTCTGTCAGCATGGAAAATTCAATTGCTGCCATGGACAGAAGCCTTTCTGAAGTTCATGAAACAAACCAGACCTTTGAAGATATTATAAGCAGTGCTAACGGCGCAAATGATGTTCAAAAAGAAATATCTGACACAGCTGAGGATGCTTCTGATGAACTTAGATCAATCAGCGCCAGCTTTGATGATATCAATAGAAAATATGATGTTCTTGTAAACCAGCTTGATAAGGTTAATTCGCTTGGAACAACAAAGAGTAGCGTATTTGAACATATTGATAATCTGGTTTCACAGATTGAGCCTATTGTTAAGAAGTGAGTTTAATCATAAACCTAAAGTGCATGAAGTGTGGTGCTATCCTTTTTGTTCTTTTGTTATGACTTTTGTGTTATCATGGATGTTATAAGTAGGTAGTTATCGCCTAAGGAGTGAAAAGGAATGCCAAAGACTAGAATCAAGCTGAAGGGTAAACTTAAGACCTTTCTCAGAATTTTTACATACCTGGGTATTTTATTGCTTGGCGTAATGATCGCGGTTTTCACCGTTAGCTTTACTGCAGGGCTTGTTGTGGCTGCTTTTACGGCATTATATTTTATGGCCGTGATCTATCTGGATTTTTACAACAAACCCATTATCATGAACGAGCTTGTTAGTTTTGCGACGGAGTATGGACAGATTCAGAGGAGACTATTAAGAGAACTTGATCTTCCGCACGCACTTTTGGATGATACAGGGAAAATTATCTGGACCAATATTGCTTTCGAAAGAGTTATCCATCAGGATAAGGGATTCAGAAAGCATATTTCTGCTGTTTTTCCGACAGTAACACCTGATAAATTTCCGGTAGGTGATGAAGAAACGCACCAGGATATTACATACGAAGAAGGTGCGTATGTACTTCGAATGAAAAGAATCTCTCTTGATGAGATGGCTATGAACAGCGATATCATCGACGCAGAGAGTTATGAAGGTTATCTTATAGCAGTTTATCTTTTTGATGAAACTGCTCTTCGCCTTGCAATCAACGAGGTGGATTCCCAGTCTCTTGCAGCAGGTCTTATTTATATTGATAACTATGATGAGGCGCTTGAAAGCGTTGAAGAAGTCAGAAGATCTCTGCTGACAGCTTTGATTGACAGAAAGATCAACAAATACATAGCCTCTTGTGACGGTATTGCCAAGAAGATCGAGAAGGATAAGTATTTTATCGTAATGCCCAAGAAATCGGCACAGTCACTAAAGGAAGTAAGATTCGATATTCTGGAGGATGTAAAGACCGTAAATATCGGAAATGAGATGGCGGTTACTCTCAGTATAGGTATTGGTGTTGACGGACTTTCCTATGCCCAGAACTACGAATTTGCACGAAATGCGATCGATCTTGCTCTTGGACGAGGCGGCGATCAGGCAGTAGTAAAAACTCCTGAAGAGATCAGTTACTTTGGCGGAAAGAGCCAGAAGGTAGAGAAGAGTACAAGAGTTAAAGCCAGAGTAAAAGCTCATGCCCTTAAGGAAATCATTAACGGAAAAGATACCGTTATTGTCATGGGACACAGGTTGGGAGATGTAGACAGCTTTGGTTCATCGGTTGGTATTTACAGAATTGCCAAGACTTTGGACAGAAAATGTCATATTGTACTTAATGACGTGACAAATTCCATGAGACCGCTTGTTGATCTGTTTATAGACAATCCTGATTATGACAATGACATGATAATAACCAATCAGCAGGCAATAGATATGGCAGGAAACAATGCGGTTCTTGTCGTTGTGGATGTTAATAAGCCGAGCATAACTGAATGTCCCGAGCTTTTAAAATTCTGCAAATCAATAGTGGTTCTTGATCATCACAGACAAGGAACTGAAGTTATAGAAAATGCGACACTTTCGTATGTAGAACCTTATGCATCTAGTGCCTGCGAGATGGTTTCCGAGATACTTCAGTACATTGATGAAACAGTTAAGATAAAGCCCGAAGAAGCCGACAGCATGTATTCGGGAATTATGGTTGACACCAATAATTTCATGAATAAGACCGGTGTCAGAACATTTGAGGCAGCAGCTTTCCTTAGAAGAAACGGAGCTGATGTCACAAGAGTAAGAAAGCTTTTCAGAGAAGATGCGCTTGAATATAAAGCAAAGGCCGATGCAGTAAGTCAGGCAGAAATATACAGAGGAGCCTATGCAATATCAGTATGTGAAAGCGATGATCTTCAAAGCCCTACAGTTACTGCTGCACAGGCAGCAAATGAGCTTCTGAACATAAAGGGAGTGAGGGCGAGCTTTACATGTACGCTTTATCAAAATCTTGTATATGTAAGCGCCAGATCGATAGATGAAGTAAATGTACAGATAATAATGGAGAGACTTGGCGGAGGCGGACACATAAGCTCTGCAGGATGCCAGTTCGAGGGAGTATCAGTCGATGAAGCTATTTCGATGATAAAGAATCAGCTCGATACAATGATAGAGTCCGGAGAACTCTCCTGAATATACAGTTAAGGAGGAACAGGTATGGAAGTAATACTTTTGGAAGATGTTAAGAGCCTTGGTAAAAAAGGCGATGTGGTTAAGGTAAGTGATGGTTATGCATCTAATTTTATTTTACCTAAAAAGCTTGGAGTAGAAGCTAACAAAGCTAATCTTAACAATTTGAAAAATCAGAAAAAGCGTGATGAAAAAGAAGCACAGGAGCTTCTTGAGAGCATGCAGGAATTCGCAAAAGAGATAGAAAAAGTTACTGTAAGAGTGACAATGAAGGCAGGCGAGGGCGGAAGAGTGTTTGGCTCTGTTTCTTCAAAGGAAATAGCTACAGAGGCTAAGAAACAGTTCAATATAACACTTGATAAAAAGAAGATCCAGCTTCCTGAACCCATCAGAACATTTGGAACAACTGAGATCCCTGTAAAGCTTCATCCTCAGGTAACAGCTACACTTAAGGTTGCAGTTACGGAGGCCTGAATATGCCTGAAGATAATTTATTGCAGCGGCAGATTCCCAACAGCCTTGAAGCCGAACAGTCAGTAGTTGGAGCAATGATCATAGATAAAGATGCCATACAGGTGGCATCCGAAATCTTATCGGATGAGGATTTCTACAACAGGCAGCTCGGAATGCTTTTCAAAGCAATGGTAGAGCTTCATCAGGATGGAAGTCCTGTTGACGGAGTCACACTGCAGAACAAACTAAAAGAGAATAATGCGCCGCCTCAGGTTTATGATATGAACTATATTCTGGGGATGGCTAGCGCTGTACCAACTTCGGCAAATGTAAAATACTATGCGGAGATTGTTGCTGAAAAAAGTAAGCTTAGAGAACTGATACATTCCTGCGAGAATATCATAAATACATGTTATCAGGATAATACCGAGATCGAAGCGCTCATGAATGACACTGAGAAGGAGATTTTCAGGATAACCCAGCTGAAAAACAGCGGTGAATTCGTACCGATCAGTGAAGTTGTAATGAATGCGCTCAATAAGATTGAAATGGCTAGCAAATTGCAGGGTTCCGTAACAGGACTTGCTACCGGATTTACCGACCTTGACTACAGAACAGCAGGTTTTCAGCCATCTGATCTCATACTTATTGCGGCCAGACCTTCTATGGGTAAGACGGCATTTGTTCTTAATATAGCCCAGTACATGGCATTCCATCAGGATAAGACCGTTGCTATTTTTTCACTGGAAATGTCAAAGGAACAGCTTGTAAACAGACTTATGTCAATGGAATCACATGTTGACTCTCAGCACATAAGAACCGGTAACATGACAGATATGGACTGGGAAAACCTTATCGAAAGTGCAGATCTTATCGGACGAAGTCATTTGATAATTGATGATACGCCGGGTATATCGATACAGGAACTTCAGTCAAAATGCAGAAAATACAAACTTGAGCATAACCTTCATATCATCATGATCGATTACCTTCAGCTCATGAGTGGTAGCGGAAAGAGGTCTTCAGAGTCGAGGCAGCAGGAGGTATCAGAGATATCCAGATCGCTTAAAGCTCTTGCCCGTGAACTTAATGTTCCTGTTGTTGCATTGTCTCAGCTGTCTCGTGCAGTTGAGCAAAGACCGGATCACAGACCTATGATGTCTGACCTTAGAGAATCAGGCGCAATTGAGCAGGATGCCGACATGGTAATGTTCATCTACAGAGATGATTACTATAACAAGGATACTGACAGAAAAGGTGTCTCTGAAATAATAATAGCCAAGCAGAGAAATGGTCCCATAGGAACAGTAGAGCTTGCATGGCTTCCTGAATACACTAAATTTGCGAACCTTGAACAGTCGCATAGAAATTATGATTGATCCATGAATTAAAGAGCATAATAAAAGGCTTCCCAATACGGGAAGCCTTTTTATCATACAACTAAAAAATATTAGCCCTGAGAAATAGCTGATACAGGGCACTGAGCTGCGCATGAACCGCAATCGATACATGTATCGGGATCGATGTTGAACTGTGTGTCACCCTGAGAAATAGCTGATACAGGGCACTGACCTGCGCATGATCCGCAGCTGATGCAAGAATCGCTTATAACGTATGCCATATTAAAAATCTCCTTCCTGAATTAAAAGTTTGTGACGCCAAATAAAAAATGGTATTTGCCGTTACCATCACAGCATCACCTACTACAGTCATTATAATAATATAATTATATTTGTTTCGCAAGGAGTTTAACGATAACTTTTATCCATAATAACGGAATTTATAAAAGATTTATTAAATTTATTTTTTGATTATTATAAAGAGAAAAATTCTTAATGATAAAACTGTGAAAAGCCTTGCTATCGTTGACACTGTGAGTTCACAATGATAGAATTTAAGTTGCGCGAAGTGCGCGATTGACAGGTTACACTGGCTAATTAGCCTGAAAATCCACAATCTAGTAATTAAAGATATCCTGCATTTTCTTTGCATTCTTTGATTACACATTAAAAGGTAGGAGGAAATAATAAATGGCAAGAAACATGAAAACCATGGACGGTAACGAAGCCGCTGCATATGCATCATATGCATTTACAGAAGTTGCTGCCATGTACCCGATCACACCATCATCAGTAATGCCTGAGCATGTTGATGAGTGGGCAACTGCTGGCAAGAAGAACATCTTCGGCCGCACAGTACAGATCACAGAAATGCAGTCTGAGGCAGGTGCAGCAGGTGCAGTTCACGGATCACTCGTAGCAGGTGCTTTGACATCAACATACACAGCATCACAGGGTCTTCTTCTTATGATCCCTGATATTTACAAAATAGCTGGTGAGCGTCTTCCCGGTGTGTTCAATGTATCTGCTCGTTGCGTAGCATCACACGCTTTGAACATTTTCGGAGATCATTCTGATGTTTATGCATGTCGTCAGACAGGTGCAGCTATGCTCTGCAGCTCAAGTGTACAGGAGGTAATGGACCTTACACCTGTATCATATATGGCAGCTATCGAGGGCAAGCTTCCTTTCATTAATTTCTTTGATGGTTTCCGTACATCACACGAAATCCAGAAGATCGAAGTTTGGGATTATAAGGATCTCGACGAGATGGTAAATCATGAGGCAATTGATGAGTTTAAGGCTAACGCACTTAATCCTAATCACCCTCGTCAGATGGGTTCAGCTCAGAACCCTGATATATTTTTCCAGGCAAGAGAAGCTTGCAACACAGGTTATGATGAGCTTCCTGCAATTGTTCAGAAGTATATGGACAAGGTTAATGCAAAGCTTGGTACAGACTATAAGCTCTTCAACTACTATGGTGATCCTAACGCAGAAGTAGTTATCGTAGCTATGGGTTCTGTAAACGACACAATTGAAGAGACAATCGATTACCTTGAGAAGCAGGGCAAGAAGGTTGGTGTTGTAAAGGTTAGACTTTACAGACCTTTCTCAGCTAAAGCTCTTGTTGACGTTATTCCTGCAAGTGTTAAGAGAATCGAAGTTCTCGACAGAACTAAGGAGCCCGGTTCATATCGTGAGCCTCTTGCTCTTGATGTTATCGCAGCTCTTAAGGGAACAAAGTTTGAGTCAGTTCCTGTAATGTGCGGACGTTACGGTCTTGGTTCTAAGGATACAACTCCTGAACAGATCGTTGCTGTATTCAATAACACAGATAAAGAACAGTTTACAATCGGTATCAATGATGATGTAACACATCTTTCACTTGATGCAGGTGCTCCCCTTGTTACAACTCCTGAGGGAACAACAAACTGTAAGTTCTGGGGTCTTGGTGCTGACGGTACTGTTGGTGCTAACAAGAACTCAATCAAGATCATTGGTGATAACACTGATATGTATGCTCAGGCATACTTTGATTATGACTCTAAGAAGTCAGGTGGTGTTACAATGTCTCACCTTAGATTCGGTAAGACTCCTATTAAGTCAACTTACCTTATCAAGAAGGCTAACTTTGTAGCTTGCCACAATCCTTCATATATTCGCAAGTTCAACATGGTTCAGGAACTTGTTGACGGAGGTTCATTCCTTCTTAACTGCCCTTGGACAGTAGATCAGCTTGAAGCTGAGATTCCCGGACAGGTTAAGAAGTTTATGTATGATCACAAGATCAACTTCTACATCATGAATGGTTCTAAGATTGGTGTTGAAGTAGGTATGGGTCCTACAAGAATTAATACAATCCTTCAGTCTGCATTCTTCAACATCACAAAGATCATTCCTGAAGAAGATGCAATCAAATTCATGAAGGATGCTGCTCAGAAGACATACGGCCGTAAGGGTGAAGATGTCGTTAAGAAGAACTGGGCTGCTATCGATGCCGGTGCTGATCCGAAGAACCTCATCAAGGTTGAGATTCCGGAGAGCTGGAAAGATGCTAAGGATGAAGGACTTGAGTTCGCAGAAGCCAAGGGCGATCGTAAGGACGTTGTTGATTTCGTTAACAACATCCAGAGCAAGGTTAATTCTCAGGAAGGTAACACTCTTAAGGTTTCAGATCTTCTTCCTTATGTTGATGGTTCTACACCTAGTGGATCAGCTGCATTCGAGAAGAGAGGTATTGCAGTTAACGTTCCGAAGTGGGATGCTACAAAGTGCGTAGAGTGTGGTTTCTGCTCACTTGTTTGTCCTCACGCTGCAATCAGAACAGTTGCACTTACAGATGAGGAAGTTGCTAACGCTCCTGAAGGACTTCAGACAAAGGATCTCAACGGAGTTCCCGGATACAAGTTCTCAGTTGTTATCTCTGCACTTGATTGTACAGGATGCGGCTCTTGTGCTAATGTCTGCGTAGGTAATAAGGCAGGCGAGACACTTAAGATGGGCGCTATCGCTGACAACAAGGATGAGCAGAAGTACTTCGACTATGCTGTTAAGACTCCTGTTAAGACAGAAGTTGTTGAGAAGCTTAAAGAGACAACAATCAGAGGTTCACAGTTCAAGCAGCCTCTCCTTGAGTTCTCAGGCGCTTGCGCAGGTTGTGGTGAGACACCTTATGTTAAGCTTGTTACTCAGCTCTTTGGTGACAGAATGTACGTTGCTAACGCTACAGGATGTACATCAATCTGGGGTAACTCCTCACCTTCAACACCTTACACAGTAAATGCTAAGGGACAGGGTCCTGCATGGGATAACTCTCTGTTCGAAGATAACGCTGAGTTTGGTTTCGGTATGGTTCTTGCACAGAACGCACTCCGTGATGCTATTAAGGAGAAGGTAGAAGAGATCGTTGCAGCCGGCGGTTCAGCTAAGGATGCAGCTCAGAAGTATCTCGATACATTCGCAAACGGCGCTACAAACACAGCTGCTACAGAAGAGCTCGTTGCTGCACTTGCAGGTGACAACTCAGATGCTGCTAAGTATGTAGTAAAGAATAAAGATTTTGCTGCTAAGAAGTCACAGTGGATCTTCGGTGGTGACGGATGGGCATTCGATATCGGATTCGGTGGTCTCGATCACGTACTTGCTTCCGGTAAGGATGTAAACGTTCTCGTTGTTAACACTGAGGTTTACTCAAATACAGGTGGACAGTCTTCTAAGGCTACTCCTACAGGTGCTGTTGCACAGTTCGCTGCAGGCGGTAAGGAGATCAAGCAGAAGGATCTTGCTTCTATCGCTATGAGCTATGGTTATGTATACGTTGCTCAGATCGCTATGGGTGCTGATATGAACCAGACACTTAAGGCAATCGCAGAGGCTGAGGCATATCCGGGACCTTCACTTATCATCGCTTATGCTCCTTGTATCAACCAGGGTCTTAAGGCCGGCATGAACAAGGTTATGGACGAAGAGAAGAAGGCAGTTGCTACAGGATACTGGCATATGTTCAGATTCAATCCTGCTGCAGAGAAGAAGTTCTCACTCGACAGCAAGGCTCCTACAGAAGAGTATCAGGACTTCCTTGATGGTGAGGTTAGATACCTTTCACTTAAGCTTAAGAATCCTGAGAGAGCTCAGAAGCTTTATGCTAAGTCAAAGGAGAATGCTCAGGAGCGTCTTGCATACCTGAACAAACTTGTTGCTCTTTACGATAACGAATAATTCTCGATTATCTTAAGTAGTACAAAACATAAAGAAAGGTCGGTACCGAGGTACCGACCTTTTTATATACATGATAATAACAAAAATTAAAAAGCTAAGTTATTAGCATTAAATATCTGAAAGCTTTTGAAGAGCATTATCTTTGATTATTACATTGTAGTGCTCATCAATAAACTGCTTACTTATAGATTTTGAAATTTCTGGCTTTCCATACTCAGAAAGAAGAGTGCATAACTTCTTAAGTGTGGGAACAGCAGTATCATCTGCATCTATAATAAGATACAGGCGACCATTCTGCATATTCTTGTACAGGCTGTTCTTTACATTAACATCGATAGAACTTACAGAAGTGAACTGTAAAATATCATGCATTGATCCAAATGAAAACATAAAATATGGCTCAATGATAGCTGACAGATCAGATGAGGATTTGCTTACAGGCTTTGATCTTCTGACTCCTCCTCCAATTGATGGAGTTGCAGCATTCTCGCCATTTTCTCTTAGTTTATTAAAGAGACTCATGACTTCATCTTCGGTATCATAATCATCATTTGGTTCAGAACCCTGTATTTCACTCTGCAGGGCAGGTGAGAAATTAGCAAATCTTGTATCGAGTTCTTCAGGATCTTCTACTTTAGTTATGATCAGAACAATGCACTCTGAATTGATCGGCACAGCCTCAATCATCAGTGGTATATCTTCAGCATCAAATCCGAACTGGTAGTTGGCCTGCTGCATCATATCGCGAAATAAGTCTTTTGCTTTATCTGTGCCATAAGCAAGCTCGCTGATCTTAAGCTCGCGGCTGTTTAAATCTTCTTTAGTTAAAGTGCATCTGATCTGAGAATCATTTACACGTTCAATTTTCATATTATTACTCCATAAATCAACTTACTTTGTACAAAAAATATATTATGAAAGGAATGATAATGTCAATACATGTATCGTCATGTATAAAAATTTAATATATAGATTTCTGTAATTTTTTCAGAAAGGGAAACATATAGAACTAGCATTAAGAATAATATTTTTAATTTATTTTGCAAAAAGTACTTGCATTAATTATTGAAATGTATTATAGTTCATTTTCGGTGCCTCTGGTATACCGTATCGGGGAGGAGGCGTGATAAATACATTTTTATTTTTTATAACGTTTCACAGATTCTTGTGAAATGTCTTATAAGTTAATCCGACATTCGTCGGAGGAAATCACATAAAAATTTATCAAATCAACAAATTTAAGAACAACATGGAATATTTATAGTCAGGATGATACTCCAGTGGCACCCGGCCATTGTTTATGGTTAGTAGAAAACTTCATAGCTTACGGCAATGCTTTGCTTATTTATCAGACTTATTGAAAAAAAGGAATTATCACATACTTTCTTTTGGTCAAATAAACCTTTATAAATCAGTAGTTAATTAAGTGAGGTCCCCACCTGACGCAAAACGGGCATTGCCGAAGTATGAAGATCATTAATAAAGTTCTTTATACAATAAATTATGTTATAATATAGCGATTGGAAGGAGCTTTATTTATGAAGAAAAAACTGATACCGGTGATAGTTATTATCGCCTTGATTTTAATAATTGGATTGATATATGGAATTCAGCTTTATAACGAGCACTTTTCATATTCAAAAGAGAGAGCTGATCTGTCGGAGTACTTTCATATAGGAAGTGATGATGAGGTAGCAATAGTAGTAGGAAATGAGCTGCTGGAAGATAAGGCCAGGATAAAAGACGGTAATATTTACTTAGACTACGAGACAGTAGCGAATTATATTTCGAATAGATTTTACTTTGGAGATGCGGATGGAATTCTGGTATATACTACGCCGGATAATATAATTACCACTCAGATAGGAACTACGGTTTATAGTACGTCACAAGGTGAGCAGACGGATGCCGGATATGAGATTTCATTCATGGATGGCGACAAGCTGTATGTGAATATCGATTATGTTAAAAACTATTCCGCAATGACATACGCAGCTTATGACTCACCAAACCGTATACAGATATATGCCGGTTTGAACAGTCTTAATAGCGCAATATTAAAGAAGAAGACGCACCTTAGAGTGCTTGGTGGCATCAAGAGTGCGATCCTTACAGATTTAGAAGAAAATGACAGCGTTGTAGTTCTGGAAGAAATGGAAGAATGGTCAAAGGTACAGACAGAAGACGCTTTTATAGGATATGTAGAAAATAAATATCTTTCCGAAACTCAGGAAGTTATAAAGGGAGCAGAGCTTAGTAGTGAGCTTTCCGATTACTCCGGTGTTTCCTTTGAAGGAAAGGTAAACATGGGCTTTCATCAGATTGGAGGAGCTGCGGGAAATCAGACACTTACAGGAATTCTTCAGCAGTCAAAGGGGATAAATGTTATAGCGCCAACCTGGTTTTCTATTACAGGTAGTGATGGAAGTATTACAAGCTACGCTAACAGCGAATATGTAACAACCTGCCATGCATCAAATATTCAGGTGTGGGCAGTTGTAGACAATTTCAATGGTAATGGAGATGGCGATACAGAAGCTGTTTTGAGCCATGCAGCATCAAGACAAAAGCTTGTAAGCAGCCTAATGGAGATGGCTTCCACTTATAGCCTTGATGGAATAAATGTGGATTTTGAACAGATATCTGAATCATACTCAAGATCTTATATTGAGTTTATAAGAGAGTTGTCAGTATCATGCAGGGCAAACGGAATTGTTTTATCTGTGGATAACTATGTTCCGATGGATTTTAATGATCATTATGATCTTGCTGAGCAGGGCATTGTTTGTGACTATGTCATAATAATGGGATATGATGAGCATTATGCTGGATCCGAAGAAGCAGGATCTGTTGCTTCTATAGATTATGTTACTAATGGAATAAATGATACGCTTGAAAAAGTAAGTGCATCTAAGATAATAAATGCAATTCCTTTTTACACCAGATTGTGGACTACACAAGGCGGAGAGGTAACTAGCAAAGCTCTTCATATGCAGGGAGCGCAGAATATTATTGATAAATATGGCGTAGAGATGACATGGGATGATGCTACCTGCCAGTATTACGGCGAGTACACCAATGAAGATGGTAATCTTTGCCAGCTATGGAATGAAGAAGCCAGATCTATTGAGGCAAAGCTCAGTGTTATGCAGACAGCTCAGATTGCCGGCGTTGCGGAATGGGCACTTGGCTTTGAGACTGCTGATATTTGGGACGTTATTGCTGCATATATGGCAAACTAAGAGGTTATTATGGATACAAAAGTAGTAAGTATTGAAGAAGATCAAATAGATGATAAAGCAAAGGAGTATTTAAAAGAAGCCGGAGAGATAATAAAGAAAGGCGGACTGGTTGCTTTCCCTACGGAAACAGTGTATGGACTTGGCGGAGATGCTCTTAATCCAGAGTCATCCAAGAAAATCTATGCAGCAAAGGGAAGACCGTCGGACAATCCGCTGATCGTTCATATAGCTGACATGGAGCACCTTGGAAAAATTGTAAAAAGCATTCCTGCGGAGGCGTATAAGCTCGCAGAAAAGTATTGGCCGGGCCCCCTTACGATGATCATGGATAAGGCAGACTGCGTTCCTTACGAGACTACCGGCGGACTTGATACAGTTGC
This sequence comes from Butyrivibrio sp. NC2002, assembly GCF_000702265.1. GTDB lineage: Bacteria > Bacillota > Clostridia > Lachnospirales > Lachnospiraceae > Butyrivibrio. The sequence continues at coordinate 18,327 of NZ_KL370880.1, forward strand.
AGTAAGAATGCCCAGTAACAGGATTGCAGCAGAATTTATAAGACAGTCAGGTGGATATATAGCGGCTCCAAGTGCAAATATTTCAGGAAGACCAAGCCCTACGGAAGCAAAGTATTGCATAGAGGATCTTGACGGAAAAGTACAGATGATAATTGATGGAGGAAAAGTTGGGATAGGACTTGAATCTACCATCATAGATCTTACAGTTTCACCTCCGATGATTCTTAGACCCGGCTATATAACAAGGGAAAATCTTCAGGCGATCGTAGAAGAAGTAAGAGTTGATAAAACTATTCTGGATTCCAATTCAAAGGAAGCACCCAAAGCTCCCGGAATGAAGTACAGACATTATGCACCTAAGGGAAATCTAAAAATAGTTGAAGGAAAGCAGGAAGAAGTAATATCATATATTAATGAAAAGATAACAGAACTTGAGCCCGGAAGTGAAAAAACAGGCGTGATCGCAACAACAGAATCTGCTTCCTTTTACAAGGCAGACGTAGTCAAAATTGCGGGAAATCGTGATGATGAGGACGAAATAGCAAGAAATCTTTTCAGCATTTTAAGAGAATTTGATGATGAAAATGTAAGTGTCATTTATTCAGAGGCCTTTAATGATACGGGAGTCGGGCAGGCTATTATGAACAGGCTCTTAAAGGCAGCAGGACATCAGGTTATAGATTTAGGGAGGTAAGAAAAAATGATAGCACTTGGAAGTGATCATGGCGGATTTGCGCTTAAGCAGGTCGTGATCAAACATCTTGAAGAGAGAGGAATTGAATATAAGGATTTTGGAACATACGACGAAAATTCCTGTGATTATCCCATCTTTGGAAAGGCAGCAGCTGAGGCGGTTGCAAATGGTGAGTGCGAGAAAGGAATTGTGATCTGCACTACCGGAATAGGCATTTCAATCGTTGCCAACAAGGTTAAAGGAATAAGATGTGCGCTTTGCAGTGAACCTCATTCAGCAAGACTTACAAGAGAGCACAATGATGCTAATGTACTTGCAATGGGAGGTGGCCTCATAGGAACTGATATGGCAATTGATATTGTAGATACATTTTTGGATACACCTTTTTCAGGACTTGAGAAACATTCCAGAAGGATTTCTGAGATAGCTGACATGGAGTAGTTTACAAGGGAGGTAGGTATGAAAAGAGAGGACTATATATCCTGGGATGAGTATTTCATGGGAGTGGCAAAGCTTGCTGCTATGCGTTCAAAGGACCCCAATACTCAGGTTGGAACCTGTATTGTAAGTAATGACAACAAGATTTTGTCTATGGGATATAACGGTTTCCCTACAGGATGTGACGACAATCTTTTTCCCTGGGAGAGAGATGGCGAGGATGAACTTTCTACAAAATATCCATTTGTTACTCACAGCGAACTGAATGCAATATTAAATTACAGAGGCGGAAGCCTTGAGGGAGCAAAACTCTATGTGTCACTTTTCCCCTGCAATGAATGTGCGAAAGCAATAATTCAGGCGGGTATAAGGACTGTTGTTTACGACAGTGACAAGTATAGCGCTTCAGCTGCGACAAGAGCGTCCAAGAAAATGTTTGACGCTGCGGGCGTTGAGTATTATCCCTACAAAAGAAGCGGCAAAAATATTCATATAGAAATATAATTCATAAAAGGAGGCGTGGACCAAATTTCAAAAGATATTGGTCTGTGCGGTCAACGGGGGTATTTAGTGAAAAAGTTTTTGGGTAGAACTTCCGGATGCCTTATGGTTCTTGCCGTACTGGCTTTTTGTATCGGTAAGTCAGATATTAAGGTTCATGCTACAGAAGCCACCAGAAAAGCTCTTGAAGAAGCTAAAGAAAAGCTTTCGGAAACAAAGGATCAGCTCGAAAAGAAGCAGGATGAGCTGGATGACAAAAAAGATGATATAACAAACCTTAACCAGGAAAAGAGCGAGCTGGAAAATAAACTGGATAATCTTAATGACCAGCTTACTGAAGTAAGCGACAATCTGTCCAGTCTTGAAGATAAGATAGATGTTAAGGAAAATGAGATTTACAGCACCCAGGAAGAACTGAAGGAAGCGATAAAAACAAAAGACGATCAGTATGCTGCCATGAAAAAGCGTGTTCAGTTTATTTATGAAAAACAGAGCTTTATGCTCATGGACATGCTTCTTGATGTTGGAAGCTTTGCGGATTTTCTTAATCAGAGTAATTATATAGCTGCGCTCTCCGGTTATGATAGAAAGATGCTTCTTGCATACGAGCAGACCTGCGAAGATGTAGAGGCAAAGGAGAATCTGCTTAAGTCGCAGAAGGAAGAATTGGACACTGCAAAAGCCGAAGTTGAAGCGGAGCAGAGCAGAGTTTCCGGACTTGTAAATCAAACAAGCGGAAGCATCAGCCAGTATAAAAAGAATATTTCCTCAGCTGAAGAGGAAGCAAAGAATATTGAAGCGCAGGCAAAAGAATATGAGTCTCAGGTTGAATCGCAAAATGATGATGTAAAAAAACTTGAGGCAAAGCTTGCGGAAGAAATCAGATTATCCAAGCTGGCAAAGAGTTCGTCCTGGAGAAGTATTGGCGAAGTTCAGTTTGCAGAAGGAGACAGAGAACTTCTTGCTAATCTTATATACTGCGAAGCGGGCGCAGAACCTTATGAAGGTAAAGTTGCAGTCGGCGCAGTAGTTATAAACAGAGTTTTAAGCTCAGTATATCCTGATACAGTAGTTGGAGTTATTTACCAGTCAGGACAGTTTTCACCTGTAGGAAGTGGAAGACTGGCACTTGCGCTTGCAAACGGAAGCGCAACAGAAGCATGCTATCAGGCAGCAGATGCAGCCATGAGCGGACAAACTAATGTAGGTAACTGTGTATACTTTAGAACTCCTATACCGGGTCTTACCGGAATTAATATAGGAGGTCATGTATTTTATTGATCATCTGTCTGCGATATGGCTTTGATGATAGGAGCTTCTAAAGCAGAGATGCTGTTTTCATATAAGGCATCTAAGAGATCATTAAGGTTTAAAAGTGCTTTTTTAAGCTGCTTTTCGGTTATCAGGCGCTTTTCAAATGCTTCGGATAACTCATCCAGATCGAGAATGCGTATTTTTCCGTCAGGATATATTACGACATCTGCCAGAAGGTCAAGTACAAGAAGAGAATTCTCCTCCGGACCTTGCTGATAATCTACTATGTCGCAGTACCAGTACATCAGGGATGAGTCATGACGATAAAACTTGCTGATCTTGTATCCTCTTTTTAAATAATAGCAGGAATAACCGTGGGACAGATCAGACCTGGGATGAATTGCTTTCCAGGAGGTGACGATTGTGTTTTCGTCACACTTTAGAATTTGATCGTCCTTAAGAAGAATACATTCATTCGGTATTAGACGTTTGCGGTAAAGAATAGGGTTCATAATTCCCTCAATCTGCGCACGATTGCGCTGAAACGCGAATTGTTAAGTTAGAAAAATATTACCTCGATGAAGGTAATAAGTCAATTGAAATTCAGATATAGGATTATACAAAATTATGGTTAAAAATTTAATAAAAATAGCATATACACTTTTGGTGTTTATCATAGCTGTTATATTGATAGGGCATTTCACTAACGTTGAAACCGTTGATATGACAGCCCAGATGAGTGATGCAACCTTTCCGACGATCACATTTGAGGCAGGACAGAGAAAAATAAACACTCTTCACGGATATGCAGCCGAAATGGATGTAAGTCACATGAGAGGCGGCGTTTTGCCAGTTGATAAGAGCAGAAGTGTTAGCTTTTCGATGAATACCTATGGTACTGCAGTATCAAATCTGAGATTTGAAATAAGGCAGGTATCGGGTAATTCACTGGTTGAAAATTCAGAGATTACGGATTATTCCCAAAATGAGAATATGATAACCGGTAGCTTTCAGATAAAGGATCTGATTGAATCTAATCAGGAATACATGCTTGTGATCCTGGCAGATATGAATGAGAAAACTGTAAGGTACTATACAAGAGTAGTATGGGCAGAGGATGGAGAGCAGTTCCATCTTAATGAAATAGTTGGATTTGTCTTAAATTTTGTGAACATGACTTTTGATAAGAATGCGTCATCTGACGAACTCTCCAAGTATCTGGAGTCCAATTCCGAAGGAGATAATACATCATACAGTCACGTTACCATAAACAGCAGCTATGATCAGGTTACATGGGGTGATCTGAATATCATAAGTCACACAGAACCTAGTGTTGTTTTGACAGATATTCATTCGCAGACAGCTACGATAGACCTTAATTACAGAGTGATCCAGAAAACGGATGATAATGAAGAAAAAAGCTATAACATCCGGGAAAGCTACAGGATCAGGTATACTTCCGACAGAATATATCTGCTTAATTTCGACAGGACAATGAACTATATCTTTAGCGCAGACAGCTCGGATATTACTGAAAATGCGATCAATTTGTGGATAACGCAAAGTGATGTTGAACTTAAGGAAAGTGATGGTGGAAATACATTTGCATTTGTCTCTGAAGGCAGATTGTATGCATATAACAGCACTGAGAATAAGATTGCTTATGTATTTGGCTTTTCATCTGATGATGCGGATGATGAGAGAACTAACTGGATCCAGAGTGACATCAATATTTTAAGTGTTGACGAAGCGGGAAATGTTGAGTTTACCGTCACGGGATACATGAACAGAGGCGAGCACGAAGGAATGGTGGGAATTGCGGCTTACGGATATGATTCCCAGTTAAATACAATTGAGGAAAGAGCTTTTATTCCTTCGAGCCTTCATCAGGATATAGTTATCGCTTATTCTAAAAAAATCCAGTATGTAGGTGCAAACGGCCAGCTTTATACTATGCTGGACGGTGATATATTCATGGTGGATTTTGAAGACAGAAGCGCACAAAAAGTAATTGAGAATCTCTCTGATGATGGCTATTGTACATCGGATTCCGGCAATGCAATCGCATGGCAGGAAGCTGACAAAAAGAGCGTCAAGATAATGAATCTGACTACCAGAGCAGAGTCGGATATTACAGCAGATTCCGGTGACCTCATAAGAGTACTGGGATTTATGGGAGAAGACCTGGTATACGGACTTATCAGAGAGTCAGATGTACACAGCGATCTTCTGGGAAATCCTGTATACGGAATGTACAGTGTAAGGATTGTAGATAACGAGGGAAATATTCTGGAAAACTACAGTCCTGACGGTGTGCTTATAACAGATGCATCGATCGATGAAAATGTAATAAGGCTTAAAAGGGCAAGATGGAATGAGGAGAGTGCAGCTTATGAAGAGCTAATCGATGACCAGATCATGAGCACACTTGCCAAGCAGATGGGTAGTAATTATATTACTGTTGCTGCTACAGATAGTTACAAGAACATTGTTGAGATCAGTGTAAAGAACACTATTAAGAAAAAATCCCTTATTCTTCAGACTCCTAATATGACATTGTATGAGGGATCAAGAGAAGTGAACATCACAACCGACAGAGATTTCGAAAATGATCCATATTATTATGTATATGGACTCGGTGGTCTTGTCGGGGTATATGATAATCCTGCTGATGCTGTAAATGCCGGTTACAGTGCACCCGGTGTTGTGGTTGATGATAGTGACCACTATGTATGGTACAGAGGAAACTTAAGTACATCCAACCAGATTATGTATATAACAAATCTGGCAGCAGAGTGGGAAAACATGCCGGCTGAGAATTCAACAGCTGTATGCCTTGACTTGATCTTCCAGCATAAGGGAATAAGCGTTAATGTGCAGTCGTTACTTGACCAGGGCAAATCTGTTGTGGAAATACTTGATGAAAATCTTACTTCTGCAAAGATCCTTGAGCTTGAGGGATGTCCTATGGACGCAATGCTCTATTACGTAAATCAGGACATACCTGTTATGGCTACCTTAAATGATGGAAATAGTCTTTTGATCATTGGATTTAATGACTTAAATACCGTACTCCTTGAACCTTCAACAGGACAGGTATATAAGCTTGGAAGAAAAGATACAGAAGCATTATTTTCAGGAAATGGTAATCACTTTGTGACCTACCTTCCTGAGTAAGCTATGATATTAAAAAACGGTTCTTTCCGTCTTCTATAAATGAAGCGGAAAGAACCGTTTTATTCATATTTGAGTCAATTAATTCTTCTCAAGTTCACCGGCATTGTATCTTGCAATGATGCTGTTGATACGCTCAACAGGATTAAGAAGATCACTGATTGAAGCATCGTGGTTAAGTGTATCAATGAGGTAAGCAATATACTTACTCATATCTGTGCTGATGTACCATTCTCTGGAAAGGAGCTCAGGTGTCTGGTAAATAAGGTTGGTAGTAAGGATTCTGTCGATAATTCCTTCCTCGTATGCCTTATCAAACAGCTCAAGTCCGTTTGTGAAAAGTCCAAATGTTGAGAAAGCATAGATGTGAGCAGCTTTTCTATCTTTAAGAGCCTTTGCAACATCAAGAAGGCTTTCACCTGATGAGATCATATCATCTACGATGATAACATCTTTGCCTTCAACTGATGTTCCGAGGAACTCGTGTGAAACGATAGGATTTCTGCCGTTTACTACAGTAGTGTAGTCTCTGCGCTTGTAGAACATACCTACGTCAAGACCCATTACACTGGCAAGATAAATAGCTCTGCCCATACCACCTTCATCAGGGCTTATGATCATCATATTGTCGGAGTTGATCTTAAGACCATCGACGTTTTTAAGGAGTGCCTTTATAAACTGATATGTTGTACGAACAGTTTCAAAACCATTGAGAGGAATAGCGTTCTGTACTCTGGGATCGTGTGCATCGAATGTGATAATGTTATCTACACCCATGCTTACAAGTTCCTGAAGTGCGATAGCGCAATCCAGTGATTCTCTTGAAGTACGCTTGTGCTGACGGCTTTCGTATAAGAAAGGCATGATAACTGTGATTCTTCTTGCTTTTCCGCCTACAGCAGCGATGATACGTTTGAGATCCTGATAATGATCATCAGGTGACATGTGGTTTTCTTTTCCAAAGAGTGAGTATGTAAGTGAATAATTACATACATCTACCATTATATAGAGGTCATCACCTCTGACTGATTGAAGAATAACTCCCTTTGCTTCACCGGAACCAAATCTTGGTACTTCGGCTTTCAAAAGATAAGAAGGACGCTCATAACCTGTAAAAGCAAGACTGCCTTTGTGTTCGTTTTCACGTTCCTCTCTCCATTTAACAAGGTAGTAGTCTACCTTATCACCTAAAGGCTCGCATCCTTTTAAGGGTATGATACCCAGTGAACCTACAGGAATGGTTTGAAGGTTTCTTTTTTCTTCTCTTCTTGGCATTAGGGGAATTCCTCACTTTCCGTTTCAGTACTGCAATTTTTTTAACACACGTATATCCGGACCGGATAATTTACAAAGATGATAGGAACTTGATATCCTTGAAAAAATACGCTCCGAATAAATGGATTTTATACCCTCCAAAGAAAGATTTGTTGTTATAAGCGTGGACTTATTGCGAATAAGGCGCTCATTGATTATGGCAAAAAACTCAGATGACGAAGACTTGGTGACATTTTCGGTACCAAGATCATCGATGATCAAAAGATCTGTATTGTACAGATCATCATAAAGAGTCCTGAGTTCTTCGCTTTTTTTATAGTCGAAACTGTTTGTCTGTATCAATGTAAAGAGCCCGGCAGCGCTGAAATACAGCACTGAATAACCCCTTTCCAGAATCTCTTTTGCAACACAAACAGACAGGAACGATTTACCCGTACCAACTGTACCATAAAAGAACAAGTTTGGATAGGAAGTTTCAAAATTATTAATAAAATCTTTTGAAGTCTTAACAGCTACGTGAAAACGTTCCAGATCTTCGCCGGTGTAGAATTCATCAGATAAAAGAGAAAAGTTGGCCTTTTCTGTAAGCTTCTTTATGTTAGATTCAGAGTAAAGTTTATTTATTATCTTTTGTCTGAAGCAGGAACATTTTTCATTATCCACATAACCGGTGTCCTTGCAGATAGGACAATCATATTCCATTTCCAGATAATTTTCGGGAAGACCGGCCTCTCTAAGGAGAACCTTCTTTTTAGCAGAGATTTCCTCGAGCATGGAGTGGAGCTTCTCTTTACTGAGCTTCTCACCGGCAAGAAGACGCCTTCCGAATTCGGCGCTTATGCTTCCGGTGGATTGCTCAAGCTCGAGAAACCCCGGTACATGCTCTTCTACATACTTTATTCTTCCTCCCTGATCATCACGGTGAAATGCTCTTGTCATTTCATACTCGTGCATAATCTCATCATATTGTGTGTTTGTTAAAGCCACAATTCTGCCCCTTTTTCAAATTAGTGTTTGTCTAAAAGTTTCTTCTCAATATCATCCATGTTGTATTCATTCTGCTGGAACTGATTGAAAAGATTTGTAACTTTAACGGAATTCTTGTCAGAAGTGCTTGCCTGCATTGTCTTACTGAAAGTAGCATCAGCCTTCTTGACATCTTCTAATGTAACGATTCCGCTCTTTGCCCACTTGCGAAGGATACCGTCGCAATACTGGATCCTTTTAACCTGTGTCTGAAGGACGGTTCTTCTGCATGCTTCAAGAATAACCTGAAGTGAGAAGCCAAATTCATTTTGCCATTTGTTAAAGTATCTGAGCTCTACATTTGTAGGAGCTGTTGTCATGCCAAGTTCGCGCATGATCGTATATGCTGTTTTGTGTGATGAAGACTCAAGTCTGGCTTCTTCAGGATTCTTAATGCCTTTTTCATGCCATGAAATAGCAACTTTTCTTACATAGTCAAAATCCTTCTTGCCTGCATCTGCGCAGTACTGAAGAAGATAATCGATAAGATCTTCTGAAAACTCAAGTTCATCCTGTATATAGTAAATTGTTTTGATCTCGTTTGTATTAAGCGTTCTTCCAAAATATGCTTCAGCAACGAAAAGCATCTGAGGATTATCAGTATGTTTCTTCTTTTTGCTCTCTGTCTTCTTGACTACAGAATATCTGGGAAGAGACATTGCTCCGTCAAGTGATGTGATGGAAGCAGCCTTTCTCGGAATGATATCCTGCATATGTATGCCGGTAAGACGGCCTGTTGAACTAAGCTCAAGGCTGATGAGACCCTGCTTTTCCCAATATGCGAGTGCTCTTTCCACATCCTTCTCTGTGTAATTGAACTTATCAGCCAGATCGGAGACACTTGTAGCGTCACCTGAGCACATCATTCTGAGCAGATAAAGATATACCTTTATCTGTGCATCATTTGCGTCTGCAAGATATTCATCTATAAAAATATTGGAAAGCATAGTTGTAGAAATGTCAGTATTTGTATTGATAGCGACTCTCCCCATCATAACCTTTTTTCACCCATTTGTTGCCGTATGTTCATGGCAAACATCCTCTTCTTCGTTTTGTCGATTTGAATTATAGCATTATAAAATTTTTATGAAAATGGGAAAAGTGACGATAAAATCAGAGGCTTTGGGGCATGTAAAAAAATTGTAAAAATTTGTGGACAGTGTGGATAACGTGGATTATGTTATGCAAAAAGATAAAAACCACCAAGTATTAGCTTTAGTATAAAAGTAATACCCGGTGGTGGTTATCCACATGGACATTTGTGTCATATTGTGGGCAAAAAAGTGGATATCGTGGAAAATTATTTTCCAATCAAATCATTGGCGATGTCTACCACGTTTCCGGCACCCATGGTTATCAACATGTCATCCTTAGTGCAGTTTTGCAAAAGAAATTTTTCAATTTCTTCAAAAGAAGGAAAATAGTAGCATTCGTGACCGAGTGATTCGATTTTTTCCTTGAGTGTCCTTGAACTAATACCGAGATTATCGGTCTCTCTTGCAGGATAAATGTCGGCAATTATAAGCTTGTCAGCTAAAAGCAGAGCATTGGCGAATTCATCCATAAGAGCCTTTGTCCTTGTAAATGTGTGGGGCTGGAAAACGCACCACAGAGTTTTATGAGGATAATTCTTTGCAGTTGAAAGAGTAGCTTTGATCTCTGTCGGGTGATGTGCATAGTCGTCTATTATAGTAAGACCGTCAACATTTCCCTTGTATTCGAATCTTCTGCCTGTTCCTGTAAAGGATGAAAGACCCTGCAGGATCTGATCTTCTTCTATATCAAAACATTCTGCACAGGCGCAACTTGCAAGAGCATTTGATACATTGTGTTTTCCCGGAACCTTTAGACTTACTTTAAACTTGCCTTTATTTTTTCTATTAATATAGAAGGAAGCATTGCCAAAATCATCATAGGTTATGTCAGTAGCATAGTAATCGGCAGTTTCATCAAAGCCGTAAGTTATGATATTGCATTTTAAACCTTCTGTTATATATGACAGATTTGGAATCTCATTGTTTACAACAAGGTAGCCGTCGGCGGGAAGAAGCCTTGCAAATTCTCTAAATGAATGTCTTATGTCATCCAAGTCCTTAAAGAAATCGAGGTGATCTGCATCTATGTTGAGAATGATACCAATCCCCGGGAAAAAGTGAAGGAAGCTGTTTGTGTATTCGCATGCTTCTGTTACGAAATACTTTGAAGCTCCGATCCTTACATTTCCGCCGATATCCTTTAAATTTCCGCCGATGGAGATTGTAGGATCCATTGATGCAGCAAGGAGTATCTTTGAAACCATTGCAGTAGTCGTTGTTTTGCCGTGAGTTCCGGAAACAGCGATCGGCAGATGATAATGAGTCATGATCTGGCCAAGAAGCTCAGCCCTTGATAGCATGGGGATACCCAGCTCTTTAGTTCTTAAAAGCTCCGGGTTATCGGATGAAATTGCAGCAGTGTAAACTACAAAGTCGATCTGCCCGGCTTCATCAATATTGTTGGCAGTCTGACCGATGAAAACTTTTATTCCGGCATTTTCCAACGAAATAACGGATTCTGATTCGCTGCGGTCTGATCCTGTTACTGTAAATCCTCTGTCCTTTAAAATAACTGCCAGTCCACTCATGGATATTCCGCCTATTCCTATGAAGTGAACATGACATGGCTTTTCGTAATCTATTTTGTACATAAATTATTACCTCTTATTTAAAGTGATTATTCATATAAATATAATACCGGTTAAGTTTTATGTCAAAAGTGTAGAATATTTTTCTTATTTCGTTCACTAAAAATATATAATGTGCTATAATTTTATTAATATTTTATGAAGATTTTTCCAAAAAATAGTTTTTGGGAACTACATTCTTAAATGACAACGAGGTCTTAACATGATAAAAAAAGAGATGATCGCTATGTTGCTCGCAGGAGGCCAGGGAAGCAGACTGGGTGTTCTTACAGCAAACATGGCCAAGCCAGCAGTTTCATTTGGCGGTAAGTACCGCATCATTGACTTTCCATTAAGCAATTGTATTAATTCGGGAGTTGATACAGTAGGTGTTCTGACTCAGTACAGACCACTTAGACTCAACTCTCATATTGGCATCGGTATTCCGTGGGATCTTGACCGAAATATCGGAGGCGTAACTATTCTGCCTCCTTATGAAAAGAGCAGTAACAGCGAATGGTACACCGGCACAGCTAATGCCATTTTCCAGAACCTTGAGTACATGGAAAATTACCATCCTGATTACGTTCTGATCCTGTCAGGTGACCATATTTACAAGATGGATTACGAGACCATGCTCGATTTCCACAAGGCAAACGGTGCTGATGTTACGATTGCTGTTATGCCTGTTCCGATCGAGGAAGCAAGCAGATTCGGTATCATGATCACTGATGAAGATCGCAAGATCGTGGACTTTGAGGAAAAACCGGAAAAGCCCCGCAGTAATCTTGCATCTATGGGTATATATATTTTCTCCTGGGAAGCTTTGAAGGAGGCTCTTATAACCAATCAGGATCAGCCGGGACTTGACTTTGGTAAGCACGTGATCCCTTACTGCAAGGAAAAAGGCAGATCACTGTATGCTTATGAGTTCGACGGTTATTGGAAGGATGTAGGAACACTTACTTCATACTGGGAAGCCAATATGGAGCTCATCGATATTGTTCCTGAGTTTAACCTCTATGAGGAATATTGGAAGATTTACACGACCAATGATGTTCAGCCGCCTCAGTATCTTGGACCTGAGAGCTCTACTTCAAGAAGCATAATAGGTGAGGGTTCTGAAATATACGGTGAAGTGCACAACTCCGTAATTGGATGTGGAGTAAAGATCGGAAAAGGAACGGTTGTAAGTCATTCGATCATAATGAATGGCACAGAGATTGGTGAGAACTGCAACGTAGAAAAAGCAGTAATAGCTGAAAAAGTTGTAGTAGGAAATGGTGTAAGACTCGGCGAAGGTGAGGAAAAAGAAAATGAGACCAAGCCGGGAATCTACAGAGACGGAATCGTAACTATCGGAGAAAAGTCGGTTATTCCTGACAACGTATCAGTTGGAAAGAATACCATGATATCCGGTGTAACTACCAGTACAGACTATCCGAATGGAATGTTGGATAGCGGAAGAACATTAGATAAGGCAGGTGATAGGTAGTGAGAGCGATTGGAATTATTCTTGCCGGTGGTGGAAGCAACCGAATGCATGAACTCTCAAAAAACAGAGCGGTATGCGCTATGCCGGTAGCAGGTTTTTATAGAAGTATTGATTTTGCACTGAGTAATATGACAAACTCCCACATACAGACAGTGGCTGTTTTCACTCAGTACAATGCAGGAAGTCTTAATACACATCTTTCTTCTTCGAAGTGGTGGGACTTCGGTCGTAAACAGGGTGGTCTGTATGTTTTCACTCCTGCGGCCAAGGCAAACGGCAATCTCTGGTATAGGGGAACAGCAGATGCCATTGCCCAGAATCTCAGCTTCTTAAAGAGTTGTCACGAGCCCTATGTTGTAATAACATCCGGCGACTGTGTATATAAGATGGATTACAATAAGCTGCTTCAATATCATATTGATAAGCAGTCTGATATCACAGTTGTATGCAAGGACATTGCTGCAGACGTTGATATCGAAAGATTCGGAACTATTCGAATGAACGAGGAGAGCAGAATAGAGGAGTTTGAGGAGAAGCCGGTTGTGGCACGCTCCAACACTATATCCTGCGGTATTTATGTTATAAGAAGACGTCAGCTCATAGAACTGATCGAGAAGGCACAGAATGAAGAGCGTTTCGATTTTGTAAGAGACATACTTGTTCGTTACAAAGATATGAAGCGTATCTACGGTTACAAGCTTAAAACATACTGGAACAATATAGCTTCAGTCGAAGACTACTACAGAACCAACATGGATTTCTTAAAGCCCGAGGTTAGGAATTATTTCTTTAATGAATATCCGGGCGTTTACACCAAGGTTGTAGATCTTCCTCCGGCAAAATACAATGTGGGCGTAAGGGTTTCAAACAGCCTTGTATCAAGCGGATGCATTGTAAATGGTACGGTAGAGGATTCGATAGTATTCAAGGGAGCATTCATTGGAAATAATTGTTACATCAAGAATTCAATTATTTTGAATGATGTTTATATCGGAGACAACACACACATAGAGAACTGTATTGTAGAAAGTCACGGTACAATTCAGGCAAACTCCTACTATAAAGGTGAGAAAGACATTAAAATAGTAGTTGAGAATAATGAGCGATACGTAATTTAAGACGAAGTAAAAGGGGGACTCGGCATGAATATTACGGATGTACGTGTTAGAAAAGTAGCTAAGCAGGGAAAGATGAGGGCAATAGTCTCAATTACTCTAGATAATGAATTTGTCGTACATGACATTAAGGTTATCGAAGGCGATAAAGGTCTTTTCATCGCAATGCCCAGCAAAAAATCTTCAGACGGTGAGTACAGAGATATAGCACATCCAATTAATTCTGATACGAGAAAGTTACTTCAGGATACTGTTCTTAAGGCTTATGAGGAGGCTTCAGATGAGACAGCTTATGTAAAGCCTGCTGAAGAAGAGGCTCCTACAAGTGCAGGAAGCTTGTTTTAACTAATAATTACAAACTGAATATGGGTATACTTGTTAAAATACAGATATGGTATTAAGATGCAAGTGTGATAAAATATGGGGTATCGCAATAAAAGCGTTACCTCATTTTTTTAAGCAGAGGAAAACAGATAATCACTCTTAGGAGATGATATAGGAGATAGGAAATGTATTTGATCGCAGGACTTGGTAACCCTGAAAAAAGATATAACGGAACAAGACATAACGTAGGATTTGGTGTTATAGACTATCTATCCGAAAAATATGATATAGACCTTTCAGAGATGAAGTTTAAGGGAATGTACGGAAAAGGAAGGATTGACGGAGAAAAGGTCATCCTTTTAAAGCCACTTACTTACATGAATCTGAGCGGAGAATCCATAAGACCTGTTGCGGACTATTTTAAAATTGATACCAAAACAGAGCTTATAGTTTTATCCGATGATATAGATCTTGAGCCCGGAATCATAAGAGTTCGCCCCGGCGGAAGCGCAGGAGGCCATAACGGTCTTAAGAACATCATTGCACTTCTTGGACACAGCGACTTTTCAAGAGTAAGAGTAGGAGTGGGAAAAAAGCCTCCGAAAATAGATCTTGCAGACTGGGTCCTTGGACATTTTGATGATGAAGACACAGTATATATTAAAGAAGCAATTGAACATGCAGCGGATGCTGTCACAACCATAATGAATGAAAATGTAAATGCGGCTATGAACAAGTGGAACGGATACAAACCGGAGAAATAATGAGGTTATTATGAGAGCAATTGAAGCACCCTTAAAGGAGATGGAAAAGTTTCAGGAACTGAATAAATATCTTGAAAAGCCTTTTGCATGCGCAGAGGTTTCCGGGTGCGTTGATTCTCAGAAACTTCACATGATAAACGGCCTTGCCCAGGATTTTAAGTACAGGATCATTGTAACTTACAGCGACATAAGAGTTAAGGAAATCTATGAAGATTACAGATTTTACGACAGAAATGTAACTGTTTATCCTGCAAAAGACCTGATCTTTTATCAGGCAGATGTCCATTCAAATGACATTGCAAAAGAAAGGATCAAATGCTTAAGAAGACTTATTGAAGGAAGACCTGTCACGGTCGTTACAACCTTTTCAAGTCTTATGACTCCGCAGATAAAAGCGGAAGTGATAAAAGAAAATGTCATTAGCATAAATAAAAGAAAGACAGTATCAGTAAAAGAGCTCACAAACAAGCTTGTTAAGATCGGATACAGCAGAGTATACCAGGTAAGTGCGCCGGGAGAGTTTTCGGTAAGAGGCGATATCATAGATGTTTTTGATCTTACTGAGGAGAATCCATACAGAATAGAGCTTTGGGGCGATGAAGTTGAAACCATAAGAAGCTTCGACATCATGTCGCAGCGCTCAATCGACAAACTTGAATCAATAGAAATATATCCTGCAACTGAGATCATTTTAACTGAGGATGAGCTTGAAAAGGGTATAAAGAAGATAGAGGAAGAAAGCAGCTTTGTCTATAAAAAATTAAGAGAAGAGTTCAAGACAGAAGCAGCTCACAGGATAAAAGAAAACTTTGAAGAATTAAAGGAAGAGCTCTTAGAGCTTCACATGCAGGTTAACCTGGAGAGCTATGTGAGGTATTTTTACGATGAAACAATCACTCTCCTTGAGCTTTTCCCTGCAGGAAAAACCTGTGTTTTCATAGATGAGCCGCTGCATGTACTGGAGCATGCAAGCGCTGTTGAGACTGAGTTTAGAGAGAGCATGATCCACAGATCTGAAAACGGATACGCACTTCCCGGTCAGATGGATCTTCTCTACACAGCGGATGAATGTATAGCCAGAATGGGAAGCGTAAGAAAGGTTTCGGTTGCTTCTCTTATGGCGCCAAAGGATTTAAATAAATTTGCTCCGGAGAAGCAGTTTGAATTTCATGCAAGGAGCATAGCGCCTTATAACAACAGCTTTGAATCGCTGGTTCATGACCTTAAGGGATTTGTGAAAAACGGCTACAGAGTTCTGATACTGTCAGGTTCAAGAACAAGAGCAAAGAGAATTGTAGAAGACTTAAGGGATCAGAATGTCAATTCCTTCTACAGTGAAAACCCCATGAGAGAGTTGGAAAATGGGGAGATCATGACCTATTACGGAAGAATCTTAAAAGGATTTGAATATACCGATGCGAAGTTTGCAGTCATTGCGGAAAGTGATATTTTCACAGAGCACAAAAAGAAGAAGAGAAAAAAGCATAGCGGATATAACGGCGAAAAGATCAGCAATTTCGCAGACCTTGTAGTTGGAGATTATGTCGTACATGAAGACCACGGACTTGGTATTTACAAGGGAATTGAGAAAATAGAAACAGACGGGGTGGTCAGGGATTACATAAAAATAAGCTACGCAGACGGAGGAAACCTCTATGTTCTTGCAACCGGTCTTGACGTAATCCAGAAATATGCAAGCGGAGATACCGGAGCAGACGGTGCTAAGGTTAGAAAGCCAAAACTTAATAAGCTTGGTACAGGAGACTGGAAGAGAACCAAGAATAAAGTAAGAGCTGCAGTCGAGGAGGTCGCAGATGACCTTGTTGAGCTCTACTCCAAGAGACAGAATTCCGCAGGCTATCAGTTCAGTACAGATACAGTGTGGCAGCAGGAGTTCGAAGATGCCTTCCCGTATGATGAGACCGAGGATCAGATGAGCGCGATCACTGACACCAAAAAGGATATGGAGTCAGACAAGATCATGGACAGACTAATCTGTGGAGACGTTGGATTTGGAAAAACAGAAGTTGCAATCCGCGCAGCATTTAAGGCAGTTCAGGACGGAAAACAGGTTGCAATCCTGGTTCCTACTACTATCCTTGCCCAGCAGCATTACAACACTTTTACAGAGAGAATGAAGGATTTTCCTGTAAGAGTCGATATGATGTCCAGATTCAGAACTGCTTCAGAACAAAAGAAAACAGTTCAGGATCTAAAGAAGGGACTTGTTGACGTAGTAATAGGAACGCACAGACTTTTATCAGGGGATGTGGTATTTAAAGATCTTGGGCTCCTTGTCGTTGATGAGGAGCAGAGATTTGGCGTTGCCCATAAGGAAAAGATAAAGAAGCTAAAGGAAAATGTGGACGTTCTTACGTTGTCTGCAACACCTATTCCGAGAACCCTTCATATGTCACTTGTGGGAATAAGGGATATGAGTATCCTTGACGAAGCGCCCGGGGACAGACAGCCAATACAGACCTTTGTTTGCGAGTATAACGACGAGATGGTAAGAGAAGCCATAGCAAGAGAAGTCGCAAGGGGCGGCCAGGTATATTATGTTTACAACAGAGTTAATGACATAGCTGATGTAGCCGCCAGAATACAGAAGCTGGTTCCTGAAGTAAACGTATCATTTGCACATGGTCAGATGAAGGAATCTGAGCTGGAAAAAATAATGTATGACTTCATTGACGGAGAGATAGATGTACTTGTTTCAACGACCATCATAGAGACAGGACTTGATATTTCAAATGCCAACACGATGATAATCCATGACTCGGATAAAATGGGACTTTCACAGCTCTATCAGCTAAGAGGACGAGTGGGCAGATCAAACAAAACAGCTTATGCTTTCCTTATGTATAAGAGAAACAAGATGCTAAGGGAAGTGGCTGAGAAGAGATTATCTGCAATAAGAGAGTTCACAGACCTTGGATCAGGTTTTAAGATAGCCATGAGAGACCTGGAAATAAGGGGAGCAGGAAACCTTCTAGGCAAAAGCCAATCGGGACATATGGCATCTGTAGGATACGACCTGTATTGCAAGATGCTTGGCGAGGCCGTAAAACGAAAAAAGGGCGAAACAAAGGATGCTCTTTTGGAAGACTTTACTACCAGCGTGGATATTGATGTTGACGCATATATTCCTGCTACATATATTATTAACGAAGAGCAGAAGCTTGAAATATATAAGAGAATAGCAGGCATAGAGAACGAAGGTGACAGAGATGATATGAAGGATGAGCTTCGGGACAGATTCGGAGAAGTGCCGACTTCTGTAGAGAACCTCATCAGAATATCCCTTGTAAGAGAAAAAGCTCATAATCTCTACGTCCTTGAAATTAAAGGCGGAAACGGTGAGATCACGATTAAGCTTAACAACAATGCAAGGCTTAACGGAGCAAAAATCCCGGCGCTTTTGGAAGCATATAAAGGAAAGCTGGAGTTCAGAGCAGGAAGCTATCCTCTTTTCATATATAAATATGTAAAGAATGAAAGCAATAATGTGGCGGAAGAGGAACTCCTAAACGATACGGAAAAGCTCGTTGAATATATGCAGATACTTTCAATGGAAACGGTAAAAGCTTGACTTCTTGTGGGTAAAAGCAGTGATCACCGGTAAGAAGTAATACAGATTGCAGACAGGTGGGAATAATAGTGGATGATATTCAGATCGTAAATGAAAAATATATAGTTCAGCTGCGTGAGAGAGTTGAGAGAAAACTGGGTGAAACAGGCGGAATATGCGAGCCTCTTGAAAAAGCTCTTAGAGGAAAGAGAATGCCTATAGAGAATCCAAGAGTTGTCTATCAGGGTGAGCCCGGCGCATATAGTGAAATGGCAGCAATCGATTTTTTTGGAAAAGACGTAAACAGTGAAGGACTTTTGCATTTTGAGGATACCTTCAAAAGACTTATGGATAACACAGCAGATTATGCAGTGCTGCCAATCGAGAATTCTTCAACAGGTGCAATCCGTCAGGTGTACGATCTTCTGGCCAAATACGAGTGCTATATTGTAGGAGAGACTACAGTCAGAGTAAGGCATAATCTTATGGTTTTGCCCGATGCTGACATCTCTGATATTAAGGCTGTTTTCTCACATGAGCAGGGACTTTTTCAATGTGAAGAGTATCTCTCGGAGCACTCTGAATGGGAAAAAATACCTCAGGCAGATACTGCAGGAAGTGCAAGAATGGTAGCTGAGCTTAAGGATAAAACCAAGGCTGCTATATGTTCCTCAAGGGCTGCAGAGATATACGGATTAAAAATAATCCAAAAAGAGATTAATACTAACACTAATAATACGACAAGATTTGTGGTAATATCTAAAAAACTTGAACTCAGGGAAGGAAGAGACAAGATCTGCATAAGCTTTAAGACAAGGCACAAGGCGGGTGCTCTGCATGAAGCTTTGACAGTTTTCAGAATCTACGGGCTTAACCTTGTGAGGCTTGAATCAAGACCGATACCTGAGCATAACTGGGAATATATGTTTTTTACCGAATTCACAGGGGACCTTCTTATGGAAGGAATGAATACGGTAGTGCAGGCACTTATGTGCACTGTATCGGACATAAGGATTTTTGGTAATTTCAAGGCTAATCTTTTTTGAGGAGATAACGGTATGAGCACAGAGCTTTCCGCGAAAATGAAAAAAGTAAGCATCTCACCGACGAGCGCTTTTTTTGCAAGAGTTGAGGAGATGAAAAGAAATGGGATGGATATCATATCCCTTAATGTTGGTGAGCCGGATTTTCCTACGCCTTCTAATATTAAGGCGGCCGGAATTAAGGCAATAGAAGAGAATTTTACCAAGTATACAGAAGGGAGCGGCATTGCTCCTTTGAGAAAGGCCATTTCAAAAAAGCTTAAAGAGGATAATGGCCTTACTTATGAGATGGACGAAATAGCGGTGATGACAGGTGCAAAGCAGGCACTGTCCGCAGCGCTTATGGCGATCGTATCAGATGGGGATGAGGTTATTATTCCCACGCCCTGCTATGTCAGCTACCCTGACATGGTTTCACTTGCAGGCGGAGTGAGCGTTCTTGTTGAAAGAGCGGATGATTTTTCTTTGGATATGGATGCGATAAAAAATGCTGTCACAGACAAAACGAAGGCAGTTATCATTTGCAGTCCGGACAATCCTACAGGACATGTATACAGTGAGCAAAGTATCAGAGAGCTCGCTGATCTTTCTATTCAAAAAGATTTCTTTGTTATTTCAGATGAGATATATGAAAAAATAATATATGACCAAAAAAAGGCATTCAGTATAGCCGGTGTTCCCGGAATGAAGGACAGGACGATACTGATAAACGGCTTTTCCAAAACCTATTCCATGACAGGATGGAGAATGGGATATCTTTGCGCTAGAAAAGATGTCATAAAAGCGGCAATAAAGGTACAGAGTCAGACAACCACAACGCCTTCAAGCATCTCGCAGATGGCTTCCCTCGAAGCACTGGAAGGTCCGCAGGATTCTGTTGAAGCAATGGTTTTGGAATTTCAAAAAAGAAGAGACTATGTATACGAGAGACTAAACTCTATAGAAGGAGTAAGTTGCAAACCCATAATGGGGGCATTTTATGCGCTATTTGATGTAAGCTCTTATATAGGAAAAAAAGCTGCTGATGGAAAGGTCTTGGAAAACGACGTGGAGCTGTGCGAATATTTGCTTGAAAAAGAGCATGTTGCAGCAATGCCGGGCAGCTGCTATAAGGCTCCGGGTACCTTAAGAATCTCGTTTGCATCATCCATGGACGTGCTAAAAAAGGCACTTGACCGGATAGAAAACGGACTGATGTTGTCTTAATGCGCACAAATGTTGACTTTTTTTCGAAACTGTACTAAACTCAAAAACGTAATGATAAATTTGTTATAACGTGGGTATACAGATACCTTATGAAAGAGAGGGAGACATGGCGGACGACAAGCAGAAAGATTCAGCTTTAAAGCCGATTGCAACTATTAAGAAGACGGTGATCGCAGCTGATAAGAAGGAAGCAACTAAGACAGAAGCAAAGGTTGAGACAAAGAAGGTAGAGACTAAGAAGGCTGCAACCAAGAAGGCCACAGCTAAGAAGGCACCTGCTAAAAAGGCAGAGGCTAAGACTGAGACCAAGAAGGAAGCTGCTACAAAGCCTGCAGCTAAGACAGAGACTAAGGCAGCAGCAAAGAAGCCTGCAGCTCAGAAAACTGCAGCAAAGAAGCCTGCAACCAAGACCGCTGCAAAGGCTACAACCAAGACAGCAGCTAAGAAAGCTCCTGCTAAAAAGGAAACAGCAGCAAAGAGCACAGTTAAACCCAGCATTTTCCTTCAGTATGGCGGCAAAGACGTGGCATATGATACTATTGTACAGGCTGCAAAGGATGTATTCGAGTATGATATGGGCGGCAAGGTTTCCGACATAAAGGATCTTGCAGTTTATGTTAAGCCTGAAGAAGGCAAGGGGTATTTTGTAATAAACGGTTCGATCGAAGGCAATTTCAATCTTTGATCTGACATTTTAATTTTATTTATCTGATTTATGCAACCGGTATGGATGATTACATTCATGCCGGTTTTTCATATTGATAAAGGAATTTGAGATGTTTGATGTTGACATAGGTAATAGTAAGTGGTAATTTAAGTAAAGAAGATGTTAGCACTCATATTGAATGAGTGCTAACACATAAAAGAAAGGGTGATTTAATGCAACTGGATGACAGAAAAAAGAAAATACTGCATGCAATTGTTCGTAATTACCTGGAGACAGGAGAGCCGGTAGGAAGCAGAACAATATCCAAATACACAGATCTGAATCTGAGTTCTGCAACTATTAGAAATGAGATGGCTGACCTGGAAGAGATGGGGCTTATTTTACAGCCGCATACATCTGCAGGAAGGATTCCCTCAGATCAGGGATACAGAGTATATGTAGATGCGATGCTTGCTGAGAAGGAGCAGGAAGTCGAGAACATGAAGGAGATGCTTCTTGATAAGGAAGAGAAGCTTGAGACACTCCTTAAACAGGTTGCGAAGACTCTGGCAGTTGATACAAACTATGCATCAATGATATCTGCCCCCATGATAAAGAGAAACAAGCTTAAATTTGTTCAGTTATCAAGAGTCGATGAGACACATCTTCTGGTGACTATCCTAATAGAAGGAAATGTTATCAAGAATCGCATGATAGATTTAGAGCAGGAACTTAATGAATCAGACATGTTAAAGCTCAACATCCTTCTTAATACAAGGCTTGGCGGACTTAGTGTAGAGGATATAAACCTCGGACTTATAGCTGCTCTTAAGCAGGAGGCCGGAATCCATAGCGACATAATCGGCAGCGTTCTTGATGCAACTGCAGAAGCGATCACCGAGGATGAAGACCTTCAGATATACACAAGCGGAGCAAATAATATTTTCCGTTATCCCGAACTTGCAGATAAAGAAAGAGCAAGTGATCTCATAACAACATTTGAGGACAAGAGAGATCTGACGAGCCTTGTTGAGAGCAGCTTGTCGAATGCTTCGGAAGAGACGGGAATTCAAGTATATATTGGTAATGAATCACCGGTTCAGTCCATGAAGGATTGCAGCGTTGTCACGGCAACGTACGATCTGGGTGAAGGAATGAGAGGCACGGTCGGCGTCATCGGTCCTAAGCGAATGGATTACGATAAAGTGGTCGGAGCACTGAAAAACATGATGAGAGCTCTGGATGATCTATATAAAAAGGAGTAGAAATAAGTGAGTAAGGAAGAAAAAAAAGAAACTGCTGAAAAAACTGAAAAGACTGAAAAGAAAACAGCCAAAGAACTTCAGCAGGAAGTAGCAGAAAAAGCGAAACAGGTTGCTGAAGCTGCCAACAAAGTTGCAGAGGCAGCGGAAGACGATACAAAAGAAAATGAAGCTAAAGGATCTTCGGAGGAAGGCGAGAAGAAGCTTTTCGGCAAGAAAGAAAAGAAGAACCCCTTCAAAGAAAAGTTCGAAGAGATGCAGGATAAATACATGCGTCAGCTTGCGGAATTCGAAAACTTCCGTAAAAGGACCGACAAAGAAAAGTCACAGATGTTTGACCAGGGTGCATCCAACGTACTTGAGAAGATTTTACCTGTTGTTGATAACTTTGAAAGAGGACTTGCCCAGGTTCCCGAAGATGAGAAAGAATCTGCTTTTGCTGATGGCATGAACATGATCTACAAACAGCTCATCAAGCAGATGGAAGACCTCGGAGTTACACCTATAGAAGCTGTTGGTAAAGAGTTTGATCCCAACTTCCACAACGCAGTAATGCAGGTTGAAAGTGAAGAATATGAAGAGGGCGTTGTTGCGCAGGAGCTTCAGAAGGGTTACATGTACAAAGACATGGTGCTTAGACACAGCATGGTAGCCGTTGCAAAGTGATTGGTATAGAAATATTCAGCAATCCGCGAGGCAATAAAATAGTTAATTATTCATTAGTTTTTATAAATGGAGGAAAATAAAATGAGTAAGATCATAGGTATCGATTTAGGAACAACAAACAGCTGCGTGGCTGTTATGGAAGGTGGTAAACCCACTGTTATAGCAAATGCAGAAGGCGCAAGAACAACACCTTCAATCGTAGCATTTACAAAGAACGGCGAGCGTCTTGTAGGTGAGCCTGCAAAACGTCAGGCAGTTACAAATGCTGAAAATACAATTTCTTCAATCAAGAGAGATATGGGTACAGATAATGGCCGTACTATCGATGGTAAGAAATATTCACCTCAGCAGATTTCTGCTATGATCCTTCAGAAGCTTAAGGCTGATGCAGAGCAGTATCTTGGTGAGAAAGTTTCAGAAGCTGTTATCACAGTTCCTGCATATTTCAATGATGCTCAGCGTCAGGCAACAAAGGATGCTGGTAAGATTGCAGGTCTTGAAGTAAAGCGTATCATCAACGAGCCTACAGCAGCTGCACTTGCATACGGCCTTGATAACGAAAAAGAGCAGAAAATCATGGTATATGACCTTGGTGGTGGTACATTCGATGTATCAATCATTGAGATCGGTGATGGTGTCATCGAAGTTCTTTCTACAAACGGTGATACACACCTTGGTGGTGATGACTTCGACCAGAAGATCATCGACTGGATGGTATCTGAGTTCAAGGCTAAGGAAGGCGTAGACCTTTCAGGCGATAAGATGGCTATGCAGAGACTTAAGGAAGCAGCTGAGAAAGCAAAGAAGGAACTTTCTTCTTCAACAACAACAAACATCAACCTTCCTTTCATTACTGCAACAGCAGAAGGCCCTAAGCACTTTGACATGGATCTTACAAGAGCTAAGTTTGAAGAGCTTATCCACGACCTTGTAGAGAGAAGTGCAATTCCTGTACAGAATGCAATGAAGGATGCAGGTCTTAATTATTCAGACCTTGGAAAAGTCCTTCTTGTTGGTGGTTCAACACGTGTTCCCTGCGTTGTTGAGAAGGTTAAGCAGCTTACAGGACATGAGCCTTCAAAGAACCTTAACCCTGATGAGTGCGTAGCAATTGGTGCAGGTATCCAGGGTGGTAAGCTTGCAGGTGATGAGGGTGCAGGTGATATCCTTCTTCTTGATGTAACACCTCTTTCACTTTCAATTGAGACAATGGGTGGTGTTGCTACAAGACTTATTGAGCGTAACACAACTATTCCTACAAAGAAGAGCCAGGTATTCTCAACTGCAGCAGATAACCAGACAGCAGTTGATATCAACGTCCTTCAGGGTGAGCGTCAGTTTGCTAAAGATAATAAGTCACTTGGACAGTTCCGTCTTGATGGAATCCCTCCGGCAATGAGAGGTATCCCTCAGATCGAGGTTACATTCGATATCGATGCAAACGGTATTGTTAATGTATCAGCTAAGGATCTTGGAACAGGCAAGGAACAGCACATCACAATTACAGCAGGTTCTAACATGTCTGATGAGGATATCGATAAGGCTATCAAGGAAGCTGCTGAGTACGAAGCTCAGGATAAGAAGCGTAAGGAAGGCATTGATGCCCGCAACGAAGCTGATTCCTTCGTATTCCAGACAGAGAAGGCTATCCAGGAAGTTGGCGACAAGATCGACGCTTCTCAGAAGCAGACTGTAGAAGATGACCTCAAGGCACTTAAGGATACTCTTGAGCAGACTAAGGATCGCGAGCTTACAGACAGCGAGATCGATACTATCAAGAGCCAAAAGGAAAAGCTCATGACAGATGCTCAGGCACTTTTCGCAAAGGTTTACGAGAGTGCACAGGGACAGGCAGGCGCACAGGGTGCAGGTCCTAACATGAACATGGGTGGCGCTGCATCAGGTCAGACATCAAATGCCGGAAGCAATGATGACGTTGTAGATGGCGACTACAGAGAAGTTTAATAGTCAGGCGGAAGCCGGATTTATAAAAGTTTAAGAAATAAACAGATTGCTAATGCCCAATACATAATGTAATATGGATTGGGCTTTAGCCTGTTTTTTTACCATTTTTGATTAAGCTAGGAGAGATTCATGGCAGAACAAAAACGAGATTACTATGAGGTCCTTGGTGTAAGCAAGGGCGCTAGTGATGAGGAAATAAAAAAAGCATATCGTGTACTTGCCAAAAAGTACCACCCGGATATGAACCCCGGTGATGCTACAGCAGCTGATAAGTTCAAGGAAGCTTCGGAAGCATACGCTGTTTTGAGTGATCCTGAGAAGAGACGTCAGTATGACCAGTTCGGCCACGCAGCATTTGAGGGCGGCGCAGGCGGATATGGTGCAGGCGGATTCGATTTTGGCGGTGCTGATTTCGGTGATATATTTGGAGATATTTTCGGCGATTTCTTTGGCGGCGGAAGAAGAAGCTCCGGTGCAAGAAGCGGTCCCTCAAAGGGTGCTAATATTCGCGCAAGTGTAAGGATTACCTTCGAGGAAGCTGTTTTTGGATGTGAGAAAGAACTGGATCTTAGACTCAAGGATCCCTGCCCTACATGTAAAGGAACCGGTGCTAAGCCCGGCACGACAGCTCAGATGTGCCCTAAGTGTGGTGGTAAAGGACAGGTTGTATTTACACAGCAGTCATTCTTTGGAACAGTCAGAAATGTTCAGACATGTCCTGATTGTGACGGAAGTGGTAAGGTCATTAAAGATAAGTGCTCTGATTGCGGCGGAACAGGTTATGTTTCAAGCAATAAGAGAATTCAGGTATCAATACCTGCCGGAATAGATAACGGACAGAGCGTAAGAATAAGAGAAAAGGGTGAACCCGGAAGAAACGGTGGTCCCAGAGGAGATCTTCTTGTAGAAGTTATCGTAAGTGATCATCCTATTTTCCAGAGACAGGATTATGATATATTCTCAACAGTTCCTATGTCCTATGCCGTAGCTGCACTGGGCGGAACCGTTGCTATAGACACGGTTGACGGAAAAGTCCTCTATGATGTTAAGGCAGGAACACAGACTGATACTAGAATAAGACTTAGAGGAAAGGGTGTTCCCACACTCAGAAATAAAGATGTACGTGGTGACCATTATGTAACTTTGGTTGTTCAAGTACCTGATAAACTGTCTAAGGAAGCTAAGGAACTTCTCAAACAGTTTGATGAAAAGACAGGCGACAGTCTTCATGCCGCAGATAATATCACAGCAGATAAAGACGGATCTGATGGTGATGGAGGAAAGAAAAAAGGCGGCTTCTTTGGGAAAAAGAAATAATCTATAATATACAGGCGGGGAGAATTTATTTTTCTCTCCGCCGCATTTGTGTGTTTAGGGAAAAATACTAAAAACTTATAATAAGCATTTTATCGAGAGGAAAAAAGCCATGAAATGGATGAGGTTCAGAATCAGAACTAACGAAGAATCAGAGGATATAATTGTCAGCAGCATGATGGATATCGGCCTCGAGGGAGCGCAGATTGAAGATAATGCGCCTCTTACGGCAGCTGATAAGGAGCAGATGTTCACTGATGATCTGCAGGATGCAGATGATGAGGAAACAGGAGTAGACAGCTGCGCATATAGCAACGTGGAAGAGGGTGCTGCATATCTTAACTTTTTTCTCGAGCTTGGCGATGATAATATGCTTAATGTCAACGTATATGATGAAAATGGCGAAGAGAGCACCGTTAAAAAGACTCCCGACCAGATTAAAACTGAGATTAAAGAAGTTCTGGATGAACTCAGGAACTTTTCAGATATAGGCGATGGCACTATTTCTGTAGACGTTACAGAGGATATAGACTGGATAAACAATTGGAAGCAGTATTTCCATAAGTTCTATGTTGAAAATGTTCTTGTTATCCCTTCATGGGAGACCATGGATGCTGAGGATGAGAAGAAGGCAGAGATAGTTCTGCACATCGATCCCGGCACAGCCTTCGGTACAGGAATGCATGAGACA
The DNA here is from genome assembly GCF_000702265.1 of Butyrivibrio sp. NC2002. Taxonomy (GTDB): domain Bacteria; phylum Bacillota; class Clostridia; order Lachnospirales; family Lachnospiraceae; genus Butyrivibrio. The sequence continues at coordinate 45,413 of NZ_KL370880.1, forward strand.
ACTCAGCTCTGCATAAAGGCGCTTAAAAAATACATGACTAAGGACGCTGAGATCCTTGATGTCGGCACAGGAAGCGGAGTTCTTTCCATCCTTGCTAAGAAGTTCGGAGCAGGTCATGCCGTAGGAACAGATCTTGATCCCTGTTCAGAGCCTGCAGTTGCAGACAATAAGAAGGCAAATGGCATAAAGGAAGAGGACTTTGATCTCATTATCGGCAACATCATTGATGATGAGAGCGTTCAGAACAAGGTCGGAAAAGAAAAGTACGACATTGTGGTTGCAAACATTCTTCCCTACGTTCTCGTTCCGCTTACACCTATCGTTCCCGGACTTTTAAAGAAGGGCGGAATATATATAACATCAGGAATAATAGAAGCCAAAGAAGATGTGGTAAGAAAAGCCCATGAAGAAGCAGGGCTTGAAGTTATAGAAATTGGGAAACAGGGAGAATGGGTCTCTGTTATTTCAAGGAAAGCCTGACAGAGGAGATGACTGATGTATCATTTTTTTGTATCAAAAGACCAGCTCCTTGATGGCGGAAAAAAAATCAGTATTACAGGCGCTGATTACAACCATATGGCGAATGTCCTTAGAATGAAGGAAGGCGAAGAGTTTTCAGTCAGCATCAGGACTGATGAGGGCGATGCTGCTATCACGGATTCCGAAGATGAATTTAGCGGGTACAATGAATACCGCTATGGAATCGAACAGATAACCGCTGATGAGATAATAGGAGAGCTCAGATTCATAAAAGAGTCAGGAGCAGAGCTTCCCTCTAAGATATACCTTTTTCAGGGACTTCCAAAGGCTGACAAGATGGAGCTTATCATTCAGAAGGCAGTGGAGCTCGGCGCATATCAGATAATACCTGTAGCGATGAAGAGGTCTGTAGTTAAACTTGATGAAAAGAAAGCGCAAAATAAGATAAAGCGCTGGCAGGCAATAGCGGAATCAGCCGCAAAGCAGAGTAAGAGAGGCATAATTCCCAATGTGCATATGCCTGTAACTATGAAAGAGGCGCTTGAAATTGCAAAAGATCTGGATGTAAAGCTTCTTCCCTACGAGCAGGCGGAAGGAATGGAATATACCAGAAAAGTGATCTCCCAAATAAAACCGGGAGAGAGTATCGGAATATTTGTAGGACCTGAAGGCGGCTTTGATGATAAGGAAGTAGAAGCAGCGACCAATGCAGGCTTTAAAAGTATCACCATGGGTAAGAGAATACTCAGAACAGAGACTGCAGGCTTTACAATGTTGTCCTGGCTCCTGTATACTTTGGAGCGGTAAGTAAAAGAGTGGCAGCATGAGCTGACCTTAAACACTATAATAACTTAGTTGATGCCTGGATAGGCATCCCGGAAAGACATATCAATGGAAATATATTTAGATAATTCTGCAACCACAAGAGTGTATAAGGAAGTTGCAGAGTACATGACAAAGCTTATGCTTGAGGATTACGGAAACCCCTCAAGCATGCATCATAAAGGCGTAGTTGCTGAAAAATATGTAAAAGAGGCGGCTGAGAAAATAGCAAAGACACTTAAGGCAAAGCCCAAGGAAATCCTCTTTACATCAGGCGGAACAGAATCGGATAACATCGCTGTAATTGGCGGGGCTATTGCAAAAAACAGATCGGGAAAACATATTATTACAACAAGAGTTGAACATCCCGCTGTTTTGAATTCATTTGCATATCTGGAAAAAGAAGGCTTTGAAGTAACTTATCTTAACGTGGGCGCAGATGGAAGAATAGATCTTGATGAACTTAAAAATGCCATAAGAGAGGATACGATACTTGTGTCTGTTATGGCTGTAAATAACGAAATTGGTGCAAGAGAGCCTGTTGAAGAGGCAGCTAAGATAGTTCATGATATAAATCCTGAGATATTATTCCATGTCGATGCAGTTCAGGGATATGGAAAATACAGATTCACACCCGAAAAATCAGGAATAGATCTTTTGTCTGTAAGCGGACACAAGCTTCACGGTCCAAAGGGAATAGGCTTTTTATATATAAGAGACGGAGTAAGGATAGTGCCTATAAGCTATGGCGGTGGTCAGCAAAAAGGCCTTAGATCAGGTACCCTTAACGTCCCCGGAATTGCCGGTATCGGCATGGCATCTGAGATGATATATAAAGATTTTGATGCCAAGACAGAAAAGCTCTATGAGCTTAAGAGAAGACTTATAAAAGGGCTTATATCAAAGCTTGATGGCATAACAATAAACGGTCTTTTGGTTTCTATGGAGGAAGCTAAAGAAATGCCGGATGAAGAGCTTCTTGATGTCATTAAAAAGACAGCTCCGCATATAATAAGTGTGTCCGTAAGCGGAATAAGAGCGGAGGTTTTACTCCATGCGCTTGAAGATAAAGAAATATATGTTTCTTCAGGAAGTGCATGTGCTACAAACCATCCTCAGCTTTCAGGAACATTAAAAGCAATAGGTGTAAAAAAAGAACTTCTGGACAGCACAGTAAGACTCAGCATGTCAGAGTTTACAACAGAAGATGAGATAGATAAGACAGTTGAAGCTTTTGAGCAGATCGTACCGATGCTCAGGAAGTTTTCAAGAAGATAACAAGTGAAGTTACTTGAAAGGAGTATTTATGCAGTATCATGCATTTGTGATCAAATATGCAGAAATAGGAATCAAGGGAAAAAACAGATATCTGTTTGAGGAAGCTCTTGTATCCCAGATGGAAAGAGTTCTGAAAAATGTTGAGGGAACCTTCAAATTTTTCAGAGTATCCGGAAGAATATATTTAAATGCCCAGGGTTTTGATTTTGATGAGACGATCGCAGCCCTTCAGAGAGTATTTGGAATTACAGGAATCTGTCCCGCTGTATGTATTGAGAGAGATGGAGATAACAAGCTTCCCGATATTGATGCACTTTCAAAAGAGGTGATCAAGTTTATCGACGGAGTATATCCTGATAAAAACAAGACCTTCAAGATCAAGGTAAGAAGAGTTGATAAGACATATCCGCTTGATTCCATGGAGGCAGCAGCAGAGATAGGCGCAAGAGTACTTGATGCCTATGAGGAAATGAAGGTTGATGTAAGAAACCCTGAAATCCTCATCAATGTAGAGATAAGAGAAAAGGTCAACATCTACTCAGAGATAATTCCTGGTCCCGGTGGAATGCCGACAGGAACAAGTGGAAAAGCCTGCCTTCTTTTGTCAGGCGGAATTGACTCTCCCGTAGCTGGCTACATGATAGCAAAGCGCGGTGCTAAGATTGAGGCAGTATATTTCAATGCGCCTCCGTACACAAGTGAGAGAGCAAAGCAGAAGGTAATAGACCTTGCAAAAGTAATCGCAAAATATACAGGAAAAGTCAAGCTTCATATAATCAACTTTACCGATATTCAGATGTATATATATGAGAAATGCCCTCATGATGAGCTGACTATCATCATGCGCAGATATATGATGAGAATTGCTGATATGATAGCAAATAAGACCGGATGCATGGGACTTATCACCGGTGAGAGTATCGGACAGGTTGCATCACAGACAATGGAAAGCCTTATGGCTACAGATGAGGTTGTAGAGGATATGCCTGTTTACAGACCTCTTATTGCATTTGATAAGCAGGACATAGTCGACATCTCATTAAAAATTGATGCCTATGAAACATCCATACTTCCTTACGAGGACTGCTGCACAATATTCGTTGCTAAGCATCCCGTAACAAAGCCAAGACTTCCTGTTATCAGAGCTCATGAAAAGAATCTTCAGGAGAAGATAGACGAGCTTGTTCAGACTGCACTTGATACAGACGAGGTATTGGAAATAGAATAATACCTCGTTAAGTGCTCTGCTAAACAAAAAGAACCTGTAGCATTGCTACAGGTTCTCGGTAGTTCAAAGATTAGATCATGTAAGGCTTTAAAACTGCCAATACATCATCAGCGCCATCTTCAGCATGGATATTCAGGTCGATCGGCTTTGAAAGATCGAGTGAGAAGATTCCCATGATGGATTTTGCGTCGATTACGTATCTACCGGATACAAGGTCGAAATCATAATCAAACTTTGTAATATCGTTTACAAAGGACTTAACCTTATCGATAGAATTTAAAGAAATTTTTACGGTTTTCATTGCGCAAATACCTCCTTCTTTTCTATATGGTAAACGGAAGGACGTTAAAAGTCAATGTCGTATACGTCAAAAATAATGGAGGTTTAATATGAAAAATGTCGCCTTACATAGTCTCGGATGCAAGGTAAACAGATATGAGACTGATGTCATGGGGCAAAAGTTACAAGAAAGTGGTTATAAGATTGTATCATTTGATGAGAAAGCAGATGTTTACATCATAAATACCTGCTCTGTAACAGCTATTGCAGACCACAAAAGCAGACAGATGATCCACAGGGCAAAAAAGAAAAACCCTGAGGCTGTAGTTGTTGCCTGTGGCTGCTATGTAGAAACCGACATGGAAAATGCCAAACAAAATGAATCAATTGACATAATCGTCGGCAACAATAAAAAGACGGATATAGTAACAATCCTGGACGAATATTTTGCAGATATTGAAAAAGAGAAAGACCAGGAAATAGATAAATGCCTTGGCAGACAGAGTGTTACTGACATAAATGCTCCCGGTCAGGAGTATGAGAAAATGTTTTTAAAGCACATGCCCGGACATACCAGAGCATATATAAAAATTCAGGATGGCTGCAATCAGTTCTGCAGTTACTGCATCATTCCCTATGCAAGAGGAAGGATAAGGAGCAGAGAGGAAGCGGATATTCTTGAAGAAGTAAAGAGTCTTGCCGCAGAGGGCTGCAGAGAGATCGTCCTTACAGGAATTCATGTAAGTTCATACGGAGTAGACAGGGGAGAGCCGGAGCTTCTTAACCTTTTGCAGGAACTAAACAAGATTGAAGGAATCGACAGGATAAGACTAAGTTCTCTTGAGCCTAGAGTTATTACAGAAAAAATGGCAAAGGGAATGGCAGCTCTTGAAAAGGTTTGCCCGCATTTTCATCTGTCACTTCAAAGCGGAAGCAATGATACATTAAAGAGAATGAACAGACATTACACTGCAGAAGAGTACATGGAAAGCGTAAGACTTTTAAGAGAAGTCTATGATAGACCTGCGATCACAACTGACGTAATAGTTGGATTCCCCGGAGAAACCGAAGAGACCTACGAAGAGAGCAGAGCTTTTTGTGAGGCTATAAATTTCTACGAAATGCACGTATTTAAGTACTCTCAGAGGAAGGGTACTGTTGCTGCAAAGATGAAGGATCAGCTCACAGATAAAGAAAAGACAAGACGAAGTGCCATACTTCTTGATATGACTAAGGAACAGTCTAAGGCATACAGGGAATACTTTGTTGGAAAGACAGAGAAGATCCTTTGGGAAGATTATGAAACCATAGATGGAAAGCGCTATCTTATAGGTCATACCACAAGATATATCAGAGTGGCAGTCTCTTGCGAAGATGAAAAGCGATGCGGTGCAGGCAGCGGCCTTATCAGTGAAAACACCATTACAGGGTTCCTTACAGACGATACATTGCGAATTTGACACAATTGAGTTATGATAAACATAACTATAAATTTCTGAACATGTAATTTTTATTGTACGGAAATACAAAAAAGTACGAACAGACAGCGGAAAAGGGCAATTACTATGGCAGATCAGAATCTTGGAAACACACAATTTTTCAAAGTTGAGGTTGACAACGAAACAGGCGTAAAGAAAGTATTGTCTGTAGTATATGAGGCACTTCTGGAGAAAGGCTATAACCCTGTTAATCAGATAGTAGGCTATATCATGTCCGGAGATCCCACATATATTACCAGTCATATGGGTGCAAGAAGCCTCATTATGAAGGTCGAGAGAGACGAACTGGTTGAGGAAATGCTCACAGAGTATATTAAAAATAATAACTGGTCCAGAAAATAATGCGAATAATGGGTTTGGATTACGGCTCCAAGACTGTGGGTGTTGCAATAAGTGATGAACTTCTGCTAACAGCACAGGCCAAGGAGATAATCCGTAGAAAAGAAGAAAACAAACTTCGTAAAACATTGTCACGTATAGAGGAGCTGATCCAGGAATATGATGTGGAGAAGATAGTACTTGGTCTTCCACTGAATATGGATCAGTCTGAGTCAGTGCGCTCTGCACTCTCGGAAGAATTCCGGGACAAGCTTGAGAGAAGAACTTCCCTTCCCGTGGTGATGTGGGACGAGAGGCTTACCACTGTAGAAGCCGATGAAATAATGGATGAAGTAGGTATAAAAAAATCTGAGCGCAAGGAATATGTAGATATGATCGCGGCACAGATTATTTTGCAGGATTACCTTGATAATCGTGATAAGAAAAACGGAGAACAATAATATATGGAAAAAATAACATTTCAGCCGGAGGGCGAGGAACCTGTGGATTTTTTTGTCTTGGAACAAACAGTGATTGGCGCTAAGTCATATATCCTTGTCACCGATGTAGAAGACGGTGATGGAGAAGCTCTTATTTTAAGAGATGATTCAGAAGGTGAAGATGCTGAAGCACAATACACTATTGTTGACGATGACAAAGAGCTCGAAGCAGTTGCTGTCGTATTCAGAAAATTACTTGAAGAGGACGACATAGGCCTTGACTGAAGGCAAAGAATTTGGAGGAAAACGATTGAATAAAAAGAAAATAAATACGGACGCATCCGCTCTTCAGGTCATCCCGCTTGGTGGACTGGAGCAGATTGGTATGAACATAACTGCCTTCAAGTATGAAGACAGTATTATTGTGGTGGATTGCGGTCTGTCATTTCCTGACGATGATATGTACGGAATTGACCTGGTAATCCCCGACATTACATTTTTAAAGAACAACGCGGACAAGGTGAAAGGCTTTGTCATTACACACGGACATGAAGATCACATCGGAGCACTTCCCTATATCTTAAAGGAACTCAACGTTCCGGTATATGCGACCAGACTTACGATGGGACTTATAGAACATAAGCTTGAGGAGCACGGCCTTGTTAAGAAGGTGCGTCGCAAGGTAGTTAAATTCGGACAGTCAATAAATCTTGGCGATTTCAGAGTGGAATTCATCAGAACAAACCACTCTATAGTAGATGCCGCTGCGCTTGCTATTTATTCTCCTGCAGGAATAGTGGTACATACAGGAGATTTCAAGGTTGATTACACACCTGTTTACGGAGATCCTATTGATCTTCAGAGATTTGGCGAGATAGGAAAAAAGGGTGTTCTTGCGCTTATGTGTGATTCCACCAATGCTGAGAGACCCGGCTTTACTGCGTCAGAGAGAACAGTTGGTAAGACCTTTGATTCGCTATTTGAAGAACACTCAAGGTCAAGAATAATTGTAGCCACATTTGCATCTAACGTAGACAGAGTTCAGCAGATAATAAATACTGCTTACAAATTCGGAAGAAAAGTTGTGGTTGAGGGCAGAAGTATGGTCAATATAATTGACATTGCCCAGAACCTTGGATGCATACAGATACCGGATAATACACTTGTGGATATAGATCAGATTAAGAGCTATCCTGATGATCAGACAGTTATCATTACAACCGGATCACAGGGCGAAAGTATGGCAGCTCTTAGCAGAATGGCAAGTGGTCAGCATAAAAAGATCAGCATAAAACCCGGTGACACCATCATCTTTTCATCTCACCCCATACCGGGTAATGAGAAGGCTGTTACCAATGTTATAAACGATCTTCTTCAGAAGGGCGCTGATGTTATTTTCCAGGATGTTCATGTATCAGGACATGCATGCCAGGAGGATATCAAGCTTATATACACCCTTGTAAGACCTAAGTATTCAATACCTGTGCACGGCGAATATAAGCACCTTATCGCTCAGAAAAATATTGCTATGGGTCTTGGAATGGATAAGGATAATATCTTTATTATGAGATCGGGTGATGTTCTTGAGCTGAAAGAGGACAAGGCAAAAGTAGTAGGAAAAGTGCCGGTTGGCGCGATCCTTGTTGACGGCCTTGGAGTCGGAGATGTAGGCAATGTCGTACTAAGAGACAGACAAAGACTTGCTGAAGACGGTATTGTTATCGTTGTATTTGGAATCGACAGAGAAAATGCCCAGCTTGTATCGGGACCGAGCATAGTATCAAGAGGATTTGTATATGTTCGTGAATCCGACCAGCTTATTGACTATGCAACGGATCTTGTGCTTGATGAAGTTACAGAAGCCCTTGATAACGGCATTACAGACTGGAACAAACTCAAGAATATTGTAAAAGATGTTCTTTCGGATTTTATCTGGAAAAAGACAAAGAGAAGACCCATGATCCTTCCTATTGTGATGGATACGAATTATTAAAAGAGGACGTTATATGAACAGCAGAAGTATAGGGCTTGGAGTACTGGACACACTTGTAAAAGTGGCATTGATCATAGTTGCGATCATGTTTATTTCAAAATACGCATCGGTTGCTTACAGCTATGGTTACAACATTTATAATCAAAAACCCGCTTCGCAGTATGATACGAGGACAGTTTCGATATCCATAACAGATAGCATGTCGGTTATGGATATAGCTGAACTACTTGAAAACAGAGGACTTGTGGAAGATAAGATGCTCTTTTATCTTCAGGAGAGATTTTCGGAGTACCACGGACTCATAGCTCCGGGTACCTATGAGCTCAGCCCTTCACAGACTGCCGACGAGATGATAGCAATAATGTGCGCATCTTCGATCGAGTCTGAGGAAGAGGAAAAGTAAAGGAAATAGTAGTGATAAGTGAAGAAAGAATCAGTACGTTTATAAACTCACTTGATAGAGGAAATGAGCCTTATCTTGATGAGCTTGAAAAACAGGCGCTTGATAATGAAGTGCCTATAATCCGAAAGGATTCACAGAGTCTTATTAAATTTCTTTTAACGCTCAGTAGGCCAAAGAACATATTGGAAGTTGGATGTGCCGTAGGTTTTTCGGCACTTCTTATGGCAGAATATTCCGAGGCAGATACCAAAATTACTACGATTGAGAAATTTGATAAGAGAATAGCGGAAGCAAAGATCAATTTTAATAAATACGACAAACAGAGTAAAATCACACTGCTTGAGGGTGATGCGCTTGAAATTTTGGGGCAGCTTAGCGGGCAGTATGATTTTATTTTTATGGATGCTGCAAAAGGGCAGTATATCAATTTCCTTCCCGACTGCAAGAGACTCCTTAAACCCGGAGCACTGCTTGTTTCGGATAATGTGCTTCAGGATGGAGACGTATTTGAATCGAGATTTGCGGTGACAAGAAGAAACAGGACGATCCATGAAAGAATGAGGGAATACCTGTACACCCTTAAACACGACGATGAACTTGAAAGCGTTATATTAAACGTTGGCGATGGAATGGCAATTTCAGTAAAGAGGACAGTATTATGAACAGAGAAAAAAGAAAGCCGGAGCTTTTGATCCCGGCGAGCAGTCTTGAAGTATTAAAGACTGCGGTTATATTTGGAGCTGATGCAGTATATATAGGCGGAAACGCATTCGGACTCAGGGCAAAGGCAAAGAACTTCAGCCATGACGATATGAAGGAAGGAATAGAGTTTGCTCATGCCCATGGCGTAAAGGTGCATGTTACAGCCAATATCCTTGCTCATAATGATGACCTTGAGGGAGCGGAGGAATACTTCCATGAACTAAAGGAGCTCCACCCCGACGCGCTTATCATCGCGGATCCCGGCATGTTTATGAAGGCAAGACGCATCTGCCCTGAAATAGATATACATGTATCTACTCAGGCAAACAACACCAATTATGAAACATATAAGTTCTGGGCTGACCTCGGAGCAAAGAGAGTGGTTGCAGCAAGAGAACTTTCACTTAAAGAGATAAAAGAAATAAGAGAACATATTCCGGAGGATCTTGAAATAGAGAGCTTTATTCACGGCGCTATGTGCATAAGCTATTCCGGAAGATGCCTTCTTTCCAACTATTTTACAGGAAGAGATGCCAATCACGGAGAATGTACACATCCTTGCCGCTGGAAGTATGCTGTTGTTGAGGAGACAAGACCCGGCGAATACATGCCTGTTTATGAAAACGAGAGAGGCTCTTATATCTTCAATTCCAAGGATCTGTGCATGATCGAGCATATTCCGGAGCTTGTGGATGCAGGAGTTGACAGCTGCAAGATAGAGGGAAGAATGAAAACAGCTCTTTATGTAGCAACTGTAGCAAGAACCTACCGCAAGGCTATCGATGATTATTTTGAATCTGAAGAAAAATACAGAGAAAATATGCCATGGTATCTTGATGAGATTTCAAGATGTACTTACAGACAGTTTACAACAGGTTTCTATTTCGGAAAGCCCTCTGAAGAAGCACAGATATATGATGCCAATACTTATGTAAATGAGTACATATATCTTGGAATAGTCGGTGAGATAGACGACAGAGGATATGCAAGGATTGAGCAGAGAAACAAATTCTCTGTAGGCGATACAATAGAGATCATGAAGCCGGACGGCAGAGACATCGAGACCAAGGTACTCGGAATGTACAATGAAGAGGGAGAAGCTGTTGATAGCTGCCCTCACTCCAAGCAGATAATATATCTTGACCTTGATATGAAAACAGAGAAGTACGACATATTGAGGGTAAAAAGTAAATCAGATAAATGATGATCACATAATGACTTTTCCTGCAAAACGGGGAAAGTCATTATTGTCATTATTTATTAATAAAAAGCTACCCTATTTTTTGTAAATAATGTAGAATGTCTTTAGTTATTTTCAAAAACATATAAATAGAATAAGAGGTAAGCATGAACGAGCAGGTCAATGTAGAGGAAATATTTGGTAAAAACGTATTTACACTTGAAAAGATGCGCGAACGCCTTCCCAAGAGTGTATATAAAGAGGTCATAAGTGTCATGAAAAATGGCGGAGACCTTTCCCTTCAATCAGCGGATGCTGTGGCAAATGCCATGAAGAACTGGGCAATGGAAAACGGTGCAACACACTATTCTCACTGGTTCCAGCCATTGACGGGAATAACCGCCGAAAAACATGATGCGTTTATTACAAGTGCGCGTGACGATGGTCACATGATGACTTCATTTTCGGGAAAAGACTTGATAAAAGGCGAACCCGATGCATCCTCATTCCCTTCAGGGGGTTTAAGAGCAACATTTGAAGCAAGAGGATATACGGCATGGGATATCACATCACCTGCGTTCCTTAAGGAAACAGGAGCCGGTGTAACACTTTGCATACCTACAGCATTTTGCTCATATAACGGCGAAGCTCTTGATAAAAAGACACCTCTTTTAAGATCAATGGAAGCTGTAAATGAGCAGGCACTTAGAATCGTTCATCTATTCGGAAATACAGAAGCAAAAAAAGTAAATGTGTCTGTTGGCCCTGAGCAGGAGTATTTCCTTGTTGACTGGAAAAAGAGCTTAAAGCGTCCGGATCTTATTTTTACAGGAAGAACACTCTTTGGTGCACAGCCGCCTAAGGGACAGGAAATGGAAGACCATTACTTCGGTGTTATAAGAGAACGCGTAGGAGAATATATGCGCGACTTAAACCAGGAACTTTGGAAACTGGGCGTTCCCGGAAAAACACAGCACAACGAGGTTGCACCCGGACAGCACGAGCTTGCACCTATTTATGAGACAGCCAATATTGCCGTAGATCACAACCAGATTATAATGGAGACCATGAAGAGAGTTGCAGAGCATCACAACATGAGATGCCTTCTTCATGAGAAGCCTTTTGCAGGTGTTAATGGATCAGGTAAGCATGACAACTGGTCTCTGTGCACAGATAACGGGATAAACCTGCTTGATCCCGGCGATACACCAAATGAAAATATTCAGTTCCTTTTTGTGCTCGCATGCATAATCAAGGCAGTAGACACACATGCAGACATACTTAGACAGAGTGCTGCAGACGTTGGAAATGATCATCGTCTTGGTGCTGATGAGGCACCGCCGGCTATCATCTCAGTATTCCTTGGAGAACAGCTCGAGGACGTAGTTCAGCAGCTCATTGAGACAGGTGAAGCAAGACGCAGTAAGCGCGGTGGCAAGCTCAAGACCGGTGTTTCCACACTTCCTGAGTTTGAGAAGGATGCTACAGACAGAAACCGTACATCACCTTTTGCATTTACAGGTAATAAGTTTGAGTTCCGTATGGTAGGATCATCTGACTCAATGGCAAGCTCTAATACAGCACTTAACACAATTGTTGCAGAGAGCTTCTGCGAGGCAGCAGACAGACTTGAAAAAGCAAAAGACTTCGATATGGAAGTACATGATATTATCAAGGAATTCCTCACTGACCACCAGAGAGTTATCTTTGGAGGCGACGGCTACTCTGACGAATGGAAGAAAGAAGCAAAAAGGAGAGGACTTCCCAACATTCCTTCAACTATTGAGGCAGCAGAAGTTCTTACTACAAAGAAGGCAATCGATCTTTACAAGAAGTTCGGCGTATTTACTCAGTCAGAGCTTGAAGCAAGACGAGAGATCATCTTTGAGACCTATGCTAAAACTATCAATATAGAAGCTCTTACTATGATCGATATGGCCAGCAAGCAGATCATTCCTGCAGTTATGAAATATGCAGGTTCTCTTGCAGGTAACATCAATGCCATAGTACAGGCAGGATGTGATGCCGATGTGGAAAAAGATGAGCTTAATGAGATAAGCAGCGAGCTTAAAGCTATGAAGGATGCCCTTGATAAGCTTAAGAAGGCAGAAGAGAAGGCCAGAAAGATAGAAGAAACAAGAAAACGTGCATATTATTGCAAGGATACTGTTGTGCCTGCAATGGAAGCTTTAAGAGCTCCTGCTGACAGACTTGAGATGCTTGTTGATAAAAATGACTGGCCATTCCCTACATATGCAGATCTTTTATTTGAAGGTTGAGATTTTTAGGCAGCTCTAGAAGTATTTAGTTTGCTTTAAAAGCAGAAACCGTAAAAAGTTTTTTGACAAAAAAGCTATGCGGAGTGCCTATATTATGGACACTCCGCAAAAAAATAAAAAAAATTAAAAAAAGTGCTTGCAATATGTACTATACCTATGTATAATACAATCTTGTCGGTGGGCTATCGCCAAGCGGTAAGGCAACGGACTCTGACTCCGTCACTTCGCAGGTTCGAATCCTGCTAGCCCAGTTAATAAAACGAGATCGCAAGATCTCGTTTTTTTGTCAGAATAAGTTAATTGTTCCAAAGCCATTATGGTGCGTGAGGTGCAATGTGAAGACGTTGTTTAAACAATATGCTTTCCCGGTTATATGGGAGCTTCTTTTTATTATTTCTTATTTAATTATTCCCGATACGTATAAAACACTCGGTTTATTCATGGTGTTTTATCTTGGTATCTGTATTTACTATTACAAAGAGTTTTCATTCCACAGATATTTTAAGAATTTTAATAAAGTAAAGACTTTTTGGGCGCCGATAGTTCTTGCATTTGCGGCTGTTGTGATTCTTGATGTCGTTAAGACAACGCTTCTTTCAAATGGTCTTATTTCAATTGCTACGGATATGTACAGCATAACCAGAAAAAATACTCCGCTTGCTGAAGCGATGTTTGGATTAACAACAATTCTACTCCAGCCAATTGCGGAAGAGCTGTTCTTTAGAAAAGCTATAATAATGTTTGATTCAAAGAGATCTACGCTAATAACCGTAATAATCGGACTTATATTATGCGGATTTGCTCATTCATATATGCCACTGGGATTTACTGTTACAGTGATCTTTGCAGTACCATTTGCAATAGCTTATGTTTATTCTAAGAACGTATATGTACCAATGACAGCGCATATCCTTTATATGGCTTACGTGAACCTACCCAACATAATATACGATCTTGCACGTATTTCAATGCAGTAAAAAACATTCCGTATTAAAAATTCTGCTCAAATTCCTCGATTGATATAGGATGGGATAGATAGTAACCCTGGAAGTAGTCACAGCCCAGTTCCTTTAAGTGCTCAAATTGCCACTTGGTTTCGATTCCTTCAGCTACTGTTTTGAAGCCAAGGTCTTTGGCAAGCTTAATTGATGAATCGAGTATCATCCGGCATTTGGGGTCATTTTCGCTTTCTTGTACAAAACGCTTGTCGAATTTAACGTAGTCGGTATTTACGTCTTTTAGCATGGTAAGTGACACATTACCGGCTCCGAAGTTGTCGATCGCAACCTGAAAACCTTCCTGCCTGAACTGATCGATGATCGCAAAATGACTCTCTGTGTCATTCATAAGGTCTATTTCAGATATTTCGATAACAATCTGTCCCGGATCAATCCTGTATGAGTTGAGAAGAGATTTTATCTGGGAAAGAGCATCCATATAATAAAAGTCCTTAGGTGATACATTTACCGTCATTATGATCTTGTCTTTATCGCTGCCCTGCCATGCATGGAGCTGTCTCATAACAAGTTCCCAGTTTCTGAAATCAAGCTTTGCAATATATTCTGTCTTTTCAAGTATTTTAATGTATTTGTCAGAAGCCACAATCTGACCTGTAGGTTCGATAAGGCGCGATAATGCTTCTGCTGCATATACTTTTTTATCAGCAGTAAAAATGGGCTGAATATGGATGCGGAATTCGTTGTTTTCAATTTTTTGATTGAAGCTGTTTAAGAATTCCTCTTCATATTCGCACTCTTTAAGGAGTTTGTTGGTGTAGTAGGTAAGGACGTTTTCGCGGTGGTCATGAAGCGTCTTTAGTGCCATATCGGCTCTGTTTATCATGACAGTCACAGGAAGCTCCGGATCTTCGATTCTGTAGATACCAACATGAAAATACAGGTGATAGTTTTCTGTATCAACAAGCTGACCAATCTGGTCGATCGCATTCATCAAAACACCTTCATCAAAATGGTCTTCAGGAATGCACATTACAAAGTGGTCTGCCATGATGCGACCATAAATTGAATCAGGGCCACAGGTCTTACGCATCATATCAGCTATGGCGATTAGTACTTCGTTGCCTTTTTCTCTGCCATATCTGTCATTTAGAGTTCTGAATTTCCTTATGTCTCCTGTGATGATAAGTCTGGGCGTGCCTGGATCATCAACGAGAACTCTGCGCACTTCCCTGCATACCCCGTCGAGGTTGTACAGCCTTGTAAGAAGGTCGTGAGTAACAATATAATCTGCTTCTTCACTTCCCTGAGAAATCTGCTTGCCATCAACTTCGATAGGAGCAGAATAATGAGCAGGATTATTGTTGTTTTCCTGCGCACCTGTTTCTATGGTTATAAGCTCAAGAACACATGAGAAATTATTGCGGTCTGGTAGAATGAGCCTTATCGGAACTGACTGAATAGTGAAGTGGTTGCCTTCAAAATCTTCAGTTTTGGACTGCTTACTGTTACTCATGCAGGCTCTGTAGCTACTGCAGTTAGAGCATCTTGACGCAGCATTCCAGACGGCATAGCATTCATTTTTGTAATGAAGGCTTCCGATCGTGTCGACTTCGATCTCACGGCATTCCACAGGATCAACAAGGCGCACTATGTCATACATGCGCTTCATATAATCGAGCATATGCTTTAGTTCCTGGTGGGTATACTCTTCTACACTCATAAAAGTACCTCTTTCAGGGATCTTGCTCTATAGCTTTTTTCTCCCTTTTTACAAGCCAGTCTGTATAAACAAAATTGAAAATAGCTGCAAACGGAATAGACAGCATGATGCCTGCTACTCCAAACATTCTGCCGCCTACTACCAAAGTAACCAAAATCCAGACGGAAGGAACATTAAGTGATTCGCCAAACAGCTTTGGTTTAATAATGTATCCGTCGATAGTCTGAAGGATGATCGTAAATATCAGGAACAACAATGCATGGAACGGATTAACCAGTACCAGGATAAACGTTCCAATGATCGCACCAAGTATAGGACCAAAAGTAGGTGCCAGGTTTGTTACTCCGACAACAAGTGAAATAAGTACGGAATAGGACATGCCTGTTATTATCATGAATATCCAGTTGACGATACCTACAATGACGCCGTCCAGAATATCAAATGCAATGTACTGGATGATGATATTGTTACATTTATCAAGGAAAGTGCTCATGCTTTCAAATTTATCAGGTGAGATGAGCACTTTCATAAGTCTTTCAAAGCCGTGCTTTATGCGGGCCTGACCTGAAAGAAAGTACACTGCCAGGATAAGACCAAGGATGACATTTAAAAAACCGTTTCCTACACCTGCTGACATTTTGACCAGCCTCTCCATAACAGCCGGGAGCTTCTGGGCAAACTGTGACAGGAATTCGTTGATCTTTGCTGTGATACCGCTTATATCAAGATGCATACCCTCTGCTTTGATGCTTAGTGCTGTCAGTATACTCTCAAGTGAAGCTGCATAACCGTCCAGATTTGATACAAAAGTTGTTATACTCTCAATGATCTGCGGAATAAGTGCGATCATTAAAATAACTATGAATAAAATTACTGTAGCTATAGAAAGAAGAACGGCAAGAGATCTTTTCACCTCTGCCCTTCTGGTGCCCTTCAATACCTTTGTTTCATATATGTTTACAAGGGGGCTGAGTATATAAGCGATTATCAGTCCCGATATTACCGGCGAAAAATATTTAATAAATGTGCCAAGGCTTTTAAATATCGGACCTATATTTGAAAGCAAAAGATAAAGCACAACTCCGGCACATGCAGCAACAGTGTAGGGAAACCAATTTTTGTTCAGCCAGTCTTTATTGAATTTCATTATCGCAAAGTGCAATCAAAAAAATTGCACAATCCTCCAATCTATAGTATTTTATATTGATATAACAATTTTATTCTTTAGTTGACGGGGTTTCAATTAAAAAAATATTAAGTTTCGTCTAATTTTGGAGGTCGGAAAATGCTTAATCACATGGATAGAGTAAAAATGATTGAGTTTAAAGATATGGGAGATGAGAGAGGACAGCTCGTAATAGTTGAGGGCGGCATGGATATCCCATTTGAAATAAAGCGAGCTTTTTATATGTATGGCAGTGATGCTACCGTAGTTAGAGGTCAGCATGCCAACAGAAGAACGGAATTCGTTCTCATAAACGTTGCAGGCTCAAGTAAGGTGAAGGTTTTGGACGGTGCCGGGAACGAGACGATTTTTTGCCTGAACAGACCAAATACAGGAATCTATCTTCCCAACATGGTATGGAAAGAAATGTATGATTTCAGTGCCGACTCAGTACTGCTTGTTCTTGCAAGTGAGCACTATGACGACACTGAATACATTAGAAATTACGAGGACTATATAAAAGAGATCAGGAATTTTAGTGACTGATCAGACTTTTTCTTTCTCTTGTTTATTCTGCAATGCATAAGGAATGAGAGCCGAAATAAGTGTAAGAAAAGTGCCTATAATAAGACCGTTTGACAAAGCATCTCTGTAGTATTCTGCAAGAGGTGCTTTTTTCTTAAAGAAGTACATCGGCGCTCCTTCGCCCTGATAATCTTCGATGATATCTCCTGCAGCGATTATATCTTCCACATCTTTTTCAGAAAGGAACACTTCCCTCTTTTCGGAAGTGTAGGGATCTGCGGCCTTTTCGTCAATGTAGAGAATCTGCGGAACTTTGGTTGTATGTGTTGTAAATACTGCGCCTGCAAAAGTAAGGATCACAAATAAAAGTCCATATATAATGGCATGCTTTTTAAGTGCATTGACCAAAAAACGGCAGCAGCCTGATATAGCATCATAGATATTTATGCCAAAAGAAAATTCATTTTCTTTTGGCTTAATGAGCCTGCATTTTCTACTTAAAAAAGAAGGAAGAGAAAGGCTTATTTTTTCACATTCCGAATAGATAAATGCGCCAAGCATGAGGAACGTGATATTCTTGTAGCTTAAGTTAAACATGAAGGGATCACTCATTCCGATGATGCAGAATGTGATCATTATTCCAAGCTCTCTTACCTTGCTTTCTTTTATAAGAAAAAGGATCCAGGCAAGGTACAGCGCGCAGACAACAGCAAAAACCACAACTCCCGTCTGAAGGAAAAGATACAGATAGGAATTGTCTATCATGTACCAGTTTGTCGGAGCGGGTGCAAAACGCGATCCAAACAGTGTTATCTTTTCATTTTGAAGATAATAGAGTGCATATTCGTAGCGCTTGTGGAGAAGCTTGTTAAGGAAATTAAAAGCATCTCCCTTTGCTAAAACAGGCCCAAGTATTGAAAAAACAACAGTTACAGGAAAGCACAGGGTTATGAGGATATCTTCCACCTTGCTTCTGTTTGAGACAATTGATACATCCGATTGCACAGAAGCGCCCTTGTTTTCGATTTTCTTTGTTCTGAGGCAAAAATGAATATTTAAAAGAAGGTAGAGTGTTACTGAGATAACACCTGTAAAACTTATTGTGTAGATGAATATGAGGATATTTAAAAGCATGGCAAATATGCTTGCGGTGATAAGGTTTGCCACAGTTTTATACTCATACAGATAGAAAAATAAAATGATAAGGATAAGAAGCGTTGTGTGGGTTGTATTTGGATAGGGGTACCCAAGAGAGTGCCTGAGGATATAGCCGAATCCGCTTCTTTTATTTATGTGGTTTAGCTCGTTTATAACTCCGGTTACAGACAGCACATACAGGATAAAGAATGAAAAACCAAGAATTACAAGGCCAAGCATCATAACCCTTTTGATGCTGACACTTTTCATTCCGAGCATCATTGAAAAATAAAGAAGGATTCCCTTTTCGCCTGTGTTTTTATAGATAAGAAGCGACAGAAAAATAAGAGTCGCTATCAGGATATATTCAAAAACAGTATGCTCTGATACAAGGACTTTTACTCCGAATAAGATAAGTCCTGCCACAAGGCAGAGATTATAGATTAGTCCTCCCTCGTAGAGCCCGACAGCTCTTGCGCCGAACATGACGGTAAAATAGATAAGATATACTAATTCCGGCAAGGTAAAAGAAATGCCGGATTTCTTTGTTACTGCGTTTGTCATTTATACAATCCTCTCCCCAAGGTTTTTCTTTTTATTGTATAATGAAAATGCTTATTTGGAAAAAGTTTTAATGATCATGAGGTGATTTTATCAATAAGAAAGTATGTTTAACATTTTTTAAAGCATATCTTGGCTGCTTTGCGCTGCAGCTTTTTACAGGCATTACCGTAAGAAATCCTCTTACAGTAGTGCTTTTTGCAGTGATCTTTGTTTTATATAAATTCATAGAGAATAATGAAAATGAAGATAGCTCTTCAAAGGAAAAAATCCTTTTGATGATAATGCCGGTTTTGGCTGTCTTTTTTTCTGTGGCGCTTTCCTTTTCATTTTATAAAAGGTCGGGAGATATGTTTTCAAGCTCCCTTTTTAAGGCGTTGTCGATCATTATCTGCTTTGAGGGATTTTTCTTTTTGACAAATCTAATTATAAGACTGATCCTTTTTTTGTGCGACGTCATTTTCAGGAACAAAAAGCCGCGCAAATTCTTAGATGCACTTAACGGAAATAAAGAAGTGCATATTCCTCTTCTAGAGAAATTGAGCTATTTTCAGATATTTGTAATAAGCGCTTTATTGTGTTTCCTCTTTTGGCTTCCATATTTTTTGTATGAGTATCCGGGCATAATGACGGCCGATTCGATAGTTCAGTATGAACAGGTTGTGGGAATCCATCCCTTGTCTAATCACCACCCCGTTGTGCATACTCTTACTATTTCGTTTTTCTATCATATAGGACTTCTTTTTACGGATGATCCGAGCGCTGCTATAGCTTTTTATACAATCGCGCAGATGATATTTATGGCCATTTGCTGCGGCGACAGCGTTATGATGATCAGCAAAAAGAGTAGGAATGCGGCACTTTTATCACTTCTTTTCTTTGCACTTGTGCCTTTTAATGCAGTATTTGCGGTTACGATCTGGAAGGACGTTCCCTTTGCCGGAATAGTGATGCTCTATACTGTAAGGCTTATAAAGATGGCTCTTAAATATAGAAAAGCTCCCGAAAGCATAGGACTTTTAGATCTTTTCATATTTGCACTTCTTGGCATTTTGCTATCGCTCTTTAGATCTAATGGATTTTATGCTTATGCGCTTTCTGTTCCTTTTGGCATACTGTTCTTTAGGAAAATATGGAAAAAGATGCTGCTTATGTTTGCATCAGCGCTTGCTATCATTCTTTTTGTAAAAGGGCCGGTTATGGATAATGCCAATATTGGGCAGCCGGATCTAACTGAGTCTCTTGCGGTTCCTATTCAGATGCTCACAAAAGTTATTGTTAATGACAGAGCTTTGACGGACAGAGAAAAAGAGATGGTTGATGCAGTTATCGACACGACCTATATCCATGAACTCTATGCTCCCGATTTTGCTGATAACATGAAGGAGCTTGTAAGAGCCGGACATCCTGAGGTTATAGAAAATAATAAGATGGAATATCTGGGACTTTGGTTTCGTCTTTTTGCAAAATACCCCGCTGATTACATAAAAAGCTGGTATGACCTCGTTGGCGGATATATCTATCCTGATTTTTCATACGAAGTCGGAAATATAGACGGCATAATGGGCAATGATTACGGGCTGGTACAGGCGCCCAAGATTGGCGGAAAAGTCGTTGTTAAGGGAAAAGAAATCCTTATAAAACTCGGAAGTTTTCTTCCTTTGTACGGAATGCTCTGGGCAATAGGCGCATATACCTGGGCTATGGTGATCTGCTTAGGAGTTATGATAAAAACAGGCAGAGGAAGAGATACCGGTATCATCTACGCGATGCCGATGCTTATAATTTTTACTCTTTTGATCGCAGCACCCGTTATCGATTTCAGATACGGCTACAGCATCGTAATGACCATGCCGCTATGGCTGGCGAGTTTAAGCAATATGCACTATAATTAAGTTCACCAAAGTAATAGAAACAGAGGAATTATATGTATACGTTTGATTCGAAGATCAGATATACCGAGTGTGATATGGAGGGATATCTTACAATAGAGTCCCTTGTCGATTATTTTCAGGACTGTTCCACTTTTCAGACACAGCTTGGACCTGCTACAATGGAATACCTTGCAAAGGATGGCATTGCCTGGGTCATTTCCAGTTGGCATATAGTGATAAACAGACTTCCAAAGCTCGGAGAGAATGTGACAATAGGAACAGTGCCCTACAAATTGTCGGGATTTTTGGGACTGAGGAATTTTTTCATGGATACTGACAGCGGTGAGAGAGTAGCCATAGCCAATTCCGTATGGTCTCTTATAAACCTTCAAAAGGGGACGCCCCAGAGAGTGACCAAAGAAATAGAAGACACGTATCCTCTAGACAAAGAGCTTGAGATGGAAAAGGCTCCGAGGAAAATTAAAATTCCCGAGGATTCCAAGGTTTATAAAGCAGAAGCAAAAAAGATAGGTCAGCATCATCTTGATACGAATAACCACGTAAATAACGGACAGTATATCAGGATAGCGCTTAGCGCATGTAAGAGCGCAGCCGTTGAAACAGGAAATGATGATCTTAAAGCTCTTGATGAAGCAAGAGAAGGAATGCATATCAGAGCCGAGTATAAACAGCAGGCACATCTTGGAGATATGATATTCCCGGTTATTTATGAATCAAAAGATGAAGAGGGCAGAAACGTATATGTGATCTCTTTAAATGATGAAAACGAAAAGCCGTATTCAATAGTTGAACTAGTAAGAAAGTAAGGAAAATTAAATGTTAAAAATAGGAGAAAAACAGGAACTTATAATAATCAAGAAGGTTGACTTTGGTGTATACCTTGCAGAGAGAGAAGGAGAAGAGGACAAGGTGCTCCTTCCCAAGAAGCAGGTGCCGGAGGGGGCTGAACTTGGAGATAAGCTGAGCGTATTTTTATATAAGGATTCAGATGACAGACTTATAGCAACGACCAGAACTCCCAAGATCATGCTCGGACAGGTTAACGTTCTTAGGGTTACAGATGTCGGCAAGATAGGCGCATTTATGGACTGGGGACTTGAAAAGGATGTACTTTTGCCCTTCAGAGAGCAGACTCGCAAGGTGAAAAAAGGAGAAAACATTCTTTGCGCACTTTACGTTGATAAGAGCGGAAGACTTGCTGTTACCATGAACGTGTACGAGTTTTTAAGAACCGACAGCCCATACCACAAAGAGGACAGAGTGCAGGGAACAGTCTATGAATCAAGCGACAACTTCGGAATGTTCGTCGCAGTTGATGACATTTTTTCAGCGCTCATTCCTAAGAAGGAATTATACGGCGACGTTCGCATAGGAGATACTGTAACAGCCAGGATCGTCGAAGTAAAAGAGGATGGAAAACTTACCTTAAGCCTCAGAGAAAAGGCTTATCTTCAGATAAATACAGATGCTGAAAAGATAGAAGATATCATGAAAGAAAAGGGAGGAAGACTTCCCTTCACAGATAAGGCCTCACCTGAACTGATAAGAAATGAAATGCACATGAGCAAAAACGAATTTAAGAGAGCAGTAGGACACCTCTTAAAAGAAGGCAAGATCGAAATACTTGAAAACGAGATAAAGCTTAAGTGATAATTTTTTATATATTAGGGAATTCGGAGGAATTTCCTAATATATAAAAAGATACCCCGGACGATCAGGTCCGGGGTATCTTTTGGTAGTCCCACAGCATTTATACCTTAAGGTCGATGTTTCCGCCTATATCCGGGTTTACGGACAATTCCATGGCGGATGTATCCATCATTTCGGCAACGGTAGCGCCAACCTCCGAGAGATTATCAAGACTCTTGGAAAGCATCGCTGTCCCCCAATCTGATTGGACCTTGCTCATAGATAAAGCCATGGATAATTCGGGTATGTCCATAGGCACCTCCTATGCATTAAGACTACTGCATCCTGCATAATTCCCGTAGGAAAGAATACAATCGTAGTATTCTGTATTTTTTATCGGCTTTGTTAATTTAAAAAGTTATTATGGAAAATCCACAAAAATTTGATTAGTTTTTGTGGATTTTTATGCATTTATCGAGTAGAATATCATTAAGAAACTGACTTTATTTAGGAGGAAAGTAATATGATTTCGAATCAGATCCTTCAAAATACTATAGATGGATTAAAAGGAATAGCACATGTTGATCTGTGTGTGCTCGATGTAGATGGTAATGAGGTGGCTGCAACACGCCCTGACTTTGTCAGAATGAACGAGGCAGTAAGAGAATTCGTCAAGTCTCCTGCTGATTCACAGGAGGTCCAGGGACACCAGTTCTTCAAAATATATGATGAGCAGCAACTCGAGTATATTCTTATCGCCGCAGGCAGTGGTGAAAGTATATATACTATCGGCAAGATGATCGCATATCAGATCCAGGGTCTGCTTGTTGCATATAAGGAAAGGTTTGATAAGGACAACTTCATCAAGAACCTTCTTCTTGATAACCTTCTTCTCGTTGATATATACAGCAGAGCAAAGAAGCTTCACATTCCTTCTGATGCAAAGCGTGTTACCATGATCATTTCCGCTGATAAGGTCAGGGAAAATAATGTTCTTGAGCAGGTAAGAACTTTTGGCCAGGGCAACGGAGGAGACTTTGTAACTGAAGTTGATGAAGACAACGTTATTGTTGTTAAGGACGTTACAGAGATTTCCAAACCCGAGGAGATTACAAAATCTGCAAATGAGCTGTTAACTCAGCTTGAAAATGCAGGTGTGACAAACCTTCACATTGCAATCGGAACAGTTGTAAGTGAGATAAAAGAAGTCAGCCGCTCATATAAGGAAGCTAAGATGGCTCTCGACGTAGGACGTATTTTCTTCGATGAGAGAAGAGTCATAAGCTATAGCGAACTTGGAATAGGAAGACTGATCTATCAGCTTCCCATCCCTCTTTGCAAGATGTTTATAAAAGAGATCTTCGGCGGAAAAAATCCCGAGGGATTTGACCAGGAGACTCTCTCAACCATAGATAAATTCTTTGAAAACAACCTCAATGTTTCAGAGACCTCAAGACAGCTTTTCATTCACAGAAACACACTTGTGTACAGACTTGATAAGCTTCAGAAGAGCACAGGACTTGACCTTAGAGTATTTGATGATGCGATCACATTCAAGATCGCGCTCATGGTTGTCAGATACATGAAATACATGGAACGCTATTGATATTTCAGTTTCATGATGTAGTATATTAAACATTGGATTTGTCTTTTTAAAAGTTTTGTAGTTAGTAGTTAGGAAGGAACAGGTATGGAAAGAGTTATTAGACGGAAAAGGCCGACGCGGCAGATTCCGGCGGATGAGATAATCACGCTGGATAACGTGTCAAAGGCATATTCTACGGGGAAGCCTGCGCTTAATGGAGTCACCCTTCACATAAAGAAGGGTGAATTTGTTTTTATAGTAGGAGACAGTGGTTCGGGTAAATCTACCCTCATAAAGCTTTTACTTAGAGAGCTTGTACCATCATCGGGAACAATAACCGTAATGGGACATGATCTGGGCAAAATGAGGCACAGAAATATACCGAAGTTCAGAAGAAACCTGGGTATTGTCTTTCAGGATTTCCGACTTTTAAAAGATAGAAACGTTTATGAAAATGTTGCTTTTGCACAGCGCATCATTCAGAAATCAACAAGGGAAATAAGAAAAAATGTACCTTCTGTTCTGGCAACAGTCGGTCTTGCCGGAAAATATAAGAGTAAGGTCACTCAGCTTTCAGGTGGTGAGCAGCAAAGAGTTGCTCTTGCCAGAGCTATGGTAAATAAACCCACAATTCTTCTTGCGGATGAGCCTACAGGTAATCTGGATCCCGGCAATTCATGGGAAATCATGAAGCTTATGGAACAGATCAATGAAAATGGCACCACGGTCATCATCGTTACTCACAACAGAGAAATCGTTAATGCCATGCACAAGAGAGTTATTACTATGAAAAAGGGCGTCGTAATCTACGACGAAGAAGAGGGTGAATATCACGATGAGGATGAGTAGTTTTTTCTATACAATCGGACAGGGTTTCAGAAG
Organism: Butyrivibrio sp. NC2002; assembly: GCF_000702265.1. Classification (GTDB taxonomy): domain Bacteria; phylum Bacillota; class Clostridia; order Lachnospirales; family Lachnospiraceae; genus Butyrivibrio. Next base: position 70,372 of record NZ_KL370880.1, read on the forward strand.
TCTAAGACGTAATCGCTGGTATACACTTGCTTCTATAGCTACGATCAGTGCATGTCTGTTCCTGTTTGGAATGTTTTATTCGATAGTTACCAACTTCCAGCATGTTGTAAAAACTGCGGAAGAGGGCGTCTCCGTAACTGTTTTCTTTGATGCCGGAACAAGTGAGGACAATATCCTTGCAACCAAGGCACTTATAGAGCAAAGACCGGAAGTCAGCAAGGTAGATTATATTTCAGCCGCTGATGCCTGGGAAGGCTTTAAACAGGACTACCTCGGCGAATACGCAGACGGATTTACAGAGAATCCCCTTGAGGATTCTGCCAACCTTCAGATTTATTTAAATGATGTTTCCATGCAGCCTGCACTCGTTACATATCTTGAGTCCATAAGCGGCATAAGAGAAGTTAACAGATCTGAAGTAACAGCTTCAACACTTAGCGGAATAAACAGCCTTATAGCTTATATTTCAGTCGGCATTATAGGAATCCTTCTTCTGGTTTCTGTATTCCTTATCAGCAATACGGTAACCATAGGTATTTCAGTAAGAAAAGAAGAGATAAATATAATGAAATACATCGGTGCTACTGACTTTTTCGTAAGAGCACCATTCGTAATAGAGGGAATTATCATCGGAATAATCGGTTCGATCATTCCACTTGTGATCATTTATGTGATCTACAATAAGGCAACAGTCTACATAGCTGAGAGATTTGCGATGCTCAATTCTATTCTCGACATACTGCCTGTTAAAACTATATTTGAAGCGCTTGTACCTATATCACTCCTTATCGGTGTTGGAATAGGTTTCCTTGGAAGCGTTACAACTGTCAGAAAACATCTGCATGTCTGATGGTATGACTTAAGTAGAGAGATTTGATTTTGGAGAGCAGCTATCTTGTTTTTTGGCTATGGTAAAAATATTAATAGAATAGTGTCTGTGATCCTGCTTCTGTGCTTTTTATCAGGAGCAGTTTCTTATGGAAATGTCACATCTTTTGCGGCAACCAAAGAAAGCATTAAGGAAAAGGAAAATCAGATTTCGGATGCAAAAAAGGAAAGAGAGCAGATGAAGAGTTCTCTTACCGACCTGCAGGCAGTGAAAAAATCACTTGAATCCGATAAGTCAGACCTTAATGCCTACATCACCAAGCTCGATTCAAACCTATCCGATATTCAGACCAAGATTGATGATCTTACGGCCAAGATTGAGGAGAAGGAAAAAAAGATTGAGGAAACTACCGCAGAGCTTGAAGAGTGCGTGCGTATTCAGACTGAGCAGTATGAAGCCATGAAGAAAAGGATCCGCTTTATGTATGAAAAAGGGGATGACTTATACCTTCAGCTTTTTATAGAGAGCGGCAGCTTTGCGGAGATGCTCAATAAAGCTTCATACATAGAGGCTCTTTCATCCTATGACAGGATGAAGCTTGATGAGTATATAAATAATACTGAACTTACTGAGATGACGAAGGAGGCTCTTGAAGAAGAGAAAACGACGCTTGATGAGGCAAAGCAGGAGGTTCTTAAAGAAGAGGAAAATCTTCAGACCCTGCTCGACCAGAAAGCTGTTGAGATGTCAAACCTTAGTGCCAACATAAAAGACAAGGAAGCAGCCATAAAAGAGTATGAGGATCAGATTGCTGCGGAAAATGCCACTATCGCAGCCCTTGAAAAAGCTGTTGAAGCAGAGAAGGCGGAACTTGCAGCTCAGAATGCAAGAGTATATGACGGCGGAATGTTTTCATGGCCCTGTCCTTCATACACCAGAGTATCTGACGACTACGGAATGCGAATGCATCCTACACTTGGTATACAGAAGATGCACAACGGTATCGATCTGGCTGCGCCGGGAGGCAGTGCGATCCTTGCAGCCTATAGCGGAAAAGTTGTTGCAGCTGCATATAATTCCACCATGGGCAATTACATTATGATCGATCATGGAAGCGGACTTTACACAATCTATATGCATGCTTCATCGCTCGCCGTTTCTACGGGAGCTGAGGTCGCAAAAGGGCAGAAGATAGCATCTGTCGGATCCACAGGAAGATCCACGGGTCCCCACCTCCATTTTGGAGTAAGATTAAACGGAAGTTATGTAAGTCCCTGGAATTATTTAAAATAAAAAAGCAATTTCCCGATATAAAATAATATCGGGGTGAGGAAAGATCATGGATAATTACGAAATCAATAATGAGAGTACGGTTTCCGACGAGGAAGAACGTTACAAAAAGAAAAGACTATATGCTTCCGGAGTCGCGCTTGGCGTAGCTTCAACTTTGGCTGTAGGTGCGATATGTGCCATAGTTTTGAAAATTCAGGGCTATGATATCGCTTTTCCTGAACAAAAAGGGGCAGATACCGCAATTACAGAAGAGACAATAGAAAAAATGAAGCTCCTTGAGCATTCGATCGGTCTTAACTACTACAAGACAGATGTGGACAGAACCAAGGAAGCAGACCAGATATATAAAGGAATAGTTGCATCACTCGAGGATCCCTATTCAATTTATTACACAAGTGATGAATACCTTGACCTCATGGCTGACAATGAGGGTGTTTATTACGGCATAGGCGCTTATGTGAGCATGGATAAGAGCCTTAATCTTCCCGTGATAACAGGAACTATCGAAGGATCACCTGCAGAATCCGCAGGTTTTCAGAACGGAGACGTTATCTATAAGGTTGACGGAACTTCCGTACAGGATATGCAGCTCTCTGAAGTTGTCGACATGATCCACGGAGATGTGGGAACCACAGTAACCATTACGGTTTATAGAAAAGGTGAACCCGACTACATAGACGTTCCTGTTGAAAGAGGAGAGGTAAAATCCCAGACAGTAAATACCACAATGCTTGATGACAACATTGGCTATTTGGGCATTACAGAATTTGACGCAGTTACTCCCGAACAGTTCAAGGCAGGAATGGAAGAACTAAGAGAGGATGGAATGGAAGGTCTTATAATCGACTTAAGATCAAATCCGGGCGGAAACCTAAGTGCTGTAGTAGAAATAGCGAACGAGATCCTTCCTGCAGGTGATATCGTTTATACCCTTGACAGAGACGGCAACAGAACTGATTACGAGTCAGAAGGCAAAACACCTCTTGATATTCCGCTCGTTGTCCTCGTCAATGAATATTCCGCAAGTGCATCCGAGATCCTTTCAGGTGCTATCAAGGATTATGGTATTGGAACTCTTGTAGGTAAGACAACTTATGGAAAAGGCGTTGTCCAGAGAATCTTTAGCTTAGGAGACGGAACAGCAGTTAAGCTTACCATAAGCACCTATTACACTCCTAACGGAACCGACATAAACGGTGTCGGCATCGAACCTGATGTGGAAGTCGACCTCGACTATGAGAAATATAACGAATCAGGCGACGATACCCAAAAAGACAAAGCAGTTGAAATCCTAAAAGAAAAACTTGGCAAATAAACAAAAAGCACGCGAAGCCGTATCACACGGCCCCGCGTGCTTTTTTATATCATAGCTTCCTGTTACGAGACGCTGTGGCAAAAAGCGAAAAAGCAAAAAGTCCTTTACATAAACTGATATTTTTAGTATAGTTTTTTCTTGTCTAAATTCTTACCGGTAGATCACCGGTTATTCCATTTTTTTACAGCATGCAAAAAAGGAGGGATTTTATTGAAGTATTATGCCGGAGCTGTCAGAAGTCCGGGAACAAAAACAGATAATCAGGATGCGGTAATGATAAAGGGCTTTAAGTTATTTAGGAAGAGCATTGTTGTAATGCTCGCTGCATCGGTAGATTCAAGGAGCATACGGAATATTATGCCAGTAAGAATTCTGCCTAAATTGTTATCCAAAAAATTAGTTACCAAATTGGAAAAAAGAAATGCAAGACAAACAGATGCCATAGTAAGATCTGTTGAAAAGTGCATAGATGAAATGATAGTATCAAGCACCCGAGATACTTTTACAACAAGGTTTAAATGGACAAGCGGCGATATAGAACATGAATGGGATAAGACCGCTGATACCCGGTTGTGCGAGAGCATTGCAAATTCTGTGCTTGGCAGTATAGAGAAGCATAGATGGCGATATAAAAAGATAGATTTCCGTTTTCCTGAGGGAAAACAGGAACTTGTGACTTCTAGCGGGCAAAAGAGGAAATCTATAAATATCTTTTTGCTTGTTCTTGTGGGAAAAGACTATTACTTTGTAGAAACAGGCGGTGAAAACCTGCTCCATATCACTTCCACAGGCACAGACACTTTAAGAAAAAGCGGCAGGCTATATGAGGGTGCAACGCTCCTTATGCTCACACATAATGCCAAAAAGAGGATGACTAAAAAGGAAATGTGGGAATTGTTTGCGCCTCAGATGTGCATATATGAAGGATATATTGACGAAGCCTTAAGAGAAATGGCGGATCTTGTTCGCAGAAAGGGAGATAATCTGCCGCTCACGGCAGCAGGAGTCTGCATAAAATGAGTGAGATATTTATTGGAAATAAAGACAGATACATAAGTGAAAAAATCCTTGGAAGAGGAGGAATGAGCGAAGTCTTTCTTGTAAGGAGCGCCACAGAAGGTAGGTTGTTTGCGGCTAAGAGGGCAAGAAAGTTTGAAGATAACATAAGGCAAAGGGCGGCACTTTATCAGATCAAAAATGAAACGTTGGTCCTCAAATATCTATCCGGTAATAATACGCGGGGAGTGCCGCAGCTTATTGACCGTGGAGACGACTTTTTTGTCATGAAATATATTGAGGGAAAAACGTTTGGCATAGGCGTAATGAAGTTTAATGAAGCAGTAGATGTACTTCTAAAACTCTGCGACATCTTCATCTCCTTTGAAGATATGGAACAAAGGGCAGTATATCTTGATCTTAAGCCCTCGAATATAATGCTTTTAAAAAGCGGCGAAGTGTATCTTATAGATTTTGGCTGCGCAAAGTTCATAAAACGCTACGAAGAGATAAGCACAAAAGATGAAGGTAAAGCAAACGAAGGCAAAGTAAACGGAGGAACAAAAGATGAAAGCAAAGCAAACGAAGGCAAAGTAAACGGAGGAACAAAAGATGAAAGCAAAGTAAACGAAGGCAAGGCAAACCGAGGCAAAGAAAGCGAATGCAAAAAAGATGAAAGCAAAGAAAATGCAGGCAAAGAGAATGGAGTTAAAAACTTCAGGGCAGGAACTAAGTCCTATGCTGCGCCGGAGCAGTTTGGAGGAGACTTAAGCGAAGACGTACGAACGGACATATTTCAGTTTGGACAGCTGATTAATGAAATTTCGAATAAGGCAAAAGCTCTAAAATGCGAAAAAACAGTACTTCGTGACATAGCTCTTAAATGCACCAGAGTAAAGCAAAGTGATAGACCAATGACTTTTAGGGATATTAGAAAAGAACTTATAAAAAGCAAAAAGAAATCGCGCAACCTTCTCGCAAAAAGTATTATTAAAATATCTGCGATTCTTCTTTCCGGCTGTTTGACGTTGCTATTTGCTTTCCTTGCAATAAAGGAATTAAGTGCGATAAAAACAGGCGATCTTGCAGATTTTTTCAATCTGTTTTCGGAATATTTTAAAGGCATAAAACTAACCCGCACGGGAAAAGTGGACATTAAGATCATAACAGAGAGATTTTATGGAAATTTAATGTCGGAAGCAGGGAAAATACTATATAACAATAATAGGGGACTTATGTTTGCGGCATTATGCGTTTTCCTTAAAAAGATAACGGGATACCTTTTTAGATTATTTGGCAGGGGCCTTATCACAGATGAAAAAGATAAAACCATCCCGGATAGCGGACCATATTTTATTGATATCGTCAAAACATGTGACTCAATTGAATAAAGCAAATTATACGTTTACATTTGAAAATAGTATGATACAATAAACTAATGCATCGAAAATACGTTCGACCAAGCGGGGATATCGTATGGATCATTTTGAATTAAAATCAGAATATAAGCCAACAGGAGATCAGCCTCAGGCTATCAAGGCTCTGGTTGATGGATTTAAGGCCGGCAACCAGTTTGAAACTCTTTTGGGTGTGACCGGCTCCGGTAAGACATTTACCATGGCGAATATTATACAGCAGTTGAATAAGCCTACACTTGTAATAAGCCATAACAAGACACTTGCGGGACAGCTCTACGGCGAGTTCAAGGAATTTTTCCCAAACAATGCGGTTGAGTATTTCGTCAGTTACTACGACTACTATCAGCCTGAGGCCTACGTTCCTCAGACAGATACATATATCGCCAAGGACTCCGCCATAAATGATGAGATAGATAAACTAAGGCTCTCTGCGACAGCATCTCTTACTGAGAGAAAGGATGTCATAGTCGTAGCCAGTGTTTCATGTATTTATGGTCTGGGTAGCCCGGATGAATTTAAGGGGATGTCAATCTCTCTTCGTCCCGGCATGGAAAGAAGCAGAGATCAGATATTAAAAGATCTTGTTGCAATCCAGTACACAAGAAATGACATGGAGATAGGCAGATGTAATTTCAGGGTTCGCGGCGATACGATAGAGATTTTCCCTGCTCAGGCAGATGACTACCTTATAAGAGTAGAGCTTTTTGGAGATGAGATCGACAGAATATGCGAAGTAGAGCCAATAACCGGCACCATCAAAAATGAGCTCACACACGTGATGATATATCCTGCATCTCACTATGTTGTGCCACAGGAAAAGATAAATCTTGCATGTGTAAATATAGAAAAAGAGTTAGAGGATCAGGTCAAGTATTTTAAAGGCGAGGATAAACTGATCGAAGCTCAGAGAATATCAGAGAGAACCAACTTTGATGTGGAGATGATGAGGGAGACCGGATTCTGCTCAGGAATTGAGAACTATTCAAGGCACCTCAATTTTGCAGCGCCCGGAGAACCGCCTCTTACACTTATGGACTTCTTTGAAGGTGAGTTCCTCATCATAGTTGATGAGTCCCACATGACCATACCTCAGATAGGGGCTATGTATCACGGCGACAGATCAAGGAAAACAACACTTGTGGATTATGGATTTAGACTTCCATCTGCCCTTGATAACAGACCCCTCAATTTTGAGGAATTTGAGGATCATATAGACCAGATGCTTTTTTGCTCTGCTACTCCCGGAACCTATGAGGAAGAGCATGAACTGCTTAGAGCTGAACAGGTCATAAGACCGACAGGCCTTCTTGATCCCAGTATAGACGTGCGCCCTGTGGAGGGGCAGATAGATGACCTTATCACAGAGATAAATAAAGAAGTAGATAAAAAGAACAAAGTACTCGTTACAACTCTTACCAAGAAGATGGCAGAGGATCTGACAGAATATCTTGCGGAATCGGGAATCAGAGTAAAGTACCTGCACTCCGACATCGATACCCTTGAGAGATCCCAGATAATTAGGGATATGCGACTTGATGTTTTCGATGTACTTGTTGGAATCAACCTATTGCGAGAGGGCCTGGATATTCCTGAGATTTCCCTTGTGGCAATAATAGATGCCGATAAGGAAGGATTCCTTAGGTCAGAGACATCTCTTATTCAGACAATAGGTCGTGCCGCAAGAAATGCGGACGGACATGTCATAATGTATGCGGACAATATGACCGATTCCATGAAAAAAGCCATAGAGACAACAAAGAAGAGACGTAAGATACAAGAGAAATATAATGAGGAACATGGCATCACTCCCAAGACCATAAGGAAAGCAGTGCGCGACCTTATCAGTGTCACAAAAGAGATTGCCAAAAAAGAAGTTCAGTTTGAGAAGGATCCTGAGTCTATGGACAGACAGGAACTGGAGAAGTTCATCGGAGATGTTCAGAAGAAGATGAAGAAGGCAGCAGCGGAGCTGGATTTCGAGAGCGCTGCAATGCTGCGTGATCAGATGATCGATCTAAAGAAACATCTAAATGAGATCACCGGCGGTAAATAGAGATAATAAAAAGAGAAAGTGTAGTTCCATAAACAAAAAAGGAGTGGCAGATTTATGTCCGAGAACAACATTTCAATGACAAAATTAAATACCACTGCAAAGAAAATTCTTTCAAGTGATATTCATGATTACATAAGAGTAAGAGGCGCCAACGAGCATAACTTAAAGGGTGTAAGCGTTAAGATCCCAAGAGAGACCCTCACTGTTTTTACCGGGCTTTCGGGATCCGGTAAATCATCTCTTGCCTTTGATACTATTTTTGCAGAAGGCCAGAGAAGATATATGGAGTCTCTTTCTTCATACGCAAGAATGTTCCTTGGCCAGATGGATAAGCCGGACGTTGAGAAGATAGAGGGATTATCACCCACTATTTCCATCGATCAGAAATCAACTAACAGGAATCCCAGATCAACAGTAGGAACAGTCACTGAGATATACGATCACTTCAGACTACTCTATGCCAGAATAGGAATTCCTCATTGCCCTAACTGCGGAAGAGAGATAAGAAGACAGACCGTTGATGAGATGGCCGATCAGATATTAACTCTCCCGGTTGGAACCAGGTTCCAGATACTTGCACCTGTTGTAAGAGGAAAAAAGGGAGAACACGCCAAGGTATTGGACCGTGCAAAGAGAGCAGGCTACGTCCGCGTAAGAGTTGATGATAGCCAGTATGATCTCTCGGAGGAGATAAAGCTTGATAAGAACATCAAGCACAATATCGAAGTCATCGTCGATAGACTCGTTATAAGAGATGATATGGAGGAAACAAGGAGCAGACTGATTGACTCCATCGAAAATGCACTCGGACTTGCTGGCGGCCTTCTCACGGTAGATGTTATCGATAAGGAACCAATGAATTTCAGCCAGAACTTTGCATGTCCTGATTGCGGAATAAGTATTCCGGAGATCGAGCCAAGAAGCTTTTCATTTAACAATCCCTTCGGTGCCTGCCCTGAATGTACAGGACTTGGATATAAGATGGAATTTGATTCTGAGCTCATGATACCTGATCCTTCGCTTTCAATTAATGAAGGCTGTTTTCAGGTAACAGGCTGGGCTTCATCCTCAAAGGAAGGAAGCTTCACCAATGCTGTGCTCCGCGCTCTTGCAAAGGAATACAAATTCAGCCTTGATACTCCTTTTGAAAAACTCCCTGCAAAAGTCAGAAACATGCTGATAAACGGCGCAGACAAGCAGGTTATAGTCGAATACAAGGGACAGAGAGGAGAAGGAAAATATCCTGTTCTCTTCGATGGACTTGTTAAGAATGTTGAGCAGAGATACAGAGAGACTTTTTCTGAGCAGCAAAAAGCAGAGTACGAGCAGTATATGAGGATCACTCCCTGCCAGCTGTGCAAGGGACAGAGACTTAAGAGAGAATCACTTGCCGTAACTATTGATGACAAGAATATTTATGAGATCACTTCAATCTCAATTAAGGAACTTCACGACTATCTGGAAAACCTCAAGCTTACTAAGCAGCAGGAAATGATAGGTGCACAGGTCCTTAAGGAAATAAGAGCAAGAGTAGGATTCCTTGTTGATGTCGGCCTTGACTACTTGTCGCTTTCAAGGGCAACAGGAACACTGTCAGGCGGTGAAGCCCAGAGAATAAGGCTTGCTACCCAGATCGGATCAGGACTGTGCGGCGTCTGCTATATCCTTGATGAGCCCAGTATAGGACTTCATCAGAGGGATAATGATAAGCTATTAAACACTCTTAAAAACTTAAGGGATCTTGGAAATACACTGATAGTAGTTGAACATGATGAAGATACTATGAGAGCTGCTGACTATATCGTGGATGTAGGACCGGGAGCCGGATCACACGGAGGACAGATTGTGGCAGCAGGCACTGCAGAAGAGATAATGCAGGTCCCTGAATCTATCACAGGACAGTACCTGTCAGGTAAGCTGAAGATAGATGTTCCCAGTGTCAGAAGAAAACCTACAGGGTGGCTCACGGTAAAAGGTGCGCAGGAAAACAACCTTAAGAATATAAATGTAAAGTTCCCTCTTGGCGTGCTCACAATCGTCACAGGTGTTTCAGGCTCCGGAAAGAGCTCACTTGTAAATGAAATCCTCTACAAGCATCTGGAGAGAGACCTTAACAGAGCAAGATGCATTCCCGGAAAACACAAGGGGATCGACGGAATAGAACAGCTTGATAAAGTCATTGCCATAGACCAGTCTCCTATAGGAAGAACTCCCAGGTCAAATCCTGCAACCTATACAGGTGTGTTTGACATGATAAGAGATCTTTTTGCAGGAACACCTGATGCAAAGGCAAGAGGTTATAAGAAGGGCAGATTCTCCTTCAATGTAAAGGGCGGAAGATGCGAAGCCTGCGGCGGCGACGGAATCATCAAGATAGAGATGCACTTCTTACCTGATGTATATGTACCCTGTGAAGTGTGCGGAGGAAAGAGGTACAACAGAGAAACCCTCGAAGTTAAGTACAAGGGAAAGAGCATCTATGACGTGCTTGATATGACAGTTGAAGAAGCACTTCCTTTCTTTGAAAACATTAAGACCATAAAGAGAAAAATAAAAACTCTCTACGATGTTGGACTTGGATATGTAAAACTCGGACAGCCATCAACAGAGCTATCAGGCGGTGAAGCCCAGAGAATAAAACTCGCAACAGAGCTTTCAAGAGCAAGCACCGGAAAAACAATATATATTTTGGATGAGCCTACAACGGGACTTCATTTTGCAGATGTCCAGAAGCTTGTAAAAATCCTTCATGAGCTTGTGGATAACGGCAATACTGTTGTAGTAATAGAGCACAATCTTGATGTTATAAAAACAGGAGATTATATCATAGATATGGGACCCGAAGGCGGAAGCGGCGGCGGAACCGTCGTTGCTCAGGGAACTCCTGAACAGGTGGCCAAGGCAAAGGGCTCTTATACCGGTAAATACATAAAGAAAATGCTTGAGAAAAAATAAAAAAATTTAGGAAAAACTATAAAGTTTTTATTAAGTGCGTCCGATATATAAAAAGGGAAAAGAATGTACCCGTGTGAAAATTTTGTGTTTACATATTTTAAAAGTTGCCCCTATGGTTTATAATGGCTATTTGAGGAAGATTGTGATAATTTGGATACACGCATGTATGACCATAGAAAGGGGTAATAGATTTCATGCAGTACACAGATATTGGAATAGATTTAGGAACAGCCAGCATACTGGTTTATATTAGAGGAAAGGGCGTTGTACTTAAGGAGCCCTCAGTTGTTGCTTACGACAGAGACACAGAAAAGATCAAGGCTATCGGTGAGGATGCTCGTCTTATGCTTGGACGTACACCCGGCAATATTGTAGCCGTAAGACCTTTGAGACAGGGTGTTATCTCTGATTACAAAGTAACTGAACAGATGATGAAGTATTTCATCACTAAAGCTATAGGACACAGAACATTCAGAAAGCCTCTTATAGCTGTTTGCGTTCCCAGTGGAGTTACCGAAGTAGAGCGTAAAGCAGTTGAAGATGCAACACTTATGGCAGGCGCAAGAGATGTTCGTATCATTGAAGAGCCTATCGCAGCAGCTATAGGTGCAGGTATTGATATCACCAAGCCTTGCGGAAACATGATCGTTGATATAGGCGGTGGTACATCAGATATAGCAGTTATCTCACTTGGCGGTACAGTTGTAAGTACTTCTGTTAAGATCGCAGGTGATGACTTTGACGAAGCTATCGTAAGATATATGCGTAAGAAGCATAACCTTCTTATCGGTGAGAGAACAGCTGAAGATATCAAGATCAAGATCGGTGCTGCTTATCCTAGAGCAGAAGCTGATTATATGGATGTAAGGGGACGTAACCTTGTAACAGGTCTTCCCAAGACAGTCAAAGTATCTTCAGAAGAGACAGAAGAAGCATTAAGAGAAACAACAGCACAGATTGTTGAAGCTATACATAGTGTTCTTGAGAAGACTCCTCCGGAACTTGCAGCTGATATCGCTGACAGAGGTATCGTGCTCACCGGTGGCGGAAGCCTTCTTCGCGGACTTGATGACCTTATTGCATCCAAGACCGGCATCAACACTGTGACTGCAGAGGATCCCATGACAGCAGTTGCCATTGGAACCGGCAGATATGTAGAGTTTCTTGCAGGCTATCGCGAAGTATAAAAGAATTTAATGATTGCGAGGGGAAAATATGGTAAAAGGTCTGTACACAGCTTACACCGGAATGATTACTGAACAAAAGCGCATGGACATTGAGACTAATAATCTCGCCAATGCCAATTCCACGGGCTTTAAGGAGGAACGTTCTGTAAGCAGATCGTTCCGTGATCTTCTTGGCCTTAAGATCAAGGACTACACTGATGCGCCATGGACGGCTACGCAGCTTGGACTTATGAATCCCGGAGTTAAGCTTGAAGGATCTTATACCAATTTTGAACAGGGTGCACTGCAATCTACAGGGCGCAAGTTTGACCTCGCTCTTAATAATGGAATTCCCACAACAGATGACGGAACAGTTAATGACAACATGGGAGCTGGTGGGAATGCCTTTTTTGCTACCTCCTACGGAACAAACGATCCGGATGCAGGTAATCTTATTAAATATACCCGAGACGGTAATTTCTATGTAACAGAGGATGGTTATCTTGTGACCACCGAAGGAAATAACGTTTTGGATGTCAACAATAATCCCATTCAGATTGATCCAATACAGGATACGACCATTCTTGGAGACGGCAGCATCGTACAGAATGGTAACGTAGTATCTACGATACAGGTTGCCCGTTTTGATAATGTGCAGTTTTTGCAGAGATATCAGGACAATTCATTTATCATAGGTGATGGTGGAGCACAGGTTGTAAGCACAACCGCAGCTGAGGCCAATGCATCGGTCAATCAGGGATATCTGGAATCATCAAACATAAGTGTCGTTGATGAATTTGTTAATATCATTGCTATTCAGAGAAATTATGAAACTAACTCTAAGGCTATGCAGTCTGAGGATGACACCCTTGATATAGCCGTGAATCAGCTTGGAAGAATTACCTGATAACAGGGTAAAGTTTTAGATTGTTTAATCCGATAAACTATTTGGAAAACTATGTAAAGCTTTCGGGCCAGGAGGTAATTTATGGTTAGAAGTTTATGGACAGCTGCTTCAGGAATGAATGCACAGCAGACTAATGTTGATACTATTGCGAATAATTTGGCTAACGTAAACTCAGCCGGTTACAAGGCTCAGAGTGCCAAGTTTAAGTCACTTTTATATCAGGAACTTAAAACAAAAACTGTTCAGACAACAGGATCACCTGTTAATTCAGATGTAGGACTTGGTGTACGAGTTTCATCCATCAACCAGTATTTTACACAGGGAAGCTTGCAGGATAATGATTCATCCTCTGCATTTGCGATCCAGGGCGACGGATTTTTTGCATACTCAACAGATGCAACTACGATAAACGAAGCAAATACCAGATATACCAGAAACGGTAACTTTGTTTGGGCGCTTACTGAAGCCGGTGCTCTTGAGCTTACCACATCAGAAGGTAACCCGGTTCTTGGAATAGACGGCAATGTTATTACAGTAAACTCCAACGTGGTTAAAGCAACAGATATTATCTGCGATCAGGAAGGTGCACTTTACTACCTTGATCAGAACCAGAACAGAGTGGATATCGGACAGATAGCGCTCTTCCAGTTCAGGAATCCTGAAGGTCTTGAGAGAACAGGTGATACAAGCTTTTCAGTAACTCCCGCAAGTGGAGATCCTCTTCCTGAGGCAACAACAGCAGGAATTACAAGAAGTGTGATCGTTCAGGGATATCTTGAGGGATCAAATGTAAATGTTGCGACAGAGATGGTTAACCTCATCGTTGCACAGCGTGCTTATGAAATGAACTCAACGGCTATCACCACAACAGATGAGATGATGCAGACAGCAAACGGACTTAAGAGATAATGAGGTAGCTTATGGCTCTTGATCTAAATTCTTTAAATGTATCGGGAATATCGCAGTTTGCGACCAGCAAGGCTATTGATAATGCATCCAAAATGGTAAGCGATGCAAAAACAAAAGTCGATACTGCCGCAAAAAACGGCGACAAGGAAGAAATAAATGAAGAACTCATGAGTGCCTGCAAACAGTTCGAGGCATATATGCTTGAGCAGATTTTCAAGGGATATGAGGAGACAAACAAAGTCTTTTCCAAGGATGATGACAAGGGCTCAATGGGAACACTTGTTAATTACTTTAAGGATTTTGCAATCCAGGATATATCATCCACAGCTTCTGACAAGCAGAGCACAGGACTTGCGCAAATGCTTTATGAAAATATGAAGCGCACTTATGATCTGTAAAATAAATAATTGATATTTGAGGGGCTGCCATTAAACTATAAGTGGCAGTCTTTTTATGTGAAAAGAAGGGAATTCTTTTAGAAAAATGGAAGTTTTTAAGGGATATGTAGATCATTTTATATACAGGAATGCGGAAAACGGTTACGGAGTAATGGTTTTTATTTCCGATGGGGAAGAGATAACCTGCGTTGGAACATTCCATGATGTGGACACGGGAGATACGCTAAAGCTAACGGGAGAGATGATAGAGCATCCTGTTTACGGCGAGCAGCTAAAGGTGACTGAGCACGAAGTCTCTATTCCTGATGATGCAGAGTCTATCGAGCGCTACCTTGGTTCCGGTGCGATCAAGGGCATCGGCGAAGTCATGGCAAGGAAGATCGTAAAAAAATTCGGCGACGATACCTTCAGGATAATTGAAGATGAACCCGAGAGACTAGCGGAGATCAAGGGTATTAGCGAGAGAAAAGCAAGAGATATATCTGTGCAGCTCTATGAAAAAAGAGAGATGCGTGATGCCATGGTTTTCCTTGCAGGATATGGAATATCCGGAAATATGTCTGTCAGAATATATGAAAAGTATGGTGCGGGAGTGTATCAGGTTATAAAAGAAAACCCGTATAAGCTTGCAGATGACATAGACGGAATAGGTTTTAAAACCGCGGACGAAATAGCGGGCAAGGTCGGGATCAGTGTGGACTCCGATTTCAGAATAAGGAGCGGAATATTATACACACTCCTTGAATCTGCAGCGGACGGACACAGCTATCTGCCAAAAGAGATGCTTATAAAAAAGAGCGCAGAACTCCTTAGAGTCGAAAGAGATATGGTTCAGACTCAGATGGATAATCTCATGGTTGAGCGAAAACTTATCTACAAGGACGAGGATCAGGTCTATGCTGCTTCGTATTTTTATGAGGAGCAGGGCATAGCAGTTATGCTAAGAGAGCTCAATCTGTCTATGAGGCAGGATGAAAACAGAGACCTTGCAAGCGAGATAAAAAAGATTGAAGAAGAAAGAGGGATAGAGCTTGATGACCTCCAGAGACAGGCTGCGATCGCAAGTGCTAAGAACGGAGTTGTCATCATCACAGGAGGACCCGGAACAGGTAAGACAACAACTATAAATACGATCATCAGATATTATGCTTCGCAGCACATGGATATCTTTCTTGCTGCGCCAACAGGCAGAGCTGCAAAGCGCATGACTGAGGCAACAGGCTATGAAGCCCAGACTATCCACAGACTCCTTGGAGTTGGAGGGATCCCTACACAGAATGAGAATGGCGACAAGGGAAGAGAAAGGATCCGCTTCGAGAAAAATTCGGAGAACCCTTTGGAAGCAGATGCGATAATAATCGATGAAATGTCCATGGTGGATATGCATCTTTTTAATGCGCTCCTTAAGGCTGTAATTCCGGGAACGCACCTCATCCTTGTAGGTGACAGTTCGCAGCTTCCAAGCGTTGGCCCCGGACAGGTTCTGTACGACCTTATAGATTCGGGGATGTTTACGACCATTACTCTTCAGAAGATTTTCAGACAGGCAAAGCAGAGTGATATCGTCATGAATGCGCACCATATAAAAAACGGCGAGCATTTTGTGATGGATAACAAGAGCAAAGACTTTTTCTTTTTATCAAGAAATAATGCTGATGTAATATACAAGCACATGATACAGCTCATAAAGGAAAAACTCCCGGGGTACGTCAATGCAAGAAGTGAGGACATACAGGTACTTACCCCTATGAAGAGAGGACCACTAGGCGCTGAGAGCTTGAATGTTGTTCTGCAGAGGTACTTAAACCCCGCTGACAGATCAAAAAAAGAATACGTGCATGGAGACAGAGTTGTCAGAGAAGGCGACAAGGTCATGCAGATAAGAAATAACTATCAGGCTGAGTGGGAAGTGCTCGGAAAATACGGAATTGTCACTGAGAAGGGAATGGGGGTTTTCAACGGTGACATGGGAACCATCAAGGAAATTGATGAGAGAATGAAAGAGCTGACTGTCGAATTTGATGAGGGAAGATGCGTAAGATACCCCTTTACAGAAATAGACGAATTAGAGCTTGCCTATGCGATAACAATTCACAAGTCCCAAGGCTCTGAGTATCCGGCAGTTATCCTCCCTCTTCTTGGAGGACCAAGGATGCTGCTTAACAGGAACCTCTTGTATACAGCGGTGACAAGAGCCAAAAACTGCGTAGTTATCCTTGGAAGTGAAAACACTGTTCATGAAATGGTTGATAACGAGGAGCAGCTTAAGAGATATACGGGATTAAAGAAACGGATAATGGAGGTATTAGGTGCAGATTGAGCAGATAAAGGAGATGGCAGTATCTCTTCTTTACCCCAGAAGATGTCCTGTGTGCGACAGGATAACCACAGGGGGTGCGCTCATCCATGAAGGATGCAGAAAAAACATTAAGATCGTAAGAGGCAGTACCTGCCTTAAATGCGGAAAACCAATTAAAAACGAAGAAGCGCAGTATTGCTCTGATTGTGAGAAAACAAGGCACTACTTTGACAGAGGATATTCGCTTTTTAAATACAGATCCGTATCGGGATCTATCTACAGATTTAAATATTCGGGAAGACAGGAATATGCCGCGTTTTATGCAGAAGAGATGAGAAGGCATCTGGGCGATGTGATAAAGAGACTTGGACCTGATGCTCTTATCCCGGTTCCCATGTACAGGAGAAAAGAGCGCATTCGCGGCTATAACCAGGCAGCAGTCCTTGCGGAGACCATGGGGAAAGAACTCGGAATACCGGTTGATATGCAGATAATAGAGCGCTGCAAAAATACCGTGCCTATGAAAATTCTGGATGAAAAGGGGCGAAAGGCTAATTTGAAAAAGGCTTTTAATATAGCCCAAAATGAAGTAAAATATAATTGTATTATCCTTATTGACGACATATATACGACTGGTGCTACATTGGATGCGGTTGCAAAAGTGTTTAGAGATAAAGGAGTAAAGAGAATATATTTTGTGACCCTTGCGATTGGTCAGGTTGTATAAACGGCCGAGGCTAGGAGGTTTATATGAGTAACATTAAAAACTGTGCGAAATGCGGAAAGATGTTTAACTACATTGCAGGAGATGTTATTTGTGAAAACTGCAAGAAAGAACTGGAAGACAAATTTCAGGAGGTTAAAAAGTATATCGACGAGAATCCTGGAAGCGGATTAAAGCAGATATCTGAAGATTGCAATGTAACTACAAAGCAGCTTAAGAAGTGGATCCTTGAAGAGAGACTTATGTTTACTGAGAATTCACCTATTCAGATTACCTGTGAGAATTGTGGTGCAAGGATTCAGACAGGAAGACTTTGTGCGAAATGTAAAGCTTCGGTTACCAATGAGCTTAGTAATACAGTGAAGGCAAAACAGCAGGCACTTGCCGCTGAAATTGCAAAGAAGGCACAGAAGCCTGATGCCAAATCAGGTATGAAGTTCTTGAAAACATGAGGAGATTATGTTAAACGAGGAGCGTGTGATCCTGATGACCAGGATGGCTGCTTACGAGCAGCATGAGGGGAAAAAGAATAACGCTATAAATTCGTATTTTCGCAGCGACTATGTCGGATTTCAGGTGCTTAAGTCAATAATAAGTGCCACTATTGTATATCTGATACTGGTCGCTGCATATGTGATGTATCATTTTTCTGATGTGCTTCAGGATATCTATAATACTGATATCATCGGAACAGCCAGAAAATATCTGTTATATTACATTGCTCTTGTAGCCGTATATTCAGTGATTTCGTACATAGTATATTCCATAAGATATGGAAAAATGCGTGGAAGTATGAGAGCATACTACTCCTGTCTTAAAAGACTTGGAAAAATGTATGAAAAGGAATAATCAAGATGACGACTTTACTTGAACTACGGGAATATATCAAAAGCTTTTATGTAAAATATGAAATTTATATCACCTATTTATGGAAATTTTTGCTTTCACTTATAGCATTGACCATGATAGGAAATAAAATCGGATATCAGACCGGTTTGACGAAGCTGCCCATTTTGCTTATGGCTTCACTTCTGTGTTCCATAATGCCTGGGAATTTTATGGTGCTTCTTTGTTCCGGCTTTATTTTGGCACATCTTTATAAATTATCACTGCAGTGTGCAGGGATTGCTCTTATTCTGTTTCTTTTGATGTTCCTTCTGTATTTCAGATTTTCACCGAAGGATACTCTGGCAGTAATGCTTACACCAATGTTCTTTTATTTGAATGTGCCCTATGTAATGCCGATAGCGCTTGGACTTATGAGCACACCTACATCCATCATATCAATGACATTTGGTGTGATCGTCTCTTACATGGTTAATTACATTTCCGGTAATGCAACAGGTCTTACAGCATCGGATATGCAGGAGACTGCACTTCAGTTCCAGAGCATTGTTTCAGATCTTCTCAATAACAAGCAGATGTGGATCACTATAGTTGCATTTGCAATAACACTAGCGGTCGTATATGTTATCAGACGTATGTCGGTCGACCACTCATGGACGATTGCCATTATTGTCGGCGCTTTCGTGAACATAATATGCCTTCTTATAGGGGATCTTCTCTATACAACAGGGCTTTCGTTCGCGGCAGTGATCCTGCAGACAGCGATCAGTGTATTGCTACTTATGGTTTTACAATTTTTTGCTTTCAATCTGGACTATACCAGAATAGAGGTCGTTCAGTTTGAGGACGACGAATATTATTATTATGTAAAAGCTGTTCCGAAGGTGTCGGTTACAAGACCTGCACCTAAAGTGAAGAAAATCAATCAGGCAAATTCTTCAAGAGACTATCGGGGCAGAGACAGAGGCGAATGATTTAGATGCAGCAGATCGGTTATTTTCTTGAAAACAATCTGACAAGCCTGCGTATGCCGTCGGTGAGAGTGCTTGATGTAGTCGAGATATTCATCATAGCTTTCCTTATCTACCATATACTGGTTTGGGCTAAGAACACGAGACTATGGTCCCTGTTAAAAGGGGTCGTAGTTATTGTTGTCTTTATAGTAATTGCGGCGGCGTTCAATATGTCCACCATTTTGTGGATAGTTCAGAACGTATTCGGAATAGCAGTTACCGCGATGGTAGTTATCCTGCAGCCGGAACTTAGAAAGGCACTTGAGGGAATCGGAAGAAGGAACTTCTTCCACGGACTCTTCAATTTCGCAGAGGCAACAGAGAACGGAAGGTTTTCGGATAAGACAATAAACGAGATAGTAAGAGCCTGCGGTGAAATGGCCAAGGTCAGAACCGGAGCACTTATAGTAATTGAGCAGATGTCATCTCTTTCCGAATACGAGAGAACAGGAATCGACGTGGACGGAATAGTTACAAGTCAGCTGCTTATCAATATATTCGAACACAACACACCTCTTCATGACGGTGCAGTCATCATAAGAGGTGACAGAATAACATCGGCGACCTGTTACCTGCCTCTTTCGGACAACATGGAGCTGGGAAAAGAGCTCGGAACAAGACACCGCGCAGGTGTTGGTGTATCTGAGGTTACCGACTCACTCACGATCATCGTATCAGAAGAAACCGGAAAAATAAGCGTAGCTTATATGGGAGAACTTGAGAGAGCAGTAGACAGCGACAGATTAAAAGAGCGCTTAAGACAGATACAGAACAAGACAACAGAACAGAAAAAAGATAAGAAAAAGAAAATGAAAGACAAGAAGGTGAAGGCGAAATGAAGAAGCTCAATTTGACAGCCAACTTAGGGTTAAAGATTGCTTCGCTGTTTTTTGCCGCGCTTCTTTGGCTCCTGGTGACTAATATCAACGATCCTGTTGATTCTGTGAGATTCAGCAATATCCAGGTATCATTCAGGAATACTAACAGCATAACGGACAATAACCGTGTTTATGAAGTACTTGATGGTACAGATATCATTTCAACGGTTACTGTTTATGCGCCCAGATCAATCGTTGATTCCTTAAACAGGGACAACATCGTGGCAATAGCTGATTTTGATGAGATGGTAGAGAGCGGAGACTCTGTCAATGTTGCCATTCAGTTATCTACAAACAAATATGTCAATCAGGTTCAGAGCATATCCGGAAGCATAGATACATTAAAACTTAATGTAGAAGATAAGGCTTCCAAAACAATTGCAATATCCGCAACAACAACCGGTTCTGTTTCTGACGGCTACATCATAGGCGATGTTACTACCGATCAGAACCAGATCAGAATAAGCGGTGCGAAGTCAGTTATAGAAAGTGTTGCATCAGCATCAGTTAATGTTGAAGTTACAGGATATACAACAAACATTGGTACAAATGCGGAAATCCACCTCTATGACATAGATGGTGAAGAGATATCAAAAGACAAGATCAAGCTTTCAAGTTCATCTGTTGGTGTGAGTGTAACGATACTTGCTACAAAGAGAGTTCCTGTAAGCTATGAGATAACAGGAATACCGGCAGACGGATATATGTATACCGGAAATATGGAGAAGGATCCTGAAGACGTACTTATCGCCGGCAGAGCATCAACTCTTTCAGGAATAGAGGAAATCTCAGTTTCCGATACAAGCCTTGATATTACCGGATTAAAGGAAGATCTGACAGCTACCATTGACTTGTCCGGATACCTTCCTTCAGGCGTCTCCTTCGGCGATGAAGACTTTAACGGAATTGCCACTGTAGAAGCCCATATTGAAGCAGCAAGTGACAAGACGATTGATGTGTCATATAATCAGATAGCCCTCGAAAATATTCCCGAAGGTTATGAGGCAGAAATTGTCTCAGATACAGACAAGACATTTTCTCTTGGCATAAAGGGACTTAAGAATACCGTTTCAGGGGTATCGGGCTCTGATATAACAGGCACGATAGATATTGCTCCTCTCATTGCAGACAATGAGAACACTGATGATTATTCAGGTACATACGGAGCAACAGTTTCGCTCTCACTTCCCGGAGGTGTTACGACAAGTGATACCGTAAGCGTGAATGTGGAGCTTACTAAGATTGAAGAATAGATTTTGGAGGAAAAAATGGCTAGACTATTTGGAACAGACGGAGTGCGTGGAGTTGCTAACGATGAACTCACACCACTTCTTGCAATGCAGCTTGGACAGGCTGGAGCGTATGTATTATCTAAGGAGAATCAGCACAAACCTACTATCATGGTTGGCTGCGACACCAGACTTTCAGGAGATATGCTCGCAGCAGCACTTATGGCAGGTGCATGCTCAGTAGGAGCAAATGTAGTAAATGTAGGCGTTCTTCCTACACCTGCAGTTGCATACCTTACTAAGAAATACAGAGTTGATGCCGGAGTTGTTATCTCCGCTTCTCATAACCCGATGGAATTTAACGGAATCAAATTCTTTGATGGACAGGGCTTCAAGCTTCCTGATGCTATGGAAGATGAGATCGAAGAACTCATAAAGAACAACATGGAAGGCGTTAAGATGCCCACCGGTGCCGGAATCGGCAAGATCAAGAACAGAACTGATGCCAGAGAAGAATACATCAATCACAACCTTGGATGCGTTGATGTAAGACTTGACGGATACAAGATCGTTATGGACTGTGCTGAAGGAGCAAGCTCATACACTTCAGTTGAAACTATCAGACAGACAGGGGCTGAAGTTATCGCGATCCATACTAATCCGGACGGAACAAATATTAATTCAAACTGCGGTTCAACCCACATGGAAGAGCTTATGGGTAGAGTAGTAACTGAAAAAGCAGATATCGGTCTTGCTTTTGACGGTGATGCTGACAGATTCCTTGCTGTTGATGAAAACGGTAAAATGGTTGATGGCGACGAGATAATGGCTATCATCGGCAAGCACATGAAGGACAACGGCGAACTTAAAAACGATACTATCGTTGCAACAGTTATGAGTAACCTCGGATTCTTCAAGATGGGCGAGAGAGAAAACATCCACATTGAAAAGACCAAGGTTGGTGACAGATATGTTCTTGAGAGAATGAAAGAGATCGGAGCAAACCTCGGCGGTGAGCAGTCAGGACATATCATTTTCCTTGATGACAATACAACCGGAGACGGATTATTATCTGCACTTCACCTTTTGAAGGTAATGAAGCAGACAGGAAAGAAATTATCAGAGCTTTCACAAGTAATGGAGGTAATGCCTCAGGCACTTTACAATGCGACAGTTCCTACACACAAGAAGGATCACTACATGGAGTATCCTGAGATCGCAAGTGCAATCGAGGAGCTTAACAAGAAATTTGCAGGAGACGGCAGAGTGCTCATCAGACCTTCAGGCACAGAGCCGCTTGTACGCGTAATGATCGAAGGAAAGGATCAGGCTGTTATCGAAGAAGAAGCCAAAAAGCTCGCGGAACTAATTCAAAATGTCATGCTGTAAAGCATTTTATCTTATAAAGGACAATAGATATGATCACACAGAAAGTAGTTATTAAAAATCCCACAGGATTGCATCTGCGTCCTGCAGGAAATCTATGTAAAGTAGCGATGAATTATAAATCACACATTACATTTATGTATGGTGATAATTCAGCCAATGCCAAGAGTGTTCTGAGTGTTCTTGGAGCATGTATAAAGTGCGGCGATGAACTGGTATTTAAATGCGAAGGACCCGATGAACAGGAGGCAATGAATGCTCTTGTTAGTGCTATAGAGAACGGTCTTGGAGAATAATAAACAAACATATAAAACGGACGACATAAATTGTCGTCCGTATGCACGTTTATGGCATGAGTGGAGAAAGGAAGCAAAATGAAGAAGATAATCGTAACAGGATGTAACGGTCAGCTCGGCAGAGCGATCAACAAAGAACTCGAAGGAAAATATGAACTGGTAAATACCGATGTATTTAAGGGAGAAGGAATAACTCCCCTGGATATAACGGATGTTGATGCCGTAACAAGCCTTGCAAGAGATGTTAAGCCCTACGCGATCATCAACTGTGCAGCTTACACAGCTGTAGATGCACAGGAGAGTGATGTTGATCTTGCCTATAAAATAAATGCAATAGGACCTAGAAACCTCGCAATTGCAGGAACTGAGACAGGTGCAAAGCTCGTTCACATCTCAACTGATTATGTATTTAGAGGCGATGGAACAAAGCCCTACACAGAGTTTGATGTTACAGGACCTGTAAGTAAATACGGTATAACAAAGCTTGCCGGAGAGAAATTCGTTGAGCAGTTTTCAAAAGAATTCTTCACTATCAGAACAGCATGGCTCTACGGTGATGGCAAAAACTTCGTAAAGACAATGATGAACCTCTCTGAGAAATATGATGAAGTAAGCGTTGTCATGGATCAGCTCGGAACACCTACAAGTACTTATGAACTTGCAAGAGCAATTCATTTCCTTCTCGAAACAGAGAACTACGGACTCTTCCACGGAACCTGTGAGGGCGATACAAACTGGGCAGACTTTACCGAAGAGATATTCAGGATTGCAGGCAAAAACACAAGGGTTAATCACGTAACAAGTGCCGAGTATTCAGCAAAGAATCCTCAGGCTGCACCAAGACCGGCTTATTCAATTCTTGAAAACTACATGTTCAAGCTTACATCTGATTTCATGTTTGCTGACTGGCATGACGCCATAGAAAAATATATGAAGGACTATATTCTGAAATAAGGAGTAGTAATTTATGGTATCAGTAATAGCAAACTGGATCTATATTTTAGTTACAACTTACATATTAGGATTTGTGATCCTGAGAAATATGGCGGAGGTTGCCTACCTGTATAGCAAAAAAGGGACAAAGAAAGCAGTCTATAGATTTAAGCTAAAAGGTAGCAATTTTCTGGCAGGAATAGTTGCGGCAACGGTTTATGCAGAGGTTTTTAGTATCATTTACAAAGTGGGACTTATCGCCAATTTGTTTTTGATACTGATCTGCGTAGCCTTTGCATATCAGTTCAGAGAAGACCTTGCTGAGCACCTAAAGACCGTCTTTGGAGCGATGGATAGGTTGGAATTCCTTCTTTACCTATTCGTATTTTTGCTTATGGCCTATGGTACATCTCACGGTCTTATGCATTATGACTCAGATTTGTATCACGCACAAGCTATCAGATGGATTGAGGAATACGGCGTTATATACGGACTTGGTAATCTTCACTTAAGACTTGGATACAACAGCGCTTCTTTTGCGGTTTCTGCACTCTACAGCTTTGGATTCCTTGGTCAATCCATGCATGCGGTGGCAGGATATTGCGCTTTGCTCCTTGGCTGGCAGTGCGTTGAGCTTAAGAACATAGTAAGGAGAAGATATCCCGTATTATCAGATTTTGTGAGGATCATTTCAGTATATTACCTCTTTACGATATTTGATGAGATGGTTTCTCCTGCTACTGATCTGTTTATGACAACTATCGTTCTAAACATAATTATCAGGTGGCTTGATCTCTACGCAGAGCATGAGAGGGCATTTCTTCCTCATGCGCTCCTTGCGATCACGTCAGTTTTTCTGACAACAGTCAAATTGTCGGCAGCGCCTCTAATGCTTCTTAGCATTTATCCTATTTACAGAATTATTACCAGAAGAAAAAAGGAAGCAATAAAGCCGCTTATTTTGTGCATAGTTCTGGCATTTATAATCGCATTCCCTTATTTTGTGCGAAACTATGTTTTAACAGGATGGCTTATTTATCCCTTTACAGGAATAGATATCTTTAATGTGGCTTGGAAGGTGCCGAAGGGAACTGCACTTTATGATGCTCATGAGATCATAGCATACGGAAAAGGTTTTACAGATTCCCTTATGTACAATGCAAAGATAGGCGAGTGGCTGCCCGCATGGTTTGCTAATCTGACTACCTTTAATAAGCTCATGCTTATCCTGGACGTGGTTGCACTCCCGGTACTTGTTGGTTGCTGTATCTATTATGTAGTAGTCACATTTGTAAAAAGAGGTGAAAAGAGGGCTGATTCCGAAAAGCCGCAAAGCACGATCTTTCATCTCTCACATAGAAAAGCAGTATCACTTTCTGATTTTATCTTTATTGAGATAATAACCTATTTGTGCTTGTTTTACTGGCTCTTTACATCACCTCTTGGAAGGTATGGTTTTGTATATATCTGGCTTCCTTCAATAATAATGATAGGAAGATTTGCAATCCTTCTTTACAACAGAGCAGGACTTGCCAAAACTGAATGGGTTTACAGAGCGATAATAGGAGCTTTGGCTGTTTATATAGTTTGCAAATGCGGAGTTCTCATCAAGGAAGATGTACCCAGGTTCAGAGCAGACTATCTTGTAAAGCAGCAGGATTATGGAACATATGAGACAATTCAGAAGGATATAAACAGTGTTACGTTCTATCAACCTGTGGAGGGTGACAGGACTGGTTACGATGCCTTTCCTTCATCACCCGATCTTGACGGCGTGACCCTCAAGGGATACCGAATTCGCAACGGCTTCCTTCCCAGGAAGGGTCAGGATGGTAATGACGCAGAAAATGAGGTAAAATAGAACATTGAAGTAAATTTAGTCAGGCATTTGCCCGGCATGAAATATCATGGAGAAATAAGTAATGGAAAAGAATTCAAAAATTTACGTAGCAGGACATAGAGGAATGGTTGGCTCAGCAATCGTAAGAGAGCTTGAGAGACAGGGATATAACAATATTATTACAAGAACTCACAAGGAACTTGATCTTACAAGACAGGACGAAGTTGAGAAGTTCTTTGAACAGGAAAAGCCTGAATATGTATTCCTTGCAGCAGCCAAGGTTGGCGGCATCGAGGCAAACCAGAGCGCACTTGCTGACTTTATGTATGAGAACATGATCCTGGAGATGAATGTAATTCATTCTGCATGGAAAAACGGATGCAAGAAGCTTGAATTTTTGGGATCATCATGCATTTATCCCCGCATGGCACCTCAGCCCATGAAGGAGAGCTGCCTTCTTACAAGCGAGCTTGAAAAGACTAATGAAGCTTATGCTCTTGCTAAGATATCAGGACTTAAGTACTGCGAATTTTTAAATAAACAGTACGGTACAGATTATATTTCTGTAATGCCTACAAACCTGTATGGACCTAATGATAACTATCATCCCACACATTCACACGTTCTTCCTGCAATGCTCAGAAGATTCCACGAGGCAAAAGAGGCAGGACTTTCCAAGGTTACATGCTGGGGAGACGGATCACCGCTTAGAGAATTCTTATATGTTGATGATCTTGCAGACCTCTGCGTATTCCTTATGAATAACTACAGCGGAGATGAGACTGTAAACGCAGGTACAGGAAAAGAGCTTACAATCAAAGAGCTTGCTGAGACAATCGCAAGAGTTGTCGGATTTAAGGGCGAGATCGAGTGGGATACTACAAAGCCCAACGGAACACCCAGAAAGCTTCTTGATGTATCCAAGGCAGCAGGTCTTGGCTGGACATATAAGACAGAGCTTGAAGATGGTATTAAACTTGCATACGAAGATTTCTTAAACAACCCTATGAGAGCAGAGAGATAAAATATGAAACTACTTAGTGTAATTGTGCCTTGCTACAATGAAGAAGAAAATATCGCTGACTTTTATAATGAACTATTAAAGACAGAAGACTTCTTTAAGCAAAATGATGTTGAGTTTGAGATCATATATGTAAATGACGGCTCAAAGGACGGCACAGTAAGTGAAGTTAAAAAGCTTATAGAGGAAGATAACAGAATTCACCTTATAGATTTTTCAAGAAATTTTGGAAAGGAAGCCGCAATTTATGCCGGACTTTCAAAGGCAAAGGGCGACTTTGTCGTAATGCTTGACTGTGACCTTCAGGATCCGCCGGCGCTTCTTCCCAAAATGTACGGATATATCAAGAATGAAGGCTATGATTCCGTTGCCACAAGAAGAGTGGACAGAAAAGGCGAGCCGCCGATCAGATCCTTCTTTGCAAGAAGATTTTATTCACTGATAAACAAGATGTCCAAGACAGAGATTGTTGACGGAGCAAGAGATTTTCGCCTTATGACAAGGCAGTTTGTGGATGCAATCCTTTCCATGGAGGAATATAACCGTTTTTCAAAGGGAATATTCGGCTGGGTAGGATTTAAGACGAAGTGGCTTGAGTATGAGAACATTGAGAGAAAAAAGGGAGAGACAAAGTGGTCCTTCTGGAAGCTCTTTATCTATGCACTTGATGGAATAACCGCGTTTTCAACAGTTCCGCTTGCAGTAGCTTCCATACTTGGCGTGCTGTTCTGCTTCCTTGCAGTAGTACTTATTATTGTAACTATCATAAGGAAGGCAGTGTTTGGAGATCCCACCAGTGGATGGCCGTCACTTGTCTGCATCATATCGCTTATCAGCGGTGTGCAGCTCTTCTGCCTCGGAATAGTCGGACAGTATCTGAGTAAGACATATCTCGAAGTCAAGAAGAGACCTATCTACATCATTAAGGAAGAAATCTGATGGGAGAAAATAAAGATTATGAAGGTCTTGTAAGCATAGTCGTTCCGGTATATAACGCAGAGAATTATATCGCACAGACTATCGAGATGGTTTTAAAGCAGACCTATGAAAATTTTGAGCTTATCCTCGTTCTCGACGCATCAAAGGATAACAGCCTCGGAGTAATAGAGAGCGTTATGGCTGGCGGAGATGACAGGATAAGACTTATAAAAAGAGATAAAAATGAAGGCGCCTATGCAGCCAGAAATACAGGCATAGATGCCGCAAAGGGAAGGTACCTTGCTTTCCTTGATGCAGATGATATCTGGCATGCGGATAAGCTGTCAAAGGAACTTGATTTTCTTAAGAAAAATGATGCGGAATTTGTTTTCACAGCCTATGAGTTTGGCGACGAAAATGCAAATCCCACGGGCAAGATAGTCCATGTCCCTTCAAAGCTTAGTTTCAGAGAGGCTCTTTCAAGAACAGTTATTTTTACATCCACCGTTATGTTTGACCTTCAAAAGATTTCCAAGGAAGAGATACATATGCCCGGGATCGAGAGCGAAGATACGGCAACATGGTGGAATATTTTAAAAAGCGGCAGGATGGCTTACGGACTTGATGAAGTTCTTGTAATTTACAGAAGACCAACAAGTTCTTTATCTTCTAACAAATTAAAGGCATTAAAACGTATTTGGGGATTGTACAGAAATATAGCAGGCCTTTCGGTAATAGAGAGTGCATATTACTTTGTGGGATGGGCCGCAAGGGCTACGCTTCGCCGTATTTAATAAAGGAATTATTGTATGAAACAGGTTGAATCAGTAAAACGTATTTTTGTATTGTTCTTAGGATTTTTGGGGCTTTTGCTCCAATCTTCTGTTTATGCGTATTTTTGGTTTAAGGTTTATTATCCTATAGTTTCAAGCACAAGAATAAGTGCTGACGGATACGTATTTGGTAGTGGACTTAAGCTGTACTTTAGAGGTCATCTGCTTGTACTTGCTATTTACTTTGTACTACTTGTGTTTTTCTCAAACACTTACGGAGGCCTCAAGATCGGATATCTGAAGTCCATGGATCTGTTCCTTTCTCAGATATTCGCTCTTGTTATGGTCAATATTCTTTCGTATTTCCAGATATCACTTTTGAGGAACTGGCTTGTTCCTGTTATCCCGATGCTGGAAATCTTCATAGTGCAGCTTGTGGTATCTTTCTTATGGGCTGTTTGTACTAACCGGCTATTTCATGCCTTATTCCCGGCAAGGCAGATGCTTCTGGTAAGCGGAGAATATCCGGTTGATGATATCTTAAGAAAATTCAACTCAAGACAGGATAAATACAATATCGTCAAATGCATGAATATCAAGGATGGCCTTGAAGAGATAGAAAAAGAGAGCCTTCTTAGATACGACGCAGTTATTATCTGGGACATTCCCACTCAGGACAGAAATAAGCTCCTTAAGTTTTTGTACGCACATTCTATAAGGGTTTATCTTATGCCCAAGATCACAGATGTGCTTGTAAAAGGATCAACACAGATGCATCTCTTTGATACACCTGTGCTTCTACTTAGAGAGTATTACTTAAAGATAGAGCAGAGAGCGATTAAGAGACTCGTAGACATAATCTGTGCTCTTCTTCTTATCATACTGTCATCTCCCGTCATGTTGATAACAGCGATAATCATCAAGCTATATGACGGAGGCCCTGTTCTGTATAAGCAGGTCAGATGTACTATCAATCAGAAGGAATTCAAGATAATGAAGTTCAGGAGCATGAAGGTTGATGCTGAAAAAGACGGTGTTGCCAGACTTGCAAGTAAGAACGATTCAAGAATAACGCCTATCGGCAAATTCATAAGAGCCTGCAGAATAGACGAACTTCCACAGCTTTTCAACATACTTGCAGGAGATATGTCATTTATTGGTCCCCGTCCCGAGAGACCGGAGATAATAAAGCAGTACATGGAGACCATGCCCGAATTTGCTTTCAGAATGAAGGTGAAGGCAGGACTTGCAGGATATGCGCAGGTTTACGGCAAGTATAATACAACTCCCTACGATAAGCTTAAGCTTGACCTTGCTTACATCGAGAACTACTCGGTATGGCTTGACTTTAAGTTGATGCTTCTTACTTTGAAGATCCTCTTTACACCTGATGCAACAGAGGGCGTAGAGAGCAGTCAGATTACAGCTCTTAGAAACACAGAAGATAAATAAATTTTTTTGGAGGACCTATGCTAAGGAAACCAAAAAATTATGATAATGAAATACTTAATCTGCGGGCATTCTATCTCAGGGTGATCATGAAGTTGCCGGTCGTTCTGCTTTGCGCCGGGCTTATGGGATTGTTGTTTGGAGCAGTCTATGGCGCGACCTATCAGCTTGCCAAGAAAAATGCACTCTACCGGGTTGACTCAACGCTCTACATTTATTTTGCCTATGATGAGAATGCAGGAACTCTGGTAGATCATTACAATGCATATACCTGGAATACGATAATCAAAACCGATGACGTCATGAATCCTGTTCTTGATGAAATGGCAGGCAAGGGATATGACTTTACAAGGCAGGAGATAGAAGCCTCGATAAATGCTGATATCCCGTCTGATGTAAGAGTCATGATTGTCAGCACAACAGGCAAGGATAAAGACAGTGCAAAGGCACTTTCCGATGCACTTAATAAATCCCTTGAGGCATTTGGCAAATCAAATAATGCATTTGAACAGATTGAGGTATTATCAGCAGGTGATCCGATCCTGTCCATAAAACAAGACAGAATAGTCACAGCAATAATATTCGGTATTATCTTCGGATTTGTAATGGCTGTGTTTGTGCTGCTTATTTATGCTTCAATGGACGATGAAGTATATATCTCCGAGGATGTAGAGATAAGATATCACATCCCTGTTCTTGGCATGGTGACTCCTGACAACAAAGAGCAGCCGCCGTTTCTTAGAAATGAGATGATAGGCTCAATGGACAGCCTTCTTAGAAGTATAGAGAACGTTGCGGTTATATCCGTTGACGATAAGGAAGGAAAAGAAAAGGCTGTAAAGGGTGCAGACAGGATAAAGGCTGTGATCGGAAGTGCTTTTGACTTTGAAAAAACAAAGCTCCTTCCCATGGCGCTGCCCGGCAATGATGACAAGATAAGCACAGAACTGCAAATTGCTCAGGGAGCAATTATCCTTATGGATATGGGCAAAAAGAACGGCGCTATGTGTGAGCACCTTATCTCCATGCTCCATAAACTGGAGTGCCCCATCATCGGAATAGTAATAACGAATGCAGACGCAAAATATATAAAGAGATATCTGGGACTTTAATATGACTCAAATTCAACTGCTTGTGGCTTCTGTAAATCAAAATACAGAGCTTTTGCCCCAAAAAATGAATATAGAAACCGATGCCATAATAATCAACCAGTCGGGTCACTATGACTATAAGGAATTTGAATACAGTAAAGAGAATTCCGCAGATAAGTACATGGTAAGGGCATTTGACTGTGATGAAAAAGGCGTCGGACTTTCAAGGAATCTGGCTCTTCTTAGAGCAGACCATGAGTATGTGCAGTTTTGCGACGAAGATATAGTTCTTGATGATGGCTATTCAAGACTTGTTGAGCAAGAGATGGCATACAATCCGGAAGCCGACATCATAATGTTTAATGTACAGGCAGCTCCGGGGAGAGAGACCTATCACAATAATGAGTTTGGCAGAGTAACCAGGCTAAACTACGGAAGATATCCTGCCTACGCGATAGTTGCAAGAAGAGAGAGCCTTCACAAGAGCGGAGTAACATTTTCTCTATTATTTGGAGGCGGTGCAAAATACAGTAACGGAGAGGATTCGCTCTTTTTACATGACTGCCTTGAAAAAAAGCTAAGGATTTATAAGAGCCCTATTTCTATAGGCCATGAAGTATCATTAAGACCATCAACATGGTTTGAAGGATATACAGATAAGTTCTTTTACGACAGAGGAGTCCTCTACAAGTATCTCTACGGAAGACTTGCTGCAGTGATGGGCTTTAGATTTTTATTTAAAAACAGAAAAACCATGTGTAAAGATATTCCTTTTGACAGAGCCTTTTCCTTATTACGAAAAGGAATAAAAGAAAGGTAAAAACCTATGGTAGTGTATCTTACACTGACGGTGGCGACGTTCATCCTTTCTTTATTTGTGCAGGGAAAAACATCGCTGCCTGCGACCGACATCGACAGATACAATTTAATATACAGAGGCACAAGAAGAGGACAGTACAGAGAAAAGATAGTCCTTTTGTTTATTTTCGTACTGCTTGTGGGAGTATCAGCCCTTCGCCTTAATGTGGGAAATGACTACAGCAAATATGTGGAGTTCATGCATAGAACCTATTCCAATGCAGTCGTGCCCACAGAGCCCGGGTTCAACATCCTTACAAAGGTTATTTACAGGATATCGGGATTTGAAAACTACGTGCTGGTATTTGCCATATTTTCATTTTTTACCATCTTGTTTTTTATGATAGGCATATATGAGCTATCGCCCGACTTTGTGACATCCTTTATGATGTTTATGCTGCTTGGATATTACTTCCAGTCGCTATCAACAGTCAGATATTACCTCGCGCTTGGAATTGCTCTTTATGCTATGACATTCTTTTTTAAAAGAGATTATCCAAGATTTGTGCTGCTTGTCCTTGTAGGAGCGCTTTTTCATAAGTCGCTTTTGGTGGTACTTATCCTCTATCCCCTTGCAAAGCTTAAGTGGAAGAGATGGATGCTTGGCATAGCACTTGGAGTATGCCTTTCGTGCCTTTTTTTTAGAGATATGTATCTTAAGATACTTATTATGCTCTATCCGTCTTATGCAGGAACGGAATATCTTACGGGCGGAACCAGCAAGGTCAGCATAATAAGGTGCATAGCCGTTTTGCTTTTTGCATTTTTCGTATATGGCAAAACTGTGGTTGATACTGATAAAAAGAGTTTTTATTTTTATGCAAACCTCATGGCGCTTGCGTTTTATACATTTGGATCATTTATCCCGACGGTATCAAGAATCTGCTACTACCTTACTGTGACGCAGATAATCTATATACCGGAGATGATACTTGACCTTGATGCTTCCAAAAACACTAAAAAGGCAAGGCTGTATGGTGCGGTAAAAATCTTTCTTATGATTGCATGCGTAGGATACTTTATAATGTACATGAGAAGTGCAGGCAACGACGGAATAAGGATACTTCCATACGAAACATTTTTGTTCCACGAAATGCCCGCAACCCTCTCTGAAAGAGGATTTGGCTGACAGGTGAATAATATGAGACCATTTTTCAACATAATCGTCGTTTCCTATAACGCAGGGGACGATTTGATAAAAACATTAAACAGCATAAAATCGCAAACATTTCCTAACTACCGCGTAATAATCAAGGACGGTGGATCAACTGACGGTTCCCTTGAAAAGGCGGAGGCAATGTTTGGCACCAAAATAGGTGATAAGTCTGCAGATAAGTGCACCATAGTCAGGGAAAAAGACCTTGGAATCTATGATGCAATGAACAGCGCTGTCAGGATACTGAAAGAAAAAACCTTGTCAGAGCTTGGAATAGCTGATGAGGAAGCTGACTTAAGCAGAAAACTTGTGTCAACCTCTCAGAGGCCGGGATACGTATATTTCCTTAACTGCGGCGATATCTTTTCAGATAATAACGTACTTCTTAGAGTTCACGACGCGATAGAACAGGAGACTGCTGACAAGGGAATAATGCTTCCTGCAATCTATTATGGAGATATATTCGAGATGGTGACAGGGCAGAGGGTTTCCTCTATACCTAAGATAAACGACTTTGCCTGCTACAGAAATGTACCTTCGCATCAGGCGTGCTTCTATGACGAGAGACTGATGTACAGATATCCTTTTGACACTGTATGGAAAGTTCGTGCAGATTATGAGCATTTCCTCAGGTGCTTCTATGTTGAACGCGCAAGGACTGTATACACAGGGCTTCTCATAGCTGATTATGAGGGCGGCGGATTTTCAGAGACTGTGGAAAACAGGAAAGTATCAGAGACCGAGAGGCAGCAGATCATCCACCTCTATCTGTCCAGATCTCAGATACAGAAGTTTGACCTTGTAAGGATGCTTACACTTGCGCCTCTTCGCACGAAGATAGCGCAGAATCCAAAAACTGCGGGAGTATATAATAAGATCAAGAGCGCTTTATACAGAAATAAAAAGTAAAGCACTAAGAAGTAGAATGTGTGAATAGTATGAAAGTTTTGTGGGTTTGTAATATAATGCTGCCGGCATTTGCCAAAGAAAAGGGCCTTCCCTGGTCTGACAGAGAAGGCTGGCTTTCGGGCGCCTATGAGAGAATTGCCCTCGGCAGAAAAAATAATAATATAGAACTCGGAATATGCTTTCCGGGTAACGATATGGGAGATGAACCCGTATGCCTTGATGGAGTAAAATTCTACCTCTTCTCGGAAAACACCAATACCCCTGAGATATATGATGAAAAATTAGAGGACAGGTTTAGAGCGATAATAGGCGACTTTAAACCTGATATTTTGCATGTGTTTGGAACAGAGTTCCCTCACTGCCTTGCTGCAGTCAAAGCATTTAATAACCCTGAAAGGACACTTGTTGGAATCCAGGGTGTATGCTCTGAAATAGCCAAGGTATATATGGCGGGCATTCCGAAACAAGTTCAGGAAGCAAGGACATTCAGGGATAAGTACAAAAATGACTCTCTTATTCAGCAGCAGGAAAAATACGTCCTTCGCGGAGAGAATGAAATAAAAGTGATCAAACTATCAGGCCATATCACAGGGCGAACAGATTTTGACAAAGAGGTGACAGAGAGGATAAACCCTGATGCCACCTATCACAAGATGAATGAGACCATGCGCAGCACTTTTTATAAGGACGCATGGAGATCGGTAAATACCGTTCCTCACAGCATCTTTTTATCACAGGGAGACTATCCATTAAAGGGAATGCATTTTATGCTCATGGCTATGCCTGAGATATTAAAGGAATTCCCTGACACCAAGCTCTATGTTGCAGGAAACAGCATAATAGGCAGGATAAAAAGAAAAACAGTAACAATTCCTGACGAACAAAAAAAGGCATCGGGTAAAAGCAGATACCCCCTTGCCATAAGAATATCAGCCTACGGCAAATACCTTAAAAAGCTGATAAGGAAATATCGTCTCGGCTCAAAGGTCATCATGCTTGGTAAATTATCTGCAGAGCAGATGAAGGAACAGCTTCTAAAAAGCAATGTATTTGTGTGCCCTTCAATACTTGAAAACTCACCAAATTCACTTGCAGAAGCAATGCTTCTTGGTGTTCCCGTTGTTGCTTCTGATGCAGGCGGCATCCCCAGTATGTTTGAAAAAAATGTCGACGGACTTATGTTTGAAGCAGGCAATCCCGAGGAACTTGCAAAAGCAATAATACAGATATTCAGAGAGCCCGTTATTGCGGCGGTCTACGGAGATAATGCCAAAAAGAGAGCACTCCTTGTCCACGATGGCAATACCAACTTTGAGAGACTTCTTGAAATATATAAAGAGATAGATAAATGAAAGTAGTATTTGTTTCTAACTACATAAACCACCACCAGATGCCATTTTGCAACGAAATGGCAAGGATTCTTGGCGGGGATTTTTCCTTTGTGGAAGTAAGTCCCATGGACGAAGAGCGCATTAAGATGGGATGGAATAGTGAAAAGCTCCCCTATGTCCACAGAATCTATGAGGAAGAGGAGCTTTCAAAGCGCCTTATAAGAAAGTCCGATATAATGCTCCTTGGCTGGATAGGGGATGATAAAAATTCCCCCGCCTATATCGAAACAAGAAAACGCCTCATGCAGAAAAAGCCATCCATCAGAATAAGCGAGAGAATATATCGCGAGGGCAGATGGAAGATGTTTTCTCCAAGAGGCCTCATGGCAAAATATGATGAGCACATAAGATTTAGAAAAGAAAACGTACATCTTCTATGTGCCGGAGCCTATGTGTCAGGCGACTTTAAGGCAATAGGCGCATATCCTCATAAAATGTATAAGTGGGGATACTTCCCGCCATTTACAGAATATTCAGAGCAGCAGATAGATAGCATGCTCTACAGAGACGGCGAAAAAATAAATATCTGCTTTGCAGGAAGACTTATCAGATTAAAGCACCCGGAGTTTGTGGTAAAAGCAGCAAAAACACTTAAAGAAAAAGGTATAGATTTCTGCCTTCACATAGTTGGGGATGGAAACAGAAGATCTGAACTTGAGAAGCTGATTGCAGACAGCGGCCTATACGAGAATGTCATAATGCATGGAGCACTTCCGCCTTCTGAAGTAAGGAAGGTCATGGAGATGAGCCATATCATGGTCTTTTCAAGTAACTACCTTGAAGGCTGGGGCGCTGTTGTAAACGAAGCCATGAACAGCCTCTGCGCAGTTGTTGCATCTAGCGAAGCGGGAGCAGTTCCTTTTTTGATAAGAGAAAATGAAAACGGCATGACCTTTGATAACTGCTCTTTAAGTGATCTTACGGATGCCTTATACAGTCTGTGCACGGATCCTGAGAAAATAAGACACCTTCAGTTAAATGCCTATGAAACAATCCGCGATAAATGGAATGCAAATATAGCAGCAAAAAGACTGATCTCTTTTTGCGAATATGTACTTAATAACGGCTCTGAAAAGGGATATGACTTTCCATTGGACGGACCACTTAGCAGGGCAGAAGTTTTAAGACCTGCGGGCTTTTTGCGAAGCCTCTCGGAGGACAATCATCTTGAGTAGTAACAAGTATAACTTGAAAATAAGCATCATTATACCCGCTTACAACATAGAGGATCTGATAGTCAGATGCCTTGAATCTGTCTGCTCGCAGACCTATCCCAAGGAACTTCTTGAAATAATAGTCGTTGATGACGGAAGTACAGATAACACTTTTGATAAGGCAAAAGAATATGCCAGGGACAAAAGGAATGTCACCGTCCTTCACAAGGAAAACGGCGGAAGCAGCTCAGCCAGAAACTACGGTTTATCAAAAGCGACTGGTGATTATATAGGATTTGTCGACAGCGACGATTACGTGGATCCCCATATGTATGAGGAACTTATGAAAGCCGCTATGATGTTTGATGCTCCCATGGTACAGGCTTCCCGCGACGAGATAGATGAAAACGGACAAAAGCTTCCTGATGTGTGCATCCCTCCCGAAA
The DNA here is from genome assembly GCF_000702265.1 of Butyrivibrio sp. NC2002. GTDB lineage: Bacteria > Bacillota > Clostridia > Lachnospirales > Lachnospiraceae > Butyrivibrio. The sequence continues at coordinate 107,221 of NZ_KL370880.1, forward strand.
AAATAACTGTCATATCAGGTAAAGAACATTTAAAAACGCTCCTTCTTCATACAGGGGATGCCTCTTTTTGCACCAGGATAACAAAGGCAGAACTCTTTAAGAAGGACTATGGCAGATTTCCGGAAAATGAACTTAATGAAGATTTTTATCTGATGATCAAAATGATCTCAGATGTGGATAAACTAGTTATTTTGCCCGGTCAGTACTATCACGTATTCTACAGACTTGGAAGTAACAGCAGGAAGAAAAAGGAGGACAAGGAGTATTTCCCTCCTGTTTTTAATGATATAGTGCGAAACTCTGATGTCGCGCTAAACCTTGTTGACGAGAAATATCCCGACCTTCACGATATAGCTGTCAGGTTCTGCCTTATCCAGAGACTTGATTATTTACTCCACATACCGATAAGTCAGATGAAGAGCGACAACAGATATTATAAAAAGGATGTCGTAGAGTTCCTTAGACATCACAAAAAGGATATAAGGAAAAATCCCTATCTTACCAAAAAGAACAGGATATATTTACAGCTCCTTGCCACCGCGCCCAAATTCGTAAGAACGGTGCATGCAAGGCTGCGAGGTCTTTGATATATGAATAAAAAGATTAATGCTTACAATTTAATACTTGCACTTATCCTTGTTCTGGAGCTTATTGTCATTATCTTCTTCGGATATCAGAAGGCAGGCTTCCATGAGGATGAGTACTACTCGTATTTTTCATCAAACAGAAGTCTTGGCCTCTACTACCCGGACAGGGAATGGCAGAGCAGTGAGACCATAAAAAACGAATTTGTGGTTTTGCCCGGAGAGAGATTTAATTACAGGCTGATATCCCTTGTTCAGTCCTGGGACGTTCACCCGCCGCTCTTTTATGACATCCTGCACACGGCTTGCTCGCTGTTTCCAGGAGTCTTTTCAAAATGGATCGGGATCGGCGTAAATATGCTAGCTTTTATCCTGTGCTATGTGCTTCTCTATGAGCTTGCCAAAGCAATAGGAATGGATAAGCCGCTGCGCGCTATCGTGCTGATAGCATTTGGCTTTAATCCTATGACGATATCCGGCGTGATGTTCATCAGAATGTACATGTGGATGACGGTTTTTGTCATAGCATCAAGCCTTCTTCATGTGAGGCTTATTGCAATCATTAAGCTAAGGCTCTGCGACAGGAAATTAAAGGATGATGGAAAATATAATCATAAGATCTACAGAAAATACCTGATCTCAATAGCCCTTGTCAATTTCTTCGGCTTTATGACGCAGTATTACTACCTGATCTTCATGACTATGATAGGCTTCTCCTTCTGCATGTGGATGCTTACGATAGTTCCGCGCAAGAAGGTAACTGATGGCGATGGAAACAGCGAAGAATATTTTGAGAAAATAGGATTTAAAATAGCGATAAAGTCTGCAGCGATGTATGTTCTTGCATGCGGCATTTCCCTCATGCTTGCTGTTTTTGTTTATCCTGCTTCTCTTTCACATATTTTCAGAGGCTACAGAGGAAAAGAGGCTCAGGCAGCTTTTTCAGATGCGGCCAATATTCTGGACAGATTCGGGTTCTTTATAGGACTTGTTAATGAATATCTGCTCTCAGATCTTGGATTATTATTCCTTATACTCTTTGCCCTGGCTGTTTTGGGAATAAGGATCTTCCCCAAGGTAAAAAAGGAAAGAGACAGAAAAGTTGTATTCCAGATAAGGCTTTTGGTCTTTACGACTTTTTGCTACTTTTTTATAGTTGCCAAGACCGCGCTCCTTCTTGGAAATACTTCTAACAGATATGAGATGCCGGTTTATCCTATAATCATTCTTATTCTCGTCTACTTTACAAGAATAGGCGCAAGAGTCATTGTCGGAAACAGATTTGTAAAAGGAATAAGCCTGCCGCTTGCAATAACTGCTATAATATTTTCTGTTGTGTGTGCAAGAGGACTTATCACATATAAGCATGTTCTCTTTTTGTATCCGGAGGAGAAGGAGCATATGGCATACGTAGAAAGCTGCCTCTCCAATGATGATAAGCTTGTTATTGCCTATAATGACCAGACTCCCGACAATATCTGGAGACTTACGGATGAAATACTTGTATTTCCAGAAGCCTTTTATGTAAATGAGGCAAATACGGAAGAAATCGTAGGAGGCGAATTTGCTTCCTGTGAATCTTTTTGTGCTTATATAGCTGACAATGACAACAAGGATGCTGTGATAGAGAATCTCTTATACAGCAATCTCAATGTCACAGAATATGAGGAGGTTTATCAGAAGGATATGTGGACACTCTACAGATTCCATTGATATATTTTTTATTTATTTTTTCGGAGGAGATTATGGAAAAGGAAAAAATCAAACCAATGCTGTTTTCCGTTATTAAGAAATATTCGGTAAAACAGTTCACTACTGATGTGATTGCAGGTATTATTGTCGCTATCATAGCATTGCCGTTGTCAATCGCGCTTGCCCTTGCGTCTGGCGTAGGACCGGAAGAAGGTCTCTATACTGCGATCGTTGCGGGCTTTATCATTTCGTTTCTTGGAGGCAGCAGAGTTCAGATAGCAGGCCCCACAGCCGCATTTGCCACAATTGTTGCAGGCATTGTAGCTACAAACGGTATGGAAGGACTTATGATGGCAACCATCATAGCAGGCATACTTCTCATACTGATGGGTGTTTTCAGACTCGGAAGCCTTATCAAATTTATCCCATATACAATAACTACAGGATTTACCGCAGGTATCGCTGTTACGATCCTTATCGGTCAGATCAAGGATTTCCTCGGACTTACCTATCCCAAGGGAACAGTCACAATTGAGACAATGGAGAAGGTAAGTGCAATCATCAAAAACATAGGTACTATAAACATACAGGCAGTTATAGTTGGTCTTGTCTGCCTTGCAGTACTTATCATCTGGCCTAAGTTCGTGGACAAGATCCCCGCTTCTCTTATTGCGGTTCTTGTAGGAATTGCCCTTGTTAAGGGACTTGGACTTAAGGTAAATACAATAGGCGACCTCTATACAATAAACGGAGGCCTTCCTAAGTTCCATACACCCGCTTTTTCATGGTCACTTGTAAGAGCATCATTTTCAAACGGATTCACGATTGCAATCCTTGCTGCGATCGAATCACTCTTATCAGCAGTTGTTGCTGACGGAATGATAGGATCAAGACACAGATCAAACATGGAGCTCATAGCTCAGGGCCTTGGTAACATCGGTTCTGTTTTGTTCGGCGGTATCCCTGCAACAGGCGCTATCGCAAGAACAGCAGCCAATATTAAAAACGGCGGAAGAACTCCCATTGCGGGAATTGTACACTCAATAACACTTATGCTTATTATGGTTGTGCTCATGCCTTATGCAGCACTCATCCCCATGCCTACTATTGCGGCGATTCTTTTCCAGGTTGCCTACAATATGTGCCAGTACAAGGTATTCGCCCGCCTCTGCAAGACTGCACCTAAGAGCGACATCATCGTACTTGTTACAACCTTCGTTCTCACAGTTATATTTGATCTCGTAATTGCGATTGAAGTTGGCATGGTTATCGCATGCGTTCTCTTTATGAAGAGAATGAGCGAAGAATCATCAGTAAAGAGCTGGACTTATATCGATCCTGAGGAGAACGACCCTGACAGCATCGAATACCGCGTTGTTCCCAAGCATGTAAGAGTATACGAGATCACAGGTCCCATGTTCTTCGGCGATGCGGATGCTTTAAGCGGAATTACAACCAAGGAATTCACCAAGTGCCTTGTTATCAGAATGCGTAGCGTACCCGCACTTGATGCAACAGCTATGAGATCTCTCGAGATGCTCTACGATGACTGCACCAAGAAGGGCATTAAGGTTATCTTCTCTCACGTAAACGAGCAGCCTATGCGTACTATGGAAAAGGGCGGCTTTGTTGATAAGGTAGGAAAAGAGAACTTCTGCGCTCATATAGACGATGCCCTTGAGCGAGCATCAAAGATCTGAGACGGCAGCAGGGTTTAAAAAAATTTCATAAAACTTGATTAAACATATAGAAAATGTCAGAAAATTACTATAAACTGCGTTGACTTCCATTGTTGTAACGATAAAAAATTAAATTGTCACGGAGCACAAAGTGTTCATTTTATCTAAAGATGGAGGGATGGTTTATGAGTAAATTTTCTAGGCTAGGTGCATCTGCGCTCGCTCTTGTACTTTCAATTGCACTCGTTTCACCTGTTACTGTCAGCGCTATGACCGATGTTAATAAAAATAGTGGTGATACATATACGAAGACATCCAAGGAAACAGGTAAGACAACTACATGGTCCAAGGGTGATGATGAGTATGATGATGAGCTTATCAGCGGAGCCAGTGATTTTGAAGAAACCTATTACAACCATAAGAAAGAACGAGTACAGGTCGGTGAGTATAATTTTTTAAAAGTACCGCTTTCTTATGGACAGGTATCTGTAAGTAAGGTAAAGATAAAGAGCGGAAAAGATATCGTAGCGGTTAAGGTAGCCGGTTATGAGAAATATATAAATGTTCGTTGTGATGAAGTAAATGAAGCAGGCACAAGGTATATCGTTGATCCTGCAACCGGTAAGAGGATCAAGAAAGTAGCTGATGCAACGGTTGATGAAAAGCTTAAGAATTATGGCATAGTAAAATTCAGGATATATGGTAAAAAAATAGGAGATGCTGTCATTCAGTATCAGGTAAATGATGTAAACGGAAATAAAGTTGCAATAAGGAAGATGAAAATCTCTGTAGGAGATACAGGGGTTAAGTCTGTTAAATTTGCCGGGAAAGAAATATATGCTGACGCTTTAGTTTACCACAAGGCCAATACATACTTCAGCAAGAAGTCGGGTAAGCTTAAGGTTACAATGAATAAGGGGTATGCCCTTAAGAGAATATATGTAATTACTGACCCTGGATATGAAGATGTAACTGAGGGTAATTACAAACACAGAAGGCCGAAAACTGTAAGGCTTGATCTTAACGGCGATGGTGACTGCCTTGATACTATTGATGGTATTGAGGAAAAGGAAGATAATAATAAAATCTATACCAAGGTAAAAAATGGCAAGAAGATTAAGCTTGGAAGCCAGCCTTCGGAAAGTGCTTATCTTAAAGAAACATCTACTAATGAATTAGATGGTAAAGAATATCAGTCATCTGCAGAGTCTTTATTAGTTAATGGTCTCTCAAATACACAAATATTAATTATCTATCAGGATAAGCTAACAAAGAAATATGATTATAAAACTGTAGATATTTTTAGAGTACTTGGAAAGAAATAAACTGCAATGGATTTATGTCAGGGAGCCGGTTGGCTCCCTGATTTTTAAATTAGAGTAAGCAGGCAGGAATTTGGTCCGGTTATTTAAGAAACGATGTATTAGTATTATAGGATCATTGCATGAAATGGGGATAGAACCTATTGGAGCGCTATTTATTAATAAAATATAAACACATTACAGAATATAATTGACAATTACCGAAACTATCAGACAATGCAATCATAATCTAATAGGGTTTATACAAAAAATATAATCATTAATAATTGATAAACTACGGTTTGCATAATGGACACAATTACCGTAAACACAGATGCCATAAGGCGCGATGGCATCTGCGTTTTGCTCTTTGTACGAAATTATAAACTATTTATAAACTTAATTAAACAAGTTGGAAATGTCAGAAAAATGATAAAAAACGTATTGACTTTTAATATGGCGGAGTTAAAATGAAACTTGTCACGGGACACAAAGTGTTCACAAAAAATCATTTATTATGGAGGAAAGACTTTATGAGTAAATTTTCTAAGTTCGGCGCATCTGCACTCGCTCTTGCACTTTCATTTGCGCTCGTTTCACCTGTAACAGCAAATGCTAAGATGACTGATTACAACCGTAATGCAGATGGATCATACACTGCGACATCTAAGGAAACAGGTAAATCTGCTTCATATACCAGAGTTACAGAAGAAGAATATAGTTATAAGTTAACTAGTGGATCAAGTGATTTTGCTAATACATATTACAACTATAAAAAGGTTAAAGTTCAGACTGGTAGATATAACTATATAGATGTTCCTTTTAGCTATGGACAGGTATCTGTTAGTAAAGTAAAGATTAAGAGTGGTAAAGATGTTGCTACAGTGAAGGTGGCTGGATATACCAAGAATACAAATGTATGGTATGAAGATGCAAATGATGCAGGCACATACTATATTATAGATCCTGCGACAGGAGAGAGAATAAAGAAGACAGCTGATGCTACTGCTGCAGATGAACTTAAGGATTATGGCGCAGTACAGTTTAGAATTTATGGTAAAAAAGCTGGTAATGCGGTTATTCAGTATCAGATTAATGATGCCAATGGAAATAAAGTTGCAACAAAGAAGATTAAGGTAACTGTAGGAGATACAGGTGTTAAATCTGTAAAGTTTGCAGGAAAAGAAATTTATGCCAATGTTTTAGAAAATGCTAAGTCAGACACATATTTCAATAAGAAGTCTGGTAAGCTCAAGGTTACAATGAATAAGGGATATGCACTTAAGAATATTTATGTGATTACAGATCCGGGATATGAAGACAAGGTAGTTAACGAAGATGGTGATATCGAAAGAAGTACAAAGACTGTTAGGCTTGATTTGAATGGTGATGGTGACTGCCTTGATACTATTGATGGTATTAGTGAAAGCGAAAAAAAGACCGAAGTCTATACTAAGGTGAAAAATGGCAAGAAGATTAAGCTTGGAAGCGAGCCTTATTTAAGCAATTATTCTAAAACATTCTATGATAGAACAGTGGATGGTAAGGACTATAAGGGTATTTATGAAAATTCATCTGTAGGCAATGTTTCATCTACAAGAATTTTGATTATCTATCAGGATAAGCTTACAAAAGTATACGATACAGATTATGTAGACATTTATAGAACACTCAGCAAGAAATAATTTGATATGATTTTGTAGGTCAGGGAGCCAATCGGCTCCCTGATTTTTTTTACGTACATTTATAAAAGTAGCAGCATCAACGCATGATTTCAGAATTATATTCTTAAAGGATACAATATCCTCTTTTTGGAAATAGCAAAGACATATCTTACGATTGGTATGATTTTCAGGCTGTTTTCATGCTCTTTCGAACCTTGTTTTGGAAAATATCAGGTTTAAGAACTAATTTGGTATGAGAAAAACAACAAAATAGTCATACCAACAAAGCAAAAAAGAGAAATTTTTCCAATAGCCTTGATTTACTTCATTCCGACTCGCTGGGAAGTACCATGTAGTCAGCCGAATCAAAGTTGTCGGGATCGGCATCCGGTATAGGCTCAAATACAAGAACGCTGTCGCTTTCTTCATAGCTTGCCTTTACGATGCCGTTTTCAACCGATGATACTTCCAGAACGTCTTTGGGTTCTTCGCCTTCACCGCCAAGAGTAAGGATAACTTTTCCATCCTTCTGCTCGCAGGTAAATGGCAGTCCCATGCCGTCTACGGCATTTTCGTAACGACCTGATGTTTCGTCATAAAAAACATAAAAGAAGGTCTTCTCGGGATTTTCATCTGCGGCATTGTAGCAGCTGTATACACCTTTCACGAAGTAAGGTGCCTCCGGAAGCACCTCTTGATCCGTGGTATCAGTTGCTGCTTCTGCATTTTCTGTTTCCGGCACTGTTTCTGCCACTTTGCTACTTGCGCAGCCTGAAAGCATAGCTACTGACAGAGCTGCTATGGTAGTGATCGATAGGGACATTTTCAATATTCTGTTTTTCATTAGTTTCTCCTCACAAATTTTACTTTTTTCATTAATTGGGGTTTTGCATAAATTTTTAACGCTTTTTCTTTTACTAAGGGATATATTAGCAGGCACTGTCCAACATATGTCCAACAAAATGCATTTCATCCTGTAATTCGAGCATTTCGTCGCAGAAAAGTTAAATCGGAGCATAAATCAGTTACAATACAAAGCGGAGTAAAGAGATTTTAGGCAATTAAAAATCATATCCGAAAGGAATAGAGGAATGGGAAAACAATTTTACATTGATACAAAGCAGGTACTAAATAATGCCAAGCAGCTGGATGCTGATTCGGAACACTTGTGGCAAAAAGAAAGAGAAGTATTGGAAGTAAAAAATGACATGCATCTTAGTCTCTCCAATTGTCTGTATATCTTTCAGGTGAAGTTGGTGCTTGATATACTTGCAAGAGCTTTGCATAAAGAGGCGAATCTCGTAAATAGATATGGGATAGATCTCGAACTTATAGCTAATACATATCTTGAAACAGAGGCGCGCTTAACAGGTAATACAACAAAACAATCCAAATATGCTAAAGAGATCAGCCGTCTTTTAAAGGAAAGAAACACCTCTATGGTTGAATCAGATGTATTCAGAGAGGATGGAGAGTATGGTGGAGATCAGGGAAGAGTCAGGGAAATAGCCGGGAACGATGCTGAATTTAAAGAAGCTTATGAATGGATCAAGAAAATATACCCTGGATTGACTGAAGAAGAAGCAAAAGCTATGCTTGATTATGCAACACAAAAAGGATGCGGATATGTTGCAATGTGTAATTCGATCTTTCAGGAATTTGCCGGAAAAGAAGATGAGTTTGAGAAGATTTTTGGTTTTCCTTACTATGATGAAAACGGAAACGTTAATCATGAAAGATTATTCATCGAAATGTATACTACTGCGTACAGAGATGGTATAAATATAGGGAAAGATGGATATCCGCAAGGGACTGGTCCGGAATCAAGAATGGATATTCTCAATAACTATTTAAAAGATAAGAATATAACAGCGACTTCGACACAAAATGTTAAAATGACACCGGAAGATATTGAGAAGTATACAAGGAATGGAAAGTACGTTTTGATAGGAGCGCACCCTGATGGACCTAACGGCACAGATGAAGAAATGCTTTATAATATGGATGGCTCAGAATATGGTCCGATTGGTGCTCATTGTATGATGGTTACCGGTGTGACTGATGATGGCAAGATCATAGTTTCTTCATGGGGAAGGGAATACTATCTTGAAATGTCTGAAATGGACGATAATGAAACGTATATGGTAATAGAATATGATTATTAAAAAATTTACAAAGGGAATAATTGCATTAAGTATATTTGCAGCACTTATATCAGGATGCGCATCTTTGCCTAAAGATAAGGAGCAAAGAAGGCAGCAGGAAATATCAGAGCAGGTAACATCTGCGGAAGACGGAGAACTTTCAGCGAATGACGCCGGATTATCAGATGGAGAAAACAATACAGATTCCGTAGTATCAGATGAAGAAAGCGATACAGATTTTACGGAATCAGATGAAGAAAACAGTGAATCTTCTTTGGAAGAATCAAAAGAAAAAAATACTAGTGAGGAAATAAAAGTGGATATAAGCTCAGTTGATATTGAATACATGGAAGATGAAACTACCCCTATATGGAAAATCAAAAAGGAACTGGATTCGAAGACTTCTTGGTCCGATCATCTTCCGGATAGCCTGACAATTGACAACTTTGTAGCATATCACGCATACAAAGGATATGCTTCGGAAAACGTGAATTTTCTTGTAAATAAAGATGATGAGTTTCTGATGGTATACAGGCTTGACAGTGCCTTTGGAGATCAAACGATGCAGACAGGAATTGTAAAAAATCCTGAAGAATTGTTGCAGATAATATCCTCACTTCCGTATAAAGAAGTGGAATCACCTGAGCTTGATGGCGAAGATGTCAGTTATGGAACTGTGTACTATGAAGAGGATGGTGAAATCTTTTCCTTTTATACTGTCAATATTTTCGAAAATGACCTATAATCACAGAGAAGATACAGTTTTTTAATTGATTAATGAGGTCAGATTTTAGTATGAAAATATATGTGGATTTCGATGATTGCCTGTGCGAAACAGCGAAAGCATTTACTAAGATAGCAGCGAGATTTTTTCAGAAGGATGTTCCTTATGAGGAGATGCATTCCTTTAATTTGCAGGAGTCTTTTGGGCTTACAGATGATGAGTACCAAAAGCTCATGGCAGAAGGACACACGGATGAAGTGCTTTTGTCCTATGACGAAACCCCGGGAGCATCCAGAGTTTTAAATGAATTTATTGATGAAGGTCACGAAGTATTCGTAATAACCGGAAGACCTGCCGTAGCTTACGGAGCATCACGAAAATGGCTTGATGAGCATGGCCTTGATAGAGCGCAGCTCTACTGCCTTAACAAGTATGGCAGGGACTTTTTCCTTAAAGACAGCGAGTTTAGCTTAGAACTTGAAGATTACTACAAAATGAAGTTTGACTATGCAATAGAGGACTCGCCCCTTGCCTTCAAGTACTTTGATCATATGCCGGACCTTAAAGTTATGGTATTCGATCGCCCTTGGAATAAGAACGCCGAGTTCCCAAACGGCAACTATACCAGAACACCTGACTGGGACAAGATAAGACAGCTCATCAGGAAGGAATAATGATTTAAACTCCCCTTAATTCAGAATTCGGTCAGTCATCGCATCTCCGAATTTCTCAAAAGCCCCAAGTCCCCGTGATTTAGTGGCAACTTGTGGCTTTTCTCTCTCTAGGACGTTTGTGCCGAAAGCGCAAAAGCAACAAGTCTGTCCATTTTCCTATATACTTGGGGCTTTTCACCCTTGTCAGAGGAAGAATTCGTTCAGTCACCGCATCTCCGAATTTCTCAAAAGCCCCAAGTCCCCGTGATTTAGTGGCAACTTGTGGCTTTTCGCCCTCCAGGACGTTTGCGCCGAAAGCGCAAAAGCAACAAGTATAGCTGTTTTTCTATATACTTGTGGCTTTTCGACCTTGCTACTAGGAGAATTCGTTCAGTCATCGCATCTGCGAATTCCTCAAAAGCCCCAAGTCCCCGTGATTTAGTGGCAACTTGTGGCTTTTCGCTCTCCAGGACGTTTGTGCGGAAAGCGCAAAAGCAACAAGTCTGTTCATTTTCCTATGTACTTGTGGCTTTTCGACCTTGCTACTAGGAGAATTCGTTCAGTCACCGCATCTGCGAATTCCTCAAAAGCCCCAAGTCCCTGTGATTTCGTGGCAACTTGTGGCTTTTGCCGCTCCGCAACGTTGGCGCCGAAAACTCAAAATTCCTAACCTCAAATTCTATCTCATATATACTCAAAACTTTCGGAAACTTGTGCTAAGATAGAGAAAGCATAGGTTTTTGCTTTTTCTAAGAAAAAAAGAAACCGTGCGGGACCAGGTCTAGCATGGCGAGGAATCTGGTCTGCCAATTCAGAATATTTGAGGATTTATTATGAAAAAAGAAGAAAAGACAAATGTAATGCGTGTGCTTGATGGCAAAAAGATAAGTTATGAGAGCCACGCGTATACTCAGGATGCAACTATGTCCGGAGAGGAGATAGCCGAGGCGCTCTCGGAGAATCCTGACAAGGTATTTAAGACACTGGTTACGCAGGCTAAGAGCGGTGCGTACTATGTATTCGTGGTTCCTGTTAAGGAAGAGCTTGATCTTAAGAAAGCTGCAAAGGCAGCAGGCGAAAAGGCGGTTAGTATGATAAAGCAAAAGGAGCTCCTTCCACTTACGGGCTATGTTCACGGGGGATGCTCTCCCATTGGAATGAAGAAGCAGTTTCCGACATTTATACATGAGACAGCAATGGATTTCGACAAAATATATGTGAGTGCAGGCAAGGTAGGATTCCAGATAGAGCTTAGTCCTTCTGATCTTATCGAGGTGGCTCGCATACAGGTAGCGGATATTGTTTAGGCTTTTGTTTTTTGTTTTTTCCTCAGAAAAACAGGAATCTTTATTTACTGACTTATTCATAAATTAGGTAGGGGTTATGGCAACAAAAAGATTTGACTGGGCAGATTTTTTAAGGAAGGTGGCGATAATCGCAGTGCCTGTGGCACTTCAGAACCTTCTTACAACAACAGGTTCCATGGTGGATACCATGATGATCGCATCTATAGGACAGACTGAAGTAGGTGCGGTTGGACTTTGCGCGCAATTTTCATCACTGATGTTCAGCGGTTATTGGGGATTTGTCGGAGGAGGAATGCTCTTCATATCACAGTATTGGGGAGCAAGAGACGATAAGGGAATTAACAGAGCATACGGACTTACTTTGTCTTGTATGATGGCTGTTGCGCTGTTTTTTGCTGTGATGGCGACATGTTTCCCCAATCTTGTGATGAGCCTGTATACAGATAAGGAATCTATAAGACAGATAGGCATTTCCTATCTAAAAATCGTGGGATTTGGATATCCTCTCATGGTTTTGTCGATGGCTATGGCTGCGCTCCTTAGGTGTACCGAGAGGGTTAGGATCCCGCTTTACGGATCTGTGGCAGCAGTTGTTACCAACATTTTCCTTAACTGGGTACTGATATTTGGACATCTTGGTTTTAAGCCGCTTGGAGTTCGCGGCGCTGCTATTGCAACGGTCATTGCGCAGTTTGTGAGCGTTGCCATTATAACATTTCTCGGAGTAAAAAACGGACATCCATATCTTCTTGCAATAAAGGACCATTTCAAGATAAGCAGGAAATTTGCGGGTTCATATATTAAAAAGTGCATGCCGATAATCTTAAACGAAGTACTGATAGGCCTTGGAAACATGGTAATAAACATAGTGCTTGGAAGACAGCCCGAGGAAGCTATTGCGGCAGTTGCGGTTTTCAGGACACTTGAGGGACTTGTTATAGGATTCTTTGCGGGATTTTCCAATGCTGCATCCGTACTTGTTGGAAAAGAAGTCGGCTCCGGCAACATAGATACAGCTTATAGAAGAGCCTGGAGACTTGTATATCTCTGCCAGGGCGTGATCGGCATGGTTGTGCTTATTCTAGTGATCTTCCATACACCTATTCTTACTGTGATGGGCATGAGCGGCGAAAGCTTCAGGATTGCATTCGGATTTCTGTGCATCTATGCAGTTGCTGCTTTTATCAGAATGGGCAACTGGACACAGAACGATACCTTCAGAGCAGCAGGCGATGCGGCTTATGGAACGATACTTGAAATCGCATTTATGTGGATAATGCTTATTCCTTTGGTGTGGACAGGCGGTATGATATTAAAGCTTCCTACACTCCTTGTGTTTGCATGCTGCTATGTGGATGAGCCTATAAGATATGTACTCATGCAGGTTCATCTGTTCAGGGGCAAATGGATAAAGCCCGTAACACCTGAAGGAAAAGCAGCCATGAAAGAATGGAAGCCAAAAAAAGGTTAACTATCTTTGTACGTAAAACCGTATTTGTGTTATATTAAAAAAAGATATCTTAGGGGGAGATAGATATGGACACAACAACTAATAAAAAATTTGGATTAAGCGGAAATGCGCTTAAAGTAATAGCGATCATTGCGATGACAATAGACCATATTGCATGGATGAATTTCGTATCGTATGCAGAGGCGGTTACGCCATCGCAGATTTTCCTGCACTCGATAGGACGCCTCACAGCTCCGATCATGTTTTTCTTTGTGGCAGAAGGCTACCATTACACCCACAACTTCCGAAAATACTTGGGCAGGATGGCGCTACTTGCGGTAGTTAGTCATTTCGCATTTTGCTATTATGCGGAGTATGGCTTCAATCCACTTGAAAATCTGATATTTAATGCCACAAGTATTGCTTGGCCTTTAATGTGGGGGCTTATATTCCTTAAAACCTGGGATATGGAAAAATGGGGATTGTGGCTAAAAATCCTTATAACCTTGGTCGGATGCGTAGTGACATTTAGCTCGGATTGGAGCTTTGCGGCACCTCTTGCCATCCTCGTAGTTGGAAGATGCAGAGGTAATTTCTATAAGCAGATGCTGGGACTCATGTTTGTAGTATCGATATATGCAGTGGAATTCTTTATCTTCAATAATGAGGTATACGGAATCGTTCATCTTGCAAGCTGGTTTGTGGTTCCGCTTCTTGGTCTCTACAACGGAGAGCGCGGGAAGATAAAGTGGCTTGGCAAATTCTTTTACTGGTATTATCCGGCACATCTCGCTCTTCTTGGTTTATTCCTTAGATTGACATGAACAACCTCCGCCGACTATGTCGGAAAGAGTTTTCGTACTGATACATCATAATGAAAAAAATAGAGCGGTGAAATGCTTTTTGCAGATCACCGCTCAAAATAATTAATGCATCTTGCGGCAAGAGCGAAAAGCCCCAAGTACATAGAAAAAATGATAGACTTGTTGCTTTTGCGCTTTTTGCCACAGCGTCTCGGAGTGGCAAAAGCCCCAAGTAGCCACGAAATCAAGGGTACTTGTTGCTTTTGAGGAATTCGGAGATGCGATGCCAGAACGAATTCTTCTTCTGGCATAAGTGAAAAGCCCCAAGTACATAGAAAAAATGATAGACTTGTTGCTTTTCAACTTTCTGCCACAGCGTCGCGGAGCGGCAAAAGCCCCAAGTCGCCATGAAATCACGGGTACTTGTTGCTTTTGATGAATTCGGAGATGCGATGACAGAACGAATTCTTCTTGTGAGAAGGACGAAAAGCCCCAAGTACATAGAAAAAATGATAGACTTGTTGCTTTTGCGCTTTCTGCGCAAATGTTACGAGACGACAAAAGCCCCAAGTCGCCACGAAAACACGGGTACTTGTTGCTTTTGAGGAATTCGGAGAAGCGATGACAGAACGAATTCTTCTTGTGAAGGACGAAAAGCCCCAAGTACATAGAAAAATTGATAGACTTGTTGCTTTTCAACTTTCTGCCACAGCGTCGCGGAGCGGAAAAAGCCACAAGTTGCCATGAAATCAGGGGTACTTGTTGCTTTTAGAGAATTCGGAGATGCGATGACAGAATGAATTCCTCTTGTGAGAAGGACGAAAAGCCCCAAGTACATAGAAAAATTGACAGACTTGTTGCTTTTCAACTTTCTGCCACAGCGTCGCGGAGCGGAAAAAACCACAAGTTGCCTTGAAATCAGGGATACTTGTTGCTTTTCAACTTTTTGCCACATCGTCTCGGAGTGGAAAAAGCCCCAAGTAGCCACGAAAACAAGGGTACTTGTTGCTTTTGAGGAATTCGAAGATGCGGTGACAGAACAAATTCTTCTTGTGACAAAATCGAAAAAAGAAGTCATGGATTCCCGTTTTCCTGAAGAAAAAAACAGGAATCTGCTAGATTCCTGTTAAAGCTTAAATTGATTACTTTCCCTTCGACATCAGGTCGTCGGTATCTAAGATGATCGTGACAGGACCATCGTTTACGGAGGAGACCTTCATGTCAGCTCCGAATACGCCGGTTCCTACTTCGAAGCCTTTGTTTCTGCACTCGGAAACGACAAGCTCGTATAAAGGTTCTGATATTTCGGGCCTTGCAGCATCGGTAAACCCGGGTCTTCTTGATCTGCAGTCCGCATAGAGTGTGAACTGACTTACAATAAGTAGCTTTGCTCCTGCATCTGCGGGATTTACATTCATTTTGCCGTCTTCATCCTCAAATATACGAAGACCGCATATTTTATCAGCTATTTTAAGAGCATGCTCTTTGGTATCATCTGTATGTACTCCCAAAAGAACCAGAAAACCCTTGTCTATACTTGCTACTTCTTTTCCATCTATTGTGACGGATGCAGACAGCACCCTTGTTACAACTGCTCTCATTTTTTATCCTTTCATCAGCCTTCAATAATTGCCAGTATCAGAATTCCGGAGATAACAAGGAACAGGAAAAAGTACTGTTTCCATGTGAGCTTCTCTTTAAGGAATATTCTGGACAGAAGCAGGGAAACTACGCATACGGATGAGATGATAGGAGCTGCAATAGCGCCATTGTCACTCATGGCAAATACATAGGTGAATTGTCCTGTCGTCTCGCAGAGAGCTGCAATGATCTTATCCCGTTGCTTTGGAAGTTCATATTTTACACCCTTTATCTTCATGAAGATAAGGAATACGATCGCTATTACAAAAAATGTGAGCTCGTATGATGTATTAGCTACATTCTCAATTGTCTCTTCAGTTACGTTTATAAGAGGGCTTGTAGCTACATCATCGAGATAGTAGATGTCGAGGAAGCTTCCGAGGGCATCAATTGTTGCATAGCAAAATGGCATGGCAAAAGCTATAGCTGCCATCTTTTTCCCTAGTATCTTCTTGCGGTCTGTTGAGCCTGTGTTTTCAAGGAATCCAATTCCCAGAATACCGATAACTATAAGGACGATGGCAAATATTGATAAATGCCCGATCGTCTCACCAAGGAATATAACTGTCATGACAGAGCAGATAGCACCTGATGTATTCTCGATAGGGTCGGATATTGACTCTTCTATGAAACGCATTCCGAAGAATGAAAATGCCATCGATGCGATATAGCAAAGTGATACAGGAAAATAGATAAGGAGATTCTTGAAATCATATCCTATTTGTCCTGTAAGTAGAGTAAAGATGGCATGTATTCCCATGACAAAACCGACTGCAACGGAAATCTTTAAATGAGCGTATTTCTCATCAGGTCTTGCACCTTTTTTGTAGAATAATTCAGCAAGACCCCAGATAAAGGTCGTTGCCAGTGTAAAAAATAACCACATATAATGTCCTTTCTCATATAACTGTTTGGGTTTACTCCGTGAAATTCGGAGTGCACCTAATTTTACTATAAAAATACTAAATTTGGCATTTTTTTGTTAAAAAAGTCGCGCAGTATGTTAGAATATTCATTGTGCAAAATCTAAAAAAGAAAAGGAGACAGACAGTTATGCAGGATAGATTACCGAAAAGATCTGAGGTTGCAAATGAGCTTACCTGGAGACTTGAAGATATATATGAGAATGAGGCTGATTTCGACAAGGAACTCGAAGAAACTCTTTCAATCGCAGATGAGATAAGAAAGCTTGAGGGCAAACTCTCAGAGAGTGCAAAGACCCTTCTTGAAGCACTAAAGCTCTATGAGAGAGCAGCTCTTTTGATGTCAAGATTCAGAGGCTATGCTCACATGCGTCACGACGAGGATACCTCCAACTCCAAGTATCAGGGAATGGATCAGAAGTCAGTATCAGCCATGGTTTCATTTGGTGAAAAGACTTCTTTTGTTGAGCCCGAGATCCTCCAGATATCTGATGATAAGCTTGACAGTTTCTATAAGGAGGAGCCTGAGCTTAAGCACTTTGAACTTAAGATAAAGGAAATCAGAAGATTAAAAGACCACATTTTATCAAAGGAAATGGAACAGCTTATTGCTTCTGCAGGCGAGATGCAGCAGACAGCAGCAAACGGCTTTTCTATGCTTTCAAATGCAGACCTCAAATTCCCAAGTGTCAAGGACTCAGAAGGAAAAGAGGTTACTCTTTCTAACGGCAGATTCGTTCCCACCGAGATGTCCAAGGACAGGGAGCTTAGAAAGAGAGCTTTCGAAGCTTTTTATGGCAGATATGAGGAATTTAAGAATACATGGGCAACACTCTATGACGGAGAGGTTAAGGCCAGAATTTTTAACGCCAAGGCAAGAAAATATAACTCCAACTTTGAGGCAGCGGTTGATGAAAATAATGTAGATCCTGCTGTTTGCGACAGACTTATCGATTCTATTCACAAGGGCTTTGATAAGATGCACCGCTACGTTGCACTTAGAAAAAAGCTCCTCGGAGTAGATGAGCTTCATATGTATGATGTATATGTTTCCATGATCAAAGATTTTGATATGGAGGTTTCATACGAGGAGGCAAAAGAGATATCCCTTAAGGCACTTGCGCCTCTTGGCGAGGACTACCTTGAGATAGTAAAACAGGCTTATGACAACCGCTGGATCGACGTTGTTGAGAACGAGGGAAAAAGGAGCGGCGCATATTCAAGCGGTGCATACGGAGTTCACCCTTATATGCTCCTTAATTACAACAATACACTTGAGGATGTATTTACTCTTGTCCATGAGATGGGACATTCCATGCACACCTGGTATTCAGATCATGAGCAGTCAATTTTTGATTCTGAGTACAAGATATTCGTGGCAGAAGTAGCATCTACAACCAATGAGGTTCTTTTGTACCATTACCTCAAGAATCACGCCAAGACCAAGGAAGAGAAGGCTTATATCATCAATCACTTCCTTGAAAGTTTCAAGTCAACAATGTACCGCCAGACTATGTTCGAGGAGTTTGAGAGAAAAACCAACACTATGGCAGAGGAGGGAATCCCTCTTACTGCTGAGTCTTTGTATGATGTATACTACAACCTCAATAAGGAATACTTTGGAGAAGATATGATCTCTGATAAGGAGATTGGATGGGAGTGGTGCAGAATCCCTCACTTCTATTACAATTTCTACGTTTATCAGTATGCAACAAGCTTTGCAGCATCTGTTGCGATCGCAAGTCGTATCCTCAAAGAGGGTGCACCCGCAGTAGAGCAGTATAAGAATTTCCTTAAGAGTGGCTGTACCAAGGATCCTGTAAGCCTTCTTAAGATTGCCGGAGTTGACCTTACAACATCACAGCCCATAGACGAGGCAATTGAGGTATTTGGAGAGGCACTTACGGAAATGGAAGAACTGTACAAATAAAATAGTGCTTTGATTTATGATCAAAGAATAAATACATATTGTAAATATTAAAAAAGAATATTATTAAGAAAAACCATCTTAACTCCTTCTGATTTCTCTGTTAAGAATCGCAGGAATTGAACAAACGCGGTTTTCATGCTGATATAATTACCTATGGTGAGGAACTTCGTGAGAATTTGCTTTTTTCATGAAGGAAGTAAAGATGGTTTTTTGCATAAAAACAACGCTTTTTGCAGCTATGTGATTTACTAGCATGAATCTTTCGGTTATTTGTTTTTTTATTGAAGGGAGATAGTTATGCCTAAGACAAACAAAAAAATTTTGGAAACATATATCAGCAATGTTGCAAAGAGCTATAAAGAAAAAGAAAACAATTATACAAATACATTTATGGGCTTTATAAAGAGAAGTCATGAGCTTATCAAATATTTAGATCAGAATACAAGCAAGTATGATGAAGAAGAAATGGATGCTGCTTATGGGAAGCTCTATGAGATGCTGACTTTAGCTGAAAAAGAGATGGGAACAAAGGATGCACGAGTAAAAACGATCAATACCACTGATAAAGATCTGTATCTCAAATTGGAAGCGCCCATGACGGAATTTAGTGTAGCATTCAAGGGTGCGTTAGTTGATCAGAACGAAACTATCGAAGCATATGTAAATTTACGCGACGGTTATCATGGTGCTGTAAATGATGTGATGAAACAAAACGCAGAAGCGGAACTAAACAAAAAGTTTGCGCCATATTATGAAGCAATTGATAAGAACCTGCTTGCTATTGAAAAAATAGGTAAAGAAGCTGATAAAAAGCATTCGGAGGAACAGCTTGAAGACGATCCTTACACTGTTATGAGAGTAATTCATTCTCAGGCACAGTACATGAGTACTATAGGTCTGGATAAGCATTCTGAGATGCACATGTTAATAAAGAGAAACCTTGTAGAAGCAACACGCGAAATCATGGAGTTTTATCAGAACAATCTCTTTTCAATAGAGAGAAGATATGCTATGGACAGCGAGGAAAAACTCCAGGATCTGACAAATGCAGTAAACAGACTCTTAACCGAGAATCAGACCTATCTTTCTGAGATTGAAAAAAATGATCACGAACTAGGTGCGGCTCTCGGACGTTATATCACAAATATTAATGATACTGTGACCAAAGATATGAATGCGCTCATTCAGATCAAAAGATATAATGACTGGAAACAATGGGAAGGTTATAAGAAAGAGCTACAGATAAAAGAAGATACTATGATGTATCTTGGCAAGAAGGAACTCATGGAGAAGCATGGTCTTACAACAGATGATCAGTTCTTCTATATGGTAATGATGAATCTGGATAAGGAACGTTTTGATAGATTTCCGCATACCCAGAAGATTCTTGACGTCCTTGGAATTAAAGAGGACGATGTTCCCGAAAATCTTAGGAAAGACCTTGTAGATTTAAAAGAAAAGATGATGCTGGCTACAACCACTACGATAGCCCATTATGTGAAGGATACAGATCCTGAGACGGGTAAACAATCTACACATTATCTTAACTATAAAGAGCTGACTGATCTTGGCCAGATCTATAGAGACTGCATAGATGGAGTAGAGGCTTTTAATAAAAAACTTGCAGAGAACAATGAGCTAAATACAGAGTCTGTAAGGAACAAGCTTGATGAGCTTGATCAATCATTTAGGAAGACTTATTCAAGTGTGGATAGAGTAATTGGCTATATTGAACTTAATGCAAATAAAGAAGAAAAAGACACTATCAGACCCTTCTCTATGTATGAAATAGATGGACAGACTAATCCTGAGTTCGGGAATAATCTGTTTAGCAAGATAGAAACTATAACAGCAGCGGGCGATGTATTAGTAAGCTCTTTTTCAGAAAAAGAGAGAAAGAACAAGGCTGTATCAGAGCAGATCGAACAGCTTACTGAGATGAAAAATGCTCTGAATAAGCTAAAGACACAGACAATACCTAATATGCTCGTTCAGGATAAAGAAACTGTCCTTAAACTGGTTACAAAAGAGGATATTGCTAACAATATCAAGGATTTTCAGGATGCTTCTTTAAAAATGTTTCCTGTGATCAAAGACTTGGAAAAGAAACTTAAGGAGGAAAAAATTAAGCCTCAGGAAAGAGAACTTTATGAAAAACTCGCTCCTGTGTATGCTCAGTTGTCCCAGAAATATCTTTTACTTGAGTATCTGCTAAATCCTGACAATGCCGACACTGAACTTAAGAGAGACATGGATATGTTTAATGATGCTGTATCCAGAAAGGAGACTCTTAAGAAAGTTCCGGATAGCCAGATCCAGTTCTTTAATTATGTGGGCACTTGTCGTGAGCTTATGAATAAGGGACAGATGTTCCCACAGTTCTTGTTTGAAGATCCGTTGTCAGATAGAGCAAACGCCATTGTATCTTTGCAATTTGCAAAACAAAACAGAGATGCCTTTGAAGAACGCGCAAGGTCTATTCTTACGGTACCGTGGAGTGAAGCCGGAACCAAGAATCTCTCAAATCTTGAAGAGTATAAGATTCGTAACCTGCAGGCTGGCGAAGAAGGTCAGATTGTCCAGTATGCTACTAAAAATGACAGAGCAGGATTTGAAGAGGTTTTGAACAAGTCTCTTGAAAACTTCCCGGACTATCTTGGCAAAGATGTTGTGCAGAGGATACGTGATTATTATCACTCAATATCTACTTTCCAAGGCTTTGATGGAGAAGAACTGCAAGCTCCTATTGAGGGTATTTGCGCAAACTTTGATAAATATGACGAAGGCGGATTCCTGAATGCATTTTCACAGCAAGAACTTGATGCTGGTTATAGCATGCTAAGGGATCATGTTCAGGAATTAAATGCCAATCTTATTAATGCCGGCTTCAATGCTACCGCACGAAGACGTCTTTCAGAAGATCCTAGTATACCAACTGGCTATAACCTTGGAAAAGCAAAGGCGGTAGCTACAAACGTATTTGGTGTCAATAATACAGCAAAAGTGAGTCTACTTAGTGATGCCAATATGCCTATGAGTGGTGGACAGGCTAAGCAGAATCAATATGTTGATATTGTTGTCGGAGCTGTCGATAAGAATTACAATGCTACATCCAAGCTTCCAAAAGATGGAGAAACAGTTTCTGAAGAATTCTATACCACTACAAAAGACTTCCGAAGAAGTGACTTTGTTGCCTTCATGGGTATGGAGGAAAATCCTGCGGATATTTTAGCGGAGGCACAGGGTAAGTCCGAAGAAGAAATAAAGCAGCTTGTCAAAGATAAGATGGGGAAACTTTCTGATAATAATGAGGGATCTCAGAAGAAGTTTACTAATAAGCTTATCTCAATAGATGTTTTTGATAACGCTGAAAATTTGGCTAACATGGCTGATCTACAGGTTATGCACTATCTTTCCGGAATAAAGAAAATAGGTGTGGATGATCTGAGGATTGGATTTAAGACAGATGAAAGCGGCAATCTAGAGGTATCAAGTATAACAGGCGCAAATACTAAGGATGCTCCCTTCAGGATGCTGACCCCTCTTGAGGAAAAGAGACTTATACAGCCTGAAGATATGCTTGTAATGACTGAGGAAATGAAGGAAAAGGTTCTTCGTTGGGCTAAAGATGAACCT
Source organism: Butyrivibrio sp. NC2002 (assembly GCF_000702265.1). Classification (GTDB taxonomy): domain Bacteria; phylum Bacillota; class Clostridia; order Lachnospirales; family Lachnospiraceae; genus Butyrivibrio. The sequence continues at coordinate 129,352 of NZ_KL370880.1, forward strand.
GAGTTTACTCCCGAAGAAAAGGAGCAGTTTGATCTGCTTCCTCAGGCGAGCTTTGAAAGTTTTAGAACTAGAGTCCGCACTCTTGCTACGGTTATAAAGAACTCTGAAAACTATAATTTTGCTCAGAAAGATCCTGTGCATGACGGTAAGTTATATGCAAGCCTTACAACAGAACGTGGAAAGATAAGGGTTCTCAAGAGAGAAGACTTTAAGAACCTCCATATAGACGATCTGGCAATTGGCAAGAACAATGTTGCAGATAAAACAAACAAGAATATTTTTGATGCTATGGCAGATCTTCCGGAGGCTTGCAATGAAGCACTCATTGACAAGTGGAAGGCAAAGTGGGCTCTTACTGATTCAAAGGACTTTGGCACTAATGTAAGTCCTCAGGATATTGCTCGGCATGATGTTGCAGGCTTCGTACCTGCCGGAGTTGAAGAAATGAACAAAAGATTCTATAAGGCGGAACAGCAGCGCTTTATGGATAAGTGCCTCAGGATCACCGGAAAAGTCATTGTTATGGATAAGGATAGGTCTAAGGAGTACTTTGCACATTGGTTCTTTGGCGGCGACACCAAGAAATATACTAATGTAAGGGATGCTGGCGAAAAGCTGGATAATGCAGTAACTTATGCCATGAGGCTCAGAGACCTGGAGACTCAGGAGAGAAAATATCCTCAAGCTTTTCATAATACTATTCCTGATGAACGAGAGAGAACTGAAATAAAAAATAAGCTAAAAGCATATAGGGAAGAAATACTTAAAAGAGCACAGCAATTTGCGATTGATCATGATTACAATGTGCCTGAACATTATAATGAAATACCGGAACCAATCCTGGAGACTCTTAAGCTGTATCCTGTAAAGGATGCGCTCGTTAACTACCAGAGCAAACTTGAAGTATATCTTAAGAAGCGTGAAGGCGGAAGAAGCAGCGACTTTGGTAATGACAGGTATGCTCATATGCTTGGAATCTATAAAGATGTTAATGAGAGACTTGCCGAATATGCAGCGGTTACAGGTGATACATCTGTTTTGCCCAAGGTCGCAGTAATAGATGAGAATAAGAAGGTCACATTTAAGCCATTGTACAATACTAACCTTGAGTACAAGATGAATATTCCGCCGCATGTTAAGGATGCCATTAACCACAAAGTGAAGATTGCAGCTCTATATAACGAGATTCAGCCTATGCAGCTGTATGATGCGCCGGCAAATAATAACAATAAGAAGAAGGAAATCAATATTAATATTAATAAGATCGATATTGATAATGTAAAGGCTGAGCCTCTGATGGAAAACGATGGTAACGAGATCATTATTGACGAGCCGAAAAAATCTAAGGTCAACAAGACTAATGTAAACAAAATTATGAAGGAGCAGAACATCGTAATTAATCAAAAGATCATAGTGAACAGAGATAATAAGAAAAGCAACATTATCGAAAATGAAATTGTAAAGAAGCAGTGAAATCGCTATAATTGTAGTAAATACAATGTGGCGGAGGATAGGCTATGAATAATAGAGTTTTTCATGTTGATCACCAGATTTCGACTAAGAATGTTGAGGACTCTGTTACAGAGTGGACCAAGGTAGTAAAGTATGTCGATATCAATGGATACGACAGATTGTTCGGGGGAGAGCTCATGAGCTGGATTGACCAGGTTGCGGGCACCGTTGCTCTAAGGCATGCGGGAACACCTGTGACCACCGCGGCAATCGACAACATGCAGTTCAAACAGGCTATCAATTTAAATGACATCGTGGTACTTATCGGAAGAATCACACATGTTGGAAGGACATCCATGGAAGTAAGGGTTGATACCTATGTTGAGGACCTGCGCACAGGTATGAGACATGTGGTAAACAGAGCATATCTTACAGAAGTATGTGTTGATGAGGACGGAAGACCTACGGTTGTTCCTTACGGATTAAATGTAAGAACTGAAAATGAGAGGGCAGAATGGCAGGGAGCTGAGAAGAGAATAGAGCTTAGGAAACAGAGAAGAAGAGAGGGCTTTTAAGTTATTTGTGGCTCTAAACTACTAACCGGAAAAGACGAGAAAAAGTGAGCACTATGGATGACTACGAAGAAAAATACCATAAGCAGAAAAGATTAACTGATCAGCTGATGCATGCTCTTGCAAAGGTTGCGGACGAGTGTGGTAATTATACCAAGGACCACTCTGAGAGGGTGGCGCTTTACTCTATGGAGATTGCAAGAAGGCTTGGTAAGAGTCGCGCAGAACAATACGAGATATATCAGATGGGACTTCTCCATGATATAGGAAAAATCGGAGTTCCCGACACGATTACCGGCAAAGCGGACAATCTGGCAGACAAAGAGTATGACATGATGAAGAGACACCCCATGATAGGAGCTAAGATCCTTCAGAACATCAATGAGCTTCCGGGACTTGCAGTGGGTGCAAGATGGCATCATGAAAGATATGATGGGCAGGGATATCCTGATGCTTTAGCAGGCGAGGATATCCCTGAGGAAGCAAGGATAATTGCAATTGCTGATGCCTATGATGCTATGAGTTCTCAGAGAAATTACTCAAGCGTCATGGGACAGCAATATGTAAGAACTGAGATCGAGAAGGGCAAGGGAACGCAGTTTGATCCTGTTATCGCTGATGTTCTCCTTGAAATGATCGATTCGGATGTAGACTATGTTATGAATTCGGAAACGAGTCTTCTTGTAATCCGTGAATTTTTTGAGATTCTCGATTGATGCTTTTTGAGGCTTCAGAACTTCATCTAAAATTGAAAAGTAAGGCACTTCGTGATATAGTTTAAGCGGTGCGCTTACTTTTTTTATTTGCAAAAAACACCTTTTTCAAAAAGGAAACTTTACATATATAAAGATAAGCAACTTAGAAAAAATAACATCTATTTTCAGGAGGTATTACGAATGAGTAAGAGTTTCGATGAAATCCTTGCAAAATTAAAGACTGCGAGCACTAAGAAGCTTGCTGTAGCATGTGCGCAGGATGAGCCTGTGCTTGAAGCAGTAAAGGCAGCAAAGGAGCGAGGTATCGCTGATGCTATCCTTGTTGGTGATAAGGATGAAATCGAGAGGATCGCCGGCGAGATGAATATGGATCTTTCTCAGTACGAGATCATTGACGAGAAGGATACAGTAGAAGCTGCAACCAAGGCTGTTTCACTTGTACACGACGGCAAGGCAGATATCTATATGAAGGGACAGCTTGATTCCAAGACATTCCTCAAGTCAGTTCTTAATAAGGAGGTTGGTCTTCGTACAGGACGTCCGCTTTCTCATGTATGCGTATTTGAGATTCCCGGCATTGATCGTCTTTTATTCCTTACAGACGTTGCTTTCATGCCCTATCCGACTCTTGAAGATAAGAAGGTTATCATTGAATATACAGTTAACGTAGCAAGAGCTTGCGGTGTAGAGTGCCCTAAGGTTGCTCCTCTTGCAGCTGTTGAAGTTGTTAACGACAAGATGCCTGTAACTGTTGAGGCAGCAGAGCTTACAAGACTTTGTGAAGAGGGTGAGATCAAGAACTGCATAGTTGACGGACCTCTTTCAATGGACCTTGCAATAGATCCCAGTGCTGCAGAGCACAAGGCAGGTGCTAAGGATCGTAAGATCGTCGGCGATGCAGATATTCTTCTTTTCCCTGATATCCACGCAGGAAACCTTACATACAAGACAATCGTTCGTCTTGCAACAGTTAAGAACGGTAACATCCTTACAGGTACAAAGGCACCCGTAATCCTTACATCACGTTCAGATTCTGTAGAAGTTAAGCTCAACTCAATCGCTCTTGCAGCAGTAGTGGCAGAGGATCAGAAAAAGGGTATCCTGTAAAGATAATTATGCAATCGCTTTGCGCCATTTAAAAGCAATAAAATAAAGAATAAAAGGAGAATGAGTCATGATTAAGAGTTTGATTATCAATCCCGGTTCTACATCTACAAAGCTTGGTATTTTTGAGGATGAAAACCTCATAAAGGAAGAGACTTTAAGACATAGCACAGAAGAAATCAGTCAGTATGCATCAATCACTGATCAGAAAGACTTCAGAAAAAATATTATCCTTGATTTTTTAAAGAACGAAAACATCGACATCAAATCATTTGATGTTATCGTAGGAAGAGGTGGACTGTTAAAGCCTATTCCGGGCGGCACTTATGAGTGTACTGATGCTCTTATTGCAGATCTTCAGAAGGGTGTTCAGGGACAGCATGCAAGTAACCTGGGCGGTATCCTTGCAAGAGAGATCGGTGATGAGATCGGTGTTAGATCATTCATCGTTGACCCTGTTGTTGTTGATGAGCTTGAGCCCGTTGCAAGGATTTCAGGTATTCCTGAAATCGAGCGTGTATCTATCGACCACCCTCTTAACCAGAAGGCAGTTGCAAGAAGATATGCAAAAGAGCACGGTAAGAAGTATGAGGATGTAAATGTTATCGTTGTACACATGGGCGGCGGCACATCCTGCGGTGTTCACAAGAACGGCAAGATGATCGATGTATTTGCTGCACTTAACGGTGACGGAGCATTTTCACCTGAGAGAACAAATGGTGTTCCTGCACTTGCACTTGTAGATATGTGCTTCTCAGGAAAATATACATACGAAGAAATGAAGAAGAAGATCGTTGGCGGCGGTGGATTCAACGCTTATCTTGGAACCAACGATATGAGAACCGTTAACAAGATGTGCGATGAGGGAGACAAAAAGGCTCAGCTCGTACGTGATGCATTCATTTATCAGATCTGTAAGAACATTGGTGCATGTGCAACAGTCCTTAAGGGACAGGTTGATACCATCATCCTTACAGGTGGTATTGCTCATGGTAAGGTTATCACAGATGCGATCACAGAGAGAGTAGGCTTCATCGCTCCTGTAACAGTATATCCCGGTGAGGATGAGCTTCTTGCACTTGCACAGGGTGCACTTCGCGTATTAAATGGCGAAGAAGAGGCTAAGAAGTACGAGTAATACGGTTCAACAAGAACTATATAATGAGGAGTTTGGAAAATGTTTTGTAAAAATTGTGGAACACAGCTAGAACCCGGAATAAGGTTCTGTCCTGCGTGCGGGGCTGCAGTTGAGAATAATGAAGCAGGTGCAAACACTAATCCGCAGGATCAGCCTATAGGCTTTAATCCCGGGAATAATGCTGCGCCGAATCCGTATGCTAATCAGGGCTATCAGTATAACCAGGGAGCATATCAGAATAATCAGGGAACCTATCAGAACAGTGGTTATCAGAGCGCTCCTTATTCAGGATATGTTGCTCCTATAACAGAGAGAAACATAGTTCTTGCCATTATTCTGTCATTTGTAACCTGCGGAATTTATTCGCTTTATTGGATTTATAAGGTGAATGAGGAAGTAAATACCTTATCAGGGGAACAGGATGGAACAAACGGTATTTTGGTAATCCTTTTCTCTATTCTTACATGCGGTATTTATTCACTCTACTGGCTTTATAAGATGGGATCGAGATGCGATATCATCATGAATGATCCAAATGGCGGAAGAGGAGTGCTTTACCTTATTCTTAGCTTTATAGGTCTTAGCATTGTAAGTATGTGCCTTATCCAGGATACAATAAACAAAGCTGTCAGAAGGTAACAGATATAAGGCCCGGTATAGAAAAAAGTATGAAAGTGTTTTTGGTGGAGGACGAGTTCGTCGTCAGAGAGGGAATAAAGAATAATATTGATTGGGAGTCACACGGCTACGAATTTTGCGGAGAAGCAGGAGATGGGGAAATTGCTTACTCCATGATACAAAAAACGAAGCCGGATATTGTGATAACCGATATTAAGATGCCGTTCATGGATGGTCTGACCTTAAGCCGTATGCTTAAGGCAGAGTTTCCGTGGATCGAGATCATCCTGCTAACGGGATATGAGGATTTTGAATTTGCCAAAGAGGCAATCAAGATCGGAGTATCCTGTTACCTCTCAAAGCCTATAAGCGGTGAAAACCTCATAAAAGAGGTGGACAGGATCGCTTTAAGGATTGAGGAGAAAAGACAGGAAAGAGAGCAGGCAAGACGTTACGAGCAGGAGATGGAGGAACGTCTTGAACTTGAAAAGAGAGAGTTTTTCGGTGATCTTATAACCGGAGGAAAAGGATTCTCGGAGCTTGTAGATCAGGCGAGGAAGCTTTCTATCGACATAACGGCAATGGAATACAATATTGTTCTTTTAAAGGTCTGGTCCACCAGGCATGATGCTTATGAATATTCGAACAGTGTAGTCGAGATTGAAAAAAGCATAAAAGAAGTTGCTGAAAAAGCAGGAGCAATATATTTTGACCTGAATGTCGAAGGTATTGCCCTGCTTTTTAGATTAGGCGATGAAGAATCTTTATATTCCAAAATTGAAAAATGCATAGACGAGATGAAGTCTGTTTTTGATAGATATCACCATATAAGATATTTCGGAGGCATAGGACAGACTGCCCACAGGATAACAGAGATACCAAAGAGCTTTGAGTGGGCAAGCCGTGCTTTTGCGCACATGTATCTGACTTCGGAAAACGGATTTTTATATGGCACTGAGGAAGGTCTTAATCCTGAAAATGAGGATGTTATTTTATCAGAGATCGATCCCAGACACATAGATAGGAAGCTGATAAAGGAATTCCTGAGAAGAGGCGAGGAATCGGAGACGGGATTTTTCGTGGACGAATTCTTAAACGGCATGGGAAAAGGAGCAATCCGTTCGACCATGATGAGACAGTATATCGCCATGGATATTTATTTTTGCGTGGCTGATTTTGCTGAAAACGAGCTCGGAATTGAAAGAGAGAGCAGAGAGGCTACTGTCGAGACGCCAACTCCGGAGATACTTGGAAGCGAAAACAGTACTATGGAGTACCTTGTAAGGATAATCAGCAGTGCTGTAGCACTAAGAAATGAAGGTGCAAGAGGACACTACCGCGATGTGGTAAACGAGGTGAAGGCATACATCGAAGAGAGGTATACAGAAGATGATCTGTCTCTGAACAGCCTCGCAGCTCACGTTAATTTTTCGCCCAATCATTTGAGTGCTGTGTTCAAGCAGCAGACAGGGCAGCCGTTTATCAAATATCTTACGGATTACCGCATGAATATGGCCAAGGAGCTTCTTAGCACGACCTCGAAAAAAAGTAATGAGATTGGATTCATGGTTGGATACAAGGATCCGCACTATTTTTCGTATCTGTTTAAGAAGACTCAGGGTATGACACCAACCCAGTACAGAAATGGTGAGACTTCGGAGGCGTCCTTATGATAGGGAAAAATAGAGAAGGTGCCAGAAACCACCTTGCCAATCAGATTCGTTTGACATATCTGTTTCTTTTGTTACCAAATATCATTTTCATGGCTTATGCGTTCCACAATCTGTGGACAATCAATGCAAGATATAACGAGATGCTGAACTCAGTTGTGACCGCAAGTGAGTTCAGCCTTGATTTCAAAGAAGATTTCGACTATGAGACATATCTTCTCATAGTCGGAAACGTATCCCCCGGCGATTCCAAGCTTATGAGCATGCTCACCGAGGCAAAAAGTGTAGTAGAGAGTCTTAAGGACTACACTGATGAAGGGGAGAATAAAAAGCGTCTCGATAGCGCTGAGCAGTATCTATCCAATCTGGAAGTTTATATTTCGCGAATAGCAGATAATCTGAAATACGAGGACAGGTATGAAGACAATATTGAGATCTGGGAAAATGATGTCCAGATAGTCACTTCGCTTGTTCAGGAGACGATCAACGAATACATATATTATGAAAACAGGCAGCTTCAGACTGCGCTTAAGGAAAACAGGGACTTTTTCCTGGATATACTTGAGATATCAACGGCTATCTTCGTCCTTATAATATTAAGTATCATAATTGTCTCCTATGTAGGTCCCATGTGGATCACAAAGCCTATAGAAGAGAGGGTCGAGAGGGAGCAGAAAAAGCTGAGGAAGGCGGAATTTGAAGTTCTGCAGGCACAGATAAATCCTCACTTTTTATATAATACCCTTGATGCTATCGTGTGGTCGGCAGAGGCAGGAAACCAGAAACAGGTAGTAAAGATGGTCGGCTCATTATCTGACTTTTTCAGGACATCCCTTAATAAGGGAAAAGAGATCGTCACGATAAAGGAGGAGCTTCAGCATGTAAGGAGCTACCTTGAGATCCAGCAGATAAGATATATGGATATTCTAAGCTATGACATCGATGTGGCTGAGGATATCTTTGGATATGTGATCCCCAAGATAACGATCCAGCCAATTGTGGAGAATGCGCTCTACCATGGCATAAAGAATAAGCGCGGCGGCGGCAAGATCCTGGTGACAGGTCGTGACCTTGGAAATTACATCTATATTTCCGTAAAGGATAACGGTATAGGCATAGAAGAAAAGCGACTTGCCGAGATACGGGACAGTCTCGAAAAAGATAACCTGACAGATGGGCAGGTCTATGGTCTGTACAATGTCAATGAGAGAATAAAGCTCGAATTTGGTGATGAATACGGACTTTCCATAGAGAGTATGTATGGTGAATATACTGCGGTAAATATAAAGCTCCCGAAAATCTTAACCGAAATCGTAAAAAAATGAACCAAAATAAAAAAATAATAAAAAAGTGAACTTTATTAATTTTTTATTCCATGTTTTTTTCCTCTTAATGAAATTAAAATTTAGATTATCAGAGGAATGGTCTTCTGATACAACAACTTTTCAATCGGAGGGAAAAAGTTATGAGAAAGAAAGTATTGTCAGTACTTATGGCATCTGTAATGGTGTTTAGCCTTGCAGCATGTGGCGGCGGAGCAGCTGATACAGCTACAGAGACTCCCGCAGCAGAGGAAGAAACAACAACAGAAGAGCCTGCAGCAGAAGAGACAACAGAAGAAGCTGCAGAAGAAACAACAGAAGAAACAACAGAAGAAACAACAGATGATACAGCAGCTTCAGGCGAGCTTATCAAGGTTGGCATTATCAATAACGATCCTAACGAGTCCGGCTATCGTACAGCTAACGATAACGACTTAAAGGCAATGTTTACAGAAGAGAACGGATATGATGCTTCATTTGCATACAGCTTAAAGAATGATGAGCAGATCGCAGCAGCTCAGACATTCATCCAGGATGAAGTTGATTACCTTCTTCTTTCAGCAGCTGATACAGCAGGCTGGGATTCAGTTCTTCAGGATGCTCAGGCAGCAGGCGTAAAGGTTATCCTCTTTGACCGTACAATCGATGCAGATGAGAGCCTCTATGAAGCTTCTATCGTATCTGATATGGCAAAAGAAGGTCAGACAGCAGTTGATTGGCTTGCAGGTCAGGGACTTGATGAGTACAACGTGATCCATATCCAGGGTGTTATGGGTAGTGCAGCTCAGCAGGGACGTTCCGGAGCACTTGATGACAAGGTTGCTGCAGAAGACAACTGGAACATTGTTACCCAGCAGACAGCTGAGTGGAACGCAGAGAAAGCACAGCAGATCGTACAGTCTGTAATCGATGCCGGAACACCTTTCAACGTAATCTATGCTGAGAACGACGATATGGCTAAGGGTGCTGTAGCAGCACTTGACGCAGCAGGTATCTCACACGGTGTTGGCAAAGACGTTATCGTAATGGGCTTTGACTGCAACAAGTGGGCACTTGAAGAGCTCCTTGCTCAGAACTGGAACTATGATGGACAGTGCAATCCTTTCCAGTCAAGCTACATCGATGAGATCATCAAGACTCTTGAGAGCGGTGGCACACTTTCAGAGAAGACTATCATCATGGATGAGAAGGGCTTTGATGCTGAGACAATCACACAGGAAGACGTTGACAACTACGGAATCTGATAAACGTGATCGGGCGGAAATATCCGCATAACTAAAACCCAAGTACACTTTAATAAGTTATTATGGAGCGCGGTGCGGCGAAATCCGCATCGCGCTTCAAGTTTTTAAGGAAGAAAGAGGTATAACCGTTGGATGAGAAAAAAGTGCTTGAAATGAAAGGCATAGATAAGACTTTTCCAAATGTTCGTGCTCTTCGTAATGTTGATTTTTCTCTTTGCGAAGGAGAAATTCATGCACTTATGGGGGAAAACGGAGCAGGAAAATCTACACTTATTAAAGTCCTTACAGGTGTTTACACCAAAGATGCAGGGACGATAACTTTAAAAGGCAAGGGAGAAGTACAGATACATTCTCCGCAGGATGCACAGAAACTGGGAATCAGTACTGTGTATCAGGAAATAACCCTTTGTCCTAATCTGACTGTTGCAGAAAATATGTACATAGGCAGAACAGAGGGAGCACTTACAAATTGGAAAAAAATAAATGAAGCAGCTGATAAGCTTCTTAAATCATTGGAAATTCCTGCTACGGCAACGCAGCAGCTCTCTAACTGCTCTATAGCAGTTCAGCAGATGGTTGCGATCGCCAGGGCAGTTGATATGGATTGTAAAGTTCTGATACTTGATGAGCCTACTTCTTCTTTGGATGAACAGGAAGTTGAGAAGCTCTTCGGACTAATGCGAGACCTTAAAAAACGTGGTGTCGGAATAATATTCGTAACTCATTTCCTTGATCAGGTATACGAGGTTTGCGACAAGATAACGGTTTTGAGAGATGGCGGACTTGTTGGAGAGTATGAGATAAAAGACCTCCCCAGAGTCCAGCTCGTTGCCAAGATGCTTGGTAAGGAACTTGATGACCTCTCAGATATCAAGGGCGAAGGCGGAACCTATGAAGGAAAAGACAAAGATGAAAAGATATTTGAAGCAAAAGACCTTCAGAGTAACGCAGGAATAAAGCCCTTTGATTTCTATATCAAAAAGGGAGAAGTCAATGGATTTACAGGACTTCTCGGTTCCGGACGAAGCGAGTGCGTAAGAGCAATCTTTGGAGCAGACAGAGTAATAAACGGAACCGTTAAAATGCATGGAAAGAGCGTAAAGATAAACAAGCCTCTCGATGCTATGAAGAACGGCATTGCATATCTTCCCGAGGACAGAAAAAAGGATGGAATCATCCAGGATCTGTCAGTAAGAGAAAATATTGTTATGGCGCTTCAGGTTCTTACCGGCTTCTTTAAGCCCTTCTCCAAGGCGCAGCAGTATGCCTTTGCAGATGAATATATTAAGAAACTAAACATTAAGACAGCATCTGCTGACACACCTATAAAGTCACTATCAGGCGGTAATCAGCAGAAGGTAATTCTTGCCAGATGGCTTCTTATGCATCCTGAATATCTGATCCTCGACGAGCCTACAAGAGGTATCGACGTAGGAACCAAGGTGGATATCCAGAAGCTTGTTTTGGAGCTTGCCAAGGAAGGAATGAGCGTAACCTTCATATCTTCTGAGACAGACGAGATGCTTAGAACATGTTCAAGACTTGTCGTTATGAGAGACAGGAAGGTAGTAGGAGAGCTCTCAGGCGAGGATCTTACACAGAATAAGATAATGAGTACGATTGCAGGGGAGAGTAAGTCATGAGTAAGACAGATAAAAATGAAATGAGTTTTGTAAAAAAGCTCGTCAGTAATCAGCTTTTTATACCGATCATGGCACTTCTCTTGCTGGCGGTAATAAATCTGATAAACGATCCCGGATTTTTCAAGATAACTCTGGGAACAAATAATGCAGGTAATCCTGTTTTGTCAGGATACCTAATAACGATACTTGATTATGGCTCAGAGCTTGGTATTCTGGCCATCGGTATGACACTTGTAACGGCTGCTTCAGGCGGACAGGATATTTCGGTAGGTGCAACGATAGCGATTGCGGGATCTGCAATGCTGAGAGTTCTCTGCGGAGGAAATTCAAGACCTACAGAAATCCAGGCACCTATAATAGTTGCATTCCTTGTTGCATGTGTTGTAGGTATGCTTTGCGGAGCTTTTAACGGAATGCTGGTTGCAATCTTTAAGATACAGCCCATGATCGCGACACTTATTCTTTTTACAGCGGGCCGTTCGATTGCAGCATGGATCAACAACAACGAACTTCCTATAGTTCCTGATCCAAAGTTTGCATATTTTGGAAGCTTTATACCGGGAATCCCGATTCCCACAACGGTTTTCATAGTTATTGCCTGCGTAATAGTAATTGCTGTTGTGCTTAAGTTCACAAACCTGGGGCTTTACACACAGGCAGTTGGTATCAATGAAAACTCATCAAGACTAAACGGTATCAATCCGACATTTATCAAGTTCCTTTCTTTTGTAATACTTGGTATTTGCGTAGCGGTTGCAGCACTTATCAAGGTAAGCCGCCTCTCTACCATCAACTACTCTGTCATTGCAAAAGATATTGAGATGGATGCCATCCTTGCGGTTGCACTTGGAGGAAATGCTCTTTCAGGCGGTAAATTCAACATGTGGGCATCAATCCTTGGAGCTTACGTAATTCAGTTCCTTACAACAACTCTTTATAAATTCAATGTATCATCAGATGCACTTGCAGCTTATAAGGCAGTTGTAGTTATACTTCTTGTTGTTTTCTCTGCACCCACAGTAAGAGATTACATGGCACAGCTGTCCAAGAAGTTTACAAATTCAAAAAAGGAGGTGGCATAAATGAGCCGTGACAAAAAAGGTATCTTTGACAAGATGAATGATACTAATCTCCTCCTTACAATTACGATAGTAATATTCTTCCTTATGTATCTGGGAGCTGTTATTTTTCAGGGAGGCGGATTTACCAAGCCTCAGATGTTTTTCAACATACTAAACTCAAATGCAGCGCTGATAATTACAGCCTGCGGAATGAGCGTTGTAATGATAACCGGCGGGATCGATATTTCAGTCGGCGGTGTTGTGGCACTGGTTTCTATGTGCTGCGCTGTATATCTTGATAAGCACAACGGAAGCATAATAGGTTCTGTTTTTATAGCAATAGGAATTGGTATCCTCTACGGACTAATTCAGGGCTTTTTGGTAGCATATCTTGATATCCAGCCCTTTATCGTATCCCTTGCCGGAATGTTCTTTGCAAGAGGTATGACAACTATCGTTAATACCGCACCTTTTAATGTGGCAAACGAGCAGTTCAATGCCCTTAAGCTTACAAGGATCTATGTGCCGGGAATGGGAACTACCAACAAAAAAGGTATCTACGTTCCTGCATACGTTGAGATTGGAGTTATAGTAGCACTTCTTATAGTTATACTTTTGTTCGTTGTGCTTCGCTGGACAAAGGTAGGTAGAAACTTCTACGCAGTAGGCGGTAATAAACAGAGTGCTCTTATGCTTGGCATAAATGTTAAGAGGACAAAGTTCTACTCACATATGATCTGCAGTACTCTTGCAGGCATCGGAGGATATGTATATTTCCTTCATGTTGGATCCGGTTCTGCAAGTCATGCCATGGGAATGGAAATGAATGCTATCGCTTCATCCATCATTGGTGGTACAATGCTTACAGGCGGTGTAGGAAATATTATAGGAACATTCTTTGGGGTGCTTTCACTAAGCACAATACAGAATATTGTTTCATCCGCAGGTCTGGATCAGGCTTGGTGGACAGGTATAACAATTGCAGCAATGCTCTGTATTTTCCTTCTTATTCAGAGCGTGGTCATGGCACAGAAAAAGAAGGCATTAAAGAACTGATCAGGGTGACAACATGAATAATTACGCCAAAAAGGCGACTATACTGCTCCTGCTCTTGGTCCTTGTGGCCGGTTGCGGGAGCAGTCGGTTTAAAGAAGAAAAAACAGAAGATGAAGAGGTGGTATCGGAAGACCTCATAAATGTTGGGTTTTCGCAGCTTGGTGCAGAATCTGACTGGAGAAATACCAATACGATATCAATGCAGGAAGCTTTTACTGCCGAAAAGGGATATAACTTGATTTATAAGAACGGCCAGCAGAAGCAGACCAATCAGATCACAGCTATAAGGACTTTTATCCAACAGGGAGTTGATTATATTGTTCTTGCTCCTGTTACGGAGAGCGGCTGGGATACAGTTCTTGGTGAAGTAAAGGAAGCAGGGATACCTGTCATATTGGTTGACAGGCGGGTTGACTCTTCCGACAAGACCTTATTTGCAAGCTGGGTTGGCTCCGATTTTGAGCTGGAAGGCAGGAAGATGGCTGCCTGGATCAAGGAGTACACTGAGAGCAAAAACATAGATCCTGCTGATCTCCATATAGTAAATATCCAGGGAACACTTGGGTCAACGGCCCAGATAGGAAGAACCAGAGCACTTGCCAATGCTGCAAGAGAAAACGGCTGGGATCTTATGGCAGAGGTTTCCGGAGAATTTACGGAGAATAAGGGAAGAGAAGTTATGGCAGCTCTTCTTAAGAGATTTAACAATATCAATGTAGTGTATTGCGAAAACGACAATGAGGCCATAGGTGCGATCGACGCAATAGAAAGTTCCGGAGGCAAGGTCGGAAGCAATATTCAAAAGGGCGAGATCATGGTGGTTTCTTTTGATGGAGTAAATGAAAAGTCCATCGAATATGCAAAAGAAGGGAAAATATCCTGCATTGCAGAGTGTAACCCCCTTCACGGACCAAGGGTAAAGGCACTTATCGAGATGCTCGAGCGCGGAGAGACACCTGATAAGTACAACTATGTTGATGAAAAAATGTATAGTTCTATTTCAGAAGTGGACAAGATAATAGTTGACGGAAAAGATTACTATATAAACGAACCTGTTTCAATGGAAGAGCTGGTGAAAAAATAGGGTAGTTGATAATATGCGGGTAATTTGCTAAAATGTCATTTGTGGTTTTGTCTTTAATTGAGTATCAGGGGGCGAAATGCTCCCTTTTTTATGCACAGTTTGTGCAATGAAATAAAAACGGATGGAGTAATATCAAATGGGAATTATTGATAAGATTATTGGTACGCACAGTGAGCGCGAACTCAAGAGAATTCAGGGTACAGTAGACAAGATTGAGAGTCTTCAGCCTGAAATGAAAAAGCTTACCGATGATGAATTAAAGGGTAAGACTGAGGAATTTAAGAAGAGACTTGAGAGTGGAGAGACACTCGATGATATCCTTCCTGAGGCTTATGCAACTGTAAGAGAAGCGGCTTGCAGAGTACTTGGCATGGAGCACTTCAGAGTTCAGCTGATCGGTGGTGTTATTCTTCACCAGGGAAGAATTGCAGAGATGCGTACCGGTGAAGGTAAGACACTTGTTGCAACCCTTCCTTCTTATCTTGATGCACTTGCAGGCAAGGGTGTTCACGTCGTTACTGTAAACGATTACCTTGCTAAGCGTGATGCTGAGTGGATGGGTAAGGTTCATGAATTTTTGGGACTTACCGTTGGTGTCGTACTTAACAGTATGACAAGCGAGGAGAGAAAAGAAGCTTACGCTTGTGACATCACTTATGTTACAAATAACGAGCTCGGATTTGACTATCTTCGTGACAACATGGCTATCTACAAGGAGCAGTGTGTACTGCGTGGTCTTAATTATGCCATCATCGATGAGATTGACTCCATCCTCATTGATGAAGCAAGAACACCGCTTATTATTTCAGGTCAGAGTGACAAGTCAACTAAGCTCTATGAAGCATGCGACATTCTTGCAAAGCAGATGACAAGAGGTGAAGACCTCGATGAATATACCAAGATGGATGCCATCATGGGTATTGAGCAGGAAGAAACAGGAGACTTTATCGTAAACGAGAAGGACAAAATCGTAAACCTTACAGCACAGGGTGTTTCCAAGGTTGAGAACTTCTTCCGTATCGATAACCTTGCAGATCCTGAAAATCTTGAGATCCAGCATAATATCATCCTTGCACTCCGTGCAAACAACCTTATGCAGAAGGATCATGATTATATCGTAAAAGACGATGAAGTTCTTATCGTTGATGAGTTTACCGGACGTGTAATGCCCGGAAGACGTTATTCAGACGGTCTTCATCAGGCTATAGAAGCAAAAGAGCATGTAAAGGTTAAGAGAGAATCCAAGACCCTTGCTACCATTACCTTCCAGAACTTCTTCAACAAGTTCGAGAAGAAGTGCGGTATGACAGGTACTGCTCTTACAGAGGAAAGAGAATTCCGTGATATCTACGGAATGGACGTTATAGAGATTCCTACAAATAAACCGGTTATCCGTATAGATCATCAGGATGCGGTTTACAAGACTAAAAAGGAAAAGTTAAACGCAGTTGCCGATGCAGTTCAGAAGGCACATGAGAAGGGACAACCTGTACTTGTAGGTACTATCACTATCGAGTCTTCAGAGGAAGTAAGTAAGCTCCTTAAGAAGAGAGGTATCCCTCACAACGTACTTAATGCCAAGTTCCATGAGATGGAAGCACAGATAGTCGCTGAGGCAGGTAAACACGGCGCCGTTACGATCGCTACAAACATGGCAGGTCGTGGTACCGATATCAAGCTTGATGATGAGGCTCTTCAGGCAGGCGGACTTAAGATCATAGGTACAGAACGTCACGAGAGTAGACGTATTGATAACCAGCTGCGTGGTCGTGCAGGTCGTCAGGGAGATCCCGGTGAATCCAAGTTCTATCTTTCACTTGAGGACAACCTTCTTAGACTGTTTGGATCAGAGAGACTTATCTCAATGTTCAATTCACTTGGTATTCCGGAAGGGCAGGAAATTGAGCATAAGGCATTATCAAAAGCTATTGAATCAGCTCAGAAGAAGATCGAGGATAACAACTATGGTATCCGTAAGAACCTTCTTGAATATGACCAGGTTAATAACGAGCAGAGAGAGATCATCTATGATGAGCGTAGACGTGTTCTTAACGGAGACAGCATGCGCGATACAGTATACAAGATGATCACAGATATTGTTGAGGAATCAGTTGAGACAGTTGTTGGTGAAGTTACTGATTCTGATGAGTGGAACTTAAATGAGCTCAATGAGCTTCTTCTTCCTACTATTCCGCTTAAGAAGATCAACCGCGGACGTATAACCAAGCTTACTAAGAACGGACTTGTTCAGCAGCTCAAGGAAGAGGCTGTTAAGCTCTATGAAGAGAAGGAAGCTGAGTTCCCTGAACCCGAGACTATCCGTGAGATAGAGCGAGTTATCCTTCTTAAGGTTATCGACAGAAAGTGGATGGATCATATCGATGATATGGATCAGCTCCGCCAGGGTATCGGCCTTCAGGCATTTGCACAAAGAGATCCTAAGATTGAGTACAAGCTTGCAGGATATGAGATGTTCGATGAAATGACACGCAACATCAAGGAAGAGACAGTAAGACTTCTTTTCCATGTTCATATCGAGGAGAAGGTAGAGCGTGAGCAGGTTGCCAAGGTAACAGGTACCAACAAGGATGATTCTGTTGCAAAAGAACCCGTAAAGCGTATGGAATCCAAGGTTTATCCCAACGATCCCTGCCCGTGCGGAAGTGGTAAGAAGTACAAGAACTGCCACGGAAGAATGCAGTAAAAAATGTTTATGTAATTATTGATGGGGATGCAGAGCAGATATGCTCTGCATTCTTTGAGAGATGTAGAAAGGTTGAAAAATGGTAATACTTGATCAGATGAAGGTTGAACTGAGTAATCTTCGTGGAACACTTGACGAAGTAACTGGTTCACTTGACCTTGATTCCAAAAAAAAGATGATTGAAGAGTTGTCCCGAGAGATGGAAGAACCCAACTTCTGGGATGATGCTGAGAAGGCTAACAAAAAGACCAGAAACTTAAAGAACATGCAGGATCTTGTAGCTCAGGTTGAGGGTCTTCACAAGCAGTATGATGATATTATGGATCTCATTGATCTGCAGAACGCAGAGGGTGTGGATGATGACGACATGGCTGCCGAGATCAGAGAAGAGCTTGATAGCTTTGAAAATCTTCTTGAGGAGATCAGGATCAACAATCTTCTTAGCGGAGAATATGACAGCTGCAATGCAATCCTCAGACTTGCTGCAGGCGCAGGCGGAACAGAGGCTTGCGACTGGTGTAACATGCTGTATCGTATGTATACCAGATGGGCTGAGAGAAAAGGCTTCAAGATCGAAGTTCTCGATATCCTTGACGGTGATGAAGCAGGTCTTAAGTATGTACAGTTCCAGATCGATGGTACAAATGCTTACGGTCTTCTCAAATCTGAGAAGGGTGTACACAGACTTGTCAGGATCAGTCCTTTCAATGCTCAGGGTAAGAGACAGACATCATTCGTTTCACTTGATGTTATGCCTGATATAGAAGAGGATCTCGATGTTGAGATCAATCCTGAAGACCTCAGAATTGATACATATCGTTCAAGTGGTGCCGGTGGACAGCACATCAACAAGACTTCCTCCGCTATCCGTATTACTCACCTTCCTACAAATATTGTAGTTACCTGTCAGAACGAGAGATCTCAGTTCCAGAATAAGGACAAGGCGATGCAGATGCTGAAGGCAAAGCTCTACATGTTAAAGCTTGAAGAGCAGCAGGCAAAGATAGACGGTATCAGAGGTGAGGTTAAGGATATCGCCTGGGGTAACCAGATCCGTTCTTATGTCCTTCAGCCCTACACAATGGTCAATGACACAAGAACAGGTGAGAAGAGCTCCAATGCTGACGCTGTTCTTGACGGTGATCTTGATCCTTTCATCAATGCATATCTTAAGTGGCTCGCAACAGGCGGAAAACCTGTAGGCGATACCGAAGAGGAATAAGATATAAACTTAAATTTTTAATATATAACCGACAAACGATCAACCCCCGGAAGTGGCTATCGAAACTTCCGGGGGTTGATTATCGCATAATCAGTAGGGAACGTGCCAGTTGCGGGCTTCTTTTTCGTAGTCCTCGGCCTGTTCGAGATTACCGAGTTCTCTGTAACATTCAGAGAGTTTCATAAGGGTTACATCCCCTCCGATGTGGATATTAAGGATGGGAGATGATTCATATACTGCGTTGTAGTACCAGACGATAGCTTCATCCAGATCGCCTATGTTGCGGTAGTAATTTCCGAGCTCATAGCACATTTCGCTTGAGGGAATAGTAGTGAGGTCCTTTAAGGAATATTTAAGAAGTGCCTCAGTATTTCTCTCAATGACGGCTATATGAGCCAGAACGCAGCTAGCTTCCTTTATCTCATCGAGAGTTCTTCCGGTATCGACTATAGACTCCTCGAAGAATTTTTTTGCGAGCATGAAATCTTCATCACTGCCAACAAGGTACAATTCTCTTGCATAGAGATTATGAAGCCTCTTGGATATATATTCACCGCGTGTAATAGAGCATCTGAATGCTGTCAGATCACGTTCTCCATGTTCCTCTGTAGGATTGTGGATTATCTCAACGTCACTGTTACATACGGTTGGATCAAGCCTTACAGTTTCATGTATAGGATCTTCCCAGACAAAGCTGCGGACTCTTCTAAAGAGCTTGGGACGAAGCTCTCTGTCGTAGTTGTATACTGTGTTGTGACTTAGCTGATTACAGTAGTACATTTGAACAACATCGATATCGAGTTCATCGATATCAATTTTCAGTTGCTTGAACCTTTTCTGATTTTCCTCGTCGATAGTTTCATCAGCATCTGCTGCGTAGATGAAGTCGCAGGTTGCCTGCTGAAATGAGAAATTCCTGGCATCAGAAAAATTGCCGGTCCATTCATACTCAAATACCTTTGCGCCAAAGGATTTTGCTATCTCCACAGTTTTATCGGTAGAGCCTGTATCAACGATGATCATCTCATCAACCAGATCTTTGAGACAGTCAAGGCAGGTTTTTAGCTTATCCTCCTCGTTTTTTACTATCATACATAGACTTACTGTAACCATAGCCATACCCCTCATTTATGGTGAATTAATCGCTAATATTACATATTTATGTTACCTAAAAACCGTAACAGTGTCAAACTATCAAAATGCTCATTTAGTGGTTTATCCACTTCGTATATTCTTTTTTGAATTCTTCTATGTTCATGGAATCATCATGGATCTTACAGTGCTTGTAACGCTGGGTAGCCATACCATAGGAAGCATATTCGCCCTCAAATTCATTAAGCTTTGACATGACGTAACCTTCACCCGGCATTATCGATATGGGAAGGATTATGCTATGTTCAAGGAGCAGGGCTTCAGCGTTGGCATAACATTCAAAGCGCTTTTCCAGATCGTCAGTGATATTAGAAGCTATATTAACTGTACTGGCCCACTCATCCCGAACGGACAATACAGAACTATCCTTGCACAGGTGCCAGAACATGTACTCGCCGTCATCCATGAATGGCTCGGTCCAGGTGTGAGGATCTTCATAATCAGCTCCCCATCTGCATTTCATAAGAGCATATTTTCCGCTTCGCCTTGCGGGTAACAGATATCCTGTGTCGCCACCTACAACGGGGAATACGTCAACAAAATCTTTGCCAAGACAATTCTCTATCATTTCTTCGAGGAGGAGAGCTTCCTTTGTCCATCCATCGATCAGAGGATTATATGGCATGAAAATCTTGATGGGGAAAGTCACACCTGCCTGTTCAAGCTCTTTTCGTGCTGTATCCGCGTATTTTTGTGCTGTAATGGTACTGTAAGAATCCTCATAATTGAATTTGTCGAGTGCACCAAAAGTTGTATAGTCCTTTCCATCAAGAGAAATAGCTCCCTTTGGAGTAAAGACATTATTTATGAGTGAATCCGGATTGAATGGCTCATAGATAGATGCAATCTTTGTCTTGTTGATGGATGAAATTATAGCCTTTCTGAAATTCTCATTTACAACTGCCTTCTCCCAGTTTTCGGGCTCATATTCCTCGTCGAACTGCGGATAGAAATTGAACGCATAAAAATATGAGAAGGACAGATCCGGCCTTGAAGGATGGATCTCATTTGCGTAGGTTTCATCTTTTAAGTATTCTGTAAGTTTTTGCGGGCTTACCGTGGCTTTGTCGATCGCTCCTTCCATATATCTTTCGATGCTTACAGAGTTTGCATCTTTGTCATATCTGTTCTCTATACGCTCGATGTGGACATTGTCTGCATCATAGTAGGTTGGATTTTTAACAAGAACCTGTTTTTCCAAAGGTTTAAAATAATAAAGTATGTAAGCTCCGTTGTAGAGGATGTTTGTATTATCCTTGGCAAACATTGTACCTACTTCGTCCAGATATTTACGGCAGATGGGCAGATATGAAGTGTAGGATAAGACACTTGGGAAAAATGGGCAGGGTTTATCAAGCTCGTATACAACCGTTCTTTTATCAGGTGCTTTTACGCCGATGTCTTCCGGCTTTACCTCGGGAACCGGGGCATCGAACGATTCGGGAGATAGAAGATATGTGGTGTAGTCATAGTACTCCTGCGCGTTTTTTACTACTGATCCGGTGGAATACATGTATTGACTGTCTGAATTGTTGGCATAGTTATTGACGTACTGACTGGCACATACAAAATCATCAGCAGTAACGTAGGCATAGAAATTGCCTTCATAGTCAACCCACTTGGCATCGTCTCTTAAGTGGAATGTCCATTCTGTCATATCTTCGTTGGACTCCCAGCTCTCAGCCAGACCTGGGATGATATTTCCGTATTGATCGTAATCGACAAGGGCTTCTATGGTGTTTGAACATATTGCGGTGTCGATCGTTGAAATTGTCTTAAGGTAATTTAGCTCGGAAACTTCTGATGAGTAGAGAGTTCTGAAAGTTGTGGCATCAGGACTCAGATAATCCCCTATTATGTGGTTTTCCAGATCGGGAAGCCTGCTGCAACCACAAACGGCAAGAGATACAATGAGTAAAGGAACGAAAAAAATATTACGTTTGTTCTTCATCCGCGCATCTCCTTCCCGATAGATTCGTAGTATTTGCGTTTGTCTTCATACATTTCTGCTTCTGCTTCTTTTATGACTGTCAAAAGCTTCTTATCAGGTGTGGCCATGGCAAGACCAACTGCTACGTGATATCCGGCAGCTATGACCTTTTCCGAGACGGTATCAAGGTCATGTCTTACCGTGTTTTCATCGCGGTCGTAGCGGAATGCCACAAACTCATCGCCGCCAATCCTGTAGGTGTTGCTCTCTCCATACTCTTCGGAAATTATCGTAGCAATGGTTTTGAGCATATTGTCACCTGCAAGGTGACCCTGCGAGTTGTTTATATCGTGAAGACCATTGACGTCAAAGTATATGCATGCAAGACCGTCAGTTCCCTGTTGCAGGTGCTGGCAGAAGTATTCGTAGCGGTTGCGATTCTGAAGACCTGTGAGGGCATCCATGTTGGCACGTCTCTCTATACCTATAAGTGAACCTGTTGTTATGCGCAGCACATAAAGGAAATAAATGATAAGGGCAATCGCGCCAAATGTAAGGAAACCAAACAGGCTTACCTGAATGGGCTGAACTTCTGCGTAAACATATTCCTCGGGAACGCTGACTACCATTTCCCAATTTGCGATATTCATGGGAAGAAAACAGAAGTACATGACTTTATCCGAAACGGTGTCATGTCCTATTGCATAGCCGCTTCTTCCTGAAAGGATCGCGTTTTCAAAAGTATCGGAGACACTGATATCCGACACGCGGATTCCTGCATTTTCGAGAGTTGTGCCTGTTCTGTTTGAACTGTCTATAAGGAAAAGTCCTGTATCGCGTTCTATAACTGAAACTATCGCATGCCCGTCGTAGATGTCGGGGATCCAGGCACGTACAATGTCCTCGGGAGTAGTTGTTCCGTACAGGAAGGCGACGGTTTCTTCATTCCTTCTTATAGGGACAAAGTTTCTAAGGTCGTAGACATTTTCTTTTTCCAGATCCTCAAGGAGCGAGGATATATGCTCACCCTTAAGTTTTACATCCTCGAAATCAAGGACACCTGTGGAATCGAGATCCAGGCCGTTTATACGTATTACCTTGTTGTTGGAATTGAGTATGGCAACATCAGATATCTGCGAGTTCATATCGTAGATATTAAGATATGTATTTACCTCAAGTGAGTGAAGTGAATCGTTGGAGGACGAGATGATATTTGCTATCATTCTTAGCATATTCCGCTCTGTTCTGAACTGACCCTCTATAGCCTCTATAGCCTCGGTGGAAGCAATTTTTAGCTCAGAGTAGCTTTGGGTCCGCATATAAGAGCGCACGCTTATTACATAGATAATAGAAGCTATTACAATGACTACCATCATTACAATAGTTGCTACGAGACTACGTGTCTTAAATTGTTCCTGCGCCTTTTTCCACATAATATGCAAAGCCTCGAAGAAACGTTAATCCGACAATTAATTATATCATCGGCAAAACAGCAAAATATTAAAAAAGTCTAGTCTTTAAAGGAAAAAAGACTAAAAAAGAATAAACAATACACACTTTTTTCTGTTATACTTTCAATAAAAATATGTCTTGGTTTTACTTTTGAACAAAGGTGGGGATAATGAGTAAAAGCGGCATTATGCGGATAAGGGCGGCTCTTTTTTTATCCGCCATTGCACTATGCGTGCAGGGGCTTGCTATTACGGGATGTAATAGCACTAAAAAGAGCAGCGATGAGATAAATGGCGAATGGGAAACAAACGGTAGTTTTTTAAGGGAATCGATCAAAACACAGGCAAACATAACTGAACCTGAGATCAACCCGGATTATTCACTTAGCGTACCTACATTCATAGATAAAATAGATGATAACTGGTTTATAGTTGATTGCTACCACAACAGGATAATTTACAATGATAACCTGGATGATTCACTGGATAAGTTTAAGGTACTTACAAGTGATGTATCATTTCCGCATACTATGGCAAGTGATGGAAGGGTTATACTTGTGGATGATACTGAGAATAACAGGGTTCTGATTTTTGAGAAAAAGGAAGGCGTATATGTAAATACGCAGCTTTTTGAAGATGTAGGGCAAAGACCTCACTACACGGTCTATGATGAGAACGACAAGGCTTTTTATGTGTGGAGTTCAACATCGGGAGAACTGTATGTTTTCAGAAGACATGAGGATGAGAGCACGGTTTATCTTACGGAAATAAGGAGTATAGCTGAGCTTTCGGGAACCTATATCAGATCTTTTTATATAGATGGAGATGATATATATTTTGTGTCAGGAATAACGCCGCAGGGCACATCCTCAGGTGTGATCAGGTGCGATAAGAAAACGCTTGAAGTCAAGGAAAGATATGCCGTTCCCGATGAACTTGCCGGGATGGCAGATATGATATATGAAAACGGGTACTATTTCATTACCGTTTCAACTGATTCTGCAGGAAGTCAGGATACTGCGACAATGATAAGAACATCTGACCTTAAGGGCTTAAAGGATGGAAATTATGAGGAAATCTATTCGAAGTACTTTATAGGCGGGGGAACGCCCTATAATATGTTTAAGGTAGAAGACAGATTTTACCTGACAGAGCACAGACTTCCCGGGCATTCTATATGGGAATATGCGATTGATGAAAACGGCGATATACAGGACGTCGTACCGGTTTATTAAAGATATAGCAAGGAGATTTATCATGAATACAAAGGACATGGGATACAGTGATAAAACAGCGAAAAAAGCTGTGATAATGATACTTGTAATGGCACTTGTTACGGCCATTTTGCAGGGAAACAGATTTACCGCGGTAGTATCCGGAATTCCGAAGCAGCCACAGATCACAATACTTTTTCTTATAGGACTTTTTTCTATAGTGTATCTGGCATTTTGCATTAAGAATAAGAAGATGGACACGGAAAAGAGTGTTCTGTGGATCGTATGGAGCGGAATGCTCATGAGGATTTTCTATGTTCTTTTTTATGATATAAAGACACTTCAGAATGATGGCGGTTTCTATACAGGATACGGGACACCTGACATAAATAACGGTCATATCGGATATATCGAATATATCTATAAATTCCATCATCTTCCGAGCATGGATCCTTATGAATACTTTGGCTATTATCATCCGCCGCTTCACCATATCATCGAAGCTATCTGGGTCAGTGTGCAGAGATTTTTGCATGTATATGAAGATCTTGCGTTTGAAAATCTGCAGATTCCCACACTTATTTACTCGGGACTTTGCATGGTAGTAATGCTCAAGATATTAGAGGAAGCAGGGGCAGAGAAAAAGTATATCCCTCTTGGAATGATCCTTTTTGCATATCATCCCAGAATGATGGTGCTTGCAGGCTCAGTCAACAATGATATACTTGCTCTTTTGCTTCTTCTTACAACAATCTGGAGAGTTCTTGTATGGATAAGGAGTAAGACCTACAAAAATATTATCCTTATAGCGCTTTCACTTGGATGCGGAATGATAACCAAGCTTAATACGGCAATCTGTGCATTTTCTATAGCTGTAGTATTTTTGATGGCTCTTATCCGTGCCTTCAAAAATGGCAATCTTCTTTTAAGAAGAAATATACTGCTTCAGTATGTTGTATTTGGGGTTATCTGCATTCCGATAGGTCTTTCCTATATAGTAAGGAATCTGGTGCTGTTTAGTGAAAAGCCCGGAATCCCTTCACCTGCACTTATTCCAAATGAATCCGTGATGTATACAGGGACATATTCGGTGTGGTCAATTATAGGAATACCATCTATCGCAGATCTCCACATAGAGTTCCCTTTCCATCCGATAAGCGCTGAGGCGATGCACAATACGTGGGCTATCATGTTCCAGACAGGGTTGTTTGCAGAGGCATATCCCGCAGGAATGGGTGACAGCCTTGTATCCGTTGCCCAGATTGCATACGTTTCATCTATAATTGCGGCTATCATTACAACTGTCGTATTTATATATGATTATGCAAGCAGGATGATAAGAGAGGCGGGCAAAATAAAGTATTCACTTCCTCATCCTACAGACGAAGAGCTCGCAAAGGGTGTATATAAGACAGATACTGTGGTAAATCATCTTGAGAGAACAGTATTTCTTCTTTTAACTTACATATTTATGCTGATAAGCTTTAGCTTGTTCGTATTTAAATATCCATATACCTGCAGCAGTGACTTCAGATATATGACGGCAGGACTTGTGTTTACATCATTGGGCTTTATTATTGCAGTAAGAAAAATGAACAAGGGCTTTTGGCGCTTTATAAGACTATTACTTGTCACAGCCATGGCAGCATGCCTTGTGGGATCTCTTGTTGTATTTATGTTCTGGGAAATTTGAGGATGAATTGCCCAAGGAAAGTATTTACCTTTGTGAATTCTTTGGTATAATTCTAGTTAAATGCAATTTAGCGTGGTAGAGTGATAAAGTAAAAGGGAGTACACAAAATGAGCTATGAGGAGTATGTGAGAAAAGTAGTGCCTTATGTTCCCGGAGAACAGCCAAAGGATAGAAGCATTATCAAGTTAAATACAAATGAATGTCCGTATCCCCCTGCACCCGGTGTAAAGGAAATCCTTAGTAAAACAAGGTATGAGGATATGAGGCTTTATCCCGATCCCGAGGCGCAGGATCTTTTAGATGAGTTATCTGATTTTTATAAAATGCCATCAGATAGGATATTTGTAGGCGTTGGTTCAGATGATGTCCTTGCAATGGCATATCTTACATTTTTTAATTCGGATAAGCCCATTCTATTTCCGGATATCACATACTCTTTTTATGATGTGTGGGCAGAACTCTACAGGATTCCCTATGAGCAGATCCCTCTTGATGATGATTTCAGGATAAGGATAGAGGACTATTATTCGGAAAACAGGCCAAACGGCGGAGTTATTATAGCCAATCCCAATGCTCCTGTCGGATTGTACGAGCCCGTATCCCGCATAGAGGAGATTGTAAAGCACAACAGAGATTCTGTAGTTATTATAGATGAAGCCTATATTGATTTTGGCGGAGAGTCTGCGATTTCCCTTACAGATAAATATGACAATGTTCTTGTGGTGCAGACATTTTCCAAATCAAGGGCTATGGCGGGTATGCGCATAGGATTTGCCTTTGGCTCTAAAAAGCTTATTAAGTATATGAAGGATGTGAAGTTCTCCTTTAACTCATATACAATGAACAGACCATCAATAGAGCTTGGAGCGGCGGCTCTTCGTGATACTGACTATTTTAAGGATACGTGCAAAAAGATAATCAGAACCAGAGAGATGGTCAAAGAAAAGCTATCTGAGCTTGATTTTGTATTCCCTGATTCTATGACCAATTTTGTTTTTGCAAAGCACAAAAGTATTCCGGGGGAAGCTATATTTAATGCCCTAAAAGAGAGGCACATATACGTAAGACACTGGAATAAGGATAGAATATCGGACTATCTGCGCATTACGATAGGAACCGATGAGGAGATGGATAAGCTTATTGATGCTCTTTCGGAGATTACTAAAAATCTTGTGTAATAGCCTTTTGTCTGATAAAATCAATGCTTGTAGTGTTTTTAATAAGATTTTTTCAGAAAGGCAGACTAGTAATGCTTAGTTTTTTTAAAGAGTCACTTATCGGACAGTATATTTTTGTATTTATTTTATCGATGGTACCGCTTGTAGAGCTCAGAGGTGCGATACCTTTTGCACATGGTTTTGCGGAGACTGCAACGGGATTTAATCTTCCCCTCAGCTATGTGATCATCGCTATCGGAAATATGATACCAATGCCTTTTATTTTCTTTTTTGCAAGGAAGGTTCTTGAATGGGGAAAGGATAAGCGCTTTATCGGCAAGTTCTTTACCTTCTGCCTTGAAAAGGGTGAAAAGGGTGGTAAGAAGCTTCAGGAAAAAGCCGGAGGCGGTCTTTATTTTGCACTCCTTCTTTTTGTAGGAATACCGGTTCCCGGAACAGGTGCCTGGACAGGTACACTGGCTGCAAGTATTCTGGATATGGATTTTAAAAAGAGTGTTCTTGCTGTAATAGGCGGAGTTGCGCTGGCAGGAACCATCATGGGAATAGTAAGCTTTTTGTCAGTGAGTGCGATCTTAGGTATCGCAGGCTGATAGGCAATACCGTACTATTTCGCAGGAGATTTGAATGGAAGCCTATACTGATTTTGCAAAAGTATATGATGAATTTATGGATGAAACCCCATATCACGAGTGGGCTGCGTATATATCGCAGCTTATATCGGGATATGGGATTTCTTTGCCTTACGGGGAAAATAAGAAGGATAAAGATGCAGAAGAACTCTCTGAGGATGAAAAGCTAAGCCAGGAGAGGAATCTTGTAGTTGAGCTTGGATGCGGCACAGGCAGGTTTACCGAGGAGATGGCAAGGCTTGGATATGACATGGTCGGAATAGACAATTCCTCGGATATGCTTGGAATAGCAAGGAAAAAGCTTGAGGAATCAGGTCTCGATATCATGTATCTTGAGCAGGATATGACAGAGCTTGATCTGTTCTGCACCGCAGGATGCGTAGTCAGCGTATGCGATAGCATAAATTATCTTATAGAAGACGAGCAGATATTAAAGACTTTTGAACTGGTAAATAACTATCTTTATCCCGGCGGACTCTTTGTGTTTGATTTTAATACTCTCCACAAATACAGGGACGTTATAGGTGATGTTACGATCGCTGAAAACAGGGATGACTGCAGCTTTATATGGGAAAACTATTTTGATGATGACAGTCATATTAACGAGTATGATCTGACTGTTTTCATAAAGGAAGGCGGTAAGGAGTCATCTGTTTTCAGGCGTAGCATGGAGACGCACCTTCAAAGGGGATATACCCTTGATGAAATGAAAAGCTTTATCAAAGCTTCCGGAATGGAGTTTATAACAGCAATTGATGCTGATACACATGATGAGCCATCTGATGAGAGCGAGAGGATATACGTGCTTGCAAGAGAGCAGGGGAAGGCACATCAGTAATATATTTTTACAGATTGGAGATACGATATGCACTTTACAAAAATGCATGGCTGCGGAAATGACTATATATATATAGACAGCAGTAAAGAACATGTTTCAAAGGAAGACAAGCCGGAGCTTATAAGGCTCCTTAGCGACAGACATTTCGGGATTGGCGGAGACGGAGTGATATTCATCAATACGATGGATGGTGATCTGGCTGATTTTGAGATGGAAATGTATAACGCAGACGGCTCATATTCTGAGATGTGCGGAAACGGAATACGATGCGTTGCCAAATATGTCTATGACAAGGGACTTACAGATAAGAAAAAGCTCAAGATCGTAAGCGGCGGACGGGTTCGCATTCTGGATCTTAAGACTGAGGATGATATGGTAACGAGCGTAAGAGTAAATATGGGAGCTCCTATACTTACTCCTGCGAGCATTCCTGTGGCGCTTCCGGATGAGAAAGCAATGAGCAGGGAGAGCGTCGTTAATTATCCGATCACCGTTATGGACCGCGAGTATACGATGACCTGCGTATCTATGGGTAATCCACATGCTGTGGTTTTCTTAAACAGAGGAGAAGACCTTGGTAGCCTTGATCTTGAAAAGATAGGACCAAGATTCGAGCACCATCCCTTTTTCCCTAACTGCGTAAATACAGAGTTTGTGACAATAGATGATAGGGAAAATGTACACATGCGTGTGTGGGAAAGAGGAACAGGCGAAACTCTTGCCTGCGGAACAGGGTGCTGTGCTACCGCTGTGGCCTGTGTTCTTAACGGACATACTGCGGACAGGATTACTGTACACGTACTTGGAGGAGATATCATCTGTGAGTGGGACAGAGAGCAGAACACAGTATTTATGACAGGTCCCGCAACAACAGTATTTGAAGGCGATATATAAAAATTCTTTACTTTCACGCAGTGCTGTGATACAATGTCATTCATGGGCGCACAAGTGTCCGCGACACAAAAACACTCATAAAGAAAGTTTTTGTATCACAGCATTGGTCTTATGGACCATATTCCATTTTTTCCAAAGAGGAAATGCAATGAAAGAAGAAACAAGCTACTATGTGCTTAAGAAGCAGGCGGTACCGGAGGTTCTACTTAAGGTGCTGGATGCTAAGAAGCTTATTGACTCCGGAAAGTGTAAGACGGTCAATGAAGCGGCTGAAAAGATAGGGATCAGCAGAAGCTCATTCTACAAATACAAGGATGACATCTATGAGTTCCACGATTCTCTTCAGGGCACAACACTTACACTAAATCTCCAAATGGATGATGAACTCGGACTTTTGTCTGATGTACTTAAGATTATCGCAGAATGTGGCGCCAATATTCTTACTATTCATCAGGCTATTCCATATAACGGTGTTGCTGCATTGTCCGTAGGTATTCAGGTTTTGCCTACGACCAGCGACATAACAGAGCTTCTTGAGAAGCTCGAGATGGCAGCAGGTGTCCACAAGGTTCAGATTGTTGGACGAAGCGCTGAATTATAATACAGGCTATTATGAAAAAAATATCTAAATCAGGAGGAACGTGGAAATGACAAAGATTGCAGTACTTGGCTATGGCACGGTGGGGAGCGGAGTTGCCTTATGCTTTGACGAAAATGGTGCCCAGATTGAAGACAGTTGTGGGGACAAGATAGAGATTAAATACATACTGGATCTTCGTGATTTTCCCGGAGATAAGCATGAAGATAAAGTGGTTCATGACTTTGATATCATTTTAAACGATCCTGAGGTTGAAGTTATATGCGAGACCATGGGAGGAATCGAGCCTGCATTTACTTTTGAGAAAAAAGCTCTCATGAGCGGAAAGAGCGTATGTACTTCAAATAAGGAGCTGGTTGCAGCACACGGACCTGAACTTGTTGAGCTGGCTGCACAGAACAATGTAAGCTACCTCTTTGAAGCAAGTGTTGGCGGCGGAATCCCGGTTCTTCGTTCAATGAATGATTCAATAAGACATGAGAAGGTAGATTCCATAACAGGAATTCTTAACGGAACAACAAACTATATCCTGACCAAGATGGATCAGGAAGGCGCAGATTTTGACAGCGTGCTTAAGATAGCTCAGGAAAAGGGATATGCTGAGAGAAATCCCGAGGCTGACATCGAAGGACACGATGCCTGCAGAAAGACAGCGATTCTTGCTTCCATAATGAGCGGACAGTTTGTTAAGTACGAGGATATTTATACAGAGGGTATCACAAAGATATCCGGAGAAGATTTTGCTTATGCAAGAAGCCTTAAGATGGCGATCAAGCTTCTTGGAAGCTGCAAGAGAGAAAACGGTAAGTTCTTCGCGATGGTTGCTCCTTTCATGATTCCTTTTGATAACTCACTTGCAACCGTAAACGGAGTATTTAATGCAATCGATGTTCACGGCAATATGCTCGGTGATGTTATGTATTACGGAAAAGGCGCAGGAAAGGAAGCTACAGCTTCTGCAGTAGTTGCCGATGTTATCGATATCGTAAAGCATAAGGGAAAACATATCGACTGGAACCTTAAGAACGTAGAAGCAACTGTAGCATCCAAGGATGATGATGTAAGAAGCTTTTTTGTAAGAGCTGATGAGGCAGCAAAAGATAAGGCTAAAGAGCTGTTTGAGGGACTTAGCGAGGTTTCATGTGATAGCGTAAAAGGTGAGTTTGCATTTATCACTTCTGAGATCACAGAGAAGGAATTTGAGGCTAAGTACAAAGAACTGACCGGTGCAAAGAGTTATATCAGAATGCTTTGATAATTTTTTAGATATGTGAGGATTATGAAAAAATGAGTAAGGTAGTTAAATTCGGAGGAAGTTCACTTGCTGATGCAAAGCAGTTTCAGAAGGTAGGAGATATCATAAGGGCCGATGAGGAGAGGCACTTTGTGGTTGTATCTGCACCGGGAAAGAGATCAGGTTCTGATACAAAAGTAACTGATATGCTCTATTCCACTTATGCCCTTGCTGAAGAGGGAAAGGATTTTGGCAAAGAGCTCGCAGCTATTGAGGCAAGATATAATGAGATCATAAAAGGTCTTAAGCTTAAGCTTTCACTTAAGGAAGAATTTGAAAAGATCGAGAAGAATTTCAAAGCTAAGGCAGGAAGCGACTACGCAGCATCAAGAGGCGAATACTTAAACGGTATTGTAATGTCTGCTTACCTTGGATTTGAATTTATTGATCCTGCTGAAGTTGTTCTTTTTGATGATGACGGAACTTTTGACGCAGAGATAACAAACAGAAGAGTTGCCAAAAGGCTCGCAGGGATGAAGAATGCGGTTATTTCCGGATTCTACGGAGCTTATGAAAACGGCAAGATCAAAACCTTCTCAAGAGGCGGTTCTGATATAACAGGATCAATCGTAGCAAGAGCAATACATGCAGATGTATACGAGAACTGGACTGACGTTTCAGGATTCCTTGTTGCAGATCCCAGGATCATCGACAGACCTCAGCCCATTGAGACTATCACATATACAGAACTTCGAGAGCTTGCTTACATGGGCGCTTCCGTACTTCATGAGGATGCTATCTTCCCTGTCCGCAAGGAAGGTATTCCGATAAATATAAGAAATACAAACAGACCTGATGACAGCGGCACATGGATTGTAGAATCCACAGCTAAGAAATCAAGCTATACTATCACAGGTATTGCCGGCAAAAAGGGATTTTGCTGTGTGAATATTCTAAAGGACATGATGAACTCTGAAGTTGGTTTTGTAAGAAAAGTCCTTCAGGCATTTGAAGATCAGGATATTTCAATCGAGCATGTTCCTTCAGGAATAGATACCATGACAGTATTTGTTGCACAGGATGAATTCATCGATAAAGAGCAGGCTGTTGTATCAGAGATCCACAGACTTGCAAAGCCCGATCTTCTTGAAATCGAATCCGATCTGGCTCTTATAGCGGTAGTTGGCCGCGGCATGAAGAGACAAAGAGGAACTGCTGCAAGAATCTTCTCAGCACTTGCTCATGTCAATGTAAATTGCCGAATGATCGATCAGGGTTCATCGGAGCTTAACATAATCATCGGTGTTGAAAACCGTGACTTTGAGAAGGCAATAAAAGCAATCTACGATATTTTCGTAGTAACTCAGTTATAAATTCCTGCTTTTTTCAAAAACGGGAACCGCCCGCAAGAAGTCATAAATTATTAAAAGGAAATAAAAAATGACAGTGGCAAAAGTGCTACTGTCATTTTTTATAAGTCCTCATTTTAACCTTCAAGAAGATATCGTATAAAATCTGCCGCAGTATCCTGATGGTTACTGCTTATTACGACTCCTGCAATGGGAGTTTCAAGGGCATAACATTCGCTGGATGCAAGAAGTGAATTATCTTCCATGACTATTCCTACAGGTATTTCTTCATCAAATCCTTCGGGTGTTGCGTAGATAACTCTGTCACCGAGGGCATCAAGCTCTTCTTTACTAAAGAATTTTCCGAGGTCATCATACATTCCGTTATTTGCGTAATTATCGAAAACCGCTTTGTCTGCGAGCATTACATCCAGCTCATTTGCAGCGACCTGTGCATATATTTTTTCCATTGAAGGAATTGAATACTGATCTGTTCCTGTTAAAGAAATTGTGGTTGCCGCATCTATGAAAACCTGAGTTTCACTTGTATCTATGCCTTCTTTTTCTGCAAAGGCATTCTCCATATCTTCCATGTCATTCATGGTGTTAGCATTGATAAATACTGCATTTAAAGCATAAGGCTTATTGTTTGTGATATCTCTTATAAGCATACTGAAGAAAACTATCAGGCAGACGCCCACGATCACGTGAATTTTGTAGTAATCCCAGAAGTAATCCCAATATGCTTTAAAGCCCATTCCCTTTAGGGCTTGCCATTGACTTCTTTTTTCTTCATTGATATTCATTTTTTAGACTCCTAAATGTGATATAATAATTCTTGCAAGTTTTATCTAGTTAATATATCATATCCTTTAAAAAATGAATAGGAAGGAAAAAAAGGTTAAATGATGAGTGACAACAGTTACGTGGAGCTTTTGGTTGCCAGAAAAGTTTCACCGCTGATGCTTTGTTTAAAGTATCTGCTAATAGTACTGGCAGCATTTTCTTTTCTTTTGGGGTTCTTGGGGAATATAATCTTCATCATCATTTTCATCGCATTTGCGGTGGGCGTGTATTTTGTATCTCTTAACGCATCTATTGAGTATGAATATCAGTATTGCGAACGAGAAATCACAGTGGACAAAATTCTTAATAAAAGCAGAAGAAAAAAGGTTGCCACTTTTGAAGTGGAGCGTATGGAAGCATTTGCTCCTTCAAAGTCCTATCATCTGGATGAGTATCGTAACAAAGACAGTTACAGAAAGCTCGATTTTTCTTCGGGAATAGAAAATCAGCCTGACACAACCTACACAATGTACTACGACGGTAGAGAAAAGGTTATTTTCGAACCCAACAAAGAATTTGTTGATGCAATTAAGAATGTAGCACCTCGAAAAGTTTTCACAGATTAACAGATAACAGGAGATAAGAAATGGGACAGATAATTGGCGAAGGAATTACTTTTGATGATGTACTTTTGGTACCTGCATATTCACAGGTTATACCAAATCAGATAGATGTCAGCACACATTTAACCAAGAAATTGAAACTCAACATTCCTATGATGAGTGCAGGTATGGATACTGTTACAGAGCACCGTATGGCAATCGCTATGGCTCGTCAGGGCGGTATCGGTATCATTCACAAGAACATGTCGATCGAAGCTCAGGCAGATGAGGTTGATAAGGTTAAGAGATCTGAGAATGGTGTTATCACAGATCCTTTCTCACTTTCACCTGAGCACACTCTTGCTGATGCAGATGCACTTATGGCAAAATTCCGTATTTCCGGTGTGCCGATTACTGAAGGCAAGAAGCTTGTCGGAATTATTACAAACCGTGATCTTAAGTTCGAAAAGAATTTTGATCAGAAGATCAGAGACGTAATGACTTCCGAGAATCTTGTTACAGCTAAGGCCGGGATCACTCTTGAAGAAGCAAAGATGATCCTTGCTAAATCCAAGAAGGAAAAACTTCCTCTTGTTGATGACGATTACAATCTTGTAGGTCTTATTACAATTAAAGATATTGAGAAAACCATCAAATATCCTCTTGCTGCTAAGGATGACCAGGGAAGACTTCTCTGCGGCGCAGGAGTTGGTATCAGTGCAAATGTACTCGACAGAGTAAGTGCACTTGTTGATGCAAAAGTTGACTGTGTAGTACTTGATTCTGCACACGGTCATTCCGAAAATGTATTAAAGTGCCTTAGAATGATCAAGGAGAAATTCCCGGACCTTCAGGTTATCGCAGGTAACGTTGCTACAGCAGAAGCTACAAAGGCACTTATCGAATCAGGCGCAGATGCCGTTAAAGTAGGTATAGGACCCGGTTCTATCTGTACTACCCGTGTAGTTGCAGGTATCGGTGTTCCTCAGGTTACAGCTATCATGAACTGCTACTCTGTTGCTAAGGAGTATGGTATCCCGATCATCGCTGATGGTGGTATCAAGTACTCAGGTGATATTACTAAAGCTATTGCTGCAGGCGGAAGCCTTGTTATGATGGGATCTATGTTTGCAGGCTGTGATGAAGCTCCCGGCGACTTCGAACTCTTCCAGGGTAGAAAATACAAGGTATATCGTGGAATGGGATCTATCGCTGCTATGGAGAACGGTTCTAAGGATCGCTACTTCCAGGAAGGCGCAAAGAAGCTTGTTCCCGAGGGCGTTGAAGGACGTGTTGCTTATAAGGGAACAGTTGAAGATACAGTATTCCAGCTTATCGGCGGTCTCAGAGCAGGTATGGGTTATTGCGGATGCGAGACCATTGAGAAGCTTAATGAGAACGGCCGGTTCATCAAGATGACAAGTGCTGCTCTTAAAGAGAGTCATCCTCATGATATACATATCACAAAGGAAGCGCCTAACTATAGCGTAGACGAATAATTTATAAGGAATCAGGAGGCGGATTTTTGGAAAAGGAAGGCAATTTAAGCCCTTTTAATTCCATGAAAATTAATGACAAGGAACTTCGCAGATGGCAGGAAAGTTATAGTGCCATGGCTGGAGTTTTCTTGTGCTGCCTTGGCCCTGGCGGAGAAAAGATAATCGATTTTGCAGGTAATCCGCTGGATGTTGCAGAGATCAAGAAAGCAGTTCCCGATGTTCACATCATGAATATTTTCCAGAGGGTTACAGAAAGCGACCTGGAAGATCAGGCTGTTGAGAGAACCCTTGTTCCGAATATCAGGATGGGAGCAGTTGCAATCAAGGTCAAAGGACTTATCTCCTTTGTCTGGATAGCATGCGCTGTTTTGAGCGATGCCGAATATGAAAAGGAACTCTATGAGAACGATCCTGCAGAAAATATCTCTCTTACTACGACCGAAAAGAAATTCTACAATTCACTGGACTTTTTGCGGGTTACATCTTTAGCACTCGCCAGAGCCTATAAATCCCAGAATGATGCAGCAGCTACTTCTGCTGTGACATTTAAGAAAACTGAAGATTATAAGCTTTCATTCCGCAGAGCGGAGATCATGACAGAGATCGTATCAATGCTTGACAGCGATGATGAGATCGAAGTTGTAATGCAGAAGATACTAAGGAAAATCTGTGAGTATCTGAACATAAGCAATGCTTTTATCTGCAGGATACATACTGAAGATAAGCTCATGGATATTGTTGTTGAGTGGATGCTCGACGGACAATACAAAGTTTTTGAGGAAGATACGGATCTTGATAGATGCTGGTTCCTTGGAAGCACACAGCTTACCGCTGTTTCCGCAAGTACTTCAATGAATGCAGGAGAAAAGGAACAACTCGAGGATCTTGGAATCTATGCGGTGGTCTCAATACCTATCGTCATAGTAGATCAGATTCCGTTCTATGCATGTTTTGCAGAGACCAGAGAGAACAGAGAGTGGGTTGTTAATGACATCAAGTTCATAAATGACTCAATCAAGATCCTGCAGAACATCATTACAAAGAGAATCCAGAGGAACTCTATTGCAAGCTCTTTCCATTCACTTGAAGCAGTTCTTGATAATGTGGGAAGTTCTATATATGTAAGGTGCATGAAAACTGATGAAATGCTTTTTGCAAACAGAAGTCTTCGCAAGTATTTCGCAAGAGAACTTCAGAAAAATGAATTAAAAGATCTCTTTGAAGCTAATATTCCGCCCAGAAGTCACAGCGGAAATTATGAGATATATTACGAAGCAAAGGACAGATGGTACGACCTGTACTATACAAGGATCAGGTGGGTTGACGGAAGACTGGTATCACTGTGTGCTTTGTATGAGATAACCGAGAAAAAGATATACCAAAAGAGAATAGAGCAGCAGGCTTATACAGATTTCTTAACAGGCCTGTATAACAGATTGTGCTGCGAAAGAGACCTTGTCGAATATGTTGAGAAAGCCAAGAAAACAGGTACTAAGGGCATGCTCATGTACCTTGACCTTGATGACTTTAAGAAGATAAATGACGGACTTGGACATCAGTATGGTGATGTCCTTTTGCAGGATATATCATCTGCGATAAAGTCGATCGACGGAGTTCAGAACTCCTGCTACAGAATGGGCGGAGATGAATTTGTAATTATTGTTCCGCCTGAAAGCTATAATAAATTAGGCAGCATTCTCGAGGAGATAAAGAGAGCGTTCGCAACACCCTGGTATCTGAAGGATGGAGATTATTACTGCACCATGAGTATGGGTATGGTTGAATTCCCTTCCGGCGGTGATACTGTTGAGGAGCTTATCCGTAAATCCGATATTGCGATGTATGAAGCTAAGAAGTCAGGTAAAAACAGGATTTCTCAGTACTCTGACAGCATAGACGCATCATCCATAAGAAGACTTGATATGGAAAAGGCTATGCACAAGGCAGTTGAGGATGATTGCAGAGAGTTTGAAGTTTATTATCAGCCTGTAATGAGCATAGACGGCAAAAAGGATGAGATCGTTGCTGTAGAAGCATTTGTAAGATGGAACAGCAGAATGCTCGGTTATATAAGCCCGGCCGAGTTTATTTCGCTTGCGGAGTATCTGGGACTGATAAATCCTATAGGCGAATATGTATTCAGAGAGGCGACTAAGAAGTGCGGCGAGTGGAGCAAGAAGCTCGGAAAAGAGCTCAGCGTATTTGTTAATATGTCCGTTGTACAGCTTATGCAGCCGGATTTATCTGTGAAGCTAAAAGAAGCTGTTGATGATGCAAAGATAAAGCCCGAGCAGCTTGTGCTTGATGTTACTGAAGCGCTGACCATGAATAATACAGAGAGAACAGGCGGCGCCATAAATAAGATCAAAGAGATGGGAGTCAGATTCTCACTTGATGATTTTGGTACCGGATACAGCTCGATAAATGGCCTTAGAGCGCTCAATTTTGCTTCGATCAAGGTTGATAAGAGCATAACATCAGAACTTGAAACAGAGACCTATGCAAAGTCTCTTATTGTATCACTTGTTGATCTGTCGGGTGCTTTGGGCGCAAAGATATGCGTAGAAGGTATCGAGAAGAAATCACAGCTTGATATCCTTAAAAAGCTTAAAGTCCCTTATGTTCAGGGAACATATTACAGCATTCCCGTACCGGCAGAGGAATTTGAAAAGAAATATATAAAATAAACCGCATAATGCCGTATTTTGCGATAGATGCAAATCGCCGGTTTTTTGTGGTAGAATTATAGAAAAACTAATTAGATTGGAATTACGAAACATGTCAGAAGAATCAAGAAACTTTATTGAGCAGGAAATCGACAAGGACTTAAAGGAAGGAGTCTATGACCACGTTGTAACGAGATTTCCTCCGGAGCCTAATGGCTTTTTGCATATTGGACATGCTAAGAGCATACTCTTAAACTACGGTCTTGCCAAAGAATACAACGGCAAATTCAATATGAGATTTGACGATACCAACCCCACTAAAGAGAAGTCCGAATTTATGGATGCCATAATCGAGGATGTTAAGTGGCTTGGCGCTGATTACGAAGATAGATTGTATCATGCATCCGATTATTTTGATGAGATGTATGAGAATGCAATAAAGCTTATCAAAAAGGGTAAGGCTTATGTCTCAGAGCTTACTGCCGATGAGATGAGAGAGTACAGAGGAACTCTTACAGAGCCCGGAAAAAATGACCCTAACAGAGACAGAAGCATTGAAGAAAACTTAAGATTATTCGAGGAGATGAAGAGTGGCAAGGTCGAAGATGGAGCCATGACTCTTAGAGCAAAGATCGATATGGCATCTCCTAACATCAATATGCGTGACCCGATCATTTACAGAGTTGCACATATGACACATGCACGTACAGGCGATAAATGGTGCATTTATCCGATGTATGATTTTGCACATCCTATTGAAGATGCGGTTGAAGGAATCACACATTCTATCTGTACACTTGAGTTCGAAGACCACAGACCTTTATATGACTGGGTTAAGATAGAGTGCGGTTATGAGAATCCCCCGCGTCAGATTGAGTTTGCAAAGCTTTATCTTAAGAATGTTGTAACAGGAAAGAGATATATCAAGAAGCTTGTAGAGGATAAGATCGTTGACGGCTGGGATGATCCCAGACTTGTTTCGATTGCAGCTCTTAGAAGAAGAGGTTTTACTCCTGAATCTATTCAGAAGTTTGTAGAGCTTTGCGGAGTAAGTAAAGCTAATTCAACAGCTGATTATGCAATGCTTGAGTACTGCATAAGAGAGGACTTAAAGCCCAAGGCAAAGAGAATGCTTGCTATCCTCGATCCGGTTAAGCTTATAATCGACAACTATCCGGAAGGACAGATCGAAGAGCTCGATATTGAGAATAATAAAGAGGCTCCGGAGCTCGGAAGCAGAAAGATTCCTTTTGGAAGAGAACTGTATGTTGAGAGAGAAGACTTCATGGAAGAGCCTCCGAAGAAGTACTTCAGATTGTTCCCCGGTAATGAAGTAAGACTCATGAATGCATATTTTGTAACATGTACAGGATGTGTAAAGGATGAGAACGGCGTAGTTACTGAGATCCATTGTACTTATGATCCTGAAACCAGAGGCGGAGACAGTGCTGACGGAAGGAAGGTGAAAGGAACTATCCACTGGGTAAGTGCTACTGAGTGCATTGATGCAGAGGTTCGTCTGTATGAAAATATCATAGATGAGGAAAAGGGCGTATACAACGAAGACGGTTCACTTAACCTTAACCCTAATTCAATTACTGTGATAAAGAATGCCAAGCTTGAGCCTGAGCTTGCAAAGAGCGAGGCTTATGAGAAGTTCCAGTTTGTCAGAAATGGTTATTTCTGCGTGGATTATAAGGATTCAACACCCGGTAAGCCGGTATTTAACAGAATCGTGTCGCTAAAGAGTTCATTTGTTTTACCGAAGGCATAAGTTTTTTCATATTATGAGGTGGGATTATGGGATTTTTAGACGGTTTAAAGAAATTTGGTCTTGGAAACATTGAAGAAGAGGACTTGTATGAAGAGCCCAAGAAGGCGCAGGTCAAAAAGGAAGAGGTAAAAAAAGAGGTTGTTCCTTTAAATGAGGAGACGCTTCTGTTTGATAAGAAGTATACCTGTCCTATTTGCGACAAACAGTTTGAATCAAAGACAGTCAGATCCGGCAAGGTTAGAACCAAGGGCGTTGATATTGACTTAAGACCTGATTATGATGAGATCGATCAGATCAAGTATGACATTATAACCTGCCCGAAGTGTGGATATTCTGCTCTTGCAAGATATTACGGAAACCTCACAAAGTTTCAGTGTGATGAGATAAGAAGCAAGATAAGTGCGAACTATAAGGAACAGAAATTCTCCGGAACAACCTATAGCTACGAAGAAGCCCATATGAGATATGAGCTTGCCATAGCAACTGCCATGGTAAAGAAGGCTAAGAATTCTGAAAAAGCTTATCTTTGCCTGAAGATGGCATGGCTTTTAAGAGGAGAGACACAAAGACTTGATCCTAATGCAGAGGGATATGAAGAGAAGAAGAAGTCCAATGATGAGCAGGAAAAAGAACTGCTCAAAAAGGCTCTTGATGGATTTGTGATCGCAAGACAGAGCGAGACTCCTCCGATTGCCGGAATGGATGAACTTACACTTGATTATCTTATGGGAGCACTTGGACTTGAAACCGGTGATTTTGATGTTGCCAACAAAATGGTAGGTTCGATAATTACTTCAAGGACTGCTAATTCCAGACTAAAGGATAAGGCTAAAGATCTAAAAGACAAGATCAAGGAAGAAATGGAAAAGACAAAAGCTGCCAAATAAAGAGCAAAAAATAAGACTGT
Source organism: Butyrivibrio sp. NC2002 (assembly GCF_000702265.1). Lineage (GTDB taxonomy): Bacteria > Bacillota > Clostridia > Lachnospirales > Lachnospiraceae > Butyrivibrio. The sequence continues at coordinate 170,352 of NZ_KL370880.1, forward strand.
AGAGAGCAAATGCTTTCTACAGTCATTTTTTTAAAGAGTACAATCCATTTTTTTAAAGAGCACCATCCATTTTCTTAAGATCATTTATGTCTTCGTCTTCTTCGTCATCAAAGAATTCTTCTGTTTTCTCAGGTGTATCTTCTGCGTCATCTGAAGCATCTTCTGATTCTGAACCAAGATTTACATAACGTCTTTTGAAAGATGAAGTAGTTTCTTCAAGGTCATCCTCGAAATCGTCAGCATCTTCGAAATCATCGAAGTCATCATCTAATTCAGTATCCTTCTGAGTTAAATAATAGTATACTCCGGCAGCGGCAGCACCTGCGGCTGCAGCAAAGAGAACAATTTTTCCAAAATGTTTTGCCATATTAGCCTCCTCGTAAGAGAAATTCATAGTACAAAGATGATTTTAATACAAATCGTCAGATAAGAAAAGCATTTAAAGCTAAATCGTTGAATTAATTCGCTTAAAATGGTATATTGAAATGGACTAGTCCGGTCAATTACAGGAGATGATTTTTTCATATGAACGAGAAGTTTTTTGACTTAAAGAAAGAAAAACAGGATCGAATCATCAATGCATCTCTCAAGGCTTTTGCGCTTGGGGGTTATATGCATGCGAGTACGGACGATATAGTCAAAATGGCAGGTATTAGTAAAGGACTGATCTTTCATTATTTTGATACTAAATTGGGATTATACCAATTTATCTATGATTACAGTACCCGTGTGATTCTTCTTGAGATGACAACGGGGGTATCCAAGGATGTCACTGATTTTTTCACCTTAAGAGAACAGATAGAGAGAGCTGTTTCGCTGTGCATGCAGCAGTATCCGTACATTCAGCTTTTTTTGTACGGCGCGGCAGTTGAGGATGTTCCGGAAGCAGCATCGGCTATTCTTCCTTCCAGGGAGAGCTATGAAAGAATCATGGAGGGCGTGCTTGAAAGAAGCGATATAACAAGATTTAAACCCGGTGCCAATTATGAGCTTATGGGCAACGTGATAGATATGACAAGAAAAGGGTTACTTGAGCGTATGTTTCAGGAGGGGGTATTTCAACCTGAGGCTTATTACGAAGAGAGCATACGATATATGGAAATGATGCGCGAATTGTCGTACGATTGATTTTACATGATTCAGAAACCTTGATTGAAGCAAAGGAGAGAAAACATGGGAAAATTTGTAGTTGCAGGTATTACGCAGGTAGAAACTATTGTCAGAGTGGATAAGGTGCCGATAACTTATCAGCCGCTTACTACGCAGATAAATTCGATCTATACAGGTCTTGGCGGAGATGCGTATAATGAGTCACTGGCCCTAAGATGGCTTGGCGATGAAGTTGAGTTCATGTCGATCATCGGACGAGATCATACTCCGGATGATCTGAACCCTCCGGGAAGCAAGATCACTTTATCTACCAATTATGTTGTTCAGATGATGGAAGAGACACCGAACTGTGTTATTCTGTATGACAAGGACAGAGAAAAGCAGATTTTTGAGGACATCAAAGATCTTCGCGACAAAGTCTACGATATGTCTATGTTTGCTCCTCTTGCAGGCTGGGCTGATATGGTAGTTCTTGCCAATGCTAATTTCTGCAGACCTTTTGCAGTCGCAGCGGCAGAACACGATAAAAAAGTAGCGGTCAATATCCGTAATTTCTGCAGGGAAAAAGAGAAGTATAACAGAGATTTCCTTGATGCTGCTTCCATATTGTATTTCTCCGACGACCAGCTCGAAGAAGACCCGTATGACTTTATCAGAGGTATCAGCAAGACATATGGTACAGACATAATCATCATGGGACGTGGAGCAAAAGGTGTAATTTTGTTTGACAAACATAAAGGGTTTATTGCAGACTATAAGACAGTTAAGACGAATGAAATTGTCAATACTGTTGGAGCAGGTAATGCTCTGTTTGCTTGTTTCCTTCACTACTATCAGGAAACGGGAGACTCAGTAAATGCAATTAAGAATGCACTTTTGTTCTCATCCTATAAGATTGGATATATGGGAACCTCCAACGGCTTCATGACGGTTGAGCAGATGGAGCAGTGGCGCAACCTTATATGGGGAATTCGTCCCGACGGATTATGATCTGATCCGTCGGACTGAATTATAAATAATTAAATATGAATGAAAAAAGGATGGCTTAGAAATGGCAAAAAAGGTAAAAAGTAAGAGGAAATGCGGCATTCTTATGCCTGTATTTAGTTTGCCCTCGAAATATGGTATAGGTTCTTTTTCAAAGGAAGCCTATGATTTTGTGGACTTTCTGGAAAGAACAGGTCAGAGCTACTGGCAGATCCTGCCGCTTGGTCCTACCAGCTACGGTGACTCTCCGTATCAGTCTTTTTCCACTTATGCCGGAAACCCTTATTTCGTCGATTTTGACGATCTTCTCGGAAAAGGTTTTCTGACAGAAAAAGACTTGAAAACAGTGGACTTTGGCACAAATGAGGAAAAAATTGATTATGCAAAGCTTTTTAAAACACGATTTGATGTTTTGAACAAGGCATACGTAAACAGTGGATTGTCACTTAGCAGTACAAAAGCTCCGGAGCCCGGATTTAAGAAGGAATATGATGCCTTCACAAAAGAAAACTCCTGGTGGCTTGATGATTATGCGCTTTATATGGCTCTTAAAAACAGATATGACGGGCTTAGTTGGATAGAGTGGCCTGAAGATATAAGACTTAGAAAAAAAGATGCTCTTGAAAAAGCCAGAAAAGAATATGCCGACAAAGCGGGCCTTTATAAGTTCATCCAGTTTATGTTTATGAAGCAGTGGTTTGCACTAAAGAAATATGCAAATGATAAAAACATAGATATAATCGGAGATATTCCGATATATGTTGCTTTTGATTCTGCAGATACATGGTCACATCCGGAGCTTTTTAAGCTGGATAAGAAGAATCGTCCTACTGCTGTAGCAGGATGCCCTCCGGATGCATTCAGTGCAACAGGTCAGCTGTGGGGTAACCCTCTTTACAAGTGGGATTATCACAAGAAGACCGGATTTAAGTGGTGGATACAGAGAATTGAACAATGCTATAAACTCTATGATGTGATAAGGATCGACCACTTCAGAGGATTTGATGAATACTACGCAATTCCGTTCGGTGATCCTACTGCGGAAAACGGCAAATGGGAACAGGGACCCGGATACGATCTGTTTGCAACGGTGAAGAAGGAACTCGGTGATCTTAGGATCATTGCTGAGGATCTGGGATATCTTACTCCTTCTGTAATCAAACTTGTTAAGAAGACCGGATTCCCCGGAATGAAGATACTTCAGTTTGCCTTTGATACAAGGGAAGAGAGCGACTACCTTCCGCACAATTATATTCCCAATAGCATCGTTTATACGGGAACTCACGACAATGAGACAACCTGCGGCTGGTATAAGGACATTCCGAGAAGTGACAGGAATTTTGCCAAGAAATATCTTGGAATAAAGAGCAGCAAAAATGTGACATGGGAATTTATCAGAGCCTGTCTTATGAGCGTTTCTGATATTGCAATAATCCCCATGCAGGATTATCTTGAACTCGGAAACGAGGCAAGGATCAATACTCCTTCAACACTTGGCGGAAACTGGGTATGGAGAATGAAAAAAGATGCCATTACCAAAGAGCTGTGTGAAAAGATGCTTGAAATGGCTAAGATTTATGGAAGAGCTAAAGCATGTCAAAAATAACTATCGTTGATATTGCGAATATGTGTGGTGTCGGGGTCAGCACCGTATCAAGGGTCTTAAACGGACATCCTGATGTCGGTGCAAAGACCAGGGAACGTATAATGGCTGCTATCAAGGAGACAGGATATGTTCCCAATGACAGTGCAAGAAATCTTAAGAGAACGGATGCCAAATGTATCGGAGTGCTTATCAAGGGAATAACCAATCCCTTCTTTTCTCCGATGATAGACATAATCGAAAAGGAAATAGACAGGCAAAAATATGCACTTGTATTAAGGCATGTAGGAGCTGACGAAGATGAGGCTGATGTAGCACTGGAGCTTGAAAATGAAAAGCGCTTAAGGGGAATAATATTCCTTGGGGGTGGCGCGGAGCAGTCATCGGGAAAATTAAAGAACCTGAAGGTGCCTGTTATCTTTTCTACAATAAGCTCTTCTGTAATAAATGAAGAAGAGGTTAAAGAGTTTTCAACAGTTTCTGTTGATGACAGACTTGAAGCAAAACATCTTACCCAGTATCTGATGAACCTGGGGCATAAGGACATAGCGATAATTACAGAGGCAATGCTGAGGAGGTCTGTTGGACATCTGAGACTTGAGGGATACAGAGATGCGTTTGCAGAGAGAAATATTCCTGTAGATGAAGACCTGATATTTTATGTAGATCAAAATATGGAACATTTTTCAACGGAAAATGGATATCGTACCACACAGAGAATATTGTCATCAAACAAGAAAGTAACCGCGATTTTTTGCGTTACAGATCTACTTGCGATAGGGGCGATGAGGGCAATTGCCGATGCGGGGCTAAGGATTCCCGAAGATATCAGCGTGTGCGGATTTGACGGAATGGAGATCGGCAGATTTTATAACCCCAGGCTTACTACAATAAAGCAGCCGCTTGACCAGATTTCAAGAGAAACTGTAAAGCTTCTTTTTGATCTGATAGAATCAAGAAGTAGCCACAGACATATTATATTTCCGGGGGAACTAAGTATAGGGGAATCAACTATTAAACGTTATGAGGACTAGCTAATGAAAGGTTTTTTATTTAAAAGACTAATTATAGCAGGTACAGCGATTCTTATGCTTACCGGATCGGCCGGATGTGCTGAAGCGAATATTGAAACGGCTTATAATTCAAATGATGATGCAAACAGCATTACATGTATGGTGTGGGACAGAGGTACATTTCCTGAAGGAAAAAACGGAGATGACAACGGTCTTGCGATTTACATAAGAGAAAATGTAAAAAAGGAACTTGGAATAGAAGTCCATTTTGTGGATGTTCCCAGAGATCATTCTGACGAAGAAATCGAAAAAATGATGGAAGATGGAACAATTCCTGATATTTTCTTTACCTATTCGCCATCTGTTTTCGGATATATGACAAAGCAGGGGAAAGTCACGGAAATAGGTAAGGAATATGATGAGTACTGCACCAACATACAGGAGTATATTGGCGATATCCAGTACATGGGCGAGTATAACGACAAGCGCATTGCTGTCATGAAAAGAAGAGGCTTCAGGCAGCCAAGACACCTTGCCTATATAAGAAAAGACTGGTGTGATGCACTTGGAATGGATGTCCCCAAGAATAAGGAAGAACTTTTTGAATATTTATATGCGGTAAAAGAGAAGAACCCCGGAAATGTTGACGGAGTGATTCCGTGGGGAATGGGAGGAAATACAAACTCTGAAAAGTTTTATCACAGCTTTGTATGCTCCTATGTGGATGATCTTTCTGAGAGAGATTCATTTATATATTCCGAGCGCTTCATTGTTTTTGCAAAAGGGGCAATGGACGGAATAAGAGAGATGAATAAGTTATACAATGACGGGATCATATCTCTTGATTTTGCCGCAGATACAGATGACTCCAAATTTGTAGATGATATAGAGAGTGGCAAGGTCGGATTTTTTGTAGATGATGCGCTCAATCCATTTAGCTATATAGAAACTTTGAAGAAGAATGTAAAGGATGCTGAGCTCGTTCCTTTACTTTGCTTTGATACTAAATCCGGAGAGTACATAAATGTAACAGAACCTCTTTATGGCATGTATATAATGGTTCCTTCAAAGAGTAAGGAAAAGCTTCCTGCCATAATGAAGTATCTGAACTGGCTTGCCGACCCTGATAATGCAATAAAGATCAATTATGCACCGGGGTATGAAGAGACTGAGGGCGGAGCGCCGCTTGCAAGATCTATTGATGAACTTAATGCAGAGGGATATCCCGGACACCCTGACGATTACTGCATTGTTAATGGTCAGTTTCCGTTTATGACAAACAAAAGAGCCCAGGTTTCGATTTGGGCTGAAAATTGCAAATGGGAAAGTTATGACTGGTTTGAGAATTTGTATGATGTATGTCTTACCAATCAGTACACTTTTCCGTCGACAAGTGTTATTCTGGAATCTGAGGCAAGATATCAGACAGCCATAGAGCAATCCCTGGTAAGAGAAATGTATAATCTTATAAGCTGCCCTGTGAATGATTTTGACAGGGAATTTGAAGTTTCTTATGGTATTTTGAAGGGTATGGGGCTGGAAGAGATATTAAATGAGAGAGCCGGATATTACGACAGCGGCGAACTAAAGATCGGAAAATAAGAGTTTTATTAAAGAGATCAGGGAGGCATAAAATGGCAAATATAGCATTGTTTTTGGCAGAGGGGTTCGAAGAGATTGAGGCACTTACGGTAGTTGATCTATGCAGAAGAGCAGGTCTTAATATAGATATGGTATCTGTAACCGATGATTTTACTGTAAAAGGATCTCATGGTATAGTTGTGAGCGCTGATAAAACCATGGAAGACGTTGATTTTGACAACACGGATATGCTCGTTTTGCCGGGTGGAATGCCGGGAACGATCAATCTTGAAAAAACAGAAGATCTCATGAGACAGGTCAGAGCTTTTAATGCTGCCGGAAGATATATCAGTGCAATCTGCGCAGCACCCGGAATATTCGGAAGAGCAGGCATCCTGCAGGGGAAAAAGGCATGTGTATTCCCCGGACTTGAAGGTGAGCTTAAGGGCGCAGATGTGCAGATGAGTGAGACGACAGTTGATGGTCACATCCTTACAAGCAGGGGGATGGGCACGGCGATTCCTTTCGGACTTGCAATTGTCGAGAGATTTTGCGGAAAAGAAGCTGCTACAGAACTTGGAAACAAGATAGTATACAGACAGTAAATGGCAGCAGGAATATGAGATATGAAGAGGGCTTTTTTGATAATCGGGATCTGATTACAAAAAAGCCCTTATGAGGTTAATTATGGGACTTGAAATCGAAAGAAAATTTACAGTAAAGAATATGCCAAATAAACTGGAGGATTATCCTGTACGCGTTATCGAGCAGGGGTATTTGAGTGTGATTCCTGCTATTAGAGTAAGGAGAGAGGACGATCACTACTATATGACCTACAAGGCAGGAAAAGAGTTCTGCAAGGTTAATGCCATAGAAAGTCAGGAGCAGGAAGATATAGAGGGAGGAATCGGGAAAACCGAGTACAATATGCCTCTTGATAAGGATTCCTATGAGCATCTTGCCAAAAAGGCAGACGGCAATGTGATAAGAAAGAAAAGATATATCATACCGCTTAATCCTGATGCTTATGACAGCGATTTTGCCAAAGGTCATCCTGATTTTGAGGAAAAAATATCTCAAATGAAGATCGAACTGGATGTGTTTGGTGCTCCTTTTGACGGAAGGGTCATTGCAGAAGTTGAATTTCCTGATGAGGATTATGCCGAAAAATACAGACCTGCAGAATGGTTTCTTGAAGATGTCACGGGGGATGTCAGATACAGTAATGCTCAAATGAGTAAAGAAATTTTGCCTGACAGGTAATACAGAAAAATAGAGTAGAAATTATTAAAGACCTGTGCTATAATCTTTAGGCAACTGTGCCTGATGATTTAACACAGGTCACTTTATATATAGATAAACAGCACAAAAATAGTTGTGTAAACATTTATTTTATACGTAGTATAGGAGGAAGAAATTTCAATGAGCGTATCAGTAGAAAAGCTCGAGAAGGGCATGGCTAAGCTTACAATCGAAGTTGATGCAGATGTTTTTGAGAAGGCTATCGAGACAGTTTATAACAAGCAGAAGAACAAGATCCAGATTCCCGGATTCCGTAAGGGTAAGGCTCCCCGCAAAATGGTAGAGCGTATGTACGGTAAGGAAATCTTCTTTGAGGATGCTGCAAATGAAGTTATCAATGCAGAATATCCCAAGGCAGCAGAAGAGTGCGGCGAGGATATCGTATCAAATCCTGATATCGATGTAGTTCAGATTGAAGCAGGTAAGCCTTTTATCTTCACAGCTGAGGTTGCACTTAAGCCTGAAGTTAAGCTTGGAAAATATAAGGGCGTTGAGGTAGAAAAGATGGACCTTGACGTAACTGACGAGGAAGTTAATGCTGAGATCGATCAGGAGAGAAACAGAAATGCAAGAACTATCGAAGTTACAGATCGTAAGGTTGAGAACGGCGATATCGTAACTCTTGATTTCGAAGGATTTGTAGACGGAACACCTTTTGAAGGCGGTAAGGGTACAGATTATCCTCTTACAATCGGTTCAGGTGCTTTCATTCCCGGATTTGAAGAGCAGCTTATCGGATTTGAGATTGGCAAAGAGGGCGATGTAAATGTTACATTCCCTAAGGAATATCAGGCAGAAGAGCTTGCAGGTAAGGATGCTACATTCAAGTGCACAGTTAAGGCTATCAAGGCTAAGGAACTTCCTGAGCTCAATGATGAGTTCGCAAGCGATGTTTCTGAGTTCGAGACAGTTGCTGAGTATAAGGAAGATGTAAAGAAGAAGCTTGCTGAGCGCAAGGAAGCTGAAGCTAAGGCTAAGAGAGAGGATGCAGCTGTTAAGGCTATCATCGAGGATTCTGAGATGGAACTTCCTGAGAAGATGATTGAGACACAGCAGCGTCAGATCGTAAATGATTTTGCTCAGAGACTTCAGTATCAGGGCATGAACATGAAGCAGTACATGCAGTACACAGGCAACACTGTTGAGCAGCTTATGGAGCAGGTTAAGCCTCAGGCTATCGAGCGCATCCAGTCAAGACTTGTTCTTGAGGCAATTGCAGCAGCTGAGAAGCTTGAAGCTTCTGAGGAAGAAGTTGAGGAAGAACTCAAGAAGATGGCTGAGCAGTACAAGATGGAACTTGATAAGGTTAAGGAGCTTATGGGCGAGCGTGAGCTCAAGACTCTTAAGGATGACCTCGCTGTTCAGAAGGCAGCTAAGTTCGTTGTAGAGAACGTTAAGGAAGGCGCTGCAAAGAAGACAAGAAAGACAGCTGCTAAGAAGGCAGAAAAGGCAGAGGCTGATGCTACAGAAGAGAAGCCTAAGCGCACAAGAAAGACAGCTGCAAAGAAGACAGAGGAAGCTGGCGAAGAGAAGCCTAAGCGCACTCGTAAGACAACTAAGAAGACAGAAGAGGAATAATTCTCTGCTTCTTGACATGAGATAAAATTATACGCCCCGAAGGGATCCGGATCATGCATCTGAATTCTTTCGGGGCGTTAGTTGTAGTTGCAGTTCGGGCTATAGGTTGCGTAAAATCATTTGAATGGTTATAATAATCTAGTATTACTATAAAAAATACAGAGAGGAAGCACGATAATGAGTTTAATACCTTACGTCATAGAACAAACGAGCCGTGGTGAGCGCTCATATGATATTTATTCAAGATTATTAAAGGAACGTATAGTTTTTCTTGGTGAAGAAGTTAATTCGGTATCTGCAAGTGTAGTAGTTGCCCAGCTCCTTTTCCTTGAGGCAGAAGATCCCAGCAAAGATATTCATATGTATATCAACAGCCCCGGTGGTGAGATTACATCCGGTATGGCTATTTATGATACAATGCACTACATCAAGTGCGATGTAAGTACAATATGTATCGGTATGGCTGCAAGCATGGGCGCATTCCTTCTTGCAGGTGGTGCTAAGGGGAAGCGTATGGCTCTTCCCAATGCTGAGATAATGATCCATCAGCCTCTTGGAGGAACTCAGGGTCAGGCTACTGAAATCGAAATTGCAGCTAAGCATATTATCCGCACAAAAGAAAAACTGAATACACTTCTTGCTGAGAACACAGGAAAACCTTATGAGCAGATCGCTGCTGATACAGAGAGAGATAACTGGATGTCAGCACAGGAAGCTCTTGAGTATGGTCTTATCGATTCTATAGTAGAGTCCAGACCCAAGGATGATAAAGAAGACAAATAATTTCATTTTTTAAAAAAGGAAAGAAACTAATATGGCAGTTAAAAACACCGGAGAAATCCGCTGCTCTTTTTGTAACAAGACACAGAATCAGGTTAAAAAGTTAATAGCCGGACCCGCAGGGGTATATATTTGTGATGAATGTGTTGATATCTGCGCAGACATCATTGAAGAGGAATTTGAGGATGAGCCGGTATCTCATGATGATACTGACATCAATCTCCTTAAGCCTGTTGAGATCAAGAATTTCCTTGATGAATATGTAATCGGTCAGGATGAGGCTAAGAAAGTTTTATCCGTTGCAGTCTACAACCATTATAAGAGAGTTATGGCTCCCAAGACACGTGGTTCAGAGGATGATGTAGAACTTCAAAAGAGCAATATCATAATGGTAGGACCTACAGGTTCCGGTAAGACATATCTTGCACAGACACTTGCTAAGATCATAAATGTTCCTTTTGCAATTGCAGATGCAACTACCCTTACTGAGGCCGGATATGTCGGTGAAGATGTTGAGAACATCCTTTTGAAACTTATCCAGGCTGCAGATTATGATGTAGAGCGTGCAGAATACGGTATTGTCTATATCGATGAAATTGATAAGATCACTAAAAAGAGTGAAAATGTTTCAATAACAAGAGATGTTTCAGGTGAAGGCGTTCAGCAGGCACTTCTTAAGATAATTGAAGGTACTACTGCCAGCGTTCCTCCGCAGGGTGGACGTAAGCATCCTCATCAGGAACTTATCCAGATCGATACATCAAATATCCTGTTCATCTGTGGTGGTGCATTTGATGGACTCGATAAGATTGTTGAGGCACGTCTTGACCGCAATTCAATCGGATTTAATGCAGAGATCGCTGATAAGAGTGAGCGTGAGATAGGTGAGGTTCTTAAGGAAGTAACACCTCAGGATCTTACTAAGTTCGGACTTATTCCTGAATTTGTAGGCCGTGTTCCGATCTGCGTTACACTTGAAGGTCTTGGTCAGGAAGCTCTTGTCAGAATCCTTACTGAGCCCAAAAATGCGCTTGTTAAGCAGTATCAGAAGCTCTTTGAATTTGACAATGTAAGTCTTTCATTCGAAGATGATGCTATTGCTAAGATTGCATCTCTTGCTCATGAGAGAAAGACCGGCGCACGTGGACTCAGATCCATTATGGAAAAGGCTATGATGGATGTAATGTATGAGATTCCTTCTGATGAATCAATTACAGAGTGCGTGGTAACGGAAGAATCTGTTACAGGAGATTCTTCACCGCTGATTGTTTATAAGGATGAAGCTAAGAGGCTTAAACCTGCAAAATAATTTTGCGGATATACGAATAAATAAACTAATGCAAAAGGCAGAGATCTAAGTGTCCCTGCCTTTTTATGCACGATGGAGAATCAGATGGTTATAAAAAATGTAAATCTAGAGACGGTAATTGGTGTTACGAGCAAACTGCCCCAGAATGATAAACCGGAGTTTGCTTTTGCCGGAAAGAGTAATGTTGGTAAGTCATCGCTTATAAACGGACTTATGAACAGGAAACATCTTGCAAGAGTAAGCCAGGAACCGGGAAAAACTCAGACAATAAATTATTACAATGTAAATAATGAATTTTATCTGGTAGATCTTCCGGGCTATGGATTTGCAAAGGTGCCGGACTCTGTTAAGAAAAAATGGGGAAAGATGATCGAGAATTATCTTAATAAATCCATTATGTTAAAGCAGGTGTTTTTGCTTATAGACATCAGACATGAGCCGTCAGCTAATGATAAGATGATGTATGATTGGATAGTATCATCAGGTGCAAGGCCTATAATCATTGCAACAAAATCTGACAAGATAAAGAAAAGTCAGTTTGAAAAACACATGAATATGATAAGAGAGACGCTTGGTATGACTGATGAGGAGCTGATCCTTCCTTATTCTTCTCTTAGCAAGGATGGAAGGGATGAAATATATGAGGTTATGGATAAGCTGCTTGAAGAGTGTGGAGGTGAAGAATGAACTTCTTTTTCAGATTAAAAACTAATTTTTTTATCGATGCCATAATTTTGGTTGTAGTAGGACTGATCCTTGTATTCTTGCCGGGAACAACACTTACTATTTTGACTAAGGCAATAGGCGTACTGATACTGGTTGCCGGAATAGCATCTGTTGCGAGCGGGATAATCAAAAAAGAGCAGAACATGCTTACCAGAAACAGTTCACTTGGAATGGGACTTATTGTATCTGTTGTAGGATTGTGGATCCTTATAAATCCTCACTTTTTTGAATCTATAATTCCGATAATCGCGGGAGTTATCATTCTCTTTAGCGGTCTTATGAACCTCGGAGAGGCAATAAGTTTAAGTAGAAGCAAATATTCTAACTGGTGGGTAGCACTTATCCTTGCTGTTTTAACTATTCTTGTTGGAGCATTCTTATTATTCAGACCTGTTATCGCACTTTCCTACGTGGTTCAGCTTATAGGCGGAGCTCTGATCTACAATGGTATCTCCAATCTGTGGATTGTTTCACGGATCCATAAGGTTGATAAGGAAAATGGAAAAGAAGTAATTGATGTTGAAAGTAAGGAATTATAATCGCTTTTTTTAACAGACACTAAATTATACGATAGGCTATGCACCATTAAAGGCGATGCGTAGCCTATTACTTTGCTTAAATGTATATTTATCAGGTTGACATGGAAAAATAAGTGTGTTATACATGATATAGAACAAATGATACATTCATAAAAGAGGTAGGGTTATGAATATACAGAAGTTTACACAAAAATCAATAGAAGCGGTTCAGAACATGGAGAAGGTTGCTGTTGATTTCGGTAATCAGGAAATAGAACAGGAACACTTACTGTACAGCTTGATGACGATAGAAGACAGCATTATTCCCAGACTGATAGAAAAAATGGGCATTGAGCCAGAGGTATTCAAAGCTCAGATAGAAGGTCTTATAAAGAAGAGACCTAAGGTTCAAGGCGGCAATTCTTATGTTGGCGCAGACCTTAATAAGGCACTTTTAAAGAGTGAAGATGAGATGAAGGCTCTGGGAGATGAGTATGTTTCCGTTGAGCATATCTTTCTTGCTATTTTGAGAAATCCCAATCGCGGTGTTAAAGGGCTGTTTGAAACCTGCGGAATAGACAGGAACAGGTTTTTACAGGCACTGTCAGAGGTAAGAGGTAATCAGAAAGTTGTATCCGACAATCCGGAAGCAACATACGATACCCTTGAAAAATACGGTATTGAACTGGTTGAGCGTGCCAAAGAGCAGAAGCTTGAGCCTGTAATAGGCAGAGATGCAGAGATAAGGAATACAATCCGCATCTTATCAAGAAAGACTAAGAATAATCCTGTTCTTATCGGTGAGCCCGGAGTTGGTAAAACTGCGGTAGTTGAAGCTCTTGCGCAAAGAATTGCAGATGGAGAAGTTCCTGAGAATCTGAAGGATAAAAAGATTTTCTCACTTGATATGGGTTCACTTGTTGCAGGTGCCAAGTACAGAGGCGAATTTGAGGAGAGATTAAAAGCTGTTCTTCAGGATGTCAAGGAATCCGACGGAGAGATCATATTGTTTATTGATGAGCTCCATACTATAGTTGGTGCAGGCAAGACCGATGGCGCACTGGATGCCAGCAACATGCTGAAACCGATGCTTGCAAGAGGAGAGCTTCATTGCATAGGCGCAACTACCCTCAATGAGTACAGACTCTATATAGAAAAGGACGCTGCTCTTGAGAGAAGATTCCAGCCTGTAATGGTCTCTGAACCTACGGTTGAAGATACGATAAGTATCCTTAGAGGCTTGAAGGAAAGATATGAGAACTATCATAAAGTTAAGATAATGGATTCAGCCCTTGTAAGTGCTGCAACCTTAAGTAACAGATATATTTCCGACAGATTCCTTCCGGATAAAGCGATTGACCTTGTTGATGAGGCGTGCGCACTTATTAAGACCGAGATGGATTCAATGCCCGCAGAGCTCGATGACATGAACAGGAAGATCATGCAGCTTCAGATGGAGGAGGTCGCACTTTCAAAAGAAGATGATTCACTTAGTAAGGAGCGACTTGCCGCGCTGCAGAAAGAACTGGCGGAGCTTAAATCTGATTTTGATACCAGAAAGGCTCAGTGGCAGAACGAAAAAGATGCTGTTGATAAGCTTGCAAAGATAAGAGAAAGCATAGAAGAAGCTAATACTGAGCTGCAGATCGCACAAAGAAACGGTGATTTTGAAAAGGCCGGAGAACTCCAGTATGGTAAGATTCCGGAGCTGAGAAAAGAGCTCGAACAGGAAGAGGCAAAGACAAATTCCAAAGAACTCTCTCTTGTGCATGAAAAGGTATCGGATGAGGAGATTGCAAGGATAATATCCAGATGGACGGGTATTCCAGTTTCCAAACTGACTGAGAGTGAAAGGAATAAGACTCTGCACCTTGCTGATGAGCTTCATAAGAGAGTAGTTGGCCAGGATGAGGCGGTGACTAAGGTCGCTGAAGCTATTATGAGATCTAAGGCCGGAATAAAGGATCCGGGAAAGCCGATTGGTTCATTTATGTTCCTTGGACCTACAGGTGTAGGTAAAACAGAGCTTGCAAAGAGTCTTGCAGCATCACTTTTTGATGATGAGAATAATATTGTCAGGATCGACATGAGTGAGTACATGGAGAAATACAGCGTCTCAAGGCTTATTGGAGCACCGCCCGGATATGTAGGCTATGAGGAAGGTGGTCAGCTTACAGAGGCTGTTCGCAGAAAACCTTATGCTGTTGTTCTTTTTGATGAAGTTGAGAAGGCTCATCCTGATGTGTTCAATGTTTTGCTGCAGATTCTTGATGACGGAAGAGTTACTGATTCTCAGGGCAGAACAGTGGACTTTAAGAATACTATCCTTATCATGACTTCCAATATCGGTGCACCATACCTTCTTGATGGAATTCAGGAGGACGGCTCAATAAGTAAAGAAGCAGAAGAGATGACAATGAATGAGCTTCATGCTCATTTCAGACCTGAGTTTCTTAACAGACTTGATGAGATGATCCTGTTTAAGCCTCTTACCAAGGACAATATAAGCGGAATTGTTGAACTTATTGTTGACGACCTCAATAAGAGACTTGCAGACAGAGAGATAAGCATCAGCCTTACACCTGCTGCTAAGCAGTATGTGGCAGACAATGCTTATGATGCAAACTATGGCGCAAGGCCAATAAAGAGATTTATCCAGAAGTATGTAGAAACACTTTCTGCAAAGCTCATCCTTGAAGATAAGGTCAGCCCACATGATACAATAGTATTTGATGTGGAAGGAAATGACCTTGTAGCACATGCAAAGAAGAATGAGCCATGATACGGAGGAAATATACATGATACCCAAGGATCCGGTAATGCTTTTGAGCTATATTAATACTCAGTTAAGGGATAATTATAAAGACCTTGATGCTTTGGCAGAAGGACTTGATATTAGTCACTCTGACCTTGAAGAGATAGTAAAAAAACTCGAAGGCATCGGCTACAAGTACGATTCTTCAAAAAACAGTTTTACATGATAAAAGGGACGGTTCCAAAAAGAGCCGTCCCTTTGCCGTTATTTTAGGCTTATTTGACCTGAAAGATGCGGAAAATATAGTAATTGCAAGGCAAAACAACATGATGTATACTGAATGTGAGGTAGTACAATTTGTTGTATGTTGGGGAGTTTTTAGGTGATACCATCAATTGATATTCATTGCCATATAATGCCGGGGGTCGACGACGGTTCTCCTGATATGGAGACGAGTCTTGAAATGTTAAAGACTGCCCTGTCTGAAGGTACTAAAGGCATGATTCTCACACCGCATCATAAACCGATGCATCATAACGTAAGTCCCGAACACAACATAGAATATACGGAAGAGCTCATGGAAAGAGCGCATGAAAAAGGAATGAAGGTGCAGCTTTTTCCCGGAAATGAGATTTATTATTGCGACAATACCGTGAGAGAAATTGAGCAGGGGAGGATTTCTTCGCTTGCAGACTCAAGGTATATGCTTGTAGAGTTTCATCCGACCGATATGTACAAGAGCATTCATAATGCTTTATATGCAGTTGCGTCAACAGGATACATGCCTGTACTTGCTCATGTTGAGAGATATGCGGATATTGCAAAGCACATAAAATATGTGGATGAGCTAATCGATATGGGTGTATATATCCAGGTTAATGCAAACAGTGTCATGGGAAAATACGGACTTGGGATAAGGCATTTTACAAGAGAGCTTTTAAAAGAAAAAATGGTTCATTTTATTGCCACGGATGCTCATGACAATAAGGGACGTGCTCCGCATCTTTTGTCCTGCAGGGACTTTGTAGAGAGTAGATACGGTGAGGACTACGCGATCCGGATTTTTCATGATAATGCAATGAAAATATTACGAGACGAAATAATATAAAAAACTAGTGTAAGGAAAGATCTTTATTCTGCACGATAAGAGGGGCGTATGGGAAGAGATGATGTAATTGAAATTAATCTTGCCGAGATTTTCATGGTGCTTATTGGTAAGGCATGGCTAATAATCAGTTCAGGGATATTCTTTGCCCTTTTGTGTCTGTTTTTGAGTAGATTTGTCATTACTCCTTTGTATTCATCCACAACAAAAATATATATTTTGAATAAAGAAGAAGGCGCTACGGTAACGTATTCCGATGTGCAGATATCCACACAGCTGACGCAGGACTATGCTCAGCTGATAAAGAGTAGATACGTGCTTGAAGAGGTGATCCAGACACTTCATCTGGATATGGAATACGATGAATTCTATAATCTGGTTTCGATCAGTACGCCTGATGATACCCGTATCGTATCGATAACTGTCAGGGACTCTGATCCTATGATGGCTATGAAAGAGGCTAACTGCGTACGGGAAGTTGCATCAAAACATATTCAAAACGTTATGGATATCGATGCTATCAATATTGCAGAGCTGGCAAATATGCCTACTGAAAAGTACAGCCCCAATGTAAAAAGATGGGGACTTATTGGAGGCATTGGTGCGGTAGTGGCTGTATCTGCGATCATTATTTTGAATTATCTGATGGATGACACTATAAAAACCAGTGATGATGTGGAAAACTATCTTGGACTTAGCACTCTTGCGATGATTCCTGCAATTTCAGATGAACCTGCAGGTAAAAAGAAGAAAAAGCCGGGATCAAGATAACAAAAGAGGATGATGTTATATGCAGCAGACAACATTGCATTTTAGTGAAGCCGAAAACAATTATCAGATGAAGGAGTCCTACAAGACTCTTCGAAGTAATGTGGAATTCAGTGGTCAGGATGTAAGGGCTATCTCTGTTACAAGCTGTACTCCGGGCGAAGGAAAATCCAGTGTTTCCATGGCGCTTGCCAGAGCTTTTGCAGAAGCCGGGAAAAAGACGGTTCTTGTAGATGCTGATATGAGAAAATCAGTAATGGTTGGTAGATACAAGACGGGATCTGTAAGGCTTGGGCTTACGCATTGCCTTGTGGGAAGAGAAAAGCTTTCCAACGTTATTTGCGAGACGGATATTCCTAATCTTTACGTTATCTTTTCCGGACCGATACCGCCAAATCCCAGTGAGCTTCTTGGCGGAGAGATCTTTAAAAAGATACTTGATAACATGAAAAATGTTTTTGATTACATAATTGTTGATACGCCTCCTCTCGGAAGTGTAATTGATGCGGCTGTTATAGCAAAGCAGTGCGATGGAACAATTATGGTCATTGAGGATAATGCGATAAGCTACAGATTTGCCCAAAGAGTAAAGGGACAGCTTGATAAGGCCGGAGCCAAGGTTATAGGAGCTGTTCTTAACAAGGTTGATATGAGTGGTGGTGTTTACGGGCATTACGGAAAATATTACGGCAAGTATTATGGCAAATACTACGGCAAATATTATGGGCGAGATAATGATAGTTCCGGTATGGGTGCAGTGGAGCCCGAGAGGGTAGGACCTCCCAGAAGACCTGCAGAAAACAGGGGACCAAGAAGAGGAACGGCTGATCTTGATGAACTTGACTATGTAGAAGGCGTTGTGAGAAAAGACTAAGGAGCTTGAATTTGAAAAGTAATATTTTAGCATTCTTTTTTACGGTGGGAAGCATTGCGATGGCGGTGCTCATTATATGGTTCTACAATTTATCCGACAGAACAGCTCCGGAAATGCGTTTTGTGGCGATGGATCTGACTTATGATGCCGATACCCAGGAGAAAGATCTGCTTAATGGTGTTATGGCATATGATGGTAAAGACGGCGATATTACAGACAGGATAGTGGTTGAAAAAACCATAATCAACGAGGAGAGTTCGTCTGCCGTTGTATATTATGCCGTAAGTGATCTGTCAGGAAATGTTACAAAGCAGTCGCGCGTTTTTCCTGCTGATCTGGGCAGCTTTGATGAACAGGAAAATGCTATTGATGAAAATATGATGCTTCCCGAAGGATTCATTATGGAATCTGAAGAAGGCGAAGTGGTAGACGGACAGTCTGGTGAAGGACAAGAAACAGAAACAAGCACAGAGGGTAAGAGCGGTGAGGAACAAAACTAACAAAATCCTGCTTATATGGGCAATAATTGTCACTGTGATCCTTATAGTTGTTGCGGTGTTTGAAGTCGTAAGAGTAGTCGGCAAGTCTAATTTGTTTGCAAAAAATAACGTACAGGCACCTCAGGCTACGAGCACAGAAGTTCTTACTGCCGAGGAAAATGCCATGGAATGGCAGTCTGACTGGGTTAAACATAATGGCCAGATATATGACTACAATGAGGATATACTTACTTTTCTTGTGATGGGAATTGATAAGCTTGACGAGGAAGTGACCGAAGTTTACGGAGAAATAAACGGAGGGCAGGCAGATGCGCTTTTCCTTTTGGTATTTAATCCTCACGACAAGACAACCAAGATAATAGGAATAAATAGAAATACCATGACAGATGTGGATTTCTATGATGAGTACAATAATTACATAACAACGAGCAAGGCTCAGATCGCGATCCAGCATGGTTTTGGGGACGGGGTTGAAGGTTCATGTGAGCTTCAGAAAAAAGCAGTCAGCAATCTGTTTTACCAGCTTCCCATACATGGATATGCTGCAATCAATATGAGTGCGATTGCAACGATAAATGATGCTATTGGCGGAGTTACCGTTGTGCCAAAGAGTGATTTTTCAACCAAAAATTATGAATTTCATGAAGGCGAAGAAGTACACCTCGATGGTGAAGCAGCCTTTGATTTTTTAAAGGGCAGGGATGTTAACCAGATAGGATCTGCTGACAAGAGGCTGGAGAGACAAAAGATATATCTGACTGCGTTTACCAATCAGATTTTGTCGCAGGCTGATAACGGACCGGCACTTGCGGCCAAGATATACAAGGAAATATCCAAGCAGATGACGACGGATGTGACCTTGGATGAGTTGTCATACATTGCGTCAAGCGTTTCTTCTTTTTCCTTTGATCAGGATAGTGTGTATCTGCTAAAAGGAAAAACGATGATGGGTGAGAAATATGAAGAGTTCTACCCTGATGAAGAAGCTATGTATGATATGGTTCTTGATATTTTTTATGAAAAAGTTGATGTGAATGGGTAAAGGTTTTTGAGAAATGATCCGAAATAGTAGTTGGATAGCGCAGAATATGCGCAAAAGTTGGGGGTTTATTTTAGGTATGGGCATGTCAGTAGTTCTTATGGCATGTGGGAATCAAAATACTACTAATAATGCCGGCGAGAGCGGCACTATGAATGAGACTGCGACAGACGGAACGGTTGATGTAAATGCGATTGCGGCAACTAATCCGGACGTGATCGGGTGGCTTTATGTTCCCGGTACAAATATCGATTATCCGATCTGTCAGAATATAGATGGTGATGATACATATTATGAGTCTCATGAATGCAATGGATTTACACAAAACGATAAAGGCGGCATATATATCGAAGCCGGAAATATGATGGATATGTGTGATTTTAACACGGTTATCCACGGGAAAACCACCTCCGATAACGATATGTTTTCCGAACTTTGGAACTTTGCTGATGAAAAGTTTTTCGAGGAAAACAGCCAGTTTGTGATATTTACACCTGATAATATGCTCACTTATGAGATTTGGACTGCGTACCAGAGAGACAATACTTCACTCATAAGGGAATATGATTTTTCAGAAAACGATGGCTGCGAGAGCTTTTTGCAGGATATGAAAAAAGACTGGACTACCAATACTAATTTCAGATCCGGATGGGAGCAGGGAGTGACAGCCGACAATTTCCTGGTAACTCTTACTACTGTGGATAAGGATCATCCGGATAAACAATGGGTAGTAGTTGGCTGCATGATAGGTGATGCGGCCGGGACGATAGACAGATAGGCGTGTTTACGGAAAATTGTTTTTGAAAATGCCATTTTAATGCTTATTTTATGAATTATTAATAATCCTTATAACGGATTTTTGATAAAATATAATTAGAATTTTCTTATGAGATGTGCTTAGGGCACAGAAAGGGGTACAGGTTATGAAAAAGATAGTTTCGCTTGTTATGGTTGGGGCAATGACATTTACTCTGGTGATTCCTGCAAAAGCTGCGGTTTCACCTGAGGCAAATACCTATAATTACTATACGTACAACACGTATAATAATTACAATACCGATAACAGCGTTACAAATAACTATAATATCAGAATTACAGTAAAGGGTAACGGAAGTGCCAAGGTGCCGAAGGTTACAATAAAAGGCGGAGGCGGCAGCTCAGGTGGTGTAACAGTTAAGGGTAACGGAAATAATACTGTTTCTGCAGCACCCGGACTTGACTGCGTTCAGACAGTCGGACAAGGCGGAAAGCTTATAATCAATGGCTGCAAAACTAAAGCAGTATTGTCACTTTTTGAGACAACAAGCGGATCAGTAAGTTCAGCCAAGGTTCTTGCAGCTTCACTTGGCGGTACAGTTAAAAATGTTGTTAACAGCCAGGCTCCCGGAGTCAGATTCAGCGAAGCTCAGGTTAACTTCTACACACCGGGCGTTAACGCAACTGATATTTACAGGGTATACATTCTTGGTGCAAACGGCACATGGGAAGAGATACCTGTAGATGAGATCAGAAAAGATCACATCGTTGTAAGGATCAGAAAAGCAGGAACACTTGCATTTATTAAGATGAACTAACAGGCAATCGGGTAAAGGGTTTGTTTTTACAGACTCTGAGACTAAAGTACCAATGAAAAATTGGTAATAAGGTTTCCTTGGTGCGATAAGCACCGATTATGAGGGGAGGAAATCCTATGAATGATATGGCAGTAGCGAAAAGAGAAGAACTAGTAATCGAAGATGCCGGAAATAAAATCATAGCTCTGATATATCAGGAAGTATATGATCACAAAGCAAATATTTATAAGGGCCTTAAGAGGTTGTTTGATGTTGTGGCATCAAGCTTTGCACTGGTTGTTTTGTCACCTGTGTTTTTGCTCACGGCACTTGCGATCCTGCTTGAAGACGGAGGCCCCGTATTCTTTACACAGCAGAGAGCCGGAAAAGACATGAAGCCTTTTAAGATCTACAAGTTCAGGAGCATGTACAAAAATGCTGAGGCTCAGTTCCAGAGAATGCAGGCACAAAATGAGCAGACCGGACATGCTTTTAAGATCAAGGATGATCCCAGAATAACTCATGTCGGTAAATTTATCCGCAAGTATTCCATAGATGAATTGCCGCAGCTTATTAACATCATTAAAGGCGATATGAGCATAGTCGGACCAAGACCAATCCTTCTTAATCAGATGGAAGAATGCAATGCTTATGAAAAGCAAAGACTTATCGTAAAACCCGGTCTTACCTGCTACTGGCAGGTCGGTGGAAGAGCCAATATTAAATGGGCTGAATGGGTTGAGCTTGATCTTAAGTATATTCAGGATATGAGCATTGCAACTGACATTAAACTAATTTTCAAAACAATACCTGTTGTGTTTAAATCAGAAGGCGCATATTAAGTAAGATTTTTTGGACTCCCTCACTACAATGGTGAGGGAGTTTTTATTACATAGGAAATTGCTTTCCTATGTAATAAAAACGCTCCGCGAGGATGCGCACTCGCGCGAAAGGAATATGTTGCATTCTGCAACCGCGCTCGGCGCGAGAATGTCGCGAGCGCCATTCTTTTCTTATGCTTTTTTACAATGACAAGAAATCCTCTAAAGCATATAATTGAACTTAGAACAAATGGCTGTACTTTTAGGTAGGTGGGTGATTTTATATGAAAAATGTAATATTGGGCAAAACAGGTATATCGGTGCCGCAGAATGGTTTTGGGGCACTTCCGGTTCAGAGAGTATCTCTCGAAGAAGCAGTAAAGCTTTTACGCAAAGCTTATGACGGCGGCATGAGGTTTTTTGATACTGCAAGAGCTTACAGCGATAGCGAAGAGAAGGTCGGAGCTGCTTTTGGAGATGGCTACGTAAAAAGAGAAGATATAATCATTGCAACCAAGACAGGTGCCAAGACGCCGGAAGAATTCTGGCAACATCTTGAGACATCTCTTGAAAAGCTTAAGACATCTTATATTGATATTTACCAGTTTCATCTTATGGGACAGTGCTGGAAGCCCGGAGATGGATCCGGCATGTATGAGTGTATGCTTGAAGCAAAAAAACAGGGCAAGATAAGACACATAGGCGGAACTGCGCATAAGATTGGTGTTGCAAAAGAACTTGCACAGTCAGGGCTCTATGAAACTGTTCAGTATCCGATAAGCTATCTTGCTACAGATCAGGAAATCGAGCTTATCCGTATGTGCAATAAAAATAATGTCGGTGTCATCTGCATGAAGGGGCTTGCAGGCGGACTTATCACCAATTCAAAAGCTGCTATGGCCTTTGTGAATCAGTTTGAAGGAACTGTCCCGATCTGGGGTATCCAGAGGGAGTCAGAGCTTGATGAGTGGCTTTCATATATGGATGAGACTCCTGTGATGAATGACGAGATAAAGGCATTTATCGACAGTGAGAGAAAAGAACTTATGGGAGATTTTTGCAGAGGCTGTGGATATTGCATGCCGTGCACGGTTGGCATTCAGATAAACCAGTGCAACAGGATGTCGCTAATGCTTCGCCGCGCTCCCAGTGATAGCTGGCTGTCAGAGTACTGGCAGGGCGAGATGAACAAGATAGAAGATTGTGTAAGGTGCGGCGCATGTCTTTCGAAGTGTCCGTATGAATTGCAGATCCCTGACCTTTTGAGGAAAAATCTTGAGGACTATAGAGAAGTACTGGCAGGTAATAGAAGCGTAAAGTGATAAGCTGATCAAAGATGCTTGGGGCAAAAATATGGCTAAGTGTAATGTCTGCTATAGGAAATGTGAAATAGAGGAGAATGGACGCGGCTTTTGCGGGGTAAGAACAAACAGAGGCGGCAGGATAGAGCCGGTAAGTTATGGAAGGATCACAAGCATAGCTCTTGATCCCATTGAGAAAAAACCGCTGTCAAAATTTATGCCCGGAAGTAAGGTCATCTCAGTTGGAAGCTATGGGTGTAATCTGCGTTGTCCTTTTTGCCAGAACTATCAGATATCCTGGTCGGAATTAGCTTACAGATTTGAGAATGAGGCTGAGTATCTTTCGCCCGAAGAGTTATCGGACCTTGCACTTGAATATAAAGATAAGGGAAATGTTGGCTTAGCTTTTACTTATAATGAACCGCTCATTGGATACGAGTATGTGAGGGACTGTGCGAGGCTTGTCCATGAGAAGGGGATGGTAAATGTCCTTGTTTCAAATGGTATGGCGAGCCTTGAAGTTTTGAATGAGATAATTCCCTATATCGATGCCATGAATATTGATCTAAAGGGCTTTACTGACAGATATTATGCGGACTTTTTAAAAGGAAACAGGCAGATGGTTATGGATTTTATCACGGAAGCCGTAAAGCATTGCCATGTTGAACTTACGACCCTCATTGTTCCCGGTGAAAATGACTCCGAGGATGAGATGAGAGAGCTCTCTAAATGGGTTTCTCTTCTTAAGGGTGCTGACGGAAGATGTATAGGTTCTGATATACCACTTCACATTTCGAGATTCTTTCCAAGGTTTAAGACCATGGACAAAGAGGCAACGGATGTAGAGCTGATATATCGCCTTGCAGATGTGGCAAGAGAGAGGCTTAACTATGTTTATACAGGCAACTGCTAGTAGCTTACTTGCAGGTAATTTGGTTAATGGTAAGGTAGACAGTTCGATATCCGGTTATGAATTAGAAGGTTAATAATGATCAGAGAAAATATAACCACTCTGTGTTACCTCGAAAGAGGAGATTCATATCTGATGCTCCACAGGGTGAAAAAGGAAAAAGATATAAATAAGGACAAATGGATAGGCGTGGGAGGTCATCTTGAGAATGACGAAAGTCCCGAGGAGTGCATTCAAAGGGAAATCCGTGAGGAAACCGGCTATGATATACCTCTGACTGAACTTAAGTACAGAGCGGTTGTGACTTTTGTTACAGAAAACGGCGATTACGAGCTGATGAATCTTTTTACGGCAAAAGCTCCGGGGCATGAGCCGATTGATTGTGATGAGGGTGAACTTGTGTGGGTTAAAAAGAGCGAAATATACTCACTTAACCTGTGGGAAGGAGACAGGATCTTTTTAAAGAAGCTTGATGAGTGCAAGGACTTCTTTTCATTAAAACTATCCTATGATGTGAAAGGAGATCTGGTAGAGGCTGTTTTGAACGGCAGCAGGATCTCAAAAGACACATAAGTGTTGTGGATGAAAAACTCAGATGATAAAATGGCTCTAGTTTGTTAAATTTGGAGGAAAAAATGAAATACGATTATTTGATTGTTGGCGCGGGACTTTTTGGAAGCGTTTTTGCGCATGAAATGGCGCGAAAGGGAAAAAACGTCCTTGTTATAGATAAGAGATCACATATTGGTGGAAATATTTACACTGAGAATAGGATGGGCATTAATGTTCATATGTACGGTGCACATATTTTCCATACTTCAGATAAGAATGTCTGGGAGTACATTAACAGATTCTGCGAGTTTAATCAGTACATAAACTCACCTGTTGCTGTGTATCATGATGAACTTTACAACCTTCCGTTTAATATGAACACCTTTAGTAAGCTCTGGGGAGTTCGCACACCTTCAGAAGCAAGGGCTATCATTGATGAGCAGGCCAAAAAAGAAGTTAAGCGCATTTTGAAGGAGCGTGCAGCAAACGGTGAGGAAGATGCAGCTAACAGACTCGACGAAGTTGCAGCTACCGGAGAGGATATCAGGACAGGGTTTGTTGCAAGAAACCTTGAGGAACAGGGACTTTCACTTGCGGGACGTGACGTTTTCGAGAAGCTTGTAAAAGGTTATACCGAGAAACAGTGGGGCAAGGACTGCAAGGAACTTCCAGCATTTATCATCAGACGACTTCCCTTCAGGTTTATCTATGATAACAATTACTTTAACGATCGCTATCAGGGTATTCCGATGGGCGGCTATACAGCTGTTATAAGTAAGCTCCTTCTGCTTGAAACTTCTGAAAGTGCTTCTGAGAACAATTTGAGTGGAAGCATCACTGTAAAAACAGAAACAGAGTTTAAGAACTTTGTAAAGATGGAAGGTGATGTGCCTGCTAAGCCGTTTGCTTCAGTTGACGGAGACAGCTTTGATAAAATTCTTTACACCGGAATGATAGATGAGTTCTTTGGCTACAAACTCGGCAATCTCGAATACAGATCGTTGAGATTCGAAACCAAAGACCTTCCCGATGTGGATAACTATCAGGGAAATGCAGTTGTAAACTATACAGAGCGTGACATTCCTTACACAAGGATCATTGAGCATAAGCATTTTGAGTTCGGAACAGGAGAAGGAACCATTGTTACCAGAGAGTATCCTGCCGATTGGAAGAGAGGCGATGAGCCCTATTACCCGATGAATGATGACAAAAATAACGAGCTCTTTGCACAATACAAAAAGCTCGCCGGTGACTTTGGAAATGTATTATTTGGCGGCCGCCTTGGTCAGTATAAGTATTACAATATGGATCAGGTTATTGCTGCTGCACTTGAAATGGCATCAGAAGAAAACTGATAAAATGCCACTTGAAGAGAAACATGATTTTTCTTCGGGTGGCATTTTAGCAATAATTATTAAACATCATTCCGCTGTACTCACTGGTAATATAGGGCGATGGATTATCTGTTCCATTAGGATCCTTATAGTTGAAAACGGGTCGCTCAACATACTTCATGGGGTCTATAGATATTTCGTCAGCCTTTGCTATCAGGTCTTTTGCAAGGTGCATCAGCGGATCGAGCACTTCCTGTCCTGTTCCGGAAAGAAATTTATCTTTCATGAGCTGCGAGTCGTAACTTATATGTCCATCCTCTGTCAGGGAAATGCCGAATTCAGAGGTAGCTTTCAGGTTGCTTCTTGCTATCGCGATTGTTTCGCCTGTAAGCTTATGACTCTTGTACCCTGCGCTCTGAACATCGTTCAAACTGTCGATAAAATTGTTGTAACCGTCAACCAGGGTCGTAACATTTTCGACTAAGGTATCACTCTTGTTTTTGACACCTATTGTTACAGGTGCATCGGGAGCTGTTCCGGCTTTTAAGGTGATATCATATGCGTTTCCTACAGTAAATCTGTTTGATGACGAGTAATGTTCGTTTCCGTTAATATAAAAGTGAGCATTTGAAGGCTCCTGTGCTATCAGGTTAAGTCCAAAATAAGCAACACTGCCGGTACTTGCTCCGGAAGATTCTGTAATTTCAAATCTAAGAGTGGAACCGGGCTTAAGACCTGTATCAGTTGAACCTATTATTAAAGTAGACCTTCCTTCGGAATCTTCCTGAAGACCTGCTACAAGTCCTATTCCGGCTTTATTTATAAGACGTGAGAGTTTTGACTGGATATCTTTATTGGTGTCTCCGTCTTTTATGCTATACTGGAATTCGTAATCGTGTTTACCGACTGCAATATTAAAAGAATAAGCGCCGGGTGTAAGACTTACTTCTTCATCGGCAAGAAAATGTCCTGCGTTTATCTGGTTTGTAGCAAGGCGATCTACTGAAAGTGTAAATTCGGGAGATGCACTTTGACCGGAACCTACATATTCAACAGATACTTTTTCGGGATCTGAAGAAACTGCAGATCTTTTATCGAGTCCTGCGCTTTCGGAACTTCCCAGCGATTCAAGCTGACTTTTCAGGAAGCGGGCATGCTCTTTGATACCCACAGCCTCAGCCTGGGCATTGTCATCCTGCTGTAAAACATGAAGAGGGGAATTTTTATTGATCTTCGCAATCGATTTATAGACATTTTGAAGTTCGCTCTTCTTATGCTTGTCAACATTAGCGTTTTCTTTTGCGACATAAGTAGTGGCGAAATGATTATAAGCTTCATTAATACTAATACGAGCCATGATGCCCCTCCTTTCTTCCTTGATGTTGTGCGATAACTCCTGCCAATCCTTTGGCATCCTGCACGAGGGCATACAAAGACATGTTTTATTACACTAACATTACCATTTACTAGTCAAGTTCGTCAATAAAATAAGTATAAACTTCTTGTTAATAATATATTTTTTCATTTTTGAAATAAGACCATGTAAAAATGATAATATAATATAGAAGAAACAAAATAGAAGAGATCGAAGAAAATGTGTAAAACCCGCAGTTAGAACAATTTTCAAAAATAGATTGACGTAGAAGAAAGGCTATGATATATTATACAAGCGACAGAAAATTTAGGTCTTTTTTTTATGCCAAAAAATAGGCATAGAAGCTAGTATAGAAATTAACGCACGGAGGAATGAACAATGCGTACAAGAATCACACTTGCTTGCACAGAGTGCAAAAATCGTAACTATGACACAACTAAGGATAAGAAGACACATCCTGACAGAATGGAGATCAAGAAGTATTGTCCTTTCTGCAAGAAGCATACACCACACAAGGAAACAAAATAATCTTTAGGATTTGTTTCAGGTTGAAAAAAGGAGTAAACCTATTATGAGCGAAAATAAAGCTGTAAGTAATTCAGGTAAAAATGGATTATCCGCATTTTTTGCTGGTGTAAAGGCTGAGTTTGGCAAGATTATGTGGCCTACCAAGGATGATATTATCAAGCAGACAACAGCAGTAGTAGTTATTTCCGTAATAGTCGGAGCATTGATTGCTGTTTTTGATTATGCATTTGGGTATCTTATTAACCTTGTCACCAGTATTTGATAAAGGAGTGTTATGGCAGAAGAGATGCAGAATGAAAGAGAACTTGATCTGACACAGGCTGCTGATCCTGAGAACCAGGAAGTGGCTGAGGTTGTTGGTGAAGGCGCTGAGGCTTCAGAGAATCTCGAAAGCGAAGGAACTTCAGCACATGCCAATGCTCATTGGTATGTTGTTCATACTTATTCGGGCTATGAGATGAAGGTTAAAGCTAATCTCGAGAAGACTATAGAGAATAGACATCTTGAGAATCAGATATTTGAAGTCAGAGTACCGCTTCAGGACGTAGTTGAAATGAAGAATGGTACACGCAAAACTGTTAGCCGTAAGATGTTTCCGGGATATGTTCTTGTTAACATGGATATGAACGATGATACATGGTACGTTGTTCGTAATACCAGGGGTGTTACAGGATTTGTCGGACCGGGAAGTAAGCCGGTTCCGCTTTCAGATGCTGAGATCAAGCCTTTGGGAATCAAGACAGAGAATATGTCTGTTGATTTCGGCGTTGGCGACGAGATAGCAGTTGTTGCCGGAGTTTGGAACGGAACAGTCGGAATAGTTCAGCGTATGGATTTTGGCAAGCAGAGTGCTACAATCAATGTCGACCTGTTTGGTCGTGAGACTCCTGTAGAAATTAGTTTTGCAGAAGTACGCAGAGTTGATAGCTGATAGATTTGATATACAGTGACTTTGTCACTTTATATATTGTAAGCTCTTTGAGCTTTAGGTCGGATGTTTTTTCCGATAACTGAGTTGGAATTAGGATATTCCAATTCAATGGAACTGGAGTGGGAGCATTCTTTGGATGCGCCTGACCACATTATTTCTAGGAGGTGCCATTATGGCAAAGAAAGTCGAAGGATACATTAAGTTACAGATCCAGGCTGGTAAAGCAACACCAGCACCGCCGGTAGGTCCGGCTCTTGGTCAGCACGGTGTTAACATCGTTGAGTTCACAAAGCAGTTCAATGCTAAGACAGCTGACAAGGGTGATGTTATCATCCCCGTTGTAATCACAGTTTACGCAGACAGAAGTTTCACATTCATCACAAAGACTCCGCCTGCAGCAGTTCTTCTTAAGAAGGCTTGCAATCTTCAGAAGGCTTCTGGTGTTCCGAACAAGAACAAGGTTGCAACAATTTCTAAAGATAAGATCAGAGAAATCGCTGAGACAAAGATGCCTGACTTAAATGCAGTTGATATCGAAGGTGCTATGAGCATGATCGCTGGTACTGCACGTAGTATGGGTATCGTAGTAGAAGACTGACGGAGGGCTAAGAGATGAAACACGGTAAGAAGTATGTAGAGGCTGCTAAGCTTATCAACAGAGCACAGCAGTATGAAACTGCAGAAGCAATCTCTTTAGTAAAGAAGTCTGCTACTGCAAAATTTGATGAGACAGTTGAAGTACACATTCGTACAGGTTGTGACGGACGTCATGCTGATCAGCAGATCCGTGGCGCTGTAGTACTTCCTCACGGAACAGGTAAGACTGTTAAGGTTCTTGTATTCGCTAAGGGTACAAAGCTTGATGAAGCACAGGCAGCTGGCGCTGACTTCGTTGGTGGCGAGGAGCTTATTCCTAAGATCCAGAACGAAGGATGGCTTGATTTCGACGTTGTAGTTGCTACACCTGACATGATGGGTGTTGTAGGACGTCTTGGTAAGGTTCTCGGACCTAAGGGACTTATGCCTAACCCGAAGGCTGGCACAGTAACAATGGATGTTACAAAGGCTATCAATGATATCAAAGCTGGTAAGATTGAGTATCGTCTTGACAAGGCTAATATCATTCACTGCCCTGTTGGAAAGGCTTCTTTCACAGAAGAGCAGCTTGAGCAGAACTTTACAGCACTTATGGATGCTATTGCAAAGGCTAAGCCTGCAACAGTTAAGGGTCAGTACCTCAAGAGCATCACTCTTGCAACAACAATGGGACCTGGCGTAAAGGTTGTATCAAACAAGTATTAATTTATGTGATACTTATGGAGCGAAGACATTTAGTCTTCGCTCCTTTTTAAGTTAAATTTGTAATTGCTCTTTTATGTGCTATTATTTATGAAGGTAGCAAAAATAGAGTGTTTTATATGTATGAAAAAAGATTTTAAACGAAAAAAACAGGATTTTAATAGGATAATTGAAAGACCGAAAAAGGTTAAAAATAAATATTTTCCTGTTATTATTGCTTTTACAACTACATTACTCATTACTCTTACAGTAGGCTTTATAGCTCTCTTTGCTGTGCGCTCTCATAACAGCGATGCAGCATACGAAGAATCTACAATAGAAAAATCATTGTTCACCAAGCTTCCGGAGGGAGAAGTAAATTATGCTGATATTCCCAGATCTGATTCAGTTCCGGGCGATGAGACACTTGAAAATAATAGCGAAGAGATAACAGAAGATACGGATGGATCTGCTATAGATACTGAAGATGTAAATGAAGCACCTTTATCAGAGGATTACTGGCATCGAACGATAAACGCGGCAAGTGAAGACTGTGTAAGTCTGGCTTTTGCGGGAGACATATTATTCGATCCGGGCTATGCAATCATGAACAGGATAAGACAGAATGGCGGTGCGATAAGCGGCGTTATAGGTCAGAGCCTTCTTTCTGTAATGAATAATGCTGATATTATGGTGGTCAATAATGAATTTCCATATTCAACAAGGGGAATTCCGACTGAAGGAAAGACATTCACTTTTAGGGCTGATCCCTCATCTGCGGCACTTTTGAATGATATGGGAGTTGATGTAGCCACCCTCGCGAATAATCATGCCTATGATTATGGCGCGGATGCACTCGTAGATACACTAACTACCCTTGATAATGTAGGTGTAGCACATATTGGTGCAGGCAATAATATTGAAGAGGCGTCTCATCCAATTTTTTATACATCTCAGTCCGGTATAAAAATCGCGATAATATCGACAACCCAGATCGAGAGGCTGGACAATCCAGATACTAAAGGTGCCACTGATACCGCAACGGGTGTTTTCAGATGCCTTGATATATCGCGGCTTCTTCAGGAAATAGAAAAAGCAAAAGCAGAAGGATACTTCGTAATAGTCTGCATACACTGGGGCACAGAGAATGAAGAAAATATTGACTGGTGGCAGGAAAAGCAGGGACCTGAAATAGTAAATGCCGGAGCAGATCTGATAATTGGAGGTCATCCGCATATTCTTCAAAAAATAGATTACATAAACGGTGTTCCTGTTGTATATAGTTTGGGCAATTATTTGTTTAATTCCAAAACACTTGAAACCGGGCTTATTTGTGCAAACATCTATGCTGATAAAAGTGTAAGTCTGAAATTTGTTCCTGCTCTTCAGAGCGGATGCACTGTTAACGAAGCGACGGGCGAGGATAGGCTTGCGATAATAGGCCATATGAGAGCTATATCGCAATCAGTAAATATAGGAGATGATGGCACTATAACATCGAAGTAACTATTAAATAAATGCAGCTTTATGACAGAAAACATATTATGATATATCAGCACATCTGTATATATCAAAAAATGTGTTGACATTGATCACTAATTGTGATATCTTATTCAAGGTCGTTACGACCAGCCGAAGACAGTAGGTGTCCGAGAGGACGTAAGCGTATCGCCTACCGAGGAAAAGTTAGATTAGACTTTTATGCCTCCCGTCTTTGGGAGGTTTTTTTCGGCGGTAAATTCTATAAGGAGGTAAAAAAATGGCAAAGGTTGAATTAAAGCAGCCTGTAGTAAATGAGATTTCTGAAAAGATCAAGGACGCACAGGCACTCGTACTTGTAGATCACCGCGGTTTGACTGTTGCTGAGGATACAGAACTCAGAAAAAAGCTTCGTGAGGAGAATGTCAGCTACAAGGTTTACAAGAACACCATGATGAACTTCGCTTTCAAGGGAACAGACTTTGAGCAGCTTTCAGATCTTCTTAACGGACCTAGCGCACTTGCTATTTCTGAGACAGATCCTGCAGCTCCTGCTCGTGTTCTTTGCGATTTCGCCAAGAAGGCTAAGGCACTTGAAATCAAGGGTGGTGTTATCGAAGGCAAGCTTTATGATGCAGAAGCACTTAAAGAGATTGCTAACATCCTTCCCAAGGATCAGTTGCTTTCCAAGTTGCTTGGTTCTATGCAGTCACCTATTACTAACTTCGCTCGTGTTATCAAACAGATCGCTGAGAAGAAGGCTGAAGGTGGAGAAGCAGCACCTGCAGCTGAGACTGCAGAAGCACCTGTAGAGGCACCGGCTGAAGAGGCCGCAGCACCTGCAGCAGAGTAATTTATTAAATTTGAAAACAAACAAAACATATTTATGGAGGTAAATAATAATGGCAAAGTTATCTACAGCAGAGATTATTGATGCTATCAAAGAGTTATCCGTTCTTGAGTTGAACGATCTTGTAAAGGCTTGCGAAGAGGAGTTCGGTGTATCAGCAGCAGCTGGTGTTGTTGTTGCAGCAGCAGGCGGCGCAGCAGCAGGCGCTGAGGAAGAGAAGAGTGAGTTCAACGTAGAGCTTACAGAAGTTGGCCCTAACAAGGTTAAGGTTATCAAGGTTGTTCGTGAGATCACAGGTCTTGGTCTTAAGGAAGCAAAGGATCTCGTAGACAATGCTCCTAAGATGATCAAGGAAGGCGCTTCTAAGGAAGAGGCTGATGACATCAAGGCTAAGGTTGAGGCTGAAGGCGCTAAGGTTACTCTTAAATAAGAATAATCTGAACGATGTTGCTAATTATGAGCCGTGCACAAAAGTGCACGGCTCTTTTGCATTACATTTATAGTTGTGTCAGGCTATTTCTGGTCGAAATTCTTTTTTGGAAATAATACTTGACTAAAAAATTAGCTTGTTGTAGAATGGATGATGCACTATTGTGGAGTGGTGGGCATTTTGCGCACTTTTTTCGTGTACGAAATGAAAACTACTAAAATAAAAATAAGAACGGGGTGAATGTCAATGGAAAAATACAGATTGCATCCTAGTGGTAATGGAAAAAATGTACGTATGAGTTTCCAGCGCCAAAAGGAAGTCCTGGAGATGCCGAACCTTATTGAAGTTCAGAAGAACTCATATCAATGGTTTCTTGACGAGGGCCTTAAAGAGGTCTTTGATGATATCTCTCCTATTGAGGATTACAGCGGTAAGCTGAGTCTTGAGTTTGTTGATTTCAAACTCTGTGAGGATGAAATAGACAAAAACAAGAATACAATTGAGAAATGTAAAGAGAGAGATGCAACTTTCGCTGCACCACTTAAGGTTATGGTTCGCCTGAATAATAAAGAGAGTGGAGAAATCGCAGAGCATGAAATATTCATGGGTGATCTTCCCCTCATGACAGCAACCGGAACGTTTGTAATTAATGGCGCAGAGCGAGTAATCGTCAGTCAGTTAGTACGTTCCCCCGGCATTTACTATGATATAACTCGAGATAAGATAGGTAAGAAGCTTATCGCATGTACCGTAATTCCTAACCGTGGTGCATGGCTTGAGTATGAAACCGATTCATATGATGTGTTTTATGTAAGAGTAGACAGAACGAGAAAGGTACCCGTTACTGTTCTTATTCGTGCACTCGGAATCGGTTCAAACGAAGAAATTATTGACCTGTTTGGTGATGAGCCTAAGATCCAAGCCAGCTTTACAAAGGATCCTTCAACTGATTACCAGAGTGGTCTTCTTGAATTATATAAAAAGATCCGTCCTGGTGAACCTCTTAGTGTAGAGAGCGCTGAGAGTCTTATTAATGCTATGTTCTTTGATGCAAGACGTTATGACCTTGCTAAAGTTGGACGTTATAAGTTTAATAAGAAGCTTCATCTCAAGAACAGAATTACAGGACATGTTCTTGCAGAGGACGTAATTGATGAAAATACCGGCGAAATGATAGCTGCAGCAGGTACAAAGGTAGATCGTGAACTTGCTACAGAGATTCAGAACGCTGCTATCCCTTACGTTATCATTCAGGGTGAAGAACGTAATATTAAAGTTCTTTCTAATATGATGGTAGATATTACAAGCTTTATTGACTGCAACCCTGAGGAACTTGGAATTACTGAGAACGTATACTATCCTGCACTTAGAGACATCCTTGCTGAGTTTGCTGAGAAGAATGATCCTGAGAGTCTTGCTGATACAATCCGCAAGAATGTTAATGAGCTTATCCCTAAGCACATAACTAAGGAAGATATTCTTGCATCTATTAACTACAATATGCATCTTGAAGCAGGAATCGGTAATGATGATGATATCGACCACCTCGGAAACCGTCGTATCCGTTGTGTGGGAGAACTTTTACAGAACCAGTATCGTATCGGTCTTTCAAGACTTGAGCGTGTAGTTCGTGAGAGAATGACAACTCATGATGCTGATGAGATTTCAGCTCAGAGTTTGATCAATATTAAACCTGTACAGGCTGCAGTTAAGGAATTCTTTGGTTCATCACAGCTGTCACAGTTCATGGATCAGAATAACCCTCTTGGTGAGCTTACACATAAGCGTCGTCTTTCAGCACTTGGTCCTGGTGGTCTTTCTCGAGACAGAGCCGGATTCGAGGTTCGAGACGTACACTATACTCACTATGGTCGTATGTGTCCTATTGAGACACCCGAAGGTCCTAACATCGGTCTTATTAACTCACTTGCAAGCTATGCAAGAGTAAACCAGTACGGCTTTATTGAGGCTCCTTATCGTAAGGTTGATCGTACTGATCCTCAGAACCCCAGAGTTACAGATGAGGTTGAGTACCTTACAGCTGATGAAGAAGATAATTACCATGTAGCTCAGGCTAACACACCTCTTGATGAGAACGGCTACTTTAAGAAGAACAATGCTTCTGGTCGTTACAGAGAGGAGACATCAGAATACCCCAAGACTATGTTCGAGTATATGGACGTATCTCCCAGAATGGTATTCTCAGTTGCTACAGCACTTATTCCTTTCCTTGAGAACGACGATGCTAACCGTGCGCTGATGGGATCAAACATGCAGCGTCAGGCAGTGCCGCTTCTTACTACAGACGCTCCTGCTGTTGGAACAGGCATGGAACGCAAGGCTGCTGTTGACTCAGGTGTCTGCGTTGTTGCTAAGAAAGATGGTGTGATTGATTTTGTAGACAGTAAGCTCATTCAGATGACTTATGATGACGGTGAGAAGGAAGAATATCACCTCATTAAGTTCCAGAGAAGTAACCAGAGTAACTGCTACAATCAGAGACCTATCGTATTTAAGGGTGACCATGTAAAAGCCGGTGATGTTATTGCCGATGGCCCTTCAACATATATGGGCGAACTTGGTCTTGGTAAGAACCCTCTTATCGGATTCATGACATGGGAAGGTTATAACTACGAGGATGCTGTTCTTCTTAGTGAAAGACTTGTTCGTGATGATGTATTTACTTCTATTCATATCGAAGAATATGAAGCAGAGGCACGTGAAACAAAGCTCGGACCTGAGGAAATAACAAGAGATGTTCCCGGTGTCGGCGACGAAGCACTTAAGGATCTTGATGATCGCGGAATTATCCGTATCGGTGCTGAGGTACGTGCAGGTGATATCCTTGTTGGTAAGGTTACACCTAAGGGAGAAACAGAGCTTACAGCTGAAGAGAGACTTCTTAGAGCAATCTTCGGTGAGAAGGCTCGTGAGGTTCGTGATACTTCACTTAAGGTACCTCACGGAGAATATGGTATCGTTGTAGATGCAAAGGTATTTACAAGAGAAAATGGTGATGAACTTAGCCCCGGCGTAAATCAGGCTGTTAGAATTTACATTGCACAGAAGCGTAAGATTTCTGTTGGTGATAAGATGGCCGGACGTCATGGTAACAAGGGTGTCGTTTCCCGTGTACTTCCTATAGAAGATATGCCTTATCTTCCTAACGGTCGTCCGCTGGATATTGTACTTAATCCTTTGGGCGTGCCTTCTCGTATGAATATAGGACAGGTCCTTGAAATCCACCTTTCACTTGCTGCAAAGGCTCTTGGATTTAACATTGCAACACCTATTTTCGACGGTGCTAACGAGAAAGATATCCAGGCTACACTTTCTATGGCTAATGACTATGTAAATAGCACATGGGAAGAGTTTGAAGAGAAATATAAAGATGCAGTTGATCCTGAAATCATGAAATATCTGTATGATAACAGAGATCACAGAGAGCTTTGGAAGGGCGTTCCGATCCAAACAGACGGTAAAGTTCAGCTTAGAGATGGTAGAACAGGTATACCGTTTGATTCACCGACAACTATCGGACACATGCATTACCTTAAGCTGCACCACCTTGTTGACGATAAGATCCACGCTCGTTCAACAGGTCCTTACTCACTAGTTACACAGCAGCCTTTAGGTGGTAAGGCACAGTTCGGTGGACAGCGTTTTGGAGAAATGGAAGTTTGGGCCCTCGAGGCGTATGGTGCTGCATATACACTGCAGGAAATCCTTACAGTTAAGTCCGATGACGTAGTTGGACGTGTTAAGACTTACGAAGCAATTATTAAGGGTGATAACATACCTGATCCCGGAGTGCCTGAATCATTCAAGGTTCTTTTGAAAGAGCTTCAGTCACTTGGACTCGATGTAAGAGTACTTCGTGAAGATAATACCGAAGTTGAGATCATGGAGTCAGTTGAATATAGTGATTCCGATTATGGTTATGAGCTTGAAGGCGAAGTAAATCGTGATTATGACAGAGAATCATTTGCAGAGAATGGTTATCAGACTCAGTCATTCGATGAGGATGGAGAGCTTGTAACAGAAGATGAAGATGCAGTATTTGACGAAGAAGAATTCGATGCTGCTGATGGTTTGGATGAGAACTGATTATAGCTACTGAAACCATGTAAACAACAGAAAAGAGGTTATGAATGTCTGATTCTACAATGAACAAAGCAATTAACGATGCTTCCAATGGAAGAACAACTGCTGCACCGGCATATCAGCCGATGACATTTGATGCTATTAAGATCGGACTTGCTTCTCCTGAAAAGATCAGAGAATGGTCACACGGAGAGGTATTAAAGCCTGAGACTATAAATTATCGTACTCTTAAGCCCGAGAGAGATGGTCTTTTCTGCGAAAAGATTTTCGGACCTACAAAGGACTGGGAGTGTCATTGCGGAAAATATAAGAAGATTCGTTACAGAGGCGTTATTTGTGACAGATGCGGTGTTGAAGTTACAAAGTCAAGTGTTCGTCGTGAACGTATGGGTCACATAGAGCTTGCAGCACCTGTATCACACATTTGGTATTTCAAAGGAATTCCCAGCAGAATGGGTCTTATCCTTGATCTTTCTCCCAGAGTTTTGGAGAAGGTCCTTTACTTTGCATCATATATAG
Source organism: Butyrivibrio sp. NC2002 (assembly GCF_000702265.1). GTDB lineage: Bacteria > Bacillota > Clostridia > Lachnospirales > Lachnospiraceae > Butyrivibrio. The sequence continues at coordinate 207,865 of NZ_KL370880.1, forward strand.
TACTTGATCCCGGTGAAACAAACCTTGAGTACAAGCAGGTTTTATCTGAGAAAGAGTACCAGGATGCTCGTGAAGAGTGGGGCGGAAGATTCCGCGCCGGAATTGGTGCAGAAGCTATTAAAGAGCTTCTTATGAGCATTAATCTTGAAGAAGAATATCAGGAACTTAAGGAAGGTCTTGATACTTCAAGTGGACAGAAGAAGCAGCGTATAATCAAGAGACTAGAAGTGGTTGAGTCTTTCCGTGAGTCAGGAAATGATCCTTCATGGATGATACTTGATTGCATACCGGTAATACCTCCGGATCTTCGTCCTATGGTACAGCTTGACGGTGGACGTTTCGCTACATCAGATCTTAATGATCTCTACCGTCGTATCATCAACAGAAACAACCGTCTTAAGAGACTGCTTGATCTTGGCGCTCCGGACATTATTGTTCGTAACGAAAAGCGTATGCTCCAGGAAGCAGTAGATGCTCTTATTGATAACGGCAGACGTGGAAGACCTGTTACAGGTCCCGGAAACCGTGCACTTAAATCACTTTCAGACATGCTTAAAGGTAAGGGCGGTCGTTTCCGTCAGAATCTTCTTGGTAAGCGTGTTGACTATTCAGGACGTTCAGTTATCGTAGTTGGTCCTGAGCTTAAGATTTATCAGTGTGGACTTCCTAAGGAAATGGCTATAGAGCTTTTCAAACCTTTCGTTATGAAAGAGCTCGTTTCCAGAGGAATTTCACAGAATATAAAGAATGCCAAAAAGCTTGTTGAGAGACTTGATGAGCAGGTATGGGACGTACTTGAGGATGTAATCAAAGAGCATCCTGTAATGCTTAACCGTGCTCCCACACTTCACAGACTTGGTATTCAGGCATTTGAGCCTATCCTTGTTGAAGGTAAGGCAATCAAGCTTCACCCGCTTGTATGTACACCTTTCAATGCTGACTTCGATGGTGACCAGATGGCTGTACACCTTCCTCTGTCAGTTGAAGCACAGGCAGAGAGCAGATTCCTTATGCTTGCTCCTAACAACCTGCTTAAGCCTTCAGATGGTGGCCCTGTAAACGTTCCTACACAGGATATGGTACTTGGTATTTACTATCTTACTCAGGAGCGTGAAGGTGCTAAGGGTGAAGGTAAGTTCTTTAAGAGCATTGATGAAGCTATCCTTGCTTATGAGAATGATTACATTACACTTCAGTCACGTATAAAGATACGTATTACACGTAAGGACGAGAATGGTGAGGACATAACCGGAATAGTTGAATCTACACTTGGTAGATTCCTGTTCAATGAGTTTATTCCTCAGGACCTTGGTTTTGTTGATCGTTCTGTACCTGAGAATAAGCTTCTTCTTGAGATCGACTTTATGGTTGGTAAGAAACAGCTTAAGAAGATAGTTACAAACATGATCAACACACATGGTACATTTGCAGCTGCTGAAGTATTGGATAAGATTAAAGCAACAGGTTATCATTATTCAACCAGAGCAGCGATGACAGTATCTATCGCTGATATGACAGTGCCTCCGCAGAAGCAGCAGATGCTTGATGAAGCTCAGGCTATTGTTGATAAGATCGCAGCAAACTACAGACGTGGTCTTATGACTGACGAAGAGCGTTATCGTTCAGTTGTTGAAACTTGGATGGAGACAGATAAACAGCTTACTGATGTACTGTTGAAGGGTCTTGATAAATACAATAATATCCACATGATGGCTGATTCCGGTGCCCGTGGTAGTAACCAGCAGATCAAACAGCTGGCAGGTATGCGTGGACTTATGGCTGATACAACAGGTCGTACAATCGAACTTCCTATCAAGTCAAACTTCCGTGAAGGTCTTGACGTACTAGAGTATTTCATGTCAGCTCATGGTGCTCGTAAGGGTCTGTCAGATACTGCTCTTCGTACTGCTGACTCAGGTTACCTTACACGTCGAATGGTTGACGTTTCGCAGGAACTTATCATCAGAGAGATTGACTGTAGTGAAGGCAAGGCAACAATTCCCGGAATTACAGTTAAGGAATTCAAAGATGGTAAAGCTATGATCGAGCCTCTTGAGGATCGTATCACAGGAAGATATACATGTGAGGATATCAAGGATAAGGATGGAAATGTAATCGTTAAGAGAAATCATATCATTACACCCAGCCGTGCAAAGAGAATCCTCAGCGACGGAATTAACAGTAAGGGCGAGCCTATAACAGCAGTTAAGATTCGTACAATCCTTACTTGCCGTTCACATATCGGTATCTGTGCTAAGTGTTACGGTGCTAACATGGCAACAGGTGAGCCTGTTCAGGTAGGTGAAACAGTTGGTATTATCGCTGCTCAGTCTATCGGTGAGCCCGGTACACAGCTTACAATGAGAACATTCCACACAGGTGGTGTTGCCGGTGGCGATATCACACAGGGTCTTCCCCGTGTCGAGGAGCTTTTTGAGGCAAGAAAACCTAAGGGACTTGCAATCATTTCAGAGCTTGACGGAACAGTTGAGATCAGAGATACAAAGAAAAAGCGTGAAGTTATTGTCACAAACGATGAGACAGGTGAATCAAAGGCATACCTTATTCCTTATGGATCAAGAATCAAGGTTCAGGATAATGAGACAATTGAGGCCGGTGATGAGCTTACAGAAGGTAGTGTAAATCCTCACGATCTGTTAAAGATCAAGGGTATCAAAGCGGTTCAGGATTACCTTCTCCGTGAAGTACAGAGAGTTTACAGACTTCAGGGTGTTGATATTTGTGATAAGCATATTGAAGTTATTGTTCGTCAGATGCTCAAGAAGGTTCGTATTGAAGAGAGTGGTGACACATCATTCCTTCCCGGAACTCTTGTAGATGTTCTTGATTTTGAGGATGATAATGAAAGACTTATAAATGAAGGTAAGAAACCTGCTGAAGGTAAACAGGTAATCCTTGGTATCACCAAGGCAGCACTTGCTACTAACTCATTCCTTTCAGCTGCTTCCTTCCAGGAAACAACAAAGGTTCTTACAGATGCAGCTATTAAGGGTAAGGTTGATCCTCTTATCGGTCTTAAGGAAAATGTTATTATCGGTAAGCTCATTCCTGCAGGTACAGGTATGAAGAGATATCGTAACACCGCTCTTAATACAGATGCTAACTTCAAGGATCCTGAGAAACTCATCCTTAAGAAGAGAGCATATGATGATGACGATGAATTCATCGATGCAGATGATACAGCAGATGAGCTTGTAGTTGCTGATGATGAAGAATAATTAGTCTATTTATTAAAAGTTAATAAATAAGCTTGTGATAGACTAAAATATGCTTGACAACCGAAAATTTAATATTTATACTTTTAAACTGTGTGTGACAAGCGAGAGGGGATGTCAGCCCCTTTCGCTTGATGCATGTTTTTATATCAAAATAGGAGGAATAAGGAATGCCAACATTTAACCAGTTAGTTCGTAAAGGTCGTCAGACTTCTGAGAAGAAGTCTACAGCTCCGGCTCTTCAGAAAGGATTCAATTCTCTTCATAAGAAGGCAATTGATACTGCATCACCGCAGAAGAGAGGCGTGTGCACAGCTGTTAAGACAGCTACACCTAAAAAGCCTAACTCTGCTCTGAGAAAAATCGCCAGAGTACGTCTTTCAAACGGTATCGAAGTAACAAGCTATATTCCCGGTGAAGGCCACAACCTTCAGGAGCACAGCGTTGTTCTTATCCGTGGCGGAAGAGTTAAGGACCTGCCTGGTACAAGATATCACATTATCCGTGGTACACTTGATACAGCAGGTGTTGCAGACCGTAAGCAGGCTCGCTCCAAGTATGGTGCTAAGAGACCTAAGGCTGCAAAATAATTCAAGTAACTATTAATAAGATCTAATTTTTAAGAAGTGTTGGTATTTCTTATATATACGATAGTCGGAATAAAACAGTATTCAGACTAATATAGATAATTTAGTAAGAAAACCGCACGTACACTAAAATTAGTGAGTACCTATGATCTATAGTAAACGGATGAAGACTGACACTCATCTGTGATTCTAAAGGAGGGAAGAACCGTGCCGCGTAAAGGACATATTGTAAAACGTGACGTATTAGCGGATCCTTTATACGATAATAAGGTTGTAACAAAGCTTATCAACACAGTAATGCTTGATGGTAAGAAGGGTGTTGCACAGAAAATCGTGTATGGTGCATTCGCACAGGTAGAAGAGAAAGCAGGTAAGCCTGCTCTTGAAGTATTCGAGGGTGCTATGAACAACATCATGCCTGCTCTCGAAGTAAAGGCTAGACGTATCGGTGGTGCTACATATCAGGTACCGATCGAGGTTCGTCCGGATAGACGTCAAGCTCTTGCTCTTCGCTGGCTTGTAACATTTTCTCGTAGCAGAGGCGAGAAGACCATGGTTGACAGACTTGCATCAGAGATTATGGATGCATACAACAACACAGGTGCATCTGTAAAGAGAAAAGAAGATATGCACAAGATGGCAGAAGCAAACAAGGCATTTTCACATTACAGATTCTAATTTCGGAATTTTGTGGAAGACTGATCTATTATTATTAGGAGGATAAACCTTTGGCTGAAAGACAATACCCATTGGAGAGAACCAGAAACATTGGTATCATGGCTCACATCGATGCTGGTAAGACCACATTGACAGAGCGTATACTTTTCTATACCGGTGTTAACTACAAGATTGGTGAGACCTACGAAGGTACTGCTACCATGGACTACATGGCTCAGGAGCAGGAGCGTGGTATCACTATCACATCTGCAGCAACAACATGCCATTGGACACCTCAGAAGTTCGCTAAGACTAAGGCTGGCGCTCAGGAGCATCGTATCAACATTATCGACACTCCTGGACACGTTGACTTTACCGTAGAGGTAGAGAGATCTCTTCGTGTACTTGATGGCGCAGTTGGTGTCTTCTCAGCGAAGGAAGGTGTTGAGCCTCAGTCTGAGAACGTATGGCGTCAGGCTGATGGATTTAATGTACCTCGTATGGCATTCATCAACAAGATGGATATCATCGGTGCTGATTATTTCAATGCTGTTGAGCAGATTAGAAATCGTCTTAAGAAGAATGCAATCATGATCGAGATCCCGATCGGTGCAGAAGATAACTTCCAGGGCGTAATCGATTTGTTTGAGATGAAAGCATACATCTACAATGATGATAAGGGTGAAGATATCAATGTTACAGATATCCCGGATGATCTTAAGGATGATGCTGAACTTTACCATAGTGAGCTTGTTGAGAAGATCTGTGATCTTGATGATGAGCTTATGATGGAATACCTTGATGGTAACGAGCCTTCAGAGGATGCTCTTAGAGCAGCTCTTCGTAAGGCAACATGTGAGTGTAAGGCTTTCCCTGTTCTTTGTGGTTCTGCACATAGAAACAGAGGTATCCAGAAGCTTATCGACGCTATCGTAGACTTCATGCCTTCACCCCTTGATATCCCTGCTGCAAACGGAACTGATATGGATGGTAACGAAGTTGAGATCGAGTCAACAGATGATGGCCCGTTCGCAGCACTTGCATTCAAGATCATCAGTGATCCTTTCGTAGGAAAGCTTGCATTCTTCCGTGTATATCGTGGAACAGCAAATGCAGGTTCATATGTACTTAACAGTACAAAAGATAATAAGGAAAGACTTGGACGTATCCTTCAGATGCATGCTGATAAGCGTTCTGACCTTGATAAGGTTTATTCAGGTGATATCGCTGCAGCAGTAGGTCTTAAGAATACAACTACAGGTGATACTCTCTGTGATGAGAAGAACCCTGTAATCCTCGAGTCAATGGAATTCCCGGATCCTGTTATCGAGCTTGCTATCGAGCCTAAGACTAAGGCTGGTCAGCAGAAGCTTGATGAAGCTCTTATGAAGCTTGCTGAAGAAGATCCTACATTCCGTGCACATACTAATACAGAAACTGGTCAGACAATCATCGCTGGTATGGGTGAGCTTCACCTTGATATCATCGTTGATAGATTGCTCAGAGAGTATAAAGTAGAAGCTAACGTTGGTGCACCTCAGGTTGCATATCGTGAAGCTCTTACAAAGGCTTGTGATGTAGATAGTAAGTATGCTAAGCAGTCCGGTGGACGTGGTCAGTATGGTCACTGTAAAGTTCGCTTCGAGCCCATGGATGCAAACGGTGAGAACCTTTACCAGTTTGATAACGAAGTTGTAGGTGGTGCTATTCCTAAGGAATACATTCAGCCTGTAAGTGAAGGTATCGAAGAGGCTATGAAGGCCGGTACTCTTGGTGGATTCCCTGTTGTAGGTGTACATGCTACAGTTTACGACGGATCATATCATGAAGTCGATTCTTCAGAAATGGCATTCCACATTGCCGGATCAATGGCATTCAAAGAAGCTATGCAGAAGGGTGCTCCTGTACTTCTTGAGCCTATCATGAAGGTTGAAGTAACTATGCCTGAAGAGTACATGGGTGATGTTATCGGTGACATTAACTCACGTCGTGGTCGTGTTGAAGGTATGGATGACCTTGGTGGCGGTAAGATCGTTAGAGCATACGTTCCGCTTGCTGAGATGTTTGGATATGCTACAGACCTTCGTTCCAGAACACAGGGACGTGGTAACTACTCAATGTTCTTTGAAAAGTACGAGCCCGTACCGAAGAACATTCAGGAGAAGGTACTTTCAAACAAGAATGCATAATTAAATTATGTAATATAAATGGGGCTTGATGCTGTATTTATTATAATTAAGACAACAAGCCCCTGTTTATACTATTTAAGGCTTGATTTAAAGCCTGGATTCTAATATAATCGATATAGTCGGTTATTATGAAAAAAAATGTTAGAGTGACATTTTTATTTAAGGAGGATATTTAAAAATGGCAAAAGCTAAGTTTGACAGAAGCAAACCGCATGTAAACATTGGTACAATCGGACACGTTGACCATGGTAAGACAACTCTTACAGCAGCTATTACAACTGTTCTTGCTGACAGAGGTTTCAGCCCTGCTGTTGCTTTCGATCAGATCGATAAAGCACCCGAAGAGAAAGAGCGTGGTATCACAATCAACTCTGCTCACATCGAGTATGAGACAGCTTCAAGACACTACGCACACGTTGACTGCCCTGGCCACGCTGACTATGTAAAGAACATGATCACTGGTGCAGCTCAGATGGATGGTTCAATCCTCGTTGTTGCTGCTACTGATGGTGTTATGGCTCAGACAAGAGAGCACGTTCTTCTTGCTCGTCAGGTAGGTGTTCCTTACATCATCGTATTCATGAACAAGTGCGATATGGTTGATGATCCTGAACTTCTTGATCTCGTTGAGATGGAGATCAGAGACCTTCTTACTGAGTATGAGTTCCCTGGAGATGATATTCCGATCATCCGTGGTTCAGCTCTTAAGGCTCTTGAAGATCCTAAGTCTGAGTGGGGCGACAAGGTTATGGAACTTATGGATACTGTTGATTCATACATCCCTGAACCTACTCGTGAGACAGATAAGCCTTTCCTTATGCCTGTTGAGGACGTATTCACAATCACAGGTCGTGGAACAGTTGCTACAGGTCGTGTAGAGAGAGGTCACCTCAACCTTAACGACGAAATCGAAATCGTTGGTATCAAGGAAGAGACAGCTAAGTCTGTATGTACTGGTATCGAGATGTTTCGTAAGACAATGGATTACTGCGAAGCTGGTGACAACGTAGGTCTTCTTCTTCGTGGTGTAGACCGTGATGGTATCCAGAGAGGTCAGTGTATCACAAAGCCCGGCACAGTAACTTGCCACAAGAAGTTCACTGCTGAGGTTTACGTTCTTACAAAGGATGAAGGTGGACGTCATACTCCTTTCTTCAACAACTACAGACCTCAGTTCTACTTCAGAACAACTGACGTTACAGGTGTTTGCAACCTTCCTGAAGGTACAGAAATGTGCATGCCTGGTGACCACGTAACAATGAGCATCGAGCTTATCCACCCCATCGCTATGGAGCAGGGTCTTAAGTTCGCTATCCGTGAAGGTGGTAGAACAGTTGGTTCAGGCCGTGTTGCTACAATCGTAGAATAATTTGAACGCTTGTTTGAACTAAATATGTAAATTTATAACACCCAAATTATGCTTGCATAATTTGGGTGTTTTTATTATTTAATAGACTATATAGAGGTTATGGCTTGGAATAGAAATGATATAATAAGTTGAGTAGGATTATTAGAGCTAAGAATTTGAGGGAAAGTGGATGAGTTCAGGAAAAACTAAGGAAACGATGGCAAATGTTAAAAACGGTGTTATCAGAATGATATTTGCCGTGTTGTCGATAGCTATAGAAGTATTTTTGATCATTCTTATAATAATCAGAATGTACAGGCATATGGTTTGGTTTTCTGTAGCTTTTTCATTGCTTGCTCTTGCTATTGTGCTTGCTTTGTATGGAAAAAAAGAATCTGCCTCCATAAAAATGCCCTGGATACTCTTAATACTCCTTGTTCCGGTAGCAGGACTCACATTCTATCTTCTTGTAGGACAAAACAAAGGCACAAAGAAGATGAGAAAAAGGTATGAAGAGATAGATAAAAAGCTTTTACCACTTTTGCCTGATAATGAAAAAGAGCAGCAAAAGTTAAAGGGAACTTTTCCATACGCTGCTAATATAGCACATTATATCAAGGCATATTCTGGCTATCCTGTATATGAAAATTCTGACATAACGTATTATGATGACGGAATGAAGGGCCTTGAGGCTCAGAAGGAAGAGTTAAGAAAAGCCAAAGACTATATTTTTATGGAGTATCATGCCATAGAAGATGCAGAAAGCTGGCAAGGCATACAGGAAATCCTTGAAGAAAAGGTAAAAGAAGGAGTAGAGGTAAGGGTTTTCTATGACGATATGGGCAGTATCGGCTTTGTTAATACAGACTTTGTCAAGCGCCTTAAAAATGTTGGTATCAATGCCAGGGTTTTCAACCCATTTGCACCGGGACTAAATCTATTCTTAAATAACAGGGATCATAGAAAGATAACGGTAATTGATGGCAAAGTGGGATTTACCGGTGGATATAACCTTGCTAATGAATATTTTCATTTAACTGAGCCTTTTGGCTTTTGGAAAGATACCGGGATTAAGATTGAGGGCGATGCTGTAAAGAGCCTTACAATAACCTTTATGGAGATGTGGAATGCCGTTAAGGCAAAAGATATCGATGATACAAGCTTTGAAAGATATTTAAAGCCTTATGACTATAAGACATCAGAAAGTGGATTTGTTGCTCCTTATGCCGATAGCCCAATGGACAGGATTCACGTTGGAGAAGACGTATATATGAGTATAGCCAATTCTGCACGGGACTATGTCTGGTATGTAACGCCATATCTAATTATCACGGATGAAATGATAAGTGCCCTCACGCTTGCAGCCAGAAGAGGAGTGGACGTAAGGATCATCACACCGGGTATTCCGGATAAAAAGATTGTATATAGTGTGACCAGATCGTATTACAATGTTCTTGTATCAAACGGAGTCAGAATCTTTGAGTATACACCGGGATTTTGTCATGCCAAGATGTCTGTATGCGATGATGTCGTGGCAACCTGTGGGACTATAAATCTCGATTATAGAAGCCTGTATCATCATTTTGAGAATGGCTGTTTTATTGCGGGTAGTCATGTGGTTGATGAAATAAAACACGACTTTGAGGAAATGTTTGCCGTATCCAATGAAGTCACTGAATACTATAGATCAGGAAGAGGCAGGTTCCTTAGATTTGGACAAATGATGTTAAGACTAGTGGCACCTTTGATGTGAAAATGATAATAGGATTGGATATTCTAAACAGTAGATTGTCGCTGAACGCCCAATAAAATTGAAAGGGGCAGAAGGGACTTGATAATTAGAAAAATAAAGGGAATCAGAGGAATATATGAAAAAAGATAATATTATTTTGATCGGAATGCCCGCTTCAGGAAAAAGTACGATGGGTGTAGTTCTTGCAAAGATACTCGGATATAGCTTTTTAGATGCAGACCTTGTTATTCAAAAACGTGAAGGAAGAAAGCTTTCTGAGATTATAGAAGAGCAGGGAATAGAAAATTTCATTGAAATCGAGAACAGAATTAATTCTGAGATTGAAGAAGAAAGGTGCGTGATCGCTACCGGAGGAAGTGTTGTTTACGGAAAAGAGGCGATGGAGCATTACAAAAATATCGGCACAATTGTTTATCTTAAAGTGGGAATGGAGGAACTTACCAAGCGCCTTTTTGATGTGAAACAGCGCGGAGTGGTAATGAGAGAGGGTCAGACTCTTTTATCACTTTATAATGAGAGAAGTACTCTCTATGAAAGGTATGCTGACATTACCATAGATGAAAAAAACCACAACCTTGAAGAAGTGGTTGAGATGACATTAAAGGCTTTGGGAAAATAAGCTTAAATTACTTTATTTTAAGTAAATATCCGTTTATAAAAAACAGAGACTCCTCGCATTTGAGAAGTCTCTGAATTCGTTTACTTATAATCGTAGAATCCTTTGCCGGTATTTATGCCGGTTTCGCCCTTGTCTATTTTTTCTTTTAACAGCTTACCAATCCTGTTGTTCAAGGAGCCCTCATCGTGTGCATCGGGCTTCATCTGATTGATATTATAGGCTGTTTCAAGACCCACGATATCAAGAATTTCAAAGGGCCCCTTGGGGGCACCGGTTGCAAGGCGCCATGTAAGGTCTATTGTTTTGGGATCAGCAACTTCATTTGCCCAAAGAGCCTGCGCTGCCGAAAGGAAAGGCACCAGCATAGAGTTAAGAATATAACCGGGCTGCTCCTTGTGAAGTTCAAGCGGAACCATATTGATCTCAGAAGCAAAAGCCACAACCTTCTTATATATTTCAGGATCTGTTCCGGGATGTCCCATGACCTCCGCTGTGTTATTCTTCCAAATAGTGTTTGCAAAGTGAAGAGAAAGATACTTCGCAGGTCTTCCTGTGTGCTCTGCAAATGTGCTGGGAAGAAGAGTGGATGAGTTGGTAACAAGGATTGTATCCTCATCCAAAAGATTCCTCATTTTCTCATAGACATCTATCTTTGCATCCGGATTCTCAGCCATGGATTCAATGACAATATCTGCACCTTCAACCGCTTTTTTCATATCCAGCTCGATATGGATATTGTCAGTCATGCTCTTTTCACCGGCTTTTATCAGATCATCTATTGCTTCAGCTGTGATCCCATCCCATGATTTGATAAGACCGCGAGGATACATGAGCTTTCCAACCGGATTGCCGATAAGATTTTTAGCTGCTTCAAGGTCATTTAACATAGCCTTTTTATAATGGTCCAGTTTTGGAGTGGTTCTTCCTATTGAAGATTCACTTCTTAACCAGAATGTAACGTCGTGACCGGTATATGCGCACATAAGACCAATCTGTGTTCCAAGGACACCACCACCTGCAACAACTACTTTTTTCATCTCTTGAAGTACCTCCTTTTTTGTAATTTTTCGATTATTAGTTATCTATATTTTAACCTATAAGGAGGCGTTCTGGATACCGCTTTCGTAAATATTTCGCTTAAAAATATCACCCCAAATTATCTGAAATAAAAAAATAATGATTAATCAAAAATAGTACTTGAACTGCGTTAAACAATGCAATATATTTTAAGTGATTAAGGCAATTATGCACATTTAAATTAAGTTAAATTAATTAGTTTAAGGTAAAGGAGATATCCATGTATAACAAAGAACTAAATGAAAACTGGAGGATGCACAGAGTATCAGGTTCTAAGATCATTAATGCAGTTGTGCCCGGAACGGTATACACCGATCTCTTAAGAGAAGGGGAGATGGAGGATCCGTTTTTTAAGGACAATGAGGACAAGGCATTAAAGCTCATGGACTATGACTATGAGTACCTTTGCAGCTTTGATATGCCAAGCGAAGCTAAGAGTCATGAGTACGCTTTTCTTCATTTTGACGGACTTGATACCCTTGCGGATGTTACATTGAACGGAACACTGCTTGGTTCAGTTAATAACATGCACAGAACCTGGGAGTTTGATGTGAAGAAACTTCTTGAAGAGAAAAATGAACTCAAGGTTCTTTTCCATTCCCCCACTAAATTCATAGAAAAGGCTTATGAAGAAGCTCCGACAAAAGGAACCGATGATGCAATGCCGGGATTTGTTCACCTTAGAAAGGCACATTGCATGTTTGGATGGGATTGGGGCGCTCATCTTCCTGATGCAGGTATTTTCAGACCTGTATCTCTTATCTGCTTTGATAAAGCAAGACTTGAAACAGTAGATGTTCGCCAAAGGCACGAGAAAAACTCCGAAGTTTTTCTGGAGATCAAGCCCTCTGTAACAGATGCAGCAAATGCAGGTGCTCTTACAGCAGATGTCGAGATCATAGCTCCCGATGGAAAAACGGCACTCGTTTCCGAAATCGGCACTGAAAATATGGATATTTACAGTGGAAACAGATTCTTTGAAACCAAAAGAGATATAGAACTTGCCAAGGATTATTCGCAGATAAAAATAGAGGATCCCAAGCTTTGGTGGCCTAATGGATACGGCAGCCAGCCTTTATATACAGTGAAGGTTTCTCTTAAAGATGAAAATGGCGATCTTCTTGATACATGGGAGAGAAAAATCGGTCTTCGCACATGCGAACTTAGTACTGAAAAAGACGAGTGGGGCAATGAATTCTGCTTTGTCATAAATGGTAAAAAGATCTTTTCAATGGGCGCGGACTACATTCCGGAGGATCATCTCCTTGGAAGAGTTAATCCCGATGTAACAAGAAAACTTATAAAGAAGGCTGTTTTTGCCAATCATAATTCGATCCGCGTATGGGGAGGTGGTTACTACCCGGACGACTGGTTCTTTGATATTTGTGATGAATACGGAATACTTGTATGGCAGGACTTCATGTTTGCCTGCGGTGTTTATGACCTTACACCTGAGTTTGAGAAAAATATCAAGGCTGAATTCGTAGACAACATCATAAGATTAAGACACCATGCATCCCTTGGACTTATGTGCGGAAACAACGAAATGGAGATGTTCGTCAACTACAGAGTATGGGTGTCCAAGCCTTCAGAGGTAAGAGATTACACCATCATGTACGAGTACATACTTCCTAATATGATGAAAGAATACGCGCCTTATGTTACCTACTGGCCGGCTTCACCCTCATCAGGCGGATGTTTTGACAATCCAAACGATGAAAACAGAGGTGATGTTCATTACTGGGAAGTATGGCATGAGAACAAGCCTTTTTCTGAGTATAGAAAATACTATTTCAGATTCCTCTCAGAGTTTGGCTTCCAGTCTTTCCCTGCTGAAAAGACAATAGACGCCATAACAGATGACCCTGCAGATAAGAATATCTTTTCATATATTATGGAAAAGCATCAGAGAAACGGCGCTGCAAACGGTAAGATACTTAACTACATGCAGCAGACATATCTCTATCCCACAGATTTTTCAACTGTTATCTATGCTTCACAGATGCTGCAGGCAGATGCCATCAGATATGGTGTTGAACACTTCAGAAGAAACAGGGGAAGATGCATGGGTGCTGTTGTATGGCAGCTAAATGACTGCTGGCCTGTTGCATCATGGTCAAGTATAGACTATTGCGGAAGACTTAAGGCACTTCACTATGCTGAAAAGAGATTTTTTGCTCCGATCATGGTTTCCTGCCAGGAAGAAGGAGAGATGACAAGTGACAGGCAGCTCAACTGGCTTCCCAGAGAGATCAAACAGGAAGCTGTGTTCAATGTCTCAAATGAAACATTAAAAGACATCAAAGCTACAGTTAAGTGGGAGCTTAGAAAAGCTAACGCAGAAGTTATAAGGAGCGGCGAAGAAGTACTCGATGTACCTGCGCTGTCAGCAGCTTGGACAGATAAGGTGACATTTGATGATGCTGACAGATTCAGCAATTATGTAAGCTTTAGTGCAGAGGTTGACGGAAAAGTAGTATCATCCGGTACGGTGATATTTACAAGACCCAAATACTTTAAGTATGAAAATCCAAGTCTTACTGCCAAAGTAAACGGCAACAAGATCACTATCTGCGCTGATGCATACGCAAGAGGCGTTGAAATCTTAAATGAAAATGAAGACCTCATCCTTTCCGACAACTATTTTGATATGAATGCCGGAGAAGTTACGGTAGAAGTTTTGGAGGGAGATCCTTCTAAACTCAGACTCAGAAGCGTATATGATATTAGATAAAAAGGCTTAAAAGGACTAGTTTGCAAAAAAATTGGTCGAAAATGCTTATATATAGTATAATCTATTAGAATTATGCTTTGAAAAGAGGTAAAAAATGAAATTAGATGATAAAACCATACTTGTAACGGGAGGAACCGGTTCATTCGGACACTGCTTCACAGAGTATCTTCTTGAGCATTACAATCCAAAGAAGATCATCGTATATTCTCGTGATGAATATAAGCAGTACACCATGGCTAATGAGAAGGTATACAAGGAACATGCAGATCAGATGAGATTTTTCATCGGTGATGTAAGAGACGGCGCACGTATGGAGCGTGCCATGGAAGGCGTTGATTACGTTATCCATGCTGCAGCACTTAAGCAGGTTCCGGCTTGTGAGTATAACCCTGATGAAGCCATTAAGACTAATGTAAACGGTGCACAGAATGTAATAAATGCAGCACTTAACACAGGGGTAAAGCGTGTAGTTGCCCTTTCTACCGATAAGGCTGTTAATCCTGTAAATCTTTATGGTGCTACCAAGATGGTTTCAGACAAACTCTTTATTGCAGCCAATGCTTATGCCGGCAATAAGGATATTAATTTCTCAATAGTAAGATACGGTAATGTTGCCGGAAGCCGCGGATCGATCATTCCGCTGTTCAAGCACCTTATTGAAAAAGGTGAGAAGGAGCTTCCGATCACCGATTACAGAATGACGCGCTTCTGGATAAGCCTTCCTGAGGGAGTCGAGCTTGTTCTTAAGGCTCTTAATGAGGCTAAGGGCGGTGAAACCTTCATAAGTAAGATCCCTTCATTCAAGGTAACAGATCTTGCAGAGGCTATGTGTCCCGGAATTGCTACACGCGAAATAGGTATCCGTCCCGGTGAAAAACTTGATGAGATCATGGTAACAGTAGAGGATGCACCTTTTACATACGAATTTGACAAGCATTTTATCGTATATCCTCAGGTTACATTCAACGATCGTCAGGTACCGGATCCTAAGGGCAAGAAAGTACCTGAAGGATTCTCATACAGCTCAGGCAACAACACAGAATGGATGAGTGTTGAGGACATCAGAAACAGACTTCATGAAGCTGTAGATCATTGATTTTGGCCGGATATTTTTGGAGAGAAAATGAGCGATTTAAACAAAGACAACAAGAGAATCCCTGCAATTTGCGGGGGTTCTCCTGTTAGAAGCAAAAAATTATATTATTCACATCAAAGTATAAATGAAAAGGACATTCAGGCAGTAGTAGATGTCCTTAAAAGTGATTACCTTACAACAGGTCCTGCAATTACTGAGATGGAGAGAAAGCTTTGCGAGCTTACAGGTGCAAAGTATGCCGTTGCTATAAGCAATGATACTGCGGCTCTTCACGTTGCATGTATGGCAGCAGGTGTTGGCAAAGGAGATGAGATAATTACAACTCCCATAACCTTTGCTGCAAGTGCGAACTGCTCACTTTATTGTGGCGGAAGACCTGTTTTTGCAGATATAGACCCCGAGACCTATCAGATAGATCCGGATGAGATTGAAAAGAAAATAACCGATAGAACAAAGGCTGTTATCCCTGTCGATTACACAGGCCAGACACCAGATCTGGCAAGGATCAGAGAAATCTGTGACAGACACGGTCTTGTGATGATCGAAGATGCAGCGCATTCTATCGGAACAAAATATAACGGAGAGCATATCGGAAGAATTGCCGATATGACTACCTTCAGTTTCCATGCGGTAAAGACCATTACCGGAGGAGAAGGCGGAGCAATCGTAACTGACAGCAAAGAGTTATATGACAAATTGCTTTTGTACAGAGCTCATGGAATAACAAGGGATGTTTCTAAGATGAAAAACACACCTGACGGACCATGGTACTATGAGCAGGTTGCTCTTTCAACAAATTACAGGATTACCGATATGCAGGCAGCACTTATCAGCAGTCAGCTTGACAGACTCTCCGAGTTTTCAGAGAGAAGAACTAAGATAAGAGATAAGTACAACGAAGCCTTTTCAAAAATGCCTGAGCTGTTTGTTCAAAAAGAGACTAAAGGCTGCGAATCCACAAGGCACCTTTATATTTTAAGAATAGTTCCTGAAAAGCTAAGGATTGGAAGGAAGGAATTCTTTGAAGCTCTCGGAGCAGAGAACATCGTATGTAATGTTCACTATATTCCTACTTACTATTTCCCTTATTATCAGGAAATGGGATATAAAAAAGGATTATGTCCAAATGCTGAAAAGCTTTATGATGAGATGATAACTATCCCGCTCTATTCGGGAATGAGTGACAGCGACGCAGATGACGTAATAGAAGCGGTTACGCGCATTGTTGAATATTACAGAAAATAATGATGCAGAGCTCTGCGTAAATGATGATAAGAAAAAATAAGACAGTTTAGGAAATGATATGAGTGCAATAGCAATAATTACAGCAAGGGGAGGCAGCAAGAGGATCCCCAGAAAAAATATCAGAGAGTTTTGCGGGAAGCCGATAATAAATTACTCTATAGAGGCTGCACTTGAGTCCGGAATATTTGATGAAGTCATGGTATCAACCGATGACGAAGAGATAGCTCAGATAGCAAGAAAAGCCGGAGCCAATGTCCCTTTTTTCAGATCTGAAGAGACATCAAGCGATACAGCCACAACAGCGGACGTTTTGCTGGAAGTACTCGATGAGTATGAAAAGCGCGGGAAAACTTATGAGTACGGATGCTGCATCTATCCTACAGCGCCATTTATTACAGCAGAAAAGCTAAAGGATGCGATGGATAAGCTTGTAAAAAGCGGGGCGGAGTCAATTGTTCCGATGCAAGAGTTCTCCTATCCTCCGCAGAGAGGTCTGTTTATAGACGAAGAAGGGCTTGTTAAGATGCTTCATCCTGAATATGCAACTACCAGAAGCCAGGATCTTCAGAAACAGTACCATGAGTGTGGCCAGTTCTATATTTTCAGAAATGATGCATTCAAGATCCAGAAGGACACAACCATGGAAAGATCAATTCCGTACATAATCGACCCGATGGAGTCACAGGACATTGATACCGAATCCGACTGGAGATTTGCTGAGATGAAGTATAGTTTTCTTAGCATGGAAAAGAGTCATGATGAATTAAGACGGGCCATAGAAAAAAGGCTTGATGAAATTCTGTAACAGACAGGAGTATAGATAATTAATGCATTTAAATGAGTGTTTAGAAAAAAACAGAGCATATATAATTGCCGAGATGAGTGCCAACCACGGCGGATCGCTTGAGAATGCCCTTAAGATAGTAGAGGCGGCTGCAAAAGCCGGTGCTGACTGTCTTAAGACACAGACCTATACAGCAGATACAATAACAATAGACTGCGATGCCGAGGCATTTAAGATCCACGGAGGACTTTGGGACGGATACAATCTCCACGATCTGTATAAAGAAGCATACACTCCCTGGGAATGGATGGAGACTATCAAGAAAAAATGTGAAGAGTGTGGAATAGATTTTTTGTCCACGCCTTTTGATACAACATCTGTTGATTATCTGGAGAATATAGGCGAGGAATTCTATAAGATAGCATCTTTTGAACTGGTTGATATCCCGCTTATCAAATATATCGCAAGAACAGGCAAGCCCATCATCATGTCTACCGGTATGGGAAGCGAAGAGGAAATAAGAGAAGCAATAGATGCTATACGATCAGAGGGGAATGACAACATAATCATTCTTAAGTGCTGCAGCGTATATCCGACAGTTTCTGCCGACCTGAACCTCAGGACTATCCCTGATATGAGGGATAAATTCAAAGTGCCTGTCGGATTATCCGATCATTCCATGGGAGGAACTGCAGCAATTGCGGCAGCAGCTCTTGGCGCGGTTGTTATAGAAAAGCATTTTTGCCTGGACAGACAGATACCTTCCGCTGACTCAGCATTCTCCATGGAACCTGCTGAATTTGCCGACATGGTAAAGGGTGTCCATGATGCAGAACTTGCCCTTGGAAAAATATTCTACGGCCCCACAGAAGCTGAGGCAGGCGAATACACAAACAGACGCTCATTGTTTGTTGTAGAGGACATGAAGAAGGGCGATAAGTTTGATGATAAAAATGTGCGCAGTATACGCTCATATAACATACAGGGAATGAAGCCAAAGCACTACGAAGAAGTTATGGGAAAAACTGCAAAGGCGGATTACAAGAGAGGAACTCCGCTGGATTGGAGTATGATTGAATAAGATAGCTATTCGTGTGGATGCAAATGAAATAGTAGCGACGGGGCATGTCATGCGCTGCAGGACTATCGCTGATAGTCTTGAGCAAATGGGAGGCTCTGTCGTTTTTGTGTCTGCTGATGATAATATAATTCCATACATTGGAGAGAATTATAACTACAGGATACTTGAATCAGACTGGAGAGAGCTTGATGCGGAAGTAAACGTTTTGATTGATCTTCTTCACGAGAGCGGGGTAGACAGGCTCCTCCTTGATACCTATTATGCGACTGCGGATTATATCAAAAAACTAAAAGAAAACGGCATCAAGGTCATGTATATCGATGATATGCAAAAGGAAATATATCCTGCAGACGTAATACTAAATTACAGTCCCGGAGCACCGTATCTTGATTACGAGAAAATGTACGAGGGCGAGAATGTAAGATTTTTGCTTGGCACAAAATACATACCTTTAAGGGCACAGTTTACAAGAAGAGGAAATTCAAAAAAAGCAGATACAAGTTTTGTAAATGCAATTGGAACTGATGGAGAGGCTCTCAAAAATATAGATATCATAGCAATGGAAAATATAAATTGTTCAGAAGGCGCCCACAGAACCTTCGGCTATGAAAAAAACGGGATAAAGAATATATTCCTGACAACAGGCGGAGCAGACAGCATGGGATTATCAGATCTGATCGCAACTGCCATACTCAGAGATCCGGAGCTTAAATTTAGAGAAAGCGGAAAAAAGATACACCTTCTGGCAGGCAGATTTTTCAGAGTAAACGAGAGAATCCAGCAGTATATAGAGGATGGGAATGTAATCCTTCATCAGAATGTGGATAACGTAGCTGACATCATGGAAATGTGCGACGTTGGAATAACCCCTGCGGGAACAACGCTTTTTGAACTGTGCAGCCTTGGCATACCTTGCATAAGCTTTGTCTTTGTGGAAAATCAGGAACCCGATGCAGAGTATTTTAACCGGGAGAAACTGGCTCCTTATGCAGGAGATTTCAGAGAAGACGACAGACAGGTCATCCAGAACATCCTAAACACATTAAAGGAATTTGCCAAAATGGATTCTGCTGATATTCTTGAGCACTCCGGAAAACTGAAAAATGAAATAGATGGCAGGGGTGCTGAGAGGATAGCTGCGGCTTTAACAGAAATGTAAGCACATGCATAAGCATTACATAAAAATTTTTTTAGAGGTAGTAACGTGAAAAGTATATTCATACTTGGAGCAAGTATGCTCCAGATTCCTGCGATAAAAAAAGCAAAAGAAAAAGGCCTTTACGTGTATGCTCTTGACTATGACGAGCATGCAGAAGGAATACAATATGCGGATGAATTCCTGTGCATAAGTACGATAGATAAAGAGGCAGTACTTGAGGCTGCCAAAAAATACAAGCCTGATTACATCATTACTTCCACAAGTGACATGCCGGTTCGCACGGTCGCATGGGTTAACGAACAGCTTCATAGAGACTGTGATATATCCTATGAAAACGCAATCTGTGCAACAGATAAGGCATCCATGAGGATGCGCATGAAAGAGTGCGGAGTACCGATTCCTGAGTTTCATATAATTGAAGATAAAAAGCAGTACATAGAAATTGCCAAAGGAATGGGAAAAGTGTTCGTCAGTAAGCCTGCGGATAACGCCGCAAGCAGAGGCGTAGTACTGGTGGATACGGAAAATAAGAAGGAAGTTCTGGAAGGAATCGGAGATTTCGGCAAAGACCTTGATATGACAGACGAAGAATTCTTTGGGAAAATCTACGAGTACAGTAAAGAGTATTCAAGAGGCGGCGCTGTTCTTATAGAAGAGTTCATGACAGGATCTGAAGTCAGCGTTGAGTCAATTACAGTAAACGGAGAAACGCATATTATTACAATAACGGATAAGATGGTGACAGAAGTTCCGTTTT
Source organism: Butyrivibrio sp. NC2002 (assembly GCF_000702265.1). GTDB lineage: Bacteria > Bacillota > Clostridia > Lachnospirales > Lachnospiraceae > Butyrivibrio. Next base: position 228,187 of record NZ_KL370880.1, read on the forward strand.
TCGTTGAAACCGGACACACAGAGCCATCATCCCTTCCTAAAGACGTGCAGGATGATATAAGGAATGTCGCAACCAAAGCTATAAAAGCTATCGGTATAAAAAACGGACCTTCGCATACAGAAATTAAAATAACAAAAAGTGGAGCAAAACTTGTCGAAATTGCGGCAAGACTTGGGGGAGACTTTATTACATCCAGGCTTGTTCCGCTTTCCACAGGAGTTGACCTGACAGACCTGTGTATGGAACTGTCTTTAGGTCATAATGTCACAGTCGATAAGACTCTTGATCAAGGATCTGCCATACGATTCATTTTTGATTCGGAGGATTCAGAAAATAGCCGTATTATTAAATCGATTTCAGGGCAGGAACAAGCTGCCGAAATGCCCGGAGTAGAAGAGGTTTCCATATATAAAAAGCCGGGTGATAAGGCCTGCCATCTTACTAATAGCGGGGACAGAATAGGACATATCATCGCCACAGGAAGAGATGCAAAACAGGCAGCTGAGCGCGCAGAAGCAGCAATGAAAAAAATCACTATAATATACCAATAACAATATAGCCACCACATATTATAGATGTGATGGCTATATTTTCCATTCAAGAATCCTCAATAATAATATATGCTAAAGAAGAAAAAACCACACGCTTTTTTGTGATATAATTTGTTTATATTTTTAATGTTGTTTTTGAGGGGGAAACTGAATAATGTCTGTACATGAAAACAAGGCTGTTACTGATGTGCAGGAAAATGAGAATGGTTTCATGCTTAAAGTGGCTACTTTTATAGTAGACAAGAGGAACCTGTTTTTCCTGTTGTTTGCGATCGCGGCAATTTTCAGCGCTATTGCTTCCGGACTGGTCAAAGTCGAGGATTCACTTCCTGCTTACCTTCCGGATTCTTTTGAAACCAGTGTTGGTCTGGATCTGATGGAGAAGGAATTCACCACCTACGGATCAGCAAAAGTCATGGTCTCAAATATTGTCTATGATGCCGCAGATAAAATTGCTGAGGATATAAGAAAACGCGATGATGTAGCAATGCTTTCATTCGATGAAACATCGGATCACTACAATAATTTTTCTGCGCTGTTTGATATTACCTTCAAATACGAAGAGACCGATGAGAGGGCACTTGCAGGGCTTTCCGAGATAGAGGAGATGCTCTCTGACTATGACATCTATGTATCCACTTCTATGGGTAATGCATCTGCAGAAACCATAGAATCCGAGATGAAGGTTGTCAGCGCTCTTGTAGTGGTGATCGTTCTTATTGTTTTGTTTCTTACTTCCCAGACTTATGCGGAAATTCCCGTACTTTTAATAACGTTTGGCGCTGCAGCTATCATGTCTGCAGGTACTAATTTTATTCTCGGAACAATTTCTTTTGTATCTGATTCCGTAACCATAGTTCTTCAGCTTGCGCTGTCAATTGACTATGCAGTTATCTTTTGTAACAGATATAAGGAAGAGCATGAACATCTAAACATAAGGGAAGCAGATATAATTGCGCTTAGTAAGGCAATCCCTGAGATTTCTTCAAGTTCACTTACCACAATAGGCGGTCTTATAGCCATGATGTTCATGCAGTTCGGAATAGGTCGTGATATGGCGATATGTCTGATAAAGGCTATTTTCCTTAGCCTTATTGCTGTATTTCTTCTTATGCCCGGACTTCTTATGCTCTTTGGACCTCTTATGGATAAAACAAAGCATAAGAGCTTCGTTCCCAAGATTCCGTGGGTCGGCAAACTCGATTATCACTCAAGATTTATTGTGCCGCCTGTATTTGTAGCAGTCATTGTAATTGCGTTCATAATCCAGAACAAGTGCCCCTTTGTTTATGGTTATTCCAAAATAGAAACTCCTATCCAAAACGAAAATCAGATTGCAAATGAAATGATAACGGAGAGCTTTGGCGACTCCAATTTTGTAGCTGTCATAGTTCCCTCGGGACAATATGATACTGAGAAAAAACTGATAAAGACCTACGAGTCATGTTCCGAAGTAAAAAGCGTTCAGGGCCTTGCAAATATAGAGGCCATGGATGGTTATTGTCTTGCGGATAAGCTGACTGCGAGAGAGTTTTCAGAGCTACTTGAACTGGACTACGAAGTGGCGCAGCTTCTTTATATGGCCTATGCGGTAAATGATGAAAACTATGCAAAGCTGATAAACGGGCTATCTTCCTATGGCGTTCCTCTTATAGATATGATCATGTTTTTACATGATGAGGTAGAAGAAGGATACGTTACACTTGAAGGTGATATGAAAGAAACACTTGATGATGCTTATGAGCAGATGTCGATCGCCAAGAATCAGCTGCAGGGAGAAAATTATAGCAGAATGCTTGTGTATTTAAATCTTCCGCAGGAAGGCGAGGAAACCTTTGGATTCCTTGATGAGATGCACAAAATTGCAAACAGATACTATGACGGACAGATACTGGTAATAGGCGAAGCAACGAGCCAATATGACCTTCAGAAGACATTTGCTGTGGATAATACCGTTGTAACAATTATTTCCATACTGGCAGTACTTGTTGTGCTATTGTTTACCTTCAAGTCAGCAGGAATGCCGGTGCTTCTTATAGCAGTTATTGAGGGTGCAATCTGGATCAACTTCGCATATCCGACAATTGTGGATAACAACATATTCTTCATGACCTATCTGATAGTTTCATCAATTCAGATGGGTGCAAATATCGACTATGCGATCGTAATATCCGGCAGATTCATGGAATTAAAGGATAAGATGTCACATAAGGATGCCATCGTAGAGACTATGAATTTTGCATTCCCGACTATCATTACATCGGGATCAATGCTCGCCCTTGCGGGAATCGCCATAGGTCAACTCACATCTGACGGCGCTATCTGTGGTATCGGACAGTGCCTGGGCAGAGGAACAATTATCTCCATACTTCTTGTTATGTTCGTACTTCCTCAGATACTGCTTATCGGAGCAAAGATAATAGATAAGACATCATTTGAAGTGACTGTCCCGCTTGCTGTTGAAAGAGAAGCCGGTCTTATGCGTATAGACGGAATGATCCAGGGCCAGATAAACGGAACTGTTATAGGTGAAGTACATGCGGTAGTAAGAGGCGATGTCAAAGCCCTCGTACAAAGCGGAAATATTCAGAAGCTTGAAGAGGAGGAAGAGACAGTATGAGAAAGAAAACAGGATTATTTTTTCAAAATACACTATGCGTTCTTACTATAGCAGCAATTACGGCAGGTGGCATGAATACAGCTGTTTACGCTAAAGAGGCAGATGAGAGCATAAATACAGATGAAAGTACGAATGCAGATGAAAGTTCAAATGCAGGGCAAAACAAAGAGACTGGTGAAACTGCAAAGGAAGAAGGAGAAGCTGGTGAGCCTTTGGATGAGCAGGCACAGGAACCCATCGTATATGAAGATGTGACAATAAAAAATGTCGACGATTTTTTGAAGTTTGCAGAGGCCTGCAAGATAGATGCCTGGTCACTTAATAAAAATGTAAAGCTGGAAGAGGACATAAATCTTCGCGATACGGATTTTGAAACAGTTCCGTATTTTAACGGAATATTTGACGGCAACTCCCATACAATAAAGGGATATGAACTGCAGGAGGGCGGCTACATAACCGGCGTCTTCAGATATGTAGGCCCTTGTGGAATGATCGAAAACCTGAATGTACAGGGCGACATCGACATGGCTGATGAGCAGAGAGTAACAGGCGGTCTGTGCGGTGTTAACTGCGGCGTGATTTCAGGATGTTCCTTTAAGGGACTGATGAGCGGAAACAATACGGTTGGCTGTATTGCCGCCATAAATGAAAACACAGGACTTATCACTAAATGTGTGAACAGTGCCCACGTTTCGGGATACAACTTCACAGGAGGTATCACGGGAAAAAACTATGGCGTAATATCCGGCTGCACCAATAACGGCGATATCAACGATAACGAAGAGTGGGTTATAAAGGATGATGAAAAGGGCGACAGCATTATTGAATCAATAAGTGCTGCTCAGAATAAAGAAGATATCAAGGAAATTGTAATAAGCGGAATAGATACAGGCGGAATAACAGGCTATTCAACAGGAAGCATCATAAGGTGCACCAACAACGGTAATATCGGTTACGACCATGTGGGCTACAACGTGGGCGGAATTGCCGGAAGACAGATGGGCATTATCTCTTACAGCACTAACAAGGGAAATATATATGGCAGAAAAGATATAGGCGGCATTGTAGGGCAGATGGAGCCTTACCTTGAAAAAGATGATATGCAGACTCTTCCTGAGGCGGCAGATAAACTCCATGACCTTATCGAAAAGACAATAAATGATATGGATGGAAGTGTTGATACGATTTCATCAGATATTACAAGTCTCACGGGATATGCTGACGGCGTAGTTGATGATGGAAGAGTTCTTACGGGAGAACTAACTGATTCTGTCAATCAGAATGCAGAAGTCATAAATGCAGTTATAGAGCGCTTTGAATATGTTATGGACAACCTTCCGGGGATAGTTGATAACGTTTCGACAGCAGCTGACAGCCTGGGATATTTTGGCAAATCCCTTGCAAGGATCGTTGAAGATGTCAATTATAATTCCAATGTGACAGATTCAGACAGGGAAAGTATTAGTAGGTCAAAAGATAATATTTACAAGACATACAGTGATACCGAAGAGACTGCAAGGCGCGTAACAGAGCTTACAGAGAGAATAAATGATCTCATGTATGAGACAGACGCCGAAGGAAATAAGAAGTTCCGCAACCTTACAGAAGAAGAGGAGCAGGAACTAAACGGTTACCTTGCAGAACTTCAGCAGATTTCCGGACAGAGCGGATCTGACATATCCGGAATGATGGGTGATTTTTCCAATATTGTAGAGACCTATAAGCCATACGTTGAAACAGGAACGGATGAAGCTATAGGTGAAATCGATAATGCAGTTGCAGCACTTCAGGATGCGCAGGGAGATTTAAGAAAAGCAAGTCAGGGAGCACGCAGCATAATCGATTATCTTAATTCTCAGTCGGAATTAAGATTCCACGGTCTTACAAGCACATGGGATAACAGCCTCGATTCGCTTCATTCCAATCTCAAGGGTATCACAGGTTCTCTTGAAAGCATTAACACTGATGGCAAAAACTCATCACATACATTAAATGATGACATTGCTGCAGTTAATGATCAGGTCAATGTGATCTACCATATAGTGTCGGATAAATTTGATATTTTGCAGAATGATGATGCAGAGATGTTTGTTGACGTATCTGACGAAGAGCTTGAAGCAGCAAAGACAGGGCGAGTTGACAGCTCCAAAAATACAGGAACGATAAAAGGCGACATTGATATAGGCGGAATTGCAGGATCCATGGCTATTGATGAGGAGGACCCGGAAGAAAATGCAGCAGGTAATGTCAATATAGGATCCGGAAGCAAATATACACTTAAAAACATAATATACGAGTGCAAAAATGATGCTTTCGTTCAGTCAAAAAAAGACGGATCGGGACTTATAGTTGGATATATGGCGCAGGGCGTGGTATCCGGCTGTGAGGGATACGGTCTTGCAAAGAGCTCAGAAGGAAGCTACACCGGAGGAATTGCAGGAGAATCCCTTTCGATAATAAGAGACAGCTATTCTATATGTCTTCTTGACGGAAACAAATATGTCGGCGGAATAACAGGTTATGGAACAACCATCAGCGGCTGCACCGCACTTCCGACCTGGGAAAAAGTACCTGCAGAAAGATATGGCGCAATAGCAGGAATAGTTAATACAGATACTGACACTCATGAGATGAAGATGGAGAACATCAAAAATAACGTATTCGTTGAGGGCCAGATTCAGGGCATTGATGATATAAGCTACGAGAACATAGCCGAGGAAATTACCTACAATAAGCTGATAAATACCTATGGTATTCCAAGTGAGTACTCACATTTGAAAGTCACATATATGGTGGATGATGAAAAGATCGGTGAACAGGAGCTTTCATATGGAGAGAGTCTCTCAAGGCTTAAGTATCCCGATGGTGAGTACAGAGACGGATTCTACATAAAATGGCCTGACAAGTCTGATGAAATAATGGAAGGAAACTATGTTATATCCGGAGAGTACATCGCTACTAAAAAGGCAATTGAAAGTACGAACAGATATACCGATACTGAAAAGCCATTGGTGCTTCTCGGAGGAAGCTTTGGAACAGATGCCAAGGTTGATGCAAGGATAGTAGAAGATGAGGAAAAAGACCAGTCAGACAGGCTTGTTCCAAACGATAAGATTATATATGAGATCAAGATAGATGAAGGAACAACTTCACAGTCTGAGGATAAGAGAATAAGAATCTATAACCCGTATTCAAAGAGAGCCAAAGTTATGAAATTAGAAGACGGAAAATGGATAGGGATAGATTCAAAGAATGTGGGAAGCTATATAGAAATCGGCATTACAGATAATGAAGCAACCTATGCTATCGAAGATAATATCTCAAGGATATATACGATCATCAAAGCAGCTTTAGCCGCAGTCGTACTGGTTCTTCTAATCGTGCTTGTGATCATTTTGAGAAAGATAATAGCAAGAAGAAAAAATTCGGTTAAAAAAGAAGGCGGAAAAAAGGTAAAAAATAAAAAGAGCAGAAAAACCGAAGAAAAGAAAGAAGATAACAAAGAAGACAACAAAGACAACAAGGATAATAAAGAAAGCACAGAAGAAACAGACAAAAAAGAATGAGAAATGATCGGAGAGCTTTATGAAAAGTAGAAATATATTTAGAAAAACAGTATATCTGATGGCGCTTTTTTCTCTTGTATTACTATTTGGAAATTCCATGAGTGCAAATGCAGAAACAAAGGCAGAACCGGTTAAGGTTACCGGGGTAAAGCAGGCAAGATGGTTTACCAACACAGGGAGAGTTCTTGCAGTCTGGGATAAGCAGAACGTATCCGGATATGAATATGTTTTCATGGATCAAAATGGAAAAGAGCTATCCAAAGGATTCACTGCGAAGAACTATTATGAGCACAATGTAAATAACGCTAACTATTACTTTATAAAGGTTCGAGCTATAGGCGTCGTGAACGGCAAGATGGCAAGTGCGGATTATTCTGATACGGCATGCCTTTTTGCCCAGCCCATGATGATTTCTGTTAATTACGGAGACTCCTATAAGGTATCTGTTAAAAACGGGAAAATGTACCTTAAGTGGAAAAGAACAAAGACTGCCTCCGGGTACAGGATCTATATCTCAAACAAAAGAGACAGCGGATATAAACTCGTAAAAACTATAAAAAACAGAAAAAAGAATGATGCTGTGATAACAAGGTTTAAACATAAGAGCTTTAAAACCAATAAAAAGTACTATGTATATGTGCAGGCAATAAGAAAATATCAGGGAAGAACCTACACAAGCGGAGTTAATTATGTCTGGAAATACAAAAACGGAAAGGTAAAGCAGACAAATTATTACGGCAAATACTGATATGGAAAAACAGTTTTTGTTCTGATCAGATGCTTCGCCACCATAATAAAGCAATAAGATTTTACGTAAGGCTTATTTCGGGATATAATGTGCAGGATAGTGTAATTAAGTTTTGGTGTTAACCGAAAAGACAGTACTTATAAAATGATTATGCCCGGTGGCGGAGGACGTAAAAATGTACGAAATCGGCAGTGAATTTAGTTTTGAGAGAATAAATGAAAGAGAAAACCTGTTAGAGGTATTTTCCCGCATAAGTGAGAAAAACAAAAAAAGCATTGAGTTTTTGCGCTGCGGAAGAGATGCCATAGGTTTCGTCTGTGATGATATTATTGCCAAAAATGATAAGGGCGTGGCTTTTATCCCTGCCTTATCCTGCGATTCTATGGTTAAGCCTTTTGAAGTTAGAGGCTTTGAAACCATATTCTATAAACTTTGCGAAGGCCTTGTAACAGATGATGCTTATCTCATCGGAGAGATTGAGAAAGCATTGTCTGATGGCAGATGCAAGGAAGAAAATATAACAGTTCTTTTGATGAATTTCTTTGGTGCTGCGGATATTTCAAAAACGGCAGCAGAACTTAAGGCAAAGTTCCCAAAGCTTACAATTATTGAGGATGTGACTCATATTATCATGGAGATAGAGCGCTATCTTGGAAGTGAAAACGATAGCGCTGATTATGTTGTGGGCAGCCTTAGAAAATGGATGGGAATACCTGACGGAGCAATTGCAGCAGGTAAGAATGAATTCCTTATGGGCGCTCTTACAGGTGACACGGATTTTGTTTCGCTTAGAATGCAGGCACTAAATGAAAAGAGTGATTACCTGAAAAATGGTGGTGAGGATCTGAAGGCTCATTTCAGGAGTCTCTTATCAGATGCAGAAGATAGCTTAAATGATGGGCTTGATCCGTATATTATGTCAGATATAAGTGCAGATTATTTGAGCTGCATTGATATTCTTTCCATATGTGAAAAAAGAGATAATAATTATGATAATCTCTGCGCCTTTTTAAAGGACCTTCCTCTTAGCGGCAAGGCATTTCATCTTCTTCCTTCTAAAAAGGATGAGAATTATACAGCATTTATGCTTCCTATAATCCTTGATATCGATTTTATGAGACGAAGCGCTATTACCGATGAAGGTAAAAATATAACAAGAGATGAATTCGAAAAGAGACTTGCAAAGAATGGCATCTATGCGCCTGTCCTTTGGCCGATATCACAGGAAGCTGCAGATATTTGCAAGGTATCAAAGGACTTTTCTGAGAATATGCTCACATTCTGGATCGATCAAAGATATGACAGATTCGACATGGAGCAGATAAGCAAAGTCCTTATGCATGAATTGTCAGTGCTTTAAGGAAACGGAGAGCAGATTTTTATGAAGCTTAGTGTGATTGTGCCTGTTTACAATATGGCAGGCGAAGATAAATTAAAGCATTGTCTCGATTCACTTGTAGCCCAGAGCCTTGCAGACGGAGAAATTGAAATAATAGCAGTAGATGACTGCTCTACGGATAACTCCTTTAAAATCATGAAGGAGTATGAAAAAAATTACCCGGGAAGATTTATTGCTGTTCACAGTATGAAGAATCATCATCAGGGCGGAGCCAAAAACATAGGTCTTTTCCTTGCAAAAGGTCAGTGGATAGGCTTTATTGATGCGGATGACTGGGTTGTTCCCGATTATTACGAAAGGCTCCTTGACAGAGCAGAAAAGACAGGAGCGGATATGGTAGGCTGCGATTACAGCCTGGTTGATTCTTATACCTTTACTCCGGGGCAGATTGTTCATAACAACTCGGAAGAGCAGACAGGAATAATGGACCACGAAAAGTACAGAAGGCTCCTTCTTGATACAGGAAGTCTTGTCGTGAAGATCTATAAAAGATACGTGGTCTTAGGAGATAAGGACCCGCTTAAAAATGGGAAAGATGCCCTTTGGGCGGATATGCCCTCTGAAAGTATTGATGATAAGGCGTATGAAAACAGGCTTGACGTTTTTCCTGAGGATATTTTTTACGAGGACAACGCCGTTAGCAATACCTGGATGCTCAGAGTAAAACACTTTGAGTATATCAAGGAGCCTTTGTATTTTTATTATCAGCATCAAAGCTCAACAGTACATACGATATCGAAAAAGAACCTTGAGGACAGGATGGTCGCCGGAAGGCAGATCTTAAGGGAAGCAAAGGATAACGGCTATCTCGATGAATTTCGTCCTGAAATAGAATTTATGTACACGGTTCTTTTTTATGTAAACACGCTCTTTTCAGCGATGCCAAAAAAGCAGCATATAAGTGGCTCTTACAGATTTACAAAAGAGATGGGAATTGAGATGAAAAAGGAATTCCCCGATTTTCAAAATAACCCCTACTATATTGAGAGGATTCATCCGGAAGAAAAGAAACTGATAAGGATGCAGATGAAGTCGCACGCGGCTTTTTATCTGTATTACAGGCTCTTATGGTTTTACAGGGGACTTAAGAAAAAACATTAAATAGGACAAACACTGGGAGATAAAATTGCACGATAGAATTTATGTATGTCACACTTTTTATCATGTGTATGTGGCATGCCTTAAGGAATTTCATATTTTACATGAATATAAGAAAACAGAAGGCTTTTCGGATAAAAAGGCAGCAGGCGGAAGCGATGGCTGCGGGAGAGCGACTCTTGTTCTTTCCAAAATGAGCAACAAATTCGGAAGCATGGTAGACAGAGCTCGGGAGTGCGGACTTTTTGAAGAAGTTATCGAATATGATGAAAAGATCGATACTTTTTTCCCGGAACTTGCGCCTCTTAAAACCAACACAGGATCTCTGTTTAAGAACATGATAAACAGAATAAAGTTCTGCAGGAGATTCGGACAGCTTCAGGAAAAATATGTGCCTGTGGATTTTAAGGCTTACAAGGATATATATGTTTTCTGCGACTCAGACCCGATAGGCTATTATCTGAATTATAAAAAGATAAGATACCATGCCCTTGAAGATGGCCTTAACTGTATAAAATACGGCGATCAGGCAAGATATGACAATAACGGGCATTTCAGGTTCAAGGCTTTTATGGCAAAGACGGGCCTTATTTTCATTCAGAATGGTTGGGGAAGATATTGCATTGATATGGAGGTAAATGACATATCGATTCTTGACTATCCATGCCCTAAGTATATTGAAGTAAGGCGTGAGCCACTAGTAGATGAACTTACAAGGTCAGACAAGGAGCTTATGCTTAAGCTCTTTGTGGAAAACATGGATGAGCTTAAGGAAAAACTTGCCGAAGGAAAAGATAAAAAGAGAGTTCTTATATTATCGGAGCCTCTCTGCGACCTTGATACCAGGCAGAGACTTTTCAGAGATCTGGTAACAGAATATGGAGAAGGCGCAGTAGTTATGATAAAGCAACATCCAAGGGATTATCTTGACTATGCCAAATATTTCCCTGATGTGATCCTCCTTGCGGGAACATTCCCTATGGAGATGCTTAACTTTATTGACGGGCTTAAATTTGATAAACTAGTATCTGTATATACGGTTGTGGATTCCATAAGATTTGTTGACGAGAAGATATTTCTCGGGGATGACTTCATGGACAAATATGAGGCACCTGAGATCCACAGGCTGAATGAACAGATTATTGATAACTGATTAAATGGGAGTTTTATGAGAAAGATATATAAGAAGATGATGGTGCTACTTGATGAGCGCCAAAAGAAACAGATGGTTTTGATAATTGCCATGATGCTAATAGGCGGTATATTGGAATCACTTGGAATTACGATGATCGTGCCTGTAATGCAGATAGTCATAGACCCGGAGGTGGTGTCTGAGAACGTTATTCTTTCCGGAATCTACAATGCATTTGGCTGTTCAACCACTACGCAGCTTGCAGCGATAATAATGACCGCGCTGATCCTTGTTTTTGTGATCAAAAACATATTTTTGTATTTCCTTAATGTGGTACAGCTAAGGTTTGTTTACACCAATCAGTTTGCCACATCACGCCGCATGATGATCAACTTCATGCAGAGACCTTATGAATATTATTTAAATGCAGATACTTCTGTTATACAAAGAAACATAACATCAGATGTAAATAACATGTACGGCCTTATCCTTAGCTGTCTTCAGCTTATATCTGAGATCATTGTATTTACATGTCTTGTGGTCATGCTTCTTACTCAGGATGCAAAAATGACAATGTTCATAGCATCACTTCTTGTTGTAGTGCTTCTTGTCATCAAGTTTGTGATCAAACCTGTAATGATAAAGGCAGGTCAGGACAATCAGGACTATTACAGCGGACTCTTTAAGTGGATAGAGGAGTCTGTTACCGGAATAAAAGAGATAAAAATATCAAATAAAGAAAACTATTTTATAAACGGATACGCTAACTGCGGAGCAGGCTATGTTAATGCGGTTCAGAAATATAATCTGTACAACTCAACTCCCAGGCTCCTTATCGAAACAATATGTATTGGCGGTATGGTCGGATATATGCTGATGGTTATGCTTGGCGGCGGAAGTCTTCAGAAGATGATCCCGCAGATGTCCGTACTTGCAGCGGCAGCAGCCAGACTCCTTCCAAGTGCAAACAGAATAAACAATTACCTTACGTCAATTTCATATTTTGAGCCATTCTTCATGAATGTTAGTGATAATCTTCAGGAAGAAATAAACGACGGCTCCATTTCATACAGAGCAGAGGACTATGAGAAGTTTAACGATGTTACAAAGCTCCCTGTTCATAAGACTATCGAGCTTAAAAATATAACTTACCACTATCCAAATTCAGAAGCCTATGTTCTTAAGAATGCGGATATGACAATCCCTGTTGGCAAATCTGTCGGTATTGTGGGAACTTCAGGTGCCGGCAAAACTACAATTGTTGATATAATGCTCGGTCTGTTAAAAGTAGAAACAGGTGAGATCCTTGCTGACGGAGTGGAAGTAAGAGATCATTATCCTGAATGGCTTAAAAATATCGGATATATTCCACAGACAATTTTCATGCTTGATTCTACGATCAGGAAAAATGTTGCATTTGGCATACCTGATGAGGAAATAGATGACGATAAGGTCTGGGCAGCACTTAAAGAGGCTCAGCTTGATGAGTTTATCAGATCTCTTCCCGAGGGACTTGATACTTCAATAGGTGAGAGAGGTATCAGACTTTCAGGAGGACAGAGACAGAGAATAGGTATTGCAAGGGCTCTTTTTGAAGATCCTGAAGTGCTGGTACTTGATGAGGCAACCAGTGCTCTTGATAATGAAACAGAAGCTGCGATCATGGACTCAATCAACAGACTTCACGGAAAAAAGACTCTCATCATAATCGCACACAGACTTCAGACTATTGAGAAGTGTGATATGGTTTACCGCGTAAACGGTCAGAAGGTTACAAAACAAAGATAAACAAGATAAAATAAAGAAAAATATTTGTGGGGATAAGTAGATGCTGAAACTAAAGACAGTCAGAAACAGATTATTTCAGTTAAAGAAATATCAAAAGCCTATGGAAGTATGGCTTTTTCCGATCATATTGCTCTTATATCCCCTTTTTGGAGTATCTCAGGGAATAGATATTTCAGATACCACCTATAGCCTTGGCAATTATATATATAGTGATGCTCTTGATCCTATGTGGTTTCTTGCAACTTTTATTCCGAATGTACTTGGTAAATTCCTTACATTCCTTCCCGGAAAAGGCAGTATGCTTGCAATGAATTTCTACTGCACTTTTATTATCAGCATCACCGCACTTGTGGCATATTATATGCTGCAAAGATGGATCCCGGGCTGGATGACATTTCTTGGAGAGATGATTGCAGAGAGCCTTTGCTGGTGCCCGAGGGTTATTCTGTACAACTATCTGACATATTTGTTTTTTACACTCGGAGTTCTTCTCATGCTCCATGCGATGACGGACTATGAGATAAAAAGATGGAAGTTTGTTTTGGCGGGAGCCTGCCTTGGACTTAATGTCATGGTGAGATTTCCCAACGTGCTTGAATGTGCTCTTATATTATCACTTCTTTATTATGAGATAATTCATAAGAGAGATTTACAGGAGATTTCAAGAAAGTTTTTTGACTGCGTTTTGGGCTATATTTTAGGAGCTGCTATTCCGCTTCTCTTTATCTGCGTGCTTTATCGATTTTCATCATATATGGGAATGATCTCATCCCTTTTTGAAGTGAGCAGGAATGCTTCCGATTATTCATCGGGCGGGATGATAATGTCTGTGCTTTTTGCATGGATCAGAAGCTTTTCAAATATGATAATCATGATTCCCTGTATGTTTGCTTCAGCGATCCTTCTACTTATGTACAGAGGAAGGTTTTACTGGATAAAAAGGATCGTATATATCGGCGGACTATTTGTGCTGATGTATTATTACTACAACAGAGGCGTCATCACAAGGACATATTCCTACTATAATTCCATGTTTGAAATATCACAGATGTTTCTTATATTCGGAATGGTATTTTTGCTTATAGGACTTACTCCTTATATTCATGGGCAGGCATCTGAGAGATCGCTTTGCCTTGCAGCTCTTTTGATAATTATCATCACACCTCTTGGAAGCAATAATTATACATACCCTGTAATAAACAATCTTTTCATTGTTGCTCCGGTTATTTTGTGGATGTTCAGGAGAGTTAGGCAGGCAGCAGGCAATAATGAGCTTCATTTTACCTGGAAAGCTATGTTTATGATGATACTTACCGTCCTGTGTTTTCAGGGAGGAATGTTCCACTTAAATTACAGCTTCGTTGATGGAGTTGACGGTACAAAGAGGGATGTACTTATAGGATCAAGCGAGATACCAAGAGCAGGAGGAATGCACACAACTCCCGCTAATGCTGATTCTGTATGCAGTGTGTACGACTATCTTGATGATAACGACCTCACAGACAAGAAGCTTCTTCAGTTTGGAAAAGCTCCGGGATTTTCATATCTCTTTGATATGGAACCTGCAATATTTACCACATGGCCGGATCTTGATTCTAATTCTACTGAGAAGTTTAGTGAAGCACTTGAAAATGTAGAAGAAAGTGACCTGCCTGTTATCATCATCAATTTCGACTTTGAAGGCGAAGTCCACGCTGGGGAGAAATATGAGATTTTATTAGACTTTATGGACAGGTTTGGGTATAATGAAGTCTTTGAGAATGGCAGGTTCGGAATTATGGTTCCGGATGCTATGTGATATTTGTTTTATTGAAAAGAGGAGTTATGAATAATTTATTACAACAGATAATGAAGTTTGGACTTGTAGGAGTATTTTGCTTTTTTGTAGACTACTTTTTGTATCTTTTTGCAAATCTGATATTTGAGAAATCGGGAATTGCCGCTATTTTTACCGGATATTATCTTATTTCCGCATTTATCGGATTTACGGTTTCGGTAGTCGTAAACTATATTCTCAGCTTCAAGTTCGTATTTGTAAGACGTGATGACATGAGCAGAAAAAAGGAATTTTTCATTTTCCTTGTGCTTAGCATCATAGGTCTTGGGCTCAATGAACTGTGCCTTTACGTTGGAATCGACCTTATATATATGAATTGGGGCTTCCTTCAGAGTATAATGAGTGAAGGATTTGCCAAGAATCTGTTCTTCAAATTCGGGGCAACAGGCATTGTTATGGTATATAACTTCGTTACAAGAAAGATTTTCCTTGAGCAAAAGGAAGAAAAGAACTGACTTTGCAAGCAAAATCCTTTTTTATCATAAGAATATGGCAGGTGATGCGATATGAGAATCAATTTTAATGTTCCGCCCTATACGGGAAAGGAAATGGATTATATCAAAATATGCGTTGAAAATCAGAAGATTTGCGGCGACGGTGAATTTACCAGGAAGGATAATGAGTTTTTTGAGAAAAAAACCGGAGTAGCCAAGTGCCTTCTTACAACTTCATGTACACATGCGACCGAGATGTCGGCAATCCTTGCAGGGATAAAAGAGGGTGATGAAGTCATCATGCCTTCTTATACCTTTGTATCGACTGCCAATGCTTTTGTACTAAGAGGCGCCAAGGTTGTATTTGTCGATATCAGACCTGATACAATGAATATCGATGAGAACCTTATTGAGGATGCTATCACAGAAAAGACAAGAGCGATCGTTCCTGTTCATTATGCAGGCGTTGGCTGTGAGATGGATACAATCATGGATATTGCAAAGAGGCATAACCTTTTTGTAATAGAGGATGCGGCTCAGGGTGTTATGGCAACATATAAGGGCAAACCGCTGGGAGCGATCGGCGATTTTGGTAATTACAGCTTCCATGAGACAAAGAATTACAGTATGGGAGAAGGCGGTGCTCTTTTACTAAGAGATGAGACCTATGTAAATGATGCGATAATCATCAGAGAGAAGGGTACTAACAGAACCCTCTATCAGCTTGGCAAGGTTGATAAATATACATGGCTTCAGCCCGGTTCTTCATATCTTCCAAGTGATATGAATGCGGCTTATCTCTATGCTCAGCTTCAGATGGCAGATGAGATCAATGACAGAAGAATGGATCATTATAACAGATATTATGAGGCATTTAGAGATATGGCGGATGCCGGACTTATTGAGCTTCCGCATGTTCCAAAGGAATGTGTTCATAACGCGCACATGTTCTACATAAAATGTAAAGATCAGGAGGAGAGAGCAGGACTTATAGGTCACCTTAAGTCCAACGACATCCTTCCTGCGTCACATTATGTACCACTTCATTCGTCTGCAGCCGGACTTAAGTACAGTAGATTCCACGGTGAGGACAGATACACCACTAAGGAGAGCTTAAGACTTTTAAGACTTCCTATGTACTATAGTCTTACGGACGAGGATCTGGATGAAGTCGTTATGAGAGTTAAGGAATTTTATAAGGCATTGTAGTTTTGATATGAAAAAAAAGAGAAGTATTTTTAACTACAACTTTATAATTACAGGTCTCATGGTCACTTGTTTATTTGTGATCGTGGGACTTTTGTACGATTATTTCTTCGATCTGAATGATGATGTTTTAATGAAGGATATTCTTTCGGGCATCTATACAGGAACACCGGAGGGGCACAACATTCAGATGCAATATCCGATCAGTTTTGCTATCAGCCTTTTTTATAAGGTGTACAGAGGCATAGACTGGTATGGAATCTACCTTGTGGCATGCCAGTTTGTGAGTATATTTGTGATAACGGAATTTGTCACAGGCTTTTGTGCAAAAAAGAAAACAGCTGCCGTGCTTGGAATTATCGCGGTATTATCTGTTATGGCACTTATGACAGGACATCTTGCGATAGTTCAGTATACGTATGCTGTCGGCCTTATGTGTTCTGCGGCAGCAGTTTTGTTTGCGCAAAGAAGAGATGCTCTCGCAGTGATAATGGTAGTCATTTCCTTCCTCACAAGATCTGAGATGACGCTCTTGATGCTTCCTTTTGTTTTGCTTGTTATCTTTTACAGATATATAGAGAACAGGAAAGAAAAAGGCGAGTTTAAAAGAAACGCGAAAGTAATCATCATAATGGCTGCATGTATAGCAGTTCAGGTACTTTTGCATAACGCAGGCTACTCAGACCCTGACTGGCAGAAGTTCTATGATTTTTTTGATGCAAGAACTGATGTGTATGATTTCTATCAGATTCCCGGATATGAGGAAAACAGGGCATTTTATGATGAGATAGGACTATCGGAGAGCGAATACGATCTTCTTGTAAATTACAATTTTGGAATAGATGAATATATCGATTCCGAGATCATGGAAAAGATAGCAGAGTACTCAAAACAGATAAAGGTTTCTGAACCTCTGGGAAGCAGAGTAAAACGCGTCCTTCCTTTATATTTATACAGACTAAGATATGTGGCATTTCCGAAATCTTTTGAATATCCGATGACTGATGCTCCGTGGAATATAGCTGCAGGATTGTTATATGTTATTTGTTTTGCGCTTATCATCATCACCAAAAAGTACAGCAGAACTTTTTGGGGGAATTTCCTGGCCGCTGCAGGCAGGCTTTTGATACTGTTTGGCGGAAGAAGTCTTATCTGGATGTATATTCTTGTGAGGGAGAGAGACCCTATCAGGATAACGCATTCACTTTATCTTATTGAGATAGTGGTTCTTCTTTGCCTTATCAAAATATGCATTGTGTCTTATTTTGAAAATGAGGATGTAAAAAAGAACACAAAAAATGCAGTACGGAAAACTGCGGCTATTTATCTGGCAGTATCCTGCGCTTTATGTATTGTCTTTATTCCCGCGCAGCATAAGGTTACGGAATCAGAGGTTAAGGGAAGAGAGCAGTACAACAGAGCTTATAAAGAATTGGAAGCTTTTTTCAGAGAGCATCCGGATAATTTTTATTATGTAGATGTCTATACCTCTGTTGCCTATGATGCATCAGGATATACATATTCACAGAAGATGTTTGATGATGTGGACAACAGCGCAGCTAACTGGGTTATCATGGGAGGTTGGGCATCAAAGAGCCCCGCAGAACAGGAAAAGCTAGAGCTTTTTGATCAGGGCGATGATATGGAGAGCGGAATCCTTCTTGATAACTCATTTGTAGTAGCAGACAAAGATGAGGCACCTTGGTGGATCATCAATTACTACGCTGACAGCGATACAGAGGTTTCGCTAAATCCTGTAAATGAAGTTGCGGGAGAGTTCACAATTTGGGAGGTTAGATCAGCTAATGGACATTCTTAAAGGGAAAAAGGTGTTCCTTAGACCCATTACTTATGATGACACGCAGAAGATAGTTGAGTGGAGAAATAACCCAAGGGTAAGGAATAATTTTATATACCGCGAGGTTTTTACAAAGAGCGGACATGAGCAGTGGATGAAGTCAAAGGTTGAAACAGGTGATGTAATCCAGCTCATAATATGCGAAAATGAAGGGGCAAGACCTGTTGGCAGTGTCTATCTAAGAGATATTGACAGGGCTAAGAAGGAAGCTGAATACGGCATTTTTATCGGCGAAGATGATGCAATAGGAAAAGGCTACGGAAACGAAGCAGCAAGCCTTATGTGTGCTTATGCCCGTGATGAAGTCCTGATAAACAGACTTATCCTCAGGGTCTTTAAAGACAATGAGGCGGCAAGAAAAAGCTATGAGCATGCAGGCTTTCGTTTTTTACAGGATCTTGATAATGTGGAATGCTCCGACGGAGAAATTAAAGATATGCTCCTGATGGAAAATAAACTTAGATAAATAGTGGATGAAAAATATGAAAAACAAACTGGTCAGTTTTATCATTCCGTGCTATCGCTCGGAGAAAACAATTGAAGATGTGATCTGTGAGATCGAGGGTGCAATGGATATGCTGGTTTTATACAGCTATGAGATCATCCTCATAAATGACTGCTCACCGGACAATACCTGGGACAAAATATGTGAAATAGTAAAAAGACATGAAGAAGTAAGGGGCTATAGCCTGTCCAGAAACTTTGGTCAGCATGCAGCTCTGATGGCCGGCTTTAATAAGGCAAAGGGCGATATAATCGTATGCCTTGATGATGATGGTCAGACGCCTGCGGATGAAGTCGGAAAGCTTCTTTACCAGATTGAGATGGGCGCAGATGTAGTATATGCAAGATATCAGCACAAGAAACACAATCTGTTCAGGAACTTCGGTTCTGCTATGAATGAATGGATGGCACATGTGATGCTTGGAAAGCCCAAGGATCTTATGGTATCAAGCTATTTTGCTGCAAGAAGATATGTTGTTGATGAGATGGTAAAGTACAAGAGCTCCTATCCCTACGTAATAGGACTTGTTCTTAGAACAACCAGGAAAATAGTGAATGTGGATGTAAACCACAGAGCTAGAAACGTAGGTACAAGCGGATATACCTTTGCCAAACTCATGGGACTTTGGGTAAACGGATTTACGGCTTTTAGCATAAAGCCTCTTAGAATAGGTACTCTCGTAGGCGGAATATTTGCAGCACTTGGATTTTTATACGGAATATATACCATAATCAAAAAGCTCATGTATCCTGACCTTCCCATAACCGGATTCAGCGCTCTTATGACAGCCGTTGTGTTTATGGGCGGAATGCTCATGATCATGGTGGGACTTGCAGGAGAATACATCGGCAGAATATATATTTCGCAGAATAACAATCCGCAGTATGTAATACGTGATGAGGTGGAACATGCCGCAAAAGAAGAAGCAGAGTAAGGACATGGTAATAGCTGCCCTTTTTGGGCTAGTGCTTTCTATGTCACTTGTCTTTGGGTATCAGCTTGAAAAATACGATCACCTTATTTTTGCAGATAAACGAATATATATATTGATTCCTGTTCTGGCAGCAGTGATCGCCTTTATCAGCTTCAAAAGTCTGGATTATTTTTGCGAAAAGGCAGGAATAACAGATAAGATAGGCTTAGGTAGAGGATACAACCGAAACGAGTTTATAAAAGTATGGATGATAATTGCTTTATGCCACTTTATCGTCCTTCTTGGTGTTTATCCCGGCTTTTTCGTATATGATGCACAGACAGAGGTGATGGAGGTAATAACCAGAAGCTTTAATGCGCATCACCCTCTTCTTCATGTGCTGCTTCTTGGAGGAAGCCTTGCATTTTTTCATAAGTTTACAGGCAGCTACAATGCAGGGATATTTGCATATACATTAGTGCAGATGCTTGTTATGACGGCTATCTTTACATATATACTTTCATTTATGAAGATGCACGGTGCAGGGGAAAAACTAAGATATGCAACGATAGCATATTTTGCAGTCTTTCCCACAATTGTCATGTACACACTGTGCTCAAGTAAGGACGGACTTTTTTCAGCATTCTTACTTCTGACGGTACTTTTTTTCATAAGATACCTTGAGTCGGGAAAGCCAAAGACCATACAAAAATACGGTAAACTCTTTTGTATAGCAGCCGCTTTAATGATGCTCTTTAGGCATAACGGTTTGTATGCATACATAGTTTTTGCCGCTATCTTTTATGTGGGATATACCTTAGCTAAAAAGAAGTTTAAAAGGAAAAAGAATCTCCTTAAGATATTGGTGATCCCTGTTTTTATTTTCATTATTGTAAGTAAGCTTATGGAATTTTCACTTTCTGCAGAGTCGGGAGAACATCAGGAAATACTCACGGTTCCGATACAGCAGCTCGGAAGACTCTATGTATATGATAAAGAGAGCTTTTCTGAAGAAGAAAAAGAAGTTCTTTTCAGATATATCAGTGATGAGGGACTTTCACACTACACAGGCAGATTGTCAGATATACTAAAGCTCTATTTTAATAATGAGGCTTACGAGGAGGATAAGGAGTCATTTTGGAAGCTCTGGAAAGACAAAGGCCTTTCACATCCTGTAAGCTATTTGAATTCATGGTTTTTGACTTCCTACGGATACTGGTATCCCGGAGCAGTCATAAACGTGTATAAGGGTAATACCGTTTTTACTTTTACATATGATGAGAGCTCGTACTTTGGATATGAAGTTGAAGAGCCGGGCTCAAGGCAGAGTCTTATTCCTGTGATAGATGATTTTTACAGGAAACTGTCCATAGAGAAATTCCAGCAAAATATACCGGTAATCTCACTTTTCTTTGCACCGGCAGCATACTTTTTTGCCCTGATATATATGGGGATACTTTCGGTTAAGAGAGGAAGAGGGGCTTATATAGCGCCGTTTTTACTGGTATTTATGGTTTGGCTCACTGTTCTTTTGGGACCGACCTATCTTGTTAGATATGTGGTATACCTGTGGTATATGATCCCGGTATTTATAATGTTTGCCTTTGGAAAGGATTATCCGGGTAAAGCGGAGGAGTTATGAGAAGAAAAGTCATTTATAAAAGTACTGCAATTAAGGCAGTAGTTATAGTGTTTGCGCTTTTGATGATCATGTCTTTGTTTCCTCTTAGGATATGGCAAAGAGATATCCCGTTTGGCGCAGAATATACAGAAGCTGAGGAAACGGTCAGCGTTAATGATTATCATGACGTGGTTCAGAAGTTTGACGCATATTACGACAGGCTCTCTTCAATCGATATATACGTAAACAGTGTAGAGGGCGGGGAATACCTGTCACTTGTTATTTATGATGAAAACATGCAGGAATGTTATGAAAGATACATTCATGTAGGAGAAGTTACCGAGCCGGGATATGTGAACGTACCTTTAAAGCTTGGCATTGAAGTGGGCAAAAAGTACACACTTCTTATAAGAGGCTGCTTATCAAATGTCAGCCTTGGAATAGTAAATGATAATGACAGAACGAGCGGATTTTTTAGTGATTTCGCATACCATGATACAGGAGTGCAGGGAAAGCATCTTCTTATGGGGCTTCATTATGAGCAGCCTCTTACAAAGGGAACTTCGCTTATGTTTATTGCTGTTATCTGTGTACTGGCAGCGATCACCATCCTGTGCGTAGACATGGTATATAAAAAGAAAGAGGACAGTCTTATAACTGTTCACCTGGTAATAAGGTATGTCGGGAACCCGATAGCGATATTACTTACAATCTGTCTCATGTTTGCTATTTACCCTATGAAGGTGTTTGATGACAGAGTACTTGATATCATTTTTTATGAGATCGGGGCTGCTATAACCGGACTGTTGATGCTCTATGCCATAAATCATGAAAACGATGCAACACTTGATATCAAGCTTTGGCACAATACTCTTAATCTTCTTAAGATGGGAGCCATTGCAGGTGCATTATGGTTTTGCTGCGAGTACATGAATGCACTCTATACAATTTTCCAGACACTGGCTGAGAGAAAAGAGGTCATCTGTCTTCTCGTATTTTTGTGTCTTGCACTTCCAAGGCAGAGGGTGTTTAAGTTATACAATCTGATCTATGCAGTAGCAGCTGTAATATGCGGCGCTTTTTACAGGAACAGACACCTTATTCCCGATACGGAAAAAGAGTATGACCTTAATAACGCGGCTACTTTATACGGAATAATAATTGTTGTGCTTCTTGGATTTTTCATAATAAATATTGTTCCGGAGATGTTAAAGAAAAAGGAAAGAGAATACAAAGTAAGCATTTTTGGATGGATGTTCATTCTGTTTCTTGCAGCGATCGTAGTATTCAGAAACACCAGATTCTGGGGAATAGTTTTGGCTATATTCGTTATCTGTCTCATGGCAAGCTATTACGGAATCGGATTTCGGCGTTTTGAATACGGCACAGGCAAGGACACATCAAACGATGCTAAAAGAGGCAACGGCTATCTTGAACTTGTTTGCGGCGGTATGCTTCTTAACTTTGTACTTGAGATGATATACAGCCTTTTATACAGAGATTTTGCGGCATTTAATACGGGTAGATTTCCTTTTGTTTTCCACACGGTAACGATCACCGCAGAATACATGACTGTTATGATGGCAGCTTCCATGTCACTTCTTTTATATAAGATATACGTGACAAGAGATACATCAGGTTTCATGAACAGATTCAGATATCTCTGGAAAGAGTTCATAATGTTTGGCCTTATAAGCGCCTACATGATATTTACCATGTCAAGAACGGCATACCTTGCCTGCGTGGTTATGGCTCTTATGGTATTTATTCTTACAGCAACCGATAACAGGAATGGCAGACTTAAATACCTTGGAAGACAGATCGCAGTCATGGTGCTTTCTGTGATCGTGCTTTTCCCGGTGGCATTTACTCTTCAGAGGACAATACCTGCTCTCGTTATGAGACCTGTGTGGTTTATAGTTGAGCCTGAAAATGTTGCGATGTACGGCGGAGCCCAGCCGGGCAGCAGGCTCTACATGGGTGTTGAAAGATTTGCTGATCTGTTCTGCGAAAAGATACTAAATAAAGACCTTATAGATTACAATTATCCTCAGGACAGCCACAATTATGATGAAAAGGGACATCCTATCTACGGAGAAAACGGAGTTGTGCTCACAAAGGATCAGGCAGCAAACTGGATCATAGGAATAAGGCAGCTGCTTGCAGATCCTCAGACATCGGAAGAAACAAGGCAGTACCTGATGGATACGGCAGGGTATGAACTGGGACTTGATAATCCTCAACCTGATGAGGCATCTTTAGATGCAGGCGGTATTGATAGCGAAGAAGCATCTTCTGAAGATGGGGATGACTTCACAAATGGAAGAATATCAATTTTTAAGTCTTACCTTGAACAGATGACCTTTGAGGGACACGATGAAATGGGCGCTGTGCTCGCTGACGGAGAGGTTGCGGTGCATGCTCACAACGCTTATCTGCAAGTTATGTACGATAATGGTATAATAGCCGGAGTATTATTCTTTTTACTTATGGCGACGGCTTTTATAAGCAGCATCGTCTACTATATTAAAAAGAGAGACATAGAGCAGGGAGCACTTATACCATATACCGTTACGGTAGGCTTTGGGGTAGCTGCTGTTTCCGAATGGGTATTTCAGTTAAGTAACCCTATGGCGATAGCTTTTGTGCTTGCAGTAATCCCAATTGCTTTTATAGATAGAAAAAGATAAAAAATGTGGTATCATAGAAAGATATGAAATCAGATAAAAGACCTTTTAATTTTGCTAAATTTTATAGAAGAGCAGGACTTATAGTCTATGACGTACTAAGTATTATTGTCGCAAGCTTTTTTGCACTGCTGCTTAGATACGAATTTAACATAGACCTTATTCCGGAAGAATTCCTGGATCCTGTCACCGGATTTTTGCCGATCAACATCATCATAACGATAATGATATTTTATGTGCTGAGACTGTATCACAGTCTGTGGGCTTATGCCGGTGAGACAGAGCTTCAGAATCTGGTTATGTCATGCGTTGCTTCAGGAATAGTTAATGCTGTGGGACTTCAGTTTTTCAGAGTCGGAAGACAACCGGTTCCCCAGAGCTATTACTTTTTGTATACATTCCTCCTGATAAGCCTGATATTTGTCAGCAGATTCAGCTACAGATTTTTTCGCAGCGTTAAGCATAAGTCTGAGAACAGGAAGAACTCCACATCTGTAATGGTAATAGGTGCAGGTGAAGCCGGAAATGTTATCATTAAGGAAATTGTTAATTCCAATTTTTCCACAATGGTTATCAGATGTATCATCGATGATGACCGCAGTAAATGGGGACACTATATTCAGGGAATTCGCGTCGTTGGCGGAAGAGATAAGATAATAGAGTGCGCCGACCTGTACGATATTGATGAGATAATCGTTGCAATTCCTTCACTTTCAAGAAGCGGAATGAGAGAACTCCTTGCGCTTTGTAAGGAGACGAATTGTAAACTTCTCTCTCTTCCCGGTGTATATCAGCTTGTTAACGAGGACGTAAGTGTCAGCAAACTGCGTGACGTAGAGGTAGAGGACCTTCTTGGAAGAGATCCCATAGCTGTAGATCTGAACCAGATTGCCGGATATGTGAGCGGGAAAACTGTTCTTGTTACCGGTGGCGGCGGATCTATCGGATCTGAGCTTTGCAGACAGATAGCTAATCATAAGCCGGGCATGCTGATAATCGTAGATATTTACGAAAACAATGCCTATGATATACAGCAGGAGCTTAAAAAGACTCATCCCGAGCTTAACCTTGAAGTACTTATAGCATCTGTCAGAAACACAAACAGGATAAACAGGATATTTGAAACATACAAACCCGATATTGTATATCATGCAGCCGCTCATAAGCATGTTCCTCTTATGGAAGACAGCCCGAATGAGGCTATCAAGAACAACGTATTCGGAACATTTAAAACTGCCATGGCAGCAGCTATGAACGGATGTAAGAAGTTTGTTATGATATCTACAGATAAGGCTGTCAATCCTACAAACATCATGGGTGCCAGCAAGCGTATCTGTGAGATGATTGTTCAGACCTTCAACAAGCATTATGATACTGAATTTGTAGCTGTCAGATTTGGTAACGTTCTTGGTTCAAACGGTTCGGTTATTCCGCTGTTTAAAAAGCAGATTGCACAGGGCGGACCTGTTACAGTTACAGACCCTAATATCATCAGATACTTTATGACTATCCCCGAGGCTGTAAGCCTTGTTATGCAGGCAGGAGCCTATGCAAAGGGCGGTGAGATATTCGTACTTGATATGGGCGAGCCTGTAAGGATACTTGACCTTGCTGAGAACCTTATCAAGCTTTCCGGATATAAAGTTGGCGAGGATATAAAGATTGAATTTACCGGTCTTCGTCCCGGAGAAAAGCTTTACGAAGAGATGCTCATGGATGAAGAGGGACTTCAGGATACAGCTAACAGAATGATCCATATAGGTAAGCCTATCGATATGGATGATATGAAGTTCTTTGGACAGCTTGAAGAGCTTAATAGTGCTTCAAAGGCTGAACATACTGATGAGATCAGAGATATTGTGCAGAAAATAGTTACTACTTATCATCCCGAGGACAATGCCGATGACCATACAAAAGAGCATCAGCTTGCACTTGAGAGAGCAGCAGAGCTTATAAATGAGGCGGATTATTAAGAGGTAATAAGATGGCTGACAATATGAATTTGATAAGAGAAAAATTCCAAAACGACAAAAGATTCGATGGGATAAAGGTTTTTGATTCCAAAGTCTGGCTTGCATCTCCATGTCTGCACGGAGAAGAACAGAAGTGGATAAATGATGCTATCGAGAAAAACTGGGTTTCCACGGTCGGCGAAAATATAAATGAAGTAGAGAGAATTGTTGCTGAAAAGATTGGCAGAAAATATGCCATAGGACTAAGTGCCGGAACAGCAGCACTTCATCTGGCAATGAGACTTGCAGGAGAAAGGCTCTACGGACCAAAGCCCGCTAATGTCGGAACGCTTGAAGGAAAGAAAGTATTCTGCTCCGATATGACTTTTGATGCAACTGTTAATCCTGTTGCATACGAAGGCGGAGAGGCTGTTTTTGTAGAAACTGAGAAAGACAGCTGGAACATGTGCCCTGAAGCGCTTGAGAAGGCGTTTGAACTTTATCCTGATGTAAAGCTTATAGTAGTTGCATATCTTTACGGAACTCCCGGCAAGATAGATGAAATAAGAAAGATAGCAGATGCTCATGGAGCGCTCATTATAGAAGATGCAGCAGAGTCTTTTGGCGCTACTTATAAAGGCGTTCAGACAGGTAAGTTTGGCGATTACAGTATAATATCTTTTAACGGCAACAAGATAATAACCGGAAGCGCCGGCGGAATGCTCCTGG
Organism: Butyrivibrio sp. NC2002; assembly: GCF_000702265.1. Taxonomy (GTDB): domain Bacteria; phylum Bacillota; class Clostridia; order Lachnospirales; family Lachnospiraceae; genus Butyrivibrio. Next base: position 254,831 of record NZ_KL370880.1, read on the forward strand.
TAGACAGCATAGAAGATGCTCACAAGATAAGAAAATGGAGCACACAGGCAAGAGAAGATGCTGCGTGGTACCAGCATGAGGAACTGGGATATAATTACAGAATGTCCAATATAATTGCAGGAGTAATAAGAGGCCAGCTTCCTTATCTGGAAGAGCATATCTTGATGAAGAAAAAGATTTATGAGAGATATAAGGAAGGCTTAAAGGATCTTTCTGTCTCAATGAATCCTGTACCTGAAGATACAGAGCCCAATTATTGGCTTAGCTGTATGACGATAGATAAGGATGCAATGTGTCCTCAGATAAGATCTGAGAAAGAGGCACTTTACATTTCGGAAGAAGGAAAGTCCTGCCCCACAGAGATATTACAGGCAATCAGTGCTTTTAATGCAGAGGGCAGACCTATCTGGAAGCCAATGCATATGCAGCCTATTTACAGAAACAATCTCTTTATCACAAAGAGAGGTATACACAGAGGCTTGAGCAATGCATACATAGATGAAGGTGAGATTGTATGTATCGGCGAGGATATATTTGACAGAGGACTTTGTCTGCCATCGGATGTCAGAATGACAAAAGAGCAGCAGGATATAGTTATAGATATTATTCACAGATGCTTCAGATAAGGAGTTACAGAAAGGAAACATTATGTGCGGAATAGTTGGATTTGTAGGTAAACATCAGGCAGCCCCCATTCTTCTTGAGGGACTTTCAAAGCTTGAGTACAGAGGATATGATTCAGCAGGAATCGCGGTAAGAAATGGCGAGGAAAAGGCTGAAGTAGTTAAAGCAGTAGGAAGACTTAAAAATCTTGAAGAAAAGACCAATAACGGTAATTCTGTAATTGGTTGCTGCGGTATAGGTCATACAAGATGGGCAACTCATGGCGGCCCTTCTCAGATCAATGCACATCCTCATGTTTCAGGTAATTGTACAGGTTCTGCATCAGGCCCTGTAGAGTCTGAAGTAGTAGGTGTACATAACGGCATTATCGAGAACTACCAGGAACTTAAAGAAAAACTCATTAAGAACGGTTATGAGTTTTACAGTGATACAGATACAGAGGTTGCTATCAAGCTTGTAGATTATTACTACAAGAAGTACAAGGTAGGCCCCATCGATGCTCTTGCAAAAACAATGGTCAGAGTACGAGGATCTTATGCTCTTGAAGTTATGTTCCTTGACTATCCCGATGAAATCTATGTTGCAAGAAAAGACAGCCCTATGATCATCGGAATTACAGATGGTGAGACCTTTGTGGCTTCAGATGTACCTGCTATCCTTAATCACACAAAAAATGTTTACTATATCGGCAACAACGAGATGGCAAGACTACTTCCCGGTAAGGCAGAGTTCTATGACCTTAACGGCGATCAGATAGAGAAAGAACTTGTTGAGATCAAGTTCTCTGCAGAAGCTGCTGAAAGAGGCGGATTTGAGCACTTCATGATGAAGGAGATCCACGAGCAGCCCAGAGCTATCCAGGATACCATCGGATCTCTTGTAAAGAATGGAAAAGTTAACCTCTCAGATGTTGGCATTGATGAGGAAGAGATCAAAAACTATTCAGAAATTACGATCGTTGCTTGCGGTTCTGCATGGCATGTGGGAATGGCCGCTCAGTATGTAATAGAAGATCTTGCCAGAATACCTGTAAGGGTTGAGCTTGCTTCGGAATTCAGATACAGAAGACCTATTTTACATGATAATACTCTTGTAATAGTAATATCCCAGTCAGGAGAGACGGCAGATACTCTTGCTGCATTAAGAGAAGCAAAAGAAAACGGAGTAAAGACCCTTGCAATAGTTAACGTAGTAGGTTCATCAATAGCAAGAGAGGCAGACCATGTTCTCTACACTCTTGCAGGTCCTGAGATTTCAGTAGCTACTACCAAGGCATACAGCTGTCAGCTTGTTTCAGCATATATCCTTGCAGTAGAGTTTGCGCTTGTAAGAGGCAAAATCTCCAAAGAGGATTATGATAAATACCTTGCCGAGATAGCAAGGATCCCGGATTGCATCCAGAAGGTCCTTGATGACAAGGAAAGGCTTCAGTGGTTTGCATCCAAGATTTCCAATGCAAAGGATATCTTCTTTATCGGAAGAGGAATCGACTATGCGATTGGACTTGAGGGAAGCCTTAAGATGAAGGAAATATCATATATTCATTCAGAGGCTTATGCAGCAGGAGAACTTAAGCACGGTACTATCAGCCTTATAGAGGATGGCACACTTGTTGTCGGTATTCTCGGACAGGATAACCTTTATGAGAAGACCATATCAAATATGGTTGAGTGTAAGTCAAGAGGAGCATACCTTATGGGACTTACATCCTACGGCAATTATGAGATAGAAGATACAGCAGACTTTGTAACATATATACCCAAGATGGATAACCACTTCATCGGATCACTTGCGGTTATACCTCTTCAGCTTCTTGGATATTATGTATCTGTTTCAAGAGGTCTTGATGTAGATAAGCCAAGAAACCTTGCAAAGAGCGTAACTGTTGAATGATCGCTACAAAAAAGTGACTTTATGAAAAGGGGTTGTAATTTATGAGCTTGAGCCGCTCACATAAGCGAAGAAGAATACTTGTTATTGTGGATATAGCAGCACTTTTTGCTGCCTATATGCTTATGATTACAGTCAGATTCAAATGGTATTTCAATAAGCCATGGATGATTCCGCTTTATTCAATGGTATTTGTTTTGGAACTTCTTATTTCCATGCTTATTGATGTATATAATGGCAGACGAAAGGATTACAAGAGCCTTGAAAAATACGATCCTCTTGAAATCCTCTCATCCACAGTAAGGCAGCAGGCAGTGCTATTTGGCCTCGTTCTTATTGCGCTTATGTTTACTCAGAACACCAAGAAGATGTCCAGAGTAGCAATGGTCATTCTGGTTTTGTTTAATATTTCCTCGGTTTTCATTTTCAGGATGATCTACAGAGCTGTTCTTCAGAAAAAAGGCAATCCTGATGTCCACAGAAGAAAGCTTGCTGTACTTGGTTATAGCAGAGAACTTCCTGCAATCAGGGGACATATTGAGCAGAACCTTGAAGATGAGTTCGAGGTTTCTGACTATTATGCGATCGACGAAGCATATCCAATGGATATTGTAAGGACGGATAAAGATAACCTTGATGCCATAAGGAACAGGCTGATAGAGACAATAAGCCATGGTGAATGTACGGATGCGTTGCTGTGCATATCCGACAACCCTCAGAATGAATGCAGGGATTATGTGAGAGATAACATAATCAGACGCCTTGAAAAAAAGGGAATCAACACTTATTACGCCCTTGCACTTGATGGTTCATGGATCACAAACAAGCTCATCAGAAAAGTCGGATATTTTCAGACGTCATACTTTACCGCAATGGTGAAAAGATGCACTGTACTTGGCGTTGAATTTGCAGTATCAAACGTCGATAACGCGGTAATATATGTTAAGAAGCATATCAAGGATTTTGCAGGAAAATATATATGTTACTGCAATGTTCATACAACTGTGGAAGCAAGTGAGCATGAGGATTACAGGCAGATTCAGAATAATTCTGCACTTACGTTTCCTGATGGTCAGCCAATAGTTGGCAGGATCCAGAAAGCGGGCTATATAAATGCTGAGAGAATAGCAGGTCCGGACTTCATGGAAGCAATGTTTGGCGCTACTATGGACGGAAGTCTATCTCATTTCTTCTACGGATCCACTGAGGAGACCATAAGTCTTCTTAAGGAGAATCTTGAAAAGAAATATCCCGGCATGGATATAAGAGGCTACTATTCTCCTCCGTTCAGGGAACTTACGGCAGAAGAAGATGAAGAAATAATAAGAATGCTCAATGCATCAGGTGCCGATCTTATATGGATTGGCCTTGGAGCTCCCAAGCAGGAGAAGTGGATGGCTGCTCATGAAAACAGACTCTCAGGTGTGATGCTTGGAGTGGGAGCCGGATTTAACTTTTTTGCGGGAAATATTAAGAGAGCACCTGTGTGGGTCAGAAAAATTGGAATGGAATGGCTCTACAGACTCTTTCAGGATCCAAAACGTCTTTTCAAGAGATACTTTGAATCAAACATAAAGTTTATCTGGAAAGCAATAGTATTGCGCAAATAGCGCAATACTATATTTTAACAGTTTCCGCACTAATGCTTTAAACCGGCGAAGTGTCCGTGAAGCAAGGACAAAAGTGCGCCACTGCTTGACTTTTTTTATCATTTTGATATAATTTAATCTCAGTGTAGAAAATATAATTGTATTATTGTATACTTACATTTAGAACAACGGCGTTCCTACTTGCGAGTGTAAGTTTAGGAGCGCTTTTTCTTTATAATTTAGGATTTTTATAGATGAGTATTTTACACAATCCATACAAGGGTGATTACGATCATGTCCCTGAGGTGGATAAAAAAGGGAGGTTTCGGGACAGGTTCTTCTATATTGGGGATATCTACGTGCTTCCGTTTGATGAAAATGAAAAAAAGAAAACATACTTACCTTGTATAACGTATGGAGTATTGATGCTTGCAGCTGTTCTTGTGCAGGGACTTGTGAACCAGACATCTTCGCGCACATTGTGGATAGTTCTTCCGTATTTTATTCAATTTCTACCTATATTATTTTATCTGGTAGGAGTTGTTGAATATGTGACTGCAACTCCCAGAATGACTAAGCCGCAATATGACAAGGGTATTGGAAGAATGCACTTTTGTGGTGCTGCTGTCATGGTTATTGCAGCTATAAGCGCTTTATGTGAAGTTGTTTATCTGGTAATAAGACGCGGTCAATACGATATCAAGCTTGAGATTATTTATTTTCTGTTACACATACCGGTGATTTTGGTCGGCATTAAGTTTGGAAGGTATTATAATAAACATTTTTCGCAAATAACAGTAGAATCCGGGAAGTGACCTGATAAGTTTTTATTATTATCAGTTATAAAGAATGGATAATATGAAGAAAAGTAGTAAGAGTGTAAACTTTCTGATGTGGCTTTGAGTAAAGTAACAGCCTTACAGAATTGTGCACGGTGATTACCACAAAGTGGATTCACATAAAATTAAGGGGGAGACCCCGGAATGGAGGGCAATATGAAAAAGTTAGGCAAACTTCTGGCAATGGGACTTGCCGGAACAATGGTTGTTAGTGCCGTAGGATGTGGAAACACAGGCAACACAACAACTGAGTCTGCGGATGAGACAACATCTTCTGCAGAAGAAACTGCATCAGAAGAGACAGCTGAAGATACAACAGAAGCTGATTCAGCAGATGCATCGGAAGCTACTGAGAGTACAGGAAGCGGAGCACCTCTCGTAATTGGAGAGTCTGAATTCTCTGAGAAATTCAGTCCTTTCTTCTCAACAACTACTTATGATTCTAATGTACAGAACCTCACAACAGTAGGTCTTATTATGACAGACCGTCTCGGCGAAGTTATCATGAACGGCATCGAGGGTGAGACTAAGGAATATGAAGGTAATTCCTATGATTATAAGGGACTTTCCGACATCACTGTAACAGAGAACGAGGATGGAACAGTTGATTATGCATTCCAGCTTCGTGACGATGTTAAGTTCTCAGATGGAGAGCCTCTTACAGCAGATGATGCTATTTTCTCTATGTATGTATTTGCTGATCCTTCTTATGATGGAAGTTCATCATTCAATGCACTTCCCATCACTGGTATGGAAGCATACAGAAGCGGTTCTGAGACACTCTTCAACCTCCTTATTAAGGCCGGAGAAGATAACACAGACTTCACATACTTTACAGAAGATGAACAGAAGAAGTTCTGGGAAACAGATTTCCCTGCAGCTAAGGAACAGTTCATCAACGATATCGCAGATTACTGCACAGCAAACGGTGCTGTATCAGATGATGAAGCAGTTGCAGCTGATCCTATTGCAAATGCTATGGCAAACTGGGGCTATGGTCAGGTAGCAGATGGCGTACTTACTGCTCCTTCAGGTGCTACATTCGATGTTAAGGGTGGCACAGCTCCTACAGTTGATGATTTCTGGAATGAAATCGTTGCAGCTTACGACGGAGACGTTGTTGCAGCTACAGATGCAGAGAAAGCTGGAGACAGCATCCTTGATATGCTTGGCGACGAGTACAAGAATGCAGTAGAAACCGGTGACTCTGTTACAACAATCGAAGGTATCGAGAAGACTGGTGATTATTCATTCACAGTTCATATGGATAAGCTTGATGCAACAGCTATTTATAGCTTAGCATTACCTGTATGTCCTCTTCACTACTATGGCGATCCTTCCAAGTATGATTACGAGGCTGGACACTTTGGTTTCGACAAGGGTGATCTTTCAACAGTTCGTGCAAAGACAACACAGCCTCTTGGTGCTGGTCCTTACATCTTTGATAAGTTTGAGAACAAGATTGTTTACTTCAAGGCAAATGAGAACTATTACCTTGGTGCTCCTATAGTTAAGGAAATCCAGATGAAGGTTACACAGCAGGCTGATGCTGAGCCCGCTATCGTACAGGGAACACTCGATATTGCTCAGCCTTCTGCAAACAAGTCAACACTTGAGCAGATCAAGGGTGACAACTCAAACGGCGAATTACAGGGTGAGACAGTTTATACAGCTCTTACAGACTTTAACGGATATGGTTACATCGGAATGAATTCTGAAAACGTTAAGGTTGGCGATGATCCTTCAAGCGAAGAGTCAAAGGCACTTCGTAAGGCTATTGCAACAGTACTTGCTGTACACCGTGACGTTGTAATTGATTCTTACTATGGCGAAGCAGCTAACGTAATCAACTATCCTATCTCAAATACATCATGGGCAGCACCTCAGGCTTCAGATCCTGATTACAAGGTTGCTTTCTCAGTAGATGCTGAGGGTAATGATATTTATACAGACGGCATGTCAGAAGATGAGAAGTATGATGCAGCTCTTCAGGCAGCACTTGGCTTCTTCGAGAAGGCTGGTTACACAGTAGAAGATGGTAAGCTTACAGCAGCTCCTGAAGGTGCTAAGCTTTCATACGAAGCAATGATTCCTGCAGATGGTTCAGGTGATCATCCTTCATTTGGTATCCTTACAGCAGCTAAGGAAGACCTTGCAAAGATCGGCTTTGATCTTATCATCAATGACCTTTCAGATTCTTCTGTTCTTTGGACAGCAACTGAAGGTGGTACAGCTGAGATCTGGTGTGCAGCATGGGGTGCATCAATTGACCCTGATATGTTCCAGGTATATCATTCAGAAGGAGGTTCTGCTTATATGTACAGAATCAACCAGCCTGAACTTGATGACCTCATTATCGAAGCTCGTTCAACAACAGATCAGGCAGTACGTAAGGCTATCTATAAAGAGTGCCTTGACTACATTGTTGATTATGCAGTAGAGATTCCGATCTATCAGAGACAGGAATGCTCAGTTTACGCTCCTGAGCGTGTAAATGTAGATGAGTCTGTAATGCTTCAGGATCAGACAACTTTCTACAACTTCTACAGCACAACAAGTGGATTTGATCAGATCAACACACTTCAGACTAAGTAATTCGTATTTATAAAATAATACGTATAACTTTGTCCGTGGGGGCTAATTTAGCTCCCGCGGACATATTATGTAAAAAAATACTTTATAGCTTTAAAACGACAGAGAATTATTATTTGGAACTTTTATTTTAGAAAATAATTTTCGCTTTGCGAAATTATATATAGATTACACAAACTCCCCGGGAAATTTCTTAATTTTATTCAGGTGGAAGACATTTTATTTAGAAGGAGTATAGACAACAATGAAGAAATTCATATTAAAGCGTCTACTCATATCAGTAGTTTTGCTGTTTTTTGTATCTATGATTATTTATACGATCATGAGATGTATGCCTACATCATATGTTGAGCAGCAGGCTATGGCTTTGTCTACAAAGCCGGGTGCAAAAAGCTACTCTGAGTGGGTTGAACAGTTAAACGCTCAGTATGGTCTGGACACGGGGGTAATCCAGGGCTACTTTAAGTGGGCATCAAAGGCTATTAAACTTGATTTCGGTGATTCATGGTTTTGGAATCAGCCGGTACTTCAGAAGTTCAGTGGTGTTATATGGTATTCATTTGCACTCGGACTTGTGACATTTATTTTGGAAATTATAATCGCAATACCTGCAGGTGTTGCTGCTGCAAGAAAACAGTATTCTGCAACAGATTACACTGTTACGGTAATCGCACTTATCGGAATTTCACTTCCGAGTTTCTTCTTTGCGACGATTTTGAAATATATATTCTCAGTTAAGCTTGGCTGGCTTGACCTTTACGGAATAGTAGGAAGATACCACGAGTCTTATTCATCATTTGGTAAGATCCTTGATATGGCAAGACATATGATCATGCCTGTTATAACACTTACTGTTGTTAGCGTTGGTTCTCTTATGCGTTATACAAGAACCAATATGCTCGAAGTGCTTAATGCGGATTATATCCGTACTGCAAGAGCTAAGGGACTTTCAGAAGACAGAGTAGTTAATTACCATGCCTTCAGAAATACACTTATACCGATCGTAACTCTTCTTGGCGGATCACTTCCCGGACTTTTCTCCGGAGCTATGATCACTGAGACATTGTTCCAGATTCCCGGTATAGGTTATACATCATATCAGTGCGTAGTACAGGGAGATATACCTTTTGTTATGTTCTATATGGTATTTATGGCAGTACTTATACTACTTGGTAACCTTATTGCTGATATTCTTTATGCTGTGGTTGATCCCAGAGTCAGAGTAAACTAAGGAAGGAGGATAAAGAAATGGCAGAAGAAAATAAGAACGTAAATGATAACAGTCAGGAAGAAATGCACCTTGATGATGCAGCCAGAGTAAAAGTCCTCTCTCCGGGAATGATGGTTCTTAAGAGATTCCTTAGAAACAGGCTTGCTATCGTAGGAATGGTAATCATTGTATGCATGTTCCTTTTTGCATTTGCAGGTGGAGCACTTTATCCCTATTCAGAGAGTAAGGTGTTCTATAAGACTGAAGAAGTATTGAAGGATTTCGCAGGTGCAACTGAAATAGATCAGTTCCAGTTCCAGGTTGCTGATGGAGTAACTCTTCCTTCAGATATCAGTTCCAAGGCTCTTATAGCTGTATCAAAGAAGGAATATGTATTTGAAACACGTGACGGACAGATGATAGGTATGGCTCCTGTAGCAGATGACAGTGATGTTTATCTTGTATATGCACTTGAGCCTGCACAGCTTTTCCTTAAGGGTAATAAAGAATTTGATGCTGCTGTAGAAGCAGGAAGAAATGATTTTGTTAAGGACGGAACCGTTTATATGTTTAACGGTACCGATTTCAAGGCAGATGTTTACACTGCAACAGAACTTGCTGTAGCAAGTAAGAGATCATTTACCGGTTATAGCAAAGATACACAATTTTCATATGAGTTTTACAGAAATGCTCTTGTAGCTGTTGCTACCGGTGAGAGCACTTTTGAAGCTGATGGCACGACATACAGTGCTGACAGCGAAGGAATGATCGAGGCAGGCGGCGAAGGATATGCCGTTGTATCAAACATGAACTTCAATGCTATCGATCCCGGTACATTCCTTGATCCTGCATACAAGGCAGCTGCGCTTGAAGCTTTTGAAGCTCAGGGTGGTGAAGGCTCATTTGAGTATCCAGATGCAGATGGCAATATGATTGAGTATAGATTTGAGAAAAAAACAGGTCAGTACACAATTAAGAAATTCCAGGAGACCAGACTTATCGATACATATGCAGCTCCTTCCAAGGCTCATCTTGTAGGAACTGATGCAAATGGTATGGATCTTCTTGCAAGACTTATGTACGGTGGCAGAATTTCACTTATGATTGGCTTCGTTGTAATATTCATTGAGGTATTCATCGGTATGATCATCGGTGGTGTTGCCGGATTCTTTGGTGGATGGGTAGATAACCTTCTTATGAGACTTGTAGACGTTGTATATTGTATCCCTGCAATGCCTCTTTACCTTATCCTTGGTTCTATCATGGACTACTATCAGGCAAGCCCCAGAGCAAGAATTTATCTTCTCTGCGTAGTTATGGCTGTTATTGGATGGGTTGGTATTGCCCGTATCGTAAGAGGTCAGATCCTCTCACTTCGTGAACAGGAATTCATGGTTGCTGCTGAAGCACTTGGTATCAGCACATATCGTAGAATTTTTAAGCACCTTATACCTAATGTAATTCCTCAGCTTATCGTATTTGCAAGTATGGGTCTTGGTGAAGTTATTCTTTCAGAGGCTTCACTTTCATTCCTCGGACTTGGTATTAAATACCCTGCAGCTTCATGGGGAAGTATTATCAATGCGGTTAATGATTCATACGTTATGACCAATTACCTTTTCGTATGGTTACCTGCAGGAACATTCATCCTTCTTACAGTTCTTGCATTTAACTTTATCGGTGATGGTTTAAGAGACGCATTCGATCCAAAGATGAAGAGATAATTAGGAGAGCAAAATGGCTAAGAATTCAAATTATATCTCTGCTAAAGAATCAAGACGAATCTCCAGAGAGAATCGTAAGATCACTTCAGAGATAGAGAAAAAGAGAAATAGAAAACATATTCCTGAGAGCGAATATGTTACACAGATGAAAAATCCCGATAACTGTGTTGAATTTGACAATGTACATACATATTTCTTTACAGATATAGGTACAGTTAAGGCTGTTGACGGTGTATCATTCGAGGTGCCTCAGGGTAAGACAGTTGGTATCGTTGGTGAGTCAGGCTGCGGTAAATCAGTTACCAGTCTTTCACTTATGCAGCTTGTACAGCGCCCTTCAGGTCAGACAGTTGAAGGTGAGATCAGATTTAATGATGGTGAGAGAACAATAAATGTAGTAAATGCTCCTGCATCAGCAATGCAGAAGCTTCGCGGCAATAAGATGTCCATGATCTTCCAGGAGCCCATGACATCTCTTAATCCCGTTTTCCGTATCGGAAATCAGGTTGATGAAGTTATAGCACTTCATAATCCTGATATGACTCCTGAACAGGTTAAGGCAAGAACAATAGAGATGCTTCAGATGGTTGGTATCGCTAACAAAGAAGGCGTTTATCAGATGTATCCTCATGAACTCTCAGGTGGTATGAGACAGCGTATAATGATCGCTATGGCGCTTGCCTGCGATCCTAAGCTTATTATCGCAGATGAGCCTACAACAGCACTTGATGTTACTATACAGGCTCAGATACTTGACCTTCTTAGAAACTTAAAGGACAAGATCAATTCTTCAATCATGCTTATCACTCACGACCTTGGCGTTGTTGCTGAGATGGCAGATTATGTTGTAGTTATGTATGCAGGCCGTGTAATAGAAAAAGGTACTGCAAGGGAAATCTTCAAAGATCCCAGACATCCTTACACAATCGGTCTTATGAAATCAAAGCCCGTTGTAGGTAAGCATGTGGACAAGCTTTATAATATTCCCGGAAACGTACCTAACCCCATCAACATGCCTGATTATTGCTACTTCAAGGATCGTTGTGAGATGTGCGTAGAAAAATGTAACGGTAAATATCCCGGAGTATATAAGGTATCTCCTACTCATGAAGTAAGCTGCTACCGTTGTGAAGAATTTGCTAATAAAGAAGAAGGAGGTGCAAACTAATGAGCGACAATATTATTGAAGTTAAGCACCTTAAGAAGTATTTCCCGATAAAAGGCGGATTTTTCGGCGGTGTTACAGGTAATGTAAAGGCTGTTGATGATGTATCATTCTCTATTCCGAGAGGAACAACCATGGGTCTTGTTGGTGAGTCAGGATGTGGTAAGTCAACAACAGGTAGAACCATATTAAGACTTCTTGAGAAGACTGAGGGCGAGATTATCTTTAATGGTGAAGACATAAGCACATTTGATAAAAAGAAGCTTCGTGAACTTCGCACAAAGATGCAGATAATCTTCCAGGATCCTTATTCTTCTCTTTCACCCAGACTCCCTATCGCAGAGATAATAGGAGAGGCTGTTCGTGAACATGGTCTTGTACCGAAGGACGAATTTGATGATTATATTACGCATGTAATGAAGGAGTGCGGTCTTCAGCCTTATCACAAGGATCGTTATCCTCATGAATTTTCAGGTGGACAGAGACAGCGTATCTGTATCGCAAGAGCACTTGCAGTTAAGCCTGAGTTTGTAGTATGTGACGAGCCTGTATCAGCGCTTGACGTTTCTATCCAGGCACAGATCATCAACCTTTTAAAGGATCTTCAGGAGAAGAACAACCTTACATATTTGTTCATCTCACATGATCTTTCAGTCGTTGAACATATTTCTGATGCAGTCGGAGTTATGTACCTTGGAAACCTTGTTGAGACAGGTAAGACAGAGGATATCTTTGCAGAACCTCTTCACCCTTATACAAAGGCACTCTTTAGTGCTATTCCGATGCCTGATCCGGATATCAAGAAGGAAAGAGTACTTCTTGAAGGTGATATTCCTTCACCTGCTAATCCGCCTAAGGGCTGTAAGTTCCACACCAGATGTCCTCACTGCATGGAGTGCTGCAAAGAAGTAGAGCCTGTAGCTAAGGATATGGGAAATGGACATGTAGTTAGATGTCATCTTTATGATGAGAAATAATAGCTTAATTTATTTAGGAGGGAATTGGTATGAAATTTTGTGCAAAATGTGGTCAGTCTATAGAGGATAATGTTCAGATCTGTCCTAATTGCGGAACAGCTGTAGCTGCTAATGGGGAAAACGCAGCTAACCCTGTAAATAATGGTCAGGAAGGTGAGAATAAACCTGTAAATGATAATGCAGCTCAGAATCCTGCACCGCAGGCGCCTGTTTATAATGCGGCTCCTAATCAGCAGGGATATCAGCAGTATCAGAATCAGGGTATGCCTCAGGGAGGATATCAGAATCCTCAGATGGGCCAGCCTGTTTATATGGGAGTTGATCCTACAGATCACACTAAGGAAATGGATGCAAATGATATTGCAGAAAACAAGATTTATGCTATTACAGTATATGTTCTTGGATGGGTTGGAATCGTAATTGCAGCTCTTATTGCAAAAGACTCCAAGTTTGTAAGATTCCATATTGCTGAAATGACCAGACTTTTGATCCTTCAGGTAATTGTTGGAATTATTACATTGGTTCTTTTCTTCACACTTATAGTACCTGCAGCAGGCGGTGTATTTTCACTTGTACTGCTTGTAGTACGTGTTGTGGGATTTGTAAATACTTGCAGTGGCAAGGCAAAAGAGATACCTCTTATGCATTCATTTAAATTTTTAGTTTAATATTTGTTAAACAAGAATAAAAAAAATCTGAAAAATCAGAGAGCGCTTAGTTCTCTGATTTTTTTTGTTATTTTTCGTGTATAATTGATTTGTAACTTGTTCTTTATGAGATGTTGAAGAGAATTTGCTTATGATTACGCTGCTAAGTCTTGGAATAATGTTCATAGGAATAATTGCAGTGCGTGCAAGAAAGATCAGCCGCAGCATAGGTAAAATATGGATTGACCTCGAAATATATGTGTCGATCGCATATATATTAATCATGTGGGGACTTCGGATCTATGACAGATACTTTGAGATAAGCAGTGAGTATTTATATGTTACTAAGGTAACACTTTTCATACTTGCGCTGGCTACATATATGCTGTGCGCAGTCAAAATAACAATTGGCCTTTCAAGAGTAAGGGAAAAAGTATCTTCTTTTATCGTATTTCCATTTATTGTACAGGCGATTTTTCTGCTTGTAATAAATCCAATTAATCATGTGGCATATTTTGATTCGGTTAAAGGGGTAGTATCAATAGAAAAACTGATATTCATATCCCTTTCTGCGATAATCCATTTTACTTATTATGTAATGACAGTTTATCTGGCTGTAAGACACAGACGCAGGATAGGAACAACTGCTGTGGGTTGTATAGTGCTTATAGTGACCTTGGACTTTATTTTTATGATCTGCCACCACATGGTTAAGGACTTTGATTTTATGGGGGCTGTGTTTGCGGCTTGCGTTACATTTAACCTTATCATGTTATATCTTGTTGATAATCCGATGGATTACAAGACCGGAATATACAAGAAGTCAGCTTTCTTTAGAGCAGTTGAGGAAGAGCTTGCGCTTAATCCAAATACGAGTTTTAAACTCTGTATTCTTGATATCAGAGATTTTCAGGATGTAAATGAAAGATTCGGATTTGAGAGAGGCGATGATATTTTAATGCGTGTAGCTCAGGCTATGCGAAAGAGCTTCTCGTGGGATGTTGAGCTGGGATATATGGGTGAAGATAACTTTGTAGGTCTCTTCCCGGATGGTGATTATTGGATGCTTCAGAGCAGTCTGTCACTGGATGATATGTATCCCGGAGAAAACATGGACTATACACTTTCTCTGTATGCCGGCATATATAACGTAACTGACAGAAAAATGAATCCCATCCTAATGTGCGACAGGGCAAGATTCGCAATGGATTCCATCAGACATGACTATGATAAGCATGAGTGTATATATGATGAGGAGCAGGATAGAAAATTTGAAATGCAGGCTTATATGCTCCACAACTGTGACAGAGCTATACACGAGAGAGATTTTGTTACCTATTTTCAGCCTATATATGACATAAAGAGCAGGACGATATGTAGCGCAGAAGCACTTGTCAGATGGAAAGACAAGCAATATGGTTTGATTAGTCCCGGAGATTTTGTCCCTCTTTTTGAAAATAACGGATTTATAAATAAGCTGGATATATATGTTTGGGAATCAGTGTGCAGGCAGATCCATGACTGGAGAAATGAAGGAATACTGGTGCCGCCGATTTCTGTAAATATATCAAGAAAAGATCTCCAGATGGAAAATCTGTATGAGATAATACTTGATCTGGTAAAGAAATATAACCTGTCTCCGCAGGATCTGAAGCTCGAGATAACAGAGAGCGCATTCGTATCTGAAAACAGTGGCTATTTCGAGACTGTGAATCTATTAAAAGAGGTTGGATTCAGAATCCTAATGGATGATTTCGGAAGCGGCTATTCCAGCCTTAATACCTTCAAAGATGCCCATGTTGATATATTAAAAGCGGACATGGGATTTATGGATGGAATAGAAAGCTCGGAAAAAGGCAAGATTGTTATTGATTCAATAGTAGATATGGCTAAAAAGCTTGATATTCCAATAGTGGTAGAAGGCGTTGAGACTCCCGGACAGCTTGAATTCTTAAAAGAAAAAGGATGCGAGATGGCTCAGGGTTACCTGCTATCAAGACCGGTTCCATCAACAGAATTTAAAGAAATGCTTAAAAAAAGACAATGAAAAAGGATGTCGGTTGCGACATCCTTTTGAAATTATTCGATTACAAGTGTATCCCATGTATCAGCAGGAATAAGAGCTATATAGGTCTTACCTGTGTTGATTTCAAGTTCGTTAGCCTGTGAATCAAAGAACTGAGTCATGTTAAGCTCACCTGTCTTTGTCCATACGATATCGGTTGCTTTACCGTTAGTGCAGTAGTAACCGGGCTGATTGATATCGATACAGTTGTAGATAAGGTATCCGTTGTCATCAAGCTGGTTGAAAGTGCACTTCTGAAGAATTACATTCTTAAATGAAGCTGCCTCGCTATCCTCTGCATCGGTGTGCTTATCGCCATATTCATAATATTCATATTCTTTGGTCTCAGAGTTGTAAACAAGCTTTGAGCTGTTGTGTGCAAATGACTGAATATCGATTGTGTTTGCATCGATGCACTTAGCATAACCCTTATCTTCAAGGTTTATCTCATTACCCCATGTAGTGAAGTTGAAGTGCTTATCCTTAGCACCTTCGGGTGTGTATTCATTATATGTGGTTGAGAAACCGCTGTTTGCAAAGTTGCTGTCAAGGTCACCTGAAAGGATGTACTCTGTGTACTCACGACTCTTACCGTTATCTACACGAGAGAATGTTCCGGAGAAGTGATTGTCTCCCCATTCCTTTGAAAGGTAAGGATTGATATGTACTGCAGGACCGCCATCATGACACAGAACTGCATTCCATTCAGCTGATAAAATAATATTTGTAGGACGGGTACTTCTGATTGAACCCATCTGTGTGATAGCTTCCCAATCCTTAACGATGCACATAAGACGTGTGATCCTGTTGTTTGCTGTACTGTTCATCATTTCGTAAACAACATCGGACTCAGCAATTCCATAGTGGGGAAGAGCGATTGATTCATTATCAACCATAGCAGCGATAGGACGCTGGTCTTTAAGTGCCTCATCTATAGGCTCACCTGTAAGTTCGCTAAGATACATACCTTCAGGAATCTCTGCAGTAACGATTTCTGTAGCAGACTCATCCTCAGTTGTCTCTTCGCTGGCTTCTTCAGTAGAATTATCTTCGATACTTTCCCATGAAAGACCTTCTGTGGCTTCATCACCTGATTCAGATGATTTACCGCATCCTATAGCGGATGAGAGCATCATACCAACAAGGGCTATGCTCATTACCTTCTTATTCATTTTCATAAATAACCTCCTTGAATGTGATTTTTACACACATTTATAATATTTTAACAGAAAAGCACTGATGTAAAAAGTGCTAATTAAAAATATTCTCTTCGTTTTCTGTCGGCTGCCTCAATAAGAAGTCTCATTTCATCCTCGTCTCGAGGTGTGCCGTGGGAATAACCGCTTGTGTAGTGGATTTTTTCATTGAGACCGGGAATGGTTAATGTAGCCATACTTCTTTCCCAGATCGAAAGCTTCTGAAGTGCATCTCCAAGCTCAATATCCTGGAGGATAATAAGGAAAGAATCTGAACCATAGCGGTATGAATGGCTATATGTAAGATGCTTTTTGATAAGATTTCCGATTTCTTTAAGAATTGCATCGCCTATGTTTGCGCCATGAGTCTCGTTTATTTTGGTAAATTCATCAATATCAAGCATAAGAACGATGATATGGTGGTTTTGATAGGAATTAAAATCGTCACGAAGGGCATAGCGGTTTTTCAGGTCTGTGAGATTATCGTGAACAGGGACATTCTGGAGCATTTCATTCATTGTTTCGATTCGATGTATTCTTTCAAGCTCAGCAGCCTGTCTGCGGAATTTGTGAACAGAGCCAATAGCTGTAATAATAGCCAGAACGCAGTAGTTGATCAGGTTGATGTGAGCTGCTTTATCATAACCATACAGGAAAATATAAAAAAGCAGGAATGATGACAAAGTTGTTATGATACCTGCAAGAGGCGGCATTACGATAAAATTGACAAGACAAAAAACAATCGCAAAAAAGATGAGCATTTGACTGCCTCTAACGTAATGATAATAGGATATAAACATCCCGAAGAGAAGCATAAGTCCATAATAGATAATGGGGAGAGACCTGTAGGCACTATATGGGCGAGTAGTGCTTTTGAGCGCATGCCTTGATAATAAAAGAGCGATCAGACTGACTATAATACCATATATAGTAACTGACATAGGGCCTTTTTTAGATAAAACATCCCTGTTAAAAAAGAGAAAATTAAGCACAACAAAAAATTCAGTAAATACGAATGCTTTTGAAAGCTTGTTCAGTGATAAAATATTCAAGTGGTATATGCCTTCGAGGATTGAGGGATTGATAAAAGGATTGAGAGTATCTTTTACTCTGTTTTTTATTTCAGAAAAAGTTGCCATTTTTTATTTCCTTGGTTATGATAATTTGTTGTAGTCAATGAATGTGAATCAATTTTTGACACACAATAAAATGATTATACCACAACAGAACAATTACATGTATCTTATGGTAAAAGGGGATTTTTTCAATGTTATACGATGTTATTTTAAAGAGCCTGTCACACAATCAGGTGGCTGCAATAGGCATGATCTGCAGCTTTGTTTTGACTTTCATTACTTTAAATATGAGATTTGCTTTTCTGCCTCATGATAAGGGCAGGGAGTTTGCTGTAAACGGTGCACTTTCCAAGGGAAAGCTTCGCGGTGTCGGGATAGTTTTTGTGATAGACTTCATAGCCTGTGCGCTTTTGTTTGTTCCGCTTTCGCTTGAAATGGTCATCTACCTTCTCTTGATATTCCTTATAATGATGAGCGGATATTTGGATGATGCTTCTGAAAAACCGTGGAATGAATACAAAAAAGGACTTATAGACCTTGCAATATCAATTGTAACAATGGTGAATTTCCTCTATCACAACGGTTCGGGAATAATGCTTTTTGGAATGGAGCTTACCGTTCCGGTGCCACTTTATTTTATTCTGGGTGTTGCACTGATATGGGTTGCGATAAATGTTACCAACTGTTCTGACGGAGTAGACGGACTTAGTGCCAGCCTTGTGATAGTCACTATAATGTCATTTGCATATCTGTTTCCTGAAACACTTGGGATCATGGGACTATCCTGTAGATTATTTGTGGCAACACTTCTTGCTTATCTGTGCTTTAATGCTTCCCCCAGCTCAATGCTTATGGGAGATGCGGGATCAAGATCAATGGGATTTTTTATCGCCATCATTGCAATGAAGTCGGGACATCCGTTTGCATACCTTATCCTGTCACTTGTGCTTATCCTTGATGGAGGACTTGGACTTCTTAAGGTTTCACTTATCAGATTCTGCAAGATATACATTTTCAAGGACATACGATTCCCTGTTCATGATCAGGTAAGAAAAAACATGGGATGGTCTGATACACAGGTTGTTATCAGATTCGTGATAGCTCAGATAGTGTTATCCGTCCTGTATGCCATCATGTAAAACTATTCAGACTGATCTATCGCTGCATATTTTCCGACTTTGAGGCGCTCTTCAAAGTCAGAAATGGTAAGGGGCTTATCGTAGAAAAAGCCCTGAACGATGTTGCAGCCAACGCTTTGAAGAAACTCGATCTGATCGCGGCGCTCTACACCTTCAGCGATGACCTCTATGCCAAGCTCGTTTGCCATGTGGATAATGTTTCTGAGGACAACTTCGTCGCGGTGAGACAAAATATCGTTATCAATAAATGATTTGTCGATCTTGATCGTATTAACCGGAAGATCGCGCAAAATACCAAGGGATGAATAACCGGTTCCGAAATCATCGATGGAACTTGCGATATTCATTCCTTTTAATTTGTTCAGGAAATTGGTTATCATGCCTTTTTCCCTGGAAGTGGCTGTTTCTGTAACTTCAATCTGAATATAATCAAGGTCCAGATCATATTTGGTTATGATATCAAGGATCTGGTCAGCAAGCTTATCGTCGGTAAGGTCACTTCTTGAAAAGTTGACGGATACAGGGACTACTTCTATTCCCTGATTGATCCAGCTCTTTATGGCTTTGCAGACTTCTTCCATGACATAAATATCCAGACCTATCGAGTAGCTGTTTCTCTCAAGTATGGGCACAAATTCGGTAGGATATACGTATTCGCCCTTGCAGTACCATCTGGAAAGAGCCTCAGCTCCTACGATCTTACCTGTTTTGGTATCGACCTTTGGCTGATAATAGATAACGAATTCATTGTTGTTTAGACCATCTTCAAAATGATCCTCGATCTGCTTTTCCCTGTAGACTCTGGTGCTCATTTCCTTAGTGACAAAAAGGAAAGGCTCGTTTGACATGGACCTTGCAACGCTGCATGCAATAGAACTTCTGCTTATAACCTGACCGGGACTTTTTATTGAGTCATCAATATCAAAAACACCTGCGACGGCACAAAGAGTAACATCATGCTTAAGACCGTCTTTTATGCCGTATACTGTAGTCTTTTTTAGGAGATTAAGAAAATCCTCAGTTTTTTCCTTCCTGATAAGAGCAACGAAATTGTCTCCTCCGAGATGACCTATTATTTCATCCTCATTTGCAAACTCAACAAGCACCCTTGCGTATCTTAGGATGATATTATCAGTCTCTTCTGTTCCGAATCTTCTGTTTACAAGACCGAAGCCTCTTAGATTAAAATAATAAGAGTTGTATTTTTTGATCTCTCCTGAGAGCATTTTCTGAGTGACAAATGACATATATCCACCGGAATTGGGGAGACCTGTAAGATACTGCGTCATAGCGCTTCTCTGAACAAGCTGAGTCAGGCGGAAATGATCCATGTGGATAAGGAAAATCCGCAAAGCGCTAAGAAGTGCCTGCCTTTCAGAGGTACTCCAGTTGGCATCTATGGACGCATAGACTTTGGCAGTGATAAAACCGTTTTCAAAAGTTCTGTGGCTTTCCTCAATCCAGATTATCTCGGTTTCAATATCCTCTTTTATATCGCCTGTATAGACAAGCAGATGATTGACTTCTCCTGTGGGAGTCTGCCTGGTTTCGGGAATGTTCAGATCGACTGTGATTCTTGATATATCATAGGGCGGGGCGATAAGCTCGAAAGCCTCCTGCGCAACCTCCATGGAGCTGTCTGTTTCTGATAAAAACTGTATAAACCTATCAATACTCTTATATTCATCCATAGCCATGCCTACTCTGAAAAGATAAACAAAATTAATAAGTCTGTTTTGAAAAAATTGTGTAACATCATTTTCCTACAAAATGAAAAATAAAACAAGCATCAGTAAATATCTGCAAAAGATATAAAAATTTATACTAAACTATACACATTTTTGTGAAAAATTGTTACAATAGGTATTGACATTGATTACATTTTCTTGGGGGAGAAAAATGGGGATAACTATCAGGCAGTACTCGTCTGTAGTAGTAACTATCAGCGAGCGCGAATCTGAAGCCGTCAAAATGGCTGTATCTAATCTGATACGAGATTTCAAACGAGTATTACAAATTAATACTGATGTTTCCGATCCTGACTCACAGAGAGTTCTCGTGGGTACGCTTGGAGTGTGCGAGGATCTGGAGGAAGCTGACCTCGTCGGACTTTTCAGTTCTCATGGAAGGCGCAGGAAAGAAGCCTACGTGATAAGAGAACGAAGAGGCATGATCGTAATTGCAGGATCAGACAGACGCGGAACAATCTTCGGAATATATGAGTTTTGCAGAAGTATTCTGGGAGTATCTCCCTGGTACTTTATGGCTGATGTTCCGATAAGGCCAAAAACCGTTATCACACTTCCGGATGATTATCATGTGTCAGATCATCCCAGCATCGAATATCGCGGAATATTCATAAATGATGAAGAAGAGCTTGATCACTGGGCTCAAAGATACATGGGCGAAGTGACGATAGGCCCTAAAACTTATGAGAAGATTTTCGAGCTTATGCTTAGACTTAAGCTTAACTATATATGGCCTGCAATGCATGTAAACTCTTTTAATGCAGACCATGAAAACGGAGTGTTGGCAGATAAAATGGGACTTGTTGTAGGAACCTCCCACTGCGATATGCTCATGAGAAGCAATAACAAGGAATGGAAACCATGGCTTGAAAAGAAGGGCTATGAAGATATCAAATACGATTTCACGGCATCGGAGGAAAGTAGAGATGCCATCATAGAGTACTGGAGAGAGAGCGTAGAGATGAATAAGAACTACGAAGTTACTTATACGCTCGGCATGAGAGGAATCCATGACTCCGGTTTCGAGACCGTTGCCCTTACAGGACTTAAGGGCGAAGAACTTCAGAGGGCAAAAATCGAGCTCCTTGAAGATGTTATGCATATACAGGAGCAGATTCTGGATGAGACTCTTGAATACAAGCCCATGAAAATATTTGTTCCTTACAAGGAAGTGCTTGAACTGTACGACAATGGGCTTAATGTTCCCGATGACTACACTCTTATCTGGGTAAATGATAATTACGGACATGTTCGCAGATATCCCAATGAGGAAGAGAAAAAGAGAACCGGTGGAAACGGCCTGTACTATCATAATTCATATTGGGCTCCTCCCGGACAGTCTTATCTTTTTATCTGCTCGGTTCCTCTTTCTCAGACCAGAAATGAGCTGAAAAAAGCATATGAAGAGGGAATAAGAAAACTGTGGGTGACCAATTTCGGTGCGATCAAACCACTTGAAGAGCAGATGACTTATTATGCGCTTCTTGCATGGGACATAGGAAAAGAGAATACTGTTTGCGGCGACGAAGTTCAGTTCCTTTCAGATCTTATCGATGAGACATTTACCGGAAAACATGGTAAAAAGCTCGCACCGCTTCTTGTTGAGTTCGATCAGCTTACAAACGTAAGAAAAATTGAACAGATGGATATAGATGCATTCTCACAGACTGCTTATACCGATGAGGCGGTTAGCCGTATTCATCGCTATGAGTATATGTTCAAGACCGGAAACAGGATATATCATTCGCTTCCGGATAATGAAAAGAATGCATTTTTCCAGCTGATACTTATGAAAATACATGCCGCATATTACACCTATGCAATGTATTACTATGCTGACAGAAGCCATCTGTGCATAGACCAGGGTAAGATACATTCTGCGGCTGATTACACTGCAAAGTCACTTTCTTTTGACCATGCAAGAAGAAGCATGATCTATTATTACAATCATGTAATGTCGGATGGAAAGTGGGATGGCATGGTAACACCGGAGGATTTCCCGCCTCCAAGGACCGCTATGTATCCTGCATGCAAGCCGCCTATAGCGAAAGTCCGCGACCACCTCATAGTTACGTGCCAGAATAACGATGACAAGATAACTTTCGTTAAGCCGGTTGAAAAATGGTTTGAAATAGCCAATTCAGGCGATAACGAAATGGTTGTAACGGTTGAACTTCCCGTATGGCTAAAGGCTGCAGAAGACAGTCTTATAGGTTTTGACGGGCATGGAGATATAAGGGTAAGCGGAGAAGAGAGAATCCTTATTGAAGTGGAATGGGAACAGGTTTCCGACATGCTAAGACAAATGTCAGAGCGCGGCGAAGTGAAGGACGAGGATAAGATCGTAGTCATAAAGGACAACATCCACGTCATGGCGCTTATGACAGGTGAAAGCATGGAAATCCCTGTTGAAATAAAACTCTTTAGGGGGATAACTCTGCTCGGAGCCGGAAATATAGTGTTCCCGCCGCACATGGAAGACGATGGAATGCTCAGAATAGAGGCGGATATGGTAAGGGATTTATCCGGTGCATGGATAAGGATCCCGAACCTTGGAAGAAACAGAGGCTCTCTTGTTGAAGCAAGAACAGAAGGGGCAACCCTGACCTACGAGGTTACAGTAACAAGCGGAGGAGCATTCCTTTTGGAGCTTCACAGATTCCCTTCGCTTAATTCCGCAGGAAGGATAAGGATTGGAGTATCTGTTGATGAAAATCCGCCTGAAATAATTGAGTCCGAATCCAACGATGAAAATAAGGGAGATTGGAAACAAAATGTAAGAAATAATGTGGATAAGCTCTATCTTCGCCTTCCAAATATGAGCCCCGGCGCTCACAGGATCATTTTCCACGCGGTTGATAAATATTTTTCATTCTCAAGATTTGTTATTTATACAAAAGAAAGACAGGAGAATACGCTTGGAATAAGAGGCGGCGACATGAGACTTCCTCTTAACTTTGATGCATCCGGATTCTGCTGGGACTTCTATGGAAAAGAGGCTTATGAGCTTCCGCCAAGACCTATATACTATGCTTTCAGAAAGCAGAAGGATGATGGTATAGGCGAACATATGGAGTTTCTTGATCATTATGGAACACCTATCCCTGCATCTGAAATCGTGGAAAAAGGACAATACGTTGCAGCTGAAAAGGATGGAAGAATATTTATAGAAGCTGCATCCGCTTTGTCTGAATCAAAGAATGCTTTTACAGAAGGAGAAGGCTGGGATTATTGCAATGCTCCTTCACATGGTGAGAGCGGTCTTGCAATGTACATAAGAAAGGAGGAAGCTCTTGACAGCTATAGAAATACAAGCTGGGGCGGAAGCAGTGCAGTGAAAAAAGCACCCTCTCTTCACTATGTATTTGATGCAAGAGGAGGTACCTATCGCATCTGGGCAAAGATACTTATTTGGGGAAAGAGTGAGTCGCATTTCACCATAGGACTGGATGATAAGATTTATTCAGAACAGGATCTGTATGGCGGTCAGGATATCTGGAGATTTTCAGCTGAGAATATCTGGAGATGGGTTCCGCTTGCGGATGTGAAATTAAGAGGCGGAAAGCATACACTGAGGTATTTTGCGCTTTCTGCAGGAGTCAGACTTGAACAATTCTATATAACAGCAACGGATGAGCTCCCGCCTGCTATGGCGTGAGTCATCCGTTATGGATGTGTTCCAATTCAATTATATCTGCGATCTGTTCAGGAGTCAGGAAACCATCATTCCTGCTGGCTGCAAACAGACCCTCATCAACGGAATTTCCTTTCTGATTGAAGAAGCCGTCGAAATTATCAAGACTTAAATTATCAGCAATTGTTTTTTGCCTTGGCTTTACCGCCGGGGCTTTTTCTTTCTGAGGAGCTGGCTTTGCCGGCTCTTTTTTTGGTGCCGGAGCTTTATCTTCCTTAGGCGCAGGTTTTGACGCAGCTTTCTTCGGAGTCCTGTCTTCAATAGAGTTAAGTTCCTTTAAATATTCAGGAGATCTATCTTCAATGGAATCGAGTTCATCAAGAAACTCTTTTGAAGGAGCACTGTTTGCAAATACTGAAACAACATCGATATCTGCAACCCTGGAGGCTCTGTTTTCTATATACTCTCTCTCATTTTTTTCAGGAATAAGGTCAGCCGCATCCTCCGGAGATAAGAGCTCGGGCTCCTGCAATTTGTGCAGCTCTTCCTGAGGAATTGGCGGAACATAATTAACTGCGATCTTCTTTCCGGAAGCAATATCCTCATCGGACGACTTGGAAATAGGAAGTATTTCTTTATCATCAATTCCCATTTTAGCTTTTCTTCTATTACTGATAAGCGTGACGAGATCTGCTCCCATGGAGTCTATAGTGCAGCCTATGGCAACTTGAGAATCTATGGTAAAAGCTCTTACAACTGTTGCCTCGCAAGCATAGAAATGAAAATAATTGGGATCATATCGAAATGAAGCTGTGATCTTATCTCCAAGTCTGCACTTTGCTTCGCTATCAAGAATGAAAGCAATACCTCTCATGGAGATATCATAGACAAGAGCATTCCTTATATCAGGTCTCTTATTTATCCTGATAACACCCAGCCTGTCAATCTCATAGCGTTCTGATTTTCTTCTGTTAGAAGGCTTACACTCCTGTGTACATCTTATAAGGTGGAAGTGACCGTACTTGGTTGTCACAGGACCAATAGAAGATGCTTCAAATTCATAAGTCCTGCCATCCCTCTTGTTATAGGCAATTATCCTTGAGGGCTCGCGAAACTCCATATCATCTCCAAAATAGGTCAAAGACTCAACAAGAAGACCATCGCGAACACCGACGACAGCCTTGGTGATAAGAAGGATTCCATGACCATTTATACTGGCACGAATTTTAATTTTTGAATCTTTCATTACGTCACTTAGTTTCATGTAATTATTTTACCAAATACCGTTTAAAGTAGCTATAAAAAATAAATTGAAATTTCGGGAAGTTTAAGTAACAAAGCCAAAGAATTATTGTATGTTAAGAAATCATGCTTTTGACCGATATATATAGTGAGCTTTTAGATAAGGATTGTCATAAAAGCTTTTTGAAGTCGGGCAGACCCGTTATGGGTATGTGCGGCTTTTTTTATATTTACCTTACGTAATGCTGAAAAGGATGGCAGGTTGCGTACTTTTTGGAGGACTTGCTTATGAGGATTCAAGATGCAACTATTAACCTTACTTCAACAAGAAAATATGAATGCCGGGCCGGTTTTTTCATGGAGAATAAAACCATGGCGGTTAAAGGAGGTGCAGAGGGAATATCACAGTTTGCCGGCCTTGTTCAAAACATTCAGGACAAGAACACCGTAGCGGAAACAGAAGATAAGAATGGAGGGATAGACACAGGTGATAAGCTGTTTACCAATTATAATGCCGAAGGCGATTATGCAATAGGGGACAATTCTTCTATTACCGATAAGCTAAACGAAATTGAAAATATCAGAAAAAGGCTCATGGAAAGAATCCTGGATCTTATGCAGGCTTTATTTGGGCGGCGTGGAGGAAACAGTAAGGTCAGGAATCTGATGAATGACTTAAGCAGCCAGATCCAATCAGGGTCATACAGCTTTATGTCGGTAAGGACAGCAACCTTTACAAAGACAGAAGAGGAACACACCGCTTTTTCTGCTGAGGGCAAGGCCTATACAGAAGATGGCAGAGAACTGTCATTTAATGTTACGGTCAAGATGTCAAGGAGCTTCACCCAGAGCATGACAACGCTAAACATGTCGCCCGCTACTCTTATAGATCCGCTTGTTATAAATGTGGGCAAGGAAGTTACCGGCATATCGGATCAGACATTTGTATTTGACCTGGACGCTGACGGGCAAACAGAAGTCATAAGGAATATTGGAAAAGGCTCAGGTTTTCTTTCCTATGACAAAAACGGAGATGGTGTAATCAACGATGGCTCTGAATTATTTGGAGCGATCTCAGGTGATGGCTTTTCTGAACTTGAAGAATTTGATGATGACCACAACGGCTTTATTGACGAGAACGACTCAATCTATGAAAAACTAAGGATCTGGTGCAGGGATGAAGATGGCAACGACACTCTTATGACATTAAAGGAGGGAGACGTTGGCGCTATTTACCTTGGAAGAGCTGATACACAATTTACCTCTCAGGGCCAGGACCTTAAAGTAAATGGAATGTACAGACAGACAGGTGTATATTTGCGGGAATCAACAGGCCAGGCCGGAGTGATCCATCAGATCGACCTGGCTAAAATGGCTTAAGCTTAATTAAAAAAACTTCCCACATTTAAAGGAGCCTTGGAGCGGGTGCATGGCCTCTTTAGATGTGGGAAGTATTGGTAAATTATAAAAAAAGTATGACACTTATTAAAAAACAATATATCGGAAATGTTTAATTGCTACCTCGATTAGGTGTGTTATATAATTTAATATAGATATGTCCGCAAAAACAGACATCTTATGAAGGGGTGTTTAGTGTTGGCTAAACGAAATTAAACATGATAGAAAATACACAGCAATTATTTGGAAAGCTTGAAGAAAAAGGGATCAGGCTTTCTGAACAAAGAAAAAAAGATATTATTTCTGTTGATGAAAAATATCGACTTCGTATTTCGGACTATTATTTTGACCTGATCGATTGGGAAGATGAAAATTGTCCGATCTACAAACAATGCATTCCTGACATTCAGGAACTGGAAGAACACGTAGGCTACAGCCCTGATCCTTTAAATGAAGGACAGTACGAAAAGGTACCTTTTCTGGTACACAAGTATTACTCAAGGGCTGCTTTCATGTGCTCTAATTTTTGCTATATGCACTGCCGCCACTGTACTCGCAAGAATACAGTTATGTCCAGTCCGATAGCAGACAGGGATGCACTTCCTGCTGCTCTTGAGTATGTGAAAGATCATCCTCAGTTAAATGACATACTGATCACGGGCGGAGATCCATTTGCTCTTTCGTTTGACCTGCTTGAGTATTATATAGCAGGTTTCAGAAGTATTCCTTCAGTAAACACAATAAGAATCGGTACGAGAGCAATCGTAGTAGATCCGATGACTATCACGGACGAACTTTGCGATATGCTTGAAAAGTACCATCCGATATGGGTCTTTACCCAGTTCAATCATCCAAGGGAAGTCACAAAAGAGGCTGCCATGGCCTGTGACAGACTCCTTAGAAGAGGCATCCCTCTTGGTAATCAGAGCGTATTCCTTAAGGGAATAAATGATGATGCCGGCATACTTGAAGAGCTTTATACCAAGCTTATAGGTATCAGGGTAAGACCTTATTATCTCTATATTTGCGACAGAGTGGCAGGTACAGCACATTTTTATTCCGATTACCACAAGGGTGTTGATGTGGTCGAAAAGCTCAGGTACAGACTACCCGGATATGCCGTTCCCAAGCTGATCATAGATGCTGATGGTGAGGGCGGCGGAAAAGTGACCATAGAGAAAAATCATATGCTTGATGAGAAAGAAAACTACATAGTTCTTCCCGGCAATAAGGAAGGCTCTACTACAAAATATTACTTATGAGAGGAAAATAAATGAAAGTTGGAGTTACATTTGATCTGAGGGCAGATTACGGAATCGCTGAGGACAGCCTCATTTTTTCGGATTTTTGCCAGCCTGATGAAATAGGATATATGCAGCGTGCCATTGAAAGAAACGGATACGAAGCAGACATGATAGGAAATATGTATAAGCTTCGTGACAGAATAAAGGAAGGAACTCTTGACTGCGATATCATCCTTGTCTGCGACGAGGGAATATCTTCAAGAAACAGGGAGGCGATAGTACCTGCTCTACTTGAACTCAATGATATACCATACGTTGGAAGTGATGCCTATGCTATGGCACTTTCCCAGAACAAATACCACACCAAACTTATTGCCGAGGCACTTGGTATTCGTTGCCCTAAGGGAATATATGTTGAATACAAAAATGGCGGAGAGATAAATGAAGACAAGATTATGAAGAAGCTTTCAGATGAAGGACTTTCTTTCCCTCTTCTTGTAAAGCCCAATGAAGAGGGTTACAGTATGGGAGTTTATCTTGTAAAGGATAAGGAGAAACTGTTCGAAGCCATAAGAAGTGATTTTGGATACTATCACGAACCAGTTCTTGTAGAAGAATTTATCGGAGGTAAAGAGACCTTCGTAGCAATGATAGGAACAGGTGATGGTGCATACACCCTTCCTGTCGGACAGATAACCAATTTCGACGGAACTGACATAGAGTTTTACAGCGTAGAGGCTAAAAGATTTGATTATACACTCTATTCCAAGGCAAACCTTCCTGCAGAAAACTGCAAAAAAATGGAAGAGAATGCGCTGAAGCTGTACAGGCATCTGGGATGCAGAGATTTTGGAAGAGTGGACTTCAGACTTGATGAAAACGGTGATCCTGTTCTTATAGAGATCACACCAAGACCCGGTCTTTCAGAGGAAGGCCCCTATGAAATATGTGCGAAGGCACTCGGCAAAACTTATGATGATATTTTAAAGGAAATAATTGACACTGCGGCTTTGAGATACGGAATCAAGGGATGATATGAGCAAAAAGAAAAGTGCGATTTTTCAGATCGTAATATGTCTTTTTATAAGTGGAGTGGTTTTTCTGGCTGCTATTTTGAATGCCTATACATTTGAAAATAGTAGTATTGATGCCATGGGTGAAAATAAAGCTGCAATCCTGAGTAACCTCAAGTCAGGACTTGAGTATGGACTTAAGTATGGCAGACAGCTTGAAAATTACTACGATATAGAAGAGATTTTTAAAAAGATTGATAAGTACTGTGATGCAGAAGACTCATTCATATTAGATAAAGACTTAAATCTCCTATATGGCAATAATATTCCGGAAGGACTTACGGCCGAGATAGATCCTGGCGCAGAGGATCTTGGCGATAAATTCCTTTGGACCGAGAACGGATTTCAGAATATCGTAATTGCAATAGAAGGAAGAGGCGAAAGAGCCGGATACATCGGTATTACTGCAAGCACAGAAAGCATGAAAGACTTTTCAAGCATCTACATGAAGAAAATGTATCTATATGCTTTTTTTGTAGCGCTTGTCGGAATAGTGCTTTTTGAGTTCATGTTTCATACCTCCAGGCATAGATATAAGGAAAAAAGCCTGAGAAGTCTTGTACTTAGAACAATCATGCTTGTAAGTGTAATTTCACTGATTCCTAACTACTTCCTGTTAAAAGAGGGATATACAGCTCTTTCTACAGATGTTGCAAATAATCTTATCATGCAGAGTACAGACGACATTGATGAGCTTATTGCTAACGGAGTTATGTATTCTGATATAAAAGATGTCGAGGTCTACTTTGACAATATTGCTGCATCGAGTGATCAGATAAGTACGCTTCAGCTTACAGATGCTTCTGAAGAAGGCTACGTTTCAAGGAAGCTTTCTAAGGATGCAAATGGAGAAGAGAGATACCTTACAGCCAGTCTCGACGTTGGTTTTATAGCGCGTAAAGTTACAGGCTCTATGATAAATATAGTTGTAACTACAATAACCGCTCTTATGATGGCAATAGAGATACTTCTTTTCCTTACAGGACTTCTTGTAGGAAAGGAAAGAGACAGAAGAAAGCAGATTGATAATACAAAGAGGGAAACTATAGAAGATTTTGCTCTTGTAAGAGGATTGTCCTTTTCTTTTTCAGCTTTTAGATACATGGCTGTTGCATTCATGGCAATTGTCCTTGCTGAAATATACGAACCGACATATATTTTCGGAATAGAGATCCCGTATGAGATCCTGATGAGTTTTCCGTTATCGGGACAGGTTTTCATATCAATGATAACTTCCTATCTTTCAGGTAATCTGATCGCCAAGATCGGATGGAAGAAAACAACACTTGGCGGAATGATAATAATGATGATGGGTACACTTGTTTCATCTTTTGCCAAGGCTCCTATTCCGTTTATCCTTGCTCAGATGCTTATAGGAACAGGGCTTGGATTTGCCAAGATGGGAATTGATATCTATTCGGTTCTTGTTGCATCAGAAAAAGATATGTCCAAATTCACATCTAATGCTAATGCAGGAATCATAGTCGGATATTCATCATCAGCAGCTATCGGAGCTCTCATTGCCAATATATTTGGATATTCCGGAGCTTACATGGTGATGACAGGTATCGGAGTTGTTGTATTTGTGATGATAGCTCGCTTTGGAATGAATGTTGCACCTATGAACGCAGATGAAGAGGACGAAGCCCAGCCAACAGTAGAAGTTCCGGAAAAAACCGGATTGGAGATCCAGTTCCCTTCTTACATAATGTTTATCATCATTCCGTACTTCTTCATCATGATGTTTGTAGACTATTTCTTCCCGGTATATGCAAACGATGCGGGAGTTACTACAGACGTAATAGGTTATGTGATACTTATCTACGGAATACTTACCGCTTATGTGGGAACGCCGCTTTGTCCTAAACTTACTAAGAGATTTAAGGCGCCGTTCCTAATGCCTGCAATTCTTCTTGTTCTTGCTGTAAGCCTTCTGGCCTTTTCACTGGCAGGCTTTGTAATAGCGGCTGCACTTATTGTAATGCTTATTGGAATTTCAGATGGTGTTATGCCTAGTGTTCAGTTTATGTATGTTTATGACCTTCCTATATCAAAGAGAATGGGCTTTTCAAAAGTGCTTGGAATTGAAGGCTTTTTTAGTAACCTGATCGGCGCAATAGCTCCTGTGATATTCGGTGTTGTTATGATGTATGGTACCGGAGGACTGACAGTTGTTGCAATTGTCATCATTGCATGCGCTATTTTGTTTATGATACTTAACGGAAGCCTTAAGATAACAGGGAAAAAGATCACCGCTTCTATTCTCGCGCTAGCTCTTATACTGGGCTCTCTTTTTGGGAATAATGCTATTAAGGCAAAAGCCGAAGGAGATAGCACAGATAAAATAAGGATAGGCTATTCTCAGGCCGGAGACTATTACGAATTTGACTATCAGATATATGAAATAGCCATGGCTCTTCTTGAGAATGGTGAAATAAGAGGCGATGAGCTCTATAGCTTATCCCTTGGAGACAGTGCAAAAAAGGTTTGGGATGCTCTTTGCAACGGCGAAAGCAGATGTTATGAATTTGTAAATGAAGCATATTTCGATGTTTCAACCTATGCTTATTCAAGCCTTGATGAGGATCAGGCACTTAAAAAACTTGCAAAAGAGATAGAAGATAAGAATGTTGAAATGATGATCACCATGGGAACAACAGCAGGACTTATGGTAAAGGATTCCTGCGAAGTTCCGTATATGAATTTCATCGCAAGTGATCCGGTCAGCTCCGGAATTACACAGACACCCTTACTTTCAGGAAGTGACAGAGCTTGGGCTCATGTCAGTACCGGTGTTGAACAAAAGGCTCTTGCAGTCATGGATGATATCTTTTCACCTAAGAAAATAGGTATCGTATATAACAATGAGGACCCTGAAGCATACGTATACAGCGGAGCAGCGAGCCTTGATGAGTTTGCAAAAGCAGGTGGCAGGGAGGTTGTTACCGAATTCGTGGTAGATGAATTTGGTGAAACAGATGAGGAATATCAAGAATATAAGCAGCAGATGCTCAATGCGCATCAAAAGCTGGCTGATGCCGGGATTGACCTTTATATTCTGACTACATCCTATCTTGAACTTGATGATTTTGAAGAGGTATTAAAACCCTTTGTAGATAAGGGAATTCCGGTATTTTCATTAAACAGTACCGAGGATGTCAGATGCGGAGCACTTGCTGCAGTTGAAATGTTTGACTACAAAAACATAGGCAGATTTGCAGTTGATACTTTAGATAAATACTTCCATGGGGAATCACTCGGTAACCTGAGCCAGGAATATGTAACATCACCATTTCTTGTGCTTAATATAGACACCATGAGGAAAACAGGAATAAAGATGCCGCTTGACACTCTTATTTCAGCAAGCAAAATATACGGAAAGTATGAAGGGGATTGAAAATGAAGTTTAACATCAAATTCAAAGTAGCATTATTTACAATATTTGGAATGTCAATTCTGGCTATTGTCATAGGCGCAATCGGATATGTCCAGTACAATGATAACGTATTTGAAAGTTATCTTAAGTATGCGACACTTGCTACTGAAACAGCAGGAGAAGTATTTGATGACTATGGCATTGGAGACATGGTTGCCAATCGTACCATAGGTGATAGATACGAAGAAGCCAGACTTGAGCTGAACAGGATTAAGGAGCATGCAGATATCAAATATCTCTATGGTGTTTATTTTGAAGATATAAATGACTTTGGCTCATTATGTTATGTAATAAATGCAAAAAGTGCGGCTGAGCTTGCTCCTTACACGGACTACAGTGAAGTATACAGTTATCTTGGAGAAAAATGCGAAGATAATGCATTTTCCCAGGAAATGATGGAAGGCTTCAAAAAGAAGCTCGAAACCAAGGACGATACCGTTGGATACCTTGAGAGTTATACCACACACTATGGAAGAATAGTTACCTGCTATAAGACTATATTTGACAGTAAGGGCGATGCTGTGGCTATCGTAGCTACAGATATTGATCTTACCAAGATAGATAATGACCTTCATGATTACGTTTTGGTTGCTTCATTCAACGCTATTCTTGTTGTAGTAATGATAATCGCAATTTATATCTTCTTTATAAACAAGAACATTACTGATCCTATTGAGAAAATGGCGAAAAGTACATCCGAATATGTAAAGCTGATGGATAATAATGTTCCGCCGGAGCAGCTTGTATTCGATAAGATCAGGGTTAAGTCCCAGGACGAGATAAAAACTCTTTCAAAGGGAATATCGTCTCTGGCAGACAGTGTAAAAGATTACATGGGAAATCTGCAGAGTGTTACGGCTGAGAAGGAGAGGATTGGTGCAGAGCTTAACGTAGCTACCCAGATCCAGGCGGATATGCTGCCCAGAATATTCCCTCCTTTCCCTGAGAGGACAGAGTTTGATCTGTATGCTTCGATGACACCTGCCAAGGAAGTTGGCGGAGACTTTTACGATTTCTTCCTGATAGATGATGATCACGTGGCTCTTGTTATAGCCGATGTATCAGGAAAAGGTGTTCCTGCGGCACTTTTCATGGTCATTGCCAAAACACATATCAAGAACAGGGCAATGATGGGCGGATCACCTGCAGAGATATTGAGCTATGCAAATGATCAGCTTTGCGAAGGAAATGAGGCAGAGTTCTTTGTAACCGTATGGATGGCAATCATCGAGATATCAACAGGTAAGGGCGTAGCTGCCAATGCAGGTCACGAACACCCTGTAATAAAGAGAGCAGATGGTAAGTATGAGCTTGCGATTTACAAGCATTCACCTGCGGTTGCCACAATGGAAGGCATGATATTCAAAGAGCATGAATTTGAGCTTCATCCGGGTGATTCACTTTTCGTATATACAGACGGTGTGCCGGAAGCTACTAATGCTGATGATGTTTTGTATGGAACAGACAGAATGCTCGAAGCACTTAATAAGGAAGATGTAACTGATCCCAAAGTTATACTTAACAATGTAAAGAAATCGGTTGATGAGTTCGTTGGAGACGCTCCTCAGTTTGATGATCTGACGATGCTCGGATTCCACTACAATGGAGGGAAAAATGCCAAGTAAGAGCGATGAATTAGGTATATTTACAGGCTCCAAAAATATGTCGATCATTGAGGCTATGGAGAGGATCGACAAGAATACTAAAGGCATCCTGTATATACTTGAGGATGACGGGAGGCTCTATGGCTCTCTTACTGATGGCGACATCAGAAGATGGATACTTAGAACAGGCGGCCTTGAGGGCAGGGCAGCAGATGTTGCAAATAAAAGCCCCAAGGCGCTCACGGAAAAAGAGAGGAATAAAGCTGTAGTTCTTATGGATACAGCTTTTATCAAATCGATTCCGATTCTTGATGATAACAACAAGGTTATAGATATCTTATTCAGAGACAAGGACGTGGCTTCCTATATGGAAGCCCGTGATCTTGCCTTGTCAGATACCCCGATAGTAATTATGGCCGGAGGAAAAGGCACAAGGCTCTATCCCTATACCAAGATACTGCCCAAGCCACTGATCCCTATTGGAGATGTTCCTATTCTTGAGAGAATAATGAACAGGTTCCACGAGTATGGGGCAAAAAAATTCTACCTGACGGTCAATTATAAAAAAGAAATGATAAAGTCATATTTCATAGAGCAGAATGTCCCCTATGAAATAGTATATGTGGAAGAGGATAAACCGCTTGGAACAGCAGGAAGTATCAAGCTTATAAAGGATAAGCTTGATAGACCGGTTCTTGTTACCAACTGTGATATCCTCATTGATGCGGATTATGACAGCATAATAAAACATCATATAGCTGCAGAAAATGGTATAACCATCGTTTCATCGCTAAAGAATTTCGCAATTCCATACGGAGTTCTGGATGCTGAAAAAGAAGGAGTGGTTACTAAACTTAAGGAAAAACCAAGCCTTTCGTATTTTATAAATACAGGAATGTATGTCGTAAATCCCGAAGTTTTTAAAATGATACCTGATGATCAGATGTATCATATGACGAATCTTGCAGAAGATTTTATGAAAAAAGGCGGAAGAGTGGGAATGTATCCCATAAGCGAAATGAGTTTCCTTGATATGGGAGAATTCCAGGAAATGAAACGTATGGAGGATCGTATAAACGAGGTGCTGTGATGGAAAAAATAGTTATGATTGGGGGCGGGGGCCACTGTAAATCTGTGATAGACGCTGCGCTGCGCACAAAAAGATATGAGAAGATCTATGTGACAGATACAACTTTAAATGCAGGTGATAATGTACTTGGATGCGAAGTTGTTGGAAATGATGAAGCACTCTACAGGCTTTTTTCGGAGGGTGTTACTAAGGCATTTATTACGGTTGGATTTATAAAACCAAGTGGGATAAGGCGTAAGCTTTTTTATATGGCAAATGACATCGGATTCACATTTCCAAATATTATCGATCCTTCCGCTGTCGTATCTGCATATGCCAAACTTGGGACAGGCATATTCGTAGGTAAAAATGCTGTCATTAACGCAGATGCAACAGTTGGAGATAATGCAATAATAAACACAGGAGCGATAGTTGAGCATGACTGCATGGTAGGCGAGTTTGCTCATATAGCTGTTGGGGCAAGAGTATGCGGCGAGAGCAGGGTAGGCGATAATTCACTGATCGGCGCAGGAGCAACTATCCTTCAGTGCGTGGAAATAGGGAGTGATAGTATACTTGGCGCAGGATCTGTAGCCACCAAAAATATTGGAACATTTTGTACGGCGGTAGGAGCACCGGCTAAGATACTCAGAAAATGGAACTGATGTTAAATGCTTAGAGGTAACGGGGTATGGATAAAAAAGTTTTGATAATTGCAGAGGCCGGAGTGAACCATAACGGCTCTCTTGATATTGCCAAAAAACTGGTAGTTGCTGCAAAAAACTGCGGAGCAGATATCGTCAAATTTCAGACTGCAAATCTAAAAAGCCTTGTATCAAAAAAGGCTCCCATGGCTGATTATCAGAAAAAAAATACCGGAAAAGAAGAGTCTCAGAAGGATATGCTATCAAAGCTTCTTCTTCCTTTTGAAGACTTTGTTTTGTTATCTGATTATTGCAAAGAAGTGGGTATTAAATTTTTATCCACACCTTTTGATATTGAAAGTATTAAATTTCTTGATCCCATTCAGGATATCTGGAAAGTTCCCTCGGGAGAAATAACCAATTATCCATATCTTGTCGAAATTGCAAAAACAGGCAAAGATGTCATTCTCTCAACAGGAATGTGTACCATGAACGAAGTGGAGGATGGGTTAGCTGTCCTTAGGGATAACGGAGCAGGCAGGATAACAGTACTTCACTGCACCACGAATTACCCTACACCTATGGAGGATGTAAACCTCCGCGCGATGCTCACTTTGCGGGATACATTAGGTTGTGATGTAGGCTACTCCGATCATACAAGGGGGATTGAAGTTCCGATAGCGGCAGCAGCACTTGGAGCAACTGTGATAGAAAAGCATTTTACTCTAAGCAGGGAAATGGAAGGCCCCGATCACAAGGCGAGTCTTGAGCCGGATGAGCTTAGAGAGATGGTGACTGCGGTAAGAAATATAGAGAAGGCGCTTGGAAGCTATGAAAAAAAGCCTTCTGAAGAAGAGATGAAAAACAGAAATGTAGCCAGAAAGAGCATAATTGCTGCAAAGGATATAAAGAAGGGCGAAGTTTTTACAGAAGATAACCTGACTACAAAAAGACCCGGAAACGGAATATCGCCGATGCTCTGGAACAGTATACTGGGGCAGAGAGCGGTCAGAGATTTTTCGGAAGATGAGCTTATAGAGCTGGGAGATAAATAGTGAAGAAAGTAGCGTTAATTACTTCTACGAGAGCTGAATATGGGCTGTTTAAACCGCTTATAGCAAGGCTTATCAGTGATGCTGATATTGACCTGAAAGTAGTGGTTACAGGAAGTCACCTTTTGGCAAAGAATGGCCTTACTGTGTCAGAAATAGAAAAAGACAGGGTAAGTATAGATAAAAAAATTGATATCTACGCAGATGAAGAGCAGTCAATGTCTAATGTCATGGCCAATGCGCTAAGACTGTTTTCCTCATATTTTCATAGTAAAAGACCTGATGCCGTAATAGTTCTGGGGGACAGGTATGAAATACTTGCTGTCTCTATTACTGCTTATAATGAGAGGATCCCGATTTTCCATATACACGGCGGAGAGACTACGGAAGGCGCGGTGGATGAAGCATACAGGCATGCGATCACCAAGATGAGTTATCTTCATTTTACAAGTACCGAAATCTATAGAAAAAGAGTGATACAGCTCGGAGAGGCACCGGATAGAGTATTTAACGTAGGAGCTTTGGGAGTTGAGAATGCCCTTAACGTAGATGCGATGGATATTGCAGAACTTGAGGCGTGGATAAATAACCTTTTATCCATGGGAGGTACTTCGAAACAGGAAATAAGGCTTACGGGAAAATATGCCATTGGAACTTTTCACCCTGTAACGCTTGAAAATAACACAGAAGAAGCTCAGGTAAAGGAACTTCTTGGCGCTATAGAGCTTAATAAGGATATCACATATATTTTTACGGCAGCAGGTGCTGATGCCGGTGGAAAAGCTGTGAACGAAATACTTGAAGAATATGAGAAGGATCACGACAATTTCTATTTTGTACCATCTCTTGGGATGAGGGGCTATTTGAGCGCGGTCAAAGAGGCAGCATTTGTCATAGGCAATTCATCAAGCGGCATAATAGAAGTTCCATCTTTTCATGTTCCTACGATAAACATAGGCGACAGGCAAAAGGGAAGGGTCTGCGGAAAGAGTGTGATATCATGCATTCCTGATAAAAGGGACATAGATATGGCGATAAAGAAAGCCTTGTCACAGGATTTTCTTGGATCAATAAAAGAAGAAAAGAACCTCTATGGAGATGGCAATACTTCCGGAAAAATCGCAGGTATTATAAAAGAAGAGCTAAATCGCGGCATTGATATAAAGAAAAGTTTCTACGATATTGAATTTTAGGGAGATGCAGAAAATGGGTAATATTGCGATCATTCCTGCAAGGAGCGGATCAAAAGGACTGCCTGATAAAAATATAAAGGATATGCTGGGAAAGCCCCTTATGGGATATACAATAGAAGCTGCATTAAACAGTGGATGCTTTAGCGAGGTTTTCGTATCAACGGATTCCGAAAAATATGCAGAAATTGCCAAAAGTCTTGGGGCATCGGTACCCTTTCTAAGGAGCACAGATAATGCTAAAGACGCATCAAGCTCATGGGACGTTGTAAGAGAAGTGCTAAAGACCTATGAGGACAGAGGAGATCATTTTGACACCTTTTGCCTCCTGCAGCCTACATCACCTCTTAGAAATAGTGAAGACATAAAAGGAGCATATAAACTTTTTCAGGAAAAAGGAGCAAATTTTGTTGTTTCTGTTTGTGAAACCGAACACCCAATATCATGGTGCGGAGAAATACCGGATACACTCTCACTTGACGGCTTTATCAAAAGACAACAGATAGGACAAAGGCAAAAAAGTGTAAAGACCTACAGATTAAACGGCGCTATATATATAGCAGATACTAAATCCTTTACAGAAGACTCCTTCTTGTACAGAGACGGATGCTTTGCCTATATCATGAACACCTTAAGGAGCGTTGATATAGACACTGAACTTGATTTTGAATATGCAGAATTTCTTATGAGTAAGTAAGAGGGAATTCGGAGAAATTTCCTAATATATAAAAACGGGGCTGTAGTCACAGTCCCGTCTTTCCTTCCAAAAAATAATTATGTTCTATTTAGTATTATGCTTTCAAGCAGTTTGCTGCCCTGCCTCTCCAAATACCTGATTTCTTACAGGCATAAGAGCTGTGATAAGGATTGAACCGAATACCACACAGGAGATAACTTCACCTGCTCCTACTGTAAGAGCAAGGAAAGGAACCCCGTCCGGTACGCCGTAAGCAAATCTGAGTACAAACGGAATGATTATCATGTTTGAGATAACCGGAGGTATAGTTACAAGGATCCTGTTTTTTCTGAGCAGATAAGAAAGAACGGCTCCGATCGCTGTTGCGAGTGTACCGAAGATAATATCCGGAAGTGCACAGCCTGTAAGTATGTTACTTAAAAAGCATCCAACTATAACGCCGGGAACTGCTGCGGGTGTGAAAAAGGGAAGTACACAAAGTGCTTCTGAGAAACGTACCTGGATTGCTCCGCTTGCAAGATTGAATCCTGCGGCAATTGCAGTAAGTACGCAGTAAAGAGCAGCAATCATCGCTGCCTGGATAAGGAATAAAAGTTTTTTGTTTCGCATTTTTGATCTCCTTTAGGTTTTTGCGAGTGGGAAGGATTGGTTCTGCACAGCAGAACATAAACACTCGTATTAATGAAACGGATTTAACTATAGCACCGCTACATTTTAAAATCAAGATGTGCTACAATATATCCAAGCAGACTAACGTTGGGGGGCATACTTATG
Organism: Butyrivibrio sp. NC2002; assembly: GCF_000702265.1. Taxonomy (GTDB): domain Bacteria; phylum Bacillota; class Clostridia; order Lachnospirales; family Lachnospiraceae; genus Butyrivibrio. The sequence continues at coordinate 294,369 of NZ_KL370880.1, forward strand.
GGGACAAATCACAAGATCCATATCGGATTTAATTTTCACGTCAACTTTTTTCATGCAGATAAGGGTGATACCAATGATGGTGCCGGTTTTGAAAGAGACCTTAAGATGGTACGCTTCATATTGGAGTCGCTTTTAAAAGTAAATAACGATGGGCAGCCGGTCAAGGCGACCTGGGACTTTGAGACTGATTACACATTAGTCAGGATACTTCCGTCTCTTGGCCCGGATGTAATAGATGATGTCAAGGCAAGGCTTCGTGAAAGAGGAGATGAGCTTGTTATTTCAGGCCGTCACGGGGATATGTTTGCTGCCATGACCCAAAATGAACTCAAATATGCCATTAAAAATCTTGTAAATGCTGAGGATGACGAAGCAGTTAATGGAAAAATCGCAAAACATCCTCTGGGAATGACCTCGAATGTTTTAAGACCGGAAGGTTATATCTTTTCACCTGAAATCATTGGTGACCTGAAAAAATGCGGCATCAAGGCGGTGCTTCTTGGAAACAGCGCTATTGGTCCTGATGCGCTCTCTGAAGTAAGCGGCAAGACTTTATCTGATCCATATTCAAGATTTAATCCAATAAAATACAGAAACGAAAATGATTCCATAATTGTAATTCCTGTCTACACACCGGCAGATTTTATGGACGAAGGAACTCTTACAGGATTTCTTGAGAGACTTCATGAAAAGCAGGTTCAGGGAGAAATAGATTCCGATCTGTTCATAATGTTTGGCGCAGATGTAAGAAGCCCGTGGTGGGAGAGCATGAATATAAAGAGCTTCTTTAAATCAACCGTGGGTACCGAAGGACTTGTAGGATTTTTCAAAGAACTGAGAAAACTTGACTATGTTGCATACAACACTCCTTCAGGATATCTTGCCGATCATGAATGTGTAAGTGAGCTTTCTTTTGCAGGAGATCTGGCAGGAGGAATGGCAGGAGGATTATCCCCCTGGTCTGAAAAGCCAAGCGAGAGACTTATATGGACAAGACTTGAGAGGGCAAGAGAAGGAAGCCTTGTATATTCAAGGGAAAAAGAATCCGTATCCCTACAAGGCAGAGTAAAACTGATATCAGCTTCAGCACTTGGTCCCTGCAGCATAGCACCTTCAAAGGAAAGATTTGCTGTACTTGATAAACTTTCAAAAGAGGCAGAGGCAGCAGAGCGAAATGCCATAAATGAAAAAGAGATGTCTATGCGCACAAGCGGAAGACAGCGCCTTAACAACAGCGCTATTGGTAAGCATCTGTATTCAAGAAGAAAAGATGAGGAGGAAAGAAACTCCTTCATTATAATGAACACAGAGGGGCAAAAGCTCGTCTCTTATCAGCTATCGATTGAAAAAGGATCATGTCCGCAGATCGGTACACTGGTACTTGAATGTGATGAATGCAAGGTTGAAAGCTATACCGCAATCCCTGTATGGGAACAGGATGGCTTTGTCACATCTGCATTTGTTGTTATGAGATTTGCCGATGCGCAGGATACCTATAAAATTTATTATCACTTCGACAGAAAAGACCTTCCCAAAGAAGAGCATAAGCCGCTCATAGAAGTAAAGCCTGAGGACATTCCGGTTTTTCATGCTGAAGGAGCGATGAAGAGACTTCTTGAAGCTCAGGGAAAACTCCCCAAAGAAGAGGAGGAAGAGGAAGGAAATTCTGCAGTCAACGAAAGAATAGCTGCGATGAGCAAGCAGACCGTGGCTGTAAGAAGCGCTGTTTTGCAGGAACCTGGGGAGAAGGATACATATATCATAGAAAGTCCTAGCAGAAAGCTTAAAATAGTAGTTACCGGTACAGGTTCATCCAAGGGCAAGATAAGAGAAGTGTTCTTTGAGAAGGAAAAAATTGGCGATGAACAGTTTTTATCTTCCTATATAAAGGCAGATGGTAAGATAAACGACTTTACCTGCGATAATATTGAAAATGCTCAGTTTAAGGGACAGGGAGAAGGGATAAAGATAACAGGAGCTGTTCATGCAAAGGGAGAAAGCAGCCCCGGAAGTTATGTAATGCAGATCATATCATGCCCTGCGCTAAAGGGAATAGATGCGGTAATGATCTATACGGATATACACTATCCTCAGGTTCAGGAAGGAATACTCAAAGAGGTTGCGCCGCTTCAGCTAAGCCCTCTATACAGAGCGGGAGTAGCTGTAACAAAGATATCCTACAATGGCAAGATAAGCGAATATCCTGTGTCCTGTTTTACAAAAACAAATCATGAAAACAAGGAAATAGGATCGTTTAATAATCACTTTACAGCCGGCGTAATCGGAGTAAAGGGACAGTTATCCGGAATACTTATAGGGCAGGCAAACTTCTTTTTGGGAGGCCTTGCAACATGCCCGGGAAGACTTAGCGTAGATGAGGATGGACAGCATGTGAGCCTTAATCCCTACGGAACTTACGGGATCTGTAAAAGACATTATCCTTCAAAGAGCGATGGCATCATTCAAAAATATAAGGAAGAAGTGGTTGATGATCCGGAGCTTAACCTTGCAGACAGCTATAGCGGAGTCCATGAGAAGTTCTGTGTATGCCTTTCGGGGTTCCAGGGCGCTTCGGCAACAGGACCTGCTCTTCTTGAGATGTGTGCTTTTAGCAGAGGATCGGTTATCTGCGGAGATGATGCAGGCGTTATTCATCCGTATATGGAAGATAATGTCATACTTCCGAAAACACAATATGAAATCGGACACACGTATGATAAGGGAAATGATCCTGCTTCCCTTAAGTCGATCAGATCTGAAGTGCATAAGCACTTTTTGAAGGCAGGAAAATAAGTTAAATATGTTGACACTCTAAATATAGTTTTGGTATTGTAGTCATGTAAGGCAAAGGCGCCGATTTCTTAGTGAAAATGTGCCTTTGCCTTTTGTCATATACAGGAGAGCGCTCCGCGAGAATGTAGCGAGCGACATTCTTTTTATGCAGTTAGTTATTCTAAAATATTAAGATATGGAAGAAATAAGGAGGAAACCATGAGCAGGTTAACAAAAAAGGATATCTTCAGAATTGTAGAGGAGGAAGATGTAGCATTCATCAGACTCCAATTCTGTGATATATTCGGAACTCCCAAAAATATCGCTATTACAAGGTCTCAGCTTCAGAGTGCCCTTGATAATGAATGCAGATTTGACGGCTCTGCGATAGACGGATTCGGAAAATATGCACAGAGCGATATGTATTTATATCCGGACATCGACAGCTTTGACATATACCCCTGGAGACCGCAGAGTGGCAAGGTTGCAAGGATGTACTGCGACATCTACACCTCCGACAAAAAGCCCTATGCTTCCGATTCCAGATATATCTTAAAGAAGGTTTTATCGGAGGGCAAAGAGATGGGATATATATTCAAGGCAGATCCGGAACTTGAATTTTTCCTTTTCGACCTTGACGACGAGGGACAGCCTACAACAAATACCCATGAAAACGCCGGATATTTTGATCTCGCACCTGCCGATCAGGGCGAGAACGTAAGAAGAGATATCATCATGAACCTCGAGGATATGGGATTTAATATTGTTTCTTCTCATCATGAGATATCACCTGCGCAGCATGGTATAGATTTTACTGAGGATGATGCTGCCAAAATGGCTGATATGATCATAACCTTTAAGATGGCAGTTAAGACTATTGCAAAACGCCATGGTCTGTATGCCACATTTATGCCTAAGCCCAAGGAAGGTGTAAACGGCTCAGGAATGCATATCAATATCCTATGCGAAGACAAAGACGGAAATGACATCTTCAGGGACGGGGATGATCTGTCAGAAACAGCAAAGCAGTTCATTGCCGGTATTTTGAACCATATAAAGGGGATGACACTTGTCACCAATCCTCTGGTCAATTCCTATAAGAGACTGGTTCCCGGATATGATGCACCTGTAAATGTATCCTGGTCATCTTCATCTACAAACCACAGTGCGCTCATCAGAATTCCTTCGATGGGTTCTGCTTCTGAGAGCAGCAACGTAAAGGGTGCGAGGATTGAACTTAGAAACCCCGATGCTGCCTGCAATCCTTACCTTGCACTGGCACTTATTCTGGCAGCAGGACTTGACGGGATCAAGAAAAAAATGGCTACACCTGAGGAACTTGTAGAGGATCTTAAGGGAAAAACCGAAGACGAGATCAGGGATTCCAAGCTTGATACCCTTCCCAAGACACTTGGAGAAGCTATCGAAGCCTACAAAAATGATGAGTTTGTAAAGGGTGTTCTCGGTGAGCAGATATTTGGACAGATTCTTGATGCCAAGCACAAGGAATGGAAAGATTTCAGAACCTGCGTAACTCAGTGGGAAATAAGACATTATCTCGGAAAACAGTAAGATTTAGGCGGATCGGAAAAGTTGCAGAACATAATTGTCGCATTTGCAAAACAGACAGATGCTCAGAATTTCAAAAGCATATTGCTTCGCGGGGGATTTGAACCTGCGTATGTGTGCACGACCGGTGCTCAGGTCTATTCAGCTATGGAAAACCTGGGTAGTGGGGTTATTGTCTGCGGCTTTAGACTCGGTGATATGCAGTGCCTTGAACTTGCTGAGAATATGAGCGAGTATTTCAATATTCTTCTTATTGCGAGCCCTGCAAAAGTGGATGAGGTGTACCTTCCTCAAAATGTTGTATACCTTCCAACTCCTCTTAAGAAGACGGATTTTTATTCAAGTATAACCATGATGCTTGAAGGGGTTAAGAATATAAGAAGAGCCAAAAAGCAGAAGCAGCGCTTTAGAAGCAAAGAGGACGATAAAATAATAACAAGCGCCAAGTATATTCTTATGGAGCGCCACAACATGACTGAACCGGAGGCTCACAAATATCTCCAAAAGTGTGCCATGGATTCAGGAACATCCCTGCTTGAAATGGCTGAAATGGTAATCTCCCTTAACGAATAGATATTGTTAGATTTCCGGTACTATTTAGGGCATGGACTGACGGTATGTGGGTAGTTTTGGAAATATAAAAAAAATATTAATTTTTTTTTGAAATAGGGGTTAAGTTTTCGGAAAGGTGTGTCGATACTATTATCGGTGGGGAATAAATGACACAATACCTTGGGAATTTAGCCAATCTTCTACAAGATATGGCGGAATTTATCTCCTTGATACCATATTACGTATCACAGGAACTTATGAGGGGGAGTAATTAGAAATAATTGAATTTTTTTTCTATTTACTCTAAAGTAATAGATAAATCCGCCGATAAATGTAGTAGAACAGAAAAAATTCTCCAAGGAAGGAGGAAAAGAATATGCGTATAGAAGCTTACAGCCAGGTACAACAGATTTACGGCACAAGCAAAGTGAATAAGACTGCGAAGACTCAGAAGACTACATCAGTTTCTGATAATCTTCAGATATCTTCAATCGGTAAGGATATTCAGGTTGCGAAGCAGGCTGTGAAAGATGCTCCGGATGTCAGGGAGGACGTGGTAGCACCTATAAAGAGTGCAATTCAGAACGGAACGTATGACGTAAGTGGAGAGGATTTCGCAGATAAGCTACTTGCAAGACTCAGCGAATCCCTTGCTTGATCGTAGATTATATACAGAGATTATTTAGAGCCAGCTTATTGTGACGAAGCAAACAGGCTTACGAAAAGTGCACACTAATTCTGGCTCTATAATTATGCCCATTTTCAGGATGCAGGATTGGAGGTTTTATGGCTAGTTTACTTGAAAGACTTGTGGAAGTTTTGGACAAAGAGTGCAAGTGCTATGAGAAGCTGCTTGAACTTTCAGGCAAAAAAACTCCAGTGATCATGCAAAGAGATCTTGAAGCTCTTGCCGGTATTACAGAAAAGGAACAGATGGTAGTAAATAGCATATCAGCTGTTGATAGAGAGCGTGAGAGTATCATGAAAGAGATCGCTGACATCCTGGGAGAAAAGGCAACAGATATGAAGCTTACCGATCTTGTCAGAATGCTTGATAAAAGACCAAAAGAGCAGCATGACCTTGCAGTGCAGAGAGACAGGCTGGTAGGCATATCGGCAAATGTGCAGAGAGTTAACGGACAGAATCAGACACTTCTTGAGAGTAGTCTTGAGATGATCCAGTATGAGATGAATATCATGCAGTCTGCCCGCCGTGCTCCGGAAACAGCAAATTATACCAAAAATGCATGGACAAAAGGGGATCTTCTGGCCGTTGCAACAAGCGGAAGATTCGATGCAAAACAATAAATATTAACTTAACACTAATACAAAAGCAAGTTACCTCCGATAATTATATTAGCGGAGGTATTTTTATGGCATCTTTAATGGGAAGTTTATTCATAGGCGTTTCAGGTTTGCAGGTATCGCAGAATGCCTTGAATACAACATCACACAACATGGCAAATATTGACACCGAGGGTTATACAAGGCAGCAGGTTCAGCAGGGAACACGTCCTTATATCACAACGGAAAAGGACTTCAGGACAATCTCCTGGAAGCAGACAGGCCTCGGTGTTGTTTATAACAATTGTAAGCAGGTGAGGAGCCTTTTCCTTGATCAGAGTTTCAGAGAGGAAACAGGCAGATCATCTTTTTATGATGTCTCTGTTACTACACTTGAAGAAATAGAAGACCAGCTTCAGGAACTAAACGGTAATGAATTTGCAGATTCTTTAAATAATTTGTGGACAGCAGTTCAGGAAATGAGTAAAAATCCTACTTCCGCAGTTAATCAGAATACTCTTGTTACCAGAGCAAATGAGTTTGTGACAAGAGCTCAGAGTGTATATGACGGACTTGTTAATTATCAGGAAAACATGGATAAGTCCGTGGCAAAGATAGTTGATGAGATCAATAAGATAGGTGACAGGATCCAGAAGCTAAACCTTCAGATAGTTGAAATAGAATCCGGACATCAGGAGCATGCCAATGATCTAAGAGATGAGAGAAATCTTCTTCTGGATCAGCTTGGTGAGTATGGAAAGATAAGCTTTTACGAAGACGTATTTGGAAACATACTTGTATCTTTTGAAGGAACACAGTTTGTAACAACAGATCATGTAAATCACATGGCATGCGACAATACACTTCCCGCAGATAAAGGGGGAAGCCCTTCAAACTACAATACTCCGTATTGGGAATTTGCAGCCAAGAAGGAATACAGCGAAGCCAGAGAAGAATGGGTGGTGACTGATATAAGAGGTGCAAAGGTTTACGATATGACGCAGACCATCTCATCTTCCATGAAAACAGATATAGGGAAACTCAGATCAACACTTCTTGCAAGAGGTGACCACAACGCTACTTACCATGACATTACAGATGATCCCACAGGCAATTATTACAATAAGAATATAGCTCAGTCAGTCATCATGAATGTGGAAGCGGAATTTGACCAGATGGTAAAAAATATCTGTCAGGCAATAAACAAGATCTATGAGGAAGCGGGAAGTAACCCTGTCAATCTTGCAAAAGAGAGGGGTAAGCCCATAGAGGAAGAGGTTTCCGATTACGATCTGTTTAAGGTATTAAACGAAGAAGACTGCCTCAACTATGACATAGATGCAGACCATCCTGCGGGAACAGTCAGAAAAGGTTACATTATCTCAAATATAGCGGTAAATCCGATATATCTCCAGCAGCCAACTACCATGGGATTTTTACTTGCAGACGGAAGTGAAGATAATGAAACCATTGAAAAACTAAAGGGAGCGTTTACTTCAGCCGAATATCTTATAAATCCCAATGTGGCAACCAAGACTGATTTTTTAGGTTATTACAATATGCTGGTTTCACAGGTTGCAAACTCCGGTGATGTTTATAAAGGTATTCAGACCAATCAGGAACTTACCGTAGATGCAGTATCGAACGCAAGAGAACAGATTGTTGGTGTATCAAGCGACGAGGAACTTGAATTCATGATCAAATTCCAGAATGCGTTTAATGCATCAAGCAGATATGTGAATGTAGTCAGTGAAATGATCGAACATATCGTTACTTCTCTTGGATCCTAAAACACTTAACGAGGTATTATCGAGTTTAGTGTTTTAGAGATGTTCTGTCGAACGGAGTGAGAGCAGAACTTCATTTTTCACTTAACGAGGGATTTTAACGAGGAGAAATCATATGCCTTCAACTTTTTTTGGATTAAATATAGCGGCATCCGGACTAAGAGCAGCAAATGCTGCGCTCAATACTACTGCAAATAATATAGCCAACGCAAATACAGACACCTATTCAAGGCAGAAGGTTGAGCAGCGTGCATCTGATGCGCTGAGGGTTTTTACAACATACGGTACGGCAGGGGCAGGGGTTGATACCCTTTCTATTGAAAGAGTAAGGGATGAGTTTTACGACAATAAATACAGGCAAAATGAGACACTTCTTGGCCAGGTTACTCAGAGAAATTATTTTAATATGCTAACTCAGGAGTACTTAAAAGATGATGGAGTAACAGGATTCTCGAGCCTGTTTTCCAAAATGGAATCTGCACTTCAGGACGTATTAAAGGCATCAGGAACGACAGAAGCCAAGGCAACTTTTGTATCATCTCTTTCTCAGATAACCGATTATTTTAATCATTTGGACAGCTCATTTAAGCAGCTTCAGAACGATATCAATCAGGAAATAAAGATGGACTGCGATACCATCAATTCCTATGCTCAGCAGATATGCTCGCTCGATGAACAGATAAATACTATCGAGATGCAGGGATCAAAGGCAAATACACTTAGAGACCAGAGAGATGAGCTGCTTGATAAATTATCAAAGATAGTCGATATAGAAGTTATAGAGACAAAGGTAGTAGATGACAACCAGCCTGACAGAGAGACAGGAGCAACAAGACTTATAGTAAATATCGCCGGTGGGCAGCAGCTCCTTGATACATATTCATACAGAAAACTCATCTGCCTTGCAAGAGAAAAGGCTGAGAATGTAAATCAAAGTGACCTTGTAGGACTCTACGATATCAAGTGGGCTCCGTCAAACTTCAAAGAAGGAGATGACACAAGCAAGCTTGATATTTTCAAGTTAAATAATAAGCTGATGGGCGGAGAACTTGAAGGCCTTATCGATATGAGAGATGGCAACAACAACTCATATTTTAACGGCGAAGTTATTTCAAGCGTTAAGAACCAGGCTACAGGAGAAACGCAGGTAACGATCAAAGTCAGCGATCCAAACCTCATGGATATGACAAAATGTACACTTCCGACAACCGGAAAGATGGAGGTTGCAAGTAAAATCTATGAGTTTAACGACTGGCAATATGATGGCGGAGATACCTATACATTCACACTTACGGCAAAGAGTACCAAGTCCACAACTCCTCCGACCGGAAGAACAGCAGAAGTCGGCAGTGGCTTTGAATACCAGGGCATTCCTTACTACATGGAGCAGATGAATGAGTGGATAAGGAAATTCTCTTCAAGAGTAAATGACATAATGTCGAATGGATATACCGCCGACTCCCTCGAGGGATCCTACATCCTGACAGGAACAAGTGATATGGACTCAAGTGCCCAGTATTCATATCAGCAGCTCACCACACTTTCTAACAACAAGGGATATTACGAGGTGACTGCAAGCAACTTTATCGTAACAAGAGAACTTGCTGCAAATGCAGACCTTCTGGCAACTAAACTGGATATCACTGAAGGCGAATCTGAGTATATGAACGTCAAAGCTCTGTATGAGTTTTTGACAAAGGAAGACCTCTTTAGAGGTGCTACAAGCGGAGAATTCCTTGACAAGGTTCTTGGAGATATAGCTCTTAACTCTAGTAATTCCAAGACACTTGAGGAAACCTATACAGCACTTGAAAAGACCATAGGTAACCAGAGACTTTCGGTAATGGGCGTTGACTCAGACGAAGAAGCATCGGCTCTTGTACAGTATGAGCATACATACACACTTAATTCAAAGATGATAAATACGCTGACTAAGATCTATGACAGACTTATTCTTGAGACCGGCGTATAAAAATTTTAGGAAATACAGATTGCAGACATGGATCGTCGCTTGGTTTTTTAGAAAGACTCTAAAGGGAATTGGAGAATTTCTATCAGGATGCAGAGGATTACAACATGAGAATCACCAACAAGATCATGAACAACAATTCCCTTTACAACATCAATAACAACAAGGTTGCTGAGGATGAAGTAAACACACAGATGGCTACAGGTAAAAAGATAGCAAGACCTTCCGATGATCCTGTAATAGCTATAAGAGCACTGAGACTTCGTTCGACAGTTACACAGCTCGACCAGTATTATAACAAGAATGCTGCTGATGCAAAGAGCTGGATGGATGTAACAGAGGATGCACTTTCCACAGTTACGGATGTTCTGACAGATGCCATACAGCAGGTTAATAAGGGTTCTAACAAAGACCTTACGCTTGATGATCTAAATACGATCATCACTCAGCTTAAGGCTCTTTCCGATGAATATTATTCAACAGGAAATGTGGATTATGCCGGAAGATATATCTTTACCGGATACAGGACAGATACCACATTATCCTATGACAAGCCAACAACAGAGAATTTCACAGACATAAATGACGAGTTCAATGCTGCAAATATCGGGAAGTCTATAAGAACTGTAAATATGCAGTATCTTGATGCCGGAACGGTTTTAAATACAGATCCGGAAGGCTTGTATACTCAAGTTACGACCGAGAATGATATCAAACAGGTTGAGGTAGGAAAGATAAGACTTTCATACGATAACCTTGATTATACACAGGGAATAGATAAGAGCGTCGAACTTAAATTCAGAGAAAATCTGGCACAGCCTGCAACATCATCGATAACTCAGACAGATCTTCCTTTCTTTGATCTTACTTTTGTTACAGACGATGGAATTGAACATAAGGCGTATGTGCCTTTTACTTCTGACTATAAAGTAACGATAGGTGATTATTCATATACCGCTGATTATGCCAATGTAAACGATCCTTCTCTGGGATATATTATTGAAGCTGTAAATACTACAACCTTAGAGGCTTTCCAGTTTGAAGTATCACCTGACGGTGTTCTTACGGATGCAGATCATGACGGACACCTTGATGTGCCAAAGGGCGTACAGCAGGGCATAGTAACCATGAGTACGGCAAGTGTTTCAACTCTTGAATTTGCAGATGGAACCAATACCGAAACATCCCTGCCGCTTATTCCCGCTGTAGGGCAGCAGTACAACATAGAGGTTACAGGTGGTTTTTCATGTACTGTAAATGCTGATGGAACATATACTCTTAGAAAAGATACTGAGGATGATGAGCTGGGAAATGCGACACAGACTGTTCTTCAGGTTACAGCTAACGGAAGTATGCATTCATCCTATAAAGAGACAACTATCAAGATTGATGCTGAACATATCATTTATTCAACGTCTTCAGAAGATGAGATCGACGCAGCTTACAAGGCTCTTGAAGCAGATACAACAGGTAATCTTGTTTATCTTAATGCAAAAACCGGTGAGGTACTTTTAAATTCAGCACTAAAGGATAAGCTTGCAGCACTCTCTTATGTAAGTAATGCAAACACAATAGATGTCATATACGATAAAAAGGAATGGCAGTCGGGAGATATCAGACCCCAGAATCTATTCTCCTGTGTAGACAAAGATGGCATTATTTACAACGGCGGAAGCGCAGCTCCCGATATTTCGTATGATGTCGGATATTCACAGAAGATAACGGTCAATACTATAGCAAATACTGTTTTTTCCACAGTTATTAAAAGAGATATTTTCGATCTGACACAGCTTTCTTCCAAGATAAATGTCATATCCACAACTCTTTCTACACTTAAATCCAAGCTGGCAGAGCTTACGGATGAAACCGAGAAGGCACAGGTTCAGAAAGAAATAAATGCAGCACAAAAAGCTTATGATTACCTAAGGCAAAACATTCAGGAAGAGTTCGAACACAAGATAACAAGCATGCAGAAGGCACTTGATAAAGCTAATGTAGCTGTTACAGATAATGGTACAAGAAGCAAGAGATTGGAGCTCATCACATCAAGACTTCAGGATCAGACAACAACATTTAAGACATTGCAGTCCGACAACGAGGATGCAGATCTTGCAGAGACAGCAACAAACCTTGCAACAGCGCAGCTTACATATCAGGCAGCACTTATGTCAACAGGTAAGATAAGCAAAGACTCACTTATGAATTACATCTAATATAGCTATCAATGTAACAATAAATTTCCTTGCTATATTGCGTCAATTTGCATAAAATATTTATATAAGTAATCAGAAGACATTACTTACTTTATGGAGGGGTATCACAATGAGATTAACTACCAGGATTTTCGGGGAAATAGAGATTGAAGACAGCAAGATCATCCATTTCCCAAAGGGAATTATAGGTTTCCCGGACATGACGCAGTTCGCGCTGATGCATGATAAGGACAAGGATTCAAATGCCATCAGATGGCTACAGTCACTTGATGAGCCTACATTTGCTATGCCGGTAATGGATCCGCTTTATGTTAAGCCTGATTTCAACCCTGTTGTTGAAGAGGAGACAATCAAGGATCTGCTGCCACTTGCTGACGAGGATATGCTGGTTCTTGTAACAGTTACCGTTCCGCAGGATCTTACCAAAATGACAGTCAACTTAAAGGGACCTATTATCATCAATTCTGACAGCTGCATTGCTGCTCAGGTTATAATTGACGATGACGATTATCCTGTAAAGTATCCAATCTATGACTATCTCCAGAAGCAGAAGGAGATTGCACAGAAGAAATAATAGGGAGAGAGGAACGCGCCAATGTTAGCATTATCAAGAAAAAAGAATGAGTCTATCATCGTTAATAATAATATAGAGATTACGATATTAGATATCCGTGGGGATCAGGTTAAGATCGGAATAGCTGCACCAAAAGAGGTTCCGATTTATCGAAAAGAGGTCTATCTCCAGATCCAGGCAGAGAACGAAGCTGCTACAAATGTGGATGGTATCTCAGCACTTGCGGATTTGCTCAAGTAATTATTTTAATTTAGTGTATTGCCCCGTGGTTTTTTATAAGCCACGGGGTTTGTTGTTATACAGCTTTCTTATCTGATTTTTATCTGATACACCACTAATTATCAGGATATATTATGTCGAAAAACAAATTGAGATATAATTTTTTATAGTAGGGGGTCATTATGATCATTCAGCATAATATAGCTTCGATGAATGCTCAGAGAATGCTTCAGACCACAACTACAAGACAGAAAAAATCCGCTGAAAAGCTTTCTTCCGGATACAGAATAAACAGATCTTCCGATGATGCGGCAGGTCTTTCTATTAGTGAGAAAATGAGAAGACAGATAAGGGGTCTTACCAGAGCGTCAATCAATAATGATGACGGAATATCTATGGCTCAGACCGCTGAAGGAGCTCTTTCCGAAGTCCACGATATGCTTCACAGGCTTGAAGAGCTTGCTGTTCAGGCAGCTACTGAGACGCTTTCAAGAAATGACAGGAGAGACATCCAGGCTGAGGTAGATCAGATCATTACGGAAATTGACAGGGTTTCAGAGACTACTAAATTTAATGAGACATACCTTCTTAAGGGAGGAAACGGAGAAGAGACAAGATATCTGAATATCCATGACGCAGGTCTTAAGGGAATAATCGGCAACTCTACTGATGGACCGGGGCATGGCACATTTACCATGAACAGACTCAATTCTTCCGATCAGGTGATGATAGCAGGTCGCGTATATACCATAGGAACAGGAAAAGCTGATGTCCAGAATATTATAAATACTACCGGAGTTGGCGGTGACACAGTTACGGTAAATGATGCTGTTACGTACCACATCATAGATCTTGCTAAGGACGCAGGAGGAAATGAGCTTCCCGCAAAGCAGGCGACAGCTATAAGTGAACAGATCAATTCTTCAACAAGAAAAGTAAATATAGGAACGAGTGAAACTTATTCTTTAAATGATTCCTATGGCGTAGCGCAGTTTAAATCTACAGTTGCAGGAAGCGTAAATAATTCCACGCAGACAGTTGTAATTGCAGGTGATAATAACGGACATGACGGAACCTATACACTTTTAAGCGGCGGATACAGGGCGGCACTTTCCGCGAATGTCGCAAATGCAGTTAATTCCAATACCTTAAATGTAACTGTTGGCGGAACAACTTATAAATTTAAAAATGCAAACGGTTATGTTGCAACGCTAAAAAGCGACCTTGCCAATATGGCACTTACCGCATCTACAGTTACCTGTAACGGTAATACCTTCGTTTTGCGACAGGGCAGTTCGGTTGCAGAAATGAGGAACAATGTAACAAGCGAGCTTTCTTCGCTATCACTGCCGACAACAATATCGATCTATGATTCCGATACCTCTCAAAGTACGAGCTACAGAGTGATCGATGATTCGGAAACGGTTGACCCTGCAGCAATTCCTCAGGAAATAAACTTAAGTACTATTACATCGCAGATCAACTCGCTATCTGATAACTCAATAGTAAATTTTGCAGGAAACAGCTATATGCTTCAAAACTATAATGCTGCTTATGTTTCGGCGACTCTTTCATCTGTTGCCGATGATACCGAGGTAACAATAGATGGAAGCGGTAAATATATGGCGGAGTCATCTGTTTACAGCTTAAGTCAGGTAAGGTCGATCATTACAGATACCTCCCAGACAGCTTATGGGACTAATGTGACAATAAACGGATCATCCGGAACGTCAAAATACACTGTAAGACCCTATGATGTAAATACAGTAAAAAATTATATTACATCTGCAAGTGTTGGAGGCGGAGATAGCGCTACCACAAGCGTTACTGTAGACGGAGCCAAATATGCACTTAGAAATTATGACCTTAATTCTGTAAAAAGCAGGGTCGGAGGCTATGGAATATCCGAATATAATGATGATACTACTGTGGGAGGCGTGATTACTGTAGATGGAACCTCCTATACAGCTGAGACTAATCTTTTCAGGCAGGCTATCTGCATAGCATACGGCGAGGACCAGCAGACCGTTGTGACTACACCTGGTGCGGACAGAGACGACCTTTTTCAGGATGGATATAAGGTTACTTATAAGGGAAAAAGCTATTATCTTATGTCTGATACCAATATGGATGGCTATGATGACACGGACAACTTCATAGTTACGGAAGGAAGAGCTTATAAAATAATTGCCAAGGAGCTGCAAAGAGCAAGCAGCATTGGCGCTACTGACACAGAAGCTGTGGTATATGACAAAAACAATAACGAAATCATAGATAATGTAACGATGGCTGCAGATTTTCTTGTTACGCCTACAAGTGATGATTCTCTTGTAAGATTTGAAATAGACAGGGGAAGTATGCACGTTCCGAAGGAGCTTGAAGTAAATATACATGCGGGAACAGATGCAGACATGAATAACAAGATAGGTGTCGAAATCCGGGCTATGAGCGCTGAGAGGCTCGGACTTAAGAACCTTAATATGGTAGATGATATCGGAATCTGTGCAACTTATGCGATAGATGCCATATCAGATGCTATTTCAGAGGTGTCCAGGCAGAGATCCCTGCTCGGCGCTGTGCAGAACAGGATGGAACATACGATAAGGAATCTTGATAATGTTGTAGAGAATACCACTAGTTCAGAGAGCAGGCTCCGTGACACGGATATGGCTGATGAGATGGTAACCTACAGCAGAGATAATATACTTGCACAGGCAGGACAGGCGATGCTGGTCCAGGCAAACAAGACAAGCGAATCGGTGACAAGTCTTCTCTCCTAATTATGTATTAGGAATAAATATTTTATTAAATAATAATAACATGCTAAATGTTTGGCGATCATATCCGATATAATGGATGTAAGAAACTATAGGTATGCCCATGACCGGGTGTTAGGGCAGTCCTTGGAAACAGACGGAAATGGATATCCGTGTAAATCGACACAAGGAGGTGAACGAGATGGCAATGGATGTTAGCAGCATTGGCTCTATAGGAGCTCAACAGATTCAGGAAGTACAAAAAACTGAGAAAGCAGCTAAACCTTCAGAAAGCCAGGATAAGAGTAGGGAGGGATCTGACCTCTCTATTAGTTCTGCAACGACTCAGAATCAGCAGCCTGTAAAAGTCGAGACTCAAAACGGCGACAGCAGTGGAAACAGCAACACACCTACCCGCCAGGAGAGGACCGAAGAACAGATCGAAGCTGAGAACAAGAGAGTTAAGCAGGCAATCAGCGAAATGAACAAGAAAATGTTCAACAATTCAGAGGCAGTCTTTGGAATTCACGAAGATACCAATCGCATTACTATCAAAATTGTGGATAAGACAACCAAAGAAACGATCAAGGAGCTGCCACCTGAAAAGACACTTGATATGATTGCCAAAGCTTGGGAACTTGCAGGTCTCATGGTTGATGAGAGAGGGTAAAAACTACTTTTTTCAAAAAGCAGTTTTAATGTGCAAGGGATATTCTGCGCTTTTTTAGCCCGAATATATGGAAATTGCAATAACATATTAAAGGTAAGATGCAAAATATCCGATATAAGTTATAGGTGATTTAGGTAACACGAGCGATCTTTTTCGCGGAATAGGAGCACCATATGACTATGAGAATTACCGGACTTGCTTCCGGGCTCGATACAGAGAGTATTATTACCGAGCTTACGAAAGTACAGTCGCAAAAAGTAGAAAAGGTTAAAAGCGACCAGAAAAAATTTGATATGAAGCTGGATAAGTGGAAGGAGCTTAACAAAAAGGTAGTTAACTTCTACAACAAAACACTTAGTAATCTTCGATATGATTCTTCATATGTAAAGAAAACAACCAGCATTTCAAATGAAAGTGCAGCTACTATCATTACATCCGGCACGGCTATGAACGGAGCTCAGACGCTTAGCGTTAATAAGCTTGCAAGCAATGGATATCTGACCGGCGGAAAAATCGGTTCAGGAACGGTAAGACCTACAACTTCTCTAGAGAATCTGAGCGGATATTCTGCAACTGCAAATGTCCACAAGGAAGCAGTTCTCGATGAGGAAGGAAATGAAGTAACTCCTGCTGTAACTGACAGCGACTTCAAAAATACGATAAGGATCAGATTTGGAAAAGAGCCTGCAGAGGGCACCGCTGATACCAGAGAATATGTTGATATTAACATTGAACCCGGCAAAACAGTTGCAGAAGCAATAGCAGCATTTAAGGATGCAAAGTCATCAAGCGGATACGGCCTTAATGCAAGCTATGATGCAACGCAGGGAAGAATCTACATGTCATCTAGTAAATCAGGAGAAGATGAGAGCTTTGCAATCGATTTTGAACACTCGGATATGAGGATCGTTAAGGCGCTCGGACTTGATTACAATGAAAATACAGATGCAACTCATGTTTATGGTTCAGATTCCGAAATCACACTTAATGGTGCTACATATAAATCAAATGACAATACATTTGATATAAACGGTCTGACTATAACAGCCAAGCAGGTAGCTGAAGATATTTCCATACAGACAAGTGATGACACAAGCGGTATCTATGATATGGTCAAGGGATTCCTCAAGGAGTACAACGACCTTATCGGTGAGATGTTTACTCTGTATAATGCCGATGATGCCAAAGATTATGCAATCCTTACCAAAGAGCAGAAAGACGAAATGACAGAAGAAGAGATAGAAGACTGGAACAAGAAGATTGACGAAGGCCTTTTGTCCAAGGATCCCACGATTTTCCGCGTTATGACCGAAATGAAGAATATCATGATGAAATCTTATGATTTTGGTGAGTGGGACACTAACAAAGAAACAGGTGAACTGGTTCAGGTAAAGACATCTTTCTGGTCATTCCATATAGCTACTCCGGGTTACTTCGAGGGTGAAGAAGAAGACAGAATGAAGTGGCATATCTATGGTGATGAGGATGATGAACTTACAAGCAGTAAGGAAGATAAGCTAAAGCTAAAGATAGAAAAGGACCCTGAAATCGTAACAAAATTCTTTAAGAGTATATCAAGTGAGATGTATTCAAAGCTTGGCGACCTGATGAAGTCAACGGACTTTTCGAGTGCTTATACAATTTATGAAGATAAGCAGATGAAGAAGCAGGTAAGCAATTTCAAGACTCAGCTTAAGGACGAACAGGAAAAGCTTACCAAGATGGAAGATAAGTATTATGACCGGTTTGCTCAGATGGAAAAAGCCATGACCAAATTAAATGAGCAGACAAATTCCCTTGCAGGAATGCTTGGAACCTGATAACAGGAAAGCTTTTGCAAGAAACAGATAGATTAACAACACGGAGGTAGAATATGCCCGTAGCCAGAAATCCTTATGCAAAACAAATGAATCAGTATCAGAATACTAAGATTCAGATGGCAAAGCCTGAGGAACTTACATTAATGCTTTATGATGGAGCCATTAAATTCTGCAATATTGCGATAATGGCCCTTGAAAACAAGGATGAGTCCAAGTTCCTCACATACCTTCTTAAGGTTGAGAACATAGTAGACTACCTTAATAACACACTTAATATGAATTATCCGGTCGCAAAAGATTTTGAAAATGTATACAATTATCTTATGAAGAGACTGGTAGAAGCAGATCTTCACAGGGAAGATTCTCTCGAAATAATGAATGAAGTAAATAAGCACCTTCATACCATGAGAGATACCTGGGTAGATGCTATGAAAATTGCAAAAGGACAGATGCCTGCTCCTTCTGCGCAGGGAGCACCTGCATAACACGTTATCGACAATCGGGGGATAAAAGAGATGACGAGATCATATCTTAGTATGATGGAAGAAAGTTTGAGACAGAAAATCGAGGTTTTACAGAAAATAGAAAAGGAAAACCTTGAGCAGAGAAAGTTACTTGAAAATGAAGAGGGGTTCGATGAAGAAAGCTTTGATAAGACACTGACAAGAAAAAGTGAACTGATTGGTCAGGTTGAAAAGCTAAATGATGGCTTTGAAAGTTTGTTTGACAGGGTAAGGGACGAACTTGGCGATAATAAAGAAAAATACAGGAAGGAAATTTCTACTTTGCAGGATTTGATAAGGCAGATAACTGACCTGTCAAATTCTATAGAGACAGGAGAAAACAGAAACAGATTGCTTGCAGATGTGCATTTTAAAAGCTCCAGGGACAGGATAAACCAAAGTAGAAGGTCTTCAAGTGCTGCACTTAATTACTACCTTACAATGAATAAATCAAACGTTACACCGCCTCAGTTCTATGACTCAAAAAATTAGGAAACGGGTTTGGTGATACTTTCATAAATCTGTTTCCTGTCGCGGCGATAGCTGCGTGAGGGCGCGGATGTGAATGAACTTCCAATTGTAAAGGAATATGAAAACAGAATATTGGAGATTCTGACTTCAGAAGATATAACTGAATGTTTTGATGAGATGCTACAGATAGGCGCCAGAATAATAAGCGGCGCGCTGTCTCCGGAAGGAAAAATAGAGCTTGCTTCCAGAATAAAGAGAAATGTTTATTTTTTTCCTCATGAAAACCTTCCGGATAGTTTAAGACATGTTGCATATCTTCATCTGATGGTCAGACTTACGGAAGATAAGGATTTTTTCATAGAACTACTTTCCTATATAGAAGGGATGAGGATAGAGGAAAAATACAGACTCTTCCTATTAATGCAGACAAAATATATCACTTATACAAGACCTCATATTGTTACTTATGATTCCGCAAGAATCTTTCACAGGATATATATGAGGATTAAAGCCTATTTTGAAGGCAGGGTTCAGTATGACAGGCAGTTTATCAAGCTTGCCGGAAGGCAGTGTGATCAGACTGTTATCCTGACTCAGCAGTATCTTACGGATACTCATAAAGAGACACATATGATCAACCTGATAGCTCAGGAAATACTGGTTAGCATGTGTCAGAATACAATAATCATAAACACGAACGACCTATTGCCGGTAGCCAATGTAGTTCCGCTGTTTGGCATAGAAGGTCACAACTATATGCAGTACCTTGCAAATGCCAACAATGTATTTGTAAGAGGTTTGTCGGTTCCGTATTTTCAGTGCGATGACAAGATGCCATCTGAAGATGAGCTAAACGTGATCCTTGGAACCATTTCAGAACTCAGACCGGAATATATAATAAGCTGCGGAGACCATTCTATAACGGCATCGCTTGCAGCCAAGATGGTCCCTGTTATTCCAGGCAATGAGATATCGACGGCAGATGATCCGCAGGTTGTTAGAGAGAATCTTCTTAATTTCAGAAGGATGATTGAAGAAAAGAGATTCTGGCAGATCAGATTCAAGGTCAGTGAGACAAAGCAGATATGATTTTGATATTTGTGTAACAGGCGCCTGGCGCCATGATCATATATTTACGAGGGAGAATATAAGATGAAAGCAAATACCAGAATTTTTGGCGAAATTGATATTGAGGACGAGAAGATAATCACAATGCCCTTTGGAATGGTGGGGCTTCCGGATCTACAGAAGTTTGCACTACTCCATGACAAGGATAAACCTGTTGCGGCTATCTGGTATCTTCAGTCAATGGATGAGCCGGATATCGCTTTTCCGGTTATCGATCCGCTTACAATAAAAGATGATTATAATCCTCAGATAAGTGAAGATGATGTGGAACTTTTGGAACCACTGACAAATAAAAACCTTCTCATTCTTGTTACGGTTACTGTGCCGGAGGACATCACACAGATGAGGGTTAATCTGAATGCGCCAATACTTATAAATACTGATACCGGAAAGGCTGCACAGATAGAGATTGTCTGGGGCAAGGAAGAATACACATCCAAGTATCCCATCTATGATTATTTGAAAAAGAATCAGGATTGAACGATAAATTACCTGAACGGACTGATATTGTATCAAAAAGATATACATGCACCAAGTAAATTAAGATAAAACGCAATATGTGACGTGTTTAGCGGAAGGCCACTCAATAAAACGTAATATATTGCGTTTTATTTTTGGATTATCTATACTGTTCTTATAGGTATTAGAATTTATTCAAAAAACAATATAAATGCAGGGGGCTTAGATGAATATACCTTCCTATATTGCTGAAATAAAGAGAAAAATAAAACAGTGCAGAATTAAATTGGAGATGACACAAAAGGAACTGGCAGATAAATCCGGGGTGTCGCTTAGGTCAATACAAAGATTTGAGAATGGAGAAGAAATCTCTTTTGCCAATTTTATAAAAATAATCTATGCAGTGGGGCTTATCGATAATGTCAATGATGCGATACCTGACATGGAAAAAGGGTCGTCAGTGCTATTGGAGCGAGAGAGACATGCTGAAAAGAAGAGGGTTAGAAAAAAGAAGAATGGGAATCACGGTCTGGAAGACAGCGTGGAATATACATTGATTGATCAGGTGATGGATAAGAATAGACTGTTATAAAAACTATAATTTAGGGGAGAACGAAATGGGAATATATCTAAATCCTAGCAATTCCAATTTTACAGAAGCAATCAATACTGGTAACTATGTGGATAAGACCATGATGATTGATGTAGTTAGCGATTATATTAATACGAATAATAAATATATATGCATGTCAAGACCAAGGCGTTTTGGCAAGACAATAGCAGGGAATATGCTTGCAGCATACTATTCTAAGGGATGCGATTCCGATGCTCTTTTTAGCAGCTTAAAGATAGCAAGTACTCCAAAGTATAGGGATAATCTCAATAAATATAATGTTATTCAGATTGATCTAAATAGTGAGTATCAGAATATAGGAGATAAAGATAATCTGATAAAAATCATGTCTGATAAGATCAAGGAAGAAATAATCGATGAATTTCCCGATGCTGATATTCAGAGTGGCTATTCTCTTGCTGAATCCATGCAGGAAGTATTTACAAAATACCAAGAGCAGTTTGTGTTACTGATAGATGAATATGATGTCTATGTTAGGGAAAATGTGCCGCAGGAACAGTTAGATGCATACTTGAGTTTTCTGAATGGACTATTTAAAAGCAACACTCTCCGTCCTGCAATTGCTTTTGCGTATCTTACAGGAATTCTTCCAATTGTAAGAGATAAGATTCAGTCAAAGCTGAACAATTTTCATGAATATACATTTGTAGATGCAGAGGATTTTTCTGAGTACATAGGTTTTACTGCAGAGGAAGTAAAAGAAATATGCAAGACAAACAACATAGATTATAAAGAATGTTGCAGTTGGTATGATGGATATCACCAAAATGGATTTGAATTATTTAATCCTGAATCGGTAGTAAAACTTTCGAAAAGAGGGAGATTTGAAGGCTACTGGGGAAAAACATCTTCCTACAAAGTTATTTCAGACAGAATAAGACACAATACTTACGGAATTAAAGATGATGTTATCAGAATGCTTGCGGGAGAAAGCGTAGACGTTAATGTTACGAGTTTCATGAATACAATGAATTCATTTGAAACAAAAAGTGACATCATGACATATCTTATTCATTTAGGATATCTTACCTATGATTATGATGAAAAAACCTGCCGTATTCCTAACGGTGAAGTAAGGCAGGAATGGATGAACGCGATTGAAATTGATGAAGATTATAAAACCACTGATGAAATAATAAAGGCTTCCAGACAACTTCTTGATGAAACTATAAAAGGAAATGGTGAAGCTGTTGAAAAAGCACTTGATGTAAGCCATATTCATGTCACGTCAAACAGGAGCTACAACAACGAAGATGCCCTTCAGAGCGCGATTTATCTTGCATATTTGTATGCACTAAATAAATATACAGTAGTAAAAGAAATGACTACCGGAAAAGGCTTTGCAGATGTGGTTTATATTCCTTATGTACCAAATATGCCTGCGATGATAATAGAACTTAAAAAAAATAAAACTGCTGAGAGTGCTATCAATCAGATAAAGGAAAAGAAATATTTTGACAGCCTTAGTAAATACAGTGGGAACTTGCTCTTTGTAGGAATAAATTATGATGAAAACAGTAAAACACATACCTGCACTATAGAATCATTTGTTAAGTAGATGGGCAGGAATATTTAGGCAAATAATGTTTATAAATAATTTAGAATTATTTTGCTAAAAGGGGTTAACTTTGTGATTACACATCCGATATAATGAGTGTAGAGAACTCACAGTGCTATTGTTCTGTGGCACGGAACGCAGAGAAGAGCACATGAGGATATAGTAGGATAGCAGGGAGAGAGCAGCCTGGGAACTCCACTCATCGGTTATCCGAACTGAAACAATTTAAAAACCATAACTACGGCAAAAGGATTTGCCGCGTACACAAACAAGGAGGTATATTATGGTAGTACAACACAATTTAACAGCGATGAACGCTAACAGAATGCTCGGAGTAACAACAGGTTCACAGTCTAAGTCAGCCGAGAAACTCTCATCCGGTTATCAGATTAACCGTGCAGCAGATGATGCAGCAGGTCTTTCAATTTCCGAAAAAATGAGAAAACAGATCAGAGGTCTTGATCGTGCATCCACCAACGCAGACGATGGTGTAAGCGCAGTTCAGACAGCAGAAGGTGCACTTACTGAAGTACACGATATGCTGCAGAGAATGAATGAGCTTGCAGTTCAGGCTGCTAACGGAACAAACAGTGAGACAGACCGTACTTCTATCCAGAACGAGATCGATCAGCTGACAACAGAAATCGACCGTGTTGCTGAGACAACAAAGTTCAACGAGACTTACCTTCTTAAGGGTGGTCAGGGCTACCATGACAAGTACATGGCTGCTCATGACGCAGGTCTTGACGGAACACTTGCAGATCTTGGACAGAAGGGTACATTCACAGCTTATATCAACTCTGATACAGACAAGACTATCGCTGGTAGAGAGTATCACATCTACGATAAAGATAGAGATACTATTGGTAAACTGCAGGCTTCTATCGGAAACGATGGAGCAAATTCAGTAACCATCAATGGTACAACCTATATTAAGGGAACAAGTACAAAGGATGGATCAACCAAAGTATTTAAGTATGGTGAAGATGAGTATTCTGTAGACCAGATCAAGGCAATGGTAGTTGACGGTGCTAAGGTTCGTGTAAACGGAAATACAACACGTACAGCTACAGATGCTAAGCTTGATAAGAACATCACAGTTACAACAGCAAGAGATAAGATGAAGGATGCCCTTACACAGGCTAACAGAATCGGTGTTGATGCTGACAAGCAGAGCAAGGTATCTGTTCAGGTTGACAATGGTAGAGATACAACTAGTGCAGGAAAGATGTTCACATTCTCAATTACTAAGCAGACAGCACATGTTGCTAAGGATCTTGGACTTCAGCTCCACGTTGGTGCAGATGCTGACATGACAAACAAGATCACAGTTGGTGTGCAGGTAATGAGCGCTGCTAACCTTGGTATTCAGGGTCTTAACGTAGTTGACGGATCTGGTACAGCTGCAACTTATGCAATTGATGCCATTGAAGATGCTATCAAGACTGTATCCGAGCAGAGATCTGCACTTGGTGCTGTTCAGAACAGATTAGAGCACACAATCAAGAACGTTGATAACGTAGTAGAGAATACCACAGCAGCTGAGTCCCGTATCCGTGATACAGACATGGCTGAAGAGATGGTTACCTACAGCAAGAATAATATTCTTGCTCAGGCAGGTCAGTCAATGCTTGCTCAGGCTAACCAGTCTAATCAGGGTGTTCTTTCACTCCTCGGCTAATCACGTTAGCGAAATACTACATAGTACATTAAGTACAACCATAGAAAGGGCTCTCCCGCAAGGGGGAGCTCTTTTCAAATAGCGGTATTTCATGATATAATTATCAAAATATTATTTGAATTATGACATGTTCTTTCAGGGGGATTTATGGGTCAGTTACAGGATATGGGCAGGCAAGTCATTGCCAATAATGAAAAGGCAGCAGATACCATCTACCAAAGAAAACCGGGCGGCCCGGAGATGGTTGCACCTGTTATGAAGTTATTGGTTACATTTACGGAGCTTTTGGTACAATACGGAAAAGCAGATGCTGAGCATGCAAGCCAGATGCAGGAGTGGCAGAGAGATTTTTCCAGGCTTGCTGAGGCAAATCAGCAAGGGGATTATATTCTGGTGGCTGATATTCTTCATCATGATCTAAATCGAGAAATTGAAGAATGGATTAAAAAGTGAATTAAGGGTAAGTAGTTTATGACTTTTGAGGGGAGAGAAATAAACGAATTGTATAAGGATGAAAATCTCCGTAAGAAGAATTTTGATGCCTTTGAAGAAAGATATGGTATCAGACCGGAGATTGACAGATATGAAGATAAGAAGTACCGGATTGCTGCCGCTAAAGACGGAGAGCCGGTGCTTTATGTTAATGGAGCCTTGCCTACGGGAGACCTTAGACTTAACAGTTTATATTCTCCAATCTATGAAGCTATGAAATGGGCAGAAAAACAGTCGGTTCCTACAAGACGGACTTCTATTGCACTTATGGGATTTTCGACAGGTGTCTATCTTAGAGCACTTATGGACAGGTTCCGTCCGGATACAGTTTTCTTTATTTTTGAGCCGGATGAGGCTTTGTTTTCTTATGTCTGCGCATTTGCAGATATCACAGATATTATTTCGCATATCAGAATCAGATTATTTGTAACTGAATATCAGAGAAAGACGATGTCGTCTGCTATGCTGGCTGATCTAGCCACATACAGACCGGAAACAAGAGGAATTCTTACACCATTTTATTCAGATAGCAATGAGTTTTCCCATATTTGTCATGAACTTGAGTCGGCAATGGCTTCGGGGAATGATTTCCAAAAAGGGCGTGGAAGAATAGCTCTATTATGCAGGATGTATGCCTGGAATCACATGAATAATGCGTATACGCTGACTGAACTTAAGAAAAATGTGGATGAAAAGATGCCTGCTGTTATCGTAGCTGCGGGGCCATCTCTTAACAAAAATGTAGAGGAGCTAAAAAAGATTAAGGGGCATGCATTTATTTTCTGTACTGACAGAGCATTAAGTGTACTCGATAAACACGATATTGTGCCTGATGTGGTGATATCTATGGATGCTGAGAAAAGCCCGGATTATCTTGACGTAAAGGTGGCAAAGAACGCATATCTTTTATGTTCCTATCAGACAAATATTGAAACTCAAAAATTATTTGAAGGAAGGTGTATATATTTTCATGCCCTTAGGTATGAAATAGAGCTTATAGGCGAACATGTTGGCAGACAGATACCGGATCATGGTGGAAATGTTGCAGGCGCAGCTTTTATCATATGCGAGACCTTGGGAATAAAGAAAGTTATCCTGATCGGCCAGGATCTTGCATTTACAGGAGGGAAACACCACGCAGATGATAAAGAAGAGGGAAATCCTGATATAACCAGAATGATAGTTGAAGGTGTTGATGGTAATCCTGTAGAAACTAACGAGATGTGGATATCCTTCAGGGATTTTTATGAAAGAGAGATAAACCTTCACCCGGAAATAGATGTAATAGATGCTACAGAGGGTGGCGCAAAAATACAGGGTACAAGGATAATGGCGCTTTCCGATGTGGTAAAAGAAATCAGCGACAGCGAATATGATTTTTCAAATGTATTTAATGATATGAAAAAAGCACAGTCACAGGAAGGGCAAAAGATAACCAAAGAAAAGATAAAGGAGTGGGCAGATGACCTGGATTTCATATCCGGCAATTCAAAAGAATTGGAAATAATATGCTCGCAGCTACTTAAAGCCGCTAAATATCACGATATAAATGATGATAAATACTCAAAGAAAAGGAGAAAGCTCGGAGAATTAAAACTTCAGATACATAAAAAAATGGTGTATTCACTTTTGGAAGATTTTTGGATAAGGGATTTGTACAGTATACCCGATATGGTTTTGTTCCTTAGAACAAATGAGGAGGCAATCCCTGTTTTGGAATCAGCTGAAAAATTTTATAAAAATCTGCCTGATGATTGTGAAAGCTTAAAGAATGAAATGATAAAGTCATTGTCTTAGGCTTTTAAAGAAGAACTTTTTTATTACGAATTATAGATGTGATTTTTTAGAGATGGTGGGAAAAGCTATGAATGGCAAGGTACTTACAAAGGATGAGGATGTAAGAAAAAAGAATTTTGAATTATTCAAGGAAAGGTATGGAGTAGAACTGACTATTGATCCTGATGAAGATGACAAATACAGAATGGAAGAAGCTTCGGATGGAGAAATCGTAGTCTATATAAAAAATGCATCACCTTCCGGAGATCTGCGACTTAACAGTATATATGATCCTTCTTACGAGGCTAAGAGATGGGCTGAAAAACAGGAGATGCTAAACAGACGAACAACAATCCTTTTGATGGGCATCTCTACAAGTGTATACTTGCGTGCGCTCATGGCTAAGCTGCGTCCTGACACAGTATTTTTTGTGTATGAACCGGAAGAGAGCTTGTTTTCGTATGTATGCGCATTTGCAGATATGGAGCCTATAATTACTCATCCGAGGGTGCGACTGTATGTCACGGAAGAACAATATAATCAGATGTCGGATAATATAGTCCATGATATGGCTACGTTCAGGCCTGAAGCAAAGGGAATAATTACACCTTTTTATTCGGGAAATGATTATTTTTATAAAATGTGTGATGAAATGTCAATAATGATGGATTCTACAAGTAACTATCAGCGTAGTAGGGGAAGAAATGCCCTAAGATGCAGGATGTTTTCATGGAATCATTTAAGAAACGCATATCTTCTGGCAGATTTAAGGGAGAGGATCCCGGATGATATTCCTTGCATAATTGTCGCTGCAGGGCCATCACTACATAAAAATGTTGAAGTATTAAATAAAATCAAAGGGCATGCATTTATTTTATGTACTGACAGAGCGCTTCTGGTTCTCGATGAGCATGGGATTGTTCCTGATGCAGTAATATCTCTGGATGCTGAAAAAAGCCCTGACTTTATGAGAGCCAAAGTGGCGGAAAACATACCTGTAATATGTTCATACCAGCTAAATGCTGAAACACAGAAACTGTATTATGATCGCAGGATTTTTTACCACGCATTGTCATACGAATATGATCTGATAGGAGAGAAGATTGTAGCTCAAAACGGACTTGATCAGGGCGGTAATGTTGCAGGGGGTGCTTTTACAGTATGTGATTTTCTTGGTATAAAAACTGTTATCCTGATCGGACAAGATCTTGCCTTTCTTAACGGAAGACACCATGCTGATGGAAGAAATGATGGTGCTCCGCAGCTGGATGTAAAAGAGATACCTGGAATTGATGGAAATATGGTTCAAAGTAATGATATGTGGATCGGTTTTAAGAACTTTTTTGAGAGGCAGATACTGATCCACCCTGAGATGAGAGTCATTGATGCCACAGAAGGTGGTGCTCGAATTGAAGGAACCGAAATAATGACACTTCAAGAAGTAGCCGACAAGGTATGCATAAATAATTATGATCTCAAGGCAATATTCGACGATATGCCATTTGCAGAAAGTGACGAAGAATACGAGGCAACACTTAAGGTAGAAGAGCAGTGGATAAAGGACCTGGATATGATAGCGCATAATTCTGATGAACTTGCCATTTTATGTAAACAGCTTCTCAGGATCAGTAAATATCAGAATATAGGAGATCCAGCTGCAGAAAAGAAACTGGTTAAAATGGACAAGCTTAGGCAGGAAATATACATGACCAGGATCAATTCTTTAATGGAAGAATTTTGGATACAGGATCTATATTCCATACCGGATTATACATTTATGGTCAGGAACAATGAAGAAGCTATCCCGGTCTTTGAAAGTGCTATGAAGTTCTTTGAACATTTCCCTGAGGATTGCATGAGCTTAAAGGAAGAATTGCAACAGGCCATGAAGCAGGGAAAGATTGACTGGGAAAAAGAAAAGAAGGGTGAACCAATAGAATAACAGGATGCAGATAAATTATTCAGATGAAATATATGAAAAGAATAGAGATGCATTTCAAGCACGGTATGGCATATTGGTTCCTCAAATTGACGTAGGACGCAGCAAGTATAGCATTGAGGAAGCAAAAAACGGAGAACCTGTTTTATATGTAAATGTAGATGCGTCACATAGAATCCGCCTAAATAGTATATATAACCCTTCGTATGAAGCTTTGGAATGGGCAAAGGGCAGGGAGAAACAGCAGCGGAGAACTTCTGTGATATTGTGCGGGCTTTCTACCGGTGTATATTTGCGTGCCTTATTTAATACATTTAGAGCAGATACATCTTTTTATGTATTTGAGCCGGATGAAAAACTGTTTGAATATATATGCTCCTCTATAGATATTTCTGATCTGATATTAAATAAGCGAATTTATCTTTTTATTTATGATGATCAAAAAAACAGAATGATAGATATAGTGCATAATGATGTGATTTGCAACAGACCGGAAGTGGTTGGTATCATCACTCCTTTTTATTCAAACGATGAGTTCTTTTCCAATGCCTGCGAGCAGATAGGCAGATTAAGTGTAGCTCTTAGGAACTTCAAAAAAACAAGGGGAAGAAATGCACTAAGATGCAGACTTTATGCTTGGAACCACATAGAGGGGAGTTTATTTTTATCTGATCTTGCAAAAGTATTCCCTGACGATATTCCAGCTGTGATCATATCTGCAGGACCATCGCTTAACGGAAATGTGGATGAACTAAAGAAATTAAAAGGTCATGCTTTTTTACTTTCTACAGACAGAGCTTTAAGTACGTTAAAAGAACATGAAATCTTACCGGATGCGGTTATATCTGTTGACGCTGAAAAAAGTGCTGACTATTTGAAATATGCATTTGACAATAAAATACCTGTTATTTGCTCTTATCAGCTAAATATCGATTCGCAACGAAAAGCAAAGGGTAATCTGATATATTTTGATGCCATCAGCTACGAGAAGAAACTTTTTGGGGACAGAGCATCTCTTGGTTCCGGGATAGATATGGGAGGTAATGTTGCAGGCGGAGCCTATGTAGTATTAAAGCTCCTTGGAGTAAAAAAGATTATTTTTGCAGGACAAGATCTGGCATATAAAGACGGGAAACACCATGCTGATGGTATTGAAGATGGCATGGACGGAATAGAAGATAGCATAGAAGTGGAAGGTGTAGATGGGAAAAAGGTTCTAACTACAAAAATGTGGCTCAAATACAGGGACTTTTTTGTAAGGCAAATAAAACAAAATCCTGAAATTGAATGTATCGATGCTACCGAAGGTGGAGCATTCATAGAGGGAAGTAAAGTGATGGCTTTATCAGAGGTTACGAATCTTTTTAAGGAAAAACAATTCCGAATTGAAGATGTATATAAGCAGTTAAACTTTGGGATCAACGATGAATTAGCAGAAAAAGCGAAAAATATAATTAGTGGATGGATAAGCGATCTGGAAGAAATCTCTGACTTGTCCGGGAAATTGGAGAAAAGCTGTAAGACATTGCTTCGACTATATAAAGTGAATCCAAATTCTGAGGAAATGGTCGAAGAACTTGATAGAATGGATGCTTTAAGAAAAAGCTTATATTCACTTGAAATGAATAATATGCTTGAGGAGTTCTGGGTAGAAGATATGTATTCTATTCCGCCAAAAGTAATGTATATGCAAAATGCTTCCGAAGCAAAGACAGTTCTGGAAGAAGCAGAGGAATACTACGGCAATCTGATAAATGATGCGTTGAGTCTAAAAGAAACAATGCAGAAATAAAGGAAATGTGCCGATATATTATTTAGCATATTTTTTCATTATGTCAGAAAGAAGTTTATGAGGGGAAGAATAATGGCTGACAAGATAAGAATGGATTCGCATAAACTAATATACCACCCTGAGAGGGTGGCGGCATGGCAGCGGGGAGAGCTCATTTATCCTATTGAAATGGAAATAGGAATTAGTGGAGCTTGTAATCACCGTTGCATTTTTTGTGCCTTGGATTACATGGAATATCAGCCAAGGATGCTTGATAAGGATCTGCTTATAAGAAATCTTGAAATACTTGGAAAGAAAGGCCTCAAAAGTATCATATATGCCGGCGAGGGAGAACCTATGGCTCATCCTAAGGCTCCGGAAATAATAAATGCAACGAAAAAAAATGGAATTGATGCTGCGATGTCTACAAATGGAGCATTATTTACAGGGGATAAGGCAGCTGATTGTTTAAAATCACTTACATGGGTCAGATATAGCATAGCGGGAGCTACAGATAAGACTTATGAATATATTCATCAGTGTAAGAAAGGTGATTTACAGATAGTATTGAAGAATATGGAAGATACAGTCAGGGTAAAGAAAGACCAAAATCTTTCTACTACACTGGGTGCGCAGCTTCTATTACTTCCTGAGAATAAGGATGAAGTTGTTACACTTGGGAAGATGATGAAGGAGATTGGTTTTGACTATTTTACGGTTAAGCCGTTTTCACAGCATCCTTCAAGTAAGGCTAAGCTTCAAGTGGATTATTCAGAAGCTGAGGAGATAGGTAGTGAACTTAGAACTCTTCAAACGGAGAATTTCAAGATTTATTTTAGATCTCAGTCCATAGAAAATTTGGGGATGGAAAAGCCATATCGTGACTGCTGCGGACTAAATTTCATGGTTTATATGGATTCAGCAGGTGAAGTATTTCCATGCATTGTGTTCATGGGACAGGATAAATATATTTACGGAAACATTAATAAAATGGATTTTGACAAGATATGGGAATCAGATAGAGCAAGGAATATAAGAAGTATCTTTTGCGGTGATTTCATCAAACAAAACTGCCGGAAAAATTGCAGGTTAGATGAAATGAATAAGTACTTGGATGAACTTAGATACCCGGGAGAACATGTGAACTTCATTTAAATGCTTGAAATGATTTGCAGGAAGGTAATCATCTGATTGATTGGTAAGAGGCTGGTAATAATATGAGTGAAAAACTAATTCTGGATGGAAGTAAAGTTTTATATCATAGGGACAGGATTGAAGCATATTTAAGGGGAGAGAGGATTGCGCCTATTACAATAGACTGTGCGCTTACTACAAAATGCACATACAGATGCGTGTATTGCTATGGAAAGATGCAGCTTATAAACCAATTTCCCAGTATTGAGAAGCAGACAGTAATGGATTTTTTGGATGATGCTGCAGATATAGGTGTAAAGGCAATAAGCTTTGTAAGTGATGGTGAATCAACTTGTAATCCCTGCTATGCAGATGCAATTGTTCATGGAAAAGAAAAAGGACTTGATATGGCATTGGGAACAAATGGATTCTTACTTACCGAGGAGTCGCTTGAGAAAATATTGCCTTGTCTTACATATCTTAGATTCAATATATCTGCAGGCGAAAAAGATAGATATATGTACATTCATGGTGTTAATGAGCAGGTATATGAAAGAACTATAGGTAACATCAAAAAGGCAGTTGAAATTAAGCATAGAAAAAATCTTCCGGTGACAATAGGATTACAAATGGTTCTCATGCCGGAATTTGAAGATCAGATCATACCACTTTCAAAACTTGGCAGGGAACTCGGCGTTGATTATTTGGTAATAAAGCATTGTAGTGATGATGAAGATCATACTTTGGGTGTTGATTATACTGCCTACGATAAGATGCTTGAGACTATGAAAGAAGCAGAGACGTACAGTACGGATAACTATCAGGTAAGTGTTAAGTGGTCTAAGATTCAGAGTCATGGACATAAATGTTATAAGTTATGTTATGGAGCACCTTTTATAATTCAGATGTCAGGCTCCGGCTTAGTAGCTCCTTGTGGAATGTTTTTTAATGACAAATATAAAGAATATCATATCGGTAATATAAAGGAAAAACGGTTCAGAGAGATTTGGGAGAGCGATAGATATTGGGAGGTTATGAAGAAAATATCCGAGCCTCCATTTGACACGAATAGAGATTGCGGAACATTGTGCCTGCAACATAAGACTAACGAAGTAATATGGAATATATTGCAGGAAAATGCAGGCAAGATACCTGAGGTAGATAATACTCATTTGCCGCAGCATATAAATTTTATTTGATGGTTTATTGTATTTAGCAAAATGTGTTTGGGAATATATAAATCAGACAGGTGAACAAATGATAAAAGAAATGCCTATAGAGAGTATTGCACTAAAAATAAGGCAGGAAATATTGAAGATGGCAATGGGAGCCGGAGGAGGACATATTGCGCCTTCGTATTCCATGACGGATATAGTGACGGAACTATACTTTGACAATGTTCTAAAGTACGATGCTGCAAACCCCAAATGGGATGGAAGGGATTATTTCATTTTAAGTAAAGGACACGGGGTTCTTGCATTGTATGTTGCTCTTAGCATAGCAGGTTTTTTTTCTAAAGAGCAGCTATATAGTTTTGGAAAAATAGGTTCTGATCTGGGGAGTCTTGCAAGGGCGAATTCTGTTCCCGGGATAGAAGCATCTACAGGATCACTTGGACATGGACTATCTTATGCGTGCGGAATAGCTCTGGCTCTAAAAAAGGATAATCTGACAAACAAGGTATATGTACTTCTTGGAGATGGTGAATGCGAAGAGGGTTCTATTTGGGAAGCGGTAATGTTTGCAGCTCATAATAAGCTGAATAATCTTACGGTAATTGTTGATTACAATAAGCTACAGGCGATGGATTCTATCAAAAACATTATGTCGATCGAGAACTTTTCCGATAGATTTAGAAGCTTTGGATTTGACGCAGTAGACATAGATGGGCACGATTATGCAGAAATAAGAAGTGCACTTTTAGGAGATACATTTATATCGCCGGAACCTATTGATAAACCTAAGGCTATCATTGCACATACAGTTAAGGGAAAGGGCATTTCATTTATGGAAAATGTTCCGATATGGCATTACAGGATACCTAATGATGATGAGCTTAAGATAGCATTACAGGAATTGAAGATGACTAAGGAAGATTTAGGTGATTATGAGAGACTTAGTTACAGAAATGTTATTTGAAGTATGTTTCCTTTTATGGATTATTGGCAGGATGAGGGTAAAGAAAAATGAGAAGCGCCTATCTTGAAACCTTGTATGAACTGGCGGGTAAAGATAAAAATGTGTATGCGATCATTTCTGACAATGGGGCGATCGTATATGACAAATACAGACAGGACTTTCCGGATCAATTTATAAATGCCGGTATATCAGAAGCAAATATGGTTGCAATGGCTGCCGGCATGGCGGAAAGAGGGAAAATACCGTTTGCATATACGATAGGTGCATTTCTTGCTTACAGAGCATACGAATTTATTTTGAATGATGTTTGTATGATGAATAAAAATGTGAAAATGGTTGGAATAGGAGAAGGGTGCTCATATAGTCTTCTCGGGGCATCACACCATACTATATTTGACTTGGCAGTGTTGAGACCACTACCAAATCTTACAATTCTATCTCCGGCAAGTCCGATGGAAGTAAAGAAGAGCGTTCAGGCAGCATATAAAATAAACGGACCTGTTTATATAAGGATTGGAACAAATCGTGAACCGGAGATATATGATACTGATTATGATTTTGCAGTTGGAAAAGGAATTAAATTAAGGCAAGGCACAGACATAGCACTAATCACTACCGGAAGTATTGCCTATGATGTTCTTAAAGCAGCTGATGAGCTGGAAAAACAGGGTATTTCAGCTTGTGTCATAAATATACATACAATTAAGCCTTTTGATGAAGATATTGTTATCAGATCCTGCGTTGAGACAGGTAATGTGTGCGTTGTAGAAGAACATAGTGTTATTGGAGGTCTAGGTAGCGCGGTGGCAGAAGTGGTTGCCAGGAATAATATATATGTGAAGTTTACCGGAATAGGATTGTATGATTTTGTGCATGGATATGGAAAACATGATGAGTTAAAAAAAGATAATGGACTAGGCATAGATGCCATAGTTGATGCGTGCAAAATGGTGGTAAGGGGATAATGAAAAAGCCGGCAGTTTTTCTGGATAGAGATGGAGTAATAACTGTAGAAAGGGGATATGCGATTTCTTCAATAGATGAGCTTGAGATATATTCTTATGCAGAAGAATGCGTTGAAAAAATAAAAGCACTTGGATACTTGACTATAATAGTTACCAATCAAAGTGCTGTGGCTAAGGGGCTTTATACAGAGGAAGAACTAAAAAAGATGAATCAGGCTGTATTAAAGCAAACCGGAGTTGATGCTTTATATTACTGCCCTCATCATCCGCAGGGAATAGTACCCGGTTATTCAAAGGTATGTAGCTGCCGTAAACCGGGGACTGGAATGATAGATAAGGCTTGCAGTGAGTACGATATTGATCTTAGCAGATCATTCATGGTCGGCGATCGGGCCTGCGATATATTATTAGGTCAAAATGCGGGAATAAAGACAGTTTTGCTAAATTCCGGATATGGCGTAAAGGGTTTAGAGGAAGAATGTAACCCAGACATTATTATGGGAGATTTGAGGGATTTTACAGGTTATTTGGAAAAATGTAGTTAACTAATTGTAGTTCGTATGAGGGGGATATTTCATGAAGACTATAGTAACAGGCGGATGCGGATTTATTGGCTCACATATGGTGGACAGATTACTTGCTGAAGGTCATGAGGTAACAGTGATTGATAATTGCAGCACAGGAAGACTGGAAAATCTGGAACATCAAAAGGGAAATCCTGCATTAAAGGTAGTTATAGAGGATATCTGTAATACGGATAAGATAATGCCCTTGTTTGAAGGGATAGACTGGGTATTTCATTTTGCAGCGCTTGCAGATATAGTTCCATCGATTCAACATCCGGATGAATACTTTCACTCTAATGTGGATGGAACATTTTCGGTTCTGCAGGCAGCTAAGGCGGCAGGCATAAAGCGCTTTATGTATACGGCCTCATCGTCATGTTATGGTATTCCTGATAAATTTCCGACTGATGAAAATGCGGATATAAGACCGGAGTATCCCTATGCACTGACAAAGAGACTCGGGGAGGAGCTGGCACTTCATTATGCAAAAGTTTATGGGCTGCCGGTAGTTTCTCTTTGTCTTTTTAATGTATATGGGCCTCGTTCGCGTACTTCGGGGACTTATGGTGCTGTATTCGGAGTCTTTTTGGGACAAAAACTAGCCGGTAAACCATTTACGGTTGTGGGTACAGGCGAGCAGACAAGAGATTTTACCTATGTTACGGATATTGTGGATGCATTTTACACCGCTGCAAAATCTGACGTTGTAGGAGAACGGTTTAATGTGGGAAGTGAGCACACTTATTCGGTAAACAGACTTGTGGAATTACTTGGTGGAACAGAGGAGACAACTGTACATATCCCTAAACGGCCCGGAGAACCGGATTGTACATATGCTGATACATCCAAGATTTCCAGAATGCTGGGCTGGCATCCGCAGGTAACTTTAGAACAGGGCGTGCAGAATATATTGGATAATATAGATTATTGGAAAAAGGCACCTGTATGGACACCAGAGACTATTAAAGATGCGACAGCAGACTGGTTTAAGTACTTGGGAAAATAATTTTCTAAAAACTTATATATGGTAGCTGATGAGGGGGAAGAAATGAAACGGCCGGAAGATAAAATAGTTTCTAGGGAAAATTTTTCAAAGATAAGGGAGAAGCTTAGAAAAGAAGGAAAAAAAGTTGTTCTTTGTCATGGAGTATTTGATCTGATCCATCAGGGACATCTGGAACATTTTGAAGACGCAAAAAGACAAGGAGATGTCCTCGTTGTTTCGTGTACAGCGGCAAGATATGTCAATAAAGGACCGGGAAGACCTTATTTTGGAGATGCTGAGAGGCTTAAATTTTTGGCCAACCTTGAAATAATAGACTATGTCCTTTTAAGTGAGGCTGTAACTGTGCATGAGATAGTCAGGTGCGTTCAGCCTGATGTTTATGCCAAAGGAAAAGAGTATGCGATAGCTCAAAATGATATTACCGGTAATATAGGTAGTGAAGAGGAAATAGTCAGGGAGTATGGCGGAAGTGTGTACTATACAGAAGGAAAAGTGTTTAGTTCAACAAAGCTTCTTAACAATTTTTTCTCTGCGCTTCCAAAAGACGTGATAGATTTCTCGTTATCGTTAAAAAGAAAATATGGTGACGATATAGTAAATTGCATCAGAGATTATATTGAGGGCTTTAAAGATAAAAAGGTTCTTGTTATTGGAGATATTATTTTTGATGAATACACCTTTGTCAATGTGCAAGGGGTAACTATGAAGGATGGTAGTCTTTCAACTTTTTATGAAGATAAGGAAAGATATGCCGGCGGATCACTGGCTATAGCAAGACATCTTTCTGAATTTGCAGGGAAAGTGACATTATGTTCAATTATGGGGAAAGAACCCGGATATATGGAGTTTGTTAATGAATCCATGAAGGGAATTAAGCTTGAAATAATAGAGGACG
The DNA here is from genome assembly GCF_000702265.1 of Butyrivibrio sp. NC2002. Classification (GTDB taxonomy): domain Bacteria; phylum Bacillota; class Clostridia; order Lachnospirales; family Lachnospiraceae; genus Butyrivibrio. The sequence goes on from NZ_KL370880.1 coordinate 331,671, forward strand.
AACAATTTGTTACACCTGTAAAGCATAGATATGTTAAGGCAAACAAACAAAGACAGGAGTATGACAAGCTATTCTCAGTAAACAGACTTATGAGAAGAAGTGATATCAGAGAATTTGATTATAGTGCTTTTTACAAAAAGTTAAAAAGAATAATACCCGGTTATGATCTGGTTATTATAGGGGACTTTGGGCATGGACTGATTGATCAAAATGCCCGAGATATAATACAGGAAAAGTCAAAATATCTTGCACTTAATGTTCAGACAAATTCCGCCAACATGGGTATGAACCTCATAACCAAATATGACAGGGCAGATTCATTTGTTGTGGATGAAAGGGAGCTTAAGATGGCATTTGGACAGCATTTAGCTGATAAGGACCAACTTCTTTCAAAGCTTCTCAAAAAAATGCATTCTGATTGTGCATGGGTAACAATAGGTGCCAAAGGAGCAATCGGACTTAGACCTTCTCAAAAACAAAAGGCGCTATGCCCTGCTCTTACACTAATGGTAAAAGATACAGTAGGTGCAGGAGATGCTTTTTTCTCTTTAGCAGCGCTTTGCGCAGAATCTAAGATACCGGTAGATGTATCAACAATGATTGCTAATGCTGCAGCAGCACTTAAAACTAACGTATTAGGTAATAAGGATTATGTTCATAAAGTGGACTTAATGAAATTTGTAAGCACAGTTCTTAATGTTTAGCTGTTCATTAAATAAAAGGGAATAAAATGAGAGATTATTACAAGTATATTTCAGACATAAAGGATTTATTGGATAGTGTTGTTATTACAGAAGGAGATATAAAGCTTTCTTATAATGAAGGAATAGAAAGGCTGATAAATTCTTTAAAGGCAACACGTCAAGCGCATAGACAGTTGTTTTTTGCGGGAAATGGTGGAAGTGCAGCTATTGCAGAACATATGACAGCTGATTATCTGAAAAATGCTCAGATGCGTACGGTTAGTTTATATGATAGTCCGGTTCTTACGTGCCTGGGAAATGATTACGGCTATGAATATGTTTTTTCAAGGCAACTTGAGATGATGGCAGAACGGGGGGATCTGCTTGTGGCAATAAGTAGCTCCGGTAATTCTCAAAATATAGTAAATGCTATAGATGTTGTGAAAAAACTTAGAGGGACTGTAATCACTTTTACAGGATTTGAGCCAACAAACAGGGTCAGGAAATTGGGAGACATTAATGTCTATATACCTAGTAGCAAATATGGAAAGGTTGAATCAATACATCAACTAATTATGCAGCAAATTGTAGATGAGATAGCTAGTATGGAGGAAGAATAGGCTGTGAGCGATAATCAGGAAAAGGACCTTTTTGAACAATCTATAGACTCTGTCCAAATCTTTACTGATAAAGGATATATTAAAGAAGCATTTCAAATGGTAGAAGCACTCGAAAAAGCTTATCCAAATAGGAAACAGGAATTACTTTGGCAGAAGGTCTTGATTTATGACAAGTGCGTAGATAATAAAAACGCTTTACTTATTCTTATAGAGCTTTACGAACAGTTCCAAGATAATAATGCGTACGAGATTATCGAAGAAAATTTCTTTATTCCTAAAAAAGCAGAAATGACTAATATGTATAAAAAGAATAAAGACATAGTTGAGAAGTATGATTACTTTTTCGGAAATATTCCGGAAGAGCCGGATTGTATTATCATCTATAGTGATGATGATTTGGTAGTTACTTTAAATGGAGAGAAAAAATCGTTTGCAGGATTTATTAAAACAAAAATGGATGTGGCGAAGACAGGTGATAGTTCAATCTTTTTGGAAGGTCCGATTTTTGAATCACAGATAGAAGAGATAGCACAAAAATGCAAAAGTGAGCGATTTAAAATTGGATGTGAAAATGCTATTTATTTGGCGTTTTCTAAGTGGGAATTTGAAGCATATTTACAGGCTATAGATATTGGAAAGCAAATAAATGATAGGAAATATGTATACCTTGTTGGTAAGGAAGGCATTAATCAATGCTTTGAGGACTCTGGATTTAATATACCGGAAAAAGGATATTGTTTAAATGGACGAGCTCTGTCATTGCGTGATTGCTTTAATGAAATAGTTAAAAAGCAAAGTGACAAAATGAGATTTTTGATCAAAGAGTTAGGAGATATATACAGGAAGAATATAGAGGAATTGACCATTAGAGTAAATGAACATAATCCGAAAATCCTATTTATGACAAGTAGGTTTACAACAGTATTGCAGTACCATGCAAAGAATACAATGGAGGCAGCAAAAAAACATGGATGTGAATGTGAACTTCTGATTGAATCAGATAACATTAAAAGAACAAGCAAATTAAAGTTATTAGAAATTCTTATGGAATTCAAGCCGGATGTGATATTTACATTGGATCATTTCAGATATGAATATGGTGATTGCGTTCCGGAAGAGATAATCTGGATTACTTGGATACAAGATCCAATGGATCATATAATCAACCCTGATACATATAAAAAACTTGGAAAAAAAGATATGGTTATAAACCATTTAATATCCTGGGACTGGTTAAAGCAGCTATATCATGGAAAGCTTATAGATGCGCCGGTTCCTTCCAATCAGGATATTTATAAAATATATGATTTAACGGATGAGGAAATGGAACTTTATGGGGCTGACATATGCTTTGTGTGCCATGCAAGCGATGTGGAGAGCTGGATAGATGAATTTCTGAATGATGGAGTACCTGATGCTGATTCAAAATCTATAATCAGACAAATCTTTAATCAATACTATGAGGATGGAAAGGAAGGCAGATTTTTATATAACAAGAAAGATTTTTCAGAATATATAGAAAAGGAATTACAGAGGGAAAACTACACTATAAGTGAACATGACTTGGAATTTTTGGCAGAAAACATGTATATGTGGTTAAATCAACGTATCTTCAGACAAGTTTTGGCGGATTGGATCATAGATGCTGGCTTTGAGAATATTAAACTATGGGGAAAAGGATGGAAAGAGAGTCCTAAATACAAAAGATATGCTATGGGGGAAGCCCAAAATGGAGAGACTTTATCAAAAATATATCAGGCATCAAAAATAGTCATAGGAAATAACATTATGACTACTGCTGCTTCCAGAACCTGGGAAAGCATGCTTAGTGGTGCATTTTATTTGTCAAATTATATACCTAAGGGTGACGATTTGGTGGATATAAATTTGATCATGCCTGAAGGCACAGTTGTATTTTTCAAAAATAAGCAGGAACTGATAGAGAAAATACATTACTATCTTGAGCATGAAGAGGAAAGAAAAAATATGGCAGAAATCGGAAGGCGGGAAGCTCTAAAACGTATGACATTTGATGCTCTTATTGAAAAAGCATTAAACCGTTTGCCTGAGTATATTTAATAAAAAAAGATAATTAGGAATTTTTATGATACACAAACAGATTTATTGAAACGGTTGATGAGTTGCAAAACCGTATGGTCAACATGTAAAAGAGGGGATTATGGCTGTAGAAGATATTCTTAGATATGGATTTGATAAATTTGATAATAACGAATATGACGAGGCGATATTGGCATTTATGGCAGCTCATCAGGCAAGTTCTGATAAGCAGATGAAAAATGACATTTTTCAGGTTGTAAATGAAAACTTCATTGCTCCAAACGAGGGAGAGTTTAGGAAGGCTTATGAAGAAAACTGCAAATTGCTTCGTGAAAATGAGAAATTACATTTAGTTAGTATCCCCAAATATGAGGAATTATCTTTAAAAATGATCCCTGTTTCCGATTCAAGATTTTATGTCTGGAATGATGAAGAAAAAAGATTCGAAGGTAAGCAGCCGGTAATTGTCGAAGAAAATCTTCAAGATGTCAAAACAAGGATGTTTTCACCAATCTTGATTGATGGTTATTCTGATATACGGGGTATCATTCATAATGGAGAGCAGTCGCGAAATATGAGAGTCTATCTGGTTCTAGGAAATGATCGATTAGTTCGACAGCTATTTTCGTATTTTATTATTCCGGGAATGGCAGAAAAGCTCTTAGAACTAAATGTAGACATATTTGAAGATAAGCAAACTTTCAAAGAATATTTGATAAGTAGCGGAGCATATATTCCACGGCAAATAAAAAGTGATGACTTAGATGAGTATACTCAAATGATGTCGGAAATACATGCGGAGAGAATAAGAGAAAATAGAAAAGGAGACAATGTTTTTTTATCAATCTGTATTCCTTCTTTCAATCGTGGAAAAGAAGCGTTGGAGACGGTCAAAAATCTTCAACAACTTATGTATGATGAAGAGATAGAAATAATATTGTGTAATAACAGTTCAACAAAAGGCGTTGAATATTATGAAAAAATCCGCGAATTATCGGGACAGGATAAGCGCATAATTTATAAGGAAATGCAATCACGATGTTATAGGGACAGCTTTGAGAACGTTATTGGGCTTCCTACTGGTAAGCATGCTCTTTTGTCTACTGATCAGGATCATATGATTATTGAGAAGTTAGACAATGCACTTCAGTATATCTACGATAATTGTGAACTAGGTTTGATATCCTTTGAAACAAAATCAACGATAAGTAAAACAATCTATTATGATCGTGAAAAAAGTACAATTTATGCTGATACATTTGAAAAAATATACCACGCTTGTGGCTCGAATTACCTTACTGGATTATGCTTCAATATGGAGGCAATACGTGAAAATGATTTATGCGAAAAGCTGATAAATAAATATCACAATGAAGATAATCTAATGTATAACGATTATACACATTGTGTGTTTGCAGCATATTTAGTGAAAAATAGTGCATATGCTTTTTCTGCAATGCTTTTATTTACAGATGAAGCTGAACCGGAAAGCTTATATTTTGATAATGGTGAATTTAGATTACAATATATCTTTCCTGAAAGCAGGATGAAAAGGATACGAAATGAGATAGCTATACTGATGGATTTGGAATTGTATTCATGGGATTTTACTTCATGTTTATTAAATGCTTTTTTGGATGTATATAGATTATTAAGAATTGGTTATCAGTTTTATTTTGAAGAAATGATCAAAAAACATAGCTGGGATGACACTTGTGATTATGTTTACAAAGAACAGCTGGATATTATCAATAATGAAAAAGTCATGCAACATGTTGGCAGAGATTATTATAGAAAACAGATAGATGAACAAATAGAAGAACGCTATTTGAAAGAAAAAGCGGATAAATCTTATGTATTAAAAAATTAGTGATTATTATGGCTATAATAATGTAATTAGTCAGGACTTGGAGGGGGATATGATTGACAGACCATTATTTGTTTTTGAGATGGCAAACAACCATCAGGGAAGTGTTGAACACGGAAAACGAATTATTAGAGAGATAAAAGAAGTGTGCAATGATTTTCCGGAGTTTGATTATGGATTCAAATTTCAGTACAGAGATCTGGATACCTTTATACATCCGGATTATAAAGATAGATTTGATGTAAAAAATATAAAAAGATTTCAGGAAACAAAGCTCACTCAGGAACAGTTTGCAGAATTGTTAAATGAACTCCGCAGCTGTGGTTTTAAGGCAATATGCACACCTTTTGATGAAATATCGGTAGATAGGGTTGCAGAGCAAGGATATGATTACATTAAAATTGCCAGCTGTTCATTTACAGATTGGCCCCTACTTGAAAAAATAGCGTCTAAGAACAAACCTGTAATAGCTTCCGGAGCAGGAAGTAGTATGGATGACGTATGTAGGGTGGTTAATTTTTTTACTAATCGAAATATTGATTTTTCACTGATGCATTGTGTGGCTGAATATCCTACGACTAATGCGCATTTGCAACTTAATCAGATAGATTATTATAAAAAATCTTTTCCTAGCATCAGGATTGGATTTTCAACACATGAAGCACCGGACAATACAATGCCGATACGTCTTGCAGTGGCAAAGGGAGCACGAATATTTGAAAAGCATGTTGGAGTACCGACTGATACTATCACGCTTAATGGATATTCGGCGAATCCACAACAGATAAGAGAGTGGTTATTGGCAGCCAGAGAAGCTTATGAAATTTGCGGTATAGAGGGCGAAAGATATCCATCAACGGAAAAGGAACAGGCGGACCTAGCGGCTTTGAGACGAGGTGTATTTGCAAGGAATAATTTAATTCCGGGAAAGCCTCTTGAACCTAAAGATTACTTTCTTGCTTTTCCGTGTTGTGAAGGACAACTTGTTGCAAGTGATCTGTCTAAATACAATAGTATATCAATTAAGAATAATATTGTTCACAATGCTCCAATTATGAAAACGGATATCCTGGAAAAGAATAATACAGAGGAATTATATGGCATATTGAAGGAACTTACACAGTTACTTTCAGATAGTAATGTTGTAGTTCCGGTTGGAAGCGAATGTGAGATATCTCATCACTACGGAATTGAAAAGTTTCATGAGACAGGTGTTGCAATGATAGATTGCGTTAACAGGGAGTATTGCAAAAAAATATTGGCTGTACTGCCCGGACAGTCACATCCAACACATTATCATGTACAGAAAGAAGAAACATTTGTAGTACTGCATGGTGATCTGGAAATCGTACTTGATGGCGAAAAGAAAGTGCTCCATAAGGGAGATCTTATGACTGTTGAGAGAAAGGTAAAGCATAGTTTTGCATCGGAAAATGGATGTGTATTTGAAGAAATATCTTCGACACATTATGCAAATGATTCTTTCTATGATGAAAGAGACAGCTTCGTCAGACCAAGAAAAACTAAGGTACATTTTACAAATGAAATGATGAAGCAGATAAATAGGGAATAGCACTTGCTTTATAAGTGATCACTTGTTGACTATGTTTACTTTGGAATTTGATCGGATTTATCTATGGATAATAAATTTGGTAATAATATAAATTTAAATAGAATTAATCTAGGACAAGCTATTCCTTTGGAATGGCCGTTACTATTACTTGTTGAGTTATCTGGTTACTGCAATTTTGAATGCAAATTTTGCCCGCATGGAACAGAGAATGATAATCTGGTAAAGAACAATATGGATTTTAAACTGTTCAAAAAAATTGTAGAGGAATTAGATCGAGATCAAGCCCATATTGCTAAAATCAGGTATTGTGGAATGGGTGAAATGCTTATTAACCCAAATGCAGTAGATATGATGAGTTATTTAAGAGATGTTGTCAGAAGAGGGAATCTTAATGTTGAGTGCCTTGAATTGATAACTAATGGAAGTCTATTTAATAAGATCAATGCGAAAATGTTATGTGAATCGGTAGATAGAATAGTAATAAGCGTTGAGGGCCTTAATTCAGAAGAATACCAAAGTGTAACTGGGACAGCTATAGATTATGAAGCTTTTTTAGAAGGCATAGTCAATATTTATGCAAATAAAGGAAATTGTGAAATAGTGGTCAAAATTCAAGGTAATTCTATAAAAAGTGAACATGATAAGAAGAAATTTGAATTGCTGTTTGAAGATAAAGCGGATTTGCTTTCGATAGAAAACCTTACAGATATGTGGCCGGGATATGAAACAAAACTTGTAGATACAGATAGGAGCTTTAGATATCATGTTGGTGAGGGTGTTGTAAGAAAAAAAGTGTGTGCGCAAATATTTAAATCATTGCAGATTTATGCGAACGGCGATGTTGTTCCTTGTTGTTTTGATTGGGAAAGGCTTAATTACCTGGGAAATGTGAGAGAAAAATCAATTAAGGAAATATGGAATGGATCCGAACTTCGTAAGCTTATATATAAACATCTTATGTTACAAAAAGACACGTTTGAACCATGCAATACGTGCTATGGAAATGATTATTGTGATATAGACGCGGTAGATGACTATAGGGAAGAAATACTAAAGCGAATGACTTTTTAAAAAGTAAATGTTTAAATGAGGGGGTTAAATGAAAGCAAGATTATTAAATGCGGAAGCACCTGGGGGAAAGCGAGACAATTTGGTACAAAGTTTGCCGCTTTCTACACCATATGTAGTACAGTTTTTTCCGATATATGCATGCAATTTTACTTGTGAATATTGTCATCATTCAATACCAAAGAATAACCGCGAGTTTGTTACTGAATGGCCGGTTATGGAGTACTCATTATATGAAAAATGTATAGATGAATTGGCTGGTTTTCCTGAAAAAGTAAGAACTTTGAGATTTGTAGGAATGGGAGAACCCTTGCTTCATAAAGACATTATTAAAATGATAAAATATGCAAAAGATAAAAAAGTATCCAATAGGGTAGAACTTATATCAAACGGATCATTGTTGTCACATGATATGTCGGATGCACTTATTAGTGCTGGACTTGATAGACTTGTTATTTCACTGCAAGGTACAAGTGCGGAGAAATATAAAAAGGTTTGTGGTGTAGATATTGATTTTGATACTTTTGTCAGCAATATAGGGTATCTTTTCAATAAAAAAATGGATATGGAAATATATTTGAAGATTGTTGATGTTGCACTTGATGGTGATGATGACAGAGAGAGATTTTTTAAGATATTTGGAGATATCTGTGACACAATAGGAATAGAAAATGCAGTTCCGATTTTTCCGGATGTTGAGTTCAATAATGTTTTGAATACAGAGTCGAGAGTAAAAACACAATTTGGTCTTCCTATGAAGAAGATGAATGTGTGTCCTCAGCCATTTTATACTATGCAGATTAATCCTGATGGGAAAATAGTAGGATGCTATGCCGTTTATTATCCCAGAATACTTGGGGATTGTAACAATAGAAGTCTTGAAGATATCTGGAATGGCGAAGAATATATGAAATTTCGTATGGAAATGTTAGACGGGAGAGCTAATGTTTGCAAGTTTTGCAAAGAGTGCAAAATCAATGATTTTCGGATATTTCCAGAGGATAGTCTTGATGAGTATGCTGATGAACTTAAACGCAAATATGAAGAGTTGAAATAAACGGAGCTGGACATGAGAATAATTGTGACTGGTGCTAGTGGTCCTATAGGTGTTCCTCTCATTTATGAATGTATAAAGAGAAAAATAGAAGTGCTTGCAATTGTAAGAAAGCATTCTCCGAGGGTCAAGAACATTCCACAGAATTCATTAGTACAGGTGCGGGATTGTGGAATAGAAAATATATTCAGTCTCGAAAAAGAAGCTAAGGATAAGTATGATGCGATCATTCATTTAGCATGGACACACACGAAGGGAGAGGATAGGAAAAATTCTCTCTTACAGGTTAAAAACATAGAACTATCTTTGTCTGTTGCAGAATTTGCAAGGAAAATAGGTTGCGAGGTTTTTGTTGGTGCGGGGTCTCAATCAGAGTATGGAATATTGAATGGGATAGCATCGGAAGAAACGCCAGTAAATCCTTGGGAAGCATACGGAATGGCAAAACTTGCAAGTGGTCAGTTAATATTAAACCATTTGCATAATTATGGCATGAGGGCATGTTGGGTAAGGATTTTTTCAACTTATGGTCCTTTTGAGAATGAATATACATTTATCTCTTATTTGATCAGAACTTTAATGGAAGAGAATGTTCCAAATTTAACGCAAGGAATGCAAGTGTGGGATTATTTGTATATTGAAGATGCTGTGAATGCTTTGATTTTGCTTGCTACAGATAAAAATGCTGATGGAGTATATTGCTTAGGCGGTAGTAATCCGAGAAGTGTCAAAAAATATGTTGAAGCCATAAGAGATATTGTAAGACCGGGTTACGAATTGCCTTTTGGAAATATACCTTATGGTACAAGACAAAGTATGCATCTTGAGGCAGACATCACTAAAATAAAACATGATGTGGGATTCTATCCCCAAATAGATTTCGAAGAGGGTATAAAAAGATTATATCGATGGTATAAAGGAGAGTATTCTTTTTGAGGTGGAGGTATAAGTTATGGCATTAACTGGTAAGGAACAAGCATCAAGGAACTATTTGAAGGAAAGAAAGCCGAAAGTATTTGAAAAAGTGTCTCGGTTTACGGAAAAATATAAAAAAGGTGAGAGTATAGCATTGATACAACTGCAGTATAGGTATGGCTGCAATATGCTGTGTGAACACTGTTCAATCGAAGCATATCAGAAAAATGCAAAAGGTAAGAAGAGCCTTACTCCAAATGATGTAAAAAAACTTGCGGATCAAGCGGATGAAATGGGACTTGCAAGATTTGTTATTAGTGGAGGAGAACCTACAACTTTTCCGGATTTGGATGAATTAGTTGAGGCAATAGGACCTGACAGATTCTACATTAATTCTGATACTAACGGATATCTACTTGCCGAAAAAGTTCAACATATGAAAGACATTGGAATAGACAGAATCCAACTATCAATTGACAGCTTGAATCCAGAAGAACACGATAGCTTTAGGAAGAAGCCAGGAGCATGGCAGCATGCTATGGAAGGTATGGAAGAATGCCTTAAGATAGGAATGCCTTTATTCATACAGACGGTAGTAACCAGACAGAGACTGCATTCTACTGAATTTATTGATTTTGTAGAGTTTTTTAATAATAAGGGAATAACAGTTTTTATTACATTTGCAAAGCCGGTAGGTGCATATGAAGGTCAGTTTGACAGTATGATTGATGAGAAAGATCTGCAATATGAACGTGAACTGGAGAAGAAATATAAACTTTGTACTCATTTGACACCGGGATATGGGCTTAACATGGGGTGCATCGGTGTTAAGGATTTTATATCAGTCACGCAGTATGGTGATGTACAGCCCTGCCCGTATTTTCATTGCTCTATAGGAAACGTATTTGACACGCCATTGAAGGATATCATTCAAAATGGATTAAAGATTAAGTACTTTGGGGAGCATTATGATGAATGTTTCCTTGCCCAGGATGTTGAGTGGGTAAAAAAATATGTTGCAGCAAAAATATATGGAAAGCCGGTACCAGTTCCTTTTGAGGAAGTGTTTTCTGAAGATGACTGGACAAAAAATCCTTATTGGACGTTGCTCTAATATGATTTGGGCTTGCTTATTTTTCCCGATGCAATATATTTATTATGAGTATATGGCATCGGGAGTTTTGTGATAATCGAACTTTTTATGATTTTATCTGTGGGTATTAATTGAGATTTTTTATTTGACATAGGATTATCTAGTGGTTAATATGTTATATATTCAAATTTCGAATTAAGGAAAATCAGGGAGTATCGCCCACTTTTTTCAATTATTATTTTGGAACAGAATAAAAACCTTAGGATTGCTTACGTAATGTATAATAAATCTATTTTGATTATTTCTGCTTTTCTTTTTCCTTAATCGTTTTTTGAACAGAATGATTAAGGAGGACATAATATTGTCAAAAGAATTACATGTAACAATTAACCCTAAGTATAAGGACAGGTTGTTTTACAGGCTATTTGGAAGCAAGGAGCATCCGGAGTGGACACTTAGCCTTTATAATGCAATAAATAACTCTTCTTATACTGACGTGAATACGATTGAGTTTAATACACTTGAAGATGCTCTGTATCTGGGAATGAAGAATGACGTATCTTTCATAATTCAGGAATTTCTATGCGTTTTTGAACACCAATTATGTAAAGCTTTACATAACTGATGTTATGTGTAGGAACCACTTATGTAAAGTTTAGTACATTTATCTTGTTTTTTGTAGTGGTTCCCACACTTCATTTTTACATAATAATCTACGTTCTACTTGCAGAGATTATCAAGCCAATTCATTAAATCTGTATCAGAACTCCATTCAAGACTCATAGCCGGCGATTCTATGTGAATCTTTGCCTTGCTTAATGCCTCTTTTTGTGCATTCAGATCTGCTCTTGCATATATTTGAGTTGTCGTTATGTCTTTATGCCCAAGGATATCTTTTATATAAACTATACTTACACCGGCCTGCAACAGATGCATTGCCTTGCTATGGCGTAATGTATGTGGTGTTACTTTTGCTGGAAGATCATTACATTTAGGACGTGCCATATCAACATATTTCTTGAGAATATATGATATCCCGGCCCGTGTAAATTTTTCATCCCGATTAGAGCAGAACAAATAACCTGTTCCCGAAGTGTCACGAGTCTTTTCCGTTTCTTGCAGGTATTGCTTTAGGCAACTGACTGTATCGTCCATAAGCGGGACTCCCCTTTGCTTTGACCCTTTTCCGTTTAGTATAACTCTTGCAGGGGCATCAATACGAATATCTCTGAATCTTATATTCAGCAACTCACTAACCCTTGCACCAGTATCATAAAGAAGGCACATGATTAACCTATCCCTGCGTCCTTTTGGAACTGATATATCTGGCATTTCTAAAATGCGTTTCATATCATCAAACTGTATATAACAAAGAGCTGGTTGAGAAACTTTTTTCGCAGGTATTGCAAGAATTCTCTGAATTTCACAAATACACTCTGGCGAGCATATCTGAGAATATCGAAGAAAAGAGTTCAACGCTGCCATGCGCTGATTTCTGGTAGATGCTGCGCACCCTCGTATGTTTTCGAGCCAAGATAGAAATTTTTTTACCAAGTCTTCATCAATATCAGAAAACTGTATTTTATCAGGAGACATTCCCTCACATGTACTGCAGAATTCAAGAAAAAGCCGAAAGGCATCCCGATATGAAGTTATAGTATTTATACTGGCACCTTTGACATCTGGAAGGTAATGTGCCAGAAATTTCGATAGTTGCACCGCAAAATCAGTCTGCATTATATTTACCTCCTTCAATAAGATTTCCATACTTTTTTACAAGTGCAGATGTAACATAAGGGTATAATTCCGTGGTTAGTCTTAAGTATGACTGAGTTCCTCTTAAGTCCTTATGCCCTAAATATGCTGATAATACAGGTAACACGGATGTTATGTCTTCTCCATGCATGACAAACCGGCGGAGACTGTGAACTGCGAAAGTATGCCTGAAATCATGGACGCGTGGTCCGTATCCTTTTCCATGATGATGTATTCCAGCATCATACAAGATATTCATGAGCCAGTAGTGAACTGCCACGGAGTTATAAGGACGATTTTCGCTTTTGGAAATAAAGATACTATCAGAATTACTGCTATTATGTCTTGCTTTCATATATTGCTCTATATGTGTCGAAAGAGAGGTTGAAAAAGGCACATATCGAGATTTGTTAAACTTCGAATTCTCGATGTATAAGGTTCTGCTTTGCATATCCACATCTTCAAGCTTTAGATGTAGTAGTTCTGAAACGCGTAAACCGCATCCATAAAGAATTCTGAATGTAATGGGGACGGACAGGTGTAGGAATGGAGACGCTGATGTTGATTTATAATTATCAGCTGCCCTGAATATAGCTAAAATTTCCTGATCAGAAAAAATGTAGGGGACATAATCAGACTGTGTATGAGAAAGTTCAATGCGAAGACTTTCAGCTTGAACTCCGCGCTTTTGGAGAAAAGAGATTACTTTCTTTGTTGCATTCACGCGTTTAGCTTGTGTGTTGGCCTTTTCATACGATTTACGAGAAATCCATTCTTGCCAGAATTCATTCGTCAGAGCCATGCGCCCTTTGGTGTGATTATATATATACGTATCTAATCTCCTTAAAAATTGTTCCTCTCTTATACTGCCAGATTCAGACAATTCAAGCTTCCTAAGACTTAGATATTCATCAAGTTCTTGAGCGTAACAACTTTTAAATGCTTTGGATGATTCTAAAGAAATGATCATTCTGTCACCTCCGTTTCTAATGAACAACGACGAAGTTGAGCCATGTTGACCTGTAGATAATCAACAGTAGAGTTGATGTTTATGTGACCGAGTACTTCAGAGATTGTTTCGGCAGACGTGCCATTATTAAGCATTCTGGTTGCAAGAGAATGTCTAAGCGAGTGCATGCCATGCAATTGATTATTCTTATAATGGATTCCTGCGCGTTCAACATATTTCTGAAGACAAACATTAAAGCTGTTCATAGGAATAAATGGTGGCCTGGCCTGGAGAAAGACATTTGGATACTGCTTTATATTTGGACGACCATTTTTTAGATAGTCTATGATTGCCCATCCTGTCGCTTCATCAAAAGCTACTGTACAGGCATTACCGGTCTTTTTTTGTATGAAATGAATCTCTTTAGAATGCCAATCTATGTCTGAAAGTAATAAGCCTAAAACATCACTTGTTCGCATTCCGTTATTGATTACGAGCAAAAGAATAGCAAAATCACGCTTTCCAGCGGGAGTATCTCGATTCACCGATTCAAGAACTCTGCGGCATTCATCCTCGCTCCATATCTTTGGAAGGTATCTTCTGTTAACAAAGTGCACCTTTGGAAGGCCTTCTTTTGATAAAGTGTTGTTTATGCCTGATTGTGCTAGAAAATCTATAAATACCTTTAATGCGTACATAGATGCGGCAGCACTTTTCTTTGAATAACCCATTTGAACAGTTGAAAATGCTAAAAGATCTTGCATGGTCATTTCAGAAAAGCTCTGACATTTACGTTGGGCGAGAAAATCTGAAAGCTGTTCAAGCACAAAACGATTTCTTTCAGAAGTACCTTTAGCAAGGCCTTTGCTTATTAGATAGTCGCAGAAGGAATTTATGACATCATTGTATTCTTTGGCGATTGTTCTCTTTCGCAGACGATGGTTAAGAATAACACCATACACTTCCAAATCACGAAGCATGTTAAAATATCGTAATACTTCATGGAGCCTTTTCTTGCCATTTGAAGAGGCTACTTCATGCTTCGATAGGTATTCCTCAATGAACATATCTGCGCAGCCATCAAAAGATGCATCCTGACATTGAGACATTAAGCAAAAAGCTTGGAAATTTGTACTTATCCTCCGATACGTAACAAGTGAGCTATCAGAATAACCCAATTCTTTCAAAAAAGCAAAAAGATTTTCTGAAGCCTGAGCAACATTTGATAATTCCATAAGCACCTCACTTTCTGAAACGAGTTGAATATAGTTCCAGTTATAAGTATGATGGAATTATGCAAAGAAAAAAAGCGGAGATTGTGCAGAAAAAGTGCACAAGATAAAGACCTTTTACATAAGTGGTTCCTGCACATAACATCAGTCGACGTACAATCCAAACATGCCATTTAGGATGATGCAGTATGTGGGAGACGTTTATGAAGGGTATGTGGCAAAAAATAAACTGAATAAGTATGGCTCAAAGCTTATAAAATTTCCCACTCCAAAGCTTTTTGTGTTTTATAATGGAAGTACAGAGAAAGAGGACCGTCAGGTTTTGAAATTAAGTGATTCATTTGATGAAGATAGTTGCAGTGATACAGATATAGAAGTTAAAGTCACAATGCTTAATATTAACTTCGGTAGGAACCATGAAATAATGGAAGTATGTAAACCATTAGCAGAATATTCATGGTTTGTAAATAAAGTGAGAGAATTCAGGATAGATAACAATACTATAGAGAAGGCTGTAGAAATGGCAATCGATTCTATGCCTGGAGATTGGTCAATTAAGACATTTCTACAGGAAAATCGCGCGGAGGTTAAAGGAATAATGAATAACGAATTTAATGAAGCGGAAGTAATTGAAATGTTTAAGCGTGATGCCAAGGAAGAAGGGCATGAGGAAGGAAAAAAAGAAGGAAAAAAAGAAGGTACTGAAGAAGCCAATAAAATGTATATTTGGCTAAGAAATAATGATCGTATGGATGAAATGTTCAAGGCAATGGAAGATCAAAAGGTTTTTGACACTCTAATGAGCGAGTATAAAGAATTTGAAAATAATGTAAATAAATCAGATTTGCGATAATGTAGCAAATCATTAGGAAACATAAAATGTGGGGGTTGGTGATGCGTGTTGCTGATTATGTAATGAAGTTTCTTGAAAAAAATGATGTTAAACATATATTTATGCTTAGTGGTGGCGGAATAATGTATCTGGTGGATGCGCTGGGAAGAAGTAATATAGATTATGTATGTTGCCATCATGAGCAGGCTGCTGCTATAGCTGCTCAAGGCTACGGGATGTACAATGATGGATTGGGAGTATGCCTTGTTACAACCGGTCCTGGAGGAACAAATGCACTTACTGCAGCTGGTGCAGCTTTCGTAGATTCGACACCTATGATATTTATATCAGGACAAGTTAAAAGAGCAGATTTTGCTTCACTTAGAGGTGTTAGGCAGTTTGGCGCGCAGGAAAATGATATTATTTCTATGGCAAAGCCTGTCACAAAATATGCAGTAACAGTTATGGAGGCTTCGGATATCAGATATCACCTGGAAAGGGCTTATTATGAGGCAACAACCGGAAGAAAAGGACCGGTTTGGATTGATATCCCATTAGATATACAGAACGAGGATATAGAACCTGATGAGCTAAAGCAATATGCGATAGAGTCAGATTCCGGATACATTACAATAGAGCAATTGGATGGCATAACTGAGAGTTTTGTAAGTGATTTAAAAAGAGCAAAGAGACCTTTGTTTATTCTGGGGCATGGATGCACTTCTAAGGTAGCAAGTAAATTGTTTGAAGAAATAAACGATAAAATGCGGATCCCTGTAGTGACTACATGGCGCGCGCTTTTTTTGATGGATGATGATGATCCGTTATTTTTTGGTAGTCCCGGTCTCCAGGCTAGAAGATATTCTAATTTGATCACACAGGCTGCAGACTTCGTATGTGTTTTGGGCAGCAGGCTCGACAATATGATTACTGCTTTTAGCGAGGAACATTTTGCTTTCAGGGCGAAAAAATATATAGTCGATATTGATGAGAATGAAATCAGGAAGTTGAACATGCCACAGAAGGTTGAAGTTTGTTGCATGGTAGAAGATTTCCTTAATTTATTATGCACAAAAATAGGTCAGGTTGACTCAAATGAATTCGAGGATTGGAGAGTTTTTTGTAAGAAAATAAAAAACAAGTATCCACTTGAAAATGAGAAACAGCCTGTTAGCAGCACAGGTGTTGACCTCTATAAACTTACATTTGCGGTATCAGAAAAATGCAATAGTGATGATACCATTGTTATATCTTCCACCAGCAGATGTAACACAGCAGGTCATATCGCGTTCAAGCACAAAAAAGGTCAAAGGACAATATCTTCAATGGGGTTTGGCTCAATGGGATTTGCGCTTCCTTCTGTTGTTGGAGCATATTATGCTTCGGGAAATGGCAGGGTTATTATGTTTGAAGGCGATGGAAGCTTGCAGCTAAACATTCAGGAACTTCAGACTATAGTGCATAACGGAATAAATGCAAAAATGTTTATCTTTCACAATGAAGGCTATGCTGCTATTTCAACTATGCAAGATAGGAATTTTGATGGCTTCCATGTGGGGTGTGATGCGGATAGTGGTGTTACAATGCCTGATTTAGCTAAAGTTGCAGATGCTTATGGAATCCAATATTATCGCATAGAAAGAAATGAGGAAATTAGTTCTATTGTTGATAAGGCTATGAATACAGAAGGGGCAGTAATATGCGAATTTGTAGGTTCAATATTGTTTGACGAGATTCCTAAATGTATTTCCAGCTTAGATGAGAATGGCAACAGAATTTCAGCTCTTTTGGAGAATCCGTATCCATTTTTGCCGAAGGAAGAGTTAGATAGGATATATGCTGAGATGCAACATGAAGCTACAGTAGTATCTGATATAAAGAAACAAACTTGCTAATATTGATAATTATAATCTTAAAGATAAACGGATATTGGAAGTGGGTGCCGGGAGCGGTGAGTTTATGTCATTCATGCAGGCCGCAGGTGGAGATGTCATTGGACTTGAACATAACCATGAATCTGTGGAGAATGCCAAAAAAATGGATTTATAGTAGAGGAAGGGTTCCCGGAAGGTTATCTTGACAATATCCAAAAGAATTCTCCAAGTGATGTACTTGATACAATCGCAAGAGTAATAGCAGTAGTTCTTCGTAAGCAGAACGTCCCGGAAAACGAAATCTGGGAAATGGTAGATCAGATCAAGGAGAGAAAAAGTATGGGACTTTGGGATGATTGGGAAGGTTTTGACGTACAAGCAGAGAGAAATATTGGACGAATGCAGGGAAGAGAAGAAGGAAGAGAAGAAGGGAAAGAACAACTTCTTGTGGAAAAAATATCAAAGAAATACTCTGATGGTAAAGATGCAGAGACAATTGCAGATGAGCTCGACGAACCATCAGAATATGTGAAAAGAGTTATTAATGCCATTAAGGAAGTGGGATCTGCTGATGACGTATATTTGATCATTGAGAAGATGAAAACTGTAAAAGCATAAGATTTTCGTGAAGGTTTCCCAAGTTTATGAGGGTCAGTCTTGAAGGACTGGCTCTTTTTATTTGACGAACGTCAAATAAAATGCTAATTTGTTCGTAGGAGGAAATCTTCTATGGATGAAAAAGTAATTGTAAATAAGAAGGATTACACATATTTAAACTGGTCTCATGTAAGGAGTTCCAGTGGAACTACCGGTACTTTTCTTAAAGCAGAAGAAACTATAGACGGGAGAAAGAGATATTATAAGCTTTCACTATTTGATAGTGAAAAAGGAATTATTGGTCATGAATGTGTAAATGAGATTATTGTAGATAGGCTTCTTACAATTCTCGGAGTAGAGCATTTGGAATATAAACTAATTCATGGTGATGTTGATATAGATGGCAAAGCTTACGATACATGGTTTTGCGTTTCGACTGATTTTAAAGAAAAGGGTGAGTCAAAATCTGCATTAGATGATTATTATCAGATACAAGCAGAAGATGGAATCAGCAGATATGACTTTTGCATGGAAAATGGATGGGGAAAATATATAGATACAATGCTTGCCGTTGATTTCCTTATATTAAATCGAGACAGGCATGGAGCAAATATTGAAATTCTAAGAGATTCGAAAAAACGCACATTACGAATAGCACCGTTTTTTGATCATGGTTTATCTCTTCTTTATTCGTGTTTATCAGAAGCAGAGATAAAAGATTTTGATGTTATGAAAGATATTCCCTGTCACAATTTCATAGGAAGCAGATCCACATTAGAGAATTTGGCACTGATCAAAGATAAGAAAAAGGTATTTGATAAGCAGCTGGTAAAAGCAGATAAGAAAAAGCTATTTGCTGATCTTGACGGAGTCATTACAAAAGCACATATGGATAAAATATGGGACATGATATATTCAAGGTGGTGTTACTATGAAAGTCTATGAAATCTTTGATGAATATATTAGTCGAACAAAAGAGATAGGATTTCTATTATATTATGAGAAAGCTGATGCTTTTGTTATAGAGCTACGGCATGGGCTGACGGAGTGGGAGGCCCCTCTTTTGTTTACATATTATGTAAAAAAAGGTATATATACTATTCCCAAAGAAGCTGCAGCATTATGGGTAAAGGAGCGCGTACTTCCTTGCGGGCGCCAAAATCTGGGGATGATTTTAAGAACTCATAAACTTGCAGAATATAATGAGGCTAAGATACTTGCTCTTGGAAAAGGCAGATCATCTCAGGATGAATGTTATATAAAAGAAATAAAAGAAGACAAACTTCCTGATTGGGTTAAACAAAGGCAAAAAACAAATATTAAAGAGTGCTTTTTGTCAGGAAAAGACAGAATAGTATGTATATGTGAAGATGGTGGTGTTTTTGCAGGTAAGGTGTCTGATTTAATTACATTTAATAGTAAGATCAGATCCGTTATTGACAATGAACGGTTACTTTCTACGCTTAGAGCTGATGCCGGAGGATATGGAATTGTATTCAACGATAGTATTACAGTAGATAAAACATCCTTATTATCTGTATTAAAGAAATTGGATGTTACTGCTGATGATTTCTATTCTTTTGCCGGGAATAATGTTTTAAGTACAAAAGAAGCTTGTCTGTTATTTGAATGTACAAGGCAGAATCTTGCATATATGATCAAAACAGATGCCCTTCATCCTATAAAAACAGGTGGAAATGAAAATCTATTTTTAAAGGGTGATGTGGATAGAAAACGAATGGAATAAATAATTCAAAAAAAACGAAAAGCGAAGATGCGCATAAATACTGCGTTTCTTCGCTTTTTTATATGACGAACGGATAAAATGAAATAAAATTTCAAAAAAAATTTCAAAAAGGGGTTAAGTAAATAAAAAACCGAACGATATATAGAGTGTAAAACAAAAAAACATCGTCAAGGATGATCGATGTGGGAGCGCACTCAACTTAATAAGTAACTATTATTTTGAAACAAAGAATCAAGCAGCAGGCTCAGACTCTAAGGATAAGAGGGAGAGACTGCACCCACATGGAGGTATAATATGGTTATCCAGCATAATATGACGGCGATGAACTCTAATAGAATGCTTGGCATTACTACAGGAATGCAGGCAAAGTCTTCAGAAAAACTTTCCTCAGGTTATAAAATTAACAGAGCAGCAGATGATGCAGCAGGCTTATCGATCAGTGAGAAAATGCGTAAGCAGATGAGAGGCTTGGACAGAGCATCAACAAACGCTGATGATGGTGTAAGCGCTGTACAGACAGCTGAAGGTGCACTTACAGAAGTACACGATATGCTTCAGAGAATGAATGAGCTTGCAGTTCAGGCAGCTAACGGAACAAACAGTAAGACAGACCGTGATGCTATCCAGAACGAAATAACTCAGCTTACAACCGAAATTGACAGAGTTGCAGAGACAACAAAGTTTAACGAGACCTACCTTCTTAGAGGAGGCACCGGAAACTATAATAAATATATGAATACACATGATGCAGGTCTCGCCGGAACAATAGCAGACCTGGGAGATTACGGAACATTTACCTGCTACCTTAAGACGAGTGATGACATAAAGATAGCGGGTAAGATGTACCATATGTATGATAAAACTTCAGATACCATCGGCAAAATCCAGGGTGATATCTCTGATGCACTTACCGCAGGATCATCTGTAGTAATTAACGGAACAACTTATGTTAAAGCTCTTAGCACATACGATAGTACAACAAGTGTATTTAAGGTTGGTGACCAGGAGTACTCTCTTGAGGAGTTACAGGCTATGGTAGTTGACGGTGCTCAGGTTCGAACACCTACTACACAGAGCACCAGAGTTGCAGTTGATGCTAATCTTGACAAGAACATTCTTGTATCGACAGCACTTAGAAAGATTGATGATGCTCTTAAACAGGCAAATCTTATAGGTGTAGACAGTAATAAGGTTAACATGGTAAAGGTATCCTGCAGAGACTTTAATGGTACTCCGATATCAGGTGCAACTAACGGAGAAGCTAAGTATACATTCTCAATCTGCAAGGGCACAGCAAGAGTGCCTAAGGACTTAGGACTTCAGCTTCACGTAGGATCTGATGCAGACATGACTAACAAGATTCTCATGGACGTACAGGTAATGAATGCCGCTAACCTGGGAATCCAGAACCTGACAGTAACAGATAGCCTTGGAATTGCTGCAACCTACGCAATTGATGCTATCGAAGATGCTCTTAAGACAGTATCAGATCAGAGATCTGAACTCGGTGCTATCCAGAACAGATTAGAGCATACGATCAAGAACCTGGATAACGTAGTAGAAAATACAACAGCAGCTGAGAGTAGACTACGTGATACAGATATGGCCGAAGAGATGGTTACATACAGCAAGAACAACATTCTTGCACAGGCAGGCCAGTCAATGCTTGCACAGGCAAATCAGAGTACACAGGGTGTTATGTCACTACTCCAGGGCTAATAAATATAAAGCTTTATTCAAGATCAATCAAGGCGCCTTTCGAAAGAAGGGCGCCTTTTCATGTTGTTTATTGTTTTTTTATACATAATAATCGAAATAACGATTATAATAAAAGACAAGAATATATCTGTGTTTTTTGAGGGGGATTTATGAAAGTTGTTCTTTTAGCAGGTGGTCAGGGTACCAGATTCTCAGAAGAGTCTGGATATAAACCAAAGCCGATGATAGAGATTGGCGGAATGCCGATCATATGGCATATCATGAAGTATTATTCATACTATGGCTTCAATGAGTTTGTTATATGTGCGGGCTATAAACAGCACATAATAAAGAAGTGGTTTGGAGATTATTTCTTATATACGTCAGATGTAACTTATGACCTGGCTGATACCTACAGCATAGAATTTCATGACATTCGAACTGAGCCCTGGAAGGTTACTGTAGTTGATACCGGCCTTAATACCATGACAGGTGGAAGACTTAAGCGAATTCAGAAATATATAGGCGATAATCCTTTTATGCTGACCTATGGCGATGGAGTATGTGATGTTGATATAAGGCGCCTGCTTGAGTTTCATAAGCAGCATGGGAAAATCGCGACACTTACTTCTGTGCTTCTCGATCAGGAAAAGGGAATACTTGATATCGCTGAAAATAACTCAGTCAGAGCATTCAGAGAAAAAAGGGTTGCAGATTCCATGCCGATAAATGCAGGGTATATGGTTCTTCAACCGGAGGTGTTCAGGCTGATAGAGGGTGACAACACAGTATTTGAAAAAGATGTGCTGGAGAGACTTGCCGGTATAGGAGAACTTATGTCATATTCTCATAAGGGATTTTGGCAGTGCATGGATAATAAAAGAGAGCATGACGTTTTGGAAGAACTAGTGGCCAAAGGCAGTGCTCCCTGGATGATCTGGGAAAATAAAAATTAATATTTTTCTGCATAATTTGCATAATTATACTTCCGTAACCCGTAAAAATGTGATATTATACAGAACAAGAAACAAGGGCGTTTCATGATATTCATGGATGCCCTTTTGCTGTATATTGGTTCGGAGTTGGAAAGTGAGGAAAAATGGAAAACTTTTTGTCGATCGTTGAAAAAGGAAACAGTGCTGTTAACAGTTTCGTGTGGGGATTGCCGATGCTGATCCTACTTGTGGGAACAGGGATTTTGATGACTTGTCTCACTAAGTTTTTCCAGATTACGCATTTTAGGCACTGGGTACAGAATACTATAGGCGGAATATTTAGTAATAAGCATATTACTGCGCATACCGAAAAAGAAGATACGCAGATATCCCAGTTTCAGAGTCTGTGCACAGCTCTTGCTGCTACGATCGGAACCGGTAATATTGCCGGTGTGGCAGCAGCGATCGCGGCAGGTGGCCCCGGAGCGATTTTCTGGATGTGGGTTGTCGCCTTTTTCGGAATGATGACTAATTTTTCAGAGAATGTACTTGGTATATACTATCGCAGACGTAATGAGAGAAACGAGTGGTGCGGCGGAGCAATGTACTACCTGCGAGATGGTTTTGGTTCGAAGAAGGGATGCAAAACAATAGGTGCTGTTCTTGCGGCATTATTTAGTGTGTTCTGCATTCTCGCTTCATTTGGAATCGGAAACATGGGACAGATCAACTCAATAGCGGTAAATATGAGTACAGTATTTGGAATACCTAATGTCGTTACTGGAATGCTTCTTATGATCCTTGCGGGTCTGATAATCGTGGGAGGTCTTAAGAGAATAGCTACAGTAGCGGAGAGACTTGTGCCGTTCATGGCTATTTTGTATATTTTGGGAGCCGGTGTAGTTTGCGCTGTTAATTACAAAATGATCGGACCTGTATTTGTTTCGATATTCAAAGGTGCATTTGGAATGCGAGCTGTAGGAGGTGGAATTGTAGGAAGCGGAATAGCTATGGCTGTTCAATGGGGAATGAAGAGAGGCGTGTTCTCCAACGAGGCAGGTCTTGGCTCATCCGTTATGGTTCATTCGAGTTCTAATGTCAGAGAACCTGTTATTCAGGGAATGTGGGGCATTTTTGAGGTGTTTACCGACACAATGCTCGTATGTACTATTACAGCGGTAGCCGTATTATCAAGTGGTCTTGTCGATCTTGATACAGGCGTTGTCATCTCTGATCAGGTATCCACCGCACTTGTAGCAGAAGCTTTCTCAACTGTATATGGACGATTTGGATCTGCATTTATTGCTATAGCAATTCTCTTTTTCGCATTTTCAACAGTCCTTAGCTGGAGCCAGTATGGCAGTAAGGGATTTGAGTATCTCTTTGGTAGAAAGAATATGAAGTTCTATAAGATAGTCTTTGTTGTATTCATAGTATTTGGTGCAACAATGGATCTGACTCTTGCATGGGATCTTTCAGATACTTTCAACGGACTCATGGCTATTCCCAACCTGATAGGTGTGGTTTCACTTAGCGGAACAGTTATGAAGATCACATCCAATTATGTAGACAGAAAATTCCGAGGGAAAAATGTTAAGCCGATGCTATCTGCTATAGACGAGATCCAGATACTCCACATGAATGAGATTTCCAATTATGAAGAGAAGGAGGCCTGACCTCCCAATATGTGGAAAGTTTCAGTTAAAGATATATAAAAAAACGATAAACCGAAGCAAGAGTAGATGTTTTAATGATAAAATAGCAACAAAGGCATATAAAATCGGGCATCTGAAAATATTTATTTTTGCTTCGGAGGATATACGGTGAAGGTTTTTCTGAAGAAATCAAACTATGACAGCCTGTTACGCGCATTCTTTACCATTTTATGTATTGCGCTTAACTTTGTGCTGTCATTTATTGCGTATAGAACCGGTTTCCCGATTTTTTTTGATACAGCAGGTACGATCGCAGCAGCGACTATTGGCGGCATTTTCCCGGGAATAATGACCGCTGTCATGTCCAACGTCTTTGGCGCGATCTTTAATCACGAGACTATATATTTTGGCTTTATCAATGCTTTTATTGCAATGTTTACCGCCTGGTATGCAAGAGAACGTTCATTTAAAAGCTTTAAAGCTGTTACTAAGTATGTACTTATTACCGGAATAAGTGCAGGACTTATAAGTGGTCTTCTTCAATGGGGAGCATTTGGAAAGCCTCAGCTTGCGGCTGTGGTTTCATTTATCGATGTTGTTTCCGGTGCTACAGGAATCAATGAAGTAATTGCTTTCCTGAGTCTCAATATTCTTCTTAATCTGGTTGATAAAATTCTCTGTTTTTTCATAGCTATGCTTATTAGGCATATCCTCCCTGAAAATATCGCAATAAGAATAAAAAACAGTGGCTGGAAGCAGCATCCATTGTCCGTAGATGAAGCCAAAAATCTGAAATCTGTCAGTGGAAATCTGAAAAAAAGTGTTAAAGCAAGAATGGTCTTTATGCTTCTTGGATGTTCGCTTGCACTGACTTTTATCATGTGTTGTGTCGGAATTAATCTGTATTATGAGAGATACAAGGAAGAAAAGGCAGAAAATGCAAGGCATGCGGCAGAATTCGCTGCTTCTGTTGTTGATGCTGACATGATAGATGAATATATACAATACGGCGAAGATGCTAGGGGATACAAAGAAACAGAAGACATGCTCACAAAAATCCGTGATAACGCACAAGGAGTGAAGTATCTATATGTCGTTCAGGTAAGAAATGAGGGCTATTACTGGGCATTTGATCTTGATACGGATGATGAAGAGGGCTATAGTCCGGGGCTTTTTACCGAGTTGGAAGAGGAGTTTGAACCCTACAGGGATAAGCTCCTTGCAGGAGAAGAGATAGATACTGTAGAAAAAAACAGTGTTTATGGATGGGTCCTTACTGCTTACTATCCAATAAGAGATGCTAACGGAATATGCAGAGCATATGCGGGAGCTGATGTTTCACTTACGTATATGACAGGTTATATGTGGGATTTCCTGCTTCGCGTTATTTTTATAATGGCGGGATTTTTCATATTGATCCTGGCATATGGTCTGTGGGTAGCAGGGACTAATTTGGTTTACCCGATAAACAGTATTGAGAAGAGCGTAGAAATGTTTATTGAAGCAGGAGATGACCAGCGAAAACTTGATGATGCGGTTCGTAAAATGCGTTCAATTGACGTACGCACCGGTGATGAGGTTGAAAAATTATATCGCATAGTGTGTGAAATGGCCATGGAACAAACCGAGAAGATAAGAAGTGTCAGAAGACTCTCGGATGAAACCCTGAAGATGCAGGAAGGTCTTATCATTACTATGGCGGACCTTGTTGAAAACAGGGATTCAGATACGGGAGCACATGTTCAGAAGACTTCTGAGTATGTGCGGATAATAATCGAAGGACTAAAGAGAAAGGGCTATTATGCTGAAAAGATAAGTCCTAAGTTTGCTTCTGATGTTATTACCAGTGCACCTCTTCACGATATCGGAAAAATAAATATTTCTGACAAGATTCTTAACAAACCCGGTAAATTGACACCTGAGGAATACGAGATAATAAAAACTCATACAGTTATAGGTAGAAACATAATTGAAAAAGCTATCAACACCGTACAGGGTGAAAACTACCTAAAAGAGGCCAGAAATATGGCTGCCTACCATCATGAAAGATGGGATGGAAAGGGCTATCCTGATGGCCTGCATGGAGAAGTCATTCCTCTGTCTGCAAGAATAATGGCTGTTGCAGATGTTTTTGATGCGCTTTCTTCCAAGAGAGTGTATAAACCTGCGCTTTCCGTTGAGGAAGCACTCTCGCTTATCAGAGAAGGTGCCGGAACGCAGTTTGATCCAAAATGCGTAGAAGTGTTTGTTGAGTCGGTTCCGGAAATAAAAGTGGTTATCGGCAAGTATAATCGTGGCAGAAATGTTTGATGGAGGACGGCTTTGAGAAACAGATTTAAGATAATTAAATATCAGGCTCTGCTGCTGGCCTTCCTGTGTCTGCTATTTTCGGGTGTGCACGCGGGCTTTGTTTCATATGCGCAAAACCAGACTGCGGATGAGATAGAAGAAAACAAAAACGAGTATACAGCATTTGGTGGAGGCTATGCGGCAACAGGCCAGATCAAAAATGTAGGGTACACAGCTGAAATATATGATGCATCAAATGGTCTGCCCACATCGGATGCGATGTTTTTGCTTGGGGCAAGTGATGGTTATGTATGGATCGGAGGCTATAGCGGAGTATTTAAATATGACGGATCGATCTTTGAGAAATATGATACTTCAAGTGGACTTACAAGTGCCAGAGCATTTTTTGAAGACAGCGAGGGCAGAATATGGGTTGGAACCAATGATGATGGTATTGTTGTGGTAGATGGAGAAGAGACTATACACATCACTGAAGCGGAAGGCCTTCCTTCATCTTCCATTCGCATTTTTGAGGAAGATAATGACGGGAATGTTTTTGTGGGAACTACATCAGGTGTATGTTATATCGACAAAAACATGGTAGTCCATGCAGTTGATAATGAGAGAATAAACAAGTCAAGAGTTCTTAAACTTGATAAGGATGCTGCCGGAAGAATATTTGGGCAGACTTCCGGAGGAGCTATTTTTGCAATAGACAACTGCCAGATCACGGAAATATACGAAAGCAGGAATCTTAGAATGGATACCATAACTACTATTATGGCTGATCCTGAGATTCCTGGGAAAATATATTTAGGAACAGAGGATAGCTCTGTATATTATGGAAAATTTGGTGATGATGCTCTCCATATGATGAATATAAATGTGGAGCCACTTACAAGCATTCACTGGATAAGCTATGACTGCGGAAGAGTATGGGTTGCATCAACAAGCAAAGTCGGATACATAAACGAAAATAAGCGTTTTAGTCAGCTATATAACACTCCGCTTGATAGCGGGATAGAGATGATGACATCGGATTATCAGGGAAATATGTGGTTTGCGTCATCAACCCGGGGAGTTATGAAGCTTGTAGCCAACAATTTTCTTGATCTTAGTTATACAGTTGGCCTTCCCGAGGAAACGGTAAATGCTACATTTGAATACAATGACAGATTGTATATTGGAACTGACACCGGTCTTAGGATCATTGGGAAAAACGGAAGAAGAATAGAGGATGATCTGACAAAATATATTGGAGAAGCCAGAGTCAGGTGTTTTGCTGAGGATAATTCCGGGAATCTATGGGTGGGAACCTTTACTCACGATAAGGGACTTGTATGCCAGTGGGAAGATGGAAATGTTACTTCTTATACAACATATAACAATATTCCAAGTGACCAGATAAGATGCCTGTATAAAGCTACTAACGGAGACATCATAGCTGGTACAAACGGTGGTATTGCAATTATCAGAGACAGGATAGTTATAAAATCTCTAGGCGCCGGTAACGGCATAAAAAATCCTGTTATCCACTCAATAACTGAGATGGATGACGGAGTAATTCTTGCAGGTTCTGACGGAGATGGAATATATGCGATAGATGGTGATGTCATACGCAAAATAGACAAGACGACAGGTCTTAAAAGTGATGTGATCATAAAACTGAGAAAAGACGAAGTAAGGGATATGGTATGGATCATCACTTCGAATTCAATAGAGTATTTAAAGGGAGGTGTGCTTACCAATATTTCTTCGTTCCCTAATACCAATAATTATGACATTTTCTTTGATGAAAAAGACAATGCGTGGATTACTTCATCTTACGGCCTCTACATGATAAATGCAGAAGAACTGGTCAATGATAATATCACAGACTATAGGCTCTACAATATGGCAAATGGACTGCCTTATTCAATAACCGGCAACTCTGACGGTGCATGCGATAATGATGGTAATATCTATGTCCCCGGAAGAAATGGTGTGATCAAGGTAAATATCAGGAACTATTATGAGCAAAGCGAAAAAGTCCTCGTAAAAGTAGGCAGTATTTACTGTGATGATACTAAGATCACATGTGATGAAAAAGGTGTATATCGTATACCTGCTTCAAGTAACAGAGTACAGATAGCAGCTGCTGTAATGGATTATACTTTGATAAATCCGATGGTTAATATGTATCTTGAAGGAGGGCCCGATCAAGGGATATCCATGCACAGAAGCGAACTGACTCAGCTTGAGTATACAGGCCTTCATTACGGCAACTATACGCTTCATATTCAGATCCTTGACAATGCTACCAAGGAAATTTTGCAGGATGAAGCATTCTCTATATATAAAGTCCCAAGAATCCGTGAGTTGTTTGTGGTCAGACTTCTTACGTTTGTAATCGTGTTACTGGTAGGTGGTTTTATAGTATGGAGAGTTATGGGTCTTACTGTAATAAAGAGACAGTATGATGAGATCAGACAGGCAAAAGAAGATGCAGAGAGGGCTAATTCTGCCAAGTCGAGATTCCTTGCAAATATCTCACATGAGATA
Source organism: Butyrivibrio sp. NC2002 (assembly GCF_000702265.1). Taxonomy (GTDB): domain Bacteria; phylum Bacillota; class Clostridia; order Lachnospirales; family Lachnospiraceae; genus Butyrivibrio. The sequence continues at coordinate 360,706 of NZ_KL370880.1, forward strand.
CGTACGCCCATAAATACCATTATGGGTATGAATGAAATGATAATGCGTGAAGACCATACAAATGTGCCAAAGGGATACTTCCTCTCTGTGATCAATTATTCATTTGATATAAGAAATGCTTCCGAGTCGCTTCTTGGTCTTATCAATGACCTTCTTGATATTTCCAAGATTGAATCAGGCAAAATGCACCTTGTTGAGCAGGAGTATGACTCGCAGGACATGGTGCGCTCTATAGTGTCTATGATCAGGACCAGAAGTACTGAAAAAGGTTTGACCTTTGATGTTGTAGTTGATGAACTTTTGCCAAAGAAAATGTATGGCGATGTCGGAAAAATTAAGCAGATTGTACTGAACCTTCTTACCAATGCTCTAAAGTATACGAGTCTTGGCGGTTTTTCGCTGTGCATATCAATGGATGAAAGGCAGGATGATACAGCAAGTCTTAGATTTTCTGTAAAAGATACCGGAATGGGCGTAAAAGAAGAGGACATGGAAAAACTCTTTACAGCATACGAGAGACTTGATGAAGAGAAAAATAGTGCAATACAGGGAACAGGTCTGGGACTCGATATATCAAGAAGATTTGCGCTACTTATGGGCGGAAAATTATGGTGTGAGAGTGTATACGGCCAAGGATCTGAATTTATACTGACCCTTAATCAGAAAATTGTAGATGCATCTCCTATAGGTGTATTTATTGAGCATGATAAAGAAGTTGCAGCAGGACCGTATGTGCCTAAGTTTATCGCGCCTGATGCTGACATTCTGGTTGTAGATGACAACCCGATGAACCTCAATGTCATAAAGGGACTTTTAAAAGCAACCAAAGTTTTTGTTACAACCTCAGATAGTGGCGCAGATGCCATCGATAAAATTAAAGATAATCATTTTGATGTTGTACTTCTTGACCATATGATGCCGGGACTTGATGGCGTGGAAACTCTCCAGATAATAAGGGAGATAAAGCCGGATCTTCCTGTCTATGCGCTGACTGCTAACGCGGTGGCAGGAGAAGAGTTCTACAAGTCAAAAGGCTTTAACGGCTATCTCTCTAAACCGATCGATGTAAATACGTTAGAGAGAACTATAATGCAACATATTCCGGAGTCAATGATGGAGAAGCCGGAGGACATAGAAGCTGTAGAGGAGATAACAGAGATTCCTGAAAATATGAAGTGGATCTATGATGTGGAGAGTATCTCTGTCGAAGACGGAATCAAAAATTCCGGCGGTGTGTCCGGATTCTTGTTCTCGTTAGACCTCTTCTATGACACGATAGATGAAAATACCAAAGTCATAAAAGATGCCTACAACGAAGGAAATATCAGACTCTATACTATCAAAGTGCATGCTCTTAAGAGCTCAGCAAGGATCATTGGAGATGCGCACTTGTCAGAACTGTGCGCAAAACTTGAAGATGCAGGCAATAAGCAAGATATGACATATATAGATGCTAACACCGAGATAATGCTATCCGAGTATGCAGCGTATAAGGAAAAACTTGCCGGAATCAAACAAGAAGAATCAGATGCTGATAAAGACCTGATCCCAGAAGATGAGCTTATGGATGCATACAATGTGCTTTCAGAACTTGTTCCGCAGATGGATTATGATTCTATAGAAATGGTGCTTGATAATATATCGCAGTATAAACTCCCGGAGGATGATGCTGCAATATTTGATCAGTTGCCTAAACTCCTGAAAAAACTTGACTATGATGCAATGGAAACACTGATTAAGGACAAAATTGCAAGGAGCTGACAAGGAATGTTTGATTTTATCAGAACTTACCAATTGGATATTATGCTTGGGCTTTCCGCAGCTTGTATTTCTTTTGCGATATTGCTGTTTTTTACGCAGTTTCTTGGAAAGCGAAGAAAGATAATACTTATCTGTATGGAGTTCATTGCAACTTTGCTGCTTTTTTCGGACAGAATGGCATATTTGTATTCCGGAGACACAAGCAGGAAGGCATATATTATGGTGCGTGTAAGTAATTTCTTTGTATTCTTACTTACCTCTGCGATCGTCTTTACGTTTGATGTTTATCTTATTGATCTTGTCACAGATGGAGGAAAAACCACTTATGTGCCTTACAGACTTTACATTGTAGCAGCTGCAGCTATAGTGGGCATGCTTCTTGTTGTGCTCTCACAGTTTACAGGCACTTTTTATTACTTTGATGAGAATAATGTCTACCATAGAGGTCCGGGATTTCTGATCAGTTATCTGATACCCATAATAGGACCTTTTGTCCAGTATTCTGTCATAAGAGAGAACAAAAAGAAATTCAGTAAGCTGACATATATATCACTTGTTCTTTATATTTTTGTGCCTATTATCGCAGCTATAATCCAGGTATTTGCTTATGGATTATCAATTGTAAATATGGCGATGGTCCTTGTATCTATTTCCCTATACGTGTTTACATATCTCGATATAAATAAAGATGTAGTGAGAGCTCACCAGATTGAAGTTGGTGAATTAAAAGAGGGTGAGCAGCGCATGAAAAGGCTTTTTGATCAGACTACTACTGCATTTGTAATGGCTATTGAGAAGAAGGATGTCTTTGCAAGGGGGCATTCCGAGAGAGTTGCCAATATTGCCAGAAGAATTGCCGAGATGGCCGGAAAAGATCCGGATAAATGTGAAGAAGTGTATTATGCTGCGCTTCTCCATGATGTGGGAACGATAGGGATTTCTGATTACATTCTTGATAAGAAGGAGGACCTTACTGAGGAAGAAACTGCAGAGCTTAGGAGAAAGCCTGTAATAAGTGCGGAGATAGTTGCGGGAATATCTGAGTACCCATATCTTATGGACGGAGTTTTGTTCAGCCATGAGAGATATGACGGATCCGGCTATCCAAAGGGATTAAAAGGCAAGGAAATACCGGAAATAGCAAGGATCATCGGAATTGCAGATGCTTATGACTACAAGATGACTCCAAAAAGATACAGAGAAGCACTTCCTTATCCGATAGTCAGGGAAGAATTTGTGGAGTCGGCAGGTACTGTATTTGACCCTGAATTTGCGGACATGATGATACATATAATGGATCAGGATAATGCCGGAAAAGAGGATGAAGAGTATCATCTTGAAAAAGAGCTTTTGTGCGGCAACTATAAGAGCGCTGTATCAACCGGCATTCTGCTATCAGAGAATTTCACCAAGATCAGGTTTTATTGCGAGAAGATTAAAGTGCCGGAAGGAAAGTTTTCCGCTCCGTCGATCATACTTTTTGATTCATATAATAAGCACTTTCATAATCATCCAAAGGCTATCGACGCATATAAATATCATGAATATGGTGAGCTATGGTTTGATGGGCATTATAACTCTACAAAGGCTAGGAACATGGAAGTTGTATTTAGCAGAAACAATCCGGATTCCAGAGAATTTTCAGAGGGAATCTATGAGATATGTGCTGCCAAATATTCAGATCATGTAACTATCCAAATGACCTGCTCTGCGGGAAAAGTGGAGGCCACTGTAGCCATCGGTGATGTATCAAAAGAGGTTTATATAGGCATTACAGGTGAAAACTGCTTTATCCAGAACATAGAAGTGCTTACTACGGAAGAGAAGCTGTGTGATGGAGATTTTAAGAGAATCTCTCATGTCATTAGCTACATTGACAGGATTGAGTCCGATCTTCCGAATATTCAGATCAACAAAACCCGCTCAGAGTACACAAAAGGAATAAAGCTTGAGGATGATCTAAGGCTTTATTTCCACTATATGAGCCTGCCGTCGGCTACGCTTGTCTGGCATTGTGCTTATATTGTCATCTTCTATTCTGAGAACGGCATGGTAAACGGACCCGGATATACAGAGTATGCGCTTATTAAATTAAACGGCGAGATATCAGGAGAGGAAGATAAGGCTGAGAATAAATTTACAATGAAGCGTAACAGCAGATTCCTGGGATGGGAAAAATGGAAGATGCAGGTAAAGGAAGGGGATGAGTGCGAAGTCGCCTTCTATAAACGCGGAAAGAAAATCTCAACTGTAACAGAAAATCTTGGAATAGAAATAGACAACACCACTACTATTTTTGATGAGCCCTCTGAAGTATATGTTGCACTGACAGGGGATGAAGTTGCTATAACAGATATAAGAGTAATGCATTAAAAACAAACTATATGGTATAATCCTGCTCGTGAGTATATTTTTTGCGGAAGGAATATATCTATGTCATTTACGATTTCATCGCTGCTATTTTTGACAGCCGGCCTGTTTCTTTTCTATATTATAAAACCATCACTCAGGGTACATATTCTATGCGCAGTAAGCCTTTTCTATATATGGAGGCTTTCTGTTTCTGCATGTATAACCGTTATTGTTACAACGGCTATAGTGTATTTCATGGCACAACTGATTTCAAAGAATAGAAGCGATAACCCCAGGCTTTCCAAAACAATATGCACTCTCGGATGCATTCTCTGTATCCTTTCTCTTTGCGTATACAAAATGGTCCCCGGGGACGGGGTTTTTGGACCATTTTCAAAAATAGTGATTCCTATTGGCTTTTCTTATTACATTTTCCAGAGCATAGGTTTTCTTGTAGAAACATACAAAGAAAAATTCAAAGAGTTTCCTAAGCTATCAGAATTTTTGCTGTACCAGATATTTTTTGCCAAGTTTTTAAGCGGTCCTATCGAGAGGATGGAGAGGTTTCAGACTTCGCTTAAAAAAATCAGCGAGATAAGGTTTTTAGATGAAGAAAGATTAAGTCTTTCATTTTCATATATTATCTATGGTTATTTCATGAAGCTGATGATTGCGGACAGACTTGCTTCATATACGCCGTTCTTTTTAGAGCATCCAAGTACACATGAATCATGGTCGCTGGTTGTGGGAAGTCTGATGTACACCGTCCAGATATATGCGGATTTTGCCGGATATTCATCAATCGCACTTGGTATTGCCTCTCTTTTTGGGATAAAACTCACTCAGAATTTCAGGGCGCCGTATCTTGCGGAAAGCATGTCTGATTTCTGGAGAAGATGGCACATATCCCTTAGCAGCTGGCTAAAGGACCATATCTATATACCGCTTGGAGGAAACAGGAAGGGAAGCTTTAGAAAGTATCTGAACACATTTATTGTGTTTGTAGTCTGTGGCCTCTGGCACGGAAACGGAATGAATTTCCTTGTATGGGGAATGATGCACGGCATTTTTTCAGTAGTAGATGTGATGCTTGATAAGACCGGTATCTGGAAAAACAAAGTGTGTGCAGTTATTAGGAGGATACTTGTTTTTTGCAGCGTATCCTTTGCGTGGATATTCTTTGGCTCAGGCAGCTTTTCATCGGCAATTACGTTCCTTAAATACATGATCCTTGGAACCGGTAACAATACTACGATTGAGGCAGAGCTTACGCTGATAGAAACGACCATGGTGCAGATAGTGATACTTCTTATTTCAATTGCCGTGATGGTCGCGTTTGATATTCTGATCAAAAAAAAGAACATGGATTTTGGCGAAATACTTGCGCAGCTTCCGCTTGGGGCAAGGCTTTTTAGCTTTTACGTAATGATAATGGTGATTCTTGTATTTGGTGCATACGGTCCGTCAACCGATATTACCGGATTTATGTACATGCAGTTTTGATGGGATGATGTTATGAAAAAAATTGTTTCTTATATTCTGTTTTTTGTAATACTGATAACGTCTGTTGTAATGGCAGACAGGCTTTTGTCTGAGAACTCCGAGCACGGGATCAAGCAGGCGAGGGCAATGTACAAACAAAAAGACGATACCATAGATCTTCTGTTTATGGGGGCCAGCCATGTGCACTGCGGAGTTAATACAGCAATGCTTTGGGAAAAGTATGGTATATCTGCGTTTGATTACACTGCAGCTGAGCAGACAATGTGGCAGAGCTATTACTATCTTCAGGAAGCCTGCAAGCATCAAAAGCCTAAGGTGGTGGTCATGGATTTTTATGCTCCCTGCGCATTTACAGATGACTATCAGTATGATTTTTTATATGAAAATCTTCAGGGGCTCAGGTTTGGAAAAAACAAGATGGGGCTGTTTTTTGCAAGCATGACTCCGGATCGATATGATGATTATTTTCCTGATTTTGTTTCATATCACAACAGATACGAGGAACTGACGGAAGATGATTTTAATAAAATGATCGGAAATGAAGACCTTGAGAGCTTTAAGGGATATGCTCCTCATTTCAGGGTAAATAAGCAAAAACCTGAAGACTGCGACACTGATATTGTGGGAAGTCTCCCTAAAAAAACTGAGGAGTACCTTGAAAAGATAATAAATTTCTGTGAGAAAAGAGATATTAAGCTCTATTTCATGGTTGTTCCCTACGTTGTCCTTGAAAATGAGCAGGAGAACTACAACAGAGTAGGAGAAATAGCAGCGCAGCATGGAATAGATTTCAGGAACTTTTATTATGAGATGGATGAGATGGGACTAAATTTTGATGAGCATTTTCATGACCACTCTCACTTAAATCACTATGGCAGCTGTATTTTTACGGAATATCTCGGAAAAATACTGTATGAAAAATATGGGGACATCCTCCCTGATCACCGCACAGATAAAAGGTATGATTCCTGGAACAGACATGTAGAAGACATAAATAACAGAGTGGAAAAGGGACTATCCGGCACTGTTGATTTAGCATCCTAAAAACGATAAAATGTATATGGATATTTTTGTCTTTTCAGATGATATCCGCCGAAACAGAGTGGTTTTTATGTCGAGGGCAATATATTGAAGGGGAAATTAGTTAGAAAAATATTTACAGCGAGTGCATCGCTTTTAGCAGTCACTACGATGGCTTTGTATACACCCGTCATGACCTATGCGGAAGAAATCGGCCTTGGTGAAGAGCTGGAGGAGACTTCTGAGGAAGAAAATACTTCTGAGGATGAGGCTTTGGAAGGCAATACTGATCCCGGGGATGATCCGTCACTGGAAAACGATTCCGCACCGGAACCTGATTCGTCACCGGAAAACGATCCCGCACCGGAACCTGATCCGTCACCGGAAAACGATCCCGCACCGGAACCTGATCCGTCACCGGAAAACGATCCCGCACCGGAAAATGATCCCACACCGGAATCTGATCCGTCACCGGAAAACGATCCCGCACCGGAATCTGTTCCATTACCGGAAAACGAGCCATTACCCGATAACGATCCGGCATCTGAAAATGAGCCTGCTTCTATGGACGAAGAGCTTAGTTCTGATATAGGAGCTGCAATGCTTACTGTGTCTGCAGCACCTTTGAACTTTGAGTATGATGGTCAGCCTCATTATGTAGTACTTCCGACTAAAACTATCGCAGTTGATAGCGCGGAAGTGCTTGTTGTTACTGCATCCGGAGATGAGGGAGAAACATATTACATTGAAGCTTCATCTTTTGATGCAAATGATTATTTTGTGACAAATGTATCGGAAAGCAACAGAGCAATTGAGGCAGAAGGCGGCTTTATCGTTTACAGCGCTGATATGACTCCTGTGACTGGAGATATCAGAGTTTTAGTAAATACAAATATAACGATCACACCTAAAAAGCTTGTGCTGAAATCTGCAAGTATAGCAAAACTATACGATGGAACACCACTTGTAAACGGTGATGAAAGGCTCGAGGTCGAAGAGGGATTCATACCGGGTGAAGGTGCTACATATAGTTTTACGGAAACGATCACTGAGGTTGGAGTTGTCCCCAATAATTTCGACGTTATTCCAAATGAGGGAACTGATTTATCCAACTATGACTATATTGAATATAAAGAGAGTGGAACATTAGAAGTAATCGACAGATTGGATTCTCAGAAGTATACACTTACTGTTACCGGCCTTAGCGGGACGTATAAATATGATGGAACAGAACACGAAGTTTCCGGATTTATCGCAGAGGGAAGAAGTAATTCAGAGTTTCGCGTAAACGGAAATGGTGACCCGGCAGAGAGTATTTCTTTTGAAATCGGCAACGCGGCATTTACCGTTAGCGGTATTTCTTCAAGAGGCGTTGGCAAAAATGCAGGTGAATATGAAGTAACTACCACAGGTTCACCCGTTGTGAAGGATTCCTTCGGCAATGTTGTTACCTCGCAGTTTAATTTTGAATTTGTTTCAGGTAAACTTACTATAGAAAAAAGAAATGTCACTTTGAAATCAGCTAGTGACAAAAAAGAATATGACGGAGAAGCGCTTACCAATGATGAAGTTACGATTTCAGGTGACGGTTTTGCACAGGGAGAAGGAGCTTCATTCAATGTAACCGGCAAGCAGAAGGCTGTGGGAGTAAGCTATAACTATTTTACTTATACTATGAATCCCGGTACATCTGAGGAAAATTATGAGATAAGTAAGATACCCGGCAAGCTTCGCGTAACCAAAGCGGAGAATAATTCTTCCGAAAACGCATCTTCTGAGAATTCATCAACTGATTCGGGAAGTGATTCTGCAAGCAGCACAGATAACGGATCGGATACTACATCCGTAAATACGCAGCCTGCGCCGGATACCAATAATGTACTTGGTGCGAACAGAGAAACAGGAATAGATTCTTCTGATAAAATAAATGAAGATGAAAATGTCCTTGGCGCAAGAAGAAGTGACACCGCTGATCATACTGAGGCGGGACATAGATTATATATTATTGTGTTGTCTGTAATAATGGGGATTATTATAATAAACAAAAAGGAAAAGCGAGACATAAGATGAGTGACGAGAAGGAGCGCATATACGGGAAAAATCTTGTCTGCGTATGTGTGGATAGTTATGAAAACAAGGATATAAAGGGGGTTATCTGGACTCCTTATGAAGAAGAGGCCATCAGCTTTACCAACTTTTATGAGATGGTCCTTATCATGGACAAGCTCTATGATAATTGGGATTTTCCGCAGAGAACCACATCATACAGGACGTTTGGCAAAAAGAACAGACTGGATGATTATCACAATCCCAATTCCATAAGAAAAAGAGAACCGATCCGCGACGTGAAGTCTTTTAAGGGAAAAATTGCCACATTCCTTATACAGGTTAAATTCAGGCAGTATACATCCTGGCAGGGTCAGGTTTTGTGGAATGAAGGAAAAAAGAAGATACACTTTAGAAGCGTGCTTGAACTATTGAAGCTTATTGACAGTGTTATTTCAATGACAGAATAACAGATTAAAAGTCCGGGGAGCTTATTTAATCAGCTTTTCGGACTTTATGTATATAAAAGATATGACGAAGAAGAAACTTGCGCTGGAAGTTATTGAGCGGCTAAAAAAAGAATATCCGAAGACAGAATGCACTCTGGAATACAAGGATGCCTGGCAGCTCCTTGTGAGTGTCAGACTTGCAGCACAGTGTACGGATAAGAGGGTGGATCTGACTACTCCTAAACTATATGAAAAATTCCCGACAGTGGAGGCACTTGCTAATGCGGATGTGGATGAGATAGAAGAAATAATAAGACCTTGCGGTCTGGGGAAATCCAAAGCAAGGGATATCTCTGCCTGCATGAAAATACTACATTCAAAGTACCATGACATTGTTCCGGATAATATGGAAGAATTGCTCAAACTACCGGGAGTCGGAAGAAAAAGTGCCAATCTCATATTGGGAGACATATATAAGCAGCCGGCGATCGTGACAGATACGCATTGCATAAGACTATCCAACCTGATAGGGCTTGTGGATAATATAAAAGAGCCGGGAAAAGTGGAAAAAGAGCTTTGGAAAATAATTCCAAAGCAGGAGGGGAACGATCTATGTCACAGATTTGTCGATCACGGGAGAGCCGTGTGCGTAGCAAGAAATCCAAAATGCGATAATTGCTGCCTGAACGACATATGCAGGCACAGGCAAAGTGTGAAAAAATAATTTTTATAGGGTGGAAACATGTTCATTTGTAAGCTATTTATAGAATTTATGATATACAGCTTTTTTGGCTGGATGTATGAATGTGCCTACTGCACGCTTAAGGAGGGGCACTGGAGCAACAGAGGATTTCTTTTTGGACCCATCTGTCCTATCTATGGTCTTGGATGTATAGGGTGTGAGCTTGTTTTTGGAGTACTTCCTTTCTTTAAAGGAATCCCCTATGCACAGATCCCGATTTGGAAAATATTTCTGATCTGCGCAGTAGGAAGTATTTTTTTGGAGTATGGTACATCTCTTCTTCTGGAAAAAAAGTTCCATGCGGTTTGGTGGGATTACAAGGATTTTCCGTTAAATATAAACGGAAGAGTATGTGTTCCCGCAACTATGGGATTTGGCGTAGCCGGCATATTTGTTACCAGATTTGTACTTCCCGTTGCTGAAGGGATAAAAGCTGCAGTACCTGTTCCTCTTGCTGAAATAATTGCGCTTCTTCTTATGGGATATCTTGCGGCAGATCTGGTTCTTACGGTTTCATCACTTATGCAGCTCCTTGAGATGGTAGAAGGGGCTATGGGAGAATTCGATGAAAAAATGGAAGAAGCATTTAAGGTTGCGGCTGCTACTCCCTCCAAGGCAAAAGAAGCAATAACTGCTGTACCCGGCAAAGCGAAAGATGCATTTTTGGCTGCTCCCGGTAAGGCAAAGGAAGCTCTGATAAACTATGAAGAAGCTATAAGAGCAAATGTCAGCAAACAGGCGCAAAGACTTAATTTCAGACAGGAGTATGAACTTAAGAGCATTAAGAAATTCAGATTCAGGAAACCAACAGTAAAAAAGAATGTCAGTGCTGAGAAAATGTCAGATTACTATAAGAGATTGCAGGACAGAGTTAAGTCGGATAAGTGAGTATCTGTTTATTTATTTTATCAGCTAAATTTGGTACAATTCTTTGGCAGACTTATGTTTAGGAAGTAATAATTATGGTTATTGAAAGCTGGATAGTTTTAAATTTTTATACAGGACTAATACTGGTACTTCTGCTAATTTTCCAGAGCAGTACTTCCAAAATTCAGGCCAGTAGAAGGTATTCGGCACTCCTTGTAATGACACTTGTTCTTCTATGTGCGGAGACCGTAGGAAAAATCGGAGAAACGCATCCCGATAATTTTTTATTCCTTGCCAAGATCGGATATCTTATTATTTATCTGTTTGATCCGGTTGATATCCTGTTTGCGCTTCAGTATATGGAATGCTGGATGAATAAGGAAAACGAGAAGAGCAGAAGATTATTTGGAATAGCTTTTCAGACATTTGCCGTTGTAAATATAATCGGGGTGATTTTTTCAAAAATATCGGGATTAAATCTGTTCTATTATTTTGAAGATGGCATATACTACAGAGGTCCGTTATACATATTCAGAGGAGTAATGATAATGTTTTTTATCTTCCTGCTCTTTGTATATGTGATCTTATTCAGAAATAATGTAATGTCTGAATACAGAAAGCAGCTGTTTTTGCTTCCTTCGATTTCACTTTTGGGGGCTATATTGCAGGTTTTTGTGTCCGAAATGGATATGACCTACGCGGGCATTTCGCTTGGTTGTATGGTGTTGTTCTTTTATCTTCAGAGCAAGGATGTCAATGTGGACTATCTCACCGGTGTTATGAACAGGCGAGGACTTGATATTCTGCTTGATGAGAAGATAAAGACGGCGCTTACCGGTGGAGGAAGCTTCTCGGCAATCATGATGGATGTTGACCATTTTAAGGAGATCAATGATCATCATGGTCATAGTGCGGGAGATCAGACGGTTAAGGATATCGCTGATATTCTTGTAGCTGTTTTCGGACAGGAAGCAGGGATCGGAAGATTTGGCGGAGACGAGTTTTGCGTTATATCCCAAATGACTGATGAAACAGTTATAAAAGAGAAGATCGAAAAGGTCCACGAAGAAATTGTAAAACTAAGAAATAAGAGGGGGTTTAGCGAAGTTCTTGATGTGAGCTGCGGCTATAAAATATACGATCCCGCAAGGCATAGCACTTCAGGAGAATTCCAAAGGATAATTGATGAGCTGATGTATGCCCAAAAGCGGGAACATCATTTAAATGACAGACGTAAGGTGGAGAGATGAGTAATAATTCAGTTAAAAATTTAATAGATTTTATTAAGAAAGCACCTACTGCTTTTCATGCAGTAGCAGCATTTAAGGAGATTCTTGAAAAAGAAGGATTCACAGAACTAAGTGAAAAAGATGTCTGGAAAATAAAGAAGGGTGGAAAATACTTTGTTACAAGAAACGCATCTTCCATCATATCTTTCAAAGTTCCGGAAAATGATTATAAGGGATTTTATATAATCGCCAGTCACAGTGATTCTCCTTCTTTTGTGGTAAAGGAGAATCCGGAGATTGAATCTGCAGGTAAATATATTACATTAAATGTTGCAGGCTATGGCGGAATGCTTTGCGCTCCCTGGTTTGACAGACCGCTTTCGGTAGCGGGAAGAATCCTTGTAAAGGACAAAAAGGGCAAGGGACTTGCTGCAAAGAGTGTACTTGTTAACGTTGACAGAGATCTTCTGATGATCCCTTCACTTGCAATCCACATGAACAGAGAAGCCAACAGCGGATACAAATACAATATCCAGAAGGACCTTCTTCCTGTTTTCGGAGATGAGAAATCAAAAAATGGCTTCATGAAGCTGATAGCAGAATCAGCCGGAGTGGATGAGAAAGATATCATAAGTCATGAGCTTCATCTGTATAACAGAGTAGAGCCCACCATCTGGGGAGCAAATAATGAATATCTGTCAGCTTCAAGGCTGGATGATATAGAATGTGCATACGGCTCATTTGAAGGTTTTCTTATGGCAGAAAACAAGAAGCATGTGACTGTTCACGCCGTATTTGATAATGAGGAGGTCGGAAGCGGCACAAAGCAGGGTGCGGCATCTACATTCCTCAAGGATACACTTAAGAGAATCAATGAGGCTGCAAAGAGAAGTGAGTCGGAATATCTTGTTTCACTTTCAAACAGCTTTATGGTTTCTGCTGATAATGCGCATGCGATCCATCCGAATTATACGGAGAAGGCAGATCCTGTTAACAGACCTGTCATGAATGAGGGCGTTGTAGTTAAATATTCTGCTAATCAGAAGTACACTACAGATGCACTTTCAGCAGCTGCTTTCAAGATGGTATGTGAAAAAGCTAAAATTCCTTTCCAGATATTTACCAACAGATCGGATGTAGCCGGAGGATCAACTTTGGGTAATATATCAGCAACACAGGTGTCTATAAGTACTGTAGACATAGGAATGGCACAGCTTGCAATGCACTCACCGTATGAAACCTGCGGTGTTAAGGATGCCGAGTATCTCGTAAAATTCTCAAAAGAGTTCTACGGATGCGATCTTAATGTTCAATAAAAATTTTTAGAGGAGCTGGTTACCGTTAGCGCACGTCCTTTGGGCGGTTACGGTATCCGCATCCGACCGGATCAAGTTAGATATAAATTAGAGTCTATAGAGGAGAAGTATAATGGGGTTATTTGATATTTTTGGAGGAAAAAAGAATAAGGAGGAGGATGAGGCGCTTCTTAACGAGCAGCTTGAAGCAGAGAGAAAAGAAGCAGAGCTTTCATCAATAAAAGAAAAGCACATGGCCGAGGGATGGCCGTCTCCTGTAAGGATTAATCCGATAAAGGTTGAGGGAGTTGAAGAGGATGTTCTGGAAGATCCGATTTCAGATGAGAGAAAAGATGAGATCGGAATGATGATATACGATGAGGACATCAGTGTAGAGGCAATAAGATTTTTGGATATGCAGGAGCTTTTATTTTTGCTCACTGCAATGGAAAAGTTCCAGAAGATAGCTCCGATCCCCGGATATGAAGCTAATCACAGAAAGATATACAATGAGATACTTGGCAGAGTGCGTGATGCCAAGATGCTCTATGTTTTATATGATGCAACTACAGGCTATCCGTTTATAGATCATGGATATATCAACATCTTTTCATGTCAGGAATATGCAGAAAATGCCGGAAAGGTATTCGGAAAACAGTACAGACGACTTATTATAAAGCCCTGCAAGGCAGATAATGAGGCTGAGTCTGCAAAAGACAGAAGAAGCTTTTTTGATTATCTCTACTATCTTGGAATCGAAGATTTCATAATTGATAACGGTTATTACAGAGCACACTTTAAGCGCAAAGAGATCGTAGCTGCTCCTGCTGACTGGGGTTCAAATGCTGATAATTCACCAAAGAACCCTCAGCTTGTTTTTGCTATGCTCGACTTCCTTGGCGAAGTAAGATGGCCTGTTAAGTATGAGAAGAGAAAAGAAGTCCTTGCAACAAAGGAAATGCGTATGGCAAGGGCAGCTCAGGCTGCAAACTATATTGTTCCCATGCAGCATGAAGGTCCCGTTGAAGTAATGGACGATGGCAAATTTAAGTTCACCAAGGATACCAAGATCAGATTTCCTGAGATCAAGAGTAAGGATGAGAAGCATTTCCTTCCAATCTTTACAGATGGAATTGAGTTTACCAAGATGTTTGCAAATTCCGATTTCAAGGGCGCTGTTTTTGCATTCCCTGATATTTTGAGATTTGTAGGTCAAAAGGATGGCGTGATCATCAATCCTGCAGGCCAGAAAATAATGATTCCCAGAGAAAGAATGCTTGCACTTCAGATGGCTGCACAGACAGTTGCTGCAGCAAATGCTGGAAATAAAAAGCCTGCTAAGAAGAAGCTTTCAGATACAGAGGCTGCGATCAAGTCAGCTATGAGCGGAAAGGGAATCGCAGCAAAAACACCTGAAGAAGAGATCCTTTCAGGCGAGAGTATCGCTTCGCTCGATGATGATATGCCTATGACAGAGCTTTCCAATGAGGATGCAGCTCCCATAGAGCTTTCTGAGGGAAACGATTCTGTTGAAAGCGAGTTTGCTCCTAAGGAATAAAATATAAAATAATAATAAATAAGTGTTATATTAAGCCGTTTTTACTTGTTTGATATTTCGATATGAAGTAAAATTAATATGGTGTTTCGTTCCTGTTGTATGTCTTTTATTTTAGGACTTAATTGTTTCATACATGGAGGGAATTATGTTCGACCGAATAATTGGAAAATACTTTGTGGATAGCGGTAAACTTCAGCAAAGTCAGTTATCTCAGGTCTATCAGATACAGGAATCCAAGAGGGCTAAGCTTGGTGTGATCGCGGTTACCGAAAAACTCATGACTGTTGCTCAGGCAGAGGAAATAAATGCTCTGCAGGCAACAAAGGATAAGCATTTTGGCGATCTTGCGATAGAGAGAGGGTATCTGACTCAGACTCAGGTTGGAAGATTATTATCGCTTCAGGGAAATGCATTTGCGACTTTTACATCATCAATCGTGGACAGAGGCTTCATGACTCTTGATGCTATTAATGAAGCGCTAAATGATTTTCAAAGGGATGAAGGGTATACCGACGAGCAGATGGTTTTGCTTAAGGAAGGCGACATGTCGGATATCATTCCGCTGTTTGTCGATACAGAGAATATCGAATACAAGCAACTTTTCACTTATGGCATAAAGAATTTCTACAGACTTGTTGATACGCATATGTATGTTGAAAAATCTTATGTCACACACAGTATTCAGGAAGAGTGCCTTGGATATCAACAGTTTCATGGTGCTTCTTCTGCAACAGTGGCTATAGCAGGAAAAGATGCTGACTTGCAGTTAATGGCAAAGCGATATACAAAGGAAGAATTTATTGAGACCAAAGAAGATGCTCTTGATGCCATGTGTGAGCTGATTAACTGTATCAACGGATTATATGCAACGGATAGGAGTGCTCAGGGTGAGAGAATTGAACTTGAACCTCCGGTTTTTTCTTCGAGATTTGCAAATATTTCAGGAAATGACCTTCATATAATGCCGATCCACTGTGATGATAGTGTTGTTTTCCTTATTGTTTCCGTGAATAGTGATGTAAACATTAAGTGAGGAGAGACGATGGCTAATATACTTATAGCAGATGATTCCAAGATTTCACGCCGAGTGCTTAGAGATATGCTGGAAAGACATGACCATACCATAGTTGGTGAAGCTACCAATGGCCAGGAAGCATATAACGATTGCGGCAAGCTTCATCCCGACATAGTTACGATGGATATTACCATGCCTGTTATGGACGGGATTGAATCGCTTAAACTCATTCACAGGTCTTATCCCGATGCCAAGGTTATTATGATTACTGCGGCCGGACAGAATGAGAAAATGGTGGAAGCTGTTGAGAGCGGAGCGGTTGAATTTGTGACCAAGCCACTTGACGAGGACAAGGTTATAGCAGCAATTGATAAAGTTTTGAAGAAATAGAAATGGGGATTTATGTTTAATGATATTCATTTAGGTCCGATCACACTTCATATGTACGGACTTATGATTGCTATTGGCTTTATATCGGCGCTTTTTATTGCGCTATGGAGGGGGAAGAAAAAAGGCTTTTCAGAAGATACGATTTACGGAATCTTTTATTGTGCGATTATTGGAGGCCTGCTTGGATGCAGGCTTCTGTTTTATATAGTTGAGATTCCTGCCATAATAAAGAATCCTTCAATCTTATGGGATTTCAGAAACGGATATGTGGTATATGGAGGAATCATTGGCGGAATAGTCGCAAGCTTCATATATATTAAGAGGAGAAAAGAAAACTTCCTTGATTATTTCGATCTGGTAATGCCTGAGGTTTCTATAGCACAGGGCTTTGGCAGAATAGGCTGCTTTTGTGCAGGGTGCTGCTATGGGGCACAGACTGATGGCCCGTTAAGAGTTGTGTTTACCCATTCTGATTTTGCACCGAATAATGTTCCTCTTATTCCTACGCAGCTTATGTCTTCAGCAGGAGATTTTATCTTTGGAGCGATCTTACTTTTTTATGCATCCAAAAATAAAGTGACCGGAAGAGTTGGAGCAATGTACCTTATGCTTTATGGCGTAGGCAGATTTGCTATTGAGTTTTTCAGAGATGATTACAGAGGCAGTGTAGGCATTTTCTCTACATCACAGATTATTTCTTTCGGAATAGTTTCTGCCGGAGTTATATTGTATACAGTCCTTACTAAAAAAGCTGCTAAATAGTTTTTGTATTTACATAAACAATTTAGTATGGTAAAGTGTTAAAAGAATGATTGACTAAAGTGAAAAAGCATATCAGATATGCTTTTTCTTTTTTGCCCAAAAAGGAGGACATTATGAAAAAGAAACTTATAGCGATACTTATGAGCGCTACTATGACTTGCGGCCTTGTTGCTTGTTCAGGAGCTGACAATACTGGAGCTGATAAGGCTGATGAAGCTGTGGAAGAGACTGCGGATGCTGCTGCAGAAGAAAGCGCAGAGGAAACAGCAGATGATGCAGAGGTTACTTCAGAAACAGCCGAAGACGGAGACGTTTCTTATATCAAGGACAAGGGTACGCTTGTTGTAGGTATAACAGATTTTGCACCTATGGATTATAAGGATGACGATGGCAACTGGATCGGTTTTGATGCTGATATGGCAAAGGAAGTTGCAAAGTCACTCGGCGTTGATGTGGAGTTTGTTGAAATCGATTGGGATAATAAGATCCTGGAGCTTGAAAACAAGTCTATAGATGTTGTTTGGAATGGAATGACACTTACAAGTGAAGTTACAAATGCTATGGAGTGTACAAAGCCTTATCTTAACAATGCACAGGTTGTAGTAGTTCCTTCAGAAGATGCAGAAAAATATCAGACAGTAGAAGACGTGTCTGCTCTTAGCTATGCAGTTGAGTCAGGTTCAGCAGGTGAAGCAGCAGCTACTGAAAATGGATTTGATTATACATCTCTCACATCACAGTCTGATGCTGTTATGGAAGTAGCAGCCGGAACTTCACAAGCCTGCATCATAGACCTTCTTATGGCAGGTGCAATGATAGGAGAAGGAACAAGCTACGAGAACCTTTCACACACAGTTGAACTTACTACAGAAGAGTATGGTATCGGATGTCGCAAGGGATCAGATCTTGCTGAATATATTAATACCGAGCTTAAAGCACTCTATGACGACGGCACAATGCAGCAGATAGCAGAGCAGTACGGCGTTCAGGATGCTTTGATTGCACAGTAAGGAGCTTTGATTCATGTTCTTAACCGTTACAATTTCCCTGCTTGAGGGATTTATCGGAACAATAAAATTATTTTTGCTGACACTTGTTTTTTCACTACCACTGGGACTTTTTATATGTTTTGGTTCGATGAGCAAGACAGCTGTGCTGAAATATCCGATCAGGTTTATCATTTGGATCGTCAGAGGAACACCTCTGATGCTTCAGCTTCTTATTATCTACTACGGACCGGGAATATTCCTTGGAGTTAATCTGTGGGGAGGCGGCTCAAATGGTAGGTTTATGGCGGCTCTTGTTGCATTTGTATTTAACTATGCATGTTATTTTTCGGAAATATACAGAGGAGGGATACAGTCAATCCCTGTAGGTCAGTATGAGGCAGGTAAGGTCCTTGGAATGACCAAGTCTCAGATATTTGTGAAGATCATACTGCTTCAGGTTATCAAGCGTATTGTCCCTCCGATTTCAAACGAAGTGATCACTCTTGTAAAAGATACTTCACTGGCAAGAGTAATTGCGGTTTATGAGATCATCTGGAACGGACAGGCATTTATCAAGAGCAGCGGAATAATATGGCCTTTGTTTTATACAGGAGCATTCTATCTTCTCTTTAGCGGACTGTTGACACTTCTTTTTGGATATATAGAAAAGAAGCTTGGATATTTTAAGTAAAAGGGTTTAAGAACATATGCCTATATTGGAAGTAAAGAATTTAAAAAAGAAATTTGATAAAAATCAGATACTCAAGGGAATAAGCTTTGATCTGGAAGAGGGACAGGCGATATCTATAATCGGCTCCTCGGGAAGTGGTAAAACAACACTTCTTAGATGCCTTAATTTTCTTGAGACTGCAGATGAAGGAACAATTACTGTAAGAGGAGAGCAGCTTTTTGATGGAAAAAATCCCGTTACAGATCCTGATCTTCTTAGAAAAATGAGACTTCATTTTGGACTGGTGTTTCAGCAGTTTAATCTTTTTCCGCAGTATACAGCGCTTGAAAATGTTACACTGGCACCGCTTATAAATGCTGAAGCAAATGAAAAGGCAGGAATTATAGAAAATGCCAAAGACCTCCTTGATCAGATGGGGCTGTCAGACAGGATGGATAATTACCCGCATCAATTATCGGGAGGTCAGCAGCAGAGAGTTGCCATAGCCAGAGCTCTTGCATTAAAACCGGATATACTTTGCTTTGATGAGCCGACTTCTGCTTTGGATCCTGAGCTTACGGGAGAAGTATTAAGGGTAATAAGAAATCTTGCTGAGAAAAACACGACGATGATAATTGTTACACATGAAATGGCCTTTGCCAGAGATGTCGCTGATAAAGCCATATTCATGGATGATGGCGCTATCCTTGAAATGGGACCTGCTGATGAGCTGATAAACAACCCCAAAGAGGAACGCACCAGGCAGTTTTTATCTGGAGTTATTAAGTAATATTTTAAAACTCTCCATATACCTTTAGACCATGCACCCGCGAAAGGGCGCAATGACCATGGTATACGGAGAGTTTTTGTTCTTTTTCAATCAGATCCATCCGCCATCGAGGGTGATTATCTGTCCTGTTAGGTAGCTTGGAGCGTTTGCAAGCTGCAGTGCAAGCTGTGCAACTTCATCTGTTCTTCCGAGTCTGTCTGCGGGAATTTCTTCTGTAAGAGCCTGCAATTCATCTTCTGATAGATGCGAAGAATTCATTGTGGTATCGATCACGCCGCAAGCAATAGCGTTGACCTGAATATTGCTTGGTGCAAGTTCTTTGGCAAGAGCTTTTGTAAATGCATTAACGCCGCCTTTTGATGCGGAATAAGCTACTTCGCATGAAGCTCCGACATTTCCCCAAACTGAAGATATATTTATTATTTTTCCGCCGCCTTCCTTAAGCATGTAGGGAACGGCATATTTTGATACATAAAATACAGAATCAAGATTAGTTGACATGAGGTCGCGCCACTCTTTTGATGTCATATCGGTCAAAAGACCATAATGGGCTACTCCGGCATTATTTATGACGATACCGGGCGCTTTGCATGGATTTTGAGTCATAGCTTCAAATAATTTAATGACATCATTTTCATTACCTATGTCACAGGCATAGGCAAAACTAGGAATATTGTATTTATCAGATATTTCATTGGATAATTCTATTATCTCTTTTTGATGTGATCTGCAGCACATATATACAGGATGACCTGCGGCTGCAAATGTTTCTGCGATAGAGAGCCCTATTCCTCTTGATGCCCCTGTTACAAGGACGGATGATTTGTTATTTAATGAATTCATTTGTTTTCACCTCGCATAGTATTATCTTATCATAAAGCCATATGTGCGTGTTTTTAAAACGGCCTTATATATTTAAAAAAATAGTGCTTTACAAATCAGAGGAAAGGTATTACTATAAAAATACAAATTGTACACAATTTAATTTTAGTTATCACTTCTTGTGAACTAAGAGGAAAAAGCTCGCAAGAATTCTGGTCATCAGATAGAATAAAATCATGACCTGCAAATCCCTAAAGGGAGGAACCATCATGACGAAGTCATGATTTGGAATGGTTCCGACCGATAGGGCAGGATTGCGGAGCAATCGTGCCAATACATAATATACGAGGAGGTACTAACTATGAAGGATTTGGTAATAATCGGTTCAGGACCTGCAGGACTTTCTGCAGCTGTATATGCTAAGAGAGCAGGACTTGATGCTATTGTAATAGAAAAGGATCCCGTAAGCGGAGGTCAGATACTCATCACTTATGAAGTGGATAATTACCTTGGACTGCCCGGCATTAATGGATTTGATATGGGTACAAAGTTCCGCGAGCATGCTGATAAGCTCGGCGCTGAATTTGCAGAAGGAACTGTAACAGAGGTTGTCAAGGTATCTGAAGGCGATGACTCTACTGCTCCTGTATTTAAGGTTGTGACAGATCAGGGCGAGTATGAGACAAAGACTGTTATTCTTGCAACAGGAGCTTCCCATAATAAGCTTGGAATAAAGGGCGAAGAAGAATTTACCGGAAGAGGAGTTTCCTATTGTGCTACATGCGATGGTGCTTTTTTCAGAAATAAAGTCGCTGTTGTAAACGGAGGAGGAGACGTTGCAGTTGAAGATGCTATTTTCCTAGCAAGAGGCTGCAGCAAAGTATACCTTGTTCACAGAAGAGATGAGCTCAGAGCAGCCAAGATCCTGCAGGAAGAGCTGATGAGTCTTTCCAATGTAGAAATAATCTGGGACAGCGTAGTTGAAGAAGTAAAAGGTGATAATAAAGTAACAGCCATAACAGTAAAAAATGTTAAGAGCGGCGAAAAGAAAGATATAGATACGGATGCTCTTTTTGTAGCTATTGGAATTCATCCTCTTACAGAGAGCTTTACGGGCCTTTGCGAAATGGATGAGTCGGGCTATGTTATAGCCAAAGAAGACGGAGCTACTTCAACACAGGGAGTATTTGTTGCAGGAGACTCCAGAAAAAAGAGACTTCGTCAAATTGTTACAGCTGTAGCTGATGGCGCAAATGCTGTCACAGCCGTTCAGGATTTCCTTATAGGTAAAAAGTAATTTTTTGGTAAAATTTTCCCGGAAACTATTTATGGAAAAGCCGGTATCTGCATGGATACTGGCTTTTTATTATGCCGTAAATAGTACAAAAAAATTATGCAATTTAGACAATGGCTTAACTGTCGGGAGTAAATAATAGTATAAAAGGTTGACAAAAACAATTCATCAGAGTATATTGTTAAAAGATGTAACAAATTCGTAACAAATTTTGGAGGTCGATTTTGCGAAAGACTAATATGCAGCTAATTGCAATGGGGGTTGCTGCTGCGGTAACAATTGGAGGAAGTGGTATTGAAGCATCTGCTTCATCTTCGAAGGTAACATCAGTATTGCCTTCTGCAGGTATAAGTTATGCACTAACTTCTGATTCCGTATCTTTATCAACTTTATCAGGGGATGATTCTTCTGATGTGGCTGAAAATGTAGAAGATACAGCGGTAACAATTACAGAGACAGTACCTCTTGCCTCAACATTGCAGGAAAATATACTTAATGATATTCAGAAAGCTACAGGTGCCAATATTAAGACGGCTGAGGAAGAGGAAGAGGCTGAGGAGACCGAGCTTACAGATGAACAGAAGGAAGAAGAGCTTTTCAAGACTCTTGTAATCGCTAATGTAAACGATTATGTAAATGTTCGTGATAATCCGAGTGAAGAGGATGGCGAGATTGTTGGTAAGCTCTATGATGATTCTGTTGGTACATTCATCGAAGAAGTTGATGGATGGTACAAGATACAGTCCGGATCTGTAGAAGGATATGTAAAGGCAGAATATTGCGTAACAGGCGATGAGGCAGTTGAACTCGCCAAGGAAGTTGGAAAACGTATTGCTACAGTTACCACAACTACACTTAAGGTAAGAAGTGGCCCCAGCACAGATGATGAAGTGCTCGGCCTTGTTCCGATAGAAGATGAACTTGTTGTAACGGAAGAACTTGACGGATGGGTTAAGGTTAGCATAGAAGAAGGTGACGGTTATGTTTCACTTGACTATGTAACACTTTCAACAGAGTTTGTTAAGGCTGAATCCAAGGCAGAAGAGGAAGCTCGTCTTGCAAAAGAAGAAGCAGCTCGTAAGGCAGCTCTTGAGTCTGCTAAGAAGGGTACAAGCTCTTCTAAGGCTTCATCAGGATCTAAGAGCTACAATTCAGCAGGAAGTTATACAACTCAGTCAAGCTCAATAGGATCCGCAGTTGCTTCATTTGCTCAGCAGTTTGTCGGCAACCCTTATGTATATGGTGGTTCCAGTCTTACAAACGGAACAGACTGTTCCGGATTCGTAATGAGTGTATATGCTAACTTCGGTGTCAGCCTTCCTCATTCAAGTGGTGCTGACAGAAGCGTCGGAGCAGCAGTTGACGGATTGGGCAATGCTCAGCCCGGTGATATTGTATGTTACTCAGGTCACGTAGGAATCTACATCGGTGGTGGACAGATTGTACATGCTTCAACAGCAGCTACAGGTATCAAGATTTCCAATGCTGATTACAGACAGGTTCTTGCTGTAAGAAGAATCTTCTAATTTGAAAATTTAAAAATGATCAAAAATAAAGGTCGGATGATTGATTTCATCCGACCTTTTTAAGTACTAATTAAGATTCAAAAACGGTTATTACTGTTCGGGCTCGATCAAGCCGTAGGTTCCGCCTTTTCTCTTGTAAACAACGTTTGGCATATCTGTATCAGCATTGATGAATACGAAGAAGTTGTGTCCCAAAAGTTCCATCTGGATTGCAGCATCCTCAACATACATGGGCTTAAGATCAAATTTCTTTACACGTTCGATCTTGATCTCTTCATCATCATAGGAATCATTTTCAATATATTCCTTTTTGAAGTTGCTGATCTCTGTCTGGTGTTTGTCTACCAGTTTGCTCTTATACTTCTTAAGCTGACGTTCTATGATCTCCTCCACTAAATCAATAGAAACGTACATGTCACTGCTCACCTGCTCAGATCTGATTATTTTTCCTTTTACCGGAATAGTTACTTCAATCTTGTGTCTGTCCTTGTCAGCTGTGAGCGTCACATTAACATTCGTATCCGGTGTGAAATACTTCTCAAGTTTTCCAATCTTTTCTTCCACTGCGGATCTAAGACCGGGTGTTACATCGATGTTCTTACCAATGATAGTATATTTCATGCAATCATCCCCTTTGCTTATTTATTTACTGTTTCATTATACCATTTATAAGCTTGAGCTATCAATTTATACTAATGAGTTTAGACTTTTTTTATGAATTTGTGCGAAACTGACAAAAAGTATGTTTGTTTTTAGAGGATAAATTATGGTGGATTATTGTGGATAAATGTGGATAAGGTGGAAAACTTCGTGTATAACTCGAATTATTCGTATTTTTTATATTGTGGATTGTGGATAACCTTGGGCAAAATTCTTAATCTTCTGTAAATTTTTCTTGTTGACAATTAGTTTTATGTGCATCTTATACAGCTTTATGAAAATTTAATAAAAAAAGAATATATTGTCCTCCTTTTTCTTGCATAGAAAAAAGCACGCATGCTATAATATATGCGTTGTGACAAAAAAATAACAAACAACAAAAATAATTTTAAATAGCGGACAAATAGTCCCGAAACGGAGGTAGCATCTATGGCACAGAAGGTAGTATTGGCAGGCGCTTGTAGAACTGCGATCGGTAAGATGGGTGGAGCTCTTTCAAACACACCGGCAGCAGATCTTGGCTCTATTGTTATCAAGGAGGCTCTTAACAGAGCAGGCGTAAAGCCAGAGCAGGTTGACGAGGTTCTTATGGGCTGCGTTATCCAGGCAGGTCTCGGTCAGAACGTAGCACGTCAGGCATCAATTAAGGCAGGTCTTCCTGTTGAGGTTCCGGCTGTTACTATCAATGTTGTATGCGGTTCAGGTCTTAACTGCGTAAACATGGCCGCTGAGATGATCAGATCAGGCGATGCAGATATTGTTGTTGCAGGTGGTATGGAGAACATGTCAATGGCTCCTTTTGCACTTGATAAGGCACGTTTCGGTTATCGTATGAATAACGGAGTACTTAAGGATTGCATGGTAAATGATGCTCTTTGGGATGCATTCAATGATTACCACATGATCCAGACTGCAGATAATGTTGCAGAGCAGTGGAAGCTTACAAGAGAAGAACTTGATGAGTTCGCTCTTAAGAGTCAGCAGAAGACTGAGGCAGCTCAGAAGGCTGGCAAGTTTAAGGATGAGATCGTTCCTGTAGAAGTTAAGGTTAAGAAGGACACAGTTATCTTTGATACTGATGAAGGCCCTCGCCCCGGCTCAACAATGGAAGGCCTTGCAAAGCTTCGTCCTATCAACAAGGATGGCGTAACAACAGCAGGTAATGCATCAGGTATCAACGACGGTGCAGCAGCTATCGTTGTTATGAGCGAAGAGAAGGCTAAGGAGCTTGGCGTTAAGCCTATGGCTACATGGGTAGCAGGTGCTCTTGGCGGTGTAGATCCTTCAATCATGGGTGTTGGCCCTGTTGCAGCTACAAAGAAGGTTCTTGATCGTACAGGTCTTAAGATCGACGATATCGATATCTACGAAGCAAATGAAGCTTTTGCAGCTCAGTCTGTAGCAGTAGGTAAGGATCTTGGCTTTGACCTTGACAAACTTAATGTAAATGGTGGTGCAATTGCACTTGGTCACCCTGTTGGAGCATCAGGATGCCGTATTCTTGTTACTCTTCTTCATGAGATGGTTAGATCTGACAAGAAGCGTGGTCTTGCTACACTTTGCATCGGTGGCGGCATGGGTTGTGCTACTATCGTAGAACGCGACTGATATTAGATGTATAAGCGCTGTGGACATGCGCCACGGCGCTTCTTCCACGTTAAAGTGGATAAATAAAAGTAAGGAGGATAAAAGAAAATGGGATTTGTAAATGTTGAGATAAAGGATAAAATTGCTATCCTTACCATCAACCGTCCTGAAGCACTCAATGCTCTTAACAGCCAGGTTCTTGATGACCTTAACGCTGCTCTTGACGGCATTGATGTTAACACAGTAAGAGCACTTGTTCTTACAGGTGCAGGTGAAAAGTCATTTGTTGCAGGTGCTGATATCGGAGAGATGAGCACTCTTACAAAGGCTGAGGGTGAGGCTTTTGGTAAGAAAGGAAATGACGTATTCAGAAAGCTTGAGACATTCCCTATTCCTACAATCGCTGCTGTAAACGGCTTTGCACTTGGCGGCGGCTGTGAGATTTCAATGAGCTGTGATATCCGTATCTGCTCAGACAATGCTATGTTTGGTCAGCCCGAGGTTGGTCTTGGTATCACTCCCGGATTTGGCGGCACACAGAGACTTGCTCGTCTCATCGGTGCAGGAATGGCTAAACAGCTTATTTATACAGCACGTAATATCAAGGCTGACGAGGCACTTAGAATCGGTCTTGTTAATGCAGTATATACTCAGGAAGAGCTTCTTCCTGCAGCTGAGAAAATGGCAAACACAATAGCTGCTAATGCTCCTATTGCTGTTCGCGCTTGCAAGAAGGCTATAAATGAAGGCCTTCAGCTTGACATTGACAAGGCAATTGAACTCGAAGAGAAGATCTTCGGTGATTGCTTTGAGACAGAAGATCAGCGCGAGGGTATGGCTAACTTCCTTCGTAAGAAAGATGATCCGAAGAAGGTTAAGGTTGTAAACTTCCAGAATAAATAATTTGATAAAACAAACTTAGGAGGACATATAAATGAAGGTAGCAGTAATTGGCGCCGGCACAATGGGTGCTGGTATAGCACAGACATTTGCACAGGCAGAAACAGTAGATAAGGTTTATCTTTGCGACATTAAGACAGAGTTTGCTGAAGGCGGACTTGCTAAGATTAAGAAGAGCATTGATAAGATGGTTACAAAGGGAAAGATCGATCAGGCTAAGGCTGATGCTATCATCGGTAAGATCCAGACAGGTCTTAACGATATCTGCACAGATGCTGATCTCGTAGTAGAGGCAGCTCTTGAAGTTATGGATATCAAGAAGAATCTTTTCAAGGAACTTGAAGAGAACATCGTAAAGAATCCTGATTGCATCTTTGCATCAAACACATCATCTCTTTCAATCACAGAGATCGGTGCAGGACTTCCCAAGCCCGTTATCGGTATGCACTTCTTCAATCCCGCTCCTGTTATGAAGCTTGTAGAAGTAATCCAGGGTGCTAACACTCCTGCAGAAGATGTTGAGAAGATCAAGAAGATCTCTGAAGATCTTGGAAAGACACCTGTACAGGTTAACGAGGCAGCTGGTTTCGTAGTAAACCGTATCCTTGTTCCTATGATCAACGAAGGTATCTTCGTATATTCAGAAGGCGTTTCAGATATCCAGGGTGTAGATACAGCTATGAAGCTTGGCTGCAATCATCCTATGGGACCCCTTGAACTTGGCGACTACATCGGTCTTGATATTGTTCTTGCAATCATGGATGTTCTCTATGCAGAGACAGGCGATTCCAAGTATCGTGCATGCCCTCTTCTTCGTAAGATGGTTCGTGGTAAGAAGCTTGGTGTTAAGACAGGTATTGGTTTCTACGATTACAGCGATGGAAACAAGGTTCCCACAGACCGCAAATAATTAAAGATAAAAAAATAACGTAAGCTCTCGAAATCAGTGTGTCGATGAGATTGAGAGAGATTACAGACAAAATGGAGGATTTTTTCATGGATTTTCAGTTAGATCAGCAACATGAAATGGCGAGATCTCTTTTCAGAGAATTCGCAGAAAAAGAAGTTAAGCCAAATGCTATAGAAGTGGACGAAACAGAAGTATTCCCTATGGAGACTGTTAAGAAAATGCAGAAATACGGCTTCATGGGTATTCCGGTTCCGAAGGAATACGGCGGACAGGGATGCGATCCTCTTACATACGTTATGTGTGTTGAGGAGCTTGCAAAGGTTTGTGGTACAACAGCAGTTATCGTTTCTGCTCACACATCACTTTGCTGCGATCCTATCATGACATACGGTACAGAGGAGCAGAAGCAGAAGTACCTTGTTCCCCTTGCAAAGGGTGAGAAGCTCGGTGCTTTCGGTCTTACTGAGCCCATGGCTGGTACTGATGCTCAGGGCGTTCAGACAAAGGCTGTTCTTTCAGAAGATGGTAAGGAATGGATCCTTAACGGTTCTAAGTGCTTCATCACAAACGGTGAGGTAGCTGATGTTTATATCATCATCGCATACACAGATATCGTTGAGGATAAGAAGGGCAGAAAGACAAAGAAGTTCTCTGCATTCATCGTTGAGAAGGGAACACCCGGATTTACATTTGGTACAAAAGAAAACAAGATGGGTATCCGTGGTTCATCAACGTACGAGCTTATCTTCCAGGATTGCCATATTCCTGCAGAGAACCTTCTTGGTGCAAGAGGAAAGGGATTCCCGATCGCTATGCACACACTTGATGGTGGACGTATCGGTATCGCTGCGCAGGCTCTTGGTATTGCTGAGGGTGCTCTTGAGCGTACAGTTGAGTACGTTAAGGAGAGAAAGCAGTTTGGTCGTTCAATCGGTCAGTTCCAGAATACACAGTTCCAGCTTGCTAATATGGCTACACAGTGTGAAGCTGCTAAGATGCTTGTTTACGCTGCTGCTGATGCAAAGAAGAACAAGGATCGTTATTCAGTAGAAGCTGCTAAGGCTAAGCTGTTCGCTGCTGAAGTTGCTATGGATGTTACAACTAAGGCTGTTCAGCTTCATGGTGGTTATGGTTACATCAGAGAGTACGAAGTAGAGCGTATGATGCGTGATGCTAAGATCACAGAAATCTACGAAGGTACTTCAGAAGTTCAGAGAATGGTAATCTCTGGCGCATTACTTTCCTGATAACCGATATTTATTTGAATAAAGGAGAAAACAAATGAAAGTTGTAGTTTGCATAAAGCAGGTGCCCGATACAAAGGGCGGGGTTAAGTTCAAACCCGATGGAACACTCGACAGAGGAGCAATGCTTGCTATCATGAATCCTGATGACAAAGCAGGTCTTGAGGCAGCTCTTCGTCTTAAAGATGAGTATGGCGCAGAGGTTACTGTTGTTACTATGGGTCTTCCCAAGGCAGAAGCAGTTCTTCGTGAAGCTATGGCTATGGGTGCTGACAAGGCAATCCTTGTTACAGACAGAGTACTTGGTGGTGCTGACACATGGGCAACATCTTCTACTATTGCCGGTGCACTTAGAAATCTTGATTATGATCTTGTTATCACAGGCCGTCAGGCTATCGATGGTGATACAGCTCAGGTTGGTCCTCAGATTTCTGAGCACCTTGGTATTCCTGTTATTTCATACGCAGAAGAGATCAAGGTTGATGAGAAGGCAAAGACAGTTGTTGTTAAGCGCCAGTTCGAGGATCGTTACCATATGGTAGAGGCTAAGATGCCTTGCCTTATCACAGCTCTTGCAGAGCTTGGTGAACCCAGATACATGACTCCCGGCGGAATCTTTGATGCTTTCGAGAAGGAAGTTACAGTATGGGGCAGAGCAGACCTTAAGGATGTTGATGATTCTAACATCGGTCTTAAGGGATCACCTACTCAGATTGCTAAGGCTTCTGATAAGGTTAAGAAGGGCGCAGGCGAGAAGATCGTAGCTGATTCTGCGGATGAGGCTGTTGATTATCTGTTTGGTAAGCTTGAAGAGAAGCATGTCATCTGAGAACCTGTGAGCCGCGCAGCATTTTCGAGTCTGCGCGTTCCAAGATATGAATTATAATAGTTAAAGGAGAACAAAAATGTCTTTAGAAGAATATAAGGGTGTATTTATATTTGCTCAGCAGGTAGACAACGAGCTCTCAGGTATTGCTTTAGAGCTTCTGGGCAAAGCAAAAGATCTCGCTAAGGATCTTGATGAGAAGAAAGTAACAGCAGTTCTTATCGGTGATAAGGTTGGTAATCTTGTAGATACTCTTGCAGAGTACGGTGCTGACCGTGTAATCGTTGTAGATGATCCTGAACTTAAGGATTATCGTACAGAGCCTTACACACACGCACTTGCATCAGTAATCGACGAGTTTAAGCCTGAAATCCTTCTTGTTGGTGCTACAGCAATCGGCCGTGACCTTGGTCCTCGTGTTTCATCACGTGTTCATACAGGTCTTACAGCTGACTGTACACAGCTTGATATAGGTGACTTCCCGCTCGTAGCAGTTCCCGGTCAGGAGCAGAAGCATAAGCAGCTCCTTATGACTCGTCCTGCATTCGGTGGAAACACAATCGCTACAATCGCTTGTCCTGATTTCCGTCCTCAGATGGCAACAGTACGTCCCGGCGTTATGCAGAAAATTACTCCTGTAAAGGGCGCAAAGGCTGAGGTTGTAGAATTCAATCCCGGATTCAAAGAGAATGCTTGCTATACCAAGATACTTGAGATCGTTAAGGCTGTTTCTGAAGTTGAAGATATTCAGGAAGCTAAGATCCTTGTATCTGGCGGACGTGGAGTTGGAAGTGCAGAGAACTTCAAGATCCTTGATGATCTTGCTAAGGTTCTTCACGGAACAGTTTCATGCTCTCGTGCAGTTGTAGATTCAGGCTGGAAGCCGAAGGATCTTCAGGTAGGTCAGACAGGTAAGACTGTTCGTCCTAAGGTATATTTTGCAATCGGTATCAGCGGAGCTATCCAGCACGTTGCAGGTATGGAAGAGTCAGATCTCATCATCGCTATCAACAAGGATGAGAATGCACCTATCTTCGACGTAGCAGATTATGGTGTAGTTGGCGACCTTAACAAGATCGTTCCTGCTCTTACTAAGAAGCTTGAGGCAGCACTTGCTGAGAAATAATATCTAAAATGTGATATGATATTTTACAGGCTGTATACTTCGCTTATTATGAAGTATACAGCTTGTTTTTTCTTGATAAGAAAAAGACTTAATGTACTATCATTTTGAAAGGATATTATATGGCAAAAAGTATATTGGATTATGAAACAGTAGAACTTAGGGATGAACTGGATGCAATAGAGATTATCGACCAGACACTTCTTCCCGGAAATATTGAGACTATACTCCTAAAGACAGGAGAAGAAATATGGAATGCAATCTACCTGCTTCAGGTTAGAGGTGCACCTGCCATAGGCGTAGCTGCAGGATTTGGACTTTATATCCTCATGAAAAAGTCGGAAGCCAAAAGCTATGAAGAATTTATGAAACAGCTCAGGGAAAAGAGTGATTATTTAAACTCATCAAGACCTACTGCGGTAAATCTTTCATGGGCATTAAACAGGATGGAGACACACATCAAAGACATGACCATGGATGGCAGCGATTTTTCAACTATCAATGAAAAGCACGGCATAAGTGAAAAGGGATTCTGCTTGCAAAGCCTTATTGGTGAAATGAAGGAAGAGTCAGAGAGGATTAAGGCTGAAGACATTGAAGTATGCCGCAAGATCGGTGAATACGGTCTGGAGCTTATAAAAGACGGAGATGGAATACTTACTCATTGTAATGCGGGACAACTGGCAACCTGTAAATACGGTACAGCAACAGCTCCCATGTATCTTGCTCATGAGAAGGGATTAAATATCAGAGTATACTGTGATGAGACAAGACCACTTCTTCAGGGAGCCAGATTAACAGCTTTTGAACTACAGTCTGCGGGAATAGATACGACTCTTTTGTGTGACAATATGTCGGCATCTCTTATGAAAAGCGGCAAGATAAATGCTATCTTTGTTGGCTGCGATAGAGTTGCGGCAAATGGAGATGCAGCAAACAAGATCGGTACAAGTGTTGTAGCGACGGTTGCTAAAAGGTACGGAATACCGTTTTATGTATGCGCTCCTTCTTCAACAATTGATATAAATACTAAGGTTGGAGACGACATTAAGATAGAGCAGAGAAAACCTGAGGAAGTTACCGAAATGTGGTACAAAGAGAGAATGGCTCCCGAAGGTGTTAAAGTCTACAATCCTGCTTTTGATGTCACGGATAATGAACTGATATCCGGTATTGTTACTGAATATGGAGTCCTTAGAGCGCCGTATGATGTTGCTATAAGAAAACTATTTTAATATCCCACATGCCGGGAGGCCATGCACCTAAGCAAAGGCGTCATGACCTCTTGGCAAGTGGGATTTTTTATGATTTAAATCTTAAAATTATTATAAAAAAACAATAAATTTACTATATTTCGTTGAGCGATACATTGCTGAGTGTTAAAATAGTAAATGGATAAGTCTATAAAATTAGCCGAATTTTGCGAAAAAACTGTGATAGACTTGCGAGGGGGACTATGGCAGCATTTACAGATGAGGATAACACTTTATATGATCCTGAGCTAATTAAAAATGAATTGCTTCTTCTTAAAAAAGCAGGCTTTGATGTTGATGATCTTAAAGATATGAGATTCAACATTTATCAGCTTGCAGAAATACGAAAAGGTGTTGCCAGCGGTGTTGATGTACATGAATACTTAAATCCTGATCTTCCGTGGAATGAGATGGAAGAGATAAGGCTTGAGCTTCAGAGCAATATAGATATGTCAATGTACAGAGATGCCGGTTTTGATATAATGCAGCTGGCTGAGATAAGAGAAGGGCTTGCACAGGGCCTGGATGTCAGCGAGTATGCCAGACCTGAGTATTTTTCAGACCAGATGAAACAGATAAGACTGGGCCTTGCTTCAGGAGTGCCTATTCTTTTTTATCAGGATCCTGCATATAACTGGCTTCAGATGCAGGAAATCCGTATAGCTCTTGAACATGAAACAGACATATCCAAGTTTGCAAGTGTGGATATGCCCTATATGAAAATGCGCGTCATCAGAGAAAGCATTGAAGATGGGCTGGAACTTGATGACAATCTGATCAAATCGAAAGATTCTGCAACTCTTGAACAAATACACCTTGCCTTCAAGGACAAGGTTGATATATCCAAATATATAAAAAAGAATTTTGATGCTGAACAGCTTGAACAGATAAGGATGGCAAAAAAAGCAGGAATACTCAATATCGATGAGTATTTCCTGTTTGGCATGCGTGGAGAATGTATGCATGAAGTTTTGCTGGGACTTGAGGGCAACCTTGATGTTTCCATTTATGCGGATGAGAGATATGGATGGAAACAGATGAGGGAGCTAAGACTTGGTCTGGAACATCAGATAGATGTGACACCTTACGCCAAGCCTCTGTACAGGGCGGATCAGATGAGAGAGATACGAAAGGGGCTTGAAGATAACCTCGACGTGTCGCAATACAGCAGCATGGTGCATCCTGCTCAGGAAATGCATATAATGCGCAAATGGCTTGCAGAAGGGAAAAAGCTTCCCAGAAATTTGAGCAAGCTCTTCTCCGGTCAGCTTGAAGAGGAGATGAACAAGCCTGCAGATGAAGATGTAAAGGCATGGCAGTTTTTGCAGACGGAAGAAGGCCGGCTTATAGATATATCGGATGATAAAATGGAGTGCTATTTTACTATACCGGTAGGAACTAAAGCCGCCAAATACACTCTGGAGTACATATTAAAGCTCTTGTATCAGGCAAAGATAAGGAGAGGCGTCAACCGAACAACCATAGAGAACCTCATCGAAAACAAGAAGTTTGGTATAAAAACACTGGTTGCCACAGGAAAACTTGCTGAAAATGGTAAGGATGGCTTTTACGAATTCATGTTGGAGGCGAGCGAAAAAATAAGCCCGGACATGCAATCGTCTGATGGAGCCGATTTCACGAATGTAAAAGTGTTTAATGAAGTAAAACAAGGCGATAAGATAGCGATTTATCATCCGCCGACAATGGGAGTGGATGGCTATGATGTTACCGGCAAGATTACCAAAGCTAAGGCTGGAAAAGGAAAGTCTCTGCTAAGAGGACAGGGGTTTATCCTCCTTAGTGACAAGAAGACGTATGTTGCGTCGATCACCGGTATAGGACGCATACATAAAGGCGAAATAAAGATAGACAAGGCAAAAATATATCAATCCCTTATAGACATCAGAGATGTTATACGTTATGACGGAACAATCTGGGTAAAAGGGGACGTGGATAATGCCAGGATTGAGGCAAAAGGCGATATTGTCGTAGATGGCAGTGTGTCCTGCTCTGATCTGACAGCCGGTGGAAGAATAGTGGTCAGAAAAAGCATCGTAGGTAATTTGAGCGGCAAAACTGCTATCAGAGCCGGCGGAATGGTGGTAGCAGCGCATGTCGACAATGCGATGGTAAAATGCGGCGAAGATCTGGTTTCAAATGACTGTATAAACTGTAATATTTCAACAGGCGGAAAAGTTATTATGCTGGGAGATGCCGGTCTTATAAGCGGAGGAAGGATATCATCTTTAAGAGGCGTGGAAACAGCTATTCTTGGAGGAAAAACTGTTAAGGAAACATCAGTCAGAATAGGTGTCACAGAGGAACTTGACCTGGAATACCGTGACATATTGCGAACGATGAGCAGACTCTATTCGGAACTCAAGGTATATGAACAGCAAAGATCCAAGGTTGCACAGTTTAACGATCAGACAAATAAACAGGCTTTACAGGTAAAAATCAAGATAAATGCTGAATCTGCTATAAAGGAAGCTGAACTGGAAAAGATCAAGAAAAGAAAACAGGAAATAGAAGCGGAAATGGAAACTGTGAAGGATTCAAAAGTGATCATCTCACGTCTGATCTTTGCAGGAACACTTATAGTTATCGGAAATAGAAGAATAAGAATTGCTCAGAACCGGGAGACAGTAAACGGTATTCAGATATCCGGAAATGATATGGGAATTACAATGACAGATGGTAGGAAAACAATAGCAAGGAGCTAAAAAAGTGGCTGAAAACGTATCTGAAAAAAAGATAATACTGATTGTTGATGATACAGAGATCAACAGAGGTATCCTCAAAGAAATGTTCATACAGGATTATGACGTGCTTGAAGCTGAAAACGGCAGACGAGCGCTTGAGATTATTGCGGCTAAAAAGGATAAACTGGCTGCCGTACTTCTTGATATCATAATGCCGGAGATGGACGGATTCAGGTTGCTTGATGAACTTTCAAAGCATAAGATACCTTCAAGAATACCGATCCTTATGATAACTTCTGATACCTCCGCTGATGCTGAGAGAAAGAGCTATGAGAAGGGCGCTACGGATGTTATCCATAAGCCTTTTGATGCTTTTGTCGTTAGTAATAAGGTAAAAAAGGCGGTTGAACTTTTTGAGAGTAAGACAGAGCTTGAAAAAAAGGTTGCTGATCAGACAAGAGTTTTAAAAAAGCAGTTCTTAGTACTTAAAAAACAGGAAGAGAGGCTAAGGGAAACCAATAGCCGCATCATCGATACTATATGTACGATCGTAGAGTTTAGAAACCTGGAATCAGGCTATCATCTAAAGAGGATCAAGGGCTTTGTTCAGATACTTGCAAATGTGGCGATGAGAAACTATCCGGAATACGGGCTTACGCCTCACAAGATAGAAGTTATTACTAACGCAAGCGCAATGCATGACATAGGCAAGATAACTGTTCCGGATTCTATTTTGCTTAAACCCGGCAGACTTAATGCTGATGAGTTCGACATTATGAAATCGCATACTACGAGAGGATGTGAGATAGTAAAGATGCTCGCAGATCTTCAGGATAAGGAATATCTTGAAATCAGCTATGATATCTGCAGACATCATCATGAGAAATATGATGGAAAAGGATATCCGGACGGACTTAAGGGAGAGGAAATATCTATTGCGGCGCAGCTTACATCCCTTGCTGATGTATATGATGCACTTGTAAGTGATCGTGTATATAAATCTGCATTTTCACCTGCAAAGGCATACGAGATGATCAAAAACGGAGAGAGTGGTATTTTTTCAACCAAGATGCTAGCCTGCTTTGATATAGCAAGACCTGATATGGAAGCGATGGTTGCAAGAACAAAGGCCGAAGAAAACGCTAATATAGCAGCAGGTGGCAGCGGACAGATGAGTAACTAAAATAGAAAGGATATGCCTATGCTTGAAAAGGTAAATCTTAATGAAACCTGTGACAAGGAAACTTATAAGAATAAAATCGAACCTCTTAAAGAAAGGCTAGCTTCATTGGATCAGCCAATAAAGGCAGCAGGACTTCCTGTTATCATCCTTTTTGAAGGGTGGGAAGGTGCAGGAAAAGGCCATGTTATTTCCAAGCTGATACTCAATTTTGACCCCAGATGGTTCAGTATGGTCAACACACTTCCACCCACACAGGAGGAACTGCGAGAGCCCATGATGTGGAGACACTGGAAGACTATACCTGAGCAGGGACAGATGACGGTTATGGACAGGTCCTGGTATCAGGAAGTATCCACTTTGCGTCTTGAAGGTAATATAGATGAGCTTACAAATATCCGCCACATGAACGAAATCAACAATTTTGAAAAAGGACTTGTGGACAACGGTTATCTTATCATCAAATTTTTCCTGCATATATCAAGAAAAGAAATGAAGAAGCGTCTTGAGAGCTTAAAGGAAAAGAAAAGCACTAGATGGCGCGTTACCGAAGCGGATGAAAGAAGTGTCAAAGAGTATGACAAATGCTACGATGCTTATGAGCAGATGCTTGAATATACGAACTCTCCGATTGCACCTTGGCATGTTATATCCGCTATGGATGAGAGACTTTGCTGTCTTGAAGTGTTCAAGATTGTTGCAGATGAAATAGCTACAGCTCTGGAACTTAAAAAAGACAGAGATGAAGCGGCAAAGAGGACATCCAGCGTTATAATGCCCGGACAGTATCATTTTGTAAAAATGCCGGAGTTGTCGGAAGTAGAGCTTAAAGGCAAGATCCTTACAAGAGAAGAATATGATAAGCAGTTAAAACATGAGCAAAAACGCTTGTCTGACCTTCACAACAGGATCTATCTTGAAAAAATACCTGTAATAATAGCTTATGAAGGCTGGGATGCAGCAGGAAAAGGCGGAAATATCAAAAGAGTATCTGCAGCCCTTGATCCCAGGGGATATGAGGTAATGCCGATCGCATCACCTACCAAAGAAGAAAAAAACAGGCATTTCTTGTGGAGGTTTTGGACGAGACTTCCAAAGGATGGACACGTTGCTATTTTTGACAGAACCTGGTATGGCAGAGTGATGGTTGAAAGGATAGAAGGATTCTGCTCGCCTGCTGACTGGCAGAGAGCTTACGGAGAGATCAATGACTTCGAAAGACAGCTTTATGACTGGGGCGCAGCTATCTTGAAGTTCTGGATCCACATTGATAACGATGAACAGCTAAGAAGATTTAATGACAGACAAAATACTCCTTCCAAACAGTGGAAAATAACTGATGAGGATTGGCGAAACAGAGAAAAATGGCCTGCTTATGAGGAGGCAGTTAATGACATGTTCCGGTATACCTCAACAGATTTTGCGCCATGGCATATAATAGAAGGAAATGACAAGTACTATGCAAGGGTTAAGACTTTAAAAATCATCAATGACACAATAGAAGCGCGTCTGAATGAGACAAAGAAAAGAAAGCGTTAAGGCACCTTGGGCAAGAAAAAATAAAAAAGCTATTGACAATTATAATTGTGATGATATAATAGTTTTCGTTGCACAGCTATTAAGGTGCATATGTGTGTGTAGCTCAGCTGGATAGAGCGTCTGGCTACGGACCAGAAGGTCGTGGGTTCGAATCCTATCACACACGCTAATAAAGAGAAGTTATGGTATGAATGCCACAGCTTCTCTTTTTTGTTGTCTACAATTTATGGTATAAAAAATGCTCCGCGTGGTGCGGAGCATTACTCGCATATTTAATTTTTTGCTTTTAATGGAAGAAGCTGCAGATCAGATGTTCCGAAGTACATGCTGTTACGTATCATTCCGATTCTGTAAAGATTGATTATGTAGAACAAGGATCTGGTGACAGCTATAAATCCGAATGCTGAAACGAGCTCTTCTACTGTGGGCGGATAACCCTTAATTCTGGTAAAGTTTCCAACGTATTCTGCTATCTGTGTTTCTGTTATTCCCATATTGCTAAAATCCCCTTTTTGTTATGCTTAGATGTCAATTTGTTACATTCCCTCAACACGATAATAAAATACTACATGGAAAATGTTTCGTAATTGTGTGGCGTTTATAAAAAAAGTATAAACTATTCTATAGGATAGAAAATCTGGAATGCATATAGGAAAGACCGCTATTTATATACGATGAAATACCCCATTAATGGGAGGAGACCGGCATGGGTGGGGACGCCATACCGGTCATAAGAAAAGGAGTTTGTCCTTTTGTTTTGCTTTGCAATATATATATCGTCAAAAACTTTTTATCCTTAACACCTTAAAGTGATTATTTGAAAATTCTCAAATTTTCAGTCAAGTAAAGGCACTAGTGTCATAAGTTCTTAAACTATGGTATCATTAAACGGATTGTAAATTTAAATAGTATATAAGGAAATAAATATGCAAAGATTTGATTTGGTTGCGCCGTGCCACTTCGGACTTGAAGCGGTATTAAAAAAAGAAATAATAGATCTGGGCTATGAGATCACAGAAGTTGCGGATGGAAGAGTTACGTTTGCAGGAGATCCCGACGCAGTGGTCAGAGCCAATATAGGACTTAGGACTGCTGAGAGAGTTTTGATCAAAGTAGGGTCATTCAGGGCGGTTACTTTTGAAGAGCTTTTTCAGGGGACAAAGGCACTTCCCTGGGAAGAATTTATTCCAAAAGATGGCAAGTTCTGGGTAAAAAAAGCAAGTAGCGTAAAGAGTAAGCTTTTCAGCCCTTCTGATATTCAGTCGATCATGAAGAAAGCTATGGTCGACAGATTATCTGATATTTATCACATAAGAAGGTTTGAAGAAACGGGTGAGAGCTTCCCGGTAAGAGTTTTTCTTATGAAAGATGAGGTTACTGTATGCCTTGATACAACAGGAGATTCACTTCATAAGAGAGGCTATAGAAAACTGGAAGCCAAGGCTCCTATAGCAGAGAACCTTGCAGCGGCACTTTTGATGCTGACTCCATGGAGAGGGGACAGGATACTTGTTGATCCTTTTTGCGGAAGCGGAACTTTTCCTATTGAGGCGGCTATGATAGCAGCTAATATCGCTCCGGGTATGGACAGACATTTTACCGCTGAGAGATGGACTCATATAATTCCTTCCTCAAACTGGAGTGATGTAAGAGAAGAAGCGCAGGAAGAGATCAATCTTGATATAGAAACAGATATCCAGGGTTTCGATATAGATCCTGACGTTATACAGATTGCCAGGATCAATGCGCAGAAAGCAGGCGTTGAGAACCTGATCCATTTTCAGACAAGACCTGTTTCCGAACTCAGTCATAGAAAAAAATACGGATTTATTGTAACTAATCCTCCTTATGGTGAGAGAATAGGCGAGCAGAATGAGCTTCCAAAGCTATATGAAACGATAGGAGAAAGATACAGGACTCTCGATTCCTGGTCTATGTATCTTATCACGGCCTACGATCAGGCTGAAAAATATATCGGTAAGAAGGCTGATAAGAACCGAAAGATTTATAACGGAATGATCAAGACATATTTTTATCAGTACATGGGACCGAAACCACCAAGAAGGAACAGTAACAATGATTGAAAAGAAGCTTAAGACAACTGCCATTTGTACAGGGATATTTGTGATTTTATCATTATCAGTCATGTTCTTTAGAACAGCCACCAAGAATATCCTTATAGCGGAAGCGACCAATGAGCAGGCAAACAGTGTCATAAACAAGAATTCGTATGAACTAAAGATAGAGGATGCATCAAGTGAAACACTAGCCGGAAAGATTGCAATTCCATTGGAATCCGGAGTTGGTTCAGACAATATCACTTCGCAGGATGTCTTTGTCGACCATAAATTTGTTCTTTACATAAACGGAAAAGAGTCGGATTTTTATGTTAAATCTATTCTCCAATCCGGAACTGAAGCAGTAAAAGGTGCAACATGTACTCCCATAAACGATAAGGGAAGAGTGTGCATATCTCTTGAACTTGATGATCTGTATGAAACAACGACAGAACTTGAAGACAGAGCGGTATATGTCAGCTTTTCAAAACCTGATAATGAAGATGAGAACATCGTAGTGATTGATCCTCTCGATGAATACGGTTTAAGACTTGTACCTTTTATCAAGCAGGAACTTGCTGATGATAATATCAAGGTATTTTTTACCAGAGTAACAGATGAAAAAATAAGCGAAAGTCAGATAAAGAAATTCCTTGAAGAGACAGGGGCTGACTTCTATATTCAGACAGGTGCCGAGAATGCTGATGAAAATACAGGCGGAGTAAAGACATATTTCAATGATGTGTTCTTTATCAGGAATTTTGGTAATGTTCAGCTCGCAGATGAGCTTGAAAGTAATGTTGTAAATGCGACAGGGCAGGATGCTATGGGGCTTTTTCCTATAGAAGATGACAATGAGCTGCTTAGGGACTCTACTATCCCTTCAGCATATCTTATCCTTGGAAATCCGGCTAATGAAGTGGATAACAAGATGATGACCGAGGATACATATATTGAGTCTTATGCGCAGGGAATAGCTGATGCGATAACTGAATCTTTTGGAATAGTTAATCCTGTAGAGCAGGAAGAAACAGATGCCCTTCAGGGAATAATTGACGGTAACTGATAGTAGGAGGAGTTATGAAAATAGTTTTTGCAACGGGTAACAAAGATAAAATGAGAGAAATAAAGCAGATTCTTGGGAATCTTCCTGTTGAAATCATTTCCATGAAAGAGGCCGGAATAGATATCGACATAGAAGAAAACGGAACGACTTTTGAGGAAAATGCTCTTATCAAGGCAAAAGCAGTAGCCGGACACTGCGACGCTATAGTGCTTGCTGACGATTCAGGCCTTGAAATAGACTGCCTTGGAAAAGAACCCGGTGTTTACTCTGCAAGATATCTCGGAAGAGAGACACCTTATCCTGAGAAAAATGCGATAATCCTCGACAGGATAAAAGATGTGGAAGATAAAGACAGAAGTGCAAGATTTGTATGCGCTATAGCGGCTGTTCTTCCCGATGGAAGAGACCTTGTTGTAAGAGGAACTATGGAGGGCATGATAGGTCACGAAATAGCCGGAGAAAACGGATTTGGATATGATCCCATTTTCTTTTTGCCTGAATATGGAAAGACCTCAGCCCAGCTTTCTCCGGAAGAGAAGAATGCTGTAAGTCACAGAGGTAAGGCACTTAGAATGATGGCCGACAGATTATCTGAAATCTTAAAGTAAGAGTAGGTGACACATGCTTAAAATTCTGGTTGTCAGCGACACACATAGAAAAGACGAGAACTTTTACAGAGTACTTGATATAGAAAAGAACCTAAGCCTGGTTATCCATTGCGGAGATACGGAAGGCTCAGACATACAGATGCAGCAGCTTTGCCCCGCACCTATGAGAATAGTGAGAGGAAATAATGACTTTTTCTGCAATCTCCCGGATGAACAGGAATTCGAGGTGTGGCCATATAGATTTTTTGTAACTCATGGGCACAGGTATCTTGTTAATATGGGAAGCAGTGAAGTCAGGAGAGAAGCTGTTGCAAGAAGATGCGATGTAGTCATCTACGGACATACTCACAAGCCTGTTGCAGCAGAAATAGATGGGGTATACGTGTTTAATCCCGGAAGCTTGTCTTATCCCAGACAGGAAGGGAGAAAGCCCTCATATCTGATACTGACGATAGCCGATGATGGCGAATTGTCTTATGAGCTAAAGTATCTGGAACAATTTTAACTAAATCACAAGGGATGAAATGTATTTATGATAGATATATTCGGAACTTTAGGTCCGTCATGTAGGGATTATGCAACTCTAAGGCGCATGTTTGCAGAAGGAATGACGGGAATCAGGATAAACCTGTCACATGTAATGTTATCTGAATGTAAAGAAGAAATTGAAACCATTAAAAAGGCAGCAGATGACGCAAATACAGTCCCTAAAATCCTGATTGATATGAAGGGACCGGAACTTAGAATAGGCAGCTTAAATGAGCCGATTTTGCTAAAAAAAGACGATGCACTACTTCTTGGAGAGAATGGAGTATTCCTTGAATCCATAATTTTGGAGCACCTTGAAAAAGGAATGGATGTGCTTCTTGATGATGGCAAAATATCCGGAACGGTAGATATATGTGACAAAAAAAGCGCCCGGGTCAGGATAACAAGAGGCGGGATCCTTGAGGGCAAAAAGAGCATAGCTATCATAGGACACAGTATAAATCTGCCCGCTCTTTGCGAAAGTGACAGACAGAATATTGCGCTTGCAAAAAGCCTTGGAATTACCGGTGTTATGCAGCCTTTCGTAAGAAATGCCAAGGATATTAAAGAGCTGAGAGAGGCTCTTGGAGCTTTTGGGGCTTCAGATATAAGGATCTATGCAAAAGTTGAAAATATGGAAGGCGTTCATAACCTTCGGAGTTTTCTACCACTTGCTGATGAGATCATAATAGCAAGAGGGGATCTTGGGAATGCTCTGCCACTGTGGGAGCTTCCGGGACTGCAGAAAAAAATATCACAAATCTGCAGAGATGATCATAAACCATTCATGGTTGTCACGCAGATGCTTTCATCCATGGAGCACAGTAAAGTACCGACTAGAGCAGAAGTCAGCGATATCTATAATGCGGTTCTTGACGGAGCATCATCTGTCATGGTTACGGGTGAAACAGCAGTAGGAGAGAATCCTGTTGAGGTTATTGAATACCTGGCAAAGACGGCAAGAGCAGCTGAAAAATACAGCATATATGTGTAATATGAGAAGGTGGCGCATTGTAAAACAATATTGCGTGCAATATAATAATACATAAGATTTATAGAAAGAGAGGATGAGTTTATGGAAAGAGTAGTGAAGTTTCTTAAAGATGCAGGTACATATTATCTTGCGACAGTTGATGGTGATCAGCCTAGAGTAAGACCTT
Organism: Butyrivibrio sp. NC2002; assembly: GCF_000702265.1. Classification (GTDB taxonomy): domain Bacteria; phylum Bacillota; class Clostridia; order Lachnospirales; family Lachnospiraceae; genus Butyrivibrio. The sequence continues at coordinate 403,129 of NZ_KL370880.1, forward strand.
TTGGAACAGCTCATATTTTTGAGGGCAAATTATATATTCAGACCGGAAAGGTGAAAGATGTCTCCAAGCAGCTTCATGCCAATCCCAAGGCTGAAATCTGTGCTTTCAAGGATGGAGAGTGGCTCAGAGTTGCAGGAGAGCTTGTGGAAGATGATCGCATTGAAGCACGTCAGTCAATGCTTGATGCATATCCTTCACTTCAGAATATGTACAAGGCAGATGACGGAAATACTGAGGTGTTTTATTTTAAAAATGCAAAAGCTACATTCAGTTCATTTACACATGAGCCTGAGACTATTGAGTTTTGATTTTATTGTAAAAATATCGGGATTTTGCTATATAATTATTGAACAATAATTGAAAAGAGGTTTTTACGAAATGAACGAAAAACAGCAAATGCCCGATTTTATAAAAAAGATATGGATGAGCATTCCGGTGACCGGCAGATATTGTTTTTCTGCCGGTATCATTACCGGGCTGCTTGTCCATTTTTTTATGCTGTCAAATAAGATAACAAATCTGGACGACCTTGTATGTGTTCCCGGTGTGGGAGGCGGCAAGGTTCTTGGAAGGTGGTTTCAGGAACCTGTTCATGATATGTTTTCGCCATGGTCCAGTCCTTCATTGAATGGAATAATGGCGATCATAATACTGTCAATTGCAGCCTGCGTTATTGCTCATATTTTAAAGCTAAAGAGCATAACAGGAGCCGTTCTTGTTGGAGCCGCAATTATGACATTGCCTAGCACAGCGAGCAATATGTATTACATGTATCTGGCACCTACGTTTGCCTTAGCTGTTTTGGCATGTACCATAAATGTGTGGGTAACGACGAAATACAAATATGGGGTGATAATAGGCGCTGTGCTGCAGTTTTTTAGTATGGCATGCTACCAAGCATATTTTGGACTGTCAGTATCGCTTTTTGTACTGGTATTCATGCTTATGCTTATAGATGGAGAAGATATTGTTTGCGTTGTAAAGAAAGGCATTGTGAGTCTAGGCGGGCTTGGAATAGCTATGATAGCTTATCTTAGTAGCCTAAAGTTTATTGATCTAAGCGATTACAAAGGCCTAGATGAAATAGGGAATACCTCTGCAGTTGAAGTTATACATTCTGTTTTAAGGGCATACCACAGAGTACTGCAATACTTTGTGACATCACCGGAGAGCTTTATGAGAGGTTTTCCTACTACAGTAAATAGAGTACTGATAATGATCGAGATAGGACTGCTTATTTATCTTGTGATAAAGAAAAAGGTATATCTGCAGCCTGTCAGAGGAATATTATTGCTTATTCTTTTTGCAATATTCCCGCTTTCTCTCGGGCTTGTATATGTAATGGCACCAAAGCTCGACCATGCATCTACAGTAATGATCTTTTCGTACAGTGTATTCTATTTTCTGATAATCGCTCAAGCCGAGAGGCTACTTGATCTTGATAACAAAAACAAAGTGATTGTTTTGTTTGCTTCTATAGCGTTTTTGGCATTGATAGTGGAATTCTATGCAAGTGCCAGAGTAATAAATAATGCATATTACAGGAGCTACATTGCTCAGAATCGTGTTATGCAGTATTACAACAGGATCCTTGCAAAGTTTGAGCAGACAGAAGGATTTGAATACGGTGAGCCTATGACGATTTTAGGAGGCTTCTATCCGGATCCGCTTCCTGTTTCCAATCATGATATGAATGGCAAAGAACTATTTGATTTTGAAGGCGCTACATTAGAAGATCTTCTGTTTTTACCTACTAACAGAGACAGAGTATTACAGTTGTGGTTTGGCCTGGAAACAGGTGATGTAAGCATGGAAAAGAAGAGTAAGATAATGGACACTAAAGAATTTGAACAGATGCCATCTTATCCGGATGAAGGCTGCGTATCAAAAATACATGGGGTATGGGTAGTTAAGATGAATAACGATGATAGTAAGTAATAAATTGGCATGCTCAGAAGCTTCTATTTCTGAGGAAACAAAAAGGGACTGTAGCTTTAGATTAATCTGGGCGAGGTCCCTTTTTCTTATCATGAATGGTGGATTTGATGACCTTTTTTCATAGACAGCCCAGCCCCATTTTCGTTTACTAAAATTTCATATTATTAGCATCATTAAAATGATAATATAGTAATAGGAGAAGTTTGCAATCAAGACTCAAATAAACCGGAGGCGGTATATGAAGGGTGTAAATACTAAAAAGATCATGTCTCTTGCTATCATTGGAAGCATTATAGTGGTTGCAATTATGATTATCGGAACGATTTGGACTGGACGAAGTGCAAGTTCAGGCGCCAGGAAGGCAGTTCGAAACGTAAGTATTTTATATCTTGAGGAGTTGGCTGGCAGAAGAGAACAGGTTGTGGCGTCAACTTTAAATGACTATATCAGTGACCTTGATGTGGCCATAGGACTTATGACTCCGGAGGACCTCTCAAGCACAGCAAATCTCCAGGCATATCAGCTTAGGATGAAACAGCTCTATGACCTTGAAAAATTTGCCTTTGTTGATGAAACAGGACTTATTTATACCTCCAGGGGGACCAGAACAGATATAGATCAGTATCATTTCGACTATCAGACTCTTTCCGGACCTGAAATCTCATTGAAGAATGAGGATGGTGACAACACAAAGGTCGTCATTGCAGTTCCCACGGATCGTCTTCCTTATGAGGGACATAACCTTGTTGTCTGCTTTATGGAGATGGACATGGAGCACATGCTCGCTAATCTTTCTTTTGAGTCAGGCTCCAACAATACCACCTTCTGTAATATTTACACTCCCGACGGATACTCGGTTGCCAATATGGTACTGGGGGGACTTGCCAATGAGGATAACCTCTTATCCGCTTTTGAAACCGCTGACATCGAAAATGACAGAACTGTAGAAGATGTCAGGAAAGATTTCGAAAACGGACATACCGGTGTAGTTTCTTTTACCTATAACGGTGTACAGGAGACCTTGTACTATGTTCCCGTACACAGGACAAACTGGATGCTGACATACCTTATCAGGGAGAGCGTTATCAGCCAGCAGATTGATGAGATATCAGAGGGTATCATAAAGAGGAGCCTGGTTCTTGCATTGTTGACTACCATTGTTCTTTCGACTGTTTTTTTCATGATGCTGGTTCAGACCAGAAAAGCCACCAAGCTAGCCATGGAAAAAGAGACCTCGGAGGTTATGCAGCAGGAACTTGAGGAGAGGATCACTCTTCAGGATCAACTTCTTGAGCAGGAAAAGCAGAGGGCAAGGCTTGACAGGATGATCACAGCGCTTGCTTCCGACTACAGGAGCGTGTACTACGTAAATCTCAACAAGGACAGTGCCACCTGTTTTAGCAATGATGATGCTCATGACAATATCCGCAAGGATGATGTTTTTGTCTTCTCTGAGGGCTTTACCGATTATGCCAATAAATTCGTATCCGAGGACTACAGAGAGCAGTTCCTTGAGTTTATTAAGCCTGAGAATATCCGTAAAGGCTTAAAGGAAAGCCCTCTTATCGCCTTCAGATATCTGGTCAAAAAGGATGGAGTCGAGAGCTATGAAATGCTCAGAATGGCTGATGCCAGAACAGGCTCTGCGAGAAATCATGACTCAATAAATGCGATAGGTGTAGGATTTTCTGATATAGACGAGGAGATGAGGGACTCTCTTGCCAAGAATCAGGCTCTTTCAGATGCCCTCAAGACTGCTGAAGAGGCATCAAGAGCAAAGACTGTATTCTTATCAAACATGAGCCATGAGATAAGAACGCCTATGAATGCCATCATAGGCCTTGATTCCCTTGCCCTCAATGAGCCGGATATTTCCGATACAACCAAGGATTATCTTGAAAAGATAGGAAGCAGCGCACAGCATCTTCTTAGTCTTATAAACGATATTCTTGATATGTCCAGGATCGAGTCGGGACGTATGTCGCTTAAGAATGAGGAGTTTGCATTCTCCAAACTCATTGAGCAGATAAATGTAATATTCAGCGGACAGTGCCAGGAAAAAGGCCTTGAGTATAACTGCCACATTAACGGACACTTAAATGACTATTACATCGGTGACAGCACCAAGCTCAGACAGGTTCTTATCAATATTCTCGGAAACGCCGTAAAGTTTACCCCTGAGGGCGGAAGCGTTGAGTTTACCGTGGAAAAGACAGGTGGATTTGATGACAGGTCCACGATACAGTTCAAGATAAAAGATACCGGAATAGGTATGAGCAAGGAATATCTGCCCAAGATATTCGATGCGTTTACTCAGGAAAATGCAGGAACTACCAACAAATACGGCAGTTCCGGTCTTGGAATGGCCATCACCAAGAGAATTGTCGAGATGATGAACGGTGAGATAAGCGTCGAGAGTGAAAAGAATGTTGGAACAACCTTCACTGTAAACGTCACATTAAGGGATTCTGATAGGGTGCTGGCAGATGATAACGATGATCTCGAGGTTCATCCCGAGGACATGAAGGTTCTTGTCATAGATGATGACCCTCTTGCCTGCGATCAGGCGAGGCTTGTCATGAATCAGGCCGGAATTCATTCAGAGGCTGTCACGTCAGGAAGCGAAGCCATCGAGATGGTGAAACTCTCTCAGGCAAGACAGGAACCCTACAACCTTATAATTGTCGACTGGCAGATGCCTGAGATGGACGGCGTTGAGACAACCAAAAACATCCGCTCGTTAATAGGTGCAGATACAGCTGTGATCATTCTTACAGCCTATAACTGGGATGATATATACGAAGAAGCCATGGACGCCGGTGTGGACAGCTTTATTGCAAAGCCTCTGTTTACCGAGAATCTCATAAACGAGTTTAAGAACGTACTTAAAAAGAAAAAGATAGCTGCGGAAAGTATCAGGAAAGCTGAGCTTGAAGGCAGGCGTGTGATTCTGGCTGAGGATATTGAGGTCAATGCCCAGATCATGATGAAGGTTCTTTCTATGAGAAAGATTGAGGCGGATCATGCAGTCAACGGAAAAGAGGCTGTTGAACTGTACAAGAACAAGCCAGAGGGCTACTACGATGCAATCCTCATGGATATGAGAATGCCTGAGATGGACGGCCTTACAGCCACCAGAAACATCAGAGCTCTGGGAAGGGAGGACTCTGCTTCTATACCTATTATTGCCCTGACAGCCAATGCCTTTGATGAGGATGTTCAGCAGAGCCTTCAGGCAGGACTCAATGCACATCTGAGTAAACCTGTTGAGCCGGCAGTTTTGTTTGAGACCCTGGAGAAACTTATAAAACCAGTGGAAGTTTGATTTGATGATACAAGGAAGATACAGTATTTTCGCATACAAAAAAGGGGCCTTGCACTAATTAATTTCTTAGTGCGACAGCCCCTTCTAATGAGACACGTGGGAATCGAACCCACGACAACTTGATTAAAAGTCAAGTGCTCTACCAACTGAGCTAGTATCTCATATATATAAACTGCAGAGCAGTGATATATCAAAAACTGGGCTAGCGGGATTCGAACCCACGAGTGCAGCAGTCAAAGTGCTGTGCCTTACCGCTTGGCGATAGCCCATCATACACAGCAGATGTGCTCCTTAAATGATAACTCAAAAATCAAAAAAAATAAATGAGTTAAATGCCCTTTAATAAAAACAGGGTGGATAGTGGGACTCGAACCCACGGTCTCCAGAACCACAATCTGGCGCGCTAACCAACTGCGCCATACCCACCATACTACCCAGATATAATAGGAACAGATCCTTAAATCTGAAAATGTGCCCGAAGGGATTCGAACCCCCGACCCACGGCTTAGAAGGCCGTTGCTCTATCCAGCTGAGCTACGGACACATACTGAATAAAAAATAAAAGCTCTCATTATGTTTTATCGCATAATGAAAGCGGGTGATGGGAATCGAACCCACGTATCCAGCTTGGAAGGCTGGTGTTCTACCATTGAACTACACCCGCACGATTCTTTGGTTTACGTTACTGCTAAATCGGGGTGACAGGATTCGAACCTGCGACCTCCTGGTCCCAAACCAGGCGCTCTACCAAGCTAAGCCACACCCCGTCTTGGAAGCGTTCTGTTCACTGCCGGACCCGTAACGCAAGTAGAATTATATAATGCATATACGATTATTGTCAACATTATTTTTGAATTTTTTTTATTTTTTTTTAGAAAAGTCATTAAAGCCCCATAAATACTGGATTTATAGTGATCATTTTTTGAAAAGATTTATGACTTTTCTAAAGATATTTATGTTTCGCTGACGTAAAAAGTGATTAATAAATGCTCCGATAAAGAAGATATAAATACAAAAATATAGCCAGAACATTATGATTATCGGAGTAGATAAGCTTCCGTACAGGCTGTAGTTATTGATGTTATTTACATAGATAGAAAACAGCCATGAGAAAAAGTACCATACCACAGCAGAGAAAAATGCACCCGGAATCTGGTGTATATATCTGAGCCTTATGTTCGGGACATAGGTGTAGATCAGTGCAAACAATAATGTGGCAATGCCTATAATTATCAGATACTTAAAATGAGATAGAATGATGATCGTACTTGAAAAATGAGGCAATGTATGAATCAGGAACATCTTTATTATGTTTCCGAATACCAAAAGAACCAGCATTATGAGTATGATTGCAATGAGGGAAATCGTATAAAGTGTTGCTATCAGTCTTACAAGAAAATAATTTCTGTGCTCGACAACTTCATATATGTTGTTCAATCCACGGATAAGTGCAAGCATTCCAAGTGCACCTGCCCAGATTGTGACAAAAGCAGATATTGAAATAGTGGAAATAGTCTTTTCATAGGCTTCGCTTATCATCTGAATGAGGGTATCGTTTACAAAATCCGGAGTAAGCTCAAGTACCGTTTCAATCAGAAAATCCTCTGTGACCTGAGTATACAGAAGTGTTGATGCCAAAAGGATCAGAAGCGGAATAAGCGATAAGATCAGGAAAAAAGCAGTACTTGCAGAGAGAATATCTATATTTTTCTTTTGCATATCAGCGGAAAAATCCTTGATCAGAGAAATTTTTCTTTTTAAATTAAAACCCTTCATAAGATAGAAGTCCCCTTAAAAACTTTTTTGTCATAAATACACAGATGTATCTTGCAAGAGTATGTTAGCATTAATTGTGATTTTTCCAAAATAATAATAGAATATTATCGTAATATAAGTATGGGCTCCGTTTTTTTGAGGGAAAACAGGAATCTAAGATAAAGCGAATGGATAAGGGAAGATTATGAGCAAAAACATGGATATCCTAAATATAGCAGTTGGGCTGTATGCTTTGCTGGTATGCATAATTAAACTGATAGGAGATGCCAGGATAAATACCATAAGAAAAGGGAAAAGGCGTTTTTTCTATGAACTGCTCCTTTACGAGGGAATAATGATCTTGTCCATTATTCTTGCGCATGGATTTCACTTTTTTATTCAGGACCGTAAGCTGATGATCATTCTTTGTGATATTTCGTATGCGGTATATTATTTTGCATATTATGTTTTTTTATGCACATTTGTGTATTATTCTGCGGATTATATCTCGGGATTCTGCGGAGAAAAGGTAAAAACTGCTTTTTATACGGTTCCGGTAACGGTGATCTATGCATTCGCGTGGCTGATTTCTGCATTTAACGGGATGATACTTTATTTTGACGGAGACGAGTTTATCCCTGGCCCTTTATATACGCTGGGGCAGGTTGGGGGATATCTTCTGATCATTGAGCCGTTTTATTTTGCTGTTAAATACAGAAAAAGTGTGGATAAAAAGAATGGAATTATCCTGGGTTCATTCATGATTCTTCCTCTTCTTGGCGTTATTTTGAGGGAAATATATCCGGGACCTGAATATATGCCATTTATGATCCTTCTTTCACTTATACTTATGAATAATACAATTCAATACGAGCAGGAAACACGTATCTTAAAGCAGCAGGATAAAATAGAGAGAGACAGGATAAAAATCCTGCTTAGTCAGATAAAACCACACTTTTTGTATAATGTTCTTAATTCCATATATGTCCTCTGCGACAAGGACGCAGAACAGGCTCAGGAAGCAATAGGTAATTTTGCAGAGTACTTAAGATCCAACCTGAACAGTCTTGAGCAGGAAGAAAACATTCCTTTTAGCAAAGAACTAAGTCACGTTGAAAACTATGTGAGTCTTGAGAAAATGAGATTCAGAGATAAGCTTGAAGTCGAATACTGCATCCAGGAAGACAATTTCAGGGTTCCGCCGCTTACCATTCAGATATTGGTTGAAAATGCTGTAAAGCACGGTATACAAAACAGAAAAGAAGGCGGAAAAATAATTATCACCACATATTCAGAAGAAAACAATTATGTTATCGAGGTTAGAGATGATGGTGTGGGATTTGACATGGAGAAGCTAAAAAATGACGAATCACTTCACGTGGGACTTAAAAATCTTCGAGAGAGATTAGCAATGATGGCAGGCGGAAATCTGCAGATTGAAAGTAAGGATAATGAGGGAACCAAGGCAGTAGTAAGGATTCCTAAAAATGTGAGGGTAGTGTCAAACCAATTATAAAAACAGTGGACTGACTTAAGGAACCTACCGCAAGCGGTATCCCTTAGGTCGTTAGACAGGAGTAAGTAATATGAAAGCTATAGCGGTTGATGATGAATATCTTGCACTTGAGGGGTGCTTGAATGCTATAAAAAAGGCAGATCCATCGATTGAAGTGGAAGGATTTGAAAGTGGAGAAGATGCTATAGAATATCTGAAAAAATCTATTCCTGATATTGCTTTTCTTGATGTAGAGATGCGCGGCGAAAATGGAATAAAAGTGGCAAAAGAGCTTCAGAAATTTAATTCGAGGATAAATATCATTTTTGTTACCGGTTACTCTGAATTTATGCAGGATGCTTTTTCTTTATATGCTAGTGGGTATATTTTAAAACCGGTTACAGCAGGAAAAGTAAAAGATGCGCTTGAACATCTAAGATATCCTGTGGAAGAAAGTCTTGAAAAGAAGATGCGCATTCGTACATTCGGCAATTTTGAAGTGTTCGGGGTAGATGGCAAACCGGTTGAGTTTGCATACAGCAAAACTAAGGAACTGCTCGCAGTCCTTATAGATGCTAACGGGGCAATGAGGACTTTCGATCAGATAATGGAATATCTGTGGATGGATGAGCTTGATGCAGGAAGCCATGGCTCATATTTAAGAAATCTTTTTGCTGACATGCAAAGAGTCTTTTCCGATCAGGGAGTAGGCGATGCTCTTATAAGAAGAAGGGGAGCTGCCGGAATAGACAGGAACTATTTTGTGTGTGACTATTTTATGTTTCTGGAGGGCAAAAAGGCCCAGTATGTATTTGCAGGAGAATATATGTCCCAGTATAGCTGGGGAGAAATGACTCTGGGAAAACTGGTTCAGATGTCAGAAGAAGACTTCTAATTTTTTGTGCAAAACCATGTGATAAAGAATCATAATGACATGGAAATGGCTTATTTATGCGGCTTTGAATCATGTGACACTTTTGTGACATACTTTGTGAGATAATAAAGTCCCAAATGATTTCCTCTATTATATAGTTCCCTCTATAATAATTAAGGATGAGAGAAACGTCTGTTTTGCAGGCGTTTTTTTCATTTTGTGGATAAATATTGTATGTGACAATATTTACAATAGTTCCCACATTCTTAGCGATACCTGTTAAGGATGTGGGAATTTTTTATACACTTTTTACAATATTAATTAACGGAATATGGTATGGTAATTATTATGAAAGTAATTTCTTGATTATTTTTAATTTAGGGGGTTGATAAAATACATCAAGTGTATTATTATGTATAAAATATTAAAGAAATGAATATTTATGCATAATACATTGCATATATGAATATTTTAAGGAGGAACATTATGAAGAAGAAACTTATCGCAGCTATTTTGACAGGTGTTATGGTATTTAGTATGACAGCTTGTGGAGGATCATCCGCAGATACAGCATCTAATGAAGCAGAGAGCACAACTACTGAGGCTGAGAGTACAGAAGATGCAGCAGAGGCTGAGAGCACTGAGGACGCAGCAGAGGCAGAGAGTACAGAGGAATCAGAAGCTGAGGAGAATACAGAGACAGCAGGCACAGCGGCAGAGATCTCAACAGTAACAGAAGGAAAGCTTACAGTAGCAACATCACCTGATTTTGCTCCCTATGAGTTCTATGCAGTAGATGATGAGGGAACACCTCAGCTTGCTGGTTTTGACATTGCTCTTGCCGGCTACATTGCTGATTACCTTGGCCTTGAGCTTGAGGTTGTACCGGTTGACTTTGACGGTGTTCTTATGGAGCTTCAGACCAAATCTGTTGACCTTGGACTTGCTGGTCTTTCACCGGATCCGAAGCGTGAATCTATCATGGACTTTTCAGATATTTACTATGAAGGCGGACAGTCATTTGTATGCACTCAGGCAAACAAGGACAAGTTCACAAGTCTTGAGGATACAAACAATGCTGAGTATGAGATAGGTGCTCAGACAGGTTCTATCCAGGTTGATCTTGCGCAGACAAACAGTCCTGATGCAGATATCATTCAGCTTACCAAGGTAACAGATATAGTTGCAGAGCTTCTTGCAGGCAAGCTTGATGGTGCATATATCGAAACTGCTGTTGCTGAAAGTTATGCCAAGAACTATCCTGAGCTTTGCGTAGTACTTGATGTTCCTTATGACGGAGCAGAGGGTTCAGCAGTTGGTATTTCCAAGGACAACACAGCACTTAAGGATGCGGTAAACGAAGCAATAAAGAGCGCTATTGATTCAGGAAAAATGGATGAATTCGTAGCTACAGCCAATGAGCAGGCAAGCGGAGAAATTATAGAAGGTCTTTTAGAGGACTAATTTATGGACAGCTTTATTAAAATAGAGAATTTTTCAAAACTAACTCCATACATGACATTGTTCTGGCAGGGAATCCTTGTAACGGTAATGCTCTCTCTTTTTACCGTTGCTATAGGTTTTGTGCTCGCTCTTATCCTCTCTGCCATGAGAATGTCCAGATGTTATCCATTTGCTTTTCTTGGACTTGATAAGGAGGGGCATCAGAAGGAAAGCGGTCTTGGTGTTGCAATAGGTAAATTTAACCCTTTGAGTTTCCTTGCAACAGCATACGTAGAGATACTTAGATCAACACCTGTTATTGTGCAGGTTGCGATCATCTATTACGGCGTGTTTGGAGCACTTATTGAACTTCCGAACTTTACATTTCTGGGATTCATTAAGTTTGAAAGATTTTTCCCCGGAGTTGTTGCTCTGGGAATGAACTCCGGTGCTTATCTGTGTGAGATCATGCGTTCCGGAATTCAGTCGATCGACCAGGGACAGACTGAAGCTGCCAGATCACTTGGCATGAGTCAGTTCCAGAATATGCGATACATTATTCTGCCTCAGGCGATAAAGAACATCCTTCCCGCAATAGCAAACGAATTCGTAGTTATCATCAAGGAGTCTGCTATTACTTATACAATCGGTGTTCAGGACATTATGTCTGCAGTCAATGCGGTAAGAGGTGCAACTTTCATTATCATTGAGCCACTGCTTGTTGCAACAGCAATTTATTTCTGCCTGTGCTTCCCTACAAGTAAGCTCATTGCATATTTTGAAAGGAGGATGAGCCGTGGCGACAAGAGATAAACTTATTCAGATAACAGATCTTGAAAAGCACTATAATGGCGGCAAGATCAAGGCACTTGACGGAGTGAGTGTTGAGATAGATAAGGGCGATGTCATGGTTGTCATAGGTCCTTCCGGAAGCGGAAAATCAACATTCCTCAGATCGCTCAATCTCCTTGAAGAGCCCACAGGCGGTGCGATACTTTTTGATGATGTCGATATAACCAAGAAGAAATTCAAGGATGAAAACGGCAAGTGGAAAAAAATCGATATAGATGTCCACAGACAGAAAATGGGCATGGTATTTCAGCACTTTAATCTTTTTCCGCACAAGACAATTATGCAGAACATGATCCTTGCACCGATGAAGGTTAAGCATGTTCCGGAGGAAGAAGCTAAAAAGAAAGCCATGGAGCTCCTTAAGAGGGTTGGCCTTGAAGACAGAGCTGATGCTTATCCGATACAGCTTTCCGGGGGACAAAAGCAGCGTATTGCAATAGTGAGAGCGCTCATGATGGAACCCGAGGTGATGCTCTTTGATGAGCCTACATCAGCACTGGATCCTGAGATGGTAGGCGAAGTTCTCGATGTTATGAAACAACTTGCGGCAGAAGGAATGACGATGGTTGTTGTTACGCATGAGATGGGATTTGCAAGAGAAGTAGGAAACAGGGTTCTTTTCATGGCAGACGGAAAACTGCTTGAACAGGGAACTCCCGAAGATATTTTTGAAAATCCTAAATGTGACAGATTGAAGGAATTTCTTGGGAAAGTATTATAAATGAAGAGAGGAACTGCATGGATTATCCCGGCAGTTCCTTTGTGCATTATAGTAAAAAACGGAGGGCTAAATGGACAGTAATAAAATAAATTCACCTGATGATATTGAAGGTTTAAAAGAACTCGCCATAAAAGAAATTGAGAACAAAAAAGATCTTGTAACAGAAGTGTCTGATAAGATATGGGAATATGCTGAGCTTTCATTAAAGGAATATAAATCCTGTGACCTGTACTGTGAAGTTATGAAAAAAGAGGGATTTGACGTTGAAAAAGGAATTTGCAATATTCCTACAGCTTTTCGTGCAAAGTTCGGAAAAGGGAAACCTGTAATAGGTATTCTTGCAGAATACGATGCTCTGTCAGGACTTGCCCAGAAAAGAGCCTGTACTGAAAAAGAAATATATATTTCTCAAGAAGGAACCGGTGAGGATGCAGGACACGGCTGCGGTCACAATATGCTTGGGGCAGGCGCTATGGCGGCAACACTCGGAATAAAGAAATATCTCGAGGAGAGCAGAAGAGAAGGTACAGTTATTTTGTACGGATGTCCCGGAGAAGAAGGCTGCGCGTCTAAGGCTTTCATGGCAAGAGACGGAGAGTGGAAGAAGATAGATGCTGCTCTTACCTGGCATCCAGAGGACTGCAACGAAGTTGTGACAGGTTCTTCAAACTCATGCATTCAGGTGAGATACACTTTTCATGGAATAGCTTCACATGCATCTGCTACTCCTGAGAAAGGAAGAAGTGCTCTTGACGCCGTAGAGCTCATGAACATAGGCGTTCAGTTTTTGAGAGAGCACATGAGTGACAGGGCAAGAGTACACTATGCAATAACAGATGCGGGTGGAGTCAGCCCCAACGTTGTTCAGTCAAATGCACAGGTACTTTATATGGTCAGGGCAAATCATGTAGGAGAAGCGGTTGAACTGCAAAAGAGAGTTGACAAAATAGCAGAAGGCGCTGCTCTTATGACTGAGACTACATTTACAAGGGAGTTCGTAGATGGCCTCTCTGATACAGTGACAAACAGGACTCTTGAAGAGGTTGCATATAAAAACTTCGAGAAATTAGGTGTTCCCACATATACAAATGATGAGTTTGAATTTGCCAAAAAACTGGCACATACCTATGAGGAACATGATGGTATTCCGGGACTTGGAACTCCTTTTGATCCTGAATATAAAAAAGAGATTGAAGCTTTGAAAAAGAAGAAAGCTGCGGAATGTGCCTTTGAGAGAGCTATGAATGATTTCCTCCTTCCTCATTTTACAAAAGATGCATTTGAGCCGGGATCAACAGACGTGGGAGACGTCAGCTGGCAGTGCCCGACACTTCAGATCCATGTGGCTGCATGGCCAAACGGATGTCCCGGACATAGCTGGCAGAATGTATCTTCGGGCGGATCGTCTATCGGACACAAGGCGGAACTGCACGCAGGCAAGGTACTGTGCGCAACGGCAATAGATTTATATGAACATGATCAGATACTAAAAGAAGCAAACGAAGAATTCAAAGAAAGGACAAAAGAGGGATATGTATGTCCCATTCCTGACGATGCCATAGCCAGGGTTTAAAGCAAAATACAGGTAGTTTTTCAAGATTCGGGTTTCCTGCAAACGTAGATGTAGACTGCGCTGGAAGCCCGAATTAATCATTTCTAAAGAAATAGTTAATAGAAAATTAAAGAATGTAAACCTTTGCGGATTTTGCGGGGAACTTACAGGAAAATAGGCTCTTTCATAGAAACGGAAATAAGTCAAGTACGAGTTTTGAAATAATCGTTTCATTTTCAGCGCTTTTTTCTGAAATAATATATCATATAATCCTCTTATAAGACAAATATAAATCGTTTTGTGATACGAAGAGGTTTTAAATATGAAAAGAAATAACATCAACAAGTACCTGATCAAAACAGCAACATTTGGACTTAGCGCAGCTATGATGATGAATCCCATAGCGGTAATGGCTGAGGAGATAACTGATACAACAGAAGATTCAAATACACTGAGTATTGAAGATACAAGTGCAGAAAAAATGGCAGAGGAATACGGAAATGCCGTTAATAATATTGATGACGCAGCCGGCAAGGTTGAAGAAGCAGTAGAAAATCTTCCTAAGGAAGAAGTAAAGCAGGAAGAGACAACATCAGAAGATAGTAATACCGAAGAAGCTCCTGTAGCAGAAACTGCAACAACAAATACTGAAGCAGAAGAGGTTACAAATCAGGCATCTGCTCCTGCTGAGGAAAACGCAGCATCAGAAGCAAATAATGAAAGCGGCGAAGGTTCTACAGCAGAAGATAACACAGTTAATGGCGCAGCAGAGAATACATCAGAAGCTGCAAAAACAACAGCAGAGGAAATCGAAGGTGCAATGGAAAACCTCACAGAGGCAGTTTCCAATCTTCCTACAGGAGATAAGGTACAGGAGAATGTACAGGCTATAAGCGATGCTTCTGCAGATGTTGATGGTGCTCTGGCAGAAGCAAAGAATGCTCAGGAAGACGCAAACAATGCAGCAGGTGATTACAAAGATGCTGTTTCTGAAGCTGAAAAGAAAATCGATGAGCAGAAACAGAAGATAAACAATGCTTCAACAGTTGACGAAGCAACTTCAGCATATGATGAGGCATCAAAGGCTGCTGAAAAAGCTAATACAGCATGTAACGAAGCGCTTAATAAGTATAATGACAGCAAGAAGAATTATGAAGCAGCACTTGAAAAAGTAGAAGCTGCAAAGAAGAAGTACGAAGAAGCTCAGAACAATGCTTCAAGTGATCTTGAAACAGCAAAGACCAATCTTGATAACGCAAAGAAGGCAGCTGAACAGCTCCGCATAGCAGCTGATAAGGCTCTTGAGGAAGCAAAGGCAGCAAAAAAATCTGCAGATGATGTTGCAGATAAGCAGCTTGAGGCAGCAGAAGATGCAAAGAAAAAAGCTGATGAAGCTCTTACAAAGGCAAATGCTGAAGCAGAGGCTGCACAGGATGCTGCTGATAAGGCACAGGAAGCAGCAGATGAACTTAAGGAAACAGCAGATGCCGACCAGAAGACAGCTAAAAGAGCTCAGGAAACAGCTGATGCTCTTGACAAGAAGGCTGACAAGGCTGAGCAGGATGCTGCAGATGCACAGAAAACAGCAGATGATCTGAAAGAGAAGGCGGATGCTGCTGCAGACACAGCTGATAGAGCAGAAGGAACATCCAAGGATCTCGATAAGAAGGCTCAGGATGCTAAAGATGAGGCAGATGCAGCTCAGAAGGTAGCAGATGATCTTAAGGAAAAGGCAGATGCTGCCAGAAATACAGCTAATAATGCAAGGAAAACTGCCGAAGACAAGAAGAAAGTAGCTGATGAAGCTAAAGGCGTTGCAGATACGGCAAAGAGCGAAGCAGATAAACTCAGTAAAAAGGCAGATGATGCTAAGACACTTGCAGATGAAGCTGCTAAAGCTGCAGGGGAGATTGAAAAAGAAATCACAGAACTTAAAGAAAATGCGACTAACCCTGAAAGTGAGTACAATAAAGCTAAGTCAGCATATGAAAGATTGGATGAAAACGCATCTGCGGCAGAACAAACAGCTTCTGAAATAGCTGAAGCTGAAAAGGATACCATTAGTAAAGGTAACGCAGCAGCTAATAGAAAGAGTGAAGCTGATAAAGCGGCAAAAGATGCAAAGGATGCGTTTGACAATAAGTACAATGATAAAGCTGAGGAATATGCAATAAAAGTTGCAGGTAGTTCATTGGCGAGTGGACTTTTGGCAGCCTATTATAATGCTGATATAGCGCTTGATATAGTTTGCTACTATTTTAAACAGCTTGATCCTGACACAGTGATAGACCTTGAAAATATAGAAAAAGATTTCTTTGATTGGGGCGGAAGCGATTATCATTACTTACGAGTTAAGATAAATGGAATAGACCACTATTTTAATTTTGATACTTATAAGAACTCTATAACAGTTTTTGAGAAAAAAAATAATGATCCTGGATCCCGTAAAAATGATTCTTTATTTATAAATAGCGGTGAATTAAAGAATGAATACATCTCTTTAAAGCAGAAGGCAGATGAAACTGCTGCAACTGCTACCAAAGTGGATGAAGAGACAAAACAAGATATTTCCGACGGAGAGGCTGCTAAGCAGAGAGTAAGCGATGCAAATTCAAATGCAAAAACAGCAAGAGAAGCAGCAGACATCAAAAAAGCAGCATTAGAGGACATTGAAAAGAAATATAATAGCGACTTAAGTGATGCACAGGGCAAGCTTGAAGAAGCAAATAAGACAGCAGATGCAAGAAAAACAGAGTATGCCAATGCTTTTTCAGTAGCCGAAACAGCTCAGGAAGCTGCAGCATCTAAGAAGGGCGAATATGTTGCAAAACAGTCAGAAGCAAACAAAGCTTCAGAAACTGCATCAGAGCTTGAGAATATTGCAAGTGACGCAGAGACAACATCTTCTAATTCAAAAAAGAGAGCAGATGATCTCAAGAATGACGCAGATAATGCTAAGCAGAATGCTGATGAGTTTAAGAAAACTGTAGATGAGCTTAGGAATGCAGCAGATGAAGAAGCTGCTACAGCAAAAAGAGCACAGGAAACAGCAAAATCAAAGGATGCTGATGCAAAGGCTGCGAGGGGCGAAGCAGGTAAGGCTCAGGATACAGCTGATGAACTTAAGAAGCTTGCCGATGCTTCAAAAGATACTGCAGACAGATCACAGAAAACAGCATCTGAACTTGCTGAAAAGGCATCTGATGCAAAAGACGTTGCAAAGAATAAGAAAACAGAGGCAGATAAAGCTGCTGATTCACTTGAAGATATGAAGAAAACTGTATCTGATGCAAAGATTAAAGCCGAAGATGATTTTGAGAAGGCAAAAGCTGCTTACGAAGAGTTAGGTAAGGCTGCTAAGGCTGCTGAGGATGCAGTAGATAAAGCTCAGAAGAGAGTTGATGAGCTCAAGAACGCTATCGATAAGGAAAAGAGAACAACAACAGTTGGCGACGCGGTTGTAGATCCTGACAAGAATATGCTTGAGGAACTTGAGAGAAAGTTAGGGGAAGCTGCTGATGATCTTGAGAAGGCTAACGAAGCAAAAGACGAGGTTACAAAGAAGTTAAACGAAGCAAAAGATGACCTTGATAAGAAGAAAAACGAACTTACAAAGACAAACGGTGAAAACAGCCAGCAGGCAAACAACGCAGACAACAATAGCAACAGCTCTGATAACAACAATTCAGACAGCAGCAAGGATGATTCTTCAAAGAAGAAAAAGAAGACAGACTCTTCTAAGAATGAAAGCTCATCACAGGCAGCAGCTTCAGATGAAAACGGTGATGATAGTGCTGCAGAAAATGTATCAGTATCAAACAGCCAGGCTCAGAACACAGAGTCAGCTTCAAATGCTGATAACGGCAATGTGACAGAGTCAGAAAATAATGCAGAAGAAGCTGCAGTACTTGGCGCAAGAAGATCACCTGCAGGTAACACAATGGTTGTTAAGGCTGCATCAAATGATCAGACTAAGGAAGATGCAGAAGCATTAGCTACAGAGGATGCAGAAGCTGATGAGACTGAAAATGAAGTAAAAGAGGAAGCAGCTACTGAGAATACAACTGAAAAAGAAACTGAAGACAATGCTGAAACAGTAAATATCGAAGACGAGGAAACTGCTAAGTCAGATTCTATCCCTGTAAACAAAGGATTATACTGGATGCTTGGACTTCTCGGAATAGCAGTTGTTGGAAGCGGTGTTGCAGTAAGCAAGAAAATCGCAAAGAAGCAGACTGTAAAAAATTCAGATAAATAATTTGAATAAATAAATACTTTAATGACCTATGCCATAGGGTGGATAAAACCACTCTATGGCATTTTTTTGAATAGGAAGTTCCTCCGAAATTCCTATTCAAAAAAGCTCCGCTATGGATTTAAACAAATTTTCACCTTTAAATTTGTGTGATTTTCACTATTGAGATAAAAAAATAAGTATTATATTATGATATGCAAATGATATAACAAATAACCGAAAAAGATATATCATTTAAAAAGAAAGAGTACCCCTATGTCAAAAGAACTCAGATATGAAAAAATTTATAGTGACTTGAAGGGCAAGATTAAAAGCGGAGAATTAAAATCCGGAGATAAACTTCCCTCTGAGCTTGAACTCGCTGAAGAATACGGCGTCAGCAGGATTACAAGCAAGAAAGCCATGGAGATCCTAACGCAGGAAGGACTCGCTATAAGGACAAGAGGTCGCGGGTCTTATGTCACTGAGGATGCAAAGGACATTCTTGAGAATGCGACAGCTTTCTCACATGAAAAACCAAAAGATATATCATTTTCAAAAGATGCAAACATGATCGGCGTTATAGTTGATACTTTCAGCGAGGACTTTGGTAGTGAGATGCTAAGGGGAATCGAGAGAGAATGTCACAGACAGAACTTGCGGTTATTGTTTGGCTGTACCTATGGAAGCATAGAGTCGGAAAATGATACGGTCAGGCAGTTTATAGAGCTTGGCGCAAAGGGAATTATAGTCATGTGCGTTCACGGAGAGGTGTACAACAACACTTTGCTTGAGCTAGGCCTTAAAGGGTATCCGCTTGTGCTTGTTGACAGACCTATGAAGGGAATTCCGATTCCCTGCGTAAAAACGGATAATTACAAGGCAGCCTATGAGCTTACGAACAAGCTTCTAAAAAACGGAGACGACAGGATCTGCTTTGTGACACATGCGGATGTGGAGATGCCAACCCTCTCTGAAAGATATGACGGATTTACTGCTGCTGTTATGGAACATGACAACGTATCCGGTACTATCGCTCATATAGAGATGCAGGACGGCTATTCAGAAAATACAAGAGAATTCAAGGTGGACTATTCCGGTGCGTTAAAACTCCTTAAGGCTCATAAGGACTGTAATACCTTCCTTGCAACCGAATATAAGATCGCAGTGCTTCTTAATATGGCGGCTAACGAACTAAAGCGGGATATAGCTATCGCAACCTTTGATGAGATCGCAGCTTTTTACAATGGCGGTAAAACATTTTTGCATATAAGGCAGGATGAAAACAGGATAGGAATAGAAGCTGTTCAGATGCTCTCCTCCATAATAAAGGGTGAAAAAAAGCAGGGAATTGTAAATGTCCCCTATAAGCTTATTGATGAATGACTTTGATATAACAGGTTCTGATTTGAAAGGAGTTTAGAGGTAATGAATATTTCCGGAGAATACGCAGCAATAAAGGATATGTGTGCAGAAGTCAGGGAAAAGTTTCCTAAGGAAAGCAAAATCCCGGAGATGTTTGAAAAATGTATAAGCAATACACTTCAGACAACAATTAAGACTTTGGATGATGGCTCTGTTTTTGTAATAACAGGAGACATCCCTGCAATGTGGCTTAGAGATTCATCCTGTCAGCTTAGACCTTTTCTTTTGTTTGCCCAAAAAGAACAGGAAATAAGAGATGTCA
This sequence comes from Butyrivibrio sp. NC2002, assembly GCF_000702265.1. Classification (GTDB taxonomy): domain Bacteria; phylum Bacillota; class Clostridia; order Lachnospirales; family Lachnospiraceae; genus Butyrivibrio. The sequence continues at coordinate 423,005 of NZ_KL370880.1, forward strand.
TCGTTAAACTGATAGACAAGCAGACAAAATGCATTCTGGCAGATCCTTATGCCAATGCATTTAATGAAGGTCCAAACGGTAACGGCTTCCAGGATGATAAGACAGATATGAAACCTGAGATATGGGAGCGCAAATATGAGATAGATTCACTTTGCTTCCCGATTCAGCTCTCATATCTACTGTGGAAAAACAGCGGTGAAACTGCTCAGTTTACAGAAGATTGGAAGAAGGCTGCAAAGACTGTTATTGAAACATTCCGCACGGAGCAGGATCACGAACACAAATCTAATTACAGATTTGAAAGAAACTGCGTGGTATTCACCGATACTCTTTCCAGAGATGGAAAGGGCGCACTTTGCAAGGATAATATCGGTCTCATCTGGTCGGGCTTTAGACCTTCCGATGACGCGTGCACATACGGATACCTTATTCCTTCAAATATGCTGGCATCAGTAATACTTGGCTACATTTCTGAGATTGCCGCAGAAATTTATAAGGATGATGAGCTTTCCAAAGAGGCGGAGAGTTTTTCAAGTCAGGTCAGGGAATCAGTAGAAAAATATGCACATCCTGTTTTGTTTGATAAGAATATTTATGCCTACGAGGTAGACGGATTCGGACAGTATAACATCATGGATGATGCTAATCTGCCTAGCCTTCTGTCAATTCCCTACATGGGATATCTTGAGAGAGACGATGACAGATACCTTCAGACGAGGAATCATATCTTAAGTGATGCCAATCCATATTATTACGAAGGTAAATGCCTAAAGGGTATAGGAAGTCCGCATACGCCTACAAGATATGTCTGGGATATGTCAATTTGCATGCAGGCTATAACATCAGATGATGTTGATGAAAAGATGAGGCTTTTAAATCTGCTTACTGAAACGGATGCAGGTACATTCCTCATGCACGAGGGCGTTAATGTTGATGACCCTAATGAGTACACAAGACCCTGGTTTTCATGGGCAAACTCAGTATTTTGTGAAGCTGTCATGGATTACTGCGGATACAGAGTAAAGATACACTAAAGAGAAAAGGAGATTAGTATGGTTTTCTTAAAAGAAAGAATCGGAAGACTCATAGGAATACTTGGTGATCTGAGATATGAGAAGTCTTTTCCGATAACGACTTACAGAATGAAGCATTCTGATGAAAGATATCCTGATGTTGAAACAATGGATTCAACGGGTTGGGATGAACTTAAAAACACAGAGATATGGGGAGGACACAGAGAGTATTTTTATTTTGATACTACAATAACTGTGCCTTCAGAGTGCGAGGGGAAAGCACTTGTATATACACTTAGGACCGGCAGGGAAGATGGCTGGGATGCTCTTAATCCTCAGTTCCTTGTATACGTAAACGGTGAAAAGAGAATGGGCATGGACGTAAATCACAGAGACCTTCTGCTTACAGAGTCGGCCCATGCAGGTGAGACCTTCAGAATAGTTCTTGCTGCATTTACAGGAGATAACAATTTCCAGATAGCCCTTGATTCCAATTTCCACATCTATCATGCGGATGTTGAAAAATACTATTATGACCTCAAGGTGCCCTATGATGTTGCAAGACTTCTTCCCGCAGAAGATACTTCGCATATAACGATCATTCAGGCTCTTAATGAGTCTCTCAATCTTCTTGATATGAGAAAGCCTTTTTCAAAAGAGTTCTTTGAAACACTTAAAAAGGCAGATGATTACCTTGATAAGAACTTCTATAAGAAATACGGCGGAAATTCAAAACAGACCGTATATTGCACAGGCCATACTCATATAGACCTTGCATGGCTCTGGTCAATTGATACAACAAAAGACAAGACTGTAAGAAGCTTTTCAACAGTTCTTGAGCTTATGAGAAGATACCCTGAGTATAAGTTCATGCACAGCCAGCCTCAGGAATATCTGTATGTAAAAGAAAAAGCTCCGGATATCTATGAGCAGGTAAAAGAGCGCATTAAGGAAGGCCGCTGGGAACCTGAAGGCGGAATGTGGGTAGAAGCAGACTGCAATATTCCTTCCGGTGAAGCTCTTGTAAGACAGTTCTTATATGGAATAAGATTTTTCAAGGAAGAGTTCGACAAGCCAAGCGAGATACTCTGGCTTCCCGATGTTTTCGGTTACAGCGCAGCTCTCCCTCAGATCATGGAAAAATCAAACATAAAATATTTCATGACCACCAAGATCAGCTGGAGTGAGTTTAATAAGATGCCCTATGATACTTTCTATTGGGAGGGCATAGATGGAACACGCATCCTTACTCACTTTATTCCTACAAGGGACTACAATGCAAGAGCTGTTGAGGGTGGTGCGGAAAACGATCATTTCACAACCTACAACGGAATGCTCAGTCCCACTCAGGTAATGGGAAGCTGGCAGAGATATTCACAGAAGCATATCAACGACGAAGTCCTCATGTCCTATGGATGGGGAGACGGCGGCGGCGGCCCTACAAGAGAAATGCTTGAAAACCAGAGAAGAATGCAGCAGGGTATCCCCGGATGTCCTGAGACAAAGCAGGCACTTCCCACAGAGTTTTTCCATGTGCTCGAGGAAAACACAAAGGGGAACAAGTATATGCCTATCTGGAGCGGAGAGTTATACCTTGAGTATCACCGTGGAACATATACTTCCATGGCAAGAAATAAGAGATTTAACAGAAAATCCGAGTTTGCCTATGAGAATCTTGAGTTCCTCGGAACAATGGCAGAGCGCCTCATAGGACTTGCATATCCTGAAAAAGAGCTGACAAGCGGATGGCAGACAATCCTTAAAAACCAGTTCCACGATATTCTGCCGGGCTCATCAATAAAGGAAGTTTACGAGCAGTCCAAGGAAGAGTATGAAGAGATTCTTGGTATTGCTGCAAAGAACATCGATGCGATCACAGAGAGCGTAGCAGATGAGATCAAGGGTGAAAAGGGAGATATTGTAGTATTTAATGCTACAGGCATAAATGAGACTGCTCCTGTACTTATTCCCGGTGCCAAGGATGTAAAAGCAGTTTCTGATGAAAATGGTACCTACGAAGTTCAGCAGACAGAAGATGGCGCATTTGTCGTTATACCTTCTGCTTCCGCACACGGCTATTCTTCATTTAAGGTAGCTGATAAATGTGAGTCAAAGGGCAGCCTTGATATTACAAAGAATTCTGTTGAAACACCTTTCTTTAGCATAAAGATTGATGCTGACGGAAGATTTACAAGCATTTTTGATAAGAAGGCAAAAAGAGAGCTGTTAAAGAGCGGCGAGCTCGGAAATGTCCTTATGACCTATGAGGATCAGCCTCACAATTTTGATGCTTGGGATATAAACAACTACTACACAGAGAAGTCATGGGAAATTGATAAGGCTGAATCTGTAGAAGTTATCGAAGAAGGACCTCTTCGCGGATGTATCAAGGTTACATACAAGTACCTTGACTCAACACTTGTACAGTACATGTACTTCTATCGCGATCTGTATCGTTTTGATATCAGACATGAGATTGACTGGAAGGAAAATCATATCCTGCTTAGAGGATATTTCCCTGTTGATATCCATGCTACTGAGGCTACATACGAGATCCAGTACGGTAATGTTAAGAGACCTACTCATTACAATACTTCATGGGATTTTGCCAAGTTTGAAGTATGTGCTCAGAAGTGGATCGATATTAGCGAAGCAACCTATGGTCTTAGCGTATTAAATGACTGCAAATTCGGATATAGCATTCATGACGGCGTGATCGGACTTACTATGCTCAAGAGCGCAACATATCCTAATCCGGATGCAGATAAGGAGCACCATAGCTTTACATATTCCTTCTGCCCTCACGAGGGAACATTTGTAGAAGGAAATACTGCTGCAAAGGCTTATCTTTTCAACAATCCGCTTAAGGCAGTTGTTAAGAATAAGGCAGGCGAGAAGCTCGCTTCCGATTACAGCTTTGTATGGACAGAAGGATCAGACGTTATAGTAGAAGCTGTTAAGAAGTCTGAGGATGGAAAAGCTATTATTGTAAGATGCTATGAGCCTTATGATAAGAGGGAGAATACATCTCTTCATATTGCTGCTGATGTTAAGGGCGTATGTGAATGTAATCTTCTGGAAGAGAAGATTAATGATGCAGTACTTGAAGGCGGTAAGCTTGATGTATCATTTAAGCCTTTCGAGATCAGGACATTTAGATTTGAGATTTAAAGATTTAATTAGTATTCGAGGTCGGCATCCTGCGGAGGGGCCGACCTCGAAACTTAAACTGAAATTGACGTATGGCTTAATATGCGGTATATTATATAAGTTCGCAGAAGTGATGGAATTGGCAGACATGCAGGATTTAGGTTCCTGTGCCGCAAGGCGTGTGGGTTCAAGTCCCATCTTCTGCATAAATACAAGAGGTCACACCCTTTGGGTGTGGCCTCTTGTATTTATGCAGAAGATGCGCGGACCGATATGTTCTGAGATTATAGATGGCTTACGGTTATCAGCATTGTGATGAAGCAGGCGAGACCGCCTATGACATTGCTTATGGGCTCTGCTGCGAAGACACCGTTTGTTCCCATATTAAACAGATAGGGAAGAAGATAGGTGAGCGGCACAACGATCATGGCTTTTCTGAATAGTGAAAAGAAGATAGCATGATTTTTTTTGCCCAGTGACTTAAAGGTAACCTGGCCTGTGTGCTGGAAAGTCATGAAGATAAAAGTCGAAAAGTACAGATTGAAGGCCGGTATCGCATCTGCAAGGATTGTAGTATCGTTACTGAAGATGCTGATGATAAATGCCGGAAACAGTCTTATGAGTATCCAGACAGATCCTGTGTAGGTGAAGCTTAGTGCAAAGAGAATCACGATTGCCTTTTTGATCTTTTTAATTCGTTTTGCACCGTAGTTGTAGCTGATGATAGGAGAAGCTCCCTCTGAGATTGCAAGGATTGGAGTTTCCATCATCTGACGGGCAGAATTTACAATTGTCATTATTGAGACATAGAGATCTCCGCCCACATCAGCAAGGACATTGTTGCAGGAAATTTGTACCGCAGCATTGGTAAACTGCATGATGAATGCAGCTGTTCCAAGGCCGATTATGTTTTTAGCTCTGTCACCGCACTTCTTTATTTCAGTCAGATTCATGATATGTACAGGGTATTCACATCTTTTTCCAAATATAAAGCTAAGAACGTAAGCAGCAGAAAGTCCCTGCGAGAGGATTGTTGCAATAGCTGCGCCTTCTATGCCAAGGCCAAAAACAAATATGAAGATGGGATCTAAAATGATATTGGCAAGGGCGCCTACAATTATTGTAGTCATTCCTATTACTGAGAAACCCTGAGCGGTAATAAAGGGATTCATACCTGTTGCAATCATGGAAAAAATTGTTCCGAGAAGATATATCCTAAGATAGGGCAGAGCATATACCATCGATGCTTTAGATGTTCCAAAAAGTGTAAGGATGGGGCTTGAGAATATCTCACAGAATATTGTCAGAACAACGGCTGTGGAAATAAGAAGAAAGAATGATGTATCTTGAATTCCTCTTGCTTCTTTTTCATTTCTGCTTCCTCTGGCGATGGAAAAAAGTGGAGCACCACCGCTTCCGTACATATTGGTAAAAGCTGTGATAAGTATTACAAGAGGGAAACAAAGCCCTACTGCGCCTAAGGCAACTGTTCCGATAACAGGAATTCTGGCTATATATATTCTATCAACTATGTTGTACAGGAGGTTTAATATCTGAGCTACAAGCATTGGAATGGCTGTAGCTAAGATATTACGCAGAGTTCCTCCGTTCTCAAAATCTATTTTTTTCATTTTTGATTAAAAATCCAAGGTTTAATAAATGCTGTTTTACGTTATCTTTCGGTTCCCCAGAAGAAGAGCCCAAGCATACCGGGGCCTACGTGTGAACCGGAAAAAGGCTCGTGAGAGGCAATCGTAATCTTAGCATCCGGGTTTGCTTCTTTTACAAGTGATGCAAGCTCATTGGCATCATCTAAGCAGTCGCCATGGGAAATGCAGACAGTCTGGTCGCCGTCAGTCATTCTCTTGGCTTTGTATTTCTCTACGATAGCATCGATAGATTTTTTTCTTCCGCGTACTTTTCCGCAGGAAATGATATGGCCTGTGCTGTCACCAAAAAGAATAGGTTTGATATTAAGTACAGTACCGATACTTGCTGTAACGCCGCTTACACGACCTGTGTTTTTAAGAAAATTAAGGTCGTCTACTGTAAAATACTGGCATGCATGTGGAACTGCGGCATCAAGGATCTTTGAAGCCTCAGGACAGGGCATGTTTTCTTTTGAAAGCTGTGCGGCTTTAAGTGCAAGAAGACCGCTTCCAAATCCGCAACCCATGGAATCCACAATGTGAACATAGCATCCGTCATATTCTTCCATGAGCTCATCTGCAGCTGCAATTGCTGCATTGTAAGTTCCGCTTATTCCTGCGCTCATGGCGATGTAAACGATATCTTTTCCCTCTTTGACAACGGGAGTGAAATGATCGATAAATGTCTGAGTGTTCAAGAGACTGGTCTTTACCTTGTCCCCGTTTTTTAAGCCTTCATAATATGAATGTGAATCGAATGATTCCAAATCTCCGGTATAAATTTTCTGCTCGCCGTTAATGAGATAATCGCAAGGTAAAACCTCAATTCCGTCAAGCATCTCCTTTGGCAGATTTGCACTGCCGTCAACAAAAACTGCAAATGACATAAGAAAGTCCTCCAATATAGAAAATCACATACTATTATAAGAGAAAACGGAGGCGTTTCAAATAGTTTTTTCCATTTTTTGGATAGAAGAAAAGACAGATAAACATTATAATTAATATATCTAATCTACAATCAAAGGGAGGAACCATCATGACGAAGTCATGATTTGGAATGGTTCCGACCGATAGGGCAGGATTGCGGAGCAATCGTGCCAATACATAATATACGAGGAGGATTCGCCTATGAAACTTACTTTTATCGGTGCGGACCATGAAGTTACTGGAAGTTGTCACTATCTGGAGATTGGTGACAAACACATTTTGGTTGACTACGGAATGGAGCAGGGTCGGATATCCTTCGAACATGTAGATCTGCCGGTTCCCGAGGCGCAGATTGATTACGTATTTCTTACCCATGCACATATTGATCATTCGGGTAATCTTCCGCTTTTATTTTCAAGAGGATTCAGAGGAAAAATATTCATGACTCGTCCTACTGCCGATCTGTGCAGCATAATGCTGAGGGACTGTGCGCACATTCAGATGCAGGAAGCGGAGTGGAGAAGCAGGAAAGGTAAGAGAAACAAGGATATAAAGCAGGTTGAACCTGTATATACGATGGAAGATGCAGACGGAACTCTCCGCCTTATAGTGCCTTGTGATTACGGCACTGTAATAGATGTGTGTGAAGGCGTGAAGATCCGCTTTACGGATATAGGGCATCTTCTTGGCTCTGCCAGCATAGAGGTGTGGGTCAGTGAAAAAAATACAGAAAAGAAGATTGTATTTTCAGGTGATATCGGAAATAATGATCAGCCGCTTATAAAAGATCCCGCTATGACTGACAGCGCAGATTATGTTGTGATGGAATCGACGTATGGCGACAGATATCATGAAGGGGAGAGACCTGATTATGTAAAGGAGCTTACGGAGATATTAAACAGAACCTTCGCAAGAGGCGGCAATGTTGTTATTCCTTCCTTTGCTGTTGGAAGGACGCAGGAAATATTGTATTTTTTAAGGACCATAAAAAAGGAACATCTTGTGACGGCAGTAAGCGATTTCCCTGTTTATGTGGATTCGCCTATGGCAGTTGAAGCTACTGAAGTTTTTTCGGATCATGCAATGGAATGCTATGATGAGGAAGCGATGGCTCTTGTAAAAAAGCACATAAATCCCATCGCTTTTCCGGGACTTAATCTGGCCATCACAACTGAGGAGTCAAGAGCGATAAATGATGAGGAGACACCCAAAGTCATCATATCTGCATCAGGTATGTGCGAAGCCGGAAGAATAAGGCATCACCTGAAACATAACCTCTGGAGACCGGAATCTACGATATTGTTTGTAGGTTATCAGTCGATAGGAACTACCGGAAGAGCCATAATCGAAGGTGCGGATTCGGTGAAGCTCTTTGGAGAAGAGATAGATGTCCAGGCAGAAATATGCAAACTGACCGGATTGTCGGGACATGCAGACAAGGGCGGACTTATTAGATGGATACAGGGATTTAAGCAAAAGCCCAAAAAGGTATTTCTTGTACATGGCGAAGATGGAACTTGCACGGCATTTGCGGGATACCTTCGCGAAGAATACGGATTTGATACCTATGCGCCTTACAGCGGGACAGAATTTGACCTTATATCCGGACAGATCGTCAAGGAAGGAGTACCCAAGGCTGCTGTTAAGAAGACGTCCAAGCTTGTATCTGATGTATTCACAAGACTTAAGGCAGCAGGAGCACGCCTGACCGCTATTATTGCCAGAAGCGAAGGTATGACAAATAAAGACAAGGCCAAATTTGCAGACCAGATCATCGCTCTTTGTGATAAGTGGGAAAGTTAAGTATTTGAATGAATGCTGTTTTTTTATATAATGGTGTAAGGGTCAAGAGGTACTTTTGACCCTTACATCATTATTGACGATATGACATTTGTTAACAGGGGAGGGATTGATGAGCAAAGCAGATGAGATTTTTATAAATATGTGCAGGGACATCCTGGAAAACGGAACCAGTACAGAGGGTGAGAAGGTAAGACCTCACTGGGAGGATGGAACACCCGCATATACCATTAAGAAGTTCGGAGTTGTAAACCGCTACAACCTGGCGGAAGAATTCCCCATTATGACACTTAGGAAAACAGCTCTTAAGAGTGCAACTGATGAGATGCTATGGATATGGCAGCAAAAGTCCAATAATATTCATGATCTTCACAGTCATGTATGGGACGAATGGGCTGATGAGACTGGCTCCATCGGAAAAGCCTACGGTTATCAGATGGGAATAAAGCACAAATATAAAGAAGGCTGGTTTGACCAGGTGGACAGGGTGATCTATGACCTCAAAAACAATCCTTTTTCAAGACGAATAATGACCAATATGTATGTGCATCAGGACTTATCAGAGATGCATCTGTATCCGTGCGCATATAGCATGACCTTCAATGTTACCCAGAAAAAAGGCGATGACAGACTGACTCTTAATGCGGTTTTAAACCAGCGCTCACAGGACGTTCTTGCTGCAAATAACTGGAACGTGGTTCAGTATTCTGTGCTGGTGCATATGCTTGCTCAGGTCTGTGATATGAACGTGGGAGAACTTGTGCATGTAATAGCTGATGCGCATATTTACGACAGGCACGTTGACCTTATCAAGGAACTTATTACCAGAACGCCTAAGCCTGCTCCGACATTCAGACTGAATCCTGATGTGCATGATTTCTATGAGTTTACAAGAGATGACGTATCTGTGGAAAACTACGAAGTAGCGGGAGAGCAGATAAAAAATATTCCTATAGCGGTATAAATACGAGGTGACAAAATGAAAATAATTTTATCAGCAGACGAAAACTGGGGGATTGGAAATAAGGGCCAGCTCCTTATAAGGATTCCGAGTGACATGAAAAACTTCAGGGCGGAAACAATGGGAAAGGTTCTTGTTTATGGAAGAAAGACACTTGAGACATTTCCCGGGCAGCAGCCTCTTGAGGGTAGAAAAAACATCATTCTTTCCTCAAATCCTGACTATACTGTAAAAAATGCTACAGTTGTGCACAACCTGGATGAGCTTGAAGAGGTTCTTGCGGATTACGATACAGACATAGTTTACTGCATAGGAGGAGCCAAGGTATATGAAGAGCTTCTTCCCATGACAGATACCTGTATTGTGACAAAAATTGACAGAGCTTTCGAGGCAGACCGCTTTTTCACAGATTTAGATAAGTCAGATGAGTGGGAGCTTTCAGAGGAGAGCGAAGAACAGGTATATTTCGACACAACCTACACCTTCAGGGTATATAAGAGAAAATGATAGTTACTGCGCCTTAGGGCGCAGTTTTTTCCTATTTGTCAAACTATATTCCCGGTCATAATTTCTAATTAAATTATTGGTCAAAATGTTGACCAAATTCATCATTTGCGATATTATTATAAATATTTCACTTTGACGGTTTAAAGCGTCAAAATGTGAAAGTATAATTAACTATGTATCTGCGGGTTTTGACAACGATTCAAACCGGGATACAATACGAGGGAGGAACCATCATGACGAAGTCATGATTTGGAATGGTTCCGACCGATAGGGCAGGATTGCGGAGCAATCGTGCCAACACATAATATACGAGGAGGAAAAAGTATGAAAAAGAAGATACTGGCTATGGTTCTTTCAAGTGCTATGGTTCTTAGTATGGCAGGATGCGCCCGCACAGCAGGAGGCAATACCACTGAGAATACAGAAGCAACAGAAGAGACTTCTGAAGCGGAAGCTGAAGAGGCAGAGGTTACAGAGGAAGCAGCAGATGATGCAGCTGAGGAAACAACAGAGGAAGCTGCTGATGATTCTGCAGAGAGCACAGCTGAGGCAGGCAAAGAGTTTAAGGTTGGCATAATCCAGCTTGTAGAACATCCTGCACTTGATGCTGCAACACAGGGCTTTAAGGATGGCCTTTCAGAGGCTCTTTCAGCTGATGGTTATACAGTTTCATTTGATTATCAGAATGCTCAGGGTGAGCAGGCTAACTGTGCAACCATTACTACTAAATTCGTAAATGATAAAGATGATCTTATCATGGCTAATGCTACAGCAGCACTTCAGGCAGCAGCTGCAGCAACAGGTGATATTCCGATCGTTGGAACTTCTATCACAGACTACAAGTCAGCAGGTGTTATAAACGATAACGATGCTCCCGGAACCAATGTTACAGGTGCTTCCGATCTTGCTCCTGTTGATGAGCAGATCGAACTTTTAAAGAAGCTTGTTCCGGATGCAAAGCAGGTAGGTATTCTCTACTGCTCATCCGAAGCAAATTCAGATTTCCAGGTTAAGCTTGCTGAGCAGTACCTTGACGAAGCCGGTATTGCTTATAAAGAGTATACAGTTGCTGATTCAAACGAGATTCAGTCAGTTGTAGCCACAGCAGTTTCAAACTGTGATGTTTTCTACATTCCCACAGACAACACAATTGCAGATAACATGTCAATTGTTAAGAATGAAACAGTACCTGCCAAGATCCCGGTAATCTGCGGTGAAGAGAACATGTGCAAAAACGGTGGTCTTGCTACTCTTTCAATCAGCTACTACGACCTCGGTGTTACAGCTGGAAAACAGGCTTACGAGATTCTTGTAAACGGTAAGAACCCTGCAGAGATGCCTATCGAATTTGTTTCAGAGGGAATCACTGCTGAGTACAACCCGGAGACAGCAACAGCTATTGAGTTTGACGAGACTCTGCTTTCAGATCTTACAGCTATCGAGATGGGTGAATAATATAATCAGATTGATCTAAGAGGCAAAGGCGCTCATAGATATTTGAGTGCCTTTGTTTTAATTTTTTATTATTAAGGAGTATTTTATGATCTCGCTTTTACATGCCCTGCCGGGGTCTGTAGCCCAGGGACTTATCTGGGGAATCCTGGCAATAAGTGTTTTTCTTACTTTTAAAGTTCTTGATTATGCGGATATGACCGTTGACGGTTCTTTTTGTACGGGTGGTGCCACTTGCGTAATGATGATGCTCTCCGGACAAAACGTATATGTTGCTCTTATCTGCTCTTTCCTTGCAGGTATGATAGCAGGTTATGTCACAGGTCTTCTTCATACGATGCTTAAGATACCGCCGATCCTTTCAGGTATTTTGACACAGCTCGGATTATATTCGATAAACCTGGCGATCATGGGAAAATCAAACCAGGCAATAAGTGTCGACCAGTATGCACTTATAGTAAGCCTTCGTTTCATCAACTATTCTATTCTCATGAGTGTGATCATTATTGCAATAATAATTGCTCTTCTGTACCTCTTCTTCGGAAGTGAGATTGGTTCTGCTATAAGAGCTACAGGTTGCAATCAGAATATGGCAAGAGCTCAGGGTATCAACACCGGAAGATGTATCAGGATCGGACTTGTTGTAAGTAACGGACTTACAGCATTTGCCGGTGGATTATATGCGCAGTATCAGGGCAATGCCGATGTAAATGCGGGACGAGGAGCCATTGTAATAGGTCTTGCTGCTGTTATCATAGGCGAAGTTATCTTTGGTTCAAGACATAATTTTGCAGTAAGAATGGGTGTTTCGGTAGTCGGTGCAATCATCTATTACATTGTAATAGCGGTTGTTCTACAGCTTGGACTTCCTTCAACGTATCTTAAGCTCCTTAGTGCAGTGCTCGTTGCAGTATTCCTTGGAATACCGTCAATCCAGAGCTATCTTGGAATTAAGGTAAAGCAGAGATAATACAACTTTTTTAAAGGAATAGCAAAATCATGTTAGAGATAAAAAACTTAGTAAAAATATTTAATAAGGGAACGATCAACGAAAGAGTTGCTCTTAACGGAGTGAACCTGACTCTTAACGATGGTGATTTTGTCACGGTCATAGGCGGCAACGGAGCAGGAAAATCAACTATCTTAAATGCAGTTGCAGGTGTATGGCCGGTGGATGAAGGAAGCATAGTTTTAAACGGGCATGATATTACAGGGCTTCCCGAATACAAGAGAGCAAAATACATCGGAAGAGTTTTTCAGGACCCGATGATGGGAACCGCAGCTACTATGCAGATTGAAGAAAACCTTGCTCTTGCTAAGAGAAGAGGACAGAGCAGAGGCTTAAAGAGTGGGATTACCGGAAAAGAGAGAAGCGAATATAAGGAACTTTTAAAGTCTCTTGATCTTGGACTTGAGGACAGACTCACCAGCAAAGTAGGACTTTTGTCAGGTGGTCAGAGACAGGCAGTTACACTTCTTATGGCATCTCTTAAAAAGCCTGACCTGCTTCTTCTTGATGAGCATACAGCTGCTCTTGATCCCAAGACTGCCAAAAAGGTCCTTGAGATATCAGAGAACATCATCAGGGAGCACAATCTTACGGCGCTTATGGTTACGCATAACATGAAGGATGCCATTGCTTACGGAAACAGACTTATTATGATGAGCGAAGGCAAGATCATTTATGACGTATCAGGTGAAGAGAAGAAAAACCTCAAGGTTTCGGATCTTCTTCAGAAATTTGAAGAAGCCGGAAACGACGAAGTAAACGATGCCATGGTTTTATCATAAAAAGGCATCCTGAAGATTAAGAAAAAACAATAACCGAATTTCATCCGCTATATTTTTACGGTTGAAATTCGGTTATTTTGTGGTAATAATTAAGCACAGAGATATGGGAGCGCTTCCAGGATCGTGCAGATCAAAACAGCGCAACATATAGCGAAGAAAAACGGACAGGATAATGAAATTTGAATTTGAGATAAAAAAAGACAGGGAAGATAGAGAATATGCAGTCATAAAGGGGTGTGAAGGCCCTTGTAAAAAGCTGATGATCCCGGCAGAAAATGATTCTAAAGTGCCTGTAAGGGAAATCGGCAACCACTCGTTTTCATCAAGGAAAGACTTGGAAGAGGTTGAAATACCGGATTCCGTGGAGACTATTCTTGGCTTTGCTTTCCATAATTGCAGTAATCTAAGGAAAATATCGCTGACAGATTCTGTTACAGAATATCTTGACGGAACAACAAGACAGTGCGAGAACCTCGAAGAGATCGATGTCTTGATAAAACGAGGAAATTACGGGATCATAAGGCGTATCCTTGAAGATAATGACAGACGTATCATTTTTATGATCCATGAAAATGACGGGGATGCTTTAATTGTCTTTCCCGGATTCAACTACGATTTTGTGGAAAACACCATGGCCAGAACGATTCAATTTGCAATTGAGGGAACGGGCTATGCGTATAGGGAATGTGTAAAGCCCGGTGAAATAAACTACAGAGAGTACGATAATCTCTTTGTAAAGGCATCATGTGACGATCGTGTCACCGCGGAGAAGATAGCAATGGCAAGGCTTTTATATCCATACCAGTTATCTGATGATGCCAAGGAAATGTATGAAAACTGGCTGTGTGAAAATGCGAAAAAGAATCTGACTGAAAGGGTCAAAAAAGATTATCCGGCAGCCGAAAAGGTAACGATTTTTGATGATTACAGAAGACCTGAAGAAGTTACTGATTTTTATATAAAAAGGAAATTTATTAAAAAAGAGCATATATCAGATATAGTGAAAGCCGCTACAGATGCGGGAAATACCACTATGGTAAGTATGCTTATGGATTACAAAAATGAATGTGGTGACAATCATGTCACATCAAATAATATGTTGGAGCTTGATTTTTAAAAGTGAAAAAAGCTGAACTTGAATCTACATCAAATCAAATATGGAGTGCGGTAAAAACAGAGCTTCTTCTTGATATGAGGTTTCTTGCTCCTGCGCTGTCGCTCCTTGGTACGAGGCTTGAACTGTCTACAAGGACTGTAGGAACGGACGCAGAGAATGTTTTATACAATCCCGATTACGTTCTGAGGACTTTTGTAGAGGATCCCTCTAAACTTAACAGGACATATCTGCATATGCTTTTGCATTGCTTGTTCAGGCATATGTACAGACCTCCGGTGTTTGAAAATACCGAAATATGGGCTCTCTCCTGCGACATTGCAGTTGAGCATATGCTTGATTCAATGGACTATCAGTGCATTTACAGGGTTTCGTCAGATCTAAGAGACAGGTGGTATAAGACTTTAGAGGATGAGGTAAGTGTGCTTACCGCAGAGAGAATATATCGCTTCATCGAAGAGAAGGATCTGTATGGAGAAGTAACTTTTGATAAGCTCGTAAGGGAATTTAAGCTTGATGACCACGATATATGGGAGAGACTTGAGGATAAGCCAAATGACAATGAAAAGGATGTTCCCGAAGATATAGACCTGCAGGCAAGACTTCAGCTTAGAAGGGCAAACAAGAAAGAAATCGAGGATGCCTGGAAACAGGTTGCAAAGAGAGTAAAAAGCGATCTGGCAAGTCTTGGTGATGAAAAGAGCAAAGCCACCGGAAGCCTTAGCTTTTATCTGAAAGCGGAGTATTCCGACAAAACGTATTTCACGCAGTTTCTAAATAAGATAGCGGTTGTCAGGGAGGAGCTTAAGGTTGATCCCGATTCCTTTGACTACGGGTTGTACAATTATGGTCTGGAACTATACGGAAATATGCCGCTTTTTGAAGAAAATGAATATAGCGAGAACCACAAAATAGATGAATTTGTGATAGCAATAGATACGTCCGCTTCCTGCTCGGAGAGCCTGGTCCAGACATTCCTTAATGAGACGGCAGCTATTTTGAGAAGAAGTGAGAACTTCTTTAGGCAGATCCATGTTCATATTTTGGAATGTGATAACAGACTTCAGAATGATATATTGATCAAGGATCCTTCCGAAATGGAAAAGTATGCAGAGAATTTCAAGATAACAGGTGGATACGGGACGGACTTCAGACCGGTTTTTGAGTATGTGGATAAGCTAAGGAGAAAGGGTGAACTAAGGAATCTTAGAGGACTTATGTATTTTACGGATGGCTTTGGAGATTATCCAACGGAGCCTACCGATTACGAGACAGCATTTGTTTTTCCGCTTGGAACACAAACCGATACGCAGCACATGCCTGACTGGGCTATAGAGCTGTATATAGACTAATATTTTTTTTAGAAAGGCTTTAACATGAATATAGGAGAGGCAAAACAGGAAATAATAAATACTATCAGGGCCTACAGGCAAAAAGATGATATGGGAGGATATCTTATTCCGGTTCAGAAGCAAAGACCGATACTGCTCATCGGACCTCCGGGAATCGGCAAGACTGCGATCATGGAGCAGGTGGCAGAGGAACTTTCGATAAATCTGGTTTCATATACGATAACTCACCATACAAGACAAAGCGCCATAGGACTTCCTTTTATTTCCAAAAAGAAATATGACAACAAAGAAATGTCGGTAACAGAATATACGATGAGTGAGATCATCGCTTCTGTATACGATAAGATAGCGCAGACAGGAATCCATGAGGGAATACTTTTCCTTGATGAGATAAACTGCGTATCGGAGACTCTGATGCCTACAATGCTTCAGTTCCTTCAGTACAAAACCTTCGGAGCTCATAAGGTGCCGGACGGATTTATAATCGTGACCGCAGGTAACCCGCCGGAATACAACAAGGCTGTAAGGGATTTTGATATAGTTACACTTGATAGAGTAAAGAAAATTGAAATTGAAGAGGATCTGGATACTTTCAAGGAATATGCGGATAAGACCGGCATTCACGGAGCAGTGCTTGCATATCTTGATATTCACAAGGACAATTTCTACAGAATAAAGAATGACATAAACGGCAAGCAGTTCGTGACAGCAAGAGGCTGGGAAGACCTCTCACAGCTTATCCGTACGTATGAAAAGCTGGGAATAGAGGTTGATGAGAAGGTAACAAGGCAGTACCTACAGGAGCCTGAAATAGCCAGAGACTTTGCGATGTTCTATGCCCTCTATAAAAAATATGAGGCTGCGTACAACATCTCAGAGATCATGGAAGGGAAGGCAGAGGTTGACAGGGATAAGTTAAGGAAGGCTCCTTTTGATGAAAAATTAAGCATACTCAGCCTGTTTATGGATAAGCTCACTCAGGAATTTGTGCAGTATAACAGAGACCTTTCACTTCAGCTTAGGCTAAGGGATGAGATCACAAACATCGTAAAGAAGTCTGAAGAGGGCAGCTTGTCTGATCTTTTGCGTGAGAGGCAGGAGGTTCTTATCAGGGAATATGAATCCAAGGCCGGTGAACATCTTATGGATCATGAGCAGGAGATTGTACTTAAAAAAGTTATCGATGCTTCCAGGGAATTCGAAGAGCTTGCAATCGGCAAGAAAGGTGATGATGTAAAAGCGCTTCTAAAAGAGTGGTTTACAGGAAGAGAGATAGGAAGAAGAGAGGCTGCTGAAAAAACTTCAGCACACTTAAATAACTGCTTTGACTTCATAGCAAAAGTATACGGGGAAGAGCAGGAGATGGTGCTTTTCCTTACAAGACTTGATTCGGGACATTACAGCCTAAGCTTTATTCAGAATGAGGGCTGCGAGAAATATTATGAGTACAATAAGCTTTTGCTTTTGCGCGATAAAAAACAGGAATTAAGAGAAAAAGTACTAAGTATTTTGTAAGAAACTGACGATATAACAAATGTGGTATAGCTGATAAAAAAATGATTTTTTTCCGGTGAGGGGGATAAGATGAAGAGAATCAGAAAAAATCTATTGTCAGTAGTCCTTATTTTTGCTTTGATGTTTACTGCTTTTCCCTTTAATGCAAGTGCTAAATTTGCGGATCTAAAGAGAAGCGGAGTCGCATTTAATCTTCAAAAAGGTAATTGGGTAGCTGTTTATACGAAGCTACCGGGATCAAAGAAGCTTCAGAAGATATATGCCAAGATCACAAAGTATTATGACAGTACAAAGCCGATAGGCTCAGGATCCGGTGGAAGTTCAGGCGGTGGCTCCGGAAGCGGAGTCAGCTATAAGATAACAATTCAGGTTCAGTTCCCTAAGAGGATGCCTAAAAAGATAGCACAAGCTTTTCAGAAAAAACTTGATAATGGAGTAACTAGTGGAGCCTACTTCATAGATTATCTGGATATATGTATAGTTGACTATCGTACAGGTGAGAATCTGAAGCTTAAGGAAAATCAACAATATGGCTTCAACTACAAGGAATCGGATGCCAATGAGGAATTTGATGGCTGGAAAGTATATAAGCCTCAGACTGTAAGGTGGAATGGCGGCTCCTATGACTATTACGTATCTTACGCAAAGAGCTTTACCATAGAAGTTCCTGCAGGATATAAGGATTTGTGCGTAGGTGTTTGCGGAACTCATATAAGTAACTACGATAAGATGGTTGATTGGAATCAGGGCTTTATCGATGGTTTTACCGTATTATCAGACACTACGCATGTTAAGCTTGGAAACAAGAAAAAAACTGCGAAGCTATCACACTTTATAAGGATCAAAAATGGGTAAAGAATAATTTTTATTAGGAGGCTTTCGGTAGTGATATGGGGAGTCTTCTTTTTGTGTATTTATAAGAATACAAATATATAATAAATTGTGTTAAACTTAATCCACAGGGTGAACCGGAGGAAATTGTGGATGGAAAACATACTACAGCCTGGTAATGAACGAATGGTTCATTATTTAACAGGGCTTCCAAATGCAGGAGGATATCTGCAGAACATTATCATGTTGTCCAAGACGACCGATCTTAAGAATTACACTGCCTTTTATTTTAATTTGAAGGGCTTTGCAACAATTAATCAAAGATATGGTATGGATGTCGGCGACAGAATACTGATCCAGTTTACCGCCAAAGTGAGCGCTTTTCTTCTTGAGGATGAGCTTCTTGGTCATTTGGGCGGAGACAACTTTGTGGCAATGATCAAGAAGGAAAGAAAAGGGCAGTTTTGCGCACTTTTAAGCGGTATCGAGATATCATTCAAGGTAGGGGATAAGACGGAGAAAGTCCAGATCTGTGCTACGCTGGGAGTGTGGGATATAGACAGAGAAGTCAAAGATCACGGAGAGATAATAGGAAGACCATCGGTTGCTCTTCAGCATGCAAAGCATATTCTTCATCAGCCCGTAGTTGAAGTTACAGAGGATATGATGAAGCGCGTGGCAATGCAGAAAACTGTACTTGAGAGCTATCAGAAAGCACTGGAGGAAGAGGAGTTTCTTGTTTATTATCAGCCAAAAGTCAATTCCAAAAAGCAGAAGCTGGTTGGCGCAGAAGGACTTGTCAGATGGATGCACAACGGAGAAATGGTTTCTCCCGGTGTTTTTATTCCGCCTCTTGAACAAAACGGGGATATACTTCACCTTGATTATTATGTGCTAAAGAAGGTCTGCAGGGACATCAAAGAGTGGATAGAAGAGGGCGTAGAACCTGTTCCGGTATCTGTTAATTTCTCAAGAAAAGATCTGATTGATACGGATCTTGCTAAAAATATTGATAATATCATTACAGAATCCGGTATTGATAAAAAATATATAGAAATAGAAGTTACCGAGACTGTTGATGAACAGGAACATGGAGAACTGGCGACATTTATAAGTACTCTGTATAAGAACAATATTATGACAGCGATCGATGATTTTGGAGCGGGCTACTCATCACTTGCAACACTTAGACAATTTCAGGTACACACACTTAAGATAGACAGGTCATTTATAAATACGGATGACTTTTCCTGGAAGGATGAGATTATCCTGACGGATGTGATCCATATGGCAAAACAGCTCGGAATGGATATTGTGACGGAAGGTGTTGAGCGCGAGGATCAGGTGAAGTTTGTAAATACTGTTGGCTGCGATGTCATTCAGGGATTTTACTATGACAGACCTCTTCCTAAGGATGAGTTCAGGAAGAGACTTGTGAATAAAGAGTACAAGTTGTGAATAGTAATAGCTTGTCAAATGATAATATATCGTGTACAATTCAAAAACGTAACAAAACTTTTTACGATTTCTATTTATTAGTACTAGGAGGCAATAATGAGCGAAGGATTGATCGATTCAAGTATGCTTGTTGGAGAGATTATTACGAAGCACCCTTTAGCTGCACAGTTCCTTATGGAGTGTGGAATGGGCTGCATTCATTGTCCTGCGTCACAGATGGAATCACTTGCAGAAGCATGTGCTGTACATGGTATCGATGGTGATGAGATTACAGATGCATTAAATGACTATCTGTCAGAGCATAATTCTTGAGATATATAGGTGCATGAAGAATAAAACGGAGACGTTTATCCTGCTTGTTTCATAAGAGGATTAACGACTCCGTTTTTCGTTGTGCTTAGTATATGTCAGAGCTTATCACGTATCTCGGATTCAGTTCTTTCTATTTCCATCCAGAAATCGCCGGCAGACATCCTGATAGCACCTGCTCCGTAAATAATCACCTGCTCGATCGCATCGGAAGTTGCAACGGTCACTCTTGAATTTTTGCTGTATTCATGAGCGGTGCGCTCGATGTACTGATCGGCGGTTTCAGCCTCTTTTGTAAATACAACGTCGAGATTGTGGTATTTAAGTACATGTTCACTTCCGCCCGGCACCTTATAGGCATCGAATACAAGGATCACGGTTTCCCTTCTAAAACCCTGGAAATTAGATAAAATGTCCATGAGCTTGTCTCTTGCGGATTTCATATCCTTAATGGCAAGAGCCTTAAGTTCCGGATTTGCATAGATTACGTTGTAGCCATCTACAAGAATGTAGGCATCATCCGGCGAAAAATTGCTTTTTGCCTTGTATTTCTTGGGGGCAGGAGCCTCTTTTGCACGGCGCTTTCTCTCTTCATCAGCTTTTCTGTCGTACCTTGGCTTTACAGGTCCGTAGGTCTGTTCAAAGATCCTGTCAAGCTCCTGGATCGATGCGTCAAAAGCCTTGCTTCTTTCTGCAAATGATAGGTTTTCTTCCTTTTTTACTTCACCGGATCTGAAGGCTTTTAGCTTATCACCCATAAGGTCAAGGTCTGTAATAGGAATATCGTTTTGACCACTTGCATTATCGTTTTCAAAAGAAAATCCCAGATCAACATGCATGTAATCTCTTACGCGGTCCCATGGGATCACAGTTCCAACGCCGTGAGAACAAAATACACTTCCTGTGGGCTGATTTAGATCGCTTTCAGGGTCGTAAGCTTTTTCCAATATTATTTCCTCTGCATTGTGACAGGGCTCATATCCTTTTAATGACAGACTTATCCTGCCTTTTCCGTGAGTGAAGGAGATAAGCTCATTTGCATAGTCTTTAAGGGTTGCCGCAGGAACGCTTCCTGTTATGAGAGAAATTAAGTCATCAGGATCCCCGGTGCTATTCTGAATGATTTCAGGAGGATTACAGGATCCGTTCATCTTCTGGATATCACTTAGAACTCTGCCAACATGTTCACTTCCAACTTCTATTGAAAAATCATAGACAGGTTCGAGCAGAATATTTTCTGCCATCATAAGTCCCTGTCTTACGGCTCTCATGGTAGCTTCCCTGAAGTCTCCGCCTTCGGTATGCTTTTCGTGCGCTCTTCCGCCAATTACGGTTATCTTCATATCAGTAATTTCGGAACCTGTAAGGACACCTTTTATATTGAACTCATGCAGATGGGACAGAATAAGATTCTGCCAGTTCTTTGCAAGGATATCGGTTTTGCAGTCGGTGTCAAACTTAAGACCGCTTCCGGGTTCGAGCGGAGTAAGCATGAGATGAACTTCAGCATAGTGGCGAAGCGGCTCAAAATGACCTACACCCTCAACTGCCGACCGTATAGTTTCTTTATATACGATGGTGCCCGGACCAAAATCTATATTAAGTCCGAATCGTTCATTGCAAAGATGCTTTAAAATCTCCATCTGAACCTGACCCATTATCTGGACTGAGATATCACCTGTTTCTTCAGATCTTTTAATTGATAATAAGGGCTCTTCCTCAGCTATTTCCATAAGCTGTTTGTAGGCCTTAAAGGTATCTGTGCCTTCAGGGAGTATGATCCGTGAAGATAAGATAGGCTGGAGTATATCAGGTGCTTCATTTTTTAAGGCGCCAAGGCCCATGCCTGCGCGTGATGAATTAAGACCTGTCACGGCAACAATCTGACCTGCCGAAGCTTTCTTTACAGATTCATATTTGTCTCCGGAGTATATGCGTATCTGATCGACTTTTTCTCCGGGGATGATCTCTGATCTGACTTCAAGATTTCCGCCTGTTATTTTCATCCAGGATAGCCTTGTACCGGAAGGATCACGGGATATTTTGTAGATCCTTGCAGCAAATTCTCCCGGATATTCAGGGGCAGGGGCATAGAGGTCTATAAGCTTTATGAGGTCTTCTATGCCCTGCATCTTTAGCGCACTGCCAAACAGAATGGGAAATAATTTGCGCTCTATTATGAGCTTTATGATATCGCTATGTCCGACAGGAGTTTCATTTTCAAGAAAACCTGTAAGGAGATCGTCGTCGCAAACTGCAAGTTCTTCCTGGATAGCAGGGTCATCCAGACATTTTTCATCTGCAATAATTCCGGAAAAATCAAGGCAATGCTCAGAAAGTCTTGCCTGTATATCCTTGAGAAGCTTTTCTTTATCTGCCTGAGGCTGATCCATTTTGTTGACAAAGATATAAACGGGGACCTCGTAGTGAGATAGAAGTTTCCACAGAAGCTGCACGTGATTAGTGATAGAATCGGCTGCGCTTATTATAAGTATGGCAGCGTCAAGGACTTTCATGGTCCTTTCTGTCTCGGGAGCAAAATCAGCATGTCCCGGAGTGTCCAGCAATGTAACATGAGTGTTTTCTGAAAGATCAAGCTCCGCCTGCTTGGAAAAGATGGTGATTCCACGGCTCCTTTCAAGGGCATAGGTATCAAGGAAGGTGTCACCGTGATCGACTCTTCCTGATTTTCTTATAGCTCCGCAAAGAAATAAAAGTGCCTCCGATAATGTTGTTTTACCGGAGTCAACGTGTGCATATATTCCTATATTTAAATGTTTGTTGTTTATGTTTTTATCGCTCATGGAGTCTATTCTATTACATCGCTTGGAAAATAACTAGCTGAACGCAAAAAAAGACATTCAAACGAATGTCTTTTAATAGTCGGAGTGGCGGGACTCGAACTCGCGGCCTCTACCTCCCTAAGATAGCGCGCTAACCAACTGCGCTACACCCCGGCAACGAAAAGTATATTATCATGCCATGAGAATAAAATCAACACCTAAATTAAAAAAATTTTGTTTTTATATAAAACTTTTGTTTTTTACTGTTTTCTTTTACAATAAACTAAGCAAGATATGCGCGACTACAAAACAAAATGAGGGATGGTTTGAAATGCTATGAAAAAGTTTTTGGTGGAAAACGGATTAAAAAGAATTGCATGTCTGTCATTATCTGTCTGTATGACGGTAGCTGCAATATCAGTCTGCGGGGGTGTTCCCGGGGCTAGGATAAGGACATGCATTACGGCAAATGCAGCTGAAACGGTTATTTCCAGACCGGCTATCACAGAACTTTCAAATGAATATGAAGGCGTGAAGGTTACTTTCAAAGGATCATCTGATGCGGAAGGTTATTATGTCTTCAGAAGGCAGAAATCTACGCAGCAATGGCTTTTGGTCGGTACTGTATATGGCGCTGATGCCACATCTTATGTTGATGATGATGCCATGAAGGATGGCGGAATATACACATATATGGTGAGGGCTTTTTGCGGAGAAAATGTTTCTGCAGACTCAGCTACTAAGACTATTACCAGAGTTATCGAGTCCAGAATAAAAGTGAAGCTAAAGTTCGGACAAAAAGCAGCAAGAAAGATGCACAAGATGGTTAATGAGTTCAGGACCGGCTCTGAAGCATGGGCCTGGAATTCGACAAATAGCCAGAAGGTCTATATGTCAGGGCTTGCGAAGCTAAGCTATGACTACACTCTTGAAAAGATAGCAATGCTCAGGGCTGCGGAAATAGCCATTAAATTTGCGCATGAGCGTCCAAACGGAAAGGACTGCTTTAGTGCCTACGGCGAGTCGGGATATATTTATACCGCAGCGGGAGAGAATATCGCATACGGCTATAAATCAGCATCTGCCGCTTTTAAAGCTTTTCAGGAAACAAATAGTTATTACGTCGGTCAGGGGCACAGAAGAAACATGCTTGGTACTTCATACAATGTATGTGCTTTTGGACACGTGAAGCTAAACGGAGTTAATTACTGGGTTCAGGAATTTGCCAATACCACTGAAGACTCCGACTACACCAAGGCTGTAAACGGCTTCAAGAAGGTGTCGATAGATGTTGCGGCTGATGACATAAGCCAGTATAAGAAGACCATAAAGAGCCTCAATGCCAAGATAAAGGATTATCCTCCGAGAGCGGTGACGATAAATACCGCAGAAGTTTTGGGTAAAAAGGTTGCTCTTACATACACAAGGTCAAATGGTGCTGCAGGATATGAAATATATCGCTCTACAAAGAAAAACAAGGGCTACACCAAGGTTGGCACTGTGAAAAAGCAGGATACACTTACTTTTACAGACAAAAAGGCATCCCGAAAAAAGAAATATTATTACTATGTTGTTCCCTACAGGGTTGCACATGGTGATAAAATATATGGCAAAAAATCTAACATTATCATAGCAAGAACATAAGGATTGGAGATATCGATGGACATAGGAGAACGTCAGAATCTTAATCATGAAATAGAAGGGATCGTTGGTCTTATACTGGATGATTACAACAAGGGAAGGGATGTTGATAACCTTGATGTGTTTAACCAGCCTGACCGGGATGCGGTTGTTGATATCGTAAGAAAAATAATGCGCATTCTTTTCCCCGGATATTACAGAGATAAGATTTACAGAAGCTATAATGATACCAACCGTATTGCGGTTGTTATAGAAGATGTCATTTATAACATGCAAAAGCAGATGGCTATTGCTTTCAGGCACAGCGAGGATTACAAGAGTGCAACTGATGACACTCTTACCTGCGGTGCAAGATGTATCACACTTGAGTTTTTCAGAAGAATACCGCATATAAGAGAGCTTGTTGATACAGATCTTCAGGCAACCTTTGACGGAGACCCCGCAGCATACAACAAGGAAGAGATAATCCTGTCCTATCCCGGACTCATGGCAGGTACAATAAACAGGATCGCGCATGAGCTTTATCTTCTCAAGGTGCCGCTTATTCCAAGAATGATGACGGAATATGCTCATTCCATAACGGGAATCGACATTCATCCCGGTGCAACACTTGGAAAATACTTCATGATCGATCACGGAACAGGCATAGTTATTGGTGAGACATCAATTATCGGTGAGCACGTGAAGATATATCAGGGAGTAACTATAGGTGCGCTTTCAACCAGAGGCGGTCAGTCACTTAAGGGGGCAAAAAGACATCCTACTATTGAGGATAACGTAACTATCTATGCAGGAGCTTCTATCCTTGGCGGTGAGACGATAATCGGGCATGACAGTGTTATTGGATCAAATGCTTTCATAACATCTTCAATCTGCCCCGGCACCAAGGTGAGCATCAAAAACCAGGAGCTTCAGTACAATAACGGCTCAGATGAATCTGTGGAAAGAAAAGATCTTGACTGCAACCAGAGGTTCTGATCATAAAAAGAGATTGTTTTTCAAAAAAATAAAAAAAGCTATAAAGTAAGTAGAGAAATCATCCGATATAGAAGACGTAGGAATAATATAACTACGCAATGCGCCGGCACAAGGATGTGACCGCAAACTATATCACGGATGATTTTTTTACATTTAGAAAGCGGTGAGTTTATGGTTAGATCTTTATGGTCAGGAGTTGCAGGGCTCAAAACACATCAGCAGCAAATGGATGTTATAGGTAACAACGTAGCAAACGTCAATACCACTTCATATAAATCGCAGCGTTCCACTTTCGGAGATCTGCTTTATCAGACTTCGAAGAAGGCTTATGCACCTTCAGCGGTAAGAAGCGGAACAAATGCAAAGCAGATTGGTCTTGGAGCAAAGACATCTGCGATCATGACAAATGTTGCAAAACAGGGATCCATCCAGACAACGGATGCACCCTTTGATGTCAGCATAACCGGTGATTCATTTTTTGTAATAGAAAATGCCAGCGGACAGCTCAATTATTCAAGAGATGGATCATTTACAGTTGATGCCAACGGCTATCTTGTAACCAGGGGCAACGGATACTATGTAAGAGGTATAACCGAGGAAGGCCAAGAAGCTGCAAATCTCGGCAGGATCCAGGTTCTTCCGATAGATGATGAAGGCAATATACAGACAATGGCCGGAGAAGCTACAACCTATGCAAGAGTTGCCGGCAATATCAGCAGAACAGATACTCAGCTTAGCAAAGAAGGCGGAAGAACACTCGACCTTGAGTTTTATGGAACAGATGGCAACACCTACACCATGAGACTTAGATTTACAGATGCAGGAGATGACAACGACACGACATATCAGGCAACAATCTCCAATATATATGATGCAAACCACAATGACATCGCGGGCGGAGTGCCTGAAGATAATACAATAGCTTTAACTTATGATCCTACAACAGGTAAATTTACAGCTGCAGATGGGCAGGACAACGGGCAGGTTGTCGTAGCTTTTCAGGGAGATGCAGCTGCAGCTGGAACACTTACACTTGATTTTAGCGCAACTACCAACTATGCACCTCTAAACGGAAGCTCAAGTTCTTCACTTGAAGCCTATAGGGGCGATGCCGAAGGCAATCTGGAAGGTTATCCTGAAGGCAAGATGACAGGCGTATCAATAGGACGCGATGGCACAATAACCAGACTTTTCAGCAATGGACAGACAATGTTTGCAGGACAGATAGTAGTTGCCGAATTTGCCAATGTCACAGGTCTTGAAAAAGAAGGCGAGAACCTGTACTCGGTAACAGGTAACTCAGGAGAGCCCAATTATATGTTCGTTACAGATGACGGCGGATACATGACAGCCGGAACTCTTGAAATGAGTAATGTGGATCTCTCGACCGAGTTCACCAATATGATAGTTACCCAGAGAGGATTCCAGGCAAACAGCAGAGTGATCACAGTAACAGACACATTGCTGGACGAGCTCAGACAACTAAAGAGATAACGTGATTGTCTTACCTCATTTGGTAAAAAACAATAAAGCACATTGAAAACAGACCGAACAGAATGCTTTGAAAGAAGTATCCCTTTTCGGTCTTTTTTATGAAAATATAATTTATAAAACATGGAATACTTATAATTAGACAGAGGACAGACGGCTAAATATATAGTACAATATAGTTAGAAAGAAGCAATTTTGCGACAATTAGCACTCAACACTAGACAGTGCTAATAAAAGAGTATATAATCACAAGATGGAACGCAAAGTTATTACCAAGGAAGGAGATGAGGCTATATGGTAATCGTAAAAATGAACAATACTACGGTAGAGTGCAGTATTGCTGCATCAGAACTTCGTGAAATAGGCCTCACACCCGAGGCAATCATGAATGGGGAAAAGAAGACAGTACCCTTCATGGCTCAGCTTAATAGGGAAGTAGGAGAGCAGCTGGGTTACAACCCTGAGACAGAAGTTCTAATGATGAGCAAGAACATGATGATGGACGGCAGCGTCCGGATCTTTGCAATAAAGATGTCCAACGAGGATATTCAGAAATCTGCAGACAGGATCAGAGGTTCAGCAGAAGCAATACTTAAAGAGATGACTCAGGAAAGAGTTGATGCCATCAAACAAAAGGCCGGAATGGAAAAGGGCGAGGCACTCAATGAGATGATCAGCCAGGTTTCAGAACTTATAGAGAAAATCTATGAACCGGATGAGGCACAGGAGCCTGAGATTGAAGCTATGGCAAAGCCTTTGGTCAATACCGAGAAGTACATGGCTATATTTGATTCAATCGATTCTGCAGCGAGATTTGCCAAGATTTCAGCAGCGCTTCCGATCACGGAATCAAAGCTTTACAAGAGCGGATCAGAGTATTATCTTACACTGGTACTTGAACCCGACGGAGATAATGCGGTTTATGACCTTAGAAGAACCGGGCTTGAGTATGCAAGAGAACTCATGATGAATTCAGCTGAGCAGACACACATTGAGGAGACAGCAAAGTGTATCATCAAAGAAGATGCGCTTACACATCTTAAGGATATGCTTTCATAACCTGAAATATGAATGTTATAGCAATTGATTTTACAGGAATATACGAAAACGAGGGCTTTACCTTTCTAACGGGAGACAAAAGCTCTCGTTTAGTTTTAAATGAGGATACATTTTATGCAAGTTTTAAAGATGTTACCGGCACAAACTGTATCTGTGATGACTATGCCTGTGAAGAGATAAAAAAACGACTAAGAGAACTTGATATAAACAAATACAAGGTGAGATTTTTCGACTCCGGAAATTATCACTATATGTCAAAACTACTGATAGATCTCATGTGCGAGGATAATAGCGATAAGTTCGATGAGTTCGATATCATAATGTTTGACCATCACCCTGATATGAAGTGGACATCATACGGAGATATATTATCCTGCGGAAGCTGGGTCCTTAATGCGTTAAAAGATCATGAGGAGATAGGCAGGGTCTACATTATAGGAGCTGACGAAAAACTGATAAGTGAAGTTGTACAGGAAAATCCTGAATATGCTAAAAGAGTTGCCTTCCTTCATGAGATAGATGAACTCGAAAAATACGAAATAACAAATGTGTATCTGTCCATAGACAAGGACGTTATAAGTGATAGCGAACTGGCTACTAACTGGGATCAGGGAAATATGAGCATAGAAAGACTAAGGCACTGCCTTGATGAGCTGAAAAAGCGGTTTTCTGACAGAATCCTTGCAGT
Source organism: Butyrivibrio sp. NC2002 (assembly GCF_000702265.1). GTDB lineage: Bacteria > Bacillota > Clostridia > Lachnospirales > Lachnospiraceae > Butyrivibrio. Next base: position 451,474 of record NZ_KL370880.1, read on the forward strand.
TGATGTCTGTGGGGAATGTATGCCGGATGATGAGCGACTTTTTACAGATATAGGAATATCTGCAAGTAATGCGGTTAATAGTATGATTATTGACAGTTTTTAGTTTGTGAAAAAATGTATTAGTGATATAATTATAGACAGAATTAACGATATATGGGGGGCTTAGCAGCATAATGGACAAGAGAATCAGAGACAGATTAAGAAGAATTGAAAAAATGGAAATTGAGCTTTTATCCGATGAGGAGCTCATAAACGAAAAGAAGGAGCTGTTGATATTGATCAAGGCAGTTCAAAATGAACTTGTCAGAAAGATGATCTTGATAGCTGCGATTATAGTAGGTCTTGCTGTTTCGCTGACGGGACTTTTTTCATACCCCTCTGCTCCGATGCTTGGGGTTGTGCTTGTTTTCGTGCTTCTTTTTATTGCATCTATCATGATCTACTACCAGAAGAACTCGATTTTGGAGGAATTATATAAGGCTTCGGACCTTCTTACAATAAAAGAGTAAAATACATCAATAAACTGAATAAAAATTATCAATAAATTGCGTTGACAATAAAAAAGCAGAATGATAACATTACTTCAATTTAATAAAGCTTTAAACCGTTGAAGGAGAGGAGTACCTCTTTGTGATGCCTAAGAGAGAGCTGCGTAGCTGGGATGCAGTAGGATAGCAATTTGGGAATGGACTCCTGAGGGTGTAGGGAAATGCATTTGGCAGAGTATTCTACAACGTATGCATACGTTAGTTGCAAGGGATATGTTGGTATCCTGAAAAGAGCATAAGCTTGCTTATGAATTCAAGGTGGCACCGCGGATATAATAATTCGTCCTTGATAGAAATTTATATTTCTATCAGGGATTTTTTTTCGTTAAAAATCGGAACGGAAAGATCTCTGATAGGCAAAACATCAAAGAAAAGGGGACTAAAAAAATGATCAGAGAAGCAATCGAGAAAATTGTAAACAAGGAAGACCTTAGCTATGACGAAGCCTTCGAAGTAATGAATGAAATCATGAATGGAGACAGTACTCCTACTCAGAACGCCGCATTTCTTGCCGCACTTTCGACAAAGAGTGCAAGGGCGGAGACAACTGATGAAATCGCAGGTTGCGCGGCTGCTATGAGATCACATGCAACAAAGGTAGAAACCGACATGGATGTGTTTGAGATAGTTGGAACGGGCGGAGACAACGCTCACAGCTTTAATATATCAACAACTTCTGCACTTGTTGCGGCAGCAGGCGGAATGAAGGTTGCAAAGCACGGTAACAGAGCGGCTTCATCCTTGTGCGGAACCGCTGATTGTCTTGAGGCACTTGGGGTAAATATAGATCAGGATCCTCAAAAGTGCGTAGAGCTACTTGAAAAGGTTGGAATGTGTTTCTTCTTTGCACAGAAGTATCACACTTCAATGAAGTATGTAGGTGCTATTCGAAAGGAACTGGGATTCAGAACGGTTTTCAATATCTTAGGACCTCTTACCAATCCGGCATCACCTAAGATGCAGCTTCTTGGTGTGTATGATGAATACCTTGTTGAGCCGCTTGCACAGGTACTTATAAATCTTAGAGTTAAGCGCGGAATGGTAGTTTATGGAATGGATAAACTCGATGAAATCTCCATGAGTGCTCCGACAAGAGTATGTGAGATAAACAACGGATGGTTTAAATCCTACGTTATAGAGCCTGAGGATTTTGGTTTTGAAAAATGCACTAAGGATGATCTAAAGGGCGGAACACCTGAGGAAAATGCAAAGATCACAAGAGATATCCTCGGCGGAGCAAAGGGTGCCAAAACAAATGCAGTTCTGTTAAACGCCGGCGCATCACTTTATATCGGCGGAAAGGCTGAGAGCTTTAAAGATGGCGTAAAACTTGCAGAAGAAATAATTGCTTCGGGAAAGGCGCTTGAAACACTTGAAAGATTTATAGAGGTTAGTAATGACAATACTTGATGAATTGGCTGAATATGCAAGATACAGAACAAGCAAAGCAAAGGAAAAAGTTTCGCTATCTGCCCTGAAAGAAATGGCGCTTTCGCTTCCAAAGGGGAGCTATGAATTTGAAAAAGCTCTGAAAAAAGAAGGGGATATGGCTTTTATCTGTGAGTGCAAGAAGGCTTCTCCTTCAAAGGGAATGATAGCAGAGGATTTCCCCTATCTGCAGATTGCAAAAGACTACGAGATGGCAGGTGCTGACTGCATATCGGTTTTGACAGAGCCCAGGTGGTTTCTTGGAAGCGATGAGTACCTCAGAGAAATTGCAGAAAATGTAAGTATTCCCTGCATCAGAAAAGACTTCACGGTTGATGAGTACATGATATACGAGGCAAAAGTACTTGGCGCAAAGGCGGTACTTCTTATCTGCTCAATACTCTCAGGGGATGAGATAAAAAGATACATAGAAATATGTGACAATCTCGGAATGAGTGCTCTGGTGGAAGCTCACGATAAAGAAGAAATCGGGACTGCAATCGAATGCGGAGCAAGGATCATAGGAGTAAACAACAGAAATTTGAAGGATTTTTCAGTAAACACTGAAAACAGCAGGAAATTAAGAAGCCTGATTCCGGATGATGTTATCTATGTATCCGAGAGCGGAATAAGAGATGCTAAAGATATAAAGGCACTTAGAGAAGCAGGTGTGAACGCGGTTTTGATAGGCGAAGCGCTTATGAAGGCAGCAGATAAAAGGCAGATGCTTTCAAGACTTAAAGGATAAGGTGTAAAAAATGGCGGTTATAAAGTTTTGCGGACTTACTAAAAAAGAAGATATAGAAGAAGCAAACAAGCTCCTTCCCGAGTATGTTGGATTTGTTTTCTGGGATAAGAGCAGGCGCTATATTACTAAGGATAAGGCAAGAGCATTAAAGAATATGCTCAGCCCCAAAATAAAGTCTGTCGGAGTATTTGTAGATGCCCCCAAAAGCGATGTTCTTAGTCTTTTTAAAGAAGGGATAATCGACGTGGCTCAGCTTCACGGAAAAGAAAATGATGACTACATAAAGTCCTTAAAAAATGAGAAAGTTCCTGTTATCAAGGCTTTTAAGATAGAGGATAAAAAAAGCCTGAATCTGGCGGCTGAATCGCCTGCTGATTACGTGATGCTTGATGCAGGCAAGGGCGAAGGAAAAAAGTTTGACTGGTCACTTATTAAAGACTTTCATAGACCGTTTTTCCTTGCGGGAGGTCTTGATAGCGCAAATGTAGGATATGCGGTTGATAAATTACATCCTTACGGAGTTGACGTAAGTTCAGGCATTGAGACTGGGATAGATAAAGATAAAGAGAAGATGAAAAGATTTGTAGAGAAAGTTAGAGAGGATAAGAAGATGACTAAAGCAAGAGGAAGGTTCGGGATGCATGGAGGACAGTATATTCCCGAAACACTTATGAATGCAGTAAATGAGCTTGAAAAAGCATATAACAAATATAAGGACGATCCGGATTTTTGCAGGGAACTGACAGATCTATTGAACAATTATGCCGGAAGACCAAGCCTTTTATATTATGCAGAGAAAATGACAAAAGATCTGGGCGGAGCAAAGATATATCTTAAGAGAGAAGACCTTAATCATACGGGTTCTCACAAGATAAACAATGTTCTTGGACAGGCGCTTCTTGCAAAAAAGATGGGTAAGACAAGGCTTATCGCTGAAACGGGCGCAGGTCAGCATGGAGTTGCAACAGCGACTGCAGCAGCACTTCTTGGTATGGAATGTGTTGTTTTTATGGGAAAAGAGGATACAGAGAGACAGGCGCTTAACGTATACAGAATGAGGCTTTTGGGAGCTGAAGTAATCCCTGTTACATCAGGAACGGCAACACTTAAGGATGCAGTTTCAGAGGCTATGAGAGAGTGGACAAAGAGAATTGATGATACTCACTACTGCCTTGGTTCCGTCATGGGACCGCACCCTTTCCCTACGATAGTAAGAGATTTTCAGGCAGTCATATCAAGGGAGTCAAAACAGCAGATCCTCGAGAAAGAGGGAAGACTTCCTGATGCAGTGGTTGCATGTGTTGGCGGCGGAAGCAATGCAATCGGAAGCTTTTATAACTATATAGATGATGAGGGCGTTGAGCTGTATGGATGTGAGGCAGCAGGCAGAGGAATAGATACTTTTGAAACAGCAGCTACTGTAAACACCGGAAAAGTCGGGATTTTCCATGGCATGAAATCATACTTCTGTCAGGATGAATACGGACAGATAGCACCTGTTTATTCCATATCCGCAGGTCTTGACTATCCGGGTGTTGGACCTGAACACGCATATCTGCACGATATCGGCAGAGCAAAGTATGTTCCTGTTACAGATGATGAAGCGGTTGATGCTTTTGAATACCTGTCAAAGACAGAGGGTATAATACCTGCAATTGAGAGCGCACACGCAGTTGCTTTTGCAAGAAAACTGGCAAAAACAATGGATAAGGACAAGATAATAATAGTTACCATTTCAGGAAGAGGAGATAAGGACTGTGCTGCAATAGCACGTTACAGAGGGGAGGACATCCATGAGTAAGATAGCTGAGGCATTTTTAAATAAAAAGGCATTTATACCGTTTATTACCTGCGGTGATCCCGATCTTGAGACTACCAAAAACATAGTAAAAAAACTTGCGGAAAGCGGAGCTGACCTTATAGAACTGGGCATTCCTTTTTCAGATCCCACTGCTGAGGGACCGGTGATCATGGAGGCCAATATCAGGGCCTTGAAGAATGGTATCACTACGGATGACGTTTTTGATATGGTGAGGGAACTTAGGGAGAGTGTAACTGTTCCCATGGTTTTTATGACTTATGCCAATGTTGTTTTTTCATACGGAATAGAGAAATTTGTTCAAAACTGCCGTGAGGTTGGAATTGACGGTATGATACTTCCGGATGTTCCCTTCGAGGAAAAGAGAGAGTTTGAGGAAATATGTGAGGCGTATGGGATAGATTTTATTTCAATGATCGCGCCTACTTCAGCAGAGAGGATAGATAAAATTGCGCAGGAAGCAAAAGGGTTTATTTACATTGTTTCAAGCCTTGGCGTGACCGGAACAAGAGATAGCATTTCAAGTGACATCAAGTCACTTGTTCAGAGAGTTCGCAAAAACACAGATGTTCCCTGCGCTGTAGGCTTTGGAATATCGACACCTGCTCAGGCAGCAGAAATGGCTGATATCTCGGACGGTGCGATAGTTGGTTCCGCAATTGTAAGGATAATAGGACAATACAAAAAGGATGCACCAAAATACGTCGGACAAATGGTCACAGAGATGAAGGAGGCTTATCATGCATCCTGAAAAGAGCAGCAAAGATACGCTTTTTCCGTCTTTTGATGAGGCTAAAAAGTATGCAGAAAACTACAGATATGTTCCTGTAGCGGGCGAGATTTTAAGTGATGTCATTACTCCGATAAATCTTTTGAAAAAATTAAAATTAAAGAGTAAATACTGTTATCTTCTGGAGTCAGTGGAACATCAGGAGAGATGGGGAAGATATACATTTTTAGGATACGAGCCGCTTCTTGATTTCACCTGCATTGACGGAGAGGTTACAGTAAAAAGCACGAAAGACGGAAGTGAAAAGACATATAAGGAAAATCCGATCGCATCGCTTAAAAAGCTTCTTTCCGAATATACCAGTCCAAAGATACAGGGAATGCCTTCATTTACCGGTGGGCTTGTGGGATACTTTGGATATGATTTCATCAAGTATACAGAACCAAAGCTTGTTCTTGACGCGAAGGACAGAGAGTGCTTTAAAGATGTGGATCTCATGCTTTTTGACAAGGTTATATGTTTTGACAACTTAAGGCAGAAGATCATTATCATCGTAAATGTGGATACCAGGGATTTTGAGAGAGGATATAACAAGGCAGTTGAAGATATTGATGAAATTATTGAGCTTATCCTAAGCGGCGAAGAGATTGAGGATGAGCCGGCTGTTTTAAAGTCGGATTTTGAACCTCTTTTTGATAAAGAGCAGTATATGGAGATGGTTGAAAGAGGGAAAAAGTACATATACGAAGGGGATATTTTTCAGGTTGTTTTGTCAAACAGGCTTGAAGCCAGAATGGAAGGCTCCCTGTTAAACACATACAGAGTGCTAAGGACGATCAATCCGTCGCCGTATATGTTCTATTTTAGCGGAGATGATGTCGAAGTTGCGGGGGCATCACCTGAGACACTTGTTAAGCTGGAAAACGGAGTTCTTCACACTTTTCCTCTTGCGGGTTCACGGCCTAGAGGAAAAGATGCGGATGAGGACGAGGCTCTTACTAAGGAACTTCTTGCAGATGAGAAGGAATGTGCTGAGCACAACATGCTTGTTGACCTTGGAAGAAACGATCTGGGAAAGATCAGTAAGTATGGCTCGGTAAAAGTTGAGGATTATATGTCTGTGCAGAAATACTCACATATCATGCATATCGGCTCGACTGTGAGAGGCGAAATAAGGAAAGAGTATGACGCCGTTGATGCAATATCTGCAGTGCTTCCTGCAGGGACTTTGTCCGGAGCGCCAAAGATAAGGGCTTGCGAAATTATAAACGAACTTGAAAATAACAAGCGCGGAATCTACGGCGGAGCTATCGGATATATTGATTTTGCAGGAAACATGGATACCTGTATAGGAATCCGGATAGCATACAAGAAAAACGGAAAGGTGTTTGTAAGATCCGGAGCAGGAATTGTTGCGGACTCTGTGCCTGAAAAGGAGTACACAGAGTGCATAAACAAGGCAAGGGCATGCACGAAGGCTTTGGAAGAATCTGCGATAAAGTGGGTGGAAAAATGATATTGCTTATAGATAACTATGATAGTTTTTCATACAATCTCGTTCAGCTTGTTGGGATGATCAACAGTGACATTATGGTGATAAGAAATGATGAGAAAAGCCTTAGCGGGATCGAAGAATTAAATCCAAGTCACATAATAATCTCTCCGGGTCCCGGAAGGCCACAGGATGCCGGGATCTGTGAGAATGCTATAAGATATTTTGCGGGGAAAGTGCCGATTTTGGGAGTGTGCCTTGGACATCAGGCTATATGCGAAAGCTTCGGTGCGACCATTACCTATGCGTCTACGCTTATGCATGGGAAAAAATCTGATGTAAATATCATGGGTGATTGTAAGCTTTTTGATGGAATAGGAAAGCGCACCGGGGTAGCAAGGTATCATTCACTTGCTGCAAAAGGCGATACTATACCGGAATGTCTTGAGGTGGTTGCAAAAACCGATGACGGTGAAATAATGGCCGTGAAACACAGAGAATATGAAGTATACGGGGTTCAGTTCCATCCGGAATCAATACTGACTGATGATGGCATGAAAATGCTGTCCAATTTTTTAAGTATTTCAGCATAAATGGATAGTAATAAAAATAGTCATTGACAAAGAGCATAAAGATGGCTAAAATCAATATGTTGCGTGCAGGAATGGCGGAATTGGCAGACGCGCACGGTTCAGGTCCGTGTGATAGCAATATCATGAGGGTTCAAGTCCCTTTTCCTGCATCTTTCGAAAACTCTATATTGATTTATGCGGAAGTGTCGGAATTGGCAGACGAGCAAGACTAAGGATCTTGTGATGGTTACATCGTGAGGGTTCAAGTCCCTTCTTCCGCACGATTAACTAAGAACTAGGATGCATTCCTAGTTCTTTTTTTACTTTAAAAAATATGACATGCATCCTAGTTCTTAGTTAATAGGCCGAGGAGTCCCTTGAACCCAAGGTTCAAGGTCTCCTCGCCCTGACGGGCTTCGTCGGTCGGTTCGGTGGGAAAAAGGGCGCACGACGTCCGGGGGACGTCGGCTTTGCGCGGACCGAAGTGAAACGTAGATCCCCGGACCTTTTTCTTTTTCCACCCTTGTCAGAAGAAGAATTTGTCCTGTCATCGCATCTCCGAATTTCTAAAAAGCCACAAGTTCCCTTGTTTTCGTGGCAACTTGTGGCTTTTGCCGCTCCGCAACGCTGTGGCAAAAAGAGCAAAAGCAACAAGTCCTGTTGTTTTCATATGAACTTGGGGTATTTCACCCATATCAGAAGAAGAATTCGTCCTGTCATCGCATCTCCGAATTTCTAAAAAGCAACAAGTCCCCGCGATTTCATGGCAACTTGGGGCTTTTACCGCTCCGCAGCGCTGGAGCAGAAAGTGCAAAAGCAACAAGTCTTGCTGTTTTCATATGATCTTGGGGTATTTCACCAATGATATTGCAGCGGATAATCCATCTTATAAATTGTTTTTGAAAAATGGATTCATGATTGAGTATCAAAACGAAGAAGTTGTGATGGTTAAAAAAATCTATAGCTCATGTCATTTTATCTCTTTCCAGTATTTCTCAGCATGTTTTAACATTTTTTGAATGTTGTCAGGCATGGGATTGGTAGGGTGAGGCTCCTGAGAAAATAATGAATCAATGCTCTCAACGGCGCCTACTCCAAGTTCATCGTATAGCATTGGCTTATAATTCTCTTTAGCATGCCAAAATCGTATCTTTCCGTCGATACTATTGACTGGAGATCTGTCGAATTTCACAGCAAGTTTATATGCCTCATCTATAGACTGTCTCATGTTTTCATAGTCCCCAAGACAAGAAAGAGTCATAGCTTTAAGAATCAGTAAAATGGCCTGCATCTTAGTAAGATAGCTTATTTCGCTGCCAGCTGTTGCTTCATATATTTTTATGCACCAGTCCAAAACATCAAGGGCCTCCATGATATTATTTTTTTTACCGGTTTTAACAAGCGCAATAGCCATACTATTGGAATATTGTAGGCTGTTTAATAGGATAGATACCAGAACCTTTGTAAATCTATCCATTCCTTCTTCATGCATGCCCATATCCATCAGAATTTTTGCGATATTAATATCTGCAATTCCCTTATAGTTGATCTTTTTGAATTCTTCAAGGGCTTCCTCGGGACTAGCCTGACTTTTGAGTTCTGCTATACATAATCTGATTGAGAATTCATCGATGTCGGGATCGGTATTTTGGTCTATCAATCGAAGGGCTGATTCATAAAGATTGATAGTTTTGTCCAGATACTTTTTATATACGTTAGCTGAAGTGGCTACATTATAGGCTTTTGCACTTCCATAGATTATCTTAAAGTTTGTTGGATACCTGATCAGAGCTTTGTCAGCTTCGGATATTGCTTTATTATAATTGTTTTTCCTAAGAAGGGCGTCAATGTTTTTGATTGTAACATCCACATTTTTTGATGAAATGCTATACCCAAGCAGTACGTCAATGGAAATACCAAAAAAGTCTGCCAGCTCGATTAAGGTCATTATGTCAGGAATGGTACTGGCGCTTTCCCATTTCGATACTGCGCCAACAGTGATTCCAAAGGCCTCAGCGAGTTCTTCTTGTGTCAATCCCATCTCTTTTCGGTATTTTTTTATATTTTCACATAAATTAAGCTGCATCGACAATTTCTTCCCCTTTTTCTAAAGACGGTCTTGATACCAGTATTACAAATAAAACAATTACAGCAAAGATAACACCAAATAACATGATATTTTTAGTGGATATATGTGATACGAACAAGCTGACAAGTAGTGAACCAATGGGCATTGCAGCTGTGGAAAAAGCATTAAATACAGCAGAGGCCCGAGCCATATACTCTAAATCAACTGTTTTCATGAATTGTATTCCGATGATGCCACCAATTAGTGTGGCGGCAAGCATCATGGCAAAAAAACATGCGCTCACATCTATATAGCATAGAATTGCTTTACCACTAACAATACCTCCCATAGCTATTCCAAAAAGACCTATGCCTTCGATTCCCGTTCCGATGCAGACTGACTGCAAGGCTGAAAACTTTCTGGCGAACAAGGGTAAAAGAGCTGCTCCCACAATGCCACCAAGTGAAGCAAAAACACCTCCAAAGCTTAGAAGCTCACTGCCCATTTTAAATATTTCTTCCGCAATGGGTGCCTGAAGAGCGTTTATCGGGACCAGCATAAAGTTAAGCGCCACGCATAATATGCAGAAGTTCTTAACTATAGGCGTTTTTGTAACATATTTCATTCCATCTGTAAAAAGCGTGATGAACTTTTCAGAAGGACTGTTTGTATCAGTATCTGTTCTGTTGTGTGTGATTTCCTTAGTATTCATCAGCAGAATGAGTATTGATGCAATGATAAATGTTGAGATATCAATGATCATGGCAGGAACCACGCCCCATAATGAGATTATAATGCCTGCGATTCCTGTCCCTACAAGCGAAGCAGAATTTGTCAGTACCTCTGAAAGACTCATACCAGAGGTAAGATGTTCCTTTTTGATGACCTGAGCTGTAAAAGCAGAGCTTGCTGGTAGGCTAAAGGATTCAATGGTAGTAATAATAAGTGTAAGGACTGCCATTATAGGTGCATTGGCTCCCCCTAATATATACAAAGTGGCAAATAGAGTTATTACTACAGCTCTTATCATGTAAGCGGCTATGACTACTTTTTTCTTATTTCTCTTCTCAACAAGAGCTCCTGCAAATGGTTGAACAATCACATTTGGAAGCATATTGAATGCAAATATTAAAGCAGACCACATGGCACTATGCGTTATTTGATATATCAGCCACGTAAAGGCAATAACATCCACTGAATCGCCAAAGCGGTCAATCATTTTTGAAAAAATGAGTTTTCTGTAGTTACTATCTTTAATAATTGTTGTGTATGAAATGCTGGCTTGTTTCATATTGAAGCCCTCCTGTTAATTCAAGTATGGCTTCATTGTATGTCGTTATCATATTTATTATAATACCCTACTAGTATTAGTGGTAAAATAAAATCTTTCTTACTAAGAAAATAGCTACAATTGCAAGCTTAATTAAACATGTATAGTACAGGGGGGTCCCTAAAGGGACTAGGCGCTGTGCGCCGTCGCTGGATTCACACTAGACTCGAAAGAACCTCGTCAAGTTTTCTTTCGAATCCTCAGCGGAATATCATGTTCACGTGATAGTGCAAGGCATCGGTCGATTTCTTCCTGAGGGAGGACATCGACGATTGACCATTTGATGTCTTTTATTTCTTCCCTGCATCTTTTTGTGAATTCAAGCATGTTTTCGAAGCCATTGGAATGAAGTGGCCTTGTTACTTTTTCATAGTCTTCTTTTGTAGGGGCGTTAAGGCTCACAGAGACGCTGTCAATGACTTTGGCAAGCTCCGGAACTATATCACGGCCGTTTTCTACTGAGCCCTGGCCGTTGGTGTTTAGTCTTATTTTTAAATGCTTTTCTTTTTTGGCAAAAGCAGCAGCCTCTAGCAGTATGTCCAGCTGGCAGGTTGGTTCGCCGTAGCCACAGAACACAAGCTCATCGTAACCTGAAAAATCAAAATTGCGTATGGCATCAAGAACCTCGGCTTTGGTAGGATTGGCCTGATGCCAAAGGGTATCAGCATCGCCGACGCCATCTTTTACAAAGCGGATGCAGAAGGTGCATCTGCAGTTACATTTATTGGTAATATTTGCATAGACTGAGCCTTTATAAGTGTAGAGTATATCTGCCATATCAGGCCTCCGATCTGGCTTTGAAGCCAAACTTATCAAGTGTTGTACCAAGCATCAGGAAAAAGATCATACTGCCAAAGGACTGCACAAAGCTTCCGGAAAAGCTTGTGATGAGTGCTGCCTTAGTTCCGAATAAAAGAGCTTCAGCAAAATAATATCCTGTGGCTGAGATAAAGTAAGAAATGATCGGAGCGGCAATATTTCTTTTGCTAAGTATAGTTGCAGATTTATTGGTAAAAGGGATCACGATAAGGCTCTTTATTATAACAGTGGCCACTGTCCATGCAGGGGCAGTCAAAAGATCTGCAAGTCCTCCGCCAATTGCACCTGCCAGCATGGCATACGGCATTGGCAGTGTGGTGGCGGCAAGATATATTAGTCCATCACCGAAATGAATGTATCCGCCATTTATTCCAACGGGCACATGGCCTATGTAGGCTGTGAAAATTGTGATAAGGGCTGCAAAGATTCCGGTAAGTGTTAAGGTGTAAGTTTTGCTTCTTTTTCCTGTCATGTCTGTTCCCTACTTTCTGTGTAGTTTTCTTTGCGTTTTCAATTTGTTAGTAGTTTTAAATTTTTTTCATATGAGATCCCGGCTCTTGGGGCAGTGTCTTTTTCTGTATTTTTTATGGCTGTGTATATGAAATGGCTTGTCGTATCTGCTGCATCAAAAGCGCTGTCACCTCTTAATATTTTGCCTAAAAAGATAGATGCAAAGAGATCTCCTGTTCCGGAATAATGAATTCCGTTACTTTGCGTTGTGATAATTTTGCTGTTTCCGTTTTCCATAATAAAATTGCCGATCACATCTTTTTTTAAGAGAGGAATCCCGGTAACTGCGATGATCCTGTTGTGAGCACCGCCAAGTAGAACTGAAAGTCTTCGAATCTCGCTTATCAGGTCATCACCCTTGAGCTTCATTATTTCCTCAGGGCTTTCATCCGTCAGAAGACACAGCTCTGTCAAGTTTGGAGTTATTATGTCGGCTTCATTGACCATGGCTTTTATGGTCGTCAGAAGCTCTTTTGAAAAGTTTGTATAAGTTTTTCCGTCATCGCCCATGACAGGATCAACTAAAACCTTAGTGCTTGCTGATTTGAAGGCTTTTATAAATTCCAAACTGTTTTTTGCCTGCTGACCACTCATCATAAATCCGGTTATTATCCCGTCAAAAGTTTCTTCCTGTTGTTTCCATTCCCGCAGATATTCAGGTATTATGCCGGTCAGGTCTTTGAAATAATATGAAGGATATCCGGTCTGGGCGCTAAGAACTGCTGTTGGCAGTGGACAGCACTGAATTCCCATTGCTGCCAAAACTGTTATATCAGCAGTCAGTGAACACTTGCCGAACCCTGAAAGGTCATTAATCGCTGCTACTTTCATAAGTTGCTCCTTTAATGCTTTGTTATGGTAAAGAATATACTCTATTTTCTGGTATCATCAAAATGGTCAGACTAGAAGAATTTGTTAATACCAGATGTTCGCAAATGACTTATTATATATTTCTAAAGTGAACGAAAAACAGTGCATTTAATGTACAATTATATTAGGTTATTGTACGGATTTGGCGTTGGGGCAGGATATGCCCGAGGAGATAGAAGACAATCTCTGTAAATTATTATGAATGTGGTTAAAATATCCATGTATGAAATCATCAGGGGGTATGGCTATGAGACCACAGGATATCTGCTCGTACAGATTGTAAATTTTATCTGAACGATCTGCCACATTCCCTGTTGAAGGACAGCGCTAAATACCTTGGTATACTTCATGCTCCGAATTCCTCAAAAGCAACAAGTCCCCGCGATTTCATGGCAACTTGGGGCTTTTGTCGCTCCGCAGCGCTGGAGTAGAAAGTGCAAAAGCAACAAGTCCTGCAGTTTTCATATGAACTTGGGGTATTTTACTCATGTCAGAAGAAGAATTCATTCAGTCACCGCATCTTCGAATTTCTAAAAAGCAACAAGTCCCCGCGATTTCGTGGCAACTTGGGGCTTTTGTCGCTCCGCAGCGCTGGAGTAGAAAGTGCAAAAGCAACAAGTCCTGATGTTTTCATATGAACTTGGGGTATTTAACCCTTGTCAGAAGAAGAATTCGTCCTGTCATCGTATATCTATATATCTTTGCACCGATAGCTCATAAATAAATTTCCTAGTGCAATAATCCAAAAAGTATGATAGAATAATTTCGAACATAAGTTCTGAAAGGTGGACAAGAATATGCCGTCTCTTAAAGGAAAAGAATATAAAAGATTTGAAGATATAAAACATATTCGCAATGATGGTAGTGAATACTGGAGCGCCAGAGAACTTGCGCCTGTTTTGGAATACGCAAAATGGGATAATTTTCATAAGGTGATAAAGCGAGCAATGATTGCGTGTGAAAACGCCGGACACAGTATTTTAGACCAATTTCCCGAGGTCGGGAATTTGGTAGTAGGCGGTGTAGCTCCACGAGAAAAGGTTGATTATGAACTCACAAGATATGCTTGTTACCTTATTGTTCAGAATGGTGATCCCCGCAAGGAAGTGATTGCCTTAGGGCAGACGTATTTTGCAATACAGACTTACAGGCAAGAATTGGCAGATCACTTTAATCAATTGGACGAGGACCGCAGAAGACTCGTTGTCCGTGGAGATATTAAGCAATGGAATCAGCTTCTTGCTGAAACTGCTCATGATGCCGGAGTTATTACTAATGAAGAATTTGCCATCTTTCAGAATGCCGGATATTTGGGGCTCTACGGCGGACTGGATGTCGACGATATTCATAACAGAAAAGGATTGTCAATTAATCAGAAAATCCTTGACTACATGGGAAGCACCGAACTGATAGCAAATCTATTCCGTATATCCCAAACAGAAGAAAAGGTGCGAAAAGACAACATTCAAGGTGCAGATAAGGCTACGCAAACCCATTACGCAGTTGGGCGAGAGGTTCGAAAGGTAATAGAAAAGATTGGTGGAACTATGGCCGAAGATTTGCCGACACCGGAGCAAGTTCAAACTGAAGCTAACAAAATCAATACTGATTTCTTTTTCCACCTCACCCCATCTTCCGCATCGGGTTGAGTCTTAGGGACGGGTTAACAATAAAATCTTCATGTAACAGGTGTAGCTCGGTTTGTGCATTTGCTATGTAAAAGAATATATGCTGTAACTAGTGCGACAAAAAGGAAAATATGAGAGAATATATCATAACTTTACGGAACAATTATTTACAGCAGGTTTGGGTAAAACGACAATCACAAGAAAGGAAGTAGTTTATGAGGAAAAGTGGAATTATTGTCACACTTGCAGCCGTACTTACTGCAGCATCATTCATGATCACACCAGGAAGTCCTGTTACTATACAGGCTTCTGCGTATAATGAGAATTACACGGGGACGTATCAGGACGTTCTGGACAGTGTTTCCCCTAAGGGGGCGATCATTCATGACGAGTATACAGGTCTTAAATACAGAGTAGTCAAGCCTTTTAGCCCGTCTACCGGGTATATCGACAAATGGAGCGGCAATTATATTCTAAACCTCAGCGAAACTCCGGGAGAGCTTGAAGTTGTAGGACATACAAATCCCAAGAAACAGAATTATGATAATAATGTTTACATTAAAATAGGACAATATATAGTTGGAGATGAAACGCTAACAGCACCAAAGCTTGCAGATGATCAGGCACAGAGCTTTTATGTCACTGGGATTGCAAAGAATGCTTTTAAAAACGATAAAGTAGACCTTCTCTCAATAGAAAATTATCCAGATTACCATTATGTTGGTTCTGATACACTGACAATCCCTGATGGGGCCTTTAAAAATTGTAAGAATCTCAAAAAAATTGAGATCTTAAATTTTGTAAAAGTTGAATTCAAGGGAAAGGCTTTCGAGAATGCTCCTATAAATGAGCTGACTGTCTGGGGCGATGATAGAAAATATGATCCTATTACGTGGAAAGTAAAAAAGAATACTTTCAAGAAGGTAAAAAGCAACAACATTAAAGTCAGCGTTTTTATGTCTGATTATACTGCAAAAAGTAAACTTAAGAAAACAGCTAAAACTATCAGAACAGCACTTTCAAAAGGTGGCATAAAAAAGAGCAAGATCCATGCAGAATACCAGTACAATGGAAAAATGAGAAAACTGAAATAAGCATCCTTTTAGGCGTTTTTTACAGCAGCAATATTCTCAACGATAAAGGCGGCACTCGGTATATCAGGAATCGAAAGCTCTGATTATTCTTGGAAGAGCAAAAAAATAAAAGGTGGCTTCTTTTACCGAAGCAGTTATAGCTCTTGGATACTACAACATATTTGATACGAAAAGGAAAATTATTATGAGTGAAGAATTAAGAGATAAAAATGGCCTTACAGAGGCTGAGTATTTAAAAGATTACAATCCGGATAAGTGGAAGAAGCCTTCTCTTACTTCAGATATTTGCATAGTAGCAAGGGGAGAGAATACAAATAAGGTGCTTCTTATCAGAAGGGGCAATCATCCATGCCTTGGCAAATGGGCGCTTCCCGGAGGCTTTTCTCAGGCGGGAGAGAGGATAGAGGAGACTGCTTCAAGAGAACTTGAAGAAGAGACTGGAATAAAAATGGCACCGGAAAAGCTTACACTTGTTGGAGTATACAGTAAACCCGGAAGAGACCCCAGGGACTGGACAGTATCTGTTGCATATCTTGCCTGCGTAAACGAGAATGAGGCTAAGCCTATAGCGGGTGATGATGCTGACGATGCAAAGTGGTTTAATATTGTCTGTGAAAATGGAAGCTATACTCTAAAAAATGGTGACATTCAGCTTTTTCTAAAAAATCTTGCATTCGATCATGAAGAGATTTTCACTGATGCTATGGGAAAAATCTGAGTACGATGGTATTAGACATGATGACAAGCGGAGGGATGATGGTTGGCACTGTAGAAATTGCTATGGTGGGAGATGTGCTTTTGCATACTCCTGTTGAAGAAGCGGCAAGAAATGAAGCCGGTGAATATGATTTTGACTTTATCTTTTCTGAAATGAAAGATGAGATAAGTGCAGCTGACATAGCTTTAGCTAATCAGGAAGTCATTATTGGAGGAGAAGAGCTGGGAGTTTCGGGTTATCCTGCCTTTAACGCTCCGTATGAGATTGGAGATGCACTTACAGATGCAGGATTTGATGTGATATGTCATGCTACAAATCATGCTCTTGATAAAGGGGAAAAAGGCATTCAAAATGCGCTTTCTTACTGGGAAGAGAAACATCCTGAGATGATAGTTGTTGGAATAAATAAGAGCCAGAATGATAAGGATGAGGTGACAATCATCGAAAAGAACGGCCTGAAGATCGCGGTTCTAAATTACACCTATGGTACAAATGGAATTCCTATGCCTGCAGATATGCCTTATGCTGTGGATATGCTTGATGAGGCTAAGATCAGGAAAGACCTGGAATATGCAGAAAGCAACGCAGACTTTACCATAGTATGTCCTCACTGGGGAACTGAATACAGACTGGAGCCTGACACCAATCAGGAATACTGGACAGAGATTTTCAGGGAGGGCGGAGCCGATCTTGTTATTGGAACTCACCCTCATGTGATAGAACCGGTGGAGTTTTTGGAGGACGAGATGGCAAGGCATACCAACAATCATGGCGACGGAGATATGCTTGTTTATTATTCACTTGGAAACTTTGTGAATTGGACATCAGGTACAGGAGAGGGCGTCACCAACAGAATGGTTGGCGGAATGGCAAAAGTCACGATAAGAAAAGGCTTTAATGGAGATACTCATATAAGTGATTATGGCGTGGAAGCTTTGGTGTGCCATGTGGAATCAGGACATGAGAATGTGAGGATTTATCCTCTTTCTGAATATACTGAGGATATGGCAGAAAAAAATGAGATCTTGAAGCAGGATTCTGCGTTTTCGAGAGATAATTGTGTAAAATTGTGTGATAGAATCTGGGATGATAAATGGAAATGAGACACTGGGGACGTCCCCGATGCCTCATGCCAAGTATCTCATGAGGCAAACCGTTACGCCCCCGGCGCCTAGGTGTCTTGCTCTCAGCCTTTGTAGGTTTCTATTGTTTGACGTATTCTTTCTGAGGGCCTGGTTAGTTTTTGCATGGAACCATGGCTGTTAAGGGTATCGATGATTGCGGCAATGTATCTGTTCATGCTGATTCCAAGGTAATATTCTTTTTCGAGGAGCTCAGGCTTTTGGTAAACAAGATTTGTTGTAAAAATTCTGTCAAAGAGACCATCGGCATAAGCTTTGTCCAGTTTTTCAAAACCGCTGGAAAAAAGTCCAAATGTTGCAAAGACAAATATCCTTTTGGCTCCGCGCTCGCGAATCTGTTTGCACACATCAATGATACTTCCGCCGGAATCAATCATGTCGTCAACAATGATCGCATCCATTCCTTCCAGATTACCACCGCAGAAATCGTGAGCAACTATAGGATTTGTGCCGTTTACAACGTGAGCGTAATCCCTTCTTTTATAAAACATTCCAATATTTACTCCAAATACAGAAGCAAAATATACTACACGCTCTGTGGCGCCCTCGTCGGGAGCTATGAACATGAGATGATCCGAATCAATCTGTATGTCCTCGTATTCAGTTAGCAGCTGCTGTGTGAACTGAAGTGCGGGAGAGATGTTTTCTATTCCATTCAAAGGAAGTACGTTCTGCATTCTTGGATCGTGTGCATCAAAAGTGACGATGTTATCAACGCCAAGGAATTCGAGCTCTTTAAGCATGACTGCACAGTCAAGGGACTCCCTGAGAACTTTTCGGTGCTGCCTGCTTTCATATAAGAAAGGCATGATCACGGTAATCCTTTTTGCTTTGCCGTTGCATGCGGCGATCACACGCTTTAGATCCTGATAGTGGTCATCTGGGGACATTCTGTTGTATTCGCCGTCCATTTTATATTTGATGGAGTTGTTGGTCACATCTACCAGAATGTACAGATCTGAGTCTCTGACAGATTCGTTTATCACGCATTTTGCCTCCCCGCTGTTGAAACGAGGAACATCGATGTTTATCAAAAAGTTATCCTGATTTTTCCATTCGCACAGAATCTGATTGATACGTGTTGCCTGCTGTTTGTAGGAGTTCAGTGCTATAATTTTCAATTTGCTTTTCGAACTCATTGTATGCACTCCTTTCTGAAATGAAAACAAGCTGACAGGAACCTTTGAGATATAAATCTATTCATATACCCCCAATGATACCTATATTTTATCAGTAAATTGTAATTAAAAAAATTAAATAGTGATAAACAATGCATAAATCATATCGTGATCATTTCCGGGATATTGAATTTCCGCGACATGGTCCAATACGGTATCTGTTTTTCTGAGGAAAAACAGATACCTGTGATATAATGAATAGGCAAAAAAATAACGGAGATCACTAATGGACTTTTTATCACTTGGATATATATTATTCGTTGGAGCCACGCTCCTTCTTTACTATAATTTACAGAGCAAATTTCAGTGGAAGGTTTTACTTGCCTCAAACCTGGTGTTTTATCTTATCTGCGGCAAGTGGAATCTTATTTTCATTCTTTTTACAAGCTTTACCATTTTTATTGGTGCGCTCCGGATGGAGAAGATAAGCAGCGATTACAAGCTTGAAAAAAAGAAAGACGGACTAAGCAGAGAAGATAAAAAAATATTAAAGGCAAGATTTCAGAACAAAAAGAGAATAGTTCTCTGGTCTGTACTTGTCCTTAATCTCATGATCCTGGCATATATGAAATACTTCAGGGTCATGTTCGGAACAGGCAGAGGACTTCTTTTGCCGCTCGGAATTTCGTTCTATACATTTCAGGCGGTGGGATATCTTATCGATGTTTACGGTGAAAAATATCCTGCGGAAAAAAACTATGCAAAGTTTCTAACCTTTATTTCATTTTTCCCGCAGCTTATCCAGGGACCTATTAACAGATATGACAAAATTGAGCCGCAGCTTAGCGCGCCTCACAGTTTTTCTGTGGATAGGGCTAAGAGGGCCGCGCTTCTTATCATGTACGGCCTTATGAAAAAATATGCCATTGCAAATATGCTTGAAGGCAGCATAGCAGCAGTATTTGATTCAAGTGCGGATACACTTCCGGGATCACTTATAGTATTTTCAATACTCATGTATTCAGCACAGCAGTATGCGGATTTTTCCGGAGGCATAGACATAGTGCTTGGCGTGGCGCTCTTGTTTGATATTGAGATGATGCCCAACTTCAGGCAGCCTTATTTTGCAACATCCTTAGGAGATTTTTGGCGCAGATGGCACATCTCCCTTGGCGCGTGGATGAGAGATTATGTTTTTTATCCCTTTGCGCTTTTAAAATCAACACAGAATTTCGGAAAATGGTGCGGAAAGCATCTGGGCAAACACTTTGGCAGAGTTTTACCTGCCGGAGTGGCCAATATCCTGGTGTTTTTCCTTGTGGGCATTTGGCATGGAGCTGATCTTCACTACGTTTGGTGGGGACTTTACAACGGCATCGTGATTGCACTTAGCGACCTCATGGAACCGGCTTTTGCAGCTCTTACGGAAAAACTTAAGATCAATGCGAAAAGCGCAGGAATGCACGTGTTCCGGATCATCAGAACGTTTATCATCGTCAATATCGGATGGTATTTCGACAGGATAGAAGATATGGGAAAATGCCTTTCCTGCATGAAGAGGACAGTTACTGATTTTGCATCCTCGGAGTTTTTGTACAGCGTAAAAAACATCATGCTAAATCCTGATACAACGAGTCCGCAGTATGTTCTTGGCGGAATGGCACTCTCTGTTTTTTGCATTATATTGGTATTTTGTGTAAGCATTCTAAGGGAGCAGAACAGGGATGTCTTTTCCATGCTTAACGCAAAAAGCGGTGTTCTTTATGACCTTGCGATTGTGATACTTGTGATGCTCACATTTACTTCATTTGTATTTATGACCTCAACAGGGGGATTTTTATATGCGAACTTTTAAGAAAACAGCAGGGGTTATCGCTGCCCTGATTTTGCTTGTGCTGATAAATTCTGTATTTTCATTTGTGCTAAGACCCTTTAGCGGATCCGGAAATGAGATGTGGGAGGGATTTTTTGCATCAGAAAAAACCGACATGATATATACGGGTTCATCCCAGTGCCTGTGCGATATAAACCCTTTGGCGGTTGATGAGAAAACAGGTCTTAAGTCCTACAATATGGGAACCAACATGCAATCAATCCAGAGCTCATATATTGCGCTTAAAGAGGCTATTGAAAAAAAGCACATCTCACGTGCGGTCGTGCTTATCGATCAGGACGTTATGGAAATGAAAAGAAGCGAGAATTTCCGTGCGGAGCAGTGCTTTGCAAGAAATTTAAGTGATAACCTGCCTTTTTTTGAAGGATTAAAATCGGATGCAGCCTTTATTACCGACAAGGATTTCTTCACAAAGCCATATTCTGTCAGCTACTTTTTCCCGTGGACCTATGACAGGATATCCGATGTGAGCCTTAATATTAATGAAAAAATGAGCGGGCAGATCCTTGATGAAAAAGACCACAGAGATGAAAACGGTTTTTACGGTTCTGACGAAACCTGTGAAGAAGGGTCATGGACTGTTTCAATTGATGAAGCGAAAGATTGGAGCACGAAGTCGGGAGACCTCCACGTTCTTTCTCAGAATGAAGAAAACATGGTGCAGCTTCTTGAGATTGCAGATATGTGCGAAAAAAATAATGTGACACTCTATGTTATTACACCGCCATCAAGATCCACCTTTGCTTACTATGATTATGACGGTTACATGGCAGCAAAAGAGAATATCAGCGATAATCTGAGCAAAAAGAACATAAAATATTACGACTTTAATTTTCTTAAGTCTGACTATTTTGACACTCTCTCAGAATACAATTACAGAGATGACAGCCACATGAATACGGAAGGAGCGGGCAAATTTTCCGCTGTTCTTGGCGAGTTTATAAACAGGCTTGATAATGGCGAAGATGTAAGCGATATGTTTGTGATATGATGGTAAAGAATATTTAATAGATATAAACTGAACATTTTTTAAGGACAATTCAGATGCTTTATAAGAGAAATATATTACAACTATTGGAAGAACAGGTAGAGAAAAGGCCCGGAAAGGCTGCTTTCGGAGACCCCGCGGGCGATATTACATACAAAGAGCTGTATGATCTTGCAAGAAAGATCGGTACATATCTTACGGGCAAAATAGACAGATGTGATCCTGTTTGTTTTTATATGGAAAAAAGCTGCAAGGCTGTGGCGGGAATGTTTGGCGCAGTCTACGCAGGAGGATTTTATTCTTTTCTTGATGTGAGGCAGCCTAAAAACAGAGCAGAGAAAATAATCGATAAGCTTTCACCAAAGGTTATCTTTACAGATGAAAATATGCTCGAAAAGGCAGAGGAGCTATCGCTTAAGGATGGTCAAAAGGTTGTTTTGATAGATGATGTTATAGCTGATGATACTATAGGAACAGATGATAGTGCTTTAGCTATTATCAGAGAAAAGAGCATGGACACCGATCCGTTATATGTGAATTTCACAAGCGGAAGCACGGGAGAACCCAAGGGAGTTACGGTATCTCACAGGTCAGTGCTTGAGTTTATCAGCTATTTTACTGATATATTTGGAATTACGGATAGCGATATCATGGCGAATCAGGCCCCGTTTGATTTTGATGTTTCGGTAAAGGATATTTATTCAGGCCTTATGACCGGGGCAAAGGTGCAGCTTATCCCGAGGGAATACTTTAGCGCTCCCACAACGCTTATGGACTATCTTACGGAAAAAGATGTGACAGTTTTAGTGTGGGCGGTTAGTGCGATGTGCTTTGTTGCCATTATGAACGGCCTTGAATATAAGAAGCCGGAGAGCATCAGGATGATCATGTTTTCAGGTGAAGTAATGCCTATAAAACATCTAAATCATTGGAAGAAGTTCTACCCGGATGCAACTTATGTAAATCTCTACGGACCGACAGAGATTACCTGCAACTGCACATATCATATCCTCGACAGGGAATACGGCGATACAGAAATGATACCTGCCGGAATTCCATTTCCAAATGAACATGTTTTTCTTTTGGATGACAATGACAATGAAGTTACAAAGCCCGGAGAGGAAGGCGAGATCTGCGTTTCAGGAACCTGTCTTGCACTTGGTTACTATGATGACAAGGACAGAACAGATGCGGTATTTATGCAGAATCCTCTAAATAAAAGATATATCGAGATGATGTATCGCACAGGTGACCTCGGCAAATTCGGTGAAGACGGGCTTTTGTATTATACTTCCAGAAAGGATTTCCAGATAAAGCATCTGGGACAGCGCATAGAACTCGGCGAGATCGAGGTGTGCGTAATGGCAGAAGAAGGCGTGGAGAGAGCCTGTTGCATCTACGACAATGAGAAAAAGAAGATAGTTTTGTTTTACGAGGGCTGGGTAGATAAAAAGGACCTTCTGGGGCACCTTAAGGTATCGCTTCCACAGTACATGGTTCCGTCAAACGCAAGGCAGCTCGATAAGCTTCCTGTAAATAAGAATGGGAAGATTGATCGCGGCGCACTTAAAAAGTTGTATGAGGAAAAGAAAGCAAAGTAAGCAAAGTAAGTTTTTCATACACGTATTTAGAAAGAAAAAGGTTTTTTATGGATAATCAAAAGATTAAAGAACTTGCGGATAAATATGGTACTCCTACCTTTGTTTTTGATGAAAAATCGTTAAAGGAGAGGATGAGGAAAATAAAGGAAATAGTAGGAGATACGGTTTCTCTTTGCTATAGCATAAAGGCTAATCCTTTTCTTATCCCTGCCATGGAGGAGGTCACAGACAGGCTCGAAGTATGTAGCCCGGGTGAGCTTGATATTTGCAAGGCTCTTCATGTACCTTCGGAAAAAATCGTTTATTCCGGTGTTTGCAAGACAAGAGAAAATGTGAAAGAGGCAGTAGAATACGGCGCTTATGCTTATACGGCTGAGTCTGTTCTGCATGTAGAATACCTTCAGATGGAGGGCAGAGAGAAAAATAAGAAGCTTCCTGTGCTCCTTCGTCTGAATGCCGGAAGTCAGTTTGGAATGCCAGAGAGCGATGTCTTAAGGATCATTGAAAACAGAGATAAATTTGATTTCCTTGATATTGTAGGAATCCACTATTTTGCGGGAACGCAGCGAGGCAAGATCAAGCAGCAGATAGAAGAACTTAAGATGCTTGCGGACTTTTTTGATGATGTTAAGACAAGATATGGATTTGTACTTGAAAGACTTGAATACGGTCCGGGGCTTCCTGTATCTTATTTTGCAAATGAGTCTTTTGAGGATACTTTAAAGCCTGTAAAAGAACTCGCAGATGCACTTAAGGATATTGCTTCAAGGTGCAGACTTACAGTTGAAATGGGCAGATTTTTTGTAAGCGAATGTGGAATGTATCTTTCCAAAGTTATGGATATTAAGTCCAATAAGGATACTAACTACATGATCATAGACGGCGGTATGAACCATGTTACCTATCTGGGACAGGTAATGGGGATGAAAGTGCCGGTCATAGAGCATATAAAGGGAGACGGCGATGAAAATGCCGCAGGATATGTTATGCCTGCCGTATCAGGTATGAAGGATGAAAACGAAGAAAAAGACTATGCTATTTGCGGCAGTTTATGCACGACAGCAGATGTTCTTGTAAGGAAAGTTCCATTCAAAAACCTTGAAATAGGAGATCTGCTTGTATTTTTTAACATAGGGGCTTATTCTGTTACGGAAGGCATTTATCTGTTCCTGTCACGAACAATGCCCAGAATAGTTCTTATAAAGGAAGATGGAACTACAGCGCTTGTCAGGGACTATGTTGAAACGAGCAAGATAAATACCATAAATAAATATTTGTAAGTGAGGTGACAAATGGAAGAATTAATTGAACTGCTTTCGGAAATTAAAGATGATGTTGATTTTGAGACAGAAACTGCACTGATCGATGATGGAATCCTTGATTCCTTTGATATTCTGCAGATTATAAGTGCTCTTAATGATGAGTATGATATTTCTATCCCGGCATCCGAAATCGTGCCCGATAACTTTAACAGTGCAAAATCTTTATATGATATGGTTGTCCGTCTTCAGGAGGACTGATACAGAAAAAACCGCAGGAGCTTGTTCCTGCGGTTTCTTTTTGAAGGAGTGTTACCGGCTTGTCACGGCTCCGGTAACGTGTTGTAATGTTGAAAAGTGTTCTTATGAGGGAGTCAAGAATGTTTTGTTATCCTTGATGTTTATATAATAGTTCACAAATCGTAAGAATAAGTGACTAAAATGTGGTTATTTTGTGAAAAGTAGTCACACAATAATCTGATAACTCCATCAATTTCAAAATCTCGTCAACAAAATTACAACTGATAGAAACCTATCTTTTTATATACCTTGCGAAGTGTCTTGTTTGCAATATATGAAGCTTTTTCTGCACCTTCTTTATAGATGGAATTAAGATATTCCTTATCAGCGATAAGTCTGTTTGCTTCTTCTCTTATGGGAGTAAGTGTCTGTACAACAGCATCACCTACAGCAGGCTTGAATACGCCATATCCCTGACCTTCAAATTCTTTTTCGATATCTTCGAGGCTCTTACCGGTGATGGTAGAGTAGATAGACATAAGGTTAGCAACACCGGGCTTATTTACCTTGTCAAAGTGTACACAATTCTCTGTGTCGGAATCTGTAACCGCACGCTTGAACTTCTTCATGATCACATTAGGATCATCCATGAGGAATACGCAGCCGTTAGGCTCGGATTTTGACATCTTCTGACCGGGAGTTGTAAGGCCGTAAATTCTGGCACCTACTTTGCTGATGTAAGGCTCGGGAACACGGAATACATCACCGTATATGTTGTTAAATCTGATTGCAAGATCTCTTGTAAGCTCTACATGCTGCTTCTGATCTTCACCAACGGGAACATAATGAGGCTGATAAAGAAGAATATCAGCAGCCATAAGTGAAGGATAAGTGAAAAGACCTGCGTTAATGTTGTCTTTATGTTTTGCGGATTTATCCTTGAACTGAGTCATTCTGCTGAGCTCACCGAACATTGTATAGCAGTCAAGAACCCATCCGAGCTGTGCGTGTGCGGGAACATGTGATTGAAGGAACAATGTGTTTTTCTTGGGATCAAGACCGCATGCGATATAAAGCGCAAGCATCTCAATAGAGCGTCTGCGGAGCTCTTTGGGATCCTGTCTTACTGTAATTGTATGAAGATCTGCCATGAAATAGTAGCAGTCAAAATCATTTACTCTATCTGCCCAATTCTTAATGGCTCCGAGGTAATTACCAAGGTGCAGATCCCCACTGGGCTGAATGCCTGAAAGCATTATCTTTTTTTCTGATTCCATTTTAAATACTCTCCTCTGTAAAACTTCCGCAGGTACAAGAACACCTGCTAATATACGACCTTACTATAATACCATGTATTGCCTTATTATCGAATAGGTTTTTGCATTTTCCAAGCAAAACAAAAACCGCTTAAATCATGATCTGTCCGGAACTTTAGGAAGATTCCACAAGAAATGCCTTGCCAGACATCTGATGAGGATCACAACAGAAAATCCTATTATCATGGATATCTGCCATATATGACATATCATATGGGATATGATAAGTGAGATCCCACCGACTATAACTGCCAGGGCATACACATGCTTTACGAAAATCGCGGGCATTTTCAAGGACAGAATATCTCGAAGAAGTCCGCCGCCAACACCGGTTATAAATCCTAAAAATATCAATAGAAAAGCATTGTTCCCATAACCTGCGCGAACACCTATTGTTGCACCGTCTACCATGAAGGCTGCAAGACCTATGGTGTCAAAAACAAAGAAAACGAAGTCATATATGTTTGCGTGTTTGCCCGGTAACTCTTTTTCCATATACATAAAAAGAAAGACTACGTTAGCTACGATAGCAGCAATTGCGACGTAAATAGGGTCAACGAACATCTGAGGCGGAATATTTCCTATGATTATATCTCTCATGAGCCCGCCACCGCAGGCTGTACAGATTGCAAGTATATTAACACCGAAAATATCCATCTTTTTCTGGATGCCTGTAAAAGCGCCTGAAATAGCAAAGGCTATGGTTCCGATAAGATCGAATATTTCAAGTAATGAAAAAGACATGTTTTTTTATCTCCAAAAGTAATGTTACAAATCAGTATTATACTACAATTAAATGTCATTGATTAAAGAAAAACTGATATAAAATTTTAGGTTTCTTTAAGGTTTGGGTGTCATAATCCGGGTATAATTTAAAACAACATGTTTCAGACATGGATACAAAGGAGATTTGACATGAAGAAGAAAGTCATTATAAGGCTACTATCACTTGGACTTGTAACAGTAATGTGTACAGCGTTGGCAGCTTGTGGAAGCGCAGGTACAAATGCAGATGACACTACAACAGTTGTTTCAGAAGAAACTGCATCGGAAGAAGAAAATGCAGATGAGCAGGCTTCGGAAGACGGCGCGGATAATGATAAAGAAGAGACTACAAGCGATATGCCGGAAGGCGAGGCACCGGACGGTGAAGCTCCGGAGGGCGAAGCACCTGGGAACCCGCCCGATGGAGAAGCTCCTGACGGAGAAGCACCCGGGAATCCTCCGGACGGTGAAGCTCCAAGTGGAGAAGCACCCGGAAATCCTCCCGGAGGCGGATTTGGCGGTGGAAGCAGTAGCGAAGATATAGATTATAAGGGATCTGAGGAAATTACATCTTCGGATTCTCAAAGTGACCAGACCTATAGCAGTACTACAGCAGATGAAAGCGCACTTCTTATAAGTACATCAGATGAAGTGAGCATCACCAACCCTACAGTTAGTAAGACGGGCGATTCAGACGGCGGCGATAACTGTAATTTTTACGGACTTAATGCAGCGGTACTTGTAAAAGATGGTTCGACGACAACAATCACAGGCGGCAGTGTGACATCAGATGCTGATGGCGCAAACGGAGTATTTTCCTACGGTGGAAATGGCGGACAGAACGGAGCATCCGGAGATGGCACAAAAGTAGTTATCTCTGACACTAAGATCACAACAACAGGAGATGGATCCGGCGGCATCATGACTACAGGCGGAGGAATTACAGAAGCCTACAACCTGACTGTTGAAACAAGCGGAAGATCTTCTGCTGCAATAAGAACTGACAGAGGCGGTGGAACAGTTACCGTAGATGGCGGCTCTTATACAACCAATGGCCTTGGTTCTCCGGCTATATATTCAACAGCAGATATTACTGTGTCCAATGCAACTCTTACATCCAACCTTTCAGAAGGTGTATGTATTGAGGGTATCAACTCGATCACACTAAATGATTGTGATATGACTGCGAACAATACAGACACAAATGGTAATGCCACATTTTACGATACCATTATGATCTACCAGTCTATGTCAGGTGATGCCGACAGCGGAACATCAACCTTCACAATGAACGGAGGAAGCCTCACAAGCAAAAACGGGCATGTATTCCACGTTACCAACACTTCTGCTGTGATCAATTTAAGCGATGTAAGCATCACAAACGAAGATGATGAAAATATCCTTTTGTCAGTATGCGCTGACGGATGGACTGGCGATACCAACAAGGCTACGGTAAATGCTGATGATCAGAAGCTTGAAGGTACAATTCTTGTAGGAAGTGACTCAGAACTTACACTTAATCTTACAAACGGTTCAGAATTTACAGGAACTATTGACGGTAATATAACAAATGCCAAAGGGGAGAGTGTTTCCACAGAAGTTGGAACGGTTTCGGTATCAATTGATGAAAACAGTACATGGACTCTTACTGCTGATACCTACATTACATCCTTTGAAGGCGATGCCTCCAGTATTAACACAAATGGATACACGCTCTATGTAAATGGCGAGGCCATGTAAAAAATGCCCGGAGCTGATAACAGACTAAGATATATTATAATGGTGAATGTCCAAGTGAGTAGTTTTAGATAGTATTTTTAGAAATGATCGGAGATATAGATTGAAGTGAGGGATGTAAAGATTGTCTTTTCAGATATAGACGGAACTCTTTTAAACAGCAGGCACAGGATGCTTGATAGTACGCATAAGGCTATAATGGATCTGCAAAAATCAGGTATACCTTTTGTGATAGTAACAGCAAGAGGGCCTTCGGGAGTTCGGCCTATTTTCAAGAGGTATGGCTTTGTGTGTCCTATGATATGCTATAGTGGTGCACTTATTATTGATGAGAATGACAGGATTGTGTATTCTGAAGGTTTTGACGCAGAAGATGCAAGGAGTATCATCTCATATATTGAAGAGAGTGGTTTTGACTGTACCTGGAACATCTATTCGGAAGAGCTGTGGATTGTTAACGACAGAAGCGATAAGCGCATCCGCATAGAAGAGGAGATAGTGGAGGTTGATGCGCAGGAGGGAAGTATAGATCTACTTCCGGAAGGCGCTATAGTCGGAAAACTCTTATGTATGTGCGAACCGGAAGCTATAGGCCATATCGAGGATGAACTTAAAAAAAGGTTCCCCAAGCTGTCTATAGTTAAGTCTTCGGATATACTTCTCGAAGTTATGGGAAGAGGGATCACTAAGGCAAGCGGTATAGAGCGTGTGTGCACAGATCTTAGTATCCCTCTTGAAAGCGCGGCAGCTTTTGGGGACCATTATAATGATGCGCAGATGCTAAGAGCCGTTGGGATGCCCTTTCTAATGGGCAATGCACCTAAAGATATGCAAAAAGAGTTTGAATGCGTGATAGGAAGTAACGACGAACCATCCATATATAATGCACTAAAAAAACTGGGGATTATTACGTGTTAAGGAAATATTTTATGATAAAGACAGCATGAGCAGATCTTTCAAGATAATGATCAGAAGGGGGACCAGATGAGCGTATACGAAATGCTATTAGAAGCAAAAGACGATAAGTACAGAGATTTTCAAGTAAAGCTTGTTCCAAATGTATCGCCTGATACTATCATAGGCGTTAGGACTCCTGATATGAGGAAGATTGCCAAGGAAGTTTTTAACAGTCCTGAAAAGGATGAGTTTTTAAAAGAGCTTCCTCATAAGTATTATGAAGAGAATCTCGTACATTTTTTTATAATAGCTATGATCAAGGAATTTGACGAGTGTATTGAAAAGGTTGATGAGTTCCTTCCGTATGTTGACTGCTGGCCTGTGTCCGATCAGGCAACTCCCAAAACTTTTAAGAAAAATCATGCAAAGCTTCTTCCATATATAAGGAACTGGATAGCGTCAGACCATGTCTATACTGCGCGTTTTGGAATACGCATGCTCATGAATGAATTCCTTGATGATGATTTTAAGGACGAGTATCTTGAACTTGTTGCATCCAAGGAAGGTGATGACTACTACCTTAAGATGATGGTTGCCTGGTATTTTGCCACAGCTCTTGCCAAAAAATATGATGAGAGCGTTAAGTACATAGAAGAAAGAAAGCTTTCTGACTGGATTCACAAGAAAGCTATCCAGAAAGCTGTTGAAAGTTATCGCGTTACAGATGAACACAAAGAGCATTTGAAGAAATACAGGTAACAGAGCATATGAGACATAAATATTACTGAAACTACTACTATGTATTTAGTGGTAGTTTCAGTACATAATATTTTATCTCAAAACTTAAATTATATAAGCTTTCGACCTCAGCAGCGTATAGTGTCCGTCGAAAACTTCATCACAGATTCTGATTTCCAGCTCCTGCCTGTGCCTGAAATGATCAAGCATGGCATCCGTTCCTGACACACCTTTTTCTATGGCATACGGAGAATTGTTAAAGTAACCCTGCATAAGCGGAAACCACATCTCATTACCCTTATCATCGGACCGTTCTTTTCTTATAACATCAATGTTCGATGCTATGTCTTTAGTTTGAAGATAAAATATCTGATACTCCTTTCCGGCAAGAGTTTTCTTTAATTCCTTGTAAAAATCTACTATCTGTGAATCTGTCATTTTTTGGAACAGTATCATGTCCTCTACTATGTTTTGAAAGAGTGAGCATTCAAAAATATTGTTGTCACCATTCCAATTAAGGAACCTTCTAAGAACAATCTCTTTAAATTCTTCGGAATTCAGATTACCATTGTAGATTTCATATTTTTCCAAATCTTTGTGGAATCCGGGGATATCAGTAATGATCTTTGTGTAACATATAATTCTATGATCGTCTTCGGCAAAACTCTTATCCTCAATCTCTCTGCGGATGTCGCTGTACTTTTCAAGAATACCGCTATAGGTCTTGCTGTCCACATAAGCGCACCACGCAAGTTCGATCGGAGAATAATCACCCTCACATATTGCCTTACATTCCGGATGTTTCTCTGCAAGTCTCCTTACAAGTGTGCTTTTACCGCTCCCCTGGAGCCCTTCTACAAAATAATTCATTCCAATCCTCCTTGCTTATCTATGTATGTACAGCCTTGTAGGCTCAGGTTCTCCATCCCCCTGTGCCATGCAAAAGAATTCCCATCCATACCGCTCATAAAAACCAACATGATCTGTAACAAGGTAGATTGGAGAAATACCTTTGTTTTTCATATCTTCAACCACCATATTTAAAAGAGTACCGGAAATGCCCTGACATCTGTATTTCTCTTCTGTGTAAACAGCACAGACATTTGGAGCAAGATCATTCCTGTCATGGAAATCATTGTCGATAACTCCAAGGCCTCCGATGATTTTTTCTCCATCCAGGCATACATACCAGCCATATTCCGTTGTACCTTCAATATAGGCATCAATGCATTCCAGGTATGCCTCTGTAGGAACTCCCCATTTTTCATGGAACCAATTTGCAGCGGTTTCCTTTAGTTCTGGTTTTTCTCTAAGATTGATATATTTATAATTGCTCATTTTTTTTAAACCCCTTTCCTTCTAAGTTCATTGCCTTGCAGTTTTAGCTCTTTTCCGGAATCCGTTACAAGTTCCTCTGTCTCAAGAGCTATAATTTCGTAACTGTTTGATAACTTAGCGAGAAGTTTGTTACTGCCAGCATTTCGCACATCTGCCTCATAGAAAAACTCTGTCTTTCCATACTTCTCATAGGCATACTCCAAAATATATTTCAATGCCTCAAAAGCATAACCTTTTCCCTGTTCCGACTCAATTATCCAGACGCCAAGTTCCGGACAAACATCTGTCACTGCGTGCATCTCTATGCTTCCAACAAATCTCTCTTCGTCGTTAACAATTGCAAATATAAGTGTTTCTTCTTTTTCCATCTCATCGAGAAAAGCCTGAAGCAAATTTCGTGCATCCTCAATATTTTCGAATGGATCCGGCCATTGATACTTTGTTATTTCCTCGTCAAAATACTTGTAATAGTCCTCAAGGTATTTCATATCAAACGGAATAATTCTGATTTTTCTCGTCATCGTCTGCTTCCTCCATAAATTCCCAAGCTGCACATGAAAAAAGCCTATTCTGCATACGCAAAATAGACTCACACAAATAGACCTACTATAAATATAAAAATAGGTTTAGAATGCATGATAACCCAGTTTAAGCGCACACAAAACAGCTGCCATGGCAGCATCGTCATCTCTGATAGTGTTCACTCAAGCTAAATTATCTGATAAACATTCCTTCACCTATGCGTTAGACGCTCTTTCTTAATATTTTTAAATCATTTTAATACTAACATTGATAATTAACGGTTGCAATAATATTTCTCAATCCCTGGTCTGCTTGTTGACTACTTTATCAGTCATGACAAGGGTGAAATACCCCAAGATCATATGAAAACAGCAGGACTTGTTGCTTTTTAGGAATTCGGAGATGCGGTGACTGAACGAATTCTTCCTCTGACATGGACAAAAAGCCCCAAGTATATAGGAAAACGGACATACTTGTTGCTTTTGCGCTTTCCACACAAACGTCACGAAGAGCGAAAAGCCACAAGTTACCACGAAATCACGGGGACTTGTTGCTTTTGAGGAATTCTGAGATGCGATGACAGGACGAATTCTTCTTCTGACATGGGTGAAATACCACAAGTACATAGGAAAATGGACATACTTGTTGCTTTTGCTCTTTATTACAGCTTTTTGACTCTCAAATATTTCTTCAAGAACTATACGACATATATACTCCCTTCAAACATGCATTACAGATTATTCCTAAATCACACTCTGCTCTTAAGGGCTTCTACCATATGATCAACGTAATATTCTTCGCTTTGCTCATCTGTATGTTTCCATAATAGCTACACGCTCCAGGGAAGTCTTACATTGGGAATAGCCAGTTTTTCCGTATATTTATGCTCAAATCTGATTCCGTTGCTACTAAGTTCTTTTAAAAAAGCATCAAAATACACAGGATCCGAAAAGTTCTGTATAAACTCAATAGTTACCTCATGATTTACTGCAGATACCTCAAGCAAAATGCTTTCATTCAGAGGATGTGCCCATGTATGAAATTCTTTAATATATTTTTCAGCCTCACCAAAATTAGCCTTACCAATATAACTGACCGTGGCTGAAAGAACAGCTTTAAGAGACTGACTGTTTTCTTTGGCGGCTTCAAACCGCTCTTCATCTGTTTGAAGTGCCAGAAGCTTTCGCGTGAAACTGTTTATTGAGGCTTGCGTAGATAGCACACTCTCATCCCGCGTCTGAGCAAATACCATTCCCCGGAAGCACATAGCCTGTTTATCAATTGGCCATGTCCACATTTTTTCTTTGTACTCGAGCCATGCTCCACCAACAAGACTTTGGTGTGCAAGCGGAGCATTCAGTGCTTTTCGCTGGTTAACGCACATGCTGATCCTTATAGGACTGACCTTATCAGGATGAACATCAGCTATAGCTCTGCTTAGAAATAGAGCAGTCATCGTTCCGGGGCTTCCATCATTAGCAGAAGAAAAGCGCATTAATTCTGATTCATCTATAGAAATTCCAAATACAGTCCTGACATCGCCTTCTCTTTTCTTCTCTATCTCAGGATTTAGAGAAGGTAGAATTTCTCCGCCGCCACCCAAGGGTGGATCAGGAATGTTGATCGTGGGGTCATCCCACTCCTGTGGCGGAATAATATCTCCCTTAAGACGAATTTTATCTCTGCTGAGCTTAACATTATAAAATTCAGAGCAATAATAATACAGTAAAGTTCTTAAGAGTTCATAAGCCCCCGTTCCATCTGTAAGAGCATGACAGATATTCAGTACGATAATGTCGTCATGCCAGGAAAAAGCCAACATATGGAAGTTAGATTCTTTGCTGTTTAGCTCAATGTCTTTTTCAGTATTTACTACTGCGACAGGTTGCTCATTCGATTCAAAAACATACCGGTCATCCATTTTAGTCAGCTTTACAGCAAAATAAGGATAACGCTCCATAGTAGTATCAACTGCATGTCGAAGTATATTTCCATCGATAGTGTCCTGCATCCTCATTATGAAGTGAATGACATTGGGGCTTTCTTTACTTGATGCGTATAAAGAATTGATTTCAGAAAAAAGGAATCTTGTCATCTTTCTTCTCCCTGGTCATATGCGATAAATCACAAATTTATTTTTGCATATAATGGCAATACGCTCGCCCTTCACAACAGTCAGGTCGATTCCCTTGATTGTTTTCCAGGAATCTCCTTTACTTAGAATCTTGTATTGCCGTTTAGTGCTTATAATTGTAGCATTTTTTCGAGTCAATGGGGACGTTTCGCTTTGACTCGTACATTCTCATTTATTTAGCTCTTTGTATTGTATTTCGATTTATCCCTGTAAGCCTTTCAATTTGTCTGATTGACAATCCTCTATCCTTAAGCCTACTAAGAGCAGCATCTCTGTCTATTCTACTATAATTCTGCAAAACAGTCCCTGAAGAAATATTCAGGCAGTTCTTTAATTCTTTCTTTGCCCACTCATCATCATGTTTATTGCTATTATAGTCCAAACACTCTTCATCACTTTCGTATGCAATAAATCTTCTATAATGCTCATTATCACCCAACAATAACTTTATTTTGGAAAGATCAATATATTCCGGAGGATTGTAATACAAACTGTAACTGCTCCATCGAAACTCTGAACTCTTACAAATTCCAGCTTTTTCAGGGTTCTGAAGAATGTATCGAAATGCTGTAAGCAAATATTTTTCGGTTTCGATTCTTTCACTCAAATATCTATTTTGAAAAAGATGACCTACTCGTTCATATTTTTTGTTAAAGTATCCTGAATAGCTTACTTCAAGCTTTTTCATCAGAAGAACTATCGATGAAGCTTCACCATGAACCAATAAATGAACGTGATTATCCATGAGACAATACGTACATGTTTTCACTTCTGTTTCAAGACAGTAACGCTCAAGCCTGTTTAAAAAATGTTTATAGTCCTGATATTCTTCAAATAGTATTTGTTTTCCATTTCCGCGCACAATAATATGCATGTACCCGGATTCACTCATGCTTCGTGCACGACGAGCCATATCACTCCTCCTCTAATAACGACAGTTTATTATCTGACATAGTCCGGTCGGATGCGGATACCGTAACCGACCAAAATACGGTCGCTAACGGTAACCAGCTCCTATATTTAACATTTTATTAGAAAAATCAATCAAATGTCATCTGATCGTTGTCCTGATAAAGGACAGATTTTTTGATAAAAGAAATTCTATCATCATAATTATTTGTTGTAAAGAACAAATTTAAAATGAGTCAAACTGAAACGTCCCCAGTGACTCGACACTTGACGAGGTCCTTCCGAGTCTAGTGTGAGTCCCTGAACCCATGCAGCGCAGCTGCTGGGTGAGAGTCCCCTTCCGCACGAAATAAAAGGACCAACTCATTCGAGTTGATCCTTTTGTTTCGTGCGGAAGATGGGACTTGAACCCACACGACATAACCTGTCACAAGATCCTTAGTCTTGCTCGTCTGCCAATTCCGACACTTCCGCATCTATTTTGTTCGCCGCCGTTTGGCGACTTGATTATATTAACAAAGTATATTTACTTCGTCAACTATTTTTTTTATTTTTTTGAAAAAACTTTTAAAAATGTTTCATACTCCAGTATTTTTGAGGGCTCATGGCAGTCACCAACGACTCACCCATTGACTCGCCTGTCGACTCTTTCGTATTATTAGTAAGGATATAATACTAAAATAAACCGGCATAAGAATACAACAAAAACTTATGGCGGACGGGAGGGGATTATTATGGCTCAGTTATACTTCAGATATGGTGCAATGGGGTCTTCGAAAACAGCAAATGCACTTATGGTCAATTACAATTATCATGAACGCGGGAAAAATGCTATCATGCTAAAACCTGCTCTTGAAAACAGGGATGGGGAGACAATTATCCGCTCCAGAATAGGACTTCAGGCAGAATGTATGCTTGTAGAAGATTTTCTTGAGGAATATACAAGAAAACATAAGATGATTGAAAAATATGATGCCATCATAGTTGATGAGGCACAGTTCCTTACTGCTGACCAGGTGGATATGTTATCCGATATTGTTGATTTTGATAAGGTTCCTGTCATCTGCTATGGACTAAGAACTGACTTTCAGGAGAAATTTTTTCCGGGTTCAGCCAGACTAATGGAAATCGCAGATAAGATAGAAGAAGTTAAGACTGTGTGCTGGTGCGGACGCAAGGCTACATGTAATGCGAGAATCTGCAATGGCAAAATAGTCAGAAACGGTGAGCAAGTTTTGATGGGCGGAAACGAGAGTTACATAGCCCTTTGCAGAAAACATTTCAAGAAGGGCAAGCTTACAATATGATTCTTTTTAATATAGAAAAAAGAATGTATAATGTTATCATATTAGCAATATGTTTTTGACAATTTTTTGTTGGCATATTTTATTGAGTGGGGTAAGAAATGGATAATAAGGAAAAAACTGAAAACAATGAAACAACTGTTGTTGTAGATAAGAATGCTGAGGAAAGTCATTTCCGTTCGCAGGAGCTTCTTGAAAAGATATATGAAAATTCTCAAAAACAGTTATTTTATAAGAAGATAGAGATGCTATGCCTTGCAGTATGTGTGGTTGCGATCATCATAGCGATGATCATCATGGTTCCAAGAGTGACCAAACTTGCGGATACGCTCCAGGATAGTGCCGAAAGGATAGATACCACAATAGACAAAGCTGACAAGGCAATGGATGATGTATCTGAGATGGCAACTTCCGTTAAAACAATTGCACACGGAATTGACGAGATAGTCGGAGAAAATGGAGAATCCTTGACCAATACTGTAGAGAAGCTGTCCAATATCGATTTTGATGGTCTGAATAATGCAATAAAGGATCTTCAGGACGCGGTAGGACCTCTTGCTAAACTTATGAAGAGATTCAATTGATGAAATGACAATTATATGGACCATGGGAGGGAAATATGGCAGACAAGAAGACTACGGACAAGATAAAAGAAATTGCAAAAAATGTAACAGAAGCTGCGGAACCTTATGTGGAGAAAGCAAAAATGAAAGCAGGTCCCGTGCTTGATGAAGCAAAAAAGAAGGCGGCGCCTATGCTGGATGAAGCAAAAGCAAAGGCTGAGCCTGCACTTAATGAAGCAATGAAAAATGCACAACCCTATCTGGACATTGTAAAAGAGAAAGCAGACCCTGTTTTAAAGGAAGTAAAGAAGGCTACAGAGCCTGCAACCAAGGCTGTAAAGTCAATTGGAAGAGATATTACCGAATCTCAGGCCAAGAGAAATACAAAGACAGAGTTCTACATTCAGTATAAGGACTATGAAGTCAGAACAGATGACATAGGCGAAAAAATCCGTGAGCGCTATGTTGCGGAAGGACATAAGGCTTCTGACATAAAAGAAATGCAGGTATATTTAAAGCCTGAGGAAAATACTGCGTACTATGTGATCAATCATCAGTACACAGGCAAATTTACTTATTAAAAAATATCAAAGCACTGCTCTTATTATCTGAGAGCAGTGTTTATCGTTTATAGAGGAGAAAAACTTTTGTATATTGAGAAGAACGTTTTTTTTAATTTAAAACATTACGAATATGGTGAAGCTTTTTTTGGAAGTTACAAAGGTATGAGATACAGACTTGCAAGAGAACCGCTTGAAAATGTGGTGTTCATACCTGTTGATCAAAGAGATCCAAGCGCAAGACTTAAGGCGACAGTTTGGCCTGAACCGTACAGCTATCATGATACAGAGGAAGAAAAAAAGGTATCGGAGCTTTTTGAAATAACCGAGGAGGGTTTCGAGGAAGCTGTCAGGTGGATAAATGAGCAGTATGACATCGGAAACTATTCTGAATAAAAAATAGAAAATAATAAAAAGGAAATGGTGAAAAGGCGCAGAATATTATTAAAGTGAGGAGTTTACAAAGTGAAGATACGAGAAAGTTTAGAAAACAGGGAGAGAATAAATTATAGTCCATATGCAACTCTCAGCATGAATTCGCGGGGAAGAGAAAAAGACGAAGATCCTTGCGATATCAGACCATGCTTTCAGAGAGACCGAGATCGTATTCTGTATTCCAAATCTTTTAGGCGACTCAAAGATAAAACACAGGTTTTCCTGACTCCGGATGGGGATCATTACAGGACTCGTATGACCCATACTCTTGAGGTGTCTCAGAATGCAAGAACGATTGCAAGGGCACTTAAACTAAATGAGGATCTCGCAGAAGCAATTGCTTTTGGACATGATCTTGGGCATACTCCTTTCGGACATGCAGGAGAAAGAGCGCTTAATGAGATATGTCCGTATGGCTTTAGGCACAACGAGCAAAGCCTTAGGACAGTAGAACTTCTTGAGAAAGACGGAGCAGGACTCAATCTTACATTTGAAGTAAGGGACGGGATCCTTAACCATGAAATGGATCTGACTCCGATAACTTTAGAGGGAAGAGTGGTCAGACTTTCCGATAAAATTGCCTATATCCATCACGATATGGATGACGCCATACGCGGCGGAATATTAAAGGAAAGTGATGTTCCGGAGAGTATCTGTGAAGTTATCGGGCACTCTAACGGAGAATGGCTCAACACATTCATACATGATATTGTTGAGACCAGCACGGGACTAAATGATATAAAGATGTCAGAGCCTGTAAACAAAGCACTTTTGGAACTTCGAAGCTTTATGTTTAAAAATGTCTATACCAATCCTGTTGCAAAGAGTCAGGAAGGTAAGGCAGAGAATCTTGTAAAAATACTTTATGAGTATTACATGGAGCATGAAGAACTGTTACCTGATTATCTGGTAAGACTTATGGAAGATGGACAGCCGATGGAAAAAATAGTCTGCGACTACATTAGTTCCATGACAGACAGATTTGCTATCGCCAGATTTCATGAATACTTTGTCCCCAAGAGTTGGGATGTGTTGTAGATTTTATCTTATTGAAAGTGAAAATATATGCGATATTCCGATGAAATCATTGAGGAGGTCAGATCGAGGAATGATATAGTGGACATCGTAGGTCAGTATGTCAGCCTTAAAAGGACCGGAGCCAACTATGTTGGACTGTGTCCCTTTCACAATGAAAAATCGCCGTCTTTTAGCGTATCACCCAGTAAGCAGATGTTTTACTGCTTTGGATGCAGAGTAGGTGGCAATGTTTTTTCATTCCTCATGAAATACGACAATTTAACATTTACCGAAGCGGTGAAGGAGCTTGCCGACAGAGCCGGAGTAAAGCTTCCGGAAGAAGATGAATCTCCCGAAGCAAGGCGGATAAGGGATAAAAAAGCTCTGCTTTTTGAGATAAACAAGGAAGCTGCAAAATATTATGTGTATCAGCTGAAAACACCGGCAGGTGCAAAGGGACTTTCATATTTTCGTGAAAGAAAACTATCAGATGAAACAATGCAGAGATTCGGGCTTGGTTATTCAAATGTAACCAGTGATGACCTTGTAAAATACCTTAGGAACAAGGGCTATAGTGATGCTCAGATAATAGAAGCGGGACTTGCTTCTCATGATGAAAAATATGGCACACATGATAAGTTCTGGAACAGAGTGATGTTTCCTATTTTGGATGCCAATTCCAAGGTAATAGGTTTTGGCGGACGAGTGATGGGAGATGGAAAACCAAAATATCTGAATTCTCCGGAGACACCAATCTTTGATAAAAGCAGAAATCTGTTTGGCCTCAACTATGCCAAAAACGCAAGAAAAGGCTATATCATTATCTGTGAAGGATATATGGATGTGATCGCCATGCATCAGGCGGGCTTTAATATGGCGGTTGCTTCACTTGGAACAGCATTTACACCACAGCAGGCCAATCTGCTGAAAAGGTATACTGACCTGGTCATCTTATCCTATGACAGCGACGGAGCCGGAACGAGCGCAGCGCTCAGAGGCATTCAGATATTAAAGGATGCCGGACTTAAGGGCAAGGTTCTTAATCTTAAACCCTACAAAGATCCGGATGAATTTATAAAAAATGAAGGAAAGGAAGCTTTTGAAGAAAGAATAAAGAAAGCTGAAAATCCGTTTTTCTTTGAATTGTCGGTGAAGGAAAAAGAATATGATATGTCGGATCCTGCAGCAAAGACCGATTTTCACAGATTTATAGCAGAAAAATTATGTGAATTTAAGGAGGCTGTCGAGCGGGAGAATTATATAGAAGCCGTGGCTCAAAGATATATGATAGGCGCGGATGACCTTCACAAGCTTGTGGCGGGGATCGCTGCGGGCGGCGGCATTGTTAAAAAACAGGTCAAACCAAAATCCGGTATTCATTCGCGACAGGTAAAAGAAAATCCTGCAAGGAAACCGCAGAGAGTACTCATTACATGGCTTGCTGATGAGCCGGAGCTTTTTGGCTCTGTAAGTAAATGGATTGATCCGGAGGATTTCTCCGATGATCTATATAAAAAAATAGCAGGAGAGATGTGGAGTGGATTAAAAGAAAACACATTCGATCCCGCAAAAGTGCTTGATCATTTTACCGGTGAAGAGGAGCAGAGAGAAGTTGCAGAACTCTTTAATACCAATCTGGTTCAGATAGATACCAAGGAGGAAAGAGAAAAGGCAATTCATGACATCATATATGATGTGAAAAAAGCCGGTTATGAGAAAAAGCTAAATGATATGCCCGGTGACGATCCCGGAAGATGGGATTATACATTGCAGGGGAAACGTAAACTTGAAGAATTGTCAAAGGCAAAGATCATTCTTGATAAGTGATTGAAAGGAAGGAATTAAAGTGGCAGAAAAGAAAACTACTTCAAAGGCAAAGGCAGCTTCAAAGGAAAAGGAAACTGAGAAGAAGGTAACAAAGTCTGCGAAGGCTGAAGAGACAAAAGAAACAAAAAAGACCACCAAGACTGCAAAGACAAAGGAAGCAGCAGAGAAGAAGACTGCAAAGGCTTCAGAGGAAAAAATAGCAAAGGCAGAATCCAAGACAAAAACTACAAGGGCTAAGACAACAAAGGCACAGGATGCAACAAAGCCTGCGAAGACAACTGCAAAAACAACTGCAAAAACAACTGCAAAGACCGGCCGTAAAAAGGCAGAGGAAGTTGCAAATACTGATGGTGATCAGCCGGTAATAGACGATGAGATGAAGGAAAAGTTCACACAAAAAATCCGTGAACTCCTTGCACTCGGAAAGAAAAAACAGAATACACTTGATTATAATGAGATCAGCGACTACTTAAGAGATCTTAATCTCGATGAAGAGGGACTTGATAAGGTTTTAGAGCATCTTGAGACAGCAGGTATCGATGTCCTTAGGATGGAAGAAACTGATGTTGAGCTTCCTGACGATGATGATGTGGTTCTCGGTGACGAAGATGATGTTGATGTGGATATGGAAAACATCGACTTATCTGTACCCGATGGAATAAGCATCGAAGATCCGGTTCGTATGTATCTTAAGGAAATCGGTAAGGTTCCGCTTCTTACAGCAGAACAGGAAATTGAGCTTGCTCAGCAGATGGAAGACGGTATGATCGCTGACATGATCCTTGAAAATGGCGGACTGGACGGACTTGAGATAAAAGAGGAAGAGCAGGAAGCTTACGAGAGAGTTAAGGATCTTGGCGAGAGCGACCTTAAGAATGTATCTTACATGGGAAATGAAGCAAAGAAGCGGCTTGCTGAAGCAAACCTTCGTCTTGTTGTAAGTATTGCAAAGAGATATGTCGGAAGAGGTATGCTTTTCCTTGACCTTATCCAGGAAGGAAATCTTGGTCTTATCAAGGCTGTTGAAAAGTTTGATTTCCGTAAGGGATTTAAGTTTTCAACTTATGCTACATGGTGGATCCGTCAGGCTATCACACGTGCGATAGCAGATCAGGCAAGAACAATCCGTATCCCTGTACATATGGTTGAAACTATCAATAAACTTATCAGGATCAGCAGACAACTGCTTCAGGAGCTTGGTCGTGAACCCACTCCCGAAGAAATCGCTAAGGAAATGGGAATTCCGGTAGAGAGAGTCAGAGAAATCCTCAAGATTTCACAGGAACCTGTATCTCTTGAAACACCTATCGGTGAAGAGGAAGATTCACATCTTGGTGATTTCATACAGGACGACAATGTACCTGTACCTGCAGATGCTGCAGCATTTACACTCTTAAAAGAGCAGCTTGTTGAAGTACTTGGAACACTTACAGAACGTGAACAGAAAGTACTCAGACTCCGCTTTGGCCTTGATGATGGAAGAGCTAGAACCCTTGAAGAAGTTGGTAAGGAGTTCAACGTTACAAGAGAGCGTATAAGACAGATTGAAGCTAAGGCTCTCAGAAAGCTTCGCCATCCCAGCCGCAGCAGAAAGCTCAAGGATTATCTGGACTGATTATGAAGAATGTACAATTATCAAAAAGATTAGGCGCTGTTGCTTCTTTCGTAGAGAAAGGAGCACGCGTCTGCGATATCGGAACGGATCATGGATTCGTTCCGATTTATCTTATTAATTCAGGAACAGCATCTCATGTAGTTGCCATGGATGTTGGAGAAGGCCCGCTCGAGAGGGCAAGAGAACATGTAAGAAAGCAGGAGCTCTGCGACAAAATAGAACTAAGGCTATCAAACGGCCTTGAAAAACTTGAAAAAGATGAGGCGGACACCATGATCTGCGCCGGTATGGGCGGCACCCTTATGATGCGGATCATAAACGACAAAGATCCGTGGAAGCTTGGCATCAGGCATATGATATTACAGCCTCAGTCTGACCTTTTTTTATTCAGGGAAAATCTGCAAAAGATCGGCTATGGGATAGTTGCCGAAAAAGAGATTTTCGAAGAAGGAAAATATTATGTCGTTATAAACGCAGTGCATGGAGAAGAGGATGTTTACTATAAAAAAGCGGCATCTATGCTAAAGAGTAAACACGAACTGACTGATGATGACTGCATAAGGATCTGTCGCAGGTTTGGACCTTATCTTATCTGCGCAGGCGACAGCGAGCTTAAGAACTATCTTGAGCACGAGCTCAGTATATGTGAGAAAATTTTATTAAAATTATCTGAAAATGCGCATCCGGACAGGGAACGTGATATTATTATGAAAAAGCACGATATAACATGCGCCTTGGACTTGTTATAACTGTCTTGTCAGGAGGTAAAAGCGTATGCCGATACTTACAATTAATGGTGAAGAAAAAGAATATCCTAAGGGAACTACTTTTGAAGAAATAGCCAAAGAGTACCAGCCTCAGTATGAGAATCTGATAGTGGCTGTTTACTATGGTTCCAGGATTAGAGAACTTATGAAAAAAGTTGACAGAGATTCGACTCTTTCCTTTATCACCACTTTTGATGAAATAGGCATAAATACTTATACCAGGACAGCTGTCATGATGCTCATCAAAGCTGTCAGAGATGTTTCCGGAAAGCATCCTGCATTTACAAAGGTTGAGTATAAGATTGGTAATGGTTTTTACTGCAATATAAGGGCCGATTTCAAAGTGACCGAAACCTTTGCAGAATCCGTTCAGAAACGAATGGAAGAGATGGTGGAGGATAAGCTTCCGATTTCTAAAAAAGGCTATCCTTTAAATGATGCTGTCGA
Organism: Butyrivibrio sp. NC2002; assembly: GCF_000702265.1. Taxonomy (GTDB): domain Bacteria; phylum Bacillota; class Clostridia; order Lachnospirales; family Lachnospiraceae; genus Butyrivibrio. The sequence continues at coordinate 494,981 of NZ_KL370880.1, forward strand.
GATATTTGCAAGAGAGGGAATGGATGATAAGGTCAGGCTCCTTAAATACAGAAGAAGTTCGGAAGTAAATGTCTATACCCTTGATGGCTTCAGCGACTACTACTATGGATATATGCTGCCTAATACAGAATATATCAAATGGTTTAAGGTTGAGAAGTATCACGACGGGCTTCTGCTTCACCTTCCTACCAGAAAACATCCTGATACCCTTACAGAGAGTGCGCCAAGAGAGAAACTCTTTAGTGAGATGGTAAGGTCAACTCAGTGGGGGCAGATGATGGGTGTTGATACTGTTGGCGATCTTAATGATGCCATCTGCAGGGGCGAGTTTGACAATCTGATGCTCGTTCAGGAGGCTTTGCAGGAGCGAAGGATCGGCGAGATAGCGCAGAAAATATATGAAAGAAAAGATGTCAGATTTGTTATGATAGCAGGTCCCAGTTCATCGGGAAAAACATCTTTTGCAAACAGGCTTTCAATTCAGATGAGGACTTATGGATTAAGACCGCATCCCATCAGCCTTGATAATTATTTTGTAAACAGAGAATGTACGCCGCTTAATGAAGACGGCAGCTATAACTTTGAGTGCCTTGAAGCTCTTGATGTTGAGCAGTTTAACAAGGACATGGTCGACCTTCTTAATGGCAAAAGGATAGAGATGCCTACCTTTAATTTTGTCACCGGCAAGAGAGAGATGAATGGTGACTACATGGAACTTAAGGATGGCGATGTACTCGTTATAGAGGGCATTCACGGGCTTAATGAAAAAATGAGTTATGCACTTCCTGCAGAGTCAAAGTTTAAGATCTACATAAGTGCACTCACAACACTTAGTGTAGATGCGCATAATCGTATTCCTACTACTGATGGAAGACTTCTTAGAAGAATAGTAAGAGATGCCAGAACAAGAGGCGCATCTGCTATTCACACTATAGCTATGTGGGATTCCGTAAGAAGGGGCGAGGAACTTAACATTTTCCCGTTCCAGGAGGATGCTGATGAGATGTTTAACTCTGCTCAGATATATGAGCTTGCAGTTCTTAAGCAGTACGCAGAACCGCTTCTTTTTGCGATAACCAAGGATGACCCTGAGTATTTCGAAGCAAAGAGACTTCTGAAATTCCTTGATTATTTTGTGGCTGTTGATTCACAGTCACTTCCGAAAAATTCGCTCACAAGAGAATTTGTGGGTGGAAGCTGCTTCAAGGTTTGATCGTTTCCAAAAAAGAAATGATATCAGGCAGGGAAGTGGCAACCATTTCGTTGTCATCGGAACCGCCTGAAAGAAGCGCAACATAATTACCATATTGATCAAATACTCCGCCTCCGGACATTCCTTCGTGGGCGGAGCATTTTGCGTAAAGCATATTATATCCAAAATCTGTAACCATGATGTCTTTATTTTGAAGCATTCCGTATACGTAGCCGTCAGCTATTTTTGTGTCATTTCCGTATATATTGTACTTTTGATTCTGCAAAGGGTCAGGAATAACCTCTGATTCCAGAGAGAAAACAATAGAGGAATTGTTTTTTAGCTTGTCATACGCAGCTTTGGAATTTTCACCGGCAGGATCATCGGAACCGATTGAATCATCTTCAAGAGACGAACTGCCCATAAAAAGCGGAACGGACCTAAGTCTTATAAGGTCTTCCGGAAGAAAAGAATCCGTCTCTACTTTTATAACAGCAAGGTCACGATTTTCGGAAACATCTACAAGACCTCCCTCTTTAATAAGACCATCAAAAAATATCACAAGATGGCTGTCTTCATTTTCCCAGTTTTTCACAACATGTTTTGCGGTCAGAATAAGTATCGATTCATCGGATATTTTTATAATGCTTCCGCTACCGACTTGGTTTCCGATACGTATCTGTATGCAGGATGGACGCAGCATGAGTGCTGCATTTATTATTTCTTCTTCAGTTGATGCTTCTTTTTGCAAAACGGGAGTATCAAAAAGACCTGTTGAAAGCATGGATGAAGCTATTTCGCTTGCAGTAGGTCCGTTTGCAGAAACAATAAGAGGCGTCTTTATAAAAAATAAACATGTAAATAATATGGATAATTTCAGGAATCTGTTTTTCATGACCGGTTGAACTTCTGAAAAAAATAAATATTTTTTTATGAGCAGGCCTGTAAGCCGGGTTATGTCGTGAATGATCATCTATCTAGGACTACCGTTGCCGATAGTCTCGAGCGACCTACCTGAAAACGGACCGGGCCGGCCCATGGTTTTCTTTTTGGTCTTGCTTCGGATAGGGTTTACATGGCTACAGATGTTACCATCTGCACGGTGGTCTCTTACACCGCCTTTTCAACCTTACCGACTTCAAAGAAATCGGCGGTATATTTCTGTTGCACTTTCCCGGGAGTCACCTCCGCCGGACGTTATCCGGTATCCTGCCCTATGAAGCCCGGACTTTCCTCACCCGCGCCCTTTCGGGACCTGCGGCCGCGATCATTTGTCCTGCTCATATTATGAACTTTAATAAAATAAGCAACTATTGTCAAGTAAGTGGCTAAATTTGAGTAGAAATAATCACTTCAGAAAAATAAAATAGACTTTGGATGTTTTGGGAAAAATGTCAAAATAATCAAGTTTTTTGGGTGTAAAAGCAAAGATTTGTGAATAAATTTAAATTATTATAATAACTGTATTTTATGATGTGGAAAAAATGCACATAAAAATGTCAATAATCGTTTTTTTACGGAGGTTACAGAATGGAACTTAGAACAGCAGCATCTCCCAAGGATGCAAAATATTATGATACTACAAGACTCAGAGATGAATTTCTGATCGATGATCTTTTTATGCCTAATGAGATAAAGCTGGTATACAGCCATATTGACAGGATCATCACAGGCTCAGCAGTACCTGTAAAAGGTGAGCTTGTCCTCACAGCAGGTGATGAGCTAAGAGCAGAATACTTCCTTCAGAGAAGAGAGATGGGTGTTATCAACATAGGCGGAGACGGCATCATAACAATCGATGGAAAGGAATATGAAGTTGGCTACAAGATGGGAATGTACATCGGTATGGGCAAGAAAGATATTTCTTTTGCTAGTAAGGATGCCGAGAATCCTGCAAAGTTCTATATAAACAGTGCTCCTGCACATAAGACATATCCTACGGTTCTCATCAAGAGAGAAGGCACACCTTCAGAGGACGTTGTAATAATAAAGGATGAAAACAAGAAGGAACTCGGCTCTGCTGAGGAGTCAAACCACAGAGTTATTAACAAATATATCCTTCCCGGACAGGTTGAAACCTGCCAGCTTGAGATGGGTATGACAGAGCTTAAGCCCGGCAGCGTATGGAACACAATGCCTTGCCACACACATGACAGAAGAATGGAAGTATATCTTTACTTTGATATGCCCGAGGATGCTATTGTGATGCACTTTATGGGTGAACCTACAGAGACAAGACATATCGTTATGAGAAATGAGCAGGCTGTGATCAGCCCCAGCTGGTCTATCCACTCAGGATGCGGTTCACAGGCTTATACATTTATCTGGGGAATGGTTGGAGAAAACCAGGACTTCGATGATATGGATGATGTGGCTATGCAGGATCTTAAGTAATTGATGAAGAAAGGAGTAATAGTATGGATACAAGCTTTTTAAAGATATTTTCACTTGAAGGAAAAACAGCATGGGTAACAGGTGCGTCATACGGACTTGGCCTTGCTTATGCAACTGCTTTTGCACAGAGCGGAGCAAAGATTGTATTTAATGATATCAACCAGGAACTTGTTGACAAGGGAATGGCTGAATATAAAAAACTTGGAATCGACGCATACGGCGCAGTATGTGACGTAACAAACGAAGATGATGTAAAAGAGTTTGTGAAAAATGCGGAAAAGGAAAAAGGACCTATCGATATCCTTGTAAATAACGCAGGTATCATCAAGAGAATACCTATGATAGAGATGACAGTAAAAGAGTGGAATCAGGTAATCGATGTTGACCTTACAGGTCCTTTTATCTGCTCAAAAGCAGTTCTTCCCGGCATGATCGAGAGAAGAAGCGGCAAGATAATAAATGCCTGCTCTATGATGAGCGAGCTTGGAAGAGAGACTGTATCAGCTTATGCAGCAGCGAAGGGCGGTCTTAAGATGCTCACAAAGAACATCTGCTCTGAATATGGTCAGTACAATATTCAGTGTAATGCTATCGGACCCGGCTATATTGCTACGCCCCAGACAGCACCGCTTCGCGAAAAACAGGCTGACGGATCTATGCATCCTTTTGACAGATTTATCAGATCCAAAACACCTGCCCAGAGATGGGGAAAAACAGAAGACCTTATGGGACTTGCAGTATTTCTTGCTTCTAGCGCATCTGATTTTATAAACGGACAGGTTGTTTATATAGATGGCGGTATCCTTGCATATATAGGCCAGGATCCGGGAAATCTTGATCCATCAAAATTTGAAGACTAAAAAAAAGAGGCAGAATAAAAATGAACGAAGTATGTAAAGAGTTATACAAGATTGGTATTGTTCCTGTTATCGCAATCGATAATGCCGCGGACGCTGAGCCTTTGGCAAAGGCTCTTATTGAAGGGGGACTTCCTGCAGCTGAGGTAACATTCAGGACAGATGCAGCTGAGGAAGCAATAAGCATTATTTCAAAAAAATTCCCGGAGATGATAGTCGGAGCAGGTACTGTTCTAAACAGTGAACAGGCAGACAGAGCAAAAAAAGCCGGCGCTAAATTTATTGTCAGCCCCGGTTTTAACAGAAGCAATGTTGAGTACATTCAGAGTATTGGCGTGCCGGTAGTTCCGGGAACAGCTACTCCCGGTGAAGTTGAGCAGGCTATTGAGCTTGGACTTGACTGTGTGAAGTTTTTCCCTGCAGAACAGAATGGGGGAATTGCCAAGATAAAAGCTATGGCAGCACCATATACCAAAATGCACTTCATGCCGACAGGCGGTATAAATAAGAATAATCTGTGTGATTATCTTTCATTTGACCGCGTTTTTTGCTGTGGCGGCAGCTGGATGGTCAAAAAAGACATGATAGCTGAAGGCAGATTTGATGAAATAAAGGCTCTTGCTGCTGACGCTGTTAAGAGTATGCTCGGATTTAAACTTGTTCATATCGGAATAAACTCTAAAGATAAAGAGGAAGCTGATAAGGTAGCGAATATGTTCTCTATGCTATTTGGATTTGAGAAGGACGAGAGAGAAGCTTCTGTATTTGCCGGAAAAGAAATCGAGGTAATGGCAGGAGGCGCCAGAGGAACAAAGGGACATATCGCGATAGGCACAAACAGTGTAGACAGAGCGGTTTACCACCTCTCCCAAAAAGGCGTTGAATTTGACGAGAGTTCATATAAGTATGAATCAAACGGAAATCTGAAGTTTGCATATCTTAAAGACGAGATAGGCGGATTTGCAGTTCATCTTATAAAAAAGTAAAGGGAGGAACCATCATGACGAAGTCATGATTTGGAATGGTTCCGACCGATAGGGCAGGATTGCGGAGCAATCGTGCCAATACATAATATACGAGGGAGTAATGAAAATGTCTAAAAGAGTAGTAACATTTGGAGAAATTATGCTGCGTCTACAGCCTGACAACTACCTTAGATTTGTTCAGGTGGATCATCTGGAGGCCACATTCGGAGGCGGAGAAGCGAATGTATCTGTGTCTCTTGCAAATTACGGAATTGACTCAAGATACGTAACAAAGCTTCCCACGCATGAGATAGGTCAGGCAGCAGTTAATTCACTTAGAAAATTTGGTGTTGATACCTCTTATATCACAAGAGGCGGTGACAGAGTCGGAATTTACTTTAATGAAAAGGGAGCCTCACAGAGAGGAAGCAAGTGCATCTATGACAGAGCACATTCTGCAATTGCAGAGGCATCAAAGGATGATTTTAACTGGGATGAAATCTTTGAAGGTGCAGAGTGGTTCCACTTTACAGGAATAACTCCCGCTGTAAGCGACAGCCTGGCAGAAATAACTCTTGAGGCTGCCAAAAAAGCAAAAGAGAAGGGGCTTACAGTCAGCTGCGACCTTAATTACAGAGGAAAACTCTGGAGCAAGGAAAAGGCCGGAAAGGTCATGGGCGAAATCTGCAAATATGTTGATGTCTGCATTGCAAATGAGGAAGATGCGGGCGATGTATTTGGTATAAAGGCATCAAGCACTGATGTCACAACAGGTAAGCTTAACCGCGAGGGCTATATTGAAGTAGCTCAAAAGCTCACAGAGAGATTTGGTTTTAAGAAAGTTGCCATAACACTTAGAGAGTCTATTTCCGCTAACGATAATAACTGGAGTGCTATGCTCTATGAAGACGGCAAGGCATATTTTTCAAAGAAATATGCTCTTAGGATTGTTGACAGAGTTGGCGGCGGAGATTCGTTTGGCGGCGGTCTTATTTATGGCTGCGTAAACGGATATGGTCCTCAGGAAACTATAGAGTTTGCAGTAGCTGCATCTGCGCTCAAACACACTATTGAAGGAGACTTCAATATGGTATCGGTTGAAGAGGTTCAAAAGCTTGCAGGCGGCGATGGTTCGGGAAGAATCCAGCGATAAAAATCACGAAATTTCAAATGAGAGTTTATATAATTTGATGAAGCAAAAAACACCCCGATGATATTGTTATCGGGGTGTTTTTGAGCTAAAATCTTTGTATGTTAAAGAATAAGATATCCCGTGAAGAACGGGAGGATTTTTATCAGTCAAAATATAAATATTTTAGAAAAGTCAGCACGTTTGCAGCTATAATAACTGCACTATGCGAAATATCGTATTTTGTGTCTGATTGTCAGATTTTTGGAAGGTTTGCGTATGAAACGCTTGTTCCAAGACTCTCGATATTAGTACCGCTTATACTGTTTATTATTTTGGCGCCCAAGGTAACTGACTATAAAAAGGGGGCTTTATTAAATTACCTGATTGCTCATGGTGCGATGTGGGCAACAATATGGGCTATTGTGTATCTGCCAAATAAGGACTTTTCTCGAGAAGGATTTATTATAATGCATTTTGCATTTCTGGCGACAGGACTTGCGATACCGCTAAAAATCCACATCCCGGTACATGGGCTTTTGCTCCTTAATATTATCGTGTCAAATACATTTAATCATTATCCGCATTTTGATCTGATGATTTCTCTGGCTTTGCCTTTATATATCGGATGTTGCGTACTTTTGTATATTTTTGAAAATGTATATGCCGATCAGTATCTTATGACAAGGGAGCTTCAGAAGACATCAATAACTGACTCGCTTACTGAGGTTTACAATAGAAACAAGCTGGAAGATATTGTTGATGAAAAAGATGAACATTTGAAAGTGGGACATAAGCTGGAAGCTGTAATTCTCATGATTGATATAGACTACTTCAAGCGCGTCAATGATACATACGGACATGATTCAGGAGATAAGGTTCTTGTAAGTGTTGCGGAGCAGATAAAAAAATGCATAAGATCAACAGATATTGTTATCAGATGGGGCGGCGAGGAATTTGTTGTGGTTCTTTCAGGCGCTGAATCCTCTGTTGGACTTAATATTGCAGAGCATATAAGAAGCGGAGTTGAATCAACTGATAATGAGGTCTGCCCTGTTACCGTATCGGTCGGCGTCAGCAGATATGACGGCGGTAATTATACGCAGGCTGTTAAGCATGCAGATGAAGCCCTATATTATGCCAAAGAGCATGGCAGAAATCTGGTTGTTCATTATGACGATCTTGCAAAAGACGAATCATAAAACAGAAATTTAGGAAAATATTTAAAATATATTTTTTTCAAAGCACGATAAAATGTGCCGGTAGAGGATACCGGTACATTTTTTTTATATTTTTTAAAATTTTTTGCTTGCAAAAGATTTTTGTCTATGATACTATCTCAACTTGTCGGCAGTCAGCTGACCAAATCTTTCGGAACTTCTTCCGAGGGAATTCCATTTATTTAATTTTTTTATTTTTATGAAAGGCGGTTTATTTTTTATGAAACCATTTGGACAAAGTAACTCGATGAAAGAATTGCTGAAAAAGTTAAAGAGGCATGACACACTGGTTATGGCGGCAGGTGTGGTTGCAGCAACAATTTTATGTGGTGTGTTTGTGTATGTAACTACCCCGGCAATCAGTGCGGATGCAGCAGCAAAAGAGGTGGAGAAAGATTCCCTCGGCGTTCAGAGGAAGGCCAGTGAACAGCTTAGCGAAATCGACTCTTACCTTGAAAGACTCGATCAGGTTGTGACAAACAGCCAGAATCTCGTAAGTGAGATAGAGAAGAGGCAGACGGAAATTAACAATAATTCCGAGCATAAGGAAACCGAAACAAATAACACTAACAGTACCAAGGTTGTTGAAAAGATTAGCGGACTGGATAAAGAGCTCGCATCTATACATGACGAAATAAAGAACACCTCTGAGCAGGTAAAAAATCTTACAGAAACCTTCAAGAATGGAGGAAGCGGCAATAATAAGAAAGATAACGCGGATCTTTCACAGATAAGTAACGCACTTGATGATATCAAAAAGTCATGTGATAAGTCAGGTGACCAGATATCGGGACTTGTAGCATCAATCAAGACCGGCAGGGAAGAATCGGATAAAAAGGTTCTTGGCAATCTGGAAAAGATCGAGCAGGAGCTTGGCAAAGTCAACTCAAACGATACCCTCACAAGACTTGAAAGTGAGCTTTCAAAGACACAGGGCAACTATTCTTTACTTATTAAAGAAATGGAAAAAACTGTTGGCGACGGACTTGATAAAGTGGATAAGAATCTTACAAAGACATCTGATGATGTAAATGGTGTCGGCAAAAAAGTAAAGAAGGTCGAAGAACACGTTGATAGTGTTGATACCAAGATGGGAAGTGTTGAAGAGCATGTTGGCAGTGTTGATACCAAGATGGGAAGTGTTGAAGCGCATGTTGGCAGTGTTGATACCAAGATGGGAAGCGTTGAGGAACATGTTGGCAGTGTTGATACCAAGATGGGAAGCGTTGAGGAACATGTTGGTAGTGTTGAGAATAAGATGGGCAGCGTTGAACAAGGCGTAAACGATGTCCTGGGATCACAGAAAAACACTGATAGTAAGATCGGAGAGATCAATAGTTCTATCGAAGGCGTTGAAGGCAGCATAAGTGATATCAATAAGAATATTGATATTATTTTCAAAAGGTTAGACGAGTCTTTTAAGAAAGTGGCTGATGAGAAAAAGAAGCTGGCATCCACATTAGCCACATTGGGAGTTGACATAGAAGATACTGAAAACGGGGTGCCAACATTTGATGATATCGATAATGCTATCAGGAAACTACCTTCAAAAATAAAGTCAGAAGCTCAATTTGAGTATGTTAAGCATAGCCATAAGGATAAAAACGGAAATGTTGTAAATGGCGAAAACTGCCCTACACATGGGGGATGCTTTACTCAGCCTGTATACCACACACATTCGGACGGATGTTTTAAAATTGTGAATACCTACTATGTACATAGAGATTGCTTTTCTGTAACCGGAGTTGGAATTGATATACCCTATTGTGAATTTTGCGGAAAAGAGGTCAGAAATGGACATATCGATATTTTGACTAAGAGAGATCTGGATAAATTTGGCATACCTGAAGGCGAAGTAAAAAAAAATCCGTTGGAAGTTTTTAAACGATATAAAATAAAGGGTGTGTACAAAGTGGAAACAAAATCGACCACTGTTCTTACCTGTACAAAAGGCAACACACATGTTGATGGTTACAGAGCAGGATGCGGACACAAATCCGGGGAAATAATAGAGGTTAGAATAAAATATGGTAAGCATGATGATTTAATAGGCGGAAGCCTTATGAGCAAAAAATCACATTATTTTGACGGCATGGTTCTTGATTCTGAGACTTTTACTCTTGATGAGGTTGAGGAATATAATTCTGAAATAATGAATGAGGAAGAAGAGGATGCAGAAGAGCCTGAAGATGTAGACATTCTTTTTGAAACAGAGGAAATACCAAATGGGGAAGAGTCTGACGCACCTGAAAGTGGTAATGACTCATCTCAGGAAAATACGAATGATCCGGAAAATCAGACTTCTGAAGAAAAAGCCAAAACACCGGATGGTGAAGCTGTGAGCTTAGATGATGCGGGAAACGAGTTTGCTGATGAAAACCGGAATATGGATATATATAATACAGAAAATACGGATGGATCAGACCCTGAAAAATCTGATAAGGCGCCTAAAGCAGACGCAGATAGTGCCAAGGAAGAGGGTATTAACTAGGGCTCTTCTTTGGGTAGCGCCGAAGGAGAAGGTAAGCTGGCTTCTAAGTGATGGATATGTCATTTCTTGACATGTATCTGATTTCGGCTATAAAATTATGTCGTTGTACGATAGATTTTAAATAAAGAACGGAGAGTGATAGAAATGACAAAAATTGACATTATATCCGGTTTCCTCGGAGCAGGTAAGACAACTCTTATCAAAAAGCTCTTAAAGGAAGCTCTGGCTGGTACAAAAACTGTACTTATAGAGAATGAGTTTGGCGAAATTGGTATAGACGGCGGTTTCTTAAAAGAATCCGGAATCGACATTAGAGAGATGAATTCAGGCTGTATATGCTGCTCACTTGTGGGAGATTTTGGTACATCCCTTAAGGAAGTAATGGATACTTATGCTCCTGAACGTATTCTTATTGAGCCTTCCGGAGTAGGTAAGCTTTCAGATGTTATGAGAGCTATTCAGAACGTAGCTGACGAAAATGCCGACCTTACAATGAATAGCGCAGTAACAGTTGTAGACGTTAGTAAAGCAAAGGTTTATATCAAGAACTTTGGCGAATTCTTTACAAACCAGATCGAGAATGCCGGAACAATTATTCTTACAAGAACAGATAAGGCAGACGCTGCCAAGATAGAGACTGCAGTTGAGCTTATCAGACAGCACAACAGCAAGGCTACTATAATAACAACTCCTCTTGATCAGCTTACAGGTAAGGAAATCCTTGATACATTTGAAGGAAATCATGATCTCGAGGCAGAACTGTTAAAAGAGGTAATGGAACAGGAGCATCATGAACATCATCATCACCATGATCACGGTTCAGAGAAGTTTACAGATGAAGAAGGCGTAACTGTTTACAGAGCTCACCACCATGATGAGGATGATGAGCACGAACACCACCACGACCATGATCATGATGAACACGAACACCACCACGACCATGATCACGATGAGCATGAGCACCATCACGACCATGATCACGATGAGCACGAGCACCATCACGACCATGATGAGCATGAACACCATCATCACCACGATGCTGATGATGTATTTATCAGCTGGGGAATGGAGACTCCTTCCAAATACAATAAGGAAGAGATCAAATCTATGCTCTCAAGGCTTGAGGATGAGGAAACATTCGGTATTGTCCTCAGAGCTAAAGGTATGGTACCTGATGAAAACGGCGGATGGATAGAATTCGACTATGTTCCGGGTGAGCCCACTATCAGAGAGGGCAGTGCCGATGTAACAGGTAAGTTCTGTGTTATAGGTGCTGAACTGAATCAGGATAACCTTGAGAAACTGTTCCGCAGAAAACTTTAATGAAATGATCACACCCCGCTTTTTAAGCGGGGTAAATGTGTATAAGGATTGATTGATGTTTGGAAGGAATATAGAAAAGAAAATGAAACCGGTTTATGTAATAAATGGCTTTCTTGACAGTGGAAAAACAGACTTTTTCAAATATACCATTACGCAGCCTTATTTTAAGACAAAAGGTCTTACTCTTTTGATCGTCTGCGAAGAAGGCGAAAATGAATATTCGGAAAATGTTCTTAAGCAAACAAATACTGTCATGGAGATCATTGAAGATGAAGAAGAACTTACACCTTCAGCTATGATGGCTTTGGAAGCAAAGTATGACCCTGAAAGAATACTTATAGAGTATAACGGCATGTGGAATTACAAGAACTTCAAGCTTCCGAAGAAGTGGAAATTGGAGCAGCAGATCACAGTTATAGATGCTTCCAATTTTGAGCTGTATTTTACAAATATGAAGTCTCTGTTATCTGAGCAGCTTAGAAATTCAGATCTTATCTTGTTTAACAGATGTGATGGAATTGAGGATCTGGCAACATATAAGCGCAATGTAAAGGCTATAAATCAGAAGGCGGATATTATTTTTGAAGATATGAACGGAGAGGTTGATGTCACTCTTGATGAGGATCTTCCGTTTGATCTTAACGCCGATCCTATAGAACTTAACAACTTTGGTTATGGTATGTTTTACCTTGATGCTCTTGAGCACGTTGACCGCTATGACGGCAAGAATGTCAAGTTTACAGCAATGGTAGCCAAGCCATTTGATATGGCAGACAATGCATTCATACCCGGAAGAATGGCTATGACATGCTGTGCTGAAGATATGCAGTTCCTTGGCTTTAAGTGTGAGTATGATGATGCTCCCAAGCTTAAAGAAAAAGAATGGATAACAGTTACCTGTCATGTAAAGAAGGCACTTGTACCTGAGTATCAGGGAGTAGGACCGCTCCTTAGCGTTATAGATATTGAGCATGTATCAGAGCCTAAGAGTCCTGTTATAGATTTTTCAAATCCTAATGAGTAAAACAGAAATTTGAACATAAGAAAAAGCATCGATATCGGTGAGAAGATATCGATGCTTTTTAACATTTATTTTTATTCTATTTATGCAAGCTTGTTTACAGCAAGAGCAAGACGAGAAACTTTTCTTGAAGCTGTATTCTTCTTGAATACGCCCTTTGACTCAGCCTTGTCGATAGCAGATGTAGCAGCAAGAAGTGCCTTAGCAGCCTCTTCCTTGTTACCAGCTTCGATTGCTGATCTTACCTTCTTGATTTCAGTCTTAACAGCTGATTTGATAGCCTGATTTCTAGCAGCTTTCTTCTGGTTTGTAAGAATTCTCTTCTTGGCAGATTTGATATTAGCCATAATGTCCTCCATATTGTTACTTAAATTTAATTTGATACGTTTTCAAGTTATATGGCTATGAAACCGGACACGGACAGTCAATGCCACATACACCGATATATTTTAGCCATTTACAAGCCGTATGTCAACAGTATTTTCAATTTAAGTGTACTTTATACGTGTTCTTATGATATTATAGGATAGATTTTGTAATTAGTCACGACTTCTTGAATGCAAAAGATTTTTTGCAGAGAGTTAATAATAGGATGGAGTAATATGGCAGGTATAGATCAGAGTAAAATCAGAAATTTTTGCATAGTAGCGCATATAGATCATGGCAAGTCTACACTTGCGGATCGAATGATCGAGACCACAGGTGTACTTACCAGCAGAGAGATGCAGAACCAGGTGCTGGACAACATGGAGATCGAACGAGAGAGAGGAATAACCATTAAATCTCAGGCTGTTCGAATGATTTATAAGGCAAAAGACGGTGAGGAGTATATCTTTAACATGATAGACACTCCCGGACATGTCGATTTCGGATACGAGGTTTCACGAAGCCTTGCGGCATGTGACGGAGCAATCCTTGTAGTTGATGCCACGCAAGGTGTAGAGGCACAGACTCTTGCCAATGTTTATCTTGCTCTTGACCATGACCTTGATGTTTTCCCGGTTATCAACAAGATTGACTTGCCCAGCGCAAGACCTGATGAAGTAAAAGAAGAAATAGAAGATGTGATAGGAATTGAAGCTCACGATGCACCTTTGGTATCTGCCAAGCTTGGTACAGGTATAGAGGATGTGCTTGAAGCTGTTGTGACAAGGATTCCTGCACCGACAGGAGATGCCGGTGCGCCGCTTAAGGCACTTATTTTTGATTCAGTATATGATTCGTATCGCGGAGTTATTGTATTTGTCCGCGTAAGAGATGGTGTCCTTAAAAAGGGAATGATGGCAAAATGCATGGCATCCGGAGCATCATGGGAAGTTGTTGAGGTTGGATATTTTGGTCCCGGACAGTTTATTCCCTGTGATGAACTTTCTGCCGGAAGCGTTGGATATTTTACTGCATCTATCAAAAACATTCAGGATGCAAGAGTTGGTGATACTGTAACTGAGAGCACAAATCCCTGTGATGAGGCTCTTCCCGGTTACAAGAAGGTCATGCCTATGGTATACTGCGGTTTGTATCCTGCAGATACCGCAAGATATCCAGAACTTAGAGACGCGCTTGAAAAGCTTCAGTTAAATGATGCGTCCCTTTTCTATGAACCTGAAACCTCACAGGCTCTTGGATTCGGATTCAGAGCAGGATTTTTGGGACTGCTGCACCTTGAAGTAATTCAGGAAAGACTTGAAAGAGAATATAACCTCGACCTTGTTACCACAGCTCCCGGCGTAGTTTACAAGGTTCATAAGACAGACGGAACAGTCTTTGATCTGACTAATCCCGCCAACCTTCCTGATCCGGCTGAAATTGAGTACATGGAGGAGCCGATAGTAAATGGTGAGATAATGGTTACTACCGATTATGTTGGTTCCATTATGCAGCTTTGCCAGGAGAGAAGAGGAAGATACATAAGTACCGAATATATCGAAGCAACCAGAGCTGTACTAAAGTATGAGCTTCCTCTAAATGAGATAATATATGACTTCTTTGATGCTCTTAAGTCCAGATCAAGAGGCTATGCGTCATTTGATTATGAGATCAAGGGCTACGAACAGTCACAGCTTGTTAAGCTTGATATCCTTATCAATCATGAGCAGGTGGATGCGCTTTCATTTATTGTCCACAAAGATGGTGCGTATGAGCGCGGAAGAAAGATGTGTGAGAAGCTTAAGGGAGAAATTCCAAGACATCTGTTTGAAATACCGATCCAGGCGGCTGTTGGCGGCAAGATAATTGCAAGAGAAACAGTTAAGGCTATGAGAAAGGATGTCCTTGCCAAGTGCTATGGTGGTGATATCAGCCGAAAGAGAAAACTTCTTGAAAAACAGAAGGAAGGTAAGAAAAAGATGCGCCAGATCGGTAGCGTTGAAATTCCTCAGCAGGCATTCCTTAGTGTACTTAAGCTTGATGAGGACAATTGAGTTTTTTAGGCCACATAGGGGGATATATTGAAAAAACTTGGGATATATGTTCATATACCATTCTGCATTCGTAAGTGTCTGTACTGCGACTTCCTCTCCTTTTCGGAGGGGGAGGAGCGCCGGGCACTTTATTTTGATGCTCTGAAAAAAGAGATAGCATATTCTGCCAAAGAATGCTCGGGATATGAAACGGAATCTGTTTTTATAGGAGGCGGAACACCGACAAGTGTTGACCCTGACTATATTACAGAGATAATGAAGCTTCTTAAGGATAATTACAATATATTGGAAAACGCGGAGATAACGATAGAATGTAATCCGGGTACTGCGGATTTTTCTGCGCTGAAAAAATACAGGGAAGCAGGGATTAACAGGCTCAGTATAGGCCTTCAGTCTGCAAATGATGATGAGCTAAAAAGGCTTGGAAGAATACATAACAGAAAGCAGTTTGAAGATTGCTACCAAAATGCACGGATGGCCGGATTTGAAAATGTAAATGTTGATCTTATGAGCGCGCTTCCGGGGCAGAAAATTTCGGATTGGGAAAATAACCTTAACTATGTTCTTGGCCTTGACCCTAAACCTGAACATATTTCTGCATATAGTCTCATAATTGAGGAGGGTACTCCTTTTTATGATTTGTACAATGATGAAGCCTGTAAAGATTGTAGTTTGGCAGCGCTACCCCTTCCTGATGAAGATACAGAAAGAAATATGTACTACCTCACAAAAGAACTGCTTGGGAAAAAGGGATATCACCGGTATGAGATATCAAACTATGCTGCAGGCACTTACGAATGTCTTCACAACAAAAGATATTGGGAGTGCAGGGATTACATAGGTTTTGGCATTGGAGCTGCGTCTTTAATGAATGGGGTGCGCTATTCAAATATAAGGGATATGTCCAAATACATAAGCTGTTTCACAAAAGAAGATTCTGTAAGCGACATAAAAAGCGGCGATGAGATGCTCAAAGACATAAGGGAAAATACTGAAAAACTTACTGAAACTGCCAAAATGGAAGAGTTTATGTTTTTGGGACTTAGGATGACAAAAGGCGTATCAATAAAGGAATTTAGGGATAAGTTCGGAAAAGAAATCCATGAAATATATGGAAATGTCATATCATCCCTGAGAGAAGAAGGCTTACTTGAAGTGACAGAGGACTCTGTCAGACTGACTGATAAGGGAATGGATGTAAGCAATTACTGCATGGCAGAGTTTCTTTTGTAAACAGATTCCTGCTTTTTGGAAAAACAGGAATCTGATAAGATAAAGATCATCTTAGTAGTTTTGCCTGAATGATATCAGGATCCTGTGCGTATTGAACGGCCATATCTCTGCTGATAAGTCCTGATCTGCACATCTCTACAATGGCATCGTCCATTGTGATCATTCCAAGCTTTTTATTTGTCTGCATTATTGTGATAAGCTGATGCGTCTTTCCTTCGCGGATCATGTTTCTTACGGCGCTTGTTACGTGGAGCACTTCAAATACTGCTCGTCTGCCGTCTCCACTTGGATTAGGGATCAGCTGCTGCGAAATAACAGCCTCAAGTACGTTTGCAAGCTGAATTCTGATCTGTTGCTGCTGGTGAGGTGGGAAGACATCAATTATTCGGTCAACTGTGCTCGCGGCGCCTATTGTGTGAAGCGTCGATAATACAAGATGACCTGTTTCTGCAGCGGTTATAGCAGTGCTTATGGTCTCAAGATCTCGCATTTCACCCACAAGGATTACATCTGGATCTTCTCGCAAAGCAGCTCTAAGAGCATTTGCGTAACTGTTACTGTCAAGGCCTACTTCTCTTTGGTTGACTATACTTTTATTGTGCTGATACAAAAATTCTATAGGATCTTCAAGCGTGATGATATGTGCTTCCCTGTTATTGTTGATCTTATCAATTATAGATGCCAGAGTTGTTGATTTTCCGGAACCTGTTGGACCGGTTACAAGGACAAGCCCGCGCTGTCTTTGATATAGATTGATAACAGATGAGGGAATCCCCAGAGCTTCTGCGTCGGGAATCTCTGTTGCAACCAGTCTGATTGCCAGGGCAACAGAACCTCTTTGCTTAAATGCATTTAGTCTGAAACGCCCCAAACCTCTAAGGGAAAAAGACATATCAAGTTGTCCGTTTGCTTCGAGTAATTCTTTTTGCTTGATGCTCATAAGCTCATCGGCTATTGACTGTGTATCGTCGGGCTTCATCTTGTCGTATCCTTCAAGGGCGATAAGATTGCCGTTTACACGCATCTTTGGCGGAATACCTACAGTGATATGTACATCTGAAGCGTTTACTTCTTTAGCTGTTTTGAGAATATCGTTAATACGTGACATATACATCTCCCTTGGTATTAATTTGCAAATTAATAAAAAAGAATATTATTTGCAAGACCATTCATATCTATCATGTAGAAATGCTAAAGAAAAGTCAACGAAGATAAAATTAATAATTCTAAAAAATAAATGATTAGAGGCTCTGTAAAAAATATATTGAAATATTTTTGTATCTGAATATAATAGTCCATAGTGTTTTTTGTTTTTGATTATATTTCTGTTTACGGAGATCCTTCCGTAATTTCCATATTTTTTTTGATAAGAATGCATGAAGCAGGGATCCTTTCATTCTGATCGGTTTATTACTGATTGATATCTTGAAAGGAGAAATATGGTTTGTACAGTAATGTCAGGGGCAGTCAAGGGAATTATGCCTTATTTAATGCAGGTTGAGATCGATACTGCAGATGGACTGCCTATGTTTAATATGGTTGGATTCATGAGTGGTGAGGTTAGAGAGGCATCGGAAAGAGTAAGGGTTGCCCTGAAAAATGCAGGATTTCCGCTCCCACCCATGCGGATAACGGTTAATCTCTCCCCTGCTGACATCAGGAAAAGCGGCATAGCAGTTGACCTTCCTGTTGCTATCGGGATTCTATGTGCCACCGGGGAACTAAATAGCGATGATCTTAAGAAGACTTTGGTGATTGGCGAGCTTGGACTTGATGGCGAGGTAAAAGCGGTCAGCGGAATTCTTCCTATGGTCACTTATGCATTGAGTAAGGGATTTGAGAGGTGCTTGCTGCCTTTGGACAACGCAGAGGAAGGAGCTGTTGTGGGTGGAATGAAGATAGTCGGGGTAAAGACACTCTCTGAAGCCATTGCATATTTAAAGCTGTCTGAGGACAAAAGGGATGAATATATATCACCTACGGTTGTTGATGTTGAAAAGTTATTTGAAGAAGGGGAGTACCGGGATGATTATTTAAAGGGAATGGATTTTTCTGAGATCAACGGTCAGTCTGCGGTAAAAAGAGCAGCGGAAGTTGCTGCCGCAGGCTATCATCACCTGCTCCTTGTGGGACCGCCCGGTTCAGGCAAAAGTATGATCGCAAAAAGAATGCCATCTATAATGCCACCTCTTACAAGACCGGAGAGCCTTGAGGTATCGGCAATTTATTCAGTTGCCGGAATGCTCAAAAAAGGTGAGCCGCTCGTTGTGAAAAGACCTTTTATGAGCCCTCATCATTCGATCACGGAATCTGCTCTGGCAGGAGGCGGAAAATTTCCAAGGCCGGGAGTGATCTCTTTGTCGCACAGAGGAGTTATTTTTCTTGATGAAATGGCTGAGTTTAAGAGAAATACACTTAATATTTTAAGGCAGCCCCTGGAGGACAGGGAGGTGCATATAGCAAGAAGCGGCGGCAATTTTTCATATCCT
Organism: Butyrivibrio sp. NC2002; assembly: GCF_000702265.1. Lineage (GTDB taxonomy): Bacteria > Bacillota > Clostridia > Lachnospirales > Lachnospiraceae > Butyrivibrio. The sequence goes on from NZ_KL370880.1 coordinate 513,715, forward strand.
GCGGATGTCCTTCTTATAGGCGCGATGAATCCTTGTCCTTGCGGATATTATCCGGATCTTAATAAGTGCAGATGCTCGGAAAGTGAGATCACAAGGTATCTTAGCAGAATATCAGGGCCTATTCTGGACAGGATAGATATCTGTATAGAGGCTGCCAAGGTTGATGTGGCTGAACTTAGTCATGGCACGGAATGTAACGAGAGTAGTGCTGACATAAGAAAACGCGTTGAAAAAGCAGTGGAAATACAAAAGGAGCGTTTTGCAAATACCAAAATAAGATTCAATTCGGAGATGACACCGGCGCAGATCCAGAAATATTGCAGGCTTGGTATGAAGGAGCAAAGGCTTATGGAGAGAATATTTAAGACCATGGATCTGTCCGCAAGGGCTTACCACAAAGTACTGAGAGTTGCCAGGACTATCGCTGATCTGGACGGCGCAGAACAGATCAGCGCAAAGCACCTTACGGAAGCTGCCTGCTACAGGATGACGGATTCAAAATATTGGAGCAAATCCGGTAACGACACAGAACAAAATGTATCCGATAAATTAAAGCAAAGGAATATGGTGCGATGAGTAATAGGGAAAAATCATACGCATATATGCTTCACAATGTTCACGGTGTCGGTAATAAAACGTTGACCAGACTTCTTGATGAGTTCGCAACTGCAGAAAATATCTATAACGCCCGGGAAAATGAGATAAGGAGTCTGATGAGTGCAAAGCAGCTAAAAAGCTTTTTGGAATTAAGAGATAGCTGGAATGCTGAGGAAAAACTTAAGGATATTTTAAAGCGGGGAATAAATTTTTGTTGCGTTACAGAAGATGAGTATCCTGCAAAATTAAAGAAAATACCCGATGCTCCTTTTGGGATTTTTTATATGGGAAGCCTTCCGGATGAAAATAAACCATCGGTTTCGATAATAGGCGCAAGGACGAGCTCAGAATACGGAAAATATGCAGCCAGAGAATTCGGTATAGGACTTTCGGAATGCGGAGTGCAGGTAATAAGCGGGATGGCACGAGGAATAGATGGAATAGGGCAGATGGCGGCAGTGAATTACGGGGGAAGCTCATTTGCAGTATTAGGTAGCGGAGTAGATGTATGTTACCCGCCGGAGAATGCAAAGCTCTACGATATGCTCAGAGATAGAGGAGGAATAATATCTGAGTATAATCCCGGGACGCAGCCAAAGCCTGCGCTTTTTCCGCCAAGAAACAGGATAATAAGCGGATTGTCGGACGTTGTTCTGGTTATTGAAGCAAGAGCAAAGAGTGGGACGCTTATAACGGTGGATATGGCGCTTGAACAGGGACGTGAAGTTTTTGCGGTGCCGGGAAGGATATGCGACGGGCTGAGCGAGGGATGCAACTCGCTTATCAGGCAGGGAGCCGGGATTGCAATATCGCCTGAAGATGTTGTGGATTATTTGCGCAGACACAATATGAATATGGTCAACAGGAATAATGAAAAAAAGGTAAATATGACGGATATATTAAAGGATTCTGTACAAATAGCTGTATATGACGTGTTGGATATGTATCCTCAAAGCATTACGCAGATATATGAAAAAGTGGCGGAAACCGGCATGAATACTGAGATTTCCGCTATTATGAATGCTCTGGTCGAACTAAGCATGCTGGGATTTGCAGGACAAAATTGTGGGGCCTTTTACAAGAAAGTGTGAAAACTACGGAAACGATACCAAACTAGAATATAAGTGAGCGCAAGCGGTTGCGCAAAAGCGTTTTCCTTGGAATCGCTTCCGGAAAAATTTTTGTGTATTTTATATAAAAAACCTAGTTAACAATCGTTAAATAATCCCGATTGACTGAAAAATGACGTAGAACTAAAATACTTTTTAGAACAACCGATTGCGCAAATTGTTGCGTGATCAGGACAACATATCACTTTTCTTGTGAAGGTGAAAATATTTGGGAGGAAAAGAAATGAAAAAGAAATTGGTTTCTGTTTTACTGACAGCTGCAATGTCTACTGCAATGATCGCAGGTTGCGGACAGAGCGGTGCTGACACAGCTACTGATGCAGGTGAGGCTACAGAGGAGACTGCAGAGGTAACAGAGGAAGCTACTGAAGAGGAAGCTGCTGAAGAGGAAGCAACAGAGGATGTTGCTGAAGAGGCTACAGAAGAGGAAGCTACTGAAGAAGCAGCAGAAGATGTTGATTATGGCACAGGCGATATCAAGATCTGGGTAGCAGACAACGTAGTAGATTTCACAAATGAAACAGTAAACACATTCATGACTGAGAATCCTCAGTATGCAGGTTACAATGTAACAGTTGAGGCTGTTGGTGAAGGTGATGCTGCAAGCAACATGATCACAGACGTAACAGCAGGTGCTGATATCTATGGTTTCGCTCAGGACCAGACAGCAAGACTTGTTGCAGCAGGCGCCCTTGAAGAGGTTGCTCCTGAGAACGTTGATGCAATTAAGAGTGAGAACGCAGCAGGTGCTGTAACAGCAGCTACAGTTGGTGATACTCTTTATTCTTATCCTATGACAGCTGATAACGGATATTTCCTTTACTATGATAAGAGCGTTGTAACAGATCCTTCAACTCTTGAAGGTATTCTTGAGCAGTGCGAAGCAGCAGGCAAGAACTTCTACATGGATCTTACAGGATGGTATCAGGTAGCATTCTTCTTCGGAACAGGCTGCACACTTACATACGATTCTGACAACGATGGTAACTTCACAGCTTGTGACTGTGACTATGATTCTGAGAAGGGTCTTGTAGCTCTTAAAGAGATGATCGATACAGCTTCTTCAAAGGCGTTCCAGCCCGGTTCTTCTGCAGGTGATGCAGTTGACTATGCAGCTATCATTGATGGTACATGGGATGCAGAAGTAGTTAAGGCAGCTTTCGGTGACAACTATGCTTGTGCTAAGCTTCCTACATTCACAGGTTCTGACGGCGCTGAGTACCAGATGAGCGGCTTCAACGGATGCAAGCTTCTTGGTGTTAAGCCTCAGGAAGATGAGAACAAGCTTGCTGTATGTGATGCACTTGCTCAGTACCTTACAAGCGAAGAAGTTCAGCTTGCCAGATACAATGCAGTAGGTTGGGGCCCTTCAAACCTTAAGGCTCAGGAAGATGATGCAGTTAAAGCTGACGAAGCTCTTTCAGCTCTTTCAGAGCAGTTCGCATTCACAATTCCTCAGGGTCAGTATCCTGGAGATTACTGGACAAATGCTGAAGCACTTGCAGGTGATGTACAGGGTTCATTCCAGACAGCATCTGACGAAGACCTTCAGAAAGCTCTTACAACATTCCAGGAAACAGTTGTAGGTCTTGCACAGTAATTAACCTATCAGGGAATTGATATTGTAATACTTCAGCCGGCAGGAGGCATGCCTTCTGCCGGCTTTCTAAAGGAAAGCGGCGGAGGAAAACGTTATGAGCAGAAGTAACGCGGCAAGGGAGAAAGGAAATCCGATAGGCAGATTTTTTTCTGCACTTGGGAAAGATATTCGGGAAATCGGGATCACATTTGTTGAAGGCGACTGGAAAACAAAGCTGTCCTTCATAGTTATGGGACTTGGTCCTATTTTAAGAGGTCAGGTACTTAGAGGTATCATGTATCTGGCTATAGAAATTTTATTTATCTGGTTCCTTGGAACATTCGGCGGAAAATATTTCATGAAGCTGGGAACACTTGGAACAGTAGAAACAACCAAAAAACATAGAAAAGTAGTTTATGGAGACCATTCATTCCTTATCTTGCTGTTCGGTCTCTTGACTTTGATTTTTATCGTACTTCTTATTTTCCTCTGGAGAATGAATATACGTGAAAATCGAAACGAGGAACTTGCTTTAAAACAGGGAAAGAAACTTCCTGGTAACAGAGCGGACTTTAAATCTTTATTTGATTCTAACTTTGACAAAACATTGTTGGCGCTGCCGGTACTGGGCGTATTTACCTTTACCGTGCTGCCCATCATTTTCATGATATGCGTTGCGTTTACCAACTACGATGCTACTCATCAGGCACCGACAAAGCTGTTTACATGGGTAGGACTTGAGAACTTCAAAAATCTGTTCTCAGTTGGAAAATCAGGTTTTGGAGATACTTTCTTCCATGTACTTCTCTGGACACTGGTATGGGCACTCCTTGCTACATTTATTGACTATTTCCTTGGAATTGCGGTAGCTATTCTTATCAACAAAAAGGGAATAAAGTTCAAGAAATTCTGGCGTACATGCCTTGTTATGACTATTGCTGTTCCGCAGTTTGTCAGCCTTTTGTATGTGTCAAAGATGTTTGATAACGCAGGAATAATAAATGCAACACTTTTAAAACTGGGAATTATACAAAATGCAATTCCCTTCTGGCAGGATCCACTTCTTGCCAAGATAACCATAGTAATAGTTAATATATGGATCGGTATCCCTTATCTGATGCTCATGTCAACAGGACTTCTTATGAATATTCCTGAAGATCTGTATGAGAGCGCAAGAATAGACGGTGCTACACCATGGCAGATGTTTGTGAATATCACAATGCCTTATATGCTTTTTGTAACAGGACCTTATCTTCTTACTTCTTATACAGGTAACCTTAATAACTTTAATGTCATCTACCTTTTGACCGGAGGCGGACCAAAGTCGATGAGTTATGCAGGAGGAGCAGGCGGAACAGATCTATTGGTAACCTGGCTGTATAAGATGACAATCAATGACACAGACTACAAGATGGCTGCTGTCATCGGTATCATGGTATTTATTGTAACTGCGATCATTACCTTGTCAGTATATCGCATGTTGCCGTCAGTAAAAGATGAGGAGGGATTCCAGTAATGGCTAGAGAAACATCTATGAAAAGAAAACGTGCCGTAGGAAACTTCTTTGCTTACCTGGCACTGATCATAATTGTAATTATTTGGTTGTTCCCGTTTGTGGGACTTGTACTGGGAAGCTTTAGGTCATACGATCCGGCTGTTGAATATGGCGGAATTGTTGGATACATAATTCCTAAGACTTTTTCACTTGATAATTACAGGTTTGTGCTCGGAGATGAGACAAACTTTAAGAGATGGTATTTGAATACGGTAATAATTGCAGCTTGCGTATCAGTACTTCAGACAATCATTATTTTGTGCGTAAGTTATGCGTTGTCCAGAATGAGATTTGCAGGAAGAACACTTCTTATGAAATTCTGGCTCATTTTGGGAATGTTCCCCGGATTCCTTACAATGATCTGCCTGTATTTCCTCTTAAAGGAGATGGGACTTACACAGGCAGGTGCTATACCGGGACTCATTCTTGTATCGGTAGCAAGTTCAGGTATGGGATATTATGTATGTAAGGGATATTTTGATACTATACCCAAAGCACTCGACGAAGCGGCAAGAATTGATGGTGCATCAAGAGCAAGAGTATTCTTTACCATGACACTTCCTATGAGTAAACCGATCATCATCTATACAATGCTTGTTGCCTTCATGGCACCATGGAATGACTATGTATTTGCATCCTATATCGCATTTGGTAACGATAAGAGTTACAACGTTGCGGTAGCTATGTACAGATGGATGAATACAGGTGACTATCAGGGATATTTCACCAGGTTCTGTGCAGGTGGTGTTTTGATAGCCATACCGGTAACTTTGTTGTTCATGTTCCTGCAGAAGTATTATGTTGAAGGTGTGACCGGAGGCGCAGTTAAAGGTTAACAGGCTGTAAGGCCAGAAGAAGGGAGCAGAACTTCCGTAAAAATCGGGGTGAATATGTCAAACCAGTTAACAATTGAGGATGTTGCGGCTGCTCTTGGGGTTTCGAAGACTACAGTTTCCCGCGCCATATCCGGGAAGGGGAGAATTGGCGAAGCTACAAGGAACCGTGTACTCGAATATATACAAAAGAATAATTACAAGCCTAATGCTGTTGCCAAAGGATTCTCACAGAGAAAGACATTTAACATAGGTGTTGTGTGGCCCGGAGATTATTCGCTTGTTGACCTGCCTTTTTTCCAGAGATGTCTTGTTGGAATGAGTGAGGTTTCAAGCGGATACGGGTATGATATAGTTATTTCCCTTGTGACAGGTGATGAAATCTCGAATTTAAAGAGAATAATCGAAAATCATAAAGTTGATGGGGTGATTCTTACCAGAACTTTGATAGACGATAAGCCCTGCGAGTATTTAAAAACAAGTGGCATTCCGTTCATAGCTATAGGAACATCGCTTGATGAAGATGTTTTATCTGTGGACAATGACCATTTTGATGCGTGCAGAGAACTTACATCGATATTGATCGCGAAGGGGCATCACAGGCTTGCTCTGATCGGCGGATCGCTTAACCACATGATAACCAGAACGAGATATCAGGGTTTTGTGGAAGCTTTCAAGGCTGCAAATAAGAAAATCGATGAATCACTGATCTTCTTAAATCAGGGAAATGAGCAGAAACTCACCGAGATCTTAAAGCAGCTTGTAGCCAGAAAAGTGGACGGTGTGATCTGCATGGATGATCAGCTTGCAGGATATGTTATGTCGATATGCAGGGCACAACACATCAGAATACCTGAGGATTTAAGGCTTGCATCATTTTATAACAGCAATATATTGGAAAATGCAATAGTCCCGGTGACATCACTTAATTTTGATGACAGGAATTTGGGAGCTGTTGCTACCAGAATGCTCCTGGCTGTAATAGATGGGGAGCATGTGGAAAAGCAAAAACTACAAAATTATGAAGTTGTAATGAAAGAAAGCACAAAATAGATTTAGTTTTTTGTTTTTTTCTCGGAAAAGCAGAAACAGCAAATTATGTGCCGGCTCATTGAAGGCGAGTAAATGAGCCGGCATATTTAGTACAAACAGGTTAAACAACTGCAAGGGAGATTCCTGGAAAGAATACTTCTTATGCGCCATTTTGAGAGGATATGAAAATGAATTTATCAAAGGACAGTAAACTATCATTTACACCTGTATCACTTACGCTTGATGGAAAGGGATTTGTTCCTGTGATGGGAGAAATGCATTTTTCCAGATACAGAAACAGATACTGGGAAGAAGAGCTATGCAAGATGAAAAGTGGTGGAGTAGATATTGTGTCACTTTATACTATCTGGATCCATCACGAAGAAATCCGTGGTGAATTCGACTTTAGCGGAGACAGAGATTTACATAAATTCCTTGAAACAGTAAAAAGAGTGGGGCTTAAGTGCATACTTCGTATAGGCCCTTGGGCACATGGCGAAGCAAGAAACGGAGGATTTCCGGACTGGCTTTTAAAGGATGCCGAAGAAAAAGGGTATGACCTTAGAAGTAACGCGCCTGAGTATCTGGAGCACGTAAGGAATTTTTATGAACATATATATGAGCAGTCTAAGGGTTTCTTTTTAAAGGACAACGGACCTGTTATCGGTGTTCAGATTGAAAACGAGTATGGCCATTGCGGTGGTTTTGGCGGTGAAAAAGGTGAAGAACACATGCGCACCCTTAAGGACATGGCGGTAGAAATCGGTTTTGAGGTGCCGATATATACTGCAACAGGATGGGGCGGCGCAGTAACAGGTGGAATGCTTCCTGTTATGGGCGGATATTGCGAGGCTCCTTGGGATCAGAGGACAACAGAGATAGAGCCCAGTGGTAATTATATTTTTACTAAGGAAAGAAATGACCATAACATAGGTTCAGATCATGGCTTGGGAGTAGGTATTACTTTTGATATGGACAAGTTCCCGTATCTGACAGCGGAGCTTGGCGGAGGTCTTCAGGTGACTCACCACAGAAGACCAGTTGCAACAGGCTCTGATACAGAAGCTATGAGCATGGTAAAACTTGGAAGCGGAGCCAACCTTCTTGGCTATTATATGTATCACGGTGGAACAAATCCTCAGGGCAAACTCACAACCCTTCAGGAGAGCACGGAAACAGGATATCCTAATGATCTTCCTGTTCTTTCATATGATTTTAATGCACCTATCAGAGAGTATGGTCAGATGGAAGAAACCTATAGAAAAGTAAGGCGCCTTTCAATGTTCCTTAGGGATTTTGGCGGAAGGATCTGCGATATGCCATACATCGAGCAGCCCGGAAACCCGCTTAAACCTGAAAATCTCATAGATTTAAGGACATCTGTTCGCGCAGTGAAGACAGAGATTTGCGGAAAAGAAATGATGAGCGGCTTCTTCTTTGTTAATAACTATCAGAGAAGATATGAGATGGCAGATCATAACGATGAACAATTAAAGGCATACGATGAAAATGGTCAGGTAATCTGCGAATTTGAAAGTAGAAATGTGGAAAACGGTGATTATTTCTTCTATCCCTTCGGAATGAAGATTGGAGAAGATGCTGTGCTTTTAAAGGCAAACATGACACCGCTTTGCATCCTTCATGATGAAAAGGGAAGAGAAAATGCTTATGTATTTTTTGCTTCTAAAAAAGACAATGCTCAGGTTGAGATAGAAGGTGACCTTGGAAATATCAGGATCATTATCTTGAACAGTTATGAGTCAGAACATGCGGTAAAGATCAAGGACGACAGAGGGGCTGAGCATCTCATCATATCTGAGTACAATGTAGTTGATAAAATATATGGTTCAAATATGAGAAGAAGCGGCGTTCTGGAAGGCGGCAACAAGGACGGGTATGAAATATATGCTGAGATCCCTTCTGACGGAAAAGAGCATACCGTATCATTCAGAGTGTGGCCGGATCTTGATGAGATACCGATAGGATTTATCCATTCTGATGCTGAGAACGTTAGTGACACATATATGGTTGATACCATGGATTTTGCAGACTATAGATATGTGGATGAACTTAAAAACAATGTGTCGGTATCAGTAAATGAAGAGGGCATGGAAGAGGGGCTTTCATCGGAAAGTGAGCTTAAAGAAAAGGCTCAAAAAGCTACAAGTGATTCAAAGAGATACAGTATCCGTGTTTCGGGAATAACAGAAGATATAGATGAGGTATATCTGAAAATAAACTATGAGGGTGACAGAAGCGAATTATTTGCTGCAGATGATGTTGACGAACTTAGAAAGGGAATGATGATTGCGGATAGCTTCTACACAGGTCAGAAATGGGAGATAGGCCTTAAAAGGTTTATAGGATCACAGGGGACTTCTGTTTTGAAAGAAGAGTTTACGGCAGATGCGATCATTTATCCAATCCATGAAGGCGATAAGGTATATCTTCAGGAATGGCCAAAGATGGAAAATGGAGTGGCATGCGGTATAAATGCAATAGATTCTGTTTGTCAGTACAGAATTAAGATTTGGTAAATGAAAGAAGGCATGGTATGAAAAAGAGGTATTGGGCAATGATCACAGCTGCATCTATTTGCCTTGCTGCGGTCTGTGGATGTGCAGGAAATTCTGAGACCAAAGAGAGTGATACAACGAATAGTGCAGAAGCAGAAGAAAGTGTTACAAAAAACAGCTCTGAAGTGGAAGAGAGTGATATAACGAATACTGCTGAAGCAGAAGAAAGTGTTACTGAAAACAGCTCTGAAGTGGAAGAGAGTGATATAACGAATACTGCTGAAACAGAAGAAAGTGAGGCTGTAAGTAGTCGCGAACCCATCTTTGTGCAGCCCGTGGAGAATCTTCCTGATGATTTTTATATGGGAATGGATGCTTCATCTGTACTTGTTGAAGAGAAAAGCGGCGTAAAGTATTACGATTTTGATGGTAATGAAGCTGATCCGTTTGAAACTATGGCAAAGGCCGGAGTCAACTACATAAGATTACGTGTGTGGAATGATCCTTTTGATGAAGAAGGCAACGGCTACGGCGGCGGAAACAATGATGTGCCTACTGCAATAGAGCTGGGAAAAAGAGCTACAGAATACGGTATGAAGGTCTGCATAGATTTTCACTATTCGGATTTTTGGGCTGATCCCAAGAGGCAGCACGCTCCAAAAGCTTGGGAGAATATGAACATCGACGAAAAATGTGAAGCAATATATGACTTTACAAAGCAGTCGCTTTCTGAGATTCTCGACAGCGGCGTTGATGTAGGAATGGTTCAGATTGGTAACGAGATAAACAACGGAATGTCCGGAGAAAAAACAGCTCAGAACGTTAGTGAACTTCTGAAAAAAGCAGGCAAAGCTGTAAGAGAGATTTCAGAGAGCTATTCAAAGGACATAGAGATCGTAGTTCATTATGCCAACATCGACAGCGTGGGAGAAATTGATAAAAAGGTGAACACCCTTGAGATGACGGATGTAGACTATGATATTTTAGGACTTTCATATTATCCTTTCTGGGATGGAGATTTTGAAAATACTAAAGAAGTCATAGAGCATGTAAGAGAAACCTATGGCAAGAAGGTCATGATTGCGGAAACTTCATACTGCTACACAGACAGAGACGGCGATGGAGCGGGGAACAGCCTGAAAGGTACGGATGATCTCGTTGAGGGATATCCAGCATCTGTACAGGGACAGGCCAATATGGTTCGTGATGTTATAGATATTGCTAATAGTGCCGGGGCAGCAGGCGTGTTTTACTGGGAAGGCACATGGATACCGGTAGGTCCTTCCGGTGCTGATAATTCTGAAATCTGGGAAAAGTACGGAAGCGGTTGGGCAAGCAGCTATGCCGGAGACTACGACCCTGAGGATGCCGGAAAATACTACGGGGGATGCTCATGGGATAACCAGGCAATGTTTGATTTTAAAGGATATCCGCTCGAGTCCCTTAATGTATTTACTTTTGTCAGAACGGGTTCAACAGGTGAACTAAAAATAGAAGATGTTCCTGATATAAATATGACACTTGGGGTTGGAGAAACGCTATCTCTTCCGGATGAAGTAAGCGTTGTGTTTAACGATAAGAGCCTTCAGGAGACAAGGCCTGCTATATGGAACGAAGAAGACATAGCCAAGGTGGATACATCTGCCGAAGGAAAATTCCTGGTTCATGGAAGCATTGAAGAGGGCAACACTTTTGCATGTCACATTGAGGTCAAGGCTGAGAATTATGTTGTAAATCCAAGTTTTGAGGATGCAGACAGATCCATGTGGACAATTACATATGAAGGAGCTGATCCTACAGATTATCAGGAAAAGTGTGATGATGCTCACACAGGAGATTTTGCTCTTCATTTCTGGTCAGAATCGGCTATGGATTTTACTCTTTCTCAGGAAATAACAGGGCTTGAACCCGGAACCTACAAACTGGTAGCATATTCGCAGGGCGGCGATATGGACAGTAACAATTCAGAGCTTACTTTATTTGCGCAGACGTCAGGGGCAGAGCTGACAGATAGCTTTATGGTAACTGAATGGGCAAACTGGAAAAAGCCCGAGATTCCGGAAATAGAAGTAACTGACGGGAAAGTGACGATTGGCGTAAGAATGAAGTGCAGCCCTGCAAGTTGGGGTACTGTTGACGACTTTGAACTAACTAAAGTAGATTAAGATCAATAAAAGTTTTACAAAATGAAATTGAGTGCTAAAATTAATTTTGGCACTCAATTTTTCTTTATTATTAAATGGAGATATTATGCAGAAATCAGCTACAAAAGACCTGACTGTCGGCTCGCCGATGAAACTTATTCTGGGATTTGCCGTGCCTATGCTTATGGGCATGCTTTTTCAGCAATTCTACAATGTTGTGGATACGATGATCGTAGGTAAATTCTTAGGAAAGTATGCACTTGCAGGGGTAGGCAGTACAGGTTCTATAAGCTTTATGATAATAGGCTTTTGTATGGGAGTATCAAGTGGTTTTTCAATTCCGATTTCTCAAATGTTTGGAGCGAAAGACTTTTCAGCCATGCGCAGATATTTTGCAAATGCGATCATACTTTGTACGATATTTGCTGTTGTCATGACTGTGCTTGTGAGTGTTTTCTGCAGAGCAATCCTGGTTGGGATGGACACTCCTTTGGAAGTACTTGAATATGCATACAGCTACATTCTGATCATTTTTATCGGGATACCTGTAATCTACATGTACAACCTTTTATCAGGTGTTCTTAGAGCAGTCGGAGACAGTAAACATCCTGTAATGTTTCTGGTAATTGCTTCATTTCTTAATATAGCGCTTGACCTTTTGTTTATTCTCGGGCTAAAGCTGGGAGTTGCGGGAGCTGCACTTGCTACGGTCTTGTCACAGCTTGTATCCGGAATTCTGTGTCTTATCTTTATCATGAAGAAAGTGGACATATTGCACGTAAACAAATTTGATTTCAGGCTTGAGAGACATTTTGTATCCAAGCTTTTAAACATGGGACTTCCGATGGGACTTCAGTATTCGATAACTGCGATCGGAAGTGTTATTTTGCAGATTGCTGTAAACGGACAGGGTGCGGATGTAGTTGCTGCAGTAACTACCGCAGGAAAAGTTTCCATGTTTTTTGTCTGCCCCTTTGATGCTCTGGGATCTACTATGTCGACCTATGGCGGACAGAATGTTGGTGCCGGAAAACTTGACAGATTATCAAAAGGACTTAAAGCGGCAGGATTTCTTGGAAGTGCCTATGCAATTATTGCATTTGGAGTACTGTATTTCTTTGGACAGTATTTTGCACTTCTGTTTATGGATGCGGGGGAAACGGTCGTATTAGCTTATGCGCACAAGATGCTTATATGGAACAGCGCATTCTATATACCGCTTGTATTTGTTAATGTTGTTAGATTTTTGATCCAGGGTATGGGATTTAGTATGCTGGCAATTCTTGCGGGAGTAAGTGAGATGATAGCCCGTGTATTTGCAGCGCTCCTGCTCGTTCCGGCAATTGGATATACCGGCATTTGCCTTGCCAGCCCTCTCGCGTGGATATTTGCAGATGCATTTCTGATACCTGCATTTATTTATTCAAGAAATAAACTGGTAAAAGTCATGAAAAGACATGCGGATGCTCAAAAAAGCAAAGGTTAAGTTATATGAAATTTGACACTATGGACAGATGATCAAGGCAGAAAGGCAGAAAGACAGAGGATAGAAATGGATAAAAATTCTGTAAGAGAGATACTCGAAGGGGTTTCCGAAGGAAAGGTTTCAATTGATGAAGCAGTTTTACAGTTAAAAGAAGCTCCTTTTAAGGATATAGGATATGCAAAGCTCGATCTTCACCGCGGCATAAGACAGGGGATGTCTGAAGTAATCTACGGTGCGGGTAAGACACCGGATCAGATACTTGGCATTGTAAGAACATTAAAAGAAAACGGTCAAAAGACAATACTTATAACCAGAATGCATGATGAAGCTGCAGAGCTTCTTGAGAAGGAAGTCTCTGACTTTTCTTATGACAAGTTAAGCCACATAGGTATTGTCGGTGAGATTCCGGAGCCTACAGGAGTTGGCAAAATTGTTGTGGCTACAGGTGGCACAAGCGATCTGCCGGTTGCAGAGGAAGCAGCAAAATGTGCCGAGGTATACGGAAATGAAGTAGTACGACTCTATGATGTTGGAGTGGCAGGACTTCACAGACTACTTGGTGCAATGGATGAAATAATGTCCGCAAGGGTTATCATAGCAATTGCCGGTATGGAGGGAGCTCTTGCAAGTGTTATCGGAGGGCTCGCCGACTGCCCTGTAATAGCTGTTCCCACAAGTGTCGGGTATGGCGCATCATTTAACGGATTGTCCGCACTTCTATCAATGCTCAATTCCTGCGCAAGCGGAGTAAGCGTGGTAAATATAGATAACGGATTTGGCGCAGCATATCAGGCATCTATGATAAACCATCTAAGATGATCTTGTGATTTAGCTTACCGGCATAGCAGAGGAATGTATTTGGCTTTAAAAAAGGGGTAAAAATGAAAATACTTTATTTGGAATGTAAAATGGGGATTGCGGGAGATATGCTCTCAGCTGCACTGCTTGAGCTGTGTCCCGATAAAGAAGCTGTTCTTAATGAGCTTAATTCTATGGGACTTGAGGGAGTTTCTTTTAAGCTTGAAAAGGCTAAAAAATGCGGAGTTACAGGCTCTCATTTTTCAGTTATCGTTAATGGTGTTGAGGAGGAAAGCTCAGATATTGCTGATGGGCATGATCATCACCACGACCATGATAACCATCATCACGATCATGACGAAGATCACGATCACCACCATCACGCTCATCACTCAATGCATGATATTGAGCATATTGTGGAGAAGCTTGCGGTTTCAGAGAAAATAAAAAAGGATGTCATGTCTGTATACAGAATGATTGCTGAGGCCGAGAGCTGTGTTCACGGAGTTCCGGTTTCAGACATCCATTTTCATGAAGTGGGACGTATGGATGCGATCGCGGATATCACGGCAAGCTGCCTTTTGCTATCCAAAATTGGACCTGATGTAGTTATGGCATCTCCCGTAAATGTAGGAAGCGGCATGGTAAGGTGCGCCCACGGCATACTTCCTGTACCTGCACCTGCAACGGCTCATCTTTTACAGGGAATACCTTCGTATAGTTCTGATATAAAAGGGGAACTTTGTACACCCACAGGAGCTGCGCTTCTTAAATTTGCAGTGGACAAATTTGGAGATCAGCCTGTTATGAGCATTGAGAAAATAGGCTATGGCATGGGTAAAAAGGACTTTCCCAAGGCTAACCTTGTGAGAGCTATGCTTGGCAGCTTAGACACACAAAAAGATACTTTTAATAGTGACCTTACAGATAGTATAATAGAGCTTGTTTGCAATTTGGATGACATGACACCTGAGGAAATAGGCTTTGCAACAGAGGAACTTTTGCGCGAAGGCGCTGCCGATGTGTTTACAACTCCTATTTTTATGAAGAAAAACAGACCGGGAACAATGCTTACCGTGCTGTGTCATGAGAATGAAAAAGAGCATATAGTCAGGGCTATTTTCAAACATACTACTACAATAGGAATAAGGGAAAGTGTATGCCACAGATATATTCTTGGCAGAACCTTTGAAGTAGATAAAACATCCCTTGGAGATGTGAATGTAAAGGTGGTTTCCGGTTACGGAGTAAGCAGGAAAAAACCTGAATATGAAGATGTTGCAAAACTTGCAAGGGAAAACAAAACAGGATTTAGAGAAGCCTTGCCTGACAAAAAATAAGACTAAGGAGTATTGGATTTAATGAAAGCAAAATTTTCGGAATATCTTGACGGAATAGCTCCGTCATTAAAGCAGATCATAGATATTCTTTCTGATCATTATGATTACGTAAGTATTCTGGCATCTGATTCAAAAGGATTTTCTATACAGGCATCACAGAGAAACAAGATCATAACCGGTGAAAACATGACAACTGAGAGAGGTTGTGTAGTTAGGGTTTACAAAGACGGACTTTACAGCGAATACTCTTTTAACGGATCATGCGGTGATGCGGGCAGGATCGCACAGAAACTTATTGGGATCCTTGACGACCAGATTGATCTTATCAAAAAGACAGAGACAAAGATTTTTGATACTGCGAAGCTTGAGGATGAAAAATATACACTCTTTACCGAAATGGAGACAGATATATTACCTGAGGATGTTGACCTTGGAGAATTGATGGTTAAGCTTCAGGGATTTAGCGACAAGGCAATGACTCTTTCAGATAGTATGATAGATTGCCATGCGGCAGCAAAATCAACTCATGTCTGCAAGATGTTTTTGACAAAGAACAGAGACATGCGCCAGAGCTATGTTTACACAGAGGGATCAATACTTGCCATAGGCGCAAGAAACGGCAAAAACACCATGACAATTGAAGGTGTTTCAGACAGAAACGGCGTTACGATCCTTGACGGACTAGAAAAGAAGGTAGAAGCTGCGGTAAAGGCAGTTGATGATATGCTTGGCGCTTCCCATGTGATCCCGGGTGAGTACGAGATCATCACAAGTCCTGAGGTAACAGGCCTTATTGCTCATGAAGCCTTTGGACACGGCGTGGAAATGGATATGTTCGTAAAGAAAAGAGCGCTCGGAGCTGAGTACATAGGCAAGAGAGTCGGATCCGATCTTGTTTCCATGCATGAGGGAGCTAACTGCGTTGTTGATGTTGCAAGCTATGCTTTTGATGATGAAGGCACTCTTGCGGGAGATGTTACGGAAATCGATCACGGCATACTAAGGACAGGTGTCTGCGATGCACTCAGTGCTCTCAGGCTTGGAACAGAGCCTACAGGCAACGGAAAAAGAGAGAATTTTGAGCATAAGGTCTACACCAGAATGACCAATACTATTTTTGACAGCGGAACAGATACCAAGGAAGATATGATCGCTTCCGTGAAAAAAGGATATTTCCTTGAAGGAATGTTTTCCGGTATGGAAGATCCCAAGCATTGGGGAATCCAGTGCATCATTGCAAGAGGATACGAAATCATAGACGGAAAGTTCACAGGAAATGTCGTTGCGCCCGTAGTTATGACCGGATATGTTCCGGACCTTCTCGGCTCAATATCAATGGTGAGCACAGACAGAGAGTCCTTTGGTAATGGTGGCTGCGGCAAAGGACACAAAGAATGGGTAAAAGTTTCCGATGGAGGCCCGTACCTTAAGGCTGTTGCAAGATTAGGCTAAGCCAAATACATTACTTGGAAAGGTTATTAAAGATGATCGATAAAATTATAAATATTCTCAAGGCGTCAGATGCGGACGGATATGAGATCAATGATAAAGTTACACTTGCGTATGAGTTTTATTTTATAGGACACAAGCTTGATCAGAACAGAGTAAGAGATGTAGAGCATATAAATGTAACAGTTTATAAAAAGTTAGATGGCGGAAAGCTTCTTGGCAGCGCTTCCGGTGAGATATATGTTACTCTCACCGAAGATGAGATAAAAAAGGAAGTTGAAAATCTGATAAGCCGCGCGGAAAACGTTAAGAATCCTTACTATGAACTAAACAGTCCCTCGGAAGCAGCAAATCCGGAGCAGAAAAACATAGATGTATCTGCGATAGCAAAGAATTTTGTTCTTGCAATGCAGGAAATTCCCGAGACAGATACTGAATACATAAACTCATATGAGATTTTTGCAGAATCAAACAGGGAAAGAATAATTAATTCCAAAGGCGTTGATATAACACTTGAATATCCTTCATCAATGGTGGAGGTTGTGGTCAATGCCAAGGACAACGACCACGAAATAGAGCTTTACAGAATGTACGAAGCCGGAAACTGTGATAAGGAAACTCTAAGGAAGGATATAACCGAGGTCCTTGGATATGGTAAGGATAAGCTTGTAGCAAAGCCTACACCAAAGATCGGAAAAACAGCGGTAGTTTTCTCTACACAGGATGCAGTTTCTCTTTACAGCTATTTTGCTCAGAGATGCAATGCGGCATTTATTTATAACAAGTATTCGGATTGGGAAATCGGAAAAGAAATAGCTGAAAATGTAAAGGGCGATAAAATTACATTAAAGGGTCTTAAGAAGCTTCCGAATTCTTCCAAGAATTTTGATTTTGATAAGGAAGGCGCACCGATAAGTGATATTACACTTATGGAAAACAACGTTCCGCGTTCATTCTGGGGTGCAAGAAAGTTCAGATATTATCTTGGAATTGAAGATGCATCACAGCTCTATAATTTTGAAGCAGAGGGCGGAAGCAGGGATGAGAGTGAGATCAGAAGCGGAAGATTCCTTGAGATAGTCGAATTTTCAGATTTTTCAGTGGATGCTATTTCAGGAGATATTGCCGGAGAGATAAGACTTGGATATTATCACGACAACGGCAGGGTAACTCCCGTTGCCGGTGGTTCAATTTCAGGATGCATGCTTGATTTCACAAAAGAGATGTATATGTCGAAGGAGAGGAGGCAGTTTGATAATTTCCTTATCCCTGCACTTACCAGACTTGAGAATGTCAGTGTAACAGGCATAGAATAAAGGAAGTTGACAAAGACTGCTTTTGGCGATTAAATGAATTGATTATGAGGGCTTTTTATGGGGGCAAATTTTGGCGAAGAGCTGAACATGACGCAGACCGGTTTTCTTGTATCCAAGTCTGGTAAACGATTTATACGTATATATTTTACCAGGAGCGGAATAAATGGTGAGGCTAGTGCTGAAGGAATCATTCCGGGATATAAGATAGTAAAACAAAATGGGTTTAAAGAGGATGAAATAGCAATGCTAGAATTCTACATCCGTCACAACAGAGAAGAGATCGTGAAAAGAGCAATTGCGCTTAGTAATCCCATGAACTGGTTTAAATGAAATAGGAAAGAGGTAATAAATGGCATTGATTAAAAAGCCTGTAACAGGCATGAAAGACATACTTCCTGAGGAGATGAGACTTAGAGATTACGTCATCGGGATCATAAAGGAAACTTATGCAGGATTTGGTTTTACTTCCATTGATACTCCTTGCGTAGAGTCACTTGCAAATCTTAATTCCAAGCAGGGCGGTGAAAATGAAAAGCTTATTTTCAAGGTAATGAAGAGAGGCGAAAAACTCAACCTTGAAACAGCAAAAGAGGAAAATGACCTCACAGATTCAGGTCTTCGCTATGACCTTACTGTTCCGCTTGTAAGATATTATTCATGCCACCAGAATGAGCTGCAGTCTCCTTTTAAGGCTCTTCAGATGGGATATGTATGGAGAGCTGACAGACCTCAGAAGGGAAGATATCGTCAGTTCATGCAGTGTGATATCGATATTCTCGGTGAGCCTTCAAACCTTGCAGAGATAGAGCTCATCCTTGCTACAACTACAACTCTTGGCAAGCTTGGATTTAAGGGCTTCCAGATAAGAATAAATGAGAGACGTATGCTCAAAGCTATGGCAGCATACAGCGGATTTTCAGAAGAGAGCTATGACAATGTTTTCATTACTCTTGATAAAATGGACAAGATCGGCATAGATGGTGTAGCTGAGGAACTCTTAAAGGATGGCTTTGCTAAAGAAAATATTGATAAGTATCTTGAACTTTTCCGTGGTGTTGAAGGTAAGAATGCAATTGAAGGCATTGAATACTTAAAGAGCACACTCGGTGACTTCCTTGATGATGAGGTAAAGACAAGTCTTGAAGAGATAATTCAGAGCGTAGATGCTACAAAGGCAGCTGACTTTGAACTTGTTTTTGATCCTACTCTGGTAAGAGGTATGTCATATTATACCGGAACTATTTTTGAAGTTGCTATGCCACAGTACGGCGGAAGCTGCGGTGGCGGCGGACGTTATGATAAGATGGTTGGAAAGTTTACAGGACAGGATACTCCTGCTTGCGGATTCTCTATCGGATTTGAGCGAATCATCATGATCATGATGGATGAAGGCTTCAAGATCCCTGATGAAAAAGAAAAGATAGCTTTCCTTGTAGAAAAAGGAATAGGTGGTGAGCAGCTTGCAGAGATCATCGCAAATGCACAGTCCGAAAGAGAAAACGGAAAACAGGTTCTTGTTGTGAGAATGAATAAAAACAAGAAATTCCAGAAACAGCAGCTTGAAGCTCTTGGCTATGAAGAATTTAAGGATTTCTATAAAACAGAACTTAAACACTAATGATCATTTATTATTATGACCTGGATGAGGTGGTTGCCGGTGACGAAAACTGTAATACGTTTGTCCGTAAGGCACTGCCTTATCTTGATGATGAGAGAAAAAGTAAAATTGCAAAGATAAAGCCTCTTAAGAATAAGGCTATGAGTGCAGCAGCAGGTCTTCTTATCAGAAAGGGGTTTGATGATCATCTTTCAAAAGAAGGTGGACATGAAAACGCAGCGATAAGTTATGAGTACACGGAGCATGGAAAACCCTTCATAAAAGGTTATCCTGATTTTGAGTTTTCACTGTCTCATTCAGGAAGGTATGCTGTTCTTGCTGTGTCGGATTCTCCTGTGGGAATTGATGTTCAGGAGAAGAAAACCGCGGGAGATATTTTAAAAGTATCTGCTCATATAATGTCAGAAGATGAATTAGCAGCGCTTGAAAAAGAGAATGATCCTGCAAAAAAGGCTGATTGTTTTTTCCGTATATGGTCAGCTAAAGAGGCCTTTGTAAAGATGACAGGTGTAGGACTTTCTGAAAAGCTGGGTGATTTTTCCTGTGATTTTAAGCAGATGGAAATTATAGGAAATGATGGAGAAATCAGAGGATATATCTATGAGCCTGCTTCTTTTGATGGTTACGCGCTTTCTGTATGTTCAAAGAAAAAGGGCGAACAATTTTTATTAAAAGAAGTTCAGATATAACTGCGATACGGTTTAGTGTTTTGTTTTTATGGTGGGCATAAGATTTTCGAATTGGTTTTTATGAACATCTTATGACACAAAGATAGGAATTATATGGAAAAATCAAAGCGAAGATATGAGATTGATATGACAGAGGGGGCTCTTCTACCGAAGATTCTCCTTTTTTCTGTGCCGCTGATCATTTCAAGTGTTCTGCAGCTTTTGTTTAATGCTGCGGACATAGTAGTGGTCGGACAGTTCTCCGGGAATGAAACCCTTGGAGCAAATTGCGTTGCAGCAATCGGATCGACAGGCTCTCTTATAAATCTGATACTGAGTATGTTTATGGGACTCTCAGTCGGTGTTAACGTACTTGCAGCCAGATATTTTGCGGGCAGACAAAGTAAAGAGATGAGTGAAACTGTCCATACTACGATAGCGCTTGCACTTTTTGGCGGAATTGCCATAGGAGCTGTTGGCTTTTTGGTTTCAAGACCTCTGCTTGAGCTTATGGGCTCTCCGGAAGAAGTTATAGGATTGTCTGCGCTTTATATGAAGATATATTTTATCGGAATGCCGGTAAATTTATTGTACAATTTCGGCGCTGCGATACTAAGGGCAATCGGTGATACCAGAAGACCTTTATATTTTCTTATGCTTGCGGGAATTATAAATGTAGTGCTGAACCTTGCCTTTGTTATGGGCCTTGGGCTTAATGTTGCGGGAGTTGCGCTTGCTACGATCATTTCACAGGCAATAAGTGCGCTTCTTATCATCAGGGCGCTTATGAGAACTGAGGATATATACAGACTTGATATAAAGAAAATCGCCATAAATGCTGACAAGGCGATAAGGATTGCAAGAGTCGGACTTCCTGCAGGATTTCAGGGAACTATCTTTTCATTTTCAAATGTTCTAATACAGTCATCAATAAATGAATTCGGTTCTGTTGCAATGGCCGGAAGCGCTGCGGGAGCAAATCTCGAGGGCTTTGTATATATGGCGATGAATGCGGTTTATCAGGCATGTGTATCCTTTACAAGTCAGAATGTCGGTGCAGGTAAGTCGGAGAGAATAGGCAAGGTTTTGAGAACATGCCTTTTGCTGGTCAGCTTTGTAGGTCTTGTAATGGGCAATGCATTTTATTTACTTGGCGATAAGCTTGTAAGTGTGTATACCGCAGAACCTGCCACAATACAGTACGGCGTTGAGCGAATGTCGATAATTTGCACCTTCTATTTTCTCTGCGGATGCATGGATGTTATATGTGGAAGTTTGCGGGGAATGGGGTATTCTACTGTTCCTATGATCGTGTCAATAATCGGCGCATGTGGTTTGAGAATTGTGTGGATCCTTACGATATTCAGGCATTTCCACACGCTTAAAATATTATATATTTCTTATCCCGTAACCTGGACGGTAACGGCTGCTGTCCACCTTATCTGTTATTATATTATAAAGAAAAAGGTGATAGCTGTAATAGATAAGAGGAAGGCTATTAAGGAATGAATAAAGTTAAAGCAGTAATTTTTGATCTTGACGGTACACTTTTATATACGCTTAAGGACTTGATGATAAGCACGAATTATGCCCTTGATAAGCATGGGATGGAAACCTGTACACTGGAGCAGATTCAGTACCGCGTTGGAAACGGGGTAAGGGAGCTTATGAAAAGATGTGTCCCGGATGGAGACGCTAATCCCGCCTTTGAAGAGGTTTTCGAGGATTTTAAAAGGCATTATCAGATTCACTGTAATGACAACAGCGGACCTTATGAAGGAATACCTGAGCTTTTAAAGTGTCTTAAAGATAAGGGATACAAGCTGGCAATTGTGTCCAACAAGTTCATGGATGCCACAAAGGAACTTGCAGAACTATATTTTAAGGGCACCATAGATGTTGCCATAGGAGAAAAGAAGGGCATAAGGAAAAAACCTGCCCCCGATACGGTAATCGAAGCAATGCGCATTCTTGGTGTTACAAAAGAAGAATGCATCTATGTCGGGGATTCCGATGTTGATATTAATACAGCAAAAAATTCAGGGATGCCTTGCATAAGCGTGGCATGGGGCTTTAGGACCAGGAAAGAACAGGAAGAAGCCGGTGGAAATATTTTTGCAGACAGACCAATGGATATTGTTGATATAATAGAGGGAAGATTTTAATAAAAAATATAAAGAGGCTATGGGGAGGATAAATCTTTGCAGCAAAATGTGACTCAGCTTATTGTACTTATAATACTTGTGCTCTTGTCGGCATTTTTTTCATCTGCGGAAACTGCCATGAGCTGTGTGAGCAGGGTAAAGATCAAAACACTGGTAGAAGAGAATAACAAAAGGGCTATTGCAGTTCAAAAAATCCTTGATGATTATCAGAATATGCTTTCTGCCGTACTTATCGGTAATAACATCGTAAACTTATCTGCTTCAGCGCTTGCGACTATTTTTGTTCAGAGGATATGGGGCGATTTTGCGATCAGCATAGGTACGGGAGTTTTGACGATTGTCGTTCTTATCATGGGTGAGATAATTCCCAAGACTATCGCTACTACTTATGCAGAAAACATGGCTCTTTTTTATTCGAGACCAATCTTGTTTATCATGAAAGTCCTCACACCGGTTATTTTTATTGTAAACGTTGTGGCAGATGCTGTTCTTGCACTTTTCAGAATCGACAAAAACAGCAGGAAGGTTATGACTGAAAACGAACTTAAGACATATGTAGATGTCAGCCACGAGGATGGAGTTATAGAATCCGGTGAAAAAGAGATCATCTACAACGTGTTTGAATTCAGTGATGCAGTTGCCAAGGATGTAATGATCCCGAGGATCGATATGAGCTGCGTCAGCGCCGATGCCGAATATCACGAGGTTATGAGAGTCTTCAAACAGGAGATGTATACCAGAATCCCTGTCTATGAAGATAATCAGGATAATATCATAGGTCTTATAAATATCAAGGACATGGTACTTGTTTCTGACAAAGATAACTTCAAAATAAGAGATTATCTGCGTGAAGCCTATTACACCTACGAACTTAAAAAGACCGCTGATCTTTTGCTTGAAATGAGGAAAAATGCACAGAATGTTGCCTTTGTCCTCAGCGAATATGGTGCAACTGTCGGTATGATCACCTTGGAAGACCTTCTTGAAGAAATCGTAGGAGAGATCAGAGATGAATATGATTCTGATGAAGAGGAGCAGATAAAGGAGCTTGGCGGCGGAAGATTCCTTGTAGAAGGTAATATGAAACTCGATGATATAAATGATGCTCTCGGAACCGCTTTTGAGTCTGATGATTATGATTCCATCGGAGGACTTATGATCGAGAATCTGGACAGATTGCCAAGAGGCGGAGAGACAACAAAACTTCCCAATGGAGTTGAGCTTACAGCAAGCGCCATTAAGAGAAACAGGATCACCGATGTACTTGTATTTATACCCGAAGGAGCCTTTAGTACAGAGGAAAGAAAAGGGGATGAACCTGTGCCTGAAAACGAATAAAAAGTGCTTTTCGGTATAGTGTAAATATGTTATACTATTGATTTGTGGAAAACTGTTAAATTTCTACAATTTCCTAATAGGAAGAGGAGCAAATGACTATGAAACATGTAAAAACACTTGCAACAAGAAACCTTAAAGAGTCAATGAAGAAGGGCGGATGTGGTGAATGCCAGACATCATGCCAGTCAGCATGCAAGACATCTTGCACAGTTGGTAACCAGAGCTGCGAGCAGGTTGCTAATAAATAATCAGGACTCAAATAATAGTTTTGACAAGTGAGGCAGCGGCCTGGCCGCTGCTTGCTTTTGTTCATAAACAGGTAATCCGTTATGAATAAAGCAGATGAAATTTAATGAAGGTAGTGAGAAATAAAATATGATACATGCATACAAGAACAACGGATATGACATTGTTCTGGATGTAAACAGTGGCAGCGTTCACGTTGTGGACGATGTGGTTTTTGATCTGGTTCATCCCGTAGAGGAATTGTTATCAGCAAGATTCGGCAGTGCTGATATAGAAAGGGCGGAAGGTGAGTCAGATGACGAGAAGCTGGCAGCTTCTTTGTATGAACAGCTTTCTGAGAAAAATCCTTGCGTTATAGGAAGTTACCCTGAGAGTGATGTAAAAGATGCTCTTTCAGATATACTTGAACTCAGAAGAGCCGGAGTTATGTATACCGACGACGTTTACGAGAATTATGTAGAAGAATTCAAGGAACGTGATACAGTTGTTAAAGCACTTTGTCTTAATATAGCGCATGACTGTAACTTAAGATGTAAGTACTGTTTTGCAGATGAAGGCGAATATCACGGAAGACGTGCACTTATGACAGAAGAGGTCGGTAAGGCAGCACTTGATTTCCTGGTTAAGAATTCAGGGTCAAGAAAAAATCTTGAAGTTGACTTTTTCGGCGGAGAGCCGCTGCTTAACTGGGAAGTTGTAAAGAAACTTGTAGAATACGGCCGAAGCATAGAAAAAGAACATAATAAGAACTTTAGATTTACTCTTACAACAAACGGAACTCTTTTAAATGACGAGATACTCGAGTTTGCCAATAAAGAGATGGGCAACATAGTCCTGTCGATTGACGGAAGAAAAGAAGTCAATGACAAGATGAGACCCCTTAAGGGTGGACAGGGAACATACGATACCATCGTTCCCAAGTTCAAGAAAGTAGCGGAGAGCCGCCATCAGCTGAGATATTTTGTAAGAGGAACATTTACACATAACAATCTGGATTTCTTCGAGGATGTTAAACACCTCGCAGATCTCGGATTTAAGCAAATCTCTGTGGAACCTGTAGTTGCAAAGCCTGAAGACTGGTACTCAATAAAAGAAGAGGATATTCCTTATCTCTGTGACCAGTATGACAAGCTTGCAAAATTCTATCTTGAGAGAAAAAAGGAAGGAAACGGCTTTAATTTCTTCCATTTCAACATAGATCTTGAGGGCGGTCCGTGCGTTGCCAAGCGTCTTTCAGGATGTGGATCGGGATGCGAGTATTTGGGTGTAACTCCATGGGGAGACCTGTATCCTTGTCATCAGTTTGTAGGTAATGAAGATTTTATAATGGGTAATGTCTTTGATGGTATAACCAGAAAAGATATCCAAAAACAGTTCAAAGAAAGCAATGTGTACTCCAGACCTGAGTGTCAGAAGTGCTTTGCAAGATATTATTGCAGTGGAGGTTGTGCTGCAAATGCCTATAATTTCAATGGCGACATAAATACAACCTATAAGACAGGCTGTGAGCTCCAGAGAAAGCGCATAGAGTGCGCGATCATGATCAAGGCGGCTCAGTCTGAAGGAGTGGAGGAATAAAAAATGAAAAGAGTTAAGTCGTATATCGCTTTTCTCGTAGCAGTTCTGCTACTTGCAGGCCTTGCATTTACTTCGACAAAAGGTCTTGGAAGCGATAAATCAGGTTCACTTGACAGTATCAGTCTTGGTCTTGATCTGGCAGGTGGTGTCAGCATCACTTATGAGGTAGTTGGTGATGAGGCTCCCAGTGCTGAAGATATGTCAGACACTATCTACAAGCTTCAGCAGCGTGTTGACCATTACAGTACTGAATCTCAGGTTTATCAGGAAGGTTCAAACCGAATAAATATTGAGATCCCCGGTGTTACAGATGCTAACGCCATTCTTGAGGAACTTGGTCAGCCCGGTAATCTGTATTTCATCGCTCAGACAGATAGTGAAGGTAATCAGAACTATCAGTACAATTCAGGTTTCCAGCTTGATGAAAACGGAAATATAGCTACAGATGAAGATGGCAACATCCTTATGGATGAGAGTGGTTCTATCGGATACACACTTAATAAGACTATCGAAGAACTTGAAGCAGATGGTTCTATCGTACTTAAGGGTGAAGATGTAGCAGATGCTCAGGCAGGCTATCAGAATTCCGGTACAGCAAATACTCAGGAAGTTGTTATTCAGCTCGAGTTCACAGAGAACGGAAAGCAGAAGTTTGCTGAAGCAACTAAGAAGGCATTTGCTAACGGCGAATCTATCGCTATTTATTATGATGGTGAGTTCGTATCTGTTCCTACTGTTCAGGCAGAGATCACAGATGGAAGAGCAGTAATTACAGGTGAGACCAATTATGAAGATGCTGCAAACAAAGCATCTATCATCCGTATCGGTGGACTTAAGCTTCAGCTTAATGAACTCCGTTCAAACGTTGTAGGCGCTCAGCTTGGTGCTGATGCTATTCATACAAGTATGATCGCAGCTATCGTTGGTTTCTGCGCTATCATCCTTTTCATGGTTGTTATGTATAAGCTTCTCGGTGTTGCAGCAAGTATTGCTCTTATGTTCTATGTAGGACTTGAGATCTTCTTCCTGTCAGCATTTGAGATTACACTTACATTGCCCGGTATCGCAGGTATTATCCTTTCAGTAGGTATGGCAGTTGATGCTAACGTGCTTGTATTTGCTCGTATCAGAGAGGAAATTCTCGGAGGCAAAGATGTAAAGAGTGCTATAAAAGCAGGTTACAGTAAAGCTTTATCAGCTATCCTTGATGGTAATATCACAACACTTATAGCTGCAGCAATCCTTGGCCTTAGAGGAACAGGTACTGTAAAGGGATTTGCTTCAACACTTGCACTTGGTATTATCGTTTCAATGTTCACTGCTCTTTTTGTAACAAGAATCATAACTAACATATTCTATGGCATGGGCTTTGAAAATAGTAAATGGTACGGTAAGGCAAAAGAAGTTAAGGTATTTGAATTTACCAAGAAGCGCGTTATGTTCTATGTAATTTCTATAGCAGTTATCGTTATCGGTTTTGCTACTATGGGAATCAATGCCGGCAGAGGCCAGGGCGCATTCAACTACAGCCTTGACTTTGTAGGTGGTACTTCAACAAGCGTTACATTCAATGAGAATTGGACAACAGAGAAGCTTGACAGCGAAGTTGTTCCCAAGATCAGAGAGCTTACAGGCGTTGATTCCGTTCAGGTTCAGACAGTAAAGGGAACAAACGAAGTAATATTTAAGACAGTAACTCTTAATGTAGATCAGCGTGAGGCAATTGCTTCAATGCTTGAAAATGATTATCAGGTACCTGAAGCAAATATCGCAGCTGAGAGTATCAGCTCAACAATCAGTAACGAGATGAGAGCAGATGCTACATCTGCAATGATAATTGCACTTGTCCTCATGCTTGCATACATCTGGATCAGATTTAGAGATATCACATTTGGTGCTGCTGCGATCATAGCTCTTGCACATGATGCACTTGTAGTTATCGTATGTTATGCACTTACAAGAATACAGGTTGGTGGTACATTTATCGCAGCTATCCTTACTATCATCGGTTACTCTATAAACGATACGATTGTTACATTTGACCGTATCCGTGAGAACCAGTATGGTATGAGACATAAAGATGAATATGAGCAGCTTGTTAACAGAAGTATTAGCCAGACACTTACAAGAAGTTTGTTTACTTCTATAACAACATTCATCATGGTTCTTGTTCTTTTCATCTTTGGTGTTACAGATATCAAGAACTTTGCACTTCCTCTTATGGTAGGTGTTGTTGCAGGAACATATTCTTCAATCTTCATTGCTTCACCTATTTGGCTTGATATCAAAACAAAGCTTAGCAAAAAGAATAAATAATTGGTTTTGATTTTCTGGAGGGCTGTCGCAAGAAATTACACTTGCGATAGCTCTTTTCTTTTGAAAGGAATATATGGCAAATTGGTTTATTACCCGAAAGGGTGCTGATTTTAATAAAATAGCTGCAGAGAACGGTATATCTCCCATTACAGCAAGGATTTTAAGAAATAGGGATGTCTATGAGCAGGAGAAGATAAAAAGCTTTCTTACTGCAGATATTGATTCTCTATCAAGACCGGAGCTTTTGCCCGATATGGAAAAGGCTGTTTTGGTAATGCAAAATGCTATTGAAAACAATAGCAGGATCAGGATAATCGGAGATTATGACGTTGATGGAATTTGCTCTTCATATATTCTTCAAAGGGGAATAGAAGCCTGCGGAGGAAAAGTGGACGTAAGGCTTCCTCACAGAATGAATGATGGATACGGACTTAGTATGGGACTTGTCGAGAGAGCTCATGAGGACGGAATCGATACGCTGATAACCTGCGACAACGGCATTGCCGCAATAAATGAGATAAGCTATGCTAAAGAGCTTGGAATGACTGTGATAGTCACAGATCATCATGAAGTCGGATATGAGGAAGATGACCACGAAAAGATGGTGCTTCCCGCTGCAGATGCAGTTGTAGATCCTAAAAGATTTGATAATGATCCTGAGAACTTTAAGGAAATATGCGGAGCACAAGTTGCATACAAATTTGTATGGCTTCTTATAGAAACAATGGGAATCACTGTTACTGAAAGATTCATGAAGGATCTTAGGATATTTGCAGGATGGGCAACAGTATGTGATGTAATGCCCCTTACTGATGAAAACAGAACAATGGTCATAGATTCGATGAGAAACATTCCCGGCACAGAAAATGTAGGTCTTAAGCAGCTTATAAGGGCGACAGAGCTGGATGAATATAACATAAGCTGCTATTCATACGGCTTCATACTTGGACCATGCCTTAATGCAAGCGGCAGACTTGATTCTGCCATGAGAGGGCTGGAGCTTTTGATGGAAAGTAACAGCAATGTTGCTGCTAAATATGCTGAAGATTTAAAGAAATTAAATGACTCACGTAAGCAGATGACATTAGAAGGTACAAGCAAAGCGCTTGCTAAACTTGAAGAATACGGGGACGATCTGCCGGATGTTGTTGTTATATATTTGCCTGATCTTCATGAATCTCTTGCGGGAATCATAGCAGGCAAGGTAAGAGAGGCTGTTTCAAGACCTGTCTTTATCATTACAGATGCGGAAAATGGCGGAGTAAAAGGCTCAGGAAGATCTATTGAGAAATATCATATGTTTGAAGAACTAAGTAAATGTAAGGACTTACTTACCAAGTTTGGCGGACATAAGATGGCAGCCGGATTTTCGCTTGAGAAAGAAAATATTGATGCTTTCAGAGATGCCCTTAATGCAAACAGTACATTAAAACCGGAAGACTTTGTGGAGGATCTTCGCCTTGATATGGAGCTTCCGCTTGGTTATCTTAATATTCCGCTTGTCAGAGAATTTGAGAAGCTTGCTCCTTTTGGAATAGACAATCCGGAGCCTAAATTTGTAGCAAGGAATGTTGAACTGATTTCCGGAAAGATAATAGGAAAAAATCAAAATGTCGGGAAATATAAAGTAAGAGATATCAATTCTGAAGTAATCGATATGATCCTATTTGGAAAAACCAATGAGTTTAATTCTTTCCTTGATGAAACATTTGGAGTGGATATGAGAGATAGACTGTACAATGGAAAGAGTCATGATAAAATGATGATTAATGTTGCATATAAAACTGATATAAATGAATTTAGAGGAGAAGAGAATCTTCAGATCATGCTTTTGGATTATAAGAAAATTTCTTCATAAACCACAAAACACACGCTAAAAGCGTGTGTCTGCGGTTTCTTATGAGGGGGAGATAGTTTCTTCAATCAACTATCTTGATATAAATATTACAGAATAAATGTGAATAGAATATGTTTAAAATATTAAGAAAAACGATAGATAATTAAGATTTGGAGGAAAAATATACATGAAAATCAAAGAAATTCTTAAGAATCTCGACTATACTGCATTTGTTGGGAACACAGATAAGGCAGCAAATCTTGAAGAAATGGACATTACTGCGGTAGTTCGCGACAACAGAAAAATAGTGCCCGGCTGTCTTTTTATTTGCATAGAAGGCGCTAACTTTGATGGACATTCAGTAGCAGCCGAAGCTTTTGAAAAGGGTGCTGCCTGCATCGTTACAGAAAAAGCAGTTGATGTTCCCGCTGACTGCGAGGGAGTTATCATAAAAGTTGAGAGTACAAGATATGCGATGGCATTTATATCTGCTGCATGGTTTGGACATCCCGCAGAAAAGCTCAAAACTATCGGTATTACAGGAACAAAGGGTAAAACAACAACTACTTATCTGATCAGAAATATGCTCGAGAATGCCGGCCATAAATGCGGACTTATCGGTACGATCGAAGTTATCATAGGTGATGAGCACATTCACTCAGAGAACACTACGCCTGAGTCTTATGAACTTCAGGAATATATGAGCAGAATGGTTGAGGCCGGATGTGACAGCGTCGTTATGGAAGTATCTTCTCAGGCACTCATGCTTCACAGAAGCCAGGGCTTTATCTATGACATTGGCATATTTACAAATATTGAGGCAGATCATATCGGCCCTAATGAGCATAAGGACTTCGATGACTATATGCATTGTAAGGGACTCTTATTTAAGCAGTGCAAACTTGGAATAGCTAATGCTGACGATCCCAGAATGAAGGATGTTCTTGAAGGTCATACCTGTGAACTTACAACCTATGGTTTTTCTGAGGAAGCAGATCTTAGAGCTATCAACCTCGCATACATGCATAAGCCCGGTGAACTGGGAGTTTTATTTGATACAGATGGTGATATTTCACTTCATGCGCAGGTTCCCACACCCGGCAGATTCAGTGTATACAATGCACTCTGTGCGATAGACGTGGCAAAGCACCTCGGCTGCACAAACGATCAGATAACCGATGCACTTAAGAAAGCTCATGTTAAGGGCAGAATTGAGATGGTAAAAGTATCTGATGAATTTACCATGATGATCGACTATGCTCACAATGCGATGGCGCTTAAGAGCCTTCTTAGCACACTTAGAGATTATCATCCGACTAGACTTATATGCCTGTTTGGCTGCGGCGGAAACAGAGCAAAGAGCAGAAGATTTGAGATGGGTGAGGTAAGCGGCAGGATTGCGGACTTTACAATCATCACTTCTGACAACCCGCGTTTCGAGGATCCTATCGAAATAATGAAAGATATCGAGACCGGAATGAAGAAGACAGACGGTGAATATATTATGATAGAAGACCGAAAGGAAGCTATCAAATATGCTATAGAGCACGGTGAACATGGCGACATCATTGTTCTTGCAGGTAAAGGTCACGAGGATTATCAGGAAATTAAGGGCGTAAAATATCCTATGGATGAGAGAGTTTTGATCAAAGAGATCCTCGAAGAAATCAAAGCAGAATAAAAAGTAGAAAAAAGCAGGGCACATGACATTTACAGATAATACTGAATTTACATATGCCAATTTAATAATAGACATTTCACATGAAAAGGTAGACAGACCTTTCCAGTATAAGATCCCGGACAGATTAAAGGGCAGGATTGATGTTGGAAGCTGCGTAAAAATACCTTTCGGTAAGGGCAACACTATAAGGACAGGATATGTTGTTGAACTGACAGACAAACCGCAGTATGCACCCGATAAGCTAAAAGAGATAGCAGATCTGTCAGAGGATGAGGTGTCCTCTGATATGATCATGGTCAGACTTGCTGCATGGATACACAGAAGATACGGATCCACAATGATAAATGCTCTGCGTACTGTCCTTCCGGTACGAAAAAAGACGGCAGG
This sequence comes from Butyrivibrio sp. NC2002, assembly GCF_000702265.1. Classification (GTDB taxonomy): domain Bacteria; phylum Bacillota; class Clostridia; order Lachnospirales; family Lachnospiraceae; genus Butyrivibrio. The sequence continues at coordinate 545,324 of NZ_KL370880.1, forward strand.
ATTAAAACACAAATATGTCCTTCTTAAAACAGACGAGAGGCAGGCTAGAGATTTTTATGCTAATTGTGTAAAAAAGCATCAGGTTGCAAGGGCAAGACTTCTTGAAAAACTATTAGAAGACCCCAAAGAGAGAATCCCGTATGAATTTATAACAGGGAAGCTTAATGTGACCGGCGCTGTGATAAAAGCTCTCTCGGATATGGGAATAGTGCAGGTTGAAGAGGAAAGCTATTACAGAAATCCTGTAAACAGCACATCGTCTGAAAAGAAAAACATTATTTTAAGCGCCGAACAACAAAATATTGTGGACAGCGTCATAAGTGATTTTGACCGTGGAGATAAGGGAACATATCTCATACACGGGATAACAGGAAGCGGAAAAACTCAAGTTTATATCGAAATGATAGACAAGATCATTGAGCGCGGGAAGCAGGCCATAGTCCTTATTCCTGAAATCGCCCTGACCTATCAGACACTTATGCGTTTTTACAGGCATTTTGGAGACAGGGTGTCTGTTATGAACAGTTCATTATCTGCCGGAGAAAAATATGATCAGGCAAAACGTGCAAAAGAGGGAGATATAGATATTATTATTGGCCCAAGATCGGCGCTGTTTACTCCGTTTCCCAATGTGGGTCTTATCATCATCGACGAGGAACATGAGACTTCCTATAAGAGTGAAACTATGCCCAAATATCATGCAAGGGATGTGGCTATAGAGCTTTCAAAGCTTGTTCCCGGCGGGGCGAGTGTTGTTCTTGGCTCAGCAACTCCTTCACTTGAATCTTATTACAGGGCTCAAAACGGCGAATATAAGCTCTTTGAACTTAATGAGAGACTAACGGGAGGAACTCTTCCTGAAGTAGAGGTTGCAGACCTTAGAGATGAACTAAGAAGCGGCAACAGATCAATCTTTAGCAGAGCACTGCAGGAGAGGCTGGAGGAAACATTAAGTAGCGGGCATCAGGCTATGTTATTTATCAATAGGAGAGGACTTGCTGGATTTGTTTCATGCAGAGCCTGTGGTTATGTTTTTAAATGTCCTCATTGTGACGTGTCCATGTCGGAGCACAGAGGAGGCATGCTGGTATGCCACTACTGCGGTCATACCCAGCCTGTCAGCAGGATCTGTCCGGAGTGCGGATCTAAATATGTTTCTGCTTTCAGAGCGGGAACCCAGCAGATAGAAAAAGAAGTATACAAATTTTTCCCCAAGGCGCGCGTTTTAAGGATGGATGCCGATACGACCAGAACCAAGGGAAGCTATGAAAAGATATTGTCCTCTTTTGCTTCAGAGGAAGCTGACATTCTGGTGGGAACACAGATGATAGTAAAGGGACATGATTTCCCAAATGTTACTTTGGTCGGAGTGTTGGCTGCTGATATGTCCTTGAATGCCGCGGATTACAGAGCGGGCGAGAGAACATTCCAGCTACTTACTCAGGCTGCAGGAAGAGCAGGAAGAGGAAAATACCCGGGGCATGTTGTCATACAGTCCTATCAGCCTGATAACTACAGCATCGTATGTTCAAAGAATCAGGACTATAAAGCTTTTTACGAAGAGGAAATATCCTACAGGTCACTTCTTAAATATCCTCCGACCGCACATATGCTGGCAATTCAGATATGGGCTATGGATGAAGATTTCGGAAAAGAAAAGGCAAATTACTTAAGGGCTGTCATCGAAAGAATGAGAATTGAAGGAGCAATAATAATAGGACCTGCCTCCGCAGCCATAAGTAAAATAAACGATATATACAGAATGGTAATATATGTAAAACATGAGAACATAGATTGCCTCATAGAAATGAAGGATGCTATTGCATTTGAACTTGACGATTTTGAGAAAAAAGGAGAGCTTAGCAGACTTCAGGTACAATTTGATTTTGATCCTGTACAGGGATTTTGATATGAAAAACGTCGCTTGGATTTCAAGCGACGTTTGTTCTTTGAGGGATATTTTTGTTAAAACTACTTAGAAATCTTCGCCAAGTTCTTCGTCGATGATGCCGTACTGATCTGCGAAGTAGCGAGTATTATTGATCAGTTCGTTGATTGTATAAGTCTGTGTGAAGAGAACTTCGTTAGCATAGTGTGTGCTGTCGGTTGCAGTGATAGTAACATCTGTATCAAGGTCAAACAGTTCGTATCCGATGATAACAGGGATTGTTGTGCCGGGTTCGATGTCATTGTAGTTGAAGGTGCTTGCTCCGGTTATATAGCTTGATGAAAGAGAGTAGCCACCCTGCTGTGCTTTGGCATCAACAACTGAAGAGAAGGACATTGATTCATCTGAGTTGTTGGTGAATTCGCCTACAAGGAATACTGCAGGAGCAGTATAGTTTTCGTTGATACCGATAACGGCAGCATCTACTCTGAATGAGAATTTACTTGAAGTATCTGCGCTGCCGGCCTTTATTGTATCAGCTGTTGCGGAGGCATCTGTGAGAGCGATGCTCTTTTCAAGGACTGATGCGCTGTCAAAGCTGTAGGAATCAACGATTTTTACATCAACATTGCTTACATTGTCGCTAAGCTGATAGATCTGTCTGAATTCGATGGAAACACCGGGCTGAATATCTTTATATCCGTTTCCTTCTTTTTCATCATCTGATAAGGGATGATTGTAAGGAAGATATGCAGATGAGAGTTCTACACCATTCTGGAAAGCCTTTGCGTCTAAGGAACCAAGGAAGCTTGCAGCTTCTTGACTGTTATTTGTAAAGATATAGTCTACTATAAGAAGATTGTTTCCTTCGCCGTCATCAGTGAGTACTGCACCTTCAATAGCTGCGCTGTACTGTGAAACAGAGCCTTTTCTCTCAAGCTCTTCAATCTTGATCGTCTCATCCATTACATCGAGCTTTTTCTTGTAATCTTCGGTGTAAGATGAGCAGGTAAGATGAAGGTCACCGGTGCTGTATTCGCTAGGAAGCTCAAAAACAGCCTGAAGGAGCTTTTGTTCATCCGGAGCAACAGTAGTGTCATCAGAAATAACATACGGATTGCTGTACATAGGATATCCACTTTCAAGAGGAGTTCCGTTAAGAGTTGCACTCATGTCAAGACTGAATGAAATCTGTGTTTCGTTTTCATCTGCATTATTTGTGCCCATATAATTGACAAACAAAAGGTCATTGCCGTCTGTGCCATTGGAACAGATAAATGCTTCGCTAAATTCGTAATTGTGAATAGGTGTCGAAGAACTTGTAAATCTGCTCAAAAGAGAACTTCCAAGTCTGACATAGAAACCTACAGGTCCACATCCTGACGTGAATGCCAATGAGCAGACCAAGACCATAGAAACTAAAAAACGTTGTACTTTTTTCATGATTTTCCCCTTTATGATTTATTCCCCCTGCGACAATTTAACACACAATAATGAAAAAAGCAACAATTTTCAAAAAATATTGGTTTTCTAATTGATGAAACAGAATACTTTTTAAATTTGAGATTTGTGGTATAGTGTTATAGAACATTTGTATATTTATAGAAAGAAGGAATAGAGATGGCGCTTAGAGAAATCAGAGAATATGGCGATGACGTTCTTGCACGTCCCTGCAAAGAGGTTAAAGAAGTTACTCCCAGAATAAGAGAACTTGTTGATGATATGCTTGAAACTATGTACGAGGCAAATGGTGTTGGACTTGCTGCTCCACAGGTGGGAGTTCTTAAGAGGATCGTGGTGATTGATTGTACCGGAGATGATCCTCATATTTTAATAAATCCTGTGATCCTAGAGACAAGCGGAGAGCAGACAGGATATGAAGGATGTCTTTCACTTCCCGGAAAGTCAGGAATTGTAACAAGACCCAACTACGCAAAGGTAAGAGCGTATGACCTTGATATGAAGCCTTTTGAGCTTGAAGGAACAGAACTTCTTGCAAGAGCTATCTGTCATGAGCTTGATCATCTTGACGGTCATATGTATGTCGAGAAGGTTGAAGGAGATCTTGTAGATAACGAGGAGCTTTCGCAGGAAGCCGAGTAAATGTACAAAAGAGCCCTTAAATGGTAAACTGATATTGCCGAAATAGGGCTTCTTTTAATTAATAAGGAGATACAAAATAAATGAAAATAGTATATATGGGGACACCGGATTTTGCTGTTCCGGCTCTTGAAGCGCTGATAGAAGCAGGTCATGAGATAACTGCAGTTGTTACGCAGCCAGACAGACCAAAGGGCAGGGGAAAGGAAATGGCATTTTCGCCTGTAAAGGAATGTGCTCTTAAGCATGGTCTTCAGATTTTTCAGCCTGAAAAGATAAAAGAGGAGAATGCGGTAAATACACTTAAGTCTTTTGAAGCAGATATCTATGTAGTTGCAGCATTTGGACAGATTTTGTCTCAGGAAATACTTGATATACCCAGATTTGGATGCATCAATATACATGCATCTATTCTTCCCAAATACAGAGGTGCTGCGCCGATACAGTTTGCAATCCTGGAGGGAGATGCAGAGACGGGTGTTACTATCCAGCAGATGAATGCAGGAATGGATACCGGCGATATCATTGCGATAAAAACAATTCCAATAACGGAAACCGATACTGCAGGCAGCATGTTTGATAAACTCATGATGCTTGGTGCTGAGCTTGTTACAGAGACTTTGCCAAAAATCGAAAAGGGTGAGATCACACCTGTTCCCCAGGATGAGTCTAAGGCAACAAAATGCGGCAAGATCCATAAGGAAATGGGCCATATAAACTGGAATGCTTCAGCATCCTCTATTTCCAATCTGGTAAGAGCAATGAATCCCTGGCCAAGTTCATTTACAAGAATAAATGGCAAGATGCTCAAGATATGGACAGTAAAGGCAATTCCCGAGAGAGCAAACAATGTTCCGGGTACGGTTTACAGTGTTGATAAAGATTCGTTTTGCGTAAATACAGGTGACGGAATACTTGAAATTTCTGAGGTACAGCTTGAAGGTAAAAAGAGAATGGATGTTAAGAGCTTCCTTCTCGGATATGATATTGAAAAAGGTATGACACTTGGCTGAATTACTGAAAAATAAAAATAATAGAGGCAGCAGGCCTTAGGAGGTAATTATGTATCATTACGGATATTACAGCATGTTTTATGATCCCACATATATTCTTGTTTTGATCGGAGCCGTTTTGTGTATGGCTGCCAGCGGGTTGGTTAATGCAACCTATAGCAAATATGCAAGAGTAAGAAGCATGACCGGTAAAACAGGAGCTCAGGTTGCACAGGAGCTTCTTATGAGAAATGGAATAACAGATGTAAGAGTGGCACATGTTTCAGGCAATCTTACGGACCATTATGATCCCAGAACCAAAACAGTTAATTTGTCTGATGCTACTTATGATTCAAACAGCGTTGCAGCTATAGGCGTTGCTGCACATGAATGCGGACATGTACTTCAGCATCACACAGGATATGTTCCGCTTAGCATCAGGGCAGCTCTTGTACCTGCTGCAAATATCGGTTCAAAGCTGGGACTGCCGATAATCATTCTTGGAATTATTATTGGTATGACACCGCTTGCAAAGCTGGGCATCGTAGTATTTTCACTTGCTGTTGCTTTTCAGCTTGTAACACTACCCGTTGAGTTTAATGCATCTAGCAGAGCACTGGTAATGCTTGGAGATTATGGAATACTTGCTGAGGATGAACTTAGTAAGTCAAGAAAGGTTCTTTCTGCAGCTGCACTTACATATGTTGCTGCAGCTGCATCATCGATATTGCAGCTGCTTAGACTTGTTCTTATTGTAGGTGGCGGAAACAGAAGGCGGGACTAATATGGCAATGCAGATAAATGAAAGAGATATAGCTTTTGGCATATTGATGGATATGGAGAAAAAAGGTGTCAGAGAGTTTGCAGGGGTGAAGCATGCCCTCGACAGAATGGACTATCTTGATACCAAAAGCAAGGCATTCATCAAATATCTTGCAGAGGGCACGATCGAAAGAACCATAACTTTGGATTATATAATCAATCTGTATGCCAAAACCGGCACTGCTAAGATGAATCCAAATATTCGCTGCATAATAAGAATGGGAACCTTCCAGATCATGTATATGGACTCCGTTCCTGATTCGGCAGCAGTTAATGAGTCTGTAAAGCTTGTAATAAACCACGGACTTAAGAATCTGAAAGGCTTTGTAAACGGAGTCCTGAGAAACATTGCAAGAAATAAGGACAATATAGATTGGCCGGATCCCGGAGTTACCAGAAGCACAAAAAGTGCATATTTGGCCATAAGATATTCTCAGCCGCAGTGGCTTGCGGATAAATGGAGCAGTGACTATGGTCTTGATAAGACACTTACGGCATTTAAGTTTTTCCTTGAGCCAAGACCCGTCACGATAAGATTCAGCAAAAGATATAAAGCAGAGGATATTAAGAGCCTTGTAGCCAAAATGAAGACGGCTAATGATGGCAGAATAGTTCTTAAAGCAAGCCCTGTTCTTCCGTATGCGCTTAATATGTACCATACTGATAATATCATGTACATTCCCGGTTTTTCGGAAGGTGCGTGGATTGTTCAGGACGTAAGCTCAATGCTTGTTGGTGAAGTTGCAAATGTAAAGCCTGGAAATACCGTGATCGATGTCTGCGCAGCTCCAGGAGGTAAGAGCCTTCACGCAGCAGATAATATGAATGGAACAGGAAAAGTAATAGCCTGCGATATATCTGAGAACAAATGCATGCTCATCCAGGAGAACGTGCGAAGAATGCAGCTTGATAATGTAGAGGTACGTCAGAATGACGCATCAAAGCATAGAGAAGAATTTGAAAATGCAGCTGATGTGCTTCTTTGCGATCTTCCTTGCACGGGACTTGGTGTTATCGGAAGAAAACCCGATATCAAGATGAATACAGAGCCAGCGGCTATACGTGCTCTTCAGGAAAAGCAGAGAGAAATCCTTTCCTGCGTGTGGGACTATGTCAAAGTGGGTGGCACGCTTGTTTACAGTACCTGCACGATGACAAAAGAAGAAAATGACGACAATGTAGCATGGTTTCTTGAAAACTATCCCTTTGAAGCAGTTGATATTACAGACAGGCTTCCTGAGATGATGAGAGAAAAGGAAACGGTAAAGAACGGATATATTCAGCTTGCTCCGGGTGAGTATGGCACAGATGGATTCTTTATAGCCAAGTTCAGGAGAATAAGTTAAAAGTAAGAAATAAGTATGACAGATATTAAATCATTGGATCTAAATGAATTAAAAGAATATATGAAAGGTATTGGTGAGGCTCCATTCAGGGCAGGTCAGTTATATGACTGGATGCATGTGAAGATGGCAAGGTCTTTTGACGAGATGACAAACCTCTCCAAGAACCTCAGAGAAAAGCTCAAAAATGAGTGTTCCTTCGTATCTCTTGGGATTGAGAGAATGCAGGAATCTAAAATTGATGGCACAAGAAAATATTTGTTTTCTCTTGCAGACGGCAATCTTATAGAGAGTGTTTTCATGAAATACAAATTTGGAAACAGTGTATGCGTATCATCTCAGGTAGGATGCAGAATGGGCTGCAGGTTTTGCGCATCAACAATAGACGGTGTTGAGAGAAACCTTGAGCCGTCAGAAATACTTGATCAGATATATGCGATTTCAAGGGACACCGGAGAGAAGATATCGAGAATCGTGGTTATGGGAAGTGGAGAACCGCTTGATAATTATGATAACGTACTAAAATTTGTAAAGCTTCTTTCTGATAAAAATGGATTGAATATCGGGCAGAGAAATATAACAGTTTCTACCTGCGGAATTGTTCCCAATATTGACAGACTTTCAGATGAAAAGCTTCAGATCAATCTGGCTATTTCGCTGCATGCATCAAATCAGGAGAAGAGGCAGCAGCTTATGCCTATAGCAAATAAGTACTCGATTGATGAACTTATTGAAGCCTGTAAGAGGTACTTTGACAGGACAGGCAGACAGCTTACTTTTGAATATTCGCTGGTTGGCGGAGTAAATGATTTTGATGAAGACGCAGATGAATTATCTCAGCTTTTATCAGGTCTTAACTGTGTTGTGAATCTGATCCCCGTAAATCCGATAAAGGAGAGGGACTTTGTTGAAAGCACAAAGGAGAGAGTCAGAGATTTTCAGAAGCGCCTCGAAAAGAGAAACATAAATGCAACGATCAGGCGAGAGATGGGACGCGACATTGACGGTGCCTGCGGCCAACTAAGGCGCAGACATTTAAGTGGAGAATTAAAACTATAGCAATAATGTTACTCCACTGACCTCATCCTTCCCTTCTTGCTTAGGTAGTAGTAGCAGCCAAAAAACTTCTGATTACACCAGTACTACATTATAAACATTCATTTGTTTTTGAGTAATATATGACTAAAATAAAAAATATGTGGTACAATATCTTCTTGTTGTAAATTTGTAGTGAGAGTAGTTAATTCATTATATAGAAGGAGAGAAAACAGTGAAACAGGCATTTGATAATGATAAGTACATTTCCATGCAATCTGAGAAGATCAAGGAAAGAATCGAAAAATTTGGCGGGAAACTTTATATGGAGTTTGGAGGAAAACTGTTTGATGATTATCATGCATCAAGAGTTCTTCCGGGATTTCAGCCGGACTCAAAGATTCGTATGCTTACTCAGTTAAAGGAAGATGCTGAGATAGTCATAGTCATCAATTCAAATGACATTGAGAAAAACAAAGTAAGAGGTGATCTCGGCATTACTTATGATATGGATGTGCTCAGACTTATTGATGCCTTTCATGACTACGGATTATATGTAGGGTCTGTGGTTCTGACAAGATATGACGGAAATGATCAGGTTATAGCTTATCAGAAGAAGCTTGAAGCTCTCGGAATCAAAGTTTACAGACATTATACAATACCCGGTTATCCTTCAAATATTCCGCTTATTATAAGTGAAGAAGGATATGGAAAAAATGAATATATCGAGACCAAGCATAAGCTTGTTGTTGTGACAGCTCCCGGTCCCGGAAGCGGAAAAATGGCAGTATGTCTTTCACAGCTTTACCATGAAAACAGACATGGTGTTAAAGCCGGATATGCTAAGTTTGAGACATTCCCTATTTGGAATATTCCCCTTCAGCATCCCGTTAATCTTGCCTATGAAGCAGCAACGGTTGACCTTGCCGATATGAATATGATAGATCCTTATCATCTTGAAGCATACGGAGAAACTACTGTTAACTACAACAGAGACGTTGCGGTGTTCCCTGTACTTAACACAATGTTTAAGCAGATATACGGCGACTCTCCGTACAAGTCACCAACCGATATGGGCGTGAATATGGCAGGAAACTGCATTATAGATGACGAAGCCGCCAAGGCAGCAGGAAAACAGGAAATTATCCGCAGATATTACAAGGAATTATGCGAAAAGAGAAAGGGCGAAAGCTCAGCTGAGAGAATAGACAACCTTGAACTTATAATGCAGAAAGCAGGATGCAGCATACAGGACAGACCCGTAGTTGCTGCTGCTAACCTTAAGGCAGAGCTTACAGGAGCTCCCGCAGCTGCTATAGAACTTCCGGATGGACAGGTTATTACAGGAAAAACCAGTGCACTTATGGGTGCAACAAGTGCCATGGTACTAAACGCTCTCAAGGTTATGGCGGGAGTAGAAGATGAGGCTCAGCTTATTTCTCCTTCTATCATAGAGCCTATACAGAGTCTTAAAGTCAATCATTTAGGTGGACATAATCCGCACCTTCATGTTGGCGAGATACTTATTGCTCTTACTATCTGCGCTGCTACAGACCCCAAGGCCAAGGCAGCTGTAGAGCAGCTTGGTAAACTCAGAGGACTGGAAGTTCATTCAACTGTTATCCTTTCACCTGTTGATGAAAACACCTTCCAAAAGCTTGGAGTTAACCTTACCTGTGAGGCAAAATATCAGACTAAAAAGCTATATCACGGTTAACGAAAAAACATTTAGGTAATAATGATTTAATAAAGTTATAATATTTGGCGATGATTATTGTGCTATAATTATTATTGTATTACCGATAGCAAAATTTCAGATTTTCGATGTTTTGAAATAATCTTTCAGTGCTTTTACAGGAGGTTTCGGATGAATCAAAGTCTTTATAATGCTGTATTTGGCGTGGAAGTCGGTGGGCAGGTTATAGATCCGTTTGGAGCTGCAAATATTGATTTTAACAAAGTAATCGGCGACATGAAGCTTGGCGGTTACGAAATATCGTCTCTTACGGTTGCGGAGTTTATTATCCTGCATCAGCTTGATGATATGAGAAAGTATAAGAACAATATCATGGAAGCTGCTATTGGGAACGAGAATAAGGATGAGTTCTGCAGAAATAAATACGGCATCTCTTTTAAAGACATTGATGCACTTGAACCTACTAAGGACATCGAGTGGGATCTTAAAAGCGGACAGGTTATTTTATTCCTGTCACACGAGGCTCAATATAAAGAAGATGCATATATGAAACTCTTTGGTGATGCACTCCAGCTGTTTTGTCAGGAAACAGGTTTTATCTATACAAAGCTGGGTGAATCGTTATAAAGGACTATCAATCCTCCTTTCCTTTTTGAGTTTTACGTTATAAAGACGGCCGGGCGCGAGTATATCTCCGCTCGGTCTTCTTGTTTAATAGGAAATTCCTCCGAATTTCCTATTAAACAAGAAAACGCTCCGCTATGGATGCGCACTCGCGCGTAAGGTATATGTTGCATAAATGCAACCGCGCTCGGCGCGAGCATGTTGCGAGCAACATGCTTTTTTATTTTGCGATAAAACGATTAAAAATAGACTTTATAAATCTTAAGTATTTCTTAAGATTGTTAAAACGGACTCTGAATATATTACATTTTTTGTAAGATTTTGATAAAATTATTTTAGTGTCGCCGTTTGGTTTGTTTTATTTAGATGGAGGAACAAAATATGTTAAACAAAGGAGATTGCGTAGTTTATGGTAACCATGGTCTGTGCGAGGTAAAGGATATTCTTGTTCCGTCCTTTTTAGAGAGAGGCAATAAGACACTGTATTACAGTATGGTTTCCAGCATCGACAGCAAAGGGGTGCTTTATGTTCCAGTTGAAGGTGCTGAGGACAAAATGCGAGATGCCATCGATGCTGACGAGGCAGAAGAGCTTATCGACGAGATAGATGAGCTTGAGGAATATGACATTCCTCAGGGTAAGAAGGCAGAGGCTGTTATTGTTGATGTTATCAAGAGAAACAATGCGCCCGAGATGATGTGCCTTGTTAAGTCGCTTCGTAAGATCAAGGCTGTTCGTGCCGCTGAAGGTAAGAAATTTGCTTCTATGGATGAGAAGTATCTTGGAATTGCCGAGAAGCTTTTATATTCAGAGATGGCCTACTCTATGGAAGAGAAACTGGATGCTGTAAAGGAAAGAGTGTGTTCTGAACTCTCTCAGCTTTCACTAGTTTAATTTTTATGCTTTTTAATAAGGGCTGCTGCTTTGGATTTAACTCATTGCAGTGGCCCTTTTCTATGTGAGATTGACTATTTTAAGAAAAGTAATTTGCTAAAGAAAAGTGCAACACATTGAATTGCTCAAATGCGTTGCACTTTTTGCTTATATGAATTTAAATCCCAACATCAAGGTTTGAAATATCCAATTGCATCTGTCATCTGTTCTGCCAGATTCTGAAGATCGTTCGCAGCCTGAGTGATGATTGAGAACGTTGCGTTGAGTTCCTGCATGGATGCGTTGGTTTCTTCCGTTGATGCGGCATTTTCTTCTGATACTGCCGACAGGTCGGAGATTATTTCAACAAGCTGTTCTTTTGCGGCATTCAGTTCTTCGATTCTTCCGGATATATTATTGGTGCTTTCAGATACATTATCCACATTTACTTCCATGTTCTGCATGTTTGTTCTTGTATCGTCAAGCTGAGATTCCTGCTGTTCGAAGTTTGCGTTCAGCTTCTGCATGACTTCGACGGAAGCTTCCGAATCAGCAACAAGTGTTGAAACGATTTTCTTGATTTCATCAGCGCTTTCACTACTCTGTACTGCAAGCTGACCGATTTCCGTAGCAACAACTGCGAAGCCTTTTCCGGCATCACCTGCTCTTGCAGCTTCAATTGAAGCATTCAGGGACAAAAGGTTAGTCTGTGATGCAATTGATGTGATGGCTTCTGAGAACTTGGAAATCTCTTTAGCTGATTCATTGGTGGATTCAATGGTCTGTCCGATTTCTTTAACAGATTCCTGTACCTCTTTGCTTTGGGCAATTAGCTTATTGAGGGCATCCATAGCAGCCAGGCAGGAATCCTTCATTTCTTTTGAATAGGATTGCAGTTGATTTACATTTTCAGTTACAACATCAATATTATTGCCTATCTCCTGAGTATTACCTGCGGCCGTTTCTACGCTCTCTGCCTGAGAAACAGCGCCCTTTGAAATCTCGTCAACCGCTTCGCTGACCTGATTGGAGGCATCTGAAGCCTGATTTGCGGAATCACTTAGAGAAGCACCTGATTGCTTCAATTCATTGGACATGTTGATTGTCGTGCGGATTACTTCGCCAAGCTTGTTTGAAAGGGTTTGAGCACCTTCCGCCAACAGACCGATTTCATCATTTCTCTGTATGGATGATTCGTCGATATTAAGCTTTAGTTCTCCAAGAGAAAGATGACCGAGCTCATCAGCGATGGCTTTCATCTTAACAGATACTTTGTTTGTTACGATAATGCCTACTGCAGATAAAATGGCTACAAGGATGACAGCAATGATTACCATTCTTAAAATGATACTTCTTATTCGTGCTTCAACATCATGAACAGCTCTTCCTGCAAATACAAGACCTGCCACGGAGCCATCAGAGTTAAGCATAGGCGCATAGTATGCATAGTATACATCTGTAGCTCCTGCAACAGATGACTTTGGAGCATAAAACTCTGCTTTCTTATCGAGAGCATTGGCTTTTGCGGTTGCATTTAATGTGTAATCTACAAGTTTAGTAGTGCCATTACTATCATAAAGCGTAGTAATTACGCGCTTATCCATGTAAAACAGAGAATATTCAATACCTGTCTTGGAATGAAGAGTGTCCATCAGATCTTCGTATTCTGTCATTACATTCTGTTCACCTTTAAAAAGGTTGGTTCCATCATAGGACCAATCACCGTCCCAGACGGAGTTCATTTCACTTTGCAGGTGCTCTGCACCTATTTTTAATTCTTCTTCTATCATGGTATCGTAGGTGCTATTGATTTCTACTGCACTTATTATTGTCAGTAAAACAGATATACCTACAATTGCTCCTATTGCGATAAAGATGAGCTTTTGAATAAGTTTTCCGTTTTTTGCCTTTTTTTCCATGATATGCCCCCTTGTAAAAAAAAAGAAACCTATATAAAGAAAATCCTATACTTAAATTATATATTAATTATTTCGCTTTAACGCAGAAAAATAGAAAAGTTATCAAAATTTTATAAATGGTAAATAAATGTATTTAAAAGGATTTTGCCGGCTAAATCCTTGCACCCACTTAGCAGTCTCTGTATAATTGGAAATTATGAGTATGAAAACTATTAAATTATATGATGAACAACCTTATGAAACTGAATTTGAAGCAGCAGTAATTTCATGTACTCCTTCAGCAAAAAAAGACGGAGCCTATGAAGTGACTCTGGACAAAACGCTGTTTTTCCCTGAGGAGGGCGGTCAGACTCCGGATAAAGGAGTTCTCAAAGCAGACGGAGAGGAAGAAGTAGAGGTTATTGATGTTCAAATAAAAGATGATATCATTTACCACACTGTCAGCAGAAAAATTCCGGAGGGAATAACCCTTTGCGGCATAATTGATTTTGAACACAGATTTTCCAATATGCAGCAGCATACGGGAGAGCACATCTTTTCCGGGATAGTTCACAGTATTTATGGCTATGACAATGTCGGATTCCACCTAAGCGACAATATCGTCACTATGGATTACAGCGGAAAACTTGATGAAGATGACATAGCAAAGGTTGAAGGGCTTGTTAATGAAGCTATTTTTAAGGATGTTTGTGTAAAAGCCTGGTATCCTTCAAAGGAAGAGCTGGATAAGATAGACTATCGAAGTAAAAAGGAATTATCAGGTGATGTCAGGATCGTGGAGATTCCCGGATATGATATCTGTGCCTGCTGTGCGCCTCATGTCAGAAGAACCGGTGAGATCGGCATATTGAAGGTCATATCATTTCAGAATTATAAGGGCGGAACAAGGGTCAGCATCCTGTGCGGAAACAGAGCATATCTGTATTTGAAAAAAGAACATGACATGATCGGCAGACTTGCGCTTTCTCTGTCTACATCATGGGAAAATATTCCGGATGTATTTTCAAAGCAGCAGGAAGAAATTGCGGATTTAAAGAAGAGGTTGTCAGATATGGCAGAAAAGGTCCTTCTTAAAGAAGCAGAGAATCTGCCGGATGGCGAAAATGTGTGTATGTTTGCCCAGTCCGGGACAGATCCCAATGTTGCCAGAAGGATAGTCAATGATCTTATGGAGAAAAAAAGCGGATACTGCGGTATTTTTATAGGAAATGATGCAGAGGGATATCGATTTATAATCGGAAGCAAAAATTGTAATTGCAATGACTTGCTTCAGGAAATGAGAAAAACAATCCAGGTAAGGGGCGGTGGTGCTCCTGCCATGGTTCAGGGGAGTGTAAGCTGCGCAGGCAGTGATATTGAAAAAGTTTTTGCTTGTATTTAAATACGGGAGGATGAGTTGAGTAATACCAATAACGAGTTTAAGAGGGGGCTTAGGGATGCCATTCCCATCTGCCTTGGATATCTTGCGGTGTCCTTTGCTTTTGGAATACAGGCATCGGAAGCGGGATTGTCTGTTTTTCAGGCATCTTTTATGTCGCTTGCAAATGTTACGAGTGCAGGACAGTTTTCATCGCTTGATCTTATAAAAAATAATGCTGCATACGCGGAGATGGCGCTTTTACAGTTTGTCGTGAATTTAAGATATATGCTTATGAGTACGGCTTTGTCGCAAAAACTCTCACATAAAGAAAGCACACTCAGAAGATGCCTTGTTGCGTATGGCGTTACCGATGAGATTTTTGGACTCAGTGTTACTACAAAAGGAAGGCTTTATCCCGAATATTCATACGGACTTATAGTCTGTTCAGTATTTGGGTGGATTCTAGGCACTTTTCTTGGAGCCTGTGCAGGTCAGCTTATGCCACACAGACTTATAAGCGCACTTGGTATGGCTATTTACGGAATGTTTCTTGCAATCATTATTCCGGATTCCAAAGAAAACAAAGTTATATTGGCAGTTGTGATAAGTGCGATGGTTTTGAGCACGATCTTTACCTATGCACCTGTATTAAAAGATATTTCCTCAGGATTCAGGATTATTATAGTGACTGTAGTTGTTGCGCTTACTGCAGCATACTTTGCCCCCAGGAGTGAGGAGGTAGCCGAGGATGCATAACATATATCTGTATATTCTGGTAATGGCGCTTGTTACATACCTTATCAGGATGCTGCCACTTACACTTATCAGAAATGAGATAAAGAGCAAATACATAAAATCTTTCTTATACTATGTGCCGTATGCAACACTTGCAGCAATGACTTTTCCGGCAATACTTCATGCTTCGGATGATGTAAGGGCATCGGCTATGGGCTTTTTGGTTGCTCTTATCCTCTCATACAGGAAAAAAAGCCTGCTTACAGTTGCAGCTTGTGCCTGTATAGTTGTTTTTGTAGCAGAACTGTTTTTGGTGTAGTATATTGTTTGGATGTTGATCAGGATTATGGTCAATATAAAAGACGATTGTAACTTATTTTGAAAGGAATAATATGAGAATAGGTACAGGTTATGATGTACACAAGCTTGTGAGTGGTCGGGACCTTATCATAGGCGGTGTAAAAATAGAACATACTCTGGGGCTTCTTGGACATTCGGATGCAGATGTTCTTCTTCATGCAATAGCTGATGCGGTACTTGGAGCTGCAGGACTTAAGGATATCGGGGCACATTTTCCCGATACGGATCCCAAATATAAGGGAATATCTTCAATGCTTTTACTTGAGCATGTAAGAGAGCTTATAGAAGATAAGGGATTTATCGTAGGCAATGTTGATGCCACTGTAATTGCGCAGGCGCCAAAGCTTAGACCCTACATAGAACAGATGGAAGAAAATGTTGCAAAATGTCTTGGCATAGATGTTTCTCAGGTTAACATCAAAGCAACTACAGAGGAACATCTTGGATTTACAGGAAGAGAAGAAGGCATATCTTCTCAGGCGGTCTGTCTGCTTTATGATATGTATGATGCAAGCAGGACAGTATATGACAGCGGCTTATCCTGTGAAGGATGCGCAGGATGCAATAAAAAAGCGTAATAAAAGAGAAATAATAAGGCATGGACCTTTTAAGAGGAGATAAAATGGCAGCGAAGTTTGAATTTTACAATACGTTATCAAGAAAAGTTGAGGAGTTTGTTCCAAGGGAAGGTAACAAGGTATCGATGTATACCTGCGGACCTACAGTTTACCACTATGCACACATAGGAAATATCCGTACTTACATAATGCAGGATGTACTTATCAAATCACTTATGTATGCAGGATATGATGTAAAGCGCGTTATGAATATCACTGATGTCGGTCATCTTTCATCTGATGCTGACACAGGTGAAGATAAGGTGCTTGCAGGAGCAAAGAGAGAGCACAAGACTGTTATGGAGGTTGCCAAGTTCTATACAGATGCGTTCTTCAAGGATTTTGATGCAGTTGGAAATAAACGCCCTGACGTTGTTGAACCTGCAACAAACTGCATTCCTGAGTTTATACACATGATAGAGGTTCTTCTGGAAAAAGGATTTGCCTATGTTGCAGGAGGAAATGTGTATTTTGACACAAGCAAGCTTGATGATTACTATGTTTTCTCTTCTGCGGTTGAAAAAGAGCAGCTTGCAGTTGGCGTAAGAGATGATGTTGAGGAAGATACAAATAAGAAGAACAAGACTGATTTCGTTCTTTGGTTTACCAAATCAAAATTTGAAGATCAGGCGCTTAAATGGGATAGTCCTTGGGGAGTAGGATATCCCGGTTGGCACATCGAGTGCTCATGCATATCAATGAAGCATCTTGGTGAATATATCGATATACACTGCGGCGGAGTTGATAATATTTTCCCTCACCACACTAATGAGATAGCGCAGTCTGAGAGCTTCCTTGGACATAAGTGGTGCAATTACTGGTTCCACAGCAATCACTTAAATGACAAGTCAGGCAAGATGTCCAAATCAAAGGGGGCTGTGCTTACTGTTTCTGTTTTGAAGGAAAAAGGTTATGATCCGCTTGTTTACAGATTGTTCTGCCTGAATTCACATTACAGAAAGCCTCTTGAATTTTCATTTGATGCACTGGATAACGTGGCAGCAGCTTACAATAAACTCGTAAAACGTGTGGCAGAGCTTAAAGAAGATGGCCCAGTTGATGAGGCTGTAAAGAAGGAATTTGAGGAAAGATTTCTTGAAGCTGTTTCAGGTGACCTTAATACATCAATGGCAGTAACTATACTCTATGACGCGCTCAAGGCTGATACAAATGATGCTACTAAATTATATCTTGTAAATAGTTTTGATAAGGTGCTTTCACTTGATCTTGCAGGACATGCCGCTGCTCTTTCTGACGGCCCTGAAGTTGATCCTGAGCTTCTTGCATTCATTGAAGATGCTATCGAGAGAAGAAAAGAAGCAAAGAAAGCCAAGGATTTTGCAAAGGCTGATGCAATAAGAGATGAGCTTATGCAGAAGGGCGTTGAAATAAAAGACACAAGGGAAGGCGTTAAGTGGAATCTTATATGATGCACGACGTGATATGTAAAATGCATTAAACAGATTGGTGCAAAATAAAATGGATAATAATGTTGACCTTGCAAAAGTAATAAGAGAGAAGTTTGAGATTCCCGGGGAACCTATAAACAGATATAGTCCGCTGACTCTGGCTTTTATAGGCGATAGCGTCTATGAGATCATGATAAGGAGTATAGTTGTTCAAAAGGGTAACAGACCGGCACATGCTCTCAACAAGATGAAAATTAAATATGTAAATGCTGCTTCACAGGCAAAGATAATAGAATTCATCGAAGATTTGCTGACAGATGAGGAAGCGGACATTTACAGAAGAGGAAGAAATGCCAATTCTGCCACAAGTGCCAAAAATCAGAGTATGACTGATTACAGAAAAGCGACAGGGCTTGAAGCTCTGTGCGGGTACTTGTACCTTACGGGAGAAGTGGACAGATTATTGGAGCTGTTGAAAAAAGGTATTGAGGTTATCGACAGCTAATGTGAGTTATATTTTATTTAGCAGGAGAAGCGATGAAAGATTTTCAGGACAAAGAAAATGCCCTTACAATTGAAGGAAGAAATGCTGTAATAGAAGCTATAAGAAGCGGAAGATCAATAGATAAGATCTTTATTCTGGACGGATGCCAGGACGGACCTGTTTCTACGATCAGAAAAGAAGCTAAAAAAGCCGGGATAATGATGAAGTTTGTTTCAAGAGACAGGCTCGATCAGATATCCGAAACAGGTGCTCACCAAGGTGTTATCGCTTATGCAGCAGCTTATGATTATTCAGAGATCGATGATATTTTTGAACTTGCAAGCTCCAAGGGAGAGCCTCCGTTTATCATCCTTCTTGATAATATTGAGGATCCTCACAATCTGGGGGCTATTATCAGAACTGCTAATATTGCAGGTGCACACGGAGTTATAATACCCAAGAACAGAGCGGTAGGACTTACAGCAACTGTAGCAAAGACAAGCGCAGGAGCTCTTAACTATACACCTGTTGTCAAGGTGACCAACATGGGCAGGACAATTGATGAATTAAAGGAAAGAGGACTCTGGTTTGTCTGCGCCGATATGGACGGCGAGAGTATGTATAAACTCGACCTAAAAGGTCCCATCGGACTTGTAATTGGAAATGAAGGATCCGGAGTAAGCAAGCTCGTAAGACAGAAGTGTGATATGATCGCTTCCATTCCCATGAAAGGGCAGATCAATTCGCTCAATGCTTCCGTGGCAGCAGGCGTACTTGCTTATGAGATAGTCAGACAGCGCGGATAACAATCGGAGATTTCTATGACAAAGATATCGAGTGATGAAACAGATGAAGAACTGATAACAAGGATTCGCGATGGCGAGTCTGATATAACGGACTATCTCATTGATAAATACAAGGATATGGTACGTGTTAAGGCAGCTTCGATGTATATCCTCGGCGCTGACAAGGATGATCTTATCCAGGAGGGCATGATCGGCCTGTTTAAGGCTGTCAGGGATTATGACCCCGGCAGGGACGCAAGTTTTAAGACTTTTGCGGAGCTATGCGTATCAAGGCAGATATATACTGCAATCCAGGCTTCGAACAGGAAAAAACATGCACCTTTAAACAGCTATATATCACTCTATGCGCAGATGGGCGACTCGGATGAAAAAAAGGAGTTATCTCTTGATCAGATCCTTGAAGACATGAATGACAGTAATCCCGAGTCAATGATGATTGATCGTGAAAATACCAGGGATATAGAGGAATTCATTGAAAACGGATTAAGCGATTTTGAGAAAAACGTATTAGAGCTCCACATGACCGGGATGAGTTACACAGAAATCGCAAGAGTACTGGGACGTGATGAAAAATCCACAGATAATGCACTTTGGAGATTGAAAAACAAGATACGAAAATTCGTAGATAAAAAAACGAACAAATAGCCGTAATTCATTCTTGCATCAGCCCTTGGGGTATGATATAATGACTAAGCTGTTTGTGATTAGACAGTAATGTAACTAATGATATATTATAAGAATCATTGATATAAAAGAGGTGAAAAGATGAGACAGGAAATTCAGCCCGAATACTATCAGGCAACTGTTACTTGCAACTGCGGTAACACATTTACAGTAGGTTCTACAAAGAAGGAAATCCACGTGGAAATTTGCTCCAAGTGCCATCCTTTCTACACAGGAACACAGAAGGCTACATCTGCTCGCGGACGTATTGATAAGTTCAACCGCAAGTATGGCATGACTTCTAACAACTAATTACTGGAAATGAAATGAGGTTGAGGCTTTTGGCCTCAACCTTTTCTTTTTATTCTATTATGGGGATTGATATATGGCAAAGAAAATAAATCATTATTCGGGAATAGGCGGACAGGCTGTTTTAGAGGGAGTTATGATGAAAAATAAGGACCTGTATGCAGTTGCTGTTCGAAGAGAAAACGGCGAGATTGCTGTTGATACAGAACATTACAAGGGTGCGGGAGAGGCAATGGGACTTACTCACATTCCTTTTCTTCGCGGTGTTTTTGTGTTCTGGGATTCTCTTGTGCTTGGAATGAAAGCTCTTAATTTTTCTGCGTCACTCTATGGAGAGGAAGAGATAACTTCTCAGAAGGACCCGATTGATGCTGAGCGCAAAGAAAAGATACTGATGGGTATAACAACATTTATATCATTTGTATTTGCCATCGGTATATTCATGGTGCTTCCTTATTTTTTGAGTTCACTGTTTGAGAGTTATATCAGGAATAATTCTCTTATGGCTGTTCTTGAGGGCGTCATAAGGATTTTGATATTTATTATCTACATATTGCTTATTTCCTGTATGAAGGATATCAGAAGACTGTTCGCTTATCATGGAGCAGAGCACAAGTGTATAAACTGTATCGAGAGAGGTAAGCCTCTTACGGTTGAGAATGTCAGGGAGAGCTCAAGACTTCATAAGAGATGTGGAAGCAGCTTTATATTGTTTGTAATGCTTGTGAGTATCATTTTATTTTTCTTTATAAAAGTTGATTCTGTACCGCTTAAGGTTTTACTCAGAATATTGCTCATTCCTGTAATTGCCGGAATTTCTTATGAACTTATAAGTATTGCAGGCAGAAGCAATAACATTATCGTAAATATTATTTCTACGCCGGGATTATGGCTTCAGAGACTTACAACCAAAGAACCGGATGATGAGATGATCGAAACAGGTATCAAGTCGGTGGAAGCAGTTTTTGACTGGAAAGAGTTTTTAAATGATTCCTTTGGATATAAAATAGAGGATGAAGAGGAAAATGAAGTATCTTGATATTTACAATGAAGGTGCAGAGAAACTGAAGGCAGCAGGTGTAAATGAAGCTGCGCTGGATGCAAGGCTCCTTCTTGAATTTGTATGCGATACCGATCACAACACTCTTCTGGTACATGGAGACATGGAAGTAGAGGATGAGAAAAAAGAGCGGTATTTTGAATGCATTGATAAGAGGTCAGAGCGTATTCCCGTGGCATATATAACAAATAGCTGCGAGTTTATGGGACTTGATTTTTATGTTACAGGAGACGTGCTTATCCCTAATCAGGATACTGAGACTCTTACTGAAGAAGCGCTCAGATATATTCATGATGGCATGAGGATAATGGATTTGTGCACCGGATCGGGCTGCATAGGCCTTAGCCTTCTTAGATATTCAAATGATACACATGTGGTGGCAACGGATATTTCGGATGCTGCACTTGAAGTTGCCAAAAGGAATGCGGATAATCTTGGAGTATCAGATAGATTTATGCCGGTAAAAACTGATATTTTTCCGGAAAAAGAGGATGAGAAGTTTGATATCATAGTGTCAAACCCTCCGTATATCAGAACTTCGGTTATCGATACACTTGAACCTGAAGTTAAGAAATATGAGCCGTATATTGCACTCGATGGAAGTGAGGACGGCCTTGTGTTTTACAAAAAAATAGTGCCGGGGGCTCGCGACTACTTATATAAAAGCGGTTATCTGTTTCTGGAAATAGGATATGATCAGGGCGAAGATGTAAGAAAACTTATGGAAGATAATGGCTATAAGGATGTACAGATTATAAAAGACCTCGGCGGAAATGACAGAGTTGTTTTGGGCTGTTATTATTAAAAAGGTAGTAGTTTGATGTTTGACAGATTAGAAGATTTGGTAAGAAGATACGAAGATATAACTATGGAACTCGGAGAGCCTGACGTAGCAAACGATCAGAATCGTTTCAGGGCGCTCATGAAAGAGCAGAGTGATCTTCTTCCCATAGTTGAAAAATATAAAGAATACAAAGATTGCAAAAAGACGATCTCAGATAGCGAAGAGATGCTATCATCCGAATCCGATGAGGATATGAAGGAGATGCTGAAGGAAGAACTTTCTGATGCAAAGGACAGACTTCCTGAAATTGAAAAAGAATTAAAGATCCTGATGATCCCCAAGGACCCAAATGATGACAAGAATGTTATTGTAGAAATAAGAGCCGGTGCAGGCGGAGATGAGGCTGCTCTTTTTGCGGCTGATATGTACAGACTCTATGTAAGATATGCGGACAGACATGGCTTTAAGGTAGAGACCCTGAGTGTGGAAGATACCGGGATCGGCGGAATGAAATCGGTGAGTTTTATGATCTCGGGCACAGGCGCTTATTCAAAACTTAAATTTGAGAGCGGAGTGCACAGGGTTCAGCGAATTCCTGCTACTGAGTCAGGCGGAAGAATTCATACGTCGACGGTCACGGTTGCTATCATGCCGGAAGCATCGGAAGTGGAAGTTGATATCGATATGAATGACTGCAAATTCGATGTTTTCAGAGCATCCGGTAATGGTGGTCAGTGTGTAAATACCACAGATTCAGCGGTCAGACTTACCCATATTCCTACAGGAATCGTTATTTCCTGTCAGGATGAAAAGAGCCAGATAAAAAATAAGGCAAAAGCTTTGAAGGTACTAAGAGCAAAACTGTATGATCTGGAAATGCAGAAAGCTCACGATGCTGAGGCATCTCTTAGAAAAAGTCAGGTAGGTACCGGAGACAGATCAGAGAAGATCAGAACCTATAACTACCATCAGGGCAGGGTAACAGATCACAGGATTGGACTAACTTTGTATAAGATCGATTCTATCCTTGACGGAGATCTTGATGAACTGATAGATGCTCTTACTACTGCAAGTCAGGCAGAAAAACTATCTTCTGTAAATGATTGATCCAAAAATATAAATGGCAGCTGTTTACTTATCGTTGGTGAAATAGAGGGGGCATTATATGGATGAACGAATGAAGCAGGAGCTTATTGAATGGGGCGTGACCTGGGATGAATTATCAGATCGCTTTCTTGGTAATGAAGCTCTAATGACCAGATTTATGTTCAAGTTTTTAACTGACACCAGCTTTGCGGATTTATCGAAATATCTTAATGATAAAAATGCTGAAGAGGCTTTTAAGGCATGTCATACTTTAAAGGGAGTAACAAGTAATCTGTCACTTGATGCCATGAAAAAAGAGGTGATGGAGCTTACAGAGATACTAAGAGCCGGATCCCTTGAGGGCAGTGAAGAACTGTTTAAAACAATAGAAGTTAAATACAATTCATTAATGACTATACTTAAAAAATATGCAGACTGATGGGTCTGCATATTTTTCATTTTTCCTGTCACTGTTCTTCAAATGAGATTCCCAGGCCATCAAGAAGGGCTTCGATATGGTCATCCCATATTTTTTCGTAGGATTTGTCTAGAGTAAAACCAGATAATGCAGCTCCTGTTGTGAGGGTTATGCTGCCGCTTGCAAACTTTATCATTAAAACAAGCGATGACACTATATTTTCGAGACCACCTTCACCGGCATTTTTTAATAGATCATCCTTGTAGTCACTGGAAGTGCAGAGGATAAACTTAAAGGCAAGAGGAGTCCTCTTTCCTTTTATCAGATTATAAATCGTTCCTCTGATCTCACCCCAGCTTATGAGGTCATGTTCCGGAAGAGTATCGCCTTCATCTTCACTGTAAAAATCTTTGTTTACATGCCCGTCGACAGTGTAGTTGATCCCTGTTTTTAACTCCGTGCTTTCCATTAGAAAATTATCGAAGCTGTCTGATGCGAGGAGTTTTGACATAAATAATCTGGTGTTTTGTATCTGAAGTGATTTCATAAATGTATCTGACCTTTTCTGAAGAAATATATTCTCATTATATCAGAAATGCCAAGGCATAGAGAAGTATCCTGTAACACTTACGGATTTAGTGAAATAACGTGGCTTAAATGTGTTTACTGTGTTTACTTAAGGTTATAATTAATGCTAGAATATGTAGTACGAAAAACTACGTTAATAGCTGCCACGATACAATATCTTGTGACAGATAAAGATATGAAAATAGACTGGCGGGGATTGGATAAAATATGAGTTTTAAAATTGTTGTAGATAGTTGCACTGATTTACCAAAAGAGTACCACAATGATAAGAGATTTGAGATTGTGCCTCTTGTGCTTCAGGTAGGTGATCTTAATATTCTTGATGATGAGACTTTTGATCAGCTTGATTATATACAGAAGGTTGCAGAATGTGAAACTGTTGCAAAGTCTGCATGTCCTTCTCCTGACAGATATAAAAAGGCATATACTACAGATGCAGATGATGTATATGTAGTTACTCTTTCATCTAAACTAAGTGGAAGCTATAATAGTGCACTTATCGCAAAAGATATTTATCATGAAGAAGTCGGAGAAAAGAACATTCATGTTTTTGATTCTCTTTCAGCATGTTGCGGTCAGACCAATGTTGCTTTTAAGATACTTGAGTATGCAGAAGCAGGGCTGCCCTTCGAGGAAGTAGTTGAGAAGGTTGAAAAGTATCGCGATGGAATGGATACATATTTTGTTCTGGATTCCCTTGATACACTAAGGAAAAACGGACGTCTTACCGGAATGAAGGCTATTGTAGCCACCACACTTAATATCAAACCTGTCTGTTATGCCATAGAGGGTACAATAGCTCAGTGGGGACAGGGAATAGGGATGAGGAAGGCGCTTATTAAGATGGCTGATCTGGTTGCTCAGAGAGTTGTTGAGCCGGAAAGTAAGACCATGATGATAACCCACATAAACTGCTACGAGAGAGCAGAGGTGGTAAAGGATATGATCCTGTCAAAAGTGAATTTTAAGGACACCTTAATAGTTGACGGAGCAGGAGTTTCAACTACCTATGCCGGAGATGGTGGAATAGTAGTGACTTGTTAATTAAGATTTTTAAGCTTTGGCATTATTGCCAAGGCTTTTCTTTTTGGTTAGAATATACCTTATGAATTCACTGGAGTTGATTATTTGTTATTTTATCATTATTAATTTAATTAGCTTTCTGTCAATGGGATGGGATAAGAGAAAGGCTAAAACCCACAGATATAGGACACCGGAATCGGTTTTGTTTATTCAGGCTGTGTTGGGAGGCAGCATTGGAAGTATTCTTGGCATGTATGTTTTCAGACATAAGACCAAGCATTGGTATTTTGTGATAGGTATGCCTGTTATTCTTGTTTTGCAGATTGCGCTGGGCGTTTGTGTTTATATGGCGCCCTTTGAGATTTTGTTCAGATAAAAGTTTAGGGGAGTTACAAATGCATATTGCAGTTTTTGATGACAACATTGCTGACAGGAAGCAGATGGAGAGGCTGCTTAAACGTCAGTCTGACAGATATCAGAAGGAAGGTAAGGAACACTTCTATATAGATTCTTACGGGAATATAGAGGCTCTGCTTCGCTTTCCGCAGCTATACGACATTATTTTTATTGATATGTGCGGTGAAGAAAGTGAGAGCGAGCATTTTAAGAATGGTCTTGATGTAGCCAAGATCCTGTTTGAAGCAGGTGGAATGAAAAATGTGGTAATGTGCTCATCCAAGTATAACTACAGGGAACTGGCCAAAGAGGAAAATTTTTATGACCAGCTTCAGTTTCTCGATAAAGCAATAAGAGTAAAAGATCTGGAAGAGTGTCTTGCTGAATGTGAGAGGAGACTTGGAAGTCCTATTCCCACATTGGAACTTAGAGGTGAGACGGAAACAATATATGCACGTGAAGAAGACATTATCTGTGCCAAGGCTGATGGCCCATATAAGGTAAGTGTATTTTTCACAGGAGGAAGAGAGCTGTCGATCATATCTGATATAGTTAATCTGTATGAGGAATGTGAGATATTCGATTCTATCTGTCCCGTTTCACAGAGTGCTCTCATCAATGTGATGCATATAAAAAGTGAAAACTTTACTTCAGTTGTGATGGATAATGGCATGACAGTTAAGGTTGCCCTTACATTTAAGGGAAATATAAAGAAAGTAAAGCAGATAGTTGCTGCTAAAGAACAGGTTTAAATAAATTAATAAATATCCGGAAGGATGATACACCTGAGAAAAGGTTGTAGTCCAAATAAATAATTAAAGGTGCGATATAGTCTGTAATACCGCACCTTTTCTAATTATTTTTTACCGTTAACTTCCTGCATTTTCATAGCACGAACTTTGCAGGAAAGGCCAAATAGATTGATGAAGCCTTCTGCATCGTGGTGATCGTAGAGATCGCCGGTCTTAAAGGAGGCAATTGACTCATTATAAAGTGAGTAAGGAGATTTTGTGCCGCCCTTAATGATGTTGCCCTTGTACAGACTGAAGGTTACTTCACCTGTTACATATTTCTGGGTGGATTCAATAAATGCCTGCTCTGCTTCACGAAGAGGTGTAAACCATTTTCCTTCGTAGACAAGGTCGGCAAATTTATTGCCCATATCTTTTTTCATTGTGTAGGTGTCACGGTCAAGGATCAGTTCCTCAAGCTGCTGATGAGCTTCATAGAGGATTGTTCCGCCGGGAGTTTCATATACGCCACGTGACTTCATTCCTACAACACGGTTTTCTACTATATCTACGATACCGATTCCGTTTTCACCGCCCAGCTTGTTGAGGGTGCGGATAATATCTGAAACCTTCATTTCTTTGCCGTTTACAGACTTGGGGATGCCGCCTTCAAAAGTCATAGTAACAGTTGTTGGCTTGTCGGGAGCATCTTCAGGAGTTACACCGAGTACTAATAAGTGCTTATAATTGGGAGCCTGAGCAGGATCTTCGAGCTCAAGTCCTTCGTGAGAGATGTGCCAGATGTTACGGTCACGACTGTAACTTGAGTCAGCAGAGAAGGGAAGATTGATCCCGTGCTGCTTGCAGTATTCGATTTCAGATTCACGTGAATCCATGTTCCACTTGTCACTTCTCCATGCAGCAATGATCTTGATGTCAGGTGCAAGAGCCTTTATTCCGAGCTCGAATCGTATCTGATCGTTTCCTTTTCCGGTAGCACCATGGCAGATTGCAACAGCGCCTTCTTTTCTTGCAATCTCAACAAGCTTCTTAGCGATAAGAGGACGAGCCATGGATGTTCCCAGAAGATATTTGTTCTCGTAAACAGCGTGAGCCATTACGCAGGGAACAATATATTCATCGCAGAATTCATCAGTTACATCAAGTATATACAGCTTTGAAGCACCGCAGCTTGTAGCTCTCTCTTCAAGACCATCCAGTTCTTCTTCCTGACCACAGTCAATGCAAACACATATTACTTCATAATCGAAATTTTCCTTAAGCCACGGAATGATAGCAGTTGTATCAAGTCCGCCGGAATATGCAAGAATTACTTTTTCCTTTGCCATGATGTTTCTCCTTTGATTTTTGATTGATTTAGTTCAATATACATCAATGAAAAAAATAAAACAAGTACTTTATGCATAAAAATTTAAAAAATACAAAATAAAATGCATAAAAATAAATAAATACTTGCATAATATTCAAAAAGTATGTATGCTTATGCAATAGAAAAACTTTTGAAATGTGTTGTCTTTACGTACATTTATATATGGAGTGATATAATAAAGCAGTGCATAAAGTTCTATCGATGCATTTCGGGAATTCAATTCTTATTCTAAGGAAGGTTTCAATATGATAAAGGCAGGTATTATAGGTTCAACCGGTTATGCCGGCGCAGAGATAGCAAGAATTTTGCATAGCCATCCGATGGCAGAGGTTGTATGGTACGGATCACACAGCTATATCGATGAGAGATTCTCTTCTATATATGGAAACTTTTTTGAAATAGTTGATGAGAAGTGCCTTGATGATAATATGGAAGAACTCTCTGAGAAGGTAGATGTGATATTTACCGCAACTCCCCAGGGATTGTGCGCAGGTCTCGTAAACGAGGATATTCTAAAGAAGGTTAAGATAATTGACCTGTCTGCTGATTTCAGAATAAAAGACAAAGATGTATATGAAAAGTGGTACGGCATCACTCATAAATCGCCGCAGTTTATTAAGGAAGCAGTTTATGGTCTGTGTGAAATAAACAGAGAAGATATAAAGAATGCGAGAATTGTAGCTAACCCCGGCTGCTATACCACATGCTCAATCTTAACGGCATATCCGCTTGTTAAGGAAAAGCTGATCGACACCGGGACACTTATAGTAGATGCGCTCAGTGGAACATCCGGAGCCGGAAGAGGTGCGAAGGTAGCAAATCTTTTCTGTGAAGTTAATGAGAGCGTAAAGCCTTATGGAGTTGCAAGTCACAGACACACCCCGGAGATTGAAGAACAGCTGGGATACGCGGCCGGAAGTGAAGTTATGATAAACTTCACACCTCATCTTATACCGATGAACAGGGGGATTCTTGCAACGGAATATGCGACTCTTATTAAGAAGAAAGATGGTTCTCTTCCTACCAAAGAAGAGATAAGAAGCGCGTATGAAAAATATTACAAGGATGAGAAATTCATAAGGCTTCTTCCTGATGGTGTTTATCCTGAGACAAGATGGGTTGAAACGAGTAATTACGTCGATATAGGGTTTAAGATAGATGAGCGCACGGGCAGGATCATTATGATGGGCGCAATTGATAACCTGGTTAAAGGAGCAGCCGGACAGGCTGTTCAGAACATGAACATTTTATTTGGACTTGAAGAAAGTATGGGACTGGACATGGTGCCTGTATTCCCGTGAGGAGATTTATTATGGTTCGGACTATGAAAATAGAAGACTATGATGAGGTCTTCAAATTATGGAATTCGATAGACGGATTTGGGATAAGGACAGTTGATGATTCAAGAGAAGGCATCGAGATGTTCTTAAAGAGAAATCCAACCACAAGCGCGGTATATGAAAAAGACGGAAAGATAGTCGGCGCAATATTGTGCGGACACGACGGAAGAAGAGCTTGCTTTTACCACGTATGTGTGAGTAAGGATTACAGAAGACACGGCATAGGCAAAAAGATGGTCGAGTTTTGTAAGGAAAAGCTAAAGGAAGAGAAAATCTGCAAGGTCTGTCTTAATGCTTTTGTGACCAACAAAGTCGGAAATGCTTTCTGGCAGCGCATGGGATGGAACCTTAGAGATGATATGAACTATTATGATCTTGCACTCAATGATAATAATCTGACCGAGTTTGTAAAGGCGTAAGGAGAGAGAAATGAAAGTAATAGATGGCGGGGTAACCGCAGCAAAAGGCTTCAAGGCAGCAAGTACCGCTGCCGGAATAAAATACAAAGACAGAAAGGATATGCTACTTATTTACAGTGATTCACCCTGCACGTCTGCCGGTGTGTTCACAAGTAATGTAGTTAAAGCTGCGCCTGTTATGTGGGACAAGGCGATAGTTGATGATATCGATGCTGTCCATGCTATTGTGGGTAACTCCGGAATAGCTAATGCATGTACGGGAAAAGAGGGTGAAGATATCTGCAAAAAGACAGCCGGATATGTAGCAAGCCTGCTCGATATACCCGAGAAGTCCGTGCTTGTTGCTTCAACAGGCGTTATCGGTATGCAGATGAATATGGATTCTATCCGCAAGGGAATAGACAAGATGGTTACTGAGCTCGATGATACGATCGAAGCCGGAGCGGGTGCTGCAAAGGCAATTATGACAACCGATACACATTCAAAAGAAATGGCTGTTCAGTTTGATATTTCCGGTACTACCTGCACGATGGGAGCTCTTGCAAAGGGATCCGGAATGATCCATCCCAATATGTGCACCATGCTGTCCTTTATTACGACAGATGTGGCTATTTCTCATGATCTGTTAAGGAAAGCTCTGAAAAAAGTAGTTGTTGATACTTTCAACATGATTTCTGTAGATGGTGATATGTCCACCAACGATTCACTAATGATAATTGCAAACGGCGAAGCCGGTAATAAAGAAATAATAACTGAAGATGATGATTACAAGTGCTTTGAAGATGCACTCTTTACCATTTGCAGGGAGATGGCAAAGAAGCTTGCAGGAGATGGTGAAGGCGCAACAGCACTTTTTACAGCGCATGTATACAACGCACAGACCAAGGAAGATGCCAGGACACTTGCAAAATCAGTTATCTGCTCTTCGCTTACAAAAGCCATGATCTACGGACATGATGCCAACTTCGGAAGAATACTGTGCGCACTTGGATACAGCGGAGCAGATTTTGATCCGAATAAGATAGAACTTAGCATTGAAAGCAGTAAGGGAAGTGTACTCCTTTATAAAAACGGAGATCCGCTCGAATTTGATGAAGACTACGCAACAGCGATACTTTCTGAAAAAGAGGTTATCGCAAATGTAAATATGAATGCAGGAACAGAGGAAGCAACAGCCTGGGGATGCGATCTCACGTACGATTATGTAAAGATTAATGCCGACTACAGAAGCTGACATTTACTTTGGAGGATGATATGGATAAATATATGCAGGAAGTCATGAAAAAAGCAGAGGTCTTGATAGAAGCCCTGCCCTATATTCAGAAGTTTAACCGCAAAGTGATCGTTGTAAAATACGGCGGAAGTGCGATGGAGAGCGAGGAGTTTCAGAAGAATGTAATAAAGGATGTTACACTTCTTAAACTAGTAGGCTTCAAGCCCATAATTGTTCACGGAGGCGGCAAAGCTATCAGCAAGTGGGTCGGAAAAGTCGGAAAGGAAGCTGAGTTTGTAAACGGGCTTAGAGTAACCGACAGCGAGACCATGGAAATTGCTGAGATGGTCCTTTCAAGAGTAAATAAGTGCCTTGTGAGGATGGTTCAGGAAATCGGTGTGAAAGCAGTCGGTATAAGCGGCAAGGACTCGGGCCTTTTAAAAGCAAAAAAGAAGCTCTCAGATGGAAAAGACATAGGATATGTAGGTGAAGTATGTCAGGTAGATCCTCAGGTTTTGTATGACCTTCTGGATAATGATTATCTTCCTATCGTTGCTCCTGTGGGAATGGATGAAAATTTTGAGACTTACAATATCAATGCTGACGATGCGGCCTGTGCTATAGCCAAGGCACTTCATGCCGATAAGCTTGTTTTCCTTACAGATATTGAAGGCGTGTACAGGGATATAAATGATCCCGAGTCTTTTATATCAAGACTTACATGCTCTGAGGCTGATGCGCTCATAGCAAGCGGAAACATCGGAGGAGGCATGCTTCCAAAGCTGTCAAATTGTACTGATGCTGTCAGAGGCGGTGTTAACAGAGTGCATATTCTTGATGGAAGAATTCCTCATTGTCTGCTTCTGGAGTTCTTCACCAATAAGGGTGTTGGAACCATGTTCATGAGTGATCAGGATGAAAATGCGGACTGATTTTTTATTGAATAGGAAATTTCTCCGAAATTTCTATTCAACAAAAAAGTTCATATGAAAAATAGGGAGATACCGGTATGAGTGAAAATATGAAAGAATACATTGATGAAGCCGAAAAAGTACTGCTTCACACATATAACAGATTCCAGATCGTACTTGATAAAGGAAATGGAGTTACTTTATATGACCTTGATGGAAAAGAATATCTTGATTTTGTCTCCGGCATAGGAGTATTTGCCCTGGGGTATGGTAATAAGGAATACAATGATGCCTTAAAAAATCAGATTGATAAGATTATTCATACTTCCAATTACTACTACAATGTTCCTGCTATCGAGGCTGCCAAAAAGCTGAAAAAAGTATCCAAAATGGACAGGATATTTTTTACAAACAGCGGTGCTGAGGCGGTTGAGGGCGCTCTTAAGACTGCAAGAAAATATGCATTTTTAAGAGACGGACATACCGACCATGAAATCATAGCCATGGAGCATTCATTCCATGGAAGAACCTTCGGAGCTTTGTCGGTAACAGGTAATGCCCATTACAGAGAAGCTTTTGAGCCGCTGATCGGAAGTATCAGATTTGCACAGTATAACGACCTTGAAAGCGTAAAGCGCCTTGTAAATAAGAAGACCTGTGCGATCATCATGGAGACAGTTCAGGGCGAAGGCGGAATTTATCCGGCCACAGAAGAGTTTATAAAGGGAGTAAGAAAAATCTGTGATGAAAATGATATTATTCTTATTCTCGATGAAATCCAGTGCGGAATGGGACGAACAGGCTATATGTATGCATGGCAGAAGTTCGGAGTAAAACCTGATGTTATGACAAGTGCCAAAGCTCTTGGATGCGGAGTGCCTGTGGGTGCATTTTTGATGACTGAAAAAGTTGCGGAAAGTTCACTCGTTGCAGGCGATCACGGAACTACATACGGCGGCAATCCTCTTGCCTGTGCAGCAATAGATAAAGTCCTTGATTTATTTGAGTCTAACCATATAATAGATAACGTGAAAGAGGTTTCCTCATATCTTGAGGAAAAGCTGGATGAATTGAAGGATCGTTATGACTTTATTGTCGACAGAAGAGGCAGTGGACTCCTTCAGGGACTTGAATTTGATCATCCGGTATCGGATACGATAAATAAGGCACTTGAGAATGGGCTTATCCTGATAAATGCAGGAACAAATGTAATAAGATTTATTCCGCCGCTTGTCATCACCAAAGAGGATGTTGACAGGATGATAGCTATATTGGAGCCTTGCCTTACGTAAATAACAGATAAGAAAAGGATTTTATATGAAGCTTAAGTTTCGAATCATAGGAGCTGCATGTGTGCTTTTGGCTGCAGGAGGAGCAATTTTTTATGCTATGTCAGGGCAGAATATACAGGATGAAGCACCGATTTTTACTGCAGGTGGCAAGACCACTGTGAAGCTGTGGTACACAGATGAAGCACTTACAGATTATCTTACGGGAAAAGCTGTTGAGTACAACAACATGGCTAATGATACCCGTGTCGAGATAGAGTTGGCATCAGCGCTTGAATATCTTGAAAATATAGGAAAAGCATCAGTAGAAGGAGATGATTTTCCCGATGTTTTCATAACGACAAATGATACTCTGGAAAAAGCTTATCTTGCAGGACTTGCAACGGAGATTTCAAGGCAGGATGTACTTAGTGATGAGACCTACGGTTACAGCGATGCTGCTCTTAATGCGGTTTCATATAAAGGAAAATATATAGCTTATCCATATTATTTCGAGACCAGCTCACTTTTATATAACAAAACATATCTGTCAGATTATGTTAAGGAGTCGCTTCAGGCAGAAATTGATGCAAAAGAAGGAGAAGAAGCACAGGCTGAGATTGACGCAGGGAATATAGATACCGATGAGGGAACAGAGGTTGTTGCAGAGGAGGAGACTACTTCTGAGCCTAATGAGGCTGCAGGAGAAAGCGCTATCAGCGAAGAAGAGCTTGATGCAGCTATAAATGCCGAGCTTCCTGATACTATCGAAGATATTCTTGTTTTTGCAGATGATTATAATGCTCCCGAAGCGGTAGAGTCTGTATTTAAATGGGATGTATCCGACATATTCTGTAATTATTTCTTTGTCGGAAATTATCTGAACATGGGCGGAGCTGCGGGAGATGATATCTCTCAGATAGATGTTTACAATGATAATACTATAAACTGCATGAGCTTTTATCAGCAGCTTAATCAGTTTTTTGCTATCGATGAGGACGAAGTCAGCTATGACAAGGTAATACAGGATTTCATAGATGGAAAAACAGTATTTACCGTTGCAATGTCTGATGCTGTGGCCAAGATCGAGCAGGCAAAGGCAGAGGGCAATTGTTCGTTTGATTACGGCGTAACTGTTATGCCGGGACTTAATTCAACTTATTCAACAAGGACTATGTCTGTTACAGATTGCCTTGTAGTAAACGGATATTCAGAGCATCCTCAGGAAGCAGATGATTTTGCATGTTTTCTTGCTACTGAGGGAACTGATGCAATGTATAACATGAGCGGCAAGATGCTGGCTCACAGCAAGGTGAATTATGCCAATGAATCACTTAACTCTTTTGTAAGTGTATATGCTAATTCCGTTCCACTTCCAAAGATGATCGCTACCAGCAATTTCTGGGTCCAGCTTGAAATCGCCTTTTCAAATATCTGGGATGGTGCAAATGTTAATGATACTTTGAAGTCATTATCAGAGTCCGTAAAACTCCAGATAGGAGGCGAGGCAGTTGAGGAAGAACGCCTCGCAGATCCTACTGTGATCATAACGGATACAGAATAAACAAAAAAAGTGCCTAAGGGGCATTTTTTTTTGTAATTGTTACGAAAATATTACAGGCATCTTGCATGCTTAATATTTTTCAGCTATTATGATGAGTGGGCTAAAAGCCTAATTTTATGCGTGGTGGGGACCTCTGTTTATTCGGAGGAAACATGCAAAAATATTTATTTAAAACTTGTTTTATTACAATTTTTATGTCGGTATTATTATTTACCGGATGCAGTAAAAAAAATAACGAAATTGTGCTAGATATGCAGGAAGATATCGGTTCGCAGGATGATGCCATTTCCAAAGAAGGAGCTTTTTTGGAACAATCTTCAAAAAATGAGTCTGCGACAGATATTGCATCAGATCAGGACTCTGCTTATGAAGATAAAAAAGAGAGCGGACAGGCGCAGAGTGACGTAGCGGATACGCAAACAAAAGCGCAGGATGATCAAGCTATGGTCATCTATGTATGCGGGGCTGTTGAGTGTGAAGGCGTTTACGAGCTTGGATCCGGAAGCAGGGTTGTGGATGCGGTTAAGGCAGCAGGAGGTTTTTCATCTGATGCCGATACTTCATATCTGAATCAGGCGCAGATTCTTGAAGATGGTGTTAAGATCAGGATACCAACACGAGAGGAAGTAGCAGCACTTGAGGGTGATGCTAAGGGCAGTGCGGAAGACAACTTTATAGAAAACAGTTCTACTGATAAGACTGCGGACAATAATTCTTCAAGTAATGATGCAGCAGGGACTAAGGTGAATATCAATACTGCGACAGAGGATGAACTTACCTCTATTCCCGGAATCGGACCCAGTAAAGCATCAAGTATCATAAGCTACAGAGAAGAGAACGGTAAGTTTTCATCGATAGAAGACATCATGAATGTCACGGGGATTAAAGACAAGTTTTTTGCCAGGATCAAAGACTATATAACAGTATAATAATCAAGTGGAGTGTTTTAAAATGGCTAACAAGGTTCTTGTTGTAGATGATGAGAGGACAATTGTAAAAGGTATCAAATTCAGTCTTGAGCAGGACGGAATGAAAGTTGACTGCGCTTATGACGGAGAGGAAGCCGTTAATCTGGCTAAGGCGAATACATACGATATTATCCTTCTGGATGTAATGCTTCCTGTTATTGATGGATTTGAAGTATGTCAACAGATAAGAGAATTTTCACAGGTGCCTATCGTTATGCTCACAGCCAAGGGCGATGATATGGACAAGATTCTCGGACTTGATTATGGTGCAGATGACTATATTACAAAGCCTTTTAACATCCTTGAAGTAAAAGCAAGAATAAAAGCCATTATGAGACGTACATCCAAACAGGATAAGGAAGTAAGCGTTCTTACTTTCGGTTCACTTGTTGTTAACGAAGAGTACAGAAGAGTATATGTAGGTGACAGAGAGATCAACCTTACCAGCCGTGAGTTTGATGTTCTGGAGTTTCTTGTTGCTACACCCGGTAAGGTATATAACAGAAGCGAACTCCTTCATGCAATATGGGGTGAGGATTTCCCGGGAGATGAGAGAACAGTTGATGTTCACGTAAGACGTCTTAGAGAGAAACTCGAAAGTAACCCTTCAGAGCCCAGATACGTGCGTACAAAGTGGGGCTCAGGATACTATTTTCAGGCATGATAAGTTATGATACAGAATCCATTTAAAAGTCTTAGGTTCAGAATATTTCTTCTTGTTTTTTTTACAGGAATACTCTCATGTTTTGCAATTCATTTTGCAATCATTGAAAGCTATGAGGACAGGGCGGTAAGTGTCAGAGAGTCGGAGGTTTCAACACAACTGATGATACTGGCAAACCACCTTATCAATTATAGCTATTTCTCAGATACCACATCGGAGGTCATAAATGCAGAGCTTGATCTTCTTGCCAATCTGTATGACGGCCGTGTTATGGTTATCGATGACAATCTCAGGATCAGAAAAGATACATATGGTATCAGCGATGGTAAGATAATAATCTCCGAAGAGGTTGTAAGATGCCTGAAAAAGGGTACTACCGGGACTACTGCCGCTTATGATAAGAATAACGGCTATATTGAAATGACAGCGCCTATCACAGAATCTCTCACCTATGAGAGCGGAGACGTTGCACCATTTATGGACGTTAAACAGGATGTTGTCAGAGGCGTAGTGCTCATCAGTGTTTCTACAGATAACATTTCTGCTACCATGGATATCCTTACCAGAAGAGCAGTGACAATAGAGATAATTGCAGTAATACTTATCCTTGTTCTTGCGTGGTGGATGTCGGGAAAACTCCTTAGACCATTCGATAAGATTACAGCTTCGATCAGCAATATCAAATTGGGATTGTCCAATGATCCTATAGAAGCGTCGAATTATCTTGAGACAGAGCATATTATTCAGGCGTTTAATCAGTTATTAGCCAAGATGAATGCTCTTGATGCATCAAGACAGGAGTTTGTATCAAATGTATCACATGAGCTCAAGACTCCTATTACATCAATGAAGGTGCTTGCAGATTCGCTTATCGCTGAGGAAAATGTACCAAACGAAGTGTACAAGGACTTCATGATCGACATCGGAGCTGAGGTTGACAGAGAAAATCAGATAATAAACGATCTGCTTGAACTTGTTAAAATGGACAAAAAAGCAGTAGATCTAAACATTTCATCTGTCGACATAGTTGCTATGATGGAGGTTATCCTAAAGAGACTAAGACCTATTGCAAGAAAGCATAATATAGAGCTTACACTTGAGACTACAAGAGAGATCACAGCTGAAATAGACGAAGTAAAACTCTCTCTTGCGCTGATGAATCTTGTGGAGAATGCTGTAAAATACAATAAGGATGACGGATACGTAAGAGTTAAGCTTGATGCCGATCATCAGTATTTTACATGTGAGATCAGTGATTCAGGAATAGGAATACCTGAGGATAGCTTAGATAAGATATATGAGAGATTCTATCGCGTGGATAAGTCCAGATCGCGAGAGATTGGCGGAACAGGACTTGGACTTGCCATAACACATCGTGCTATTTTGATGCACCGCGGAACAATAGAAGTTGAGAGTCAAGAAGACGTTGGAACTACATTTACAGTAAAGATTCCTCTGATCTATATGCAATCATTTGAATAAAAATATGAGTGGAAACAGGATTATATTTACTAATTTCATAGCGGTATTTGTCGTAGCACTTGTGCTTATAAATGGGTGTGCGGGAAAAGACTCGGAGGATAATGACAGTATAATCGATGTCTATTATCTGAACTCCGAAGAAACCGGAATACTGTCCCAGAAGTATGAAGTGCAGTCAGATATGGATGATACAGAAGCGGTTGTAGATGAGCTTTTAGTACAGATGGAGACCATGCCGGAAAAACTCGAGTATGAGGCTCCTATTTATGGTGCGGTAAATCTTACATCATACGTACTGCAGGGAGGACTCCTTACTCTTAATTTCGATGCAAGATACAATGAGAATGACACCGTTACGGAGATTCTGGACAGAGCTGCTGTTGTAAGAACCCTGAGCCAGGTGCCGGGAGTTGACTATGTAACTTTCATGGTCGCAGGGACACCTCTTAAGGACAGTACCGGCAACATCATAGGAAATATGTCAGCTGACAACTTTGTCTATAATGCCGGCAATGAAATAAATACCTATGAAAAGGTTGAGCTCGTTTTATATTTTGCATCAGAGGAAGGAAACAGTCTGATCCCGGTATACAGAAATGTGGTATACAACAGTAATATACTTATGCAGCGACTTGCTGTTGAGCAGGTTTTAAAGGGACCCAACACCGATGCGGCTCTTCCTACACTTAATCCGCAGACCAAGATCAATTCTGTTTCTGTACGAGACGGTGTATGTTATGTGGATTTTGATAACAGTTTCCTTGTCCAGCCTTACGCAGTGACAGCAGAAACTGCTATTTATTCATTGGTCAATACTCTTTGTGCGATAACTGATGTTAATAAAGTTCAGATATCTGTAGGCGGATCTACAGATGTGATCTTTATGGATACGTTGTCATTGAACACAGTTTTTGAAAGAAATCTTGATATAGTAGAAGAATAATTTATGAAAAGACCGCTATGCATCTTTATGATGCTCATAGCTTTGTCTGTCTGGCTTCTCATGGCAGTTATGCCTTATGAGGAGCATCTTACTGTGCCTGATCAGGCATCAGTTACCAAAATAGGATTTGTAGAAGGTAAAGAAAAGAAAAAAGATACTGATGTTGTATATCTGAAAGCCCCGGGGGAAGAGGGACTTTTGATGCTGCATTTGATGGAGGGACAGGAGGTTCCGGCTTACGGCAGAGTTATAAAAGTGCGCGGAAAGTGCATGGCTTTTCAGAACGCTACAAATCCCGGAGAGTTTGACAGTAAAAGCTACTACAGAATATTAAAAATTTCATACAGAATAGTTGATGTAAGAATACTGGACGTGCGTGGAAGTGCGGACGTATATAAAGAGTCCCTGTACAAAATAAAGACAGGACTTGAGGAGAGCCTTGAAAAATGCATGGATGAAAAGGATGCAGGTGTAATGGAGGCTATTCTTCTTGGGGATAAGAACAACCTTGACGATGAAATAAAGGACTCCTATAAGCGAAATGGGATCATTCACATTATCGCGGTATCAGGACTTCATATTTCGATCATCGGATTTGGTCTGTACAAGCTTCTTAGGAGGATGTCACTACATACTTTTCTTTCTGCGCTTTTATCGATATTTATTATGTATTCATATGGAGTTATGTGCGGGATGAGCACCTCAGCTTACAGGGCAATCTTTATGTTTGTGGCAAAGGTTTTGGCTGATGTAATAGGGCGAACCTATGATATGCTATCTGCAATGGCATTATGTGCGATACTGATCCTTATAGAACAGCCACTATATTTATCTCACAGCGGATTTCTCATGTCATTTGGGGCAATAATAGGTATAGGCTATGTTCACCCGGCCCTTCCCGAATGGCTAAGGGAAGGCAGACTTAAGATTTTTTCTGCAGGGACGGCAATAACACTTGTAAATCTGCCGGTCTATACCTCCTTTTACTATACATTTCCTGTCATATCCGCAATCCTTAATATTCTTGTACTTCCGCTTATGTCGCTGCTTATATTGTTTGGACTTGCGACAGCTTTTGCAGGGTGCTTAGTGATCGGCCTTGGAAAAGTTTTTGCGGTCATTGTACATTTCATCCTTTCCTGGTTTATGTTATGCTGCCTTGCCGGAGAGCAAATCTACGGAAGCACGTGGTATGTCGGGCACTCAGAGAAAATACAGGTATTTATTTACCTACTGTGTCTTTTTATATTTGTATTTTTTAATGAATACAGGATAAAGCCTGTGCACGAATGGCTAAAGACAAAGCCAAAGAAACTCAGAAAGGCAGCAGGCTATCTAAGATATGCCGCAATTGCTGCAGGGCTTGTGATCTTATGCATAAGAATAAAACAGCCCCTTACAATAACCTTTATAGATGTGGGACAGGGTGACGGAATCGTTCTTGAAACTCCGGATGCAAATTATCTTATAGATGGAGGAAGCACATCCAAAAAGAATCTGGGAAAATATCAGCTTATTCCGTTTTTGGCATACGAGGGCATAGGGAAACTGGATGCGGTAATTCTGACTCATGAGGATGAGGATCATTTAAGCGGCATAATAGAGCTTTTTGAAGATATGAGCAAAAACAGGGGCAGTATACAGGTTAAGAATCTAATCTTGCCGGATATAGCAGATGAGTCAAAAGGAGAAAATTATAAAAAGCTTGAGGAGTATGCAAAAAATCTTAATATTGCTATATCGTACATAGGAAGAGGAGATAAGATAAATTCCGGATATTTATACATGAAGTGCCTTGGACCTGTATCCGGCATGCAAACAGATGAGCCTAATGCCTACTCGACCGTTATGTATGTAAAACTTAGAAGCTTTAAGGCTCTGTTTACAGGGGATGTGGAAAAAGAAGGACAAAGCAGCCTGAAAGGCTATATTAAGAAAGACATGGAGGAATTCGAGAATATAACACTGCTTAAGGTTGCACATCATGGGAGCAGATATACGACAGATGAAGAATTCCTAAACATGATAAAACCGAAGATTGCTGTAATAAGCTGCGGAGTAAATAATAAGTACAATCATCCGCATAGGGAACTGCTTAAAAGGCTAGGTGATGCGGGCAGTAGTATATATACAACTGCAGAAAACGGTGCAATTACAGTGACGACAAATGGAAAAACAATGCAAATAAGCAATTTTTGTAAGTAAAAGGGCAAAAAATGTACAATTACGACGAAAACGCAAATGTCAAGTACGAGTTTTGAATAAAACTGTTCATGTTTGGTAAACACGTTTTAGTAAATGCTGTGTATAATAAAATCAGATAGTTTATATGGAAAGGATTTTGCTGGATATATGAGACGTTTAGTTGCAGTGATATTGCTTCTTGGCGCACTCCTTACATATGATATCGGGAATGTGTTACCTGTATATGCGTCGACGACTTATGAGGGAATTACCGTCAGCGAAGATGAAAACACTTCAGAAGAAAATGCTGAATCATCTTCAGATGAAGATACATCAGATGACGGAGAAGTATTAGGTGTTCAAAGAAAAGAATCAGACAGGTTTATTCTTGGACTTGAATTTGCGATATCTCTTACATTTGTCGTTGGCCTTTTAGCAGCTGGCCGAGGGGTAATGACAGTAGAAAAAGATGATAAAGACAGTAATAATACTGATGGCGGCGCGTGAATTGATGGATTTAAGGCGTGATAGTATTTGTCGGCAAAATTTTTTTAGGGTATGAAAATTTAATATAAGTATCAAAAAACGCGGATTGGGGAATCCGCGTTTTGCTTTTTTATGATATAAAAAAGCATTATTTATGAGATGGAATTATAGCCTTTGTTTACCAGAATATTTTCTACGGCATGAACATCATCAGTATGCATTACCATAATAGGAAGGCCGGAATCTCTGTTGAATGAAAGATATGTATAATTTACATTTATGTTGCTATCGTAAAGTGCCTTGAGAATCTTATCGAAAGCTCCTACTTCATCCGGACATTCTATTGCCAGAACAGAAGTGGTTTTGCAGATAAAACCTGCTGCTTTTAAAACTTCAAGACTCTTCTCGGGATCAGATACCACCATTCTTATAATGCCGTATTCAGCAGTATCATTGGTTACTGAACCGAGAATATTTATGTTATTGTCTTTTAAAATACCGGTGATTTTCTGAAAACAACCCTTTTTGTTTTCAGCATAGATAGATACCTGTTTAAGCATTGTTTCTCCTCCAATCAGATGCCATAGGTACATAACAATATGCAGATGCCCTATGACTCAACTATTTTCATATTCTCCTTTATACTTTCCCGCTTTTCCTATGCTATAATATACAACATGTGATTCGATTATATCAAGGGGACAGTCGATTATGGCAGCTAAGAAAACATCAGATTATCCTGCTAAGCAAAGACAGATAAATGAAGACATTGCTACCGGCAATTTTAAACCATGTTATCTGATTTTCGGAGAAGAAGCTTACTTACGGATTCAGAACAGAGATAAATTAAGAAAAGCGCTTCTTGGAAGTGGTGATGCCATGAATATGCAGCACTATGAGGGCGATTCAATAAACCCGGGTGAGGTTATAGATATGGCGGAGACACTTCCTTTTTTTGCTGAGAGAAGAGTCATTGTTATTGAAAACAGCGGCTTTTTCAAAAAAGGATGTCCTGAGCTTGCAGATTATCTTAAGAACCAGTCCGAGACAACAGTGTTCGTTTTTGTGGAATCAAATGTTGATAAGAGAAATGCCCTATACAAGGCCGTTTCCAAGCAGGGACTTGCTATAAGCTGCGACACCCCGGATGAGCAAATGCTCTCAAAATGGGTTGCTTCCAAGATAAAAGCTGAGAATAAGAGAATATCACCAAGAGCGATAGCATACTTCATAACCAGAGTCGGAACCGATATGTCCAATATGAGCAATGAAATGGATAAACTGGTAAGTTACTGTCTTGGAAGAGATGAGATAACGGAAAATGATATAGATGCAGTATGCGCAAACTGGCTTACCAGCAGAATATTCGAGATGACAGATGCGATAACGCAGAGGAATCAGCAGAAAGCGATAGAGATTTATTATGACCTTCTGGCGCTCAAGACTGCTCCTGAGATGATACTTGCACTTATCGCAAGACAGTTCAATCTCATGCTTCAGACCAAGGAAATGGTTGAAAAAAGGATTGATTCTTCATCTATCGCAAAGACACTGGGATTATTGCCTTTTGTCGGATCAAAGTATGTTGAGCTTGTCAGAAATTACAGCTTTGATGATATCAAACAGTCACTTGATCTGTGCCTTGAGAGTGACTATCTTGTAAAAAGCGGAAAACTTGACCATGTTATCAGCGTTGAGATGATCATTATAAAGGCTTCATCTCGGAAAAAATAGTCAATTTATGATATAATGGTTTTCGTTGTATAGATTTCTGTTTTTTCTTCAGAAAAACGGAAGAAGTCATGTGTTTTTAACTGGAAATACAATATTTTATCTTAGAAGTATTTAAAGGAGAATTTGATGTTAAAAAGACCGGCACCACAAGAATTATACAGACATTTTAAAGGCGGTAAATATCAAATCATAACAGTTGCAAAAGATGCAGATACAGGTGAAGATATAGTTGTATATCAGGCACTGTATGGGGATTTTACCGTTTATTGCAGATCACTTAAGGAGTTTATGTCTGAAGTTGATCATGTAAAATATCCTAATGCAGATCAAAAGATGAGATTTGAGAGGTTTGAAGTATCAAAGGCTGATGACGCTGCTTTGGCAAAGGAAGATGCTCCTGCAAAAGATCAGGTCCTATCAAAATCTGCTTTGGAATTTGACAGGAAGTTTTCTTTTGAAAATGAGGGAGCTGCAAAAGAGGAGACCGCTTCAGAAGGAAATGCCAATTATATGCAAAGAACTATAGAAGAGGAAGCAGAAGAGTTTGGCATGAACCCGCTTGTAGTGAAGTTCCTTGATGCAGATTCAAGCTCGGAGAGACTTGAAATATTAAACCAGCTAAGGCCGATTATTACCAACGAAATGATCGATGTTATGGCGATGGCCATCGATACGGAAGTTCCGGGAGATGATCCTGACTTGCGATGTGTTGAACTTAAGGAATGCCTTATAACCAAGCAAAGGTTTGAAGTAACAAGATTAAGAAAATGATTGGAGAAAATGAAAAAAGATGAAATTACTTTCGATAGCTATACCCTGCTACAATTCACAGGATTATATGAGTAAATGCATAGAATCGCTTCTTGTTGGCGGCGAAGATGTTGAAATTCTGGTTGTAGATGATGGTTCAACAGATAATACAGCTAAAATTGCAGATGAATATGCAGCAAAATATCCTACGATAGTTAAAGCTATTCACAAGGTTAACGGTGGACATGGCTCAGCTGTCAATACAGGACTTGAAAATGCTACAGGTCTTTACTTTAAGGTTGTTGACAGTGACGACTGGGTAAAGGAGATTGCATATAGAAAGATCCTTACAACACTTTCTGATTTTGTTGCAGATGGTCAGAAGCTTGACCTTCTTATCAGCAACTTCGTATATAACAAAGAGGGCGAGCACAGACATAAGGTAATGAGATATAACAAAATGTTCCCTATCGAGGAAGTGTTTACCTGGGATGATGTAAAGAGGATCAGAATCGGACATTATCTTCTTATGCATTCAGTCATCTTCCGCACAAAGCTTCTTAAGGACTGCGGATTAAAGCTTCCGGAGCATACCTTTTATGTAGATAATATCTATGTATTTAACCCGCTTCCGTTTGTTAAGACAATGTACTACCTGGATGTTAATTTTTACTACTATTACATCGGAAGAGCAGACCAGTCAGTTAATCAGAACATAATGATCTCACGACTTGATCAGCAGGTTAAGGTTAATAAGCTCATGGTGGATTACTACGTTGAGAATATCGGCATGATCAAATCAAATTACAAACGTTACCACTATATGTTTAACTATCTTGAGATCATTACTGCTATTTCCACGATTCTCATGATAGCATCAGGAACAAAAGAAAATCTCGAGAAGAGAAAAGAGCTCATGAATTATATAAAGAGCAAGAGCTTACTTCTCTATATGAAGCTCAGATACAGAATTGAAGGCGTATTCATTTATCTTCCCGGAAAGGGCGGAAGAAAGATTACCCTGACAGGCTACAAGATAGCTCAGAGATTATATAACTTTAACTAATAAAAATCCCCAT
Source organism: Butyrivibrio sp. NC2002 (assembly GCF_000702265.1). Lineage (GTDB taxonomy): Bacteria > Bacillota > Clostridia > Lachnospirales > Lachnospiraceae > Butyrivibrio. Next base: position 589,840 of record NZ_KL370880.1, read on the forward strand.
TACCGTTTGGCAATGGGGATTTTAATATTCAAGATCAAAGACGTACATTTACGCGTTCTACATGTCTGTTATAAGCATGTACAATGATTTCGCTCTTGTATACGATCAGATTGATGATGATTGCAAATAGTATTCCGCCGAGAACATCGATAACAGAGTGCTGTTTGATGAACATTGTTGACAGAATGATTAAAACACAAAATACGAATGAAAACAGTTTTACTTTTTTGCTGTACCTGTTTGAATTAGATACTGCAATATGTGTTCCAATCGAGTTGTATACATGAATGCTTGGCCAAAGGTTTGTAGGTGTATCAGTCTGATACAGATGAGCAACCATGTGTGCAAATATGTTATCTCTTGGCATAACGGCAGGTCTAAGATACTGAATATTAGGCCATACACTTGAGATTATCAAAAAGAGTGTCATTCCTGTAAAGAAGAATGCCTCCATCTTAAAGAAATCTTCCAGGTCATACATCAAAAGAAACATAAAGAAGAATACCGCGCAATACAAAAACCATCCAAGATAAGGAATAATAAATATCTCAAGGAACGGAATGCTGTCATCAAGCGCTGTGTGTATCTCTGTATAATGCAATGACTTAGTGTTTTCCAAGTGGAAAAACCATGATAAATAAATTATGCCATATACTAAAACCGGAATAAGAAGCCTGAGAGTATCAAGCATTCTGTCTCTGGTCCAAGGTTTGTCAAAATATTTTGCCAATGTTTTTTTCATACAAAATAATACCTTATATCGTTAAAAACCAAATTTCATGCTAACATAATTTACTATATATCAGGCTATATATTTTTTCAAAATCAAAAGTGCATAAAAATAATAAAAAAACAATAAAAAATTAGGCATTTATCATGATAAAAGTGCTATTTTCTGTTTTAAACAGGTAAGCGTTATATCGTTTGACTTAAGAAGCACTTCACCATCGGTATGAACCCAGAGAGGCATCTCTGTTTTGATGCGTATTTCTTTTGCCCTTATGTGGTGAATTCCTTTTTTGCCGTAATGCTTTCCTAAAAATGCAAGCGGAAGAGTGGTGAAAATCTGGAATAAGCTCATATCACCACCGGTGATCAGATCAAACATACCGTCATCAAGTACTGCATCCGGAGCAAAATTAAAGCCACCACCCTCATAGTGATGGATCATGGCTGCTGCAAATATAAGATGATCATAGTGAATCCTTTGCCCGTTGTCTGTTTCGATATCGCAGCCCGTCTTTATTGAATTTATGATCTGTCTTACTGCTATCGAACCGTAAGTCAGTTTACCCAGACCGATCTTGTTGAGGAAGTTTTTGGTACCTGAAGAGAGGGCTTCCTCGCAAACAGCAGCATCGAAGCCTATTCCGCAGCTGACATCAAATTTTCTGTCAGAGGATATGCGCTCGTCATGGAGCCTTGAAAAGGTTTTGGTCATATTATTGTAATGCACATTTCCTATATCAAGCCTTCGTACAACTTCGCCTTTAAGAATGGTATCTATGAGATCTTCGGTCTTTTTCTGAAATCCAAGGTCTCTTACAAAATCATTACCTGATCCAAGCGGAATAACTCCAAGCCTTACATTTTCAAAATCTTCTATTCCCGATATGACTTCGTTTAATGTGCCATCGCCGCCCATAACTATAATGTTGAAGGGCTTCTTGTCATCAGGTACGTCTTTTGAAGTAAGCCTGTTTACAGTATGCATGGCATGCCCCGGACCCTTGGTGAAAATAACCTGATAACGGATGCCTTTTTCTTTGCATTTACTTTCAAATAATTTGTAGATTTCTTTGCTGTGACCTGATTTGGATGCCGGATTAACAATACAATAAAACATAATATACCCCACAAAACTTATGAATCCTGCTTCTTTTAAGAAGCAAAATCCTACCTGATACAGTATAGCATTTTGAAATATGTTTTGACGAGGATTTTAATATATGCTATTATCTATCACGACACTTTAACACATTAAAACGTCAAATTATTAAAACCAGTATTTTGCCAAAGAAAACTGGTTTGAAAAAAGGCGAAGGTTAGGCGGAGGAGAGCAGTAATGTATTCATTGGACGAAGTGAAAAAAGTAGATCCTGAAATTGCAGGTCTTATCGAGGAGGAAGTTGAACGTCAGAACAATCACATTGAGCTGATAGCGTCTGAAAACTGGGTTAGTAAGGCAGTTATGGCTGCCATGGGTAGTCCACTTACCAACAAATATGCGGAAGGACTTCCCGGAAAGCGTTATTATGGTGGCTGCCAGGTTGTTGATAAGGTAGAGAATGTTGCCATAGAACGTGCCAAGGAACTCTTTAAATGCGATTATGCGAATGTACAGCCTCATTCAGGTGCGCAGGCCAATCTTGCAGTACAGTTTGCTCTTCTTAAACCCGGTGATACAATTCTTGGTATGAACCTTAGTCAGGGTGGACATCTTTCACACGGAAGCCCGGCTAATATTTCCGGTACATACTACAATGTAGTTTCATACGGTGTTGACGACAATGGCTTTATCGACTACGACGAAGTCAAGAAGCTTGCCATCGAACATAAACCTAAGCTTATAATTGCCGGTGCCTCTGCTTACTGCAGAATAATAGATTTTGCCAAATTCAGAGAGGCAGCAGATGCCTGTGGTGCAGTTCTTATGGTTGATATTGCACATATTGCCGGACTTGTTGCAGCAGGTGTTCATCCCAGTCCGTTCCCTTATGCTGATGTTGTTACGACAACAACTCATAAGACATTAAGAGGACCGAGAGGCGGTCTTATCCTCTGGAATCAGGCTGCGCAGGATAAATTCAAATTCAATAAGGCAGTATTTCCCGGAATCCAGGGCGGCCCTCTTGAGCATGTAATAGCTGCCAAGGCTGTCTGCTTCAAGGAAGCTCTTACACCTGAATTTACAGAATATCAGAAACAGATTGTTAAAAATGCCAAGGCTTTGAGCGAAGGTCTCATGAAGAGAGGTGTTCAGATTGTTTCAGGCGGAACAGACAACCATCTTATGCTGATCGACCTTACCAATTTTGATCTTACAGGTAAGGATGTAGAGGCATGGCTTGATGATGCTCACATTACAGCCAATAAGAACACAATACCCAATGAAAAACAGTCTCCTTTTGTAACAAGCGGCATCAGACTTGGAACACCTGCAGTTACAACAAGAGGCATGAACGAAGAAGATATGGATAAAATAGCAGAAGCTATATCTATTGTAATAAAGGGAAAAGGTGAAAAGAACGACGAGGCCAGAGTAATAATCGACGAGCTTACTAAAAAATATCCTTTGGTTTAAGTCGCGAATTTACAGACAAACACTCCGTTGCAACTATATTTGCAGCGGAGTGTTTTTCCTTATAAAGTCAAAAACATCATTTAGACATAACATTGTCTGCAATAAGGGCAAGAGTGCTTGATATATCATTAAGCGTCTGTGTCATGTTTTGCAGCATTAATTGTGTCTTTGTTGAATCGGCAATCTGTTCAGTCTGGAAGCGGTCTGTCATTTCCTTTATACGTTGCTGTTGCAGTGCAGTTACTTCAGATATTCTACTCATGATACTTATCCTTTCTTGCTAAAACAATAATTAAATGTGAACATTATTTATACCAATATTATCTATCAACTATTCCGTAAAATCTAATGAAATACAAAATATTTACATTATTTTTATCATTTCACCAAAAACGATCGGATTTTGAAATTTTTGGTATCTGAAACAGTAAAAATATGTATATAAGCGGCTTTTGGGGTTCGAATATTTTATAAAATAATTGTAAAAAAGGAGTGCTCTTATCGAAATTCTGAATTGTGCAAAAATTATATCGAATATGTACAATTATCAGAAAAACGAATAAGTCAAGATAAATAATCAAAATAATAAAAGAAAATATGCGAAATGTGTTGACAAATTAAATGCATAGAGATATACTACAAACATAACAAAGAACGTTTTAAGTTTTGGAAATACTTCAGCAGGGGCTGAAAGAAAGGCAGGTACGGTCCAAAGGGAACTTAAGTTTTTAATCAAACGTTTTTATTAAAATTCGGAAAGGAAGGTACAGTCCACCGAGCTAGTTTAGTAACCACAACAATAGTGAATGATCCACTACAACGAGTTCAGGTACATGACAATGTGGCGAGATAGTAGCTTTATAGTTCACCACCACAAGCATATGAATGCAAAGGTTAATGTAAGAACATGCGTTGAGATTTGGAGGTAAGTCCATTGGACAAAGAAACACAATTTGAACAGACGTAAGGGCGGGTGCAATGAAAAGATGCATTCGCCCTTATGTTTTTTTGTTTAATAGGAATTTCCTAATTAAACAAAAAAAACGCTCCGCTATGGATTCATTTTTTAGATTCCGGAGAAAAACACAATATTTTGTGTTTGATTAGACTATAAATGGTAGTAATAGTGTTTTTGCTGTGGTAAAATATAACCAGTGAAAGGTGTTGGCATAAATGAGGGGATGCCCGCCGGGAGGTTGTATGGAAAATAGGAATACAGGATACGAGACTGAGCGCGATGAAAGAAGAGAGATTCGAAGGCAGCGAAGGATTAGAAGCCAGATAATCGCTTATGTTCTGGCCGGAATTGTGTTTGTATGTCTTGTTTTTGGAGGGGCACTTGCGATAAGGGGAATAGGCAGTGCTCTGATAAGTTTAAATTCCGCTGCTGCTTTGGCTTCAACTGAGGAAGCATCTGTAGAAGCGGAGGATGTGGCAGCTACATCACCTATGGATATTTCTGTTGATGTAGCAGTTCAGGAGACAGATGTTCTTGATGGTATCGTGGATACCTGCATTTCATCCATGCCGCTTGAGGATAAAGTTGCCGGATTGTTTTTTATAGCTCCGGAACAGCTTACGGGAGTTGAAGCTGTTATCAAGGCAGGAACAGCAACCCAGGATGCGCTGATGGCTTATCCTGTCGGAGGATTGTTTTATACATCTAAAAACATGAAGGATGAAGCACAGTTATCAGAGATGATCGCTTCTACTAAAGAAATGAGTAAGTATCCACTTTTCGTTGGAACCTGTGAAGTTGGTGGAAGCAGCAGTCAGATAGCCAACGCACTTGGACTTGGAATGCCGCAGAGTCCGTCAGAACTTGCAGCTACTGGCAATGCTGATGAAGCATATAATACCGCAAATACTGTTTCGGATTATATGAATAAATACGGCTTTAATACTAATCTGGGGATCAACGCTAATCTCTCTGAAGGGGAAACATCTTTTGGAACAGATTCGCAGGTTGCTTCTATGATGATCGGGCAGACTGTTTCAGGACTTAAGAATTTTGGCGTCAATGCATGCCTTCAGTATTTCCCTCAGATGTCTGATGATGGATCATCTATTGATGATCTTGCCTCAAGGCTTGAACCGTTCAAGGCAGGAATAGACGCCGGTGCGCCGATGATAATGGTGTGCACAGCTCCTTCGCAGGGAGTTACGGGAGATGATACTCCTTCGTGTCTGAGTTCTGTGATCATGCAGGATGTGCTGAGGAACCAACTTGGCTTTAACGGTATAATAATTACAGATTCACTTAATGACGGTAATATAACTGAGAAATATTCTGCAGGTGATGCTGCAATAGCTGCAATAAATGCAGGAGCTGATATGATATTTATTCCTTCGGATTTTACAGAGGCTTATACAGCTCTTCTTACAGCAGTTCAGAATGGGACGATCAGCGAGGATAGAATAAATGAATCCCTGCACAGGATATACAGAGTAAAATATGCTGACAAAGCGGCTGAAATAGCTGAATGATATAAGGATTTTATGACATAAAAACGCCCTTGGCATACAACCTATGATTGTACGTCAAGGGCGCATTTTTTCTTTTTTATACGAAAGAATCCAGAATAGATGAAATATCTGAATTAAAGCTTCCGTTTGCAGAGTAGGTCTTACTTTGCGAAGCTGCATGGGTTGCGGAAGATTCTATAAGCGAAGCTGCCGATGAAATCTGATATCCATAGCCGCTTCTTGAACCCATAACATTTTTAACAGACTCCATACCCGCTTCTTTCATTTTATCTTTATCAAGAGAAAGCTTGCCATTATCGCCAACATTTATTCCGATTGCCGACAGCTCTGTCTTAAACGAATTGGTTATTTTCTGCATGTATGATGCCCTGGTGGAAGTAGTTGTATCAGATGCATCTGACGCAGCTGAAATAAGGCTGTTGTAATTTTTTACAAAGCTCGAAACGGCGCTGGTTATTTTACTTGTATTGTAGTCGAATACCTTTTGGGTTGATCCATCTTCACCCTTGATGTCCTGCCATTCTTTTTCATAGACGGATTTACTTGATGAATCTGTGAGCTTACTTATATCGGACTGAACATCTTTCGCAGTCTGCGCCATAGATGAGTATTTTTTTGACTCATTACTCTTTGAGCTCGCAGCAGATCTTTCAGCTTTATCTTCCTTTGTTTTAGAAGTTGCTGAGCTGTTTTCAGAGTCTATTTTTTTATAATATGCTGATACAAGCTTTCCATAACTGCCATTTTTTATTGAAGAATAATCCGACAACATACCGGAGAGATTACCAAGATAATTCCCGGAAGATGTGGATGGTGCTGACATACTGGAAAATAAGGTGGAATAATCCATATTTACGTTAATTCCCATAGATATCACTCCTTTGACCTTTGGAACATTGTTCCCGAAAAGACAGCGTCCATGCTGTCTGCATAATATCTCTAATTAATTTTTATCCCAAGTATATGTTTTTTTCAAATGAAAAGATAATTAATATGATGAAGAATGTGTAAAAGTATGCGCTTTTTCGGAATGTTTACAGATTGTATCAATAGAAAAATAGAAAGGGTGCGTTTACAATTTCCGCGGTTTTTTGTACAATAGAGCCGTAGCACCAAAAAACAAAATGAGGTTATATTTTTTATGTCATCAATTATTCAGGAAGATCAGGTTTTTAATAACGAAGTATCGTTTTGCAGAGTATATTCACAGGAAAGCAAGAAGATCCTTGAAGAGAGATTTCTTGCGAACAGAATATCATACTATATAGATTGGCAGAATCAGTCATTTTTTCAGAAATTGTTTGGAAGAGATAACAGCAAGATCCTGTGCACAATAAGGATCAACAGAGCAGATGTAGAGAGAGCCAGGGATTTGGTTTCAGGGCTTGAAGATATTAAGCTGCGTGACTTTAGCGACAGAAAAAATAAGAACAAAAATAAGTCCAGAAAGTAGTGTTGTCGGCCTTCGGAGCAGTTTGTTTCCGGAGGTCTTTTTTTGGCAGAGAACTCGCTGAAGCTTTATAAGCATACAGAATAGCTCCTGTTAGGTCCTGCCATCATAAAACATAGACATTGAACGGAATAAAAAAGAAGGAAAGATAATGTATAAGAAGCCATTTAAAAGCAACAATAAAGATAATACAAAAAATACTAAAACTACCAAAGCTAATAATACTACCAAAACTCCAAAGAGCAGATGCCCTTATTCTAAAAAATGCGGTGCCTGTCAGATGATAGACACACCCTATAAGAAGCAGCTTGCTATAAAAAAGAAAAGGGTCGAAGAGCTTGTTGGAAAATACGGAAAAGTGGAAGACTTCATCGAGATGGAGAAGCCTTGGCACTACAGATGCAAGGTTCATGCTGTTTTTACGCATGATAGAAAAGGGAATCCTGTATCCGGTATATATAAAGAAGGTTCACATGTGGTTGTTCCGGTAGATGAGTGTTTCCTTGAAAACAGGAAGGCTGACGATATCATCAAAACCATTCGTGGAATGCTTAAATCATTTAAGATCAAGACCTATGACGAGGATAACGGCTACGGTCTGTTTAGGCATGTACTTATAAGAGTAGGACATAACACTGGGGAGATCATGGTTGTACTGGTCCTGACTTCACCGATCCTGCCTTCTAAGAATAACTTTGTAAAGGCTCTTCTTAAAGAGCATCCTGAGATCACTACAATTGTCATAAATGTAAACGACAAGCATACAAGTATGATCCTGGGAGATAAGGAAAAAACAATCTATGGTCCCGGATTTATTTATGATACTGTTTGCGGAATGAAGTTTAAGATTTCACCTAAATCTTTTTATCAGGTCAATCCTGTTCAGACAGAAAAGCTTTATTCCAAAGCGGTTGAGCTTGCAGGACTTACCGGAAAAGAAACAGTTCTTGACTGCTATTGCGGCGTGGGAACGATAGGTATAATTGCGAGCCCTCATGCAGGTGAAGTTATCGGAGTTGAACTTAACAGAGATGCTGTTAAGGATGCAAGATTAAATGCAAGAATTAACGAAATAAAGAATATAACAGTTTATGAAAATGATGCCGGCAAATTCATGGTACAGATGGCTGAGTCAGGGGACAAAGCTGACGTTGTATTTATGGATCCTCCAAGATCAGGATCTACTGAGGTTTTCCTGAATTCAATGTTCACACTTAACCCCGACAGAATAGTTTATATTTCCTGCAGCCCTGATTCGCTTGCAAATGATCTAGCGATAATAACTAAAAATGGTTACAAGGCAGAACGTATCATTCCTGTGGATATGTTCCCTTTCACCAGGTCAGTTGAAACAGTAGTCCTTTTGACTAGGACCAAAGGGACGACGTCAGAAGGCTAACACTGTCCATGCGATAGCTGTCTGCGATTGGCAAGTCCGGAAGGACGAGGACAGAGCAGAACTTCCTTGTGAAATAGTGGTGAGACATGACAAGCGCATAACCAAATCGATTTACTTATCTGAGATTATTCTAGTTACCACGGCTGGCCATCCAG
>NZ_KL370880.1:598834-616868 GCF_000702265.1 Butyrivibrio sp. NC2002
TTGGTACTACTGTCGATAAATACACTTTGGTAAGAGGCGACCGTAATTGGCGTGCGAGCACTACTGGCGGAATTGGATAAATATTTAGAAAGACCGTAACGACCGGGAAAATGTTACTGCCGAAAAAGTAGATAATGCCAAAAGAGAACGTAATGAGTGCTATAAAAGTAAAAAAATAGATAATGAGAAAAACGATGACAAAAACAGACAAAGCGCGGGTAGGATTTTTGAAATAAATTCAGTTTTTTGACTAAAACCATCAATACTTCTCTAATTTAGTCACTCTTTTTGGAGTTTCTAATGATGCTGGAGTGACTCAGGTGATAGAATTCAGCTGGCTTAGTCAATTTTTTTCAATTTTAAAGTGCATTCTGATGATGCTGGAGTGACTCAGGTGATAGATTTCAGCTGGCTTAGTCAAATTTTCTTTAATTGAAAGTGCAAATTGTCTGATTCAAGTGACTAAAGCATGCAAAATACTATAGATTATTGTTTTTCATCAGAAAAACAATAATCGTACTGGACTAGGTCCTCGCGAAGCGAGGGGCGTGTCCTGCAAAGCAGGATTCTTGCGGGCGATTTCCGCTTTTGCCCGCAAGAAGTTATACATTAGTCAATTTTTCAAATTTGCCTACTTCAACGAATAAGAAAATCTAATTGTGGATGATAAGTTATCTCCGAATATAATTATTTTAGTATTTACGTGTGCTTATAACATTGTATATAATATTTTTGTTGTGACAATCTGGATAAACAGATGTCGCATGGGAGGTAATCATGAGAATGCGAGATAACTACTCGGTGCAGTTTTAATGCTGACAGCAGGTTGTACCGAGGTTAATAAGAGTTATTTGCTGTCCCATACTGCACCGAACAAATAATGAAGAACAGATTTTTATTTGAAAAGGAGCAGATATGAATACAGATAGAATAAGTGAATTAAGAAAAGAGTGGGAAGCAGAGGAGAAGGTTGCACACATACATGGGTGGGACTTTTCTCATATTCATGATAGATATGAAGAAGAGGATGACCTCCCATGGGACTACAAAAAGATAATAGAAGAGTTTCTTCTTCCTGATATGAAACTGTTGGATTTTGATACAGGTGGTGGCGAGTTTTTATTATCTTTGAAGCACCCATACAAGAACACTGCAGCTACTGAAGGATATGCCCCTAATGTTGAATTGTGTAAGGAGCTTCTCTTACCATTTGGGATTGATTTCAGATCTTGCGATGATGAGTCAAATATCCCTTTTGCTGACAGCTCTTTTGACATAATGATAAACAGGCATGGAAGCTTTGATCCTGTGGAAGCACATAGACTTCTCAAGCCGGAAGGGCTTTTTATTACACAGCAGGTAGGAGGCAAGAACGACAGAGATCTTGTTGAGATGGTTCTACCGGATGTACCTGCACCTTTCCCGGAACTTGAATTGTCAATTCAGAGAAAGAAGTTTGAAGAAGCAGGCTTTGAGATAATAAGAGCTGAAGAAGTATTTAAACCAATCAGGTTCTACGATGTTGGGGCATTTGTATGGTTCGCGCATATTATCGAATGGGAATTTCCGGGTTTCTCAGTTGAAAAATGCTTTGATAAATTGCTTGAAATACAGGAAGTAATTGACAAGAATGGTTTTGTAGAAGGTACTATTCACAGATACCTTATAGTGGCAAAGAAGAAAGGCTAATAATGATGGAGCGGTAAGTATAAACTTGCCGCTTTTTCTTTCACGTAGCAAATCAGTTTGCTGCGATAGAATATTTTTCAAGGAATATTTTTCGACTTTATCAGAATGAAAAAGGCTTAGTTTACTGTCTAAATCTATGTGTTCTAGTTTTCGACAGTAGAATTCTATGGTGTATTACGGTTGATTTTAATAGTCTTTTAAAATTGGATCGTAATGTTTGTGAGGCGATTACGGCAGAAAAATGATATGTGTGTAAATCGACAGTAGGTAAAGAATGTTTACTACGTGCGGTATTTACATTTTGATGATACTGACCGTAATAAGATCCTTGGTACTACTGTCGATAAATACACTTTGGTAAGAGGCGACCGTAATTGGCGTGCGAGCACTACTGGCGGAATTGGATAAATATTTAGAAAGACCGTAACGGCCGGGATAATGTTACTGCCGAAAAAGTAGATAATGCCAAAAGAGAACGTAATGAGTGCTATAAAAGTAAAAAAAGAGAAAAAATAGAAAAGGAAATAATTAGTAGATGAATGGACTAAAAGAATTATTAGAAATAGAGAAGAACCGTTTACGATAACTTTACGGATTTAGAAAAAAAGAAATTCATGCAGTCGTTTATTGAAGAAGTGCAAATATATGAGCAACCAAAGGACAATGGAAGATTCCTAAAGAGCATATCCTTTGCATTCCCCATGTACTATAATGATAAGGAGTTTACTACTATTGCATTTGGTGAAGATGCACTAAATGAATACGCAGACAACCTGACTAAAGAGAATCTTGTTGGTTGGGACAAAGAAATAACAGATGAGACGGTAGTCCTTTTGACCAGGACCATGTAGTCTATTTTAAGCCTCCTTGGATTTTGTGATCCAGGGAGGTATTTTTTTTCTTACCAGGTACATATAAACTGCGTAGTTGATATATTTTTTATACCACCTATAATATAACTATCAGCTGAGAATAACAAATACAAATAAACAGGATAATAGGAAAGGCGCCATAAGGTGTGATAGGTGATATATATGGAATACAGATTTACAAAGGACAATTTCGGAGCAGAAGTAGAAAACAGTAATATACCGGTTCTTATAGATTTTTATGCTGACTGGTGCGGTCCCTGCAAAATGATGGGACCTGTTGTAGCTGAACTTGCAGAGGAATATGATGGCAAGATCAAAGTAGGAAAAATAAATATCGATGAAGAACCTGAGCTTGCTCAGAAATATGGAGTAATGAGCATTCCTTATTTTGCATTTATAAAAGATGGCAAACTGGTTGCAGATGAGCTTGGTGCTGTTTCCAAGGCAAGACTCGAAAACAAAATACAGGGCCTGGCATAATCTTTACGATAGATAAAACAGGTAAGGAGTGAGTTTAAAATAATGAGAAAGGTACTAAGAATGATGACGTTAAATGAGAGAGCAGAAAAAGCGGTAGCATTAAAGGCATCAGGGCAGTATAACTGTTCACAGGCTGTGACAGCAGCACTTGCTGATCAGAGCGGCCTTTCAGAAGATCAGCTCCGCGCCCTGGCGGCAGGGTTCTGTGCAGGTATGGGTAATCTTGAAGCGACATGCGGAGCTCTTATCGGAGCAGGAATGATCGCAGGACTTAAAACCGAAGGCAAAGGAACACTTGGAATTACAAAACAGATCCAGGAGGAATTTTGCAAAAGATGCGGAGCTATTAAGTGTAAGGAATTAAAGACTATGACAGATGGAAAACCGCTTTGCCCCTGCGAGGACTGTGTAAGAAATGCCGTAATGATCTATGGTGAAATAATGGGATTGTGATAAAAGAGCTTACCTTTTGGTAAGCTCTTTTGCAAAATCAATGTAATCAATACAGGTGTTGCACTTTGGTGCGTAGTCGATAAGAAGCTTTTTGTATTCCTGAGCTTCTTTTGTTTTTACACACTCGCGGATAACCGTCTTGAAAAGCTTTGTTCCCATTTGCTTTGCGGTTTTTTCGATGTTTTCTCTGGTTTCACGCTCTAAGTTTGAACGTCCGGAATATCTTACGAGCAGAAGACCTGCGATGGAAAGGTCTTTGTTTTGTCTCTTCTTTACGGACATGATCGTATCGTAGAGCTGCTGGATTCCCTGAATCGCATAGGAATCTGCAGTTACAGGGATTATCACTTTATCTGCTGCAATAAGGCAGTTGTACAAAATGATATTAAGTGAAGGTGCGGTATCAATCACGATATATTTATATTCACCTAAATCATCGAGTGCATCTTTTAAACGATAGAATCCTTCAAGGTCTCCGTCGAGCATTTTCTCTGCTTTTACAAGGAGCGGATCGGATGCGACGATATCTCCGTTTTCCGTATGCTGGATTGCTTCTGAAATGGGAAGTTTATCTGAGTCGATAATGACGTCGTAGAGTGTTGCGACATCTTCTATTTTTGCATTATAGGTGCTTGTGCTGTTTCCCTGAGGATCAGCGTCTATTAAAAGTGTTTTTGCCTTCTGCCCCAAAATTCCGGCGAGGTTGGTTGCGGTGGTGCTTTTGCCGATACCGCCTTTCTGGTTTGCTACAACAAATACTGTTGCCATCTTTTCTCCTCCTAAGAAATAAGTAAGATCAGGAAATCCGATCAAGTAAAAAATAATGATAAGGTCTGGGATTTTGTGATCGCTTAAAAGTCTATACTTCCGTTTACATCTTTGTTTATAACGTAGAAAACCTTCTGTTCTTCAGGCTTGATATAAACATCAACAGAACAAAAATCCGCGTCATCTATTCCCTTTGACATTGCATCTTTTTTGATCAGATCAAGGATTTCGTCCATGTTTTTGTCACGGTTTTGATACTGAACTACAATATTTTTAGAAGCGGTAGCAAAACCGCCTGTTAGTTTATTTGCTCTTTCTACACTGCTTTTTCTGGCCATGTTGTCCTCCTTTTTATAAGCATATTTTTCACACTTCATCTATTGTATCACGAAATAACGTATTAAAAAAAAGAATTTTCTGATTTTTTATTTGATAGGAAATTCCTATCAAATAAAAAACGCTTCACTATGGATGCGACCGATGCGCAGAAGTATTATGCAAGCTAAAGCTTGCGCGCATCGGCGCGCAAAGAGTTGCAAAGCAACTCTTTGTTCTAAGCGGTGCAAAAAAGTGAAACGACAAACCTTTATAAACTGTGTCAAATAAGGTAAGATTAAACATCAAGGGGTTATGGTTATAAAGTAAATTTTAGCTTAACGTAGGCGGCTTGCCCGTGGGTACAGTCAGGACAAGAAAGGGGTCGTTAATATGGATAATTTCAATTACTATGCACCTACTCAGGTTGTGTTCGGAAGAGAAACCGAGAATAAAACAGGAGAGGTCGCTTTAAAATACGGAAAAAAGGCACTTCTTGTGTATGGCAAGGGAAGCGTTATAAAGTCAGGTTTGCTTGACAGAGTGAAAAGATCGCTTGAAAAAGCAGGTGTCGAATATGAAGAATTTGGCGGAGCAAAGCCAAATCCGACACTTGCTCATGCGGAAGAAGGCATAAAGGCTGCACTGGAAGCAGGTGTAGACATAATTATAGGAATCGGCGGAGGTAGTGCGATAGATACTGCAAAAGCGATCGCGCACGGAACTGCCAACAAAGACGAGAAGCTGTGGGATATTTGGACAAAGAAGGTTCCTCTTACAAAGTCACTTCCTGTGGGCGCGGTTCTTACTATGCCGGCAGCTGGTAGTGAAATGAGCGATTCTGCAGTTCTTACTAATGAAGAGATCGGCAAAAAGGCCGGAATAAATACAGATTTTAACAGATGCCGTTTTGCGATAATGAATCCTGAGCTTGGAATGACTCTTCCCAAGAAACAGTTATCTGCGGGTGTTACAGATATCATGATGCATACCATGGAGAGATACTTTATTCCGGGATCAGACTGCGATATGACAGATGAGATCGCAGAGGGGCTTCTTAGATGTGTTATTAAAAACGGAGAAAGAGTTGTAAACGATCCTTCTGATTATCATGCAATGGCAGAAGTTTTCTGGGCATCCAGTCTTTCTCATAATAATCTGACAGAGTGCGGACGAGGAAAAGATTTTTCAGTGCACAAATTGGGACATGCTCTTTCGGCAAGATATGATGTAACTCACGGAGCATCGCTGGCTGCTGTTTGGGGTGCATGGGCGATGGAACTTTATAAGGATGCACTTCCCAGATTTGCGCGCTTTGCAAGAAATGTCTGGAACATAAATGAAGAAGATGATGAAATGGCTGCAAGACATGGAATAGAGAAGACAGTTTCATTCTTCAAAAAGATCGGCATGCCTGTTAGCTTAAAAGAACTGGAAGTTTCTGCAACAGAGGAGGATATTAAGGCTTTGTCACTTGATGCAACAATGAATGACACAGTTAAGCTATCCAGGATCAGACCTTTGAATGCCGCAATGGTAGAGAGAATATATCAAAAAGCAGCAGAATAAATATGAGATTTTTCTTATCCGGGGGGATTAAAAAATCCGGAGGTTCCAAATGATAAAACATTTTAATGCTTTTATTTCTTATAAGCATGCAGAACTTGATAACAAGATAGCTGAAGCTATTGTAAGAGATCTGGAGCATTTTCATATACCGGGAAAGATTCGCAAATCTACCGGAATAAAGAAGATAGAAAGAGTTTTCAGAGACAAGGATGAGCTGCCTATCACAAGTGACTTAAATGAAACGATCACTCAGGCGCTTGAAAACTCAGACTATCTGATAGTTATCTGTTCTACCAATACCAAGAAGTCCACTTGGGTTGAAAGGGAAATTGATACTTTTTTAAAGAACCATTCTATTAACAATATCCTGACAGTACTGGCAGATGGCGAACCCTATGACGTTATCCCGAAGAGACTTCTTTCTTATGAAAAGAAATTTACAGATGAAAAGGGTGAGACTCATACAGAGCAAGTTCCGTATGAGCCTCTTTCATGTGACTTCAGACTTCCTAAAAGAAAGGCCAGGACCGAGGAACTCCCGCGCCTTGTAGCTGCAATTATCGGTTGCTCTTATGACGAACTTATAAACAGGCAAAGGCAGTATAAGCTTCGCAGGATGATGACCTTTTTTAGCTTGGCTCTTGCACTTGCAATAGGCTTTGCAGGCTATATGCTCTACAGCAACACTCTTATTCATAAAAACTATATTGAATCTTTAAAGAATCAGTCCAGATATCTTGCAAACGAGTCCGGAAAAAAGCTTGATGAAGGGAACAGAATTGAGGCAATGGAGCTTGCTCTGGCTGCGCTTCCCGGTGACAGTGATAAGGACAGACCTGTTACGGCTGAGGCAGAGAAGGCTCTTACAAAGGCATCTATGGCTTATGTTACTCTTCAGGGAACTAATGTAAGTGCTGCATGGAATTATGATATGCCCAACACTATTCTGGATTTTGATATTTCTAAGGATAAGTCTTATCTTGCAGCTTATGACAACAAATCAAATATAGCAATCTGGGACATTGCTACTCACAAACAGATTCTGTTTGACGATGAAGCTGAAAGTCACGTAAAGAAAATGGTATTTACAGAGGATGGGAAACTCCTTGTACTTCGAGGTGACAGCATTACAGCCTATGACGAAAAAACAGGCGAAAAATTGTGGCAGGATGGAGAATTAGAACTGTATAATGCACAGCATTTATTTGAGGCCAAGACGGGAAATGCTCTTTTGATCGATATTGATGGAACAGTGCATAAATACAGGATAAGCGACGGAAAAGAAACAGAGAGTTTTTCTATTTCGCTGGAAGAAGACTATGTTATTGATGATTGTGTGATCTCAGAGGATGGGAAGAGGCTTGCTTTTACTACATATAATATAACCTCTGCTGATGATCAGGAGTCTTGCCTCTATGAATACAATATGGACAACGGGGAAATGGCATCTGTAACATTACCTGCGGGTCACATAGAAGATATGGCTTATAGGGATAAATACCTGTTTGTTTCTCACGTTAAGGGAGATGAAGAGAAAAGTGTAAGACTTTTCCAGTATCATTTTGTTACGAAGGACACAACAGATGTGTACTGTTTTGTTCCGGGTACGCTGGAACAGAAATGGATGGATACGCATTACTGCACAGATATATCTATAAAGTCCGGATTTGTAGATCTTATGAATGGCAATATTCTGTACTATAAGGGTAATACTGAAAGTGAATGGAATGTTGAAACCGGTGAACTTACTGATAGCTATGACATAAATGATTCTATAGTCTCTGCGATGTTTAATCCGGAGATAAAAGAACCGGTTTTTGTATCTTCTGAAGGTTATGCTGTTTCCAAGATAGAACTTAATGGTAAGAAGGGACTTAATGAAACAAAATATTTCACTGATGATCTTATAAAGGCTTACGGAAGCAGAGGTTATTATACTCTTTGTTATGATTCGAACCAAATAATCTATTACGGGGTATCTGTATGTGATGAAGAGTGGACTCCTTTTGAGGGAGGAACTACCTTTAATATGTCGGGAAATGCATACTACATGAATGATGATATGCTGTTTGTGTTTTACCCGGAAGGTGACTGTCTTGTGATGGATAAATATGACCTTGCATCCAAGAAATATCTTGGAAAGAGTAAAGTAAGCAATGCAGCGGAAACATTCAATAAGTCCGTAGCGGGAGTTTATGACAACACTATGTACATAGGCGAATACCTGGATTCATCCTTTTATCTGACAAAGATTGATCTTGCAACAGATAAAGTTGAACAGGAATTGTTGGGAGAGGGCCTTTATATAGGAGCGCCCAAATGCGAGCTTGTAGGTGACAAACTTGTCTACGTCAACAAAAAAGATAATGGCGACTGGATATTGATAGTGAGAGATCTGTCAGATAATGCCATGAAGGAGACAGAATATCCTTGCGGACAGATTTCAGATATATATCCTTTTTCTGAGCAGGGACTTGTATATGTCGCTGGTGAAAACGACATGATTGTTGATGTAAATAATAATGAATCTATAAAAGTTGAGCTGCCGGATGAATATGGCGAAACGGAAGAAGTTTCATTTGATGATACTGCAAAGGCCATAGCTATATCCGATACAAAAAAAATACTGATCTATGATAAAGACAGAAAACTCACAGGCGAGATTCCCTGTGAAAACCAGAATCTGTCAGCTGTATATTGTTTTGATAACGGAAATGAAGGTGGGATACTTGTTGCCTTTTATAGTGATGGATCACTTTACAGATATAATTCATCTACAGGCGAGTTTATAGGAAAGACCGACCTTTCATCCAATAGTCTATCTGCAAGTAACACAACAATAGAATACGATGAAAGCTTGCAACTATTGTATGTTTGTCATTCAGGTCAGATGAGTATAGTCCAGACCTCTTCATGGGTTGAGACTGCATATATATCGGATTGCCTGGGGCACCATGAAGCTACCGATACCTATATAACATGTGGTTATGAAAAAACATCTGCGGAAGCTAAGATAGGCTTTTTCAGACACTATACAGTAGAAGAGCTCATACGTAAGACCAAGGACATCCTTCAGGGAATGGAGATGTCCAAAGATGAGAAAACCATTTACGGCATAGAATAATATGTAATGAAAAAAGTCCTGTAACGCTTAGTTACAGGACTTTTTCGTAGGATTGTTCAAATATTTTTTCTTTTATAACATAGATGTCGTGGGGATCGTCAGATCTTGAAGCAATATAATCACCCGCATTTCCAAGGTAATATTTTTCTTTATCCCAGGCGGTGAATACTTTTACTCCCTTTTTGAGTTTAGAAGCATAGATAAAACTGCTGTCGGTGGTGCTTGCTACCTTTGCATAAGACATAATGTTTTTCTTTTCACCCGTTGACTTGTTCTTGATATTCGGGGGATAGTCATAGTCTGCTTCAAAAGGCATATCCTTTGGAATATAACTCTTTGCAAACTTTTCTTCGGAAATAGGATATATTTCACCTTCTATGCCGATCATTACGTAGAGATCTTTTGCTACGCTTATATCCACGTCACCCTCAAGAGTTCTGATAAATACAGGTGTATCCTCGGGGAATACCTCTGCAAGTTTTACATACCCTCTGTCCTGAGGGAGCTTCTTATATTTCTGCATATTGGAAGTATCAAGTGTTGTTTCTTCTGCATATATAATGTCGTAGCTTCTGTAGTATGATTCGAGGCGCTGCTTTATGATATTCTGAGGTTTTTGGCTTTCAATTTTTTCATGGAAAATTGTTCCTCCCGCCTTAAAAATGTGACCGCCACCTCCGCCAATATTCTGGGCGATATATTCGGCAAGCTCGTTTGCATGAACTTCCTTAGTACAGCTCCTTACTGAATACTTTATTTCTGAAGGAGACGAATAAAAGGCAAGACATACGTCGACACCTTCCGTTTCAAGAGAGAAGTCGCTCATTACACCTAGGATATTGGGATCGCAGGGTTCTGCCTCTATTATCAGATATCTGTTTTTGGGAAAATATTCGTATCCCAGGATTGCCTTTCCTGTTATCTTAAGCTCATTTAAAGATATATTTGAATTGCTCATGGTTATGATGAGACTTTTATTGATGATAAGTTCATCCAGCATATCCCGGTCAAGAGGATGTGATACTTCGGAGAGCTTCCCGGTGTCCGTATAAAGACCGTAATAGAGCGCTGTCGATAGCTCACGATTTCTGTCAATGATATGCTGCATTCCTTCTTTTTTTATAAGATTCCACACAACTGTAGAAGCACTTCCTACGTTGCTCTTTACTTCTGAAAATTCAGGAAGGCTGACTGTTTTTTGATGGTGATCGATAACTGCGATATTTTGTGCTTTTGTATAGGTAACATTTCGCTGTCCATACTGGCAGTCTACTGTTATGAGCAGCTCCGGAACCTCATCAAAGTCAGGGGCATATTCAACCGGAATAGCAAGCTCGTCTATCATGATAAGGAGATTGCTCTTTTTAATCTTGTTTTTTCCGCGGTAAATAAATCTGACATCTTTTCCTTTTTCTGCAAAAAAAGAATACAGGCCATAGCCTGAAGCAAGTGCATCGGCATCCGGGTTATCGTGGCATTGGATGACGATATGATTAAACTTTAACAACTCCCCAAGTTTCATGAAAAACCTCTATGTATATTTCTTCACTTTCTTTTTATTTTTATAATACAAACAGTATAGCATTTTTAATGCTATAATTACCTAAAAGGTTGTGCACAAAGAAATATTTATCAAAGGCTTATTGCACAAATTGTTCTTTATGAGGTTTGGGAATGGATACTGATACTTTACTGATACGCTACAAAAGCAATCTTGTGGTAGATGGCAGGGGAATGTACATGTTCGGAATATGGGGCGTGGTAAAAACATTCATGATGTTGTTTTACGGAGAAATGTTTACAAGTGATTTATATGTGGAAGGAGTTCCGATATTGCTGTATAAAGCAATAACTGCACTGCTTGTACTTGCCTTTTCGGGGCTGATCTTCTTTTTGTATTATTACATTGGAAGGTCTGCTGTCATAGTTGGAAAGACAGGGAAAAAGAAGAAGGTATATCTTTTTTTTAATTTTTGTCTGATGGTCTTAACAGTTATTTCGTTACGGGGGTATCTTGATTTTGGTAATAAACATACTAGTGATATGAATTTTGTTTCATTTGTGGTTGATCTGATGCTTCTATGGATCTGTACTGATATTTTTTATTCTGCTTTGAGGATCAATAACTTAGAGAAAAAACAGGCGGGTGAATAAATGCAGGAAGACTTTCATTATTACGCTACATACTGCGCTGCATATCTTGCAGGTTATACGCATGAAGAAAGTATGGAAATATGCTATAGTGCACAGTTTGTGGACTGCTGTACGGTCAGCATTTTATCAAGGCTCAAGGCTCCGCACCAGGCAGCGACAACTCAGCTAAACATGGAGATGATGGATGCCAGAACAGATATCTATGGCCTTCAGGAGATAACGAGAATATGGGCATCGTTTCATTTTTTGCCATACGATCTGTATGCAACTAAAGAACACTGCAGCAAGAGATATTTAAATAAATACAGGCTCATTTGCGGACCAAACGGTCAGCTTGTCAGATATATGATCAATGCTGCAAAAGGCGGAACAACGCAGAAAGTCGGAGTTGCCATGCATGTACTTGCAGATACTTGGGCACATAGATATTTTGCGGGTACGCCGTCTCTTGTTATCAACAACACTAATTATCATTTTTATGAGTATGTGATGATAGATGGAAAAGAGACAATGCGGCAGGTAGCTTTCAAACACAATCCTACTGCGAAGGATGACCTGGATAAGGGAATATTTATAAATACAATGTACCAGGGAAGTGAAAGCGCTATCATGAATCTGGGACATGGGCGGGCAGGACATTTTCCTGATTACAGTTTTGCAAAATACAAATATCTTCCTGCGTGGGGAGAGTATAAGGAAATAGTAAAAGATAACAGAGAAGACTTTTACAATGCCTTTTGTCAGATGGTTTATGCCATGAAGTTTATACGCGGAGAGCGTGATGAATTTGAGCTTTCATGCTATGAGTACGAAGAGCTGTCGCGGTATGAGGAAGAAATAAAAGGAATCCTTTCAAAGAGACAGCTGCTTGCATCTGATGACTGGAAGCAATTCGGAGAAAAGCTATCCGGCAGGGAGATAGAAGATTTTCAACTGGAAAAATATTTTGATGAGTATTTAGGCGCGTCCGGGGATGAAAAGGGCAGTACATATATGGGCAAATTCATAAATGCAGCACTTGCTCAAAAGGCCATGGTGGCCGGAAAAATCTACAACTCCGGAAATCCTCTTGTGGGGATAGCTTTTAGAGGCAGGAGGTAAGTATGTACAGATTACGAAGAATCAGCCTCATAGTGAGAGGGGCGATGATGCTGATATCAGCTCTTATCTTGATTTTTGCAATGGACGGATATATAGTCCTTATCCATCTACTGGCTATAACACTTGCGCTCTCAGGAATAGGAAATATATATTACTACGTGACAATGGCAAGACATATGGTTGAGGGAAGGATGATTCTCTACAAAGGACTTATTATGCTTGACTTTGGCATCTTTTCCTATGCTATGTCTGATATACCAAGATATTATATCCTTTTATATTTGCTTGGAATCCACCTGTTTTCGGGAGTTGTCGAAATCCTCAGAGCTATTGAGGCGAAAAGATATGGAGCAACAACCTGGGGACTTAAGCTTTTTCATGGAATAGTTAATTTTGTGCTTGTATTTGTATGCGTTAGATTTATAAGAAATCTTAATACGGTAACAATTCTATATTCAGGAGGTCTTATATATTCTGGAATTACGCAGATTGCTACAGCCATGAGGAAAACAAAAGTAGTTTATATACAGTGATCATCAAGTGGTAGTGTAAAGCAAGTTATGAAAACATTAGATCGTCCTAAGGAATCCACCGCAAGCGGTACCCCCTTAGGACCATATTTAGGGGAGGCCTTATGAAGTACAGAAAAAACAGAGTTGGTGAAGATATGTCAATACTTGGCTATGGTTGCATGCGATTCACCAAAAACGGCACGCAGATCGACATTGACAAGGCGGAAAAAGAGATCCTGCTTGCCTATGAAAAGGGGATAAATTATTACGATACAGCTTATATTTACCCGGGAAGCGAAGCTGCTCTTGGTGAGATCCTTGAGAGGAATAACTTAAGGGAGAAGGTAAATATAGCAACCAAACTTCCGCAGTATCTGATACTTGGCAAAAACGGCATAGACAAATATTTTAATGAGCAGCTGTCCAGACTTCGCACGACATATATTGACTATTATCTGATGCATATGCTGACTGATATTGAGGAGTGGGAAAAGCTTAAAAAGCATGGTATTGAAGACTGGATAAAAGCTAAAAAAGAATCAGGAGAAATAAGACATATTGGTTTTTCCTTTCATGGAAATACCGAGATGTTCCTGAAAATTCTTGATGCGTATGATTGGGATTTTTGTCAGATCCAGTACAACTATCTCGATGAGCATTCCCAGGCAGGAAGAGAAGGTCTTATGGCAGCTGCAAAGAAGAACATTCCAGTGATTATCATGGAGCCTTTGCGCGGAGGAAAGCTTGTTACAATGCTTCCCGATAATGCCAAAAAGCTGATAGAAGAAGATGAAAAGCACAGGACCGCTGCAGAGCTCGGACTTAGGTGGCTTTGGAATCAGCCACAGGTTACCTGCGTTTTGTCCGGCATGAATTCAAAAGAGATGGTAGAGGAAAACTGCAGAATTGCTTCGGAGGTTGAGGCAGGAGAGTTTACCGATAAAGATGATCAGCTTATCGAGAATATAAAGGCATGTATAAATGAAAAGCTTAAGGTTGGCTGCACAGGCTGTGGATATTGTATGCCCTGTCCTCGCGGCGTAGATATACCTAATACTTTCAGATGCTACAACATAATGGCAATGGACGGAAAGGGAACCGGTAGGCAGGAATACTTCAGAGTTGTTGCACTTAGAAAAGATCCTGCATTTCCATCACAGTGCGTAGGATGTGGGAAGTGCGAAAGCCATTGTCCGCAGAATATACATATTATTGAAGAACTCAAAAATGCGGATAAGGCACTCAACATTCTTCCGTATAAGATCGCCACAACTGTTGCCAGAAAGTTTTTGTATAGATGATCAGGTCTTTTTGATAATGTAAAACAAGGTACGGTATTCCTTATACTTTTTATAGGGGCTTATTTGTCACAAAAATTACACATTTTGGAGCTATAACAATATCATAATCATTATTCTTATTTTTGGGAGGAATCTGAAATGAGTCAGGAAAAAGTTGATGCTTACAAGCAGGAGAAAAAGGGGAGAAAAGCAAGAATAGCAAAGCAGAAGAGAATAAAGAAAATATCAGGTATTGTAGCTTTGATATTACTGGTTGCATGTGTTGGGCTTGTTGGTTGGAGAGTATACGCAGTAAACTTTGCTCCTAAGACTGCAATAGATGCGGCAACTGAGGATGTGATCGAAACACCTACAGAGGAAGCCACAGAAGATACTACAGTAGAAACTGATGCAGCAGCTGAGGAAACAGCGGAAGATACTGCAGAAGAAACTGATGCAGCAGCTGAGGAAACAGCGGAAGAGACTACAGAAGAAACTGATGCAGCAACTGAGGAAACAGCGGAAGAGACTACAGAGGAAACTGCTGAGGAAACTGATGCAGCAACGCAAGAGACAACAGAAGAAGCTGTTGAGGAAACTGACGCAGCAACTGAAGAGACTTCAGAAGAGACATCAGAAGAATCAGCAGAATCAGATGCAGAAGAATCTACAGATTCTGAAAACTAAATAATTAATATTATTAAGGCAGTTGTTCCGGGTGAGTGATCACAAGATGGAGCAACTGCCTTTTTCATTCTATTACTTGTGTATTTTTAGGTGTTAAGCAACTGTACAGGACAGAGTCCTATCATAGCGAGCCGCAATCATAATGAAACATATTCTGCCATGAGCTTGTATGTGTTCTTTATGGCATCAATGTGTGTGCGCTCATAACCATGACTTGCTCTGGTACCGGGACCAATTGCTGCGTGTCTTATATCAAAGCCTGCAACAAGAGCGGGATCTGCGTCAGTTCCGTAGTGAGGTGTAAAGATGTCGGGAACATAATCAGCGCCAGATCTTTTGCCTGCTTCTTCAAGCTCTCTAGTCATATCAAGGTTATAAGGGAATCTGCTGTCTTTGCAGAAAACAGATACTTTCTTCTCGCTACTTGTCTGCTCGGGACCGATGCATGCTATATCTACTGCAAGGAAATCTTTGACATCGGAAGGTATGAGAGATCCGCCGTGACCGATCTCTTCATAAAATGAAATATAGATATATACTTTTCTGCCAAGTTTAACCTTGCCTTCTTTTACATCATGCATGAGTTCAAGAAGAACAGCTACAAGAGCTTTATCATCTATGAAATGAGATTTTATGTAGCCATTGGAATATGTGAATCTGGGCTCAAGTGCAACGTAGTCACCGATATCAATACCAAGAGCACGAACATCATCTGCGTTTTTTACATCCTCGTCCAAAACCACAAAAGAGTTTGTTTCAAAACAGGGAACTTCTTTATTGAGTTCATCTTCTGTTACATGTACCGAAGCATTTTTTCTTTGAACGCAGCCGGTAATTACCTTGCCGCTTCTTGTGTGAACCCTTACATTTTCTCTTTCTGTGTGATATGCGTAGAGACCTCCCACTTTGCATACCTTGAGTGTTCCGTCATCGTTGATATGACGCACCATAAGACCGATGGTATCACCATGAGCTGTTATAAGGAGAGGGTTGCCCTCGCCACCGATATCAGCTATGATACCGCCCTTATGAAGAGTTGATGTCTTAAACCCCATTTTTTCGATCTCTTCTATAAGGTAGTCCTGAAGCTCGTGATACTGTCCTGTTACTGAGTCAATGGAGAGCTCTTTTTCCAGCTCTTCAAGGTATCTTTTTTCATTAATTTCGTAACCCATTTGTTTGCCTCTCTGTCTTAATTTATCTGTGTTTTTACATTTTTCATGCTTCTGCAATCATAACATGATACGGGGAAATAATGAATTGCAAATATAGAGCTTTTTCCAGAAAATAAAAAACTTCCGGATCTGCTGGTAAGACCATTTAAATAAGTCCTGCAAATATTGTGGCGAGTATAACAGTCAGAATACCTGCAACTGCAATTGAAAGTGAGCTCATGGCACCTTCTATTTCACCGATTTCCATGGCTTTTGCTGTACCGATCGCATGCGCGGCTGTTCCAAGTGCCAATCCTTTTGAAACAGGTTCATGGATCCTGAAAATCTTACAGATCAGCTCTCCGAAAATATTCCCCAGAACACCGGTTATAACAATAACAGCTACAGTGATCGTGACATATCCGCCAAGTTCTTCCGAAACGCCCATTCCGATAGCCGTGGTGATTGACTTGGGAAGGAGAGTAACATAGTTCTCGTGAGACAATCCCATGAGCTTAGAGAGAACAAATACTGTGGCAAGACTTGTGAGCACTCCTGCTGTTATACCAAGTATCACCGCTTTTGCATTGCTTTTTAGAAGCTCCAATTCTTCATATAAAGGAATTGCGAGACATACCGTAGCCGGAGTAAGCAGCCAGCTTAGGTACTTTGCCCCTTCGTTATATGTGTCGTAATCGATTCCAAAAGAGGACAAAAACAATATCGTAGCCAGTATTGATATAAGAAGCGGATTTAAAAATCCAAAACCGAATTTCTTTTTCAGATATGATCCAAGGCTGTATGAAACAAGGCTTATAGTCACTCCTGCGTAGGCGCTATTAAGCATAAAATCTGTCATTATGCGGCCTCCTTTATCTTTTGGCCTGCGCTTTCGGATTTCTTATTTCTGCGGATTATTCCCTGCGAAACAAGTCCTGTGGCACCCATAACAGTGAATATAGTGATAACGGTGATCACAGATACGGGAAAAAGAACCGGCTGTAAAACATTCCATGACGACATGAGTCCTACTCCGGCAGGAATAAACATAACCGGCATTATTTCAATGAGGAATTTTCCTGTTTCCCGGACCTGATCCAGTTTGATCACCCCTGTTAAAAGAAAAGTAAACATGAATACCATTCCGTAAATACTTGCCGGAATCGGCAGTGGAAGGAGAGTTTTACATATTTCACCCAGCAGAGATACTGCCAGGATTATCAGAAACTGTTTTAAATACTTCATTTGTCTGTTACCTCTGTAATTACTTAAAAAATCCTTAACTATTATACTAAAGACTTGCGAGTATACAATTGGAACTATTACTAATATTTTTCTCTAAAAAGCAGCTAATTGAAAAAAGATGTCAAATACGGTTATTGATGCAGCTGTTAGCATTGACTAACATAAAGAATTGGAAAATAAATTTAATAGTGAGGAGTATATGAGCTTAAGCGAATTGGAAAAAGACAGTAATGCGGTAGTTGAAAAACTCTCGGGTGACGAGAGATTTATGAGCAGGATCACATCTATTGGTCTTACTCCCGGATGCAGCATCAGGGTTATCAGAAACGATAAAAACAGACCTATGCTCTCGGCGATATTTTTCGGACCGGGAGCGGTACTTGTGATAATAGTAATACTTCTTACAATGATCCTGCATATGTGGGTTGCGCTTTTTGGCACAACGACGCGGAGCGGCAAAAACCCCAAGTTCATATAAAAACAGCTAGACTTGTTGCTTTTTGCGCTTTCTGCCCCTGTGTCGCGGAGTGGCAAATGCCCCAAGTTGCTATGAAATCATGGGGACTTGTTGCTTTTGAGGAATTCGGAGATGCGATGACAGAACGAATTCTTCTTGTGAGAAGGACGAAAA
>NZ_KL370880.1:617148-896626 GCF_000702265.1 Butyrivibrio sp. NC2002
GATGACAGAACGAATTCTTCTTGTGAGAAGGACGAAAAGCCCCAAGTATATAGGAAAACGGACAGACTTGTTGCTTTTTCACTTTCTGCCCTGTGTCTCGGCATTGGCAAAAACCGGATGAACATTTATATATGTCCATCCGGTTTTTGCTTTTTGTATGTTGCATAAAAAGTAGGATGTACTTTAAACTGAAACAGGAATCTTTCTTTGTGGGTGCTCACGGAGTGACAAACTAAAGATTATTGTTTTCCTCAGAAAAACAGGAATCTTTACCATAATGAGAGATGTACGCTGAGCAGTCAGGAGGAATGGTTATATTCCGTTTTTCTAAATAAAAGGAGGCATTTTTGAAAAAAGTTATTCGTATTATTATCATATTAGTTGCATTGATTTTAGGAGTAGTGGCAGTACTTCTTATAAAGCTACAGATTCAAACAAGGCAGATTTTAACAGACTATTCAACAATATATGAAAATGAGAAATACAATACTCCGGTACATGTAGAAGGGGTAGAAGTAATAACCCAGGATGTTTCCTGTGGCTATGCATGTATCGAGATGTTTTCAGCATGGAATGGTGGGAGTCTGACAGAAGAAGATCTATACAATGAATATGGCAAGGTTGTTACTTCGACCGGAGATAAATTCAGCGAAGAAATGAATAAGCGCTTTCCTGAATATACCACAACAATCCATAAGTATATGAAAAATGCAGACCTGATAGATGCAGCCTATGCCAATCTGGCAAATGGAGTACCTGTACCATTCGAGTGGGCAGCAAAGTATGGTGATGTGTGGACTCTGCATTATTCCCTGCTTGTAGGAATGGATATTCCTAACAACAAGATAAGTGTAGCGAATCCTTATGGTTATGTTGAAGACATATCCGTAGATGAATTCTTACAGCGCACAAGTTTTGAAGCCTATGAGAACATGCCTTTTTATTTTAAATTGGCATTTGCTATAGGGATGTTTGAGAAAAACACAATTTTTACTGTGTCCCCAAAGTCTTGATATAACAGCTATGGGAACTACTCGGAGCAATACGCGAATTAAGAGGATGAGGATAGTGAGTGATGGTAAAAAAAGATGACATTCATATCACAGAAGAACGCATTACTGCTGAGGAATACATTGACTTTTTAAAGAGAACTGATTTGGGGTCGCAGTATCCGAAGGAGCGATTTGAAGACCGGATCAGGAAGCTGGTTAATAATGTTTCAATCAGTCTGATAGCCCGCAATGATGAAGGACTGGTAGTGGGGGCATTGTTTGGACTTACTGATTTCTGTTATTGGCTATACGTGACTGACTTGGGAGTGGACCGGAATTATGAGAGGCGAGGTATCGCTAGTAAGCTAATGAGGACTGCACATGAAATTGCAGGTGGCGAAAAAGATATTGCTGTATATTTGATTGCCAATGAAAATGCCATACCTTTCTATGAGAAACTTGGCATGAAGAAGTCAGATGATGTAATGCAGTACAACCATATAGAATGGACAGAGTGGACAGTGTCTGATTTCTAAAAAAGTAGGGGATAAAAATGAAACAGAAAGCAATTATTGAGACAGAGCGGATATTTTTGCGGGAAATGAATATGGATGATTTTGCTGCATTATATCAGGTGCTTTCTGATGCTGATATAATGCAGCATTATCCGTATGCTTTTGATGAGGAAAGGGTACGTGATTGGATAGAAAGAAACATAGCCCGCTATCGTGATAACGGATTTGGACTATGGGCTGTTTGCCTAAAAGATTCGGGTGAAATGATAGGTGACTGCGGGCTGACATTACAGAATATTGATGAAGAAATGCTTCCGGAGATAGGATATCACATACGTGCGAATTGTCAGCGAAAGGGCTATGCGAAAGAAGCTGCTAAAGCAGTCCTTGACTGGGCTTTTGAAAATACAGATTATCCGGCTTTTTACTCATATTGTAAATATACAAATACCCCATCAATCAAAACAGCGGAATCTATCGGTATGCATTTTGAAAAAGAATATCCGGATCCTGCGAATGAGATCACCCATGTTTCGGTTATTTATAGGGATGTAAAAGTTCTGGCTGCATGCGGAAATGATTGTGCATCCTGTCCCAGATATATTACGCATCCTTATGAAAAAACAGCTGAAGAACTGCACCATACAGCAGAGCTATGGCTTAAGATAGGATACCGTGACCATGTTGTTTCTAATGAAGAGATATCATGCACTGGCTGTAAACCGGAGAACTGGTGCAGATATCATGTTGTAAAATGCTGTGAGGAAAGAAAAATTAAGACTTGCGCAGAGTGCGAAGAATATCCTTGTTATAATATGAAGGAATGCTTTGAAGTTACAAAGTCTTTTGAGCCTATGTGCAAAAAAGTCTGCACCGATGAAGAATATAAGATGCTAAAGAGAGCCTTCTTTGAAAAAGAGAAGAATCTAAGCAGATAAGTAGTTTTTTTATATATAAAGAGATTTTACTTGAAAAGATTTTTTTAATTGAAAAAATAAAAAAAGTTGTTGACAAGAATATACTGCCGAGATATACTAGCTATTGTTCGGTCGGCACGAGAGACCGAGGAAAACTGTATATGGCGAGATAGCTCAGTTGGCTAGAGCACGCGGTTCATACCCGCGGTGTCGAGGGTTCGAATCCCCCTCTCGCTACTACAAAGACCAGGAACTAAGCATCCTGGTCTTTTTTGTTACCCAGACACCGCGGGTCCGCGGTGGAGAGGGCGCTGCTCGTCTGGGAGACGAGCGCTTAGCGCCGACCGAAGCGGAGCGTAGATCGAATCCCCCTCTCGCTACTAAATGGTAAATACGGGAAATGGCTTAAATAAGCCACTTCCCGTATTTTTTTGTTGTTTTTATTTGCCTTTATTGTTGAATACATTTGAATACACGTCCTCTAAAGCTCCAATTTTCTGCGTGTTGCTGGCAGTTGAGTAGTCGTAGTGGTCTGCATTCACTTGTACGCTGTGGCCGAGAACACCAGTAAAATAGCGGATTTTAATGATCATCAAGTAAAGAATTATAGAGTATTCTATAATCTTTTTTGATGAGCAGGCAGAAATAGTTTTTAAGGTAAGATAATAGATAAAAAAACATTGATTAATTCTATTGAAAAGTTTTTAATATATAAGATTAAACATTAAAGACTTAGAAGGATTTTAAGATGGTTTTCAGCTCTACTGCATTTTTATTTTTCTTTTTGCCGGTTACACTTCTTGTTTATTATCTGCTCAGAGGGATACCCGCAAAAAATGCCTGGCTCCTGGCAGTCAGTATTATATTTTTTGGATGGTCTCAGCCGCAGTATGTTTGGATAATTCTGGCAAGCATCATTATCAATTATCTGTCAGCGATTTTGGTGGACAGATTTCAGAAAGATAATGGTGATGCCAAAGCCATACATACTACGGCTTCCAAATTAGTACTTGCCATATCTGTATGTGCTAATCTGGGACTATTGTTTTATTTTAAATATTTCGATTTCGTGATCGAATCTGTAAATTCTATAACAGGATCAAAATTTGAACTTCAGAACATAGTTCTTCCCATTGGAATATCCTTTTTTACATTCCAGGGGATGAGCTATGTTATTGATGTGTTTAGAAGGGACGTGGAAGTTCAAAAGAATCCTTTCAAAACTGCTCTCTATATAGTTCTGTTCCCGCAGCTTATAGCAGGCCCTATTGTTAGATACAGAGATATAGAAATAGAAGTATCTGACAGAAGTGTTTCAATTCCTGATATTTCTTCAGGCATTACCAGATTTATCATAGGTCTTGGAAAAAAGGCGATAATAGCTAATACGATGGCTGAAATAGCTGATGGAATATGGACTGCAGGAATTTCAAATAATACCGTGGCAATAGCCTGGCTTGGCAGTATTGCATATTCGCTGCAGATTTTCTATGACTTTTCAGGATACAGTGATATGGCCATTGGAATAGGCAAAATGCTGGGATTTCATTTTTGCGAGAACTTCGACAGACCCTATATTTCCAAGGATATTACTGAATTTTGGAGAAGGTGGCATATGTCACTTTCAACGTGGTTTAGAGATTATGTGTACATTCCGCTTGGAGGAAACAGAAAGCATCTGTACAGGAACCTTTTGACCATATTCCTTCTTACGGGCTTGTGGCATGGCGCTGCGTGGCATTATGTTTTTTGGGGATTGTGGAACGGTGTATTTATCGTTATCGAGAGACTTTTAAGAAGTAAAAATAAAAACAAGAACAAGGAAAAAAATCCGGTTCAGACAATCTTGTCTCACATTTATGCACTGCTTGTCATTAATTTTGGATGGGTATTGTTCAGAGCTGACACCATTACGGATGGCATAGGATATATGAAGACCATGCTTGGAATGGGACTTTCACAGACTCCCGGATTTACAATTTTCTGGTATATAAACAGATGGGTTATCTTCATAATGATAGTTGCTGTCCTTGATATAACCGGAATCTTTAAAAAGTTAACGGGTAAGATCAGTATGACCCTTCCAAAAACCGGTTATACGATAATAAAATACGGTTTTGTATTCGTCGTATTTATTCTTGCTATAATGAGAGTTTTATCAGGTACATATAATCCGTTTATTTACTTCCAGTTCTAGGTGCGAGCTGAGAAAATCAGCCGCGCAGCGGATGATTTTCCTCAGCGAGCACGGGGCGCCGTGCTTTTCGAGAGAACATTTTTAACAGAAATTTTCATAGAGGTTTTAGTTTGTATGAAGAAGAATCTTATTAATAAAATATATATTGGTATATTTTTTGCCATACTTGTTGTGCCGCTACTTGCGATAAACAGGGACAGCGAAGCTATTTCAGAGCAGGAAAACAGACCGCTTTCCGCACTACCGCAGCTTTTTAAAAATGGCAGTATAAATAAGAATATCACCACAGACATCGAGAATTATCTAAACGACAGGATTGGCTTTAGAGATGCACTCATATCAGCCAATGCTCTTATGCAGTATCACATTTTTGACAGGATGGAGAACGGTAAGAGATACAGACTTGGACCTGACGGAGAGTTTCATATAATTGAAAACAGTATGCTGGAGGATTATCAGCATCTTAATCTGTTTAGCGATGAGAAGCTTACAAAGCACGTTGATAGTTTTGAGACAGTCAAAGATTATCTTGAAAAAAGAAACTGCGAGTTTTACTACATGCAGTGCTGGGATAAACAGTCGATCTATCCTGAGTATTTCCCAAGAAGCGTCAATCAGTATGGTGATATTTCAAGGACTGATCAGCTTCTTGAGGCACTTGGCAGCCGCACGGACATAGACGTTATACCGTTAAAACAGACTCTGATAGATGGCAAAGATGATTATGAAGTGTACAGCAAATACGGTGATCCGGTGCACTGGACTCAGAGAGGCGCATTTCTTTCATACAATGATGTGATGGATACGCTGAACAAAAAGCATGATTTCAAGGTACTTGGCGAAGATGATTTCGACATCACGATAACCGATCAGGGAATGAGTTTTTATGGCGGTGTAAGAAGAAGCAATTTCTCTGAGGACTTCAAGCTTAAAAATGCGAATGCAGTTTTGGATGAAAATTATAAAAATGAGCATGAAGTATTCGGCGATACCAAGATTTATCATTTTACGAATGACGCTGCCGGCAACGACACCAGAGTCATGATAGTCGGAAACAGCTTTATAGTGAATTATCTGAAAGAAGACTTTGCTGAATCCTTCGGAGATATGCTCATGGTTTGGAATGATATAGGAGAGGATTTTCCTTCATGGGTTGAAGAGTATGATCCCGACATAGTTATATTTGAAATGGTTGAAAGATATGCTTCTTATGGAAAACTGGATAAAGCTGCTAAAAAAATAAAGGAGACTTTGTAAGGTGAGAACAGGACTTGTAATGGAAGGCGGTGCGCTGAGAGGTATGTTTACATGCGGCGCTATCGATGTCTTTATGGAAAATGGAATAAATTTTGATGGTGCAGTAGGAGTTTCTGCAGGTGCTACATTTGGCTGCAATCTGAAATCCAGACAGATAGGGAGAGCCTTTAGATACAACAAAAAATATGGCGCGGATAAAAGATATAAAGGCTTATCATCGCTTATTAAAACAGGAAACATCTTCAATGTTGATTTTTGCTACAATGAGCTGCCTTTTAAGCTTGATCTGTGGGATGACAAGACATTTAAGGATAATCCCATGGAGTTCTATGTGGTTGCAACAGACCTTGAAACAGGAAAGCCGGTATATCATAAATGCCGCGACGGACTTGGTGAAGATATCACCTGGATGCAGGCATCAGCCTCAATGCCTCTGGTATCACATGCCGTTATGATTGACGGGAAAAGATACCTTGATGGCGGAACAAGTGATTCAATCCCTGTAAAGTTCATGGAAGATAAGGGATTTGACCATATCCTTGTAATAGAGACTCAGCCCAGGGATTATGTGAAAAAGAAGCAGGGATATATGCCTTTATTTAAGATGAGATACAATAAATATCCCGAGTACTTAAAGGCTGTTGAAAGCAGATATCTTATGTACAACGAGGAAAAAGAGTATATCAGAAAAAAGGAAGACCTGGGAGAATTACTTGTTATACGGCCAATGGAGCCATTAAACATAAGCCCTATGGAAAAGGATCCTGCTGAAATTGAAAGGGTATACAATCTCGGACGCAGGGCAGCAGAGAAGCTCCTTTTACAAAACACATGGCTGAACGGCGAAGCTGTCAAAGAGTGAAAATATACAAAAACGGATTATAAATTTCGTTAGTTAATTCCTCCAAAAATCCATTGAATTCAAAAAGTCGGATTGGTAAAATTTACTTAGATTTTTACTAAATTTACTTGCGATTTTGTCACAAGGGCACAATGGAGGAGGAATAACGTATGGTGAAGAAAAATGGCAGATTGCTGGCTATTGTTCTGTCTGCTGCTATGGCAATGTGCAGTACGACTACAGATTCAATGACAGCTTATGCCGAGGGGCTTTCCGCAGATGAAGGGACATCTGTGGCGGCCGAAGAGACAACTACCACTGATGGTATTGGGGAAGAATCAGATGAGGGTAGTGAAGTAAAGTCCGAAGTAGCAGAGGATGCTGCCAAGGAAGATGCGGCAGAAACGGAAGGAGAGTCCGATAAGGACGAGTCAGATCCTGTATTGGAGGAAGATGCAAGCAATGCTGATCAGACTACAAACTCTGATGGCAATGAAGCTGATAAAGAAGATGCCACAGCTGATCCTTCCAAAGAGACATCTTCTGATGACGGAGAAACTGCTGATGGTACAGAAGCTGCAGATAATGGGGAATCTGCAGAGCTTGGCGAACCACTTATGGAAGATGCGGAATCGGATGATGAGGCGGGAAAGGCTGCCCTTAATGAAGACGGCGATGAAAATGGCGAAGACGATGTCATAGCCTATTTTTCGTTTAATGATAAGGAAAGCGGTCTTTCAGGAAACGGAGCGGTCGCAACCCCCAAGAGAAATGCCACTTTCATAGAGGAATCACCTCTTGGAGATGGGGCAATCCACCTTGAACGCGGTGACTGGTTTGATGTTAAGGATGAAAATGGGAAAAATATTCTTTCGGGGCTTAGTGAAATAACGATCAACTATTTTAGTAAGTGTTTGGACAGTGATACATCCTGGACGTTTTTTGCAGCTCCTGATAATAGCGGTCAGGTCTACAGAAATGAAAAATATCTGGGTATCGGAGATATGATAAAAGGCAGCGTAAATGTTGAGCGCTATTACAGCACTGACCTGGATAGACCTGCTTCGGTATATGCTCCGGCTTCTTATGAATGGAAAATGGTCACTTTTACGGCAGATGCTGATGGAATGACATTGTACATTGACGGTGAAAAAAAGAGCACACAAGCAAGCCAGGCTGCACTTGAGAATATATTCGGAGGCGACAACGGCATACTCCAGATAGGAAAAGCAAACTGGGTAAGCGGTGAGTATGCTAATGTTTATTTGGATGATATGACTATTTACAACAAGGCATTAACAGGCGAGGAAGTCAGCGCTTTGTATGATGAAAAATCTCCGGAAACCGTAGAAGATGATGTGATCGAAAAAGACCTTGGAATTAGGGTCACAGATGTTGATGCAAATTATGAAAGTGATTTGGAAGTGAACATCGGACAGGATTACTCTCTTATAGAGAATACCGGTGCAAAGCTTAGCTTTAACAATGGTAAGACAAAAGAAGATGCTGTAATAGTATGGTATGACGAAAATGGAGAAAGAGTCCTTAACACTAAGGAACTTTCTGCGGGAACACATAACCTGACAGGTAAGCTTTCATATTTTGGAAGCCCTGTAATAGATGAAAAGGCAGATCCTTATGTGATCTACAATAGTGAAGACGAATACTATTATTTTACATCTTCATGGCCTGCATACGGCAGCGTAAATGAAGGCTACAACAGGATCGCATTAAGAAGAAGCAAAACTCTTGCAGGACTGTCCGAGGCAGAAGATGTTGCTATCTGGACAGCTAATAGTAGCGGAGAATTAAGCGCTCATATATGGGCACCTGAACTTCACAAGATAGGTGATAACTGGTACATATACTTTGCAGGCTGCGGAGCAGGTGGTATATGGGATATCAGACCTTATGTGCTCAGATGCACAGATTCAAGTGATCTGTTGAACCATAATAAATGGGAGCTTATGGGACGTTTTGTTAATAAGGATGGCGGATACACGGGTGCTTTTGATGCCTTTTCTCTTGATATGACATATTTTGAAAATGGCGATAAAAGCTATGTGATATGGGCATATAAGACGGATGCATCTGTCCTTAAGATCGCAGAAGTAAGTAAAGAGGAACCCTGGAAACTCTCTTCTGATCCCGTAACTATCTCAAAGCCTGATTATTATTGGGAAATGAACGGCAATCAGAAAATAAATGAGGGACCTGCTGTTCTTAAAAAAGATGGAAAAATATATGTGGCTTTTTCGGGATCGACAACAGGACCCGAGTACTGCATGGGAATCCTTACTGCTGATGAAGATGCAGATCTGATGGATCCTTCAAGCTGGACTAAGAGGAAAACTGCTGCACTTTCAACTGAAGACCTTGTTGGGCAGTACGGACCCGGTCATAATAGCTTTACAGTTGATAAAGATGGCAATATCATCATCGTTTATCATGCAAGAGATGAGGAGTGTTATAACAACGAATGCGAATGGGCAAATTGCGATCCACTCTATGACCCTTGCAGAAATGCCAATATGGCAATCCTAAGATTTGACGAAAACAATAATCCTGTTTTCACAAGTACGGAAAAAGTTGAAATGCAGGATTTAAGTGAAAGTGATACTACATTTAGCATGACAGTAAAAGTTGGTAACGTAATGGATGAATTAAATGCAGATGCGGATGAAATAGTTATTCCCTCTGCAGACGATATCAGAGGGAACATAACTCTTCCTGATAGCGGCATAAACGGCTCAGTAATAACATGGAAGTCATCAAACCCGGATGTCATCACAGATACAGATGATGGCAATTTCAAAAAGGGTGTTGTTACAAGAGGAAGCGCAGATGAAAATGTAGTGCTTACAGCTACTTTAGAGCTTGGCGGACAAAAGATTGAGAAGTCTTTTGATGTCACAGTAAAAGCAAAGGCAGATGATAAAGAGTTTACACATTATCTCTTTGCATATTTTACAGGTGAAGGAACTTCAAACGGCGAGCAGATTTATTTTGCTGACAGTAATGATGGACTTAAATGGAGTGCACTTAACAAGGGCAATCCGGTAATAGAATCTACCCTTGGAGAGAAAGGACTCAGAGATCCGTTCATAATAAGAAGTCCTGAGAACGATAAGTTCTACCTTATAGCTACAGACCTTAAGATAAACGGAAACGGAGACTGGGGCAAGGCTCAGAGAGCAGGCAGCAAGTCTATCATGGTTTGGGAGTCTACAGATCTTGTGAACTGGGGCGAGCAGAGAATGGTAAAAGTTGCCGATGAAGCTTCAGGTTGCACATGGGCACCGGAAGCATTTTACAATGATCAGACAGGCGAATACATCGTATTCTGGGCTTCAATGATAAACGGTGTTCATAAGATATGGTATGCAACAACAAGAGACTTTTACTCATTCTCTAAGCCGCAGATATGGATCTCACTTAAGAACATAAACGGTGATGATATCAGCATAATCGATACATCGGTATTTGCAGTAAATAATGCTGATGGCACAAAGACTTATTACAGATTTTCCAAGGATGAGGCAGGCAGCAACGCAACAGTTGCAGAGGGCGATCCTGCATCCGGTAAATTTGAGATACTGGAGACTGCAACTTCACTTCTTGGTGAGTGGACAAGAATTCCTTCTTCGTACCTTAGCAGCACCACAGGTGTTGAAGGCGGCACAATGTTTAAGTTTAACGGAGAGGATAAATATTGCCTGCTTCTTGATTCGTTCGGGGCAGGTGGATATTTCCCCAGCGTTACAACAGATGTTGCAAGCGGTGAGTTTACCAAACTGGAAAAAGGCGAATATAGCTTCCCTTCAACTATGAGACATGGTACTGTAATAGGTATCACTGATGAGGAATACAAAGCTCTTGAAGATAAGTGGCATGTAAAGATGACACTTCCAGAAATTGAGTACGACACAACACTTCCTCAGGCTGCGA
The DNA here is from genome assembly GCF_000702265.1 of Butyrivibrio sp. NC2002. Taxonomy (GTDB): domain Bacteria; phylum Bacillota; class Clostridia; order Lachnospirales; family Lachnospiraceae; genus Butyrivibrio. Next base: position 627,816 of record NZ_KL370880.1, read on the forward strand.
TTGCGCACTTTACATTTGACGATGAGGAAAAAGGCTTTGCAGGAAACGGAGCAGTTGCAACTCCTCATAACGGATATGACTTTGTAGATAGAGATGGCGGAAAAGCTGTTTCGATCACAGCAGGTTCAAAACAGTACTTTAGCATAGCAAAAGAAGACGGCTCATCAATCCTTACAGGACTTGATGAAATGACCATCAATTTCTTCAGCAACACAAATGTAGCTAAAGTAACACAGTGGTTATTCTATGCAGCAGAAAATGAAAATGCTCCAAGCTACAACAATGAGAAATATCTCGGAATAATCGATCCGCTTTCAAATGACACATTGTTCCATGTGGAGAGATATAACAACAAGGGCTCAAGACTTCCAAACAATGTTGTGAATGTTTCGGAATTGAGCAATGCGTGGAAGATGATAACTGTTGTTTTATACAAGGACAAGACAGCGGTTTATGTAAACGGAGAGCTTGAGAGCGTTGTAGAAAGTAGCGTAACACTTTCCGATATATTCGGAGAAAACGGCATTGCTCAGATTGGAAAAGCAAACTGGGGAGGCGGTGAGTATACAACTGCCAAGATAGACGAGTTCAGCATTTTTGATCGCGCTATAAACGATAGCGAAGTAATGGCTCTTTACGAAGGCAAAGTAAACTTTGATGAAAAGCCGGAGGTTAATCCCGGAGGCAGTGAAGGAGAAGATCCCGGAAACACAGGAGATAACCCCGGATCCGGCGAAGGAAATGATTCCGGAAACACAGAAGACAATAATGAAAGCGGAGAATCCCAGGAATCCGGAAAAGCCGATACTGTAAATGTTCCTGATGAAAAAACACCCGAGGCAGCAGGAGTACAGAACCAGTCACAGGAAGCTGTTAAAGATGAAATACCTGTTGTAACTGGTACCCTTAAAAAGATAAAGAAGGGCAAGAACAAGGGCAGTTATCGTATCGCACTTGAAAACGGAGGATACGCAAAAGGACTTGTTAAGTTTGGAGGAAAGACCTATTACTTTAACAAGAACGGAATCGCCAAAAAGGGATTCAAAAAAGTAAACGGCAAGAAGATATATACCAATGCCAAAGGAAAGGTTGCTACAGGATTTAAGTTTATTAACGGTTCCATGTACCATTTTGATAAGGACGGAACCATGACTACCGGCAAGATCAAGGTAGGCAAGCTTGTTTATAAATTCGGCAAAAACGGAAAGCTAAAGAAAATCTCTGTTGCAAAGTAATATAAGATGAATCAGGTAACCGGAAGAGATCTGTTATGGTCACTTCCGGTTATTTCTTTCTTTTTACGGCTTTTCGTAATAATTGTAATAATCAGCATATTGTGGTATATTTTTTAATTGGCATAGGTTCGTTTCATGTGGTGCTTTATGCCAAAAAAATGTATGAAATGGAATGAATAATTTCATTTATCGGAGGCACCTTTGCTTAAGACATTTTCAATAACTGATGTAGGTCAGAAAAGAAAACTAAATCAGGACTACGTATTCTCCTCCGAGAGACGCATAGGTAATCTGTCAAACGTATTCATCGTTGCTGACGGAATGGGTGGTCACAATGCCGGAGATTATGCATCCAAATATACCGTTAATACAATGGTAGAGGAGATAGAGAGGTCGCTGGAGCAAAATCCTGTACGCATACTTGAGAATGCTATAAAACGCGCTAACCAGAAGCTTCGTGCTAAGGCAGCGGAGGATGAGCATTTGTACGGTATGGGAACTACAGTAGTAGCTGCAACTGTTATGGGGCGTTATCTGCAGGTAGCTAATGTAGGTGACAGCAGGTTATATGTGATAGGTGATGGGATCAGACAGGTTACAAGAGATCATTCACTTGTGCAGGAGATGGTCCGCGCAGGAGGTCTTGATCCGGAAGAGGCAAGAACTCATAGCGAGAAAAACATCATCACAAGAGCCATAGGTGCGGACGACACAGTAGATGTGGATTTCTTTAATGTTGAGCTCGAGAAGGGGGATATCGTGCTCATGTGTTCTGACGGGCTTACCAATATGCTCGAGGACGAAGAGATCCGAATGATCGTAAGTGGTCAGAGAGATATTATAGAGAAGGCACAAAAGTTGGTGGACATGGCAAACCAGCATGGCGGAAAGGACAACATTGCCGTTATCCTGATAGAACCATTTGCTGACGGAGGTGCTGAATGATTAAGATTGGAATGATGATCGGAGACCGTTATGAGATTCTCGAGAAAATCGGAACCGGCGGTATGTCTGATGTATATAGAGCAAAAGACCATAAATTAAACAGACCGGTTGCTGTCAAGGTGCTTAAACAGGAGTTTTCCGAAAACGATAATTTTGTTTCCAAGTTCCGTGTTGAAGCTCAGGCGGCAGCAGGACTTATGCATCCCAATATAGTAAACGTATATGATGTTGGCGATGAAAACGGAATTCACTATATAGTTATGGAGCTTGTAGACGGAATTACTCTTAAGCGCTATATAGAGAAAAAATCAAGGCTTACGGTAAAAGAAGCGGTAAGCATCGCAATACAGGTTGCAATGGGACTTGAAGCAGCTCACAACAACCATATTATTCACAGGGATATCAAACCTCAGAATATAATTATTTCAAAAGAAGGTAAGGTTAAGGTCACAGACTTTGGTATTGCCAAAGCTGCAACCAGTAACACGATAACTTCAAATGTTATGGGATCTGTTCACTATACATCGCCTGAGCAGGCAAGAGGCGGGTATTCAGATGCCAAGAGCGATATTTACTCACTTGGTATCACACTGTTTGAAATGCTTACAGGAAGACTGCCTTTTAATGGCGATACGACAGTTGCTATTGCAATAAAGCATATTCAGGAGGAACTGCCATCACCGTCAGAGTTTAGCGATGAGATACCGATAAGTGTTGAAAAGATTGTAATGAAGTGCTGTCAGAAGAGTCCTGACAGAAGATATCAGAATGCTGATGAACTCATTACTGACTTAAAGAGGTCACTCATTACACCTGATGAGGATTTTGTTGATCTTGTGGACCCCGATGAGGAAAGTGCTACAAGAATAGCAACAGAGGAAGATCAGAGAAGCATTCACGGAATGTCTGATACTGAGCAGATGCGTCTTAATGAAGAGGCATTAAGAGAGCATGAAAGACAGAAGAAAAGAGAAGCTGATGAACAGAGGAGACGCCGCGGTTCATCAGATAAATACAATGATGAAGATGATTTTGATGAGGACTCCGAAATATACGGCTCAAGAATAGAGAGAATGACAATGGCTTTGGCCATAGTAGGTGCTGCACTTATAGGACTTCTTATAATCTTTATTGTAGGAAGAGCTATGGGAGCATTTGGAGGTAATGACTCTGATACTTTGAATACGGAGCAGATAACCGAGAATGGAGAAACTGTTGACGGGATTGAGATTCCAAATGTAGAGGGAACTTCGTATGCCGAAGCGGTGTCTGTTCTTGAAGCAAAGGGATTTAAAGTTGAAAAGGTTGAGGATTCCTCAAGCGAGCTTTCCAAGAATACAGTTGTTTCACAGAGCCCCAAGGGTGGAGAGCATGCTGCTAATGGTTCCACAGTAACTGTAACAGTCAGCACAGGAGGTTCATCTGAGAGTGCATCTTCATCTGAGAGCAGTACAGCTACAGACGCAGCTTCCAATGCTTCTTCGGAAGCTACTACAACAGACAGTAACAAAGTTGCTGTACCTAATCTTGTAGGTCTTGGAGTTGAAGAAGCCGTAATGGCTCTTGCAGAAGCAGGACTTACCCAGGGCAAGATCGTTGATGTAAACAATGATACCTATGCAGTTGATACCATTACTGCTCAGAGCCAGCCGGTAGGAACTATGGTTGACAAGGGTACTACGATCAATATGGAAAAATCAATAGGCCCTGCAAGCGCAGCTACATATAGCTTTTCAGGCGATATAGCAGCTCCCACGGAGGGACAGAACTATACAGACGGAACTACGGTTCATGTATCATTCGTTACAGCTGACGGAGTATCACTCTTAGATACAACAGTGAATTCGTTCCCTATAGCAGGAGTTGTTCGAACAGGACTTACATCTGCTACGGGTGTTATAACATTTACTTACACGGCAACCAGCCCCGCGACTACTGACGCAGAGGGCAACGTTATTGAAGGCTCTACTCAGGAATATACCGTAACCAGAGCCGTTACTTTCACACAGGAGAATTGATGCAGGGCAAAATTGTTAAAGGAATTGCAGGATTTTATTATGTAAACGTAGGTGGTGACAAGGTTTACGAATGTAAAGCCAAGGGCATATTCCGCAAAGACAATGTAAAGCCGCTTGTAGGTGATGATGTAGAAATAGAAGTAATTGATGATGGAGATTTTACCGGCAATATCACTCAGATATTGCCGCGTAAAAATCAGCTAATAAGACCGCCGGTCGCTAATGTCGACCAGGCGGTTGTTCTGTTTGCGATAGTAAAACCTGATCCGAATTACAACGTTCTTGATAAGTTTCTTATTCAGATGAGAAAAAACAATCTTCCCGTTGTTATCTGTTTTAACAAGCAGGATATCGCTTCACCTCAGGAACAGCAAGAGCTTATGGACGCCTATGAAAAATGCGGATATGAGGTTATTTTTATTAGTGTTCATGAGGGCAATGGAATAGACAGACTATGTGAAAAGCTGAGGGGAAAGACTTCTGTTGTGGCAGGACCGAGTGGTGTAGGGAAGTCATCTCTTTTAAACAGGCTGCATCCTGACGCAGAGATGGAGACGGGTGAACTTAGCAAAAAAATCCACAGAGGAAAGAACACAACAAGGCATTCTGAGCTCTTTTATATATCTTCACTTTCATCGGAGGATGAAAAGACCTTTATATTTGACACTCCGGGATTTACTTCTCTTACACTTAAGGATGTGACGATTGATGATCTTCCGACATTTTATCCGGAATTTGAACCCTTTGAGCCATCCTGCAGATTTGGCGGCTGCAGTCATATAGCAGAACCTGATTGCGGAGTGAAGAATGCTCTTTCCGAGGGAAAGATATCAAAGGTCAGATATGACAATTACAAGATTATTTATAATGAATTAAAGAATGCCAGACCGGCATGGAAATAAGATTGGTAAAAAAGCACAAACAAAATGTGCTTTTTTTATTGCATATGATAAAACTGCACATAAAAAATAAAAAAAGAATAAACTTTCTATTGAAATTTATACAAGTTAGCTGTATCATAACATTACAAGTTAATAAGTGCCGTTGAGATGAGAGAATGTGGCTTATACAAAATTTCAGGGCGTATCCTGATTGTTAGACATGTTCTTTTTTTGCGCCCTTTTTGAGGGAAACGGGATAGTTTTAAGAAATTGAAATGATTGGATAAGCTGCATATGCACAGAGAATTTATAGAAAAAATAGAAGACAACCCGATTATAGCTGCAATTAAGGATGATAAGGGATTAGAGCAGGCTATAAGGACTGAAGTAGAAATAATTTTCATACTCTACGGTGACATTTGTTCAATTGGGCAAATTGTACAAAAGATAAAGGATGCCGGCAAGATAGCCATGGTACATGTAGACCTTATAACAGGTCTTAATAACAGTAAGGATGTAAGCCTGGATTTTATCAAGAATAATACAAGAGCAGACGGAATAATCACAACAAAAGGTAATCTTATTCAACACGCAAAGGATCTGGGACTTTACACAGTACTTAGATATTTCGTCATTGATTCTATGGCTCTTGTAAATATAGAGAAGCAGGCAGCCCACGGTGTCTGTCAGCCGGATGTGATAGAGATACTTCCGGGAATCGTAGTATCCAAGATAATAAAAAAGGTAAACGGGATAAGCAGAGTTCCCGTGATCGCAGGAGGACTTATTTCTGATAAAGAAGATGTTATGAACGCACTCTCAGGTGGTGCGATGGCAGTATCCACCACGAACAAAGATGTGTGGGAACTGTAAAAAAGTGCCTAAAGCCCTCGTGGCTGTAAATAAATACTAAAAAGACATAAGGAGGAATGAAAAATGGCAAAGTATGTAATGGCTCTGGATGCAGGAACAACAAGCAACAGATGTATTCTTTTTAACGAGAAGGGCGAAATGTGCTCTGTTGCACAAAAAGAGTTTACACAGTTTTTCCCGCAACCGGGCTGGGTTGAGCATGATGCCAATGAAATCTGGCAGACACAGCTTTCAGTTGCACGTGAAGCTATGCAGAAGGTTGGGGCAACTGCAGATGATATAGCTTCTATCGGCATCACTAACCAGCGTGAAACCGTTATCGTTTGGGACAGAACAACAGGTCAGCCTGTATATCATGCAATTGTATGGCAGTGCCGCCGTACTGCAGACTATGCAGAGCAAATGAAGGGCAAAATCCCCGGAATCGTTGAAAAATTCCAGCAGAAGACAGGTCTTAAATTTGACCCTTATTTCTCCGGAACAAAGATTCGCTGGATTCTTGAGAACGTAGAGGGAGTAAGAGAAAGAGCAGAAAAAGGTGAGTTGTGCTTTGGTACTGTTGATTCATGGCTTATCTATAAGCTTACAAAGGGCAAGGTTCATGTAACAGATTATTCCAATGCCTCAAGAACTCTTCTTTTCAACATCAACACTCTTGAATGGGATGATGAGCTCTGCCAGATACTTGAAGTGCCAAAGAGTATGCTTCCTGAGGTTAAGCCTTCAAGCTGCATCTATGGTGAATCAGATCCTGAGTTCTTCGGCGGACCTATCCGTATTGCAGGCGCTGCAGGTGATCAGCAGGCAGCTTTGTTTGGACAGACATGCTTCAAGGAAGGCGAAGCAAAGAATACTTATGGTACAGGTTCATTCATCCTTATGAACACAGGCGATAAGCCGATATTCTCCAAGAATGACCTCCTTACCACTATTGCATGGGGACTTGACGGTAAGGTTACATATGCTCTTGAAGGTTCAGTATTCGTTGCAGGTGCAGCAATCCAGTGGCTCAGAGATGAGCTCAAGATCGTGGATTCCTCACCGGATTCAGAGTATTTTGCTACAAGAGTTAAGGATACAAACGGATGCTATGTAGTACCTGCATTTACAGGTCTTGGCGCACCTTACTGGGATCCTTATGCACGCGGAGCTATTACAGGACTTACCCGTGGTGTTAATAAGTATCACATTATCAGAGCTACACTTGAGTCACTTGCTTATCAGAGTTATGATGTGCTTCATTGCATGGAGCTTGACTCAGGCAAGCACCTTACAGCTCTTAAGGTTGACGGCGGCGCATCAATGAACAACTTCCTGATGCAGTTTCAGTCAGATATTATCGACACCAACGTTCTTCGTCCTTCATGCGTTGAGACAACAGCTATGGGTGCTGCTTACCTGGCAGGTCTTGCAGTTGGCTATTGGTCAAGCAAGGAAGACGTAATCAAGAACTGGGCTGTAGACAGAGAGTTTGAGCCCAAGATGGCTGACGCAGACCGTTCTAAGGCACTTAAGGGATGGTCAAGAGCCGTAGCATCCACAAGAGGATGGGCTAAGGAAGGTTGAAAAATTAAATAAAAGAATATAATGAGCAACATTTGTTTTTCTTAGGAGAAACGGGAATATAGTGAAAAAAAGTTAACGGGCCCGCGATAGGGCGCGGGCCTATCTACCAAAGGGGGTAAATATATGTCTGCTTATATAGCTGAGTTTATAGGTACTTTGTTACTTGTTCTTTTAGGAGATGGTGTTTGCTGTAATGTTAGTTTGAATAAGTCTGGTATGAAGGGCGGCGGAACCGTTCACATCCTTATCGGATGGGGTATGGCAGTTATGGTTCCTGCATTTACATTCGGCGCAATGTCAGGTGCACACTTCAATCCGGCGGTTACTATCGGCGTTGCTTTAAGAGGCGGCATGGCATGGGGAATGGTTCCCGGATACATAATCGCTCAGATGCTCGGTGGTTTCTGCGGCGCAGCGATCCTTATTGTTCTCTACGGAGATCATATAGCAGCAACTGCTGAAGATGACGTTGTTCGCGGATGCTTCTGCACAGCACCTTCAATACCTAACACAGTTTTGAACTTCCTTTCAGAATTTGTTGCAACATTTGTTCTTGTATTTACACTTGCAGCTATTCCCGGAAATGCCGGTGATTCTGCAGTAAGCTGGGTTCTTGTATACGGTGTTATCGTTGCATGCGGTGCATCTTTTGGTGGCCTTACCGGATACGCTATGAACGCAGCAAGAGATTCAGCTCCTCGTTTAGCTTATCAGCTTCTTGCACCCAATAAGGGACACAAGAATGCAAACTGGGCATACGGCTGGATCCCGCTTGTAGCACCTATTTGCGGAGCAATTGTAGCTTCACTTCTTTACAATGCTCTTCCTTTTTAAATAAAAATATGTGCTATAATTGAATTAACTAAATTATGGATACACTGAGGGATGGAGTCGGTATGAACGTATGATGAGATACGTCTTGTTGCCGACTCCATTTTTCAATATGAGGCTTTAAAAGTTCACAGAGGAGAAAAATTATGTATGATGTCATAGTCATAGGCGCAGGGGTGACAGGGTGCGCTGTAGCAAGAGAATTGTCACGTTATAAAGCAAATGTATGTGTTCTGGAAAAATGTGAAGATGTCTGTGAAGGCACTTCAAAAGCTAATTCCGCTATAGTACATGCGGGCTTTGATGCTGCCCAAGGGTCCCTTATGGCCAAACTCAATGTTCGCGGAAATGAAATGATGGATAAACTGTGCGAAGACCTGGATATTCCTTTTAAGAGAAACGGTTCCATGGTCGTATGCATACACAAAGAGGCACTTGAAGGCCTTAAAGACCTTTACGACAGAGGCGTGGCTAACGGAGTAAAGGATATGAAGATCCTTAGCAGAGAGGAAGCGCTTGAGATGGAGCCCAATCTCTCTGACAATGTTCAGGGTGCTCTTTATGCACCAACAGGCGGAATCATTTGTCCGTTCAAATTAACCATTGCCATGGCTGAAAATGCCAATATGAATGGCGTGGAATTCAGATTTAATACCAAAGTTGAAGATATTACAAAAAATGATGACGGTACATGGAAAATCCGTACCAATAACGGCGAATATTTAACACGCTACATTGTTAATGCAGCAGGTGTTTATGCAGATAAAATACATAATATGGTAAGTGAGAAAAAAGCCCATATTATAGAGAGAAGAGGTGATTACTGCCTTCTTGATAAGGAAGCAGGAACTCATGTAACGCACACTATTTTCCCGCAGCCTACAAAGCTTGGAAAAGGTGTACTTGTATCGCCTACAGTTCACGGCAATCTGATAGTGGGACCTACAGCTGTTGACATCGAGGATAAGGAAGGAACCAATACAACGGCTGAAGGAATAGCTGATCTTCAGGCTAAAGCTAACGACCATGTAAAGAACCTGCCTCTTAGAAAAGTTATTACTTCTTTTGCAGGACTGAGAGCTCATCTTGAGCAGCATGATTTTGTAATTGAGGAAGTTGCTGATGCACCTTGCTTCATTGATTGTCTTGGAATAGAATCTCCCGGATTGTCATCAAGTCCTGCTATAGGAGAGATGGTCGGCAATATGCTCAAAGAAAAAATGAACCTTGAAAATAAGGATAACTGGATCAGCAAGAGAAAGGATATATTAGATCCTTCCAAGCTTTCCATAGAAGAGAGAAACGAACTTATAAAGAAGAATCCTGCATACGGAAATATCATTTGCAGATGTGAATCAATCTCAGAAGGTGAAATCCTTGATGCAATTCACAGACCGCTTGGTGCAAGATCTCTTGATGGTGTAAAGAGAAGAACGAGAGCAGGCATGGGACGCTGCCAGGCAGGATTTTGCTCACCTCGTACCATGGAAATCCTGAACAGAGAACTAGGTCTTTCATACGAAGAAATAACAAAGAGCGGAGGACGTTCCAATATTGTTTTGGAGCGCACCAAGAACCAGAAAGGAGAGCAGGCATGATTTCATATGATATTGTAATTGTCGGTGGAGGTCCTGCAGGACTCGCTGCCGCTATTTCAGCAAGAAAGGCCGGAGTAGATAAGATTTTGATCCTGGAAAGAGATAAGGAGCTTGGCGGAATACTAAACCAGTGCATTCACAATGGATTCGGACTCCACACTTTTAAGGAAGAGCTTACAGGACCTGAATATGCACAGAGATTTATAACACAGGTGCTTGATGAAAAAATAGAATATAAGCTTCACACAATGGTTATGGATATATCCTCTGACAGAATTGTTACAGCTATGAGCCGGGAGGATGGAATGTATCAGATAAAGGCTGGCGCTGTTATCCTTGCCATGGGATGCAGAGAACGTCCGAGAGGAGCTCTCAATATTCCCGGATACAGACCCGCAGGTATCTTTTCAGCAGGTACAGCTCAGAGACTTGTAAACATGGAAGGATATATGCCCGGCAGAGAAGTGGTGATCCTGGGTTCAGGTGATATCGGTCTTATCATGGCAAGACGTATGACACTTGAGGGAGCAAAGGTTAAGGTTGTTGCAGAGCTTATGCCTTACTCCGGAGGCCTTAAGAGAAATATAGTTCAGTGTCTTGATGACTTTGGAATACCGCTTAAGCTTTCTCATACCGTAGTTGATATTGAGGGAAAAGAACATCTAAGCGCAGTCACGATTGCCGAGGTTGATAAGAATATGAAGCCCATACCGGGAACAGAAGAGCGGTATACATGCGATACACTTCTTCTTTCATGCGGACTTATCCCTGAAAACGAGCTGTCAAGGAATGCGGGGGTTGAGATGAGCCCTGTTACCAGCGGACCGGTTGTAAATGAAAGCCTTGAGACCAATATTCCCGGAGTTTTTGCCTGTGGAAATGTACTGCATGTGCATGACCTTGTCGACTATGTTTCAGAAGAAGCAACAAGAGCAGGCGCAAACGCAGCTAAGTTTGTAAAAGGCGAGATGGCAGAAAACAGTGATAAGGTAATAGACATAGTAGCGACCGATGGCGCAAGATACACAGTTCCTTCTACGATCAATGTGGAGAGGATGGATGACCTTCTTACAGTAAGATTCAGAGTGGGCGCCGTTTACAAGAACTCTTATGTAAGCGTTTACTTTGATGACGAGAGAGTAATGCACAACAAAAAACGTATCATGGCACCTGGTGAGATGGAACAGGTTATTCTTCAGAAGGAAAAGCTTAAAGAAAAGAGCGGCCTTAAAAAGATCACTATCAGGATCGAAGCTGAAGATGCCAACTAAAGTAAGAGTGTTTCATTAAATGTAGAAAGAGTAGGAGTAAGTCATGGAGAAGAGAGAACTTACATGTATTGGCTGTCCTATGGGCTGCCAGATCACAGTCGAAATGGAAAATGGTGAGGTTTTGTCCGTGAATGGCAATACCTGCGCTATTGGCGATAAGTATGCAAGAAATGAGGTTACACATCCGGAGAGAACGGTTACCAGTACCGCGGTGATAATTGGCGGTGATAAGCCTCGTGTATCTGTTAAAACAAAGTCAAATATTCCAAAGGATAAGATATTTGACTGCATGAAAGAAATAGACAGGGCATGCGTAAAAGCACCTGTTCACATCGGAGATGTTGTTGTTAAAAATGTTGCAGGAACAGGCGTTGACGTTGTCGCAACAAGAGAAGTACCTGCTGTATAAGTAAGGAGTAATAAGGATAAGTAAGGATAAGCAGAGGGATTTACGGGGCAGTCTATGACTGCCCCGATCCTTTGTTGCATCGTGGCGCCTTAAGTTCGTTGATAACATAAAAATAAGATGATAAAATTGATGCTCAAGAGGAAATACTGTGAATTCTTGTGGGCAAAAGTTGGCCACTGATTTTACTAATGAGAAAAGGCGAAAGAAATGGATCAGAACAGAAAAACAGATGAATCATTCGAATATGAAGAGCATGAACATAGTCATGAACACGATCATGAGCATAGCTATAACCATAGCCATGACCATTATCACGAACACGACCATCTTCATGATCATGAGCATACTCACGAACATGACCATGAACATAGTCACGGACATGTGCATAGCCACAAGCATACAAAAGCTGTTTTGAATCGCCTTTCCAGATCAATAGGTCATCTTGAATCTGTTAAGAAGATGGTTGAGGATGGCAGGGACTGTTCTGAAGTTCTGGTTCAGCTTGCTGCAGTTAAGGGATCGCTTGATTCTCTTAGCAGAATAATTCTAAAAGACCATATTGAGCACTGCATTGTTGATGCCATTGAAGAGGGTGATCAAAAGGCCCTTGAGGAACTCAACAAGGCTATTGATAAGATGATCTAAGGTTTGTTATCACTATTGCAAAACTTTCCGCATACCGGGAGGCCATGCACCCGCATCAAGGCGCAAATATAAGAAGGTATTCTCGAATTCGCTCGAAGATACCTTCATTTTTTATGACAATTTTTGATGCAATAAAAGAGCAACAATTGATGAGTATTTAGCGGCTGTAGTTGGTATTCTACAAATCAGAAAAGAGTAAAAAACTGATAGATCAGGGGATGAGCTAATGGATGACAGAATGAGATTATGGTATGAAAAACCTGCAACAAAGTGGGAGGAAGCACTTCCTGTAGGAAACGGAAGGCTTGGAGCCATGATTTGCGGTGGAACAAAAACGGAGACGATATACCTTAATGCAGACAGTATATGGAGCGGCAGATCGGTAAACAGAATAAATAAAGATGCCTTAAAATATCTGGGACAGATAAGAAAGCTGATAAGAGAAGGGAAAATTCCCGAGGCAGAAAAGCTCTCTTTAATGGCGCTTTCAGGAACTCCGAATTCTGAGAGGTCATATCAGACAGCAGGAGAGCTGAATATATATTTTGAATCAGATGAGAAAACTTCTGATTATAAGCGAGAACTTGATCTTGATGAGGGAGTTGCAAGTGTATGTTATGCTTCAGGAAACAGGCGAATAAGACGTGATTTTGTAGCTTCCTACGATAGTGCTGTCATGGCATATCATATGAAAGCAGATGCAGGAACAATGTCATTTACGTGTAGGCTTTCAAGACCAAATAACAGAATTGATGAAATCGTCGCCGGTGAAAATGAGATTGGATTTAACGTGTCATCTACTACGGGGATTCCCTTTTTTGTAAGGGTAGCAGCAGAAGTATCGGATGGAAAAGTATGCACAATAGGTGAGCATCTGATAGTGGAAAACTCGTCAGAGGTCACACTTTTTATAGATATCAGTTCCGCTTTTTATGACGAAGATTATATTGCTGCAGGCAAAGAAAGGATCGAAAGAGCACGTAGCCTTGGCTGGGATAATATATTAAAAAAACATATGGAAGAGTTTGATCAAAAGTTTGGCAAGCTTAAGCTTTCTCTTGGAGATAAAAAAGCTTTGGAAAAGCGCAATATTCCAACAGATATCAGGCTATCCGATCTGAAAAAGGGAAAGAAGGATCCGGATCTTTTTGCATTGTATTTTCAGTATGGAAGATATCTTCTGTTTTCATCAAGCAGGGGAAAATGTCTGCCTGCAAATCTTCAGGGAATATGGAATAACTCTCTTACTCCGCCCTGGGACAGCAAGTATACTATAAATATAAATGCGGAAATGAATTACTGGATCGCTGAGAGCGGCAATCTTTCAGAATGCCATATGCCGTTTTTTACCTTCCTTAAAAGGGTGTGTGAAAATGGCAAAAAAACTGCTAAAGAGATGTATGGCTGCAGGGGTTCAGTTGCACATCACAACTCAGATATCTATGCTGATACAGCGCCTCAGGACCACTATATTCCTGCAAGCTTCTGGGTAATGGGCGAAGCCTGGATGGCAACGCATATCTGGGAGCATTATCTCTACACAGGCGACAAGGATTTCCTTTCGGATAATTTCGAAGTACTGGATGAATGTCTTAGCTTTTTTGAAGATTTCCTTATAGAAAATGATGAGGGCTTACTTGTGACATCGCCTTCCGTATCACCTGAAAATGTCTATATTATGAAGAATGGAACCAGAGGGTGCCTATGCGAAGGTGCGACAATGGATATAGAGATTTTGACGGAACTTTTAAATGGCTATATAGGGGCATGTGAAGTCCTTGGCAAGGATGATAAGGAAATTGAACGCGCTAAGAAAATTCTTAAAAGGCTTCCCGAAATACGCATTGGAAAACACGGTCAGATAAAGGAGTGGATGGAGGACTATGATGAGCAGGAACCCGGGCATAGACATATTTCACATCTATACGGAGTGTACCCGGGAAGTAGCATAAACTATGAAAAAACACCGAGGCTTATGGAGGCGGCAAGAGTTACTCTTGAGAGAAGACTTGCAAACGGAGGCGGTCATACAGGATGGTCAAGAGCGTGGATAATCGGGCTTTGGGCGCATTTCCTTGAGGGGAAAAAGGTTTACGAGAATTTAAAAGCGCTGCTTTGTAAGAGCACCTTCGATAACCTGATGGACAATCATCCATACGGACCGGGATTTGTTTTTCAGATAGACGGTAATTTCGGGGCAGCAGCAGCTATGCTTGAAATGATAGCGCAGTGCAGAGATGGTTATGTGAGGCTTCTACCTGCACTTCCAAGGGAGTTTTCAGAAGGAATGGTATCGGGAGTTAAGCTTCGCGGGGGACTGATCCTTACAATGGAATGGAAAAATATGGAAGTTGTGAGATATAGTATAAGCCGAAGTGATAACTCATTGCATGGAGAAAATGATAAGATTACAGTATTAGTAAATGGCAAGGAGGAGGAAATATCGCTTTAGGATCTAAGGAGCGATTTTACAAAAGGTATGCTAAATGTTTTTGTTCCCAAAAAGAGAAATATAACTGAGTATTATGAAAAATACGGAGTGATCTTTTTTAAGTCGGATGAAGGACTTTTAAGGGTGATCCCGATTGATAAGGGTATATTTCGAGTGTCTTTTTCAGAAGATGGTGACTTCGACAGGAAACAAGGCGAAGACTATCAGAGCGGAGGAAGAAACTCATATGAGATTACGGAAGATGATGAGAAATATGTGATAAAAACCCAACTTGTGTCTGCCTTCGTCGATAAAGCTACAGCAGCGATCGAATTCTATGATAGAAGCGGCAACCGTCTTATGTCTGAAGATAAAAGATGTCCAAGAGAGATGGAGAAGATCACACTCTACAGGACAGTAGGAACTGATAAAGCTGTTGTTGAAGAGGTAGAAACAGCGGACGGAAAGAAAAAGAAGATAAAGGCAGCAGACAGGGAAGAATGTGGTAACGCCTATAGAACAAGAACTTATTTTGTTTTTGAGGAAGATGAGATTTTACTTGGTTTTGGTCAGAGCGAGCGTGATGAGTGGAATCTCAGGCACACTACATATTATGGAAATCAGGCAAACAGGAAAATTGCGATCCCATTTTTTATCTCAACAAATAATTACGGGGTTCTTCTAAGTACAGAATCACCTTTTCTTTTCAGTGAAAAAGATGGAAAGGCTTATATCCAGACAGAGGCTGATCATTACCAGGATTATTTTTTCATAGGCGGAGGAAATCTGTTTGACGTAATTAAAGGATTCAGAAAGCTATCCGGCAGGGCTGCTATGCTTCCTGCATGGTGCTATGGATATATCCAGTCTCAGGAAAGATATGAGAGCCAGAAAGAGATCCTTGATATTGCAGATGAATTCAGAAAAAGAGAAATCGGGCTGGACTGCATGGTTCAGGACTGGATGAGCTGGGAAGATAACATGTGGGGGCAGAAGAGCTTTGACAAGAAAAGATTTCCCGATCCCAAAAAGATGACAGATGAGCTTCATAAAAAGGGAATCAGGCTAATGCTTTCAATTTGGCCAAACATGAGCTCTGATACTGCCAATAATAAAGAGTTTAAGGAAAAAGACCTGCTTTTGCCCGGAGTTGATATCTATGATGCTTTTTCGGAAGAAGGCAGAAAACTGTACTGGTCTCAGGTAAAAAGAGATCTGTATCCAATGGGAATCGATGCCTGGTGGTGCGATTCAAGTGAGCCGATCACACCTGAGTGGGAACACCTTATAGAGCCTGAAGATGGCGATAAATACAATGAATTTAAACATGACGCGGAAAAGATAATGCCGTATGAGAAGTCAGATGCATTTGGCAAGTATCATGCAAGGACGATTTTTGAAGGACAAAGAGAGTGCAGTCTTAAGAAGAGAGTAGTCAATCTTACTAGAAGCGGATGGGCAGGAAGCCAGAAGTATGGCACTATTTTGTGGTCAGGAGATATTTCTGCAAGTTGGGAATGCCTTAGAAGGCAGATAAAAGCAGGGCTTCAGATGGCGGTAAGCGGCATGCCTTACTGGACTATGGATACCGGTGCATTTTTTGTAAAGAAGGGAATTCAATGGTATTGGGACGGCAAATTTGAAAAAGGCATAGATGATGCTTATAAGAAGCTCTATGTTCGCTGGCTTGAGTTTGCTGCCTTTCTTCCTGTTTTCAGAGCTCACGGAACAGATGTAAGGAGAGAACCCTGGGCATTTGGCGATGAGAATGATGCATACTATGAAGCAATAAAGAGCACTATCACAGAAAGATACAAGCTGCTTCCGTATCTTTATTCAATTGGTGCGGGGGCAAGCATTGAGGATGGCATGATAATAAGACCGCTCCTGTTTGATTTTTCTGAGGATAGAAATGTGCGTGATATAACAGATCAGTTTATGCTCGGCCCATCACTTATGGTATGCCCCATTACAAGTTCTGAAGACACACGCAGAGTATATCTTCCTGCAGGCAGGGCATGGTTTGATTATTATACAGGGGATATTTATGACGGCGGGCAGTTCATCAGATATGAGTGCAGCCTTGACAGGATTCCAGTGTTCGTACCGGAAGGTTCCATTATACCTGTAAAAGAGCCCGGGACATGCACAGATGACATGAACGGAGCAGATATTACGCTAAGAATCTATCCGGGGCGAGATGCGCTTTTCGAGCTATATGAGGATGAAGGAGACGGCTATGGATATGAGGATGGAGAGTATACCATAACCCACATCAAGTGGAAAGATTCTGAGCAAAAAGTTTCTCATCATACAACCGGTGATGTCAGATTCAGAAATGGAAAATTAAAGGTTGATTTATATTGATAAGGGTAAAAAGAACGTATAAAATATAATTATATGCGTTCTTTTTTCTTCATAGAGAAGTTGTGGTAAAGAACAAGTATTTAAGATGTATTTGGTAGGAGGTAATTATGGAGGCAAACAAATTTTTTCCGGAGGTTCATGGCAATTTTGCATTTGGTTGTATGCGCCTGCCGATGAAAAATGAGCAGGTGGATTACGAAGAATTTTCCAGGATGGCGGACGCATTTATAGATGCGGGATTTAATTATTTTGATACAGCGCATGGATATATAAACGGATTGTCGGAAACAGCAATAAGGGACTGTGTTTCTAAGAGATATGACAGGAGCAGATTCCTTCTTACAAATAAACTTACAGATCCTTATTTCAACAAGCAGGAAGACATCCGTCCTTTCTTTGAAAAACAGCTTGAGCTGTGCGGAGTTGAGTATTTTGATTTTTATCTCATGCATGCTCAGAACAGGGAAAACTACAAGAAGTTTAAGGCTTGCAATGCCTATGAAACCGCTTATGAATTAAAAAAGGAAGGTCTGATAAAGCACCTTGGCTTATCTTTCCATGATAAGGCAGAAGTGCTTGATATGATCCTTACTGAACATCCGGAGATCGAGGTTGTACAGATTCAGTTCAATTACCTTGATTATGAGGATGAAAATGTTGAGAGCCGCAGGGTGTATGAAGTTTGTGAGAAGCACAATAAGCCCGTTCTTGTAATGGAGCCTGTAAAAGGCGGCAGCCTTGTGAATCTTCCAAAGGAAGCTGACGATGTATTAAGAAGCCTTAACGGCGGAAGTAATGCAAGCTATGCTGTAAGATTTGCGGCAAGTTTCCCTCAGATAGCTGTTGTTTTATCCGGTATGAGCGATATGGCTCAGATGGAAGATAACATCAGTACAATGAAAGACTTCAAGCCCCTTACAGAAGAGGAGAGAGTTGCTGTTGGCAATGTTTGCGGTATTTTCAAGGGACTTAATCTGGTACCTTGTACATCATGCAGATACTGTGTTGAGGAGAACCATTGTCCAAAGGAAATCAGAATACCTGACATGTTCGCTGCACTCAATGCACACGAGGCATTCCATAACTGGAATTCAGCTATGTACTACAACAGCGTTCTTACTACCGGCGGACACAGCAAAGCATCAGAGTGTATCAAGTGTGGAAAATGTGAAAAGGTCTGCCCTCAGCATCTTGAGATCAGAAATCTTCTTGTTAAGGTAGCTGATACTTTTGAAAAAGCTTAATGATCAGTGGCAGATAAAAAGAGATAGTATTCTACAAAAATGGGAGGGGGTTATCATTCCCTTCCCTTTTTTATTACTATGTAATAAAAACGCTCCGCGAGGATGCGCAGCTCGCGGAGATGTATATAATTGCTTTGCAATACCGCTCGCGCGCGAGGATTTTGCAAGCAAAATCCTGTTTTTAAATAGTTTTTTGTCAGAAAAGGTAAATGAAAGGATATGAAAAAAGTGGGAAAGTTATCATTTGTTTCAGATTACATGGAAGGTGCCCATCCGGAAATACTTAAAAGGCTGCTTGAAACCAATATGGAGAAATCTGCAGGTTATGGCTTTGATGATTTTTCAGAATCAGCCAGGGATAAGATAAGAAAGGCCTGCGCGGCTCCGGATGCAGATGTGTTTTTCCTTGTAGGAGGAACTCAGACCAATGCAGTTATGATAGATTCAATCCTTAGACCCTATCAGGGAGTTATAGCTGCAACAACCGGGCATATTAGTGGGCATGAAGCCGGGGCTATCGAGCATGGAGGACATAAAGTACTTGAGATCGAGCAGCACGACGGGAAGATCAAAGCTTCAGATATAAAGCATGTTATCATGGAATATTTTAATGATGAAAATCATGACCATATGGTAATGCCCGGGATGGTCTATTTGTCACAGCCCACAGAATTCGGAACACTTTATTCACTTAATGAATTAAAGGAAATCAGCGAAGTATGCAGAGACAATCACGTGCCGCTCTACCTTGACGGTGCAAGACTTGCCTATGCGCTTGCGTGCCCCCAAAATGATGTTACGCTTAAGGATATTGCTTCCTTATGCGATGCATTTTATATTGGCGGCACCAAATGCGGAGCCATGTTTGGAGAGGCGGTTGTCATACCGAGGCACGATTTCATACCGCATCTGTTTACTATCATAAAACAGCACGGGGCGCTGCTTGCAAAGGGAAGGATAGCAGGAATTCAGTTTGATACTCTCTTTACAGACAATCTCTACGATAATGTCGGAAAAGTGGCTATAGAAGCGGCAGACAGAATTCGTGAAGCACTGGATAAAAAGGGATATAAGCAGGCTTTTGACTCACCGACAAATCAGATATTCATTATCCTTAGCAAAAAGCAGATTGATGACCTTTCAAGCGACATTGAAATGGGCTTTTGGCAGAACATAGATAAAGAGCATGCGATCATGCGCATAGCTACAAGCTGGGCAACTACGAAGGAGGATGTTGACCGGCTGATCGAACTGCTGTGAAGCACCCGGGGACGGAGGTAGGGTACACTTTTTGGCCCCCGGGGACGGGGTTAGGGGACCATTTTCTGAAAACGATATGCATCTCAATTACATTTTTCTAAAAATGGTCCCCTAACCCCGTCCCCGGGGGCCAAAAAAGTGACCACGAACCCCGTCCCCGGGGGTCACCCAAAATGAAAATTTATACAATTTTAACGATGTATATATACGCAATATGGTATATTTATAGTGTAAAATCATGCAATTATTATGCATGAAAGCGGCTGTAGGGATGATTTGTTGGAGGTGAGGGCGTGAAAAAAACGCTTATCATTGTTATCGACCTCATAATAATGATGTTGATACTCTTCTTCATAATTCAATATGCCAATACCAAAATGAACGAAAGCAATGAGAGTGTTGCTGAAGCTTTCGAGAAAATGACTGTGACTGCTGAGCAGATAATCACCAATTATCTTGAGGATGAGCAGCATCTTTGCGATATTTGGGCTAATTATATTAACCGTATGGCTGAAGCGGGAGAGCCTATGACTATGGAGGAGGCTATTTCTTTTGTAAGGAAGGCTAAGCTGTATCCCACTATTTATGGGCATCTTATCCTTACTGACGATTCCTCCAAAAGCGGAATATCCACTCATCCCAATGCCAAGGATCCTGATGATTATTCAGTTTCTTATCGCAATATCAATCTCTTTGACAGGATTGATGAAATCAGCAGGGAAGACGGCGTAGTTAGTCTTACAAGAGCCTACACGAATCCTCAGAATGGAGTTCAGTCAATTGCATTTATGAATTTTGTAACTATCCTCGATGAGTCCACAGGCGAGCTCAAAGAGGCGCTTCTGATGCGCGTCGAACCGGTAAGCCTTCTGGAGGATAAATTTGTCTTTTTAAAAGGTGAGTATGAAAACGAGGAGATCTCACTTATCAACAAGGATGGCGATTATCTCGTCCATGGCAAATCCTTGAAAAATTCCAACTTTTTCGAATTTTATAAATCCTATAATAATGCAAATATTGCAGATTATGAAAACATGATAGAAGAGGTTACGTCTAAGACGGGGACCATGACACTTACTAACTCAAAGGGAGAGGAATGTGTAATATCCTATACGCCCTTGACGTCAATGGATACGTGGTTTCTTTTGTCATATATTCCTGCTGAGGAACTAAAAGCAACCAATTCAGTTGTGGACTGGCTGCTGCTTGGCATGGTTACACTTGGGCTTATGGTACTTCTTGGATTTAATTATCTGGTACTAAGGCTATATAACATAAAACTGGCAGAAGCAGCAGAAGCGGCTAATCAGGCAAATGCCGCAAAATCACATTTTTTATCCACTATGTCGCATGACATCCGTACGCCAATGAATGCCATTCTCGGACTTAACGA
Source organism: Butyrivibrio sp. NC2002 (assembly GCF_000702265.1). Classification (GTDB taxonomy): domain Bacteria; phylum Bacillota; class Clostridia; order Lachnospirales; family Lachnospiraceae; genus Butyrivibrio. The sequence continues at coordinate 648,783 of NZ_KL370880.1, forward strand.
GATGATACTTAGAAACAGCCGCGAAGAGGAAATAATTGCTTATTCCGAAAGTATCAGGACCGCCGGAAAAACGCTACTAGGGATCATTAATGATATCCTGGATTTTTCCAAGATAGAAGCAGGCAAAATGGATATCATCTGCGTGGATTATTATTTTGCTTCAATGCTTAATGATCTGGTAAATATGGTCCAGGGAAAAGCACAGGAAAAGGGACTTTTGTTTAATCTTGATATAGACAGAAATATCCCGATGATACTTCATGGTGATGAGATCCGCATTAAACAGATAATAACCAACATTCTTTCAAATGCTGTCAAATATACAAAAGAAGGATCGATCACCTTCAGGGTGGGATTTGAAAAAATAGAAGAAGAGCCGGATTCCATCAGGCTGATCGTAAGTGTAAGCGATACAGGAATTGGAATTAAGCCGGAAAATATGAATAGTTTGTTCACTGCATTTGAACGTATAGATGAGAGCAGAAACAGGAACATTGAAGGAACCGGTCTTGGAATGAGCATTGCACAGAATTTTCTTGCAATGATGGGGAGCCGGATTGAGGTTGAGAGTGAATATGGAAAAGGCTCTACTTTTTCCTTCGAGCTTGTGCAGGGAGTAAAGGACTTTAGTCCTATAGGCAATTATGAGGAAGCCTTTAAAAATGGCATTCTTAACAGAGAAAAATATCGTGAGAGCTTTACCGCACCCGGGGCACGGATACTTGTAGTTGATGATACTCCGGTTAATCTTACTGTTTTTGCTAATCTCCTAAAACGCACCAAAGTGCAGATTGATTCAGCTAATAGCGGAGATGAAGCGATTTTACTGTGGAAGAGGAGAATCTACGATATAGTTTTTCTTGATCATATGATGCCTGACAAGGACGGAATAGAGACTCTTAAGGAAATGAAGGGCATTGAAGATACTCCCAACGGGGAGGTGCCTGTTATATGTCTTACAGCTAATGCTATTTCAGGCATGAGGAAAACGTATATAGATGCCGGATTTGATGACTATATCACCAAGCCGATCGATCCTGATAACTTAGAGGCGCTTTTGCTTAAGTATCTTCCAAAGGACAAGATCAACGTTGCAGAACCGGATAGCGAAGATGATGATTTTTTTATCCCGGAATTTATATGGGGGATTGGATCGCTTGATGCTGACCGGGGCATTACCTACTGCGGCGGAAGAGAAAATTATATGCTCACACTTAAGTCTTATCTTGATGCTGCTGAAAATAACGCAAACGAAATTGAGAAATACTCTGATGCGGGAGATATAAAAAATCTCACAATAAAGATACATGCGCTAAAGAGCACCTCTCGAATGATCGGAGCAGCGAAGCTGGGAGAGTTTGCTGCAAGGCTGGAGGATCTGGGTAAAGCAGGAGATATGGAGAAGGTAAAAGAAGGTCTTAATGAGCTGCTTTTTATGTACAGGAAGCTTATAAGCGATCTGGAACCTCTTTATCAATATGATGAAAAAACAGATGAGACGAAGGATGGCAAGCCACTTATTGCTGATGAAGATATTAAAAAGGCTTATGAAGAGCTGGCAGGCTTTTGCGACTCATTTGACTATGACAGCGTGATCGATACTTTGAAAAAACTTGAAAAATATAAGTTTCCTGAAGCTGAGACAGCTCGTTTTGAAGCTCTCAAAGAGGCTGTTGATAATTTTGATTATGACAAGATACCGGAAATTTTACATAGAAAAGATGGATGATAAAAACAGGCTTTGAAAAGAAAAAACTATTGGTATGGAAGGAGGCAGCATGATCATGAAAACAAAGGGAATATTAAAGAATACACTGGTATCAGTATCTGTTATTTCGTTAGTATCAGCACTTGCAGCTTGTGGCGGGATCTCAAAAGGCGATGATGCGGAATTCAAGCCTGGCTTGCCCTCTGATACAACATGTCAGATCAAGGTTGCGGGTAACTATTCTAATTTTGAATCACTTGAGAGTGAATTTGAACGTTTTTACGAATACTATCCCAATGTGACTCTGAACTATGTTTATCTGGATGATTACGAAAATACTATTTCAAGCGCACTTTCAAGCGATGAGGCTCCGGACATTTATGTGACAGGATCATGGATGCTGGATGAAGAGAAAATGAAGCCGGTTTTTGAAAATGCGGAGATACTCTCAGATCCTGCGCTTAACATCAATCTTGACTGTGTCCGAAAAGGCGCCAGATGGACTCTTGATAACGGAGATGTGGTCATGCTTCCGATCTTTACAAGGTCTTACGGAATGCTTGTGAACATGGACATTTTTGAAAAGAATTCACTTAAGGTTCCGGAGAACTACAAGGAACTTGTGGAGACTTGCGATAAGCTAAAGGCAGCAGGATATGAAAACCCGATAATGGGGGCAAATGTAACTACCGTTGCAGGAATGTACTATGCGTTTTCATTTCCTCTTTTTTGCGCAAATGTAATAGAGCATCCTGAATCTGTCAGCGCTCTTAATTCAATGGATAAGTCTGCCGGAGAAATGATGCGGCCGGCTCTTGAAAAAATAAAGACATTTGTTGATGAGGGATATATGAATCCTGCGTTATGCTCAGAAGAAATCGAGGATGATTATAATGCAGTGATATTGCGCTTTTTCGAGGGGGATGTTCCGATGATGCTTGGAAGCGGTGATATGGTTTCCGGTACACAAAAGCGTGAGAGTAAGTCGGAAGCTTTTATAGCTGATCCCTTTAAATACAAATTTTATGTTGTTCCTTCAGGAGATGATGGGGGATATTTTTTGGATTCAGTCAACCTGTTTTTCAGCGTAAACAAAAATAGCAGTAACCTGGATATGACCAATGAATTCATAAGATTTCTAATGAGAGAAAAAGAACTTGGAAATATGTCTGCTGTTAAAAGACTCATCACCCCGACGAACGATTTTTCATTGGATGAGGTTTATTCATCACTCGATGATTTCCCGGAGGATAGATCATTTAACAATCGTGAAATCGGATTAAATGACGATGTTAACAACGAGTTTCGTGCCGCGGCATATAAAGTCGCAAATGGAATTTTGACTGTGGATGAGGCTGTAAGTGAATACGGTAATTTGTGGGATGACTAAAATAGTTCACGGAAGGGATACTGTATGGTAGAGCGCGTTGTAGTAGTAGATGATGATGCGATCATATTAAAAAATGCTAATAAGGTTCTTGAGGAAGCCGGATTTAAGGTTACTTGTCTTAAAAGTGGCAGGCTTTTATTGGAGTATGTCAGAAAAAATCCAATAGATATGCTGCTTTTGGACATCAAAATGCCTGAGCTTGACGGCTTTGAGACAATGCGGCTTCTTAGAAAATGGGAAATAGAAAACGGGGTGCATGAGATACCTGTTATTTTCTTTACTGCTGATGATGACTGCAAGGCAGAGACAACGGGTCTTTCTCTTGGAGCTATGGATTTTATCAGAAAACCATTTGCGGCGGAGGTTCTTACCCTTCGCGTAAGGCACCTGCTTGACCTTATAAGACTGCAGAGGGATCTTCATGCCGAAGTCGAGCGAAAGACCAAAGAGATAGAAGGAATGTCGCTTCATGTTGTGCAGACCCTTGCAGATGCAATTGATGCAAAAGATGCTTATACAAAGGGCCATTCAGGAAGGGTTGCCGATTATTCCAGAGAAATAGCCAGAAGGGCAGGCTTTTCTGAAGAGCGGCAGGAGGAAATCTATATGATGGGACTTCTTCATGATGTCGGAAAAATCGGAGTTCCTGATGCTGTGATAAATAAATCGGGAAGGCTCACTGATGAAGAGTTTGAGAAGGTAAAAACGCATCCCGAAAGAGGCGCCAAGATACTTAAAAATATCGAGGAAATGCCTAAACTTTTTATCGGAGCAAGATGGCATCACGAAAGGTTTGACGGAAGCGGATATCCGGACGGACTGACAGGTGCAGAAATTCCGGAAGAGGCAAGGATAATCGCTGTTGCAGATGCTTATGATGCGATGACCAGTAACAGAAGCTACAGAGGTGTTATTCCGCAGGATGTAGTAAAAGAAGAATTGGAAAAAGGCTGCGGAACTCAGTTTGATCCTCAGTTTGCTAAGATAATGCTAAGGATCGTTGATGAGGATGTGGAATATAAACTTCGTGAGCAGTGAAATATTTTTGATCGTTGCGGGGGGTACTCTTGGTCACTGATACCATAAAAATAGATTTATTTAATAACGATTATATTTTTACTTAATATAATATTTATATTCATCATATATACTTATAGTTATCGTAGTTTTTTTAAAATATATGATTCTATATGGAGGTATATCAAAATGAAGGATCCGGCAAAAAAAACAGGTGCATCACCAAAGGCAATCAGTGCAAAGATTTCCGTACTTTTTGTAGCGATGCTTCTGGTCACAATTTTGATCGCAGAGGGAATCACATTTTCCCTTGGTTATTCAATGATCAAGGATCTTATTTACAATTCTTTGCAAAATGAAGTTACAGTTGATGCCAGCAAAGTTAACAGAGAGCTTAATGCTACTTTCTATTACCTTAATGGTGTTGCAGATGCTGTCGAACAGAATGAATTTGCTTCTGATGAAGATATTATGGGATATCTTGCCGGAACAGTGGGAAGATACGCGCTTCTTCCAACCGGAGCTTATGTGATGCTTAGTGATAAGACTTTTCTTTATCCTGCTGATCCGACATATGAAATAGAAGATTGTACAGAAAATGTAATGTACAAGGAAGCTATGACCTACACTAACAGCTGGTTCTATTATTACGATGTTCCTTATTTTGATAAAGTAACCGGCGGGCTTTGCGCGTCAGTTATAAGGAAAATCCATCTTAAAGATGGACGAGAAGGTGCATTTGCTGCAGATATGTTTTTGTCAAGCGTTCAGGAAGAACTGGGCAATGTTAAGATCTACCAGACCGGTGGAGCGATGATGATAACAAGTCAGGGGCTTTTGCTTACTTACAAGAATGCTGATGTTTGCGGCAGCAACGTCGCTGATATTACAGATGATCCATTCCTTACGTCTGTTGGTAAGTTTGTAGCAGATGAATCAGGAAAAGAAAATCATGAAGTACTCAATACCAGGATAGGAGGGGAGAATTACTATATTGTAGCGTCTCCTGTAAATGGTACTGATTGGTTTGTAATAACTTATGCTAAGCAAAAAGAGGTTCTTGCAGCCCTGTTCAGTCTTGTTGGAATTCTTACTCTTGTAACAATTATCGCAATAGTTGTTGTGATCATAGTTATGAACATAGTCCTTAAGAGGATGATCAAAAATCCTGTCACAAGTCTTACAGGCAATATTGAAAAGATTTCAGGTGGAGATTTTACCGTTAATATTTCTTCAAACGGAAATGATGAAATTGCTTATATGAACAATGCAATGGGCAATTTTGTAAATGGTATGAGGGATTCGCTAAGTGAGATAAAAGATGTTTCAGGAAGACTTCTTGGAGATGCCCAAAATTCCAAGAATACAGCGGAAGACCTTGAAGGGGCAGCAAATGAACAGTCTGCTAGCATGAATCAGATCCGCGAAAATATTGAAAATATGGCTCAGGCTGTTAATGATGTCGCTGAAAATGCTACAATCCTGGCTCAGACGGTAGCAAATGTAACTGAGCAGGAACAGAACATTGAAGAGACGATGAATGAGCTGGTATCTAAAGCTGATTCCGGTCAGCATGAGATGGCTGATGTTGCAAATGAAATGAATGATATTGTTGATTCCATGAAGGATATGGCAGATGCAGTTTCAAGTGTTGATGAGGCTGCGGATAAGATCAATCAGATCATTGATCTCATTAATTCCATATCTTCACAGACGAATCTTTTGTCTCTTAATGCCAGCATTGAAGCTGCAAGAGCAGGAGAGGCAGGAAAAGGTTTTGCAGTTGTTGCTCAGGAGATTGGACAGCTTGCTCAGAACTCAGCAGATGCAACCAAACAGATCGGCGATATCATTAAAGATATGTCTGCAAGAGTTCAGCAGCTCTCTGATAAATCAGAGACCAATACTCAGCTGATCAATTCCAGTGCTGAATCGATCAACAATGCAGCTACGACATTTAGGGAAATCACGCAGCAGTTATCTGATGCCAATGAGATACTTACTACCATGGCAGGACATATGGAAAAGGTTAATGATGTAGCAACCAATATGGCATCAGTTTCCGAGGAACAATCAGCATCTACTCAGGAAATTGCCGACAATGTAGAGAGAGTAACGGAAGCTGCCAAGGGTGTTGCATCATCCTCAGAGCTAGTTGCAAGTGCTGCTTCTTCAGTATCTGAAGCAGTTGACACAATCAACGGAAACCTTGATAGATTTACAATTCAGTAATCAGAAAATCAGAAAATCCGCAGCATCTGCTGCGGATTTTTGTTGAGTCCCGGATGATCCTGGGGGACGGGGTTAGTGGACCATTTTACAGATCTTTTGACAGTTGCTAAAATTTTTAGAAGCAAAGAAACTATAAGGAGTGATAGATTAAAATGATAATAGACAGACAGCGGGTCAGGGAGCAATTTGCAGCTTATACAAGAAAATATGATCCATCGGACCCTAAAATAGCGCTTAAGATTGCACATACTTACAGGGTCGCGGACAACTGTGAAGAGATAGCCAAAAGCCTTGACCTTGATGATGAGGATGTTGAGTTTGCTTGGCTGTCAGGCATGCTTCATGATGTTGGCAGGTTTGAGCAGGTCAAAAGATATAATACATTTATCGATTCTGAGTCGGTTGACCATGCTGAGTTTGGGGCTGACCTTTTATTTGGAGAAGATAAACTGATCACCGCATATACGGATAACAGGGCTTGGGACAATGATCTTGAAACAGTAATAAGGCAGCATAATAAATACAGGATGGATGAAACAATATCGGGAAAAAAGCTTGTCTTTTGCAATATATTAAGGGATGCGGACAAGGTTGATATTCTGAGAGTTAATGTAGAAACTCCAATGGAAGAAATATATAACGTAACTGAAGAAGTTCTTTTATCTTCCGGTGTTTCAGAAAAGGTTATGGAGCAGGTCAGAGAGCACCGTGCGGTAAACCGCGATATTATGGATTCTCCGGCGGAACATTTGATCGGACATATCGCACTTACATTTGAAATCGTTTATCCAAAGAGCAGGGAAATCGCGCGCAAACAGGGATATCTTTATAAAATGTTTGAATTTCCCACAAAGAATGAGAGTACCAAAAAGGCTTTGGCAGAAACCAAAACTGAAATTGAAAAATTTTTATAGGGTGCTTTTTCCTTCTTTAAAACATTTTGGTTATCCGTTTTCTGTGATCTATAGAGGAGCTTTCAGGGATTAACACATGATAATAAATACAGGACAAAGAACTGATATTCCGGCATTTTATCCGGAGTGGCTAGCAAACAGATTCAAAGAGCAAATAGTGTGTGTAAGAAATCCGTTTAATCCGGACCAGGTCAGCAGATACAGGCTGAGCCCTGATATGGTGGATGTGGTTGGATTTTGCTCCAAGAACCCGGCGCCTTTCTTTAAATATATGGATGCGGTAAAGGACTACGGACAGTATTGGTTTGTGACCATAACTTCCTATGGAAGAGATATAGAGCCAAATGTTCCTGATAAACATAAGATTCTGGATGATTTTAAAACTCTATCTAAGATGGTCGGGATTAACAGCATAGGCTGGAGGTATGATCCAATACTCATAAATGACAGATATACCGTAGAGTATCATCTGAAGGCATTCGAGCAGATGGCATCAGTGCTTAGCGGATATACAGAAACTGTTGTGATCAGCTTTATCGATCTGTACGAGAAGGTTAAGAGAAACTTCTCGGAGGCCAGATCAGTATCAAGAGAAGATAAACATTTTCTGGGAAAAGAGATGGTCAGGATTGCAAATTCCTATGGCATGGTTGTAAAACCCTGTGGTGAAGGACAGTTCCTTGCAGAATATGGAGCAGATTGCAGCGGATGCATGACGATAGCAACTTATGAAAAAGCTATCGGGCAGAAGCTGATCGTTCCAAATAAAAAGCCTGCAAGAAAAGAGTGCGCCTGCTATCTTTCGGGAGATATAGGTGCTTACGATAGCTGCGGACATTTGTGCAGATACTGCTATGCCAATAATGATATAGAAGCAGTCAAAAGAAATATGAAACATAACGATCCGCATTCCCCTTTCCTGATCGGGAATTATAAAGAGGACGATGTCATTCATGATGTTAAAATGGAATCATATATTGATAATCAGCTTAGCTTTTTTTGATCTTGGGGGACGGGGTTAGTGGACCATTTTACATATCTTTTTGACAGTTATTAAAATATTAGAAACGGAGAAACTATGAAAACTTACGATGAAATGTATGACCTGATTATAAAAACAGCGACTGAAGATGACAGAATTCGCGCTGCCACGATGGAAGGCTCTATAGTTACTCCGGGTGCAGTCCGGGATGGCTTTTCAGACTTTGATATAACTTTTTTTGTTTCTGATATCAGAGAATTCACTGCAGATAAGAATTATATGAGGAAATTTGGAGATATTCTTATCATGCAGACTCCGGATGACTGGTACATGGAACCCTATGACTATAATGGGAAAAAACGTTTTGCATATCTGACACAGTATAAGGATGGAAACAGGATTGATCTGACTTTTATTGATGTTTCTGAGATTGGAAAGCAGACAGAATTTAATGAACCTAGAACAATACTCATAAATAAAGATGGCTTCACTGAGCTAAAAGAAATCACATCTGGCGATATCTTTTTTATCCAAAAACCAAGTGAGTTTGAATTTTATAATACCGTCAATGAATTCAGATGGGTCAGCAACTATGCTACAAAGGGGCTTTGCCGGCATCAGTTCTACTATGCGAAATACTCCATGGAGCAACTGATGATGAACATGTTTATGAAGATGATCAACTGGAAGGTTGGAGTATGCAATGACTTTAAGGTTACAACAGGCGCTTTTTCCAAATATCTTGATAAATATCTAACTGAAGACGAGATGAAGCGCTTTGAGGGAATCTTCGCCGGCGGATCCTATGAAGATATGTGGGATAAGATATTTCTTATGTACGATTACTTTGAGGAACTGTCAGTTTTTGTGGCAGAGAAGCTTGGATTTGCACTTGACCTTGAGGAATCACGAAATGTCCGGGAGTTCATGAAAAATAGAATGGACCTAGGGGACGGGGTTAGTGGCCCATTTTGCAGATTCTTTTGACAGTTGTCCCAGAAATGTCCATGACTCGTGCAATCTGTTTGATTGTCAGCCCTTCTTTTTTTAACAGTCGAACATACTCATTTCTTTTAACTTTTTTAAGCGTGATTACATCAGATGCTGATGTAAGATGAGTTATTGATCTAAATATATCCAAAGCTTTTTCATCTGTGAAAAAATGATTTGTTTCACGATGATCATTTTCAAATAGTGTATTTTCAGGTGAATCAGCTTCTTTTGCAAAATAATGAAGTAAAGAATCCTTTGAGCCGGCAATGTTATATGAGAATGACGTGTTGATCAAAGGATTTTTTGCGCCCAAATAAGCGTTAAAGCTACTCCAACGATAATCTGATGCATAACGACACATATTCGCTTTCACTGGATTGTTATGAACATAGACTAGAGTAGACAGAAAAGCTTGTTCGCTTTCAACTGCTGAACTATAGAATCGCTCTTGGAAAAGATGACCGCAGCGAGAATATTTATTATTGTACCAACGAACAAATCTGGTTCCCAGACTTTGAAAAAAGCTAGCAAGCTTATCATCGGGGATATGAATTAGTAAGTGTATATGATTGTTCATTAGGCAATAGGCAAAAATATCAATATCATATTTCTTTTTACAATCTGATAAAATAAAAAGGAATTTTTGATAATCGGAATCTTCTTCGAATATGATGTGCTGATTGACAGCCCGAAGTATGATATGATATATGCCGGTTGAACTCAGTGTTCTGGGTTTTCTTGGCATAAAATAACTCCTGTAAGATATATAATTTAGAATGTCAAAATCATTGACTTTAGAAGTATATATTTAATGAGAGGAAATTGCAATATGAATTTGAAAAATGGACCAAAAACCCCGTCCCCTAGGACCAAAAGTACCTGTAAATGAAGAATACTATGAAATAAAAAATGGCTCCAAACCAAAGAAAAAAGTTTGGATTGAGACTGAAACCAAAGATTTCAAGCAGAAAATCTTGGATTCGGGGTATACAAATAAAATAAAACAAAACGTATTGAAGTTATATGAGGAAATCGGGACAGAGGTTTTTGGGAATTCTCGAGTAGGCGAAATTCTTGGTTGTTCGGAAGTGACAGCAACGTCCTATTTGAAAAGGATGGAGAATGAACTGAAGATCATTGTTCCGGTAGAAGGAATGGGAAAAGGAAAGTACAAGTTTTCAAAGTAAAATTCAGGAAGTGTGATAGTTATGAATGAACATGTGCAGCAGCATTCAGACATAATTGAACATTTGCAATCCAAGATACAGGCGCTTACGGATGAAAATCGACTTCTGAAGCAGCGTATGGATGAAGCAGGTGTTTCGTATGCGGATATTGTGTCTGATAGTAAAGATAATTCATCAGAACTATATGATCCTAATCAGGGAGCGCGAATAAGGAAATTTGATGTTACAGATAAGGTTGCGAGCGATTTCTTTATGATGTTCTGCCGCGGCAGGAAGGATGTGTACGATCTTCGATATACAAATCCAAAGACCGGGAAAAACGGATATTATACACAGTGCTTTAATCGTTGGGATAGAAACTGTCATATACAGAAAAAGGATAGTGTTCGGTGTAAGGACTGTGAACTTAGGGCGTACAAGCCGGTTACGTTGCCTCTTATAAAGGCTCATATGAAGGGAGAGGATCCTAACGGAAATGATGTCGTGGCGATATATCCGATGCTTGAGAATAATCTTTGTCAGTTGCTGGTATTTGATTTTGATAACCATGCAAAAGGTGCAGAGCAGGATGACTATGCAAATGTAGATGACAGTTGGAAGGATGAGATAAATGCATTGCGACACATTTGTAAAAACCTGAATGTGGATGTGGTCGTAGAGCGGTCGAGGTCAGGACGAGGTGCACATTTATGGATATTCTTCAAAGAAATGATCCCAGCAAGGCTGGCTAGAAGATTTGGTTTTGCTTTGCTTGAGAAAGGTGCTGAATCTGTCAATCTGAAGTCGTTCAAATACTATGATCGAATGATACCGACACAGGATGCTCTCCCCACAGGCGGACTCGGAAATGTAATTGCTCTTCCTCTTCAAGGGATGGCATTAAAGTCAGGGAATAGTGCCTTTGTTGATGAAAACTGGAATGCATATGAAGATCAGTTAAAACTTCTTGCAGGGACAAAACGCCTAGCCAGACAGGAGATAGAAGACTATCTTTCATTGTGGTACGGCTCAGGCACTACCGATGAGAATGATGGTAATGAGACTCCTTGGGATAAGAATTCTGAGATTGAAGCCGGAAGTGTGAAGGGGGTGGTACATATCGTGCTGTCTGATCACATATACATTGATTCCACAGGGATGACGAATAAAGCGAAGAGACAGCTTCGCCGTATGGCAACATTTTCCAACAAGCAGTATTTTCAGAATCAGGCTATGGATATGCCAAATTACGACGAATCCAGGTTTATTTATCTTGGAAGGGATGAAGGCAAATATATTGTTCTGCCCCGCGGACTTCGAGAGAGAATCTTAAAGGAGTTTGATAAAGCAGGAGTGAAATATAAGATTGAAGATAAGAGGACTGAAGGCCGAAAGTTAAACATTTCATTCAAGGGAGAGCTCAGGGATTCCCAGATTCCTGCTGTGGATACTATGCTTGAAAATGACGTGGGCATATTACATGCTGCCACAGCATTCGGAAAGACTGTAGTATGTTGCGACATGATAGCAAAAAGAGGTGTAAGCACACTGATCCTTGTCGACAGGGCGGATTTGATGAACCAGTGGATTAAACGTTTGGACGAGTTTCTCGAAATTGATGAAGAACTACCGGAATATCAGACAAAGACCGGAAGAACAAGAAAAAGAAAAACTTTGATAGGAAACCTTCAGGGAGCACATGATACGTTGACTGGGATAGTGGATGTAGCAATGATACGTTCCCTTAGGAAAAAGGACGGATTCCATCCGATGCTTAAGGAATATTCTCAGGTGTATTTTGATGAATGCCATCACGCAGCTTCAGACAGTGCAATAGAAGTGCTTCAGGAGATAAAAGCCAAGTACGTGTACGGCGTAACAGCAACACCAAAGCGTGGAGATGGCAAAGAAAAGATCAATGAGTTTCTGCTTGGACCTATCAGGTACCGATTTACGGCGAAGGATAGAGCAGAAGAACAGAATATAGATCATCTGGTATACCCTCGATTTACAAGGACTGTGAAACCACACCATCTGTCAAAAACACCATATGGCAATGATGCTTTTGAACTGATCAGAAATAACGATGTTCGTGATGATCAGATCATAAAAGATGTTGTGGCTTGTGTTCGGGCAGGAAGAACACCGGTTGTGCTGACAAAATATGTTGATCATGCAAAGAAGCTATCTGAGGGACTTAAAACATATGCTGACAGGCTGATCCTTTTGACGGGGGCAAATGGTACGAAAGCTCGCAGGGCGCAGGTAGAGGAACTGAACAACGTGGATGATTCTGATAGCCTGATCCTTGTGGGAACGGGTTCTTTACTTGGAGAGGGATTTGACTTCCCGAGACTTGATACGCTGTTTATGGCAACGCCGGTTTCAGGTGAAAATGTCGTGGAACAGTATGTAGGCCGTCTGAACAGGGATTATGATGGTAAAGAAAATGTTATCGTTTACGACTATGTGGACAGCCATATTCCAAAGTTCGATAAAATGTATGCTGCAAGATTGAAGGCATATAAAAAGATCGGATATGAACTCTGTGTTAATATTGATGGCGAGAAGCAGAAGGCAAATGCTATCTATGACATAGAAAACTATGCAGATACCTATTGGAGAGATCTTGAAGAAGCAAAGAGGACAGTAATTGTTTCGAGCCCAAGACTTAATAATCAAAAAGTAAACCGTATCATCTCCGTTCTTGGCAACCGGCAGAAACTAGGTGTAAGGGTTACAATTGTTACCTGGCATCCGGACTCTTACAAATATGGAAGGGACGATGTCAGGATGGAACTTATGGAGAGACTTCGCAAAGCAGGCTTTGAAATCAGGCTTGTGGAGGAGTCATGCGAGCATTATGCTGTGATCGATAATGAGATTGTATGGTATGGGAGCATGAATCTGCTGTCTAAGGAAGATGCTGAAGACAATCTTATGAGGGTATGCAGTAAAGATATTGCCGCAGAGCTTCTGGAGATGACGTTTGGTTCTAAAGTAGATATACAGGAATGGTGATAGAGTCGTGAGATGCATATAACATCGAGTGACGAGTATAATGGATGGGGCATTCGGAGATAGGCGTTGCGATTAATACCAATACGCATATCAGTTATGAATTGTCGGATCTTATGCTGGCAAATTAAAATAAAAAAGGTGTCTAAGCCATGGTGATGAGAGGAAATTGCAATATGAATTTGAAAAATGGACCACAAACCCCGTCCCCTAGGACCAAAAGGAATTGCAACTTGTCGTTAGGGTAATTGGGTAAACAACAATAATAAAAATGTCGGTTGACTGTATAGGGTTGATCGACATTTTTTATTGACAACACGCATCGCGTATGTGATACTAATGATACGCAATGAGTATAGAAACATTGAATGAATGGGGTGACTTGCATGGATAGCAGAGATTATTTGATAGAATTAAGAAACAGTACTGGAATGTCGAGAAAAGAGTTTTGTGCGTATTTTGAAATTCCGTATCGTACACTGCAGGATTGGGAATTGGGAAATAGGAAAATGCCAGATTATCTTTTGAGATTGATGGCGTATAAAATCGAGATGGAAAAACTTGCAGATGATAGTAATAATAATGGGGAAAAGGGGAAAAACGATGATGGAAGATAAGGTACAATTATTCGAAGATCAGCCTATAAGGACGGCTTGGGTAGAAGACGAAGAAGAGTGGTATTTTTCAATAGTTGATGTGGTGGGTGTGTTAACTGAGCAGCAGACCTTTGATGGAGCTCGTGACTATTGGAAAGTGCTAAAAAGCAGGCTTAAGGAGGAAGGAAATCAGTTGGTTACAAATTGTAACCAACTGAAAATGGAGAATAACTAAATGGGACAGTTTGATTTAGAAAAATTGGATAAAGCACTTATTTATGTAGATCGTATAGCAGATGGAAAAAATCCTATAAACAATATGCCGGCAGATAATGATGATGTTATGAATGATCCTAATGTTATTAGATGTATGTTTTTTATCAAAGATGTGCTTTTGGCGCTTAAGGAAAATGGTGGAGTGATTGGAAAAGCTTCAGGGATTAAGAAAAAAGAATTCCCTATGGAGTCACTTTCTGAGTATCAGTTTATAGAGACAAAAACGATAACAAGATTTACAGAGCAATTGAATTCTGTAATAAATGAAAAAGAATACAAAAAGCTGTCGTATAAAGCGATAACTGATTGGCTCAAGAAGAATGGCTATTTGATAGAAAAAGAGGATAATCAGTTAAATAAAAAAGTAACACTGACTACAGAAAAGGGACAAGCTGTTGGAATAACACATTCTTTGCAAACTAGCATGAACGGAACCGCGTATTATAGGATAGAATATGACAAGATGGGGCAAGAGTTTGTTTTGCAGAATCTTTCTGAAATTATAAAAAGTCAAGGGCTGGGAAGAAACCCTGACACAGAGTTCCGGCGCAGAGAAATTTGTGGTATTTTTCTCAGTGGTACTGACACTCATGAATTATACTAGGTCATCAGCGGGGCTTGTCAGCAAAAACGTCAAGAGTGTGCTGATCCTTGATAATCCTTTTGGAAAAATAACTTCAGCGCATCTTTTGAAGCCGATGTTTGATATAGCAAAGCACTTCAATGTACAGTTGATTTGCCTGTCAGATATCAATAAGAGTGATGTTGTTGGCTGCTTTGATTGCGTTATCAAGCTTGTTATAAAGGCACAGAAACTTTCAAACTTCGAAATAATGACGCATGAGGGTAATGAGAGGATAGAGCATGGCTACTATAAGATTATGAACGGACAGATGAGTTTGTTTTGATGATAAAGACTTTTTTATTTGTCTAAACATATTAGTCGGAGGTATTCATATAATGAATGAATATGGGGAAGTTATCATCTACCAAACAGATGATGGCTTAACGAAACTTAATGTAAATCTTCAAAATGAAACAGTATGGCTTACTATCGATCAAATGGCAGAATTGTTTCAGAGAGATAAATCAACAATCTCAAGACATATAAATAAGATTTTTAAAGAGGGAGAGTTGGTTAGAGAGGCAACTGTTGCATTTTTTGCAACAGTTCAAATTGAAGGTGGAAGAAAAGTTGAAAGAAACATAGAGTACTTTAATCTGGATGTTATTATTTCTGTTGGATATAGAGTTAAATCTAAGCGTGGTACACAGTTCCGAATTTGGGCAAATTCCGTACTGAAGGAGTATATCATTAAAGGATTTGCAATGGACGATGAGCGCCTGAAGGGTAATGGCGGTGGAAATTACTGGAAAGAACTATTAGATAGAATCAGAGATATCCGTTCGTCGGAAAAAGTTCTTTATAGGCAGGTTCTAGATCTTTATGCAACCAGCGTGGATTACAATCCAAAAAGTGACGAGTCAATCCAATTCTTCAAAATTGTTCAGAATAAATTACACTATGCAGCACATGGTCATACCGCAGCTGAAGTGATTTATGAAAGAGCAGATGCTGAAAAGCCTTTTATGGGATTAACTTCATTTGCGGGTGAGTTGCCCGCACTTAAGGATATTGGAATCGCAAAGAATTATCTGAAAGAGGATGAACTAAAGATTCTAAACAATCTTGTATCAGGTTATTTTGATTTAGCAGAGATTAATGCAATAGAGCATAAACCTATGTACATGAGCGATTATGTTGAACAGCTTGATTCGATATTGACTTCCGGAAACAGAAAACTGTTGGAGGGACCGGGGAAAGTTAGTCATGAAAAGGCTCTTAGTAAAGCAAAGGAAGAATACAGGAAATACCAGGAGACAACCATTTCGCCTGTTGAAGAAGAGTATATGAAGAGCATAAAAGATGTTGCAAAAGAAGCAAAAATACAAAGCAGGAAAAAATAGGAATCTGCTTTACTTATGAGGACTCTTGTAACAGAATAGTTATGTCGGTGCAAGACCATCTATATTGCACCTTCACTTGCACCTTTTGCCGGTCAAACTTTGCCAAATATTGCCAAGGATTGCCACGAAAATGAGAAAAACACGTTGGATGAAAATAGGCTTAAAACCAGTAAATACGCAGAAATAGAGGTTTTTTACTAAGATGATTAAGATTTTATTCGTCTGCCACGGCAATATATGCCGGTCTACAATGGCGGAATTTATTATGAAGGACATTGTGCGTAAACAGAATATGTCTGAACTTTTTCATATAGAGTCTTCGGCGACGCATACTGATGAGATATGGAATGGGCAGGGAAGTCCTGTTTATCCCCCTGCGAAGGAAAAACTCAGAGAGCATGGGATAGGAACGGCAGACAATGAACTGGGAGTTAGTAGCAAAAGAGCCAGACTTACAAGCCGTACTGACTATGATAAATTCGATTTTATTATAGGCATGGATAGTGCCAATATCAGGGATCTGAACAGACTCTTTGGAGGTGACCCTGAAAATAAGATTTTCAAGATGCTGGAGTTTGCCGGAAGAAGTGGAGATGTGGCTGATCCGTGGTACACGGGGAATTTTGATGATACATGGATTGACTGCTCGGAAGGGTGTCATGGTCTGTTCAGGAGCATTATTACAGATCCAAAGTATGCAGAATATTTAAGCAGTGCTATGGACTTAGACGACTTTGATGAACCGGAGCAGGGGCTGATATTTGATGACTTTCCAAGAGGATAATGGGAATAGATTTATGAGGGGACCAGGCCCAATACGAGTCCGGTATTTGTTTTTTTGAAGAAAAACAAATACCTACACATGATCCGGCAAAAAAATATGAAAAACGAAGGTAATATAATGATCAGAAATATAGAATTATCGGAAATATCTGACGGAAAGCTCTATGATGCTGCAGACATGGCAAAGCTTGGCGTTGGCGATTGTGCCGGCTGTCATTCGTGCTGTTGCACAATGGGAGATACAGTTGTACTTGATCCCTACGATATTTACAGCCTTGAAAAAGGTCTCGGGAAAAGCTTCGAAGAGTTGCAGAAAGAGAATATAGACCTGCGAGTTGTGGATGGAATAATACTTCCCTGCCTTGCTATGAAAAGTAAGGTACAAGTAAATGGCACAGGTGAAGGAGCATCACAAAGAGAAGATGATGCCTGCTCATTTTTAAACGAAGACGGAAGATGCAGTATACATACATTCAGACCCGGATTCTGCAGACTGTTTCCGCTTGGAAGGATTTATGAAAACGATACTCACAAGTATTTTATTCAGGTAAATGAGTGCAAAAAAGAAAGACAGACAAAAGTAAAAATAAAAAAATGGATAGGCATACCTGATTTTTCTGAATATGAGAAGTATGTGGATGACTGGCATTACTTTTTTAAGGGAATATCAGAGAGAGCACCTGAAATGGAAGATGGCCAATTAAAAGCAGTGAATATGGGCCTTTTAAAAACATTCTTCATAGCTCCTTATGATATTGAAAAAGATTTCTATCCTCAATTCTATGAACGCATGTCCAGAATTGGTTTTTAAAACAGACAAATATTTTCAAAAGACCTTTATGCGCTTTGATTATGGCATCATCGGTTATATAATTGAGTCGAAAAAATAATCGAAAAGGTACAAGATGAACTATATATACGAAACACATTTACATACAATTGAGGCAAGCGCGTGCAGTACAACACCTGCTGAGGATTATATTGACTACATGATAAAATGCGGATACAGCGGTTTTATCGTGACAGATCATTTCTTTAACGGCAACAGCTGTGTTCCCAAGGATATTCCGTGGGAGAAGAGGATTGAGCAGTATTGCAGTGGATATGAGCATGCACTTGAAGCAGCAAAGGGAACAGATCTTACTGTGATGTTTGGGATAGAATACAATTTTCAAGGGGACGAGTATCTTCTTTATGGCGTTGACAAAGAGTGGCTTCTTGAAAATGATGACATCATGGAAAAAACAAGGCATGAAGTATATGACCTGGTCCATGAAGCCGGAGGAATAATGATCCAGGCGCACCCATACAGAGAAAGAGGCTATTTGTCAGCAATCCATCTTACGCCTTCTGTCTGCGATGGTGCTGAGGTGTTCAACGCAGGCAATCCTGACTATCAGAATGCGCTGGGCTATCAGTATGCCAAGGATCATGACTTTTTGATGGCAGCAGGTTCAGATATTCATTTTTTCCCGATCATATCGATGGGCGGAATGAGCTTTCACTATAAGATCAATTCGATCAGCGAATATGTGGAAGCCTTTATGAAGGGAGATGGAACTCCGGTTTACAAGCTTGACCCTGCTTCAGGGAAAAATCCATTCATTGATGTTGAAAAGTCAAAGTCACTAACAGAGATTTCTAAAAATCCGGAATTGCCGGTAATATGGCACTAAAAATGGTGGAAAAACATTATCTGCGCATTTAATTCTCACCGGAGGAGCCTTGGAGCGGGTGAATGACCTCTCGAGATGTGGGAAGTATATAATAATGATTAAAGAATGTAAAAAGACTTTATGCTAGTAGGCGTTTGTAAACAAAAACAGCATAAGGTCTTTCTTATTTATTATAAATTTGTAAAAAGACTATTAAACCGCGCACAATCAGTTTTTAGGTGGTATATTGAGGACATGACGACTTTTGAAAGGAGTATCGCTATGCCTCAGAAAAAAACATCTAAGGGTACAAGCGGCAAACCGCGCGGTTTTAAATCTATGCAGGCTGAAATGCTTGCAATCATCGTACCTATCGTTACAGCTCTTGTAATAGTGCTGATCACAGTATCATATAATGTCTCCAAAAATATGATAAAACAATCATCAGAAGAGCTTCTGCAGTCCTCCGTTGCAAGCCAGGCTTCCAAGATAAAAGACTGGGTTGATCAGAACCTGGGGACTCTTTCTTCAATAAAACAGACGGTAGAACGTTCAAACTTTACGGATGCTGATATCCAGAACGTGCTTGACGGCTTCTATGGCTATGACACCGATTTTCCTGAGGGCATATATATAGCATCTGCCGATGGAAAAACATATAAGGCTTCGGATTCTGAAAAAATCATGACGGATTTTCAGAATGCTGAGTGGTATAAGCATGGTCTAACAACGGTAAATATGTCTATTACCACGCCTTACCAGGATGCTGACGGGGCCAAGATCATAAGTGCGACAGGTATGCTCGTTGAGGATAGTGATACAGTAAGGGTTATCGGTGCGGACATGTCACTTGATGCTGTTACGATTATCGTTAATTCTTCTATCAGCATGGAAGGTGCTACATCGTTCCTTGTTGACAGCAATGATATGGCAATCCTTGCTCACAGAGATAATGCACTTCTTGGAACAACTATCGGTTCCGACGGATCAAAGTTCATGTCGAAAGTAGCTGATAAATTAAATGCACGTCAATATGACCTTTTCGAGATAGAAGGCAATATGACCTGCATAAAAGAAGTTGGTTCTACAGGATGGATCCTTGTTTCATATATTCCGGACAGCATTATCTTTGCCGATTCCAATAAGCTGGGAAATCTGATGCTTATAATCGGTGTTATTTCGGTCGTTCTTCTTGCGTTTGTACTTTCAAAGATCATCAAATATCTTGTTAAACCTATTGCAGGTCTTACCAAGAATATTACCGATATGTCATCCGGTGACTTTACTATTAAGATCGATAACAAAGGCCAGGATGAGATCGCAGTTATGGGCAGATCCCTTGACAGCTTTTCCGGTTCTATGCGCCACATGATAGCAGATATCAGGCAGGCTGCGGATGACTTAAGTGAACAGTCAGAGACAAGTAGTGATGTTGCCAATAACATGTATGAAGCAGCCAAGATCCAGGGACAATCAATGACACAGCTCAAAGATACGGTTAATCAGCTCTCTGAGTCTGTCAATGAAATCGCCGGCAACGCTACTGTTCTTGCAAATGTTGTTTCCGATACAAGAGAAAAAGGTACTGAGGCTGATGAAAAGATCAAGCAGACTGTAGAAGTCTCTATCAAAGCTAAGAGAGAGATGGAAGAAGTTGGATCTGCTATGGATAAGATCCTTGAAAACATGAATAATCTACAGGAAGCTATCAACAAGGTTGGTAAGTCTTCTGAGGAAATTACCGAAATCATCGGACTTATCGGTGAGATCGCTGATGAGACAAACCTCCTTTCACTTAATGCTTCGATTGAGGCTGCACGCGCCGGTGAGGCAGGAAAAGGCTTCGCGGTTGTTGCATCTCAGATCGGAAAACTTGCAGCTACAAGTACTGAGTCGGTTAATACTATCGGAGGTCTTATCGAACAGGTTAGAGATCTTGTTGCAGATGCCGTTGCACAGGCCAACAACAGTGCAAAGAATATCGATGAAAGCAGTGCATCGATTAAGGGATCTGTTGATACCTTTGATGAGATTTACAACAATATTCAGGAAACTAACGTCCTCATTAAAGAGTTCCTCACTAAAATTGAGGAAGTCGACAGAGTTGCAACTAACGTTGCGGCAGTTTCCGAAGAGCAGGCGGCAAGCTCACAGGAAATCCTTGCTACATCTGAGACTATGGTTGAGCAGGCAGATAATATTACTGAAAACAGTCAGAAGGTTGCTGATGACTCTACAAATCTTGCAAAGACTTCCGAGAGTCTGTCTGAGCATATGAGTAAATTTAACATAGAAAGTGAGGAGGACTGAGAATCATGAAGAAAATAGTTTCCTTTGCTTTGATACTGGTTATGTGTGCGGTGCTCGTAGGAGGCTGTGGCTCCAAGAATTCTTCAAGCTCCGGAGGCTCGGCAAAACTATATCTGTCATATACAAAAGATGACTTCAGACAGGCATTTGCAGATGCAGCAATTGCGGAAGCAGGTAACAGCGGAGTTACGATTGTAGCTAATGCGGAGGACGATACTGTTGAAAAACAGGTTGAGTCAATTAAAAATGCAGTAGCTGACGGATGTACTGCAATCTTGTGTATTCCTGTCAATTCTGCAACAGCGCAGCAGCTTGAAGTTGCAGCAAACGGTGTGCCGATCATTTTTTGCAATTCAAAACCCGATGCAGAATACATGAAAGCAAACAAGTACATTTATGTTGGATCAAGTGAGGAGCAGGCAGGACAGTTCCAGGCTGAAAAGCTGATGGCTCTTTACCCTTCAAAGAAGGAATTCAACATAGTAATGTTCAAGGGCGTAAAAGACCATTCGGGAACAGTGGGACGCCAAAACGGTTTCAAGAACACGATGAAAGCAAATGGCATAAATGTAAATTATGTCTTTGAAGATTATGCTGACTGGTCAGGAGAAATTGCTGTAGAGAAGTTTAAGCAGTTTTTGAAGACAGGACAGGCATATGATGCTGTAGTTTGTCACAACGATACAATGGCAGTAGCTGTAGCGGATTATATGATGGAAAATGGCATAAGCACAGATGACATTCCTGTATTTGGAGTTGATGCAACTGCGGATGGTCTTGCTTCAATTGATAAAGGCGGACTTACATTTACAGTTTATCAGTCTGCCAAAGGTCAGGGAATTGCAGCTGTTCAGGCTGGAGTACTTATGAGTAAAGGGCAGCCTGTAGGCTCTATTGATGGAGCTGATGAGAGTGAAACATATATTTATGTTCCTTTCGAAGCAGTAGATAAAGGTAATTACAAGAATTACTGATAGTAACTTATTAGATGTAAAAGGACTGCGGGCAATGATCATACGCGTCATTGTACCGCAGTTTTTTCTTACATTAGCCATGACTTTGTATAAAAAACACTCCGCGTACTATTGTGTTTGTGGTATCATCTTTTTTGATGTAAAATCCATTTTTTATTTAATAAACAAGGTAGGAACTTATGACTATAAAAGATTTAAAAGTCGGGCAATCAGCACGAATAGACAGTGTCGGAGGCGAAGGCGCACTAAGGCAGCACTTTTTGGATATGGGTGTTATCCCGGGGGCTGAGGTGATGCTTGTTAAACTTGCACCTCTTGGTGATCCTATGGAGCTTAGGATACACGGATACGAACTCACACTCAGGCTCTCTGATGCCGAGAAGATAGAGGCTACTTTAATCGACAGTATCAGTGAAGAAGAGATTATTCCGAAAAAAAAGCCGGAGATAGAGCATCCCGGACTTGGTGAAGAGGGCAAATATCACCCGAAGGGAAGCGGCAATCCCCTTCCGGATGATGAACTACTTACTTTCGCCCTTGTCGGAAATCAGAACTGCGGAAAGACCACACTTTTTAATCAGCTCACAGGATCGAATCAGCATGTGGGTAATTTCCCCGGCGTTACCGTCGACAGAAAAGACGGCGAGATAAAAGGAAAATACAAGACACTTATCACAGATCTTCCGGGCATATATTCCATGTCTCCATATTCAAGTGAAGAGCTTGTCAGCAGAGATTTTGTTTTAAAAGAAAAACCAAGAGCGATCATAAACATAGTAGATGCGACCAATATTGAGAGAAATCTATACCTTACGATGCAGCTTCTTGAGATGAATATCCCTGTTGTTGTAGCGCTGAACATGATGGATGAACTTAGAGGAAACGGCGGATCTGTAGACATCAACAGATTTGAAAAAATGCTCGGTGTTCCGGTTGTCCCGATCTCAGCTGCCAAAAACGAAGGTATAGATGAGCTTGTAGATCATGCTATCCACATAGCGCATTTCCAGGAAAAACCGCAGATAGATGATTTCTGTGATGTAAACGATCATGGCGGAGCAGTCCACAGATGTATACATGCCGTGATCCATCTGATAGAGGATCATGCTCAGAGAGCGGGTATTCCTGTCAGATTCGCTGCAAGTAAAGTTATAGAGGGTGATGAGAGGATTCTCAAAAGACTTGACCTTGACGATAACGAGACCAGAACTTTCGAACATATCACCAGGCAGATGGAAAAAGAGAGAAATCTGGATAGAAGCGCAGCCATCGCAGATATGAGATTTTCATTTATAAAAAAAATCTGTGATGAGTGCGTTGTTAAGCCTCATGAAAGCAAAGAACACATAAGAAGTCAGAAGATCGACAAATGGCTTACAGGAAAATACACGGCAATCCCGATTTTTGTAATAGTAATGATGCTGGTGTTCTATCTTACATTTAATGTAATAGGTGCATTTTTGCAGGACCTTCTTGCGATGGGAATAGACGGGCTAAAGCAGCTGACAGATATGGGCCTTCAAAAAGCCGGTGTAAATGCAGTTGTACACGGCCTTGTTATAGATGGCATATTTGAAGGCGTGGGCAGTGTCCTTAGCTTCCTCCCGATAATAGTGACGATGTTCTTTTTCTTATCACTTCTTGAAGATAGCGGATATATTGCGAGAGTAGCATTCTTTATGGATAAGATGCTAAGAAGGATAGGACTTTCTGGAAGAAGTATTGTCCCGATGCTCATAGGCTTTGGCTGCACGGTTCCTGCTGTTATGTCCACAAGGACTCTTCCAAGTGACAGAGACAGGAAGATGACAATACTTCTTACTCCGTTTATGAGCTGCACTGCAAAACTCCCGATTTATACATTTTTTGTGGCTGCATTTTTCCCAAATACGGGATGGATAGTAATTACTTCGCTTTATTTTGGCGGGATCTTGCTTGGAGTTCTCGCGGCGCTCTTTTACAAAAAGTTCCTGTTTAAGGGCGAGGCTGTTCCGTTCGTTATGGAACTTCCAAACTACAGAATGCCAAGCGCACGCAATGTAATGCAGCTTTTGTGGGAAAAAGCCAAAGACTTTTTGCAGAAGGCATTTACGGTTATTTTTGTAGCAACAGTGATAGTATGGTTCTTGCAGACATTTGATTTTCACTTCGATGTTGTTAAGGATGCAAAAAATAGCATACTTGCCACAATATCCGGCATACTTGTTCCTTTGTTTGTACCTGTTGGACTTGGGGACTGGAGAATATGCACATCACTTATATCAGGATTTATGGCAAAGGAAAGTGTTGTTTCGGTATTGGAAGTTCTATTTGGAGATGTAGGCGCTGAGGCTTATCTTTCGACAGCATCAGCACTTAGCCTGCTTGTGTTCTCGCTTCTGTACACGCCATGTGTTGCTGCGATAGCATCCATTAAAAGAGAGATGGGAAGGAAATGGGCTGCTGCAGTAGTATTATGGCAGTGCTTTGTGGCCTGGGTCGCAGCATTTGTTGTTTATCTTGTGGCGGTAAATATTCTTAAGTGATCTGTCACACATCAAGAGACTATGCACCCGGTAAGGGGCAAATTCATTAAAAAGAATTATTGTAAGTTTAGGGCATATAGGAAACTATATGTCCTTTTTATTTATTATGTGATTGACAAATGGGAATTAATCGGATACTATTTCAAAGTAAATTAGTTAAATAGAATTTAATTAAAAAGGAGATAACTAAAATGAGTTTAGATGAAATCAAAGTAATAATCGCAGAGACACTTGGAGTTGATGAGAGCGAAGTAACACCTGAGGCAAATCTTATTGATGATCTCGGAGCGGACTCACTTGCTATAGTTGAGCTTCATATGGAAATCGAGGAAAAGACAGGGATCAAGATTCCTGATGAAGCTATCACAGATCTTCATACAGTTCAGGATGTACTTAATGCCATCGCTGCAAATAAATAAATTTGCAAAATGATGTGTGTGCTTTTATTAAGCGCAGCAGGAGGAACGTAATGGTACCTATACTTAACAAAATGGCTTTTTCAACCAAGGTCCGCAAAGAGGCAAGCGAAGCTTTTTTGAAAAATGATAAGGACTCAGCTTTTGCTACCTGTAAGGCCTGCGGAAGAAGAGCCCTTAAAAAGGATTGGAAGGACAACTACTATGTATGTCCTGTTTGCGGCAAGTATAAAAATATCGGGGCGTATTACAGATTGTCTCTGATCATGGATCAAGGAAGTGTACAGGAGCTAAATGCCGATCTTACTGCAAGCGATCCGATGGATTTTCCGGAATACAAGGAAAAGATTAGTAAGCAGAAAAATGAAACCGGGCTTTTGGAAGCTGCAGTAACTGTGATAGGAAAAATAGGTGGCCACAAGGCATGCGTGATTGTTCTGGACAGCAGATTTTTCATGGGAAGTATGAGCAGCATTGTTGGAGAAAAAGTTACCAGAGCCGTTGAGTACGCAACACAAAAGCACCTTCCTCTTATTATTTTTTCAGCGAGCGGCGGAGCCAGAATGCAGGAGGGAATCTACTCACTTATGCAGATGGCCAAAACCGCGGCAGCGATAGAAGAGTTCAGTGCTCAGGGCGGCCTGTATATAAGCTACTTAACGCACCCCACGACAGGAGGCGTGACCGCAAGCTTTGCTTCTCTTGGAGATATTACACTTGCAGAGCCCGGAGCGCTCATAGGTTTTGCAGGACCAAGGGTTATAGAACAGACAATCCACAAGAAGCTTCCGAAGGGCTTTCAGAGGAGCGAATATCTCGAATCACATGGCTTTGTGGACATGATAGTTGAGCGAAAAGACATGAAGGATACGCTTATTAAGCTTATAAAGCTGCATCAGAAATAGGGGGACCTATGATAGAAACAATGTTAAAGAAGATTGAAGAGCTTGACTTACAGATAGATACCTTGAAGAGCAAAGCTGCCAAAACGACAGGAAAGCTTGTAAAGGAGACTATTAAGAGCAAGGAAGTTCTTGAAGAAACTGAGGATGATTATTCCAAGTGGGGTGAGTATCAAAGGAAGATAGATGAACTTAGCCACATGCGTGAGTACTTCCTTAGAAGCTGTGAAAAGCTTTCACCGGATGAAAAGGTGTTTCTTGCAAGACATAGCGACAGACCTCATATTGAGGACTTTATTGACGGACTTTTTACTGATTTTTTTGAACAAAAAGGTGACCATCTTTTTGATGAAGATAAGAGCATATATGGCGGCATAGCTAGATTTCATGGAATACCTGTAACTGTCATTGGACACAGAAAAGGTCATACGGTTCAGGAAAATATGGAATACAACTTTGGTATGCCGTGTCCTGAAGGTTACAGAAAAGCGCTTCGTCTGATGAATCAGGCAGAGAAATTCGGAAGACCCATAATTACTTTTATTGATACACCGGGAGCATATCCCGGAATGGAAGCCGAGGAACACGGTCAGGGTGAGGCTATAGCAGTAAATCTTGCAAAAATGAGCCAGTTCCATGTTCCTGTTATATCAGTAGTTACGGGAGAGGGAAATTCCGGAGGTGCTCTTGCAATAGGCGTTGCAAACAGAGTTTTGATGCTGGAAAATGCAGTTTATTCAATCTTAAGTCCTGAAGGATTCGCAAGTATTTTGTGGAAAGATTCTGCAAGACATAAAGAAGCATGTAAGCTAATGAAACTTACTGCGGACGACCTTAAGGAAGCAGGAGTGTGCGATGAGGTGATAAGAGAGCCACTTGGCGGTGCGCAAAGAGATTACAGACTTGTGATGAAAAACATAGATGCAGTTCTCTACAAGCACCTCAAGGAATTAGAGGCTATGTCTCCTCAGGAAGTAAAGACTGACAGACAGATGAAATACAGAAAGATTGGATAAGCTATGAAAAATATTGAAATCATCGGATGTGGAATGGCAAAAGCGGGGAAAGTGGTATCCAATGATGATCTCTCGAAAATTGTAGAAACAAATGATGAGTGGATAAGCACCAGAACCGGAATACGAAACAGACGATTTTGCACAGAAGATGAAGACGCATACACACTGGCTTTTGATGCTGCAGATAATGCTATAGAAGATGCAGGTATCGATAAAGCTGACATAGGCTGCCTGATATGTGCAACCATATCAGGTGAGTACATTACACCCAGTATGGCATGCGTGATACAAAAAAGGCTCGGCCTAAGAGAAGACATTCCGGTACTTGATGTTAATGCAGCCTGCAGTGGATTTATATATGCAATTGAAGTTGCAAGAGGTTTGCTAAACGGAAACGGAGAAAAGTACGGACTTGTCATAGGCTGCGAGCAGCTCTCAAAGCTTCTTGATATGACAGACAGAAGTACCTGCGTGCTCTTTGGAGACGGGGCAGGCGCTGCAATAGTCAAACTGACTGAAGGCGGACTTTATGAGTCTTTTCTTGGCGCACGCGGAGGCTACGAGATAACAGTTGAAGGCGCAGGTCCTGTGAGAAGCAAGATCAGCATGGAAGGGCAGGAGGTATTTAAGTTTGCCACCTTCGCAATTCCCAAATGCGTAAATGCGCTGTTTGAAAAATCAAAGCTAACCATAGAGGATGTGGATCAGATAGTGTGTCATCAGGCTAACGAGAGGATCATTGATCACTGCGTAAGAAAGATGAAGGCTGATCCATCAAAGTTTTACAAGAACATGGACAAATACGGAAACACAAGCGCAGCTTCGGTTCCGATGGCACTGTGTGAACTAAAGCAGATGGGAAAAGTGCAGGCAGGAAGTAAGGTCATGCTTGTCGGGTTTGGCGGTGGCCTTACCTGGGCAGGAGTACTACTGCGTTTGGGAGATAGATCATGAAAAAATTAAACGAAATATTAGGTACTGAATTTCCTATAATTCAGGGCGGTATGGCCAATATCGCAACAGGAAGCTTTGCTGCGGCCTGCTCAAATGCAGGAGCTCTGGGCCTTATAGGTGTTGGCGGAATGAATCCCCAAATGCTTAGGGATGAAATAAGAATATGCCGCGAAAAAACAGACAAGCCTTTTGGCGTAAACATAATGCTCATGCACCCGGATGCAGATGAGTTTGCGGACATAGTCGTAGAGGAAAAAATAAAGGTAGTGACAACAGGAGCAGGAAATCCTGCTAAGTACATGGATAAATGGAAGGCAGCGGGGATCAAGGTTATCCCTGTAGTTGCAGCTCCTATCCTTGCCAGGCTCCTTGAAAAAGCAGGAGCAGATGCGGTAATAGCAGAGGGCTGTGAAAGCGGAGGACATGTGGGAGAGATGACCACGATGACACTTGTTCCGCAGACGGTGGATGCGGTTGATATTCCTGTAATTGCTGCAGGAGGAATTGCAGATAGCAGGCAGGTTAGAGCTGCTTATGCACTTGGTGCCTGCGGAGTTCAGGTCGGAACATGCCTTCTTGCAAGCATAGAGTGTCCGATCCATGAAAATTATAAAAAAGCAGTTATCAAGGCAAAGGGAACAGATGCGATAGTTACCGGAAGAATAGGAGGTACTCCCGTACGTATCCTTAAAAACAAGATGAGCCGTGAGTATCTGAAAAAAGAAAAGACAGGAGCATCTCTTGAGGAACTGGAGAAGTACACACTTGGAAGTTTACGGAGAGCTGTTTTTGAAGGAGATGTTGATACAGGCAGTCTGATGGCGGGACAGACCTGCGGACAGGTAAATGAGATCAGACCACTTCGAGAGATATTTGAGGAGCTTATGAAATGATGAAAAGAGCATTTTTGTATGCAGGTCAGGGAAGCCAGCATAAGGGAATGGGAGAAGACTTATACAGAAATTATCCAGAATTCAGAGAGATATTTGACAATGTTTCACTTGATTTTGATTTAAAGAAGATGTGTTTTGAAGATCCCGAGGGAGAGATAAATAGGACCAGATATACTCAGCCCTGCATGGTCGCTTTTGCCTGCGGTATGACAAAGATCCTTGAAAATAAGGGCATTAAGCCGGATGTCGTGGCAGGTCTCTCTCTTGGTGAATATTCTGCCCTTTGCGCAGCCGGTGTCTGGGACTATAAAGAGACTGTAAAGCTTGCTGCATTTAGAGGAAATGCGATGACCAAAGCAGCTAAAGACGTTGAAGCAGGAATGACTGCTGTTATGGGGCTTGACAGAGAAAAACTAAATGTATGCGTTGATAAGGCAAAAGAGCTGGGAGTTGTTTCTATCTGCAATGATAACTGCCCGGGGCAGCTTGTTCTTGGAGGTGAGAAAAAGGCAGTCGACAAGGCTGCTGAACTTGCAAAGGAGAGCGGCGCAAAAAGATGTGTTCCCCTAAATGTAAGCGGTCCTTTCCATACGAGCTTTATGAAGAGCGCAGGAGATGAACTTGAAAAATATTTTGAGGATATCAGTTTTGAAAAAGCAAGAATTCCCGTTGTATTTAATCTCGTCGGAAGAGAAAAGCATGAGGATGAATCGGTACAGGAACTCTTAAAAGGGCAGGTACAAAACGGCGTCCTTATGACTCAGTCTATAAATTACATGCTTGATAAGGGCGTTAAGGAATTTGTAGAGATTGGTCCGGGCAAGGCTCTTTCAGGATTTGTAAAAAGGTGTGCAAAGGAAAAAGGTATAGACGATATTAAGTGCGTAAGCCTTGAGACTTTTGAGGATGTGGAAAATTATGGAAAATAACAGAAAAACAGCTCTTGTGACAGGTGCGGGAAGAGGCATCGGCAGAGAGATTGCAATTGCTTTTTACAAAAAAGGATACAACGTTGTTATCGGCTATGCGGGAAATGATGAAGCTGCAAATGAAACAAAGAAGCTATGCGAAAGCGAAGGAGTACTTGGAGGGATTTCTTTGGTAAAAGGCGATGTCTCCAAAGAAGAAACTGCAAAAAAGCTGATTGAAACAGCACTTTCTTTTACAGGTAAACTGGAAGTTCTTGTCAATAATGCAGGTATAACAAGGGATAATCTTCTGGCAAGAATGACGCCTTCCGATTTTGACAGCGTAATTGATACCAATTTAAGAGGTGCATTTCTACTGTCTCAGATGGCGATAAGGCCTATGATGAAGCAGAGGTTTGGAAGGATCATAAGTATTTCAAGCGTTGTCGGTGTTCACGGAAATGCAGGACAGGTCAACTATTCTGCGAGTAAAGCCGGACTTATCGGAATGACCAAGAGTATCGCCAAGGAGCTTGCTGCAAGAAATATAACAGCCAATGCAATAGCACCGGGGATGATTGAAACGGATATGACCGGAGTTTTGTCTGATGATGTAAAAGAAAAAATAAATGCACAGATTCCTGCAAAGAGAATGGGAAGTTCAAAGGATGTTGCAAATGCAGTTCTTTTCCTTGCGGATGAAAACAGCGGTTACATAACAGGTCAGGTTCTTGCTGTTGACGGAGGAATGGGAATGTAATAATATCCGCTCACGTTTAGGCAGATATAATACGGCATATATAGAGGAGATAAACTATGAGTAATAAGAGAAGGGTTGTGGTAACGGGACTTGGCACAATCAATCCCACGGGTAATTCGGTTTTGGAAAGCTGGGATAATATAAAAAAAGGAGTTTGCGGTGTAGATAAGATCACTGCTTTTGACACCACAGGTTATAAGGTAACGGTGGCAGCGCAGGTTAAGGATTTTGATCCCGCATCTCGCCTTGAAAAAAGAGAACTGCGTCATATGGCAAGATTTACCCAGCTTGCTCTATATGCCGCTGAAGAGGCCATAGAGGACTCTGGGCTTTGTGAGGCGGATGAGGATTATACCATTAATTCCAAGGTTACAAAGATTGCTGCGGACAGGATAGGTGTAATTATTTCCAGCGGAATAGGTGGACTTGGCAATATAGAAGAGCAGCATCAGCGCATGACAGATATGGGAAATGACAAGGTAAATCCATTTTTTGTACCAATGGCTATTTCCAATATGGCAGCTGCAAGAGTTGCTATTTATCACGGACTTAAGGGTATGTGTACCTGCCCTGTAACAGCCTGTGCAGGTGGAAGTAATGCTATAGGCGATGCCTTTTTAAGAATACGCGATGGCTATGAGGATGCCTATGTATGCGGAGGCTGCGAGAGCAGCATAACTCCTCTTGGAATTGCAGGATTCCAGAACATGAAGGCACTGTCCGAAACAGCTGATCCAATGAGAGCCAGCATTCCTTTTGACAAGGACAGAAACGGCTTTGTTATGGGAGAGGGCAGCGGAATAATCGTTCTTGAAGAGTATGAACATGCAGTAAAAAGAGGCGCGCATATCTATGCGGAGATAGTTGGATACGGTGCAAACTGTGATGCATTTCATATCACTTCTCCTTCTCCTGATGGCGAAGGCGGAGCAGCTTGCATGGAACTTGCGATAAAGGATGCAGGAATTAAAAAAGAGGACATTGATTATATTAATGCTCACGGAACAAGTACGAATCTAAATGATAAGTTTGAAACCGCGGCTATTAAGAAGGTCTTCGGAGATCATGCCAAAAAACTGTTTGTATCAAGTACCAAATCCATGACAGGTCATCTCCTCGGAGGTGCAGGCGGCGTGGAAGCAATCTTTTCAGTAAAAGCGCTGGAGGATTCATTCATTCCTCCGACAGCTACTCTCAAGGAGACAGATCCTGAAATGGACCTCAACTATGTTCCGGGAAAAGGAATAGACAAAGATATTACCTATGTCCTTAGCAACAGCCTTGGATTTGGCGGACACAATGCATGTCTTATATTTAAAAAAATGAGGGAGTTGTAAATGCTTGAAGAAATATTGGAAAACAGAGAAGAAAAAAATATTCTCTCAGCAGAAGAGATAGCGCAGATACTTCCGCACAGATATCCGTTTGCTCTTGTAGACAGGATACTTGATTACGAGCCGGGAGTCTGGGCAGTTGGAAGAAAATGCGTAAGTATGGATGAGCCCTTTTTTCAAGGGCATTTTCCGGGGAATCCTATAATGCCGGGTGTTCTCATAGTTGAAGCACTTGCGCAGACTGGCGCGGTAGCTGCACTTAGCCTTCCCGAGCATAAGGGGAAAATAGCTCTCTTTGGAGGAATAAAAAACTGCAGATTTAAAAAGCCGGTGGTCCCCGGGGATGTTCTCGAGCTGCGTTGCATGATGGTAAGGAGCAAAGGACCTGTAGGAGTTGCGGAGGCTGAGGCACTTGTTGACGGGAAAGTAGCAGCAAGAGCGGAGATTACTTTTTCTATTATCTGATCATAAACAGGCAAAAATTACTTTTACGCTTTACATAATATTTTTTATGACTACGAAGTCAAAAGATATATTATAATATGTTGATAGGGACAGTGATCATGGTTGCATTTATGGTCTAAGTTTCCTACACATCATAGGATATAAAGGAATTTTTGATAATGTTAAGTACTGCTATCAGCCAGATTTATGACAAATTAAAGCTTCATTTTTACATGAAGGTTTACTCCAGATTTGAAAACAGGGAGGCGACACTGACTACAGTTGAATCCTTCAGTATGGAGGTTATCATGGCTCTGGATGAGCCGACGGTAGCAGAGTTTGCAAATGCCGTAAATATATCATCTCCAAATGCGGCTCACAGAATAAAATGCCTTATCCAGAAGGGATATGTTGAAAAAATAAGGTCAGAGGAAGATGCGAGGGAATATCACTTAAAGCCCACAAGAAAGTATCTGCTCTACAGAAAGATCAACGAGGATTACTTAAATATTATCATGGAAAGGTGTAAAGAGCGCTTTTCTCCGGAGGATTTTGATAAGCTCTGCGAGATGCTTGATATTATAAACAAAGAGCTCATGCCCGAGATAGACATAAAGGACTACAAATTTTTTGAAAAAATAAAATAATGAAACTTCCTGCATGACCTCTCGGGATGCGGGAAGTTTGCAAATGTAATAAAGATTGGAAAAAGAATGATAGGCCTTTGGACCAGGTTAAGGAGATCTGGTTCGAAGGTCTTTTTTATGGGACTCTTGTACAATTTTAACAAAAAACGTTTTCCAAATACGAATAACTTCAACAATTGACGCACACTGGATTTGACGTCTATAATTTGATTTATTGGGGTTAATCGATTAATTCATAGAAAGTGTGTGTATTAGGGAGGAAGAGATGAAAAAAGGTAAACATTTAGTTAAACGGTTTATCACTGCAGGAATCAGTGCATCAATGATCGCAGGATCACTTGGCAGTAATGTACCGCAGCTTACTTTGCATGCAAGTGCAGAAACGGAAGCAAATGAAGATATAAGCGAAGCATTTGTAGACGAAGCAGGTGATGGCGTCTTAGAAGATGCGGAAAAAGAAAATGCAGCTTCAGAAGGTACCGAATCAAAGGAAGAAGGTAGTTCCAAACAGGAAGAGGCTGCAGGAAGCGTAGAAGCCGTCTCTGAAGCAGAGGAAACTGCTGGTGACAGTAATGATTCTTCTGAGAATGAAGAAGAAAAACAGGAAGAACTTCAGCAGGAAAATGCAGATGATCCTATAACAGAAACATCTGATCAGAGTTCTGATGCTGAAGAAGTTGTTTCTGAAGATGAAGACAACGAAGAAACTTTGGATGATACCAAAGAAGAAATGGCAACAGCTCTTGAGGAAGAAGAGCTTACTGTCACTCTTGACAAGGAAAACTATCCAAATGTACATGAACTCGAGAACATAAACGATAGCAGTGATGTCAATAGACAATCAATTCATGACGGAGCAATACTTCATGCATTTTGCTGGAATTTCAATACCATAGCAGAGCATATGAAGGATATTGCTGATGCCGGATTTACAGCAATCCAGACATCTCCTATAAATGCATGTCTTTCAACTCATGATGCATTGTCACTTGACGGAACTCTTAATGGCACTGATGGAATGTGGTATTACCACTATCAGCCAACTGACTGGACGATTGGTAATTATCAGCTTGGAACAAGAGACGATTTTATAAATCTGTGTAATGTTGCAGACGAGTACGGGATCGGAATAATTGTTGACATTCTTCCGAATCACACAACACCTGAGTTTGCAGAGGTATCGCAGAATCTCATTGATGCGGTTGGAGGTATTGATAACCTCTATCATAAAAATGAGAGATCATCAATGAACTACAGCAACCGTGTAGAGGTTACCTATAATGATATGGGTGGTCTTTCCGACGTCGATACGGAAAATACTGATTTTCAGGATTATTTCTATTCATATCTTGAAGACTGTATCAACTGCGGTGCTGACGGCTTCAGAATAGATACTGCCAAGCATATTGCACTTCCGGATGACCCGGTCCCGGAAGTTTATGAGGATGAGCCTAAGAGAAATACTTTCTATCCGAATATGTCAAAAGCTCTTAATGATTATTCTGAAGAGACAAGCAGAAAAGGATATGACAATCTGTTTGTATATGGCGAAGTACTTCAGGGCGATTGCGACAGACTTGCAGGCTATCAGAACTATATTGGAGGAACCACAGCAAGTAACTATGGCTCATCTATAAGAAGTGCTCTTTCAGATAATAACTTTTCTGTAGGAAACATCATGGATTATAAGATTTATGATGATGGCGAAAATAAAGCTGATACAGATAAGCTTGTAACATGGGTTGAATCTCATGATAACTACATTAATGATAAGTCCTACAATACTGTAAATGATGCAGATACCATTCTTGGCTGGGCTATCATCGCAGCAAGAAAAGACGGAACACCGCTGTTTTTCTCAAGACCAAATAACAGCTCAAAGGATGCTCCTTTTGGAGACAATGTTCTCGGAGCTGCAGGCAACGACTTATATAAATCAAAAGATGTTGCAGCTGTAAATAAGTTCCGCACACTTATGGCAGGAAAAGACGAATATCTGTCAAATCCCGGCGGAGATACTCATACGCTTATGATAGAGCGTATGGACCAGGGTGAAGAAAATGCTGCAGGTGCTGTTATTGTAAATGCATGCAATTATCCTGTTTCAATAAGCGGAGAAACAAGTCTTGCTGACGGAGCTTATATAAATGATGTAGAAGGCGACAACGGACTCTTTATCGTTAAGGATGGAGTGATCAAAGGTCTACTTGAGCCTGAGGATGTAGTTGTTCTTACTGAGGCATCCGATGCAGATATTACAACAGTACACTTTAACAATACAGGTAAATGGGAGAATGTAACTGCAAATGTAGAAGGAATGGACGAGGCTATAAAGGGTGTCAGCGAAAACGATGGCTGGTACTTGTTCTATGTTCAGTCAAGTGATTTTACTATTTCATTTACAGACGGCACAAATACAACACTCTCTTATAATGTAAAAAATGTAAACGAAGCATTCATAACACCTGAGAAATCTGAAATATATAAAAGCAAAGAGCAGACAGATGATGCTCTTGGAGTTAAGACTGTTTCAGCATATTTCTATAATACACTCTTATGGGAAAATATCTGTGCTCATGCATGGATCACAGGCGGAGATTCGCTGACAACATGGCCCGGAAACAAAGTGTATGATGAAGGCGGAAACTGGTACAGGGCAGATTTCAAAGTTCCAAAGGATCTGGAAGGAACTTATAATGTTATTTTCAATCAGAACGGAAGTCCTCAGACTCAGAACATCGAAGGAATAGCTCCAGGAAGTGAAAAAATATTCTTCATGCCTAGTGCAGAGCAGGATGGTGGAAATATCAAGGTAGATACATTCTCTTCAAAAGAGGATGCGGAGACTGCATTTGGAGCTTCCCAAAACAGCACTACAGTATATTTTTATAACAAAGATAACTGGGAACAGGTTTATGCCTACACATGGGAGGCATGTAGTTTCGGAGAATGGCCCGGAGTACCTGCAGAAGCAGATGGTGAGGGATGGTACAAGATCACAGTTCCCGCTGGAGCAGGAGCTAATTTAAAAATAATATTCAATAACGGAAACAACGGAAGACAGACAGGTGATCTTACGATCAGCAACATAAGAGACAGATATGTATGCGATGACAGAATATTTGCGTCAAAGAAAGAAGCTCTAGGAGCTCCCGAAGAAGAAATAGTGCTTCCTTTCCCTGAGGATACGGATACTACAACAATTTATTATTATGATGATAATAACTGGGGGAAAGTCTATGCTTATGTATGGTCACATAACAGTGAGTACAATAATACGCTCGGCGGATGGCCGGGACTTCGCATGTACTCTGAAGGAAACGGATGGTATTACACCTATGTTCCTACTGACGCTATAGAGCATGGCGAGCTAAAATTCATAGCAAATTATAATGGCAAACAGCTTGAGGATAAAGAAATCGTTGATACAACAAATGTTTACTTTAACACAAAGGATTCTGTAGGCTACGCATCCAAGCAGGAAGCTCATCCGGAAAATAATGGAAATGAAGATCCCGGTGAAGAAAACCCCGGTGAAACTACCGCTCCTGATGAATCATCCAAAACTGTAGAAGAAGCTGAGAAAACAGAGCAAACAATCGCTGTAGCAGGAGTTACATTAAACAAGAATAGTGTTAAGATTGGAAAAGGCGGAACCTTCCAGCTGATAGCAACTGTAACTCCCGAAAATGCTACTGATAAAGAACTTGTATGGACAAGCAGCAACACCAAGATCGCAACAGTTTCTGCGGCAGGACTTATCAAGGCAAATAAAAAGGGTAAATGTGTGATCACCGTAACAACTAAGGATGGAAACTTTACTGCAAACTGCAAGGTTACTGTAAAGAAAGCGGTTAAGGTCACAGGCGTTAAATTAAATAAAAAGAATAAGACACTTAAGGTCGGAAAGACATACAAGTTAAAGGCAACAGTAAAGCCGAAGAATGCAACAATAAAGGATGTTAAGTGGTCAAGTGGCAACAAAAAAGTTGCAACAGTTGACAGCGAAGGAAATGTAACAGCAATATCCAAGGGAACAGCAGTAATAACTGTTAAGACTAAGGATGGAGCTTACAAGGCAACATGTAAAATCAAGGTAAAGTAAAGGTAAAGTAAGGGAGGAACCATCATGACGAAGTCATGATTTGGAATGGTTCCGACCGATAGGGCTGGATTGCGGAGCAATCGTGCCAATACATAATATACGAGGACAATAATCTATGACCAAAAACATTGCTAAAGGAGAGAACTACAGGATCACAGTTCTCACAGACAGACTTATAAGACTTGAGTATCAAAAAGAGGGCTTTTTCGAGGATAGGGCTACCAAGATGGTAGTATCCAGGGATTTTCCGGAAGTATGGGCTGACATAAATGATGGTGAGGACAGTCTTGTTATTGAGACAAAATCACTTGTTTTAAAGTATGACAAGAGAGAATTCTCACCGCTTGGTCTTTCTATCACGCTTAAGGATAGTAACAGTTTATGGAACTACGGAATGGGTGTTGGAAATGCGGACGGCAACCTGATGGGTACGGCCAGAACTCTTGACGGAGCAGATGGTGAGATCGACCTTGAAGGCGGTATTTTCGGACGAAAAGGCTTTGCGGTAATTGATGACAGTCATAGTCCTGTATGCGAAGCTTTGGCAGATGGAGCAGAATCTTTTATCAACAGAGAAAGAGAATGTGTTGATATATACTTCTTTGGTTATGGCACAGACTTTTTTGGCGGACTTAAGGATTTCTACAGACTGTGCGGAAAAACTCCCATGATCCCAAGATATGCTCTTGGAAACTGGTGGAGCAGATATTACGAATACACAGAAGAGTCCTACAACGAGGTAATGGATAATTTTGAAAAAGAAGAGATTCCTCTGAGTGTTGCGGTCATAGATATGGACTGGCATATTACCAAGGTCAATCCGAAATACGGAAGCGGCTGGACGGGCTTTTCATGGAACAGGGAGTTTTTCCCTGATCCTGAGAGGTTCCTTAAAAACCTTCACAAGAGAGGTCTTCATACAACGCTTAATCTTCATCCTGCAGACGGAGTCAGAGCTTTTGAGGATATGTATAAGCAGGTTGCAGATCGAATGGGAGTTGATGCTTCGAAAGAAGAACCTGTAGAATTTGACTTTGGAAATTCTGATTTCAGAGATACATATTTTGAGGAACTGATGCACCCCTATGAGAAGATGGGTGTTGATTTCTGGTGGATAGACTGGCAGCAGGGAACGGGAAAACATGCAGATGATGTAGATCCGCTATTTTTGCTTAACCACTATCACTACAAGGATCAGGAGGGCAGAAACGTACGTCCTATGATCTTTTCAAGGTATGCAGGTCCCGGAAGCCACAGATATCCTATAGGTTTTTCGGGAGATACCAAGATGACATGGAAGAGCCTTAGCTTCCAGCCTTATTTCACATCCACGGCAAGTAACATAGGCTATGGATGGTGGAGCCATGACATAGGCGGACATATGATGGGCTCAAAGGATCTGGAGAGGCTTGTTCGCTGGGTTGAGCAGGGTGTATTTTCTCCGATCATGAGACTTCACAGCAGTAACAGTCCTTTCCTGAATAAGGAGCCGTGGGTGCTCGAAGAACCCTATCACAAGATAATTGCAGATTTTATGAGGCTCAGGGCATCGCTTATTCCTTATCTTTATACTGAGACCTACAGGGCTTACAAAGATGACAAGCCGCTTATAAGGCCTATGTATTATGAACTTCCGGATGATGATACTGCATACAATGTTCATTGTGAATACGGCTTTGGTGAGCAGCTTATAGTAGGCGCGATCACAGGAAAACTTGATGCTGAACTAAAAATGGCCCCTGTAAATATGATAATTCCCAAGGGCAGATGGTATGACCTTCTAAACGGACTTATCTATGAAGGCAGAAGAGCAGGAAGATTATACAGAAAACTTGAGGAGACTCCGGTTCTCTTAAGAGAGGGCGGTATCGTGCCCATGAATTTAAATGACAGAGAAAACGGTGCGCCTAATCCCAAAGAACTTAAGCTATGCATCGGTGCCGGAAAAGAAGGCGAATACACTTTATATGAAGACGACGGAATCACCATGAATTATGTAGAGGGTGATTTTGTGACAACAACCTATTCTCAGACTTATAAGAAGGGAGCAAACGGTTTAGATTGCCTTGAATTTACAATAAATAAAGCTGAAGGCAATACAGACCTTATCCCCAAGGAAAGAGGATATGAACTTCATATTTACGGTGTGGATTTTGATGAGGTAAATGGCAGGGTAACTGCATCTGATTCATCATCCAATGGGCTTGATGCAGAGGCAAAGTATATTGAGGATAAGAAGGTCCTTGTAATTAAAACAGCTAAAGTCAGAACAGAAAGCGGAGCAAGCATTACAGTATCCGGACTAAGTCTTGCTGAAAATGATAAAAAGAAGAGAGTATTTGATATTCTTGAATATGCGTGGACAGGCATCATGACCAAGGATGCGGTTTACAATGCTCTTAGACAGTTATCTGATGATGAATTTATTAAATGGCTTTCCGAAGCAGATGTGTCCGAGAATTTAAAAGATGCAATAAATGAGATCTATTCTTTGTGAAAAGCTTTAGCAAAATGCAACGAAAAAGCGAATGAAAATTTAATAAACAATTGATAAATAATCTTCGTAATCACTTTTAGATAAGTATTCAAGGTTGTATAATATTTAATGACCTATCTCGCAACTTTATTACTCTTTTTACAGGGGGCAAATATGAGAAAAAGAATTCTTATAGCCGATGATACAGCTTTTTTTAGAGAGATGCTCAGGAATATTTTAAAACAAAGTGATTACGAGATTGTTGGTGAAGCAACTACCGGAGAACAGGCTGTTAAGATGTATGAAGAGAAAAAACCTGACCTTGTTATTCTCGACATCAATATGCCTGTTATGAATGGAATAGATGCGCTGACTGAAATCATGACTGCACATCCTGATGCCAATGTTATCATGTGTTCCGACCAGAAACAGGAACCGATGATTGTTATTGCGCTTAAACGTGGAGCGAAGGATTTTGTTATCAAACCCTTCCTCTCAACTGATGTATATCATGCTATTGATAAGGTTTTCGGGAAAGATTGAGAATGATAGATTATGCGTGCGAGGGTAAGCTTATTTTATAGGATTACGCTGATTTTAGTTGTAGTTCTTGCTTTTGCTTGCGTCTTCCTTTATCAGGGCAGCTATGTGCTTAAAAGTAGTGCTGCCGGGGAAGAGGTTAGTGTAGCGCGCCCTTCAAATTCGGGAAAACTTCATGTTGATGGTGTAAATCTGTGTGGTGAGAATGGAGAAGCTGTGCAGCTTCGCGGTATCAGCACACATGGTCTTACATGGTATCCGGAGTATATCGACAAGGATGTATTTTGTGAGCTTGCAGATGATTGGAACTGTAATCTCATAAGACTTGCCATGTACTCCGAAGTTTATTGTAACGGTGAAAAAAAAGAAAGCCTAAGGCTGGTGGAAAAAGGCATAGAAGCGGCAATCGCTGCTGATATGTATGTGCTTGTAGACTGGCACGTTCTAAATGACAAGGATCCTAACATCAATAAAGACGAGGCCTTAGAGTTCTTTGATCATATTTCTTCAAAATATTCACAATATCCTAACTTAATATTTGAAATCTGTAATGAGCCAAATGGCGATACAACCTGGGATGATATTACCAGGTACAGTAATGAGTTAATACCTGTTATCAGAAAAAACATGGAGGATTCGGTCATCATAATCGGAACTCCAAACTATGACAGAAATCTTGTGCCTGCAATACAAAGACCACTTAAATATGACAATGTGATGTATTCACTGCATTTCTATGCTGCAAGCCACTATGACGATCTGTTTGATGAACTGGTAAATGCCAGAGAGAGTGGACTGCCTGTTTTTGTAACGGAGTGTGGAATATCCTCGGAAAGCGGTGATGGAACAGTTGATAAGGAAAATGCAATAAGGTGGTTTGAGTATCTTCTTGAAAATAATATTGGATTTACTGTTTGGAATCTGTCAGATAAACAGGAGACCAGTTCATTTTTCAGAGCTCGCTCCAAAATAACGATCCCTATAAAGGATGAGATCCTGACAGGTACAGGCAAGTGGATCAGGGAACTGATAAGAGGAACAAAGCCCTCTGAGATTCCTGCATTTGATGAGGAGTTTGAAAGAGATAAGCCAAATGCCATAAATACTTTCATAAGCAGGTCTGTTACTGAAGATGGGTTTATCCAGATCGACAGGTGGGGCATTTATGCACTGATTTCTCTGCTTATTATGGCAGCTGCGCTGTTGACTAAGGATGTATATCGTACATTTTTCAGAAACAAGTGGACGACATTTTATGATGCTTATACAAAAGAAGAACTTGCAGGATGGAGTAAGAACAATAAGAACGACATAATTTATGCGAAAATGCTGTTGCTTGTAAGTGTATTTTATACGTTGATATATCTGATATGGAGAATTACAGGTTCGATTCCTTTTGAAAGTGGACCCCTGGCGGTAACAGCAAGCGTACTCCTGCTCATCGTAGAAATCATCGGATTTATTGAATCGGTAGCTTTATATGTAAATCTCCTGGGACTTAAGAATCATCCGCTTCCCGAAATTGCTGATGATGAGTACCCTGATGTGGATATTTTTATTGCGACCTATAACGAAGGTGAGGATATTCTGCTGAAGACCATAAATGGTTGTAAACACCTGAAATATCCTGATAAAAATAAAGTCCATATCTGGGTTTGCGATGACAACAGAAGAAGCAGCATGAGAGAACTTGCACAGAATATGGGGGTCGGATATTTTGACAGGCCGGACAACAAGGGTGCAAAGGCAGGTAATCTTAACAATGCTCTTGCAAAAACATCTTCGCCATACGT
Organism: Butyrivibrio sp. NC2002; assembly: GCF_000702265.1. Classification (GTDB taxonomy): domain Bacteria; phylum Bacillota; class Clostridia; order Lachnospirales; family Lachnospiraceae; genus Butyrivibrio. Next base: position 690,478 of record NZ_KL370880.1, read on the forward strand.
TGTTACACTCGACAGCGATATGATAGTTAAGAGTGACTTTTTGCTTAAGACCATCCCGTATTTTATTGATGTGGAGAAAAGAAATCAGGGTAAGAAAGAGGAAGACAAGATACATTTGGGCCTTTTGCAGTCACCACAGTGCTTCTATGATCGTGATGTTTTCCAGCATGCGCTTTACTCTGAAAGAAGAGCGCCCAATGAGCAGGATTTCTTTTACAGGACTATTGAGGTTGCAAAGACAACAACCAACAGTGTCATCTACGGCGGTTCCAATACTGTGATTTCAAGGCAGGCGCTTGAGGACATAGGCGGATTTTATACAGAGTCCATAACGGAAGATTTTGCTACGGGAATGCTTATTGAGGCAAAAGGCTACGTGAGCATGGCTATAGCTGAACCGCTTGCCAGCGGACAGACACCCCATACGTTTAAGGAGCATATCAAACAAAGAAGCAGATGGGGCAGAGGAGTTATTGTTACAGCCAGAAAGCTTAAACTTATCCGCAGAAAGGATATCAATCTGGCGCAGAAGCTCAGCTATCTTAGCTCAGTCATATATTGGTATTCACCGATGAAAAATATGATATATATGCTCTCTCCGATTGTTTTTGCAACCTTTGGGATACCTGTTCTTAAATGCAACTGGCTGGAACTGCTGGTGTTCTGGTTCCAGATGTATATGATTCAGGATATTACACTTAGAGTAATAAGTAAAAATACAATATCCACCAAGTGGTCGGGAATCTATGAAACAAGCACCATGCCGGGGCTTTTTATGCCGATATTGAAGGAAAGCCTTGGAATAACAATGTCAACCTTCAAGGTTACGGATAAATCAGCAAAACCGGTAAAACAGTCATTGGATATTAAGGAAATGCTTCCGTTTATTATTCTGACTGTTTTGTCTGTAGCGGGAATAATCAGGGTTATCACTATATTTGAGTCCTTGCAGATCGTGAGCCTTCTCATTCTTTTATTCTGGATGATAAGAAATCTGTACTTCCTGATCATGGCAATGTTCCTTATAGACGGCAGGGAGTCCGATGCAGAGCCGGTTGAGGTTATAGATGCAGAACCGGTTGAGGTTAAGATCCTTCACGGAAAAGGAAAGGGAGAGATATCATACGGAGTTACAACAAGGCTTACAGAGCATAGCATACGAGTTTTTCTCGATGAAGGGGAAGGCGTATACAGAGGTGCATCTGTGGAGGTTACGATAGACAACGGAGAGTACAGAGTTGTATTTGACGGAACGGTTACACATGTTCATTTGTCAAAGGATGGAAGTAAGGCAAATTACAGCATCGAGATACTTGATCTTGGAAATTACAAAGAAGAGTACTTACAGATATTGTTTGACAGAATACCATCGCTTCCGCAATCTCTTCAGAGAGATTTTGGAATAGTTTCGCACCTGTGGCAGAACATTGTACACAGAGTAGCGAGAGCAAGACAAAGTTAAGGGCTTTAAAAAATTACTTATAGTGCGAAAGGAGGAGATTTTTAATGGCAGACAACAACAAATGGAGATGCAGGGCAGAGGATTTGAAGGGGACTCAGACAGAAAAGAACCTTCAGGCTGCTTTTGCGGGAGAATCAGAAGCGAGAAATAAGTATACTTTCTTTGCTTCGAAGGCAAAGAAGGATGGATTTGTCCAGATATCCAATATCTTTGCTGAGACGGCTGCAAATGAAAAAGAGCATGCCGAAATATGGTACAAGATACTTACCGGAATCGGGTCAACTATTGAGAACCTGAAAACAGCTGCCGAAGGAGAAAGCTATGAGTGGAAGGAGATGTATCCTTCATTTGCAAAGACAGCCAGAGAAGAGGGATTTGATGAAATAGCAGAACTTTTTGAAGGTGTAGCTGCAATTGAAAAGGAGCATGAGGAGAGATATAAAAAGCTCCTTAAAAACATCGAGGACAAGATTGTATTTTCAAGAGACGGCGACTGTATCTGGCAGTGCGGAAATTGCGGTCATATTGTTATAGGACCTGATGCTCCTGAGGTTTGCCCGGTTTGCAATCACCCTCAGTCATACTTCCAGATCAAGGCAGAGAATTACTGATCAATTTTTCATAAAAAAAGGAGGAAAACAATGAAATTCTATAAGTGCGAAAAATGCGGTAGTTTTGTTATTAAGATAAATGATGCAGCTTGCAATCCTGTCTGCTGCGGGGCTCCAATGACTGAGCTTGTTCCCGGTGCTACAGACGGCGCGCATGAGAAGCATGTGCCTGTTGTAACTGTTGACGGAAATAAGATAACAGTTCAGGTAGGAGAAGTTGAACATCCCATGATGGATGCTCATTATATCCAATATATCTGGCTTGAAACAGATAAAGGCTTCATGCAGAAGGATCTGAAACCCGGTGATAAGCCGGTGGCAGAATTTGTTTTAGCTGACGGCGAAAAAGCTAAAGCTGCGTATGAATTCTGTAATCTGCATGGATTGTGGGTTAAAGAGATTTAATAAGGAGTTAAGATATGCCTATTAATGAAGTTCCGAGGTGGAAACAAAAGCTTATTGGGAGAGAGCATAGATGGACAAAATTGTATGAACTTTTTTACAACTCATATATGGGAGTTGGAGAAGCAGCTATTTCATCAGCAGGGGAAGTGATACCGGAAATAGTGGAAAATGCAACTTCTGATTCGAATTTTTTTGCGGCTCCTGTCAAAGTTATGGGCAAGAATTTCTATCCGGGAATCAAGACAGGCTTTATAAGAGACAAAATGAAAGTTTATGCGGCTGCAGGTGCTAAAAAGGCAACTGCGGCTGCGTTTAACAAAGGCGCCGAGGTGATACAAAATGCAGAGCTTGTAGATACTAAATTCAACATGACTGCATATGATGTAGAGCATGACATTGTCACTAGCGGCGTTTATCTTAATGAAGAGAAAATTGCAGAACTCAAATCACAGACAGGGTACGATTTTAACAGCCAATACTTTATGGAAAAAGTAAAAAGGGCTATTCGCAGTGCGGGTGACAGGTTTAACGACTTTGAATGGCGCGAGATGATCATGCCGTATATATTAAAGACTGCATTCAAGGAAGAAATTGAACAAATGTATATGTTCATCTCCACAAATGCTAATGAAAACGGAGTGCTATCCACTGAACTTTTGGATAATACTCTTACAAAAGCTACGGGGATGATGAAAGATATTATTTCCGAATATACGACAAAGCTTGCTAATGATGCGGATGTTCTGGCTGTTCCGATGCGATTATCGTCGCATGAGCCGGATCCTATGAGCAGTGCGCTAAAACCTGAAGACATGACTGCAAAAGAAGAGAAGCGCTATGATCGTGCCAAAAAGAGCTTTGATAAAAACGGATCTTCTTTCATTTTGCATGAGTCGGAACTAAGACTTTATAGAGAAAGAGCACTTGCGGTTTTCAAAAATAAGAAACCCGCTGAAATAGAGCATGACTTTAATGAAAAGATGAACAGCGGTCTGACTGCCGGAAAGGGACTTGATGATAAAGAAGTCGTAAAGGCGGTTTTAGAGGTTAGAGAATTAAGAAAACGTTATAACAAGAGAGGATTTTTTAACAAGTATCTCTTTCATCCTTTTGATGCAAAAAAAGAGCGCGATGCATTAAACAGAATGAGAGGAGTGCTTAATGAAAGGTATTCTAAGGATGCTGTAGACAGAGTATTGCGGGATCAGGAATATGTTTCAAATGAAAGCTATAACGCTAAGAATCTGTATAATCTTGCTGATGCAAGTCCAAGAGATATGTGGAGTCAACATGTCGGAGATGTAGTTGGTTCTTACACTTTTAAGGTTATAAGAAAAATCGTTGATGATGCAGTTGCTCCTGTTACTAATATTGCGATAACAGGTGCAAAGATCGCAGGAGGAATGATCAAAAGAGTCACCAATAAGGTCTACAATTATTTTAAAGGAGGCGCGGATAATGCTTCCGAAAATGAAGAACCTAAGCAAAATAATATCATCGAAGAAAACAGTGCTCTTATGCCGGAAGATGAGCCGCAAAATGACAACTCACAAAGTAAGAAAGTAAACATAAACAAGAATGAAAAAGAAGTGATCAATGTGAATGGTGAGGAGTTTGTGGAGGCGGATTCTTTTGAAGAAGAGAATAATAATCCGGATGCGCATAAGGAAGGTACCAAGGTTATCTCTATAGATGATCTGAAAAAGCGGGAGAATAAAGGTAACGAGAAAGCTGACCATCATGATAACAAGCTCCAAAAGGAGAAAGGACAGATTAAGAAAGACGGAAAAGAAAAGCTGATAGAGAATAATATATGATACTAGGGGACGGGGTTAGGGGATCATTTTCTGGCAAATTGTATTGTATTGCGTTTTCAGAAAATGGTCCCCTAACCCCGTCCCCCAGGTTCACTACATTAAAATAAATCAATAAAAATGATTAAATTTACCACTATTATTTATTTTTTGTGGTGTTAAAATAAAAAATATCAAAAAGTACATATGATTTTTATCTTGCCACAATATTTGAGGAGGACGTTATGAAAAATTTCGAAAAGTATCAGAGACAGTATTTCATGCCACCCCGGATTTCCTATGACTGGGTAAAAAAAGATTATTTAGATCATCCGCCTATCTGGTGTAGTGTGGATTTAAGAGATGGTAACCAGGCACTTATCGAGCCTATGAGTCTTGATGAAAAGCTTGAGTTTTTTACCATGCTCGTTGAACTCGGATTTAAGGAAATTGAGATTGGATTTCCTGCTGCATCTGAGACAGAGTTTGAATTTGCGCGTACTCTTATCGAGAAGAACATGATTCCCGATGATGTAACCGTTCAGGTTCTTACACAGGCAAGAGAGCATATCATAAAGAGAACCTTTGAAGCGGTTAAAGGTGCGCCTAAGGCGATCATTCATTTGTACAATTCCACTTCGGTTGCTCAAAGAGAGCAGGTATTTAAAAAGAATAAAGAGGATATCAAACAGATCGCTGTTGATGGAGCAAAGCTTCTTGCCAAGCTTGCAAGCGAGACAAGCGGAAACTTTTCGTTTGAATACTCACCAGAGAGTTTCCCGGGAACAGAGGTTGATTATGCAGTAGAAGTCTGCAATGCGGTTCTTGATGTATGGAAGCCTACAAAAGAGAACAAGGTTATAATCAATATTCCCACAACGGTTGAGATTGCGATGCCTCACGTTTTTGCAACTCAGGTTGAATATATACATAAAAATCTGAAATACAGAGATGCTGTAACTCTTTCACTTCATCCTCACAATGACAGAGGAACAGGCATCAGTGATGCGGAGCTTGGATGCCTTGCGGGAGCTGACAGAATAGAGGGTACTCTTTTTGGAAACGGAGAAAGAACCGGTAATGTTGATATAGTGACACTTGCAATCAACATGTATTCTCACGGCGTAGATCCGGGACTTGATTTTAGCAATATTAATAAGATAGGCGAAACCTATGAGAGACTTACAAGAATGCGCATATTTGAGCGCCAGCCCTACGCAGGACAGCTTGTGTTTACAGCATTTTCCGGATCTCATCAGGATGCTATCAGTAAGGGCTTTTCATGGCATGAAGCAGGAAAAGATAATGGTATATGGACAGTTCCGTATCTGCCGATCGATCCCAAGGATCTTGGAAGAGAATATGACGGCGACGTTATCAGAATTAATTCTCAGTCAGGAAAAGGTGGCGTAAGCTATATTCTTAAGACAAATTATGGTATGATGGTGCCTAGGGAAATGCAGGCGGATGTCAGCTACACTATCAAGGACGTATCCGACAGAGAACATGCCGAGCTTGCACCCGGACGTATTTATCAGATATTCGAAGATAAATATGTTCACAACGAATCAGTATTCAAGGTACTGGATGTTCATTTTAAGCAGGTAAACGGAATACTTGCCCAGGTTACGATCTCTCATGCAGGAAAAGAGCATGTTATTGAGGCTAACGGAAACGGTCGTCTCGATGCGGTAAGTAATGCTTTTAAGCTTTACTTCAATATCAGCTATGAGCTCTCTGTTTATGAGGAACATGCGCTTAGCAGAGGTTCATCCTCCAAGGCATGTACCTACGTTGGCATAACCTGTGGCGGCAGTAAGTTCTGGGGAGTTGGCATAGACGAGGATATCATCAGATCCTCAATAAATGCGCTTACAGTTGCTGTGAATCAGCTTGATCAGGTAAAATCAAGTACAGATGCCAAAGATGAACGAATTAGTGCTATACTTAATTATATTCAGGAGAACTATCTTACAGTTACTCTTGATGATCTTTCGAGAGAGTTTTATCTCTCTAAGCCGTATTTGTCAAAATATATTAAAGAGAAATCGGGCATGACTTTTGGCGAGAACGTCAAGAAGATCAGACTTAAGAAAGCCAGCATCCTTCTTAAGAACGGAAACATGAAGGTAGAACGCGTTGCGGAAGCAGCAGGATACCAGAATGTTGAGCATTTCAACAGACTCTTTAAGAAAAAATACGGCATGACACCGGTGCAGTATCGCAGCAGTAGCCGCTGATAACTGATAGATTCCCGGAATGGGAAAATTTTTAATTTTTTATTAGGGGAGGACAAAATGACCTACGAAGAAATCGTTGCAAAAGTCAAAGAAGCAGCAAAGGATGTTGATGTTAGCGGAGTAAAGGAGCACGCTGCTTTCCAGTTCAATATCACAGGAGAGGGCGAAGGCGCTTTTTATGTTGAGATTGATGATGGTAAGATTAATGTTGAGCCTTATGAGTACTTCGACAGAGACATTCTTGTATATACATCTGCAGCTGATCTTGTGGAGATCCTTGAGGGCAAGACAGATTTTGTAAATGCATATCTTACAGGAAAGATAAGTGCTGAAGGTGATCTTAGAAAAGCTGACCTCTTAAAGGGACTTGGCGCAAAGGCAAAGGAACCCGCACAGAAGAAGGCTCCGGCTAAAAAGGCAGCTTCTGCAAAGAAGCCTGCAGCTAAAAAGACTACAGCCAAGAAAGCACCGGCAAAGAAACCGGCAGCAAAAAAATGATCAAGGACTTAAAAAAGAAGTAATTTGCGGGGCGGCTGCTACAATTTATTGTGGCAGCCCTTTTTGCCCTGTTAAAAAGAAAGGTGGGATAAAATGGCAGAAAGAAAGGTTGATGTACTTATTATCGGTGCAGGACCGGGAGGCATTTTTTGTGCATATGAACTTGCAAGAAAAGAGCCTGATCTTAAGATAATGATAATTGAAAAGGGACGTTCAATTGAGAAGAGACAGTGTCCAAAACGTACAACCGGAAAGTGCATGGGATGCAAGCCCTGTTCTATAACAACAGGTTTTGCGGGAGCCGGTGCTTTTTCGGATGGTAAGCTGTCGCTTTCTCCGGATGTTGGAGGAACTCTTCCGGACATCTTAGGCTATGACGAAGCTACCAAACTGATAAAAGAATCCGATGATATTTACCTTAAATTCGGCGCAGATACCAATGTATACGGCATTGACAAAGCAGAACAGATAAGGGAAATAAGGCGCAAGGCAATAAATGCAAACCTCAAGCTTGTCGAGTGTCCGATAAGACATCTTGGTACAGAGGAAGGCTACAAGATATACAGTAAGCTCCAGGAACATCTCAAGGAAAGCGGAGTCGAGCTGATGTTTAATACAATGGTTGAGAAGATCATTGTAGAGGACGGCACGGCTGTCGGAGCTATAATTGATAACGGAGATGTAATAAAAGCTGATGAGATAGTTTCTGCTGTGGGTCGTGAAGGTGCTGACTGGTTCAGAGCACAGTGCGAGGAGATCGGAATTGAAACAAAACCGGGAACCGTTGATGTCGGAGTAAGAGTTGAAGTAAGAGATGAGATCATGCAGAGCCTTAATGAAAATCTCTATGAGGCCAAGCTTATATATCATACTCCAACATTTGACGACAAGGTGCGTACTTTCTGCACAAATCCTTCAGGTGAAGTAGCTACCGAATACTATGAGGGCGGACTTGCTGTTGTTAACGGCCATGCATATAAGAGCAAGGAATACAAGACCAATAACACCAATTTTGCGCTGCTTGTATCCAAGAATTTCACCAAGCCCTTTAAAACGCCTATAGAATATGGTAAAAAAATAGCTGAGCTTGCAAATATGCTCTGCGATGGCAAAATCCTTGTTCAGACATACGGCGATTTTAAGAGGGGCAGAAGAACTACGGATGAGAGACTTGCAAGAAACAATCTCATTCCTACACTTAAGGATGCTGTACCCGGTGACTTATCGCTTGTATTTCCTCACAGAATAATGGTTGATCTTGATGAGATGATCCAGGCCCTTGATAAAGTAACTCCCGGAATTGCTTCTGAGGAGACACTTCTTTACGGTGTGGAAGTAAAATTCTATTCCAACAAGGTCATTGTAAATAAGGATTTTGAGACCAGTATAGCTCATCTTAGAGCAATTGGTGATGGAGCCGGAATAACAAGAGGACTTCAGCAGGCAAGTGCAAACGGCCTTAAGGTTGCACGCAGCATTTTGGAAAAGAGGAGTAACGCATAAAACATAATGGGGATTAAGATCTTTCGCTATTTCATAAAAAATACAGCGCTTATCATGATGGCAGGTGTTTTTGCTTTTACATCCGCAGGCTGCGGAGAACTGGACAATACAAAGATAGTACTGACAACAGGTTTTACCGGAGATGAGCTATTCAGGATAGAGGATCTGTCATGTACCCTCCCAGAGTTCATGGTTTATTATGTGAATTCCAAAGATGCATATCAAAACAGCTTTGGAGAGGGTATATGGGATACAACAACTGATGGCGAAAGCTTCGATGAAAAAGTAAAGAAGAACTGTCTTTCGACACTTGCCCAGGTAAAGGCAATGAATCTGCTCGCAAGGGAAAATGAAATAGAACTTTCCGACCAGGAGATTTCCCAGGCAAAGAGTGCGGCAGAGGAGTATTATGGTTCTCTTACAAGTGAAGAGATAAGTGCAATGAAGAATGTCACAAAGGACCAGATAGAGAATCTGTACAAAGAATATGCACTTGCCGATAAGCTCTATGAATATATTATCAAGGACATTAATCCTGAAATAAGCGATGATGAAGCAAGAACCATTACGGTAGAACAGATAGTTTTTAAGACTTACACACTTGATTCGCAGGGTGAGAAAGTATCTGTCAGCGACTCGGAAAAATCAATCATTTTAAATAATGCAAGGAGCATTCTTGATCAGATAAATGAAGGTGCTGATTTTGACGTACTTATGGAGCAGTATAATGAGGCTGATGAGGGCACTGTATCATTCGGCAAGGGTGAAGTTGATAAGATCATAGAAGACGCCGCATTTGACCTGGATTCGGGAGAAGTCAGCGGAATAATTGAGACAAATGATTCCTATGTGATCCTTAAGTGCATCAGTACCTTTAACAGAGAGGAGACTGAGGCCAACAAGGTAAGGATAGTAGAGGAGAGAAAAAGAGAAGTTTTTGGCGAGCAATATGATGCGTTCACGGCTTCACTCTCCAAAACACTTAATACGGATCTGTGGAACAACATAAAATCAGAAGAATCCGAAAATGTAACAACCACCTCATTTTTTGATGTATATCACAATTACTTCTAGAGCATGAACTGGCAAGAAATACATTTGTTAGCACTCATTTTTGATGAGTGCTAATTTTTTATTGACTTTTAGGTCCTGTGGTTTTAAACTCATATTTGTGGGTATTCTATTTAAAATAGAACAGAACAATATTCACTATATACGGAGGCAACACAAATGGACAAAAAAGGTAATCTTTCAATCAATTCCGAGAACATGTTCCCGATTATAAAGAAGTGGTTATATTCAGACCATGACATATTTTACCGTGAGGTAATTTCAAACGCATGTGATGCTATCACAAAGATAAAGAAGATGGATATGATGGGAGAGTACACTCTTCCCGATGGTTATAAACCTCGCGTAGACATCATTCTTAACGATAAGGACAAGACTATCAAGATCGTAGATAACGGTATTGGTATGACTGCAGAAGAAGTTGAGGAATACATCAACCAGGTGGCATTTTCAGGAGCTACCGACTTCCTTAACAAATATAAAGATAAAGCAAACGCAGACCAGATCATAGGTCACTTTGGTCTTGGCTTTTATTCAACATTCATGGTATCTGACTATGTAGAGATTGATACACTTTCTTATAAATCCGATGCAGAGTCTGTTCACTGGACCTGCGATGGCGGTTCTGATTTCGAGATGAAGGACGGAGAGAAGAAGGAGATCGGTACAACGATCACTCTTCACCTGTCTGATGACTGCCTTGAATTCTGCAACGAGTATAAGGCAAGAGAAGTAGTTGAGAAGTACTGCTCATTCATGCCTTATGAAATCTATATTTCAAGAGAAAACGAAGAAGGTACTGAGACGATCAAGGAATCTGAGAAGCGCGATGATGATGTTGTGATCGAAGTTATCGAGCCCAAGGAGAAAGAAAATGCAGCTGATTCCGACAAAGCTTCAGAGGAAAACAAGGAAGAAGAGAAGAAGCTCAAGATCCGCAGAAGACCTCAGCTTGTTAACGATACACATCCTCTTTGGGCTAAGACACCCAAGGATTGTACTGATGACGAGTACAAAGAATTCTACAGAAAAGTATTCCGTGACTACAAGGAGCCACTGTTCTGGATCCACCTCAACATGGACTATCCTTTCAACTTAAAGGGAATCCTTTACTTCCCTAAGATCAATATGGAATTTGAATCTGCAGAAGGTACGATAAAGCTCTACAACAACCAGGTATTTATTGCTGATAACATTAAAGAAGTTATTCCTGAATACCTTATGCTCCTTAAGGGTGTTATTGATTGTCCTGACCTTCCGCTTAACGTTTCAAGAAGTGCTCTTCAGAATGACGGATTTGTTAAGAAGATTTCTGATTATATTTCAAAGAAGGTTGCTGAAAAGCTTGCAGGACTTTGCAAGACAGATAAGGAGAACTACGACAAATACTGGGAAGATATATCTCCTTTCATCAAGTACGGCTGCTTGAAAGACGATAAGTTCTGCGAGAAGATGAATGACTACATCCTCTTTAAGAATCTGGATGGAAAATATCTAACACTTCCCGAAGCACTTCAGATCAACAAGGAAGCTGAAGAAGCTGCAGCAAAGGATGAGGCAACTGACGAGAATGGCAATAAGGTAGAAGCTGATGTTGTCGATGCAGAAGGCAAGCCTGTAAATGCTGATGAGAATAAGGCTACTGAAGATAAAAAGGAAGAAGAAAAAGAAAAAGAGCCTCGCACTATTTACTATGTAACAGATGAACAGCAGCAGAGCCAGTACATCAACATGTTCAAGGCTCAGAAGATGGATGCTTTCATTTTGAACCACAACATAGATGTTCCTTTTATCCAGCAACTTGAAGCTAAGAATCAGGATATCAGATTCCAGAGAATCGATGCTGATCTTACAGATACTTTTAAGTCAAAGACTTCTAAAAAGGCAGCAGCTGAGTTCGAGGAGATTGAGAAGGATCTCGGAGAAAAGATGAAGAAGGCTCTTCACAATGAGCAGCTTGTTGTGAAGGTAGAAAAGCTCAAGGACAAGAAGATTTCTTCAATGCTTACAGTTTCTGAGGAAACACGTCGTATGCAGGATATGATGAAGATGTATGCTGCTAACGGAATGATGATGGGCGATCTTGGAATGGGTGGAGCTACACTTGTTCTTAATGCAAACCATCCTCTTGTTAAGTATGTAATGGAAAACAAAGAGGGCGAGAATGTAAATACTATCTGCGAGCAGCTCTATGATCTTGCGAGAATCCAGAATGCTCCTCTTGATGCTGAGTCTATGACTAAGTTCGTTCAGAGAAGCAATGATATCATGATGCTTCTTGCAAAGTAATAATTAGTAAATTTAATCAGGCCGAAATCACTGTTGGTTTCGGCCTGAAAATAATTAATGAAGACTTTTACAGATTGATTTCGTTATATTTTTTAGGTATGATTTTTTCAGTTTATAGTTTTTTTGTTTTTCTGAAGAAAAACAGAAATCCAGAGTGTATTTTGAAAATGAGGAGGTAACGATGCCGGCACTGGTAGAAGTACAGGACGTTTGTAAAATATATGATCCCGGCGAAAATGAAGTCAGAGCTCTTGATCACGTTAGCCTGACGATTGATGAAGGGGAATTCGTAGCAATAATCGGTCAATCCGGATCCGGAAAATCCACCCTTATGAACATGCTGGGGTGTCTTGATACCCCTACAAGTGGCAAATATATGCTTCACGGGACAGATGTTTCTCATATGACGGATGACGAACAATCTGATGTCAGAAACCGTGAGATAGGATTTATCTTTCAGGGATTTAATTTAATACCATCACTTACTGCGATAGAAAATGTGGAATTGCCTCTTATGTACAGAGGAGTATCCAAAAAGACTCGCATGGAATTGTCAAAGACTGCTCTTGAAAGAGTAGGACTTGCCAACAGAATGACTCACAAACCCTCCGAATTGTCAGGAGGTCAGCAGCAGAGAGTGGCAATAGCAAGAGCGATAGCCCAGGCACCGCCTATTCTTCTTGCGGATGAGCCCACCGGCAATCTGGACAGCGGCTCCAGCAGGGAAATTATAGACATAATAAAGAAATTGCATGGAGAAGGCAGAACGGTCATCCTTATAACACATGACCCGGGGATTGCCAGCAGAGCAAAGAGAATTATTACTATCGGTGATGGAAAGATCTTAAGCGATGTAATTAATGATAAATATGAAGAATAAACTTTTTTGACAACATCTATTTATGAAGGGAGAAGTTATGAGTCCTTTTTTCAAGAAAAAAGAACAGGGTGAAAATGCAAGTAACGGGGCAAAAAAGAAGGGGATAAAGAAATATCTGATAATAGGTGCAGCAGGTGTTATCGTAGCCCTGCTCATAGTTAGAAATATCACTTCCAAAAACGCACCGATACCGGTTACTACTGATACGGTAATGAAAGGTGATATCGAAGTTGTCGTTTCCATCAGCGGCAATATTGCTTCTGATGAGACAAAGACTTATTATGCAACAGTTTCTGCGCCTCTTGATACCTTTGAGTTTAAGAAGGGCGACAGGGTCGAAAAAGGCGATGTTTTATATGCCTATGATGCAGAGGACCTTGAAAATGAAAAAAAGAAGGCGGAGCTTAATCTTACACAGGCTAACGGCAACTACAGCGGAAGCATTGAAAAGAATAATAAGGCTACAGATGTCCTTGTGGGAAACAGCATTCACGATATCAATACAAGGCTTGACGAGATAACAGCTGAAATAGATGACATTAATAACAAGATAACAGAGAAAACAACCAGGATGAACAGGACACTTACCGATCTGCAGAAGGTAAGCGGAGATGTTGATGAGAACGGAATATCAGACAGCTATGATGTTACCGATAAAAATAATGCTCCCAATGAAAGAACTGCTGAAAACGGTAACCAGATGTCACTTGAGATTCAGAATGCTATAGCAGAAGTTCAGTATGCGCTTCAGAATGATCCTGAGATCCAGGAGTGGAACAGACAGATAACAGCTCTTAATGAGGAAAAGGCTAAGCTTTCTGAACAGGCTTCTGTAGAACAGTCAAGACTTACTTCAGGTGAAAAGAGCGCCATGGAGGCTCAGAGAGAGATCAGTGAACTTGAGAGCAGTAGCAGCATAAAAGACATTGAAGAAGTTGAAGGCGGAGTAAAAGCTGACTTTGGCGGAGTAGTTACAGAAGTTGCCGCAGAAAAAGGTATGACAACCACTCCGGGCACCAAGCTTCTTACGATCGAAAGCACTGATGACGTACGAGTTGATATACAGATTTCCAAATCAGATATACCTAAGATCGCACTTGGACAGAAAGTTGACATAACAGTTAACGGATCAACTTATGAAGGCGAAGTGGCTCAGATTTCAGGTGCAGCAACCAACAATTCAAGCGGAGTGCCTGTTGTCAATGCACAGATAAAGATCAAAAACCCTGACGATAAGATAATCCTTGGCGTGGAAGCAAGTAATAAAATCCACACAGATAAAGCCGAAGGAGTTCTTGTACTTCCTTTTGAATACATAGGAACAGATTCGGAAGGCGATTATGTTTATGTTATTGAAAACGGAGTTCTTGTAAGAAAAAATGTAACACTTGGACTTACTAACAGTACTGATGCTCAGATTGAAGAGGGACTAAGTGAAGGTGACGAGATCGTAACCACTGATATCAGTACTCTTGAAGCGGGAACCAAAGTAGTTGCTGTAAAGGATTAAACGGATATGGATAAATTTCTGGAATATCTGGAAAGCGCCATAAAAAATGTCCGTGGAAATAAGATGCGCACCGGACTAACAATGCTTGGCATCATTATCGGAATTGCTTCGGTAATTGCTGTAATAACTCTGGGCAGAGGCATGGCATCCTATGTGTCCAATGAAATGAATTCGCTTGGCGGAAATGTGGCTGCAATTTATATAGACGAATCAGCAACCGACGATCTGTTTACGCAGGAAGATATAGATGCAATGCTTGAACAGTTTCCAACTCTTTTAGGTGGAACATTCTATGTTACGGGTTCGGGATATGTAGGCGGTACAAGAGGTACCTATGATGCTTATGTTTATGGTGCAGGGGAAGCATATCAGAATACTGTTGGAACAAAGATAAAAGAAGGAAAGTATTTTACCAAGGAGCAGGTGGAGCAAAATGCCAGAGTATGTGTCATGATGGAAAATGATGCTACTCATCTCTTTGGAACCAAGGATGCGATCGGCAGAACGGTTGAACTGACAATAGGTGGATCTTCTGTTGAACTTGAAGTAATAGGTATCAAGGAAAACTGGAGCGATGCCATCATGCAGATGATGGAGATCGAGGGCTATACTGCAATGCTGGAGATGCCGATCACGACGTACAGCCAGGTGTTTGGCGCAGATATATCAAAATTTTACAATATGGAAATATACTGGCCACAGAATGAACCGGATTCCATAGTGAAAAATATTGCATCATTTTTTGAAAACAAAAAGGGACTTAGAGGCCAGAATGCTATTTATTATACAAGCATGTCCGATGTATCCGGTGAGGTGGACTCGATAATGGGCGCCATAACAATGTTTGTATCTTTGGTGGCTGCGATATCGCTTCTTGTTGGCGGAATCGGTGTAATGAATATCATGCTGGTATCTGTTACTGAGAGAACAAGGGAGATCGGAATACGCAAATCCATCGGCGCAAGAACAGGTTCGATCATGGCTCAGTTCCTTGCAGAGTCTGCAATCATTTCTCTTATGGGAGGGGTGATCGGAGTGGTTTTAGGTCTTGTTATAGCTCAGATCATCTGCAAGGTACTTGAATTTTCTATTGCAGTTGACCCGGTGGTGGTAATTGGAGCTGCTGCGTTCTCAATTTTTATAGGATTGTTTTTTGGTATTTATCCTGCAAGGAAGGCTGCAAAGCTTAAGCCTATAGATGCTCTTTCGAGGAACTGATAAATGGAATATCTGAAAACTGCATTTTTAAGTATAAAACAAAATAAAGGAAGATCATTCCTTACCATGCTCGGTATCATCATCGGAATAGCGTCGGTTATTACCATACTGGCTATCGGTAATGGAATGAAGGCTTATGTAAACAGAAGTCTGGATGATTTTACATCCGGCGCCGTTACGATCAATATTGATCAGAAAAAGACAAGTAAGTTTTTGACGATAAGCCAGTTAAAACAGATTGAGGAGGTTACTCCTGAGGCTTATGGAATAACTCCTTCTTTTTCAACATACGCAAATCTCACGGATAATACCGATTTCTATTGTAGTGTTAAGGGTGGAACTCCTGTTATAGCAAGGGATTCCTCTCACGGCATATGCAAGGGAAGGTTTTTTAGAGATGATGATGTTGAATCAGCTTCACTTGTATGCGTGACAACCCAGCAGTCGGCGATCTTGCTGTTTGGAACAGATGATGTTCTGGATAAGACTATTTCTATCGAAGTTGAGGGTAAAAGCGTTGAACTGACAATAATCGGTGTACTGAAAAGCTCCGATGAAGATGTTGCCCAGGCCAAAGCTGCGAGAAAGAAGGGTGAACAGTACTACTATATAATTGAATTCTTTGTGCCCTATACGATAATGACTCAGAAGTTCAATATTGCAAGTGAAAACTTTACAAGCTTTGCAATTTACACACAGCAGGGACAGGCCGATGATACAGCCATGAAGGTGAAGAGTATTGTGGAAAATATGCTGGATCTTCGAGGAGAAGGAGCGGTCGTTATTGAGTCCTTTGCAAGTATAGCGGGTGCTTATAACAAGATCCTGAATATTGTTACGATGGTAGTTGCACTAATAGCAGCGATATCTCTGCTTGTAGGTGGTATCGGAGTCATGAACATCATGACGGTTTCGGTTACGGAAAGAACAAGAGAGATCGGAATCAAAAAGTCTCTCGGAGCAAAGACTGCATATATCATGATCCAGTTCTTGACAGAGTCTGCACTTATTACACTTATAGGCGGATTTATCGGGATGGCTATGGGAGCTCTCTTTACTAAAATAGCAAGTAATTTCATGTCTTTTCCGCCTGTGATCGATCCTATGAATGTTCTGCTGGTAGTTGCTATATCTGTGGCAGATGGTATATTTTTCGGGATTTATCCTGCAAAAAGGGCTGCAAAAATGAGTCCGATCGATGCTTTGAAACAGGAATAAGGAGTGATCATTGGTCAAACTTAAGAGGCTCTGAATCCTTTATTTGGGATAGAATTGTGATATAATGATATATATTATGATTTTTGGGGACTTGAGTGTGTGAATAGTATTGTTGAGCGTCTGCTTAAAGGTCAGTTTGAATATTATGAGAGAAATTTAAGCTTCTCTATGCCTCGCCTGGAATTAAACATTAAACCGGGGGAGGTTTGTGAGGGGAGCTTTACTTTGTATGGCCCCAGGGACAGAGTTGTGCAGGGGTCTATTTTTTCGTCTGAAATCAGAATGGAGATAATAACCGCTGAATTTTCAGGATCGGAATTTGAAGTGGCATACAGATTTAACGGCAAGGGCTTAAGTGCCGGAGATGTGCTCAAAGGAGACTTTAACGTGATCTCCAACCAGGGAGAGTATCAGCTTCCTTTTGTCGTTAATGTAGAGATAAGTCATGTGATGTCAAGCATGGGTGCCATCAGAAACATGTTTCACTTTGTCAATCTGGCCAAGACTGATTGGGATGAAGCCAGAAAGCTGTTTTATTCTGATGAATTCATAGAAGTTTTTTCTGATAATGACTCTGAGTACGAGAGCCTCTACAGGGGACTTTCTGCTATTAATATGTCAGATGCCAACATGGAAGAGTTCCTTATCTCCATAAAAAAGAAACAGCCGATCACTTATATTCCGGACAGAACCATTGTTGAAGTGGACAATCCGTCTGCTGTATCAGAGCATACAGTAATGCTTGCGAGAAACGGCTGGGGATATACTCATCTGGAGGTGGAATTCGACGGAGACTTTTTATCTTCTGACACATACATTCTAACGGATAATGATTTTCTTGGGAATAACTGTTATTACAAGTTTAGGGTGGATTCTTCAAAACTCCATGACGGAAATAATTATGGCAGGGTGATTTTCAGAAGCGCATATAACGAAGTTGTGATTCCTGTGACAGTAAGAGTCAATCTTGGAATATCACATCTGTCCGCTGCTGAGATGGAGAAAAAGAAGCTTATTGTTTCTCTTGTTAATCTTTATGAGAATTTCAGGAGCAAGAAGATAGGCTCCAGAGAGTGGCTGTCTGAGAGCGGAAAACTGGTAAATAAAATGAATGCGACAGATCCTAAAGATCCTGCATTCAGACTATATACAGCTCAGTATCTTATAACTGCATCGAGAGAGAGCGAGGGCAAGTGGATTCTGGATCAGATGAGGGATTCTCTAGAGGATGAGCATACGGGTGATGACACTCTGTATTGCTACTACCTATATCTGACTACGCTGATAAGCAGGGAAGAGTCTGTGATAAATGATGTGACAAGACAGATGGAGGGAATTTTTTCAAGAAATCCCGACAACTGGCGAATAGCCTGGCTCCTTCTTTTTATCTCCGAGAGATATCTGAGTAGTCCGACCAGCAAATGGCTTATGCTGGAGGAGCAGTTTGAACACGGCTGCAGGAGCCCGATCCTGTATCTGGAAGCGTTAAATACAATACAGGAAACACCTACAATGCTCTCCAAGCTAAGCGATTTTGAACTCTATACTTTGGAGTATGGAGCTAAAAAGGATATGCTTGCGCCGGTAGTGATCGACCAGGCTGTTTATATCGGACAAAGGGCAAGATATTACAACGAGAGACTTTGCAGGATCTTGATGAAGTGCAACGAGTTAAGGCAGGATAAGGATTCTCTTGAAGCGGTGTGTTCGCTGCTTATAAAGGGCAATCGTACTGATCCTGAGGCTTTTGACTGGTATGCAAAGGGCGTTGATAATGAGATCCACATTACAAGGCTTTATGAGTATTACATGGCATCCATCTATGTGGACGAGGATGGGCTTTTACCATGTGATATATCCAAGATGGTCCTTATGTTTTTCTCATATCAAAGTGATCTTGAATATGAGAAGAATGCTATCCTGTATAGATACCTGCATGAGCACAGGGATGAGTATCCGGACATATTTGACTCATACAGATTGCAGATCGAGAAATTCCTTTTGGAGCAGCTTGATAAAGGCAGGATAAACAGAGACCTGGGATATCTCTACAGGAATATGCTGACAAGGCAGATGGTAGATGCCAGCAACTGCGATAAAGTGCTTCGTGTTCTTTACAGCAACATGATAAGAACCGATGACAAGCGCATGAAAAAAGTTATTGTAGTATATGACAAGCTTGAGGAGAGCCTTGAATATCCACTGGTTAATGGCGTCGCTTATGTGCCTCTCTACGGCACCGACTATGCTGTTTTCCTGGAGGATGATCACGGCAACAGATATGCGGAAGGCATTCCTTTTGAGAATGAAAAACTGATGCTTGCAGGACACCTTGGTCAATATGCGATACCGTATATTCAAAAAGGACCTGAGAGTCTGGAGCTGTTTTTGTGCGAGCTTGAGAAAAATACCTACACTATCACCATGGAAAATGTAGGCAGATACAGGGAACTGGCTGAGTCGGATATGCTCAGGAAAACGTGCAGGAGCAGGATCAGAGAGAGCCTTATCAGATTCTATTACGATAATGATTTTGAGAGACAGCTCTCAGAGTATATGGATGAGATACAGCTGATGGATCTGCCGACTTCCGACAGAGCAGGCATGTTTGAACTTATGGTAATGTCGGGGAATTACGACAAAGCCTATGACCTTATAAAAAACTTTGGCACATATAAACTGGATGCAAGAATAGTAATGCGTATGTGCGGAAGACTTATGGATAAGGAGATGTTTGATAATAGCGAGTACAATTCGAGGATCGCATGGTATTCGTTCAAACAGTCCAAATATGATGAACAGCTTCTTACTTATCTGTGCGCCAATTATAGCGGAACTGTAAGAGAAATGAGGGATCTGTGGAAGGCAGCTAATTCCTTCGGAATAGATACCTTTGACCTTACAAAGAGGATTCTGGTACAGATCCTTTATACGGGTGCACATATAGGAGACAAGATTTCGCTTTTCAGAGGATATGTTATGAGAAGCGGCGGTGGAGATGATCTGGAGAAAGCGTTTATTACCCAGGCAGCTCACGACTATTTTGTCTATAACATGATAACTGACAGCTATATCTTTGAGAGAATAGCTGCACTTGAAAAGCAGGGCGAAGAACTCCTTGATGTATGCAAGATGGCATACCTTATGAGTTTTACCGAAACACACAGGGATAACGCAGGACCCGACAAGGAAATAGTAGCAAAATTCCTTAAGTCGCTGCTTTCTCAGAATATGTACTTTTCATTTTTTATGCATTATCTTGGAGAACTTCCGGAAATGCAGAGATTTTGTGATAAGACGATAATTGAATATCGCACGATGCCTGGAACCAAGTGTATCGTCCACTACCTGGGCGGCGCAGAGGACGACGGAGAATATCATACAGTTCAGATGCAGGAGATGTACCCCGGTATCTATGATGTTTCTTTTGTATTGTTCTTTGGAGAGCAGCTTCAGTACTACATTACCGAGGAGAGCTACGGCGGCCGCGGAGAGAAACTGACAGAGAGTGGAATGCTATCAAAGAGCGATATCGTTCAGGATATGATTACAGGCAGATATTCTATTATCAATGACATCATGATAGGAAAAACTCTTCAGGATTATGACACAGTAGACAAGCTTCTGGCTGAGTATTATAAGAAGAGATTTATTACAAACAAATTATTTAGAATGATATAAGGATGTGTAAGTAATGTCGTTACTTAGGGAGGGAAAAACTGCAAGAAGATATGTGCTTGGATACGATCTGGGGGAGGAAACTTCGCAGATCAGTTTCCTTGCTTCGGATTCAGACCTTCCGGAGACTTTATCAACTCTGGCAGGAGCTGAGAGCTATAACATACCTACGGTTTTATGCAAGAGAGCAGAGGTTAACCAGTGGTTCTACGGAAAGGATGCGCTTTCCAAAATAGAAAACGAAGCCGGAATCAGAGTGGACCATCTCATTGAAAGAGCCAGATCCGGAAACAGAGTGGATGTTGACGGAACAGGCTACGATCCTGTTTCGCTGCTTACTCTTTTCATAAAAAGAACACTGTCTCTTTTATCCATGGAGATGTCTATGGATATGGTTGATGCAATAGTGTTTACCACAGGAACCATGGACGCAAGGATGATCGAGGTTCTATCTGAGGTGACAGGTGCACTAGCGCTTCCGGTTAAAAATATCTTTTATCAGAGCTATGAAGACAGCCTTTACAACTATATGCTCTATCAGCCGGAGGATCTCATAACTCATGCATCTACCGCCTGTGATTTTAATTTTGGCAGCATGACTGTATATGACATGAAGCTAAATCACAGAACGTCTCCCATAGTTGTTACCATAGAGAAAACATCTTACGACGGGATGGCACTTCCCGAGGGAGCTTTTTCAAGTAATCCAGAGAGAAAGGGAGAGCAGATAAAGAAGCTTGATGAAAAGTTTCTTGAATTCTGTTCAAGATATATGGACGGCAGGATTGTAAGCTCGGTATTTCTCCTTGGTGAGGGATTCAGGGAACAGTGGATGCAGCAGTCTCTTGAGTTTTTGTGCAGAACAAGACGTGTTTTCCAGGGGAATAATCTCTTTAGTAAAGGTGCAAGTATTGCTGCAAGAGAAAAGGTCGGCCCTTCCGGAAGACTGGATAAATACGTGCTTCTTGATGAGGATAAGCTTAAATCCAATCTGGGATTCATGGTCAAAAAGCAGGGAAAAGAAGTATATCATGCGCTTCTTGATGCAGGCGAAAACTGGTATGACGTCAAAAAGAGCCTTGATATAATTTTGGAACTTGAAGCTTTTTTGGAGATAATCGTTTCTCCTCTTACAGGCGGTGAAAAGAGAATTCACAGGATAGAGATGGATTCTCTTCCGATGAGACCTGCCAGAACTACAAGACTTAGGCTGAATCTGACTATGAAGTCGTCAAAGACAGTTGTATTACACATTGAAGATATGGGATTTGGTGAGTTGTTTGAATCATCAGGTCAGACCTTTACAGAGGAAATATCGGTATGAGCGGAATTATTCTGTGCGTAGGGCAGTATGCGAAAAGACCCTACTACCTTGAAAAAATAGGGCGAAGAATCTACTCGATAGAGGAGCTGTGCTATTGCATAGCCCAAAACGCCTTCATGATAGACACAGACTTTTTTGAGATGGATATGGTTGACTGGATCGGCAATGAGCTGGGGCTTGTTAAGCTATCAGATGAGCTTAGGACCATGCTTATTCACAATTGCTCTGCAGCATCATTTGTGGGCATGATAATGGATTATGTCGGTTATCTTCCCAAAGATGAAGTACAGAGGATTGAGGATGTCCTTAGGGGAAATGCAGATATGGACATCTATGAAAAGAGAATGTCCAGAGCAGAGTATCTTATGAAGGAAGGACATCTCCAGCAGGCTTTTGACGAGTATGAATATCTGTGGCGACACATGCCTGAGATGGATAAAAATGTTAAGGCTAAGATTGAGCACAATGAAGCGGTCATGTATGCACATCTTTTTATGTATGAGAGAGCCGGGGAACTCTTCTACAGAGCATGGGAAGATGGCGGGGATGATGAGTCATATCTTGGATTTTTGGCAAGTAAAAGGATGACGCTTGACGAACGTGAATATGTGACATTTGTATCAGAGCACAAAGAGGCACATGCTCTGTCTCTTAAGCTTGAGCAGAGAATGGATGAAGCAAGTGACCTCTATGATGCCAGCGGAGCAAATATCAAGCTCAGAAGCATAGAGCTATACAGAAGCGGCTCCAAGATGAGCGAATATTATGAAGAAATAGATAAGATAACCGAGGACATGAAGGCAGAGTACAGAGACCTTGTGAAATAAATGCGCATTAAGCGGATTATATGAAAAAATTGGGGAGATTAGATGGGGTTCTTTGATTTATTCAGAAAAAAAGACAGTCGTGTTGCAGACAGATCTAACCAACACGAGATAGAAAACTGGAATGACATCGTCTATACCAGAAAAGATATAGATATGGATGATCCGGTTCAGAGAAGAGAGTATGTTGAAAACTGTCTTCAGCAGATGGCTGAGGCCAGCAAAGACCTGGAATCTCTTCAGTTTGAGTATCGTGTCGTAACCTCACATCTAAGAGATATGGAGGAGATAGATGCGCTTCCTCCGGAGCAGAGAGCTGAAGTAAACAGATGTGCTGAGCGAATTCTTGACAGCGAAGACATGCAGAAGAATTTCAATAAGCGCAAAAGCAGAATGTCAGATGCGGAGTTCGAGAGGATGGAGCGCCTTGAAAGTGGCGTAAAAAAAGGTGTAGAGAGTCTTAGGGAAGCGGAAGAATATCAGAAAAAGGTAAAGAATGACTTAAGGCGTCTTGATTCAGAGAGGCAGGCTCAGGAATACAGAAGGGCTGAAATAGAGATATCAAATGACAATATGCAAAAGCTGATGATCGTCGTTGCTGTGGCACTTGGGGTTATAACAGTAGTACTTCTTGCATTGTCAATAGCGCTTGATCTTAATGTTATCTACGGATATATGGTGGCAATCCTTGTTGCTTCATTGTCTTTTATGGCGCTCAACCAGAAGATACATGAGTCAAGAAAGGAGAAGAAGGTCGTCCTTAATACTATCGCAAGAATTATACAGCTTCAGAATACGGTTAAGATAAGATACGTAAACAATAGAAATCTTATAGACTATGAGTGCTTGAAATACGGAGTAGATAATTCAAAACAGCTTTTTCAGCTCTACAACAAGTACCTGCAGGAAAAGGCAGAGAGAGAAAGATATGCAGAAGCTGCAAAACAGCTTAATGTAAATCAGAGAGCTCTTGTTTTTGAATTAAGAAAATACAGGATAAAGGATCCTGAAATATGGATCCATCAGGCAATAGCACTGGTCAATCACAATGAAGAGGTTGAGATAAGGCATGCACTTGTATCGCAGAGGCAGTCACTTAGAAAACAGATGGACTATAACAGAGAAGTGGTTGCGGGCAATGCCAAGGCTGAAGTGGAGGATCTTGTAAAACAGTATCCTGTTTACAGACAGGAAATCCTTGATATGGTTTCAAGATATGAGAACAGGTATCCGGATGCTTAGATTCCCGGTTTTCATCATAAAAACAAAATTTTTTTTCATAATGTATAGTTATAATATGCCGCATACGTTATAATGTTATGCGGCATTTATAGAGTTTTAAAATAAAACTCTTAAGTTAGTTTAGTTGCAACATAGGAGGAGAAAATGAGTACAGATCGTTACACAAGCCCACTTTCAGAGAGATATGCAAGCAAAGAGATGCAATATATCTTTTCACAGGACATGAAGTTCAAAACATGGAGAAAACTGTGGATCGCTCTTGCAGAGATTGAAAAGGAACTGGGACTAAACATAACTGATGAGCAGATTGAGGAGCTTAAGGCACACAGCGAAGATATCAATTATGATGTTGCCAAGGCTCGTGAAAAGGAAGTTCGTCATGATGTTATGAGTCACGTTTATGCTTATGGACAGCAGTGCCCCAAGGCAGCAGGAATCATCCATCTGGGTGCCACAAGCTGCTATGTTGGTGATAACACAGATATAATCATTATGACTGAGGCTCTTAAGCTTGTAAGAAAGAAGCTTATTAATGTTATCGCATCACTTGCTGCTTTTGCAGACGAATACAAGGATCTGCCCACACTTGGATTTACTCATTTTCAGCCGGCTCAGCCTACAACAGTAGGAAAAAGAGCTTCACTCTGGCTTCAGGACTTTACGATCGATCTTGAGGACCTTGACTATGTGCTTGATAATATGAAGCTTCTTGGCTCAAAGGGAACAACAGGAACACAGGCTTCCTTCCTTGAACTCTTTGACGGAGACCTTGATAAGGTTGATAAGCTTGATCCCATGCTTGCTAAGAAGATGGGATTTGCCGGATGTATGGCGGTTTCAGGTCAGACATACAGCAGAAAGATTGATATGAAGGTTGTCAATGTCCTTGCAGGCATAGCTTCTTCTGCAACTAAGATGGCCCAGGATATCAGACTTCTTCAGCATCTTAAAGAGGTTGAGGAACCTCATGAAGCAAAGCAAATCGGTTCATCTGCTATGGCTTATAAGAGAAATCCCATGAGAAGTGAGAGAATCTGTTCTCTTTCAAGATATGTGATCGTTGATACGCTTAATCCTGCAATCACAGAGATTTCACAGTGGTTTGAGAGAACACTTGATGACTCAGCTAATAAGAGACTTTCAATTCCTGAAGGCTTCCTTGCAATAGACGGTATCCTTGATCTGTGCATGAATGTTACAGACGGACTTGTAGTTTATCCCAAGGTTATCGAGAAGCGCCTTATGTCAGAGCTTCCGTTCATGGCTACAGAGAATATCATGATGGATGCAGTTAAGCTTGGCGGTAACCGACAGGAACTTCATGAGAAGATTAGAGAGCTTTCCATGATAGCAGGTGACCACGTTAAGAAGGAAGGCAAAGATAATGACCTCCTTGAAATGATAGTAAAAGATCCCGCTTTCCATATGACTGAGGAGAAGATCAAAGAGTGCATGGATCCAAAAAAATACACAGGATGCAGTGCACACCAGGTTGAGAAATTCCTTGCAGAAGTTGTTAAACCTATCCTTGATGCAAATAAGGAAGATCTGGGCCTTAGGGCGGAAATAAATGTATAAGATAATAAAAAAACTTATAATCTTTATGGCTGTTGTCCTGATCTTGGGAAACATACCCGGGATTGATGCTAGTGCCAAGGCAAATAAATTTACGCATAGCTATGGTGTATTCCTATCCGTAAACAATGGCAAAAAGGACATGAAGAAATTTAAAGATTACAAAACGATAATCCTGGATGTCCAGAACGGCTTTACTTACAAGGACATAAAAAAGCTAAAGAAGCAGGGACATAAGGTATACAGCTATATAAATGTAGGAGCCATCGAGAACTATAGAGACTACTACAACAGATTCAGTGATATCATGCTTGATACCTATGAGAACTGGCCCGATGAAAAGTGGGTTGATGTATCATCTTCCAAATGGCAGGAATTTATAGTTAATGAACTGGGCAAGAAGATAAGTGATACAGGCGTTGATGGATTTTTCGTAGATAACACCGATGTGTATTATAAGTATCAGAGCGAAGAGAAATACCTTGGTCTTACAACCATTTTGAAGGGGCTAAAGAGCCGGGGAAAAGTCATTATAAATGGCGGTGATACTTATGTTACTGAGTACTACAACAGGAACGGTAATCTGAATGAAGTCCTTGATGCAGTCAATCAGGAGTCTGTTTTTTCCAGGATCATTGATTATGATAATGATAAGTTCGGGGAAAACAGAAAGTCAGAGAGAAAGTTCTTTCAGAAATATCTGAAACTGGTTAAGAGTGCAGGAAAAAAGTGTTACCTTCTGGAATATACAAAAGACAAAAAACTTGCGGAAAAAATAAGGAAATACTGTAAAAAGAAGAAATATAATTACTATATTTCAGGAAAACTGGATTTATCATGATTTTTAAGAACTGACATCCTTTGCGGGTGTCAGTTTTTTTAGTTTATAATCATCTTGAAAAGTTTAGTAAAATGTAATATACTTTAGAAAATAATAAACTAGTTCAATACAATATAAACCCAATGAAGAAATGATTGTTTGAATATTTTATATGGGGTGACAGACAAATGAATACAGAAAAACAACTAAAGTACAATGAGCCGTGGATTTTACAGAGAGCCGATCCCTATGTGGTAAAGGCTGATGACGGCTTTTATTATTTTACTGCATCTGTTCCGGCATACGACAGAATTGTTTTACGAAGAGCAAAGAGTCTGGCAGAACTGGCGGATGCTACAGAACACACAATTTGGTTAAAGCATGAGCACGGAATCATGGGAGAGCACATCTGGGCACCGGAGCTGCACTTTGTTATGGGAAAGTGGTACATATATTTTGCAGCAGGATCAGCCGAAGATAAGTGGATGATAAGACCCTATGTTATCGAATGTCAGGGCAGCGATCCCATAAATGATGAGTGGGTTGAGAAGGGAAAAATGCACTGTGCTGAGGATGATGAGTTTTCCTTCAGGGCATTTTCACTTGACGCTACAGTATTTGAGAACAAGGGAAAGTGGTACTATATCTGGGCTGAGAAGGTGAGCGTCGGAAGACAGATTTCAAACCTCTATATCGCAGAGATGAAGTCGCCTTATGAACTTAAGACAGTTCAGGTACTTCTGACAACTCCTGATTATGACTGGGAAAGAGTAGGCTTTTGGGTAAACGAGGGCCCCGGAATACTTAAGAAAAACGGCAAGATATTTATGACATATTCTGCAAGTGAGACAGGTGCCTGCTATTGTGTGGGAATGCTCACAGCAGATGAGAATGCAGATCTTCTTGATCCCAAGTCCTGGGATAAGGAGAGGTATCCCGTACTTAAAACTGATGAGAAGCTTGAAATCTATGGACCCGGGCACAATTCCTTCACCGTTGATGAAGACGGCAATGATATCATGGTTTATCATGCAAGAAAAGAGTCAGTGATCGAGGGAGATCCTCTGTACAATCCAAACAGACATGCAATGCTTATGAAAATTAAATATGACGAAAAGGGCTACCCTGTATTTTCGTATTATAACTAATGTAAAAAACGCGTCGATGATGTGATCAATCCGGCGCGTTTTTTATTATTGCATTTCGTCCTTAAATTAATGCATTTCGTCGCAAAATGATAAAAAAGTTATATTCATGGTGTATGATAATAAAGTCAGATAAGATTTCGTAAATATGAAAAAAGGAGATTGGGGTTACGTATGGCACAGGGGAAGAAAAAGAGAACAAAAAAGTCAATAATACTACTGCTTTCTGCGCTTATGTTCATGGCTACCGGATGTGGAGAGAAGGCTTTATCCGATGATGTGATAAAGGAATTTATTGTATCAGCTCTTGAAACAAAGTACGGCGGAGAGTTTGAAATTGTTTCACTTGAAAAAGAGAATACAGGCCAGGAATTTAAGCATTACAGATTTAAGGCAACCGTTAAATCTATGGAATATGGGGACACTTTTGAGGCATATGTTTCGCTAAAAGGTAAGGATTATTTTGATACACACGAAAAAGCCCTGTATAGCCAGCAGATAGAAAACGAAGTGAATTCTGTAGCTTTTGATGGTGCTGATGTCAGGGTGAAAGATATACATTTTCTATATGAAGGCACGGGAGATGAAGCTGCTAAAAGCTGCGAGGACTATGTTAAACAGGGAAATGTCAGCATAAACATAGATGTATATTTAGACGGAAATGATCCTGAAGCTGTTACAGATTCATTAAATTCATACATGCAGAAACTGGAGAGTATGGGGTATAGCTTTTCGGTATGTATTGATGGAGGGAAAAAGAGAAGGATCATAAATGTAGGTAAAGATAAAAAAGTAGACAGGGATACTATACATAGTAAAGTTTTGTCAGCGTTGGGGGATGAATAATGGCAAGAGATGGCGGGGATTTAACAAAATATATTGAAAACAACGACACTCCGATCGATAGCGGGAACTATAATGAAGTTGACGGTCTTGTTTTTGCGGAGCTGTCATATTCTAAATTTGAAAATGTTACATGGACAGAAGACGAACTGAAAAATGGTGTAACAGTAAGTGAATATGCTACCAAGATGCTGGAATCAGGGCAGGTGAAAGCAGGCACTGATCAGGAAAAATTCTTCCAGGCACTTCAGAGCAGCGATAGATATGCAGATGCTACAATTACCAATATGGAAGCGTTAAACGGTAATGATTACTGGAGTGCAAATGAGACAACAAAGATGTCTGAGGATGGACAATGGGCCGGAATGACTATAGATATAGGCGATGATACATCGGTTGTCGCTTTTCGAGGTACTGATGGAACAGAGCTTGGCTGGCAGGAAGACCTTGAGCTTGCTTATGACCCTGATGGTACAACCGCACAGGAGGCAGCAAGGGATTATCTAAAAAATACAGATGCTGACCATATATATCTGACAGGTCATTCAAAGGGTGGAAATGATGCAGAATCTGCTTATGCCATGTCTGATAAGGATGTTAGAGACAGGGTTGATCGCGTGGATAATTATGATGGTCCGGGTAATAATGATGAATTCAAGGAAAATTACGCGGAAGGTTATTCCGAACTTGATGATAAGCAGACAAATTATATGACTGAAAATGCTGCCATAGGTAAACTTCTTGATGAGCATCCTGGAGAGACCAAGATAGGACAGGCAGACCCTTCAGGTCATGATTTTGAAAATGCGGGCCCTTTGGGAGAACATGATCCTTTTTCATGGAAAACAGGAGAAGACGGAGAATCATTTTTGCCGGGAACTCAGTCTGAAGGTTCAGCAGATTTTGATACGATTCTCGATGAGACCCTCGAAGGGATGAGTCCTGAAGAAAGAGAAGATGCTGTAAATGCTCTTCTTAAAATGGGCGTTGCCGACGATATAGCCAATATGGATTCCAAGGAATTAAAGGATATTTTAAAGAAGGCTATGGAGGGATATGGCAATCTTACAGATGAGGAGAAGGATGCTCTGAAGAGGCTTATAGGACTTCTTATTCTTAATGCTGCGGTATATTACTATGATAAAAAGAAGGCTGAGCGGAATAAGAAAAGGAATAGAAATAAAAAAGAAAACGGTTCTGCGGATGGAGGACATACCAGATTCTGGGTTGATCCTGACGTCCTTAAAAAGTGTATCTGCCAGCTTGAGCAGGCTGCAAAAGAGCTAAATACCAATATAAGAGAGCTTGAGCAGGTAAAGGACAATCTTGATGGGGTTATTTATATTTTGATAAGGCTTGTTCTTGATAAGATATGGCTGGATCTTATTTCCGAAAGAAGAAGGACCAAGGCTTTGGCTACAACCCTTGATGCTATCCTTGATTATTATATTGACACTGAGGATCGCATTGTCAGTGAGATAAAAGCTGCATAATAATGTATTTTTTAATGATAAGTCTATGTGAAAACATAGGCTTATTTTTATATATTAAGAAATTGTTTTTCTATGATTAAAAAAACGCCCTGTTTTTAAGTTGATAATTACTTGTATTAATACTAAACTCATAAGTAATACGCAAAAAAATGTACAGGTGCGTGTATTTAAAACTGGAGGGTTATTTATGGGTTTTAAAGTATGGAATATTGAGAAATTCAAGGAGACGGCAAGAAGAGCTGCAGCAGAGGGTATTGTTATGCTGAAAAATGATAACAATGCGCTTCCGCTTGCTGATAAGTCATCTATTGCTGTTTTCGGAAGAAGTCAGATGAATTACTACAAGAGCGGTACCGGTTCAGGCGGAATGGTAAACGTTGATTATGTAGTAGGAATATATGAAGCACTTCTTGATTCTAAAAAGTATAAGCTAAACAAAAAAGTCAGAGAGGCTTATGAGAAGTTTGTAGAGGAGAATCCTTTTGATGTGGGCGAGGGATGGGCTTCAGAACCCTGGTTCCAGAAGGAAATGCCCCTTACTGACAAGCTTGTAAAGGATGCAGCAAAAGAATCCGACACTGCGATCTTTATAGTCGGAAGAACAGCCGGAGAGGATCAGGACAGCAAGAACGAGCCCGGCAGTATCCTTCTTACAGACACTGAGAAAGATGCGATAAAGAAGCTTACGGGGGCGTTCAAAAAAACAGTGGTCCTTTTAAATGTCGGAAATATCATAGATATGAGATGGGTAAAGGAACTTGATCCTTCTGCAGTTCTATATGTATGGCAGGGAGGACAGGAAGGCGGAAATGCGGTTCTTGATGTGCTGTCCGGAAAGGTTAATCCGTCTGGAAGACTTTCAGATACCATCGCTGAAAAAATTGAAGACTATCCTTCAACAGAGAATTTTGGCTCAGACAAGGAAAATCTTCAGTGCGAAGATATCTATGTTGGCTACAGATATTTCGAGACCTTCGCTAAAGATAAGGTTCTTTATCCCTTTGGATTTGGACTTTCATATACTGATTTTGATATTTCCTGTAACGCAGCTTCTTATGACAAAAGCTCAGGAATTAAACTTGAGATAGAGGTTGAAAACACAGGATCTGTAGCAGGTAAAGAGGTTGCACAGGTTTATGTTCAGGCTCCGCAGGGAAAACTTGGTAAACCCTTAAGAGTTCTTGCAGGTTTTGCCAAGACAGATATTCTGAAGGCAGGTGAAAAGCAGGTAATTGACTTTGATATTCCAAAGTACTGGTTCTCATCTTATGATGACAGCGGACTTGCCGGACATAAGTCATCCTATGTTCTTGAAAAGGGCGAATACAAGGTATTTGCAGGGGCAAATGTTAGAGAGGCAAAGGAAGTATTTACTTTTGAAGTTGCCAAAACAGAAGTTATCGCAAAGTGCGAGGAAGCACTTGCTCCTGTCAGAAAGTTTAAGAGAATAAGACCTGAGGAAGCTTGCGGGCTTTTTGCAACAACTTATGAAGATGTGCCTGTAAGAACTCTTGATCCGAATAAAAAGAGAGATAAGAATCTCCCCAAGGCGCTTGCATACACAGGAGATAAGGGCTACAAGCTAAAGGACGTTGCCGATAAAAAGGTTTCTATGGACAAATTCCTTGCTCAGATTTCAGATGCTGATCTGTGTGCAATGATGCGAGGAGAGGGAATGTGCTCTCCCAAGGTTACTCCCGGAGTAGCAGGAGCATTTGGAGGTGTTACAGATAATCTTGTAAAACTTGGAATTCCTGTAGCCGGCTGCTCCGACGGACCTAGCGGAATTCGCATGGACTGTGGAACACATGCTTTTTCACTTCCCAACGGAACCTGCCTTGCATGTACTTTTGATGAGTCTATAAATGAAGAGCTCTTTACCTGGGAAGCTCTTGACCTCAGAAAAAACCGCATAGATGCTCTTCTTGGACCCGGTATGAACATTCACAGAAGCCCTCTTAACGGAAGAAATTTTGAGTACTTTTCTGAGGATCCCATCCTTACAGGTAAGATGGTTTCCGCACAGCTTCGTGGTATGCATAAATATGATGTTACCGGTGTTATCAAGCATTTTGCAGGAAATACTCAGGAGTTTAACCGTCACCATGTTAACTCTGTTGCATCAGAGAGAGCGCTTAGAGAAATCTATCTCAAAGGATTTGAAATTGCAGTTAAAGAAGGTAATGCCCGTGCAATCATGAGTACCTATGGACCTGTAAACGGCATTTACACTTCAAGCAGTTATGACCTTCTTACCACGATACTTAGAGGCGAGTGGGGATTCGACGGAATTGTAATGACAGACTGGTGGGCAATGGGCAATGATTTTGCAGACCAGAAGGGCAGCTACCACAACGTTGCAGCGCAGGTACGTGCGCAGAACGATCTTAACATGGTAAATGCCTCTGCTGCAGATAATTCCAACAACGATAACCTGGATTCTCAGCTGAAACTTAAGAATCTTACCAGAGGTGAACTGGTAAGAAGTGCAGATAATATCTGCAGATTCCTGCTCAAAGCACCTGTTTACAAGCATATGCTTGGCGAGGAGTCAGAACTTGATAAGGAGCTTAAGGAAGCAATTTCTTCTGAAGATGCAGATCTTCTTGATCTTAATGAACTTGTTGTTGAAAAAGATGTGACCGAGATAGATCCTTCGCTTCTTTCCTGTGAGAAGGGTAAGTCAACTAACTTTGTACTTACTACTCCAAAGAGATGCCAGCTCAAGCTTGAGATGGTTGTAAAGACTGAGGGACAGCCTAAAATGGCACAGGTACCAATGTCGATTTTCCAGGATAATAACCTGATCCGCACAGTTACTCTTACAGGTATGGACACCGAGTATCAGACCATAGAAGTGGAACTCAATCCTTCATTTAGCTTCAACTTCTATGTGAAGTTCTACTTTGGACAGGCAGGTATGGTATTTAAGTCAATAAAGCTTATAAAGACCAAGGACCTTGAAAAGATGTTTGCAAGAGAATGATAATTGAATAAGTCAGGATTTAAAGGAGAGCGTATTTGCCGATACGTTCTCCTTTTTTTGTAGATATTCCTTTTTTTAGAGCAAGAAGTGATAGGGAGCTGAGCCGCTATTTTGATAGCGATATTCTTTACACATTCTTTTCTTACGTTTGCACAAAAATATTGCCTTGAATTTGTTAATAATTGCCCTTAGCAGAATCTTGCAAAGGCTTTTTGGATAATATAAAATTTAGAAGATAATAAAATAATTAAGCAATAAATAAAATAGATTGGTACGAAAGGTGTATAGCAATGAAAAAAAGACATTTGGAGAGGCGGCTTGGACAGGCGCTCTGTACTGCGGTGGCGGTATGCTTGCTGACCGGCTGCGCACAGGGCAAGAGTGCAGGAAATATTGCAGATGAGGGGGAGATTACAACCGATACCATTCAGGAGTCGGATGAAAGTGCTGACAAAACAGCTTCAGGGGAGGATAAAGTGGATATAAAGACAGGTGTGTATAAGAATGAAGTCTGCTGCCATGATCCGCAGATAATCTTGGCAGAAGATGGAAAATATTACATGACAGGCAGCCATCAGGTGCTTGCGCAGTCAGACAATTTGCTTGATTGGAGCTATATTGCCAACGGAAATAATATGTTTGACAACTTGTTTTCAGGGGATCTACCTGCTTTTTCCTATGTCGGAAAAAATGAAGAGGGCGGCTATTCTGTATGGGCTTCAAATATTTTTTACAACGAGGTAATGAAGAAGTATGTGATGTATTTCTGCACTACATCCTCTTATATCAAGTCAAATCTGTGCATGGCTGTTTCTGACACTCCGCAGGGCAAATATACATACACGGATACTATTTTATATTCGGGATTTACCAAGACCACGGCTCAAGAGACAAATATTTATGATGTTCTTGGGGCGGATGCTGATATTTCAAGATATCTAAAATATGGAAGCTATGATAATACAAAATGGCCTAACTGCATTGATCCTGCTGTTTTTACAGTTGCTGACAACAGAATGTGGATGGTATATGGATCATGGTCAGGCGGAATATTTTTATTAGAGCTTGATCCTGCCACAGGACTTCCCATTTTCCCCGAGGCGGACGAGGCAAACGGTGTTGATCCGTATTATGGCTACAAGCTGATCGGAGGCGGTCATCATGCAATTGAAGGCCCTTTTATCGAGTATTGTGAGGAAAACGGATATTACTACCTCTTTGTGTCCTATGGCGGACTTACTAGTGATGGAGGTTATCAGATAAGACAGTACAGGAGCAAGAATCCGACAGGTCCTTACGTTGATCCAAAAGGACAGACATTATCTGATGAGGAAGACTATATGAGCTACGGACTTAAAATGATGGGGAATTATACACTTCCCAGCTTGTCAGTGACATATATGGCTCCCGGTGGTCAGTCTGTGTTTAAGGACGAAAACGGGGAATACTATATTACTTACCATCAGAGATTTGATGACGGTGCTGAGTTCCACGAACCCAGAGTCCATAAGCTTTTCCTTACTGAGGATGACTGGTTTACAGCTTCTGTATTTGAACTGTCCGGGGAGGAATTGAGGGATGGTGCATACACTGAAGATGAGATTGCAGGCACATACTATCTTTTAAACCACGGACGTGATGTGAGCAATGTTGTTCAAAAGTATACTGAAGTTACATTTGATGGCGGCAAGATTACCGGAAGCGATGCGGAAGGAACCTATGAACTTTCTGCAGATAAACCATATATAACGATCACAATCGATGGTGATACCTATAGCGGAGTAATAGTCGACATGGTGGACGAAGCAGGCAATAACACAAGATGCATATCCACTGTAGGCTCAAATAATGAGACAATTTGGGCTGTAAGATACCTTGACTGATCCCTTTGGTTCACTTCAACAAAAAGTAATTTAAGAATTTATGAAAAATGACAAAAATATAAAATAGTTAAGAAAAAACTAAAATAATTATTGACGCACTAAAATGTCATTGTTAAAATTGCTATATAAACAATCATTTCATTCAAATTTTTAGGAGGATTTGCTATGAGAAAAAGATTTTTAGGTATTGCAATGGCCAGCGTAATGGGTCTTAGTACTGTAGCAGGTTGTGCAACAACTACAGTAGAAGAAGCAGGCGAGGCTACTGCAGATACAGAAGTAGCTACAGAGGAAACAGCTGATGGCGAGGCTGCAACAGAAGAGACTGCTGAAGCTACAGAAGAGTCAGACGGAAATTCAGCTACTTCTCTTACAGGAGAAGGCGATAAGAACCTTCATGTATTCCTTTACATGCAGGAGCATGAGAAAAAAATCTACGAACAGCTCGTTAAGGAATTCGTAGAAGAGCACAAGTCTGAGGTTGGTGAGGTTGTATTCGAGATCACAACCCAGGATGAATACAATCAGAAGATGATCGCTAACATGACTGCAAATGATATGCCTGATGTATTTTATGTAGGACCTGCAGCAGTTCGTTCTTATGTAGATAACGGTTATATCATTCCTCTTGATGATTATGTTGATGCAGACACAATCAGCAAAGTATGGGGAACAACACAGACAATCTACCGCTATGACGGAACAAATGTTGGTGAAGGTTCAATCTACGCACTGCCTAAGGATCTTTCATGTTTCGCATTTGCATACAACAAGGATCTCTTTGATGCAGCAGGACTTGAATATCCCGATCCTAACAAGCCTTATACATACGATGAGTTCGTTGAAGTATGCGAAAAGCTTACAATCGATAAGGATGGCGACGGTGAGATCGATCAGTGGGGTGTTGCAAATGCAGATCAGTTTGGTATGACTCCTTTCCTTTACTCCAATGGCGTTAAATTCCTTAACGATGATATGACAAAGGTTAATGTTGCTAACAACGAGCCTCTTAAAGAAGCTCTTACATTCTACACAGACCTTACAAAGAATGGTCTTACACCTTCAGTTGAGCAGGATACAGCTCTTGGCGGATATCAGAGATGGCTTGACGGCCAGGTTGCATTCTATGCTTGCGGTACATGGGATGTTGCAGCATTTATGGATGATGCTACATTCCCTTATGAATGGGATCTTTGTGGATGGCCTGTAGGACCTTCAGGTGACGGCAGATCACACACATGGATGGGTTCAGTTGGTTACTGCGTATCAGCTACATCAGAGAATCCTGATCTTGCAGCACAGCTTGTTGCTAAGCTTTCAACTGATGAAGATGGTCAGAGAGCAGTTTCAGGTATCACAACAGGCGAGTCTATACAGCTTCCTAATATCGTAGACCTTGCTTATGGAGAATTTAAGGATGCAGTAAATAACGGCACAGTTCCTTATGCTTCAAACGTAGATGTAATCTTTGGTTACTTCGATGGCAATGACAATTACGAGGCAGCTCTTCAGGAAACAGACTACACATACAATGGTGAGTGGTTCACACCTTTCTGGTCTGGTGTATTCAACATCAAGAACGGCGACATCACTGTAGAAGAGTACTTACAGCAGGTTGAGCCTGAGATGCAGGCAGCACTTGATGAAGCTATAGAACTTCAGAATTCTGCAACAAAATAATCAGAAATAAAGACTATTATCGTAGGTCCCTTCGCCCGCGGAGGGACCTGTTTTAAAAAAGGCTACTTATTATATACGCAATAAATCAGGGAGCAGGTATTATGGCATCAAAAAAAGTTAAGGTTCGTATGTCTGCGATGGCAAAAAGAGAAGAGAGATGGGCATGGCTGTTTATAGCAGCGCCATTTGTAGGTTTCATGCTTTTTATGGCATATCCTATAGTTTTTGCTCTTATTGCCAGCACAAGCAAATGGACAGGAATCAATTCATTATGGGGTAACATTGTTGGACTTAGAAACTATGCCAAGATTCTGGCAGATGCTAAGTTCTGGAAGGCAATGGGAACTACAATTATCTATATGATAGGTATTCCGATCGGAATGATCCTGGGAATGCTCATCGCAATGGGACTTAATCGTAAAATACCGGGAAGAAGAGTTTTGACTACCATGTACTATGTTCCGGTTGTATCTTCGCTGGTTGCTGTTTCAATTTTGTGGGCATGGGTTTTCAACTATGATTACGGCCTTTTGAACGGCATCTATAAAGCAATCACAGGTCTCCACGGTCCTAACTGGCTGGGAGATGAGACCATGGTAAAAGTATCCATGATCATATTTATGGTATGGAAGGGTCTTGGCGGAACTGTTATCCTCTATCTCGCAGGTCTTCAGAATATCCCGAGAGATTATTATGAAGCTGCAATGATCGATGGTGCAAACGGATGGCAGAAATTCAGAAATATCACATTGCCGCTTCTTTCACCCGTTACATTCTATGTACTTATTACGTCGCTTATCGGCGGTTTCCAGGTGTTTGTAGAAGTTCAGGTTATGACACCTTCAGGCGGACCAAACTATAGCTCCGCAACAGTAGTATTTTACTTGTTTGAAAAAGCATTTACCAATGGTCAGCTCGGCTATGGTAGTGCAGTAGCTGTAATTCTTGCGATCATTATATTCATTATCACTGCTATCAATTTCTGGGGGCAGGATAAATGGGTTAAAACTATAGATTAAGGAGGTGTGAAAATGGAACTTGCTATAAAGGCAAAATCAAATAGTAAAGATTATACAAACGACCGTGTCACATCTCAAAAAGAGAAAGTGATGAATGTCATTGTGTTTATACTTCTTTTCTTATTTGCTATAACAATGGTATTCCCGCTGGTTTATATGGTTGCTACTTCATTCATGACCAAAAACCAGATCCTTTCAGGAAAACTTACACTGTTTCCCAATCCTATACTTATAGGAAAGTACTCACAGGTGCTTGCAAAGGGCCAGTTCATAAGTGGTGTTATCAATACTGTATGTGTTGAAATACCAGTACTATTAATAGGTGGATTTACATCTTCACTTGCAGCCTTTGCTTTTGCAAAGATGAATTTCAGAGGTAAGAATATTCTCTTCCTCGCGCTGCTTGCTACGATCATGATTCCTTTCGCGGTTGTAATGATCCCTCAGTATGTTCTTTTCACAAAGCTTGGATGGACTAATTCACTTGCGCCGCTTATTATCCCCGGCTGCTTTGGAAATGTCGGCATGATCTTTTTCCTTAGACAGAACCTCTACAGCATCCCTTCAGACCTTATGGATGCTGCTAAAATAGACGGATGTAATTACTTTAGAATTTATTACAAGATCTTCCTTCCGCTTATGAAGGGTGCACTTGGAACACAGCTTATGCTGTGGTTTATGGGAATCTGGAATGATTACCTTGCTCCCACTATTTTCCTTAGAAGTGAAAAGCTCTGGACATTGCAGGTTGTCATCAGATCCTTCAACCACTACTATGCAATCCAAAGCGATTATGCTCTTATCATGGCGGCATCTGTAATTGCAATGCTCCCGACTCTCGTTTTGTTCTTCCTTTTCCAGAGAGTTATTATCGAGTCTATTGCTATAAGTGGTATAAAATAAGAAGCTTATCTGCTAAAATATATAACTGTGACCATCCGGCAGGAGGAATCCACCGGGTGGTTTTTTGTTTGATAGGAAATTCGGTCTGACTTTTTTATCTAATAATTACAAAGGGAGATATTCTAAGGAGGAGATGAACGTGTTTCTGAAAAATATTATTGCTATGACAATGTCTGTTGTTGCTTTATTTAATGCAGTCAGCATTGATACGAGCCTTATGTTTGACAGACCAAATGGCGGAATAAGGCAGGGCCTTTATATGTACTGCCAGCCTGAAAACACTATTGATGTTGTTATGCTGGGCTCAAGTCATGTAAATTATGGAATAAATACTGCAAAGCTTTGGAATGATTATGGCATTGCTGCTTATGACTACTCAACTGCTGAACAGGCAATCTGGACTTCATATTATTATCTAAGGGAGATATGCAAATATCAGAATCCCAAGGTTGTGGTTCTGGATTTTTTTGCGCCTGCAGCTTATGGCGATGATTACAACGATAAGTATTATTTTGCAGAAGATGCATTAAGCGGACTCAAGTTTTCATTAAATAAGAGAGAGCTTGTTAACGTGATATTTGATGGAAATGCAGATCTTATAAATAAATATGCGCCATCCTATGCTACGGGTTCTAATGATGATCTGAATACAAAGCTTAAAGAAAGCTGGAAAAAAGACTACAGTGCATATAAAGGCTATACTCCCTCTTTTAAGGCAGCGGCCCTTGAAACTCCGGTAATAAGCTCGACCGAGGCGGTACCGCCTTCTGATAAGTCGGTTGAGTATCTAAATAAAATAATTGATTATACCGGTGAACATGGCATAAAGCTGTATCTTACGGTTATTCCCTACAAAGTGAATACTGTAAGAGAGCCCGGTGTTACTCAGGAAGAAGACGTCAGATATAACTGGCTTGAGCAGTACATAGCACAAATAAATGCAAATGGTAATAATAATGTCTTTTTTGATTATACTTTCAGGCATCTTGCAGATACAGGAATCGACTTTGAAGGAGGAACTCACTTTGCTGATGGAAGTGCACACCTGAATTATTATGGCAGCACTCAGTTTGCCTCGTATCTTGGACAGGATCTGAAAAACAGATATGGTGATGAGCTTATTCCGGACAGAAGAGGCCAGGCAGGTTATGAGTCATGGGATGCGCATGTTGAAGAGATAAGAGCGATGGTAGAGCAGGAAGGCTGGGAGTATAGATGATGAAAAGATCAAAGAATAATAGGCTTATTACAATATGTTTTGTGAGTTTGCTCATACTATTTCTGGCAGTGGGAATCTTTTTGACAAGTAAAAAGAATAAGACTGCGACTCCTTCTGAGAGTGAAACAAAGGGAGCTGTAGAACAAACAGGGGAAGCATTAGAAAGCAATTATGAACAAGCAACTGATGAAACAAGTGTAGGATCTGATTCAGAGGTTGGAGGGGATGATACAAGTAATCTCAATGATTCTTCTGAGGCAGAGCCTACAGAACCTGTGCAGAATATGACACCCGAGGAGGTTGTTTCAAGTTCAGCTTATAAGGAAGGAATGCTTGGAGCAGCAGAGAACTATAAGAGTGAGTGTGCTGAAATCTTTGCGGGATATAATTCAGACCTTGCCAGATTTTCAATGATGGATGTCGATAAGGACGGGATACCTGAACTGATCATGCATGATATTGCCGGAAGAGCGGCTTACTACATAAGCTTTGCAGGTGGCACTGTAACAGAGAAACAGACTATATTCGAGTCTTCAAATGATATCAATAATTCAACGGACATTAATTCTTATGCTGCATTATATAAGGATAAGAATCTGATTATAAGATATGAGATAGCAAAAGATGGCAAAAGCTCAGAGAGTTATTTCTATAGCATTGACACTGATTCGAAAGAACCGGTACTTTTAAACAGCCTGTCATGGACAGCAAAAGGCCTTTTGGGAGATGAGAAGTTCAAGAGTAATGATGCAAACATAAGCAGAGATGAATACATAAATATATTCAAGGAATATCTCGGGGAAGATGACTACAACAATTTCTTTTTAGATGACCTCATGCTTGCAGATGGAGAGTATGACTTTAGATCAGAAACTACTTGGAACTCAACTCCCGGTGCTGAGCATCTTACTTATGAGGAACTTGTACAGAAACTTAATTAATTACTTCTCACAATATGTGCGTGAAGATTGAATATTTAAATTCATAGAACAGTAAAAAACAGGCGTCGGATTGTTGTATCCGGCGCCTGTTTAATGGAAAGGCATTTTAAATATTTTCTTTTTATCAGCCCTTTACAGCACCCTCGATCATACCTTCCATGATCTGCTTCTGAGCGATGAGGAAGAGGATGATCATAGGAACTATAGCAAGCAGTGCAGCTGTAAGAATGAGGTTCCACTGCTTTACATAAGAGCCTACAAAAGCCTGAACTGCGACAGGAAGTGTCTTTACTGCACCATTCTGACCAAGCATCATTGAAGGAAGAAGGTAGTCATTCCAAATCCACATACCATTAAGGATTGTAACAGTTGTGATAACCGGTGTGAGGAGAGGGAAGATAACCTTGAAGAATACCTGCTCGGGTGTGCAACCATCGATAGATGCTGCTTCTTCCAAGTCATAAGGAATTCCCTTAATAAATCCAACAAGAATGAAAACTGTCATAGCACCACCAAATCCGAGGTAAGCAAATACGATGCCGGGTACTGACTGAAGCATCGGTATTCCGATGAATTTTCCTACATCTCTGAAGGTAGAGATAAGAGGAAGCATAACTACCTGGAAAGGAATGATCATTGATGCGATGAATGTAAAGTAAATTACATTTGACCATACTGTCTTGTTTCTGCAGATTACCCATGCTGCCATGGATCCGAACAGTGCAAGAAGTACAAGTGAAAGCACGGTTATAAGTGCTGAATAGCCAAATGCCTGCCAGAACAGGAAGTGTGTATTTGTGATAACATCCTTAAGGTTCTGGATGAGCTGTGGGAATGAAGCTCCGTT
Source organism: Butyrivibrio sp. NC2002 (assembly GCF_000702265.1). Classification (GTDB taxonomy): domain Bacteria; phylum Bacillota; class Clostridia; order Lachnospirales; family Lachnospiraceae; genus Butyrivibrio. Next base: position 731,598 of record NZ_KL370880.1, read on the forward strand.
AAAACCTATAGGATTGGAAGTAATGTCGTTTGAAACCTTAAATGAGTTAACAAGTACTATAAAGAAAGGGAATAATACATAAGCGGCGATTACAATTGCAATTATAAATCTTATAACGACATTGGATGTTTTTTCTTTTGTATGCATTATAATTCCACCTCCTTCTTATTAGATATGCGAACCTGCAGGATTGAAACACAAGCCAGAATGATAAAGAACAGAACGGCTTTTGCTTCACCAAATGCATATTCGTTGTTAACTACTGCTGTACTGTAGATGTTAAGAGCAAGCATTTCTGTACCATTTGTCAGGTATGAACCGAGGAAACTTGCTACAGAACCGGTACCGTTTGTAAGTGCAAGGTTTACATCAAACTGCTTGAATGCACTTGTAAGTGTAAGGAATGTGCAGATTGTAATTGTGGGAGCAATCATAGGGATCTTTATCTCAAACAGAGTCTGTAGAGGATTAGCTCCGTCAATTGCTGATGCTTCAAGGACATCACCGGGAATAGTGTTAAGACCTGTGATGTAGATGAGCATTATGTAACCTGCATACTGCCAGATATATACGATAATGATAGCAATGAATGCTGTCTTTGTATCCGATAACATAGAGTACTTGGCACCTGTAAGATTAGTTATTACATTACTGAAAATGAACTGCCAAATATAGCCAAGTACGATACCGCCGATAAGGTTCGGCAAAAAGTAAGCTGCTCTGAAAAATCCAAGACCCTTGATTCTTGATGTGCACAAAAGTGCAAGAAGAAAAGCGACAAGGTTTACGAGGATCATATTAAATACTACGAATAAGAATGTGATAAGAATTGACCAAAGAAAGCTTGGCTGCTTAAACATTCTTATATAGTTGGCAAAGCCAACAACGTTTTTCATTCTTATACCGTTCCAGTCGGTAAATGAATAACCGATACCAAGAACTAGCGGAATGATTACTGTAACCGCGAATGCAAAAAGCAGCGGAAACAGGAAAAGAATATTGATGATCGTACGGTGGTGCTTAAGAGTAGGAAAGTAGTAAAGACCTGCAACGATAGCAACTACTCCGATTATCAAAGTGGCTCCGCGAAATGATGCATCAGATTTCATGATATCTAATGCCAAAGACCATATGACAAGCACAAGACCGGCAATCAGACAAAGGAATGAAAATGCTTTTTTTGTAGCAGATGGTGTTTTCATACTGTAATCTCCTTTACCTTCAGGAAGCCTGTAATTTGTTGCCCCATATAATTATTAAGAAAACCTCTATTCCTTCTATAATATATATAGAAGAAAAGAGGCAGAGCATTTTGCCCTGCCCCTCAAAAAAATTATTAGTTAGCGTAGTAGCTTGAAATAACCTGAGCCATTGTTGTTACAAAGCTGTCAGCATCAAGCTTGCCCATAGCATAGTCAGCGAATACCTGACATGTTACGTTCTGAAGACCGTCCTTCTTAAGCATTGTGTGCCATCCTGAAGTCTTGCCTGCATCCATGTAGCTCTTGATGCTTGCATAGAAAGGATCAGCAGCTGCGTATGAACAATCATTGAAAGGTGAGATGAGACCAGCCTTGTTTACAAGGATGTCCTGAGCTGAATCTTCTGATACCCACTGAAGGAATGCCTTAGCAGCATCAACCTTACCCTCTGAATATACTGTCCAGTAGCTCGGAGGACCAGCGATGATTGTATCAATGCCATCTTCGAATGCATAAGGAGCAAATCCCATTGCAAATCCTGTGTAATCGCTAGAAGCTGTTACAGTTGCGTTAATCCAGTTACCCTGAGTTACGAATGCATACTTACCAGCAGCGAAACCTGCAACCTGGTTGTCATATGTACCGTCTACAAGGAGATCGGGATCTGAATACTCATTCATCATACCGATGAACTTAGCAAAGTTTGCCATTCTCTCTTCATCAATCTGACCGCCGTCGTTGAGGAGATCAAGATAAGTTGTGTCATCCTGTGCAAGACCTGCATCAAGATACTGACCAAATACGTGTGTACCTGAAGACCAGCCAAGGTTAGCAGGCTCAGCACACCAACCAAATACAGCTGTAAGACCAAGCTCATCCTTCTTGCTATCAAGAGTCTCAACTGCTGTCTGCCAAGCATCAGGGCTTGTAAGAGTTGAAGGATCAACACCGGCAGCCTCAAGGATGTCTGCGTTGTATGCAAGAGCTGTAGCCTCAACTGTGTAAGGGAAGCCGATTGTTCCCATTGCATCGTCTACGAGTTCGAAATCTGTATCTTCTGTCCACTGCTCACCTGAAAGATCTGCAAGCATTCCGTCCCAAGTAGCAGCCTGGTTGGCTTCGATAACGAAGATGTCAGGCATGTTGTCAGCCTGGAACATTTTCTTAAGCTCATCACCGGCACTTGTGTCACCACCGATAGTCTCGATAGTAACTTCGTTTCCTGTCTCTTCCTTGTACTTTGCAGCAAGTTCCTGAAGCTGTGAATCAATTTCAGGCTTACCGTTAAGAAGACGGATTGCATCCTGAGGAGCTGCCTCTGTAGCTGCATCAGCTGTTTCCTCAGTTGCTTCAGTTGTCTCTTCAGCAGCTTCTTCTGTTGACTCTGCTGCTGTAGACTCAGCCGTGTCAGATGCTGTGTCTGCGCCGGTTGATTCGCCGCATGCTGTCATGCTAAGAACCATTGTTCCGGCAAGAAGAATAGATAATGCTTTCTTTTTCATGTTACCCTCCTTTTGTGCACTTTGCTAACCAAACCAATTGATTAGCGGTTACTTTTGCGCATAAGTTTTATGCTAAGTTCAAAATAGCACGTAAAGAAAACATTTTCAAGCTATTTTTACAAAAAAATCATATACTTGTTTTCGCCTTATGCGCAAAAGCTGATAAATACTGAGCTGACGGAATTATTAAAAATGCATAAATTTTGGAGGTGAACGAGGTTTATAAAAGCTGCTGAAATAGAAGGCAGATCCTGGGCGGACAGGTAAACTGAAAATGAAGTTTTCATGAAAAAGAGCAACCTGCCTGTGTTGTGCAAGTTGCTCAGAAAAAAGAGTTTTTATATATTTTTTGTATTACCTTATGTCCATAACAGTGTCTCTTATGACGAGTTTTGTTGGGATCTGTATCTGTTTTGGAGTCTTTTCTCCACGGATACATTTCAGCAGAGTCTCAGTGGCTACGATACCTTTTCCTTTTACGTCCTGATGAACGGTTGTGAGAGCTGGTCTGTGGAGCTGACCAAGAAGTGTGTCGTCAAATCCTGCGACCGATACATCTTCAGGGACTCTGATTCCTCTGTCGTTGAGAGAACTGATAAGCTGAACGGCATACAGATCGGATACGCACATAACTGCATCAAAGCCGGTGATCTTTTTGCAGATATCTTCAAGAGACGCCTGAACTTCTTTGCTTCTGGGATTGATCTTCAAAAACCAGTCCTTCTGAAACTCAATGCCGGCCTCTGACAGAGCTCTCTTGTATCCTGAAAATCTTGCATAGTCTACACCGTTTAGGTTATCTGACAAGAAGGCGATTTTTTTATGACCAAGGCTGATCATGTAATTTACCATCTCGAAAGTTCCCTTTTCGTCATCAAGTCCCACGTTGATAAAGTGCTTTAGGCCTTCAATGCTGTAAGTGTCTATGCAGACGATTGGCTTTTTGTAGCGCTCGCTTACTCTGATACCGTCATCATTTAGCATACCGAATAGCAGAAGACCATCAACATTCCAAGTGGATACATGTCTCATGATCTCGTCGGTATCTCTTGAGATATACAGCATCATGAAGTATCCCGCTTTTCGGATAGACTCTTCTATGCCGCCTATCAGCTCCGAGACGAACGGATCCATTAAAAGATTTTCATACTTGTCTGCTCTTGCTTTGAGTGCAACACCTATTATCTTGGATTCATTCTGAGCAAGATTTCTTGCGTTGATGTTTGGAACATAATCAACTTTTTTCAGGTAGTCCTCAACAATTTTTATTGTTGCATCAGACACCTCTCCGGTCTTGCCGTGAATGACGTTGGATACTGTGGTGGTGCTCATATTTAATTGCTTCGCAATTTCTTTGATTGTGATCATGAAAAAAATATAGCCCCTAAAAAAATATTTTGACAAACAAAAAAATTTGGATATAGTGTAAAAATAGCACGGGGGAAATGCGGTGTCAAAAATTGAAAATGCACATAATTATAGGAAATAAGGCATTTGAGACATAAACGGAAAAACGTTTATGACATTTGCGCATAAGTGCCGTCAGAAACTTTTTAAATATTTATTTTATCTTTGAAAGGAAGTACAAATGAATACAAATTATGGAAAAATCAGTCCCAAAAATGCGATTACAGAAGAGATGATAGAAAAGCTTGCAGCTACAGCTATCGAGATTCCTTCTGATATACCACATGGAGATATGCCTGGAGACAAGATTGAAATAGGAGAGAGTCACATTGCCAAGGCAAGGACTATTTTTCCTGTATTACTTGAGGAACTTGCAAAAGTAACTTCTTCCAATAAGTACGGAAGAGCAGTTATAACAGTTTGCGGTGGCTCAGGTGTCGGTAAATCTGAAATTGCTTCACTTCTTTCATATATGCTTGAGAAATCAGGAATCGGGAGCTACACAATGTCAGGAGATAATTATCCTCACAGAATTCCGATGTATAACGACGCAGAGAGGCTTCATGTTTTCAGACAGAGCGCAATAAGAGGTCTTGTTGATGCAGGTAACATGAATTCGGATAACTTTGCAAAAATTCAGGAATGGCAGGCTGCAGGTGATGATGCAAACGCTGAGCACGCAAAAGAAAATGCCTGGTTTTCATCATATCTTGAAGCAGGAAAGAAAGGGCTTAACAGCTATCTTGGAACACCAAATGAAACAGATTTTGAAGAGGTTGACAGCATTCTTAGAGCCTTCAAGGATGGCGCTGATAAACTCTGGCTTAAGAGAATGGGAAGAGATGAGACTCAGCTTTGGTACGATGAAGTTGATATGAAGGATAAGCAGGTTCTTATCATTGAGTGGACACACGGAAACACAGACTACATGAAGGAAGTGGATATTCCTGTTCTTCTTAACAGCACTCCCCAGGAGACTCTTGAGCACAGAAGAAGCAGAAACCGTGATGGTAAGGTAGACAGCCCGTTCACAATGATGGTACTTGAACTCGAGCAGAACAAACTTATGGATCAGGCTCACAAGGCAAAGATCATTATCAGTAAAGCAGGCGAGATCATAAGCTATGATGAATACAAAAAGCTCATGGGACTTTGATTTTAATGTAGTTTGATTTATGTAAGGAGAGATAGTTTTTTAAGGAGAATATTATGAGTAAATTTGTTGATAACGGACCTATGCTCAATGCGTATCCCGACAGCTGCGGCGGTACTCTGGGCGATATAGTAACCATGCTTGAAGGAGATGACTTTAAGGATACATTCAGTTCTTTTTACATTCTTCCGAGCATCTACAACACTGACCTTGATCGCGGTTTTTCAGTAATTGATTATGGGATCAATCAGGAACTTGGATCTAAAGAAGACATGGATAGACTTCGCAAGCTTGGAATTGATTTAAAGCTTGATTTTATCTTGAACCATGCATCAGTTTTATCACCTCAGTTCCAGGATCTTCTTAAGAATGGTGAGAAGTCTAAATATGCAGATTTCTTCATCAACTGGAATAAGTTCTGGGAAGGTAAGGGCGAGATGACAGAGGGCGGATATATTCAGCCCGACAAGGAACTGATAAAGGATATGTTCTTCAGAAAGCCGGGACTACCGATACTTATGGTGCGCATGCCCGATGGAAAAGAAATCCCATATTGGAACACATTCTATCAGGAAGTGCAGTACAGAATGCCTGATGCTCAGGACATAATTGGTGCTGTTGCAGATTACAACGAGAAAAACGGCAATGCTGATGCTGACAGAGTTCAGTATGCAACTGCTACAAAGATTGCAGAGCTTGTATGCAGAGAACTGAAAAATGGCAAGACACCTGAAGAAATTGATTTTGGAAAATATACGAAATATCGTGAAGGAATTCTGGAGTTCCTTGCATGCGGAAGAAAGTATCTTGGACAGATGGATCTGAATATAAAATCAGATCTTGTATGGGAACATTATAAGAATACTTTAAAAACTTTATCAGGTTACGGAGCTGCGATCGTAAGACTCGATGCATTTGCTTATGCTCCAAAGGAACCAGGCAAAAAGAACTTCCTCAATGAGCCCGATACATGGGATGTCCTTGAAAAAGTAAGAGCTCTTGCGGATGAAAACGGACTTAAGCTCCTTCCTGAAATTCATGACAGCTACAGTGCAGGTATTTATGAGAAGGTTGCATCCAAGGGCTACATGACTTATGACTTCTTCCTTCCGGGACTTCTTATATATGCTATGGAACAGAAGGATGGTGCAGCTCTTGAGCGCTGGGCTAATGAGATCATGGAAAAGAAGATCCGCGTAGTAAACATGCTTGGCTGCCACGACGGAATTCCTGTTCTTGATCTTAAGGGCTTTATTGATGATAAGGAAATAGAGAGTCTAATTGATACAATTGTTGGAAGAGGCGGTCTTGTTAAGAATCTTCACGGCCAGAAAAACATGTACTATCAGGTTAACTCAACTTATTACAGCGCACTTGGTGCTGATGATAAGAAGATGCTTTTTGCAAGAGCCGTGCAGATGTTTATGCCCGGTAAGCCTCAGGTTTGGTATCTTGATCTCTTTGCAGGGGAAAATGACTATGCTGCTGTAGAGAGAGCAGGAGCCGGCGGACATAAAGAGATCAACAGAACAAATCTTACAAATAATGATATTAAGGAAATGCTCAAAAAGCCTGTTGTTCAGAAACAGCTTGAACTCCTTAGGATAAGAAATACCAATCCTGCATTTGGATTTGACAGTAAGCTTGATATTAAAAAGGACGGCTCTGTTATGACCTTCACATGGGAAAAGGATGGAAATAAGATTTCACTCAAAGCAGACTTTGCTACTTACGATTATGAAATAAATTAATAGTAGAAAAAAGAAGACTCATCTTTCCGGAAAATCCGGAAGGATGAGTTTTCTTATGGTTTTATTTATTTTGTTTTACTGCTGCGCATTCTCAGGATCGATGGGGCTGTATGCTATTTTTACATCGATATCCTGATTGTAGTTACCGAAGTTTTTGCCAAAAATTGTCAGACCGCCAACATGGTCAGCATCTTCCGGAACTTCAAACTTGAACTTGATGCTGCTCTTACTTGTAAGATTAAATTTATCGATTGAAACATCGGAAATCTGAAGTCCATCGATGAATGTTCCGCGGTGATTTATAACAAGCATTTTCAATAATCCATACTGATTCCAGTTGGGGAACCACCAATCGGGAGTAAATATACCTTTTACGTCTCCGAAATCTCCGGGTGAGATCCAGGTTCCAAGGAAAGTATCATTTAGATAAAAGTAAATATCAGACGGCCATACATTGTTGACTCCGGGAGCTTCACTGGAAAGCTCTGCTGATATGCAGATCTCATCAATTTTCTGATTAAAAGGGATAAAATTGGGGATGACATACTCTACATATCCCTTTGTAAACCAGAGAATATCAGCATTATATCTGTCAGGGTGTGAGAAATATCTGGTGTCATCTACCTGACCAATAAGCTGAGTTGATGAAGCAAGACCGCATGTGGGATATACATTGTAATCCGAAAACTGGCCGACCTTGATCGCAGTAGTGTAGATATCTTCATCACGGGTTTCATCCTGAACATCGATAAGAATCTTATCAAGATGTACTGAACATATCTTTTGATTGCCGTGGCCGCTTGTTTCGTTGCTGACAGTGATAACGCCGCATTCCTCAAGCTTTCTGACGTGACTTGTAAGTGCCCCGTTGGTTATGTTGAGGCGGGATGCAAGCTCGTTCATGTTCATGCCGTTTTCTTCAAGAAGTATTTTGATTATTTCTATTCTGATTTCAGAGCCGAGAGCCTTGAAAAGATCCAGCCCTTCCGAAAGTGATTTGATATGAAGCATAAAGTCATCTCCTTATTGGTACTACAATGTTTAGATTAATATATAAGAAAATACTTTTTAAGTAACAATAAAAATAGTTTTGTAAATCGTAAACTAATATTCTTCATGTTATCATGTTTTATGCTATTAAACAATGTCAAACGTGCTAAAATAAACTGTGTATTAAGTGCATTTTTACCAAAATAAATGTTGATTTAATACTTTTTAAGGAGCATATATGACCAATAATTTAGAATACTATAAAGTCTTCTATCACGTGGCAAAATGTGGGAGTATCACCCTTGCCGCGCAGGAACTTAATATATCACAACCCGCTGTAAGTCAGCAGATAAAACAGCTTGAAAGCCTCTTGGGGACCAGCCTTTTCAGAAGAACGGGAAGGGGCATAAAGCTCACGGGTGAAGGGGAGATCCTTTTTAGATATGTCTCAAAAGGGTACGAGCAGTTTGAACTTGGAGAGCAGAGGCTCTCGCAAATATTAAGGCTCGATGCAGGTGAAGTAAGAATCGGGGCAAGTGACATGACACTTAGATTTTTTCTGCTTCCGTATCTTGAGAAATTCCATGAGCGCTATCCCGGGATAAAAGTATCTGTCACAAACGGTCCAACCCCTGAAACATTAAAGTATCTATCGGATGACGTGATAGATTTTGGAATAGTTTCTTCTATAGGAAATGCTACAAGAAAAGAAAGCGAAGAAGAAGATACGAGCCTTAGGTTTAGAAACGTCCGCGATATAGAGGATATTTTTATAGCGGGAAGACGTTTTACTTCCTATAAAAATCATATGCTTGATCTAAAAGAGCTTGAACATCTTCCTATGATAATTCTAGAAGGGCAGACGAGTACCGGTAGATATATAGAAGACTTTCTTGCCAAAAACAGCGTCACAATACATCCTGAGTTTGCGCTTGCCACAAGCGATATGATCGTTCAGTTTGCTCTAAGAAATCTTGGAGTAGGATGCGTTGTGAGAGATTTTGCTAAGGAGTACATAGACTCCGGAGTATTATTTGAACTTAGACTAAAGCAAATGATCCCAAAACGCCATATGTGCGTGGTTACAGATGAAAAGCGGCCGATGTCTGTGGCTGCGAGCAAACTTCTGGAACTGATTTTTGAAGAAAATATTTAACTTCGTGTGGGTTATTTCCTTTTTTGAAGAAAAACAGGAAGTTATAAGATACACTTATGCATTATATAATAAATATCAATTTTACTTATAAATAATAATAGAGTATATTCATTTATGGATTTAATAAAAAGATCCCTTTGTTTTTTAGAGGGACATTATCAAACATTTATAATGTATAAAGGAGATATTTATGGTAAAAGCAGTAGTTGGAGCAAACTGGGGTGATGAGGGAAAAGGTAAGATCACTGATATGATGGCCGATCAGGCTGATGTGGTAATACGTTTCCAGGGCGGTGCCAATGCAGGACATACAATAGTAAATGAGTATGGCAAATTTGCACTTCATACTCTTCCGTCCGGAGTTTTTCACCAGAAGATCACTAATATAATAGGAAACGGTGTTGCACTTAACATCCCTGTTCTTATGAAGGAACTTAATTCGGTTATCGAAAAGAACGTACCGAAGCCGAATCTTATGATTTCAGATCGTTGCCAGATCGTTATGCCTTATCACATCCTCTTTGATCAGTATGAAGAAGAGAGACTTGGCGGTAAGTCATTTGGTTCAACAAAATCAGGTATTGCACCTTTTTATTCAGATAAGTATGCAAAGGTTGGTTTCCAGGTAAATGAACTTTTTGATGAAGAGCTTCTTAAAGAAAAGGTTGAGAGAGTACTTGTTACAAAGAACATCCTTTTGAGAGAGCTTTATCATAAGCCTGAAATTGATGCAGCTGAGCTTCTTAATACACTTCATGAGTGGAGAGACATGGTTGAGCCTTATGTTGGCGATACATCACTTTTCCTTGATAAGGCTATTAAGGAAAACAAGACAATCCTCCTTGAGGGTCAGCTTGGTACAATGAAGGATCCTGACCACGGTATTTATCCTATGGTTACATCTTCATCAACACTTGCTGCATATGGTGCGATCGGCGCAGGTATTGCTCCTTATGAGATAAAGGAGATTGTAGTTGTAAATAAGGCTTATTCTTCTGCAGTTGGTGCAGGTGCATTCACATCAGAGATATTCGGTGATGAAGCTGATGAGCTCAGAAGACGCGGTGGCGACGGCGGTGAATACGGTGCAACAACAGGTCGTCCTCGTCGTATGGGTTGGTATGACTGCGTTGCAAGTAAGTATGGATGCAGACTTCAGGGTGCTACTGATGTTGCGTTCACTGTCCTCGATGTACTCGGCTATCTTGATGAAATTCCGGTTTGTGTTGGTTACGAGATCAATGGAGAAGTTACAAAGGAATTCCCTGTAACACACCTTCTTGAAAAGGCTAAGCCTGTATATGAGACACTTCCCGGATGGAAGAGCGATATTCGCGGAATCAAGAAATATGAGGACCTTCCGGAAAACTGCAGAAAGTACATTGAATTCATAGAGAAGGAAATCGGATATCCGATCACTATGGTATCTAACGGACCTGCTAGAGAAGATATCATCTACAGAGAGAGCCCTCTTAAAAAGTAATAACTGTACAAAAACAGAATATTGTTGTAATCTTATGGGGTTGTCTTATTATGGACAACCCCTTTTTGTCAGTTTTATAGGAGGTTTGATGTGAATAACGAAAAGACACCTGTTTTTAAAAGAGTTATAGCTCTTCTCGGAGTGGTCCTGCTTGTAGGAATGTATATAGTACTGCTGATCCAGGGACTTACCGGAAGCGCTGAAACATTTAATACATTTATTATGTGTGCGGCTGCGACAGTTGCAATCCCGATCGCAATCTGGCTGATCCTGTGGGCATACTCAGCTATCACTGGTACGAGAACAATCGCAAGTGCTGATCCTTACGGCAAAAATGACGTTTCTTCAAAAGATGTGGATGCATCCGAAAAAACAGATAACAAAATAAGTACTGTTATCTTTGATATAGGCGGAGTTCTCGTCGATTTTTGCTGGGATGATTTCCTTAGGAACAAAGGCTTTGATGAAGCTATGGTTCAGAGGATCGGAGATGCCAGTGTGAGAACATCCGACTGGGATGAGTTTGACAGAGGTGTTCTTGATACAAAAGGCATAATAGACGGCTTTGTGAAAAATGATCCCGAGATAGAAGATGAGATAAGGAAGGGATTTGATGATCTTTCAGGCCTTCTTAAAAAGAGGGAGAGAACGATCCCCTGGATAAAGGCCCTTAAGAAGGCAGGCTACAGAGTCCTTGTTTTATCAAACTTTTCAAAGCAGGCTCTTGAAGCCAATCCTTTCATGAATGAGTTTTTGGATGAAGTTGACGGCGGAATCTTAAGCTACAGAGATAAAGTCATTAAGCCCGATCCTGCAATTTACAAGCTTATTATGGAAAGATATGATCTTAAACCTGAAGAATGTGTATTCATAGATGATATGCAGAGAAATATCGATGCGGCAAAGAATGTCGGCATGAACGGCATAGTTTTCAGTGATTATGACCAGGTTGACAGAGAACTTGCAGAGCTTGGCGTCGTTTACGAAATATAATTTTTGAAAATAGTGTTGACATCGGCTCTTTACGATGGTATATTAACACAGTATGAAAACAAAGCAGAGGTTTCCACTCTCACCCTGCGGCAAGGGCTTGCAGGCGTTAATACATCTAAAATATGGCGATGTGATTAGTTTTAGCCGGGTTTAGAATAGTATGTGGACTCCTTTGTGAGTCCACTTTTTATTTTTGGAGGTATAAAGCCATTAGCGATTTATTTATCAATGAGCAGATAAGGGACAAAGAAGTACGTGTAATTGGCGAGAGCGGGGAACAGCTTGGCGTTATGTCCATTCAGGAAGCAAGAAAGCTTGCTGATGAAGCCGGAGTTGACCTTGTAAAGATTGCACCTAACGCAAAACCGCCGGTATGCCGTATTGTTGACTATGGCAAATTTAAGTATGAGCAGCTTCGCAAAGAAAAAGAAGCTCGCAAAAAGCAGAAGAACGTTGAGATCAAGGAGATCCGTTTGTCTCCCAACATCGATACAAACGACCTTAATACCAAGGTTAATGCTGCTAAGAAGTTCCTTGAAAAAGGTAATCGTGTAAAGATAACCCTGAGATTCAGAGGACGTGAGATGGCTCATATGAGTGCAAGCGCACATATTCTTACTGATTTTGCTGCAGCTCTTGAAGATGTAGCTGTTATTGACAAGCAGCCCAAGGTTGAGGGACGTAGTATGACAATGTTCCTTACAGAGAAGAAGTAAGAAGCAACTGATAATGATATTGTTTCTCACTATGTGAGTTACATATATAGTAATTGTTCATTAACTTTTTGTTGGATGATTACACTGCCGATACGGCAGAATGCAATAATTATTTACAGCATAGGAGGATTATAGTTATGCAGCACAAGATGAAGACAAATAGATCTGCTGCCAAGCGTTTCAAGGTAACAGGCACAGGTAAGCTGATCCGTAACAAGGCGTACAAGCGTCACATTCTTACAAAGAAGTCTACAAAGAGAAAGAGAAACTTAAGACAGGCAGCAGTAGTTGATGCTACCAACGTTAAGACAATGAAGAAGATTCTGCCTTACGTTTAAATCTGAATGTTCGGGTTGTTCTGTAATCTGAGTTTCATTCACAAATGGCAGTTGTATTATTTTTAGGAGGAAAACGAAATGGCAAGAATTAAAGGTGGCATGAATGCCAAGAAAAAGCATAAGAGAGTTTTAAAGCTCGCTAAGGGCTATAGAGGCGCTAGATCAAAACAGTACAGAGTTGCTAAGCAGTCAGTTATGAGAGCTCTTACATCTGCATTTGCAGGTCGTAAGCAGAAGAAGAGAGATATGAGATCTCTTTGGATCACACGTATCAACGCTGCAGCTCGTCTTAATGGCATGTCATATTCAAACCTTATGCATGGCCTTAAGCTTGCAGGCGTAGACATCAACCGCAAGATGCTTGCTGAGATGGCTGTTAACGATGCAGAAGGCTTCAAGACTCTTACAGAGATCGCTAAAGCAAAGATTGCATAATTGTAATTGACTAATACAAAACGCATTGCCAATAATTTGGCAATGCGTTTTTTCTTAATGAACATAACCAAATTATAAAGAATATAAACAAGAATGAATTCTTTGGGAAATAAGTCTGTATTCTATTGAAAAGCGAGCCTTTGCCATATATTATGAAACTATGGTAGAGGGGAGTTAATCGATTCTTTTTTAATCTGAATATTTCGTTGAATGATTTTCCGGTTTTTTCTAAAAATGAATGCTCTAAAACGGACACAATGAAATAAAATCAAAAAGGATAGTTTCCAGTTTAACCCAGCAATAATGAACCCTCATACCTGCGAATGGAAACCGTGTTTGAAATTTTTTTTACAAAATTCGTGTTTTGCGTTGATTTTTTAAATCAAATGTTTTATCATAATTTGCGGAGTAAGTGTGAAAATATATTTCAAATATGATTGATGTTTGGAAAGAAGTAAATATAGTTTATTCAGGGCAAAGCTATCGCAAGGTAGTGACGCAAAGCTAAAGGGTCTGTCAGGGGACAGATAGCCAGCTGCCTGTGCTTTTTGTAACTTATGTTTTTAATGTTATGGCGCAGATGAATTGGATGTTATGCCCTGTTTGTGTATTTCAAACAGGGCATTTTTTATGAGGTACCTGGTATGGCAAGAAATTCAGGAAAAGAAAAAATTCAGGAATATTTAAATAAGCATAATTTCACAAAGCGCTGGTTAGCAGTTATGCTCATTGTTACGATGCTTGTAACCGGTGTGACTTTGTATGCCATGAATAGAGATGCATCTGCGGTAACTGAAGAGGGTGCTGATGAACTTGGAATGATTTTTGAGAATGATGATCTTGAGATGGCCGGTCTGAACAGCGATGGCGGTGAAGAAGAGACTGTAGAAGACACTGAAGAAACATCAGACAGTGAAGATGAGTATACAGAAGAAGCTTATGAGGATGAAGAAAGCTCTGATGATACTTACGAGGAAGAAGAGTACACTGAAGAGACTTCAGAAGAGAACTACGAAGATAATTCAGATGAGTCAAACGAAGATGCATCCGAGGAAGAGGCAGGCACAGAAGATTCTGATGATGCTGCAGAAGATTCCTCCGAAGAAGCCGAAGAAGGAACTTCAGATGATTCAGAAAACGCAGAAGGCTCAGAAGATTCAGAAGAAAGCTTTGATGAAGAACTTAACGAGGAAACTCTTGCAGGAGCCCTTGAAGATGAGCTTATGCAGGATGTGGTGCTTACTGTTTCCTATGTTGATGGTGAAGGCGAGCTTATCGTAGATGAAGCCGGCGAAGCTTTAGCTGATGAGAAGAAAATCGATCTCATGGACAGCATGGTATTTGAAGATGATGCCAGATCCATCGATGGTTACAACTTTAAAGAAGTTATTTACGAGTACTACGACGAAGATAAAGAAGAAACAGAGAAGATCGCTATCGAGAAGATAACGGTTATGATCTATACAGCTTCTGATGAACAGGGCTATAAATATTACGAAGTAGTTCCAAAGGATGATCCTGAGACTGAAGAGGATGAATCTGAAGATGTTATGGAAATCAAACTCGACACTAACCTTACATTCGTTTATGAGAAGGTAGAGGAAGAGGTTTCTGAGGAAGAGGAACAGACTGATAAAACTGTAGAAATCCCCGAGTCTGTAGATCTTGCAAAATACGTAACGAAGACAGTTATTGAGCGCCAAACACCGGATGGTGAATGGGAAGAAATCACAGAAGATCAGATTATGCCCGGTGACAGCCTCCGTATAACAATTAAGTATGAGCTTCCTGAAGAAGCTTCAGCAAGTGATGATATCTACTATGAGCTTCCTTCTAAATTTGGCACAGTTGAGAGTACTGAAAAGTCTATCGATGGTGCAGACGGCACAGTAGAAGTATCAGAAGATAATAAGGTTAAAGTTCAGTATTCTGATGAACACAAGCAGGGAATAAAAGAGAAAATCCAGAGTGATGACTCAACAGAAGAAAACAGTGATGATAATGCCGGTAATGGAAAGAAAAGCAATGACTCCGCCGGCATTGCTAATCGCTTTTTTCGTGCTATCTTTATAAATCCTTTTGCAAAGGGAGGACTTGTTTCAAGTTTTTTTAACCAGTTCGTAATCGTGGCTCATGCCGAGGAAGGTAATACCGGAAATACCTCCAGCGGTGAGTTTACGACTTATACAAGTGTTCCCGGCATGCAGATCACAGGACTTTCAGTTACAAAAAATCCTCAACCCGGTTGGCTGGATAATGCATTTACATACAGTGGAGGTACACCTATTTCATCCGGTGCTGATGTTGGAAATGGTGACACACTCCTCTTTACTATGTCTTATAAGCTTGGAGCAGGGACACTTAGTTCAGGTGAGGTGCCTAAATATAATCTGGCAGACCATGAAATTGATGTGGAAAATGACATAAAGGGTTACATATACAACAAGAGTAATGTTTATGTTGGTACGTTCTTTATTGATAGTAAAACAGACATTGTCACATTTGATTTTGAAGAGGAATTTGCAAAACTGAATGATACTCAGTCTATTGAGGGTGAATTTTTCTTTGCAGCTAAGGCAAATCTTAATGAGAATGAAAATGAAAAACCTATTCATTACGACTTTGGCGGCCCTGCAACTTTTGATATAAGAATAGTCAGAGTTTACAACTATGATCTGGGTATTGAAAAGAAAGGCAATGCCACACTTGATGCAAATACAAAGACTATAAATTATTCTATCAAACTTACAACTAACCAAGGGTCAGGTGATGAAATCAATCTGGAGGATGTTCTTACAGTATTTAATGATTACTCCGGCAATAACGGACAGAACGATGAGCTTACCAATAAAATAGACGTTGCTGAGGCTATTAAAGAAATTATTGTAATGAAGGGAGAAAATTCTTCAGTATCTGTTCAGCCTACCTTTTCCGGTAATAAGTTTAGTATGTCACTTAAAGGGCTGAAAAAGGGAGAGAGCTATACCATTACTTATAAGCTGGTAGTTCCGGACGATATCGTTAATAACGGTAGTGCTCTTAAAATTCATAACAAGGCAAATGCAAAGTATGGAAAAGATCAGGAAGTATCCATGGAGTGTGATACCACATATGTAGGAACGTTTCCTGATATATACAAAAAAGGTTCTGCAGATAAGAGCAGAAGAACTGTTACCTGGACTATAAAGCTTAATACCAGGGGCAGAAATCTAAAGGGATTTACTTTATCGGATAAGAAGATGAATTCATCTATACATTATGTGCCCTATGAAGGAAATGTAACGGTTACATCAGTAGTTGGTGGTAATGGCGTAACTCCTTCACTTACTCAAGGTAGCACTATAAGCCTCAAGGACGGCTATAAGTTTGAGGTTGATGATTATAGTACCTATACTTTCACATATAGCTATGTCTACACAAATGATGATATTTCCTGGGGCTCAGGTATCTTTAATAAGGCATTGATATTAAATGTAGATAAGCAGGGAAATGAGTATCAGGGCTGGGTAGGAATATCTGATAACAGTTATGCTGACAAAAAGAATGATGGCTACGAATGGGATAACGATAACTGGGTAAAACTTAAGTGGAACGTATCACTCCTTGCCCCGATATACAACAATGATGGAGCTAATAAATCTGAATACTGGACCTATGAAGATATAATACGTGATTCAGCGCAGGTTATAACAGAGGATCAGTTAACTGTTATCGAGAACAACTTAAGGAGTGCGCTGACAGCTGTAAATTACGCAGGTACTATCAGAGTTGAGAAGGGTGAACAGATCACAGTAAATGGCAGCAATGGAGTAAACAAAAGCGGCTATAAAGGGTTTAAAGTGTACTTCTACGGAGATCTGAACAGCAATGTGAAGTTTTCATACTACTCATACGGTTACAGAGGCGATGGAAGCGAGGATATCAAATTTTACAATAATGCAATTGTATATGGCAAAGAGATTGGCGATAGCATAGAGTTTGATAAGCTTAAGATAGAAAAAAAGGACGGCAATCGCGTAACCGGAGCGTCACAATACGAGTATTACGATGATGCACTTTTTAACGAGGGAATTCTTACCTGGATAATCAAATTTACAATCCCGCTCAATACCAGATATGACAAGCTGGTTGTTACAGATACTCTTCCTGAAAATGTCACACTGATTGAGAATGGCTATGTGACAAAAAGTGGTATTACCATTAATGGTTTGGAACTGGGACAGGATGAAAGCTTCCAGGATACCAATTATGTAAGACCGCTTGAAGAAAACACTCTTGCTAACTATGAGGGAAAACTTGAAAAGGATGGCAGAAATATTAGAGTGTCTTTCAACCCTCAGAAACTTAAGGGTGAGATGACCGCTTCGTCAGTAGATATGTATCTCAGAGTCAGAGCAAAGATAAATGGTGACTTTGATTTCGCAACACTCAAAAAAGGTGTGTTTACTAACACGGTTAAAGCAGGCACCGAGGATAATGACGAAATAGTATCGGATTTACAGACTCAGACAATTACCAAAACAGAATCTTTCATAACGAAGAGTGCTATTACAGGTATCGAAGGCACCAGAAACACTGTTGAGTATAGTCTTGATATTAACCCCAATGCATCGGATCTTTTGCCAAACGGAGACACACTTACACTGACAGACAATCTTGTAGCTCAGTGTGCTGCGGAATCAGCTGCTACTCTTTTGAATGACTCCATAAAGGTATATCAGATTATAACTGATGAGCAGGGAAATCAAAGGGAAGAAGAGCTTGATTCAACAAAATACAGTTATGAGACAACGACAAATTCAGCATATACGGATTACTGGAGGCATTATTCAAATACCGGCACTATAGTATTTAAGATACCTGACAAGATGCATCTGAAGGTTAAGTATAGATATACCTTTACTTTTACAGGAGCTTCCAATGACGGAATCTGGCCTGAAATTGAAATTAGCAATACTGCAACTCTGGAGGGGGTTTCAGTGTCCGGAAACAATGATCAGGAAGATACAAAATTCGTCATCGATAAAGCAGGCGTAAATGCAGATGTCAAAGGAATAAATGTATTTAAAAAAGATAAGGATACAGGAGCTGCCCTTGCAAATGCTGTATTTAAACTCTATAAGTGGAATGGCACTACCTGGGAGGAAGTAAAAGAATATACTTCAGCAGCTGATGGCCTAATGGCTATATCGGATATTGTATTTAACAATGCCTACAAGCTTGTTGAAATCACGCCTCCGGCAGGATACCTAAAGAGTGATAAGGAGCTGCTGTTCTACATAAGTGCAAGCGATGAGAAGAAATTCCCATTGAACATACCGAAAGATTTTCAGGCGCTTGGCGGAATGATTTGTACTCAGGGACAGGAAATTCCTTTTGTAAATGAAAGCAAAAAGACCAGTATCACAATAAACAAGAACTGGGTAGATGCTGATGCTGCTACAAAGCCAAACAGTATTTCGGTAAAGCTTGCAAGAAGGTATGTAGTTAACGCAGATGCGCCCACAGGAACCTATTACACGGTGCATGTTGATCACAGAAGCGGGAATAATGGCAATATAACGGATTATACCGGATTCCCCTCTGTAAAAGCGGGATCAACTCTGAAATTCACTATATATGGAATAAATCTCAGTACACATGGACATTTACCGACAGTCACAGTAAATGGAAATGTAATGGATGTTTCATCATTGTTTGATACCAGTGGTGAGCAGTTTGTGGAAATCAGCATTCCTGTTGATAAAGACCTGAATGTTACGGTTAGAGACAACACTCAGATGGATGGATGGGATGAACTTCATCCCAGTATCTCTTCAGATAGACTTAGAAGGACAGGCAGCAGCGCATCTGTGGTGGATGATACGGATTTCCATGAGACCATTACAATAACTCCTAAGGCAGATGGAACCTGGTCGTGGGATTCCGGAAATTTACTGGACAGATATCGTGATGTGGAAATAAAGAAGGAGAATGGAGAAAAAGTAACAAAGAAGTGCGAGTACCTCTATTACATCACTGAAGTCAATTCCGTTTACTACACCGCAGAATATTCTGAGAATAATACCCCCGGAATAAACAGCGGAGAGTTAACAATAACCAATACCCGTAATGATATTCAGCCATACTCACTTCCTTCAACAGGCGGATCGGGAAGACTTCCGTTTACAATAGGCGGAACGGTTCTTGTGACTTTGGCACTAATAGGAGAGGAGTATATCAGGCGGAAACGAAAAAAGGAAAATCAATAAACGATTACTGAAAAAGTGCATATATAGTTATCCCCTTGGAAACACTTGAATAATCGTTTCCGAGGGGGTATGAAATTTTTTTATATTTTTCCCCAAAACTATTGATTTTTAGTTTCAAAACATCTATGATAAAAATCGCTGAAAAAAGTTTATGATAATCAAAAGTGAAGAAATTCAGGGCAAAGCTATCGCAAGGTAGTGACGCAAAGCTAAAGGGTCTGTTCGCGGGGAATAGACAGCCAGTTGCTGGTGCGCTTTGAAATAATGTGTATGCGCATCATATTTATTTTTGTGTGCGTGCCTTGTTTGGTATTCAAACGGGGTTTTTTTTTACGAAAAAACAAATATTAAGGCACTGTTTAAGAATAGTAAGAGGGGCTATTTGTAAGCAATCATGCGGGGATGAATAAGGAGATTCATGGCACAGAAGGAACTGAGAAAATTAAACCGAAAAGAACTTCTTCAGATGATGGTTGAGTATTCGGAAGAGACGGAGGCTGCTAAAGAGCGTGTAGTTCAAATGCAGGAGCAGTTTGATAAAGAGAGAGACCAGCTCCTTGAGCAGATGGCAGAGGAAAGAGCCAATCTTCTTGCCAAATTCGATGAAGAAAAGGCAGAGATGAGAGCCAAATTCAATGCTCAGAGAAATGAGTATGAGGCGAAGTGTAACGGCGATATTGCCGGGCTCAAAGCAAGACAGGAAAAAGAAATAACCGGCATCAAGGCCAGGTACGAGAGAGAAATCAAAGAATTAAACGAAGAACATGAAAAAGAGTTCTCCGGATTTAGGGCAAGGCTCGAGAGGGAAAAAGAAGAAATCCGCAGGGAAGTGGATGATAAGCTTGCCAAGATCGAGAATTCAGGTTCTCTTGCAGAGGCTCTGCTTGCAATAAACGGTGTTTTTGACGGCGCAAAAAAAGCGGCGGAGCAGTTCGAAAATATAAAAAAGAAGTAAAGCATAATATTCAGTCATAATGTTTCACGCATAATTTCAGACATATGTTTAATGCATAATTTCAGTCATAATTTCTAAGCATAATTTCAGGCACAATTTTCAAAGCATAATTTCAGTCATAATTTTTGGTTTCATATATATCTTTTTTATAGGAAATAACCATGGATTTTGAAGAGAAGAACAATCAGATAACTGATGAGGATCCAAAGGATAGTGCACATACAGAAGAAAGAACACTTGGTTACAAACCTACTTTGGAAGAACTAAAAGCTGAATTAAAGCATGAGTACAGAAAGCATGATTACACAAGGACACTCAGAAATACGATAGTCGTGATCATAGTAGTAGCTGCATTGTCTGTGCTTATTTCAAGCTTTTTCATAACGGTGCTTAAGGTGACCGGAGACAGCATGACTCCAACACTTGAGACAGGGCAATTGGTTATAGCTTATAACTACAGCACCTTTGAACCGGGAGAACTGATTGCTTTCTACTACAACAATAAGGTTCTGGTTAAGAGAGTTGTAGGAAGTCCCGGAGACTGGGTAAATATCGATGATGCCGGCCGTGTTTTTGTTAACGGTGAGGAGCTTGATGAACCCTATGTTTCAGATCCCAGTAAGTACGCGACGGGAGTCGGTGAGGGAGACAAGATAGAATTTCCTTATCAGGTGCCTGAGAACAGATATTTTGTACTTGGCGATCACAGAACGGAATCAATTGATTCTCGTTCAAGCACAGTAGGATGTGTAACCGCTGAACAGCTTATCGGACAGGTAGTATTCAGAATTTATCCGTTTGGTGTATTCGGAAAATTGTGATTTCAGATAAGACAAAGTAAGAAAAAGATTAAGAAGAATAATTTAGAAGAGTAGTGTGTAACTGTTATGTTTAAAAGATTTATGGGTGGTATGAAGTAATGTGGGGTAAAAACAATATTAAAGCTGACAAATACTTGAGAAGGCATGATACCAGAAAGAAATGGTTGTCCGTAATGTTATGTGTGGCACTTCTCACAGGAACATTATCAATGTACATTCTCAATAAGCCTGCAACAGCTATGACTGAGGAGGGCGCCGAGAGTATTGGTGTAGTCATGGATAAAGCTAACGCAGGTGGTGAAGATACAAAAACTGATACCGGCTCAAGCTTTTGGGAGCCTATCCCGGAGGAAGAGTTACCGGCATCAAATACTGAAGCTGATAGCAGCGAGAATGCAGATGCTGAGAATACTGACAATGCCGGCGAAGCATCAGATAATGAAGATGCCACAGCAGCTGATAGCTCAGAGGCAGCTTCAGATGCAGCAGCTACAGAGGGTAGCGAAAGCGCAGATGCAACTACAACAAGCGAAGATGCAGCAGCTGCAGAGGGCAGTGAAAGCGCCGATGCAACTACAACAAGCGAAGATGCTGCAGCTGCAGGTGACACATCAGAGACAGCATCTGAGGATGCCGCAGTTGCTACATCTGACGAGACACAGAGCGCTGCATCTGATTCCGCAGACACTTCAGATAGTAAGGTAAAAGAATCAGAAGATGCTTCCGATATCACCGATGAAATTCCTGAGTCTGTGGACCTTGCAGAGTATGTTACTGAGACTATCATCGAGAGACTTAATGAAGATGGTGAGTGGGAAGTAATAACTGAAGAAGATATCAAAGATGGTGATCATCTTAGAGTTACTCTTAATTATGTAATGCCTAAAGAAGTAGCTGCCAGTGAGGATATCCATTTCGAACTTCCTGAACAGTATGGAAAAACAATTGCCAGTGAATCAGATCTTGAGGATGGCAATGGTAATTATGAAGTAACAGATGATAATCAGATTAAGATTCAGTATAGCGACGACTTCAAAAGGGAAGTAATTGAAGGCGAAGGAGCTGATGCAAATAGTGAAGAAGATGACAATAGTGCATTCAATGCCATGTCATCATTCTCCGTAGCAGGGGTGCTAAACTATTTTTTTCAGATTGGCCGTTTAGATGGAATTTTGAATAGATTCGTCATTACGGCACATGCAGAAGGGGAGAGTGTTGTAAGAGGTTCTGTAACTTCTGAATCTGTAGTCGGTGATCCCGGAATGTATATTGAGGATGTTTCTATAGCTAAGAATCCCAGTGAAGTATGGAAGGATAATAAAAAGACATATTCCGGCGGAACCAAAATTCAAAGTGGTGAGCAGGTTGATAATGGAGATCTGCTCTTGTTCACACTTTCATACAGACTAAATCCCGGTACTATCAGTAAAGATAATACCGTGGTGTACTATAACCTGGCTGATTATGAGATCACTCCATATATCGGAATGGGCGGTGATATTTTAAATAATAATGGTGAGATAATTGGTTCATTTGACGTAGCAGAAGACGGTATGGTTACATTTAACTTTAGACCTAATTTTGCTGAGAAAAACAATGAGCAGGCAGTTCTTGGTAAGTTTTATTTTGTGGCGCAGGCAACATCAGATAAGACTCATGGCGAGGATGTAAAAAAATATCAATTTGACAATCTGGAGCCGTTTATTATCAGAATTAATAATGATAATAAGTCTAACCTTTCAATACAAAAGAAAGCTACACCCAAAACACCCGATGAAGATTCTATTCATTATGAGATTGAACTTTCTTCTGATAAAGGAACAGGTGGCAAGGAAATCATTTTAAATGATGTCATCAAGGTCCTTGATGAAAATAGAAATGATTCAAGTATTACAAATAATATTACTCTCGTAAGCCAGCTACAAGATAAAGGTATTAGTGTAAAGCTTTACAAAGATTATAGTGGTAATTATGAGGCTGTTAATTATGGCTTTACAGGAACTGGTAATAATGGATGGAACATGACACTTCCCGCGCTGGAAGCAGGTTGGAAGTATGTTATTGAATATGATTTTAAGGTTCCTTCAGATGTTATTAGGTCAGAAAAAAAGGTAATAGTTCGTAACGAGGCAAAATCTCATTATAACGATAGTAATGAAAAAGAGGCTAGTACCGAAAATGAGTATGGTACGAATCCTATACCGGATATACAAAAGACCGGTGTGGTAAATCCAGATGGAACTAGATCTGTTGTATGGACTGTTGTACTGAATAGTAATAATAGGAATTTGAAGGGATATAAGATAAGTGACACATACTTATCATCAGATGGGAGCCCTAATAATAATAGTACAATATGGCAAGTTGTAGAGGTAAGGCCAAGCAGTTTAACACCCACAACGACTCAAACCCTACAGGTTGGCGAAAAACGGACGCCTGGCAATAAAAGCTGGTTTGCAAAAGATGATTATAGTTGTTATGTGTTTACATATACTCAAAAATATACTACAGATGACCTGTATTATGGTGCTTTAAAGAATACTGCCCAAATAAGCCGTGATCCGGGAGAGGAAAATTCATCTACTGCTGAAGTTTATGTAAATGAAAAGTTTTTAGATAAAGTTGCTGGTGGTCTTAGTGGCAATGATGATGGAGTGGTAAAGGCTACATGGAATATTAATTTGTATGCAACGGATAGAAAGCCTATCAAAACTGATGAATCTGATATAGAATGGTTTATTATTCCGAGAACACGTAATTATTGGGCAATTCATGAAGAGTTAGGAGATAATCAGGTCTTTACTAATGACGATATAAAAGCAATAAAAAACACTATAAAAGACAATTTCCGTTGGAGAGAAGAAAAGTATACTACATATAGAATAGAGAAAGGGACTTTAGTTACATTACCCGACGGAACACAAGGATATCGTTCGCTTACTATCAAAATATATAGTAATCTTACTCAGAATAAGACACTAACCTTCACTAGCACAGGCTATGTAGGGGATGGCACTAAAGAAGCTACCTTCAAGAATACAGCTTGGGTTTATG
The DNA here is from genome assembly GCF_000702265.1 of Butyrivibrio sp. NC2002. GTDB lineage: Bacteria > Bacillota > Clostridia > Lachnospirales > Lachnospiraceae > Butyrivibrio. Next base: position 755,805 of record NZ_KL370880.1, read on the forward strand.
ATCGGAGCTTTAAAGGAGAAGCTGAGCAGAAATATAGTCTTCCAACGATAGAAAAATACGATGGAAATAATAACTCAGGTGATACAGAGTATCTTTATTCTGATACAGCATTGTTTAGACAGGGTATTCTTACATGGAATATTAAAGCAAACATACCTGCGAACTTAGATGAGACTAAATATCAAGATATTTATGTTATAGATACTTTACCGAATGATTGTACTTTTATCGATAATAGTATCAAATATAACGATAAAGAGATTTATGGTCTGGAAGTTGCCGATAATAACAGTTTCAATAATGCTAAGCAGTTTACGGGTGGTAAGGCAACATCCAATAATGTAGTATACACTGCTACCGTAGAAGGTAACAAAGTAAAGATTTCATTTGATACGCATAATGCTAAAGGTCAGACTGTTTTCTTTAGAATAAGAGCTAAGATTAACGATGGAGTCATGACCGGAAGCGATGATGGTGAAGTAGTTAAGAAGGCTTTTGAGAATAGTGTACTTATTGGCAGCAAGGGAAATGGCGATGAACCATTTGGTACAGATACTCAGAAGCAGACAATTACAAATACGGATACCATTATTACGAAAGATAGCTACAGACCAAATGATTCTGCTAATGTAGTAGGTTATGCGATTGATATCAATCCTAATGGAGATGATCTTCTAAATGGCAGTGATGTATTGGAATTAAAAGATACACTTACGGCTAAATCAAGCAGTGAATTTGCCGCACATTTGGTTATAGACTCTCTTGAAGTAGTAGAAATTACAAAAGATGACCAGGGAAATGAAGTAGAGAATATCCTTAATAATGGTGATTATTCTTATACTACAGATAGTTATATTACAGAGGCGGAAGAATCACAGAAATATAATGAAATATTCACTATTACCCTGAAAATTCCGGATAAGAAACATCTAAGAATCAGGTATAGATACAGCTTTAGCGGAGAGAAGGATGTAACGATAAGTATTAGTAATAAGGCTGAACTTTCCGGCATAGCTGTAGAAAACTATTACGACGATGATAGTACTGAATTAAAGATCCAAGAGGTTGGTGCTATTGCTGATGTAAGTGGTATTAATCTTTATAAGGTCGATAGTGAAAGTAGTACAGAAAGGCTATCCGGAGCTAAGTTTAAGTTGTATTACTACGGAAAAAATGCTGAAGGCTCTGGAGTTTGGATTGAAAAGCCTAATTCATCAAATGGAGGCTTGTATATAACTGCTTCTGATGGACTTTGCGCAATTCAGGATCTTACTTATAACCTGGCTTACAAACTGGTTGAGGTAGAAGCGCCGAAAGGTTATATAAAGCGAGACGAACCACTGTATTTCCTGATTAAGACCAGCAATAATATGAGTGAGTTTCCTTTAACATATCCCGCTGGATTTTATTCAGAACTTAATGGAAAAGATGTAATACCCGGTGACGCGGTATTCTTCTCAAATGAAAAGGAAAATACTTCGATTAAGGTCAAAAAAGATTGGGATGATAACAATAATCAATATGGAGTACGACCAAGCTTTATACAGGTAAAAATAAGCGGTTCAGTTGGAGATGAAGTAACATCTACTGAAGAAAACTATTATACAGTTCGTTTAGATCACAGATACAATAGAGGCCAAAATCATGGAATAGAAGAGTATACATTACTGCGTGTAAAGAAAGGTGGTACAGTCACTTTTTGGCCACAGCTTTGGAAGAATGATGGTGGTTGGACTGATGAAAATAACGAGGTAATTATAAATGGTGTTAAAACGGAGCCTAATGCAAGGAAGGATTCTCCGGATATAAAGGCTTCTTCGGTGAAAAATGGAGTCTACGAGGAATATACACTGCAGGTTAACAGTGACATGAATATTATCATTTATGACTGTAACCAGAATTATTCATATAATATGCAGTATGTTGTAAGTGCTCCTGATTCAAATGCTAAGAAAAGCTCTAAAGCATCAGACACAGTAGATGGCGAAAATGCTTTGCCGACTTATGAGAAAACATATAATGTTACAGCTTCCGATAATTGGGAATTAACAGTTTCTGATCTGCCCAAATATAAATTTATAAAGGATGAGAATGGAACAGAGCATAGATATGTTTGGAATTATACGGTAACTGAGGTGTCAAATATATATTATTCACCGGAAATTACTGAGTCGGAACAGGATGGAACAAGGGTCGTATCTATTATGAATCATTGGAATAATACGCCAGTCTATTCACTTCCATCAACCGGTTCCACAGGAACTGCTCCGTTTACCTTCGGAGGCCTGGCACTTCTTGTTATATCCTTCATAGGAATAAGCCTGAATAACAAAAGGCAAAAACAGGAAGACAGTTAACAAACAACACTAATGAGTACCGCGGGGATGCTCCCCGCAGGTACTAAACCACAAAGGTTTTTGATGTCGAAAGGCATTTCAAAACAAGGTGCTCATTTGCACTTATAAAGAAACTTTAAACGTCTAGAACAGACAAGATTCAATTGTGAAAAAGGAGAAAAGTTAAATATGAAAGGATTTAAGAAACTACTGACAGGAATTCTCGCTGCGACCCTTATTATGGGTTCAAGCCTCACAGCATTTGCGGATGAACCCGCTGCTGCTTCAACAGGTATCGAAGTGCAGAACGTTATTGATAATGAGACCTACACCGCATATAAGATTTTGAACTACACAAGAAGTGGTGATGCTGTATCCTACTATCTGACAGCTTCTGAGTATGCTTCTATAGGTTCTGTTCTTGAAGCTGCCGGATTTGAATTTACTGCGTCCTCTGATGGATCACAGTATTATGTAAATAATGGGGCAAGTTTTGATGCTGCTGCAGCTGCTGCATATCTTGGAGAACATACTACTAACCTTGGAAGTGCTCTTGGAACTAAAACTGCTACCGGTGCAAATGGCGAGGCTAAATTTGATGATCTTGGTACTGGTTACTTCTTCGTGACTACAAGTGCCGGTTCTCTGTGTGCTCTGCACGAGGATTCAGGTATTGAAACTCTGGTTGAGAAGAATACCATTCCGACAATTGATAAAACTGAAAAGACAAGTGGTGATGATTACGTCAATGGTCCTGTAGATGGAAAAATTGGCGGAACAGTAAACTATCAGATTGTTATCACTGATGGTGTAGGCACTGATGCTGCTATTACCATGACTGATACCATGAGCGCTGGCCTTGATTATACTGCTAATACAATTCATATTAACGATGCTCCGGTTGCTGATAATGCCGACACAGATAATTGGACAGTTACAGTTGATGGCCGTGTTATCAAAATAGTGTTTAAGGCATCATATGTAGCTTCTCTTGATGAGGGTAAAACAATCAATGTCAAGTATGATGCAACTATCAATGAGAATGCTGTAATTGACAACGCAACCGGTAACGAAAACAAAGTTGAACTTGACTATTCCGCTCAGCACTCTGAAGATAAGGTTTATGTTGAAACCTATGACTTCCAGCTCTATAAGACTGACGGAACTAATTTCCTTGATGGTGCCGGCTTCAAGCTCTATGATGCCGCAACTGGTGGAAACCAGATTACAGTAAGCAAGGATGGCAAAGGTTACTATCTTGATGCAGCTGGCGATGCAGACACAGAGATTTTGGTTAACAGTGCAGATGGTGTAAATGTAAGAGGTCTTCATCCCGGAACCTATTACCTTGAAGAGACCACAGTTCCTGCAGGTTATAATAAGCTTGAGGCAAGAGAAGCAGTAACGATATTGACCCGTGGAACTGCAGTTGTTCCGATTACTGTTGTAAACACATCAGGTGTAATTCTTCCTTCAACAGGTGGAATTGGTACAACAATCTTCTACATCGTTGGTGGACTTCTCATCGTAGCAGCAGTTGTGTTCTTCGTAGTAAGAAGAAAAGCTGATGCTGAATAATAAGAGAATTCAGTAGGAGATTTATACAAAGTATTTAAGAATTATATAGGCAAAATTATTACATTAAATTGAATCTTGTTTCTGTAGACTATATATAGAAACATATATTGCCGGAGCGGGTGCATAATCCCGCTTCGGTGGATATAATATTTCGCCGGTGTTTGCAAATATTTCAAGCTTTGCCAAAATGGCTTAGATTGCCCCTGATCTGAGATAAACTGATTTTGAGATATTTGCAATGCTGATGAAAAACTAAACAAATGTTCTAAAATTCTATTGACTATATGGGATATATCCCCTTATAATATCCATTATGATTTTCAGATTGGTCATCTGAAAAAATATATTGGATAGGAAATGATTTACATGGGGAAGAAGGACATACTTACAAAGGAATATTTGTCGCAAAATGATGTATTTGCAGATGCATTCAATTATTATTTGTATAATGGAGTAAAGGTAATTAAGCCTGATGAACTTACCGAGCAGGACTCAACAGAAGTGTTGATATGATAAACGAATATACGAAAATAGATATATCAACCAAGGATAATGTTGGAGGGAAAATGGATATGTGTAAAGCAATGCAGGAACTTATTCAGGATGGGAAAGAAGAAGGAATAAAAGAAGGGGAAGACAGGCTTGCAAAGCTTTTAAGACTTTTGACTCCCGGAAGCGAGGAGTTTGATAAGGCTTTAAATGCAGGAGAAGAAGACAGAATGAAGCTTTACAAAAAATATAACATTATCTGACAATAGATTTTTTGCAATAATGCTATCTGCAAGGAGGATAGATAGTGGGACAGGACTTTATACCTATTGAATTAAACAAAGCTGATGCTGAATAATAAGAGAATTCAGTAGGGGATTTATACAAAGTATTTAAGAATTATATAGGCAAAATTATTACATTAAATTGAATCTTGTTTCTGTAGACTATATATAGAAACGATTGTATGCTCGGAGCAGTCTCATCAGACTGCTCCGGGGATATAAAAGATTTTATCGAACAAATTTTCGCGCCATGTATTGACAGTATGGGATATATCCCATATAATCTAACATGCTATAGCAATATTGAATAGGAAGTTAGATATATGGGGAAGAGAGATACACTCACAAAGGAGTATCTGTCACAGAATGATGTGTTTGCAGATGCGTTTAATTTTTACTTATATGAGGGCAGAAAGGTAATTAGGCCAGAGGATCTTGTGGAACAGGATCCTACAGAGATAGGTTTTGTAAGGAAATTTGAGAAAACATTCGAGAATCAAAAATATAGGGATGCCTTAAAACTATGTACTGTTAGGCATAGCAAGGATGCTACTTTAGTATTATTGGGGTTAGAAGGACAGGCAAATATCCATTATGCAATGCCAGTAAGACACTATTTATATGATGCATTAAATTATGCATCACAGGTAGAAAATGCCAGAAAACGGCATAGAAATACAAAAGACATAGAAGGAAATGAATATATTTCCGGATTTAGTAAAGAAGATAAGCTGATACCGGTTATAACTTTATGTATCTGTTTTGATAAGGACATATGGGATGCCCCTAGGTCTCTGTATGATATGTTTGATCATGTTGAGCCGGAATTCAGAAAATATATAGATGATTATAAACTAAATTTGATAACACCTCATGAGGTACCTGATTTTACAAAATTCACATCTGAACTTGGATTGGTGCTGGAATCTATCCATAATGCTGATAATAAGACAGAATTCTATGAACTACTGAAAAGCAGACCTGAATATAGTAACATGGATATAAGTACGGTTGACATGATAAATGAATTTACTAATTCAAAAATATCAACAAAGGGAGCAGTTGGAGGAAAGGTAAATATGTGCAAAGCAATACAGGAACTCATACAGGATGGACGTAATGAGGGAAGAGAAGAAGGAATAAAAGAAGGAATAAAAGAAGGAATAAATGAAGGCGAGGATATGCTTGCGAGACTTATAGTACTTCTGACACCAGACAGCGATGAATATAATGCGGCGCTTACCAATAAGGAAGACAGGAAAAAACTTTATAAGAAATATGGCATAACTGAGTAACTGCTGTAACCCTTGACTTGGAGGCGGACTGATGAAGCAAGGTGCTAAGATACTGACAATAGAAAAATGTACAAATACAAATACTGCTGCTAGGGCAATTGCGTATGCAAGAAGCCTGTCTGGTTTATCACAGAAACAGTTATCGGAACTGACAAGAATTGATCAATCAGACATATCTAAAATTGAGAGAGGTGTAGCTAACCCTTCAATTTCTACTTTGCAGAGACTTGCAGAAGCAATGGGCGGTGAACTTGAGATTAGAGTGAACTTTAAGAAAACCAAGTGATAATTAAGCTTTACAGTATAGTTTTGATTGATATTTTGGATGAAAACAGATGGAGAAAAAGAAGAAAAAAGGCCTAAAAAGCCAAATTCCAAACCTAATATTTGCGGCGATATTTGTTGTCGGCCTTGGTATTTTTTTATATCCGTCTGTCAGCAACTACATTAATTCAAAGACACAGTCGAGAGCAATTACTAACTATGATGAACTGTTGTCCAATATGACAGAAGAGGATTATGAAGCATATTGGGAAGCTGCATATAAATATAATGAAGCACTTGCAGCAAGTGGAAGCGGCTTTAATTTATCAGACGAACAGATTGCAGAGTATTATCAGGTTCTTGATCCTACTGGGACAGGGATCATGGGACATATAGAAATAGAAAATATAGGAGTAGATCTTCCGATTTATCATGGAGTAGAGGAGTCTGTTTTGCAAGTTGGAATAGGACATCTTCCGGGATCCTCACTTCCAACGGGAACAGAGAGCACACATGCCGTTTTATCAGGGCATCGCGGACTTCCTTCATCCAAACTTTTTTCGGATTTGGATCAGATGATTGTTGGAGATACATTCCTTTTACATATAATGGATCAGACCTTTGCCTATGAGGTCGATCAGATCAACATCGTACTTCCGGAGGAAACAGGAAGCCTGGGAATATATCCGGGTGAAGACTATGTTACCCTGGTTACATGTACACCTTATGGCGTAAATACGCATCGCCTTCTTGTTAGAGCAAAACGCGTTGATTACAGCGAAGAAACCAAGCTCATCATACCGGCAGATGCTACAAGATACAGCTATGTTGTAGTAGCACCGTTTATTGCAGCACCGATAATTCTTATATTGTTCATCTGGTTCCTTATAAGTACTTCAAAACCAAGTAAGAGAACCATTATAAAGAACATAAAGGAAGAAGAATTATCAAACAAAAAATCAGAACATAAATAGTTTTATATAAACTAATTATATAGATGTAACATGTTTTTATATTGCCGAATAGGCAAAGAGGAATTAAATTATGAGGATTATGAAAAATCTAAAGAAATTAGTTGTGGGGGTATGCGCATCCGCGCTTGCGGTGATGATCGCTGCTCCCGGAATCGGTGCTTTTGCCGCATCTGATAATGCCGGAGCAAGTGATACATCTTCTTCCGGAAGCGGTGTTATAGACACCTCAAGAAACGGAACACTCACAGTTGAATACATATTCAAGGATGCCGGAGAGGGCGAGGCGTATCCGACGCCCGGCGTAGTGACACATATTTATAAGATTGCAGATGTTGATGAAAATGGTAATTTCAATCTGCTTTCTCCCTATAATAAGGCCATCAATCCGGATACATTGAAAAATGTTTTTTCAATTGCTGAGCAGAGCCAGTGGGATGAGATAATCAAAACACTCACTCAGTATATCAAGGCTAATAATGTTCCGGATTTTGCAACTGTAACAGCCGATCAGAACGGCGAAGCTGCAGTTGGTGAGGTAGGACTTGGTCTTTACATGGGACTTAGTGATCCTCTTAAATTTGAAGGTAAGCTTTATCAGTATTATCCATTCCTTTCAATGGTACCGACACTTCCTGTTAATGAAGACGGAACAACTCAGACAGGCTTTACATGGGATGATATAAGCTATGATGTAGTTGTAGCACCAAAGAGAGAAGTGTCAAAACTTGATGACCCTACAGAATACAAGGTTTATAAGCAGTGGTCAGGTGATGACCCCAAGACAAGACCTTCATCTGTCACAGTTAAGATATTCTGTGACGGTGCTGAATTTGAAACAGTAGAACTTTCAAGCATGAATAACTGGCAGTATAGCTGGGTGTATGAAAAAGGCCATTTTTTCAATGTTGAAGAGATACTCTCAGATACGAGCTATACACCTACGATCACTCAGAATGAGACAAGCTTTATAATTGTAAACACCAAGACACCGGAAACTCCCGGTAATCCGAAGAGGACAGATAATCCGCCGGACAATCCGGACTCACCTGACTCACCGGATGATTCAACTGTTGTTGATAACCCCGGTACAGAGAGCGAAGCTCCATCTTCACTTCCTGAGGTGCTTGGAGCGGTTAGAGATTTCATAGGAGATCTTCCCGCAGTACTCGGTGCCAGAAGACTTCCTCAGACAGGACAACTCTGGTGGCCTATTCCGGTACTTGCGATCCTTGGCATAGTACTTGTAGGATTTGGCATTAGAAGTGAGAAAAAGCGTAAGACTGAGAAATGATCAGCATTTTTAGTGGTATGGAAATTGTGGGGATAATAATAGCAATATGTAGAAAGTAGGCTCATTTTTATGATCACAAAAGGTAAAGTTTCTATTTTCCTTGGAATTGTATGTTTTGCCATAGCGATTTCCATAATCATCTACAATCGTAATGAGGACAATGCTGCCGGTGTAAGTGCAGCCAGTCTTCTTGAAGGTGTTGATGCGCAGATAACTAATTCGCCTGTTGAATCAGATCCGACAGGTGATATGAAATCGGTAGATGTGAACGGACAGTCTTTTATAGGAATAATCACTATTCCTGCAATAGATATAAGACTTCCAATACAGCAGGAATGGTCTTCGGAGAATGCTAAGACATCACCCTGCAGATATAAAGGTTCTGTTTACTCGAATGATTTGATTGTGGCCGGTCATAATTACCAGAGACATTTTGGTAAATTAAACCAGCTTCTAAGCGGAGATACAGTCATTGTTACCGACATAGACGGTAGGCAGTACTACTACGAGGTGACCTACACGGAGACAATAGGAACCTATGATGTTGATGCAATGGATAAAGGTGATTGGGATTTCACAGTATTTACCTGCACAAAGGGCGGAGCAAGCCGCGTTACGGTGCGCTGTGAATTTGTGAAAGTAGTAACACCGGGCTCCGGAGAATCAGTTGTAAATGAGATTGAAAATAAAGTAACCGCCGACTAACGGTATATGGGCTGCCATGAAAACAAAATCATGGCAGCTTTTTTCTATTGTAGTATATGGTGTATAATAAATGTGCTTTTTGATGGTGGCAGGGGCTCTGTGCTAAGCGCCTGTAAGCCATTTACATATAAAAACATATAATAATGAAAGAAAGGACATATAGTATTATGGCTCTTGAAAAATTACAACCCGTAGAAGTTTTTAAATGGTTTGAGGAGATATGCAAAATTCCGCATGGCTCCTATAACGTTAAGAAGATAAGCGATTTCCTCGTTAAATTCGCAAAGGACAGAGATCTCTATGTAAGACAGGACAAGGAACTTAATGTAATAATCAAAAAGCCCGGAACCAAGGGCTACGAAGACCATGAACCTGTTATTTTGCAGGGACACATGGATATGGTTGCCGTTAAGGAAAAAGATGCAAAGATCAACATGGAAAAAAGCGGTCTTGATGTGATGACAGATGGCAAGTTTGTATGGGCCGACAAGACAAGCCTTGGCGGTGATGACGGAATCGCAGTTGCATGCTGCCTTGCAATCCTTGATAGCAAGACAATCGCTCATCCTCCGCTTGAAGTAATAATAACTACCAATGAAGAAGTTGGAATGGACGGCGCTTTTGCCCTTGACTGCTCTGATATTGCAGGAAAAAGACTTATCAATATCGATAATGAAAAGGAAGGCGAGATGATCGTAAGCTGCGCAGGCGGCGCACGTTTTCACGGATTTCTTCCTATTACAAGAGAGAACAGAAGCGGAATCAAGGTTAAGATACATGTAAAGGGACTTCTGGGCGGACATTCAGGTGAGATGATAAACAAAGGCAGAGGAAATGCCAATGTTATCATGGGAAGACTGCTCCTTGAAGTAACTGATGTACTTGAAGTTGGTGTGATCAGCTTAAACGGTGGTGTTGCCGACAATGCTATTGCTAGTGACTGTGAGGCTGAGCTTCTACTAATGGGAGCAGCGGTTGACGGACATGGCAATATCAAAGGACCCGACATTTCCTTCTTTTCAATGTATGGAAAGCTTACATCTATTGCATATAAGGTGCAGGAAGATATCAAAGGCGAGCTTGGATCACGCGATCCCGGACTTGAGATCGTTGTTGAGGAGGTTAAGGAAGGGCACCTTCCGGAAACAGGAGATGTTTCCAACATGGCATCAGTTAACCTTGATTCAAGTGTTGATACCTATGTTGACATGATGGATAAGAGAGAGGTTGTATCGGGAATCATCCCTTGCAGTCAGGTAAGAGAACTGGCTAGATGCATCTGTGCTATGCCTTATGGAGTACAGGCAATGAGTTCAGCTATAGAGGGACTCGTTGAGACCAGCCTTAACCTTGGCATTTTGAAGATCACTTCAAGCAGAAGCGGCGCTATAGAAGGCAAAGGCGCAGCAAGCATGGGCCCCGGAACACTGGATGAAGCATTCCTTATCGACTACTCGGTAAGAAGCTCAGTTGCATCAGCGAAAGAAGCTCTTATCAGAAAGATGCAGATAATAGTTGAGAGCTTTGGCGGAATACATGAACTTACGGGCGAATATCCCGGATGGGCTTATCGTGAAAACTCACCTCTTCGTGACAAGATGGCTGAAGTTTATAAGAAGCTCTTTAAAAAGGATATTAAGATCGAAGCGATCCATGCGGGACTTGAGTGTGGACTCTTTTCTGAGAAAATCGATGATCTTGACTGCGTATCAATCGGTCCTGATCTGTACGATATTCATTCAACTGCTGAAAGGCTGAGCGTAGAGTCAACAAAGAATACATACGAATTCCTTCTTGCTGCTTTGAAAGAACTTTGATGTGAATAAAATGTGAACTCGCTTGTTTAATATTTGTCAAGTACGAATTTTGCATACTTTATTACATTTTTCGTATCCTAGGCTGAAAGAAAATATCATAAAATATACATTGTGCTATGAAGAAAATCTTTTCTAGGAGGATATTATGCGAAAAAGTATTGCAAGAAAACTTGCCGGATTGCTGGCAATTGTAGTAATGACAACTACATTTGCGTCTGATTACAACAGCATCGGTGCGAGGGCTTCTGAAGAAAATGCAATCGAAGCTGAAACACTTGAAACAGCTACGGATGCAGAAGCTTCTGAAGAATCTGAAGTTGTCGAAGATTCTCAGGAAGTGACTGAAGAAGCAGAGAAAGTTGTTGAAGAAGTTTCTGAAACAACAGAGGATTCAGAAGAAACAGCTGAGGCAGAGGAGCAGACAGAAGAAGCTGCTGAGCCTGCTGAGGATGCAGAAGAGACATCTACAGAAGGAAGCGAAGAAGTAGCTTCTGAGGAAACTCCAGCAGAGGAAACTCCTGTAGAGGAGACTCCCGCAGAGGAGACACCTGCAGAAGATGCAGCTGCAGAAGAAACAGCTGAGGATGTTTCTGTAGTAAATATTACTTATACCGCCGGTGTTGGTGGAACTGTCAGCATAGAGTCTGAGCAGGTAACTGATGCTGCTGCCGGCGCTACAGCTACTGCTGACGATGGGTACAAATTCGTCAACTGGACAAATGAAGACGAAGTGATCGTTTCAGAGGATGCTACATTTACTCCTTCAGGCGATCAGCTTGTTGACGGAGCTGTATACTATGCCAACTTCATGAAGGCTGAGAAGGAATTTAGATGCGAGAAAGAAATTGATGGAATTAAGATTACATTATCCGCAGATAAAGGTGTCCTTCCTGCAGACGTTGAACTCAACATCGTAAAGGTTGAGAACGAAGTTGAAGAGCAGATCACAGAACTTCTTGATGAGAAGACCGGTGATGATGTAGAAGTTGCAAAGACATATTCTTACGATATCACTTTCAAGGCTGAGAGTGCTAAGACAGAAGAGAACCCTGAGGGTATCGTTCAGCCCGAAGATGAGAAGACAGTAGAGATCAAATTTTCACAGATCGAAGAAGCAGCAAGTGCTGATACAGAGCTTGCAGTTTACCACGTAGAGGATGATATTTCAGATGCTGATATAGTTGCAGAAGCTGATAGCAAGACAGCTACAGATGTAGTTGTTGATGCAGAGCACTTCTCAATCTATTCTGTTGTATTATATGAGGATCATCTTATTCATAAAGATCACAAGTATCCTGTAAATATTTCCGTAGTTGATGAACTCGGAAATGATATTACAGAAGGCAAAGAAGTAACTATTTATTTGGATAGAGGATACAAAAATCATTACTACATTTCTACAGCTGATGCTGCAAAGGAAATGGTTAATTTTGTAGATAACCAGATTTTTACATTTGTACGTGCTACTTGTAATGGTAAAGAGTTCGATAGATTTAATAAAGCTGATGGCGATAACAAGGTAAAACTTTATAATGGCAATACAAAAGTAGCAGACTTGGATGATGTTAAGGATTCCGGAATTACATTTGAGTATGCACATGTTACGCTAGATCACCTGGACTTTGGATTCATGGATCCGGAAGAGTACAACTATTACAAAAATAATAAAGCTGTTATAACAGCTCAGATTAGTAATGGCAAACCTATTCAAATGTATTCAACAGGACAGGATGCTGACATCAATTCTTATGAGTACAGAGCAGATTTATATAATTATGGTGCTGATCAGTATGCGATTGCAACTGAAACAATCAAGTTTACTATCCAAATTGGTGACCAGGTATTTGAAAAGACAACAACTAAGAAGGATAATGCAGAGGCTGCAGAAAGATGTTATACAAATCATAATTGGCGACAGCAGGGAGCTTATGGATTTGACTATGTATTTAGCTTTGCAGATGATTTCAAATTAAAGGGTGACGTTGTATACCACAAGAATGATGGCACTGAAGTAAAATGGGCAGATACTGTCAACTTTGGATGGAATACTACAAAGGAAGATTATTCTGTTCTTTCAATAGATACTATCGCTAATAAAGAATCTGCACCTGAGCAGTTCAATGTTTATGCAGATCATGTATTTAAGGGCTGGAGAACCAAAGATGCAAGTGGCAAGATAAATCTTGTATATGAATATAATAATGGTGAATTCTCTCCTGCTTACTGCAAAGTAACAAAGGGTACTACTTTAGATCTTTATGCAGTATGGGAAGAAAATACAACTAGTTATACTATAGTTACTAAGTATGAAACACCTGAAAACAAATATAAGGTAACAACAGAGACTGTAAGTGGTGTTGTTGCTGGATCAGAAGTTGATGCTGATACAATTGATAAAAATATAGATGGTACGAAGTATGAGCTTAATAGTAATGAAAGCACAAGCGGAAAAGTAATAGTTGCTAAAGACGGAACAACTAAGATTATTAAGGTATATGACCTTAAATGTGCGGACTACAAAGTAGAGTATTATTATCAAGACTCTCTTGGTAATTATCCTGAGCAGCCTGATAGTAATGTTGTAAGATCTGGTAAGATTGGAACAACTGCTCAGGTTACAGATGATGATAAGAAATCTACTAAAGAAGGCTACACATATGATGAATCTAAGACTAATGATTCACAGAAGACGATTAAGCTTGATGAAAAGACAACTCTTAAAGTTTACTTTAAGAAAGATGTAACTGGGAAAAGGGCATTCTTTTACGTACTTATTCCTACAGAGAACACGAATGTTCCTAAGGATTCAAGTCCACAGAGTACGGCAAGATTTACACCGGGTGAAGGTGGAGAATATCATAGCTGCCAGGGTGTAGGTGTTGATTATACAACTGAGGATTTCAAAAAAAGAGCTGGTTATGATGGTAAAAATATTTATGATATCACAGGAGTAAATGTCAAGAACTGTATAGTTGATATGCCTGAGGATACCAAAAATAAGATTACAGGAAACATACAGAAGCTTTATGGTAATAATTATTCTGTAGATAATGTTGTATGGTATACATATAAGAATGCTAATGATGGCGCTGGATGGCATTTTGACGGATATGTGCAGGGCGTTGATGTCGATGTGACATATTACCTTAATTCCAAGACAGATAAGGAAACAAAAGTTTCATCTAAAGAAAAGACAGGCGAGTATACAATAAAAGACAATTCCTTCAATAATCCTGGGTATACATTTGTTAATTGGAATACTAAGCCAGATGGTACTGGAGAAACTTATAATGCCAATGATGTATTTTCTCTTAGAAGCAACCTTGTTCTTTATGCAAAGTGGAAGCCTGTAGATTATAAAACTATATATCTTGATGAGGATAAGAAAGAACTTGGCAAAAAAGAAGATCAGCATTATGGTGATACAACATATACTCTTGATACGGATCCTACAAAAGAAGGATATGAGTTCACAGGCTGGGTTAAGAAGGATGATGTAAATAATACAAAGTATTTAACAGCTGATATTAAGAAGACAAAAGTCACAGGCGATGTTACTTATATTGCCACATATAAGCAGGTAATATTCAAAGCATATTATAAGGTAGAGTACTATTATCAGACGAAAGAAGGTACTATCCCGAAGAACACTAATGAGGCGTCAAAATTAAGAACCGCTTATGTTAATACATCAATAAATGATGGCAAGACATTGGTTGAAATAGAAGCTGCTGATAAGACACGTACCAAGAAAGATGTCTTTAAGCTTCTCGATGAGGGCGAAGGAAATCTTTGGAGCGGATTTGTAACAAAGGATAATACAAAGAAGAATCCCCTTATCCTCAAGGTTTATTATGTAAGAGATGATTTGGCAGGCATTACAATTACAATCACCTCTAACACTAATGAAAAGATTTATGATGGTACTGATCTTACAGATGCAGGATTTACCTACACAGCTACAGGTAAGGATGCAGATGGAAAAGATGTTGATCTTAAGGATCGTTTTGAGGTAGAAGTAGTTAATTCAGGTAAGATTCAAGGAAAAGGATCTACTTCAAATACAGTTAAATCTTTTGTGATTAAAGATAAGGAAAAGAACCAGGTTTATGCTTACCAGAGCGCTAAGTATAAAAAACAGACTGATAATGTTTACGTATTTAGAAAGAAGGAAAGTTCTCTTATAGAGAATACCGGATTCTTTGTAAACTATATCATTGTTAAGGAAGGAACTCTTACAGTTACTCCCAGAAAAGTAACTATCACAGTTCCCGGTGTTGAGAAGTTCTATGATGGAACTGCTTATAGCGCAAGTGATTATGATAAGTCAAAAGTGACAATCACAGCTGAGTATACTGCAGAAGAGATTGCAACACACAAGAACAATATGAACTTGTCACTCAGACTTGGAAAGAATGCAATTACAGTTAACAATAATGTAGTAACAGTAGCAGATAGCCGGGGTACAGATGAGATCAAGTTAAATACAGGAAAAAAAGTCAGAGGTTCAAAGAATGGTTGGGAAATCCAGCTCAATGGAAAAGATATCAAAAAGAAACATTATGACAACTACGATCTGACCATTGTAAACGGAGACCTTGTTATTAAGCCTGTAACAGCAACAATTACAATTCCTTCTGCTGAGAAGGTTTACAACGGTAAGGCATTTAGTAACGAAGAGTACAGTGCATTCCTTACTGCTAATAATACAAACGAAAGCTATACAAACCTTCCTGGTGGTCTTTCATTTAAGGATGGTAAAGTTAAGGTATCTCTTGCTGATTACACAGATGTTATCTACAATCAGGAATATGATGTAGCTGACTGGAATAGGGATGCTGTAACTCTTGATACCGATAATACTGTTATAGTAAATAAAAATAATGATCCTGTTGATTATGAGGTAGTTTATTCTGACGATCAGGATAAGGATACATCAAATGCAAATATAGTACTTATCGTTTCAAAGGGTAGCCTCAGAATCCTTCGCAGGAATGTAACTCTTACATCTAAGACACTTACCAAGGAATTTGAACTTGGTGTTCCGCTTACAGCAGATGAGAGAGTTAAGGCCGGTGAAACAGACGCTAAAGAGATAACTGCAAATGCGTATAAGGATTACACAGTTGATGGTTTTGTTAAGGGTGATGGTTTCGTAGAAGGTGAAGGACTTAACACCGAGAAGACCAAGTTTACAGGTGAAAGAATTGATATTGGTGGCACAGATGAAAAAGAAAATACATTTGAGTATGTATTAAAGGACAACACTAAGGCTACCAACTACAAGATCACATCAGAGTATGGAGATCTTGTTGTTACAAAGCGTGATCCTGAACATAAGTACAAGATCAAGATTGCACTTTCTGCTCAGACTGATGAAGCAGGCAGAGACACAACTGTTTACTACAGTGGTGTTGAGCAGAAGGCAAATATGAAGGTTGATGTAACTATTGATACACACCAGATTACAGATGCTATTACAGATTCTGATGTCTTTGCAGGTCTTTCAGGTGCAGTTAAGAATGCTCTTAACGCAGCTGTTGGAAGCATCAAGGCACATGCAGAAGAGGGATTTGTTTTACCTGATGGTGCAGTACTTATCCCTGAGCATAACGAAACAATAAATGACAAGATGTCAGTAAGAATCAGCCAGCTCTACCTTACAGGTGGTGCAGGAACAGATGCAGGTGATTATCCGATCTTCCTTCACGAGAGCAACATGAAGATCGAGCTTCTCTATGATGGAAAGACATTTGATCTTTCAGATGAATTTGAAATTGAGATAGAGAAAGACGGTCAGAAGGTTACTACAGATGATGCTGCAACACTTGCAGCTGATGCAGAGGATGAGACTGTAGTAGAAGATAAGACGGATATCATCGGATACCTCCACGTACTTAAGAAAGATGTAGTACTTACATCAGCTTCAGCTACAAAGGTATACGACGGAACACCTCTTACAGCTCCTACAGTTACAGCTTCTGAGAACACTGAGAAGACAGGATTCGCCACTGGTGAAGGTGCAGCATACAATGTAACAGGAACAATTACCGAACCCGGAACTGTTTCAAATACATTTACATATGCACTTCAGGAAAACACACTTGCAGCTAACTATAACATCTCAACTGAGGAAGGAACACTTACAGTTACTAAGCAGACTGAAGAAAATCCTCCGGAAGAAGATGACAAGAAGAATGACAAGAAGGATGACAAGAAGGATAAGAAAGAAAAGAAGGAAAGCACAAACAGTGCACCTTTCGATGATTCTTCATACGATGATTCTTCAAATGATTCTGCAAATAGTGCACCTGCAAATAACGGTGAGGTTCTCGGCGTAAACAGAGAAGCTGATGGACAGGGCGAAGAAGCAGCAGTACTTGGAGCAAGACGCGCAGGAACAGAAGATAGCACAAACTCAGCAAGAGTAATCGTTATCCTCATTGCAGCAGGCGCTGTCGCATCAATACTTGCTGTAAGCAGAAAGAAAAAGGAAGATAAGAACAACTGATAATATTCTTCCATCATAAATTTTAGAAGGGGCGTCACAAAGTGACGCTCTTTCTTTATGGGTAAATATTGTATTTTGTTGTGTGCCGTGCACTAAGTATATATAATAAAAAACATGAATAAGAAGAATACTAATTACAAAGAAACTACATACAGTACAGATCAAAATGCTGAATATTTTGAGGGGAAGGACGCTCCCTATGCAATACTTGTGGGACTTACATCAGGCAGCACCGATGATGACAGGTTTCAGAGGTCAATGCGGGAACTTAATGAGCTCACAATTGCATGCGATATAGAGGTTGTTGGGACAATTACCCAGAGCCTTCCTCATCCTGATAATGCTACTTTCATAGGAAGCGGCAAGGTAGAGGAATTATATAACCTTATTAAGATGCTCGATGCTGACATAGTGATCGTATCAGACACCTTGAGCCCGGTTCAGATAAGAAACCTTGAGAGAGCACTTGATACCGAAGTTATGGATAGAACGGGACTGATCCTTCAGATTTTTGCAAGCAGAGCCAAGACCAAGGAAGCAAAAATGCAGGTTGAATATGCGCAGCTTCAGTTTATGCTTCCCAGACTTGCCGGAATGAGAAGCGAGCTTAGCAGGCAGGGCGGAGGTAGTGGCAGATTATCCAACAAAGGTGCAGGTGAAAAGAAGCTTGAACTGGACAGGCGAAGAATAGAGCACCGTATGGCAGAGCTTAGGAGAGAACTATCTGAGATAGAGCATGAAAGACAGGTGCAGCGCTCAAAAAGAATGCGCTCAGATATCGCCAGAGTATCTCTTGTCGGTTACACCAACGCAGGAAAATCCACACTTTTAAATGCTATGCTTGAAGCCGGTCATACAGAAGATATAGATAAAAAAGTCGTAATGCAGAAGGATATGCTTTTTGCAACCCTGGATACAACAGTCAGAAGAATTGAGATACCGGGGCATGATCCTTTTCTTTTATCGGACACAGTTGGATTTATTGACGAACTGCCGACAACCCTTGTAAAGGCATTCAGATCAACCCTTGCTGAAGCTGTCTACGCGGATATCCTTCTCATGGTGATCGATTTTTCGGATGAGGATTATATGGCTCAGATCGAGGTAACGCAGAAGACTCTGGCGGAAATAGGAGCACAGTCTATTCCGATCATCTACGTTTTCAATAAGGCTGACCTGGTTATAGGAAATGCTGAGCACGCATCTATGACCATTCCGCATGTTCGTGGAGACAGGATATACATGTCTGCGGAAAATAAGATAGGTATTGATGAGCTGGTAACCCTCATAGAGCACACACTTGAAGGGGAAAAAACCGAGTGCGAATTTATGATCCCCTACAGCGACGGTGAGGCTATACATGCCATAACCAAATCCGCGGAAATACTTGAAACCGAGTATCTAAAGGACTGCACATATATAAAAGCAAGAGCCGGAAAAAAGATAGTAGCCGCATATTCTGCATATCTTAAAAGTGACAATTAATTGTTAAGGAATTAATAAAAAACTAATAAATAATTGGTATACGCCGATACATATATTAGGTATGTGATAAAATTATTTAAGAGGGAAAATAGGTTACATACCTAAAGGAGGCGCTTATGAGTTATGATTTTTCTGCTTCCATGAGTAAACTGACTGATCTCTACATGAGCTCGGAAATTGTTGGGAAGAAAGACGTAAAAGATTATACGACAGTAGAAGAGGCCAAAGAAAAATTCGGAGATGCTTTTGCAAAAGCTTACGATTCGCTGACAGGTATGCGTGCTTTGGATTCTACCATGCGGACGAATTATGAGAACAATCATAAGGATGATCTGGAAGAGCGTTCTCAGGGCATGATGTTTTCAAAAGGCGGAAATAAGATAATTGATATGCTTGACACCAAACTTACAGACGACATGCAGGAGAAGGTTAATATCGCTATGGAAAGCGCATTGGATGATATGATTGACAACTTCTGATACTAGGGGACGGGGTTAGTGGACCATTTTTGAGGGTCTGACGTGGAGTCAGACCCTTTTAGTATGCTTTAAAACTTTTTTTCATTTTTTTTATTATATTTTGAAATTTTTGTTGGACATTTGTTGGACTGACTGTTTTAAAATGAGGGCGTAATAAAGAAATAGGGCAGCACACTTAAGTGCTGGTATGATATTTTCGAAGAGGGGGAAAAATTATGCCTATCCAATTTAGCGGTAATGTAAGAAACAATGTCGATGAAAAAGTAAGAACAAAATTATGGAATGCTGCAACCAATTGTTACAATAACAAAGTAGGTGAAAGTGCAGATTACAAAGAATTTAATTCACTTCTAGGAAATGATATCAGTGCTTTGGAATCTTTCCATGATTCATTGAATAGTACATTGACCTATGCAAAAGGATCGAATTATGAGGTAATAAAGCAGGACTACATAAATAATGCTAATGATTTGTACAGGTTTTCACCCGTTGGTATTAATGCAATTCTTGAGAATCTGAAGATTAACAAAGATGGCAAAGAAATGTCTTATGCTAAGGCATATGGATTTGGTAAAGTCACAACTAATGAAGAAGCAAATACTGTTGCGGCTCACATTGCATTAAACTTTACCGATGGTGATATTGCACAAGGCAAATATACAGCAACCTATGACGGCAGAGAAGTCAGACCTGCATCTGAAAAGGCTTTGGAACAATTTAAGGAAGAACAAAGACAAGAGTCATTAGCAAAGGAAACAGTCGGAAAGCCAAAGTATCCGGGCATATGGGTATGGTTTAAGTCAAAAGTTGCTAAGCTGTTTGGCAGAAAAAACTCTGAGTCAATTAAGATGATGAATGATTATGAGACAAAGCTTAATGCATATAATCAGAATAGGAAAAAATCCGAAGAGGAATACAAACTAAAGGCAGCTCAGCTAGAAAAAGATAATGCAATTAATAGTTTTGATGAGCTTTATCGTGGCGCAGAAACTATGGTGGCTTCTATTAAGTTCAATATCAGTAAGAATCAATCTTATAACGGATTAGAAGAAAGGTATAAAGAACAATTTAAAGAGCTTGTAAAAGTGTCAGAGAAGCTTGAAAATATAGAATTTAAAAATAAACTCAAAGAACTTGAGAATAAGTATAAGACAGTTACAGGCAAAGTCAATTCAAAGAATATGGATGAAGTAATGAAGGATAACAATATCGCATTCAGTACAAAGTCCGATGTGAAAAGAACCAGCAGAGTTAGTAGTAATAATAAAAAAATGCAGCTTAACAATAACTTCTAAAGCATTTTGGTCCCTAGGGACGGGGTTATGAGACCATTTTTGAGGGCCTAAGAGTATCTAAGAAATAATAAGTAAGTCGGATATGTTTAGAATAGTCAGATGAATGAAAAACTGCCATACGCCCGTGTGGCAGTTTTTTTGTATCCGGGAAAGCAGTAATGGGTGTAATATATGCTTTTCTGATACGAGGGTAAGGCTATCAGTGGAGATTACCGCACAATTACTATGCAATCATTTTTTACGATAAAAAATAAATTCAAACCCCATTTTATTATTTTGGCCTTGTGAATATATATAACATGACTAAAAGAACAGAATAAATGAAATGTATTTTATACTTTTTTAATAATTTTGTTCTTCAGGTCTGGTTGTTAAGTGGTATAATCATTAATGTTAGTGAATAACTTAATGGTTAATCGTTAACAATTTCTTATGAAGGGGAAATGGTCGGAAGACCATGATGAGGAATGGTTTGTTTGTTTCCGGTAATGTCACAACCGGATTTGGTTTAAGGATTTTCTTTATCCTTTATTCTATTCTCATATTCTTTTTTAGAATTCCCTGGAGTAAACGCACCTTGATAATTGAATATGGTAGTTAATTGCTTTTTACTTTTTGTTGTGAAGATGTGTGACAAATTTTGTTTTGTTACATGTCCTCTTCTAAACCGCTTGATTACTGAAGTTAGACGAATTTGTCTATGCTCAAAATGTGATTTTAACGTCTGGTTAAGCCAGCGTGAAAACCACGTCGTTTTGACCAGACGCTAAACACATTAGTGTCTGACTTTGTCGCGACAAAGGACGAATAATTTCATATGAAAGGGGACAATTTATGAAGAAACTAACAAAAGGTAGGTCTCTGTCAGGTGCTCTTGCTACAGCCCTGACAGTGGCAAACATGGGTGCATTGATGCCTATGACGGCATATGCAGCTGACCCTCAACCATCAACTTTACCGGCAGCTTTTGACTTGGATAATGCAGTATGGGATATATCTTTTACAGATAAGGATCCTAGTGCATCGAGTGAATTTTATGACAAGGATGAGGCCAATAAAACGGTAACATTCACAATAAAAGATGATATACAAGCGGATACAAATGGTGTATGGACGATTAAAATAAAGAATGGAGCTACTTTATTAGATAGTACAGCGACGGCAACTTTACCATCAAGCGGTTGTGATGGAAGCACCGGTAATGAGCTAGGTGGTAAACTAAAATTTAATGCTCTTACAACTCCAGGAGAGACAACAACTTTTGCTGTTGAATATGACCAAGACGGTACGGGAACAGGTTATACCCCCATTGAAGTTGATAGTAAGAGTTATATTTTCAAGACCAAAGCTGATGGTGAGGCTCTCAAAGGTGTCGTTACATTAACAGGAAGTCCGAGTACCTATACTGGTCAGGCGGTTGATCTGGGATTGGAAATTGGAACTCCGGCGGAAGGATATTACATAGATAGTTCTACGACTTATATAGTTGATAAAGCAGTTGGTAATACGGTAACCGCAACTCTATCTGGTGACTACACCACAGCAGAAGCATATGGAGCAGACAAGAAGGTGTCAGTAACCCCTTCGACATCAGGAACGGCCAAAATTGGTGTATGGGCTGCATCTAAGGGTACTGATATTCAGGCATTAGATATTAAAGAAATTGAAGTTGTTAAAGCAGATATCACGGGGCTTACACTTACTGGAACAGGTGAGAATATTGGTATAAATGATGCTAATGTAACAAACACTGGTATCTCATTAAGTGCTTCTGAGACATACAATCATCCAAATGGTGGTGCACAGATAAAATGGGCGATTGTAAAGGATTATGGAAAAACAACTGCAGCAACAGGAACTGCAAAGTTTACCATAAAAGTTAACGGTGGAAATGATGCCACAACAAAGGCAACAAAAGCACCTTTTACAGGAACAGGATTTACGGATACAGCAGTAATTGGCGCTGGAGCAGGCTTAGCTACGGCTGATGTTGGAGAGTATACTGTTATTGCCTATACAGGTGGTGAGGCAAATACGGCAACTACTTTTGCTAATCCGGTAGCTACAAAGAAATTTACAGTTGTAGATGCACCTGCTTTGAAGATCAAGGATGCAGATAATAAAACAACTGGAAGTTTTTATGTAGGACAGTGGGCAGAACTTGGTCTTTATGCAGGCACAAAAGAGAAGAGAACTTCTAATGAAACATTTACACTTGATGATGCAACAGATGCAGAATTTGTAACTATAAGCGGAAATGTAGTTACTGTAAATAAAGTGAAGACTACATCAGGTGGAACAGTTAAGATCAATGCTTCCTATGAGATAGTAGATGGCGTTTCTGATAAGACATCAGCAGGTGAACAGTACACACTTACAACAGTAGCAGACGGACTTACAGTCGCTCTTGGAAAGAAAGCTGTAGCTGGCAAGGATCTAAATGCTGCAGGTCATCTTGAGATTGGTAAAACAACCACGGTAGTTGCAAAGTTTGCTGGAAAAGAGGTAGGTTCAGCTGATGGTCTTGAGTGGAGTGTAGACGACGAAAAGATCGCAACAATTGATAACGATGGTAATATTAAAGCAGTAGGTGCCGGTGCAGCAGTATTTACAGCTAAGTATACGGATAAAAAAGGTGTTGTATATCCATCAACTCCTACTACTCTTACAATTACCGTGGACGCGATTACATATGATGTGATTGACGAAGATGGAGAATCTTTTGGAACCACCACTCCAACAACAAATATACTGATTGGAGATTCAAAGACATTTACGCTTGTTACATCTAATGGCAGTGAGATAGAGAATCTTACATGGTCTTCTGATGACAAGAACATAACTGTAGACAATGGAACAATTACAGTCCAGAGTGGTGCTAAGGCAGGCGACGTAGCACATGTTAAGGCACTTGTAAATGGAACAGCAGTTGCAACAATTACAGTTAATGCAAAGGATGTAATATGGTCCGTAGTTGATGAAAATGGTGATACCGTAACTGCTCCGAGCATTTTCAATGGTGAAACTATCACTCTTACAGCGCTCCGTAATGGCGAACCTGTAGATGGCGAATGGAAACTCGACACAGGTAAGACAAATGCAAGTATTTCAATTAGCGGAAACGTGCTTAAAGCAACAACAGCTCCCGCATCAGATGATAGTGATAACGGAATTGTATTCTTTGCTTCAACAAATAAGACAACAACACCTGATATATCAGCAATAAATGTTGAGGTCAAAGCGAACGTTTATGAATTTTATATTGATGATACACTTGCAGCTCCGACAACTGCTACAACATGGGCAGGAAAGAACTATGCCCATACAATAGGAAATATGGAAGTAGGCGAGTCTCACACAATTAAGTTCATGTTTGGTTCAGAGGACATTACAACTAAGGGTACAACATATACTTATGACGAAGAAGTATTTAACATCGAAAATGGTGTACTTACAGTTATAGGAGAAGGTTCTGGGGCTACAATAGAAGTTGAAAACAAGACCGGTACTACAGTCAATGCTAAAGGTACATTTACTGTAACAACTATCTATGCCGGCAAAGGTGCTGCACAGAAGGCAGAGACAGCTATAAATGAAGCTGACAATGCAGAAAGTTCAGCAAAGGATGCTATTGATAAAGCAGCAAAGGCAGCTGAAGCAGCAGAAGCTACAAAGAAAGATCCTACAGCTGAAAATCTCACAAAGGCACAAGACGCTCTTGAGGATGCACAGAAAGACCTTAAGACAGCAGAGGCATCACTTGAGGCAGCGCAGAAAGCTTATGAAGAAGCAGTTGCTGCTGGTGCAAAGTCAGATGCTGCAAAGCTGGCAGTTGATGCTGCAGAAGAAAGGGTTGAAGAAGCAAAGGCACTCGTTGAAACAGCAAAAGAGGATGTAGCAGCTGCTGAGGCAACATTCAAGGAGGCAGCTACAGAAGTTGAGAAGGCTAAGAAGGCCGAGGAAGAGAAGAAAGCAGAAGAACAGAAGGCAGCCGACCAGAAGGAAGGTGCTACAGGCACAGACGCTACAGCTAATGCTAACTTCACAGTTACAAGCACAGCTGACAAGACAGTTGCTTACACAGCTCCTGCTACAAAGGCAAAGAAGGTTACAATTCCTTCAACAGTAACAATCGATGGTGAGAAATTCACAGTTACCGAGATTGCAGCAAATGCATTCAAGAACGACAAGACTGTTACAACTATCACAATCCCTGCATCCATCAAGAAGATCAATTCTAATGCATTCAAGAATGCTAAGAACCTTAAGAAGATCAACGTAAAGGGTGCTAAGCTCGAGACAGTTAAGAAGAACGCTTTCAATGGCATCAAGAAGAACGCTACAATCAAGGTTACAGGCGCTAACAAGAAGGCCAACAAGAAGCTTCTTAAGAAGACAACAGCTGTTAAGAAGGGTAACGTAAAAGTTAAGTAATTAACGGTTTATACAAAAGTAAAAAGAGGTACAATTAACTACTATTTCAATGAAAAGAGGCTTGCAGCCATCACGGCTGCAAGCCTCTTTAATTGAAATAGTAGTTAATGCTTAATACTTATGTGTTATTCCTAAACACTTAATTAATCAATAGCTTAAATAATTACTTCTTGTAAACAATCTTAACGTTCTTGTTTACCTTCTTAGCTGCCTTAACGATAGCCTTAGCAACCTTGGAAGTCTTCTTAACGCCCTTGATTGTTACTTTCTTAAGGTTCTTAGCGCCCTTAAATGCATTCTTGTTAACCTTTGTAAGATTCTTTGCATTGATAGTAACGTTCTTAACCTTCTTGCCTGTGATAGCCTTCTTGGCAAGTTCTACTACAGGATATTCAACACCGTTAACCTTGACTGTATCGCCAATTTTAACTTTATTCTTGTTGTCTGTTGATGTAACAACAACGCCCTTACCATCAGATGTAGCCTTTACAGATGCACCGTCGTCAGACTTACCTGATTCATTAGGCTGGAGACCTCTGTTTGCATAAGCGGTCTTAGCTGTAGCAAGTTTATCTGTTGCTGCCTTAAGCTCTGCATCTGTTGCTCCAGCTGCCTTAGCTGCTGCGATAGCATCATCAGCTGCCTTAATACTAGCTTCTGTAGGATTAGCTACTGCTGCGTCAGCTGCCTTAACTGCTGCTGCGATTGCATCAGCCTTAGCTGCTTCTGCTGAACCATCATCTACCCATACTGCAAACAGGGTTGTTGCTTCTTTGATATTCTCAGTTGTAGCCTCATCTGTGTAAACTACATCACCTGATGCTGATGTTGCCCATCCTGCAAACTTCTTACCTGCAGGAGCTGTGAATGCATTTGCATTGAGCTTATCTCCAGCCTGCTGTGTAATTTCCTGAACATCCATTGTTCCAGAACCGCCGTTTGCTACAAATGTAATCTTATATGTTTCAGGATTTCCCCAAACAGCATACAATGTTAAAGTAGCGTTATTAAGACCATTTGTATCGTTGGCATCAAGAGTTTCCCCAAGTTCATATACCACTGTTGTTCCAGTATTGGTTGTATCCCATCCCTTAAGTGCATAACCCTTCTTAGTAAATCCTTCTGATGCAAGTGTAACTTCTTTATCACCATAAACGTACTCAGTTGCATCAATTTCACCATCTCCGCCTTTAGGGTTATAGCTTATTGCTTTAATGGGTAACAAAACAGGATAAAGTGTAATATCAGCATTATATGGAGCATTACCGACAGTAAAACTATCACCAACATTTAAAAATTTGCCTGAACCTGTGGACTTTCCATTTGAGATATCTAAACTCGTACTAGGAGAAGCTACATCAGCATCAAGCGTAGCATATCCTACAAATGTATTTTCTGCAGGAATAAGTTCTTTAGGATAATCCAATGCTACATGACTTGTACTCTCGCTATAGGTTGCTATATAATCTGCATACTTTGTTACATAGCTAGGATTAGTTGACAATGTTGTCGTGTCCGTTACTCCATTATATACAACATTGTGACCTTCCTCAGTTACTGGATAAAGTGCAAGTGTATAATTGGAACCAGACACTGTGAGTATACTCTCACTAAGAGTAACCTTTGCATCTTTTGCATAACTCTTAACCATGGTTGAAGCATTTGTACTCCATCCTATAATTGCCTTACCTGTCTCTGTATATCTAATCTTAGATAAATCAAGAGTTTCTCCTACCTTGAGAGATGTAATTACAGCTGTTGCAACTGCACTCGCACTTCCGGTCGCAGTACTATCAAATGAGAACTCGTCTGATGTCTCCACGAACGCTGCTCCTGCTACCTTAGCACCTGTAAGTGTTATTGTAAGATTAGTTGTATTGTCTTCATACTGAGCATAATATGGAGTGTTCGCCGACAGTGTTACTTTGCTACCAGGAGCAACCCAGTCAGCCTCAACATCGTTAGGCTTTTTAGACCATCCTGCAAGCTTCTTTCCGCTCAGATAAACATCATCTGTTCCAGGAAGAGTTATAGTTCCATCCTTTGCAGCATAAAAAGGTCCAGCACTCCATTTATTCTTAAGAATTGCTCCTGTACCGTTAGTCGTTACATCAGGGGTTAATATCCAATATGCCTTATAGTTTGCCTTAACAGTTATATTACCCGCCATAGCAAAATTTGTACTACCACCCTCTGCTATTTTATATGCTGTCTCAACAGTTGCTGTACTAGGATCATCATTTATAGTTCCTATTGTCCATCCATCAAAATAATAAGCATCTGATGTCTTGGCGTTAAAGTCTGCTAGCGTTAAAGTTGTCAATTTATCACCCGAGGTATATGACTTAACTAAACCAGCCCCCGTTGCAATAGTATGGCTAGCATCAATATCAACAGCCTCACCATTTTGAATGTTCAAATTATATGTTACATCATTTTTTTCAGCTCGCCATACAGGATAAAGATTCATATCTGTGGTTTGTGGCAATTCTGTAAATTCATGAGCATCCTCGTAGTCCACATCAGCGCTCTTAGTGTACACCTTGCCAGCAGTACCATTGCTCCATCCCGCGAAAGTATACCCACTCGGAGCATTCGCACCATCTTCGAACACTTTGCCAGATGAATTACCGTAAGCGGTTAATGAATATGCATCTTCAACATCTTTGTCTTCATCCACAACCACATTCTTATTCGTATTACTCGCTACCATATCAGTGGCTGCTGTGATCTGAGTACCTGTGCTGTCATATATCTTGCTGTTCTCAAATGTCTTACCATCAGCAGAAAGACTTCCTACACCTGAGTTGTAATAGGTAATGTCTATAACACTTCCGGCTGCCAATGCTGTCATGGGCATCAAAGCGCCCATGTTTGCCACTGTCAGAGCTGTTGCCAACGCGCCTGACAGAAGCCTACCTTTTGTTAGTTTCTTCATAAATTGTCCCCTTTCATATGAAATTATTCGTCCTTTGTCGCGACAAAGTCAGACACTGTATGAGTTTAGCGTCTGGTCAAAACGACGTGGTTTTCACGCTGGCTTAACCAGACGTTAAAATCACATTTTGAACATAGACAAATTCGTCTAACTTCAGTAATCAAGCGGTTTAGAAGAGGACATGTAACAAAACAAAATTTTACACTTAATAAGTGATATGATATTAAGAAAAGACAAGTCTTGAAACAAGTCTGTTTTTCCTAATTTATGAGGAGAAAAATAAAATGTGATTGAAAATGAAATAAAAGAAAAGTTAAAAGCGTTGTTCTTTTCAAATTAATCTGGATATTTTGTCGGATTTATATTATTATTGTATAGAAAGAATTCCTCGAATTCGGCATTAACTAATATGCAAATAGTATAAAAAGTAATATATGAGGTGGAAAATGGATAATAGGTATAGCGTTAGAATTATGCGTTCGGAGATTAATTACTTGAAAAATGTAAATTTTGGCGAAATTACTTACATGAATCATGGAAGCATAAATACCAAGGGAAAAGCAGATAAAACAGATGTTGTAGGTATTTATGGACAGAATGGCTCTGGGAAAACTGCTTTGGTAGAGTCACTTGATATACTGAAGTATGTATTAATGGGAATGCCAATTCCCTATGATTTTGCCGGCATCATCTCAAAAGAAGAACAGACAAAGCTTGTTACTGACTTTTATATAGAAACAAAGCAGTCCAAGTACAAAGTACAGTATGCCGTCTATTTACGTGTGAATGAAGAAATCCAGAAAATTGAGATTATTCGAGAGACACTTGTCTATTGGTTAAGAGGGTCCGCTTGGAAAAGTGAGCGTGATATTGACTTTGAAAATCCAAACTATGATGCAGTAGATCTTTTGGATCAGGAGGATTTAACAGTAAAATCGAACCATGCAGCTAATCTCAAATCAATTCCTTTCCTGTGGGCAATGCAGAAGCTCGCATTGATTTGCTCTCAACGTCATATTTCCGTATTCTTTAATACGCTTGTTTCCGATTCTTGTAAGTCAATGAAGTCTGACGAAGAAGCCATTAATTTCAGCAATATTATTCATGGTCTTATGAAATTTGGAATGGTAGACCTAAATGTAATACGTATAGAACAATTGGGACAGATTAATTCAAATATTGTAATCCCAATTAATGGCAGAAGCACTACAGAAAATACAATCACTCAGTCTAGGGTTACTCTTTACATCGCAGGTGAATCAGACATAGACAAAGAACTCTACGATCAGGTTACAATGACTATAGATGCAATTAATACTGCATTGAAATCAATTATTCCTGATCTGCAAATTGAGCTTGATAAAACTGCAGAATTTGAAAAACCAGATGGAAAAAAAGCGTTTAAAGTTAACATATATTCAAAACGAGGCGGAAAGAAGTTTCCTTTCAGATATGAATCTGAAGGTATTAAGCGAATCATTTCAATCCTTAATTATTTAATATCGGCATTTAACGAATCCAGTGTTTGCCTCGTGGTTGATGAGCTTGATTCTGGTATTTTTGAATATTTACTTGGAGAGCTATTAGGATTAATGCATAAGGAGATGAAGGGTCAGCTTATTTTTACATCTCATAATCTGCGCATTCTCGAGAAACTCGATGCAAAAAATATCATATGCACAACGACCAACCCCGATAATAGATATATCAGAATGGTGGGGATAGAAAAAAATCACAACAAACGTGACTACTATATCCGCGCTCTTACAGTCGGAGGACAAAAGGAAGATTTATATGACGAAGATGATTTAATAGCAATGGGTTATGCGTTCAGAAAAGCTGGGAATCCCAATAATAGAGTGACCCTCCAATTTTCTCCACAATTTGAGGAAGACCTTCATAAAGCAAACTAATAGGGAGGTTTCGAAATGGGAGAAGTAAAGAAAACTGTTTTGTTTATTGTCGAGGGTCCATCGGATAAGACAGCCCTCGAAAAAATCTTTAAGAAGATTTACAGAAGATCTAAAAACATTGTTTTCAAATTCACAAATGGTGATATATCAAGTGATCCAGATGTTGATACGAAAAACGTTGAAGATAAAATATACGATGTTATAGACAGGTTTACAAAAGATCAAAAGCTCCAAAAAAGTGACATTTATCAAGTAGTACAGATCTTTGATATGGACGGAGCATTTATTCCTGGTTCTGCCATTTTTGCAGGAGAGACTTACCGATTTGTTTATCAGGATGATGGAATTTACTGCAAAGATATTGAAAAAGTCAAAGAACGAAATAAAAAGAAGTCAGAAATCATAAGCTTTCTTTTGTCCATAACGGATATAAAAGGTATACCCTATGAAATGTATTTTTTGTCATGTAATCTTGATCATGCTTTATACAACGAACGTAATCTTGATGCAGATAAGAAACAGGACTATGCCGATGCTTTTTATGAAAGATTCATTGGCAAAGAAGAGAAATTTATTGATTTTCTAAAGACTGATGTTGTAAATGGCACTCCGGACTCCTTACCAGGTTCTTGGAGTTATATCAAGGAGGATTTGCATTCTGTAGAGAGGCATACTAATCTTCATGTCTATTTCATACAGCATCCTAGGCCAGATGATTTGCTATAAAGAAAAACCCCAAGTGCCACAATGCATCTGGGGTTGTCTTCTTTTGAAAGCCATTTTGATTAGATTACACCACAGAAGGAACTTGAATGCCATTATCGGCAAGCAGCTTCTCGGTTGCCGGTACATCAAGCCCAAGTTCTTCAGCAGCATCTTCTACAGATATTTTGCCTTTTTTTACCAAAGAAATTATTCCTTTCTGGTGCCCCTCTTCTTTCATGAGTTCACCCCATTTGGTCTCGTCAAACTCAGTCAAGCACATATCAACAACCTCCTTCCTATGTGTCTCTAAAAAGTCTTTTAGCACATTGTTCTTTATGCAGTCATCAACTGATTTCTTTACGGCATCTTCAATACCCATTGTCTGATTGTTTACAATTACTTCTTCGACAAAAGTGGAGTATTCCTTAAGTGGTTTACATTTGTTAAGGATATCTCTGTCTCTGTCGGATCTGATGTTGATCATTGTAGCTGTCCATTCAAACTTTCCGGGTTCATAATCACCCTCAAAAGCAGATGAAAGCTTTAACTCGATGATATCATCTGGCATCTTTGCCGAATTACCGTTATAGAAAACAATATACTTTGGAGCAGGAATCTTTAAAAGACTCGACATATATAGACGCTCTGTATCTGGTATAAGTTTTCTGTACAGCTTTTAACGAAATGTGAAAAAACGTTTTAACTATAACTTTTGATTTTACAACTTTACAACTACATCTTGACGCACATACTTGCTTTTGTCAAAGCCATGTTTCTCATATCTATCGCAAACTTTATTTCCCCATTAAACAGAATACAGCTGAGCATTCAGCTTCTCAGTTAACAGCCCAATCAGGCATCAATCCAGCAAAATTCTCATAAATATGCTATAATGCAATTAATAATATTATGTTTAAGGTTAGCTGCGTCTTTGTGATGCACAGTTTGTAAAGCCCTCAATAGCGGAGGCAGAATTTTGTATTTTAGGAAAAGGAAGTAATAGACTCATCTATTTCTGATAGTGATAAATGGATGAGGAACAATTATATGTGGACTATATTAGTCTGATAAGGAGGATTTAACTCCTTTAGCATAGGGATCAGGTCTCTATTATTTATCTATCAGAGACCGCCTATGGCTGAGTCTCTGTTTATATATATGTAACTGTAAACAAAGATTCAGAAAAGGGGAATCGCAAATGAACGAAGAAACAAAAAGGGCTGTCATTGCAGGTAATGCAGTAGGTTCAACAGCAGACAAAGTTGTCAAGCAAATGTTTGGACATAAGGCGATATTGGCACCTGTATTGCAATTTACGGTACCAGAATTTAGAAATTATTCAATCGAAGAGGTGATCAGGAGCATTGATGCTGAAAGCATAAGTGATAATATTCCTGTAGAGGACATCCCTCCAGAAGTAATTGATCGTGGTACAGAGATGTCATCCTATACAGAGAAAACCATTTTTTATGACAAGCATTTTATAGTAAAAAACCCAAAGCTTTCAAATGATATTGTAGTAATGCTTCATATTGATTTTGAAGTTCAAAACAATTACAAGCCAAGTTCTCCATCATATGCAATAATACAAAGAGCTGTATATTATGCAGCGAGAGAACTAAGCTCTCAACTTGGAGATCTTAAAGATACCACTAATTATGGTGATCTTGAAAAAGTATATTCAATTTGGGTGTGCAATAATGTTTCAGATCCCAAGCTAAAGAATACAGTAAGCTTGTACTCGATACAAAAGGAAGATATCATTGGTAATACAAATGAACCTGCGAGCGAACACGATTTGATGAGTGTTATTATTATCAGGCGTGGAACCGGAAAACAGCAGAGCAACGAAAAGATTTTCGATTACTTGACCAGTGTATTTGAAGGTGATATTAAAACACTTGAAAAATATACGGATGTAGACAGTGAGCCGGAAATCAGAAAGGAAGTGAAGAATATGAGCGGAGTCGGCGAATCATTGGTTATTGATGCTATGATGGATAATTTACAACATCAAATAGAAATAGGGCTAATCAAGGATGTGGATACTGCGACAAAGGCATATCCTGAATTAGAGCCAGTGGACATCCAGTCTGTTTTCGATTCTTTTCTTAAAAAAGGTGACAATGACTAAAGGCCAATAGCGCTGTTTTGTCCACATAAGAACAGGAGTTATAACAAAGACAGATATATCATTTTCGATATATCTGTCTTCTTTTTGTTGATCGTGTAAGGCAAGTATTATTTCTTCGTTAAGCTTTTTCAATTTGCAAGCACCTTAAATGCATCTGAGTATTTATCACACATCTTATCTCCAAACGAGAGCGCTTCAGCAACAGAAACGTTGTCTTTCTTATCAACGATATTGTTAATAAGAATAGATATGTGCTCGTACTCATTTTCGCTAAGCTTATTTAGGTTACTTACAGTTGTCTCCATCGGTATTTTCATAATCATACTCCTGCATCTCCTTTCTATGAAAATATTTATATTAACAGGGAAAGGAGTTGTCCTCTACTCCGTACCCTGATTGTTTTTATCCTTTCAGGGCACGTGCCCGTATATTTAGTTGTGTCTCCAAGATGCATCAATTGTCTATTACCATTGTGGCAAAAACAAAAGCAGATAGTGGAGAACCGTCATTTCTTCCTTTTTGCTGAATTCAGACCAACTTTGCTATGCTCTTAAAAATGAGATAAAAAGTAAAAAAAAAATCAGTCCTAAATTCACTAGCCATTCACATCCTTTTAAATGGTTATAACTCTCCTGTTACAATTCAAAAACATGCCTGCGTTATCCAGGACTTCACCAACTATCGTCTACAAAAGACGATTTAACCTTAAACATAAAAACTATATACATATTATAACATATGTAGTTGCCTTTTGTCGAAAATCCCCTAGAATAAGGGGTTAAATAGAAAAAGCTAGGCTGTAATCATTAAGAAATTATACGACAATAATTATAATAGCATGATAATACTCTACATTCTATAAATGTTATATCAGCAAGCGATGCTACGAAATAATGATAATCATACTATGGTATTGATTTTTTAGCTCTGCCCTATTTTTTTCGAATCATCTCTCTTCAATACAGACAGAAATCTTAAGTTTTCCTTTACCATTAGCCTTCTTGTATATGGCACTTGTTGTAAAGGAATTATCTTCATCTACAGTGTTTGATAGTCTCTTGGGCACTCTAGGCACTCTTGTTTTATTGCCTGCTGAATCAGTCATTTTTGTGTTAGCTAGAAATTCATTGACCATCTCATCTATTGTTTTCTTATCCATTCTCGATTCCTCCTTTGGCAAAATAACTGTACACCAGTGCGGTATTATTTTTAAATTAACTGCACACTGTTGCTTAGTTAATGCCAATATCTTATTTTGTATACTGTAAATTT
The DNA here is from genome assembly GCF_000702265.1 of Butyrivibrio sp. NC2002. Taxonomy (GTDB): domain Bacteria; phylum Bacillota; class Clostridia; order Lachnospirales; family Lachnospiraceae; genus Butyrivibrio. The sequence continues at coordinate 790,004 of NZ_KL370880.1, forward strand.
TGTTTTGTTACATGTCCTCTTCTAAACCGCTTGATTACTGAAGTTAGACGAATTTGTCTATGTTCAAAATGTGATTTTAACGTCTGGTTAAGCCAGCGTGAAAACCACGTCGTTTTGACCAGACGCTAAACACATTAGTGTCTGACTTTGTCGCGACAAAGGACGAATAATTTCATATGAAAGGGGACAAAAATTTTATGAAGAGAAACAAAAAGATTTGGTCATATGCTCTCGCGTGTGCGTTAGCTATGAGTAATCTGAGTGTGGTGGCGGCACCGTTTACATCTATTACTGCATTTGCAGCAAGCACAACCGGAGTAGTGACAAGCAGTATAACTCTTAATGAGGCATCAATTTACAAAGGCGATACTTCTGTAAAGTTTGATGTAGTTCTTTCCAAAGCACTTGATGCAGATGATAATGATGCTGCTAAGGATTATGAAAAAATTGGTATTACTGTATCGAAGACCGAACTAACCGAAAAGACTTTTACAGTAGGAAATAATGTCTCTGCTGCAGATGTGTTTGCAAAGGATGTAGCAGCTACGGCAAATAAGACGTATGAAGGAATTGATGCTAATTTGTCGAGTCTTACCGAAGGGGAATATATCGTCCAGGTATGGAACTACAAAGAGGAAGATAAGCAGACAGTATCTGGTAAGCCCGACGCAGTTACTGCTGTAAAGCTACTTGGTACAGCATCCGATAAACTCACAGTCTATGACAGACATGTTAGTGATGTATCTATCTCTTCTGACGATACATCAATAGCAAAGAATCAGGGCTCAATAACTGCCACTGTAAAAGGCGATTTAAATATTGAAGACAAGACTGATTCTTCAACATTTAAATATGTAGTTGTTGGAGAAGAGGATTATCTTTCATACCTTGATGAAGTGACAAATAACACAGTTACAAAATCAGGTAAAGATATTCTTAAAAAAGGAAATAAAATAAGCAATGATGATACATTGTTTACTCTTGCTGCTGCAGGTGTGGTGAAGGATGAGAAGAATGGCGAGTATATAACGGAAGAAGTCGAGATAACGCTCCCGGATTCTGGAAATAGTGTGACAGCAGGAACTTATTATCTGGTGGCATCTGAGACTGATATAACCAATGATCTTACGGTTACTCCTGTTATCGGTGTTTACGAATTTGATGTAACGAATATTGAAGGCAATGGCTTTGCAATTGGTACAGGTCTCAGTACTGATAAAACAACAATTACACAAGCTGGCACAGCAGGAACAATTACTGATCTCTATCTTGGGACAGATGTACAGCTTAAAGCATATGTGAAGAGCTCAGATGGAATAACATTTGAAGAAGCGGACAGCTCGAAGGTAAAATGGGCATCTGATAAGCCGGCATATGTAACAGTTGGTGAAAAAACTGGTTTAGTACATGCAGTTAAGGCTAAGAGTAACGCAGGAGCAAAGATAACTGCAACGTATACTCCTGATAAGGGTAAGCCGATTGATTCAACAGCTGTAACAATAACAAATGTAGCTAAAGATGTTATAGCAATTACGAAATCAAATGCAAACAGCTACCTTAATATTGAAAATCAGCTTACAGCAAAGAATCAGGCAGGAGTAGATATAACAGCAGATGTAGAGTGGTCTGTTGACAAGGAAGGCGCAACTGTTACAGGTGGAAAATTCATAGCCACAAAACCTGACACATATGCAGTTACAGCAAAGTATGAATTTGCTGATGATGTTACAATAAGCATAACTGTTAATGCGGCTGAATTATCCGTTGCATCTAAGAGTGGAACAAGAAAAGTTGGTAATAATAACACTGCACTTGATAATGCGGCCGCAGTTACTACTGCAGACCTGATTGTTGGTGACAGCGCAGCTCTTGTAGTGAAACTGGACGGTGTAGACGTGTCTGGTGATAAAGATACTGTTTATGCAAGTGATGATGAAGATGTTGCTTATATGAAGAACGGAACCATCTATGCAGTTGGTAGCGGTGTCGCAAATATTACAATCAGCAGAGCAGATAGTTCTAACAGTCAGACGATTGTTGTTACCGTTAGTGATGAAGCGGTTACATATGCAGTGTACGATAAGAATTCATTAAATAGCAGCGGCGTTTATTACGTTGGCGATGAAGTTGAACTTGGAGTATATGTTAATGGCGAACTAGTTGATCCAGACAGTGTAACGTGGGCGACAAATGGTACCGGAGCTTCAGTAACAAGCAAAGGTGTTCTGTCGGTAAGTACTTCAGCAGAAAATAATAAAACTGCTACAGCATCAAATATCAAGATTGACGGAAAGACAATTCTCGGACCTATTACATTTAGTTACGATGTTCTGGCAAAGGATACAGTGGGATTTGCATATGTAGATGAATATACTGGAAACGAAGTAAATGTGGCAGCAAGCAGTACAGTTAGTATGGTAACAGACAGTACAAGAGAGTTTTATGCGACCTATAATGGAGAAAGCATAGATGGTAAGTGGTCAAGCGCTACTACTGCTACAGCAACAATTAATACAAAAGGATTGGTGACTGCTAAGACAGCAGGAACAAGCAGTATTACATTTACTCCTGCTGATACTTCGATAGCACCAAAGACATTTACTGTAAGTGTCGCAGCAGCAGACATTAAAGTAACAGTAGATGAAGGAATTATCACAGATAAATCTAATGTACTGTTTATAGATGCTAAAACTGGTACTGTTGGTTCATACGATGACGGAGAAGGTGTTTCAGTAGCTGTAGGTGGAACATTAGAACTTTCAGTAATAGATTCAACAAGTGGCATGGATATTACAGATTCAGCGACATATACTACTACAGACACTGAGTATATTAGTGTTGGAAAGACAACAGGAATTATCAGTGGTATCAAGGCTACTGACAAAGATGTAAGTGTTACTATTACTAGAGGAACTTCTACAGCCAAGACACTTAAAGTTAAAGTTTTAGGCACTATAAAGACAGAATCAGTAGATATTGATCCTACAAAGCTTTCACTCGAAGTTGGTGGAGATAGTGAGATTATAACAGCTAGCGTATCGCCTTCTACAACAGTGGAAGAACTCACATGGAAGTCTTCTGATGAGAAGATTGCAACTGTTACAGATAATGGTAACGGAACAGCAACAGTCACACCTGTAGCAGCAGGAACCGCAACTATCACAGCGACATCTGGTGATTACAGTGCAACCTGCAAGGTTACAGTAACAGAGACAGAAGCTCAGGCTGATGCCAAGGAAGCAGCAGAGAATGCAGCGAATGTAGCTAATACAGCAGCCGAGAAGGCTAATACAGCAGCTAAGGCAGCAGAGGCTAATCCTACAGCTGAAAACATAAAGGCAGCTCAGGATGCAGCAACAGAAGCTAAAGCAGCAGCTGAGGCAGCTGAAAAGGCAGCAGCAGCTACAGATGATGCAGCAGCTAAGAAAGCAGCAACTGATGCAGCTAAGGCAGCTACTGATGCGGCAACTGCAGCAACAACTGCAGCAGCAAATGCTCAGGAAAAGCTTAACTCTGACGGCTCAGCAGCTAATACACCTGCACCTGTAGGTAATGAGCTCAAGGATGCAAGCGGAAATGCAACCGGATTTGTTGTAACAGATGCAACAGCTTCAGCTCCTACAGTTGAGTACAAGGGAACAGATGCTGACAAGAAGGCTACAAAACTAGCAATCCCTGCAACAGTTAAGGATCACAGTGGAAATACTTACACAGTAACATCCATTGCACCTAGTGCTTTTGCAAAGGATACAACCCTTAAGACCCTTACAATTCCTAACACAGTTACCAAGATTGGTAAGAACGCGTTCAAGAACTGCAAGAACCTCAAGAAAGTTACAATCAAGACCAAGGGTAACCTTACAGTTGGTAAGAACGCATTCAAGGGAATGAAGAAAGGCTCCAAGATTGTAGTTAAGGGCGTTAAAGGCGCTAAGAAGACCAAGGTTGTCAACAAGGTTAAGAAGCAGGTAACTTCTTCCAAGACAACTGTAAAGTAATCTTGAATAAGGTTTAACAAACAGTATTAAGCGTTAACTACTATTTCAATTAAAGAGGCTTGCAGCCGAATTGACTGCAAGCCTCTTTTCATTGAAATAGTAGTTAATTGTACCTCTTTTTACTTTTGTATAAACCGTTAATTACTTAACCTTTACATTGCCTTTCTTAACAGCTGTTGTCTTCTTAAGAAGCTTCTTGTTGGCCTTCTTGTTAGCGCCTGTAACCTTGATTGTAGCGTTCTTCTTGATGCCATTGAAAGCGTTCTTCTTAACAGTTGTAAGCTTAGCACCCTTTACGTTGATCTTCTTGAGGTTCTTAGCATTCTTGAATGCATTAGAATTGATCTTCTTGATGGATGCAGGGATTGTGATAGTTGTAACAGTCTTGTCATTCTTGAATGCATTTGCTGCAATCTCAGTAACTGCGAACGGATCACCACCAACTGTTACAGTAGAAGGAATTGTAACCTTCTTTGCCTTTGTAGCAGGAGCTGTGTAAGCAACTGTCTTGTCAGCTGTGCTTGTAACTGTGAAGTTAGCATTAGCTGTAGCGTCTGTGCCTGTAGCACCTTCCTTCTGAGCTGCTGCTTTTTCTTCAGCGGCTTTCTGCTCTTCCTGCTGCTTCTTTTCTTCTTCTTTCTTTTCTTCTTCTGCCTTCTTAGCCTTTTCTACCTCTGAAGCTGCTTCATCAAATGCTGTCTGGGCATCTGCTACTGCTGCTTCTGCATCCGCAACATCTTTCTCAGCCTGCTCTACAGCTGCCTCTGCTGCTTCAACTGCAGCTACAGCGCTTTCAGATTTTGCACCTGCTGCTTCTGCTTCTGCAAGAGCATCCTGTGCTACTTTAAGAGCTTTATTCGCACTATCAAGAGCTTCCTTTGCTTCGTCAAGTGCATCTTCTGCTTTTGAAAGATTTTCTGCTGTGGGATCAGCCTTTGCTGCCTCTGCTGCTTCAGTAGCTGCAGCAGCACTGTCAATAGCGTCACTTGCTGCAAGCCCTGCGCTTTTAGCTGAGCTTATTGCTGTTGTTGCCTTTTCAGCAGCGCCGTTACCTGCGTAGATTTTTCCAACAGTAATTACGCCTTTTGCATTTGTAGTTGAACCAGTCTTGTTTTCGATAGTTATTGTTGCACCTGTTCCTTCTCCAATAACAGTAAGCACACCATTATCAATGCTGAAGATTTCTTCATCATACTTGTAAGTTGTACCCTTAGTTGTGACATCCTCTGCACCATTCATGAATCTGAATGTATGAGATTCTCCAACTTCCATATCTGTTATTGCCAGAGCATAAGTTGAAGCTGCCCAAGTGCCCGAGTCAGCATTCTTCTTAACTTCATCAATATACAATTCGTATACATTAGCATTAACAGTTACAACAAATGCCAAATCAGGTGTTGTAGTTTTGTTTGTAGAAGCAAAGAATGCTACACCATTTTTATTATCATCAGCACTCTTTGTCGCTGTCACTACATTTCCACTTAGGGAAATGGATTCATTAGTCAGACCCGTAGTTGCTCCCACACTTGTAACAAGCTTCCACTCTCCATCTACAGCTTCTCCATTACGAAGAGCATTAAGTGTTATAGATTCTCCCTTGAATAATGAAGGTGCAGTTACAATATCGCCATCTTCATCAACTGCTGAATATATAACATCCTTAGCTGTTACGGTGATCGTTGCCACATCGGACCCACTAACAAGTGCCTTTATAGTTGCTTTCTCACCTGATTTTGCTCCATCCTGTACAGTTATAGTTCCATCTGTAACTGTGATGTTTTCATTATTTGAAGTCCATGTAAGATTAGAAATATCACTTCCATTAGATGTTGCCAGTGAATATGTCTTAGAATCACCAATCAGAATATCTACTGAATCGGAGGTTCCTACAGAATACCCATCTTCATCAACGAGATAACATGTAACTGGAGCTACCTTTATTGTAAGAAATGCAGGCTCAGATCCATATACAACATTGTTCTCATCTGTATATGTTGCTGTTAGTTTCGCCGTGCCTGCTCCTACACCAGTAACATTTCCGTCATTATCCACCTTAACTATTTTCTCATCGCTGGAACTCCATTCAACACCATCAGCACCTTTCACTTCATTGCCTGCAAATTTGGCAACCACTGTAGTGGTATTACCTATCTCAAGTTCTCCATTAGCATTAAGGTCTTTTCCTTTAACAGCATTCTTGCCTGTTTCTATGGTAAAACCGTTCGCTATTGTTGTGAGAGTATACTGCCCACTTGTAGGTGTCTTATAAGACACGCCATCTGCAATATCGTATGATGCATTGATCTTGATCGCACCAGAAGAAGTTGTCTTTACCTTATTTACAGTAACTTTGTTACCTTCGATAGTAACATAGTCTGCATCCTTTTTATCATCCAGTGTAAATGTGGCATTTGATATTTTCTTTAGGTTTTTTCCTGCATAGAGTCCAAGTTCAACACTCTTACCAACATATAATCTACTTGATGTATTAGTATCAGTATCCTTTATTATTGCAGGTTTCGTAACATCTACAACTTCAAAATCATACGTAGCGACAGGATCAGCGAAAGTTGTAGCTGTTTTTGCATTCTCAGCACCTGTATACGCAACCACAGTATACTTTCCAGCATCAGACTCTTCATTTAAGCCACTACCAGCATTAATTACAGCAGTGTCTGTAAAGCTTGTGCCTGTAAATGGTGTTTTAGTTGCCTTTGTAGTAGAATCAGATCCATCATTAACTTTAATGGTGAAATCATCAGTTGCGTTTGCAGCTACAGCGCTCGCATCTGTACTGCCATAATTTTTAACAACTGCCCATTTTATCTGAGCTCCGCCCTTAGGGTCATTATATGTCTCTGTAGCTTCTACAGTAATCCCGTCACTTGTTACATCGGTATCATACACCCCAAGATACTTACCTGTTCCAGTTGCAGAAATATCTGTTATGGCTGACTTTGTAACATTTATTTCTTTGATATCAAGTGCATCGGCATCTGACCCAACTGTATCTACCCAAACACCAATCTTTGCCTGTCCTTCAGCTGCAAGATCATCTATTGCTACAGCTCCCTTTTTATTTTCACCATAAGTGGATGCTGATGTACCATAATCACCACTAAGTGTAAGAGCAGTAGATTTTATTTCACTACCTGATGCAATACCCATAATGTATTTTGTATCTGCATCCACAAAGTATCCATCAGGCACATCACCGATATTAAGTGTAAGGTCTGTACTGTTGCCCGAATACACTGCATCAGCACCTTCTATAGTCACAACTCCTTTTAATTGAGAAGCTATAGCCTTGGTTTTAAAAGTATAATCGATTGTAGAAACTTCAACCGGCAGATAATCTTTACCAGTTGCACCATCCTGATCATACATAAGTGCAAAGGTTGTCGTTTCCCCTGGTGTTGTCATGGCACTTAAATCAAGTTTTCCACCAATTGTGTCTGCCGTGTCAGTTACCCAATCGTTAGACTTCAGCACCGTAGTTGCTCCTGAATCAAAAGCGATGTCCCCGCTCTTAACCTCTACTGACCACTCGGCACCCTTACTAACATTTGGATCTTTTGCTTTCAAATCATCGCCAAATACAAACGTTACTTCTTTATTTTGTTCATCCTTATCATAAAACTGATCGTCAATCTTCTTAAATGATATATCCCATTTTGACGCAGCAGTAAGGATATTTGGTACTGTTGACTTTTGCGGGTCAGCTGCAAATACTGTCATGGGCATCAGAGCGCCCATATTCGCTACCGTCAGCGCTGTTGCCAATGCACCTGACAGAAGTCTACCTTTTGTTAGTTTCTTCATAAATTGTCCCCTTTCATATGAAATTATTCGTCCTTTGTCGCGACAAAGTCAGACGCTGTATGAGTTTAGCGTCTGGTCAAAACGACGTGGTTTCACGCTGGCTTAACCAGACGTTAAAATCACATTTTGAACATAGACAAATTCGTCTAACTTCAGTAATCAAGCGGTTTAGAAGAGGACATGTAACAAAACAAAATTTGTCTAATATTAACAGTTATGCCTAAATAATTTTTTACTTCGTAGTATTATTAAATTTCATGTTAATAATCAATTACGGAGGAGTAAAAATGAACAGAACAAAAACTAATCACAAAATAGTTGAAAGTGCTGTATCGAGCAAATTCAACAGAAAGAATAAAATGTTTCTTAAAGGTTTCATAGAATATCTGTATTCTATCGACAGAAGTGAACGGACCATCAAAGGATACAAAAACGACATCGAAATATTCTTCACATGGAATTACATATGTAATAGGAACAAGTCTTTCACCAGATTAAGAAAAATGGAAATAGCTGCATTTCAGAACTATGCGCTTACTAAATGGCAGTGGAGTCCCAACAGAATCGCACGAGTCAAAAGCGTATTAAGTTCGCTTAGTAATTACATTGAAAATATTCTTGATGATGAGATTAAAGACTATCATCCCGTTGTTAATAAAATACCTTCACCACCTATTCAAAATGTTTTGGAACCAACTGTTATCAGTGACAAAGAAATCGATGAAACCTTAGACAAGCTTGTCGCAGATCATAAGTATCAAGCTGCATGCATGTTTGCTCTTGCAGCTTTTTCCGGGAGCAGAAGAGCAGAACTTTTACAGTTTAAGGTTAATTGGTTCTCTTCTGATAACATCATCCCCGGAACATCATTATATGTAACTCCTGAGAAAATACGTACTAAAGGTAAAGGAAAACTTGGTAAACCAATATATAAGTTCACTCTTCAAGAGTTTAAGAAATATTATGACCTTTGGATGGCAGAAAGAGAACGACGCAACATTAACTGTGAGTATCTGTTTGTAGGGAGAAACGGAACTAAAGCTACCGATTCACAAATACAATCATGTTCAAATACTATAAGCAGATACGTAAACAAGCCATTTTATTTCCATTGCCTGAGACACCAATTGTGTAGCAGACTTAAAAGAAGAGGCGTACCTGCTGATGTTATTCAGTTGTATTTTGGGTGGGAGTCTGTAAAAATGGTTGAAGTATATAATGATTGTAATGCTGCAGAAGTGTTAGCAAAATATTTTATTGCATAATTTGTTGTAAACTATTTGTAGACATACAAATAGCGGAGCAGTGAATTGGGGGTCACTGTTCCGCTATTTTTTGGAGTTTTACTATATCTTAAGTATTAAACTTATTCGCCAATATTTTCAACAGATATTTCGTCTATAGTAACAGGAACGCTGATCACTTCAGCAGAATTGTCACTTGGTACCGGTGAAGGTTCCGGTTCAGGAGCTGGAGCCGATTCTTCAGGTATATCAGGAACTACATCTGCTTCACCAACTCCACTATCAGGTTCTATCACATCCGCATCCCCCGTACCTTCTGATGGTTCAGGTTCAGCCGGAGTAGGTTCAGGTTCGGGAGTTTCATCCTGAGGAGGTGCAGGCTCAGGTTCGGGTTGCGGTTCAGGAGTCTGAGGAGTTATATCTACACTTGCTGCCTCATCAGTGTCTTTTGTTTCGCTCTGTTTCTTTTCGTTATCCTTACTGTTTTGTTCGGGTTCAGGACTTGCCTGCTGATTATCAGTCGTATCGTTTGCAGGAGGCTGTACTTCCTGAGTAGGAGTAACTACAACCTGAGGAGCCGCAGGAGTACTTTCCACAGGAACAGATTCTTCTTTTCTTATCTGTTCTTCTTTTACTTCAGCTTTATCAGAAGAAGATTTTTGCTCTTTCTTGGAAGAAGTTTTTGCCACTTCTGATGTCATCCTGGTATAAGCGCTTTCATCTTTTTCTTTATAAGCAGAAGTTTCATCAGCTTTAGTCTGGACAGATGCAATTGTATCAGGTTTTGCAGGTTCAACAATCTCTTCCACAGGCTCAGTGATGTTTTTTACGATGGTCTTTACAGGAAGAGAAGAGTACTCAATAACATCCGTATCATTCTTCTCACTCTTATTAACGTCCTTGACAAGTGCTGCATATCTTCCGACACTCATACCCTTGTCGTTTGCAATCTTTCTTTCATCCATGCTCGATTCAAGTATGCACAGATTGATATCCGGATCTTTATCATTTATAACAGCAGTAACACTGTCTTTTATCTGGAGAGAAGAGTCCTCATCATCATTAGCAACATCTATAAGGACAGATCTCTCGTCATCAGCAAGGTAATCACTATCTTTTAATATTGTAATGGTTTTTTCTATGGCATAAGATATATCACTTCTACTTTCAACCTTCTGTTTTCTAAGTTCTTCAACAATAGGCACCGCATCATCGTTCAGGGCATTTACAGATATTACTTTGTCTTTTCTGTTAAGTGCATACTCAATGGATGGATTGACATCTATAGTCACATACGAACAGTCTTTTCTGTCCTCTGCAATCTCATTACCGGTTATGGCGCAGAGCATCATACTTGCTGCAGCAACTATGGGAGCAGCAAAACGTAATATACGTCCGCGCTTCGCGTTCGTATGTATAATACAGGAATTAAATGGTCCTGCATCGACTGAGAGAGTACACCCCTTTTCGTATACCCCTTTTAATTGTCTGAAGATTCCGTCATCGCAAAGAACGTAACTTACACGTCCGTTGGAATCCAGGACAGTTGCTTTCATAAAACATTCCCTTTCTTGATCATTTTAGATATGTGGACAGGAGAGGATAGTCTCCTAAAAGTATTTCCAGTGAAGCTATCAGATAACGTCTGTATCTGTCTATTATCTTTTTGCTTATCCCCGAAGCACTCGCCAGTGCCATCACAGGGATAGTATGTGATTTCTTGTATTTCGCAAGCAATTCATCGTCATTCATCATGGTATTGAGCAGAGTCCTGCATGCAAGTTTTGTTTTACCGGAAGTGGGAGAACTCTTTACAAGTTGTGAAAATTCGATCCCGTATATCTGTAATCTTTCCGTAAGAGCATTAACCTCGTCACTCACGGTCACAGCAGAAGACATGGCACTTTCTTCTCTGCCAAGTTCAGCATTTTTTTGTTTGAGTTCAATAGCTATCTCGGAGACTTCTTCTTCAGGGATATCACCCCCTATTATGGTCGGATTGACACTTATCTCAGGCTTCCACCTGTATTCAGTCCGCAGATAATTATAAAGCCTTCTTGATATGACAGTCTGGGCAAAAGTAGAAAATTCACCTTTATCAGAATCATAGTCAGATACCGCTTCAAGAAAAGCAGAGAGTGCTATCGAATATTCATCGTCATGCTCGGTAATGAACCGGTGGACAGAAAAATATGCACATTTCCTTATGAACTTATCATTGTTGCGTACCAGCTCGGTAAGAGCCTTGTTGTCATTTTTTGCTGCTAGTACTTCTGTTGCAAGAATCTCAGATGCCATACGTTTTACATCCTATCTATTTATTCAAATTTTTATTAAAGAATAACGGGGTTTATGTGACAAAAATTCAACATACGATTTAATATTGTTATCGTCATCTTCTTATCATCACTTTATAAACCGCCATATTATTTTGTAGTGACTTTTAATGTCTTACTCCATGCACCACATAGCTTTGTGTTGCCCGAGGTTCTGTACCCTCTGATCCTTATGTAATATGTCTTATGTCTCTTGAGCTTTTTGATAGTATACTTCTTTACTGACGGCCTGCATTCAACAGATGTGGTCTTGGAAGTTTTGAACTTTTTATTCAGAGAATACTGGATTTCATATCCCTCAGTGTTTTTAATCTTTTTCCAACTGACTGTTATTGTTTTTTTGACAGCTTTATAGTCTGTTATCTTTGTTTTTTTGACAGATGAGGTTATGATCTCTTCCTGCCTTGGACTTGAAGGACCTCTTACAACGGAAAATGTTGTATCCAGGCGCCCCTTATAATTCCCGTAACCACATACGGATAAAGTAGCAGTGCCGACGTCAGTGTTGTTGCTGCATGAAATGATATAATCCCTGCCATTTTCAAGAATCTTTCCATCAAGTGTGAATGTGCATGCAGGTATGATAAGATCACCCGTGTACTCATAAGTATCTGAATCAAGCTTTATACTGCCACTGCTTAAGTCTCTGCTGTTTATCATGAAATAGACATTGACGGTGCCATCATAGTTATCTATGCCGCTTACAGTAACGTATCCACCCTTTGAAGATACGTTGACATTGTCCGTATATATCAATGAATAATCGGTGTCTTCGGTTAATGTCTTCCCATCAATATTTACCGTTACCGAAGGAGTAAGACTTCCCCCGGTATATACAAATTCCCTTGAAGAGAGCGTGATGTCACTTTCTGTGATGACCTTTTTTCCGATACTGACAGGTATCTTCTTTTCAGATGTATCAGAAAACAAAGTAACAGTAAGGGAAGAATAGCCAGCACGCCTTGCCGTTATATTCTTGTCATCAAGAAAAAGGACATCATCATCAGAAAGAGTTACAGAATCAGATATGTCATAACTCCACTGTTTATTACAGGAGCTAGCACCAGAATAGCTGCAGTATTCTTTTATGTCTGAAATGTCATAAGTATCACCATAAGAGAGTTCAAGAACAGAAGGGGAGATGTATGAGTTGAGTTTGGACGTAGGGATAACGATATTCACAGTTTTTACAGAAACAAGAGCAGGCTCAGGACTTGCACTACCCGCAGATTCACATAGAAGGACTACCCAGAAATTGGTACCTTCCCTGTTTACACACGCAGCTCCCATGTACTTGTATACAGAAGCTGAGATAGCCATGTTGTTGGATTCATTCTTTTTCCATGCATTAAAAACAGTAGCAGCATCCTTCTGACCATATGCATATAGCTGATTGGCATAGTCAGATGTAGACAATACGGTTTTCCAGTCTCTGCCATCAGGTCTGTTTTTATCTGAATATACAGATATCTCCATAGCCCTCTGCATGGCAGCATCTTCAAGCTCCTGATCGTAGATATATGCAGTTTTTCCCTGGTCACTTCGATATGAGTTAATCAGTGGAAGAAGCCCTCTTGCGGCAGACTCATTATAAGTACCTGTCACAGGCAGAGTAACAGTGTCCTGTGCATATACTTTTATGTTAAAAATGGATATGAAAAATAAAGATAATAAAAGATGTCTGATAATCTTTTTCATAAAGTTCCCCTCACAGGTATTATTATACTCGTGAGGGGATGATATTTCTATTTATATATAGAAATTTAAGATTAATAATTTATAAAATGTTTAGATTAATCTGATTTACTGATAAAGAGAAGTAGAATATAATTAATCTTGTGAAGAAAAACTTCATTAATTATAGGAAAAAACTTCATCATAAAAACCTTTCAAAGCTATGGACGCATAGCGGAGGAACCGTCGTAGAGATACGGCGGTTTTCTTTATTAGATTTGTAAAGTATCTAATCCCTTTTGTGTGCAAAATAGTTATAGTATCATACTTAGACTTGTGATAGCATATTTTCTTATTGCTACTAGATATGTTTGTTAAATGTAAAAAAAGGCTTTGAAACCCAGATATACACTGCTTTCAAAGCCTTTCGTATTTAGCAGAGGAAGAGGGACTCGAACCCCCATGAACGGTTTTGGAGACCGCAATACTAGCCATTGTATGATTCCTCTATATTAGATTTTTGCTTGCTGACTTCAATGCCGTCAACGAATGAAATTATATCACAGCATAAAATGTTAAGCAACAGTTTTTAAAAAATTTATAAATTTTTTCAGCGCCTATTGTTTTCAAGATGAACAGACTGTATATTATTTAGGTTATCAGAGGCGATGGAATCATCAGGCATTGATTCCATTAACATGAAGACATTCCTTCAACGATGTGCTGTATTTAGAAAGGAAAATGTAAGTGAAGGAAATTAAGTTAGAAGAATTTGAGAAGCTAAATAAAGATGAATATGTGGCTATAGATATAAGAGATGAGCATGTCAGGGATTACGGTATGATTCCCGGCGCGGTAGCTATTTCTTTTGATAATGATCTGGACGAAGCGGAACAAAAGATAGCTCAGATCCCTGCAGATAAGAAACTGATATTTTATTGTGACTTTGGAAGAAGGACCGCGGATATGGACGGCCTTGATTTTCTTAAGAGCCGCGACTGTTATAGCTTAGCAGGTGGATATACAGGATATGTGTGTTCTAAGATATCAGATACGGATAACCTGGATGAAAGACGCAAAAAAGCTGAGTCGAGCATACAAAAGAAATATCATAAGCAGCTTTTTTCACCCTTTGCAAAGGCATGCAAGATATATCGCCTGATCGAAGAGGGAGACCGCATTGCTGTATGCATCTCGGGCGGAAAAGATTCTATGCTTATGGCTAAGCTGTTTCAGGAGATCCAAAGACACAGACAGTGTAATTTTGAGCTTACTTTTCTTGTTATGGATCCCGGATACAATAAGGAAAACAGGGCTCTTATAGAAAGCAATGCCAAGGCGCTTGGTATTCCTGTGACGATATTTGAGAGTGATATTTTTGATGCGGTCGATACCATAGAAAAAAATCCCTGCTACCTCTGCGCGAGAATGAGAAGAGGTTATCTCTACAGTAAGGCAAAGGAGCTTGGATGCAACAAAATAGCGCTCGGACATCATTATGATGATGTGATAGAGACGATCCTGATGGGAATGCTTTATGGTGGACAGGTGCAGACGATGATGCCCAAACTCCACAGCATCCATTTTGAGGGAATGGAACTAATAAGACCTTTGTATTTTGTGAGAGAGAGCGATATATGCTCATGGCGAGATTATAATGATCTGCACTTTTTGCAGTGCGCATGCCATTTTACAGAGACGTGCTCTACCTGTCACGAGGATGGGACTACTTCCTCAAAGAGACTTGAGACGAAAAAGCTCATAGCCAGATTAAAAGAAGAGAATCCGTTTGTTGAATCCAACATTTTTAAGAGTGTTGAAAATGTAAATCTCGACACGGTAATTGCCTACAAACAGAAGGGCATAAAGCATAATTTCCTTGATGAATACTAATTTATTCTAATATCTCGCATACCGGAAGAGCCTTGCAGAGGGGCAAGAGCTTCCGGCATGATGGGAGTCATAAAATTTTAAGCCACTTTTTCTAAAAAGTTTATAATTATTTCCATCAGTCTTTTTTAGCAAAATGATATAATATATTACAGCTATGTGATATTTTGAGGGTATCGTAATGTTGAAAAAGCTAAATAGTCACAAAAACAAGCTTATCACCCGGAATGATAGGCTTTCATATAGTATTTTAAAAGGCATATTTAAAACAGCCATGGTATGCCTTCTTATTGTGATGATCACATTAGCTTTTCCTCTGAGCTTTTCCTGTAGCGCCAAGACTAAGATCTATTCTTATACCAATATTTACAAATCAAATGTAGCTCCGGGATGGAGCAGATACAATTTTTCCGGAGAAACATATTTCCGGTATTCCGGTTCTGAGACAGATGTGACAATACCTGCTTCATGCAAGGTGATAAATAGAGGTACGATTGTTTCCAATAAAAAGATCAGAATAATAAGGGTACCCGTTTCTGTAGAAAATATCGAAGCGGGCGCGTTTTACGAACTTACCAATCTGAAAAGGGTTGTATTTTACGGTAATCCCACTATCGAGGATAATGCTTTTTACGGCTGCGACAGTCTTGTGAACTTTGTAGCGGACAAGGGGACTTATGCTGACGACTATGGCAAGAATAATAAAATTGCCGTTGCAAGATCTGAGTCTACAGCTTTTTCCAAGAAGACAGTTTACATTCAGAGAGGATATTCGTATGCACAGCCGGTATGCAATCTGAATGATAGTGTTCAATCATGGAAGAGCAGTAATCCTTCAGTAGTAAGTGTTGATGAAAACGGTAAGATCAGGGCACTTAAGAAAGGCGTTTCAACTATTACTGCCTCATGCGGCAACTCGTTCTATACTTATAAAGTAGTTGTTTTTTTAAAGAAAGTGAGTGAAGACAAAACATCCACAGTAAAGAGTGATGTTAGTTACAGAAAGGCCAGATAAATCTATGTACTGCGGGATTTGATCAAAGATGAACGCCATGATCTGGACCTTCACCGGTGTTTTGACCGGAATAAATCTGAACATTCAGGGGGAAGCGATGCTTAGAGCTATACAGGAAGATATTACAAAAGTAACCGGTTTTACAGCAATTGTTAATCCTGCAAACAACAGTCTGCTTGGAGGCGGAGGCGTGAACGGAGCCATTCAAAGGGCTGCCGGTCCACAGCTGAAAACCGAATGCCGCAGGCTAAATGGTTGCGAAACGGGGGATTCCATACTTACCCTTGGATATAATCTTTCCTGCAAATATGTGATCCACAGTGTCGGCCCTGTGTGGAACGGCGGCTTTTCAGGCGAAGAGGATCTTTTGATTTCATGTTATAACAGTGCTCTTAAAATAGCTCTCCATGAGGGCATTCGAACTATTGCGATTCCATCTATTTCTACAGGTGAATACGGTTATCCGGTTGATGAGGCGGCAAAAATTGCGGTCTCTACTGTTTCTGCATTTATGGAGAAACATCCTGATGCCTTTGATGATATTTGTTTTGTGCTGCAGGATGAACATCAGACTGCTCTGTATTTAGAAGAGATTAAGGAGTACGAACCTAAAAAGGCTGCGCCAAAGAAGGCCCCCGGTAAAAGAAAGAGCAAGAAGAGTGAAGCGGGCAATGCTGATCACGAGGCTTTGGCAGGGGAAGAAAAGCAGGAGAGCGAAGTTCAAGAGAGCTTGGCAGAAGCTACTATAGAGAATCCGGAAAATGCAGGCGCTGTAAATGATAGTAGTGCAGAAGCTGCTACAGAGGATCCGGAAAATGCAGATGCTGTAAATGATAGTAGTGCAGAAGCTGCTACAGAGGATCCGGAAAATGCAGATGCTTCAAAGGATAGCAATGCAGAAGCTGACACCGGAAAAGAAAGCGAAGGCACATACAATCTGCCGTCCATACCTGTGAGCCTTGATATGCCTGACATTCAGGGGTTGTGGAATAGATATACAATCGATAAGCTCATTGAACAGGTGCATGAAGCTATAATCAATATTTATGTATGTTTTGGAGGAGATGCTGCAAGCGAGATTTTTTCTCTTGAGTATGCCAAGAACCCGCTGTATGTGAACGGAAGAAAATACGTAAGTGTGATTCAGTACATGATGTCTGAAAAAGCACTTTTATTTGGCGATATCAATTCCTACGCTAACATTTTGAATGAATCTGACCCTCAGACCCTGCTTGAGCTTGGAGATAAGATAGTCGGCGCTGACGCAGAGGTTTGGAGCAAGGTCTTTAGAGAGGTACTATTTAGAGGAAATGTCGCAAAATGCTTATCTGATGAGGAGTTTAAATCAACACTCCTTGAAACGGGAAATTGCGTGCTCATCAATGCTGACGTAGATGATGATTTCTACGGAGCAGGAGTGAGCAAGGACAAACTCGTTGACGGAAGCGGTCTCCTTATCCTTGACCCTGATATGTGGCACAAGGATGGCAGCGACAAACAGGCTGAGAACATCCTTGGCTTCGTGCTCATGGGAGTACGCGAATACTTCATGAAGACCGGCATGTAGAAACCCCAAAAAAGCAACAAGATGGGAAAAATTGTTCATCTTGTTGCTTTTTCTTTAGCAGTGATGGTGGAGAGGTGAAAAGCCCCAAGGCCCTATGAAAACAGCATGACTTGTTGCTTTTGCACTTTTTGCCACAGCGTCGCGGAGCGGCAAAAGCCCCAAGTTGCCATGAAATCAAGGAGACTTGTTGCTTTTTAGGAATTCGGAGATGCGATGACTGAACGAATTCCTCTTGTGACAAGGGCAAAAAGCCCCAAGTATATAGGAAAACGGACGTACTTGTTGCTTTTGCACTTTTTGCCACAGCATCTCGGAGCGGCAAAAGCCCCAAGTTGCCATGAAATCAAGGGGACTTGTTGCTTTTTATGAATTTGGAGATGCGATGACTGAACGAATTCCTCTTGTGACAAGGGCAAAAAGCCCCAACTGTCACTTATGGCGCACTACCTCAAAGCGCTGAAGCTCTATTTCTTCGCCGGGAGCAATGCCGGCTTTTTGGCAGGCTATGTTTATCTGCTGATTTACGTTGTCGACGCCGTCAAGGTTTGGAAGAAGAACACCCTGACGCATTCCGTTCCTTACGATAATGCCATAGCGTTTTACGTCAAGCTTATCCGTAGATGAAATTGGTTCAGGAGTATCAAGGACATCTACGCTTATCTCAAGCCACGGGAGTTCATCATCTGTCAGCATCGGGAACCTGGGATCTGCTGTGGCGGCACTTATTGCGTTGTGGATTATTTCCTCGGCAACGCAGTCAAAACAAGGCGCTATTGTTCCGATGCATCCCCTTAGAGCATGGTTTTTGTGAAGAGAAACAAATGAACCTGCCTTTTTGCTCAGCATTTCTTTGGGGAATACCGGCGCAGCACTTTCTCTAAAATCATCTATGAAATCATCTATTGTCAGTGTTTTTCCTGTTTTTATGTAAGTGTTTATTGTTAGTCTCGCAAGTCTGACATAGGGGTCTTCGTTTGCCTGATTTTTCTTTAGCTCATCAAGCTGCCTGTTGCGCCATTTTTCAAGAAAATGTCTGTTGTCATCCGGGCCACCTACTTCATATCGGCAGATTCCGTAGCCAACTCCAAATGGTGCTTCATGGGACAGAGCTTCTGCTTTGACTGAGAGTCCGTCTAGAGCGCCTGCCATCATCACAAAGGATCTGTGACCGCACTCAGCAGCCTTTTCACAGAAATCACTTGAAAAATCAAAGAGTTTTATAAAGTCGCCGCTTCCGCACGCTTCCATAATGCGCTCATCATAAATAGGCCCTTCCTCTGAAAGACCGTAGGCTCCGTCTTCTTTCATTTTATGTGACAGATCGCCGCTGGCAACGTATACTACGCGTCTGCCAGTCTCATCCACAGCTTTCTTTATTATCTGTCCCATCTGATATTGAAGAGGAAGCGGAAGACCGGATAAGCCGATCCTTACCAGCTTAAAATCTGTATATTTCTTGCATATAAAATAGAGCGGGATAAGTGTACCGTGATCCAGGTTTTTGTCGCGCTCGCCCATAGTTCCTGCAGGGAATTCGTGAGAAGCTTTTTTGCCTTCGAAATCGGGACCGCCCTCTTTGCAGAGGTCACAGATTTTCTCTACAAGTTCAGTGTCGTATTCTGCATCGAACGAAACCTCCGGTGCGTTGAATTTAGACATATCACCGGATGCCCCTTCACCCGGAGATATATGAAAATAGTCAGCATACATGATGCTGTGCGGACTTGAGATGATTATTGTATCAGGTTTAAGCTCTGCGATTTCAGAAGCCACCTGCTCGTATGCTTTTGTTGTCTGGCTGATTTTTTCTTCCTCACCGCATCCGATTTCCGGCATGATGATAGGCGGATGTGGTACCATGAATGCACCTAGAATTGGCATGATTTTTCCCCCTTAACTGATAACTGAAATTATTAAAAACTAATGATAACTTATAATGTTCAAAATGTGACATTCAGATAATGACCATAAATGTTATCGTAATATCAGACATGTAAATTTTATCATATATATCATGTTTTGCGTAAACTACTGATCAATATAAAAAAGTTGATGAACTGATTGGAAAATAGTGGTAATCTATACTGTAGTTTTAAAGGAGATTTGTAATGAAAAAAGAAATCGTTTTCGGGATGATCAAAAAGCCGCTGAGTGCGCTGTTATGCGCATCTTTGATGATGACAGGCGCCGGATGCGCCCAAAAAACCACGCAACAAGTAGAGAAAACAGAAGAAGCTGATACAACGAAACAGACTGATGTAGCGGAACAGACTGATTTAGCGGAACAGACTGATACAGAGAAACAGACTGATGTAGCGGAACAGGCAGATACTGTAACAGCTCTGACACCACTTAATGTAATAGATGATGCTTACCGCACAACCTATGAGATATTTGTTTATTCGTTTTATGATAGCGATGGTGACGGAATTGGTGATCTGCAGGGCGTGATTGACAAGCTTGATTATATAAATGATGGTGATGATGCGACAGATACCGATCTTGGCTGCAACGAGATCTGGCTTATGCCTGTTTGCCCGTCACCTACATATCATAAGTATGATGTGACTGATTACTGCGACATAGATCCGCAGTACGGCACGATGGATGACTATAAGAAGCTGATAGAGGAAGCTCACAAGAGAGGCATAAAAGTCATAAATGATATGGTCATGAATCATACCTCATCCGAGCATCCCTGGTTTAAGGAAGCTACTAAGTATTTGAAAAATCTTCCGGAAGGCGGCGAAATAAACGCAGGTGACTGCAAGTATGCTCTTTACTACAACTTTACAGAGCAGGGAGGTGAAGGCTACGAGAAGGTTCCCGGAACAAACTGGTATTATGAAGCGAGATTCTGGTCAGGAATGCCGGATCTTAACCTTTCAAATGAGGAAGTAAGAAAAGAGTTTGCGGATATAGCAAAGTTCTGGCTTGATGCAGGGTGCGACGGCTTTAGAATGGATGCGGTAACGCAGTATTACTCAGATGATATTGATCAAAATACCATAGCTCTTGGCAATTTTGTGGATGATGTAAAAGCTATAAAAGAAGATGCCTACATCGTTGGTGAAGCCTGGACCACATCAAGAGAGTATTCGCGCTATTATGCGAGCGGAATAGATTCCCTCTTTGATTTTGACTTTGCGGACAAAGAAGGAACGATCGCAAAATGCGCAAGGGGCAAGATGTCACCTGTTAAGTATCTTGAGCAGCAGATAAAAGAGGATGAGCTTTATTCTTCCTATAATGAAAATTATGTGAATGCACCTTTTTATACAAACCATGATATGGCAAGAAGTGCAGGATATTATACAGGGAAAAATGCACTTTCAAGCGTCAAGCTTGCGGGTGCGCTCAACCTATTGATGAACGGCAACGCTTTCATATATTATGGCGAAGAAATAGGAATGAAGGGCTCAGGAAAAGATGAAAATAAGAGAGCGCCAATGCAGTGGGATAGCGATGCTAAGGCAGAGGGAATGTGCAAAGGTCCATCAGGCATGGAGAAGATCGACATGATCTACGGATCACTTAGTGATCAGGAAAATGACCCTTCATCAATCTACAACTACTATAAAAAAGCGATAAGATTAAGAAATACTTACCCTTCAATTGCAAGGGGAGACATCACCATATTAAATGATCTGTGCGCTGACAGGTGCGCAGTGTGGATTAAGAGCTGGGATGAAAATACAGACTACGACATCATGATCGCTCTTAATAACTCGGATGAAGAGACAACAGTTGACCTTACAAAGGATCAGGGTGCAGAAGGCTACAGAATACTAAGCGATATGCTTGTGACAGGCGATGATGAGGTTGTTTTAAATGAAGATAAGCTCACACTTCCGGGTGGCAGCATTGCCATTCTGAAAAAAGCAGACTAAAATTAAGATTATTATGTTGCAAAATAACGAAGATTTTGCGGGAGGAATAATGACAGGAAAACTGTACGGAACATACATCTTTGATTACTACGGAACTCTTGTAGATATCAAAACTGATGAAGGGAAAAAGGACCTGTGGAAAAAGCTTGCGGGAATTTATGCAGCTTACGGTGCAGATTATACCGGAAAAGAAATACATGAATTTTACGACAGGCTGTGTGCTGATGAGACCAATCATGTGAAAAAAGTTATGGGTGTCTGGCACCCGGATATGCAGCTCGATTTTCCGGAGATCCAGCTTGACAGAGTCTTTGCCAGACTTCTTGTTGAGGCGCCAAGGCATCACGAGACCAAGGCTACTATTGACGGCAAACAGGTAAGACTTTTATCTGTCGAGGAAATAGCCCAGAGTGAGTGGGTTTATATGCTCAGCAACATGTTCAGGGTTTTATCAAGAGAGAGACTTAGCGCATATCCAAATACTATTAAGACTATGCAGTTCCTGAAAAAGAAGGGCTGCAAGCTTTATCTTTTGTCAAACGCACAGGGCAGCTTTACGAGAGTAGAACTTGAAATGACAGGTGTGCTTGATTACCTTGACGGAGTCTATATTTCTTCGGATAAGCAGATAAGAAAGCCTCAGCCGGAATTTTTGAGATCCCTTATTGAGCAGTTTAATGTGAATACAAAAGAAGCTGTTATGGTCGGAAATGATATGCAGAGTGATATGGGAATAGCGTCTGCATGCGGTATCCCCGGGATTTTCTTAAATACCTTTGGATGGGATGATGAGAAGATAGAAGAAGAGAGAAAACTTATCCCAAATGCGGATTTGGCGGATATTACGATAGTGAAAAACGGAGATATTGGCTTCCTGATGAAGTAAGTTTAGTATCCCCGTTCACTTTCCTTGTATGCAAGTGGCCTGAAGATCGTCATTCTGCCGGTAAAACCAAGGACCCTGGTCATGATGATACCGATGAATGATCCGATGCTGTCTATTGCAATATCTTTTTTCATAGGAGTTCTGCCTGCAATAAAGGACTGATGATATTCGTCCAGGCAGGCATAACCTACGCATATAACACCGGCCATGAATACAAGCGGGATACCCCGTACGCCGTATACATACAGAGGAAAAGCAACAGTTATCGCAAGGATCAGGTACTCGGTAAAGTGCGCAAGCTTCCTTATATAGTGCTGATACTGTTCGCTTAAGGCCGCGATGTGAGACATGGTCCAGCCCTGGTCAAAGACGTCATTTGTCACTGTCAGAACTTCGACGCCCACCTTGTAGCTTAAGGCACTGCTTGTGTCTGCATCCTGACTTGAAAAAGTAAATATAAGACACATCATGATTATGGCAGGTACAAATGATAATGGCTTTAATACAAATCTGAGTGTCTGCTTAATATATAGAAGAAAATATTTCATTTATTTGTCCTTGAAAAATTTTTTGCAGTATTTATCCGCATTTTTCAACAAGTATAAACCATATCATGGTTTTTCACAAATTCTGTCTAAATTACTTCTATACATTTTTATTTCTTATTGATATAATCATTGAGATAAAATTCTTTTGGGCATTACTTATGAGTGAGGGACTAAATTATGTTTGAAGGAAAAGATGGCGAAAACAGCGTAGAAGACATTATTTCAAGATATAAAAGTGATGTTGAATCGCTTGTGCCTTATATTGATTGGCTTAAGGAACACACAAGTCAGCAGGTAGCAGAGAGCTATTCAAACAGTGAGCTTTCGAATTCCATGCCTTTTCCGGTCTATGATTCCATGCTTCTTAATTTTGTGAAGCAGTGCCAGCAGACCGGGATGATGAATCGCAATTACAGTTATGTTCTTGTCAGAAATCATCTGAACAATTATAAAGATGAACTTGCCTTTATCGACGACGCAGACATCATGAATATGGATGATCTGGCCGGTATTTTGAGCAAGTACATTCTTGAAGGTCAGACCAAGGGTACGGTCTGGGCAGAGGGCGTTTACACAGGAGTCCTTTACAATGTAGTTGAGAAGATGAGAGATTTGCTTCATTTCTGGGGTGAATTATAAGAACACTTTTTGCGAGAGAAGAGTATCAACAATAGTTTTTCAGGAGTTTTCGAATGAGTGAGAAGTCTGCTCAGAAAAGAAAATATATTCTGGAAAAAGCTCGAGGAGTTTTTGCAGAAAAAGGTTTTAAGAGCGTCACCATGAAAGATGTCGTAGAAGCTTGTGACATCAGTCGTGGAGGCCTTTATCTCTATTTCTCAAGTGTTGAAGAACTTTTCCTTGCCGTATTGTCTGATGATTCTGATTCAGATGATGATGACGCTATTGAAAAAGCATTAAATAACGATGCTACTGCCGGCGAAATGCTGGCACTTTTCTTGAAAGAGCAAAAGAAAGAAATTCTTCGAAAGAAGAATAGTCTTGTGATTGCTACATATGAGTATTTCTCATCGAGGGAGATTCCTTTTCAGGATAACCCTCTCTATAAACAATTTGAAGCAGGTGTTCAGATTGTTGAAACTTTGATTGAAAACGGTATTCGCAGCGGCGAATTTGAATGCAGTGATCCTCACGGATGTGCCCGCAACCTCATGTACGTGGTTGAGGGTCTTAAGGTATCTTCAAAAACTTTTGGTATTAATGAAGCCGCGGTGGACCGTGAACTATTATATATATTGGAGGGACTTGTCCCTGTTGCCAGCTAATTAATCAGTGAAATTATTATTAATTCACTGATTTTTTTTGAAATAATATATTTATATGGAGGAGATTATGAGCAAAGTCAGACGAATCTATGTGGAGAAAAAAGCACCTTATGCAGGAAAAGCGAAGGAGCTGCGTTCCGAGATCAAGAGTTACCTTGGAATAACAAGTGTATCTAAGGTAAGAGTATTTATCAGATATGATGTGGAGAATGTTTCGGACGAAGTATTTGAAAAAGCTTTGACAACAGTTTTTTCAGAGCCGCCTGTAGATATTTTGTATCGTGAAGAGATCGAAATCCCTGAAGGAGCAAAAGTATTCAGCGTTGAAGCACTTCCCGGACAGTTCGACCAGAGAGCTGACTCTGCTGTGCAGTGCGTAAGATTCATTAAGGGCGACGAGCAGCCTGTGATCCGCACAGCTGTAACATATATGCTCATCGGCAATGTTTCAGAGGATGAGCTTAAGAAGATCGAGGAATACACAATGAATCCTGTGGATTCCAGAATCGCAGACGAGAACAAGCCTGAAACACTTGTTGACAATTTTGAAGAGCCGGAGGATGTTAAGATCCTTGATGGCTTTAAGGATATGGCACAGGATGAACTCAAAAAGCTCTACGATTCATTCGGACTTGCCATGACTTTTAATGACTTCAAATGGATCCAGCAGTATTTTAAGGACGATGAAAATCGCGATCCTTCAATGACTGAGATCCGTGTTCTTGATACCTACTGGTCTGACCACTGCCGTCATACTACATTCGGCACAGAGCTTAAGAACGTAAGCTTTGAAGATGGTTTCTATCAGGCACCTATCAAGGCTTCCTACGACAAATACCTTAGTGCAAGAGAGGATGTATATGCTGATCCCAAGAAGAGAGAAGAGAAATTCATCTCACTTATGGACATCGCACTTATGGGCATGAAGAAGCTCAAAAAAGACGGCAAGCTTACAGATATGGAAGAGTCTGAGGAAAACAATGCCTGCACAGTTGTTGTGCCTATCGAAGTTGATTACGGCAAAGGACCTCAAACTGAAAACTGGCTTGTATTTTTCAAGAACGAGACTCATAACCATCCTACAGAGATTGAGCCTTTCGGTGGCGCAGCTACCTGCCTTGGCGGTGCTATAAGAGATCCGCTTTCAGGAAGAGGCTATGTATATCAGGCAATGAGAGTTACAGGTGCGGCTGATCCGACAGTTCCGGTTGCAGAAACACTTAAGGGCAAGCTTTCACAGAAAAAGCTTGTTCGCGGCGCAGCATCAGGTTACTCAAGCTATGGTAACCAGATTGGTCTTGCAACAGGCTATGTAAAAGAGATTTATCATCCAAACTACGTTGCAAAGCGTATGGAGATCGGCGCAGTTATGGGCGCTGCACCTCAGGAACATGTAATAAGAGAGAGCTCAGATCCCGGAGATATCATCGTACTTCTTGGCGGACGCACAGGACGTGACGGCTGCGGCGGTGCAACCGGTTCTTCCAAAGCTCACACAGCAGATTCAATCCTTACCTGCGGCGCTGAGGTACAAAAAGGTAATGCTCCTACAGAGCGTAAGCTTCAGAGACTTTTCAGAAGACCTGAAGTAAGTGAGCTTATAAAGAAATGTAACGACTTTGGTGCAGGCGGTGTTTCCGTGGCAATCGGTGAACTTGCAGACGGACTTCTTGTAGACCTTGACAAGGTTCCGAAGAAATATGCAGGTCTTGATGGAACAGAGCTTGCTATTTCGGAGTCTCAGGAGCGTATGGCGGTTGTTGTTGATCCTTCACAGGTAGACAAGTTCCTTTCCTATGCTGCAGAAGAGAACCTTGAAGCAGTAAAGGTTGCGGTAGTTACAGAAGAACCCAGACTTGTCCTTACATGGAGAGGCAAGAAGATTGTAGATATTAAGCGTGCATTCCTTGATACAAACGGAGCTCATCAGGAAACTGAGGTTGAAGTTGCTGCTCCTAAAAAGGAAGACAACTATTTTGATAAGATTGCATGCAAGGGTGCAGCAGATGCGCTTGCAGAAAATGATATAAAGAAAGCATGGCTCTCTGAATTGGCTGACCTCAACGTATGCTCACAAAAGGGTCTTGTTGAGATGTTTGACTCATCGATCGGAGCAGGCACAGTTACAATGCCTTACGGCGGAAAATATCAGCTTACAGAGACACAGGCAATGGTTGCAAAACTTCCTGTTCTTGGCGGAAAAACAGATACAGTAACCATGATGGCTTATGGATTTGATCCGTTCCTTTCATCATGGAGCCCGTACCACGGAGCAGCTTATGCTGTAACAGAATCTATCGCAAGAATAGTGGCTACAGGTGGTGATTACAAGAAACTCCACCTTACATTCCAGGAGTACTTCCAGAGAATGACTGCCGACAAGACCAGATGGAGCCAGCCCCTTAGTGCACTCCTTGGATCATTTGAAGCACAGCTCAGATTCGGCATTGCTTCAATAGGCGGTAAGGATTCAATGTCAGGTTCATTCTTCTATGAAGGTGATGAGAAGAGAGCATCAGGCGAGATCAACGTTCCTCCGACACTTGTATCTTTTGCGGTTGACGTAGCAGAGGGCAAGGATGTTATCACTCCTGAGCTTAAGGCAGCAGGCAACATGCTCATAGAGCTTCCTATAGACAGAGATGAGTACGATCTTCCCGACTATGAAAAGGTAATGGCCCGCTATGACGAGATACACTCTCTCATGCAGAAGGGCATGGTTGTATCTGCTTATGCTATCGATTCTTACGGCGTTGCAGCAGCAATAAGCCGCATGGCATTTGGTAACGGATTCGGTGTAAAGATCGCAGAATGCGTAAAGCACGAGGATCTGTTCACAAACAGGATCGGTAACATCCTTGTTGAGGTTCCTGCAGATAAGGCAGGAGAAGTTCTTGCTCTTAGAGAAGCAAGAGAGATCGGTGTAGTTACAGCTGATAATAAGTTTACAGTTGGAAATGTTGAGATAGCACTTGATGAGGCTCTTGAAAAGTGGACAGGAAAACTTGAAAAGGTATTCCCTTCAGTTGCGCCCGTATCTGAGGATGATACTGAGAGCCCTGATAAGAAGAGCATTTTCGGAGACGGAGCTCTTACAAAAGAATACAAGGCTGACTCTGTCTATGTATGTAAAAACAAGACAGCTAAGCCTACAGTATTTATACCTGTTTTCCCCGGAAGCAACTGCGAGTACGATTCCGCTGCAGCATTTGAGAGAGCAGGCGCTGATACGATAGTTAAGATTTTCAGAAACAGAGATGCAAACGACATCTTAGAATCAATAGATGAATTTAAGAAGAGCATTGAAAAAGCACAGATCATCATGTTCCCCGGCGGATTTTCAGCAGGTGATGAGCCTGACGGAAGTGCTAAGTTCTTCGCAACTGCTTTCCAGAATGAAGTGATAAAGGAAGCGGTAAATGACCTTCTTCAGAACAGAGATGGTCTTGCACTTGGTATTTGTAACGGTTTCCAGGCTATGATCAAGCTTGGCCTTGTTCCTAACGGACAGATCACAGGCCAGAATCCTGAGAGCCCGACACTTACCTTCAATACAATAGGACGTCATATTTCAACAATGGCTTATCTCAAGGTTGTAAGTAACAAGTCACCCTGGATGCAGAAGGCAGAGCTTGGCGGAGTATACGTAAATCCTGCTTCTCACGGTGAGGGAAGATTTGTTGCGCCTGTAGATGTTCTTACAAAATTGTTTGAGAATGGTCAGGTGATCACACAGTATTGCGATCCTGACGGAGAGGTTCATCTGGATAACAGATGGAACATCAACGGCTCTTACATGGCTGTTGAAGGCATAACTTCACCTGATGGAAGATGCCTTGGTAAGATGTGCCACTCAGAGAGAAGAGGCGACAATGTTGCCATAAACATCTTTGGCGAGCAGGATATGAAGATATTTGAAAGTGGTGTAGATTACTTTAAATAATGCGCAATTTTAGGAGCTGGTTACCGTTAGCGCATGTTTTTGGGGCGCTTACGGTATCCGTATCCGACCGGACTAAGTTAGCTATAAACTGGCGTTTATAGAGGAGGAGTTAATGAAAGCATTTTTGATCTTGGAAGACGGAACCGTTTTCTGTGGCACAGCAATAGGTGCTCAAAAAGAAGTCATAAGTGAAATTGTTTTTAATACATCTATGGCAGGCTATACGGAGGTTTTTACTGATCCTTCTTATGCAGGACAGGCGGTTTGCATGACATATCCGCTTATCGGTAATTACGGTGTATGCAGACAGGATATGGAATCAGAGCGCATCTGGCTCGATGCAGTTATCGTAAGAGAACTGTCAGCTGTTGCCTCAAACTTCCGCTGTGATCTGACAATTCAGGAATTTTTGGAAGAATATGATATCCCCGGAATCGAAGGAATCGACACGAGAAAACTCGTGCGTATCCTTCGTGAAAAGGGAACCATGAACGGAATGATAACAACAGATGAAAATTACAACTTGGATACGATCATTCCAAAGCTTAAGGAATACACAACAGGCAACGTGGTTGAGAAGGTTTCCTGCAAGGAAAAGAAGTTCATAAAAGGGACAACTGATCTTGCGGAAAATGGTCCTATTTCCGGAAGTGCAGTGTTTAACAAAGCTGATTACGAAGCTTCTTTAAAGGGCGATTTATCAAAGAGAGAAAAGCGCCCCAGCCTTATAAAGAAGCTGAATGGAAAAGGCCTTAAAATAGCACTTCTCGATCTTGGCGCCAAGAATAATATTGCAGATTCACTTGCTGCAAGAGGCTGTGATGTGACGGTTTATCCTTTTGATACTACAGCAGAAGAGATCCTTGAAGCAAAGCCTGACGGAATTATGCTTAGTAACGGCCCCGGAGATCCGAAGGAGTGCACAGGCGTAATTAAAGAGATAAAGAAAATGTATGATTCTGATGTTCCGATTTTCGCTATCTGCCTCGGACATCAGCTCATGGCACTTGCAACAGGTGCTGATACATACAAGATGAAATATGGTCACCGCGGAGGAAATCACCCCGTAAAAGACCTTGAGACAGGCAGAGTATATATATCTTCGCAGAATCACGGCTATGTCGTGGACACTGATAAACTCGACAAAAACATAGCTGTTCCTGCATTCGTAAATGTAAATGACGGGACAAACGAAGGGCTCAAATATGTTGGAAAGAACATCTTCACAGTTCAGTTCCATCCCGAAGCCTGCTGCGGTCCTCAGGACAGCGGATATTTGTTTGACAGATTCATAAACATGATCTGCGAAAAGTGATTTTTGCTGTGAAAAACATGCAACTAAAAAATTAGGAAGGATATACAAATGCCAAAGAATAAAGATGTAAAAAAGGTTTTAGTCATAGGTTCGGGTCCTATAGTTATCGGACAGGCAGCAGAGTTTGACTATGCAGGAACACAGGCCTGCCGCTCTCTTAAAGAGGAGGGTATCGAGGTTGTCCTTGTAAACTCCAATCCCGCAACCATCATGACTGATAAAGATATAGCAGATGAAGTGTACATAGAGCCTCTTACAGTTAAGGTTCTTGAACAGATAATAGAGAAGGAAAAGCCTGACAGTGTGCTTCCTACACTGGGAGGTCAGGCCGGGCTTAATCTGGGTATGGAGCTTGCCGAGTCAGGATTTTTGGAAAAGCATGGCGTAAAGCTTCTTGGAACAACCGCAGAGACCATCAAAAAAGCTGAGGATCGTCAGGAATTCAAAGATACTATGGAAAAGATCGGTGAGCCCTGCGCAGCATCACTTGTTGTTCACAATGTTGAGGACGGTGTCTCTTTTGCAGATAAGATCGGTTATCCCGTAGTTTTGAGACCTGCTTTTACACTTGGTGGTAGCGGCGGTGGTATCGCTTACAACAGAACTCAGTGTGAGGAAATCCTTGAGAACGGTCTTAGACTTTCAAGAGCAAACGAAGTACTGGTTGAGAGATGTATCTCCGGATGGAAGGAAATCGAGTACGAAGTAATAAGAGACAGTGCAGGAAACTGCATCACTGTCTGCAACATGGAGAACATCGACCCTGTCGGCGTACACACAGGTGACAGTATCGTAGTTGCACCTTCTCAGACACTTAGCGACAAAGAGTATCAGATGCTCAGAAGTGCTGCACTTAACATAATTGATGAGCTTCAGATAACAGGTGGATGTAACGTACAGTTTGCACTTCATCCCACAAGCTTTGAGTACTGCGTAATAGAAGTTAACCCTCGTGTAAGCCGCTCTTCAGCTCTTGCATCCAAGGCAACAGGATATCCTATCGCCAAGGTTGCTGCTAAGATTGCTCTTGGCTATACACTTGATGAGATAAAAAATGCCATTACAGGAAAAACTTATGCAAGCTTTGAGCCTGCGCTTGACTACTGCGTAGTTAAGTTCCCCAGACTTCCTTTTGATAAGTTTATTACGGCAAAACGTACACTTACCACACAGATGAAAGCTACCGGTGAGGTGATGTCAATCTGCACTAATTTTGAAGGTGCAATGATGAAAGCAATTCGTTCACTGGAACAGCATGTGGACTGCCTTACAAGCTATGACTTTTCAGAGCTTGATGATGATGAACTTACAGATCGTCTCAAGGTTGTGGATGACCAGAGAATATGGGTTATTGCAGAAGCACTTCGCCGCGGTATGAGCCACGACGAAATCCATGAAATTACTATGATCGACCACTGGTTCATAGATAAGCTCCACACACTTGTAAAGATGGAGCTCAAGCTTTTGAGGATCGGTGAGAAGAATACTGTTTCTCTTAAGAAAACAATGGATGAGATAAGTGCTACAGCTGAAGGCAATGCTTCATTTGATGCAAACAAGGCATTTTCAAAGGCTGAGTTTGATGAGGCAAAGAAGCTTATCACATACAGCACACTTCTTGAAGCAAAGAGACTTGAATATCCCGATTCTGTTATCAGCAGACTTACAAGATTTTCAGTTGATGCTTTAAAAGAACTTAGAGATTTTTATAAGATAAAAGCTGCTTACAAGCTGGTTGATACCTGTGCAGCTGAGTTTGCTGCTGAGACTCCATATTACTACTCGGTTTACGGCGATGAGAATGAAGAAAATGAGGCTGATGACAGCGCTGATAGCTCTAATAGCACAGAAAAGGAAGCTAAAAAGAAGATTCTCGTACTTGGATCCGGCCCTATCAGAATCGGTCAGGGTATTGAGTTTGATTATTGCTCTGTTCATGCAACATGGGCTTTTGAAAAGGCTGGATTTGAGACTATCATCGTTAACAACAACCC
This sequence comes from Butyrivibrio sp. NC2002, assembly GCF_000702265.1. GTDB lineage: Bacteria > Bacillota > Clostridia > Lachnospirales > Lachnospiraceae > Butyrivibrio. The sequence continues at coordinate 821,409 of NZ_KL370880.1, forward strand.
TGAAACGGTTTCAACTGACTTTGATATAGCAGATAAGCTCTACTTTGAGCCTCTTACTCCCGAGGATGTGGAAAACATCGTAAGGCTTGAGAAACCTGACGGAGCAGTTGTTCAGTTCGGTGGTCAGACGGCTATCAAGCTCACTCAGGATCTCATGAAGATGGGTGTTAAGATTTACGGAACAAAAGCAGAAGATGTAGATGCTGCTGAGGACAGAGAGCTTTTCGACAGAATCCTTGAGGAGACCAAAATCAAGCGCGCAGAAGGTGCGACAGTTTACACAGCTGAGGAAGCAAAAGAAGTTGCAAACAGACTGGGATATCCCGTTCTTGTAAGACCTTCCTATGTACTTGGTGGTCAGGGTATGCAGATTGCTATTTCAGATCAGGAGATCGAAGAGTTCATAAATATCATAAACAGAATTGCTCAGGATCATCCTATCCTTGTAGATAAATATCTTCAGGGTGTAGAGACAGAAGTTGACGCTGTTTGTGACGGAGAGGATATAGTAATCCCCGGTATCATGGAGCATATTGAGAGATCGGGTATTCACTCAGGCGACTCAATATCTGTATATCCTGCGCAGTCACTTTCAGATAAGGTTAAGGAGACTATTGCAGAATACACTAAGAGACTTGCGAAGGCCCTTCATGTAGTAGGTCTTATAAATGTACAGTTTATCGCAGTGGGCGATGAGGTATATATTATCGAGGCTAACCCGAGATCATCACGTACCGTTCCTTACATAAGCAAGGTTACAGGTATTCCGATCGTTGATCTTGCAGCGCAGGTAATGATGGGTAAAAAGTTAAAAGACCTGGGATATACTCCCGGACTTCAGCCTGAGGCAGAACATGTTGCGATCAAGATGCCTGTGTTCTCCTTTGAGAAGATCCGCGGCGCCGAGATAAGCCTTGGACCTGAGATGAAGAGTACAGGTGAGTGCCTTGGTATCAGCAAGTCCTACAGTGAAGCACTTTATAAGGCATTCCTTGGAGCAGGTATAAGACTCCCTAAGCACAAGCAGATGATCATCACGGTTAAGGATGCTGACAAGGGTGAAGTGATTGAGATTGCAAGACGTTTTGAAAAGCTTGGATATATAATCTATGCTACAAGATCTACAGCAGATACACTTAATGAAAATGGTGTAAAGGCTAGAAAGATAAACAGGATAAGTCAGGAATCACCTACAGTCATCGACCTTATCTTAGGACACAGGATCGACCTTGTAATAGATACACCTACTCAGGGACGTGACAAGACCAGAGACGGATTCCTTATCCGCAGAACTGCTATTGAGACCGGCGTAAATGTAATAACAGCCCTCGATACAGCAAGAGCTCTTGTGACAAGCCTTGAAGATGCTTACAAGGAAGATACGCTTGAACTTGTAGACATTGCAAAAATCTGATGTCTGTATTCGTTTATTAAATAACTTCCCATAGCCTCTCGAGTTGTGGAAGTTTAGTAATTAAAAATTACAATCCCCTCATTTTGTGGTACTCTGAATCTGCCTCAAAAGCATGGCTTTTGGGAGGTCTTTGTGCCATAGAGTGAGGGGATTTTTGATTTTAATGCTATTACTGATATTATTAAGATAAATAAAAACAGATTAAGCAGCCAATTGCTAAGCATAGGGGAATTATGAAAAGAGCAATACTTATTGTGGTGGTGTGCATGCTTGCAGCGTTTTTGATATTTGAAATATCAAGGTACACCGCGAGAAAAGATTATACAAGTAAAGAAAATGTGAGTACTGAGAGCGAAGCTGAGAAATCAGAACCTGCCAAAGAAAGTGAAGCAGAATTAGCAGAGCCGGAAATATTTGAACCAGAAGTAGCTGAGAATGAAATAACGGAGCCGGAACTGTCGGAATCAGAAATGACGGAATCTGAAATAACGGATTCTGAATTATCGGGGGCTGAAATTGAGGATAGCTCTGAACTTTTAGACAGTGATAAAGAATCCTTGGAAGAGACGCCCAATGGCATTGACTCTTTGGAGCAGCCGCAGGAGACAAACTACCTTCTTTTTTTGGATGCTTATGGTGAGTCTCACCAAATGGAAGTCAATCCCAATGTAAAAAAACACGACTACTACATGTCTTCTTTTTACAGGTTCGGTGAATATGAATCCTACGAAGGAGATGACAGATATACCTACAGACTGGGAATTGATGTATCTCATCACAACGGTGACATTGATTTTAATGCTGTGAAAGAATCAGGGATCGACTTTGTTTTCTTAAGGATCGGATACCGCGGATACGGCGAAGAGGGCACGTTAAATGAAGACAAGATGTTTCGCGAGTATATAGATAAGGCTCATGAGGCTGGACTCGATGTAGGATGCTATTTTTATTCACAGGCCATAAATACTGATGAAGCTCAGGAAGAAGCGGCGCTTGTCCTTAAAATCTTAAAGGACTATAAGCTGGAGCTTCCTGTTGTCTTTGATCCTGAGAATGTACTTGATGATGTGGCAAGGACAGATAATGTAACAGGGGAGCAGTTTACGGAAAATACGATAACGTTCTGCGAGCTGATAAGGGATGCGGGTTTTGAACCCATGGTTTACAGTAACCTTATGTGGGAGGCATTTCAATTTGATATGGAGAAAATAGGCAGGTATCCAGTCTGGTATGCTGACTATGAGCCTGCTCCGCAGACTCCGTACGATTTTACCTGTTGGCAGTATTCAAACACAGGAAAGGTTCCGGGAGTTGATGGTGAAGTCGATCTCGATATCATGCTTATTCCGAAAAATTGAATTCGGAATAGGCAAGATATTTGATGCTTATCAGAGCAGCGTCTCCATTCCGATCTTGTAGGGCTTCATGCCAACGGATTCATAGAACTTCATGGCGCTTTCGTTAAGGCACCAGACATTTAAAGTTACGTTGTAGTAGCCATGCTCTTTTGCCCAGGAGATGACATGATTATAGAGTTGCTTTCCTGCATGCTGACCTCTTGAATTTTCATCGACGCACAGATCATCAATGTAGAGTGTTTTGATGTCGGTCAGGAGGTTGTCATTTATGTGCTGTATGTGCATGCAAAAGGCATAGCCGATCATCAGGTCGTTATCATCAACAACTGCAAAAATAGGGCGATTGTCGTCTCCTAATATTTCTACGAGTTCCTCATCGGTATATTTATTATTTTTTTTGAACAGATCGGGTCTTCCCTCGTAATGAACAAGATTAACCTGTCTTAACAGTTCATGTATCCTGGGAAGATCCTTTTTTTGTGCACGTCTGAAATTCATTTTTTTATCCTGCTTTCCGGTATGCTTTTTTGTATATATATACTTGTTTTTTGTTCTGATAATTCATTCTTATATCATAACCTATTTTGAAGCAGATAAGAAAAATTTTAGCTGAAAAAAGATTCTGTTGTGGTAATATTGTAAAAACGGAGAAAAGAAAATGAACAAAAGAAATTACGCAAAGGAATTGGAAAATAAAATATCGGAGTTTCAGAAGGAGGGAATTTATCCAAAGCTACTTCTTCATGCGTGCTGCGCTCCGTGTTCGTCGCATTGCCTTGAGTATCTTAGACAGTATTTTGATATTACGGTTTTTTACTATAATCCCAATATCATGAGAGAGCCTGAATACAGAAAGAGAGTCGAAGAGGAAAAAAGACTCATAGCCGAGTATAACAGGCAGGTAGAAACCGGGGATTTTGAGGATATGCATTCGGATGAAAACGCAAGGATAATAAATATCATGGAAGGCGACTATGTGGTTTCCGATTTCCTGAATGCGGTAAAAGGACTTGAGGACTGCCCTGAAGGAGGGGACAGGTGCACAAAGTGTTTTGAGCTTAGACTTGAGGAATCTGCAAGGATCGCAAAAGAAAACGGATTTGATTTTTTCACAACGACACTGACGATTTCTCCGCTAAAAGATGCGGTAAGACTAAATACTATAGGCGAAGCGATGGGAGAAAAGTACGGTGTAAACTGGATTCCGTCTGATTTTAAGAAAAAAGAAGGCTACAAGCGCTCTATAGAGCTGTCACACAAGTTTGGCCTGTACAGACAGGATTTCTGCGGGTGCGAGTTTTCGAGGGTTAAAAATAAATAATTCCACATTTATATATATTTGTGATAGAATTCATTAGAATTAAGAGTTGAATATTTAGGAACTGCTAATAATATGAACAGTTCACTCAGGAAGGAAGATTGTTTTGGAAAAAATCTTAGAGTTAATTTCAAAAGAAGTATCTGCTGCATTTGAGGCAGCAGGCTACGATGCAGAGCTTGGAAAGGTAACACTTTCAAACAGACCTGATCTTTGTGAGTATCAGTGTAACGGTGCTATGGCAGGTGCAAAAAAATATGGTAAGGCTCCCTTTATGATCGCTGATGCTGTTGCAAAAAATCTTCAGGATAGCGAAATCTTTTCATCAGTTGAATCCGTAAAGCCGGGATTTCTTAATCTTAAAGTAAGCGAAGATTTCGTAAGAAACTATATCGTAAGAATGCTTCATGAGCATCATTTTGGCGTAAAAGAGCCAATGCATGCACCTAACTTCATGATAGATTACGGCGGACCAAACGTTGCGAAGCCGCTTCACGTTGGACACCTTCGTTCAGCAGTTATCGGAGAGAGTATCAAGAGAATCCTTAAATATGCCGGATACAAAGTTACAGGCGATATTCATCTTGGTGACTGGGGACTTCAGATGGGGCTTATCATAACAGAGCTTAAAAAGCGTAAGCCCGATCTTCCGTATTTTGATAAAGAGCATTCGGGACAGTATCCCAAGGAGCCTCCGTTTACTATAAGTGAGCTTGAGGAGATTTATCCTGCAGCAAGTGCCAAGTCAAAAGAAGATGAGGCATACAAGGCAGAGGCTATGGAAGCTACAAAGCTCCTTCAGGACGGCGACAAGGGCTATCGTGCTCTTTGGCACCATATACTTAATGTTTCTGTCAATGACCTTAAGAAAAACTACAAGAACCTCAGTGTTGATTTTGACCTCTGGAGAGGTGAGTCCGATGTTCATGATGTGATCCCCGGAATGGTTGATTACATGAAACAGCACGGATATGCTCATGAGAGCCAGGGCGCACTTGTAGTTGATGTTGCAGAAGAAACAGATACCAAGGAGATTCCGCCTTGCATGATCCTTAAGTCAGACGGTGCTTCTCTTTACAATACAACAGACCTTGCTACTATCCAGCAGAGAATGGAAGAGTTCAAGCCCGACGGTCTTATCTATGTAGTAGATAAGCGCCAGGAACTCTACTTCACACAGGTGTTCCGCTGTGCAAGAAAGACAAAACTTGTTCTTCCTGAGACGGAGCTTCACTTTGTAGGATTCGGTACAATGAACGGCAAGGATGGTAAGCCTTTCAAAACAAGAGAAGGCGGCGTTATGCGTCTTGAGAATCTTATCAAAGAGATCGACGAGAAGATGTACAACCGCATAAAGGAAGGCAATCAGGAAATTGATGATGCTGAAGCTAAGGATACGGCACACAAGGTTGCGCTCGCTGCGATCAAGTATGGCGACCTCTCAAATCAGCCTTCAAAGGATTACATTTTCGATATTGACAAGTTCACATCATTCGAAGGAGATACAGGTCCGTACATCCTTTACACAATGGTGCGTATCAAGTCAATTCTTTCTAAGTATGAAAATGCCGGAGGAAATGTTAAAGAGGCGCTTCTTAGAAATGCAGAGTCAGCAGATGAGAAGAACCTTATGCTTCTTCTTACACGTTTTGCGGATGCGGTTGAAAGCGCTGCAAAAGACCTTATGCCTAACAGAATATGTGCATATATATACGAGTTATCCAATGCACTTAACAGTTTCTATCACTCAACCAAGATCCTTTCTGAGAGTGACGAGGAGAAAAAGAGCGGCTACATTGCTCTTCTGAATGTAACACTTAAGGTACTTGAAACAGGAATCGATCTTCTTGGATTCACGGCACCTGACAGGATGTAATGAATTCATGCCATAGTAACAAATACACTATATACACGAGGAGGATGAAAAAATGTATGTAACTTGTTTGGATCTGGAAGGTGTTCTTGTGCCTGAGATTTGGATTGCTTTTGCGGAGGCTACTGGTATTCCTGAGCTAAAGAGAACAACCAGAGATGAGCCTGATTATGATAAACTCATGAAGTTCAGAATAGGAATACTAAAAGAGCACGGACTTGGACTTAAAGAAATCCAGGATACTATTGCAACCATCGACCCCATGGAAGGCGCCAAAGAATTTTTGGACGAACTCAGATCCATTACACAGGTTGTCATACTAAGTGATACTTTCACACAGTTTGCAACTCCTCTTATGAAAAAGCTTGGATGGCCTACAATTTTCTGCAACACACTTGAAGTTACAGAAAGCGGCGAAGTTACCGGCTTTAAGATGCGCTGCGACAACGGAAAGCTTTCAACAGTCAAGGCTTTCCAGAGTGTCGGACTTGATACAATTGCAAGCGGCGACAGCTTCAATGACCTTGGCATGATACAGGCAAGTAAGGCAGGATTTTTGTTCAGGACAACTGATAAGATAAAGGCAGATTATCCTCAGATCCCTGCATTTGAGACCTATGAAGAACTCTTGTCAGCTATAAAAGAGCAGCTGAAAAAATAATAAATATGTCACAATGAATGCATTGGTTTTAGGACCAATGCATTTTGCACATTAAAAGCGCCAATTACATTTGGCAATGGAGATCCTATGAAGAGAAACTATAAGTTTACATTAAGCTATGACGGTACAAGATTCTACGGATGGGAGAGGCAGCCTAACAAGGACATGACCATTCAGGGCAAACTTGAGAGCGTGCTTACAAGAATGACAGAACTTCCGGAGGGAAAAACTGTCCAGGTCATCGGGGCAGGAAGAACTGATGCCGGTGTTCACGCAAGAGCAATGACAGCCAATGCTTTCCTGGATACTGATTTGAGCGAAGAAGAAATCCTTGAATATATGAACCAGTATCTGCCGGAGGACATAAGCATCAACGACGTGAGAATATGTGCCGACAGATTTCACAGCAGATATAATGCGATTGGCAAAACCTACAGATATACCTGTTACTGTGGCAAGACCAAACCTGTTTTTGACAGGAAATATGTGACAGTAATAGATACTATGCCAGATGTGGAAAAAATGAGACAGGCAGCAGAGTATATTATCGGAACACACGATTTTAAGAGCTTTTGCGGAAACAGCAAGATGAAGAAGTCTACTGTAAGATGTGTTGATAATATCAGGATAGAAGAGAGCCTTCCTCAGATAAGATTCTATTTTCACGGAAACGGCTTTTTACAGAACATGGTCAGGATCATGACCGGAACCCTGCTCGAAGTCGGTTATTGCAACCTAAAACCTGAGGATGTAAAAGACATAATAGAGGCTATGGATAGACAAAAAGCAGGCCCCACAGCACCGCCGCAGGGCCTTTGTCTTATGAAAGTCGATTATTGATACTATTGCCGCGAAAAGCAGCTTTGATCAGAAGTCAAAATCATCCGAAGGAGCTGACCATGTAATTACATAGTCATCATATTCGGAAGGTAATAAATTGAGCTCCTGTGTATTGGAACTTCCGCTGTGAAGGGTGTAACCCTTGTCAGCTATGTTAACTGTATCAAATGCCACAGGCTCACCTTCATTAAAGAAAATGCTGCGTACATTCACAGCCTGAACATCCTGCTCGGAATAGTTTGTTCCTGTTACAACCAGAGTGTTTTCCTCAGAAGGAGCATATTCTATATTCACAGAGTCCTGTCTGCAGACATCGGTATCAGCTACGGTCAGGTCGTATGAAAATGTAGCATCTTTTACTTCTTCAGATTTGAACTGTCCGTAAAGAATAAATGCATTTTGTGCTTTTACAACAAGACCATAATCGGAGACTGTTTTGATAACGGCTCCGTCCTCTGATAGCGCATTAAAAACGGCAGAGACAACTATGTCATTTGAAGAGTTATTGGTGGCAACAATTACATAGCGAGTGTTATAGCCATCTTCATCGCAAATGACATACTCATCGTCAACTGTAATGTCTGAAACTGATGCTTCACTTGCGTATGAAATAATAGGTAACCGGAAGATACTTCCTAAAAAAATAGACAGTGACAGAATGATGTAGGCGATTTTCCTCATACCGTTTTCCTCCTTCGTATTTCGTATATTTAGGATAGCATTTAATGGTAAAAGCATTGTAAAGAGCATATTAAACACATATAAAGCAAAAATAAAAAATGTATAAAGGGCATACCCTATTTTTTCTTTTTGTATTCGATAATATATGTTATAATGCTATTTAGCTATGCAGCTAGAAAGTGGTATTATATATGGAGGCAAATACGGAGCCGGGCAAAACAGATGAGTCCAGAAAAAAACGTATCCGTTTCCTTAGAAGGTTGATCCTTGTATCGATTGCCACGGCAATTATTGTTCCAATCTGTATATGCCTGCTTCTTGCTATAAAATATGACAAGGTTAGTAATAAACTTGACAGGGCTATAGAAGAATTGGCGTGGTATGAACAGCAATACGGCGAGACGGCACTGGCTGAGGGCATGGGAGATGAGAAGCCTCTTATAACAGATGATGGATCATCGGATGAGGCAGAGGCTAAGCAGACGACCAGTACCGGAAGCGGAGAAGATATTCCTGTGGCACAGGAAGATAACGCTGAAGTTGTGGCAGGTAATCCCGACGAAAAATCAGATGTTATCCTTGAAAATGCAGATGCAGAATCGTCTGAATGGGATGGAACGAGGAGAGTATATCTTACCTTTGATGACGGACCAAGCGCAACAACAGGCGAAATTCTTGATATACTTGATGAGTACGGTGTTAAGGCTACTTTTTTTGTCACCGGAAAAGAGGGGGAAAAATACGCTGATGTCTACAAGAGAATAGTGGACAACGGACATACGATAGGGATGCATTCCTACAGTCATCAGTACAGCGAACTGTACAGCTCCCTTGAGAGCTTTGCGACAGATCTTCAGAAATTACAGACTTTTTTGTATGAGACTACGGGATCGTGGTGCACGTTATACAGATTTCCCGGTGGCAGCTCCAATACGGTAAGCAAAGTCAGTATGCGAGATCTTATTGATTATCTCGGACTTGAAAATATCACCTATTATGATTGGAATGTTGCAAGCAGTGATGACAGAAGCGGAATAACCAAAGACATAATAGTTGCCAACGTTATGACAGGCATTCCCAAGTTTCAGAACGCAGTTGTTCTTTTACATGATGCACCCGATAAGAGAACGACGATAGAAGCTCTTCCTGAGATAATCGAGCAGGTTCAGAGCATGGAAAATACAGTGATAGTTCCGATAACGGAAGATACGTTACCGGTTCAACATATCAGCAATTCGCAGTAATAAAAAAACGGAGGAATGAGAAAATGGGATTTTTTTCAGAGCTGAAAAGTGATCTCTCTCAGGCAGCAAAAACAATCATACCTGAGGAAAGCGAAGATGCAAAGATCCTTAATGACACTGCAGGGGAAGACACAGTTAAGAAGTCTGAAGCAGATGTTAAGAAGGACCTGAATGAAATGCTTGAGCACCTTGATGAGATCAAGCTGAGCGAAGAGGTCGAGGCACAGGAATCAGAAGCTTCCGAATCTGTTTCTGAGGAGCCTGCATCAGAAAAACCTGCAGCAGGTGAGGCTGAATCAGAAGCAAGTATTGAGGAAACTACTACTGAGGAGACAGTTGCTGATCTTACAGCATCAGTCGGAGCACTTGACACACTTGCAGGTATGTCAGCATCCATGAGTATGGAAAAAGAAGAAGAGGTACCTGTTGAGGCACCTAAGAAAACAACAAAAAATAATAGAAATTACGGGGGATTTGAAACAATGGACATTCAGCAGCAGACACCTACAGATGAGACAGCCAGCATTACAGAGGGTATGAAAATTGTTGGTAATCTTGAGACAACAGGCTCACTTGAACTCGTTGGTAAGATTACAGGTAACGTAACATGCCTTGGCAAGCTTAACGTAACAGGAGAGATTGAAGGCGATTCTAAGGCAGCAGAGATCTATGCTGAGGCAGCAAGGATCACAGGTGAGGTTCGCAGCCAGGGTAGCGTTAAGATTGGTCAGAGTACTGTAGTTATCGGTAATATCTTTGCAACAAGCGCAGTTATAGCAGGCGCTGTAAAGGGTGACATCGATGTTCCCGGTCCTGTTGTTCTTGATACAACTGCTATCGTAATGGGTAACATCAAATCACAGTCAGTACAGATCAACAACGGTGCTGTTATCGAAGGTAACTGCTCACAGTCTTATGCTGAGGTTAATCCTTCTGCATTCTTTGAAGGTCTTAAAGGAACAAAATAATGAGAATATTACTTAAACTTAGTGGAGAAGCTCTTGCAGGTCCAAACAAAACCGGTTTTGATGAAGAGACAGTAAGAGGCGTAGCTTTACAGGTAAAACAACTTGTTGATGAAGGTACACAGGTTGGTATCGTAATAGGCGGTGGCAACTTCTGGAGAGGAAGAAGCAGTGAGAGCATCGACAGAGTAAAAGCCGATCAGATTGGAATGCTCGCTACGATCATGAACTGCATCTATGTTTCTGAGATTTTCAGAAGTACAGGCATGAAGACAAACATTCTCACACCTTTTGAGTGTGGCTCTTTCACCAAGCTTTTCTCTAAAGACAGAGCAAACAAGTATTTTGAAAGAGGCATGGTTGTATTCTTTGCCGGAGGAACAGGTCATCCTTATTTCTCAACAGACACCGGTGCTTCTCTTAGGGCAATTGAGATAGAGGCAGATGTAATGCTTCTTGCAAAGGCCATCGACGGTGTTTATGACAGTGATCCTATGACCAATCCTGATGCAAAGCGTTACGACACTATCAGTATAGATGAAGTTGTTGCACAGAATCTTCAGGTTGTAGATATGACTGCATCGATAATGGTAAAAGAAAACCATATTCCTATGCGTGTATTTGCACTTCAGGAAGAAAACAGTATTATTAAAGCAGCAAGTGGTAAGTTCAACGGAACTACCGTTACAGCTTAAATAATAAGGGATGGAGGATAATGATATGAACGAGAAGGTAAAACCTTACGAAGACAAAATGACAAAGGCATTTGATTTCCTTACCCAGGATCTTGCATCAATCCGTGCAGGTCGTGCTAATCCCCATGTTCTTGATAAGATCAAGGTGGATTATTATGGAACACCTACACCTCTTCAGCAGGTTGGTAATGTCTCCATACCCGAAGCACGTATGATCCAGATTGCACCTTGGGATAAGACACTTATAAAAGATATCGAGAAAGCCATCCTGGCTTCAGATCTCGGCATCACACCCGGCAATGACGGCAATGTGATCAGACTTATATTCCCTGAACTTACAGAGGAACGCAGAAAACAGCTTGTTAAGGATATCAAGAAGAAGGGCGAAGATGCTAAGGTTGCAGTAAGAAATATTCGTCGCGATGGAAATGATTCCTTTAAAAAGCTTAAGGGCACAGATGTTTCAGAGGATGAAATAGCTGAGCTTGAAGATGATCTTCAGAAGATGACAGATAAGTTCGTTAAAAAGATCGATGCTGCCGTTGAAGAGAAGAGCAAAGAAGTAATGACTGTATAATACAGGCATTAGCAAAAAGGTAAATATATTATTTACATACAAAATGAGCCTGTGACCAAACACAGGCTCACGTTTGATTTAAGCTTGTTTATTAGAAAAATGATAACAGTGAGGATTTAATGGTGGAAGATATTAGTAGAATTCCGGAACATGTAGCTATTATTCTTGATGGAAACGGCAGATGGGCCAAGGCAAAGGGAATGCCCCGAAACTATGGTCATATGCAGGGAGCAAAGGCAGTGGAAGATATTCTTGTTGATGCAAGAGATATGGGAATCAAGTATCTTACAGTCTATGCCTTTTCTACGGAGAACTGGAATCGCCCTGAGACTGAAGTTACTGCACTTATGACTCTGCTTAGACAGTACCTTAAGTCAAGCATTAAGAAGTCTATGAAAAACAATGTGCGATGCCGTGTTATCGGTGAGAGATCCAGACTTTCTAAAGATATAAACGATGCTATCACAGAACTTGAAGATGCTACTAAGGACAATACAGGTCTTACATTTACTATAGCCATAAACTATGGAAGCCGTGATGAGATACTAAGAGCTGTCAGAAAAATAGCAGGGGAATGTGCAGACGGTAAAGTCAAAGCTGAAGATATCACGGAAGAGATGATTGCTAAGAACCTGGATACCTGTTACCTTCCTGATCCCGATCTGCTTATCAGAACCTGCGGAGAACAGAGATTAAGCAATTTCCTTCTTTGGCAGTGCGCTTATACAGAGTTTTATTACACAGATATTGCATGGCCTGATTTTGACAGGAAAGAGCTCGAAAAAGCATGTGAAGCATATGCCGGTAGAAATCGTAAATTCGGTGGATTAAAGGATGCAGAGGATAAAGCATGAAAACTAGGGTTATAAGCGGAATTGTACTTGCAATATTACTTTTTTTGACTTTGTTTTTTGGCGGATATGTAACTCTTGCGGTTTTACTTGCAATTTCACTTGTCGGATATCATGAGATCGTATCTGCGCTGGGAGTTGAGGATAAAAATAAGAAATTCTCAACGCTTGAACTTGCGGGTTTTGCAGTAATAGCATTTCATTATGCTTTAATGGCAATTAGTGGCGGAAAGCTTATTTTCTTTGTAATGGCACTTATGATCTTATTTATGGCAGAAGCTGCGATATTTGTATTTTCTTTTCCGAAGTATGAATTTAACAAAGTGATGGCTTCGGTATATGCATTTGTTTATGCGCCGATGATGTTGTCATTTATTTATCTGTTAAGGATCAGGGAAGATGGACAGTTCGTTGCCTGGATTCCATTTATAGCATGGGTATGTGATACCAGTGCTTATTTTGCAGGAAGCACACTTGGAAAACATAAGCTTTGTCCGAAGCTTTCTCCTAAAAAGACTGTGGAGGGTGCAATCGGCGGCGTAGTAGGTAGTGTGATCGTTGGATGCATTTACGGATATGTTATAGAAATGGCAACTGGAAATACCGGTTCTGCCGTGAGCAATGTCCTTGTTTATGCTCTGATCACAGCAGTTGCAAGTATCCTGTCTCAGATTGGAGATCTGCTTGCATCAGGTATCAAGCGAAACCACGACATAAAAGACTATGGAACGCTTATTCCGGGACATGGTGGTATCATGGACCGTTTTGACAGTGTTATCTTTATAACACCGGCTATATATTTTTTGACTACTTATTTACTTAAATGAGATATTTTTGAAAAGAGGTAATTTTACATGGGAAGAAATATTGTTCTTCTGGGATCCACAGGATCCATCGGAACGCAGACACTTGATGTTGTAAGGAACAATCCAGATGATCTTAAAGTTATCGGAATTGCAGCCAATAAGAGTGTTGATAAGGTTGAAGCGCAGGTAAGAGAATTCAGACCGAAGTACGTTTGCATGTTCGATGAAGAAGCTGCAAGAGATCTAAGAATAAAGCTTTCCGACATGCCTGTGGAAGTACTCTCCGGAATGGACGGACTTGTTGAAATATCGACAGTCAGTGAGGCAGACACCGTTCTTACAGCTGTAGTCGGAATGATAGGCATCAGACCTACAATTGCGGCTATAGAGAGCGGAAAAGATATTGCTCTTGCAAACAAGGAAACTCTGGTTACTGCAGGACATATAATAATGCCTCTTGCAAAGAAGATGAATGTAAGTATTCTTCCCGTTGATTCGGAGCATAGTGCTATATTCCAGTCTCTTAACGGAGAACCCGCTGATAAGATAGAAAAGATCCTTCTTACAGCATCGGGCGGACCATTCAGGGGAAAGAAGAGAGATGAACTTGTAAACATGACAGTTCATGATGCTCTTAAACATCCTAACTGGGATATGGGACCCAAGGTTACGATAGATTCCGCATCTCTTGTAAACAAGGGACTTGAAGTTATGGAAGCAAAATGGCTCTTTGGAACAGATATTGATCAGATCCAGGTTGTAGTTCAGCCTCAGAGTATCATCCATTCAATGGTTCAGTTTGTTGACGGCGCAGTGATGGCGCAGCTTGGAGTACCGGATATGAAGCTTCCTATTCAGTATGCATTGTTCTATCCGGATAGAATGCCTATGAGTGAGAAGAGGCTTGATTTCTTTGAACTTGGAAGCATAACTTTTGAAAAACCTGACACTGAGACATTTATGGGACTCAAATTGGCGTATGATGCTGCAAGGGCAGGCGGAAGTATGCCGACAGTATTTAATGCTGCCAATGAGATGGCTGTTAAGAAGTTCATTAACGGCGAGATCAAGTTCCTTGAGATATATGATATGATCACAGAGGCTATGGAGAACCACAAGAAGGTTGAAAATCCTGACCTTGAAGAAATCTTGCGCAGTGAGGCTTGGACATACGAGTTTCTTGCAGGAAGAAAAGCTTAACCGGAATTTATTCCTCACAGGAGGCCAATTTTTTATATGATAGTAAGTTTAATTTTGTTTTTTATTATTTTCGGAGTGCTTGTAACTACCCACGAACTGGGGCATTTTCTTATTGCTAAGGCAAACAATATCAAGGTAAATGAATTTTTCATAGGCATGGGCCCCACTCTCTGGAAAAAGCAGAAGGGAGAGACTCTCTACAGCATAAAGCTTTTGCCAATCGGCGGAGCCTGTGTTTTCGAAGGCGAGGACGGACTTGATGCCGATAAGGAAGAGCTTGACGAGAGAGCATTTCCAAATGCAAATGTATGGGCGAGAATTGCAGTTCTCTTTGGCGGACCGTTCTTTAACTTTATAACAGGTTTTATTATCGCAATCATCGTCGTGGCCAATACCAATTGGGATTTCCCTGTTATATCCGGGCTTACTGAGAATTCAGCGGCACAGGAAGCGGGACTTATGGAAGGTGATACTATCATTTCCATAGACGGCGAAAAAATCCATCTTGCCTCAGAAGTTACACTTATTTCCCAGTTTAACAGAGGCGGAGCAATGGACATTGTCTATGAAAGAGACGGACAGCGCTTTGAGACCAAGCTTCAGCCTTCATTCGATGAAGAATCGAATCGCTATTATATGGGAATCTACCTTGGCAAATATGAGAAGGTAAAGCCTTCACAGGTGGTCAAGTACGCATTTTATGATGTTTTGTATTACTTCAAAGCTACATACAGAAGCCTTGCGCTGCTTGTGCAAAGAAGATTGACCATGAATGATCTCTCGGGCCCTGTAGGAATAGTCAAAATTGTAGATGATACCTATGAAGCTGCAAGCCCATATGGAGTTACACCTGTAGTTATGTCTATGCTGGAGCTTGTGATACTTCTTTCGATAAACATCGGTGTTATGAACCTTTTACCTTTTCCTGCACTTGACGGCGGAAGACTTGTATTCCAGTTTATAGAAGTGGTGAGAGGTAAGCCTGTACCAAGAGATAAGGAAGGCATGGTGCACCTTGTAGGCATGGTGCTTCTTATGGCACTTATGGTAGTTGTGGTATTTAATGATATTTCCAAATTCATGAAGTAATAAAAGCGGAGGCTTGTAATGACATATAGAGACCATACTAAGGTTGTTCATATAGGTAATAAAGTAATAGGCGGCGGTAATCCAATAATGATCCAGTCGATGACCAATACGCCTACTGAGGACGTTACGGCTACTGTAAATCAGATACTGGCTCTGGAAAAAGCAGGATGTGATATTGTCAGATCTACAGTACCCAATCAGGAAGCTGCAAATGCGATCAAAGAGATAAAAAAGCAGATACATATTCCTCTTGTAGCTGATATTCATTTTGATTACAAAATGGCTATTGCTGCTATGGAAAATGGTGCTGACAAGATAAGGATCAACCCCGGCAATATCGGATCAGATGATAAGATAGAAGCTGTAGTTAAGACAGCAAAAGAGAGAAATATTCCAATAAGAGTCGGTGTTAACAGTGGTTCGTTGGAAAAAGACATTCTGCTAAAATACGGCGGTGTAACTGCTGACGGTCTTGTGGAGAGTGCTCTTGATAAGGTTGGGATAATTGAAAAATTTGGCTATGACAATCTTGTTATTAGTATCAAATCTTCAAATGTAATGCTTTGCGTAGATGCACACAGAAAGCTTGCAGAGAAGACAAATTATCCTCTTCATGTAGGAATTACAGAAGCCGGTACGCTCTATGGCGGAAACATCAAGTCCTCAATCGGTCTTGGAATAATCCTGAATGAAGGCATAGGTGATACGATAAGAGTATCTCTCTCAGGTGATCCTACAGAGGAAATAAGAACCGCCAAGACCATCTTAAAGACACTTGGACTTCGCAAGGGCGGAATAGAAGTTGTTTCATGTCCTACATGTGGAAGAACCAAGATAGACCTTATTGGACTTGCTAATAAGGTAGAAAATATGGTTCAGGAATTTCCGCTTGATATAAAGGTAGCGGTTATGGGATGCGCTGTTAACGGCCCCGGTGAAGCAAGAGAGGCTGATATAGGCATAGCAGGAGGCCTTCATGAAGGTCTTCTTATCAAAAAAGGTGAAGTTGTAAAGAAGGTTCCGGAGTCGGAGCTTTTGGATGCACTTAGATACGAGCTTGAACATTGGAATGCTTGATAGAATGTGCATCTGCGAACTATAAAGGGGAATTTTTACAGTATGAAAAAGCCATTTCTTGAGGTGTTTTCGGCACTTAAATTAGATCAACATACGAAGGAAGAGTTGTCGGATGTACATGTAGAAAAGATATCTACCACCGAAAAGAAGGACCTCATACGTATCTATCTGTCCAGTAACCGCCTTATCGAAAAGGCGGATGTTGTTAAGGCTGAGAAGGAGATAAAAAACCAGCTTTTTAAGGGAACCGATATTACGGTCAAAATTTATGAAAGGTTTTTCCTCTCAGCCCAGTACACCCCCAAGAGTCTTCTTGAAATGTACAAAGACAGTATCTTACTGGAATTCAGAAATTATGATCAACTTGAATATACCGTTCTTAAGAATGCTGAGTTTAATTATCCTGAGAGTGACAGGGTAGAGCTTGTTCTTGAAGAATCCGTAGTAGCAGAGAAAAAGAGCAGCGACATTGTACGTATTTTGACAAAAATACTCAATGAGCGCTGTGGTTTTGCTGTGAAAATGGACGTCACCTACAAGAAGGTTGAGAAGGAAACCAAGGAAAAGGATTACAGTAAAGAGACAGCATTCCTTGCTAAGAAGCTTGAAGCGGCTGAAGAGGCATCAGAGAAAAAACATCAGGAAAAAGAAGCTGCCAGGCAGGAAAAAGCAGAAGCTGCAAAAAAGAGTTCTTCAAGCTTTGGAAGTGGAAGCAAAGGACAGGAGGTCAAAAGCTCAGGCAGCAAGTTTGGACAGGGAAGTAAATTTGCTAAAAAGAGCGGCGGCTTTTTCAAGAAATCAGATGATCCTAATATTATTTACGGTAGAGATTTCGAAGATGAAACCATCAACATGGATGAAATTGTCGGAGAGATGGGAGAAGTAACAGTTAGAGGTCAGGTTATCTCTTACGATAAGAGAGAAATCCGTGGAGAGAAAGCAATACTGATCTTCGCTATCACTGATTTTACAGATACAATTGTTTGTAAGGTTTTTGCCAAGCAGGAGAACGTTCCGGAACTGGAGAAGGATATTAAGCCCGGGGCTTTCCTTAAGATAAAAGGTATCGCTATGGTCGATAAATTTGACCATGAGGTTACTCTTCAAAGTATCGCCGGCATAAGGAAGATACCTGATTTTAGAACCAAGCGTGTTGATGAGGAAGAAGTCAAAAGAGTTGAGCTTCACTGCCATACCAAGATGAGTGATATGGATGGCGTATCAGAGGTGAAGGATATTGTAAAGCAGGCTTACAAGTGGGGAATGCCGGGTATTGCTATAACCGATCACGGTGTAGTTCAGGCTCTCACAGAAGCTAACCATACATGGGATGATCTCTGGGGTGCAGAGAAGTCAAAGCGCAAGGAAGCCGGAGACAAGAATCCGGACAGACAGGATTTCTTTAAGCTTATTCTGGGTGTTGAGGGATACCTTGTTGATGACCTTAAAGAGATAGTTATAAATAATAAGGGACAAAAGGTTGAGGGAACCGAGTTTGTTGTATTTGACATAGAGACAACCGGTTTTTCACCATCCAAGAATAAGATAATTGAGATTGGTGCCGTTAAGCTTAAGGACGGCATAATAACAGACAGATTTTCAGAGTTCATAGACCCTAAGGAGCCGATACCTTTCAGGATCACAAAACTTACAAGTATTACTGACGACATGGTTATCGGATGTCCTACAAGGGATGAGATAATCCCCAGATTTGTTGAGTTCTGTAAGGGATGTGTGCTTGTTGGACATAACGTGGGATTTGATATCAGCTTTATAAATGAGAATTGCAGGCAGCTGGGGATCGACGTGGATTATACTACCGTTGATACCATGGGACTTTCAAGAGCATTTTTCCCTAGACAGGCTAAGCATAACCTGGATGCTTTGTGCAAAACTCTCGGAGTTGTAAATGAACACCACCACAGAGCGGTTGATGATGCTGAATGTACGGCAAAGATATTCCTTAAGTTTCTTCCAATGATTGAAGAAGCCGGGGCTGATGACCTGACGAAGGTGAATGCTCTTGGTGCATCAAATCCTGATATAGTCAAGCATTTAAGAACTCATCATGTGATCATTCTTGCCAAAAACACAGTAGGAAGAGTCAATCTGTACACACTTATAAGTAAGTCACACGTTGATTACTTCAGCAGATTTCCCAGGATCCCCAAGAGTGAACTCATAAAATACAGGGAGGGGCTTATCATAGGTTCTGCTTGCTGTATGGGAGAACTCTACGGAGCTGTTATCGAAGGACGTGATGAAGAGGAGATTGCAAAGATTGTCAATTTCTATGACTATCTGGAAATACAGCCTGTTGCAAACAACCACTTCATGGTGGACTCAGAAAAATACGAGGATATTAATTCGGATGATGATATCAGAGAAGTAAATAAAAGGATCGTTAAACTCGGAGAACAGTATAATAAACCGGTTGTAGCAACCTGTGATGCTCATTTCTTGAATCCGGAGGATGAGATATACAGAACGATCATCATGGCAGGAAAGGGCATGGCAGATGAGGAGCCTGCGCCTTTGTTTGTAAGAACAACTGCTGAGATGCTCAAGGAATTTGACTACCTTGGAGCTGCTAAGGCAAAGGAAGTAGTTGTCGATAATACAAGGGACATTTTGAAAAGGTGCGACAGTATATCACCGGTCAGACCCGATAAATGTCCTCCTGTCATTGAAGACAGTGATGGAATCCTTACACGTATCTGCTATGACAAAGCTCATGAAATATATGGCGAGGAACTTCCGGAAATAGTTAGCGAGCGACTTGAGAGAGAGCTTAATTCAATCATAAAGAACGGTTTCGCGGTTATGTATATCATTGCCCAGAAGCTTGTTTGGAAATCTGTGGAAGACGGGTATCTGGTTGGTTCCCGTGGATCTGTAGGTTCTTCTTTTGTTGCATTTGCATCAGGTATCACAGAGGTTAATTCGTTATCGCCGCATTACGTTTGCCCTCATTGTAAATACAGTGATTTTGATTCCGATGAGGTAAAAGCATACGCTGGTAATTCCGGATGTGATATGCCCGACAAGAGATGCCCTAAGTGCGGAACCATGATGAACAAGGACGGATTTGATATTCCTTTCGAAACATTCCTTGGATTTAAGGGAGACAAAGAGCCTGATATCGACCTTAACTTCTCAGGTGAGTATCAGTCGAAGGCCCACAAGTACACAGAGGTTATTTTTGGATACGGTCAGACCTTCAGAGCAGGAACTATAGCAGGTCTTGCGGATAAGACTGCATACGGATTTGTTAAAAAGTATTTTGACGGTATCGGAACTTCCAAGAGAAGATGCGAGATAGACAGAATAACACAGGGCTGTATAGGTATCAGAAGAGGTACAGGTCAGCACCCCGGAGGAATCATAGTTCTTCCTGTTGGAGAGGACATTAACTCCTTTACACCTGTTCAGCATCCTGCTAATGATATGACAACGGCGACGATCACGACCCATTACGATTATCACTCGATCGACCACAATCTGCTAAAACTTGATATTCTGGGACACGATGATCCTACCATGATAAGATTCCTTCAGGATTGTACCGGGCTTGATCCCAAGACAGTTCCTTTGGATGATAAAAATGTAATGGAACTTTTCATGAGTACCAAGTCGCTTAATATTACACCTGACCAGATAGGCGGAACAAAGCTGGGATGTCTGGGACTTCCCGAGTTTGGAACGGACTTTGCTATGCAGATGGTTATCGATGCGCAGCCTACATCACTGTCGCATCTGATACGAATTTCAGGACTTTCGCATGGTACCGACGTTTGGCTTGGAAATGCGCAGACACTTATCCAGGAAGGAAAAGCTACGATCGATACCTGTATCTGCTGCCGTGATGATATCATGATCTATCTTATCCAGAAGGGACTTGATAAGTCAGAATCCTTCAAGATCATGGAGGCAGTACGTAAGGGTAAGGTTGCTAAAGGCAAGGAAGGTAACTGGGAAACATGGAAGGCTGATATGAAGGAGCATGATGTTCCCGACTGGTATATCTGGTCCTGTGAGAAGATCAAGTATATGTTCCCTAAAGCTCACGCAGCTGCTTACGTTATGATGGCATGGCGTATAGCTTACTTCAAAGTATATGTGCCGCAGGCTTTTTATGCTGCATGGTTCTCCATAAGAGCGAAGGCACTTAACTATGAGCACATGTTCCAGGGCGAAGGTACACTCAAGATGTACATGAATTCCTACAGGGAAAAAGGCGATGAGATGACCAATGCTGAGCAGAACGAACTTGCAGCCATGAGACTTGCTGAGGAGATGTATGAGCGCGGAATAGAAGTGATGCCTATTGACATCTTCAAGGCTGCATCCAGATCCTTCCAGGTATTTGGAGACAAGATAATGCCTAGTCTCGTAAGTATAGACGGCCTTGGTGAAAAAGCTGCGGATCAGATCGTGGAAGCGTGTAAAGATGGCCCGTTCATCTCCAAGGATGACTTCAAACAGCGAACAAAATGCCCTCAGGCAGTTGTAGATAAAATGGCTGATATGGGACTTTTGGGAGATATACCGGAATCCAACCAGATAAGTATCTTTGATTTTATGAAATAAATTTAGAGATCTGTCATTTGAAATTATTCAAGTGACAGGTCTTTTTTAATGCGCAAACAGATAGGTTACTGTTAATAGTTATTTAATATTCACAGGGGTACAATATATTTATTCATAGTAGTATAATTACCATAAATTACTGTGGCAATTAAATATGTATTGCAAGATGGTAATTACATAGGAGGGCGGATAGTTATGAGCAATAATGAAAAAATTCTATCGGATGAAGAACTTAATGAGGTTAGTGGTGGTTCGCAGTTATACGTTGATGATGAACTTATGACAACACAAAATACTCTTTATTCAGGGAAGACCAAAAAGAAGGTTTCTAATCTCCTGATGAGTGGAGATAAAAAAGTAACTGCTGATAAGCTTGGTTCACCTACAAGAGTAAAAAGCACTACAATTTCAAATGTGTCCGTAAACCCTGATGGACAGTGGGTTTAAACGAGTAAAAACAGTATCCACCTTTCGCAATGAGAGGTGGATATTTAAGTTTTTTAAAAAAAATCAAAATTTTTAAAAAAAAGTGCTTGCATTAATTATAAAGATGTAATAATATAATCAAGTCGCCAAACGAAAGGCGACAAACAAAAACTAAATGGCTCGTTGGTCAAGCGGCTAAGACGCTGCCCTCTCACGGCAGAATCAGCGGTTCGATTCCGCTACGAGCTACTGACTGTGTAAACAGCCCAACCCTATGACTCCAGATGCTATCAGCATTTCGGAGTTTTTTATTTTCATACGCTATCAAGATAATATTTTTTGTTGAAAAATGCTTGAATAAGCGTTAGAATCAAAATATCTAAGAGGTGGTGCAAACCCCTCGCGTATAATTGTAGACTAAAATAGCTGCCAATCTTTGCGGGAGGGGCAGCTATTTTACTCACTTCATCTTAGATATTTTGTAAGTGAGTCCTATGATTGCTACGATCAGCAATCCAAATTGGATCAAGTCTGACCATGATACCATAGGCAACTCCTTTCGATTCTCAAAAAGTCGAAGGGCTGCACCACCAAAGATTATTATACAGATAGATGGCTGAATTACAACGATAATTGTATGTCGAAATATTGTATATTGCTCTATTCACAAGACGGTTTATTGGACGCCCTTCATTCTAAATTTTTTGTTTAAATAATTCAAAAAATGGCTATGACACAGTGACATTGTCATAGCCATTTATATCGAACAGCTTCTGAAAGATCGCTGCACACTCATATATTACGTCCATTATCCTCTTATCATTAATAAAAGCCTTGCTTACGCAAGGCTTTTATTAATGCAACTTTCTTTTCGCTTTCGCTAGATGGTCTATGGTAAGTTGTCACCTTTTACGACAAGATAACTGCTCTTTCTCGTTTCGCAAAATTAAAAATAATTAATAATTGCGAAATATAAGTGGCAGGATTATCAAATCATCAAGGGATTCCCTGTATTAGTCATTTATTATGCTTCCCAAGGCAAGAGGATGTAACCGAGTTGATTTATCAGATTTTTAAAGAATAAAAATATGAGATAAAGTGTCCAATTTGTAATAGGGCAAAATAATGTTGTAATACATCTAACCCTGTGATAGCATACAAGATGTAGAAAATTAACAGGGGAGAAACGATGAGCATTTGATAATTTGATTTGAGAAACACTTTAATGATTAAGCGCGAAAAGATGCATTAGGCATTTTCTGATTTGCTGTAAAGTATGCATGACAGAAATAAATGCGCTTAAGAGTAGCTTGGCCGAGATATCCGAGCTATGTTTGTGTACTCTTAAATTAGATTATCGTACGTTATTCTGTTCTGTTCATATAGGAATTTAGTATGAGTCTATTTTTGTGTACACAAGAATAGACTTTTTAATTTGCGCAGAGAAACTTGATATGATTACTGGAGGAAGATATGAAAAAAGAAAAAGATACAAATTCAAATCCCTTGTGGACCAGGGATTTTACTATAATCACACTTGGAAGTGTGGTGTCCATGTTTGGAAATAGTATGGCGGGATTTGCCATGAGTCTGATGGTGCTGGACTACACCGGATCCACAATGCTATATGCGATTTACCTGTCAATGTATACGATACCGCAGCTGATAATGCCTATAATATCCGGTGCGATACTGGACAGATTTTCAAGAAAAAAGATGATATATACTTTGGACTTTGTAATGTCAGTGATATACATCATAGTGGCGCTTGCAATATGGAAGGGGCTCTTTAATTTTCCGATGTTTGCAGTGCTTACGTTCTTTTTGGGGTGTATCAGCAGCGTATACATGGTAGCTTATGACAGCTTCTATCCACTTCTTATAACAAAAGGAAATTATTCCAAGGCGTATTCAATTGCAAGTGTACTTGAAACGCTCTCGCAAGTTATGGTGCCTGTTGCAACATTTTTCTATAACCTTGTGGGAATTGCACCGCTTATGATAATAAATGGCATATGCTTTTTTATAGCTGCATCTCTGGAGATGCAGATACAGACTAAAGAACAATATATTGAAAAACAAAGAGCGGAGACAACCGATGAGGATCTTGGAAAAATTGCAAGAGTTTTAACGGATATAAGAGAAGGCTTTGAATATCTTGTTTCTGAAAAAGGTCTTAGGGCGATTGCTATTTATTTTCTGTTCAGT
This sequence comes from Butyrivibrio sp. NC2002, assembly GCF_000702265.1. Lineage (GTDB taxonomy): Bacteria > Bacillota > Clostridia > Lachnospirales > Lachnospiraceae > Butyrivibrio. The sequence continues at coordinate 845,282 of NZ_KL370880.1, forward strand.
GCAATGGCAGGCGGAGCCATGAATGTTATAGGACTTCCGTATTTTAAGAGCAATTATGATTATGGAGAATATATATTCATTGGAATTTTTGGTATGAGCTTTATTGGAAGGGCTGTTGGAGGAATGTATCACTACAGACACAGGCTACCTGCAAGGCATAAGTACTCAATTGCACTTTTCGTTTATGTGATGATAGGAATATTTGAAGGAGCTTACCTGTATCTGCCATTTTATATAGCTATGCTACTTAGCTTCATGGTGGGAGTTCTTGGTGTTACAAGCTACACTATCAGAATTTCGTCCACCCAGAGCTATGTGCCTGATGAAAAGAAGGGCAGATTTAATGGAGCTTTTCAGGTGCTTAGTACATCAGGTGCTTTGGTAGCAGAGCTTTCGGCAGGTGTACTTAGTATGTTTATGGGACAAAGGGAAATAGTCTTATTATTTGAGGTTATGGGAGTTGCAGCAGCGCTGATACTTATTGGAGGAAATAAAAAACACGTAGAAAAAATTTATAATAGGAATATGTAATGATATGGGGCTGTCGCCTTAGAGCAACCAAATAAAGATGACTTTGTTCGGAAATATATTCGGAAGGATATCAAATGTACGTTGACATCCTTCCGAATAATGTTTATACTGTAGGAGATGATAGATGCAAAGGGGGCATGTTCATATGAAATCCTGCAAGCAAATGGCTGTGGTATGGGGAATATCGGAGCGTAGAGTGACGGAATTCTGCAAGGAAGGTATGATTCCCGGAGCTGTTAAGGTGGGTAAAAGATGGCAGATACCGGATGATGCAAAGCGTCCGGCTGATAAGCGTATCGTTACAGGACGATATATCAAGTCGGGAGTAGAGAATGAAAAAAAACCACTTCCGGTAGGAATATCGGATTATATCCGTGCACAGTCAGAATACTATTATGTGGACAAGACACTCCTGATCAAAGAGTTTCTTGATCGTAAAGCTTTTGTCTCATTATTTACAAGACCAAGACGTTTCGGAAAGACCCTGAATATGGATATGCTTCGGGTTTTCTTTGAAATATCTGATGAAGATACAAGCAGGTATTTTACCGACAAAGAGATCTGGAAGTGCGGGGATGAGTACAGAAAGCATCAGGGGAAGTATCCTGTGATATTTCTTACATTTAAAGATGTCAAATATGATTCCTGGGAAGCAACGTTTGCAAAGATCTCCGGGCTGCTGCAGGAAGAATTTGGAAGACATTCTGAACTGCAAAATAGTGATAAACTCGAAAAGTATGAGAAAGACTATTTTGAGAAAGTATTAAACGGACAGGCGAATGAAGTAGAGCTTTCGGCTTCTCTTCAAAGGCTTTCCAAAATGCTTGCAGCTCATTACAAAAAAGCCCCGATCATCATTATTGATGAGTATGATACTCCGATCCAGGAAGGGTATTCGAAGGAATTCTATGATGAGATAATCGGATTCATGAGGAACTTTTTTTCCGGAGCATTCAAGGACAACAGTAACCTGTCATATGGATTCCTGACCGGTATATTAAGGATAGCGCAGGAGAGCATTTTCAGTGGTCTGAACAATCTTACGGTTAATTCGGTAATGGACGAGGAGTACGATGGTTTCTTTGGATTCACTGAATCGGAAGTGAGAGAAATGCTTGCTTATTATGGAGCATCCGATAAGGAGGAGGAACTTCGGAACTGGTATGATGGATATCTCTTCGGGAACAAGGAAATATATAACCCGTGGTCAGTGATCAATTACTTGTCAAGAGGATGCCTGCCGCAGGCATACTGGGTGAACACCGGAAAGAACGAAGTACTGGAAGATGTACTGAAGGCTGCAACGGGCGATATCACGGAGAAACTGTATTCCCTTCTTCAGGGCGAGCGTATGATTGCCAGGATCGATCAGAACGTGGTGTACAGATCACTTGCAGAAGATCCTGCGAATATATACAGTCTGCTTCTGGTAGCCGGATATCTGAAGACACCAAAGAAGGAACTTCAGGGCGATGGAGCATGGCTGTGTGAGGTTTCGATACCGAACCGCGAGATAGCTGCAGTATATAAGAGTGAGATCCTGTTGCATCTGATGCAGATCGGCGCAATGGGGAGAGCTACAGCCAATAAGATCGCTGAGAGTCTTTTTTCACAGGATACAAAGAAACTGCAGGACGGAATCGGAGAATACTTAAAGAAGAGCATCAGCTTCTATGATGCCGGAGCGGAGGGGTTTTATCACGGTCTGGTTCTCGGGCTTATCGCTTTGATGGATAACCAGTATCGGATCAGGTCCAACAGAGAGTCCGGCGACGGACGATATGATATCAGCCTGTTCCCCAGGGAAAATAAATACCCGGGGATGATCATGGAATTAAAATGGGATAAAGATCTGAATGATGAGGAACTGGATGCCTTATCTTCAGAAGCTCTTGATCAGATAAATGACAAAGGCTACGATACTGAAATGTGTGAGGAGGGTGTAACTCAGATTATAAAATTCGGGATAGCATTCTCAGGAAAAAGAGTAAAGATAAGAACGGAATAAAACAATGTGCCCTAAGGATCTCTTCGGAGGTCCTTTTTGTTGGACATTAGTTGGACAATGGGCAGTATACTGTAAAAATGTAGAAGGCATCAGGCCTTTGGGGGAATATCATCAGATAGTCTGAAAAGTTTTTCACAATATATAAAGCTGACAGGCAAAAATGAAAATTTAATAGTGAGAAATCACTAAAAAGTGGCGATATTTCTTGCGATAGTTGTGCATATCTATTAAAATAATAGATATAATATTAAGAAAATATTCAGACTTTTATGGGACTGGATAGGAACCGGTGTTAAAAAAGTTGCCGGGGGAATGTTATTATTATTCTAAGAGAGGTAATCAATATGGCTCAAACTAATATGCTTGCTATGATCCTTGCAGGTGGAAGGGGCAGCAGGCTCCATGACTTGACTAACAAAGTCGCAAAACCCGCCGTATCTTATGGCGGAAAATACCGTATTATTGACTTCCCGCTTAGTAACTGCGCAAATAGTGGAATTGATGTAGTCGGAGTTCTTACGCAGTATGAATCTGTACTCCTTAACAGCTATGTTGCCGCAGGCGGAAGATGGGGACTTGATACAAAGGACAGCGGAGTATTCGTACTTACTCCCAGAGAAAAGGCTGATTCAGGTCTTGATGTATACAGAGGAACAGCTGATGCTATTTCTCAGAATATAGATTTTATCGATGCTTATGATCCTGAGTATCTTCTTGTTTTATCCGGCGATCACATCTATAAGATGAACTATGCCAAGATGCTTGCATATCATAAGGAACACAATGCTGATGCAACGATCGCTGTTATCGGCGTTCCCAAGAAAGAGGCAAGCAGATTCGGTATCATGAATACCGCAAATGACGGACGTATAATCGAATTCGAGGAAAAACCCGCAAAGCCCAAGAGCAATCTGGCTTCGATGGGTATCTATATCTTTAACTGGAAGACAATGCGCAAGATGCTCATTGATGATATGAAGAACCCTGATTCAAGCCACGATTTTGGTAAGGACTTCATTCCGGTAATGCTTGAAGAGGGTAAGGCTCTCTATGCATACGAATTCTCAGGATATTGGAAAGATGTGGGAACTATTGATTCTCTCTGGGAAGCCAATATGGATCTTCTTGACAGTGAGAATGAACTTAATCTTGATGATACTTCATGGAAAATCTACACAGAAGACACTGGAACAATGCCTCAGTATATTGGTTCTACAGCAAAGATTGACAGAGCCTATATCAACCAGGGGGCTGTTGTAAAAGGCGAAGTATCAAGCTCTGTTCTGTTTTCAAATGTAAGAATAGCAGAAGGCGCCAAGGTTAATGATTCTGTTCTTATGCCCGGTGTTGTAGTAGAGGAGGGGGCTGTCATTAATAGAGCACTTGTTGCTGACGGAGTCCGCATAGGCAAAAATGCCAAAGTTGGAGATAAAAAGAGCGAGGACATCCTCCTTGTTGCAAAAAATGTGAAGGGGGAGGCATAAAAAATGGCAAATAAAGCATTTGGTGTAATAAATTCAGCTGCAAACTATATCAGAGTCGAGGGACTTCATGACTACAGACCGATTGGTGCGTTCACATTCCTTGGAAGATTCAGAGTTATCGATTTTCCTATCTCAAATATGAGTAACAGCGGTTTTGACAGGATACATGTTTACTTAAACAGCCGTCCGCGTTCAATAGTTGAGCATATCGGATCTGGAAGACATTACAATATCAACTCAAAGAGAGGTAATCTCCAGCTCCTCTTTACACAGAATAATGGTGCAAGTTCTATCTATAACACAGATATCAATGCATACATGGAAAACCTTGAGCAGATTGAACGTATGCCTCAGGAATACGTAGTGATTGCTCCAAGCTACATGGTTTACAAGCAGGATTATCAGCAGCTTCTTGATGAGCATGTGGCATCAGGAACTGACATTACTCTCTTGTATCACAAGGTTGATCAGGCAAAAGAATACTTCAGAGCTTGCAACGTTGTAACACTTAATAAGCAGAAGGGTGTAGAATCCCTTACCAGAAACATGGGAACTGCTAAAGAAAAGAATATCAGCATGGATACCTATGTTATGAAGAAGGATATCTTTATTGAACTTATTAAGAAGTCAAGAAAAGAGTCATCTGCTTATTCTCTTGCAGATATGATTGCGATCGCGTGCAAAGAATATGATGTAAGAGGATATCAGCACAAGGGCTATTTTGCCGCAATAACAAGTCTTGATGATTACTTCAGATCCAATATGGAACTCCTTGATTTTGATGTGGCTGAAGACTTCTTCAAGGACGACTGGCCATTTTATACCAAGACTACGGATGCATGTCCTACGCAGTATTTCCACGGAGCAAAGGTATCCAATTCGATGATTTGTAACGGCTGCCTGATTGAGGGAAATGTTGAAAATTCCATCATTGGACGTAATGTTCACGTAGGAAAAGGAGCTGTTATCAAAAATTCGATCATACTTGCATATAGTGATATAGCAGACGGAGTTTATATTGAAAATGCGGTGATCGATAAGTGGGCTGACATAAGGAATGTTAAGAAGATTGTGTCAGATTCCGTGACACCTGCTTATGTAAAAAGAAATGATGTTCTCTGATCGAAATTGTTTTTAAAAAATGATGGCTGTTGCACTGCTTTGGTGCGACAGCCATTTTTATATCATAGCGTCTGGAATTTCGGAATTATGTATCTAAAATCATCCAAAATATCGTTTATGGAAATATAATAAATTATTCATAAGCAGATAATTCTTATGTGTTTATTTATTGTGTAAAATAAAAGGTGTATCAGTAATCTTATGGAGGGCAAAAAACATGGGTAAAAGTACAGAAGGTAAGGTTAACACAAAGCACATAAGTGCGCAGCTTTTGCTTGCTATTATTCCGATGACTTTTATAGCAATTACGATTGTTGCAGCATTTATTTCACTTCGTGCTAAGGATGTTATTGTTAAAGAGGCAACTAACGGACTTGAGCAGGAAGCACAGAAAAATGCCGCTGACATTGCCGGAGTTGTGGAAGGTATGGTCAGATATTATGACGGATTTGCCGATACATTCTCAGCATCCACTTATGATAGTGATGAAGCTATCTTTAAGGCATTGGAACCCGGAATGGCAAAATATCCCGGAGTAGTAATTGACCTTTATCTTGCTTTTGGAAAAGACGCTTTCTATGATGGAGGCGGATGGGTTCCTGATGCGGACTACGATCCTACAACAAGAGCATGGTATACAAACGGTGCCAATGCTACATCTATATTTCTTGGACCTCCTTCAGTTGATATGACAACCGGAGAGATGGTTGTATGCGGATCACGTAAGATCTCGCTTGCAGATGGAAGAGAAGGTGTAATGTCTACGGATATTGTGCTTTCAGGAATTTCCCAGACAGCAAGTGCATATAAACCATTGGGAACCGGATCAACTATGATGTTTGACGGCACGATCATGATCGCATCACCTGCTGAGGATCAGATAGGTAAGGATGTTTCTGAATATCCGGATGATACCTTCATTCAGGAAATATCCAAGATCACAACCGCAGGTGGTACGGATGAAATTCTTACTCTTCGCGGTACAGATGGCGCAAGATATTATGTATCAATCGATCCTGTTGCCGGAACAAACTGGTTCCTTGCTTCTTTCGTAAAAGTAACTGATGTTCTTGCCCCTCTTTACAGCTTTATAGCTATAAGTGTAATTCTTGCAGTTATTATGATCGTCGTTATATCAATTATATTGTATAGTCTGATTAACAAGATGATCACTAAGCCTGTAAGCAGACTTACAGATAATATCACACGTATAGCGCAGGGTGATTTCACAGTTGATATCAAGAAGGATGAAAGCAAGAGCAATAACGAGATCGGCACAATGAATAATAATATGTTCGACTATGTTGCTCAGATGAGAAATACACTCACAGAACTAAGAGAAGTTACAGAAAAGCTTGCAGGAGAAGCTACCAATTCAAAGAATGCTTCCAGCGACCTCAATGAACAGGCTGATGAGCAGAGCAAAGCAATGCAGCAGATCCAGGGTGCAATGGATGATATGGCAGATGCTGTTACAGAGCTTGCTAATCAGGCTACCACTCTTGCACAGGAGGTTTCAAATCTTACAGACAAGAGCCAGCAGACAAGAGATACAATGGACAGCCTGGTAACAAAGGCAAGAGACGGACAGCGTGATATGGAAATCGTTCAGAAGGGAATGACAGGAATTTCCCAGTCTATGGAGGATATGAACGACGTTGTAGCTGTTGTCGGAGAGTCAGCGCAGAAGATCAATTCTATTATAGATATGATCAACTCCATTTCCAGCCAGACTAACCTCCTCTCACTTAATGCTTCAATCGAAGCTGCAAGAGCAGGTGAAGCAGGTAAGGGATTCGCGGTTGTTGCTCAGGAGATCGGTCAGCTTGCTCAGAACAGTGCAGATTCAACTCAGCAGATTTCTACAATTATTAAAGAGATCACAGTCCAGATCGAAGAGTTGTCCAATAAGTCAAAGTCCAATATGGAAGAGATCAGTTCCAACATGGATGCTGTCAATACAGCAGGTGCAACATTTGAAGAAATCTTCAAGAGTCTTGATGAGACCAGCGATATAGTTGGAGAGATGATAAGTAAGGTTGGAAGTGTTGATGAGATCGCAACTTCTATGGCAGCTATTTCGGAAGAGCAGTCAGCAAGTACTCAGGAAGTAAGTGCAACAGCAACACATCTTACCTCCAGTGCAGAACAGGTTGCAGAGAATTCCAAGGGTGTAGATACCAGTGCTACTGCTGTATCTGATTCTTCAGAAAAGATTGAAGGTTTGATTAATAATTTCAAACTGTAATATGAATTGAAAACATAATATGGTATTATTCTAAATGGCAACGCACATTATGTGCGCTGCCATTTTTCCATGATTTTGACAATTGTCATGGATGTTCGTTTTGATATTCACTTTAAACAATTTAATATTTTTTTGCGAAGGAATTTTTATGAAGATAATACATTGTGCTGATATGCACCTCGATTCAAAAATGAATGGGAATCTTGATAAAGAAAAGGCAAAAGAGAGGAAATATGAGCTCCTTGCCACTTTTTTAAGGATGGTTGATTATGCAAGGGAAAATGGTGTAAAGGCAATAATTATTGCAGGAGACCTCTTTGATACAAGAAATATCTCGGCAGGAACAAGGAATGCGGTAAAGGAAGCAATCCTGTACAATCCGGAAATTGATTTTTACTATCTGAAAGGAAATCACGGTGGCGCAGATGAATTCTTATCTTACATCGAGGATATGCCTGCAAACCTGAAGCTTTTTAATGATATCTGGACCAGATACGAAATAGGTAATGATACAGGAATTGTTTTAAACGGCATGGAACTGTCAGAGCAAAACGCCGGCATCATATATTCATCTCTTATGCTTGACCCAAGGGATTTTAACATTGTTACACTTCATGGTCAGATAGCCGGATATCAGAGTAAAAATGATGCGGAGACAATCTCACTTTCTGATCTTAAAAACAAGAACATAGATTATCTTGCACTTGGACATATTCACGAATACCAGACGGGGCAGCTCCCTGCAAGAGGATGCTGGTGCTATAGCGGCTGTCTTGAGGGACGAGGCTTTGATGAAAGCGGAGACCACGGATTCGTTGTTCTTGATATAGATGAGAACACACATGAATATGACATGGAATTTGTGAAGTTTTCAAAGAGAAATGTCTTTGTAACAGAGTCGGATATTTCCGGAAAAGAGACAATGCATGAGGTACAGGAAAAAATACTTGAGGATATCACAAATGCAGGATGCACGAATATGGATCTGGTGAAAGTTGTTCTTACAGGAAATGTCAGCATGGACTGTGAGAAGGATGCAGATTATATCGCAAAATGGCTGCAGGAGAGATTCTATTTTGCCAAGGTATCTGATGCTACAAAAATAGCAGTAGACTACAACGATTATGCGTATGATGCTTCACTAAAAGGGGAGTTTGTAAGACTCGTTCAAAAAAGCGAAGATCTGTCGGAAGATATGAAAACCAAGGTGATCGCCCTCGGGATCAGAGCCTTAAGCGGAGAGGAAATAGAAGTATGAAATTAGTTAGCTGTCACATCGAAAACTTTGGAAAATTAAGTGATTTCGATATTGATTTTGCTATGGGGGTTAATACAATTCATGAGAAAAATGCCTGGGGTAAAAGTACGCTCGCTACTTTTATAAGGGTAATGTTCTACGGATTTATCGGTGACTCCAAGAGGAGCGAGCTTGAGAATGAAAGAAAACATTACAGTCCCTGGCAGAAGGGTGTCTACGGAGGAAATATTGTATTTGAGGCAGGCGGAAAGGTATACAGGATAGAGAGAACCTTTGGGCCTAAGAAGTCAGGTACAGATACGTTTGCACTTTATGACAATTCAACCAATCTTATTTCTGATGACTTTACTGAAAACATAGGCGAAGAGCTTTTTGAGATCAATCAGGAGTCCTTCATGAAGACGGTTTTCATTGCGCAGCAGGATTGCCAGACTTATGTGACACCGGATATAAATGCCAAGATCGGAAACGTGTCTGATGCATCTCTTGACATAGGAAGATACGATGCGGTTCAGGATAAATTAAAAAATCTGTTTAATTCGCTCTCACCTGACAGGATCACAGGAGCTGTAAATAAGTTAAGTTCCAGGGTGTTCGAGCTTAGAGAACAGATAAGAGGAAAAGAGTCTGCACTTGAAAATCTGGACAGGGTAGATGCTGAACTTAAAAAGATCGGCAAGGAAAAAGATGAAGCTTCCGGTGCTATTTCAGGTATCCAGAAGGAAATAGCCAGACTTAGTGAGAAGAAGGACGCGCAGGCGGGCGCATTAAAATATCAGACTGTGATAACGGAGGAAGAAAAAGCAAAGGAAAAATATGATTCTCTTTGCGCATTTTTCCCTAAAGAAGTGCCTGCACTTAGTGATGTAAACGAGCAGATAAAGAATATAGATGCTCTTGAGGATAAGCAGCAGATCATCAAAGATTATGAGATGGATGCGGACGAAAAAGAAAAATACGATGCTCTTCTAAGAAAATTTAAAGAAGGTATTCCTGATAAAAAACTCCTGGGTAGCGTAGAAGATGACATTGATAAACTCTCTGAACTTAGAGAAAAGGAGAGGAAGCTTTCGTTATCTGAAAAGGATTTAAACAGGCTGGAAGAAGCAGAGGAAGTTTTCGCAGGATATAAGCCGGATTCAGATGTTTTAACCCGTATGATGGGCGAATGGTCTGAGAGAAAAAACAAGAGCGAGGCACTCCCCACCAAAAGAGCAAACGCTGAACTCTTAAAATCCATGACTAGTGAAAAGAGCGGAGACAATAAGCGAAATACAATTGGCTTTATTCTGCTGTTGCTTGCTTTTTTCACAGGGGCAATTGGTATTGCAATAATGCTTTTGTATAACCAGATAGCAGGAATTATATGTCTTATGCTTGGAATTGTGCTCCTTGCTCCGGGTCTTTTCTTTGTGATAACAAGGGATAAGAAAAAGCCCTCTGAAGGGCAAAAAAATGCGCAGAACAGCTACATGGCAATTCTGGAGGACATAAGAAAAGATGAGAGCTTCATCGATCAGGTCGATACGGAAATCAGGGTTTTGTTTAACAGACTGGGTCTGGAATATTCTGAAATAGATGCGTATATGCAGCTTTCTGATCTGAGGGAGCTTTCAAGGGACTATGATGAATTAAAACTAAGATATGATAAATATCTGGATATGCGCCTTGATGAGAGGATAGAGGATGAGTGCGAAATAATCGAGCATTTCTTTGGCACATACGAAGTTACTGCCACGGAAAAAGATTATGCCAAGGCTTTTCATAATTTAAAAGCAGATGCTGAAAGCTATGAGAGATTAAAGAGGCAGAATGAAGAGCTTCTTAAAGCAAAAAAGGCCGAAGAAGATATTACAAATACGATAAATGACTTTATTGCAGAGCTGGGTTTTTCTGCTCAGAATGACAAGAAAGCTTTCCTCAATCAGCTAAGAGATGCTGTGATCGAGCTTTCGAGACAGGAAGAGCTCCTAAAAGAAAAAACAAAAGAAAGAACTGAGTTTGAAGCTCAAAACGATACTTCGAAGATTGACGTCTCGATGCTTGAAAAAGAAGATGACACATCGGAATCCCTGGAAACTTTAAGCAGCAGATTCAATGAACTTAAGAGTAGTTTGGATGAAATGAAATTAACAGAGGATGGCTATATAAAACAAAAGGAGTATTTACTAGAAAAGATTGATGAAATAGAAAGCGCTGAACAGGAACTGGAGGATGTCACAGAGAAGGTACAGACTTACACCGAAAAATATGAGGTAGTAAAGCATACAAGAAACTACCTTGAACAGGCGAAGATTAATTTCTCCTCCAGATACATGGATATTATCAGGGAATCCTTTGAGAAATATCATGGCATTATATCCGGAAGCAGCGAAGAATATGAACTTGATGCCAATCTCAATATTTTGCTTAAGGAAAGGGGTTCGCTCCATGATGTAAAGCTAATGAGTGAAGGATACAAGGATCTTGTTGGCCTGTGCAGGAGAATGGCAATGGTTGATTCCATGTACACTAAGGAAAAGCCCTTCCTTATTTACGACGATCCCTTTGTAAACCTTGATGAGGAAAAACTGACAGGTGCGAAGAATTTCCTTGAAAAGGTATCGAAGGATTACCAGATAATCTATTTTGTCTGCCATGAGAGTAGGGCATAAACTATTGACTTTTTCCTTTTTCAAAAGTAAACTAATTTTCAGAGCGTTGAAGATGTGGGCATAGCCCAAGATGTTCTGTTTTCCCACTGAGAGAGGATAGTCACCGGCTGAGAGCTATCCGGGTAAAGGCAGTTCGGAAATTTCGCATCGGAGCTACAACAAAATACAATGAAGTGTCCGGCGCTTGCGTCGGGAATCAGGGTGGTACCGCGGATTATATTCGTCCCTTGCATCTAAAAAGATGCGAGGGATTTTTTTATTGAATAGGAAATTTCTCCGAAATTCCTATTCAATATATCAAAAAAGCACCTCGCTTCCGGAAAGAGCAAAAAGAAAGGTGGGTAAACATGATTAAAGAACAGTTAGAAAAGATCAGGGAAACTGCGCTTAAGCAGATAAGCGAGACTGACGGACTTGAGAAGCTGAACGATGTACGTGTTAATTTCCTTGGTAAAAAGGGTGAGCTTACAAGTATCTTAAAGAGCATGAAAGATGTTGCTCCTGAAGACAGACCTAAGGTTGGACAGATGGTCAATGAGGTCAGACAGGAGATTGAGAAGCAACTTGAAGAAAATAAGAACAGAATGGAGAAGGCTCTTCGTGAGGCAAAACTTGCTTCCGAGACTATTGACGTAACACTCCCTGCCAAGAAAAACAAGGTAGGACATCGTCATCCCAATACAATAACACTTGAGGATGTTGAAAACATTTTCATCGGCATGGGCTATGAAGTTGCAGAAGGTCCTGAAGTTGAGAGAGATTACTACAACTTTGAGGCATTAAATATTCCGGCTGATCACCCTGCAAAGGATGAGCAGGATACATTCTATATTTCCGGTGATTTCCTTCTCAGAACACAGACTTCTTCAACACAGGTTCATGAGATGGAAAAGGGTAAGCTTCCTATTAAGATGATCGCTCCCGGAAGAGTATTCAGAGCTGACGAAGTAGATGCAACTCACAGCCCCAGCTTCCATCAGATCGAGGGACTTGTTATTGATAAAGACATAACCTTTGCAGATCTTAAGGGTACTCTTGCAGAGTTCGCAAAAGAAATATTCGGCGATGATGTTAAGGTTAAATTCAGACCTCACCACTTCCCGTTCACTGAGCCTTCTGCTGAGATGGACGTAAGCTGCTTTAAGTGCGGCGGCAAAGGCTGCAGATTCTGTAAGGGTGAAGGATGGATCGAAATCCTTGGATGTGGTATGGTTCATCCCCACGTACTTGAAATGAGCGGAATTGACCCTAATGAATACTCAGGCTTCGCATTTGGCCTTGGCCTCGAAAGAATCGCCGTCCTCAAATACGAAATCGACGACATGCGTCTCCTGTACGAGAACGACATTAGATTCTTAGAACAGTTTTGAGTAGGCGGGGTAAAAATCTAATACCGGGCGAGTCACGCATTTTATATAAAAGGAGAAAACAAAATGGATGCATCATTATCATGGATAAAAGCATATGTACCGGATTTGAATGTGAGCGATCAGGAATTTCTTGATGCACTTACTTTATCCGGAACAAAGGGCGAGAATTATCATCGCCTTGATAACAACCTTGAGAAAATTGTTGTTGGACAGATTGAAAAAATAGAGCAGCACCCTGATGCTGATAAACTTGTTATCTGCCAGGTTAACGTAGGAACTGAAAAGGTTCAGATCGTTACAGGCGCAAATAACATGAAGGAAGGGGACAAGGTTCCCGTAGTTCTTGACGGAGGAAGAGTTGCAGGCGGACATGACGGAGGCCCTAACCCTGAGAACGGAATCAAGATCAAAGCAGGTAAGCTTCGCGGAGTAGAGAGCTTTGGTATGATGTGCTCAATAGAAGAGCTTGGTTCTTCCAAAGACTTCTATCCCAATGCACCTGAAGAAGGTCTTTACATCTTCCCTGAGGATACAGAAGTTGGAGCAGATGCTGTTGAAGTTCTCGGACTTCACGACACAGTATTTGAGTTTGAAGTAACAAGTAACCGTGTAGACTGCTACAGCATTCTCGGTATCGCAAGAGAAGCAGCAGCTACCTTCAAGCTTCCTTTCAAGGCTCCCGAAGTTAAGGTTGAGGAAACCAGTGAAAAAGCTTCTGATTATATTTCGGTTGAAGTGCAGGATACAGACCTTTGCTCACGTTACTGTGCAAGAGTCTGCACAGACATCAAGGTTGGTCCTTCACCTGAATGGATGCAGAGAAGACTTGCATCATGCGGCGTAAGACCTATAAACAACCTCGTAGATATCACAAACTACGTAATGCTTGAGTATGGTCAGCCTATGCATGCGTTTGACCTTTCAACTATTGCAGGAAACAAGATAGTAGTTAAGAGAGCAAAAGACGGTGAGAAGTTCGTAACTCTTGACGGTCAGGAGAGAACTCTTGATAAAGATGTACTTATGATCTGCGACGGAGAAAAGGAAGTTGCTATCGGCGGTATCATGGGCGGTGAAAACTCAATGATCACAGGTGACGTTAAGACAGTTCTTTTTGAGGCAGCTACATTTAACGGACCCAACATCAGAAAGAGTGCAAAGAGAATCGGTCTTCGTACTGATGCATCAGGATTCTTCGAAAAAGGTCTTGATCCCAATAATGCTGAGGCTGCAATCAACAGAGCTTGCCAGCTCGTAAATGAACTTGGCTGCGGAAAAGTTGTTTCAGGAATGGTAGAAGCAGGCCTTCCCATTAAGCCTCTTAAAAGAATAAAGTTTGAGCCCGACAGGATCAACAAGCTCCTTGGAACAGACATTGATGAACAGACAATGCTTGAAATCTTCAAGAGAGAAGAGCTTGAGTATGATGAAAAGACTAACGAAATTGTAGTTCCCAGCTTCAGACAGGATCTTATCGGCATGTGCGATATAGCTGAGGAAGTTGCAAGATTCTACGGATATGACAAGATACCTTCAACACTTCCCAAGAATGCTCCCACAACAGGTAAGCTTACATTCAAGATGAATGTTGAAAAGACAGCAAGAGAAGTCGCACAGTTCTGCGGATTCTCACAGGCTTACGGATACTCATTTGAGAGCCCCAAGGTATTTGACAAGCTCCTTCTTGCTGAGGATGCACCTGAAAGAAATGCTATAAAGATTTCTAATCCTTTAGGTGAAGACTTCTCAATTATGAGAACAATTCCCCTTAATGTTATCCTTACAAGCCTTGCTACAAACTACAAGCGCAGAAATAAGGATGTAAGACTCTACGAGCTTGCAAATATTTATATTGCTAAGGAGCTTCCTCTTAAGGATCTTCCGGATGAGAGATCACAGTTTGTTCTTGGCTTCTATGGCGAGGGAGATTTCTTCACAATGAAGGGCGTTTGCGAAGAATTCCTTGGACAGATTGGAATGGCTGATGACCTTTCCTATGAGCCAAAGGCAGGTAAGCCTTTCCTTCATCCCGGAAGACAGGCGCTTATACAGTATAAGAACGAAACACTTGGATATCTTGGTGAAGTACATCCTGAGGTACTTGATAATTACGGAATCGGCCAAAGAGCATATATTGCAGTGATCGATATCCCTGCAGTTCTTCCTCATGCTTCATACAGCAGAGTATATTCAGGTATTGCAAAGTTCCCTGCTGTTACAAGAGATATCAGTATGGTTGTTCCTACAGATGTTCTTGCAGGAGACATTGAAAAGATGATCAGACAAAGAGGCGGAAAGAAGCTTGAGACTCTTGAACTCTTTGATATCTACGAAGGCGCTCAGATTGAAGCAGGATTTAAATCAATGGCATATTCACTTTCATTCAGAGACAAGGAAAAGACACTTGAAGATGATGAAGTAAATTCAGCAATGAAGAAAATCCTTAACGGTCTTGAAAGCCTCGGAATCTCTCTTAGAAGCTGATCAATAAATTCATAGGCATTAAAGATACAGAACCCGGCACAGAACAATGTGCCGGGTTCTTTTTAATAGTTAAATCATAGTGAAAAAGTATGTTGATTTTATTACTTTACTGTGGTAACGTATTAAAAAATGTTTGTTGAGGAGGAGCAAAATGGCTACACATTATATCTTGGGTATTGTTATCGTGCTGTATCTTGCGATGATGATCCTTATCGGAGTTATTTTTTCAAAGGGAAATGATGATGCGGGAGATTTTTATCTTGGCGGAAGAAAACTGGGGCCTCTCGTAACAGCTATGAGTGCGGAAGCATCTGACATGAGCAGCTGGCTGCTTCTTGGTATCCCGGGACTTGCTTATTTGACGGGTATGGCTGATGCGACATGGACCATAATAGGTCTTGCTATCGGAACATATTTAAACTGGCTTTTTGTTGCTGCAAGGCTCAGAAAATATACCGAAAAGATCGGGGCAATAACAATTCCCGAGTACTTTGCTGCAAGATACAAGGATGAGAAAAATATCATAACCCTGATATCAGCAGTTGTTATCGTGATCTTCTTTATTCCTTATGTTGCATCAGGTTTTGCAGCATGCGGAAAGCTTTTCAATACCTTATTCGGGATCAATTACCTGTTTGCAATGATCGTCAGTGCCATCATTATTGCACTTTACTGCTCACTTGGCGGATTCAAGGCAGTCTGCATGACAGACCTTGTTCAGAGTATTGCGATGACAATATCGCTTATTATTGTCATCTTCTTTGGAATAAACCAGGCGGGAGGAGTAGACGCGGTAATAGACAATGCAAAATCCCTTCCCGGATATTTCAGCATTACAAATATATATGACCCCGTCAGCAAGACTTCTACTCCATACGGCGCTCTTACTGCATGTTCGATGCTTGCCTGGGGACTTGGATATTTTGGAATGCCCCATATCCTTGTTCGTTTTATGGCTATAAGTGATGAGAAAAAGATTGCCCTGTCCAGAAGAGTTGCAAGTGTGTGGGTTGTAATTGCTATGTTTGTTGCTCTTTCAATCGGAGTTATAGGACTTGCAATGAGTACAAATGGCAAGATTCCTGTTCTTGAAGGAAGTGGCAATTCAGAGAGAGTTATTATCTATATCACAAATCTGATGAGTACATATGGAATCCCGGCATCGATAATTGCAGGAATCATTCTTTCCGGTATTCTGGCTGCAACAATGTCTACAGCGGATTCACAGCTTCTTGCTTCTGCATCTGCTATTTCTGCCGATCTCATTCAGGCTTTCGGCAAAAAGAAGCTTGATGATGAAACACAGGTTAAGGTAGCAAAGGTTACTGTTGTGCTTATCTCTATTATCGCTATATTTATAGCAAGAGACCCGGATTCATCTGTGTTCCAGATCGTATCATTTGCATGGGCAGGTTTTGGTGCAGCATTTGGCCCTGTTGTCTTGCTTTCGCTTTTCTGGAAGAGATCTAATCTGCAGGGCGCACTTGCAGGAATGATCACGGGTGGTGCATTTGTATTTATCTGGAAGTATGGAATTGCTAAACTGGGTGGAGGTTTTGCAATATATGAACTTCTTCCTGCTTTTGCAATTGCACTTGTTGTAAATGTCGTAGTGAGCCTTTTGACAAAAGCTCCTGATAGAGAGGTAGTAAATACATTTGAAAACCTATATAATTAAATCAAAAATTTGATAAGGATAATATTTTAAGAGTATAGGTATGAATATTAAGAGTATTTTTGCCCCGGTTGATATGACGGAGGGGCATCCTGTAAAGCAAATAGTTAAATTTACGATTCCTATGCTGCTGGGCAATGTAGCTCAGCAGCTTTATAACACAGTAGACAGTATTATAGTCGGAAGATTTGTAGGCGATAATGCACTTGCCGCTGTTGGAAGTGCAGGACCGCTGCTTAATCTGATGCTGGTTCTCTTTATGGGAATTGCGGTAGGCGCATCCATCATGGTTTCCCAGTATTTTGGTGCCAGAAGAAGAGAAGAATTATCCAGAACTATCGGTGCAAGTGTAACACTGACCGGTATAGCATCACTGTTTATCATGATTGTAGGACCGCTTATTACGAGACCTATACTAGAGCTTCTTGGAACTCCGGGGAGCATAATAGACTGGTGTACAAGTTATCTGTGGATTATTTTTATAGGTATAGCAGGCGGTGGATATTACAACATCATGAGCGGTGTTTTAAGAGGCCTTGGAGATTCAATATCAGCACTCATATACCTGCTTGTAGCAACTGTTCTTAATATCATTCTTGATCTTGTCTTTGTGGCATATTTTGGAATGGGAGTTGCCGGAGTTGCACTTGCTACGGTTATAGCGCAGTTTGTATCTGCTATATTATCCATACGCAAGCTCACTCAGATGACCGATGTATTTGATATGAAAAAGGAATACCTTATTCCTGAGAAGTACTACACAGGGAATCTCATAAGACTAGGACTTCCTTCAGGTGTGACACAGGCTATCTTTTCAATGTCAATGATAGTTGTTCAGAATCTGACCAACACATTCGGAGAGCAGTATATAGCCGCCAACGTAATAGTTATGAGAGTTGACGGCTTCGTAATGCTTCCTGCTTTTTCATTTGGATCTGCGATGACCACGTTTGCGGGTCAGAATATCGGTGCAGGAAAAGTTGACCGCGTTGAGCATGGCGCAAGGAACGGCACACTCGTTGCGATGGGAATATCCGCGGTGCTCTCAGTTATGATCCTTATATTTGGAAAATTCATAATGGGGATATTTACAAGCACACAGGATCTTATCAATTTGAGCTATAACATGATGTGCATCCTTATTATAGGTTATATTGCCATGGAGGTAACTCAGTGCTTGTCAGGTATAATGAGAGGCGCGGGAGATACGATGACGCCCATGTGGATATCAATGTTTTCTGCGATAATAATGAGAGTGCCGCTTGCTTATTTATTTGTAAATATGACCAAGACACCGCAGCTTCCGCAGGGTAACTGCTATATGATGCAGGTGTCCATGCTTGTTACCTGGACACTTGGCGCGTTTATCACCTTCCTTATGTACAAGGTCGGAAGGTGGAAAAATAAAGCTATTTCGTAAATACAAATGCTTTTAGCTAAATTTGCAGAACTTGCATTTTACATAGTCTTGGACTTTTGATGAAACATCTTGTATTCGAAAGGAGTGACTTCATATTTTTTCTTAAAATATGTTATGAAGGCACTGGTGCTGGGAAATGATAAAAGGTCTGATATCGCGGAAACTGAGATGTCTGATATTTCAAGTGCGTGTGCCGCATAATCAAGCTTTTGATTTCTTATAAATTCTATTGGACGTATGGACAACTCCTGTTCAAAAATCTTGGAAATATAGCCCTCACTTTTGCCTGTGATAGATGACAGGTCTGTGAGGGTTATTTTATCGTGAAGGTGTCTGTAAATATACTCGCAGCATTTTTTTACATAGAGTCCGCAGTTTCTGTATTTGTAATTTGAAACCTGATAAGTAAAATCGTAGAGGGCACAAGTTTGCAGGATGTTGAGCTTTTGGATGTCTCTTTCCATAAGGCTGTATTTGATGTAGTTGTCGCTAAGAGAGTATGCGATGTGGTCGGGAAGACCGCCATCAAGAGCAGCTCTTGTGTAGAGAGTGATACCACTTACAAACATGCTTATCGCCTGAGATAAGGGGTCATCGGATACTTCGCCTATGTCGTTAAATGAGCCGGGATCATAGTGGTTTGCAGTAGGGTCAAAGCTCTCTATAATGGTAAGTATCCTGGGGACATTTCCGGATGATATGTAGAACATAAGAGATTTCTCTGCGGCTCTCTTATAAGATATGGGATCGCCCAGACCTTCTGTTTCAAAAAAGACTTGCTCTTCAAAGCCTTTTAGTATTTTTGTTCTTATTTTTGCTACGGATTTGTCCGGAGTAAAACCTTTTTCTGCGATGACCCTCATGTCATCCATCAGTAATCTGTAGAGTTCATCGGGCTTTTTGGGTTCCTGCTTTCTTGTGTTTTCTTTCATTTTTGCTACCTTCAAAGTATTTAAATTGACAACCAAAAAAATATATATTTATTCGATATCATATATAAATATTTTATAAAAATGTTATGCTAATTTCAATCACGATATAAGTAGGAATATGGGGATATTCTTACTATGAAAAACAAAAAAACAAAATGTATTGGAGAGGTTTTAAAATGGAAAAATACGAACAGGAACATTTGGAACTGGTAAAAAAGACTGCAGCAGAGTGCACACTTTTTCTTAAAAAGGATGACACATTTCCGCTTACTGCACCTTGCAAAGTAGCTGCTTTTGGTAACGGTATCCGCCATACAATAAAGGGCGGAACAGGTTCAGGTGAAGTTAACAGCAGATTTTCAGTAAATGTAGAACAGGGTCTTAAGGATGCCGGATTTACAATTACTACAGAAAAATGGCTTGATGCCTTTGATGAAGTTCTGGTAGAAAATCACAAGAAGTTTGTAAAGAACTTAAAGGAAGAAGCTGCTGCACTGGGCGTTAATGCTCTGATGTACGGAATGGGCATGGTTCAGCCTGAACCTGAGCATGATCTTCCTCTTGACGGCGACGGTGATGTCTGTATCTATGTACTTGCCAGAAATTCAGGAGAAGGTAACGACAGAAAGCCCGAAAAGGGAGATGTACTTCTTACGGATTCTGAGGCAAGAGATATAAATGCTCTTAATAAGAAGTTTGATAAGTTCTTACTTGTATTAAATGTTGGTGGTCCCGTTGACCTTACACCGGTACTTGATGTTAAAAATATTCTTCTTCTTTCACAGCTCGGAGTAGTTACCGGCAATGTTCTTACGGATATAGTACTCGGCAAAGTAAATCCTTCCGGAAAGCTTGCAACAACCTGGGCAAAATGGGAAGACTACAGCACAATCGGTGATTTTGGCGATAAGGATGATGTCAATTACAAAGAGGGAATCTACGTTGGCTACAGATACTTTGACACAATGAATGTGAAGCCTATATTTGAATTCGGCTTTGGCAAATCCTACACAGAATTTGACGTAGAACCCACGGGGGCAACAAATAATAAGGATGAAATAACAGTTAACGTTAAGGTAACAAATACAGGCAAGGTAAGCGGCAAAGAAGTAGTTCAGGTATACGTGGCATGTCCTTTGGGAAAACTGGATAAGCCTCTTAAGGATCTGGCAGCTTTTGTAAAGACAAAAGAACTTAAAGCAGGTGAGAGTGAAGTTGTAAGTGCCTCCTTCAAGCTTTCAGACCTCGCATCCTATGACGAGGAAACCGCAAGTTATATTCTTGATAAAGGAAACTATGTAGTTTGCGCAGGCAACAGTTCAAGAAATGTTAAGGGTGTGGCAGCCATAGTTCTTGCAGATACGGTTACTACACTTAAGGCAAGGAACTGTCTTGGAACTCCGGGATTTAAGGATTTTGTTCCCACAAATAAGAATGAAATCACTATTGACGGACTTGCAAAGATTGAGCTTTCAGCATCTGATTTTGAGACTGTTTCAGTAAAATATGATGCGGACTATCCTGTAGATGATATCATCGCAGCACTTTCTGATGAAGAACTCGCATTTATTAACACAGGTGCTTTTGATCCCAAAAAGACAGGAATGGAAGTAATAGGTAATGCATCATTTGCTGTTGCAGGTGCAGCAGGAGAGACAACAACTCTTTATAAGGATAAGGGCATAAAGAGTATGGTTATGGCTGATGGCCCTGCAGGTCTTCGTCTTAACAAAGAATACTATGAAGACGAAAACGGTGTTCACGGTATAGGTTCAAATCTTGAGAGTATGTTTGAGCTTATGGATGATGAAGAAAAGGCTGCAGCTGCAGAGATGGCAAAAAAAGCTGCGCCTAAGGAAGGCACGGTTATAAAAGAGCAGTATGCAACAGCTATTCCGATTGGAACAGCGATTGCTCAGAGCTACAACTATGATCTTGCAAAATGCTACGGTGATATGGTAGGAAAGGAAATGGAGAGATTCCACGTTCAGCTTTGGCTTGCTCCCGCCCTTAATATTCACAGAAGTAT
Source organism: Butyrivibrio sp. NC2002 (assembly GCF_000702265.1). Taxonomy (GTDB): domain Bacteria; phylum Bacillota; class Clostridia; order Lachnospirales; family Lachnospiraceae; genus Butyrivibrio. The sequence continues at coordinate 866,497 of NZ_KL370880.1, forward strand.
TCTTTGCGGAAGAAACTTTGAGTACTATTCAGAAGATCCTCTTGTTGCAGGAATGTTTGCGGCTGCTATTACAGAGGGCGTACAAAGCCATAAGGGATGCGGAACAACAATTAAGCACTATGCAGCAAACAATGCAGAGACAAACAGATATAATAGCAACAGCCATGTATCAGAGAGAGCTATGAGAGAAATCTATCTTAAGGGATTTGGTATCTGCGTAAGAAAGACTCAGCCCAAGGCTGTTATGACATCCTATAACCTCTTAAACGGCCAGCATACTTCTGAGCACAGAGGACTTATTGAGGATATTTTGAGAAGCGAGTATGGATACGAAGGTATAGTAATGACTGACTGGGTTGTTGATATGCTTTCAGCTTCCAACGAGAATAAATACAGAGGAGCTCTTGCAGCAGAAGTTGTAAAAGCAGGCGGAGATTTGTTTATGCCCGGTTGCCAGAAGGATTTTGATGGTATAATGAAAGGACTTGCTGACGGCTCAATTTCAAGGAAGCAGATTCAGCAGAATGCAACCAGAGTATACAGAATGGCAGAACAGCTTTCATAATGGAAAAACTATTTAGCGATAAAGAATTTTATAACAAACTCATAAGATTGACACTTCCCATAGCTTTTCAAAGTCTGATGCTGGCGGCAGTTGCTGCAGCAGATGCGATAATGCTGGGAAGAATAGAACAAGACCAAATGGCGGCGGTATCACTTGCAACCCAGATTCAGTTTGTTCAGAACATGATTCTGGGTGCAGCGACTGCTGCGGGAGCCATTCTTGGTGCGCAGTATTACGGGAAAAAGGACAATGATTCCATAAATAAAGTATTTGCGATAATGGTCAGGATTGTCGGAATTTTTTCTCTTATAACTGCGGCGGGATGCCTTCTTATTCCTGAGCATTTGATGCACATATTTGCAAGTGACAAGACACTTATTGCAATCGGTGCATCATACCTTAGGATTGCGGCATGGTCTTATTTTCTGACAGGTATATCCGAGAGTTACCTTGTTGTTATGAGGGTAACAAATCATGTAAACAGAAGTGCGCTTATAAGTACCGGAGTTGTTGTTCTTAACATTATACTTAACTCCATATTTATATTCGGAATGTTCGGGCTTCCGGCAATGGGGGCAAACGGCGCAGCCCTTGCTACTCTTATTTCCAGAATAGTTGAGATTATATGGGCTGTAAGTTCCGCACATCAAAAAGGATTTTTGCATCCGAATTACAGCTATATATTTAAATTCTTTAAGGGACTGGAAAAGGACTTTATCAAAGTTGCACTACCGCTTCTTGGAGGTGGTCTCTTCTGGGGTGTTGGATTTACCTCCTACACCGCTATAATGGGACATCTTGGAAGCGATGCGGCGGCAGCCAATTCCGTAGCAGCAGTAGTGAGAGATCTTTTCTGTTGTATGTGTAACGGAATAAGCAGTGCCGGCGGAATTATGGTAGGAAATGAACTTGGAGCAGGAAGACTTGATAAGGGTAAGACCTACGGAATCAGACTTGCAAAGATATCCTATATTATAGGATTTTTATGTACTGGGCTTGTACTTCTTGTTACGGCACCTGTAGTCAGCTTTATGAAGCTTACACCCGTGGCCAGGCAGTATCTTGTGGGAATGATGATTGTAATGGCAGTCTATATGATAGGCAGATGCGTTAACACAATCATTATAAACGGGATATTCGGAGCAGGCGGAGATACATTATTTGACGTTTACAGTCTTGCTGTAACCATGTGGTGTCTGGCAATACCTACGGCGCTTCTGGGGGCATTTGTATTTCACTGGCCGGTGGTTTTGGTTTATGCCTGTACCTGTCTTGATGAAGTCGGCAAGATACCCTGGGTAATGTATCATTTCAAAAAGTATAAATGGGTCAAAGATTTGACAAGAGAAAGGGCGTAACATTTGTTACGCCCTATACATTTATATGCTCTGCTCTTTTGCACTGAGCTTTTCTCTGTATTCCTTTGGTGTGACTCCCTCAAACTTTTTAAACTGGTTGTTGAAGTAACTCTGGGAGCAGAAGTTAAGCAGAGTGCTGATTTCAAGATAACTAAGATCAGTACCTGCAAGAAGACGCTTAGCCTCATCAATTCGGATGCCTGTCATGAAGTCTGTGATGGACTTTCCTGTTTCCTTGTTAAAGAGTGCAGATAAATATTTTGCAGAAATATGGAGCTCTCCGGCAAGCTCTTCAAGACTTACCTTTTCAGGCATTTTTTCTATGATTCTCTTTATGCACTTATTTGTAAGAGGTGAATAGCTCTCGTTTGTGTGAGATTTGATATCGTGGGTGCTTCGGGCAAATCCCATGGTGCCTTCGATTACTATGTTTAAGATTTTATCAAAACTCTTTTGGGTTTTCAGGCTGCCGGTGTATTTGGCAAATCTTGCCTGACATAGCTTTTTGTCATTTCCGCTTTCAATAGAAGAGCGCTTTGCTACAGTCAGAAGTTCCACAGCTCTCATAATGCAGTCTTTATATGAGGCCTTGTTAGGAAATAGTATTTCCAATGATGATTCATCTTCAAAAATGGAATAAAGCTTGTAAATACTGCCGTTCGTCACAAAAATAGAGTAGAGATCCTCTAATTGACAGTATTCTTCGTATAGGACTGAATTATCTGCAAGGTATTCATTATCGTATGAAGAAACAGCTTCTTTTTGCAGGTGAGTTTCTTCTGAGTGGGTGACATGGCCTGCTTTATCCTTAAAATCAGGTGGTGTAAGCCCCAGAATATCTTTGAAAAAGAATGTGACTTCCAGTAAAAATTCTTCTTTTGTAACTACAGGCAGTACATTAGATATTATTCTCTTTTGTTCAACAAAGAGATTTTCCCCAAATGACAGATTTTTCCATAAGTTTCCTGTTGGCTTAGTGGTCATAACAGGACCTATTATTACAGTGAAAAACTGATGTTTTCCGCTGTCCGAAGTAAATTCATAATACATTTCATATGGATTATCCAAATCAAGGTAGGAGCCTTCGATAGAATGTGATATACGAAATGTCTTTGCTTTTTTACGCATATCCTCCATAAGGTTCAAAACAGCTGAGGTTGTGAAGTTTGTGTAACTGAGCTCATGGTTCTGATCGAATACCCACAGAGGTATTTTCTTTTGCTTATAATAATTTTCGAATTTCCACGTAAGCAGCTTAAGATTAGTTTCCATACTTTTCCCTCATTGACAATTAGCAATTATTGCTCTTTGTAATAGTTTCCCCAAAGAAAAGTTTACATTATATTCATAGAAATTTCAAACTTATTATACAAATACACAATAGATTTTATGCGGCTTTTATGGATATATGACAAATTAGACACCACAAAAGGGGCAAAAGTATACAAAATTGACAAATATGGATATTTTTTTATGGATAGGGAAATTTTTATATATTGTTGTCATGTTAAAAAGTATATTAAGTACAAGTCAGGGGGAAAACCCCTAAAACATTCTTAAAAGGGAGGTAAGTTTATGAAGAGAAACTTGCAAAAGGTTATGTCACTTTTGAGCGTATCTGCACTTACACTGTCAATGATGGCAGGCTGCGGCGGCTCAAGCACCGACACAACCACAACCACGGAGACTCCTGCCGCTACAGAAGAAGCATCTGTAGAGGAAACAGCTGAGGAGACAACCGAGGAAGCTACTGAGGAAACAGAAGAAGCTACAGAAGAAGCCACAGAAGAGGCTGATGATACTGCTGCTGCAGATGCTGATTCAACTCCTCGTAACGAGACATTGTATTTTGCAGGACAGCAGTGGGGCACAATCAACGACTGGAATCCTATGTCTGCTAACTCAAACAATGCAATGGCTCAGACACAGAATGACCAGTCTCGTGAACTTGTGTATGAGACACTTTTCATGTTTAACATGAATGACGGTAAGCTTTATCCTCTGCTTGGATCAGAGTATTCATGGGATGATGGTCAGACAGAGCTTACTGTAAAGCTTAATCCTGATGCAAAGTGGAATGACGGCACACAGGTTACTGCAGAAGATGTAGCATATACATATGATACACATGTTAAGTATCAGTCTTCTACAGGTGCTGACTTCTCAACTTATATTGACAGCTTTGAAGTTGTAGATGATACAACAGTTGTTATCCATGCTAAGCTTGGCGATGACGGAAAAGCTATTAACCCTCTTAAGGTTACTAACTATCTCGCACAGGTTTATGTAATGCAGAAGGCATACCTTCAGACTGTAGAAGAGAGATGCGGTGAAGATCCTGATGCTGTTAAGCAGGATTCTATGGAAGATTGCGTAACATCAGGTCCTTACAAGAACTACATCGCAAATGATCAGAAGGTTGTTCTTATAAGAGATGACAATTATTGGGGACAGGCAGAGTCCATGTGGGGCAAGCTTCCCGTTCCGAAGTACATCGCTCATACAATTTACAAGGATAACGCAGCAGGTCAGGTTGCTCTTTCACAGGGTGAAGTTGACGTATGTCAGCAGTTCATCACAGATGTTCAGAACCTGTGGCTCGAAGATGATCTTCCTATTTCTACATGGCTTGATGATGCACCTTATGGAATGTGCGCTGTTATGCCTTCAATGTTCTTCAACGTTGAAAAGCCCGGCCTTGATCAGAAGGAAGTTCGTCGTGCAATAGCTATGGCTGTTGACTATGAGCAGATCATCGCATCAGCTATGTCAGGTCAGTCACCTACCTTCGATGAGTATCCCAGATCAGTTGTAGGACCTATCGATGCAGAGAGAGAGTATGTTGATTTTGATCAGCTTGAAGATCTTCAGTGGTCAAATGCCGATGTTGAGGGCGCTAATGCACTCCTTGATGAGGCTGGAATTGTTGATACAGACGGCGATGGAATCCGTGAGTACAACGGTGAGAACCTTTCCTTCAAGGCTGAGTGTCCTACAGGATGGTCAGACTGGAACGCATCAATGGAAATTGTTGCAGCAGCAGGTAAGAATATCGGTATCGATATCACAACATACTTCCCTGAAGCTTCTTCATTCTATGATGACATGACAACATGTAACTTCGATATCTGCATGTGGTCATCACCGGGACCCGGAATGATGAACCCTTATTCAAAGGCTATGTTCTACTTCTCAGAAGAGTATGCTAAGCTTGCATCTAACTGGAGTGGTAACTTTGGTCATTACATGAACGATGATGCTGAGGCTATACTTGAAGCTATTCCTACAGAGACAGACAAGGATAAGCTTAAAGAGTACTACACAGAGCTTTCCAAGATCCTTCTTGATGAGTGCCCTGCAGTTGCTCTTATGTATCGTCCTACATTGTTCTACGCAGTAAATGAGTCCGTATGGACCAACTATCCTGCAGCTGATGACGGAAGAAATATTCCTCCGACAGATTGTACAGACGGTTATGGTATTGCAGCACTTTATGAACTTGAGCTTGTTGAATAATCAGCTTTGTTCAATATAGTGGTATGAAAACTTGGGCTGCCGTTATCGGCGCAGGCGCTTATTATGGCGAGTTGCAGATTCGGCAGCCCTTTTTATACCCAAATATAGGTACTTTTTTTGAGAATTAGCAAGAAATAACCGGCGCAAATTTGCAGAAGGGAGGTATTCAAATTGAAAGGTTATAAAAAATATTATGGTCAGAAAATATTCTGGTATTTTTTGACACTCATTTTCGCTGTTATTCTCAACTTCGTTCTGCCGCGGTTGATGCCCGGGAACCCTGTTTCTTCTATAGCATCTAAGGCAGTATCCGGCATGACGGATTCAACAGCTATTCAGAAGGTTTTAAATGAGTACGCAGAAAAATTCGGTATAAATGAGCCGATGTATAAACAGTTCTTTATGTGGCTCGGAAATGCCCTTAAGGGGGATTTTGGTGTTTCCTTCAGCCAGTATCCGAGACCTGTTTCAGACATCATCGCTTCATCAGTATGGTGGACGGTATGTCTTCAGCTTCCTGCAATTATTGTAGGATGGATTCTTGGTAACATACTTGGAGCAATTGCCGCTTATATCAAAGGTGCTTTTGATAAGGTAATTCTTCCTGTATTTCTTTTTATCGGAAATATTCCGGCATTTGGTATGGCAACAGTACTGCTGTATCTGTTTGCAATTAAACTGAAACTGGCTCCGTCATCTGGAGGATATGGATTTGACCTTATTCCCAATATGAGCTGGACATTTATTAAATCGATTATTGCGCACTATCAGCTGCCGTTCTGGTCAATTGTTCTTATCACAATCGGCGGACAGGCAATCGGTATGCGATCAATGTCTATATATGAACTTAATGCTGACTATGTTAAGTATTCAAGATTCCTTGGAATAAAGGATAACAAGATTGTAGGCTACGTTTTCAGAAACGCAATGCTTCCTCAGATTACAGGACTTGCTCTTTCCCTTGGAACAATGATGGGTGGAGCACTTGTAGCAGAGATGGTATTCTCTTATCCCGGACTTGGAATGACACTTCTTACAGCTGTAAACGGTCAGGATTATCCGCTGCTTTCAGCTTGTACACTTATCATTACCATAATGGTTCTTATTGCAAACCTTGTTGTTGAACTTCTTTATGGTGTTATCGATCCCAGAGTTAAAGCAAATCAGATGGATTAAGGAGGGAGGACTAAATTATGAAAAATACAATAAAACAGATCTTCCATTCCGGAAAATTTCTGTTTGGTTTTGTAATATTCTTATTCATACTTCTTATGTGCATAATTTATCCTATCTTTGTGACGGCTGATCCCTTGCAGATGATAGGACAGGGTAACTTTTTTAAGCCCGGCACATATGTATCGGTAGAAGAATCTACACTTGAAAAAAGCTATACACTTCAGCTTCCGAAACAGTTTTCAAAGCTTGATGCAGTGCTTGATGTTGATACCAGAGCAAAGATTCAGGAATTCCTTATTAAGCAGGCAGGAGTAGCGGAATCTGAGATAGATGTCACAGATGCTGAAGGTCTTGTATCTCTCTGGCAGGCAAATTATGATCCGAACACAAAGTACAGTGGACTTACATCTGCAAAGAGAAAAGCTTTAAAGAGACTTGATTCTGATATTAAGGCAGCAATGAAGGATTCAGGAGTTATAGTCGCTGAGAAAAATGAAGAGGGCGAACTTGAGCAGTCCAAGGTAATTAAGGATACGGATTATATCAATATAAATGATGTAACAAAAAAGACCTTTATCCTTGGTACCGACAACTTTGGACGTGACGTACTTACAGAGCTTGTTGCAGCTACAAAGTCATCACTTAAGATCGGACTTCTTGCAGGACTTATTGCAACTGCAATCGGACTTTTGCTTGGACTACTTGCAGGATATGTTGGCGGACTTGTAGATAACATCATTATTTTCATAACAAACCTGTTCACCGTAATACCTTCATTTGTAATCCTTATTCTTATATCTTACAGTGTAGGAGATAAGGCAAGAGGTATCATAATGGTTGGTGTCATAATCGGACTTACATCATGGCCGTGGACAACACGTTCAGTTCGTTCACAGGTTATATCACTTAGAAACCGCGACCATGTTAATCTGTCAAAGCTATCAGGTCACAGCATGTTCAGGATTATCTTTACAGACATCCTTCCTTACATTGCTTCCTACGTAGTAATGGCTATGATCCTTCAGATTTCATCAGGAATCCTGGCAGAAGCACAGCTGTCCATGATAGGCCTTGGACCTGCTACGACAGAGACAGCAACACTGGGACTTATGATGCAGTGGGCTATGCAGTATTCTGCACACCTCAATGGTTCATGGTGGGCATATTTCCCGGTTGTAATACTGATTGCGCTGATTTCATTCTCATTAAATCTTATGAACACAGGAATGGATCAGGTATTCAACCCGCAGCTTCGTGATTGATGGAAAGGAAAGGTTAAGTATGGGAAAAGTAATGCTTGAGGTAAAAGACCTCAAAACAAAATATATAACCAGATTCCATGAGGACGTGTATGCGGTTGATGGTGTTTCTCTCAAGGTAGAGGAAGGAAAATCACTGGGTATTGCCGGAGAATCCGGATGCGGTAAATCAACACTTGCACTTTCACTTATGGGATACTATTTTGCACCGCTCCATTATATAAGTGGAGATATCATTGTAGATGGTCAGACAATTTCTAATATGAAGCCGGATGATGTAAGAAGAAAAATACTCGGTAACGAAATAGCTTACATCCCTCAGGCTGCCATGAATGCGCTGAACCCTACACAGAAGATTATCAGATTCATCGAGGATGTTATTCATGCTCACGGCATTAAGATGACTAAGAAAGATATCTATGATATGGCAAGAGAGCGTTTCGCAGAGCTTGGACTTCCTGAGGAAGTTTTGGAGAAACATGCGGTTGAACTCTCAGGTGGTATGAAACAGCGTACCGTTATTGCTATATCAACTATTCTTTCACCCAAGGTACTTATTGCAGATGAGCCTTCATCAGCACTTGACGTTACATCCCAGAAGATGGTTATCAGAATGATGAGAGAACTTATGGAAAAGGGCTACATTAAGTCCATGATTTTCATAACTCACGAGCTTCCTCTTCTATATAATGTAACAGACGATATAGCAGTTATGTATGCAGGTCAGTTTGTAGAACTTGGAACTGCAAAAGAGATGGTATTTGATCCGGTTCATCCTTACGCAAAAGGTCTTATGGGATCAATCATAGTTCCCGAAGAGGGCATGAAGTCACATGCACTCACAGCTCTTAAGGGAACACCGCCTAACCTTAAGAATCCGCCAAAGGGCTGCAGATTTGCACCCAGATGCCCCTATGCTGTTCCTACATGTACAGCAATGGCACCGGATGAAAAGGAATTTGAAAACGGCAGATGCTATCGCTGCCTGATGTCAGTAAGAAAATTAAGGGAGGTATATGCTAATGGAGGCGACAACAAACCAGAGCCAGAAACAGAATTCGACTGATGCAAAGAAAGCTGCTCCAAAGCCCTGCCTCTCCGGAAGAGGTATTACCAAGGTATTTGGTGTAGGTAAGGTCCAGACAGTAGCAGTTGACCATGTTGATTTTGACTTTAATGAAGGCGAAATCATATCAATTGTTGGTGAGTCGGGAAGTGGTAAGACTACTCTTTCCAAGATGCTTCTTGGACTTATCAGTGTAACCGAAGGCGAGATTGAGTATCAGGGTAAACCAAGAGATATCAGTTCCGCATCAAAGAAAAAAGAGTATTGGAAGAATATCCAGCCTATTTTCCAGGATCCTTTTTCTTCCTATAATATGTTCTATAAGATTGATGCAGTACTTGATGACTGCCTCAACATGAGAGGGTTCAAGCACCTTCCCGAAGAGCAGAAGATTCAGATGAAAACTGAGGCCTGCAGCTTCGTTAACCTTAAGTATGCAGAGCTTACAAACAAGTATCCTTTTGAGCTTTCAGGCGGACAGATGCAGAGACTTATGATCGCAAGAATCTTCCTCTTAAAGCCGAAGATCCTTATGGCCGATGAGCCTACATCCATGATCGATGCATGCTCACGTGCGACGATCCTTGATATGCTCTTAAAGCTTAGAGATGAGATAAACATGACGATTATCTTCATCACTCATGATATTGGACTTGCATATTACATTTCCGATAAGGTATATATTATGGAACATGGCAAATTTGTGGAGTCCGGCACAGCTGAGGATGTTATCATCAATCCCAAGGCTGACTACACAAAGCGCCTTATAAGTGACGTACCTAAGATTTACGAGAAATGGGATCTTGATACGGTTGCAAACTAAAAATGTTCTTACATGAGAAAATGGGGCGATAGAATATGTATGCACCCTGCTGCTGATAATTTGGCGGCAGGGTGTTTTCGTTTTTATTGAAACTGATGAGGATTTAATTTATCATATATAAGAATGGCTTAATGTAAATGTACCTATAAAAGATACATAGGAAGATATAGAAAGGAACACATTATGAAAAGAAAAAACGTATGGACAAAATATAATGCCAAACAGCTCAAGGAAGTGGAGGCTTTTGCTGATGATTACAAGAGCTTCCTTGATAATGCCAAGACAGAGAGAGAAGCAATCGACTGCATCGTAAACGAGATCGAGGCTGCAGGCTATCGCGAACTTAACACACTTCTTAATGGTAAGACCAAGCTCAAAAAGGGCGACAAGGTTTATAGTGTATGGATGAATAAATCTATCGCCATGTTCCAGATTGGTTCGGAACCCCTTGAAAATGGCATGAACATTCTCGGTGCTCACATCGATTCACCCAGAATGGATGTAAAGCAGAACCCTTTGTACGAAGATACAAGTATTGCATATCTTGATACCCATTATTATGGAGGAATAAAGAAATATTTATATGTTGCAATTCCCCTTTCACTTCACGGTGTTGTTGTGAAAAAGGACGGCACAACAGTTCAGCTAAACGTGGGAGAGGATGAGGATGATCCGGTATTCTTTGTAAGTGATCTTCTTATTCACCTTTCAGGTGACCTCATGAGCAAGAAGGCAGCTACAGTTGTTGAAGGTGAAGCTCTTGATCTTGTAGTTGGTTCAAGACCTTTCGTGATCGAGAGCGATGAAAAGAAAAAGGCTGACAAGAAGAATACTAAGCTCACAGAAGGTCAGCAGTATGCAGTAAATTATGAAAAAGAAGAGAAAGAGGAAAGCGGTCAGATTTCCGGTGCTGTAAAGCGTGGCGTTCTCGGTATCTTGAATGACCTTTACGGAATCGAAGAGGAAGACTTCCTTTCAGCTGAGCTTGAGATCGTTCCTGCAGGAAAAGCAAGAGATGCAGGTTTTGACCGTTCAATGATCCTTGGCTACGGACAGGACGACAGAGTATGTGCATATCCTTCAATGAGAGCACTCCTTGAAGTTAAGAACCTTAAGAGAACAGGATGCTGCATCCTTGTAGATAAAGAAGAAATCGGCAGCGTTGGTGCAACCGGTATGCAGAGCAGATTCTTTGAAAACGCTGTTGCAGAGCTTATGAACCTCTGCGGTGAGTATTCTGACCTTGCGCTCAGAAGATGCCTTGCAAATTCATGCATGCTCTCAAGTGATGTAAGTGCTGCATTCGATCCTATGTATGCAGGACAGTTTGAGAAAAAGAACGCAGCATATCTTGGATGCGGACCTGTATTTAACAAGTTCACAGGAAGCCGCGGAAAGTCAGGCTCAAATGATGCAAATGCTGAGTTTATCGCACATATCAGAAGCATTTTCGAAGAGGATGATGTTGATTTCCAGACAGCAGAGCTTGGTAAGGTAGACGTAGGTGGCGGCGGAACTATCGCTTACATTCTTGCACTCTACGGAATGAATGTTATTGATTCAGGCGTTGCAGTTCTTAACATGCATGCACCGTGGGAAGCAACATCAAAGGCTGATATTTACGAAGCATTAAGAGGATATAAGTCATTCCTTAATAAAGCCAGTCTTACAAACATGTAATTTGTAGGAAAAAAGCTTTGCATATTATTTAGGAGTAAAAATTGAGTAACACAGAAAATATCGAAAAAGACCCTAATCTCGGTCTTAGAACAAGTGACTATTATTTTGATCTTCCACAGGAGCTTATTGCGCAGGATCCGATGGAGAAAAGAGATGAGTGCAGACTGCTTACTGTAAATAAAAATACCGGTAAGATAAAGCATCAGATTTTCAGCGAAATAATAGATTATTTGAAGCCCGGAGACTGCCTTGTGCTTAATAACACAAGGGTCATTCCGGCAAGACTCCTCGGAGAAAAAGAGGATACAAAAGCAGCAGTAGAGATACTGCTCCTTAAAAGAAGGGAAGCAGATGTCTGGGAGACACTTGTTAAACCCGGTAAAAAGCTAAGACCCGGTGCCAGGGCATCATTTGGTGGCGGAATTCTTAAGGCGGAAATACTCGATGTGGTAGAAGACGGAAACAGACTTGTGAAATTCTACTACGACGGAATATGGGAGGAGGTTCTTGACAGGCTTGGTGAAATGCCGCTTCCTCCGTATATTACACATAAGCTTCAGGACAAAAACATGTACCAGACAGTTTATGCAAAATATGACGGATCAGCAGCTGCTCCAACCGCAGGACTTCATTTCACAAATGATCTTCTAAGGAGAATAGAAGATAAAGGTGTAGACCTTGCCTATGTAACTCTTCATGTTGGACTTGGAACCTTCAGACCTGTAAAGGTGGACAATGTGCTTGAACATCACATGCACACTGAATGGTATCAGGTTACGGATGAAGCTGCAGAGAAGATAAACCGTGCCAAAAAGAATGGCCACAGGGTTATATGTGTAGGAACAACAAGCTGCAGAACTATAGAAAGTGCGGCCGGTGAGGATGGAACTATCGAAGCTTCAAGCGGTGATACTTCTATTTTCATTTATCCGGGATATAAGTTTAAGCTTATGGACTGCCTTATAACCAATTTCCATCTTCCCGAATCTACTCTTGTAATGCTCGTTTCCGCGCTTGCAGGAAGAGATAATGTGCTAAATGCATATAAGGAAGCAATAAAAGAAAAGTATAGATTTTTCTCTTTTGGAGATGCTTGTTTCTTTACTGATGATGAGATATAAGCTATATTTAATATATAAACCTGTGCTCGTGTTTCGCCATGAAGACAGCATAAATACATAAGTTTTTTCGAGAGGGGATTTATGGAAGAGAGAAGAAAGTACAGAAGACTTGATCTTGAAGGTGAACTTTTGATGAAGCCTATAGCTTCAGAGGATGAAGTGACTCCGATTCCGATTTCAATTGTTGACTGTTCCAGAGGCGGAATGGGATTTCAGTCAGATCAGCAGCTCATTATGGGCGATAATTACGAGGCTAATCTGACCATCTGGACTAAAGAAGTCATACATGTATTCATAAAGATAGTCAGGGGAACTATGCTGGATGATTCATATTCTTATGGTGCTATCTTTATCGGAATGCCTGAATATGACAGACAAAGAATAGCTGTCTATGAGACTGTTCAGGAGACGCTTTCAGGAGACAGAGTATAAAAGGAAGAATATTGTAATGCGTGATTTTAACGACTTAAAGATAACTGTGGCAGGCGCAGGATACGTAGGCCTTTCAATTGCTACACTTCTTTCACAGAGTCATGAAGTAAGAGTTGTGGATGTTATTCCTGAAAAGGTTGATATGCTTAACAGCAGAAAATCACCTATACAGGATGAATATATCGAGAAATATTTAGTAGAGAAGGAACTGAATCTTAAAGCAACTCTCGATGGTGAAAGTGCTTATAAGGATGCTGATTTTGTAATAATTGCAGCTCCGACCAATTATGACAGCAAGAAGAACTATTTTGACACAAGTGCTGTTGAAGCTGTTATTGATCTTGTAATGAAGGTTAATCCCGATGCCTACATGGTTATAAAGAGTACCATTCCTGTAGGATACACAGAGAAAATAAGGAAAAAGACAGGCTCTGATAAGATTCTCTTTAGTCCTGAATTTTTGAGGGAATCAAAAGCTCTCTATGATAATTTGTATCCAAGCCGCATAATCGTTGGCACAGATGAGAACGATAAGAACCTTAGTGATGCTGCTCATACTTTTGCAAGACTCCTTGAAGAAGGCGCTATCAAAGAAAATATCGATGTTCTCTATATGGGCTTTACAGAGGCTGAAGCAGTAAAACTGTTTGCAAATACTTATCTTGCACTCAGAGTTTCATACTTCAATGAGCTTGATACTTATGCTGAGATGAAAGGTCTTGATTCAGACCATATAATAAAAGGCGTATGCCTCGATCCAAGAATCGGTGATTTCTACAACAATCCTTCATTTGGATACGGCGGTTACTGCCTGCCCAAGGATACCAAGCAGCTTCTTGCCAATTACTCTGACGTTCCGGAGAATCTTATAGAAGCAATTGTAGAATCAAACAGAACAAGAAAAGACTTCATCGCTGACAGAGTACTGGATATTGCAGGAGCATACGGCAATAGCGATGCTTATGATGCAAAGAAAGAACATGAAGTTATAATAGGTGTTTACAGGCTTACTATGAAGAGCAACTCCGATAACTTCCGCCAGAGCAGTATTCAGGGAGTTATGAAGAGAGTAAAGGCCAAGGGAGCGACAGTAATTATTTATGAGCCCACACTTGAGGATGGAACTACTTTCTTTGGAAGTAAAGTGGTGAATGACCTTAATGAGTTCAAGAAAATGAGCGGCGCCATAATTGCCAACAGATATGATTCCGCGCTTGACGATGTGGCCGAAAAAGTTTATACAAGAGATATATTTAAAAGAGATTAAGCTAATAAACGCGACGTCACAAATAGTTCTGTGACGTCGCTTTTTTATAACCTCGAAATTTTAGTATATTAGTGAATGCAGATCTTTGAAGAAAGTGGGATAGGAGATTCCTACGCACTTATCATCAAGGATCCTTGTCTCGCCTTCCGCTGCAAGAGCAGCTATGGCAAAGCTCATTGCAATGCGGTGATCCTTTTCACATTCGATATCAGCACCGACAAGTCCTTTGCCTCCGTTTATTATCATGCCGTCTTCTGTAGGCTCAACGTCAACACCCATGGCTTTTAGATTATTGCAGATAGCAGCTATTCTGTTGGATTCTTTTACTTTAAGCTCCTGAGCATCTTTGATTATGGTAGTGCAGTTGGCGGTTGAAGCGACTACAGCAAGTATCGGTATCTCATCGATCATTGTGGGAATGACTTTCCCTGATACTTCAAATCTGCCGTTTTCATTACCGTGAAGCTCTGAATATCTGACATGAAGATCTGCTCTTGGTTCAATTGATTCATTTACGTTTTCAAGTTCGATATCAGCCCCCATCTGTGTGAGTACGCTTAATATTCCTGCGCGGGTTTTGTTTATGCCGACGTTGTGGATTACGATGTCAGAACCCGGAACCATAAGGGCTGCAGCAATAAAGTAAGCGGCAGATGAGATATCTCCCGGAACATTTATTTTTGTCCCGCGAAGAGGCATGCCGGGATGAAGAATAGCAGCGGCGCTTCCCCTTACATCCACTTCATTGTGAACATCTGCGCCAAATGCTCTTAGCATGATCTCTGTATGGTTTCTTGAAAGAGCAGGTTCGTATACAACGGTATCACTGTCCGAATAGAGGCCTGCAAGCAGGATGCAGGATTTTACCTGAGCTGATGCAACCGGACTGTGATAGGATATTCCCATAAGTTTTTTTCCGCCCTTTATAAATAGCGGAGTACAGTCGTTGCCGCCTACGGATACAATATCAGCACCCATTTGTTTCAATGGCTTCATTATTCTCTTCATGGGACGCTTTGATATGGATTCATCTCCTGCGAGCATGGAATCAAAAGGCTGTGCTGCAAGAATTCCTGCAAGGAGTCTTGTTGTTGTTCCGCTGTTTCCGGTGTAGAGCGTTGATGAAGGTGCGCTAAGACCATGGATGCCTTTTCCATGCACAGTAATAGTAGGAACACCATTAAGGGGCCTTTGCGTGTGCTCGATAAGGATCCCAAGCTGTTTGAAGCATTCGATTGTTGATAAGCAGTCAGCACCCTTTAAAAAGCCGGTTATCTCAGTTGTTCCTTCGGATAATGCTCCGAACATAATACTTCTGTGAGAGATTGATTTATCACCGGGGACAAAAACGTGACCGCTCAGGGGCTTAGTTGGTTTTTCAAGTTTGATCATAGATGCGTTTCCCTCTTTCTTTACTATTTTCCCAAATGTTTTTTAGTCTACGGACGGATAGCCGTGATTTTCCAGTAGTGTAAGTGCTTTTTCCATGGCTTTTCCATCGTGGAACTCTATACTTAATGTACCATGTTCATATTCCCTGTTATGAACGATACCGATATTCTTGATATTGATTCCATTGACAGATAAAAGAGTAGCAACTGATGCAATGTTGCCGGGTTCGTCCGCAATGTCCACGCGGATGATATAGGTCTTTTGTATCGGGCCGCTTCTTACGTCATTAAATGAGTCTCTGTAGGATCTTGCATTTGAAAAGAAATCCATGAGAGCTTCACCATCTGTATTATCTATTACTTCTTTCATTCTGCAAAGATAATCTATGTATTTTTCCAGAAGTGTTGAAATATTTTTATGATTCGTAAGGCAGATCTGCTGAAGCATGTCAGGAGAAGATGAGGATATTCTTGTTATATCCTTGAATCCACCTGCTGCAATAGTTTTCATTAGACCGTCACTTTCATCACTGTCATGAACCAGATTGACGAGGCATCCGCTTATAACATGCGGAACGTGGCTTATTGCGGCGGTGATATAGTCATGCCTTGAGTAGGGGACTATCAAAGGCGTTGCGCCCATAAGCTCCACAAGCTGTCTGTAGTTTTCAAGCCTGTCTGCGGAGGTGCTATCTGTCTTGGTTAATATATAGTAGGCATTTTCAAGTATCGATGCCTTTGAATTGATATAACCGATCCTCTCTGTGCCGGCCATTGGATGACCGCCGATGAACTGATCTTCAAGTCCCAACTCTTTTACATGTTCGTGAATACTTGTTTTAACGGAACCGATATCAGTAAGTGTTGTCTTCTTATTAAGATATGGTTTTAGTGCAATAAGGTTATCGTTATTGCGTTCAATTGGTGCGCATAAAAAGATGTAGTCGCAATCTGAAAATCTATCATCTATCTTATCTACAGCCTCATTTACGACACCATCTTCCTTTGCTTTGAGAGATGTTTCGGGGTGAGGTGTATACGATTTTATGTATATTTCAGGCGCTTTTTCTTTAATGGCGCGGGCCATTGAGCCTCCGATGAGTCCCAGTCCGATGAATCCGCAAACCAGATTTTTTGTGTCCATAATTTTTATGTCCTTGTTTGTTTTTTGTATTGATTTGGTAATTATTAAAACATGTCAATATTTACCTGATCATAGCTACTATACCACGTTAAAGTGTGAAAGACAATGCGATATAAGTACTTTTAACATAAAACATCAAATTTGTTGTATCGATTGTGCAAATTTAACTGAATTACTTGTATTGTATGCACAATTTTAGTAGAATATTGTCATAGGGTTTGGGGGAATTCTAAACATGTCTCATGTATATTTACCCAAAAATTTAATTACTGGAGGATGACATAATGAAGGTTTACACAACTGACAAAATTCGTAACGTGGTACTTCTGGGTCATGGAGGAGCAGGAAAGACATCTCTTGCAGAGGCAATGGCATATCTTTCCGGAATTACATCCAGAATGGGAAAAGTGGCTGACGGAAATACCGTAAGTGATTTCGATAAGGAAGAGCAGAAGAGACAGTTTTCAATCAGTACGACAAATATCGCGCTTGAGTGGGATGATCACAAGATCAATGTTCTTGATGCTCCCGGATTCTTCGATTTCGTCGGAGAAGTAGAGGAAGCAATAAGCGTTGCCGATGCAGCTATTATCGTTGTATCAGGTAAGGCAGGTGTTGAAGTAGGTACAGACAGAGCATGGGAACTGTGCGAAAAATATAATATTCCGAGAATGATCTTTGTATCCGATATGGATATCGATGATGCTTCTTACAGACAGGTTGTACAGGATCTCGTTGACAAATATGGCAAGAAGATCGCACCTTTCAACCTTCCTACACGTGAAAATGAGAAGTTTGTAGGCTACGTTAATGTTATCCAGGAAAAGGGCTTCCGCTGGGAAGGTAAGGATGCTATCGAGTGTGAAGTTCCTGAGTATAACGTTGAGTACTTAAAGCAGTATCGTGACACTCTTATGGAAGCTGTAGCTGAGACCAGTGAAGAGTTCATGGACAGATACTTCAGTGGCGATACATTCTCAGAACAGGAGATAAGAGCTGCTCTTAGAAACAACGTGTGCGAAGGCTCGATCGTTCCTATCGAGATGGGATCAAGTATCCTTGCTCAGGGTGTTTACACACTTCTTGATGATATTGTTAAATACATGCCTTCTCCTGAAAACAGGAAGATGGCAGGTATCAATATGAAGACAAATGAGATATTCGAAGCAAACTTCGACTTCTCAAAGCCAAAGACAGCTTTTGTATTTAAGACAATGATGGATCCTTTCATTGGTAAATATTCAATGATCAAGGTTCGCTCAGGTGTCCTTAAGACAGATGATCTCATGTATGATTCCAATAAGGATTCAGAGCTTAAGATCGGTAAGATCTATGTAATGCAGGGCAACAAGACTATCGAAGTTCCCGAGCTTCATGCAGGTGATTTCGGTGCTCTTCAGAAACTCGATATCAGTACAGGCGATACTCTTTCAACCAAGGCAAATCCTGTACAGTATGCAAAGATGGATATTTCACAGCCTTATACCTACATGAGATACAAGGCAAAGAATAAGGCTGATATCGATAAGATTGCTCAGTCACTTGCTAAGCTTTCTGCAGAGGATGCTACACTTAAAGTTGTAAATGATGCTGAAAACCATCAGACACTCATCTATGGTATGGGCGATATGCATCTTGAGATTGCAGTAAGTAAGCTCCTTAATGAGTACAAGGTTGGTATCGAACTTGACAAGCCGAAGGTAGCTTTCAGAGAGACAATCAGAAAGAACTCCGATGTTGAATACAAGTACAAGAAGCAGACAGGCGGACATGGTCAGTATGGTCACGTAAAGATGCGTTTTGAACCTTCTTATGACGATTCTAAGCCTTATGTATTTGAGCAGGAAGTTGTAGGCGGAGCTGTTCCCAAGAATTACTTCCCTGCTGTAGAAAAAGGAATCGCAGAGTGCTGCCAGAGAGGACCTCTTGCTGCATATCCCGTAGTTGGTGTTAAAGCTGTTTTATATGATGGATCATATCATCCGGTTGATTCATCCGAAATGGCATTCAAAGTTGCTGCAAGCGGAGCTTTCAAGAAAGGATTCCTTGAGGCTACACCCGTTCTTTTAGAGCCTATAGCATCTCTTAAGGTTACAGTGCCTGATTCATTTACAGGTGATGTAATGGGTGACCTCAATAAGAGACGTGGTCGCGTACTTGGAATGAATCCTACCGGAAACGGAAAGCAGATCATTGAGGCTGATGTTCCGATGATGGAACTTTATGGATATTGCACAACGCTTCGTTCAATGACCGGCGGTGCAGGCGATTATGAATACAGCTTTGCAAGATATGAGCAGGCACCAGGCGATATCCAGCAGAAGGAAGTTGCTGCAAGAGCAGAAAAGGTAAAGGAAAACAATACCGAAGACTGATAATAATCTATAAAGAACAAAGCGCTATCTCATTTTGGTGGGATAGTGCTTTTTTATGGTTTTTTAAGGGTTTCTTTAATTGGTTTTGATACATGTGTGATAGGATGATTCTAGAATAGTGTTTAACTGAGAGGGGTTACTATGTTCTTTTCCAATATGCGTCATGCTTTTAAATATGATTTGTTCGGAGAATACGCAGGTCTGGGGCTATCTGTCCTTCTTCTGGTTTTTATGATCGTATCAAAACCAAAGAAAACAAAGGCATTCATATTCCTTTTTTCCGGAACAATTCTTGCTGTAGCAGCAACTATAGTGCAGATTGCAATAGCAAGGATAGCCGGTAACGTAGAGGAACTATATGATAGAAATGTGTTTACTGCTCTTATTGCAATCTTTCTTACTCTTTATGCGATAATTCTTATAGATATCTTTAACTATATTGTTCTTCTTAGCGAAAAGAAAATAAAAAAGAGGACTGTAACAGCTGCAATATATATAGTAATAACAATGGTCTATATCATTGGTGCGGTGAGAAGTATTCTTCTTAAGCTCTTTTTCTATGTAAGAAGCGATGGTGTTGACATCACTCATTTTACCAGATTCTACTGTACGGCGGGGATTCTTTGCGCCCTGGTATGTATGGTCATTGTCTTTTTCAGAAGAAGTGATATTTCAAGAGTTATAAAAAGAGGTGTGTTTATCACTGCTCCTATCGTGATAATCGTTCTGATATTGCAGATGCAGTCAAGACATATGATTTTCAGCGCGATCACATATGTGGTACCACTCTTTTCATTTTATCTTTTGTTTCACTCCAATCCTTATGATGAAATAACCGGTTCGCAGAATATAAATGCTATGGAGAGCAGATTTCTGCGCAATCTTAAGTCAAAGAAAACTTTTTATCTGGCTTATTTTGATTTTCCGCAGATCATAGATTCGAGTTCAACGCATGACTATAATGCTATTTCCGTTATGCTGGCCGATCTATGCAGAGCTATAGAGAGACTCTCAAAGAGGATATATCTTTACAGAGTGAATTACGGTACATTTCTTGCTATCTTCGAAGTGAAAGAACGCTCCGATGCTGAAAATTATGCAGAGCTTATAAGGGATATACTTGATAAGTTCTGCGACAATACTGTTGAACAACTTCATTATTTCCTGGGAGTGTGCGGTGACAGCAAAAGATTTGGAACTTTTGGAAATAAATGGACACAGTCCTTTATGCACTATCTTAGAATAAAATATTCTAAGGATGGAGAAAATGTATACTATTTTGCCAAGGGAGCCGATTTTAGAGAGTTTGATGAGACATATAAGATCGAACAGGCATTAAATGATATCAGAGCCACTATGAATCCGGATGATGAAAGGATACTGTGTTATGCACAGCCTATATACAGTGTTGACAATAATTCTTTCAGGTCGGCTGAAGCTCTCATGAGACTTGAAATTGACGGAAAGATGATCCCGCCGGATCAGTTTATAAAAATTGCGGAAAAAGAAGGCTGTATCCATGCGCTCACAGTCATAATGATGCATAAGGTATGCAAGGCGGTAGAAGAACTTGCGAGGGACTACGATTTTGATGCGGTTACGATCAACTGCTCCACAATGGATTTTGTCGATAAGCATTTTCACAGGGAGATAATGGACATAATCCACAGCTATAAGATCGATCAGAAGATGATAAGACTTGAGCTTACTGAAACAATGATGGCAGAAAACTATGATGCTGTAAGGCATAATATGGACAGGTTAAACAGAGAAGGCATACAGCTATATATGGATGATTTCGGAACAGGCTATTCCAATCTGGAGAGAGTACTTGACGTTCCTGTTCAGACGATCAAGTTCGACAAATCCCTTTTGTATAAATCTATAGAAGATAAGAGAGTGGATGATATCATTACATTTATGATAGATATGTTCAAAAAGAACGGATTTATCACACTTGTCGAGGGTGTCGAAGATGAAACTCAAAAGAAATACAGCTTAGAAAGAGGTTTTGATTACATTCAGGGTTATCATTACGCAAAGCCCGCACCGATAGATAATCTTAAAAAGTATTTTGTAAAGAAAAGCTGATATAAGTATCGTATTTAAGGGGCTCTTTGCCGGCAGTTGCGGTTTTGTTCTGCAATATTCGGCATGGAGCCCTTTTTAACGGAGTAAAGAAATTGTCAGTTGAATTAAGATAAAAAATGAGAGTACAAACCTTTTTGGGTATAATAAGTTCGTCAAAACAAAAAAACTCAGAAAAGGAGTACTCTCATGGACATTGTAACACTTTTAGAACAGCTTATGGCTGGTATTTTTGATGCGGAGAAAAAGTATCTGAATAACCCTAAGGACTTTTACACACTGGAAACATCAGTTAAATCTACTACAGATGCATTTGCTGCGTCATTTTTAGGTATCATTCTCACCTCAATGAATAAGGCTATATGTGACTCTGGATGGCGAGAAGGTCACTATACATGTCAACGAACAAGAGAAAGGATGCTTATAAGTTCTGTAGGAGATATTCATTTTGAATGCACTAACTTTCGGCGAGTAGATGACGGTTCATATCACTATCTTCTAGAAGAGATAATGGGATTGTCAAAGAAAGAGAGATTTACTGAAGGAGCAGAGGTTGCAATACTGACAGAGGCGTTAAAGACCAGTTATCAGGAAGCAACTACTGTGATCCCTTCAAAGCAGAAAATAACAAAAACTACCGTGATGAATAAGGTGCACCGTATAGCGGAAGAAATGCCTATAGAGTATCCAGATGAGAAAAAATCATGCGAGTACCTATTTATTGAGGCTGATGAAGATCACGTAGCTGAACAACATGGGAGATACCCCAGACTTGAGCCTAATGGAAGCTTTATAAGCAGGCTGGTATACATCTATGAGTACAAGATGGAATTACCTAACTGTAAGGGCAGAAAACAGCTTGTGAACAAGTTTTACTTTGGAGGCTTGTATCAGGGAAGTGATGGAGTAGAAAAACTCTGGAAGAAGGTGGCTGACTTTATTGATAATTCATACTATTCAGATGACATAAGCCACATCTACATAAGTGGTGATGGTGGTGGATGGATCAAGACCGGCGCCAAGATCATAAATAAAGCATTGTATTGCGCTGACAAGTATCACCTTGTGAAGTATATAAATGCAGCATCCAGGCAATTATTAGACAGTGCAGATGAAGTTAAAGCCGAACTGTATCATTTCATGTACAAGAAAAATATCAGAGGTTTTAAAAAGCTTATCAGCCAGATGAAAGAATCTACAAATGATCATAAGGCAGTCACAGACCTAGAATCATATGTGCTTGGCAACTGGAGCGCAGTAATGAGAACACTGCACGAAGAAGTAGTAAAGGGATGCAGCGCAGAGGGACATGTAAGTCATGTGCTTTCTGACAGACTTAGCTCCAGGCCTAAAGGTTGGAGTCAGACAGGTGCTGACAGGATGAGCAAACTCAGATGCTATGAGCGTAATTACGGAAGGTCAAAGATAATTGATCTTGTAAGATACAGCAGGCAAGAAAGAATACTGGGAAGAACCGGTACAGATGATATAGAGGTTCTAGAATTATCATCACACGACATGATGGTTGATCATTACAGTCAGGCGCGAAGCTATATAGACAGGATACAGGCAACAATACCAGGCTATACAGCTAGAAAAAGTGCATCCATAAGAGAACAGCTAAAACTGATTTAATAAGGAAGCAGCCCCTTACGGCGCTGCCTTGAATAAAGGGCGCCAGAGCGCCCAATAACTCATTCCTGCGTTGATTACAGAGTATCAGTATATTTAGTCATGTCAAAGATGCTTCGCACCGCAGGCTAGTCCTTGACATGACTAAATATACTGATAAAAAAGTTAACAAGCAGGAATGAGTTAGGATGCAGTTAACTGCTGCGATTTAAATGAGAGAGCTTGCGGTAGCGTAGCGGACGCAAGGTTCCATTTTTGACAGAATGGATAGTTGGAAGTAAACTTTAGGAAATAAATCTGATGAATCTATACCCAAGGGGTATCTCTAATTATTTCCAACTGTCAATAAGTTTACTCTGTCGCCCTTTTTAGGGCGCTTGAATGTGACTTTTTTATATGGTAAAATTTTGAACGGTTATTTTATGAATTAATCTGTAGTGTTTTCGCATTTTGCAGATATTTTAATAAAAAAGAGGTAATCAGATGTCAGAGTTATACAATCACAAAGAAGTTGAACAGAAATGGCAGAAAATCTGGGACGACGAGAAGGCATTTGCTGCAAGCAATGATTATTCAAAGCCCAAGTTTTATGCTCTGGTTGAGTTCCCATATCCTTCAGGACAGGGACTTCATGTAGGACATCCCCGTCCGTATACTGCGCTTGATATTGTTGCACGTAAGCGCAGGATGCAGGGATATAACGTTCTTTATCCTATGGGTTGGGATGCTTTCGGTCTTCCGACTGAGAACTTTGCTATTAAGAATCATATTCATCCCAAGATCGTAACAGCAAATAATGTAAAGAAGTTTAAGGGACAGCTTCATTCTCTTGGCTATTCTTTTGATTGGGACAGAGAGATCAATACAACAGATCCCGGCTACTACAAGTGGACACAGTGGATCTTTTTAAAGCTGTTTAAGGCAGGTCTTGCATATAAAAAGGAAATGCCTATCAACTGGTGTACTTCATGTAAAGTAGGTCTTGCAAATGAAGAAGTTGTTAATGGTGTTTGTGAGAGATGCGGCTCTGAGGTTGTCCGCAAGGTTAAGAGCGAGTGGATGCTCAAGATCACAGAGTATGCTGATAAGCTTATTGATGGTCTTGACGACGTTGACTATATCGAGAGAGTCAAGGTTTCACAGAAGAACTGGATTGGCAGAAGTACAGGTGCGGAAGTTGATTTTGCAATAAAGGATACAGATGATGTCCTTACTGTATATACAACACGTTGCGATACATTGTTTGGTGCAACATATATGGTTGTTTCACCTGAGCATCCTTACCTTGATAAGTATAAGGAGAGGATCGCAAACTGGTCAGATATTGAGAAGTACCGCGAAGAAGCTTCCAAGAAGTCTGATTTCGAGAGAGCTGAGCTAGCAAAAGACAAGACAGGTGTTCAGATTGACGGCCTCTGTGCAATAAATCCCGTAAACGGAAAAGAGATTCCGATCTGGGTATCAGATTATGTACTTATGAGCTATGGTACAGGTGCTATCATGGCCGTTCCCGCACATGATGACAGAGACTGGGAGTTTGCAAAGAAATTTAACCTTCCCATCATCCAGGTTGTTGCAAAGGATGGCGAGGAAGTTGACGTTAATGAAGCGGCATTTACTGATGTAGCTACAGGCGTACTTATTAATTCAGATTTCTTAAATGGTTTATCTGTAAGCGATGCTAAGGCAAAGATGATCGAGTTCCTTGGTGAGAAGAAGATTGGTCATGCCAAGGTTAACTACAAGCTTCGTGACTGGGTATTCTCACGTCAGCGTTATTGGGGTGAGCCTATTCCGATCGTTGAATGTCCTAAGTGCGGATATGTGCCGATAGATGAGTCAGAGCTTCCGCTTCTGTTACCTGAGGTTGAGAGCTACGAGCCCACAGACAACGGTGAGTCTCCGCTTGCTGCTATGACAGACTGGGTAAATACAACATGTCCTTGCTGCGGAGGACCCGCTAAGAGAGAAACAGATACAATGCCTCAGTGGGCAGGATCTTCATGGTATTACCTCAGATATACAGATCCTACCAACGAAAACGCACTTGCAAGCAAGGAAGCACTTAAATACTGGCTTCCTGTAGACTGGTACAACGGAGGTATGGAGCATACAACACTTCACCTTCTTTACTCAAGATTCTGGCATAAGTTCCTCTATGATCAGGGCGTAGTACCTACAACAGAGCCTTATAAGAAGCGTACAAGCCACGGTATGATCCTTGGTGAAAACGGCGAGAAGATGAGTAAATCCCGTGGTAACGTAGTTAACCCCGATGATATCGTTGAGGATTACGGTGCAGATACTCTTCGTACTTACGAGATGTTCATCGGTGCATTTGATCTTGCAGCTTCATGGTCTGAAGACGGTGTAAAGGGCTGCCGCAGATTCCTTGAGAGAGTATGGAAGCTCCAGGATCTTATAGTAGACGGAGATGAGTATTCAGATGATCTTAAGGCTGAGATGCACAGAACAATCAAGAAGGTAAGCTCAGACTTTGAGAACCTTAAATACAACACAGCTATAGCAGCTATGATGTCACTTATAAATGATTTCTATAAAAAGAATGCCGTAACAAAGGCTGAGTATAAGACACTTCTTATCTTGCTTAACCCTGTTGCACCTCATATCACTGAGGAACTCTGGCAGCTTGTTGGATTTGAAGGAAGAGTTTATAAGCAGACATGGCCTGAATATGATGAGGCCCTTACTGTTGAGAGCACAATTGAGATTGCTGTTCAGGTTAACGGTAAGGTTCGTGCCACAATCACAATTGGCAAGGATGATCCCAAGGATGCAGTACTTGCTAAGGCAAAAGAAGCTATTTCAGGCAAATTTACCGGCAACATCATAAAGGAAATCTATGTTCCCGGTAAGATCTGCAACATCGTAATGAAATAAAAAACATTAAGTAATAAATGCACACTGCCCACATCTCGAGATGTGGGCAGTTTTAGTAATAAAAATTATTTAATCATTTTCGGTTCTTTCTTTTCCGATGAAGAAAAGAGCTACTGTTCCGGGGCCGGTGTGGCTTCCGATTGTTGTTCCTATATCGTAGATCTGTATTTTTCCCTTCATGGTAGGGATAAGCTTCTCAACTTCTTCAATCAGCATGTTTGCATCTTCCATGCATGCAGACTGGGAGATATAGCATCTTCCGTTGTAGGATGCACCGCCGTCTGCACATTCAAGCATTTTCTTTGCACAGGCCTTAATAACAGCGGATTTTCCTCTAAGCTTTGCCTTGGGGATAAGACGTCCTGCATAATCCACATGAAGGAGCGGACATATTTTCAGTGCGCCGCCAAAGAATCCTGCGGCTTTGGAAACACGGCCTCCACGCACAAGATAAGTAAGATCGGTTGTGAAGAACCAGTGATTAATCTTTAGTCTGGTTTCAAGAATATAGTCTTTTAACTCATCAATGCCAAGACCCTCGTCTCTTTTATCTGCAATTTCATGCATAAGCAGACCGTAGCCTGAGGAAGCTGCACGTGAGTCGATAATGTATATTTTTCTGTCCGGGAACTCTTCCCTTAAGGTATCAGCAGCAATATTAGCTGAATTGATGGATCCGGATATTCCTGAGCTTAGTGTCAGGTGGATTATATCTTTGCCTTCCTCAAGAAATGGCCTGAAGTGATTCATGTATTCTTCTGTATTTACCTGAGATGTCTTGGTCATGGCACCGTCTGCCATGGCTTTATAGAAATCTGAGATGGGATATTCGCCATCATCCAAATACTGTTTCCCATCTAATTCAAAATGAAAACTAACAACTTTTATATCTCTTTTTTCAAACTGCTCTTTTGTAAGATCTGCTGTAGAGCAACAGCTTAAAACATAATCTGACATAGCACCTCCGATCAGTTAGCACATCGCTTGCATAATTTGGCTTAGTTATTTAAGAAACGATGTACTAGTGCGATCCAATCTTAAACAGGTTAGAACAAATAGAATTCTAACACATTTTACAAAATAACTAAAATGGTGGTTTGCTTTTTGGTTTATCACCACTTTTGATGCGCATATGCGTGATTTTTTATCAATAATACATGTAAAGCATTTATTAAATTTATGTAAAAACGTAATAATTGTGATGAAAATAGCGATTGTAGTGTGTACAATTATATTAGATTTCATAAACATGTTTATCTTGTGAGGGAGATGACGATATGAGTATAAAAGACATTATCAGCGTAGATGAAAAGAAAATCCACAACATGAATGTGCAGAATAAATTTGAGTCTACATTCAGACATATTATCATAATGTCTGTTGTGGCGGTTGCCATTTTGGCTATCACGATTGTTTCCAACATTTTATCGATCAGGACTATATACAAAAAGTATTACACCATGAATACAATTCAGGCGGAGATCAGAATTGACGTTCAGGCTTTGTCCAAGGCATTTTTGTGGGCGCTGTCTTCTCCGGATGAGGGTATAAGGCAGGAACAGCTTGAAAAAGCAATGAGCAAATTTGCAGATTTCAATGATAACCTGGATGCGCTGTCAAAGGTTGTGGATGATACTACTGCTATAAATGCGGTGTCTCAGGACTTGAAAACTGTAGAAGCTAATGGAAAAACGCTTGGCAGCATGTTTACCGATGGATCTTCCGCTGAAGATATTTTCTATTATTTCAATGATACACTGTATCCTTCAATAGACGTAGCGGTTCAGGACTTCAAAGCAGTTTCTTCAAGTTCAATGGAGCTTGCCCAAAAAGCCTATGTAAATTCCATTATCCTCGCTGCAGTAATGTCTGTGATCACAATGATCGTGGTGGTACTGCTCCTTGTTTATATTCTGGATGTAAAGAAAAAGCTGTCGAAGTCAATCCTTGTGCCCGTTAAGGAGATCACCAAGGCAGCAGATGATATGGCAAAAGGCATACTTGATATTACGATTGATTATGAGTCAGAGGATGAACTTGGTGAACTTGCCAAGGATTTGAATGATTCGACTGCGGCAACTGGGAAGATCATTCTTGATATAAGAGATACACTGAAAAATGTTGCTGATGGAGACTTCACACAGGGAACTCTTCATCCCGAGCTTTATAAAGAAGATTATGCTCCAATAAGTGAAGCACTCAATGATATCACAAGTGCTCTTTCAGATACGCTTCTTCACGTAAAAGAATCATCCAGTCATGTATCGGAAGGTGCAAGTGGAATGAGCAGAGGCGCTACAGAACTTGCCGAGGGTGCAACTGATCAGGCTGCTGCTGTTGAGGAACTTACAGCATCTGTTAATACAGTTACAGAGCAGACAAAGAACATGGCTGCCACAGCTGAGAAATCTATGAAGATGGCGAACAGGGTTCGCGAAGATGCGGATACAAGTGCAAGAAAGATGCATCTTGTAACAGACGCCATGACAAGGATCACCGAGGCGTCTAATGAGATCGAACAGGTAACAAATACCATCGAGTCTATAGCAAAACAGACTCAGCTCCTTGCCCTTAATGCTTCCATAGAAGCTGCAAGAGCAGGCGAGAGCGGAAAAGGATTTGCGGTTGTTGCAGAGGAAATCAGTGCACTTGCTTCTCAGAGTTCTGAAGCTGCCAAGAATACTCATCAGCTCATCCAGGATACGATGGAAGAGATTAGAAATGGTAATGATGTAGTTGGTGAAACAACAGAGGCTCTTACAAATATGCAGAATTCTGTTGAGGAGATCACAGCAATGATCGAAGAGACAGGAGAGATGGCAGAGAATCAGGCACAGAGTATGTCCGAGATCAATGAAGGAATTGACCAGATTTCCAATGTTATTCAGAGCAATTCGGAGACTGCTCAGGAATCAAGTAATGTATCGATTACCCTTACAGAGCAGTCAGAAGATCTCAACAGACTTATCAACCAGTTTAAGCTTAGATGATATATTGAGAGAAGTGGGTGGTACCCGGGGACGGGGTCAATGTCATTTAGATAGTTATTAAAGTAAGAATAGTGTATCATTAAAAGCATGATAATCACAAACACGATACAGCCAGTTCTCGGGTTTACGGTCAAAAATTCTATTTTTGAAAAAGGCAAACAGACAGTCTGCGGAGGCTGCCTACTGAAAGGTATTTAGTTGTTTTTGGTTATCGGTATGACAATGGTTTGGCCGATTGGCGACGCATGATTCTTTTGAATTTGCGTCCCGGTCGGACTGCCACCAAAAATTTATTCATCAGCTTTTCCAGATTGAGTATTCTTTCTATAAGGAAAAGTCTCACAAACTTCTGCATCTGCGTATGGTTAAAGTTATATGTATAAGCAGTCTTCGAAGTTTCTCTTTTGGTCATTGCTTTAGTGATACATGACGAGAAGTTATAAAGTGTCAGCTTTCCATATATTTCCTGTATTAAAAAGTCGGGTTTTATCGAGTGGATATGTACCATATTTCCTGCATACTTAAGATGACGGAACGCTGTTTCCTCGCCCCATCTAAGGTTATATAGGTCTTTGATCAGTTTTAATGGAAATTCATTTGAAGGAAGGTTTGTTGCGATATACTCCATTTTTCCGCTAGAGAGCGGGAATTTCAGCACTCGAAAGTTGAGAATATCTATATCGTCAGCGTTCGGAGCAATGAAATCATATCTGTGCCTTTTACGCACAAAATGGTAGTTTCCATACTTCCGGTTAGATTTTTTACGCCTTCTGCCAACATGAATAGAAATATCTTCATCGACATATGCTCCATCCATTATATGTGGCTGACTAGGGCATAGATTTAATGCATCAGTTTCTTTCATACGGAACAAAAACAATTGGTTATTACGAAGAGCATGCGCATAGTTGTTGAATGTGGCATATCCTCGATCGGCAATGTAGATTGTCTTACTACATAGCTTTGAATGTTTATCAAGGAATCTGCAGAAAGCACCATTTTCGTCCATTTCATTCATTCCTTGAATTTCAACATCAATGAATAAGTCGTTCAAGATATCGTAAAGAGCATTCATGTGAGCCTGATTAAAGCCTTTACGTCCTTCTATGTTATTGACCAAAGTACGGTGGTCAGAAGGATTGTAAGGAAGATTGAGCCGAGTACCATCGCAGGCAATAAGCCTGTAACCACGAAAAGTTTTTGTTACAGGGATTGTTCTATTAAACAGAAAAAACAATTCCTTGAAAGCCTCTTTTTTTATCTGGTTTCGGCGCTGGATCATAGCAGAAGGCAGCGGGAGATCTTCTTCTCCAAACAGATCAAGAAGCTCTGTTGCAACGTTATCA
>NZ_JNKZ01000004.1 GCF_000702265.1 Butyrivibrio sp. NC2002
TATGCGGTATTAACAGTCGTTTCCAACTGTTATCCCCCAGTACGAGGCAGGTTGCCCACGCGTTACTCACCCGTCCGCCACTAAGATCTAACAAGCTTTGACCGAAGTCTCTGCAGCGTTAAATCTCCGTTCGACTTGCATGTGTTAGGCACGCCGCCAGCGTTCATCCTGAGCCAGGATCGAACTCTCACGTTAAATATCTATCTCTTCACCTCTCGGTGATTTGATCGTTCGTCTGACCAGAACTAAAGCTTGGCTTTGTTCTGTCCGTTTTACCTTTGTTAGGTTTTGTTCTCTGAATATTCTTTAATGGAATTTTCAGGGTTGCATTACTATTTTATTGTCAATGTGCTTCTTATCGACTTAGCCGATAAGGAACGCAGAAGGAGGGATTTGAACCCTCGCGCCGCTATTAACGACCTGCACCCTTTCCAGGGGTGTCTCTTCAACCTCTTGAGTACTTCTGCAAAAGTTGATTCTTAAAACCACTCTTCAATTGAGCGGAGCGAGAGGGATTCGAACCCTCGTGGCGTTGCCGCCAAACGGTTTTCAAGACCGCCTCGTTATGACCGCTTCGATATCGCTCCATACAAGTAAATCTATTTATTTGCTGTGCTTTTCGCTTGCCGTTCATCGCACAGCGCGATAATTATATTAACAATGTCATGGGATAATGTCAATAACAATTTTCAAATTTTTTAAAAAATTTTTTTCAGTATATTTTCTGCCAAAATTACGTCATCCGGAGTTGTTATTTTTATGTTCTCATAACTGCCCGGAACCAGTTTAACTCTGCGGTTTCCCAGTGTTTCCATCACCATCGCGTCATCAGTTATATTGATTCCCTTGGAAATCAGCTCTTTTTCTTTGTTTATGAGTTCCTCATACAAATAATGTATTTCAGGATATAAAAAAACCTGAGGTGTCTGTATTATCCATGTCAGATCTCTGTCAGGTGTTTCTTTTGCAAACCCATCACTATCAGCTATTTTTATTGTGTCCTTTACCGGCATTCCGACAACGCATGCTCCATATTCTTTAACAGCATCCAATGCCCTTGATAATATTTCGTTGTTCACAAAGGGTCTTGCGCCGTCATGAATAAAAACAGCTTCTGTGTCCAAAGAAGCTGCTCTTAAGCCGTTACATACACTTTTATATCTGGTATCCCCGCCTTGGGTAATTGTTTTGATCTTAGTAAAGTTATATGGCTTTAAAAGAGTATTCTTGACATATTCCAGATCATCTTCAGGCACAACAAGAACGATCTCATCTATAAAGCTTTTCTCAAAAGCTTCAAGCGCATAATAGATCAGTGGTTTGCCACATATCTCCAAATACTGTTTTTTTACTTTACTTTTCATCCTGCTGCCACTACCTGCAGCAAGTACTATAGCTGTGGTTTTCATTGTTATCTCCGGATCATTTCCTGCAGTATCACGCTAAATACTAAAAAGGGCATATTATTGTCATTAAAAAAATCAATCTAAGAAGAAGTTAATTGCTACTTCTTCCGTGATATTTTCTTTCTCTGTTGCCAAGAGGCAGATTGGGAACAGCATTAAGTTCCATACCGCTTCTTACTCCTTTTTTAAATTCGTAGTAGCCTGCAGCTCCTATCATTGCTGCATTATCAGTACATAAAACAGGAGATGGACAGTAAAAATCTATTCCCGCCTTTTTGCATTCGCTACTAAGCCTCTCACGGAGGGATGTATTTGAAGCCACTCCTCCTGCAATCGCTATTTTATTGCAGCCGTATTCTTTTGCAGCCTCAATTGAATGCTCTGTAAGCACATCTACAACTGCTTTCTGGAAAGAGGCAGCTACATCATTTTTGTTTACCTCTTCGCCTTTCATTTCTGCCTGATTCAGGTAATTAAGCACAGCTGACTTAAGTCCGCTAAAACTGAAATCATAGGACTTTTCTGTAGTCTTTGCGCGAGGGAAAATGATAGCATCAGGGTTTCCTTCTCTGGCAGCTGCATCAATTTTGGGGCCACCCGGATATCCAAGTCCTATCGCCCTTGCAACCTTGTCAAAGGCTTCTCCGGCCGCATCATCTCTTGTCTGACCGATTATTTCATACTCACCGTAGTCTTTTACGAGGACAAGGTGAGAGTGTCCTCCGGATGCAACAAGACACATGAACGGAGGCTCAAGCTCTTTGTATTCTATATAGTTTGCACATATATGACCTTCTATATGGTGTACGCCGACAAGCGGTTTTCCTGTAGCAAAACTTAGAGCCTTGGCTTCAGAAACTCCCACCAAAAGAGCACCTACAAGTCCGGGGCCATAGGTTACAGCAATCGCATCAATATCCGACAGCTTAAGTTTTGCCTCTGCAAGCGCAGTCCTGACGCAGGTATTGATTTTTTCCACATGTTTTCTGGACGCGATTTCAGGGACAACACCTCCAAAAACTGTATGAAGTGCTATCTGGGAAGATATTACATTAGACAAAACTTCCCGCCCGTTTTTTACAACTGCAGCTGCAGTCTCATCGCAGCTGCTTTCAATTGCAAGTATAGTAACATCATCTTCTAAAAAAGATGTATGTTGTTCCTCATCATTTTTTATTGACATAAATATCACGCCGTCCTCATCGGTACGGCGCGTAATTGTTTCATTACTTTGCTTATTCAAAATCATTCCGCCTTTTCCTGGGAAGTCCATCCCATCAGTTTCCACTTGTCTTCGCTGTTTTTTCTGAGTATGAAAAGATAAGTATACTTAGTAGAGGATGTTCCGTGTCTAAGTGATACATCTGCGAAAACATTGGAAATTTCTTCGCCATCTTCTGTTGTCTGTCTGGCATCATTTTTATCAACTTCATATACGGGGATAGAGTAATCTCCATCTTTTTTATCCTGCACTTCGGTTTTAAGTCCGTTCGGCCAGTCATTTTGCTGAGCGATCAGCTCGGTATCAAAGATTCCCTTTAGGACCTGTGCCATGCTGTCAAATTCTTCATCCGTGTAGGTCTGTTTATACATTACCTGCATGGTCTTAAGATATAAGTCAGCAACAGCGGCAGGTGTCTGAGGGTAATTCTTTGACAGATCAAGTGTGGTTATTTTCTGAACCTCTGTCAGCTCGCGGTCTTCTTCCTGCGTATTGGATTTACTGCCATTTCTGGTAAAAAGCATAAAGAGTCCAAGCACAACCATAGCTGCAAGAATCATCATAACTATTGCTTTTATGATGCTATTCTTCTTAGATTCTTCCATAACTGCCCTCCTTAATCTGTGTCATCCTTAAATCTTAGTGTCTTTACTCTGCCATCTTTCGCGGCAATTGTGTTTTTAAAGATTTCTTTGGTTTTTCCCAGATATTCCTTGGGGTTTACCAGCGAAGGGCTGTAATGTGTAAGCCACATCTCACTTACATTTGCCCTCTTCGCCATGTCAGCTGCCTCATAAAAAGTCATGTGCTTATTTTCTTTCGCCTTTTTTAATTTGTCAGGTTCACCGTACATGCCTTCACATATAAACAGATCGGAATCTTTTGCGTTTTCGACTATGCTGTCAGTAGGTCTTGAATCTGTAACATATGTAAGATGGATTCCCTGTCTCTGCTCACCAAGTACCATGTCGGGAGTCAGGGTTCTTCCGTCATCAGTGTGGATTATTTCCCCTTTTTGCAGAGGATTCCAGTATTTTCGTTCTATGTTATGAGCTTCTGCGGCCTCTACATTGAATTTGCCGTTTCTTGACAATGTCATGGAATAGCCATAGCAGGTAATATTATGATTTACCTTAAATGCATTGATTTTAAATCCGGTCATTCCATCAATTGTAAATTCTTCGCTGTCTGTGGTTATTTCCTTGTAAATAATTGGAAAAGGCAATTCGGGGGCAATTGTCCTTAATGCTTTTACAACTCTCTCAAGTCCCTTGGGGCCAATCATTAAAAGAGGCTCACTACGCTCTGCATTTCCCATGGTAAGAAGCATTCCCGGCAGGCCTGATATATGATCTGCATGGTAATGCGTAAAGCAAATAACATCGATCGGTTTGGGACTCCATCCGGTTTTCCTTAAGGCAATCTGGGTTCCCTCTCCGCAATCGATAAGTATACATTTTCCATTATATCTCACAAGAAGTGAGGTTAAAAATCTGCCTGGAAGCGGCATCATTCCACCGGTTCCAAGTAAACAAACATCAATCATCCTTTGTCTTTCTCTTCCAATAAATTATTGCATCATCTGCAGGCTCGGTATAGAAGCCTTTTCTTAAGCCTTCGCTTTTAAATCCAAGCCTTTCATACAAAGCTATGGCAGGGGAATTCTGTGCTCGTACTTCAAGAGTAAAATCCCTGCATCCTATTTTCTCTGCTCTTAGAAGCAAAATCTCCAGCATTCTTCCGGCTATTCCGGCATTTCTGCAATCAGCAGCTACGGATACATTGGTCACTTCACCTTCTCCGGATATATTTCTTACTCCGCAAAGTCCAACTATTCTGCCTGCCTTCTCAGCTACAAGGTAAACCGTGTCATCTCTTGTACTAGCCTCTAAAAGCTGTGCTTCAGTCCACGCTTCCTTATTGAGCGAAGCCTTTTCAAGCTGCGCTGCATCTGTTATGTCTTCGGCCTTTAAGTCCCTGATAAGCACCGAATCCTTATCTATTGAAGCAGTATTTTTCTTTTTCTTCTCTGCAGCTTCCCTCTCAGCCTGAGAAGCTCGTAAATACTCAGGCGAAAAACTGTCTGTATCTACTGTTTTTCCTTTTTTCAGATATATAAGTGCAAGCTCTGCCAATGCTGCTGCGCGCTGTCTGTTCATATGTGACGGTGCACAGGTATAGTCAACTGTCAAAAGCTTTTCGAGTTTGTCTCTGTAAACAGGAACGCCATCACCAAGAAGAATTACCTTTTTCCCAATGGAATTAAGTTTCTCCGCAATCTCCTCAACAGACAAGGCAGCCTGTTCCATAACTGTTTTCATCTTATACGTAAATTCTTTTTGTCCATCATTTTCTTTTTCGGGCACAAAAGAATATATTCCTGTATATACCTGGCTTCTTCTGGCATCCATCATAGGACATATTATGCAATCGCTACCGTAAAAATTGTATGCAAGTGCATCAAGAGTGGGGACTGCTATAAGCGGCTTTTCCAATGCAAGGCATAGTCCCTTTGCCGTGGCAAGACCTATCCTAAGCCCGGTAAATGACCCGGGACCTGCGCAGACAGCTATAGCGTCAACTGTGTCCAGATCAAGCGATATTTTGTCCCTTATCTGCTCCATCATGGGGAGAAGAAGTTCCGAATGTGTGATCTTGTGCTGTATACTAAATTCCGACAACAGTCTGTCATCTTCTGTGACTGCAACGGTGCATACAAGCCCAGATGTATCCAGTGCTAATATTTTCATTTTATCTGTTATCTATCGTAGTCAAAGTAATCCTGCGATAGTCTGTTCCTTTCCTTAAATCCTTTTCTATGCGGATCTCTTCGTATTTTTCCGGTAAAATGTCCTCTATGAGATTCGCCCATTCAATAAAGCATAGTCCCTTTCCGTAAAAATAATCTTCATAACCGATTTCATCCATTTCGCTGATGTCTCCTATTCTGTATACGTCGAAATGGTAAAAGGGAATCCTGCCCTCATCATATACCTGGACAATTGTAAATGTAGGACTGTTTACCGGACCTTCAATCCCAAGACCGGCTGCAACGCCCTGTGTAAGGACTGTTTTGCCAACGCCAAGATCACCGACCAAAGTATATACTGTGCCCGGTTGTGCGCTTTCTCCTATTCTTTTTCCGAATGCGAAGGTTTCCTCCGCTGAATTTGTTTCTAATATTGTACTCATATTATAAGATTATTCCAGCAAAGTTAAAAAAGCAACTATTGACTGATTTAATATCCGTTATATAATGTGATTGTAACGAAATCTTCGGGGCAGGGTGCAATTCCCTACCGGCGGTGATCACTCATGTGTAAGTCCGCGAGCTGCGTAAGCGGCCGATTTGGTGAAAATCCAAAACCGACAGTATAGTCTGGATGGTAGAAGATGTGTTTTTTTCAGTTGTTAAATTCCCCGAACCGGCTTCATTAGCGGTTCTTTTTTATTTTTGTCAACTTGAAAATATTACCGGAATCTAAAAACTGTAATCTCGCAATTCTTCCCCCGGAATAATTTAATTCACAGGAGGAAAAACCCATGAACAACAACTTAATTTCATCAATTGCGGAAAATGCCGCATACGTAGCAGTATTTCTTCTGCTTATTCTTGCAATGTTTATGCTTGCAAAAGCAACTGAGGTATTCATTCTAAAGAGAACCAAAACCAGCAATGTAGAATCTGCGACAAGAAAGCTGGTAGTAACCGGTGTCTTTTCTGCTATATCTGTAGTTCTTATGATGATCGAAGTACCGCTTCCTTTTGCTCCAAGCTTCTATAAGCTCGACTTATCTGATCTGCCTGCAGTCATCGGCGGATTTGCATTTGGTCCAATGACCGGTGTAATGATCGAATTTATCAAGATTTTACTTGAGATTATAATCCGAGGAACAACAACAGCTTTTGTAGGAGAACTTGCCAACTTCGTTGTAGGATGCAGTTTTGTACTGCCGGCTTCAATCATTTATCTCTTTAATAAGACAAGAAAAACGGCACTTATTTCATGCATCAGTGCGACTTTGATAATTACAATTGTCGGAAGCTCACTTAATGCATTCTACCTTCTTCCCGCTTTTGCAGCACTGTATGGTATGCCGCTTGATGCGCTTGTCGGAATGGGAACTGCAGTAAATTCAGCTATTACAAACATTCCTACATTTGTTTTATTTGCAGTAGCACCTCTTAATCTTATTAAGGGCTCACTTCTTAGCATTGTTACTCTTGCTGTTTACAAAAAATTAAGTCCAATCCTTAAGAAAACAACTGTAAGTGTGGCTAAAAAGCAGGAAGCATAAGTACTTCTTTAAAGAGTTTAGTATATCTGATAATATAAACCTTCCCATACATGCTGTGTGGGAAGGTTTTGTAATTAATAGTTTATTTATCATTTTTTAATAGCTTGTAACTGTGCGTTTTATTGACTTTTATTTGGTCGCATTTTAAGATTAATTCGTATAAAAATTTATGTTTCTACTGACAATGAGGCATCTATGAAGCGGCTGATAACAAAAAAACTTGTTCCCGGCATGATATTGTCCGATAACGTATACTCATATAACAATAATCAGCTTGTATTGCCTAAAGGAACCGTATTGGATACCCAGGCAATTACCAAGCTTTCTTTTTATTCTGTACTAAATGTCCTTGTTGAAGATCCGCCTGAGGAAATGCTATCTCCCGAGGACAATAGTTACTCTTATGCTGCCCGCTTGCGTCAGACAAAAGAATTTCAGGAATTCAAAGAAGATTTTGAAAATTGTGCATCCAAATTCAAGGTTGGGATTGAAGTTCTCGTAAACGATAAGGAAAACTTTGATCTGGATACTATTATGGAGCCCATTTATGCACTGGTTCAAAAAAGCAGATCCTCTTCAAATCTTTTTGATATGATCCACAATCTAAGAACTTATGACGATGCTACGTACGTACATTGCGTAAGTGTCGCTATGATATGCAATATTTTAGGGCAGTGGCTGAAAATGAGCGAAGAAGATACCATGACTTTGACAGAAGCCGGGCTTTTACACGATATCGGCAAGCTGCTGATACCGAATGAAATCATCACCAAGCCCACAGACCTTACTCAGGATGAATATAGTGTGGTTCAAACACATCCTTCGCAGGGCTATATGATATTGACTGACCTCAACGTGAGCGATCATGTCAAAAATGCCGCTCTTATGCATCATGAACGGTGTGATGGAAGCGGTTATCCTGCTCACCTGAAAGGTCCTCAGATAGATTTCTATGCAAAATGTGTATCGATTGCTGATGTATATGATGCCATGACTTCTGCCCGTGTTTACAGAGATCCGCTTTGTCCGTTCATCGCTATCGAGATGTTTGAGTCGGAAGGGCTTCAAAAGTATGATACGAATGCCATAATGACATTTCTCCAAAATATCGTAAATACGTATCTTCTAAACGAAGTTCGCCTAAACGACGGAAGAGAAGGTGAAATAATCTTTATTAACAGGGATCATCTTTCACGTCCCACGATAAGGATTGGAAGCGAATACCTTGACCTGTCTCTTTATCCTGATCTTCATATTGAGGAAATAATATAAAAGACCTTTCGTCATGTAAACGAAAGGTCTTAATTTTTATGCAAATTTCAATTTAAATTTCTGAAGATCTCTGTCAGAATCTATTTTTTCTATCTGGGCTCCGAGTTCTCTGAGTTTCATATCAAAGTCCTCATAACCTCTCTCTATATATCTGATATCTTCTACTGTTGTAAAGCCTTCTGCTGTAAGTCCTGCAATGACAAGTGCAGCTCCGGCTCTAAGATCAGGTGCGGAAACTTCTGCGCCGGTATATTTATCCACGCCCTCTATAATTGCTGTACTTCCTTCTACCTTGATATTGCCGCCCATTCTGGTAAGCTCATCAACATATTTAAATCTGTTCTCGAAAAGAGATTCCGTAACAAGACTTATGCCACTGGCAAGCCCCAGCACTACTGTTATCTGAGGCTGCATATCTGTAGGATATCCCGGATAGGGAAGTGTCTTTACATGAACATTGCGCATGCGCTTGGTTGCAACAACTCTGACAGCATCATCTGATTCAAGTACCTGGCATCCCATCTCAATAAGTTTTGCACTGATAGATTCAAGGTGCTTGGGTATAACATTTTTAATGGTAACATCGCCCTTAGTAGCTGCAGCTGCCATCATAAATGTTCCCGCCTCGATCTGATCGGGAATAATCGTATACTCAGTACCGTGAAGCTTCTCAACACCCTTAATACGTATAACGTCAGTACCTGCACCCTTTATGTCGGCACCCATACTGTTAAGGAAGTTTGCAAGGTCTACTACATGGGGTTCCTTCGCAGCATTCTCGATAATAGTCTTTCCTTCAGCCATGGATGCAGCCATCATTATGTTGATGGTAGCTCCCACGCTTGCGATATCAAGATAAATATGGCTGGCATTCAGACTGTCAGCAAAGGCATTTATCATACCATGTTCAATTGTAACAGTAGCACCAAGTGCAGAAAATCCCTTGATATGCTGGTCAATAGGTCTAAGTCCTATATTACAGCCTCCGGGTATGACAACTGAAGCCTTCTTGTATTTACCAAGAAAAGCTCCGATCATGTAATATGAAGCACGAATTTTCTTAATATATTCGTTTTCAATCCTATAGTCGCTAACCTGAGAAGCATTTATCTTAACAGAATGACGGCCCGTACGTTCAACTATTACACCTATATTGGCCATTGCACTAAGCATTACGTTAGTATCAGCCTCATCAGGCATATTATCAATATATACAGTCTCATCTGTCATGGTGGCAGCCGCAAGAATAGGAAGCGCAGCGTTTTTAGCGCCGCCTATCTCAACTTCACCAACAAGCGGAGTTCCGCCTTTAATCACATATTTTTCCATATTATCTCTTTATTCACACCATTGTGAATATCCCAGCTCATATTAAAATTCTAAAAAAAATGTTAACGGGTAATGTTATACCACAAATATATCTTTTTGTAAAATTAACAATTAATCCAAGTAACTGAGCGGATTTACCTGTGATCCGCCTATAAGGATCTCAAAATGCAGGTGAGCGCCGGTACTTACACCGGTGTTTCCACTAAGCGCAATCTTCTCACCCTGAGAAACTGACTGACCCGGCTTAACAAGTATCTTGGACAAATGTCCGTACCTTGTTTCCCTTCCGTCTGCATGGCTGATATAGACAACATATCCATATCCTCTTCCCCATCCGGCTCTTGTTACTACGCCGGCATTAGAAGCCATGACAGCGGTTCCGACAGGAGTTGCCCAGTCTACGCCCTTATGGAATGAGCTTGCGCCTTTTGTAGGTGCCTTTCTTCTTCCGAATCCCGAACTCAGTCTTCCTCCGGAAATAGGTTTAATATATGTCGGAGGCACAATGGTACCACGTTCAACTATTTTAGGCACAGCCTCATAGGTTACTTCTTCTTTTTGGATCTCTCTTTGTGTCTCACTATTATTTTCGTATGTGATCTGAGCTACAACTTTTCTATGACCGGCAGACGGTTCCTGTACAACTTCCGATTTCGTAGTATACCAGGAATCATTATCAATATAGATAACGTCAGCTTCGTAATCTTCCTCATAGTATTCCTGCTTAGTATATACTACCGACAGTTCGGGTTCAGGAACAGTTACTATGATTTCATCTCCGACTCTAATGGTCGACTCCGCTGTTTCAATTGT
The DNA here is from genome assembly GCF_000702265.1 of Butyrivibrio sp. NC2002. Taxonomy (GTDB): domain Bacteria; phylum Bacillota; class Clostridia; order Lachnospirales; family Lachnospiraceae; genus Butyrivibrio. The sequence goes on from NZ_JNKZ01000004.1 coordinate 10,342, forward strand.
TTCATTCATTGCAACAAGGTCATCCAGAGTAAGATTAAAGTTTTCGGCAATAATACCAAGTGTATCGCCTGGCTGGATCTCGTAAATCTGATTTGTTTCTTTATCCTTTGTAACTTCATCTATCGCAGTTTGGATATCAGTAATCTCAGAGACAGGAAGATAACTCTCTACGACCTCAACCTTGTCTCCAAAATCTATATTCATCAGTCCCAGGTCGTAATCCTCAAAATCTTTATCTTCCGACTCAGGATGTATTTCTTTGAACAAATTGGTCATTGCAAGATCAAATCCTGCTTCAGGAAGGTTTACAGCCTCTGCTTCTTCTCTTTCTTCCTCCTTGGAGTTGATCTGCGAAGTAAGCACATTAATCTCACGAGTTGGATCAGTCACAAGCTCCACAACATACTCTCCATCCGTATCATAGCGTGATAGAGCTTCCTGAAGGAGCTTAAAAACATCATCCTTGCTGTCAAGATTGACGGAATATTTGTTTATTTTCACTGTATATGAACGATCTAATGTACCTGAAATATTATCCTTAAGGACATTTAGCATATTCTGTCTTACTGTTTTTCTCTTATCGACCTGTCCGAAGAAGACATCATCGCCTTCAAGTTCAAGCTCTGCAGAAGCAAGAACAAGCTCATCGCTTTCGGATGAGAGTTTTCTTCTGGCATCTCTTAAACACTTTCTTGCGGCCTTTTCGGATGAAAGAGTACCTACATAAACTCCGTTTAGCGATACCTTAAAAATATTGTCTCCGCTGCTTTTTATCGGCGAAAATGACGGGAGGATCAAAATGATCCAGATCATTATAGAAAGTGCCGTTCCATATAACAAACTTACGCGGAATTTCTTGTGTCCTAAAAACTTCATTTTAAACCAAACCTATAATTCTTAATATGAGCAATACAACATTAGCGATAGAAGCCAGAAGTATTACAACTGTAAGCGGCAAAACGCCGTTGTTATTTCCTTTTGGAGTACTACTCTGCAAGGATTCCATCTTTTCAATCATAACATTTAATTCTTCCTTAATGGAATCCATTTGTTTATCTAAATCAGCTTTTATTGCATCCATTTGCTTTTTTTGCTCATCTGCAACAGAAGCCTGAACATTTCTGTATATGCGAACGCCTACATCATGTGTAGCTTCATCGCTTTCATCAACTCTTTGAACTATTTCCTTTTTCAGATCATCGAGACGGTTTTCCATTTTTTGAGCATTTTGACGAAGAAGTTCCAATTCCTGTTCATACTGCTTATTCTGATCTTCTATCTGTTTGCGGTATGCCGCTTCAGCAGCATTGTTTGCCTTGATCATTTCCTGTGCGCTGAGCTTCTCAGCTAATTTCCCCATTAAGTTTTCCATGCTTCCTCCTCTGTTGTTTATCCGACAAGTCTTATAAAAGGTTACATCATTTATGCATTTCGTACAATATTTCATTATGAATTTAGATTCTTTTGTTGGTATTAACCTTTAATTTAAACATTATTCATAATTTGTTCATAAATCGTTGTTATAATTTATATTGTGTTAAGGAAATGATTCCGAACACACGAAGCTCAAATTAAAGTAGCTCCGAAAGATAGATAAATTTTTTCATAATAGCCCGGGCGCCGAAAGGTGTCTGGGCACTCCTCATTAATAGGACTTTTTATTCCTGAAGACTTATTGCCTGAATTTCTTCATTGAGTGATAGCATTCTCTCATCGAGTTCCGCAACCATTCTTGCGCATTCAAACAACTGTGCCTTGATATTGGCCGGAGCTTTTGATTCGAATTTGTACTGTATCTTATGTTCAAGGCTTGCCCAGAAATCCATAGCAACTGTACGGATCTGAACTTCTACTTTTACTTCCGCCTTATGATCTGATAAATATACCGGAACAGCTACTATCATGTGATAGCTTCGATATCCACTGGTCTTGGGATTCATGATATAGTCCTTGATCGTAAGGACTCTTATATCCTGCTGGTTGCTGATCATATCAGCGATCCTGTAGATATCCGAAGTAAATGAGCAGATAATTCTGATACCTGCGATGTCATTTACATATTTCATCATGTTTTCAAGGGTAGACTCGTAGCCATGTCTCTTAAGCTTCTTAACAATGCTTTCAGGAGTCTTTATTCTTGACTTGATGTGTTCCATCGGATTATATCTGTGAACTTCCTGAAACTCGTCATTTAAGATTTCAATCTTGGTATTCATCTGTTTAAGGGCTGAATTGTATAAAAGGCTAACCTCTTCCCAGCTCTTTATATCCCCATCTGATAATCTCTTTTCCATAGAACCCCCTATTAAAAAGAAACGCCAATAAAGCCAAAACTATTTCCAATAACTCTTATTCATTGAACAGGCAACTACAAGCTTTTTGGGCAAGCTCTTGTAATGTCTTCCAAGCTTGTACCCGATGTATCTGCATCCACACATAGCTATATAATGTGGCACAAGATAGAATTTCCCGATACGGTGGAAATGTCTGATAGTATCACGGACCATCCTTTTTCCTTCCGATTCGGAACGAATGCCTGAGAAAATCTCGGGATGATCTGTCTGGGATACCCCCAGGTCAAAATTCCTGTGGAACTGCTGCATGCAGGTGTAGTTGTGAGAATGGATCACACCCGCCTCAGGAACATAGCATATAGCATATCCCTGATACATCGCATTTCCTGCATAAACCATGTCTTCATTAAAAATCGCCTTGTGAAGAAATCCACCTATATTGTCAAAAACATCTCTTCTATACATCGCACAGACATTTGAACAGAAAAATGTTTTTATTCCAAGTCTGGGTAAGTCCTTGATTGTCTTCCTCTGAGCTTCTGTAGGATAGTTGAATTTTCTTGAATATCTCTCAGCAAGGTTGCAATCATATTTAGGATATTGTCTAGCATAAGCAGCTGCTACCTTTTCATCCTGAAGGGCAGCAACAAGATTGGATATAAGGTTGCAATCTCTTGGAACCGCATCCTGAGTTATCATCAAAAAGAAATCTGCATTTGAAAAGCTTACTCCGAGGTTTCTGCTCTCACCATGGTCAAACTCCGACTTCTTTATATGATGAACTTCTATGTTGTCATATTTTTTTATAACATCCTGAGCCGCAACATTCTCGGCAAGATATCTCTTTTCTGTATTGATTATTATGATCTTCTGTGGTCTGTATGCCTGTTTTTCAAGCTCATCAATAAGCATTGTAAATTCCGGTCCCGGCTTGTATACAGGTATTATTACGTCTACTGTCTGCATGTATTCTCCATAAAAATAATGCTTGTTCTTTTTGCATTCAAAAAGTATTGATATAGGCTAAAAAAGGCTCCAGATAAAACCGGAGCCTCAACTTTGTTGTCATTTATTGTCCCAAATACTGTGCAGCATCGGCAGCTATCTTATCGCTGTATTTCTGCACGCTGGATGATACCTGGTAGTCTGTATCATTAAACAGGAATTCGTGCAGCCACTTAACATTGGTTGCAAGGTCTACCGGAATAACACAACTTCCCTTCTTACCCATGGTACCTGTTGATCTGTAATCAGCTGTAGGGAATCCATCATTTCCAACAACCTTATACTTAGGAACATTTCCAAGGAGCTTAATAATATCATCCAGATCAAAGGATGTGTATGTTTCATTGAACACTTTGCTTGCAACAGACTCAAGTTCACTTGTTGAAGCCTGTTTAGCCTTCTCCAGAATGGCCATAAGAACTGTTCTCTGTCTCTCTGCTCTTCTGAAGTCATCACCTGCTGTATATCTGATCCTGCAGTATGCTGTAGCCTGAAGCCCGTCAAGTGTCTGAAGTCCCGGAGTTGTAACAGGTGTATATTTCATGTTAAGTTCTTCCGGACTAGCCATTGTTGACTGATAGTTGTTAAGGTGAGTTATTTCGCTCTCCTCTACATTAACTTCAATTCCGCCAAGTTCATTAACAACATCTGTAAGTCCGCCAAATCCGATAGTAACAAAATCTGTAATATCAAGATCCAGGTTCATATTGAGCATTGAAATAGCCTGCTCAGGACCGCCTGTAGCATATGCTGTATTACACTTGTTGTAAGAGTCATTACTTAAGTTAAGATATGTGTCACGATATACAGACATGAGTTTGACATCGCCTGTCTCATTGTTTATCGAAGCAATTATTATCGTATCACTTCTTGTTTTCTTGGTAAGCTCACCATTTCTGTCATCTACGCCAAATAATGCGATATTGGTGTAGCCTGTCATTTCCTGGTTTTCTTCAACGCCGCTGTTAACGCTCTCTGCAATTTTTTCTTCGTTGAGGTTAACCTTGCCAACGTTATCTACTTTTACTCTAAAGAATAATGTATAAATTATGAAAAGAAGAATTGCGAGTACAGCAAATTCAACGCCAAGTAATATCAGAGCATTTTTGCTGTTTTTCTTTTTTCTCCTATGTCCTGCGGGTCTTCTTGAATCACTTTTTGAGCTTCTGGAGCCCCTGCTTCTCCTAAGCTCGTCGTCGTTTCGATTTGACATCAGAGTCTATCTCCTTTTGTGTATTTTCCACTGACATATTTTGCCACAAAAACGCAAAATATACAAGTGTGTCGGTCAATATGCATTTTTATTGATAAAGCCATGAAACAATGTACCGACAAGTATCCTCATGTCAAATCCAAAGCTCCAGTTCTCAATGTAATATATATCGTATTCTATACGTTTTCTTATAGAAGTATCACCTCTGTAACCGTTAATCTGGGCCCAGCCGGTAAGTCCCGGGCGTACCTGATGTTTTACCATGTACCTGGGAATCTCCATCTTAAACTTCTCGACAAACTGAGGCCTCTCAGGTCTTGGTCCTATCAGCGACATGTCACCTATCAGAATATTGAAAAACTGAGGCATTTCATCGATGCTGTGGCTTCTTAAGAATCGTCCGATCCGCGTTACTCTTGGATCGTTCTTGGTTGTCCAACCCTTCTTTTCAGCCTTTTCAGACTGGATTTCCATGGTTCTGAACTTGTACATCATAAACTTCTTACCATGAAGCCCTACTCTCTCCTGCTTGAAGATTATAGGTCCTGGGCTTGATATCTTTACAGCAATTGCCGCAAATATCATAAGGGGTGAGAACAGGATTATAGCTATGATAGAGCCTATTATGTCAACAATACGCTTTATCATAGAATTAACTCCGTTTGTAAGCGGAACGTATCTTATGTTGATAACAGGAAGTCCCAGTATCTCTTCTGTATATGGATTACTCGGGAAAAGACTTGTGTAATCCGGTATAAACTTGGTGTGGACTCCCGATCTCTCACATATATCAACCAGTTCCTCGAGCTTGTCATATCTGTCCAGAGGAAGTGTGATCGTGATCTCATCATATTCATTTTTTTCAAGGAAATCATTCAGATCATCAATTTCTCCGATGACCTTAACTCCGTGGTAGCTTGTTCCGACAGGAACCATATCATCAAGGATACCGCTTACAACATATCCCCACTGAGGGTTGTTGTTGATCCTGCTGATATAACCTTCAGCAGAACGCGAATAACCTACAAGGAGAATATGCTTTAGATTATATCCCCTTCTTCTTATGTATCTGAGGAATTTTCTGAGAGCAAGCCTGGAAATGCTTGTCAATGTAACATTAAGCACGAAGAAATAGGCGAGCATCCATCTGGAAAAGTGCACCTGTTTTATCATGTACAGAACAACAAGAGTGCCGATTATTCCGACAACATTCGCCATAAAAATATTGTACAGTTCGTAGCGCATTCTTGTAGCACGTCTTGGTGTATACAAGTTCATCACACTGTACAATATCAGATATGCGGGTATCAAAAAGTAAAGGGCCGAAAAATATGTGCCCATGTCCAGAATACCCACATCAGAAGTCACATTTGAAAATACAGACTCAAATTTTATATACCATGCGAGCATATATGAACAGGCTATTATCACACCGTCCCCAACAATATGAAACCTATTCAGATTTGTCTGATTATCTTTAATCATATCTAATTAATTTTATAACATTTTAATTTATCCAACAAGCCTGCGAAAACAGTTTATTATAAGTTCTATTTCGAGCAGGAGATAATTCTTAAAATGTCCAACCTTATATTTTATTTTTTTATCTCTATTGTCCGCAGATTTCTTTATGCCGCTTAAAAGCCCTTTAAAGTATGCTGCTCCCAGGCCTTTCTTCGAAAAGTATATCTGCTTGACTACGATGCCCGCAATGATAAGTGGGCTGTTTATTACAATCTGAAGAACCGGCATATTCTTATAAATCAAATATAAGTTGTTTGCCGAAGTAAGCTCTTCTTTGAAAACATTATATCTGGATCCGCTGCTGCCGCTGCCGGCATGATAAACGATCGCTGAAGGCTCAAAATAGTTACTGTATCCGTATACTCTTGCTCTGTATCCGACGTCAACGTCTTCAAGATAGCAAAAATGAGCATCATCAAACCCGCCTATTTCATCCATTATACTTTTTCTGTATATAGCTGCTCCTGCACATGCAGAAGTTATTTTTGATACCTTATTGTACTTTTTCCTGTTCTTGTCTCTGCCTGGAGAAAAAGCCCAGCCCAGTGCGCAATATAAATCCCCGGAATCATCTATCAGTTCAGGATCCTTCATTGATAGCATCTTTGCACTTACAGAAAAAGCTCTTTTTCTTTTTTCTATGGATTTAAAAAGTCTCTCGGTAAAATTCTCATCTGCGACAGTATCGTTGTTCAGAAGGATAACAAACTCGGTATCGCACATACTTATGCCTACATTTACGGCATGGGCAAAACCGGTATTGTCATTTAGCTTCTTAAACTCTAATTCCGGATATCTGCCGGGATGCACCTTCATATCATCAATTATCTCTTCCAAAGCTCCATCATCAGAGCCGTTGTCCACAACAATGACTTTGGAAGGCATTGTCTGTTTTGAAAGGCTTCTAAGGCAGTCCTTTAGAAACTTTTTTCCATTGTAGTTTGGAATTACTATGGTAACTTTATAATCTGTCATTTCTTTTTCCCGGGGAGCAATGCTATCGCACTCATGCCCTATGTCAAATTTTTGTACTCAGCTCAGGATCCCACATTATATGATATCCAAGCCTGCGAACTCTCTTTCCGAATTCGATGCATTTTTCCTTTATTTCACGCTCATTTCCAAGGCCTTGTGCTGCAATTACTGTTGTACCCTCACTAGTTGTGTCCACGTAGTTCATTCCGAAAACAGCCTGATAAAGTCCATACAGTTCAGGGCGTATCTTCATACATCTAACATCCACAGCATCTGCCTCCTGTTGAAGCACGGCAAGATGCTGATATCCGCCGCTAAATCCCTTGGGAAGTCCTTCATATCTTATATTGCCGTTTTCTTTATAATTGCCGCCAACAAGTGTTCCTCTGGCGTCCACTATCTTTCCGCCTATAACACCCAGGTCTTTTCTTTCAACAAAAGGATCGGACTTATATACAACTCTGTAAAAGCCGACATGCTTAAGGTGCTCAACTTCTGCATTTATGCCCTGTGAATTCATAAAATCCCTAAGCGCTCTTCTACCTGCTTCATAGGCATAGCTTTTACTTGCCGGATTGACTGATGTTGAATTGTCATGCATTCTCCAGTGATACAAAACCTTTGGAATATGAACCACCTGTTTTTTGGAATCCTTACTCCACATAGTATCGCCTATGGCTCTGAGGAAAAGGTCATAATCCTGTGCTCCGTCATATTCCGAACGGAATCTGCATCCAAATATCACATCAGATCTGAGCATTGTAAAGTGGCATATATAATTATTTGACAAAAACATATCCGGATTAAAAGAAGGCTTTTTATGACATTGAAAGAAGTTTTTCCCTTCATAGTCGCATTTGTCCTCATTTGAATAAATAAGCTTAGGATAGTTTTTTATAGCAGCAATTGCCATTTCACAAAGAGCATCCCTTGTGAGAAGATCGTCATGATCAAGCAATGCTATGTAGTCACCGCGGGCTATATCCAGTGCACCATTGGTATTCTCGGATATTCCTGCGTTGTCTTTTAATTTAAGATATCTTATCCTTCCATCTCCAACCGAACACTTCTTTATCCAATCCGTAAGAGGATATATTTTAACCTGTTTTCCACTCTCGTTTGTCTTAGTAACAGGCGCTTCCGCAAGTATCAGCTCCCACTTCCCGTAGGTCTGGTTCTTAACGGAATCTATCATATCCTTAAGAAAATGCTTATCAGTGTTATAACACGGAACAAGAATACTGATAAACGGAAGCATCTTGGATTTTGCAGGGTCGTTTAACAGAGCCCTGTACCACTTAAGCTGCTTGGTCAGTTCTTCCTCTGTAGGAGGAACATAGGTATAATTATCATTTCTTCTGTCCCTGAGTCTCTCAGCTGTTGCAACAATGGCATCGGACACTCCGTTTCTTCTCGCATATGCAATTGTCTTTTTTATATTGTTCAGCATAGATATAAATTATACCACAACCATAGGTTTACTCACTACAAATTTAAGCACATAAAAAGCGAAAAAAGAAGCACTGTCAGTCATTTAGACTGAAAGTGCTCCTTAGGATTATAATTATTTATTTCTCAATCAAAGCCTTTACAGCAGCAGTAAGCTCTTCCTGCTTCTTTTCTGCATCTTCAAGGCTGCTTCCCTTAACGCCCATGTAGAACTTGATCTTAGGCTCAGTTCCTGAAGGACGAGCGCAGCACCATGAATCATTATCAAGGTCAAAGTAGAGAACGTTAGATACAGGAAGATTAGTTGATCCCTTCTCACCGGTAGCAGGATTGATCGTTTCACCTGTCTTGTAATCACGGAATTCCTGTACTGTCCACTGACCGAATGTCTTAGGAGGATTGCTTCTTAATCTGTCCATAAGAGCAGCAATTTCCTTAGCGCCTTCGATACCCTTCATAGTGATTGAATACTGGCCCTCTTTGTAGTAACCATACTCATTGTACATATCGATCATAGCATCCCAAAGTGTCATGTTGTTCTTCTTGCAGAATGCAGCAACCTCGCAGAGCATCATAACTGCAACGATCGCATCCTTATCGCGGGCATGTGTACCTGCAAGGCATCCATAACTCTCTTCAAGACCGAATACATAGTTGTATTCCTGACCATGCTCTTCGAAAAGCTTAATCTGCTCACCGATATACTTAAATCCGGTAAGAACCTCAATATAGTGAAGGCCGTACTTCTCAGCCACTCTTCTTGCCATATTTGTTGTAACGATTGTTGTTACAAATGCAGGATTTGCAGGCATTGTGTTTGTGTTCTTTCTCTCTCTGAGGATATATTCACCGATAAGCATACCTGACATATTTCCTGTAAACGGAACATACTCACCGCTCTTAGTATCAAGTGCATATACGCCAAGTCTGTCTGCATCAGGATCTGTTGCAAGAACGATATCTGCTTTCTTCTCCTTTGCAAGCTCAAGTGCAAGCTTGAATGCCTTGGGATCCTCGGGATTAGGATATTCAAGTGTTGTAAATTCGGGATCCGGAAGCTCCTGCTCAGGAACGATGTAAACATTCTTAAATCCAAGCTCTGCAAGAACTCTCTTTACAGGTACAAGGCCTGTGCCGTGGAAAGGTGTGTAAACTATGGTGAGCTTTTCTGCCATTTCCTTGATAACATCAAGGTGAATGATCTGCTTCTTAAGCTCTACCATATATGCATCATCTATTTCTTTTCCGATGATCTCGTAAAGACCTGCTGCCATAGCATCTTCCTTTGACATAGTCTTTACATCATGGAAATCTGTGATAGCCTTAACTTCGCCGATGATTCCTGTATCGTGAGGAGGTGTAACCTGTGCGCCATCCTCCCAGTAAGCCTTGTAGCCGTTATATTCCGGCGGATTGTGGCTGGCTGTGATCATAACACCTGCGATACAGTTAAGCTTTCTAAGTGCAAATGAAAGCTCGGGTGTAGGACGAAGTTCGTCAAAAACGTATGCCTTGATTCCGTTTGCTGCAAGGCATCTTGCTGTTTCATCCGCAAACTCAGGAGAAAATCTTCTGCAGTCATATGAGATAGCGACGCCTCTCTTTGCTCCGTCTGCTCCGCCATTTTTCTTAATATAATTAGCAAGACCCTGGGTAGCTTTACGAACCACATACTTATTCATGCGGTTGGTTCCTGCACCGATTACTCCACGCAGTCCACCGGTACCAAATTCAAGCTCCTGGTAAAATCTTTCCTCTACCTCTTTTTCATCATTTCTGATTGACATAAGCTCTTTCTTGGTATCTTCATCAAAGTAAGAATCGTTAAGCCAATATTCGAGTTGCCTCTTTGCTTCGCTCATATTTTTCCTCCTTAGAAATCCATTCGTGCACTTTAAAAGTACACACATTTTAGTAAAACATTTATACGTTAAAAAAGCAAGTTGCGAGTTTAACCCTATTTATTTCTCAAACTGCTGTAGCCTTCAACATTAAGCGAAAAATCACTTCTATCAAGCGAGAAATTGGGATTATAGTAAGGGTCACCCTTATCAAGTACTTCTTTCCACTTGGTTCTGAAATGCTCAGATTCTCTGTCATAGCGTTTTGCATTTTCGCCTTCAAGGTCAAGGCCTCTTGATGCTGATTCGAAGTGGAACATCTCCGCAAAAGGAGTGAAAATGTTAAGGTATCCCTTCTGCCTTAATTTCAAGCAAAAATCAACGTCGTTAAGTGATACTTCAAAACCTTCGTCAAAGCCTCCTACTTCGTCGTATTTTTCCCTTGAAACCATGAGGCAAGCGCCTGTTACAGCCGATACATTCTGTGCATAGCACAATCTTCCCATGTATCCGAGGTTCATTCCCTCCTGGCCGTAATGAGAATGTCCTGCTGTTCTGTGTGCTCCGAGCCTTAAAACAATGCCTGCATGCTGGATCTTTCTATTCGGGAAATAGAGTTTTCCGCCAACAGCTCCGACATCTTTTCTCTGGGCATACATAAGCATTTCTTCCATCCAGTTCACGGTTATTACCTGTGTATCATTATTAAGAAGCAGTATATAATCGCCATCTGAATGTTTAACCCCGTAATTAACCACCTTGGAGTAGTTAAACGCAGGCTTTTTGCCATCTGCAGTAAGGTTGTTTTTATCTGCGTAAAAATCTACGATCTTTACAACACTGCTCATGGCACCATTTCTGAGCTCATCATAATATGCTGCTGTTTCTTTGGATGTACTTCCGTTTTCCACAACAATTATTTCATAGTTGTCGTAGGTTGATTTTTCATAGATAGAAGTAATGCATCTTCTTAAATCTTCTACATGCTCGCAGGTAGGGATCACAATTGAAATCTTTGGCGTTCCCTGAACTTCGTATGCAATCTTGAAGATTGTTTCAAATGCCCTGGTACTGGTGATCTTAAAGTGTTCGTAGCCGTGTCGTCTAAGATGATCCGCAACAGCGCCTCTTGCCGCGTCTATGGCATAGCTCTTGGCACTGATGTCAGATGCTACGCTTCCTGCATGTGATCTCCAATAATAAAGGAGCATTGGTACATGTACTATTTTTTCTGCATTGTCGGTAAGTCTAAGGATCATATCGTGATCCTGACTTCCGTCAAACTTGGTCCTGAAAAGCTCTGTTCCATCAAGGAGGCTTCTCTTAAACACGCTGAAATGACAGATATAGTTATTTGCTCTTAAGTTATCAGGCGCATAATCCGGTTTAAAATGCATAGTTATCATATGATCAATGCTGTTGCCTGAAAACGTAGCTTCATCACAGTATATATAGTCTGCATTCTGCTCGTTTATCACTTTTACGTAATGGTACAAAACCTCCGGATGAAGTATATCATCATGATCGAGAAGTCCTATGTACTCACCATCCGCAAGCTTTAGACATTCGTTGGTATTGCCGGAAATACCTGTGTTTTTCTCAAGTCTGTGATAAAGGATGCCGCATCGGGCGTCAGGACCTTTTTTATTTCTGCTGTCCTTTTCATATTCCCTTACTATCTGCTCAACATAGTCATGATCGGCATCAGAACCGTCAGCAAGACAAAGCTGCCAGTTTGAATAAGTCTGATACAAAACAGACTCTATCATATCCCTCAAAAACTTCTCGGGTGTATTATAAAGAGGAACCAGAATACTTATTAGAGGCATTTTCTCAAACTTCTCATTTTCCTCTTCTGTGCGTCTTTGTTCATCAGGAAAACTCTCTGTTCCGTAATGAACCTTTGCTTTTCTCTCTATCTGCTTATATTTAAGCTTAGCAATAACTCCGCCAATAGAGCCTGCATTTTTTACTCTGTCTTTTTGTCTTATGACAAAGTGCATCACGTTTCTTGCAGGAGTGCTTGCCTTCCAGATCGGATTGTTCTTAATTCTTCCAAGCTTGAATTCAAGCTCCTGATTCTTATCCTCAAGATCAGCCACTCTCTGTGCAAGCTCCGCACTCTTTAGCTTTTCTTTCTCGTATGCACTTTTATAATCCATTTCATTATTACTGCTCATCGTTTCACCTTAAGTAAATTTGGTACCCAGTTGATCAGCTTCAGACTTCCGGTCTGATCAAGCGCAACCATTCCCACCTGATAAAAACCGGGTTTTAGCTTTCCTCTGGCAATTCTCACCTTATAGCCTGTCATATCCACATCTATCTGATCCTGGAGTCGTAGTCTGATATCCGGTCTGTACCATGTATAAACCGGCATACTGTAAATCACCTTGGAGGCAGGCCTTGCGCCTTCATCGGATCTTTCAACCTGTCTTAATACAAGATGCCTTTCAAAAAAGGCATTATCTGAGCCTATTACAAAGCTGTAGCCTTTTATAAAATAGCCGTCCTTTGCTTCTCCGTCGCGTATTCCGCTCAGCCAGTTTTCCATGGTCCCGGCATACTCAACTCCAAGTCTCAAACAAGCATCCTCTCTGATCTCGGGAAGTCCGTCCTCATGTACTTTTATCTGATGATAAGGAATATCCGTAACCGGAAGGAAATCTTCACATGGTATGATCGCACTTATTGTCTCATCATCAGTCAGATATTTGCTATAAAAAGGATCCTTGTTGTAAAAACCGGGATGCCTTCTCATGAGCACTTCGTACTCCGCTGCAAGTCTCTCCATTTTTCTCATATCAAGCGTATCAAGGCCTCTTGATAATGATTCGTGATGATACAAACTTATATGGTTGCAGCATACGTTGTAATATCCTTTTTCAAATACGCTAAAGCACAGATCAACATCATTAAATGCAACAGCGAGTTCCTCCGGGAATCCGCCGATCTCATTAAATTTGTCCCTGCTGAGCATAAGGCATGCACCGGTCGCACCTATGAGGTTATGAATGCCTCTGTTAAATCCGAAATAGTGGGATTTCTGATCATGCATTCTCTGGAGCTTATGCACAGGACCTAGCCTTACATTGGTTATTCCCGCATGCTGAATAAGGTCGGTGTCGGGATAAAGAAGCTTGGCACCCACAACACCTACATGTCTTAGCTGTGCCTGAGATATCATCTCCCTGATCCAGCCATCTTGCGTAGCCTCAATATCATCATTAAGGAAAAGCAAAAAATCACCGCCAGATCTCGCAGCTCCTCTGTTACACATATGCGAGAAATTAAAATCTTCAACTTTATATAGATAATTTATCTTGGTTAATCCGTCTACGGTTCCAATACTGTTTATATATGAGCCATAGCGGACTCTGTTATAGGCGCTACTGCCATTATCAACAACTACAATCTCATACTTGATATTTTTTTCATGGGTCGTTGATACTATTGATTTAAGACACTGAAGCAATATATCCGGATGATCCTTTGTCGGGATAATGATGCTGACTGTTGTGGGTTTCATCAGCATATGTCTTGAATTGTGAAAGCCCCTTCCATAGAAAACATCCGCATCTGCATTGCGGTGGAATAATATCTCATCAATATGTCCTATAGGGAACTCGGTACCCGCTCTTTTTCCGAAAGCTCTCTCTTCTATGGCAAGCATGCAGAAAAGGACATCGGCAGATAGCATACTGGCTTCCCTACCAACAGCCTCGGGAGTATTTTTCTTAACTCCGGAAGTTCCACCAAGCATCTTTAATGCATTGTCATACTCGGAAAGTGCAGATTCATAAGTATTGGCTCTGCAGGCAAAAACACTTCCGATATAGAAAGCATTTAAATATGTATCGGGAGACCAGTCAGGCTTAAAATACGGATGAGCATATCTCCCTCGTCCTTCATATACGTCCTCGTCTCCGTACACAACATTTATTTCGGGATGCGCCTCAAAGTATCTTCTGATATTTTCTACAGCATGCCCGGCAAGCTTTCCCTTCGGGCTAACAAATATCAAAATCTTTTCAGCTGTAGCAGTAACATCTGACTCAAGCCACACACTGGTATAAGAGATCACTTCCATCGTCAGCTGAAGTCTGCCCGTGACTTTAGAAGCCTCCCCTCCCTCTACGAGGATTGGACGCTTCTCTCTCTTTTTCTCCCAGATGTTGTAAGCATTTCTTGCTTCCTGTACTGCCTTCTGGTAGCTTCTTTTTCTGTTTTTGATTAGAACACTTTTAGCTACTTTTTTAAGCATCATTTCCTGCCCTTAAAGGACACCCCTTGTTAACTCCTCCCACGCAGATATTAGCTGCGCAGAATCTTCTTTTTAATTTTGGATAAAAATTCGCCTTTTTCTTCAGTAGAATTATCCTCTGCGATTCTTAATGAATCTTCGAGTGTTTCAGCCGTCTCTCTGGGAATAATAGTCATCATAAGTGTAACCTTAAGATGGTTTTCCCTCTTCTTCTCAATATTTTCGCCCTCAAGCCCGAACTCAATATTAGGATCATCTGTTCCAAAAACTATGCTGTCTTCGGATATCCAGGAGCCGTTTGGATGAATGGATATGTGAAGATCACCCTCTTCTACCGATACATCATTCCAAAGAACCTGCTTTAATGTGACAATGCAAGATGAAAATGCAGGATCTATACGGATATTTCTAACCCTATCATTGCACTCAACGTCCAAAGTCACAATATTGTGATCGTTGTATGTATCCTCCGGGAAAATGGAATCATCTTCGCTATAACCATCGCCCTCATCCACATAAATCTGGATTTCTTCGGCACTTCTGGCCATATCAGCCTTGCCTGCAAGTTCTTTCGGAACAAAGGTATTTCTTCCTATCTTTTTCCATAATTCAACATAAGACTTGCGTCTTCCTGTCACATACTTCTGGAATTCAGCTTCTTCAGCAAGAAGTCCCTTGATGTCCTCCTCAGAAAGGCCTATCTTTTCATACAATTCCTTGACATCAAGCTTCTCTCTTGCTCTGTCCTCAAGCTTGTAACTGTACAATGCCCTGAAAGCAATCTCCTTGGCAGGTATACATTTGCCGTAAGTCCACTCGTAATCGATTATTGTCCAAATAGGACCGTTTACAAGTATATTCGGGAAGATCAGATCATAATCGGTTACCGGATAATCAGGTCTGTAACCTATCCTGCGCATATATTCCCTGAAAAGTGCATCAAATGAGTCCTTATCATCTGACTCAAGACACGCATCAAAGAGAGCTGTAAGCGGGATACCGTTAACATACGAAAAGATCGCACATCTTGACTTCTCATCAAGCTGGCAGTCATTAACCTCCAGATCTCCGCCTCTATATCTCTCCCTAAGTCCATAATAAGCATCCTGCATGCCAAAAATATGGTCGATTGCAGCCTCTGTAAGAGGATATTTCTTTATAACCTTTCTACCGAGCTTATCAACTGTGATATCGGTTCTTATCTTATATTCATCCGCTCTATCGTTAGAATATTTACAATATATCGTATCAAATCCAGGTCCTAATATTACCTCAAAAGAATTGGCAAAATCCGGGTACATTCCATCATGTATAAGGCACTCATATGCCCTCTTTTCATTGAAAAGAATCATTCTGTCCCTGTCGTAATTGCGAACGTTATCCAAAAGTTCCCCATACTGAGGCAGATGCCTATCTGAATGAAGGGACGTCATCAGCTTGTAATCCGGATACGGATAATAGAAATGATAGTCTTTTATGCCGCACTTTCTAAATATACGAATAAGTCCGTTTCTTGTGAAAGTCCTTGCCACAGCATCCTTTGAGTATCCTTCAATACCGGAGAAGTAACTGCCAAGGTGATCCTCGGGGGCTCCTGCAAAATACTTAAGACCTGTTCTGTTTTCGATTGCGATTACAATTCGGCCATCCTTCTTTAGATGTTTTTTCAGCATTAAAAGAAAGTTCTCGTACGGATTTTCTGTGCCAATATACCCCTGTCCGTATTCAAACACGCCTATCAGAAATATGAAGTCAAAGTCAGAGGGTAGATCAGGCTCTATATCCCTGAAATTACCTACATGTATTGTGACATTGTCACATTCACTGTTTCTGGTAGCATTTATCTCACTTCTTCTGCGTGAAAGGTCACAGGCAATAACCTCCCCTGCCTTTTCAGAAAGCATGCCAGTTATAGCGCCGCATCCGGCACCTACTTCAAGCACTTTCTCATTTCCTTTCATCGGAATCCATTCGACAATATTGCTTCTAAGCTCAGATAAATGGTAAAGAATCGGCCAACTTGCCTTCTTCTCTATTATCTCAGGGTATTCTTCCTTTTTATGCTTTCTGACAATGTCGAAGATCTCGTTCTCAACAGCCCCGTCACTGTATAGATCGAGTCCTGCATAATGTTTGTAGTTAAGTTTTACATTCCCAATAAATACTTCTTCCTGCATTAAATTCAATCCTTCTTTGAATCTGTCACACACACAGTTGATTCCATATCAAAATATCCGACAGTATTTTTATCTGATACAACAGTAATGTTAAGTGCATCGTAGAGACGATGATACACTACAAAATCATCCTGCTCAAACCCTGTTACCCCAAAGGATACAAGATATTCGCCGCCCTGAAGCAGCATCCTCTGTGTGAAAGTAATATCCTTCTCATCACCTGCTTTTACAGGTTCAAGAAAAGCTTTTTCAACCATGGAATTGGTTCCTGTTATCTCAATGCCCATGATATTTTTAAATGTATAAGCAAATATAGGACCGGCTATATCCTTAAGGAATTTAACCTTCATATGAATAGTAAACTCCGTGCCCTTTACAACAGAATTAGTCCTAAGCCCCTTTGCGTCTGTTGCGTAAAATTCTGTTATCTTAGCTCCGCTGTTTCCATATTCCAAAACATCCGGATTAGTATCATCTGCCTTGGACTCTTTCTCTGCTGCCTTTTTTTCCTCTTCTATCTTTTTAGAAGCGGCAGCTCTTATATCCTCATCTTCAAGAAGTGACTTCACATCACTAGTCGGCAGTGGATACTGACCTACAAGCACCTGCTTGTAAATATCTATCATCTTCTTGGGTGCGCCTTCGCCGAGAATAACACCCTGATTTAAAAGCACAGCCCTGTCACAATATCTGCTTATTGTCGACAGGTCATGTGATACAAACAGAATTGTCTTACCCTGCTGTTTGAATTCTTCAAATTTGTGATAGCACTTGGCCTGAAAAAATACATCTCCAACTGAAAGCGCCTCATCAACGATCAGAATTTCAGGATCGATGTTTATCGCAACCGCAAAAGCAAGTCTGACAAACATACCGCTTGAATAGGTCTTTACAGGCTGATACACATAATCGCCGATATCGGCAAATTCAAGAATTGCATCAAGTCTTTTGTCTATCTCCTCTTCGGAAAAACCGATCATCATTCCGTTCAGGTATATGTTGTCGATTCCGTTGTACTCCATATTAAATCCGGCACCAAGTTCAAGCAGCGCAGATATATGTCCGTCAACTTCAACATTTCCCGATGTGGGAGAAAGAACTCCTGTGATTATCTTAAGGATCGTGGATTTACCGGAGCCGTTTGTTCCGATAATTCCTATTGTCTCGCCTCTTTTGATCTCAAGGTTTACATGATTTAAGGCTATATGCTCCGTGCATCTGTCTTCTTTTAAAAGTCCCAGAGCATCCTTCAACCTGTCGGAATTCTTATTATAGAGTTTATATACTTTTGTAAGGTCCGTGACCTTTATCGCTATATCCTTATCCATAAACAGTACTTTCTATGTATTAGAGCACATCAGCAAAATGTGTCTTTGATCTCTTAAAAATAAGTGAGCCGATACAGAATACAACTACAACAAAAATCCAAAAATAGGTGCTTGAATAAAAATGTTCAAAGAACCATTCCTGTCCGTATACCGAGCTCCTGTAGCCATTAACAATATAAGTCATTGGATTAAGCTTGATTATCCACTTAAACTTATCGGGCAGCATATTCAAATCCCACATAATAGGAGTTGCCCACTGTCCAACCTGCAGTACTATCGCAAGTATCTGTGTGAGGTCTCTGAAAAACACTACAACCGCGCATGTCGTGTAGCATAAAGAAAGCACGAGAACAAATTCACAGATAGCATAATAAAACAACTGCAAGGTATAAACAGAAGGAGCATACCCGTATAACCAGGCTACTATCAGCATAA
This sequence comes from Butyrivibrio sp. NC2002, assembly GCF_000702265.1. Taxonomy (GTDB): domain Bacteria; phylum Bacillota; class Clostridia; order Lachnospirales; family Lachnospiraceae; genus Butyrivibrio. The sequence goes on from NZ_JNKZ01000004.1 coordinate 28,847, forward strand.
CAAGTGCAAAGAAAACATGAATAAAAAGTGCTGCAATAACCTTAATAAGAGGCAGAATACTGATCTTAAAAAGGACCTTCTTAACAAGGTAATTGTACTCAAGAAGTGATGTTGTACCATTCATCAGAGCTTCATTAAAGAAAAACCATGGTACAAGTCCCGTTGTCAGAAACAGAACAAAGGGGACATCTATCCCTCCTGCAACCATCTGTGATCTCTGATGAAAAATACGATCAAAAACAAAGAAATACATCAAAACAGTGACCACCGGCTGAACCAGTGCCCACACGATGCCCATATAGGAACCTGCATATCTTTTTTTGAAATCATTAACTGAAAGCCGCCAGATAAGTTTTCTGGAATTATAGAGCTCCACAGGTAAGACCATGAGCTTGTCATACCACACCGTCATAAGGATACATGACAGTATGATAAGCACGCAGGCACAAATCTTTTTTAAGAACTCAGTCTCCTGATCTGCAAATGGATTATAGTGGAATACTATGACTGCCATAAAAACAGCAGCCACAATATAATACACACCAAGCACTACCTTCTTGGGAAACTCACTGATTATCGGCAAACGGTCTCTTTTTCCACTGGCCATTATTACTGTACTCCGTGTTCCCTCTTATAGTCCGCAAGTGTTCCCCACTTAGGATCCTTCTCTGACATGATAAGTTCTGATTCATCAGCGTAAGGCCAATCAATACCTATCTCCTCATCCTTCCAAAGAATTCCACCTTCATCGTCCGGATGATAAAAATCAGAACATTTATATGCAAACTCAGCATAGTCGGAAAGTACAAGGAAACCATGTGCAAAGCCCTTGGGGATAAAGAACTGTTTCTTATTCTCTGCTGAAAGAGTAACGCCAAACCATTTTCCGAAGGTTTTTGAACCCTCTCTTAAGTCGACTGCAACGTCAAATACTTCACCGCTTACAACTCTTACAAGCTTATCCTGCGGAAAGTTCTTCTGGAAATGAAGGCCTCTTAAAACACCCTTCTTGGATGCTGACTGGTTATCCTGAACGAATTCCATATCAATTCCTGCAGCCTCAAAGTCCCTTTTTGAATATGTCTCCATGAAATAGCCTCTGCTATCTCCGAAAACCTGCGGTGTAATTACTTTAAGTCCTTCTATTTCACATGTTTCTACAGTTATCTTTCCCATTTTAATTCTAAATCCTCCAAAAATAGATTATTGTTTTTCATCTGAAAAACAGAAGTTATACTTCATAAATCAGTTGGAAGCTTCCTTGGAAGCATCCTCGGGTTTAACATCATAAGGTCTGTCTGTTCCGGGTCTTGTTGCTTCATTTAAAGCATCATTTGATGTTCCTTCTTCCGGTGTAACTTTATCTGTTTCAGACTCTTTCTGCTTGTCCTGGTCCTGTGTTTCTTCAAGATCCTGCTCATCTTCGGGTTCAGCGCTATCTTCTTCATCAGCTGCTTCATCCTGATCATCAGATTCTAAATCCGCAGATTCATCAGCCGGCTTATCTATAAGATCCGTGGTATCTTCTTCCTGTTCCTCTGCATTGGCAGGAACGGGTACATTATCAACCACTACAACTACAGATGGCCTTTGCTCGCTCTTATCAAAAAAGTCATCTGCGGTAAGAAACCCCTTTAAATCATCTCCGATCTGTTCTCCATACTCGCTGCTTATCTCCTCTGTTGTTTCATAAACAGAATCATCGGTATCTGCAAAATCATCAGCACCGATGAGCGCATGAATCTTATCCCTGTTGGCTGCGTAAACCACAACTCCGACAAGGACACATGTTGTTATTATTGCAAGTATAGACAGTTTGAATGATTTAGAGTCCATTTGCTACCTCAACAAGATATTTACCATAGTCAGTTTTCATAAGGGGTTCTGCAAGCTTAAGGAGCTGCTCCTTGTCAATAAAACCTCTCTTGTAAGCAATCTCTTCGATACATGAAACATAAAGTCCCTGTCTCTTCTGGAAAGCACATACAAAGTCTGCTGCATCAAGCAGTGAATCGTGGTTTCCTGTATCAAGCCATGCAAAGCCTCGGCCCATAGTCTCAACCCTGAGGTCACCACGACGAAGATACTCGTTATTTACACTTGTTATCTCGATCTCGCCTCTGGCAGAAGGCTTTACGTTTTTAGCAATCTCTATTACATCATTGTCGTAGAAATAAAGTCCCGGTACTGCATAGTTGCTCTTGGGATGCTCGGGCTTTTCTTCGATTGAAAGAGCCTTGCCGTTTTCATCAAATTCTACAACGCCGTATTCTCTTGGATCACGGACATAGTATCCGAATATTGTTGCACCCTTTTCTCTTGATGCAACTTCCTTAAGAAGCTTACTAAAGCTCTGACCATAGAAGATGTTATCTCCAAGGACAAGTGCTACAGAGTCGCTTCCGATAAATTTCTCACCGATAATAAATGCATCGGCAAGTCCTCTTGGCTGCTCCTGAATTGCATAGGAGAATGACATTCCAAGCTGCTCGCCAGTTCCGAAGAGGTCTTCAAAGATAGGAAGGTCTCTGGGAGTTGAAATAATAAGTACTTCTCTTATGCCAGCAAGCATAAGTGTTGATAAAGGATAGTAAATCATCGGCTTGTCATAAACCGGCATAATCTGCTTTGAAATTGCTCTTGTTAACGGATAAAGTCTTGTTCCGGAACCTCCGGCAAGTATGATACCTTTCATTAAAAAATCCTCCAATTCTTCATTCGAAGATAGTCAAAAACTGCGGTGCATACCCTGCACCAATATATACTATAACATAAAAACGTGATTTATCATCATATGTTTAATATTGCACGTTATTTAGATTCTAAATCATCACTTTTACGAACTTCATCAATAATAAACGGGGGCCTGTTGCGGGACTCCTCAAGAACTCTCCAAATGTACTCTCCAAGAACTCCAAGTGTGAGCATGATCATTCCCGAAGCAAATAAAATAACGCACATAAGTGATGCATAACCCGCAATCGGTGTGCCTACAGTGAGTTTCTCATAAATAGCGCTGATGATACCGATAAGTGAAGCTATTGCAAACAAAACTCCGCACACAGACATAGCTCTGATAGGAAAATATGAAAAGCTCATCATTGAGTCAACAACAAGTTTAAATTTCTTGCCAAATGTCCATCTGGATTTTCCGACGGTGCGATCTTTTCTGTGGAAGTAAACCTTTGCACTGCGGAATCCGAGCCACATAACCTGAAGTGTAAGGGATGAATTTTTCTCATCCATAAGTTCAAGCACTTTTATAGCCTGCCTGTCCAGAAGATAGCAGTCACAACCACCCTGTGGCATTTCCTTGTTTATTGTTTTTCTAACAAGATAGTAATAGCAGCCGGCAAAGAACTTCTTCATAGCGCCTTCATCTCGCTCAGCTCTTATGGCAAGAACAACCTTGTTTCCCTCTTTCCATTTCTCATAGAGATCCAAAATGAGCGTTGAATCTTCCTGAAGGTCTGCCTGCTTGGTAACGGCACAGTCACCTGTACATACCGACAAGCCTGCAAGGATTGCAGCATGTTCTCCAAAATTCCTGGAAAGCCTTGTGCATACGACATTTTTATCCTTCTTGGCAATGTTATTCATTATTTCCCAGGAATTATCTCCTGAACCGTCATCTACAAACACGATCTCATAATCGCCAATCTTTCCGAGGATTTTTTCTTTCATATCCTCGTAAAGCATCTCCAGTGTATCGGAGTTGTAGTAGACAGGAACTACGATTGAAATCTTACTCATTAACGTCTCCTGTTTAAAGCATATATTTTAGCATATATCCATTATGCTCTTTTACCAGCTTATTATAATTTGAACTACCTCTATAACGCAACAACAGAGAGCCTTGGCAGTTAGCCATAGCTCTCCTGTTATAAATCAATTTATAGAATATATGATTTCTTTGGAAATTCAATATTCGTATTGGATCTGGTCCTTACAAAGCGCTTCTATCAGATCAAAGCTTGTTCCCATACATGCTGTCATAATACTTCTGATAATCGCCGCTTGTTACGTGCTCCATCCAGTCTTCATGAGCAAAGAACCATTCAATTGTCTTTCTGATGCCTTCCTTGAACATTGTCTCAGGCTCCCAGCCAATCTCCTTCTTGATCTTATCGGGAGCGATGGCATAACGACGGTCGTGTCCCTTTCTGTCCTCAACATAAGTGATAAGATCGTATGTGAGCTTCTCTTTTCTGGGGTCTGAATCGTCAAGTGATTCTCTAAGTACATCGATGATTGTCTGTACGATCTCGATGTTCTGCTTTTCATTGTGACCACCGATATTGTAGGTCTCAAAGAGTCTGCCCTTTTCCTGAACCATGTCGATTGCCTTTGCGTGGTCCTCAACATAGAGCCAGTCACGAACATTCTTACCGTCACCGTATACGGGAAGTGCCTTTCCTTCAAGAGCATTGTGGATCATGAGAGGAATAAGCTTCTCAGGGAACTGGTAAGGGCCGTAGTTGTTTGAGCAGTTTGTGATATTTGCAGGGAACTTATAAGTATCCATGTAAGCCTTAACAAGCATATCTGAGCTTGCCTTACTTGCTGAGTAAGGACTGTGAGGATCGTAAGGTGTATCCTCATAGAAATATGCGCCAGGATCTTCGGGAAGTGAACCGTATACCTCGTCTGTACTTACGTGAAGGAACTTCTTACCTTCCTTAAATGAACCGTCAGGAAGCTCCCATGCTTTCTTAGCTGCGTTGAGCATTGTAGCTGTACCAAGAACATTGGTCTCTACAAAGATTTCGGGATTAACGATAGATCTGTCAACATGGCTCTCAGCCGCAAAATGAACTACGCGGTCGATATCATTTTCCTCAAAAATCTTATTGATGGCATCTCTGTCACAGATGTTAGCCTTGATAAATGTGTAGTTATCTCTCTTCTCAACATCAAGAAGGTTCTCAAGGTTACCTGCGTATGTAAGCGCATCCACATTGATAATACGGATCTCATTGTCATATTTTTTGAACATGTAATGTATATAGTTAGATCCGATAAATCCCGCACCACCGGTTACTAAATAAGTTCTCATTATAATCCTCCGAAAACATTGTTATAAAATCATTAAACTATTCTAACTGTTTAATAAGATTAATGCAAATCAACTAAATTTCTTTATATTGCAAGTTGTTTTTATCCCTTATATGCAAAAACCTGTAAAGATATGCTCCCACTATTATCAGGAAAAAATTTCTGCCTATATATCTTGAAACAAATGTAGCCTCTACTATGGTATATAACGATATGGAAAAAAAGATAAGGAGTACCCAGACATTTTTTTCCTTAAGGCACATATAGATAACTACCAACATAATTACAGCCATAAGGGCAACAGGTATTATTCCGTACCAGTAAAAGAGTCTCACCCATCCCATATCAAAATAGTCCTCTGCATCATGGCCTGCAAAAAGCTTCCAATTGCTTAAAACCGCCCCATGATCATGAGCACTGTAATAGATACTGCTTAGTCTGTTGCTTAGATTTCTGTCTATAGCCCAGAACAGTTCTCCCGGCTCAAGTCCCCCGTCAGAATATCCGCCTTCACTGTATGCAGCAGTAAGTATCGCAGTCACGATGCAAAAAACAGGAGAAAATAAGGCCTCTAAAAAATATACAAATCTCCACCCTGAAATCATTGGGAACAATCTTATCACCACGGCCAAAACTAAAGTAATAAAGAGAACAATAATGCCTGTTCTTGATCTTGTAAGATATGAGCTTACGGTAAAAGCCAAAAACAAAATAAGGTAGTGCCAGAGCTTACCTGTCATCCCATAGAGATACAGCCACATCAATATAAGAACATATATGCAGCCAAGGAGTGTATTTGGATGTCCAAAGCCAAATACATATCTTTTTTCAGCTTCTATACCTCTTCCAAAATCCGCAACCTGATATACATCTCCCAAAACTCCGATTAAGGAAAGAAAAGCGATAATAACAAACCCTGTAAGGCTCACATAAAAGCTTACTTTAACCGCATCTTTTAAACTGACATCCTTTGCAGCCAGAATAAAGGCCGTAATTCTAAGAAGGTCATTTTTACCGGATAATCTGTAACAAATAAATGTAAATAATAACAAAAATATTATTACAGACCATTCCTTTTTATCATGAAAAGATATCATCACTGCAAGGAATGTAAGAGCAAAGGTAATGCGAAAGACGTAGCTTTCATAGGGAAAAATTATTTCGCTTTTTTCAATTATCATAAGGACAAGCTCTATAAAAAGGGCCACGTAAAATAAAAGCCCTGATATCTTTTTCCTTATATCTTCATATTCTTTTAGATTAAACGCTCTGATATTCATAACAAATAAAAAATTAAAATCCCTGTAATTATCAGTATCATTCCTATGATTTTGTTTCTGGTTATCTTCTCATTAAAAAATAATCTGCCAAGAAACATAACAAGTATATATCCTATTGGCTCAATTATTACCACATACATGTAGGGCATATGACCATAACATACTATGGCAATAAACATTGAAATTACTAAAAGCCCATAGCCGCCTACAACCAGAATATTAAGGTATTGCCTTATAAAGCCGTTATATTCTTTCCCTGAGCTCTTCTTTAGTAATATCTGAGAAACAGAAGCAAGGAGTTGTCCAAACAGGGCAAGCAGCACAAATAATATCAAATTATCTACCTCCTGTTTTCAAAAGAGTTTGACTCTGACTTTTCTACTAAAAACTCCGATTTGGTATTTCCAGGAGCATTTAAAATGATCGTTCCTACAATCACCAGAAATACTCCAATTATCTTAGAAGGACTAATATTTTCTCTAAACAGCAAAACGCTCCACAGAAGTGACCATAGAAGCGTCATCGCTTTATTTGCATAAGCAATCGACAGTTCGAAACGCTTTAACAGCTGCTGCCACAAAATGGCATATATGCCAAGAACAGCAAAGTCAAGAATATAAAGCAAAATAAATTCTTTTGACAAGAACTTATAGTCAGACACCAGCTTACTTATAACAGTTGTAAGGGAGTATATAAAAACCGCCCCCTGCAGAAAAAAAATCGCATAGATTCTTTTGTAGATACCATTTTTCATGGATTAAAAATATCTCCTCTATAAGCAAAATCATGATAAAAATACAGGTGGCTTAGCTCCAAGCATGATGCGAAGCCTTTTTAGCCTTAATTTATCCCACTCTCTGTATTTACATACGCTTTCTTCACACTTTTCAAGCAATGACTTGAATTTATCTTCATCCTCCATCCATGAATTTTTCTCATACTGTGATGTAAAAATCCATGGAAGAAGCCTTTCAACCAAGTACGCCTCAGCAGGAAAATTGACCTCTTTTCTGTATTCCATAAGTGTATTTAGATTTTTGTAAAAGGTTTTTGAATTTTTCAGAATCTGTGCCCTGTTTATAATGTAGCATCCGCCGGGACTAAAGTTACAAAACCTCGGTATAACAGGATTTTTATATACAAATCTCATAAAATCATCCATATCATAAAAATACCTGTATTCATGGCTTCTATTCATATACCAGGAATTATTTTTCTCTATATATCCTTCTTCGCAAAGAAGTGATGCCAGAGAATCCGGATCTCCTCCCTTTTTATACTTATCCCACATTGAGCTGTCCTGGTAGAGAAACGTGAACCATTTGTTTTGATATACCCTGTCAAAAAACTCTTTGGATACATGCCTTCCTATAATGTTCCCCTTTAAAAGTACAATCCACTCGGGGAGGGAGTCGTAATTGTCTATAAAATAATGAAAATAGCTTGTCAGATTATGCCCTGTATTCTCATAATGTATAAACTCAATCCCCTCGTTCTTAAGCTTTGTGGTCGTTTCACCATCATCCGAGGTATCAATGACAAGATATTTCTCACAATATTCTAAAAGCTCGCGTGGTACAGTATTATAATTATGAATCAGAAAAAAAGTATCTGTCTTCTTCATAGATTTCCCCTCTAAGTTCAATAATTACTTCTTGAATTATATTTCAGATATACTACCTGTCTAATAAACCAAGTCTACATTCCATAAATAACATCTGCAAAATGAGCAGCGATATGCTCATTACATGCCTGATTCACATGAATGTTATCAAGAAGAAACTCTGCGCTGTTGGTTTCATCTATTGTTCCGTAGTAATTGTCTATAAATGAAACCCCGGTATCCCCACAGGCATCTATCATATGCTGAAGATATGTGGTAAGTCTTCCGTTTCCAAAGTCCACCATATCTCCGTTTTTAAGTGTTCCGTCAGAATCATACGCATAGCAGAATGTAAATGACATGCAGACAATTCTTATAAACGGATATTTTTCCTGAATCGCCCTGATTCCGGCATCCAGCGCTCCCATATATGTCATGCTGTCAAGGGAATCGTTGGGATTCATTCCGGGTCTTAGGTTTACATAATCCGAAGCATTATAATATATAACGATCGTATCGACCGCATTGTAGTCAACACCTGAAAGTGTCTGAACGGCTCTTAAATATGTAGGGTCGTCCATTCCCTGTGCGGTGCTTTCCATTTCAGAAAAATCTCCGGAAGCTACTGACATCGCAGCATTATAGAAGCTGAATCTGTCGAGCTTGTATGAGTCATCATATGTAGCATTCTTTAAAGCTATTGTTGTTTCGGGAAATCCCGCATTTATTACTTCTGCGCCAGTCTTTTCAGCTATCTGGCCGCAGATTCCGCTCTCCGATGAGTCGTAGGTAACAGCGTCATTACCGAAAACAAGAATTGTTTCCTTGTCATCCTGCTCATGTCCCTCAAGCTTTTCAGCAGGGAGCGTGAAAATCTGATCGAGCATCTCAACCTCATACTCCGTCGGATCAACATCTGAGGTATCGATCGTAGTTCCCTTGTTCCACTTCAAAAGTCGCATAGCAGCAAACAATACAATTACCAGAATAGTACAAATAATGGCAATATGTACCCATATAGGAATGCCGCCTCTTTCATCGTTATCGTTTTGTCTAAAATCTGACATATTTTTTCCTTCCTTTTTTCAAGCAGTGCGCTGTCAGTACTCTACAGAAAACAGCTCTTCAAAATCAAACCTCTCTATTATATCTCTCATAGAAGAAAGCTCATCCTCAAACTGTTCCATGCTGCGTACCTCATGTGTACCGTCAGCAAAACACTCCGTCATATATCTGTTTATTTCAGGCTTGTAGTGGGTGTAATCCGCATAATTGTTAAGGTCGGTCACAACCTCCTCCATATTCTGAAAATAAAACAGATGCACATTATCATACTTCAAAAATTCCTCTGCGGCAAATTCGTACTGTCTCATAGTTGCCTCAAGGTGATTTTCGCAGATGACATTATTCCAGTACAATATGCTGTAAGGCGGGAAAAATACATAAAACTGAGTATCCGGATTCTCTTCTACAAAGGGAAGGATATTGACCTTTAAATTTTCTCCGGTCTGTTCTATAAAAAGCTCTTTGTCAGCTTCGGTCTCCACCCTTTGCGGTTCCTCATAATTGTGCATTACCCACTGGATATTATAATATTCGTCAGTCCACCAGCTCGCATAAGCCTCTGATAAGTTTGTTCCCTTTTTCTGAATAAACGGACGCATAATATATTGTAAAAGCACATCCTTATTCCACAGATACTTAACATCATTTATAGGGTTGTCATCATACAGATACATTGGAAGCTCGTACTTTATCTCATTAACATCCGCTGTGAGAGTCGGCACGTCAAGCCCCAGGAAAACCGCTTTAACATCATTGTTTTTCCTTGCATAACTGTCCTTGTCAAAAACAATGTTTAATATATTCGAATCATCCTTGGGATATGCTCCGCTGTATGAAAGCTTAAGAGTATTCAGGCCCATGAGCTCATAAAAATCATCCGTATGGAAATTGACCGTCATCGAGGATCCTATTATGCAGCTGTCATAATCCATATTCCTTGCCATTCCCGGGTTCTGTGACAATTGATTATCAACAACATAATAAAATCCATCTCTTGGTCCGTGGTAATGGAAAAACGGATCCACATAGATTACAAGTGCAGTCACTGCTGCGAGCATAACTAAAACCAGTCCCAGAAAAATCCATATTAAATTCTTTTTGCTACTCTTTTTATTATCCATGATCAAAAATTCACATAAAGGAAGGTGCTGACTCCGCCGAGACTAAGCACGCTCCATACAAAAATAATGCTTATAAATACTGTCTTTAAGATACCGTTATTGCCTTGTGCAAATTTATCCGCCATATTTCTTGCAGTCTTCCCACTGAATATGAAAAGCGCGGAAACAACCAGGATTATCCACATACATAAATATCCACTCTTATTCCAGGAGGGAATTGGTGTGACTTTAAATACATACCACAGCTCGTCAAGCTGAAAACATTCAGCAAGCTCTATAGATATATGAAGTCCGTATTGCCCTATGCCGGTTGCACACTTTTTGAGGATAAGTGCCGCATCATTTACGGAAGGCGCTCTGAAAAATACCCATGCGGCGGTAACATATATAAATGTAAGCGCTGTCTTTATTACATTAATTGCGCCAAAGGGCTTGTTTTTATCAGGACCGTTTTTGCTCTTATCCTTATCGGTACTAGGATGAGCTTTTATCCTTGTTATCACCATCATTACGCCATGCATCATTCCCCATATTATGAAGGTCAGTCCTTTTCCATGCCAGATTCCGCTTATAAAGAACACGATAAGTATATTCAGATATGTACGCAGCACACCTCTCCTGCTGCCTCCGAGCGGGATATACACATATTTTGTGAAAAACTTCGTAAGTGTGATATGCCATCTATCCCAAAAATCCGATATATTTCTAGCGATATATGGTGCATTAAAATTCATCTGAAGCTCGATTCCCATCATGCGGCATACGCCCTCAGCCATGTCACAATACCCGGAAAAGTCAAAATACAATTGAAATGAATACGATATAGCGACTATAACTGCATCAAGTGCTGTAAGCGAAGCAACATTTCCATATCCGAAGTCAACTGCTTTTCCCAGTATATCTGACAGAAGAACCTTCTTGAAAAGTCCGAGTGCAAACAGATAAAGTCCGTCCATTATACCTTCTGAGTTTATCTTTTTTTCACTAAGAGAGGCTATCTGCCTGTTTAAATTATCATACTCTGATAGAGGTCCCTGCAGTATCTTAGGAAAAAACAAGATATAGGACAGATAATTTAACAGACTAAAATCCTTGATATTTCCTCTTTTCAGCTCTGTGAGAAATGCTATCTGCTGGAATGTGTAAAAGCTTATAGCCACTGGCATTACAGGATTACCTGAATATTTAAATGCGCATAATAAAGATACATTAAAGACTACCGCTATAGGGAGCCCCTTATTTTTTTCGGATATTATCTTTGCAAATATCGTATTTACAACAATGCTTAGTGCAAACACGCAGATGCTGCGCATCCCAAAGAACACAAAAAACAGCGCGGACATGGCAATTATCCACAATCTGATAGCCTTATCCGCACTTTTTTTGTCCACATATATTTGCATCAGGTACAATACAGCCAGAAAAACAGGCAAGTATATAAATATAAAGCTGTATGAATTAAACGTCATATCATCACTCTACCATTTCCGGATCTTCATAAATATTATAGCCGTCTATCGTATCAATCAGAGTCAGTCCCATAGCCTCAAGAGAATAATCAATGCTTCTGTCCTTGTACATAACTATATATCTGCACTTGGTTTCTCTTGTGGTCTTTAACAGTTCAGATGCGTTTATCGTTTCAACATTTTCAAAGGCTTCATGCACCGCATTGTAATACTTCCAGGCGATGATATCTCTGCCGTAGGGCATCATTATATTTGTGTCATACTGTCTGACAAAATGAACAAGTTCCTCAGGAAAAAGCGCCCTTACTCTCGGCTCTCCCTCCTCCGGACTTATAACATCGCAAATATCAACCGCAACCTGTGGTATATGATACAGATTTTCAGCCCTCTTCATATATTCGTTTTTATAGACAATGCTTCCGCACAAAATAATCGCAGCGCTGACAACCACAAGTCCTATCCTCTTATGGGATTCAAAGAGCTTGCATCCTGCATAGGCTATGCACACTCCCATAGGAAGGAGCCACAATATTCTATAGTAGGTATCCGCTCCGTCATCAAGTATTGCCACAAAAGCTATTTTAGTAACAGGCAAAAAGAAAAGAACGAGCACTATAAAAGGAGCTATCGCTATCACAAGCTTTTTCCGCATATCCTTCTCTGTAAAGAGAAGATAGATAAGCGCTGCCACAAACAAAAACAGCAGATACCCGTTTCCTCCGTATAATTTAAATGTAACCAGGTTTTCCCTGAAAATACCGTACATATTATTGTCACCTCAGTTTTTTATAGCAAGAAGTCATGGCATCCAGACTGCGAGGTATATCAAAAGATAAACCGCACTTGGGATCATCGCAAGTATCACTTTAATGATTATCTTAAAATTCCTTGTGTAGATAAGAAGTATAAACGACAAAAGGCCGATGAGCGCACCGCAGAAGATAATTCCCATAGAACTCATTATCCCTGCTGCCATATTGACCAAAAATAAGAGGACCCAGGTACTGTTTCTTATTATGGTTTTTCCTCCGCCTGTCTCTTCCTTCCACAGATAGCCGGGTTTTCTGCAATCATCAAATCTCCACAAAAACAGCCATAAAACAAGCGGAAGCATCATATTTGCAACCATTGCTTTTCCCTGCCAGGTACGCATCATAAGAAAAGTTTCAGCTGTGTAGATAGAAGTGTTTCCAAACATCTGAAACAGAGCTATGAATATCATAAAAACAGGAAGTGCATCACGCTTTGATCCCACAAGGATCCTTCCACATTCAAGATAGATCATATAAACAAGCGGAATTAGAACAAGTGGCATGACAGAATGAGCAACAATTGTTGCATGAACACCGCTCATCTTTGCTATAAATGCTATCCACATGGTAAATACTGCCATAGCATGTCTTATATCAAGAGATGTCGAGCTTCCCGTATACGGAAGGATCGTATTCATAACATCAGCCTGCTGAGCAAGCAGTGATTCCACCACATAATAGGCATCATCTCCGTCAAAAGGAGCCATTGCGATAGCCATAACAAGCTGAAACACAACTATCAGGACAAAAATCGCCCAAAATACGATTCCTTCTTTTGAATACTGAAGCTTAAGGAGTCTTACGTCTGTCCTTGGGCTCATAAGAGCCTCAGGCTCTGCCTTTTTATTGCCGGGAAAGGTAAGAAGAAAAGCAGCCTTTACTTTCTCAAAAGCTCCGGTACTGATCGTGCCCTCTTCTCTTGCCTCGGTAAAACTCTTTCTAAGTTTAGCTGCCGTAATACCGATACCCAGTATTGCTATGATCATCTGCACTGCAGAAAAGATACTGCAGCAGACAATAAAAGCGCCGTACTTGATCTTAAGCATACTTCCTATCGCTACTATTTCAAACGATGCAAAAGACAAAAGATATCCGCAGATGAAAGTAATTCCCAGTGTTTTTTTAGTTGTAGGCAGAATACTTTGTACAAACAGTCCCATGCACAGCGGGATTATAAGCAGCCAGAAAACAAGCAGCAGAACCTTTATCAGGATCATCCTTTAGTTAACCTCCTCCCTGAGCATTGATTTTAAGTGCTCAGTAAATATGTTGATTCCGGTGAGGTTTTCTCCACCTCTTGGAATAATAAGGTCGGCGTATTTTTTGCTGGGTTCGATGAACTGCTCATGCATGGGCTTAACCGTCTGCGCGTACTGAGTAAGGACACTGTCCACGCTTCTTGCTCTTTCAATAGTATCCCTTCTGATCCTTCGCATAAGTCTCTCATCGGCATCAGTATCAACGAACACCTTTACATCCATAAGGTCTCTTAACTCCTTGTTTTCAAGGATCAGGATTCCCTCAAGCAAAATAACCGGCTTTGGTTTAATATGAATAGTCTGCTCTGATCTGTTGTGGATAGCATAGTCATATACCGGAATATCGACCTCTTCACCCTTTTTAAGCTTCTTAACATCCTCAATAAGGCGTTCTGTGTCAAATGATGAAGGATGATCGTAATTAAGCCTTGATCTCTCATCATAAGTCAGGTCATTATGAGCCTTGTAATATGAATCATGGCTTATAACGACAATATCATCCCCAAATTTCTCCCTTATCCTGTTGACGATCGTTGTCTTTCCTGATGCTGATCCCCCTGCTATTCCTACGATACAGACTTTACTCATTTATTATTTCCTTTCATTAACTTAGTACATATTCCCTTCCTGCTGAAGTAAAATACACATGCGATACAATATCACCGTTATCATCATACAAAATGATCTGGATATCTTCGCTCGTATGACTATCATCATACAGGAAGTTTGATTCTTCATCAGAAGTAGGATACAGTAATCTGAATTTTTTCTCAATGGGAATGTAATTCAGATCCCCAAGAGCCGTATGTATCCCCTCAAGATTAGTTAACCCGCAAGACTCTGCGGTTTCTCCTAATGTCTTGTCTTTAATAAGAAGATATGGTCCTCCTTGATCTGCTGCCTCATCTATAGCCCCGGAGCCTGATAAATTGCTTATAAGATGCCTTAATCCGGAATCTGTAAGAGCATCCGAGTCCTCATTTATAAAAAGGATCATATTAAGGTCTGATTCTCTTAAAAGATTCAGCTTTTCAGACAAATCTGCGCAGTCATTTATATAATTCGCAAATTCCTTTTTATAAGCTTTTGCCGCCTCGTCGTAGTCTTTATATTTTTCATCCCCTCTGTGGTCTTCAAAAATACCAAGGGATGAAAAATAATCACCTATATATTCCGTTACCTTCTTTGCGCCGATAACGTTCAGATGTCCGTGATCGTTAAGATCTGCAGCCTCATCGATGATTCCTTCAGCTTTTAACATATTAAGGCAGGTGACATCATACATTGCAGCTATCTCTTCTGCAGAATTGGCCGCTATCTGGTCAGTTGTGGTTGCTGAAAAAGGAAGATATGTTACTACAATGCCGATGCCATCCCTCTGACACTCATCTATTATCTTCATGAGATAATTTCCGCCAACTGTAATATCAGGCAGTGTCTCTCCCTCCAAAGCACTCTCGTACTCATCAACATTTGTCTTTACGCCATACCTCATCTCAGCCCCCATGAGGCTGTTTACTTCAAGATTTCCCGTAAGCTTCTTAAAATCCTCCCCCGTAAGCTCTTTCCATCTGTCGTGATAGACTTCAAAATCAAAGAGGAACTGCCGCCTGATATCAGGATCCTGAACCAGATCATTTACAGCTGCTATTTTCAGCTTTGATAAGGGATATGCATCCATATTAAGATGCAACTGATCTATAGAAGTCTGCCTGTCAGCGTCTGATGAATCTTCATACATCCTGTCAATAAACTGATAGTCTTTTTCAAGCATATACGCATCCACTACAACATATTTGGGTTTGCAATTATCAAGCGCCCTTATAAGCTGCCAGTAGCTCTCCTGAAGAAGGCTCCCGTGTCCTCCCAGGTTGTAGGAGCTTATCCCGTATTCATCGTACAAAACAGCCGGATTTATACCATTTATCACATGTGATGATCCCAAAAACAAGACGTCGATATTATCTTTTTTTGCTTCCTCAAAAAAAGCTTCGTTTTTTATATAGCTTTCTTTTCTCTCTGTAACTGCAAAAACAATAAGTAAAGCACATCCCGCAATTATGAAAAATAAAGCTGTTTTTAGAAATGTCCCAAGTTTTTTGCTCATAGCTTAAGACTCCTATTTTTTTGTATAAGTCAACGTAAGTATACCAAAATCCATGCAAAAAAAGAAGTGACGGCACTCGCCATCACTTCTTAATGATTTCATTACAGGGCTCAGCTTTTATGATCCGAAGCTGAAATTATCAATTTCTATATATGACATGGGTTCGGGATCTGTTCCAAGAGCCTTATTTATAAAGTGCGCAATTGTCGTTGCGTAAATCTGTCTGCCCAGTTCTTTGTAATGAAGACCATCTGAAAGATATGAATCCACAGTAGTTCCATTAAGATCAAAATATGTGGAATACATTGTATCTACGTATGTATATCCTCCATCTTCGCAGACATTGTTGACTATGTCAGCATAGTCAGAGAGTGTACCTATTCCTTTACTTACTGTGTAACTGTCGCCGATAGCATATCCGTCAGCATTGTACCACATACAGTATGAAGGGCTGCAAAGAATGAACTTTGCATTGGGGCTGACCTCTTTAAGTGTATTTATTCCCACTTCCAAAGCGCCTCTGAAAGTATGAACATCAAAGCTACTGTTTGGGCTGCTAAGGTCCTTACCATTAATATAGTCATTTGCGCCATATTCGATAACGTAAAAATCTACTGTAGCAGGATCGATTGTATCCATCACCGCTCTTGCTTCATATTTATCAAGGAATGACCTGTCAACTTTTCCTGCAAGTGCATAAGCCATGCCTACAAAACAGGTATCACTCCAGCCATCAAGAGCATCTGTTGCATTTCTCTCAAGGGAAGCAGGTGTTCCGCCTATTGCCAGGTTGTACACCTTTGTCTTCTGCGGAATAAGTGCTGCTGTATATGCAGGGATCTCGCTTCCTGTTCCTCTTGCATTGTCAAACTGAGAATCTCCCATGAAAACAACGTGAATTGCATCATCTTCCTCTTTGACTTCTTCAACCTGTACGGGATTCTCTATTGTTTCCTCTGATAATTCCGGCTCTACAACCTCTTCAGGAGCTACGGTTGTTGCGGTCTGAGCGCTGTCTGCAGAAGTATCCTGCGCGTTTTGTGTATCTTCTGTAGCTTCAGTTGAAGCACTATCTGCTGCAGCTGCTCCGTCTTCAGCATTTTCAGATGTTTCTGTGCTTGCATCGGCTGTGCTCTCTTCTGTGCTTGCCTCAGAAGTAGCCTCTGTGCTTTCCATGTTATTTGCCTCAACAGATGTTTTGGCAGAACCGTCATCGCACCCTGAGAGTGCAGTCATTACTGTAAAAACCGACAAAATAATAGCTAATTTTTTCTTCATAATACTCCTCCTAACATGATTAAGATAAAACCTAATCGTGTTATTTTTGTGAACTCAATAATTTATTTTTGTCCGCATGAAGAGAAATAAGCCTCATTTCAAACTGTCTTCTATGATTGATAGTCATGTTGTGTAGTATGATTCCTGCAAACAATGAAAGGATTGCTGCTACCATGACAAATCCGCATACAATAAGTGTCGGGAATCTGAGCACCAGTCCTGTCTTTAAGTACTCAGCAAAGATCGGCACAAAGAAAATTACTGATATAAGTGTAAGAAGTAAGCTTACAAGGGAGAAAAATCCCATCGGCTTATAATCTCTGTAGAGTCTTGCTATCGTCAAAAGAACTCTCATTCCGTCCGAATATGTGTTAAGTTTGGACTCAGAGCCTTCCGGCCTGTCTCTGAACTCTATTACATAATTCTCAATCTGCATGTGATTGTTTACCGCATGGATAGTCATCTCTGTTTCTATCTCAAATCCGGTTGAAAGAACAGGAAATGTCTTGGCAAACTCAAAGCTGAATGCTCTAAATCCTGTCATTACGTCCCTTATGTCGCAGTCAAATAATTTATTGATGCTTCCTCTTACTATGCTGTTTCCAAAGTTATGAAAAGGTCTCTTATTCTCTGTAAAATATGTTGATGAAAGTCTGTCTCCGACTACCATATCTGCATTTTTTTCAAGGACCAGTCTGCACATTTCCGGCGCTGAATCCATAGGATAGGTGTCATCACCGTCTACCATTACATAACATTCAGCATCTATCTCTCTGAACATTCTGCGGATTACATTTCCTTTTCCCTGTACATATTCATGTCTTACGATGGCACCTGCGTTTTGCGCAATCTCCGATGTTTTGTCGGTAGAATTATTGTCATAAACATATATCACCGCCTCAGGCAGCGCCTTCTTTGAATCATTTATTACCTTTTCAATTGTCTGTTCCTCGTTGTAGCAAGGAATGAGTACCGCTATCTTATCCATAAGACTCCCTCGTTGATCAATATTATTGCGGAATATCAGCCATTTACGGAATCCGCTATTCCATAAACGTATATTGTATACGGTGATGAAGGATCACTGTATGTATTTATAAGCTCAAGACCAGCCTCATCGGCATTGCTTATATCTATTCGTGAAAAGATGTAATCACAATCCAGGTCATACAGCGCTTTTGCATCGATATAGATGTCGTTATCCGTAACTCCCTGCATGCTCTTTGTAGCCATTACAATGGAATCATCCGTTCCTGAATACAGATAACATCTTGCACCCCAGTCATCAAAATAGATCCTTGTCTGTTCCATCCTGTCAAGCGCGGGCGCGATAACTTTTCTGAACTGTTCCTTATACTCCTGAGTATAGAAGCCAAGGTATCCGTCAAGTGTCGAAATGCCGTTATATTCGAGGATTGCGGGGTGCATTCCATAAGCCACCGCCCACTCATCCTCTTCATATTGCAGATCGCTTTTTATTTTATCAAAAAGCTCTTTGGAATAAAACTCGCCGTAGCTTAATCTGTCGAGTGTTTTCCCTGTCTTAATGCGGTAAGCCGTTCCATAAGCGGTATCATACACATCGTTATAGTGAGAAGAACAAATAAGTATAACAAATACTGCTATAACAGGTATTGCGTAAGAAATTGCGCGTAAAAGCTTTTTACCCTCTGCTCTCAAATACAGCCTTCTGCAGAAAATAAAGAGCATTGCATACCACAAAAACGGGCTAAAGAAAATGGTTCTGTTGAACTGCCATCCTGTAAGAGGCGGTACAAGAAATGCGACAAGATTTCTCATCGCCTCACTATAGTAAATTCCATAGACAAAGCTGTTGAATACTATAAGAAGCATGAAGAAATTGTATATATCTTTGAATATTCCCTTGAAATCCTTTTTTACAATATATCTTGCATTAAGGAATACAAAATAGGCGCAGCAAATCGGAAATATAAAGTACTGATGCGCATCATCTGCGTGCATCATTCCGTTTTTAAACACTCCCCATATCTCTGTCATGATCTGGGCTGCGTTCATATTGGCATCCTTCATGGTGCTTCTTATCGTTACTTCATCAGTAAAAAGCATCTGCCCAAAGAGCCTGTATTCAAGAAGCACAAACCCGATAGCCAGGACAAAGAGAGAAACAACAAGTGCCCATGAAATCCTTCTGTCGCTTATCCATCTCCAGATGATCGCAAGTACGAGATATCCAAGGATGAACATTCCAAAGTATGAAAAATAGGAAACAACAGGGTACAGAAACAGTATCACATAATAAGGTATTGTCTTTACAGATAGTCCGTATCTGTAGATTCTTCTAAACAAAAAGATCACGAGCGGGATCGATGCAAAGGGTATTCCAAATGCCGGAAAAACATTGATTATCCCATAAGCAAATGCACATATAAAACCTATGCCCTTTGCAGCCTCATCCTTCAGATCAAAATCCCTGATAAGAAGAATGCCCGATAATACGCCTATTATTATCTTACAGATATAGTTAAGAACATAGGCTGTAAAATCAGGAAAAATCATGCATAGAATTGTATAAAAATAGAATTCTCCGGGTAAATTGTCCCTGCTTATTCCTCCCAAAAAAGGAACTTCCGCGTCGTGCATGAAAAACGTACCTGTATTGGACATCATTTTCATCTGTGCCACAAACAGATCCAAATTGTCTGCTATTGCAATATAGCTGTCTTTACCAACTATCATGAACATGGCAAAAACAGCTACTATATACAATACGCCAAGGCAAATATACCATTTTGATAATGCTTTCTTAACGAAGGTTTTCACTTCTTCTCCTTATCAAATGCTTTTATCCTCAGTCTTCTTTCTTAATAAGTTTCATTCTCTGCTGACCACCAAGTGCATTGGCATCACGTCCCTCAAGAATTGCATTTACAAGAGTCATTCTGAATCCTGCATCTATAAAGTCACAGTGCTTACAGAAGGGCTCATTCTGACGTCCGTCGGCAATACGTCTTCTTACATCCATAAGTTCCTTGGAAGCCCATCCGTCTTTAAGAGATGTCTTGGTAAGATCGGCATAATTTGTAACTTCATAATTATCACAGCAGCAAAGACCTATCTTACCGTTAGGCATGATCCACATATCTGTGAAAGGAAGAAGGCAGGTCTCCTTTATAACTTTCTCTGTTGCCTGCTTGTTCGGAGCAGATCCTGCTCTGTTTGTGAGAACTTCCTGCAGATAACGCATCTGGATCTGAACATCGAGGTCCTCATATTCCTTGGGATGATCCTTGATGTAATCATAAACCTTCTGAATATTATCATGAAGTTTGAATTCCATGCTGTAGTTGTTGATAATAAGCTGATTTATATAGGGTTTTATCTGATTAACCTTATCAATATCTAGTATGAGACCGTTTGTACTCATAAAGATATAGCAATCCGGAAGCTTCTCCCTTGCGTATTTATGAAACTCAATGATCCTTGTATCGAGCCAGGGTTCATTGTTTCCGTAAAGTGTAAGGTGTCCCTTGTATCCCCAGTCTGCGAGCTGATCAATGATGCTCTTATATACATTTTCATCGATCTTGCAAAAGGGGCGCTTCTCAGCATTCCTGTTGGCTGTACAGAATGCGCATGTGGAGTTACATCTGTTTATTGTCTCTATATTTACAACATTGGGCATCGGTACTTCTTCTGCATTCATGAAGTAGTCGATATAAGCCTTCTGCGATTTATTTCTTGTAACGAACTGAAGCTTAAGATATGCTTCACTAGCCAGCATAGGGAAATGCTTTCTTGCAAACCAGCCGAATTTTCCCATAAAACTGTTTATTTTAATAGGCATTTAAAAAAACCTCCTGAAAAAATGTTCACAGCAACGGGCATATTATACCACAAGGATATATTTTTTCAACAAAGTTTGACTGTGCATTGTCATTTTCCTATAATGAAAAGACGAGTAAATAACGCATCATTTGGGAGAATCACATGGGAACTTTCAATATTTTTTCTACTTTAATTTATATCTGTATTATATTTTTCAGTCTCTACTTATTTTATAGAAGAGACAAATCATCCTACTCACCCATAAATCTTTCCGATGTTGTTTTTAACAGAATCTATACACTGATACTTCCATTCGCAATGATAGCGATCGGAACTTTTCTTCGCTTTTACATGATCGCACAGATTCCATACGGCATTCATCAGGATGAAGCTTCAATTGGTTATGAGGCCTATATTCTTTCAGCCTTTAGGATGGACCGTAACGGCTACCATCTGCCGGTTTATCCTATAACTTATGGTTCAGGCGGCGGAAGTCCTCTTATGGTTTATCTTACAGCCCTTATGACAAAGCTTTTGGGTGTATCCGAGTTCTCACTTAGATTTTTGCCAGCATTTCTTGGAAGTCTGACACTTGTTGTTTTTTTCCTTGCTGTAAGGCTCCTTGTTGCTGAATCACTGCTTTCTTCAGAAAAAGTTTCAAGTGTTCAATATATGAACGGAGAATACTCCTGGATACCGCTGATTTCTCTTACGATCCTTACACTTAGCCCATGGCATATAATGTTATCGAGGTGGAGTCTTGATTCAAATACAACACCTTTTTGGATAAGTCTTGGCCTTTTGTTTTTTGCCCTAGGAATAAAAAAGCAAAGAGAGTCTTCTTCATTTAACAGTATCGGGTCACTTTTTGCTGAAAGAGACAGAAAAAAATCACGTCTTCTTTCCATGTCAAACGGTACTGCCAACCTGTTTTTTGTTTTATCTGCACTGGTCTATGCACTTACAATGTACAGCTATGGTTCAGCGACTATCATCATACCTGTTCATCTTCTTATTCTGTGCATTTTCAGTATAAGGAAGAAAAAAATGACTGCATTTCAGATGATCCTCGGAATCCTTGTATTCCTTGCAGTTTCCAGTCCGCTGATCGTTTTTTACGTGATAAACGCATTTAATCTTCCTGAAATAATAACACCGTTCTTCTCAATAAACCGCTTTACTGCAAAGCGCTCTGTTTTCGTAAGCGATGGGATACTGATCAGCATTGCGGGTAATATTTTGACGATGATCAAAAATCTTACTATAGGCAATTCCGCCGAGCAGATCCTAAATTATGTTGAAGGATTTCCTCCACTTTTTGCCTTTACTTTTCCTACCGCACTTGTTGGTATTGTCGCTTCATTTGTTCGTGCTAAAAAGGGTAAGGACGTCGATGTCTTCATGTTAAGCGTATTTGTTCCGGCATTTTTGTTTGGATGCTTTGTGGAAGAGGATATAAATCGAATGGTGCTCATCTTCATTCCGTATATTTACTTCCTTGCGCGCGGATACATCTTTTTTATCAATGAGATTGTCTATGCTCAGAAAAATACCGGCAAGAAAGCCATTAAGTACCTGATGATCCTTATCAAAGGACTTGCCCCTTTTCTGTTCTTTGTCGCAGCAATGCTGTTTATAAAGGTTTATTTTACAACCTATAATGCACTTAGCAGCGACGCTTTTATGGCAGGATACGGAGAATGCTGCAAAACCGCAGAAAATGAAGTGGCAGACGATAAGATTATCTATTCCACCTACGAGCATCTGTCAGCGCCCTTCATGGTAGCGCTCTACTACACAAAAACACCGCCCACAGAGTTCCTGCAGACGGTGCATTATAAAGATGAAAAAGCTGAGTTCAGAATAGCTGATTCTTTCGGTAATTTTATTTTTTCACTTCCGGATGATCTATCTGATAATTTGGACAGCTACATATCCGAAGGAAACGTACTTATTCTCCATAGATCAGAGCTTGAAAGCTACGACCTTGATAACTATGAGGTTAAGACTAGCGGTAATTACGCTGTTGTTTCTTCAAAATGATGGACTCAAGCTTATCAAGGATAACACTTATGCCATATGCGCCAAAAGGCATAAGGCACATATAATATCTGATAATATAACGGGATGATCCTTCCCATATCTGATGGAACAACATTCCGCCAAATACAAATAGTATTAAAAGCGCTTGCGGCAACGTAAAGCGCTTATTTTTTATTGTGCTTATGCTGTAGATCACTACGCCCAGATAGATAAGGAAGTGCTGAATATCCATTATCATCTGAAAAATTTTCGACCACACTCCGTATACGATCGATCTTGCAAAGTGCGATTTAGTATCAGAATGTCTAAGCGAGAGTTCAAAATTCCTGATTGAAACAAAGGTCGGATCTGCCCACTGAGACAGGAATTTTCTTAGGTAAAATCTGCACATGTGAAGAGGTCTTGCCTTAAACTCTGCTATTCTCTCAGATATGGCGGTCTTTGCTGCCTCATCGGTTTTTTCATAGTCATAATCATTTTCTTCATATGAATTACGATTATAGCCGTTATACCAGCCCCATTCGCCTTCTCCCTCCTGCATGGCCATCGCAAAATAGGTGGACTTGGGAACTCCCTGAGGGTATGATTCAAGTCCTGCTTTTTTAGCATATATATTGCCTGCAGCTTTTAAGGGAATAAGTGCAGCTGCAAAAAGCAGTATTATAATAAGGAGTGCAGAAACATAGCTTTTTCTATTTTCACGTTCCTTTTTATCAGCTTCTGCGACTAGTAACATATCATTTAATACGTCAACCACAAGAAGGATCACCATTGCAATAAGCGCAATATACAGATTAGTCTTCAAATAGCACGCAAGGCCAAGATAAACTCCCGCATATATTCCAAAACGGATATGCTTCTTCTTAAGGTACATGACTTCATAGTAAAGAGCCATGATTCCCGGCGCAAATGACCACACATCGTTATAAACATAAGTGGAATATGAAAAAAGAAAAAACATCATCACGGACAAAATCAGGTATATATTGCATACTCTTTCATCCTCAAACAGTTCGCATGTCACCTTATACAGATAAACAACGCACAGACCAATCGAAAGCAGGTTTATAATCTGATATACAAAGTAGTTGCTATCACCAAATAATCTGCCTATCAGCTGCCCGATCGACACATATCCAATCTGGAAAGGATAGATATACAAATATCCTCCCTTATAGAGACTATCGTAAATGCCATTATTAAAATCATTGATAATGTTATCAAGAAGCAATCCATCAGTAACAGCTTTTGCTCTTGCAGCTATCACTATGATAAGACAAAAAAGAATTTCCAAAAAAAATACAATATATGCTCTTTTCCCGGGCTTAAAGCTCCTGAGAAAATAAGCCAGCGCAAAAAAAATGAAGATTCCTGCAAACAAAGCAATATAATTCTGAGACCCAAACCTGGGAAGATCTGCTCCCTGGTCTGTATCATAGTAGACAGTTGTCAAAAAAGAGCAAACCAGAATAACGAAGCTTAATAGAGTAAACGGCACAAAGAAGATATACGAAAGTCGACGAAAGAGTTTATGCATCATATTTGGATACCCTTCTGATAAAATCAATCGTTATTATTACAAATGCCGCAATTTCAAGGATTGAAACAAATACCATGGATACTTCTTTTTGCCCGAACAAGACGATTATATATACAAGCATTGAATTGAAATTCATAACAAATGCTGCCCACATATTCTTCCTTATGATCGCTACAAAAAGCGCAGTTGCAAGGAGTACGACAGCGTAGTCATATCTCTCATGCATTCCCGGAAGGATCATGCAACATGTCCAGGATGAAAAGACTGCCAGATAAAGGATGTTTTCTTTTGTCTTCAAAAATCCCTTATGTTTATAAACAAATACAGCAAGAAATACCATAACAGCCGCAAACAGCAAAAGTCCCGGAGTTTTAAGTACCTCATCAAAATTGTCCAAGCCGAAATTATAGAAATTAGGGTAATATGACACAAGTCCGTACCCTTCTGTCGATACCTCCTGAGTCTGTGACAGATATGCAAAATAAGTAGCACGAAGCCCTCTGTGCAGAAGTACGCAGGGAAGTCCCAGTACAAAATAGATAACCGGTATCCAAAAGAACTCAAGGATTGAGAACTTCCTCTTAACCATATAAATTATCAAAAACAGGGGTATGAAAAATATCGCCTGAAGTTTAAATCCAAAAGATATTGCCAGAAATACGAAAGCCCATCTGTATTCTTCACTTAAAAGCTTATATAACGCGATAACCAGAAATACAACATATATCGCGTCGCACTGCTTCCACAATGAGCCATTCCATACAACAAAAGGAAGGTACAATGTAAGGATCGGAACATAAAGTGATAAGAGCTGAGCTTTCCTGTCTTCTTTACCATTCTCCTTAAGGATAACGTTTATTATTTTTCCAACATAAAATGCAGTAATGAATTCTGCTATCATGGAGAATATAGTGAGCGGAATATATGGCTCGCAGTCAAATAGAGAGCATATAGCATACATCACATTAAAGGGAACATAGTAATCCCCGATCGTTGTAGATAATCCGCCTATGATCCCAAGTCTCTTATACTCCAAAACCCAGGGCAGATAATAAGATTCGTAGTCGGGTGACAATGAAGTCTGTGGCATAAGCATTATTCTTATTGCAACTGCAACAATAACAAGTATAGCGGCTGCAATTTTATCCAGATGATTGTCTATCAGAAAAAATATCCCATTATCTATTATGTTATTTTTATTGTCCCTGTTTTGACTCATAAGCCTCGGGATTCCTCCGTTTAATTATTTGTCCGTTTTTTCAAGAACTACTGATTTTTTATGATAATATTCAGCTACCGCCTTATTAAGCCAATCCTTCTTATCCTCAGTGACATCTGAGAAAAACAACAATTCAGGCTTAACAGAAAATTCGATAAGCTTTGCCTTGGATACATTGTCATCCTTAAGTACTGATAACCTGTCATAAAACTCTTTGTTGTATTTATAAGCTTTTCCGTTTACCACATCACAGATTGCCGAGCTTGTTACATAAAAATGATGATCAACCTTCACAGAAAGGCCGCTTCCTATCACAAACAAGGCACATGCAATTATTATGACTCTTGAAGCATTTTTGCCAACATAGCCGTCATATATGATGCTTGCAAGCTTGCGTTTTTCTTTTTCTTCATCCGTTATCTTGCCGGAAAAAGAAACCTGGCATCTAACCCAGCCGCATGCATATCCTATGGTTAGAACAAGAAGCAGCATCGACTGCATATAGAAAATACCCACTATTCTTCCCGCCTCTATATTTCCTGTTGCGTAAAGAGGAGGTGTGATATTGGCTGCAGCAAGAAGGAATGCAAATACCGTAAACAGAACAGGATGCCCAAAGCTGTAGTATTTCTTTATCCTCCCCGCAGCTTTCCACATAAGAGGAACCATGATTATGATAAGCACTATGACGGGCCAGGAAAGCCATGTTCCCAGCATATGCTCCATAGTGTAGTAGATAGACATAAGTACAGCTTTGACAGGTGACATTGCGCTTTGTGCTGCTCTGTTCTTATTTCCCGGAGCTATTACCGACAGAACAAATCCTATGATCATAAATACCGAAGGTGTCACAACTTTTGAAAGAGCTCTGAGTGTTTTAGCTGCCGATACGATTGGATTCTTATATAACAGGCTCTCAGATTCTGTGTTTTTATCCATAATCATATTAATTGCACTGATAAGGAGAATACAAAACGAAAGAATTGCCAGGCTAAGAGCAGTCATATAATTAGCCCCGCCAAGAAGAAATCCGAGCACGCAAGCACAAGCAAAATGAAGCTGCGGCCTTTCCTCAGAACTTGCAATTCTTATGAGAAGCCCTGTCCACAAAAGTCCCATTCCAAACATAAACATATAGTTTATTGCACCACTATACCAGTAGAAGCTCTCAACTCTTGCAAGTCCATGTGGCATGCACTGAACAAGTAAAAA
This sequence comes from Butyrivibrio sp. NC2002, assembly GCF_000702265.1. GTDB lineage: Bacteria > Bacillota > Clostridia > Lachnospirales > Lachnospiraceae > Butyrivibrio. Next base: position 55,717 of record NZ_JNKZ01000004.1, read on the forward strand.
GAACACGAGACTTGTAATGCATCCTGTAAGATCTGTGCCAAGCCTTAGGGCATTACTGATAAGCTGCCTCAGAAAATACCAAAGACCTAGCGCAAGGATCAGAAGCACAGCAAAGCTTCCGAGAAAATAAAGCCTCTCTCCAAATACTGACGGAGCAAGAGCCGTAAGCATATCTGAAAAGAAATATCCGGTCCAGTTCATGTAATACCATATTCCCATATATATACCGTAGAAAATAGTGTATAACACGTTTCCCGAACCAAGAAAGGCTTCATGAACCTCAAAAGACATACTGAAATCGTCAGCCGAGGGAACATTATAAACAGCTATGACAAGCATAGGAATTACTGCAAGCACATTTATTGCAAAGAAAATCTTCCTCAGATTTCTAAGTCTAATAGCACCTGCTATGTTTAGTTTTTTCTTGTATGATGCGTTATCTTCTGTCATCCCCTCATCCCCGGCACAATCAATTATTTCTTAAAATTATTTATAGCGCTTATCACATAATCTATTTCATCATCTGTCATACCACAGTAGATGGGAAGTGATAAAACTTCATCCGCATAGTTCTCAGTGATAGGCAACACACCCCGCTTTAATCCGAGATATCCGTAAGCCTCTGATAAGTGAGGCGGGATCGGATAATGAATAATAGTTGTTATGTTTTTATCAGCAAGATAGGCCATAAGCTCATCCCTGTATTTGGGAACTCTTATTACATACTGATGCCATACGCAGCTTGATCCATCTGCCACTTCAGGTTTTATGACAAGAGTGTTATCTATACCCTTAGCATATTTTGAAGCAATAGATGCTCTCTCATCATTTATCTCGTTTATGTATTTCAGTTTTACTCTAAGGAGTCCCGCCTGCATCTCATCAAGTCTTGAGTTGGCACCAACAACCATGTTGTGGTATCTCTTCTCACTGCCGTAGTTGCGGTATATCTTCATAAGTCTTGCAAGCTCTGGATCATTGCAGGTTATGGCACCGGCATCTCCAAAGGCTCCCAGATTCTTGGAAGGATAGAACGAAAAACAGCCGATATCTCCAAAGCTTCCTGTCATCTTATCGCCAAATTTGGCGCCATGTGACTGTGCACAATCCTCCACAAGTCTGAGGCCAAACTTTTTGCACAGATCTACGACTTTGTCCATGCGGGCAGCCTGTCCGTAGAGATGAACGACAAGAATAGCCTTTGTTTTATCAGTTATTTTTTCCTCGATCTTGTCTACGTCTATCTGATAATATTTATCAGGCTCAACAAATACAGGCGTTGCTCCGTTTATGGTAATCCCCATAACACTTGCTATGTATGTATTACCCTGAACGATGACCTCGTCGCCTTCTCCTATTCCCAGTACCTTAAATGCAAGCCAAAGCGCATCTAGACCGCTCGCAAGTCCGACACTGTATCTGCAGCCGACATAATCCGCAAATTCTTTTTCGAAGTTCTCTACTTCTTTTCCGAGTATGTACCAGCCTGAACGAAGGACTTCAAGCGCCTTGTTCTCATACTCTTTCTGATGTCGCATGAACCCTCTGTCCATGCGGCTCTGCATAATCTTATCCATTGAATATCACTCGCTATCTCTTCTCTTTACATATCCGGCATACCAGTCAACAAAGCGGTGAATACCTACTTCAAGTGGTGTATCGGGTTTAAAGTCAAAGTCGTTCATCAGATCGTCAACGTCCGCAAATGTAGCTTCCACATCACCCGGCTGCATAGGAAGAAGCTCTCTGTGTGCTTCAAAATCAAAATCCTTAGGAAGAACATCATGAGCAACAAGCTCCTGCTGAAGCAGGTCAACGAAGTGCATAAGGTTCTCAGGATTGTGGTTTCCGATGTTATAAACCTTATATCTGTTACCCTTCTCATCTTCGTCGGGTTTATGCTGCATTACATTAACAACACCTGTTACGATATCGTCAACATAGGTGAAGTCTCTCTTACAGTTGCCATAGTTGAATATCTGAATTTTTTCTCCTCTAAGAAGCTTATCAGCAAAGAGGAAAAGAGCCATATCGGGTCTTCCCATAGGTCCGTAAACTGTAAAGAATCTAAGACCTGTAGTAGCCATTCCGTACAGATTGCTATATGAATAAGCAAAAAGCTCATTTGATTTCTTGGTTGCCGCATAAAGTGAAAGAGGATGATCCACCTGATCCTTTGTGCTGAATGGAAGCTTGGTATTTCCGCCATATACACTTGAGCTTGAAGCATATACAAGATGCTCTACCTTAGGCTCTGAATGTCTGCATGCCTCCAGAATATTGTAAAATCCGATTACATTAGCTTCGATATAAGCTCCGGGATTTTCAATTGAATATCTGACACCAGCCTGAGCAGCAAGGTTTACTACTACATGAGGCTTATATTTTGCAAAAGTCTCATCAACCTGAGCCTTATCTGCAATATCGCCCTTTACAAAAATAAAGCTGTCATATTTTGAAAGCTTATCAAGTCTTTCGTACTTTAAACGAACATCATAATAATCATTTACATTGTCATATCCAACAACTGTTATGCCTTCAAATTCATTTAAAAGTCTCTCTGCAAGGTGTGATCCGATAAATCCTGCCGCACCTGTGATGAGAACTGTTTTACCTGTTAACACTACATTCTTTTCTTTCATGATAAAAATCCTTTCATGTTCTCGATTTTATACATCTCTTCTTTTATAATATAATGATGTATACGGATTAGTCTGCTCCTAAACAGTAGCTCATATAATCCCTCAATATATAATAGTAAAAAACACCTTGGAGGTCAATTTGATGGGCAGAGTCAAACTCGCCGCTAAAAATATAACATTCGGCTACATCGGTCAGCTCGCAACTGCGCTGATGTCCTTTATCCTAAGAACAATCTTTGTATTCAAGCTATCCGATACCCTGCTTGGAGTAAACGCATTATACAGCAATATACTATCACTTTTGTCAATGGCTGAGCTCGGAATAGGAACAGCTCTTAATTTCAGCCTATATGCACCTGTTGCCAAAAAAGATACTGAAAAAATAAAGTCCTACATGCAGATGTACAGAAAGGCCTACCACACGATTGCGATGGTAGTTGCTGTGATAGGACTTATTCTCACACCATTTCTTAAATACCTTGTTAAAAATCCCGGTCAGACAACCACAAGAGACCTTACTCTTTATTATCTGATCTTTTTGTTCAACACTGTCAGCACCTATTTTGTAGCTTATAAATACAGCCTTGTTAACGCGGAGCAAAAAAACTACATTCAGACCAACATAAATACACTTACCAAGGTAATAACTGTATTTTTCCAGATCATAGTGCTCCTTGTAATGCCAAACTTCTACCTTTATCTTCTGACAGATGCCATTGTGCAGCTTATCCAGAAGATATTTGTAAGCAGATACCTTGATAAGCTCTATCCGTATCTCACAGACAAGCAGGTCACTCCGCTCTCTGCCAAAGAGCACTCTGAAGTATGGCGTAAGACCAAGGCACTTGTCATGCACAAGGTAGGTGACGTTGCAAGGCTTCAGACCGATACGCTCATCATTTCCTCATTTATAGAAGTTGCAGTTGCCGGTGTTGTAGACAACTACACTCTCGTAACCGGCACCATTGCTAACTTTGTGAACATCATATTTAATTCAGTCATATCAAGTTTTGGCAATCTTATTGCTACCGAGAACAAAAAGAAGCAGTATCAGCTCTTTAAAGTATATCGGTTTTTCGCATCGTGGGTGTACGGTTTTACAGCTACAGGCTTTTTCATCATGCTACAGCCCCTTATTTACCTCTGGATAGTGACAAGACTTGGCAGCTCATGGATGCTTCCTACACTTGCAGTTTACCTGTTTATAACTGATTACTACTTTAAAGGCGACCGCATTGTACTATCCAACTTCAAGACCGCTGCAGGTGTATTTGAGCAGGATAAATATCTGGCTCTCATACAGGGCGTAGTAAACCTGATAATATCTATCGCCCTCGTTCAAAAGATAGGACTTGCGGGCATTTATATCGGTACAGTTGTATCCGGACTCATCGCCAATATCACAAAGCCCATAATAATCTACCATGTCTGCTTTGACGTTAATGCATGGTCCTATTTCAAAGACAGCGCAAAATACATATTAACCGAAATTGTCATGATAGGAATCCTTTATTTTATCAGCACCTATGTACTTAAAAACATAACCATTCCCTCTTTTATACTGATGGGAATAATTGTTACAATCGTATATAACCTCACCTTCTGGATTGTTTTCCACAAATCCGATGAATATGAGTATTTATATGGCATTATAAAAAGCAAATTATCCCGGAAATAATATAACTAGAAAGGCTTACTTACTATGGATATGGAACTCATGATAAAAATCGCATCTAAGGATTTAGATAAAATAAAAAAGCCCGGTCTTAAGGCATCCCTTAAAGAAACAGCAAAGAAAGCCATGGGCAAAAATGTCGCTTCTTCCGACCTCCTCTTTTGGCCGTCAGGACTTTTGCTCCTTGGATTGTCCGAGTGTGCACTAAGAGACAATACAGATCCGCATCTGACATCAGCTGCCAAGGAACTTGCTCTTGCATCTGCATCAGATTATATAAAAAACTGGAAAGACCAAACCGGTGAAAAAATATCATTTGTCGATGATGCTCTCTCCGGAGTAGCCATGATAAATCTATTTGCCAGAACCGGACAAGAAGATTTCATGCAATCTGCAACAAAGATTGCCACCTTTCTTCACCGCGCTCCTAAAAACATTGAAGAAAGCATTATCTATAATCCCAAAGCCGGCAATGACTACATTTTTGCGGATGGCGCAGGTCAAAGTGCCATGTTTTTATCTTATTACGGATTTATATTCCACAAAACATCCGCAACAAAGCTTTCTGCAAAGCAGCTCCTTAATTACTACAATCACGGCATAGATAAAACCACCGGTCTTCCATATCATGCATTTTCACTCGGAGAAGCCAAAAAACTCGGACTCCTTGGATGGGGTCGTGCTATGGGATGGCTCCTTATGGGTTATTCAGAATATGTCGCCACTATGAAGATTACAGGAAACAAAGAAGAAGACCATATAAATAATATAATCCTATCCCAGTATAAGAATCTCGTATACACAACCCTAAGCTATCAGCGACTTGATGGTGGCTTTTCATGGCTTCTTCCCGCTGTTGAAGGAGAGCCCGACACCTCCGCCACAGCCATGATCGGATATGCCATCGCTCTCTCACTAGCATTTGATCTTCTCCCCGAAGATGGATCAAAGATCAGGCAGGCACTATTACGTATGAAGGACTTTATCCTAAACCATACAAAAAACGGCCAGGTCAACCAGGCACTTTCGTCCTGCGAAGATCTGGCCGTCCACAGACAGATTTATGGGCATTTCCCATGGGGACAGGGAGCTGCACTTGCATTTTTGTGTAATCTGTAATATCAAAACAGATTACATTTTTAATAAGGCTCATCATAAGTGTCTTGCCAAACCATCTATGCCTGGTAAAAGTTGCAACTAGTCTCTATCAACACAAATAAATTTGCCCAATAATGAAAAGAGCATCAACGGATAAAACATCAAAATTAGCGGCTGCGCGTAACGTGCAAGTGATCTTGGACAGGCAAAAAATATTAGCACAGACAATAATGGAAGTAGCCATACACTCCAAAATCTCCCGTTTCTTCCTGACGTGGCCAAAAACATAAACACTGTAGCCCATGTATAAAAGGGAACTGCAAAAATCAATCCCCCAAAAGGAATCCTCTGTACAAGCGCAAATATACCATATATTTTATCGCTTCTATTTTCATCTATAAAAAATGATCTGATATACAATTCATCATTTTGATCTACTCTACTTCTAAAATACGTAAAGAACGGATGCCCAATCCACGAAAAATCAAAGTATTTATATGAAGTATTCAATGTAGATGCAAAATAAACTCCCGGATGCTTAAAGAGCATTGCTGCCCAGCACTTTAAGTACTCTTTTCTATCTTCTGCTGTAGCCGCCTGTTTATAAGTAAGCTTGATTGGATTAGTCTGCGTAGGATCATATAAATCCATTATTTCATCATAACTGATCACAGCATCGATTGCCGCTTTCTCCTTGTCAGTCACTTCATCTTCATAATTCACTACATATCTGGCAGTTTGCTGAAAAAGCACTCCGAGCATTTCCTGTTTTCCTCCGGGAGAAATGTTTAGTGCATTTAGCAATACCCCTTGCCAAACTACTGAAAAGAATACCAAAGGTACAATAAATGAAATGCAAAGCTGAAGATAGTATTTTCTATATGAGATAAGTTCAGCAACAAAAATAGCAATTACAAAATACTTTCCCTGTCCCTTTGACATCATCATCAAAAGAAGCGACATTCCAAGCAAGATTTGGAACCACCACTTTTTTAAAATCTCTCCTCCTGAGATAACTACCTCCATAAGGGCTGCGCAAGTTGACACGCAGAATATAGAAAAAGTCATATCCTTGACCATGCAAACTGAAAGAACCGGAAAATACGGAAACAGTCTGACAAACCAAAGACTGATCTTTTCTGCTTTAAGACTCATACCTAAAGCTTTAAACCTCAAAATGAAATGAGAAAGCAAAAGAGCCACCACAATCATCTGCATTAATGAAAAAACAGCTACCCCAACATACGCATTACCAAACACATCGATACCCAATTTGACAAATGCACCATACAAATAAGTAGTAAAATACGGGTGGTGATCGGTGATAAATATATCCGGTCCCTGCAGAGGAGACACATTTAAAGGGAATCCTACATCCCTGTGAAAGAACATTCGAATCTGTTTTTCAGTGTCACCATAATTACTTGTTCCCGGAAAAAACAATATATAATATGGCATCCAGCACAAAATCGTTATTACTGTCGAACGCACATAATCTCTTAATGATATTTTCGCCTTTTCAGTTTCCTTACTCTCATTGATCGTATTTAAAACATGATTAAATGCATAGAAACCAATAGATGAAACATAATACGAAATAAAGAAATAGCTTAAACCTATAAATAATGAACAAAATACCAAATAGCTGCTTGCTCCTATAGCATCAAGCTTGTTATCAGGTCTAAGATCCGCACTTATGATCTGCATGATTGCAAATGGAATGGAAAAAAGAATTCCTCTCCTTTTATCCGCTGCTGAAATCTGTAACGAGCAATATAAAAGAGAAACAGCCAATACTCCGGCAAAAATAATAAAATGAAATATTCTGTCAGAACTAATACTTTTTAAAATATTTACAACATATTTCCCTACCGTAAACAGTAAATTACGACCGGGACTGACATCTCTATACTCAACAGGGATGGTCAGTCCTATCATGATGAAAAATGCCATCATTATATTTTTTATTTTATTATTCATTAAAGTCTCTTTACCCTGCATAATCATGCTTTTTTATCTTACGGTTTATTTTTGAAGACATGCTTTTTCCCGGTGAAATAATTTATTACTATAACCAAAACTGTTACTATTATTTTGCCATAGAGTTTTTCCATATGTACGACCTCTACCAAAAAGATAAGACCTACATAATCTAAGATCATAGTTGCGCCACGCCAGAAAACAAATCTGGCAAATTCCTTAACAAGCTCCCATAAATTCTGGCACTTACTCTTAAAGACAAAATTTTTATTACACAAGTAAGCCGCAAGCTTGACGGTAATAAGTGTGATAATGTTCGCAATTCTATATTCCACACTAAGCAGAACAAGGACGTGAAACATAACAACATTAAGAACGCTTGTAAGCATGCCAAATATCGCATATAGCATAGTCTCTTTATTTACAAGCTTCTTCCATATCTTATCTATCATATAAATTAGTTATTCCCATCCTTTTTATCTACAACTATGAGATCTTCTGTTACATTCTCTTCACTACATTCGAGTTTTTTGACCCTAAACTGTATATCTTCCAGGATTTTTCTGTTTGCAGCAGTTAAATCTGCCTGGAATCCCATAAATATCATATGCACTCCGGTCAAAAGCAAGATAGCCATAAGAATTAGTGACTGAATATGCCCTGAAGCGCCAAGACAAAGGAATCTGATTCCTATAATAAGTCCGGCAATAAGGAATGCAATTCCTACAGTAGAGAAAAAGCGGAGCGGTTTATACATCATGTAGCTTCTGATAATAACTCCTCCGGAACGTTTCATATATGCCCACATGCTCTTAAACAGACGGCTCTCTCGAAGCTCAGGATTCGTTGCTATATCAATGCTCTTCATAGCAACCTTATTTCTTCCGCCCTGAATAATCGTTTCAAGAGTATAGGTATACTCATTAATAACATTTAAGCGCATAGCAGCTTGTCTGCTATATGCTCTGAATCCACTTGGTGCATCAGGCATATCTGAATTACTTGCCTTCTGAACCACATAACTTCCAAGGTGCTGGAATTTCTTTTTCGCTTTACTAAAGTGAGGTGTATCATCGATAGGTCTTGCACCTATAACCACCTCTGCCTGCTTATCGATGATTGGTCTGACAAGCTTTTCTATATCAAAACCGGAATACTGATTGTCCGCATCTGTATTTACAATAATGTCAGCTCCTAAATGAAGACATGCATCTATTCCTGCCATGAAGCCATATGCAAGTCCTCTGTTTCTTCTGAAATTGACTATATAATCTACTCCCAGATCCTTAGCCACCTGCACAGTGTCATCCTTACTTCCATCATTTATGATAAGTACTTTTATCTCATCTATTCCATCTATCTTCTTCGGCAGATCATCCAATGTAACTTTTAGTGTTGCTGCCTCATTGTAGCAGGGTATCTGAATAAATAACTTCATTTTATTTTCCTCCAAAACATTGTCATTTTAATATTCTATCACATTCATTTTTTAATTCGCAAAATAACTATCGTCAGATTCCCTTAGCTAGCTCCATTCTGATCGATCCGTCATCCTCATAAATAATTCTGTACAATCCGTTTTCTGTTATTTCACACGAAAATCTTTCCAAAAATTCATTCTTTAAATAATTATTATAAGAATGAACCCAAACGTAAGTATATCCGCCCTGCCTGAGCCTGTCTCCAAATTCATCGATAGTATTATCTGTTGATGCGACAAAAGTTATACTTCCGTCTTTTGAATATTCCCAAGGCTCGCGCAGATAATTGCTTACCTGATTGTCCATATAATAAAGAGCAACACATAAAGGATACTCATTCATAGATTCAAGTGAATACTTATTGGAAATAAGATATACCCTGTCGCCCTCAGTAATATAATCCTGAATTTCATTAACCTGTTTCTTAGTCTTGTCTATAACATAATAAACAGGATTTTTCCAATAGTGCCTTGAAGATGCTTTATATACTATTATAGGATTCAGATTACATAACATAAGCAGGCACAAAAGAATGCTCAGCAGAAAGCTTTTTCTCTGCAGCACTCTACCAGTGCCGTTTTCACCAGCTACCAAAGCATTATCTATAGCCATATTTTCTGCCAAATATCCGCACAGTATGATAAATTCATACACAATAACGATAGACAAATAGCGATATCCTGTAGCATTTCTTATACTTTCATCATAGGAAAAAACAGAAACATAGCTGACATATAATCCTAATGAATACAGAACTACCGCAATTGGGAAAAATGCTGATGTGAAAATAATCTTCCTTTTTCCCTTTTCCCTGTCCGAACAAATATATACAAATAATAAGACTACAAGAAACATGATCGTAGTCTGCACCGTACAAAATGGCATGTTTGGATTGGATGTAAGACTTTTCTTAAACAGATTCTTTATAAGAGTCTTTGCTGTCAGCTGCGCCTTAGTCGTTGAAAAAGTAAGCGCCTCAACTATTCCCGATAAATTCGCAGGTATAAAACTCTCTCCAAGTAAAAGCCAGGCAATAATAAATGTACAAACAGCCGCCAAAACAAGTGCAATGATCGCTTTACGTTTTCTTTTTACGAATGTGATGATCACCTTATCTTCATCATTTATTATTCCCAAAAGGATTACATAGCCTGCAGCAAAACAGAATATTATAGCACCTACGCCCCACTTGATTCTTGGAATAAACAAAAGCGTCGGAAGAATTGCGATAAAGCTCTTTGCAAATTTCCATTCATTTATAAGAATTGAAAAAGCTATACATGTAGCACCGGCCCATACAGCAACCGGAAGGTCCACGTACATACTCTTATATGGCTGATTGTAAAGAGTAAATAACCCGGAATACACTAATACAAGGTAAACCACTCCGTTTATCCACTTCTTCCAGCCTATGCACATAAGAGGTACAACCGCAGCTGCTGCCGTAAGCATAAAAGACGCGGTATACATATGTCCCTCATTATATCCGCCAAGGAACTGGAAAAAAGCAACAAATAAGCTTGTTTCCGGAGGCATGCTCGCACTTCCTACAAAATCACTTCCAAGCGGAATGTGATTATTTACAAACATATATTTGACTTCCGCAGCCCACTGATGAAAATCATCATAGGTCTGGATATAGTCTCCATGAAAAGCAAAGAGCATGATAAGCGACATAAAAATGAACGATACTATTCCAAAGGAAAAGTATCTGCCCTTATCCTTGCATCTGACTAAATAAAATACAAACAGAGCTATCGAGATCAGACAATATATGATAATCCCCTGTCTTATCCCAAAAGATAAGCCTGAAATATGCGTTATAGCAATCAGTGTCAGTATGGAATAAACAAGAGATAGCTCGCTTGAAACTTCAAAAATAGCATAGTATCCCATGCTACACATAATAAGCACAGCTATTCCAAGGACAAACATTATTTCCGACATGTATTAATAAGCCTTTCTAATCACAATATAGCGCATACAACAATTCCTACTATCACTCCGAGAATTGCACCAATGACAACCTGAGAAGGAGTATGCCCTACAAACTCCTTAAGCTGAACATCTGTGGGCTGTTTTCCCAACTCCTCAAAATATTCCATCATATTGTTAATAGCTATTGCCTGTTTACCGGTTTCTCTTCTTACTCCCATGGCATCATGCATAACTATAATTGCAAATATTAGTGCTATAGCAAATTCAGGACTTTGGCCACCACATACATTTGCGACTGCTGTAACAGTAGCCATAACAGTTGCAGAATGTGAACTGGGCATACCACCATCCCCAAACAGTCTCTCAAGCACAAATTCCTTATTTACCACAACATATAAGATAGTCTTCAATATCTGAGCAGAAATCCACCCCCAAGCCGCTGCTATCAAAATAATATTATTGCTTATCTGATTCCAAAATATATGCATATCTCAATCCCATCATATTTACTTTATATCGTCTGTGTGTCTGCACTTCGTTCAACATTCAAAAAATATATACTATTATCAAAACACACCGAGTTATTATATTACTAAATAAAAAATCAATCAAACTGATATATCCGCAGTATCAATTTAGGTTTCTTCCGCCAGAGATTTCTTCTTACATTTTTATACAAACAAATATCAGAAAAAACTCTGCACTTCTACAATTCCTCGTTCTTAAGAAGGTATGCCTTCTCAACATCGAATGCAAAAAGGCGATAGAAGATCACGTTCATAACTTCTCCTATTTCAATAGGTCTACGCTCAAGGGAGCGATGAGCCGTTAGTATTACACCAAAATCCAAACACAGATAAAAGCATACATATAGCACATATGAAAAAAGCATAACCATATGGAATAAAAGGTCCTTCTCCAGTATATTCTACTTTTAAGGAAAGATCATCAACATAGCTCTCTTCTCCCAAGGTCAGACTGCCCTCATATGAATCAATGTAGTAATTATCTCCGGTATAGAACATTATATTTGTTCCATCCATTGCTTTTTTCTTTATTTCAAGCCGGTATTTACTTTTCTCGGGAAAAGGCACTACATCGCCAATATCAAGTTTTAGCTTTCCCTTCTTTATATCTCCAGAATTAAAATCTTTTTCGTATATAACACTGCCAGATTCATCATATAGAGTTACCGCATAGTCTGCGGTCTCTCCCTCCGCTTCTGCCCTTATTGTTAATTTGTTAAAAACATCATCACAATAAAAGGTTTGGCTTAGCATGTTATGATCGTCCACCTCAATAGAAATCACGTCATCACTTCTTGAGTATGTATCACCATTAATCCTGTTGTACGTATACTTGGAATTTGAAGTCAATATTATGAAAAATGCCACGGACAAAACTCCAATGACAACACCGCCAAATGCCCTCACAAAACGGTTATTAGTTACCCTCTTAACTCCAGGAATTCTGTCTATTCCATCAGCAGAGACAATAGCCATGAGAAGCAGCAGTGAGTCCGCATAATCCCCCTTAACTTCCCACAGCAGATAAAAGAGCATCTCTCCAAACAAGGTTATGATAAAAAGGCTGCTCCTTCTGTCAGCTTCTCCAAAGTCCTTTATACAGAAGACCGCGTACAAGAACATACCAAAAACTAGCATTATCCTGTAAATATAAGCAAAGAATTCTCCAACATCTCCCCTCAGTATTTCAAATATCTCTCCGGTATAAGCACCTGAATACGCTCTTGAAACCACTGAAGGGAATGCATCTGAGAAGGTTATCCTGAGCTTATTTGCAAAAAGCTTTGCTATCCCTAAGGCTCCAAGCCTTTTATAATTATATATGATTCCTTCAACGTAGATTTTTGACTTTTCCTCCTTGTTCTTTCCAAAAAGCCTAGAGTAATCAAAGCCATTGTCCTCATATTCTGTTTTAACACTTCCATCACCATGCGATCCCACAAAAATCCATCTTATTGTCGGTAAATTATATTCCTGATACTCTCCAAAAATCTCTGAAATTCTGCCATTTATACCCTTAATACCCGCAAAGGATATAACCATGACACCCAATGCAAAAAGGATGCGCACTGAGTTTCTTTTCTTATCTAACACTTTTTTATCAGCCGTAAGCAGATCAAGTGTCCTGATCATCACATAAGCTATTACAGGAAATACAGCAGTAAGTCTTATTTGGAAACCAATAATTATCAGCACACTTAAAACCAGGCACAGTATTGTCCTCTTTATACTATTTTCTTCGTGATAAAGTTTTAGAAGCACATAGAATATCCCCATTAGTAATGGCACACTCATGGACGAACTATACACCCAAAATGCAAGATAATAATATATTGGATTCAAAACAATAAGAGTTAATACTTTATTTGCTTTTTTATGACCTGACAACTCATAAGCGCACAAAAACGCAAAAACAATACCTGCAAAAAGAAGGAAATAATTTATAAGCCAAAGATACCCTAAAATATTGGAGATTCCGATATGCTCCCCAAGAACTGCTAGTTCTTTCAACACCAGAATAAGAAAATAATTGTTCGGATACATTCTAAGCCATTTGACGTGAGCGTTTGTCTCAGTTAGAACATTGTCCTTTAAAAACCAACCCGTATCAATATCAGTCAAACTGTCCGAATTTGGTCTATAATCGATACACGCAAAAAGCCAGATAGAAATTACAAACTGAATCAAAATCAGTATAGCCGTAACCACTATCTGCCTATTTTTTGAAAGTCTATCAATTATTCCAAACCACTTCTTAACAGCAAAAATAAAGCATACGGAAAAAATTATACAAAGCGCATACAAAAAAGGTGTATATCTCTTATTCACAAAAGTCAGCTCTGACAAATTATAAACTATTCCACGCATAACTATAGCTGACATAAATGCTACCAGAAACATAATGATTTTTTCCGGTATAGAAATATAACTCCCCTTTTTATCCATATATATTCACCTTATATATCCAATCTTTCCAAACATAAAAGGATTATAGCCTCCTTTTTTCCTATGTAAAGCTAAGAATTTTAATGCCCCTATAGCAGTAATATCGTTTGCACAAAAAATAGCTGTTGGCTTTGCTTCAGCTTCAAGCAATGTCTTCATGGCTTCAAAGCCTTCTTTTTCCGTCTGATTCGTCTCTATTACATAACTAGGAACAAGATCAAAATTACTCTCCGTCAGAGCATCTGAAAATCCCTGATTATCTCCAGCTCCGGATTGTTCACCATCATGAAATGCTGAATGGCTGATGTTCCGGTTTTAGGTGTTCCAATATGTAAATAAAGTGTTGACACTTATTCTCTCCATTTCCTTTTTGAATACATCAAAAAATTTATTTTACTTTTACAGTTATCTTCTTCTCCACACCATTATAGGTTTTGACCGTGATGGTTGTAGTTCCCTTCTTCTTAGCTGTTATAAGACCTGTCTTTGATACTTTTGCAATCTTTTTGGAGGCAGAAGAATAGGTATAAGTACTGCAGGCCGTGTTGACCTTGGGGTTAAGCTGATAGGTCTGCCCCTTCTTTAAAGTGATCTTCTTTTTTACATTCTTTATCTTGGTCGGAGCTTTCTTGACAGTAACATCAGTTGTAACATTGACCTGTCCGCTTCCGCAGGTCCATGAAGCGCTGATAGTACTCTTTCCCTTTTTCTTTGTCTTTACCTTTTCAGAAGAAGTTACCTTAAGTACCTTCTTCTTGCTGGATGAATAGGACGGTGTGATCCTTGAGCTTAAATCATTGGTATAGACTGCAAACTTATCCTTCTTAAGGTTCTTGGTTTCTCCCAGTCCCAGATTATAACCCGGAACTATGCTTGAACCGTTGCAGTTTGATCCGTCTTCTACATATATTCCAAATGCACAGTCCCTTGTCAAAATATTTCCGCTCATATCATAGACAGAGCTTTCGCCGCGAACCGCAATGCTTGACAGAGTTTCCTGTGAAAATGTATTTCCTGATATAAGGCTTGCCTCTGAACCTGTCTGCATGAGTATACCGTGATTTCCACATGAAATACTGTTGCCCGATACATTTACGCCTCTTATGTATGCAGCACATATTCCGGCATAGATATTATCGTTTTCATAGGTACCCCAGTCGCTATATCCTACTATGTTATTACCTGAAACAGTAAATCCGGTGGGCTTATAAGTTCCTTTTACATACTTTTCTCCGCTGTCCTGACTGTTATAGCCTCTGAGCATTAAAGAAGTGTATACTCCACCGCTTCTGTCAGCTCCGCCAACAACGATCGTATTTCCGGTAATTGAAAAATCAGCATTGTATGAAAGCGCTGAAGGATTCTCATCTTCCTCCTCAGGGTAATCAGTATACCAATAGTACATAGTAGTGTTGACACCTTGTCCTACATTGGTCATGACATTGTCTTGTACGGAAGCCCCCTTCCACATGGCAGCCATGATTGCAAATCCTTTAATATCCTCAAAAGTATTGTTGTGGACATATATGTTTTTCTGATAGAACTTTCCAAGAAGAGTTATATGGCTTCCGAACCCTCTCTGAAGGTTTCTGAAGGTGCAGCATGAGACCTCAACATTTTTGCAACAAGTATCATCATACTTAGGATCCTTACCATAAGTAAATGCTCCCTCATGAAATGCATCTATCTGAAATGCCTCTAGTTCATCGCTTGGGTGTCTTGAATTCTGAAAGACACACCCCATAACCTTAACATCTTTACATCCCGCTATCTCAAGCATATGTGAAGCAGCATTATCTTCAAATGTTACATTCTCAAGTGTAAGCCCTGTCATATGACCAAGTCTGACCATTGCATGAGTAGACCCTTCACCATCAAAGCATCCACCTATAATGGTTACGTTCTTATAATCACTATATCCACCTTCTCCTCCAACATCACCATTTTTCTTCTTGAATTCAAGCATTACTTTATTGCCATTATTAACAATTGTTGCTCCATCCATACTAATTGTTATATTATTCCATATCCTAAGTCCATTTCCTTCTCCATCGTTTACAAGATAATATCTTCCGGGTGGAATTATTACCTTAAATGACAATGCATTGTTTAAATTATATTTTTTATATGCATCATTAAGAGCAGCTTGAACAAATCCACTAAAATCACCGGAAAGCTCACTCCTGCCCGTAAGATTATAAGTGACAACATTTCCGTTCTGCGCCTCTGGTACTACATATGAATTTAATGTTGTTACCGCAAACAATGAAAAAGAATCCGTATCAAAATCCAAAGTGATAGAATCTATATAAGAAGCCTCTTCGCCTCCAGATGCAAGAACAGTCGTCTCTTCAAGCGGAATTATAAGCTGACCCGTTTCAGGATCCACATTGCTCTCATCAACAAAAACTTCTTTTTCTTCATCTACAGGAACCGGAATATCTGATTCTTCCGTTGTCTTTTCAGTATCTATTTCGCTTATCTCAGTCTTTGTACCATTTTCTTCATGAATATGGGTCATGTGCACTTCTGCACTGGTATCAAGCTCGGAAAGCTCATACCAGTCATCCTCGGACAGAACTATTGATACATGAACTTCTCCGTCCTTTGGCTGTATTTCATTTCCATCTGCATCAAATAAAGAGATATCAAAAACCGTAGTATCCAGAATTGTCTTATCTGTCTTATCCTGCAGGGTTTCTTCATAATCTGCAGCTTCATCATCTGATAAAAGTCTGATCTTAACATCAGCATCTTCCGGAATGATATTCTCCTTTGCAGAAAGCTCGATATGATAACCTTCTACATCTTCTTCATAGAAAAATGCAGCACTCTCTAAGGACTCTTTTTTATCTGAAGCTTCTTTATCTAAAACTTCTTCCTTTACCGCATCTTCTGTTGAGGCATTATCTATGTTCTCATTAGTATCTGATGCTTCGGTATTTTCTCCGTTTTCATCTTCCGTCTGAATTTCTTCCTGCAAATTATCGCCTTCCGAAGTTTCATCCGTTTTTTCTTCTGAGGATTCTTCTGCATCTTCTTTATTCTCATCATCTGAATCAGAATCTTCTACTGATCCGGAGTTTTCAGCATTATCGCCATTCTCTGAAGTTTCACCAGCATCCTCTTCTTTGTTCCCATCGTTATTATCATCATGAGAAGCATCTCCTGATACGCCTTCTGAAGAATTTCCTTTTCCTGCATCAGTATTGGTATTTTCCAAATCACCTGATACTCCGTCACCTGCTTCATTACCAGCAGTATCCTCTGAAAGCGCAGTATTTTCACTCTGCTCAGCAAGCGCTTCTGCCTTTACGTCAGTTCCAAACGATCCCGACACTACTGCTATTGCCAGCATCATAGATAAAACTTTCTTTTTCATAAAACTCCTCTTTAATAATGTTACTAATACTTTTTAATACCTCAATAGTATATTTTCCCAAAAATAGAGCAAGGAGTCAAATAAACTCCTTGCTCTATAATAAATTCATATATAAGATTTTTATTTTCTTACCTTGTTGCCCTTAATACTTTTCTTCTTAGCATTATCGCAGAAGATTGCGCTATCCTTTGCCACCTTAGTGGACACTATATTATTCTTAATTGTAGTCTTACCGAATTTGCAGTTTCCGGTTCCACCTGATGCAACCATGATTCCGTAGCTCTTAGACTTAACAGTATTATTTTTTATAACATTTTTCCCACTTGTAAGCCCTTTGCCCTTACCGTAGAACTGCATGTGAATGCCTATTGAATAATACTTTCTGGACTTCTTACCGTTGCTAATCACGTTATTTCCTGTAACTGTTGCACCCTTAGTATTAAAAAGCATGATTCCTTCAGAAGTTTCACCTACAACTTCACAATTGGTAATTTTGATATTCTTGTGATATTTATTATAATAGGCGCTATTTTTACTTCTCACATCAAGATTTGCGCAGATTCCTCTTCCGCCGCCTTTAACAACACAATTATTTATCGTTACATTTTGGCAGCAAGTCCCGTTTTGTAAATTACTAGGCAAAAATGCTGCAAGATTTTTCGTGGCCTGATCAATTTGAATCTGTTCTTCAACGCTACTACTTTTTGAAGGCGCACTTATTGCCTCTATAGTACAACCATCAATATTAACATTTCTGCACGCAACAAGCTCTAATGCATGTCTATCGCCGCCAGCATGCTTTATTGTCATGTTCTTAAATGTAAGGTTATCAGCATATGCAAACTGAATCGAGCTCCCTTCAAACGGGTTTGCTCCTTGAGGAGCAAGCCATGTACCACCAATCATTTTAAATCCATGTACTGCTGTATAATCTCCCTTTGAATAATCTTCGTTTTTCACAAGACCTTTCTTACATATTATAGTTGCACCTGTCGCATTAATTGTTATAGCTCTATCAGAGGGTATTAAAATTGTATAGTCCAACGTGTATGTTTCACCTGATTTAAATGTTAATGTATCATACTTTCTAATAAGTTTAGCTATATAATCAGAATATCTATTTTTTTCTCTGAATTCTTCCAAAGACTTTGTTTCCCACCCAGGAGCTTTTCTAAGATCTTCTTCAGTTATCTTTTCTGCAGGAACAAGCTCAATTTCCTCAGCATTAACGCTCATTCCTCCAGTAAGCAGGATCATACAATTCAATCCTATAGCTGCTACCAAAAGTTTTAAGTGTTTTTTCGCAGAACTAAACATAAATGGTGTCCTCCTTAACTAATCAGACTTACATCAAAGATAGTTTCTAATATTCATCCCTAAGAATACTTTTTATAATCACTCTCTATCGTCAGCAGTTTATTAAATTGTATATTTCAAATCAACAAAATACAAGCATTGTCGCCTTCTTTAATAATTATTTATTCTACACTTTATACTAATTTAACACACTTTTACTTGTTTTTTTGTTGGCAAGAATTACTCGATGCCTCTTTACCATACAGATTTAATTTTTTTATATTTTCTCCTAAATTTACCAAGTATCCTATGCCTTTTATCCCACTCTTTCTCTTTTGCTTGAATCTCCATCTGCTTATATTTTTCAATCCATTCTATCCTACTTCTCTCAATAAATACTTTAGGATTTGCCACTAACGGCTTATGCACTCTTTCATTACACTCCTTTAAAGCTGAAATCAAAAAATCTGCTGATAATGAAGAAGCATGCTTAACTAATTCTGATGTAGTATCATAATCAATCTTCCCAATAGAATCGACACCTACAAAGCTATCTGCAACAATCCATCTATCTGAAACGGCAAAGCGATTCAACAAAGACTTTATCTTATCTCCTCCTCTGGCTCCACAAAAGAATTGCTTTTCAAATATAATAGAAAAGCATGTTCCATGGAAGGAATTAGTAAATATCCACTCTGCATGATTAATGTACCATAGCCATTCTTCTACACCTGCATTATAAACAACCTTAAGATTAACACCTTCTTCTAAAGCATACTTTTCATGATGTAGTTCCTCCGATAACTCAATTATCGGTAGACCCTTATCTTTCGCAAATCCAATTACCTTCTTTACAAAGGCTTCATCCATATCCTGAGCCAAATATACTAAGATATATTTGTCAAGCGTATAATCTGGTTTTATTTGTAGCTGTTCATAAAATGATCTAGGTAACAAAAAGACCGGGTCAACTACATGTCTAGCATCGATATCCATTCTGTCTTTTATATATTTCTGAAGTGAATCCTCCCTTGCAGAAACAAAATCAAAATCTCCAACCCACTCTATAAATTGCTTCTCCTGCTGTTCATTATATTTTCTTGCACCCATACTAGCAGAATAGGCTATTTTAATCTTATTATTCATGCATTTTGAAGCCAAAAAGAAGCCCTTATCAAATCCGACTTCAGTTGCTTTCCATATAACATCAGATGCACAAATATATACGTCAAACCCAGGATCTTCTTTATCCAAAAGTTCAGGAGTATAACATTTATCTGTTTTCTTGTAATAATTATTTACAAAGCCAAAAAATTTATCATACCGTTTTTCACGGTCGTAAAATAAGTCTTTCCATTTTATCAACTGTTTTCCATCAAGTTTTTCTCTCTCAACTAATGAAAATAGTGGATGCTTCACATCAAAGACTCCATAATAATTAGGCTTATACTCGATGACAGTAGAATCAATCCCATTTAACCTTAAAAATTGTTGCAGTGCAAAACTATGAATAATGCATCCATAATTTAATGTTTTAGTATGTATATTGATTGATATAATCCCTATATTCATATTAACCCTCATTTTATCGAATTAACTTTTTCACTATTTTTTTTATCAGATCAATCTTTTTTTGATTTTTAATCCATCTAATACGATTACTTATAATGTAATGCTTAGGGTTACTTATAACACTTTTATGTGCACTATTTTCAAGATTCTTAATAGTTGTCAAAAGAAAATCCGATGATTTAGTAACAGCCTCATTTACAAGAATATTTACAGCATCATAATTAATATTGGGCTTATTATAATCATCAAATTTTCCTGGCAATAACCATCTGTCACCAAGACCAAACATATCTAAAATCTCTTCTATCTTTCCGCCGCCTCTTCCACCAGCAAAAAACTGCGTATTATAGATTATCGACATGCTTGCTGCATGAAAAGAATTAGTAAACACTATTTCCGCATTATGTAAATACCATAACCATTCTTCCACTCCGGCATCATATATCACTTTATAAGGCACATCAGCTTCAAAATTCCTATGTTGTATTTCAACCGAAAGCTCTATAACACTAAGATTATGGTCTTTTCCATATTTGAGTGCCGTCTGAACAAGTTCATCATTGTTGTCCATAGCTAAGCATACTACCAAAAAACCGTTCTCCGGCGCATCTTTCGGTTTTATTTCCAGTTTTTCATAAAAGGATGCATCCATTAAAAAAACCGGATCTACTACACGGAGTACATCTAAATTAACCTTTTCCTTAATGTATTCTTTAAGTGTCTGCTGACGTACAGAAATAGCATCAAAATCACTGATCCATTTTATAAAGTCTTCCTCAGCTTTCAAATTAAAGTGCTTTGGTGACCCCTTGCTGGCAGCATAAGCAATTTTTTTCTTACCCTGCATAGATTTGCATGCCAAATAAAATCCTCTGTCAAAACCAACCTTTTGATTATATTTCCATATTACATCTGATGCGCAAATATAGCAGTCATATCCCAGATCAGTTTCATCTAATAGTTGTTGGTCGTAGCACTTCTCTGTTTTTTTATATCTTTGAGCAAATGATTGAAATTTATCGTAACGTTTTTCTCTCTCATAAAACAGCTCACGCCACTTGATTAGTCTTTCTCTTTGAGCATTTTCATCAGCAATCGGATTACTAACATATGAAAAAAGGGGATGCTTTTCATCAAAATCGCCAAAATACGCTGGCTTATACTCAATTACATCTGAATCAATATGGTTTTTATCTAAAAACTTTTGAAATGCATAACTATGAAGCATTGATCCATAGCTTAGCGTTGTAGAATGAATATTCACTGACAAAATACCAATTTTCATATTTTCCTCTCTAGACAATCACATATTGTATTTTTATTTACTGAAGCAACTCAACCAGTCTCTCCGCAGCTTTGCCATCGTTTTGCGGTAGATATCTTTCCCGGAAATTCTTAAGTATTCCCATGTCATACTCATCAACATTTTCTATTTTTTCGACAAGTTCCTTAGCATCACTTGTAATTATTTCAGGAAGCAGTTCTTCGTAATCCATATACATTTCCTGCGCCTTACCATAGGTTACTCGATCAGGTACCCATAAAAACAAAGGCTTTTCCGCAACAGTAGCAGCCATTGTCTGACTTGCATAATCACCGATAATTACATCTGCTATGCTGCAGGCTTCCAAGAGTGTGATCGGAGGGAACTTCTTCCAGTCTATTTCATCGAATCTTATTCCTGATGCTTCATCCACATCAAGAGTATTGGCATCCTGCTGATTGACACGTTGTCCAAGAATATATTTGGGATCAACTCCAAAGCCTTCCAGGTATTCAGCTATCTGCATTCTAATGCCCGGTCTTCCGTCGCAAGCCATACCAAGGCATACATATTCTCTGGCAAACTTTTCATGCATATACGTCATGATATTGTTCAGATAACCCGTCAGAGCATCTCTGTCCTTACCCATAAAGAGAACTATCTTTTTACCCTTTGCATAAGGACATACAAGCTCAAGTCTCTCTCTGGCAG
This sequence comes from Butyrivibrio sp. NC2002, assembly GCF_000702265.1. GTDB lineage: Bacteria > Bacillota > Clostridia > Lachnospirales > Lachnospiraceae > Butyrivibrio. The sequence goes on from NZ_JNKZ01000004.1 coordinate 77,728, forward strand.
CCTTTTTGTATTCCTGATCAAAGAGCATATCAAGGGTAACATTACCTATATTTACAATCTTTCCATCCTGGGAAAGGGAATAATTTGCCTCAATATATTTATTCTCTTCTTCTGCACTTCCCATTATAAGTGAGTACTCGGAATGAATAGGGAAAAGCCTGCACTCTTCTTTCTTATACCTGCTCCGTGATTCCTTGGAATTCTTCCACTTGGGATATAGAGGAAGAAGTTCAGGGCAAATCTGTATAAGCTTTGTATCCTTTCGAACATTTATCATTCTCATGATATATGGCTCACCTGCACATACTATATATTCTGCTCGTGATAGCTTCTCCATATAGTCTGCGACATTTTTTTCATTGAAAACTATATCTGAAAGGATTTCATATTTTCCTGCTTTTTTTATAGCTTTTTCAAGTGCTACAAAAACATCCCAATCAGAGCCTTCATCGGCAAGAAGTGCTATTCTTCCCTTTACAATGGGCTTTCCTGCAAATTTATCGTATGCACGGCGGCCCTTCTTCATTACCTTTTTCATCTTCTCAAGGTGAGCATCTTCATCTCGCTTGAATGTGTTAACTTCCGGTAATGTATGATAGTCTCCACTCAAAGGCTCTTCTCTTCTGTATTTTTCGATCTCATTTCCAAAGAACTGATCCATTATGCGCCTGGTTGCATGTCCATCGCAGGAACTCATAAATCTTTCTCTGAATGCCTTAACCTGATCTACATCAAATCTCTCATCGATATGTTCGATATATTCAATCATCTCAGAATTGGTGTAGCATACCGGTCCCGGTGTCAGTTCTTCGAAGTTGTAGTAGAACCCTCTCCAGTCAAAATAATTTGCCAGATCATAAGCAAAGAAAATCATCGGTTTTTCAAAGATGGAATACTCAAATATCAGAGATGAATAATCTGTAATACATATATCAGATACACATAAAAGCTCGGATATACTGAGCATTGTAGTCATATCAACAGCAAATTTACTGTATTCAACAGGAATAGACGGTCTTTGCTTTACCAAAGGATGATGCTTTATCAACATTACATATTCTTCACCGAAATGTTCATAAAATGCACCTACATCCAGCATATCAGGTGTAACAGCAAGTCTTGCACTTCCGCGGAAGGTTGGCGCATACAAAATAACCTTCTTACCCTTAGCTTCCGGCATGACATCATACAAATGTGTATATGCAGCATCAATAAATGATTGTCTGTAAAAGACATCCGTTCTGCTGATTCCGGTAGCTTTAACACATTCAGGGTGTTTTTCTTTACCCATAGCCTCTACGTACGCCCATTCAATCTCCGGGCTGCTCACGGTAACAAGGTCATACTCCGGATGAAGTCCGTATGTAGCCTTCTCTTTTTCAGTACCACCGAATATCTTATTCATAGTACTAAAGCCGAATTTCTTAAATGCGCCACAAGCATGCCATGTATTGAGGACATGTGTGCCTTTTCTTACACGAAAAGAGCCTTGTGTATCACTACTATCATTATAAATAAGATACTTAGCAGTCGCCGCATCTTTCACAAAATCTATCTGTCTTTTAAGTTCATTTTTGGGTGTCACAAATCCCTGTCTGAAAAAGTGACAGTGAATATCAAGCTCATAATTACGAACAAGCTCATTAAAGATTTCCTGATAGCTGTCTGTAAGCTCAGAAAATCTGATTTCCATGAAAATTACTTTGTCCTGTTGTATCGGCTTTAATGCATAGATGTGATATAAAACGGGAAATAATATCTTTCTTGTCAGCCACCTTTTTACCATAGCGGCTGTGCTTCTATTTAGCTCAAGGCTGCTTCTAATGATATTTTTTCCACTGACTCTTCTGTTATTAACAAAACTCATCTTTATCCTCTTGGCTTCAGCATTCAATATGCCCTATTCAAATGTTAATCAAGCTTTCTATATGCAAGTTTCAATGCTTCCGGTCTGTTTTCTCTAAGTATTGCAAGTGCTGCCTCAACTGCAGGCTCGCTCTCGCCTTCTCTTAGCATTTGCAGGAACCTTTCTGTTTCTCTCTTAGTTTCTTCTCTCATGGCTTTAGCATGTCTTTTTTCAAATGCCGCATTAAGCTCGTTCAAATCATCGCTATTTTGGGGCAGCTTACCTGTTGCAAGAAACTCCTCATAGCAATTACATAAAAACTCAGCATTGTCTCCAAATGCTATCTGATTGCCATGGTCAATCCACAGTATCTTATTACATAATTCTCTGACCTGAGTAATAGAGTGGGATACAAGAATACCGGTTATTCCTTCACTGAGGATCTGACGCATTTTATCTCCGCTCTTTTTTCTGAAGGCTCCGTCTCCTACACTTAGAACTTCGTCCAATATAAGTATATCCGGGTTAACCAGACAAGCTATGGAAAAGGCAAGTCTTGATCTCATACCACTTGAAAGAGCAGAAAACGTATAATCCTGAAACTGTTCCAGCTCAGCAAATTCAATGATCTGATCATATTTATCATCCATAAACTGACGGGTATAACCAAGCATTGCCCCTCGTAAATAGGCATTTTCTTTTACGGTCAGATCAAGGTCGAATCCACTTGATAATTCCAATAAAGCAGCTATATTTCCTCTTGTTTTTACATTTCCTTTCACAGGATCAAGAATTCCTGTGATAGCCTTAAGAAGGGTACTTTTACCTGCTCCGTTCGTTCCGACTATTCCAAGCATATCTCCTTCCTGAAGAGAAAAAGAGATGTTTTTATCAGCCCAAAACTCCTTTACCACATATTTTCCGGTAACTCTTTTAATTAAATAGTCCTTAAGACCCATGTGCTTAATGTCACCGGTTTTATATCGTATACTTACATTATTACACTCAACTACTGTCTTTCCCATTTTTTCACCTATACTCAGATATAATATATAAACTCTTTATTGTACTTCTTATATATAATGCTGCCCAAAATCAAGAAGAACAAAGCATAAAATGCAACCAGGCCATGATATTGAACTGATGGCAGCTTTCCATCGATAACTACAGTTCTAAAGTACTTAATGACAACATAAACAGGATTCAGCAAGAATAAATTTTGTATTTCCTGTGAAAATCTGTCTACCTGGTAAAAGATTGCAGATACATAAGTTAAAAGAGTTAAAAATACATCATACAAATATTGCGTGTCCTGAAAGAATACATACAGAGCTGACAATATAAGCCCTATGCCTACATTCATTATTGTAAGCATTACTATAGGATAAATCAGCGCAATCATATGGAAACCAAAATGTATTCCATCGATCATGCAAAACATGAAATATACCAAAAGTGTAAGTGAAAAATTCACCAGAGCTGACACGTTTTTCGAGAATGTAAAAAGATACTTGGGCAGGTTTATCTTATCTATTATTCTGCGGTTGCTTATAAGACTGCTCATGCTGTTTTTAGTTGCTTCCTTATAAAAGGACATGACCAGGTTACCGCTGAAAAGATATGTTGTATAGTGAGGTGTATTTCTTCCAAAAAACTCTGTAAACACAATTTTCATGACAAACAGTGTAAGTAGAGGTGACAACACACTCCATAATACTCCCAGAGAAGTTCTCTTATACTTTTGCTTGAAATCACGCTTAACAAGTTCAGCAAATAAAAACCTGTATTTTTTAAATCGACCAATCCACTTTTCTATCATCTTTCTATCCTTCATTTTCATTCAAATTGCAACGTGTTATTTTATCAAAAAATAACTATATAGACAAATTAATGCTCTGCTGCAATTATTTAATCTTATACGCCTGCATACTGTGGGTTTTGCGCTTATCTTCCGGGGGAAGTGTCATATAATCGCCAAACAGATTAGTAAGGTATTCGTTCCAATATGATGTAGCCTTGAATGTATGTCCTTCGAATTCTACATCTATTGATTTTTCGTATGCTTTTTTCGGAATAGCTTCTTTAACGCCGTAAAGACCTTCCGTCACGATGCCCACAAGGTTTGAAGTTTCGTAGGCATTGGCTCTTGCAGCACTGACAAGCTTCATATTATATCTGTCTGTATTTATGATATGTGCAAAAAGATATAAAAACGGTTTTGTCACTGCCTTTGCCAGACTCTTAGCCTTAAAAGGACGCACATATTTCATCTGTACAAGCTTCCTGTATCTGAACATCTTCTTATAAAGAAGCTTAGTCTCTTCCTCGGAATCCGGTATGCCATCAACAGGAAGAAGGTCTATCCATAGGCTGTCGTAATCCTTTTCCTTGAAATACTCATTGAGTACCCTTGTTCTCTTATCAAGCACCTTGATGAAAGGGAACCTTGATGTGCCGTTTTCATAGCATACAATCTCGAGCCAGTCAGGTTTATCAAGCTTTTGCTCACGGGCAAGATAAGCCAATCTGTCATATTCGGGGCGGGTCATGCATATATCTATGTCATCATCCCACGGAATAAAGCCCTTGTGCCTTACCGCGCCAAGAAGTGATCCTCCGCACAGATAAAATGTAAGATCGTTTGCATCACATATCTTCTTGAATTCCAGCAAAATATTAAGTTCAGTATCTTTTATTTCCTGTAAAGAAAGCTGCTTTTGCAATTTTTCATCACCCTTTAGTTCTTTTAATAAAGTAAGACGGTTTAACCTGCACTATCTGTGCAAATTAGGCCGTCTCTATACAATCACATATTAGTCCAGATTTTTAAGTACATCTATTGTTCTGGTCAAGCCAGCCCTCATATCATACTTTGCGCTCCAGCCGAGGCTCTTAAGCTTGGCTGAATCAAGGATCGCCTTGGTTGCCTTGGAATAGCCTGCTGCCTCTGTGGCATCCGGAATTTCGAACACTACCTTTTTGCCTGCATAATCAGCTATAAGTGCAGCCATATCTCTAAGTGTTATGTCAGAACCGGGATCTGCGATATTGTAAGCTCCGCCGCTTTCTCCCAAAAACAGGCAGTATAGAAGTCCTGAAACAGCATCTGATACGTAGCTGTATGAATAAAGCTGCGTGCCTTCTGACTTAAGTACTATGTCCTCGCCATCAACACCCTTTTTAATGAACTGTGAAATAGCCTTGGTATCGCTCTTTAGCATTGAAGGGCCATAGGTTCTTGAAAGTCTTGGTATTACGACGTCTAGATTTTTCTGGCTCTTATAAGCCTGGCAAAGAGCTTCTCCCGCTCTCTTACTCTCAGGATATCCCGCACGTACTGTATTACAGTCGATATATCCAAGATAATCCTCTGCAAAATACTCTGTATCTCCTCTGTTTTCACCATATACCTCAACTGAGGATGCAAACAGGAATCTCTCCGCCTCGCTATCTGCCGCATAATCGAGCATATTTTTAAGTCCGATGATATTGGTAATAACAGTACCTATAGGATCTGTAGAATATTGAAGCGGATGTGTATTACTTGCAAGGTGAAGCACATAATCAGCCCTTATAGCCTTAAGCTCAGGATTAAGGTCATCGTTAACGTCCTGCTCTATTGCTGTAAAAAGTGCATTATCTCCGGAAAGACCGAATCTTTTATAAATGCGCTCCTTACTTCTTCCAAGTGCTACAACCTTTACATTTGCGGAATTGTTCTCATTCCTGTATCCAAGTACATCAATAAGAAAACTTCCCACAAGTCCTGTTGCACCTGAAAGCACAAGTGTTTTTCCTTCGAGCTTTTCCCACGGAAGCGGAAGTTCTGCTACATATTTAACGTCTTCAAGATATTTTTCATTCTCAATAAGTTTCATCGCTGTTTGCTCTTTCCCTGTTTTAAGCCGGTTTATTTAAGCCAGTTGTCTTTATCTGATTTAAGGTAAGCCTTGAACATCTCAAGATCATCCTTGGTAGTAAGCTTGATGTTCTTATCGGAACCTGCTGCAAAATGAAGTGTTTCGCCGAGGTCTACCATCATTGTATTGGTATAGGCGCTTCCCTTAATGCCGATCTCCTTTTCAAAAGCTTCATGATAAGCCCAGTCAAGTTTTCCAAACTTATATGCCTGGGGAGTTGAAACCCTTCTAAGTGTCTCTCTCGGGATATACTGCTTTGTTGTACCTTCCTCAGCATCATTTACAACGAATATCTGCTCATTGTAAGGAAGTGAAGTAACTGCATTGCCGTATTTCTGGCATACTACGATAACATCTGATAAAACATTCTCATCTACAAGAGGACGGATTCCGTCGTGTACTATCACGATATCATCATCCTTAAGTTCACCTTCAAGGTTAAACACGCCGTTTCTTATGGATTCCTGACCACTCTCGCCGCCCGGAACGATCCATTTGAGTTTTGTTATATTAAACTGCTTGGCATATGCCCAAACCATATCCTGCCAGCCATCTATGCAAACAAGCTCGATCGCATCGATCTGAGGATGTTTCTGAAATCCCTCAAGTGTATAAATAAGAACCGGCTTGTCATACACGTTGATAAACTGCTTGGGAATATCCTGCTGCATACGATGTCCTGAACCACCTGCAATGATAAGTGCTATATTTGCCATATTTCCTCCTAATGAAAAACAGTTGTGAAATGCTCATAACCTAAGCATCTGCAATTATAATCTATTTAATAAGTAATAACAACTTTCTAAAAAAACAGTGCCACCTAAGAGGCCAAAACCTTTTATAACTTAAATTCTATTATCGAATGTATTTCTCTGTCTCCTACGGGCGGAATCTCCATATATCCATCGCCATATAAAACATGCATATATTTATCAGTTCCCTTAGGTATCCTGACCTTTAGATTCTCAAATGTAGCTTCTTTGGATTCGTTCATATCGCTTCTAAGATACATTTCTCCAAAGTAATGCTTTCTCCCGCTCGGAATGCAGACATATTTTGTATTGTCATCTCTGCATCTTGAGTAGAGCTTCATAACTTTCTTTGAGAGTGCATCGAGACTTATAAAGAAAAACAGTTTTCCTATGATCATCTTTTTTCTGTAGGCTTTTTTTAACGCATCAACATAGCCTATATAGGGAAGGAGCGCATCATACTCATTTGCTGTCTTCTTACAGGTGAGTGCATAGCCCCAGAACAGACATCTGTAGCCATGGAGCTTTCTTAAAAAAGCATTGTCATAAGTATTTTCCAGAACAAAAATATCGATATAGATGCCGATATCCTTCATCTTAAGTTCATTTAGAGCCTTAAAAACTGTATTTTTCTTTTTGATCTGAACATGGCTCATCCCATAGCCTCTGCCAATTTCCGGCGCGCACAGAACATATTTATCGCCCAGCTTTTCATCAAATATTTCTTTTAAATGCTCAAAATCACGCCTCGGCATATTTATGTCTATATCATCATCCCAGGGAATGAAGCCCTGATGCCTTATTGCTCCAAGGACTGAACCGCCGCTTAAAGTATAGAATATTCCTTCTTCTTCAAAGACCTCTATGAAGTCCTTTAGCATGTCAAGAAGCAGGCTCTGAAGGTTCTTTAACTGCTCATCATCAAGCTCGAATGTGCCCGGAACTTCTCTGAATATTGTCTTGAAAAAATGCCTCTTATCCGTACTTCCGAGAGTACCTTTACTCATCTTACTTTCTCCTGAAACATAGTCCAAAAATGCTCTGCCGGGCTCACCGAATCTCGTCACGAGCCCTGCCCAAATCATAAGAATTGCAGCCATAACTTTAATTATGCCTGCAAGCCTGTGTCTGTATTTAAAAACTATGCTTATATTTCTTGTGAAATACCTTTGCACGTAAAAACGCATATCCTTTTTTTAACCAGTTGATACGCTCCATGTGTATGCAAGGCAGCTCTTTTATCTGATATCTCGGAACTTCTCCTGTTGTAATCTGATAATCAAGCCATACATTAAATATGATCTCACCGATTCGTCCAACATATCTGCCCTGATAGGGATCAAGTCTGTTATCCTTTAATTCATTCTCCAGTTCACCGAGGATATCAAAGAGCCATTTGCAATATCTTGATAATATGTCTCTTCGCATTATCATCATATTGAACATATGCCCTGAAGTCTGACTCATAACACGCTCGTAAGAATCAAGATATTCGGGATATTTCCTCTCTATAATGCTTTTTGTCTTGGTAAGCTGTTCCTCATAATGTGTATGAGAATAATGTGAATGAAGAGTTTCTATATAATAATTTCTCTTTGCAGGGACAACGATGCTGGATGTTTTAAGTATCTCTTCCAGTTCATCCCTTTTAAGTACTCTGTCAAAAACATCTTCTGCCTTGGAATTCTTAGGAGAACCAAAATATCTTCTGTAGTGAACAAGTCCTATAAAATCGGCATTCAGATTCTTCCATGCCCAATAAAGGCCTGTGAGCTCACAATACTGAGAATTTTTCTCAGATATATTGTCATCTCCGTTATCGTCTCTTTCATAGCCGGGGATTGTACTCTTCGAATTCATAGCACCTACATGCAAAGGAAGATACATATTGTCATCCGGCATCTTATATTTTTTTGTAGTTGCAACAACTATCTTAATATTCGACATCCTATGATGCGCTCCTAAACAACTGCGTATTTCTGCGTGCAAGATAATTAAGCACGCATGGTTATTAATCCAACAATCGTATTATTGTACCAATAATCAGATGATTTTTCCATCCCTATCGATAAGAATCCAGCCCTTCCAGTATTCATGCATCTTTTCAGGATCGCACTCCTGGTTATTTCTCATTCTGAAGGTTCTGACAAATTCTCTGTCACTTCTACTGTTAAGCCTAGCGCCCCAAAATGAAAAGGTTGAGTTCGCACAGATATTGCCCATGCAATGGCTCATAAGCTCGATATCTAGCAAGCTGTTTCTACCGGTATTATTGGTAACTACCGTGAATTTATCTGTATCTGAATACTTCTGCCTTGCGTATTCGGGATCGTTTGTGAAGATATAAAAGTGAGCATCCTCATATTTATCTAAAAAATACTTAATTGCCCTCTCGTAATATTCGTCCGTAGATATATTTCCAAAAAGCGCCGCATTTTCAGGATCTAAATAATCCCCTCTTCTTATGTGGATACTTACGCTCTTTTCACTATCCATCTTTTGCATAAGTTCCTCATTTTTCCTCTGCATATTTTCATCTTCATGGGATGGAAAAACAAATAGCTTCTGAAGCTCCGGCAATATATCATCATAATATTTCTCGCAGGCAAAATAGCCCTCTATATAGCAGTCCTTTAGCTCAAAGACCTCCGGATGATACATTTTGCTCTCTTCAAATATCCTGCTCGTTCCGGGAACAAACTTATTAAGTGCCTTTGTAAAAACACTTCTTTTTAAGAACGAATTCCTCTCGTCCCTGGTGCACTCAGGAAGCGGGATATCCTTAAAAAATCTAAGCTCAAGTTCTCTCTTTGCAAGGACTCCCTTCTGAGCAGATTCATCAAACCATGAGGTATCAAGTTTTACATCTCTATCTGCACCCGCAACCATGAGCTTTCTGTACAGAGCATATTGCTGCATCTGATTTCCAAGCCCTCCGGCAATACGTACAATTATCATTGGTCACACCCCGTTTTAAACAAAATATTTCACGTTGCCCGATGCCCTTTTTATATACTCGGGCATAACTTCACTTAGGCGATCTCTTATCTCATCTTCTTTACTCATTATCCATTTATAACCGGATAAAAGGTCATCCTCTTTCTTAAGTCCCCAAACAGGGATAACGTAATTCTCATCTGTTCCAAATATATCCCTTGCTATTCCCCTTGATTTTACGGAATATCCTATAACAAGTGTGGGAACACAGCTTGAATATGCAGCTATCGTGGAATGTGTCCTTGCTCCGATAAAGAATCTGCACTTACTTATTATTCCTTTTAGCTTACTTGCAGGCATATCCTCTATGAGCACAACTCTATTTGATCCGGCGGGGCTATCAGAGTCTGACTTATAGCCCTTAAATTCATCATAAAGGTCCTTTAGAGGCTTCCTGTCATCATTACTGTTCCATACAACATGAGGCACAAGTGCAATTCCATAACTTGTGTTATCAAGGATATACTTGATAAGTTCCCTATAATTCTTCATTGTCATTCCGGGAGAGCTTTCCTTTCCCTGGACCATGGGACTTACATTTATTCCGATAACATCAGTTTCTTTAAAAATTCCGGGAAGCTCAACCTCTTCCGTATTAAGCGCAAAAGCAGGATCAGGGCAAAGTGACAGCTTCTCTTTATCTATACCACCTGCTATGAGTCCTTCGTACGTGATCGATTCGCGCGCAATTATGTGATCATATCTGTTTAAGTCATCCCTTAATCCCTCTACAGAATCAGGCTCAACAGAACAACCCATAAGGTATGTCTTCATGTTTTTCTTTTTAAATACATTGTGAGACAGTACCAGGTCTTTGATCATCTCAGGATAGCAGTAGTTATCTCCACCTATAGAAACTGCTATATTGTCATCTCCCGATAACCGGTTTAAGACATCCCTGTATCTGTATCTGAAAAAAGATTCAGCATCCTTTGTTATCTTTCTGTATACATAATACATAACATGTGTGAGCTTGTGTCTTGCTATATGACGCTCCTCCACAATATCACACTCTCCCCTGTCGCGAAGTCTCCCAAGGCCGTACTCCATATCTTCGCTTTCATTATTCGTAACAAAAACTATATCGTTATCTTTAGTTTTATTCTCATCCATTAAAAGCTTCATGGTACTTACGGCGATTGCTTCGCAGCCATGATTCTTGCTTCCTGCATGCATATAAAATATCATTTGTTTCTTTTGCTTTTGCATTATTTTCCCCTGTATCTGTTTGTACCGGCAAAGTTTGTATTTACAATTACAACTACTCTTTTCACTTCCATCAGTACAAGCATTTATGCCTTAAATAATCCATATAACCCAAGGTACAGTTTGGCATTCATCCTAAACACAGATACCTTGATCTTATATCCTCCCGGCAGTTTAGAAAACGCCCGTTTTCTTTCAAGTGCATGTTCTATAAGGTCCTGACATGTACTTAATATGGCATTTATCATATCCGCATCAGCAGACTTTTTATCTTCTCTGCTCATACAGGCTATCTTCCCCGCAACCAGCATCGAGTTCATTATCTGTATCACTGAGAGCCTGTCCTTAACATCCTCCGAAAAAGCATAACCGCTCTCTGTCATCTTTTCCTCTGCCTTTTTCCAGCAGATAAGCTGATGTGCGTAGCTCTCTTTAAAGGCGCTTTTCATCGCACCTTCTTCATTGTCATAATAATTATATCCGCCTTCAGGAATAACAAAGAAATCCCTGCTATCTCCTTTTTTCAGAGCAAGGTCAAGAAGAAACAACATATCTTCTCCAATTGAAAGCCCTTCGGGAAATACCACCTTATTCCTGACTATAGCTTCTCTCTTAAATAGCTTCCCCCACACATGGGTATTCTCTTGCAGTGTAACCAGGCTGATATACTCTATTCCGCTAAAGCAGCTTCCATCTTCAGCGCCATTATACATGTCAATAACATCCTTGCCGCTATCAAGCGCTTTTCTATATAAAGTGCAAAGATATTCTTCTTCAACAGTATCATCCGAATCCACAAAAGCAATGTATTTACCGGAAGATAGCTCTATTCCGATATTTCTTGCATGGGACACGCCATGGTTACCGGTATGTCTTACAATTACCTTTTCTGATGCAAATTCATCACACATCTTCTTGCTGTCATCTGTTGAGCCATCATCCACCAGAATGATCTCGCAGCTTGCACCCGCAAATTCAGGGTTGTTTTCAAGATGATCTGCAGCTGCTTTCACCGTTTCAAAGCATATTCTAAGTCTTTTTTGCGCCTGGTATACAGGAATAATGATACTTATATCAGTATTTGTCCCATTCATCCCTATCCACTCCTAAAAGCGTTTTAAATCCATAGTAATTCGCCATCATCATATTGTTCCAGTTGGTCCAGTCCTCAGTTATATCGCAGTCGTATGCTGCAGTATATCTGTTCTCAAACTGGGGTCTGAGCATTGGTGCCTCAGCATCCTCCGCGCCTTTTTTTGACCATTCTTCAAGATAGTCGTATCTTTCTTTTTCTTCGCGGTATATTCTCACAAGGCTCGCACCACAGTCAAGATATGTAAATAGCATATAAAGGAGCATTAGATAAACAGATGCCCTCTTTATAAGCTGTATCCACGTTTCATTTGTGGCAACATACTCAAACGCCTGAACTATAGCGATAATAAGGAATATTCCGCCGCCAAAAAGCGCTCTGTTCTGAGGTGTCACGGTCAGTATCAGACTATAAGATGTCGCAAGGAATAAAAATCCAAAAACAAGAACATCCAAGAGTTCTGCCCATTTTCTGCCCTGGATCCTGAGAAAAACAACAAGTACAATAAACGCACCAATAAGCACTATAAATTCATCCCTGATAGCAAGGGTAATGTTCATAAATCTTGCAGCCATTCCAAGAAGACCTGTGTGAAGCTCTTCTCTTCCTGCTGCCCTCAGCGCATTTCCGGGAGCAAGAACCATTATCGCAAGACCTGTAACATTGCCTACAAGTCCTGTTATCATCCAAATTTTCAGCTTTTTACCTTGTTTTAAATACATAGCAAGAAGGATGAGAATAAATAAAAGACATCCTCCACTTGTATTTTCATTGCACCATCCGGCAAGAACACCTGCAATCAGCATCAAAACAGCCTTCAATACGCCTTTTTCTTTAGCCGTATCATCTAAAGCAATGCTTTTTTCTATGCTGCTTCTAAAGTAAGTGATAAAAGCCATTATTATAGTTGTTGTAAACAGATAATTGCAGGCACCCGTTTCCCACAATACCGTCTGTGCAAAAGAAACACCATACATCCACACAAGGAGCAGGATGAGCAGATATGCCAAAACATCATATTTTCTCGTCTTTTGGATATTTTTGTAAATAAGAAGCGAAAATATTGTAAATGCCGCAGAAGATATTATATTGAAAATCATTCTTCCGCCGCCAAAGATGTGAAGATCGGCAAACATAACGAGTCTTAGCATCATGTGCGCTACAGATCTTCCTGTCCAGCCAAGATACTGCTGCTTTTCCTGTGCAAGAAGTCCCGCAATGCTTCCTGCCTTTTTAACCTGGGAAAGATATGTCATATCATCCATCATCATCGGCGTAAATAGTTCATATAAAAAAATAGTGGCAAAACAAAGAACAACTGAAATAACAAATAACCTCTTGCGGATATTTTCTTTTTTCATTTCTTCAGTCTCTCTAATTGTCACCATTTTATTCTCCACCCTGTCTTAACCTCTGTTTTTTAGTGAAAAAGCCGCGGTCAGGATAGACGCAGTTACAACATTTGGCTTTCTCATCACTAAATATAATAACTGATTTCCCTTATCCTTTACAACAAGAGGACATTTTTTAACTCTGTTTTTAATATCCTCCTCTTTTATCAGATCAAGGACTCTTTCTACTCGTCCTCCCTTGTGTTTAAGCTCGTTCTTCATCTGCAACATAAACATAAAGAGCTCTTCCTTCTCTACCATTACAGCAGATAGCTCCTTGTCGGAAAACTTATCTTCCATTACCTTTTTGATAGCAGCATCAAGGTATTTCATATTTTCATTCATCGTTTTGTCATAGTAGTGGACCATGGACTTGTCATTGTAGTAATAATGGTAATAATACGAGTCCTTCATCACAACTATACGCTCTGCATCGAGCATAACAGGGAGCATAGCATTTACATCCTCTGCCATTCTGATCCTTTTATCAAGATATCCCAGATTATCCCTTATAAGACCTGCCCTTGTAAGCTTCATGCATCTGGACATGGCTACAGTCCTGTTTTCATTTCCAAGGATGTTCCTGAAAATCTTTTGCTCAAGCTCAAGGCCTTCATAAATTCCGGGCGCAGCGCCATGCGCACACTTTGTCTGCCTGCCATCCTCATGCTCTATCATATGATTGCAGCAGATTATCTCATTTTTCCCGGTCAGGTACTTTGACATCTCTTCGATCATGCAGGAATCCACAAAGTCATCGCTGTCAACAAAGCTTAAATAATCTCCGCCGGCTACTCTTACGCCTTCCATCCAGGCAGAAATAAGGCCGCCGTTTTCCTTGTGGATAACCTTTATCCTATCGTCCTTACGGGCATATTCATCACACATGTCCCCGCTTCTGTCCTTTGAACCATCATCAACCAGGATGATCTCCATATTGTCATAGGTCTGACTTCTTATGCTGTTTACGCACTTTTCAAGATATTTCTCAGCACCGTATACCGGCACGATCACGCTAATAAAAAAATCTGCCATATTATCTCCGCTTTTTATCTGGCTCCGCGGCCAAATAAAACAACGCCCACTGTTTTTATCAAAATACGGATATCAAGTCCCAGTGACCAGTTATCAATGTACTGAAGGTCGAGTTTAACCACATCATCAAAGTCATCAATATCGCTTCTGCCGCTTATCTGCCACATTCCCGTAAGTCCCGGGGTCATACTGATCCTTCTTCTGTAATGCTGATTGTATTTGTCAAACTCATCCTCGGTCGGAGGTCTTGTACCCACAAGGCTCATATCGCCCTTTAATATGTTCCAAAACTGAGGAAGCTCATCAATACTTGTTTTTCTGATAAAAGCACCAACCTTGGTAACTCTTGGATCATCCTTCATCTTAAACATAAGTCCGTCGATTTCGTTCTGATCCCGAAGCTCTTCCTTTATTTTTTCAGCATCGGTCCTCATGCTTCTGAACTTATATATCTTAAAACGTCTGCCGTTTCTACCGATCCTTGTCTGTGAAAAGAAAACAGGTCCGGGAGAATCAAGCTTTATTGCAATAGCAACAAAAGGTGTAACTACCGCAGTTATAAGAAGTCCTACCAAAGAGCCCACTATATCGATAAGTCTTTTTACAATAAGTGCTCTGTATCTCTCGGTTCCGTTGATATAAGTAATCACGGAATATGTTCCAAGAGTACCAACTGAAGTACTTCCCGCTATTCCCGGAAGCTCTACGCAGTAGTGAACGGTCACACCCATGTCTCCAAAAGCCTCAATAGTCTCATTAAGAGCAGTCTGGCTTACATTAGGAGTATATATAAACACCTCGTCCAGAGGCATTCCTGTCATAACGTCAATGATATTTTTCTTATTTGCAAGAACTTCAACGCCCCTTATGACCATTCCTGTCATATCTTCATCGATACATACTGCACCAACGATCGAATAATTCATCTCGATCCTGTGCTGAAGATGTCTGATTGTCGGCATAAGGATCTCTTTTTCTGATACCACGATAAGCTTTATTGCTGTATCTCCGCTACTCCAGTACTTCTTGAGCATACCCTTTATGCTCTGATGTACAAAAAGCATAAGCGCCATATTGATAAGCGCAAAGTAGAACATTACAAGACGTGAAAACTGCTCTGCGAGCTGTAATGTATACGCAACAGCTATTGTTCCGAGAATAAGAACTACCGAATACTTAAAAATAGCAGTTCCCTCTTTCCAGACGGTTCTTTTTATATAATCCCTGTTGTAGTCAAGTGCGAAACTGTAAACTGTTCCAACCAGCATGAAAACAATACAGATATAGAAATGGAGCGATTTATCTCTCATGTCTCTGAAGTTAAAATATCTGACATAAGTAGCTATCGCAAAAGACAGCATTATTGTCCCCATATCTGCAGCCCACAGAATGTAATTCAAAAGATATTTATTCTTTCCCTGCAACTTTTAGTCCTCCCGGCTTTTAGAAAAGCCCAGCTCCCTTTTTATCTTGTGATAAGCCTTTCTCATAAATCTGCCTGCCGTAATGTCTATCTTGTGAGTAAGTTTCATAAAAGGAGTAATCTTCGGCATATAGAGATGCTCGTATTCACCAAGATGATATCTTAAATACTCAGGATAGGTTTCGTCAACTTCGACCCTCTCAAACTTTGCCTTCCTGCCAAATATATCCTCTCCAAGGATCAGATGGTCCATTGTTTCAGCAAGAACTTCGCGGTCATTATATTCCTGATGAGCGGCAGCTTTGACCTTAACGCCGATTCTCTTTGCAGGATTTGTCTCCTTGTATCCGCCCATGTAGCCAAAGTGCCATCCGCCATCCGCAACTCTTACAGACTTTTCATCGCAGGGTGAAACCAGATCCCTAAGCCTTACAATACCTTCCTTCGGGATATTGTCTATGCTGCAGACCTTGGTTCCAAGCCATTTTCTGTCCTCTTCCCTGATTTCCGGAAACTCACCTGTAATAGATAACAGCTTGCCTGATTTTTCCTCCATATTGAGGAAAGCATAAAAATTCCTCTGGGCAAGATGATAAACCCTGGTCTTATCAAAATTATCGATTATTTTTTTAAGGGCTTTGGGACTAGGTATCTCATCGCAATCACCGAAAATTATAATATCATCACTCGTTGCATCTTTTATGCCTTCTATCAGATGATTCTTCTGAAAATAATCTCTCTCATGAGTAACCTTGAAATCCCTGTCTTCTCTTACAACAACATATTCAATCTTGTGAAGAAATTCCTTGAACATATCCTTGTTTTTTTCAAAGCAAAGCTCCTTCTCCTGTCCGGAAAAAGTAGTAGTTGCTTCTTCAATTACAAACTTATCCACATACGGGTCAAGAATGTGAAGCCTAAGCTTTAAAATATCAAGTTCATTAAAAAAAGGAATTAAATCATATACCATAATATTCTCTCAAATCTACGGACTTTTTCTGTCAGTCTTTAAATCCGTGCTTTTGTCTCCAGCTCTTTGTCTTTCTCCAAAAAAGAAGCGGCCTTATCGCATTTTTTATTCTCTTATCAGGGCTGTAAAATCTTGGATAGTCTGCATTCTCGCCTCTCCACTTATGAAAAGTAAAGGGCTCTATTCCTTTATTCTCCGGAAGTGCATGCTCTCTTCCAAAATAAACAGCCTCCTCTAAAGGAGCTATTTTTATACCTTCCTGCTCCATCTCCTTTTTCAGATAGCAGCAGATATAGATGTCTTCGTTATAAAAATCATCATATACAGGAACCCACTTACTGTTATGTTTCCCCGGATATTCCATAAGTCTCTTGGATCTTATCGAAACAGAATTGCCAACCCTGCACAGATTACCCTCTCTGTCTCTGTAGAGATAGTCATTATCAGGAATCGGCCAGGGAGCTCCTATATAGTCATAATTTAGAAATTCATCCCGCCACAGTTCAGGATGAATTACAAATCCGTCAGCATGAACTATCAGCGCATAATCAGTTTTGATATGCCTGCACAGTTCATAGGTCATCTTATAATTAAATTTATCAATGCTATCAAGTTTATCAGTATAAGAAAATCTCACATTCTTTGGCAGATAAAACGGTTTTTTATCGGATATAAAAACCACATCGCCAAAATCTATGTCCTTCATACTGTACTTCAAAGCTTTGACTGTCTCATAAACGTTAACACTTGTCATAGCACAAAGCGTTACATTCTTAAGGCAAAGCTTTTTTGATGTATTACTCATCTTAAATATCCTTATCTTTACTCAGCTTTAAATACCTTAATGATTCCAAGTCTTCTCTCGAGAGACCTTATGATCTTCTTGCAGAAAAATACTCCATACAGGCATTTTCTCCTGATTATCTGACAATATGATCTCACCTTGCCGGGTTTAATGTTCCTTCTTGCATAAAGGGACGACTTCTTCTTGTACTCAGCAAGTTCAGCCCTGCACTCAGGCGCTTCCCATATTCTGCCCTTCTTATCCTGATAGTGAAGGAAGCTGTATATATTCTGCTCTGATGACCAGAACCCATCTGATACATTATGTCTTGCCCAGTATTTAGGTGCAATCGCGTATTTCAGCTCTGTGCTTGATAAAACAGGCATTATTGAAAATGATGAGTTTGACAGGATTAAATATCTTGCGTTTTTAATTGTCACATAATCCTTGCCCATATCAAAGTGATGGCATTCGTATTCAGGAAGAACCTTCCTTGCAGCTTCCTCATCCTCCGTAACAACCATAAACCTCATATCAGGGTTTATCTTCTTCATATTCTTAATGGCATTTAAAAAATAACGCCTGTCTAGATATAGCTCCGGGTGATCTGTATACTCACCACCTCTTATATTGATTATGCACAGATCATCTGCTGTATATTCATAGGACTCCGCTTCAGGTTTTACATGAAGCCAGTTCCTGATCTCATCCCTGTATTTTTCAAAATAACTCTCATCCTGCATATTGCCGTAAATAAGAGTATTGTCTTCTATATCGAACATCCTGGGATCGGCGCCGCTTATATAACAGCCGTTACTCATATCATGTCTGGAATTACCCATGTAGAGTCTGTCATCCTGCTCGATGAAAATATTGAATTTATCCTTATCCTCCATGGGAATCTCTTTTCCCATGTCTATGTCCATAAAATACATACCCCTGCTCGAATGGAAAACATTTCCAATCTGCCCGGGGTTAATAAATCCAAAATCAACGCCTTTTTCAGCTGCCATACATCTTGTTGTCACATAAAAAAACAACTGATTTCCAAGGCCGTATCCTTTTATTAATTCTGTTCCTATCATAATTTTTCCATCCCGTGGCCATATATAGCGCCACTTAAAACGCACCAAAGCTAAACAAAAGCTTTATGCATGAATTATAGTCTTTCCCTCTAGACTACTTTCAACAATCTTCTCATCCTTAACTTCGTAGATGATATCACATTTCTCAATAGTATTTAGTCTGTGTGCAATGATGATCATTGTCTTCTTGCCGTGGAAGCTATTTATCGCCTCCATAACAGCAGCTTCTGTTTCATTATCAAGAGCACTTGTAGCTTCATCAAATACAAGGATCTCCGGATTGTGATAAAGCGCTCTTGCAATACCTATTCTCTGTCTCTGACCGCCTGATAATCTTACGCCCCGGTCACCTATTTTGGTGTCGAGTCCTTCCGGAAGAGTCTTTATGAAATCAGCAAGCTGAGCTTCCCTGCACACTTCCCATATTCTATCATCATCAATCTTATCAGCAGCTATACCAAATGCGATATTATCTCTTATTGATTCATCAATAAGATAGATACTCTGAGGAATATAACCTATCTGTGCAAGCCATGACTCATAGTTACTAAAGATATTAACTCCGTCGCACAGAATATCTCCGGACTTTATATGCAAAAGTCCAAGAAGTATATCAACTATTGTAGATTTTCCGGCTCCCGATGATCCCATGATACCAACAGACTTACCCTTGGGAACTATCATGTTTGCACCTGTAAATATATTCTTATCTGAATCAGGATATGCAAAAACTATGTCCTTAAGCTCTATCTTGTCATTTAGCTTAAGCGCAGGTCCTGCAATAGCCATTCTCTCAGCTTCCATCTTCTTATCTGTCTTCATGGATTCACTCAGATTATTGTAGACAAAGTCAAGACTAGGCTCCTCATAAGCTATTTCTGTAATATATGTATTTATTCTGTTTGCACCGGGCATAAGTCTTACAGCTGCAACACCGAATGCAGCAAGCTGCGTCATAAGACGATTCACATCTCCGCCGCCTGCAACATAAACCATGATAAATCCAAATACGGAAGCCATGAATACAGTTTCGATCATAAGTCTGGGCAGATTATTCAAAACCGTATAATCCCTTCCAGTCTCAGCACCGATCTTGCCTGATTCGTAATAGTTTCTGATAAAAAAGTCCTGTCTGTTCAGAACCTTTACGTCCTTAAGACCGTAGATAGCCTGGATTCTCCACTTTGCAATCCTTGACTGAATATTCTGGTTCTTCTTACCAATCTCATTCATACGGGGTTTGATAAACTTGGTGCTAAGCAATGTCATTCCCGCAAGAACAACGATAATAAGAACCGCCATCTTCCAGTTCGTGTACACAAGGAATGCTCCAAGGAATAGCGATACAACACCCTCTGTCGCAAGACTTAGAAGTGCAAGCATCAACGAAAACATATGCGGTATATCGCTATCAGTTATTCTAAATACCGTAGGTATGTCCGCGCCAAGATAATCCTCATAGGGTCTGTTCAAAAACTCCCTCATAACCCTTGATATCATGTCATTTCTGGTTCTTGCAATAAAAGTATTCTGCTGATATGTGAGAAACAATAGATAAAGATTCTTGACGATATAAACCAAAATGAGAAGCGCCATTATGGCACAAATCTGTTTCTTGTCGGTATTAAGCCCCAATGATAACGCAATATCATTCACCATTGGAACCTTATCCATAAACTTATGGAGCGATTCAGGATTAAGGATTACCGTAACTACTGGAACAAGCATTGATACTCCAAGTGTTTCAAACACACCACCTATAAGTATCATTATTCCCAAAATAACCAAGTATCTCTTCTGCCTCTTATCGAATATATAATTGATTTTTTGAAAAAGCGAAAGCTCCTCCGCTTTATTATCATCAGGTTTTCCTAAACTCATAAACTACCTTAAATTTTCTCCATTCTATCTGTGTAAATATCATTCATCGGCTTATTATTGAGCCATTTTCCCGGAACGATCACCGTTTTTGAAGGATCATCGTTTATCCATGCGCTCCACCAGCTAAAGCTTGAATTTGCAAGTATATGATGCTTGCACAGGCTCATCAGATACATATCAACAGCATCCGCATTCTCTTCTCCGGTATCAACCATGTGGAACCTTTTGCCTGAAACATTCTGCTCACACCACTCTTTGTCACTGGTAAACACATAGAATTCCGCATTGGGGAATCTTTGGAGCATTATATCGATTGCTCTCTTGTAATAGTCTGTATCGCAGATCCCGCCGAAGGTCTCCACTGTTCCGGGCTCTAAATAATCCCCTCTTCTTACGTGGATACTTACAGATTCCGTCTGCCTTATCTGCCTGTAAAGCTCCCACGATTTATCTGAGACGAGCACCTTATCCTGGTCAAATGAATACTCTCGTCTAAGCTGCTCAAGCACATCCTTGTCCGTAAAATACTTGGCTGACTGAAAATATCCGTTAAGATAAGCAGTCTCCATCTCAAGTACCTTCGGATCAAAATTGCCTGATTCATCAATATACTCGTGGTTTTTTCTTCCAAACAGTTTTCTCTTTATTCTGCTAAAGAGGTCCATGTGCGAATCGGTTATATCTATAACCTCTTCGTTTCCGGCCTTATCATAGGTTATCCCAAACATGTCAAAAAGAGCAGGATCACGCTGTTTATCATCAACAAATCCGGAAACCTCGTCTACCTTCACCTCTCTGCCAAGGGCTTTTAGCTGTAAATATAATGCGTACTGAAACATCTGGTTACCCAGACCGCCCTTCAATCTGATTATTATCATGTGTCCCCCTGAATCTTTCTCCTGTTATTTTTTGATCTTCTGTCTAAGCGGCAAAATAATTCCCTCATTAACATCCATAAACAGGTTATAAGCCCATGGATGCCACAAAAACAGATCCATCCTCATTCTCTCATGAGGATTGGCTATCCTGCAGCCATAGATTTCATCAATCCTGTCTTTGCAGTTTCTGATGCGCTTTTCAAGTTCTTCCTTGATATGCTTCTTATTACCACTCTTATCTCTTCTTGCCTCTGTATAAAGAAGAAGGAGCTTTTTATACATAAGATAATCCTGCGTATTAACAAGGTCATCACGGCCTATCGACTTTAAGTACTCATCCCTTTTCAGATAAGCAGGAATCTGATCCGTCAAAATGCCGTCGCACGCACCTTGATTCATTATACTATCTTTTCTGTCAATTATATAGTGATATAGCGGAGTGTCAACGTATGCCGCGCTTTCCACAGCCCCAAGGAGCTTTAGTGTGACAAGAATATCCTCATAATATTTCTGACTCGGAAGCCTTATCTCGTCAAACAGGCTCTTCTTATAAAGCTTGTTCCAGACAGCATTCCTTATAGGATACTCCTCCGATTCCTCAATGTATAGACTAAGGAGCTCATCCTTATCGATTACCGATACCTTACCGGCTCTCATCTCCTCGGTAAGAGGATGGATATCGATTTCTTCATCCACGCCGTTACTGTAATACTTACAAATGCTCAAAGCGCACTCAGACCTGAGTAATGCCGTTATCAGATACTCATACATGTAGGGTTCCACATAATCATCCCCGTCAACAAAAGCAATGTAGTCACCCTCTGCCATATCGATCGCAAGATTCCTTGCTTCCCCGGGACCTGTATTGTTCTGGTGAACGACTCTTATCCTGTTGTCCTGAGTCTCGTAGTAGTCACATATAAGACCGGAGTTATCCCTTGACCCGTCGTCAACAAGGATTATATCCAGATTCTTATAGGTCTGCGCCAACACGGACTCTATACATCTTGCAAGATATTTTCCCACGTTGTAACAGGTTATCGCCACCGTTATTTTGGGAGAATTTCCCACGTTCCCATCCAAATAAAAATTATCTATCTGTCTAATCATGCCTTCTCCAGCCACTCTTCAAACATCAGAATATACCACAGAACCGGTCTGTATTCGCCACCTTCAAAAAATTCCGAAAATACCCGCTGGACCGCTTCCGCATTCAAAAAGCCTTCTCTTTTTATCTTATCAAAAGCTATCATGTCCTCAGCCCAGCTTCTTAGCTCAGTATCCCTGATCCATTTTCCGACAGGGATTGAAAAGCCCTTCTTTGGCCTGTCAACCAGCTCTTTGGGAACTCGTCTGTATAAAACGTCCCTAAGTACCTGCTTTCCTTCGTTAGTCTTCTTATCAAGAAGGTACTCTGTCGGAAGACTCCATGCAAACTCTACTACATCCCTGTCAAGGAGCGGTATCCTGCTCTCTAGTGACACAGCCATTCCGCACCTGTCTACCTTTACAAGGATATCATCCGGATGATACATCTTCATATCAAGGAGCATGATATCGTGGTTAACTTCAGAAAGGGTATCTCTTCCTGCCAGCGTAAGACTGTAGGGAAGTCTGATCCTGTTTTTTGCAATATCCAAAGCATCAGGCTCCATCTCATACTGTATGCGGTAGAGATCTTCGGGACTCTTTGCCTGAAGAAGCCTTGCCTTATCCCCTTTTACCTTATCTTTTTTGGCTGCTCCTGTGCCAAGGAGGAGTTTCCCTGCAGTATTTCTAAGCGCATAGGGCATCGAATGCATCTTACCCCATATCCTTCTTACGGACTCATAGGATCTGTATCCGCAAAACAGCTCATCTCCGCCATCTCCTGAAAGTGAGACCGTCACATGATTCCTCGTCATCTTACTTACCAGATAAGTCGGTATCTGCGACGAATCCGCAAAAGGCTCACCAAACATATATGCCAGATTGGGAATAACTTCCTTTGCATCCTTCTCTGTTATATACATCTCTGTATGCTCGGTTCCAAGATGCGCTGCTATCTCTTTTGCTATCGCTGCCTCATTAAAAGCCGGATCTTCCATCCCAATGGTAAAGGTTCTGACCTTGCTGTCACTTATGTCCTGCATAAGAGATACCACAGTACTTGAATCAATTCCCGCAGATAAAAATGCCCCAAGCGGAACATCAGAAACCATCTGACCTTTTATGGACTCCTTAAGAAGCCTCTCCAGCTCATCAGCCGCTTCCTGCCTTGTTCCCTTGAAGGGATTCTTCATTCCGGAAACAGCTACTTCTTCTATATCATAGTAAGTCTCAAATTTCCACGCGTCCCCGGAGAGCTGCTCTCCTCTTATCATCTCATCTTCCCTGCACACAGGATTGAAATATGAAAAAGGAGCCGTCACCTTAAGTATAGTTCCGGGTACAAGCTTATAAATGTCGCGATATGCTGAATAAGGAGCCGGAATATATCCATGACAAAAATAGATATTCAGGATCTCCTCACAGATTCTGTTTTTAAAGCCTTCAATTTCCTTAAGCGCGCCTATTTCAGAGGCAAAAGCAAATGCACCGTTTACAAAGCCGTAGTATAAAGGCTTTTCTCCTATTCTGTCTCTGGCAAGGCAGATTTCATGCGTCTCCAGATCATAAACTGCAATCGCAAACATGCCCTTACTTAGCTTAAGTGTTTCATTTATTCCAAGATATTCTATCGCCTCAAGAAGTACCTCTGTATCGGATGTTCCACGGAACTTATCTGTATATCCGCTTTCGTAGAGCTTATCCTTTAAGACATCGATATTGTAAATCTCACCATTATAACAGATAGCGCATCTTCCGCTGTGTGACACCATAGGCTGCGCACCGTTAGAAGATAAGTCACGTATAGCCAGTCTCCTGTGACCAAGCCATACCATATCATCAGGGCTATGCCAGATACCGCTTGCATCCGGTCCTCTGTGCTGTAGTCTGTCTATCATCTTCTGTATACTGTTTTCTGAGTCTCTTCTAAAACCGCATAATCCGGCAATTCCGCACATATTATCCCCTTTTGATCGCTGCAGTATCCCAAATCACTTTTCTTTTTCTTCGAGCTGCTTTTTTCTGTAAATATCAAAATCAATAGTACTCATCTCAGCGCCGCTTTGTACGCCGCTTCTTTTGACCACCATTCCGATAGTCCTTCCAACTATCTTAAGGTCCATCAAAAATGAGCAGTTGTTTACATATTCAACATCATATCTGAATCTGTCCTCCCAGCCAACAGTATTTCTGCCGTTAACCTGGGCAAGCCCTGTAAGTCCCGGCCTTACATCATGTCTGTGCATCTCCTCTTCAGAATAATAGGGAAGATACTTTACAAGAAGAGGTCTTGGTCCAACAAGGCTCATATCACCCTTTAAAATATTGAAAAACTCCGGAAGCTCATCTAGGCTGGTAGCCCTAAATACCCTTCCGAATTTGGGAAGTCTCTCCTCATCCGGCAAAAGCTCACCATTTTCATCTCTCTTATCAGTCATTGAACGGAATTTATATAATCTGAAAATCTTCCCATATCTTCCCGGTCTCTCCTGAGAAAAGATAACAGGTGAACCCAGCTTAACCCTTACAAGAATTATCAAAATAAGGTATAGCGGGCTAAAAACTACAAGTACGCAGAGCGCTATAATAAAATCCAGTAATCTCTTAATAAATCTTTCGTAGATCAAAACACCAAAGTTCCTTCCATATTTTATTCCCGGAAATTCCCGGGATTTACTCAGATATCAAATCTCTGATGAAATTCATTATCCTATAGCAATCATATCATTCTAGCCTACAAGCTGATTATAGTCAAAATTAAGGAGAAGCTCCTCTTCAGCTCTATAGTATTCATCCTTATTTTCATTAGTTATCCTGTCGGATATTCCTGCATTTTCAGCCGAAAGCCCGCTCTCACATTCATATATAAGCTCTATGATATCCTCATTTACCATGCTGTCGTAATGAGCCACATCCCTGTACCTGTCAAGATCCGCTGTTATATCCGTATGCAGAGAAAAGCTGTATATATGAATATTCTCGCACTCAAGCATCTCTTCTATAGCAGCCTGCTTATACCGGATCATCTTAGAAAGCTCGCCATTTTCTCTTAGCTCGCCAAAATATACCATTGAATAAGGAGGAAAGAAATATATAAACGTAGTCTCAGGATGCTCTTTTGCGATCTCTACCACGTTTTGTCTCACATTTCCCAGTACCATCTCATATTCTTCATCCGTCACGTTCAAAACCTGCTTGGGATTCTTGAACTTCTTTCTTCCAACGAGCACATAATCTTTTCCGTACACATGCTCATCGGAAGTATTACTGTACTCATCAAAACTCGTATATCCGCCATCTTTGCCCTGAAAATACCACAAAAGAGAGCGCAGCGTGTATCTTAAAAATACATCCTTATTAAACAGATACTTCACATCATCAAAGGGATTGCTGTTTGTAAGATATTCAGGGTACTCACCCATATCAAGCCTCAGCTCATCTTTATCGCGCACAAGCAGTGAATAATCAAGAGGCTTGACCACATACTTTGGATCATGCCCGCTCTCATAGGAAACCTTGAGATTATCATTGGTCTCCTTATAAGTTGCACCTGAATACACAACCTTTATAGTCTTTACCCCGAAAAGCTCTTCAAACTGCGAAGCCTTGAAGTTCTCCGCCATGGAAGTGCCTGTTATTATCGCATCATAGTCAAAATGCTTTGTTATCCCATCATTCTGGGAGCGCTGGTCATAGAGCCTGTAAAACAAAGCTTTATTTGGTGCTCTGTAATGAAAAAACG
Source organism: Butyrivibrio sp. NC2002 (assembly GCF_000702265.1). GTDB lineage: Bacteria > Bacillota > Clostridia > Lachnospirales > Lachnospiraceae > Butyrivibrio. Next base: position 103,820 of record NZ_JNKZ01000004.1, read on the forward strand.
GGTCCACAAAAAAGACCATGCCACCAACCGTGACAAGAGCCGCAAGTAATAGCGCTATGCAGGAAATAAACCATTTTTTTGACGTCATTTTTTCACCCAAACCAAGTAGTAAAATTAAAAGTTAAAATACAGGAAGGTTGAGATCGAGCTCATAGAGATTATGCACATAAACAAAAGAGCAACCGTAAACAGCATATTCCTTATATTTAACTTATATTCTCTCTCATAATTATTTTTGCAGCAAAGGCAGATGATCAGTGCAAAAGCCATCGCAAGCGCGCAGCTTATCCTAAGAGCTGCCCCATCCGACGAAGGAAGGGATAGTGCCGAAAGCAGATATGAAAACTTAGGAATCCTGAAGGGTTCAAGCATGTCTTCTCTTATATCAAGATTAAGAACCGTGAGCCTCTTTAAGATCTGCAACCACATAGTGACAGAATCTGCCCTGAATAATAGCCATGTAACATTTAAAAATGCAAAAGTTATGACCCAGGCAAAAGCTCCAAAAAGCTTTGACAAAAGCTTTCCTGCCATGCTCTTTTCAAGGAACCCACAACCTGAACGCCACACATTATGGAACAGCTTATTTATGCACTGTCCTATTCCGTGAAGAACTCCCCACAAAATAAAGGTCCAGTTTGCACCATGCCATATACCGCTGACAAGGAACACGATCATCGTATTTATATAGGTCCTTACTTTGCCCTTCCTGTTACCGCCAAGCGGTATGTAAACATAGGTTGTAAGGAATCTTGTGAGTGTCATATGCCATCTCTTCCAGAAATCAGCTATGGACAGCGCCTTATAGGGCGAATTAAAGTTCATCGGAATATCGAAATTGAACATTCTTCCAAGTCCCGTCGCCATATCACTGTAGCCGCTGAAATCAAAATAAATCTGGAATGTATATGACAGCATCAAAATAATAATCTCAGGCCTTGTAAGTGCTCCTTCTCCAACAGCAACAACGCTTGCCTGATTTATCCCAAAGTCTACCGCACCGCCAAACATATCCGCTATCAGCATCTTTTTGGCAAGTCCTCTTGAAAAGATCATGAGACCTCTGCTTAAGTTATCAAAGCTTGGCCTATACTTTTCCTTATTCCTGAACTCAGGGATAAGTTCCTTATGCAAAACGATTGGACCTGCGACCAGCTGCGGAAAAAATGACACAAACAACGCATATTCTATAAAAGAATAATCCCTGACCTCTCCCCTGTACGCATCGACAATAAATGAAATCTGCTGAAAAGTGAAAAAGCTGATTCCAAGCGGCAGCGTAATATGCCTTAGCACAAAATCCGTCTTGAATAATGCATTTATATTTTCAAGGAAAAAGTCGTAGTATTTAAAATAAAAAATAAGTCCTATATTAAAGATAAGTCCCAGAGATAAAAGCACCTTTTTAGGCACCTTCCCTGCATCCATCCCTCTGTATAGCACATAGTTTATAACTATGCTTGCGCAGATTATAAGTAAATATGATGGATTAAAATATCCGTAAAACCACAGGCTCATAAGGAGAAGAAACCCCTGAGCCGCGTTTTTTTTGTTTATATTGTGCAGTCCGAAATATCCCAGTAGCGCGATCGGCAAAAAACACAATATAAAAATGTATGAATTAAATTGCACTGCTACCTACACTGCCTTTCTTTCGCGCTAGTGCGCTCTATACTCACTTCATGAGTTTATTAAAATATTCCTCCCACAAACCGTTGATGCGGTCAGGGCTGTAAAGCTTTCTCACTTCAAGAGCATTTTCCGAAAGCTTCTTCCTAAAATCATTATCTTCTGTTAGTTTAAGGAGCGCATCTGCAAGAGTATCTGTCATCTCCTCGTCACTTCCCATAGGGATAAGGATTCCGTTCTCATTATTATATATAAGATCTCTTGGACCGCCGCAGGGACAATCCGTTGAAACGCAGGCAATACCAAGTGACATGGCTTCAATAAGCGCATTTGGCATTCCCTCCTGCTTAGATGAGAGAACAAATATCCCCGCACTCTTTATCTTCGCCGGAATATCAGAGGCATTCCCCATAAAGGTAATTGCGCCCTTGTTCGCATCCTTCATCAAAGAATCTGCCGCACTCTCAAACTTTTTTCTTGAGGGGCCGTCCCCGTACAGAACAAGCCTGTACTCCGGATGCTTATCCATTATCTTTCCAAAAGCCCTGATAAGAAGGATCTGGTTCTTATTATCATCAAGCCTTCCGACAGATACTATTGTTTTCTCCCTGTCCTCAAACTCCGTTATCTCTTCGTTCATGAAGGACTGGTGCACGGAATTAGGCAAGATCACGCACTTTTTCCTTATGGATTCCTTGAAATAATCTCTCGCACCTGTAGTCTGCACAACAACACCTGCTGCCCTCTTAAACAGCACGTTCATGGCCATATTAAGCCCTTTTGCAGCATACTCTCTTGAAGGATTGGACCTTACAGAAACGACGACAGGAATTCCAAGACCTCTAGCTGAGTAAATCGCCATCACATTGTTTTTTCCAAGGAAAGATAGTATAAGGTCAGGCTCTAGCGCCTTCCATATCGCCCTGAGCTTGCCTACCCTCCCTACGAAATTAGAAACTCTTCCCTTTCTCTCATCAGGCATAAGTGCAGAAAATACGCGGTTTATCCCTGTATCTTCACTTTGCTTTACATACACCCTGCGAGGAGCATCCTCCGGAGATAGCACATCTAAAGCATGGTAGCCTTCATTTAACGCGTCACCGTTTTTGGCAAAATCATCTTCTCTTATCCAGTTTGCACCTGCTACCTCGTACTCATCATCTGCAAGATAAGTCGTAACCAGAGTTACCCTGAAACCTCTTTTATTAAAATACTCAGCGAGGTTACACATAACTCTCTCAGCTCCGCCCTTATTTAAAGAGCCTATGTACATGGCTATATGCTTTTTTCTCAGATTGTCTGTATTTTCATTTATCATAAGTATCTCTCATACCACTGCTGGAAGTTTAAAAAGCTCCACGACAGCTTGGAGAAATTGGCTCCCGAACCCGAGCCTCCATCTCCCTTTTCAAGGTAGCTTCGTATGAATTTCGAAGCATACTCAGGGTTAAAAATCCCCTGTCTTCTAAGAAAACTCTCATCACTAAAGTCAAGAAGCTTTTCCTTAAGAGGACCCCTCAGCCAGGCATCCATCGGAACTCCGAAGCCTTTCTTAGGGCGCTCTAAAATATCCCTTGGAATATAGTCATAAGCAATATCCTTTAGGATATGCTTCTTATCGCCGTTTGCGTACTTATATTCATGCGGAATGGCAAAGCTGTATTCCATAACTTCCGTATCCATTATAGGGCATCTGCACTCAAGAGAGTACTTCATGGATGCTCTGTCCATCTTGACCAGAATATCCCCCGGAAGATAAGTATCCATATCAAGGAGCATTCTCCTTATCTGCCAGGAAGGCTCCTCATAATATGACTCCACAGGATACTTGCATGGAAAATAATCTCCGTAGCCTCTTCCATTTATGTAATCATCATAGGACACAGTTGCATCATCCTGCTCTTTTCCCGTCATAAATGCATGAGCTGCCCTTATATAAGAAGCTGAAGCAAGCTGAGTCTTTGTTTCTATATCTCTGTTTTCAGCGATAGTGCGAACCTTGAAAGGCATTTTGTCGATAAGCTTTTCTTTTCCAAAAGGGATGCTTCCCACTGCATGAGCCAATCCCCCAAGCAGGTCAAGTTCCCTTGCCTTAGCTATATTTTCATATATATTATAGCCGCAGAAAAACTCATCTCCTCCATCGCCTGACAGAGCAACAGTGACCTTCTCTTTTGCAAGCTTGCACACAAGCATGGTAGGTATCTGTGACTCATCCGCAAAGGGTTCGTCGAAATACTTAGGAATACTCTCAACAAGGTCAAGCATCTCCTTTTCATCTATGTACAGCTCGGTGTGATCTGTACCAAGATGCTCTGCTACTTTTTTGGCAAACTCCGCCTCGTTGTAGTCAGGCACATTAAAACCTATCGTAAAAGTCTTTACCGGCTTATCACTGTTTTCCTGCGCGATCGCAGTAATAAGTGACGAATCATAGCCTCCCGACAAAAACGTTCCCAGGGGCACATCTGCTATCATTCTGTCAGCAACAGACTTCCTAAGTCTATCCTTAAGCCCCTGCTTTGCTTCCTCATAACCGGAAACCGGATTTTTCCTGCGCTCATGGTAGACTTTCTTGATATCCCAGTACTTGCGGATTGTCACCTCTCCCTTATAAAAGCGAAGTACAGATCCGGGCGGAAGCTGCCACACATCCTCAAAAATGCTCTCGGGAGCATTTATATACTGCTGGAACATATATCTTGGTATAACTGATCTTCTGACCCTTCCGCTAAATCCGGGGCTCTTCATAATAGGCTTAAGCTCGGATGCAAAGATCAGATTGCCATCTTTTAAATAGTAATATAAGGGCTTTTTACCGATCCTGTCCCTTGCAAGGATCAGCTCCTGTGACTGCCTGTCATAAATTGCAATCGCAAACATGCCATGGATATGGTCGATAACATCTACTCCCCACTTAAGGTATCCCGCAAGGATCACCTCCGTATCACAGGTCGATTTAAAACTGTAGTCCGACAGCTCCTCTTTAAGCTCTAAAAAATTATATATCTCACCGTTGAAAACAACGGATATCCTTCCATCCTCAGACTCCATAGGCTGGTGTCCCAGAGGAGAAAGATCTAATATTGCAAGCCTTCGCTGTGCAAGTCCGACCGTATAGCCACCCGGTCCGTCATAGAGCTCAACGCCGCTATCATCGGGACCTCTGTGTATCATTGTGTCATTCATTGCCGCAAGGTCTTGCCTTGAAATTATATTTTTGGAAATATATCCGCAGATTCCGCACATAGGCGCTCCTTCTTAGTATTATCCTCTAAAATATGTTATACTACTCTTACTTTTTTAGCAAACGACTTTTATGAGGCTGATATGAACAGTAAGATCAAGGTTCTTCACATCGTCGGAGCAATGTATCCCGGCGGAATGGAAAACTTCATAATGAACATATACGAAAACATAGACTTAGACCGTTTTTCTTTTGACTTCGCGGTTCACGACATAAGAGAGGGCGGCTACGAGGATAAGATAAAGGAAATGGGCGGAAACGTATATCTCCTCCCTAGAATGACAAGACATCCTCTAAAGAACCTTAATACTCTCTCTGACATCATAAAAAAAGGCGGCTATGACATCGTAATAAGACACACCGCAAATGCCCTGATCGCGCCGCAGCTTCTTGTAGCAAAAAGACTGCACGCAGTAACCGTCTGTCATTCTCACAACGAAACAGACCCCAAAAAGCTCGCTCACTATATCGGCAGAGAGCTTTTATTAAAGGTTACGGATGTAAGGCTTGCATGCTCTGAAAATGCAGGTAAATGGATGTATAAAAACAGGGATTATACAGTAATAAACAATGCCATCGACCTTAACAAATTTTCTTTTAATGCAGAAAAAAAGGCAAGGATAATAAAAGAGTTTAATCTCGAAGGAAAGCATATCTACGGCCATGTTGCCAATTTCATCGCTTCCAAAAACCATACTTTTTTGCTAGACGTATTTAAGGAAATTGCAGCCCTTGATGACAAAGCAGTTCTCATCTGCCTTGGAGAGGGCGAGCTCAAAAGTTCCATAGAGGAAAAAATATCCTCCTTATCTCTTGATGACAAAGTAATACTAACCGGAATAAGGCACGATGCAGATGCGTTTTTCTCTGCTTTTGATGTGATGCTCTTCCCTTCAATATTTGAGGGACTCCCGCTCACACTTATAGAAGCTCAGGTAAGCGCTCTTCCAATGCTTATTTCAGATACCATAACGCCAAATGTTAAGGTCACTGACAATCTGGTAAACGCAATGTCTATCGAGGACTCTCCCCTTTCATGGGCTAAAAAGGCAATTGAAATAAGAGAGCAAACCTATGGGTCAGACAGAATCTGCCAGGTTGATAGCATCAGATCATTTGGCTACGACCTTGAAAGCCTGGTTAAAGATTATGAAAAGATGCTCACAGAGCTTTCAAATAAACCCGGGGAGAATAAATGACATGAAGATATTATTTCATTTAAACAGCATGGGACGCGGCGGCGCAGAACACGTTGTAAGCATCCTGTCCCGCAAGTTTTCCGCTGCAGGGCATGACGTAATAGTTGCCACCGAATGGTTTTCGGAAAACGAATATTCCCTCGGTGATAAAGTAAAGCGCATAAATGTCGGTTTATCTGAAAGCGAAGAAACAAAGGGCAGGATCAGCAAGGCATTTACAAGACTTGCAAGATTAAGAAAATGCATCAAAAAAGAAAGCCCCGACCTTGTTATCTCATTTTGCGCCAAGGCAAACTTTAGAAGCGCGTTTTCACTCTTTGGAATGAAAACTCCCCTCATCGTTTCCGTAAGAAACAACCCTGTTGAAGATTACGCGGGGCACCGCTTCTCGACAAGATATATGGAGAAAAAAGCAGCAGGCTGCGTGTTCCAGACACCTGATGCCATGAACTACTTTTCAAAGGATTTCAGAGACAGATCGGTCATCATCTTTAATCCAATTGACGAAGCCTTTCTAACTCCGCTCCCTGAGACTCTTCCTTTATCCAACGAGAAAAAGATCGTAAACATCGGAAGAATATCAAAGCAGAAGAACCAGATGCTTCTTCTTAAGGCATTTAATAAAGTATCCAAAAGCCACCCTGACTATACACTTTGTATTTACGGAGGCTCACAGGAAGATGACATCTATTCCTCACTTAAAAAGTACGTAGAAGAAAATGCCCTTACCGAAAAGGTAAAATTCATGGACGTATCAAACAACATAAGAGAAGAAATCATGGGCTCTGCTATGTTTGTACTATCATCTGATTTTGAGGGAATGCCCAACGTACTTATCGAAGCCATGGCACTTGGAATCCCCAGCATTTCAACCGACTGCCCCTGCGGTGGCTCAAGGATACTGATAGATGACAATGTATCAGGTCTTCTCGTCCCCGTAGGAGACGCAGAAGCACTTTCAAATGCCATGGACGAAATACTTTCAGATAAAGAATATGCAAAAGAACTTGGAAACAATGCAAAGAGTATAGTATCAAAGGTTCTCCCCGATAAAATCTGCAAAGAATGGGAAGAATTTATCAGCAAAGCATTAAAGGCCGCACGATAAATAAACCGTGCGACCTTTTTTGTCTTTATCTAATTGTCTTTATCTAATTATCTTTATCTAATTATCTGAATCTGTTTGCCTATTAGCTCAAAATTTCCCTGTTGTATAAAACAACTGCATTCTCTGTGCCTGAGTCTTAACATCGAATCCCGCCTTCTTTATCATCTCGATAACAGGCTCTGATGACGCCTGCCTATCGCCGACGGGAAGGACTTCATCTGTTTCAAATTCTCCCTCCTGCCCGATTCCCGAAAGCATCAGATCATTTAGCATCTTCCTTGCCCATACTGAAGGATCTTCATCTAAACTGAGTCTGCTAACTAAAGGAGTGATATCAACCTCTGTAGTTATCGAATCTGACACAAGACACTGTAGTCCTGCTGCCTGAGCCTCAACCACAGTTCCCGGAAGTCCCTCGTATCTTGAAGGGAACAGGAAATAATCCATAGCCTGATAGTACTCATTTGCGTTGCTTCTATTTCCGCAGAATATGCAGTAATCACCTATATGAAGATCATGCGCAAGCTTTTTCATATCATCCATAAGTGAACCTTCGCCCAGCATCATGAGTTTGATCCTCATACCATGAAGCATACTGAAGGAATTGGCATCATCATGATTAAGGATATTCATAAATGCCGCAAATACCCTGAGTAGAAACTCATGGTTCTTGGCAAAATGGAATCTCCCGACATGACCTATTACAATAGCATTGGATAATCCCAGCTCATGCCTTATTTTTTTCCTTACCTCTTCATTGTAGACAAAACGCCTTAGATCGATCGCATTCGGAATTATCTCAACAAGCCCCTTGTCAGTAAGATTATCGCCAAATACAGCCCTTGCCGCATTTTCAGTACATGCAAATCTAAAGTCGCAGGTATCCTGACTGGACAGAGGTCTTCTGATCATCTTGGTAACCATGCCCTTTATCCCGGGATCTACTCCTGCGCTTCTTGCATGCGCTATAGTCACAGGAATCGCACAGCTCTTGGCTATAGGAAGATATATAGCAGCAGTACTCGTCATATGCCCCTGGATCATCTTCCACTCGCCTCTGTGCTGCATGAAAAACATCCTCAGCGCATTCTTATAGTCCCTTGCATTTGTACCGTGAAATCTGGGAACGCAGTAGATATTTCCCCCAAGCTTTTTGACCGCAGCATCAAAATAGTCGGGCTCTCTTACAAGCATCAGCTCATCTGAAGTAGGACACTTTTTCCCTGTTGCTTCAGCTTCACAATGTACCAGGAAATCGAACTGCACCCTGCTTCTGTCTATATGCCTGTACAGATCCATTATCCTGCTCTCAGCGCCGCCAAGTCCCAATTTTCCAAAAACGTGTAATATCCTTATTGGTTCTTGCATGAATATGCTCCTCCAAATCCCTCATGATCAAAACTTTTTATGTACCAGAATATATTTTACCCTTGCCATTATATATTCTTTTATTCCCTGAAAATCAGAAGCCTCAACAGGCTCTACCGATAGCCATTCATTGAAGCTCACAACATTTTTTTCGCTAAATAGCTTTTCATAATAAGCAAAGTCATCACCTGTCATAGTCCCTGTGTGAACAACAAACGTTGTAAATCCTTCGCTATTATTTTTCACCGCGCTCTTCTTATTATATGATATCGGATAAAAAGTGATATCAAATCTTCTGTAAGCCTTAGTCCCAAATCCATCGGTGATGCGTCTAAAGCCCGTTTCAAGAAGGGCTCTTATTGTATTTTTATCGTACGAATGACTCGGTGCCATGAAAAAGTCAGTCGCTATGCCGTGGCTTTCAAGTATCTTCTTACCCTGCCTTAGCATTTTGATCTGCTCCTCAAGGTCAATACCTGCAAACTCCGACTGTTTATTAAGCGGCAAAAGGCCGCCTTTTTTAGTTGTGTATTTATGATGAAGTCCGTGCATGGCTATGATCCACCCCTCAGTTTGAAGGGATCTTACCATTCTCCAGAATTCCGCATCTTTTTCTGATCCGAAGCCTTCATCCTTGTTATCTTCTATGTCGAATGGCCCCTCTTCCCTGTCGGACACTTTAACTCCAGATTCAGCAGCCTGAGCAATTCTTACATCATCATCGTCTCCGGCCATGAGTTTTGGATCCTCATTATCAGGAACCACACCAATAAGCGGCTTTATTCCGTGTTCATCAAGTATTCTCTTGAATCTCCGGAATTTCCCCATATCCATTCCCGGAGCAATATCATCCATACGAATAACTATCTTCATACAAACCCCTGCATATATCTTTTTGAAACGCGCGCTGTCAAGCGCATATACAGAATATGCCGCGAGTTTTATCCCGCTCGCGGCATAGTTTCACCATCTGTTAATTACAGTCTCCAGTATGCAAATTCATCTGTGTCGTAATCTGCCTTGTTGAAGATTCCCTTGATATCAAGGAATACTCTTGTTTTGTGAGCAGGATTAAACCACTTCTTCACATCTTCAGGCTTTATTGACAAAAAGTCCTCATGAGCTACAGCAACAAGAACTGCATCCATATCGTGAAGTTCATCCATAGAATCAAAAGTGATGCCATATAATCTCTTAGCTTCATCACTATCTGCCTGAGGATCGATCACAATAGGATCAATTCCGTATTCCTTAAGCTCGTTGTAGATATCAATAACCTTAGTATTACGTGTATCAGGGCAGTTCTCCTTGAATGTAAATCCAAGGATTCCGACTCTTGCGCCCTTAACGCCTATATCCTGAGCGATAAGATTCTTCACACAGCACTCAGCGATATATTTACCCATGTCGTCGTTTATTCTACGACCTGACAGAATGATCTGGCTGTGATAGCCAAGTGACTCAGCCTTGTATGTAAGGTAGTAAGGATCAACACCTATGCAGTGTCCGCCTACAAGACCGGGTGTAAATTTAAGGAAGTTCCACTTAGTACCTGCTGCCTCAAGAACGCTCTTTGTATCGATTCCCATTCTGTGGAAGATCATTGAAAGCTCGTTCATGAATGCAATGTTGATATCTCTCTGGCTGTTCTCGATAACCTTGGCAGCCTCGGCAACCTTGATGCTCTCTGCCTTATGAACTCCTGCAAGAGCAACAAGCTTATATACATTGGCAACTTCTTCAAGTGTCTCTTCGTCCATACCTGAAACAATCTTGGTTATGGTCTCAAGTCTGTGAACCTTATCACCGGGGTTAATTCTCTCGGGTGAATAACCAACCTTGAAATCAACTCCGCACTTAAGTCCTGACTCTTTTTCAAGGATCGGCACACATATATCCTCAGTAACTCCCGGATATACTGTTGACTCATATACTACGATCGAACCCTTTGTAAGGTATTTACCAAGAGTTCTTGTTGCACTCTCAACAGGTGTAAGATCCGGTGTATGGTCATCATTAACCGGTGTAGGAACTGCAACTACGTGGAATTTGCACTCCTTAAGCTTCTCGGGATCAGCTGTGAACTCTACCTTTGTCTGTTTGATAGCTTCATCGCCGACTTCTCTTGTAGGATCGATTCCTCTGTGATAAAGAGCAACCTTCTCTGCGTTAAAATCATATCCTACTACCTTAATCTTCTTGGCAAATGCAACAGCTATAGGCATTCCTACATAACCAAGACCAACCAGTGACAGTTTCTCCTCACCTGCGAGGAGCTTTTCATACAAACTCATTGTTTTATCTCCTAAAATAATTATTTATCACATTTTTTCCATTACGTTTAATATTTCATCAATATACGCATCTATTATACTATGTCTGTCAAACTCTCGCTCAACCTTTGCTCTTGCTAAAAGCCCCATAGCTCTTCTCTGGCTGACATCAAGAGATGCCATTCTATCCATCGCATCAAAGAGAGCTTTTGCATCCTGCTTTTTAAACAAAAATCCTGTTTCGCCGTCGTCAACGATCTCCTTGCATCCACTGATATTACTTGCAAGAACAGGTCTTGCGGTTGCGCTGGCCTCCATAAGGACATTGCTCATACCCTCATGATAACTTGGCATTACTATGACATCGGCCTCCTTAAGATAAGGTCTTATATCCTTATTAAAAGGTATTGTCTTAAGCTCTCCTCTTTTTCTTGCCTGCTCGATAAGGTCTCCGAAGTCCTCATCAAAATATCCGATAGTCGCTACCGAAACCTTATTACCATATTTCTCATGCATAAGGTGAGCCGCTTCAAGGTACTCAGCGGTTCCCTTCTCCTTCATGAGCCTTCCTACATATAAAAATCTGACCACATTATCCTCATGTCCCGGATAATCCTGAGGCACATGCTTTTCAAGGTCAACTCCGGACCCGTTTACAAGCCTTGTCTTTAGCTTTTTGGTGATACCGAATCTCTTAAACTTATTCTGATTTTCCTTGTTCTGGAAAAATACGCAGCTGCAGCCCTTAAGTCCCATCTTGTACATCATAATGACAAGATGCTTTATTATGCTCCTTTTTAAGCCTCCATCCTGAAAAGCGCTTCCAAGTCCCGTTATCGTTGATATAAACGGCACTCCCTTTTTCCTTGCAGCAAAGCCTCCGTATACATTTGGTTTGATGGTATAAGTCACAACCATATCGGGCTTTTCAGCTTCTATCAGGTTTTCGTATGCCTTAAGAAGCTTAAAGTCCTCTATGGGGTTCATTCCGCGCCTGTTTATATCTGTATGGACAACTTTTGCACCTTCTGCCATAAGTTCAGGTACCCTTAGTTCATCCGGAAGAGATATGACAACGTCATCCTTTTGCGCTATAAGCCTTGTTATCAGCTCGTTTCTAAAGTCGTACAGTCCCCCTGAAGAATTCGCAAGTATCAAAATCTTACTCATTATTTTGTCTCCATTTTGTTTTTGGAATACCCTTTAGAGCTTTCCGCCCTGAAGGTCTTTTGCAGGTTTTACCATGATCTCGTTATATTTCATCATGACTACGCCTTCTTCATATTCGCCTATTGCAGGCTCATTTTCTTTTCCTTCAAGGTTATTTATTATCTGGCGCGGTATATTGACTCCGCATGCATAGGCATGCGGATAACCACCGCCAAATCTCGGGTTAACTTCAGATAGATACCACTCGTCATTTTCTTCGTCATGGAACAGATCGATATCTATCATTCCACTAAATCCAACCTTCTCAACAAAGGTCTGTATCTGTGAAAAGAGTCTCTCATCTTTTACAGACAGCGACTTATCGGTTTCGCCTGCACGCATCTTTATCTTCTTTTTAAGAAAGATAGATGTGCACTTGCCGGAAATAAGATCTATATATACATCTGCGCCGTATTCCTGTCCGCGCATAAACTCCTGGATCATCAGCCCTTCATAGTCATTGTAGAGAGCTTTAAGCATGATATCCGATCTTACCGAATTGATATTGATCGAAGCGCTTCCTGCTCTTGGCTTTACAAAAACAGGGAAATCAACGTCCCCATTTTCTCTTGCAGCTTCAAACTCCTCAATAGTGTTGTAGCACCTTGCAGTAGGTATTCCAAGCTTTGTGAGCATCTCATACATCCTGTATTTATCAAGGCTCGTCTCGCACAGCTCATAGCTGGAAACAAGTGGCGTTACGCCTATTTCCCTGAACCTGTCTTCATTTTTGGCAAGAAGCGACAGCTCAGGATCTATCAAGCTCAAAACACCGGATATTTCTTCCTTTTTACATATATCCAAAATGCAGTCTATATAATCCGGCGCATCGATCCTTGGGACGATATAGCACTTATCCGCATCATATATAGCAGGTCCAATATTAGAGCAATCAGTAGCAATCACTTTGCCCTTTCCCTCAAGCTCTTTTTTAAATGCCTGCACAACCTTATTTCTGGTTCCTGCACTGAGAATCAAAATATTAGTCATATTCTGTATTTATCCTTCCAAAAATCCTATGAAAACTTGCAGTAAACAATTGAAAATTGCCTTCAGCATAATGTATTATAACTTAAAGGAAGTGCTTTGTTAAATCTTGATATTTTGGAGTAGGTATGAAAATAGATCTTAAAAGAGGTTCTGTAAGATTAGCAGTCGTTCTTGTAGCGGCTTTTTTAATGGCAATTAATATCCAGACGTTTGTAAATGCAGGCGGTCTGTACCCCGGTGGAGCGCAGGGAATCACCATCATCATTCAGCGTATCGCGCTCAAGTACTTTTCATTCGCGATTCCATACACACCCATCAATATACTGCTTAACATATTCCCGATCTATATAGGTTTCCGTTATATCGGTAAAAAGTTTACACTATATTCCATGATAATGGTCATCGCAAACGGTATTTTCGTCGATCTTATACCTGCACACTTTATAACCCACGACCCTCTGCTCATCGCAGTATTTGGCGGAATCCTGGGCGGCGTATCACTTTCCATATGCCTTATGGTTGATGCCACAAGCGGCGGAACAGACTTTATATCCATTTATTTATCCCAGAAAAAAGGAATCGATGCTTTTCCAATAATCCTTGCGGGAAACTGCGTGATCCTCACTATTGCAGGTTTCCTATTTGGTTGGGACAAAGCGCTTTATTCGATCATATTCCAGTATGTTGCAACCCAGGTTCTTCATATAATGTACAGAACCTATCAGCAGGAAACACTTTTCATAATAACCGAGTATCCCGAGGAAGTATGCGAACTCATCTATGACATAACCAATCACGGTGCTACACTTATCCACGGCGAAGGAAGCTTTGAACACAACAACAGGAAAGTAATCTATTCCGTTGTCAGCGCTTCCGATGTAAGAAAAGTTATTCCCGCGGTCAAAGAGCTCGACCACAAAGCCTTTATCAACACCATTAGAACCGAGCGTCTTCAGGGTAACTTCTATTTAAAGCCCAGAGATTGATCAATAATTTTTAATTTCTTAACGATAACGTCACATAAATGCTTAAGAAAAAGCCCTTCACCCACATTTTATAATGAGTGAAGGACTTTTTTTCAATTAGCGATTGCCTTATGACTTTTCGTCATTCATTGCTTTCTTATTCTTCTTTGCGTCTTTTTCCTGTTACAAGAAGTGTTGCTACAAGTCCTGCCGCAATGAGAAGTACCAGTGTTCTGGAAGCGTCTGTTGTATCATCTGTTCCGCCTCGTCTTGCTCCGAGAACTCCTGCCTCTTCGGGCTCTTCTCTCTTTGCTCCGAGAACTCCTGCCTCTTCCTGAGGACGGTTTACACCCTGAACCTGACCACCATCATTGTCATCATTGTCATCATCGTTTTCAACGAACGGAGCCTGTCTTGCAGGTGTGTCATCATCGTCATCATCATCATCATCATCGTCGTCATCTACAACCGGAGGTACAGGATCGATTATAGGATCGATTATAGGATCAAGCTGATCAGGATTCTTGGTCACGATACTGTAGACAATTATATCCGATGCAGGCATTGTCATTGTCTGACTTGCTGCGTGGCTTGTGATCTTGCCTGTAAGTACTGCTCCAAGTTTTGAAAGTGCATCCGACAGCTTAACTCCGAGCATCTCAGCCTTAACTTCTTCCATATTCCAGATACCGAATGTGTATCCTTCTACTGTAGGAAGGTCAGGACAATCAAATACTTCACCGGCTGTTGCTGTTCTGTTATGAGTTGCAGCTTCTGCAAGAAGTGCATCCCAGTTTGCAGGCTTCTCTACACCATCAGCTATTCTGTACTCGAATTTGATGTTATAGATTATTGCCTTAAAGGTTGCTATAAATGTTGTGTCTTCGTAAAGTGTGTAAGTTTCCTGAGCTTCGCCTGAGATATATCCGGCAGAACTATCAGGATAGCCATCTGTGTAGTTAAGATTCTTGATTACATCATCTACGCTAAGCTTTTCTCCGACACCGTCGAGCTTGACCTCAACATCTTCGCCTGCTTCATTCTTCTTAACAACATACCATGCATCAAACTCATATCCAGCCATTGGCTGTGCTTCAGATCCTGTGATCTTATCTGTCTTTGTCTTCTGGATATCAGCATCCTTATCATTAGATGTCGTTCCTCCAGCCCTTGCAACGTAGGAAACTGTGTAAGTATCATCATCGTCGAGCACAAATCTTGCTTCAAACTGTGCACCTACAAACGGTCCGGTTTCTCCGCAAAGTGCTTTGAGTTCTGAGCTGATAACTTCAGGAGTAAGTACTTTTTCCTGACTTACAAGTTTTCCGATAACTGATGCATCAAGAGGTGCTCTAAGTTCAAATTCACGGGTCTCTGCATACATGTACCAGCCGTCGAACTTGTAACCTGCGTCAGGCTTTGCAGTTGATCCGATAATTCCATCAGTTGAGCGGATCCAAGGAACTGTTTCATAGGTCATCTGATCGAATGATTCAGGATTATCAGGCCATGAAACAAGACCATGATCATATACTCCATCCTCATTTCTTACAATATATGTTATGCCATATGTTGCTTCAGGATCCTTTTCGTAGGTTCCTATAACTGTTACATTGTTTGCAGGCATCGTAAATGTGCCGCTTACTTCACTTTCATCAATGGTCCAGCCTGTAAAAACATAGCCTTCAAGATAATCTTCATCAAGGATATTAACTGTATCACCTTTATTGTAAGTATTTTCATCTATAGGTTCTGTTACTTCAGGACGAGGGCAATCTACAAATACATATTCGTAGGTTACTTTGTAATCAATCGGTGTGAAGGAACCAATAAGCTCAACATTGCTTGCTGGCATCACTTGTTTACCTGTAACTACTTCTTCCTGTCCATCAATCTTCCATCCATTAAAGGTGTATCCTTCAGGAACAGTTGCAAGTTCCTGTACTGTATAAGTATCTCCTGCGTTGTATGTATTCTGATCCACAGGTGCTACTGCATCTTCAGGTGATCCTTCTACAAATGAGTATGTCACATTGTAGTCGATCGGTGTGAAGGAGCCAACAAGAACTACGTTGTCTGCAGGCATCACTTGTTTACCTGTTACAACATTGCCTTCTCCACCAATCTTCCAGCCATTAAAGGTGTATCCTTCAGGAACACTTGCAAGTCCCTGTACTGTATAAGTATCTCCTGCCTTGTACTTATTTTCATCTACAGGTGCTACTGCACCTTCAGGTGATCCTTCTACGAATTCGTAGGTTACTGAATACGTTGCTGCAGGTTTTTCCCATACTGCGAAGATTGCCTGATAAGGTTTTGCTTCATCTGCTGCTACCTTATTTGCTTCTTTCTCAAATGCACTATCTCTGTAGAAATTTGTACCATTGTAGTAAAGGAGCATATTGGAAGGAAGTTCTGCACCATTCTCAATAATAAGTGCAGACTGTTTATAGTTGCTTTCTGTTGTCATGAAAATGTCTACTTCTTCATCGCTGCTACCCATATTTACAATTGCCCAGCCCTTAAATGTGTATGCTGTGCGTGTAGGTGCTGCCTGAATAGCTACTGCTTCATTGATACCAAGTGTGCTTTTCTTGTAGTTGGCTACATTATCAACATGGAAAGCTGCTTCTCCATCATTTTTGAACCACGGTATGAATGTAGGTGTGGGTTCTCCATTCTTCTTAAATGACGGTCTTAACTGAACCGTATAGTTGTATCGAGGCTTGCCGCTTGCATCTACCTTTCCTGTAGGTTCTTTTTTTGCATTTGCTGCAAGAACATTAAATTTAGATCCCGGATAAATCACTGAGTTTTCTACATCTACATATTCTCCTTTATCTCCTTTATCTTCATCATACTTCTGCATTACCCAGTGATCAAAACGATATCCTTCAGGTGCTTTAATTGCAGCAACTGCTGATGCTTCTGCATTATCTACATAAATATTAGAGTCAACAGGGTTTCCTTCTCCTGTAACTGCAGGATCATAATCAGAATCTGTCTTAATATATGTAACTTTAATGCCATCTGCACCTTCAAGTACCTGACTCCATCTTCCGTACAGATTGAATTCATTTTTAACCCAATATCTGTTTTCCTGCTTATCCTTATTATAGGTTGCACCCTCGCCGTGCTTATCCATATCATCTGTAAAGTGATTATCCCAGTCATATGGAGTTGTCACAGTCATGTCGTTAAGGACTGTATCTGCGCTGAACATCTTTCCGTCATCAGTATACCAGCCAACGAAAACGTATTCATTTCTAACTCCTTTAGGTAAGCTGATCTTTCCGCCATAACTTACACGGAAACACATTCCCTGTTTATCAGATCCCCATGAAAGAGATTCATCTCTATCTGAGTTTGGATGTAAGAATACACGATATTGAATCTTTCTCCACTTTGCATATACTCGTATTCCGCCTATAGGCATCGTAGTATCAAAGTTAAAGGGAGTATTACAAGTTGCATCCGTATACCATCCATCGAAAATATATCCGCTTTCACCTGCAGGAAGATCAGGAACATAATTCTTTACATTATCCGGGATTAGAGCTCCCTGATCTATTTCATCGCTTTCTTTAAACAGATGATTGTCGTTACTTCTGAAATTACCTTCATCACCTTCTATATATTTTCCATCAAAGAATGCTACTTTATAAACTTCACGCCTATAGAGATAGTTTGTGTGATGGACTGTCGGATTTTCCGTAGTCCAGCTTCTGTTCTTTCTCCAGTTATTATCAAAGCCTACTTCTCTGTTATTTTCTGAATAACAGATATAGCCATCATATTTAGGAGCATTCTGCTCTGTAACATTTGTATTACTTGAGCGTGATTGAATAACATCTGCCTCATAATAAGTAACACCATCAACAGTCTTTACTGTTTTCCCGGAATAATCCTCACCTTCAACAGTCTCATACCAAATATGATATCTCCAGTCATTACTATTACCAGGGAATCTTACTATAAGGAAATTACCATCATTACCTTCTGCCACATTGGTTTTACCAAGGATATTCTCATTTAATACAGAAACAAGTCCCTTAACTGTACCATCGCCACCTGCTGACTGATTGGGCTTAAGCTTAGTGCCGACCATCATGATAAAGCTTACAGGATAATAATTTCCCACGCCTTGTATTTGTTCATATTTTGGCCATTTTGCACTTATATCTTCTCCGTAATATGCATCAAGTTCGAAATAATGTGCAGTAAACCCTTCTACAGTAGCCTGATGATCCTCTAAGCCTGCAAGAGTAGGATGATTTCTCTGGTCGTCATGCCATGTTGCAATACCCCAAATATTACCTCCCCTATTCGAATTATTAGCAAAGGAATATCTGTTATTGCCATTTCCATTATCTCTATAGTAATAGAATCTTACTTTATACTCTATTCTATCGAAGTACAGATTCAGAACTGTATCACCTTCAGGAGTGATTTTTATTTTCTCGTCTGCTATTTTATCTCTGTTCAGGTTGAATCCTATATAATGCTTTTCAACGTTTTTATCATTACCAATCTTTACATAGTCTTCGTCCCTGTTGTCAACAATAGTATAAGGAATGTTCTGTCCAACTTTTCCTTCGTTCTCTATATAAGCTTCCTTTAAATCATATCCGCTTCTCTTATTGTTCTGAAGCCATAATATAACTGTATATGGAGCCTTATCTTTCGCTTCCCACTTTGCAAAAATATTCGTTCTATCAACGAGGTATTCGTTAAAGTTAAACTCATTACCTTCAGTACATGCCTCGTCTCTATACCATCCGGCGAAATTATATCCATTTCTCTTCATATCAATGGTAGGTTCTTCCGGATACTTTCCACTATATACAAACTGAGGAGCTACATAAGTTGCACCTTTACCATTCTCATTAAATACAAGCCAATGACCTTCTGGTGCATTTACTGAAAACTCTACATCTCCGGAAATAACAATCTCATCACCTACGCCATATACTTTTCCTTCAGTATAGTCCTTAATATTGCTGCTACCTGACTTTACAAACCAGCCTTCAAAATTGTGATAGTCGTCAATAGGTGTATATCCAAGAGTTATAGTATAATTTGCAGTTTTATCAGATGCTGTCTCGCTTATCTCTGCAGTATCAGAACCAAGAGATATGTTATTCATATCAAAGAACGAAACCTTATATCCTCTGCTAAACATAGCATAGTAGATAACAGGCTCAGCGCCTTCTTCATCTGCATCTATGTCAGGAGGAAGCATACGTTCAACTGCTGTTCTTACTTCCTCTATAGTGAGACCTTGAGTATCTAAAGTATAATCTTCTTCTGTTGTCCAGCCTCTGAAAATAGTTCCATCTTCCTGATCGTCAACACCGGGATCATAGAGAACCTGCTCCATGTTATCGCCCTGTTTTACGAGCATTGAAGCTATCTCTTTTGTTCCGTTCATGAACTTAACACGAAGTCTTGCATCAGGATCTCTGCTGGTAACAACTACATAAATTGAGAATGCGTCTGAGCTAAATGCTACCTCATCTCCACTTACCTGAGGATCGCTAACAACTGCTGCTTCACCTGCATTATCAATATGAACAACGTCAGTATTTTCAGCCTGAGCGATTGCTGTGTTCTGAAGTACTACGCTTATAGCCTTGAGGGGCTCTATTTCTTTCTTTTTGTACCAGAATGATATATCTACAGCTGCTACGCTCTCTACTTCTCCTGCAACCTTTTCTGTTGCAGCATCAAGTATTCCCTGATCCTCAACTACAGATACTTTCATTTCTGTATCTGCAGGGAATGCGCCTTCGGGAGCGCTTACTTTTACAGAGATATCTCCGGCGCTGCCTTCGAAATCCTTTGCAGGCATTTCTATTTCTTCTTCAGGCTCTTCTTCTACTTCGATCTTCTCGAAATTAGCAGTATATGTAGCGCCATCTATAATCTGAGCATCTGCCGGAACAAAGCTCTCTTCTTCGCCAACCGGGTTACCGGCTGCATCTGTCCAGTTTATGAAGTCGTATCCTTCTGTTGCTTCTGCAATAGCACCTTCAAAAGCTGCTCCTTCAACTGACAGATCAACAGATTCTGAAGGCTTTGATACAGAGCCGCCTTCTGTTGCTGCATAATTTATTGTAACAACGCTGGAAGGCACTTCTTCAGGAACTTCAGCTGCAGGTGTTTCATCTACAGGAGCCTCTTCTGCGGGAGTCTCTTCTGCAGGTGTCTCTTCTGCAGGTGTCTCCTCTGCAGGTGCTTCCTCTGCAGGTGTCTCTTCTGCAGGTGTCTCCTCTGCAGGTGCTTCCTCAGCAGGAGTTTCCTCTACCTGTTCTTCTTCAGAAGCAGTGAGTTCTTCGGGAGTCTCTTCTTCAGGTTCTTCTACCTCTTCTTCGGGAGCCTCTTCGGCAGGTTCTTCAACCTCCTCTTCAGGCTCTTCTTCAATAGGCTCCTCTACCTCTTCAGCCTCTTCTTCGGCTTCGATGTCTCCCAAAAGATCTGCCTCATCTTCTATAGTGTCATTTTCATCAATGGAATCAGCCAGCATAGATTCATCTTCTGTGGCACGAACACCGATACTGTTGTAATCGGATCCGAAGGTTGTAAATATTAAAACCATTGCCAAGATCATTGCCAGCTTTCTAAAGAAAGATTTACGCATATGCAATTCCCCCTTCTTAAGAATACATATAACTACTGTGTATAATTATTATAAGAAATATTCTTTCAAAAATGCGTACGAAAAATGATTAGTTTCCTTCAAAACTCGTACTTGACAATCCATTTTGTTAACGAACAGTTTATAGTTTCTTTAGAATTAGGGATATCCTGTTAGCCTGTCCTTACATACACGAAAGGATTTTTGCAAAGAAAATACCCCGCATCTCTGCGGGGTATCTCTGTGTTATGAGAAATTATTATTTATCCATTTCTCTGCGTTTTTTTCCTGTTGCAAGAATTGTTGCCATAGCACCTGCTGCTATAAGTACAACCAGCACTCTGGATGCATCTGTTGTGTCATCCGTTCCGCCTCGTCTTGCTCCAAGCACGCCTGCTTCTTCAGTTTCTTCAGTTTCTTCTGTTCTCTTTGCTCCGAGAACTGCTGCTTCATCTGCCTGTACATTTGAAGAAGCCTCTACCTGATCATTGCTTGTATTATCATTGTTGTTTGAGGAAGGAGTAGTTACTTTTTTCTTCTTTTCCTTCTTCTTATCAGGTGTGTCATTTTCCTTAGTAGGTTCTACTGTCAGTGTTCCGAATGCCTTGGTTATATCATAGTTTGTAAGCTTTGTCTGTGCATTACCTTCAGCTATATCGAAATCATTAGTTGTTGAACCAACTTCAGTCTGGCTCTTAGTAAATGTGTAAGTAAACTCGTCACCTTCTGCAAGCTGAGGATTAACGGTTACTGTGTTGTTTGTAAGAGCTGTTCCGTCGTAAACCTTAGTTGCTGAACCGGATATTACATCGACCTTCATAGGAGTAATTGTAAGTGTTCCTTCATTAAGAACAGGCTCTGCAAACTGATCTGTAACGATGTTGCCATATTCGTCAACAATCTTGAATTCTTCGCTAACAGTCATTGCAAGTATATGGTCTCCAACATCTCTGTAGTTAACACTGTCACTTACACTTATTCCATATACCTGGAACTTAGCCTCATCGATTTCAACTTCCTTGGTTCCATCTTCAGCATGTACATTTAATGCTCCAAGTACGGTATCAACAATATCCTTTACTGCATCAATTGCCTTTCCAAGTACTCCGGCTTCTCCCTGTACAGAACCTTCAAGTACATAATCGAAGTCTGCTGCTGTCCATGTCTTTCCGGTGAATACCTCTTTTCTGTCCTTAATAGTTGCAGTAATCATGAACTTGTTGCCATCAACTCTCTTAGAAATTACAAGAGCACCGATTGTATCGTTGATCTTATAGTTGCGAGAGTCTGTACCTTCACCGTATACAATAGTGTATTCGTTTGGCTCAGTTTCAAGTACAGCTTTACCGGTTATTGTAACTGTAGCCTTATCATCCTTAATGAGTTTTACTTCCACAGGCTGATTGTTATGCTTAGCATCTATTGTGGTTGTATTCTCTGATGTTTTTACTGTAGCACCAGCATAAAGAGGTTTTCCATTATAAAGCTGTGTATCAGTATCTGTAGTAATCTCAATTTCTGCAGGTGTTATTGTAAGTGTTCCGGCTTTCTTGGTAACACCGGTGAAGCTTGATGTTCTATCCTGACCCTCAGCATTCTTAATCACATAACTATCAACTACGTTATTGCCGGCTGCTGTGTCAGCAACATTGATAATATCCTTGGTAGACTTTACAACTGCCTCAACTGTAAATCCTTCAGGAAGTCCTGCAGGAGTAGCATTTACAAGTTCAGCCTTTGTAAGAGCCGTTCCGTCGTATACCTTCTCGCCGCTTGCAGCTTCAAGCTCAATGGCTGTGTCGTTCTTTCCAATTGTAAGGTTCTGCTTGCTTCCGCTAATGCTGTAGTTAGAATCTGTAGCCTTAGTCCAGTTAATTGTGTAATCATTGAGCTCAGTACCTTCATCAGTAATTGTTCCGGTAACTGTGATCTCAATTTCTTCATCTCCTACAAGCTTAACAACGACCGGATTATTTGCATGGTCATCATCTATTACCTGAACGCCGTCAATACCTGTTACTTTAACGGATGCTCCCTTTGTAAGAGGTGTTCCGTCATAAGGCTTGGAGCCTTCCTTGGTATCAATTATGATCTCTCGTGCTGTTACTGTTAACTCACCATCAATCTTCTTAATGTTGGTGAAGCTTGCAGTCTGATCTTTTCCGCTTGCATCATAGATTACGTATGTATCTACTTTGTTTGCTTCTGTACCTGCATTTGTAATGGTACCGGTAGCTGTTGCCTCAACTGTGAAGTCTTTAGGAAGTCCATCAAATGCTACAGGATTCTCTTTATCAGATCCGTCAGCAGTGAGCGCTGTTCCATCGTAAACCTTTCCAGCACTGGGTGCTGTAAGGGTTACAAGAGTATCATCATTAATCGATACAGTAAGCTTTCCTGTTGAAACATCTACAATATTGTAGTTACCTGCATTGTAGTTGCCGAAATCAATATCAGCATGTGTGTTGTCACTTGAACCTACTTCTGTCTGTGTACCTGTGATTGTAATAGATGCTGTCTCGTCATTTACAAGATCAAAGGTAAATGCCTTTCCATTATGATCATCAGGTACAGTAAAGGTCTCATTGCCATCCACGGATACTGTAGCGCCCTTTGTGAGAGCTGATCCGTCATACTTCTTGGTTCCTGCCTTAGTAGATACTTCAATATTTCTGGGATAGATCGTAAGCGTTCCGTTTTCAGCTTTTACTGTAAAGTTCTCTGTCTTATCTTTATCACCAAGCATGATCGCATAATCAGTGATTATGTTGTTGCCATCAGCTGTATCAGCAACTTCTACGACAGGCTTGTCAGAAGATACGGTTGCAACAATTGTGAATCCTTCAGGAAGTCCTTCAGGTTTATCTGTTACAAGTTCATTCTTCTCAAGTCGTGTTCCATCGTATGTCTTATATGCACTAGCTGCGGTGATGGTGATTACTGTATTGTTCTTGGTTACTGTAAGGGTTCCAAGTTCTTCCTTGACTGTGTAGTTTTCTTCTGAAACTCCTGCTGCCTTCCAACCAAGGTTGTAAGTATTGTTGCCCTCTTCACCGCCGACCTCAGTCTGCTTTCCGGTTACCTCAAGGTTATCCTTAAGAGCTGCAATTTCAGCCTTAACCGCGTCACTTACTGTGCCGGTGGGAACGATATCAGACTCATCCTTGGTAAGAGGTGTTCCGTCATACTCCTTAGTGTCAGAACCTGTTGATATAGTGATCTCAACTGCTGTTACTTCAAGAGTACCATTAGCCTTTTTAAAGTTTGTGAAGCTTGCAGTCTTATCTTCGTTCTTAGCATTCTTGATCACATAACCGTCATCAACTACGTTAGCGGCTGTACCGACGTTTGTGATGGTTCCGGTAGCTGTAGCCTCTACTGTAAATCCGTCAGGAAGTCCGGTTGCTGTAACCTTCTTGTCACCCGTACCATCTGCTGTAAGAGCTGATCCATCGTACTGCTTACTGTCACTGGGAGCTATAAGAGTAATTTCTGTGCCGTTCTCTGTTACAGTGAGTACTCCAAGCTGTTCTGTAATAGTGTAGTTAGTTGATTTTACATTGCCCCAGGTAATCTCATAGGTATTTTGGCTGTCTCCTACCTCTATCTGCGAACCGGTTGCTGTAATAGTAGCTGTCTCGTTAGCCGCAAATCCTGTAATACTTGCTTCAGAATTTGTAAGAGCTGTTCCGTCATACTGTTTGCTATCTGAACCTGTTGTTACAGTCAGTTCCTTAGGAGTGATTGTAAGTACGCCTTTCACCTTAGCTACATTAGGGAAATTCGCAGTCTTATCCTCTCCGCTGGGATCTCTGATGATCCAGCCATCATTAACTACGTTGTTACCTGTGATAGTTCCGTCTGCATCTGCCTTAGGATTATCCTCTACGTTTGTGATGCTTCCGGTTGCTGTTGCCTCTACTGTAAAGCCTTCAGGAAGACCTGTTGCTGTTACTTTCTTTTCGCCTGTTCCATCAGCTTTAAGAGGTGTTCCGTCGTATTCCTTGCTGTCACTTGGTGCTGTAAGAATTACATCAGCATCAGATTCAGTAATTGTAAGTGTTCCGGGTTCTTCAGTTACCGTATAGTTCGTTTCCTTTGCTGTTCCCCACTCGATAGAAACAGTATTGGTTGTAGAACCAACTTCTGTGATAGTTCCGGTACCTGTTACTGTAGCAGTCTCGCCGTCTACAAGACCGGTGATTTCAGCATCCTTGGTCTCGCATGTAAGAGCCGTTCCGTCGTAAGGCTTAGAATCTGATCCGGTCTTAGCAGTTGCTGCTTTAGGATTGATTGTAAGAACTCCGTCTACCTTCTGAACATTTGTAAAGAAGGCGGTTACATCCTGTTCTCCCTTATAAATCTTGTAGCCGTCATTAACAATGTTGTTACCAACTACTTTACCGTCTTCATCAGCTTTAGGATTATCCGCTACATTTGTGATGCTTCCGGATGCTGTTGCTTCAGCTGTGAAGGCTGCAGGGAGTCCTTCGACTGTTACATCGCTGTTTGTAAGCGCTGTTCCATCATAGGTCTTGGAATCTGAAGCAGCTATAAGCTGAATGAGGTCATCATTAGCTGTTACTGTAAGAGTTCCAAGCTCCTCATTTGTTACTTCATAGTTATTCTCAAGAGCTGTGCCGTCCCAAGTAATCTCATAAGTATTCTCGGTTTCTCCAACATCTGTGATCTTACCTGTTGCATTGATAGTTGCTGTCTCGTTGTTCTTAAGACCTGAAATGCTCTTCTCTTCATTGTAGCTATGCTCGGTTCCATCATACTCAAATTCCTTGGATCCGGTAGTTACTGTAAGAGGTGCCTTGGTTACTTCAAGAGTTCCATTCTCAAGCTTGATATTGCTGAAGTAAGCCTTAACATCATTACCCTCTGAGTCAAGAATCTTGTAGCTTGTGATTTCGTTGTCAGCTGTACCAACATTTGTGACGGTTCCTTCTACTACAGCTTCAAGTGTAAGAGCTGAAGGGAAGTTGTCGCTCTTAGTGTATCCACTATCAGTAAGAGCTGTGCCGTCATATACCTTGTCATTGCTGTTTGCGGTAATAGTAATCTCGGCATCATTGTCTGTTACTGTAAGTGTTCCAAGGTTAGGTGTAATTGTGTAGTTATCTTCCTTAACACTTGCAGCTGTCCAATTGATAGTATAAGTATTGTCACTGGATCCCACATCTGTCTGTGAACCGGTTGCTGTAATATTTCTGTTAAGGGCTACTATCTCAGCAGCTACCTTTGTGCTTACCTGACCATCAGCTGTAACTGAAGCTTCGTCCTTAGTAAGAGCTGTTCCGTCATATGCCTTGCTGGCTGATCCTGTAGCAACACTGATCGGAACTGCTGTAACTGTAAGAGTACCATTATAAGTCGCTACGGACTTGAAGTTAGCTGTCTTGTTGTTACCCTCAGCATCTTCGATTTTCCAAGTTTTAATTACGTTGTCTACAGAACCAACATCGGTAATTGTTCCTTCACATGTACCAACAATCTCGTATCCTTCAGGGAGCTTCTCACTTCCGCCGAGAACGATTTTGTTAAGTGTAAGAGCTTCTCCATCGTACTGCTTGGTAGCACTGTCAGCCCTAAGTGTAATCTCAGCTTGAGAAACTGTAAGTGTTCCAAGGCTCTCACCATTTTCTGCAAGCTCATAGTTAGCAGCACTTGCTGTTCCCCATGTAATTGTATAGGTGTTGTCACTTGTGCCTACTTCGGTCTGTGATCCTGTTGCAACTACTGTTGCAGTCTCATTATTAACAAGTCCGCTAATAGTTCCGTTGCCTGTAGTCAGAGCTGTTCCGTCATAAGGCTTAGCAGCTGTAGGTGTTGTAACTGTGTACTTAACCTTGTTAACAGTAAGGGTACCATCAACCTTGGTTGCTTTTGCAAAGTTCTCAGTCTTATCTTCGCCGGCTGAGTTCCTAATTACATATCCGTCATCAACTACGTTAGCTGATGTTCCGGCATTGGTCTGTGTGCCGGTTGCTGTAGCTTCTACTGTAAAGCCATTAGGAAGTCCGGATGCTGTTACCTTCTTTTCACCTGTTCCATTGCAGGTAAGAGCTGTACCATCGTATACCTTGCTGTCACTGGGAGCTGTAAGTGTGATGGTTGCAGTATTCTTCTTAACCTCCAGAGTTCCGAGATTCTCGGTTACTGTATAGTTTCTAAGAAGAATTCCAACATTCTGCTCATTCCACTTGTATGTATTAGTGCTGTGTCCAACTTCTGTCTGTGTACCGGTTGCTGTTACTGTAGCGCTTTCGCCGTTTACAAAACCGGTTGCAGAAGCTGTAGCATTTGTAAGAGCTGTTCCGTCATATTCCTTTTCAGCCGAACCTGTTGTTACAGTTACGGTTGCAGGATTGATTGTGAGCTTAAGTTCATTATTGTCATCAATAGAGAACTCAACTGTAAATGCAATGTCGCTTTCCTTGGCAAAATCGCCAATTGCAAGAGTCTCAGTGTATGCAATAACGTTTTCATCAGCATCACGCTTTACATTGGTCTCGCTGATTGAAGGACCGGAATAAACGATGTCATCCTTATTAAATACATCGTCAGATACAGTTACTTTTGCACCATGTACCTTATCGTTGCCTTCATAGTAATACTTCTCTTTAATACTGAATCCGTTATCAGCATATGCCTGTCCGCTGTAAGTCTCTGTTCTTTCAGTTCCCTCGATTACAACGTAGAGCTTAAGAGGCTCATAAACAGCATAAAGAGTATTGATATCAGTATTAAGTGTCTTGCTTGCTTTGTCTCCGGCTATCCATTCCTGACCGAGTCCTACATACTGTCCCTGTGAACTGTTATTAGGATCAGTATTCCAGCCAACCTGAACATAGCCATCCTTCTCAAAGATCGCGCCCTTAGCTACGATCTTCTGATTAACCTTAAGACCTGAAACAACCACCTGTCCGTTTGTTAATGTCTCACTTACTCCGGATCTCAGATGTCCGCCGTTAGGATCATACTTGATGTCCACAAGCTCATCAGGTCCGCCTGATGCGCCGGTTTCTACGTACTGAGCTACAACATGTACGCAGTGATATGTTTCAGTCTTGGTCTCTCCGTCAATTACTACTTCAATATCTTTATCTACGCCTGCGGCATAAATATCATTATCAATGGTAAATACACCGTTAGGAAGATAAATTTTTTCTGGCTTATCTCCGACTACCTTCCATCCGATGAAGGAATATCCGCCATTTTCTGTGCGCTTTCCTGTAGGAGGAGCTGCCAGTACTACAGATGAATTGGTAGCATAATTGTAATCAGGAATATAGGAAGTTGATCCATCCTGATACTGCCCCTTGGCTGCGTACGTGTCGTACCATACTCTTACAGTACCCTGGTTACGCCATACAGCTCTGAGAGTAACGGGTTCTGTAACCTTACCATACTCAAACTTGGCACCTGTGGAGCCATCTTTATTAACATAATACCAACCGATAAGTTCAAATCCGTTCTTCTCAACGCCGTTAATAAGAGTGTTACGTCCAACTTCCTCAGTTGACTTAACATTGAAATATCTATCTGCAGCGGGCTTATCCTGCATCCATGCAAGTTCGTTAACAAATGTGCCGCCATCTGCATCAAGAGTTACTCTGTACTTAACAGGTTCATAAACACCGTAAATAACAATTCCGCCATCAGGCATTGTTGTTGAGAAATCAAAGAGCTTCTCGGGATCCTTTTTGCCTACTTCGCCTTCAGGATCGCCCTGAGGAAGCTTGTACCAGTTAAAACTATAGCCGGGAATCTCTCTTGATTTATCTCTGTAATCAGTAACTTCCTTTACAGTATCAAGAGGCTTCTCGTAGTAAATATTTTTAATAACCTTTGTTTCAATAACATCGCCATTGCCGTCAATGATCTTAAAGGTTACGTTATACTGATTTCTCCTGTGGGCAACGTACAGATTATTACCGGTCAATTCGACTGATGTTCTAGCAGAACTTGATGTGTCTTGAGGATCTCTACACTTGGGCCATTCTTCCACGTCTTTACTTAAATTGAATGCATAAGCATCAACAGAAAATCCGTTGTACTTATTTGTAAAATCGAACGATCCACCGCTGGTGGTTGTAGTGGTGTTATCTGCGTTATTGTTGCTAGGATGATATTTTCCATTTATATCCATCTTATAATGACGGATCGTATATCTTCCGGACGCGTTGCTGCTTGAATAGCATGTCCTGTTTACAAGGAATGTATCAAGGAATGTAGTGGTTATTCCTGATGCAGAACTACCAGACTTTCCTTCTTTCCATGTACGCTCAGATGGCCACACATAGCTTGAATCAGCCTCAGTAAACTTCTGGCCGTAACGTCCAGTGAATTGTCCCGGGAACTGGCCATTTCTGGTATATGTCTGCCAGCCTGACTGATCGTAGCTTAGAGTAGAAATATATCTGGTACCTTGGTATTCTTTCCAGCCATAGTTCCAGCCATAGTCATAGCCATAGTAATACCATCTGCCGCCATACTTGGTCAGTTCAACATATTCTTCGTTTACAAGTCCATACTGAGTCTCCCAATCGCTAGTACTTGTTGTAGGTGTATATGTATATGTATATCCACCCTGTACATAATACTGGAAGTCTACAGTAATCTCTCTACGAACTTCATAGATATTAACAATAGTATTTCCTGATGCATTTACATAGTACTTGCCATCTCTTTCGGTGGCATTCTCGATCTTAACTTCACTCTCAAGCTGAGTATTATACTCAAATCCGGCCTGAATATACTGATTACGTGTATCTTCTGAGTCGGAAATATACTCTTGTACAGCTTTTCCGGAAACAGTCCTCTGAGGGTTCTCTCTCTGGTACCACCTATAATCATCGTCATCGTCTGTACGGACCGCGATTACTTCATGACCTTGATACCGACCTTCATAGAACACGATCTCAGCATCAGTTGTGCCTTCAAGCTCTGTGCTGCTGTAGTAATCCCAACCATCCAGAGTTCTGTTCTGATGCCACTCTACAACTGTGTACTTGGTTGTAGCATTAGGTGACCAGCATGCATACAGCTTGAGCTCGTTTTTCTCTGTATCCAAAGTAGAAACATTCTGAATAAGAGTGTTCTTCTCTTCATCTGAAAGAGGCTCACGGTCATCACCATCTGAAAGTGACCAACCCAAAAACTCATAGCCGGTACGAGTAGGAATCTGAGTTTCGGGAACCTTGGTCAGTACCTTGCCAAGCTTATCGCCTTCCTCAAGGAACTGTGAATCTGTGAAGGTTGCGCCCTTCTCACCACCTACATTATTAATGAACCTTACCCAAAACGCAGGAACGATAACAGCATAGAGGAAGATATCTCCATCCTCAGCAGCCTCAACTACATTAAGGGGATCCTCCTTTGTAATAAGGTCCTCATCCGTATACTGAGTCTTTTTCCCTCTTGACCATCCCTTAAAAGCTTTTCCTGCTCCTGCGGGAATATCAAACTTGGAATCCGTAACGTCAAGAATAGCATCTTCAGGTTTTACAACCGGTACTTTCTCAACACGAGCAATCTCTCCATCGCTACCAATAAAGGTTACGTAGTAAGTAGAGCTCATTACGGGATAAACATTGATCACACAATCATGTGTAATACCTGATACTTTATATACATCATTGGTGAATACAATCTCTGTACCTTCGCTGTCACCATCTACAAACCAGCCAAGGAACTCCTGGTTTTCACCGATATGTGGAACGCCGGGATTGGCAATCTCATCGTCATTCTTAACGATCTTCTCGAAAATAACATCCTTTTCTGTAGCCTTACCAAAAGGCTCGCTAAAGAATCTGATTGTTCCGATCTCATACTCGTTATTGTCTGGATCATCATCATTCTCACCAACTACGATAAAGATAGAGAACTGGTTTGCTTTAAACTCTACATTAGTAGCAACCTGAGTATTATCCTCAGCATCATCGTTTGCATCTTCTGTTTTAACGTCTGCTTCGATCTGCTCAACTTCACCATTATGATCATGAAGCACTGTAAAGTTCTCACCCTCGATAGTTTCCTCAAGTGCGAGATTTACATGAACGAATCTTTCATCTGCGGGCTGAATATCTTTTCCTTCATATTTAAAGGAGATGTCAACACCCTTTGCTTCCTTAGCAGTTTCGCCAAGTTCATTCTGAGCTGTCTCAAGAGCGAGTTCATCTGATACGGGCTTGATTACTATTTCTGTGCCCTCAGGGAAAAGTCCCTCTTCAGCATCAACAGACACGATCATTCCGCCTACATGAACATCCGTTACAGAAAGTTCAGGCATGCTTATTTCTTCAGCCAGCTTAAATACAGCTGTAAATGAAGTATCTTCTTCTATATTAGAAGGAGCAAAAGTAGCTTCTTTTGAAACTTCATTGCCTTCAGCATCTTCCCATTCAACAAATACATACTTGTCATTTCTGGGACTTGCTGTAGCACCTTCAAAAGCAGCACCTTCTGCATTGATATCGATAGTTTCAGAATCTCTCGAAACCTTACCACCCTTTGTAGCTGTATATGTAACAGTTACATTGTGTGCTTCTGCAGTTACTTCTTCAGTTTCCTCAGGAAGTTCTCCTGGAACTTCTTCGGGAGTCTCTTCAGGAGTTTCTTCTGAAGGAGTCTCTTCTACAGGCGCTTCCTCAGCCGGAGTTTCATCAGTAGGAACATCTGCATTTTCTTCATCTGCAGGTGTCTCTTCTGAAGGAGTTTCTTCAGCCGGAGCTTCCTCTGAAGGAGTTTCTTCTGAAGGAGTTTCTTCAACTACTTCTTCAGCAGGTTCTGCTTCCTCTACCTCCTCTGTTTCTTCTTCAGAGACTTCTTCCGTCTCTTCTATTTCAGATACATTTTGTTCAGAATTAATTTCTTCCCATAAACCTGCATCTGAGTTTTCTGATGCAACCGCATCAGCATCTTCGTTTGAACTAGCCAGCACAGCTTCGTCTTCTGTAGCACGAACACCGATACTGTTGTAATCGGATCCAAAGGTTGTTGTTAACACAACCAGTGCCAAAAGCATTGCCAGCTTTCTTGCGAACGACTTACGCATAGGATTCCCCCCTTTGAAAAATAGTTTTATAAAATAACGCATATTTATTATAAAAAAAATTTATTCTTACTTGGGCACGGAATATGAACAGAATACTTCAAAACTCGTACTTGACAAAATCAGTTTCCTTGCTCATAATATTCTAGTTGTCTTTCTGACAACAAATATGCTTTTAGCGTATTTCTTTCCCTATTATTTAGTTTTCATTATTAATGGAGTAAACATGGAAATTTTTATGACCAAACAGAATTTTATTGAAGAATTAGAAAAACGTAAGAAGCAGTTGGAATCTTGTATATCCGTCAGGCAAAAATCCCTTAAGAATGCCCCACCCGGTAATCTCAAGATTTCTCGCAAAAAGAATTCGTATCAATACTACGATCGTTCAGGCTACGATACTACAGGAACCTATCTTCGTAAGAAGAACTTGCCTAGGATTCTTTCCCTTGCACAAAAGAAATATGATTCTGATTTCATCAAGGCTGCGGAAGCGGAGCTATCATCTATAGAGGATTTTTTAAATTCCTATTCTCCCCAAACAGATTTATTGTATGACAAATACCCGGCTGAACTAACATCCAAACTCAACCTTTCATGCATTCCGGATGAACTGTATATAAAGTATTGGCTTTACGAGATGTCTTTACGCAAAGCTGAGGAAATCAAGGATCAATCGCACATTACATTTAATGGAGAAATTGTCAGATCTAAATCAGAAGAACTTATCGCCAACACGCTTTTTAAGATGAAAATTCCTTATGTGTATGAGCACGAAGTCGTTCTTTTTAATAAGAAGAGAATCCATCCGGACTTCACAATCCTTGATATCAAGAGGAGGCGAACTATATATTATGAGCATTTAGGGAAAATGCATGATCCTGAGTACGTGAATTACAACTTATCACGCCTGTCTGACATGGCAAGAAGCGGCATTGTTACTGGCAAGAATCTGATCATAACTATGGAAACTCTGGACACTCCCCTCAACTCAAGACTAGTCGAAGAAACCATCCGAAATACGTTAGACTTGAGAAAATAGTATTGGGGCTTTTGACCTTCCGCGGCGTCTGCTCCAAAACCGCAAAAGCAACAAGTTTCCCCTTTTTCATGCCTACTTGGGGCTTTTCGCACCTCTCACATGAAGAATTCGTTCAGTCACCGCATCTTCGAATTCATCAAAAGCAACAAGTTCCCTCGTTTTCGTGGCTACTTGGGGCTTTTGACCTTCCGCGGCGTCTGCTCAAAAACCGCAAAAGCAACAAGTTCCCCCGTTTTCATGCCTACTTGGGGCTTTTCGCACTTCTCACAGGAAGAATTCTTGCTGTCACCGCATCTTCGAATTCATCAAAAGCAACAAGTTCCCTCGTTTTTGTGGCTACTTGGGGCTTTTGACCTTCCGCGGCGTCTGCTCCAAAACCCCTAAAAAGCAACAAGTTCCCCCTTTTTCATGCCTACTTGGGGCTTTTGCCCTCCAGGACGCCAGCACAGGACCCCAGCACAGGGCGCCACAACAGGGGAGCTAAAAGCAAAGCAAAAAAACAGAGGGCTTAGATGCCCTCTGCAAGTTTCATTTTTTGTTTGGATACGTACATTCTGGCATCGGCGCGCTTGAAGACGGATTCTACGTTAGCGTCGGTTGACGGGTCGTATTTTACGAGACCCTTGGCGATGTTGATCTTCTCCCATTCATTAACTGTTTCGGAATTGATCCTCTCAGCCTCGATATCGAAATCTCTCATCAGTTTGTAGCAGTTATCGTAGTCATCGCCTTGAAGGATAACAACGAATTCATCTCCGCCCACTCTGAAAACAGGACTTCCTTTGAATATTCTACAGGTAAGCTTACAGGCATTCTGAAGATAGATATTACCTCTTTCATGTCCATAGGTATCATTTATCTTCTTGAGATTATTGGCGTCAAATACGATGAGACCGTACTCCTTCTCACCCTTTATGCTATCAAGCTTGGATGCTGCATCATCATAAGCAGTCTTATTCTTTACGCCTGTGAGCGAGTCATGGTAAGCAAGCGAGTTGAGATCGTCTATGTGGTGCTTTAAGTGATGAACCATCTTCTCAAGAGCATGTGTCAGCTCACCCACCTCGTCCTTGGTTTCCTTAGGGAATGTCACCTCAAGGCGGCCTTCGTTTATTTCCCTTGCAACATTAACCAGCTCTTTAAGAGGTCTTGTTACCTTATTCGAGAATACAAGTGTAATAAATATAAATGATAGGAATATCAGAATAGTTGTGATCACAATTTGTCTTATAAGCCTGTTTGGAAACTCATATATCTCGTTCTCCTGAGCAGTGATCACAATCTTCATTCCATTCCGCAGTGTCCTGAATGCCATCTGCTTTCTGGTATCGCCAAGTAAATAATCAATCGGTTCGTCGCCATTATCTTCTTCAAGAAAGATAGTTTCCTGCCACTTCTCCATTATTCCGGTCTGCTTAACTTTGTCATATTCCGGATTATACAAAAGACTTCCATCCCCATTCACAAGACATGCATACCCGGACTTATAGCACTTGATCTGCTCGATATCACTTATTACTTCATCAAAATCTATATCCATTCCAACTACTCCGACAAGAACATTTTTGTTGTACAAAGGAATAAGATATGAAATGAGCATTGAATCAAAATTAGCATTATGATATGGTCCAACCCATGTCGGTGCGCCATTATCTATGGTGCTATACCACCAGTTCACATAATCCACATCTTCTCTGGTGTATTTACTAAGATCAGTTGTTTTCTCCTTGTAAAATTCACCATCTGCATCCTGGCTTCTATAATAGATACCATCTGTAGGCGGCATGATATCAGGGTTGTATCTCACATAGTATGCAATTGTTCCGGGAACGTTCTTGGCGACATTGCCAAAAAGATTTGCAAGCTGAGCAGAATAGCTGTTTCGATAATTCTCATCCTCAACCAGCTTATCAACAGAAAATAATCTCTCACTAGCATAGTCCGCAACTATATTTACAGCCTGCTCCATGTTAATAAGTCTGCGGTCAATCTGCGAAGCACCTTTATCTGCAGTCAAATTAAGGATATGAGCAGAATCATAGCGTGCAACCTGCCTAAGCGTAACTATACCTGTGCCGCCAACAAGGACTGCTACCATTATAATTGCAACACTTGTCAGAAGCATGATCTTACTCTGAATAGACTTCATATCTACCTCTTCTTCCGGCTATCTGCTAAAAAGAATATAAAAGCTGCAAACATCATAGTTAACAAAAAGATATATATCACAACTTCAATATTGCCAGCATCCTGTACAGGATCGGGCAATGCGGAAAGGGCAACTTTCTCATCCTCAATAGTAGTCTGACTTTCCACCTCATGATCATCTGTACTAACGGTCGCATCTTCAATATCTTCCGGATCTCTTCTGGCTCCCAGTACATCCCTATCGCCATAAGTTACTTCCAACGTACCGGGACGAAGCTCTACATTAGTGAATTTATCAGTCACTTCAAGCCCTGAAGGATCTAAAATAATATAATCAGTAACCACATTGTTGTTTTCAGTGTTATCTTCAGGATATGTAACGCTTCCCTCTGCGACGGCTTTGTATGTAAAGCCCTCCGGAAGCCCCTGTACAGTTACATCAATTTGCTCAGTAAGTGGTGTTCCGTCATAGATCTTCACAGCACTTGGAGCCGTGAATATAACGTGATTATTATAGAAATCCTTGATCTTTGCTGATACTTTTACAGATTGTCCAAAGAGCAGAAAAACTATACATGTCATCACAAACATGCTTACAGGTATAATTATTCTGCTCTTTGTACTAATATTTTTCATCTATCTCCCCTCACCGTTCTTTCACCATTCGCTTTGTAAGCCGACATAGCTTTCCGATAATAGTATTATAAAATATGTTTAAGGTAAATTTAATACAGATTATGTATATCCTTATTCATAATTCGTACTTGACAAAATGAATTTTTCTGCTACTCATAAGAGTTTTTATGATATTATATTATTAAGAGTAACTTTTGATCACCGCTTATGAGGAACGTTTTATGAGTAATTCCGATGTTTTTCGTGTCGCAGTCTGCGATGATGAGATGTCCCAGAGAAGACAACTTCAATTCCTGATTGAAAAAAAGAGACCGGGAACAATTGTGGAACTGTTTGAATCAGGAGAAGAATTCCTCTCTTCCTTCAGACCCGGGTTCTATGATCTTATTTTCATGGATCTTCTTATGCCGGGAATGGGCGGAGTCGATGCCACTTCCAAGATAAGAAGTATTGATGCATCTGTACCTATCGCCTTTGCAACATCCAGTCAGGATCACGCAATGGATGGTTATAAAAACAGAGTTATCCGATATCTGATGAAACCATTCGATCCCACAGAAGTAGGAGAAGTGCTGATCCTTGCTGAACAGATGAAGGGATCCCAGGGTGGTATTACCCTACGCATCAACGGAAAAGATATGACTTTCTCTTATGAAAAAGTCTGCTATGCTGAGCAAAATGCCCATACTCTTTTCCTTCACATGGCAAACGGAGCAACTCTACAGCTTACAGGGAAACTTGATGATGTGGAAGCCCAGACTCCCGATGATACCTTTATGCGCTGTCACAAGAGCTATCTGGTAAACCTGGCTCATGTAAAAAGCATCGACAAAGAGCTCCAGATCTTCGTTATGAAGGATGGCGATTCAGTTCATATAAGAAGAGAGAGTCTGAGAGAAGCTGCAAGGCTCCTGACTGAATATTCACTCAAATAAAAAAGTTATTTTGCTCATAAACTATTTTGAGCAATTTACCCGTTTAAATGAACTCCTTCCCAGCATATCATTGCAGGAAGGAGTTTTCTTTATGATACACATGATAAAATTTTTCATTTACACACCGATCGGTCATCTGCCTTCACCGATCATTTCTACAAGTACGTCCACAAGGGTCGGGTCAAACTGCACTCCGCGGTTTTTCTCAAGCTCTTTGATTATGCGCACAGGTGGCATAACAGAAGCATACGCTCTCTCCGAAGTCATTGCTTCATAAGCATCGGCAATACCTATTATCCTTGCTTCAAGAGGGATTTCATCCCCTGCAAGTCCATCCGGATATCCTGTTCCATCAAACCTCTCATGATGCCATCTTGCGCCTGTAGCAAGTCCCGGCATCTCAGATACATTTCTTAGTATTTCATAACCTATTACAGGATGCTGTCTTACAATTTCAGACTCTTCCGGTGTAAGCCTGTCAGGCTTTCTGAGGATTTTTTCAGGGATTATGAGTTTACCGATATCATGGACAAGTCCCATATAATAGATATCCTGCTGCTCATCATCGCTCTTCCCAAGCCTTCTTGCAATCTCAGTTGCAATCTTGGCAACGCGCAAGCTTCTTCCGGAATTATTGATATCCCTGGAATCCACTGTATTAGCAAGAGCCAGAAGTATCTGAGCTGACAGAGCACCGCCACCTCCGAGCTTGTCTGAAAAGGCAGCAAGTGTGTTATCCTCAGGACTTGTTACCTGCTCCTCAACCGTATCTTCAAACTCATTGTTATACTCTTTTATACCGGACAGCAGTTTTTCGCACAGCTCATCATAATGCTTTTTAAGGCTTGGATGACCATCTGTAACTTCCTCGGGATGACCTTCTTTAAGCGCAAGTTCAAGCTTTAGAGCCTCTTCTGATACGTCATCTGCACCGATCGTTTTTGCTGTGCTCTTTAAGGAATGCACAGAGATCAGATACGAATCAAAATCTTTATTTTTAAGGAAGCCTTCCAGTTCATCGCCCTTATTGCTGTCCACAAACGCTTTCAGCTGAGAAACATAGAATTCCTCATCACCCATACAGAATTCAAGTCCTGCCTTTGAATTGATAAATCCAAAAATCTCTGTAAAGCTTTTTCTCTTCTTTTTGACCTCAACTTCACCGGGCGTCTTCTCTGACATATTTTCTGTGTAGAAAAGGTGTTCAAGCGATACCCTCTGCTCGATAAGTGCCGGATCCATGAGATCTCCCAGCAGCTCATAGAGCACATTTGCAACAATTGGCTTAGTCAGATAAGCATCAAATCCAAGCTCTTTAAATCTCTGTTCATCTCCGCGAAGTCCGCCTGCAGTCAGCATGATAACCGGTGCATCCTTGCTAAGTCTTTCTTCTCTCATGATGCTAAGAGTCTCTACACCATCCATTATCGGCATCATGTGGTCCATGATGACCAGATCATATTCATTTTTCCTAAGCTTCATCAGTGCTTTCTGTCCATCCTCTGCGGTATCAATAATGGACTCACACCTCTTTAATATCTTAATAAGCAGGTCTATGTTCATCTGATTGTCATCAACGACGAGGATCATCGCCTTGGGCATTATGGGCACAAGAACCTCATTTTCATCATTATCCAGAAGTGCCGAATAGTCGGAAAAGCTCTTTATGTCCACATCCTCTCCGGGATTTTGCGCAATCACATTTAGCAGATTATTGAAAAAAGCAAGCAGGTTTTCTCCGGCTCCTTTGATCCTTCCCGCATACTCCGATGTTTTGGCCTCTCTTGTGTTTTCAAGGATGAGGTTATTAAATCCGAGGATCGAATTTATGGGAGTCCTGATTTCGTGAGACATCTGCGACAAGAACTCGTTTTTCTCATCATTTGCTTTTCTGGCCTCTACTACCGCTTCATTTGCTTCTTTCTCAGCCTTTTCGAGTTTTACTATAGTCTTTTCAAGCTTATTATAATCAGGGGTTTCCAGTGTAAAAAACAGGATAAGAAGTGCGACAGACGCAGCAAAATAAAGAAGTGACAGATCTTTTAAAACTAGCATCTGCACAAAAAGAATTACAAAAACTACTATGCTGGCAAGGCATATGCTAAGAAGCTGCGTTATGGTGTAATTTCTGTAATTTGCAGCAACGAATCCTGAAGCAAGCACAATATAGTAGCAGGGAATTATTACTGAACACGCAAGAAACAGCATGCCGTGATTGTATCCGTCCTTTATCGAGTAGCTAAACACAGAGCCTGTAAATACATTAAGAAACATCAGCGCACATTGCACAATAATAAGAGTCAGGTTGATCCTGCCAAGCACGTGCCTGTTCGAGATGTAATTGCCGCATGACACTACATAATCAGCATAAGAGCTGGCCGCAAGAGTAGACGATAAAATATTAAGTGAATGAATGATATAGTGAACAGAAACAGGAAACCTGTAAGCAGGAATCATCACAATTAAGGTCGCAACATCTATAAATACCGCAACCGTAAATATCACAGAAAACAGCTTGAAGGTCCTTGCTGTCTTCGACTCATTTGAATAAACCATACATACATAAAAAGTCAGCACTATATCAAATACAAGTGCCGCAATTTCATATGAAATGCCGCTTAACATTTTTAAATACTCCCTCTAAGATAAAATATTTTTATGCCCATGTAACAAGCTTTTACTCATGAGTATAGTGCAACTACCGCCTTAAGCATATTGAACTTAACAGGCTTTTCTATATAATTGATAAATCCGTTATTTTTAAGGAAATCCTCTTCTGCAAAATCAATATCTCTTCCCATTGCAACTACCGGTGTTTCCGCATTCTTTTCGCACTTTTCCCTGATGTCTTCTACCAACATATCCGATGTTCCGTCTATAGTATAGTAATCGGCAATGATCAGATCATATTTATCTTTTTCTGCAAGCTCCAGAGCCTCTTCAAAACCTGGGCAAACAGTAGCATCCACTTTATCCAGTTTATCAAGAAGGAATTTTATATATATTCCCTCTACCTTTGAATCATCAACCACCAGTATTTTCTTATCCAAAACATTCCTCTTTCGTGAATAATGCTGCTCAAATATTACCTATTTGTTCACATAAAACAGCTCGTTCCGCAGTATAAGCTCCGATCCTTTCTCTAAGAAGCTCATATTCTCCCTTCCTGCAGAGAGCTTCCATTTTATCAGACATCTTGGAGAGATTCTCGGCACCAATAAGCGACGCGCAATCCCTCTCCTGCCTGAGCATAGCCATACAGGTTACGAAATCGCCCTTTCTTATGGCAGCCGATAACATAGAGCTGTTATCCTCCAGCGCATAAGCTTTAAGTATCGTTTTATACTCAGCAATATCATGCAGCAGATATTCTCTGGCATCTGCAACACGTACCGTAGGCAGTTTTTCCTGAAGCGCTTCCCACTCACTGATCGCAACTTCTCCCTGCCACTGTTCTTCAGTTATAGGAAGAAATCTTCGAAGTATATCCCTTATCATTTCCTCTGTGAATGGTTTTGTTACATAGTCTGCAAATCCTAGCTTTAAGTATTTTTCCTCCTCACCGGAGATGGCATTTGCAGTAAGCATTATGATCGGTGTATCTTCGCAGAGCTTTTCTTCACGCAGCTGTTTAAGTGCTTCAACTCCGTCCATTACCGGCATCAGATGATCCATGAAAATAAGGTCATATCTGAATTTCCTGACCTGAAGGATAGCCTGTTTTCCATTTGATGCTGTGTCCACAGTTAATCCAATTGGGCGAAGCATTCTGACAAGAAGGTCAACATTAAGGTCAGCATCATCTACCACCAGAACCCTTATCTGCGAAGCTCCGCTTATTGCCTTGCGCTCTGTTGTATCTCTTCCATCATAGATTGTGTTCTCTTCCGTCTGATCCAGAAGATCTGCCATGGAAGGAAGTCTTCTCTGTCCATTTTCCTCAGTCTCATCAGAAACATACTCGAGCACATTTTCAAAAAAGGTAAGGAGCCTTTTGGCTGATATCTTT
The DNA here is from genome assembly GCF_000702265.1 of Butyrivibrio sp. NC2002. Taxonomy (GTDB): domain Bacteria; phylum Bacillota; class Clostridia; order Lachnospirales; family Lachnospiraceae; genus Butyrivibrio. Next base: position 144,277 of record NZ_JNKZ01000004.1, read on the forward strand.
ACTCTCTGGGCATATTCCCTTGAAGATTCCTCCTTGCTGTCTGCAAGGATCAAATTGCTGTATCCCATGATCGCATTAACAGGTGTCCTTATTTCATTCGACATCTGCGCAAGGAATCTGCTCTTTGCACGGCTTGACTCTGCAGCCCTTGTAGTTGAAGCTTCCAGCTCTTTTCTGGAAATCGAAAGCTCATCTAGAGTTTTCATAAGCTTTGAATAATCAGGAGTTTCAAGCAAAAGGAACATCACAAGAAGTCCCACTGAAGCCGCAAAGAATGTGATCATTAAATCTCTAAATAAAAACATCTGCAAAAGATACAGTGAGATCATGAAGATAAACGTCAGCAAAAGACCTACCTTCATTTCCATTTGATAGCTTTCCGAATGTCCCAAAATAAACACTCCGCCATACAGAATGTAATAGAGAGGATAGGCATACACTATCATCATAAACAGTGGTCCTTCCGCGAAACGACCTTCACCTATATATCTGAAAACAGATCCCGTATATATATTGGTAAAACATATCACAAAATAAATGACCAGAAGTATTCTGTTGATATAAGCTCCCGTACTGTCCTGCCATTTTACTCCCACGTAGGCCATTACATACTGCACAAAATAATATGCCGCAATAGTTGCCACTACATAGTCAATGGTATTTACCACAAACTTAATACTCGGGGGAATAGAAGCTCCTGCGCTTAATACGATAACATCAAGCACATCGCAGAAAGTACCAAAAGTAATAAGATAAGCAAGGAGCCTGAACTGCCTGTTTACCCTGGTTCTGTCTGTATATTTTAATTTTAAAAACGCACACAGTATCAGATCGATCGGAATTACTGCTGCCTCCAGATATATGTTGAATACCATATTCAGCCTTCTCTTTTTCTCAGTATTTCAAGGGCTTCATCAAATTTTTCATACGTCATAAGTGACGGCTCCGCCGGTTCATTTTTCCTTGGCTTGTCATGTATCATACTTATCTTTTCACCGGGCAGGTAGTGCAAAAGAACCGTTTCAAGTTCCTTATATACAATGGGCTTTAGCAGATAATCTGCAAAACCCAGCTTTGTATATTCACTTTGAACCTCAACAACTGCTCCTGCTGTAAGCGCTATGCAGGGCGTATCCGCGTTTTTCTTATCCTGACCTTTTGCCTTATCCAAAGCCTTATCATTTTTCTTGCCAAACGATGCTATGCTGCTCCTCTTCTGTCGTTCTTTCTTATCTCCATGAAGAAGATAAAGCATCTCTCCGCCGTTCATTCCGGGCATTTTAAGGTCTATAAAAATAAGGTCGTAATCATTTTTTTCCGCAAGCTCAAGACCTGTTGCAGCGCTAAGAGCGGAGTCAACCTGTATTCTTGTCTCTTTAAGAAGTTCCTCCATGACCGACAGATTAAGGTCAGCATCGTCAACAACCAGAATCCTTGCCTTGGGTGCTACGAATTTTCTTCTGTGGACATTACCTTTTACTATGCTCTTGGCATAAGTCAGTTCATAATCTCCTATGGGCTCACTTCTTATTACTTCCTGTTTAACTTCAAAATGGAAATTACTTCCTTTTCCATATTCACTCTCTACCAAAAGCTCCGAATTCATAAGCGAGAGTATTCGTCTTACGATAGAAATACCCAGTCCGCTTCCTTCAACCGCCTTGTTTTTCCTCTCCTCGATTCGCTCGAAGGGACTGTAAAGCCTCTTTAAATCCTCATCCCTTATACCGATTCCGGTATCCTTTACCGCGATCTTAAGGAGTATCTCTGTTTTCCCGCTCTTACTGCTGTCAGAAACTTCCTCGTAGTCTACAGAAAAAGTAATCTCACCTTCCTCAGTATACTTAACGGCATTGGTCAAAATGTTTATTATGCACTGCTTTAGCCTGTCACTGTCTCCGTACAAAATGCGCGGCGTGTCCTTATTTACAAGGCACTTCATATCGAGGCCTTTCGCAAGAGCCCTCGGTCTTATCATACTTATAAGTTCCTCAACCATGATGCCCAGATCGTAATTTGCAGGAATAAGCTCCATCTTGCCGGCTTCAATTCTTGAATAATCAAGTGAGTCGTTTATAAGCGTAAGAAGTGTATTGCTCGCAGCCTTGATATTTCCCGCATACTGCCTAAGCGTAGGATCGTTGTATTCCCTAAGTATCAGTTCATCATAACCAAGTATCGCATTTATAGGCGTCCTTATTTCATGAGCCATGTTCGCAAGATACTGCAGCTTGATCTCCGCATCCTTCTCCGCTGCTTCCTTCTCATGAACTATCTTGTCAAAATCCCTCTGCCGGATAGTATAAGCATATATGACCATGGAAAACACAAAGAACACCACAAAAAGGAATGCAAAAAAGAGCACATAATTGATATTCCACCCTTTTATGATCCCATAAACTCCTGTGAAAAAGCTAAATATTGATACTATTATGCACAGCACAAATGATACTTTTCTATTTATACTTCGTCTGCTGATATTCATTCCAGAATCCGATATCCATTCTCTTTCAAAACAGTTACTGCAGTTTCAAAATCTTTTTCCTTGACCAGAATATAGTCTGTGTTGAATGTGGAAATCGCAAATATTCCCACGTTGTTTTTGGCTAGAATCGTTGATATCTTTGACAGAATGCCGATAAGTGAAAAATCAAGTCTGCTCTCAATCCTAAAGCCTCTCCATCCATCGCTTCTTTCGACCGTATTTTGAGGCACATGATCCGTTTTACAGACAAGGGATATTTCCTCATCAGTCTTACTGATGAATGTGAAATCTTTTGAAAAGTCTACGTTTTTAGTATCCTCAACTTTACATACAGTAAAGTTGCCACCTAATATTTTGAGTTCCATAACTATCCTCCGATTGCTATGTATAGGCGCTCCGAAAAAAAGGAACAAAGTCCTGTATATATTATACACTAAAACCTCCCACATCTCGATAGGCTATGCACCCGCGCCAAGGCTCCTCCGGTGAGAATTATATGCGCAGATGACGTTTATTTTATATGTGGGAGTGTACTATACATTATTGCAGGTATTTTTTACAAAATACCGCTAAAATGATAGGATGAAATAAACAAGCAAAAGTTACCAAACAGAGGATAAATATATACATGGATTTTAATAACCGTAAACTCAAAGTATGCATGATAGTTCAGGATCCTTCCGTAAAGGGCGGAATTGCCGCAGTAACAGGCGGATATTATGGAAGCCGCCTCGAAGAAGACATAGATATCACTTACGTTGAGTCATATTGCGACGGAAGCAAATTCAAAAAACTGATAAAAGCCCTGAAAGCCTATCGCACCTTCAGGAAAGTCCTAAAAAATAATCCCCCTGACATCGTGCATGTTCACTCATCCTTTGGACCCAGTTTTTTTAGGAAATATCCTATAATCCACATGGCATACAAGAAAAAGATCCCGGTTGTAAATCACATCCACGGTTCAGCCTTAAAAGAGCACTATCTTGATGCGCCAAACTGGAAAAAGCGCATGGTCGAAAAAAGCTACGGTGAGTGCGCAAGACTGATCGTTTTATCAAAAGAATGGCAAGAAAAACTCTCTGTAATAGTTCCCATCGAAAAAATCTGCGTAGTTCCCAACTACAGTAAGATTTTTAAGGAAACTGTATCAGAAGAATCCATAAATAATAGGTTCAAGAAAAAACAGATCCTGTATCTGGGAAGATTTGATGCCCTAAAAGGCGTATCCGACATCCCGGCCATAGCTTCTAAGGTAAGAGAAAGCGGCCTATCTGCCAATTTCGTTGTCGGAGGTGATGGCGAAAAAGAGCCCGTACTCTCCAATATAGATAAACTAAACGTTGCAGATATCGTATCTCTTCCCGGATGGATAACAGGCGAAAAAAAGGATGCTCTTCTTAGAGAAAGCGCAATTTTCCTTCTTCCTTCCCACATGGAAGCCATGCCTATGTCCATTCTTGAAGCCATGGGATACGGTCTGCCGATAGTATCCTGCGATGTAGGCGGCATACCTCAGGTTGTTCAGAAGGATATAAACGGAAAGCTATATACTCCCGGCGATACAGACAAAATGGCGGAGGGCATAATTTCCTATTTATCCGACTTAAATCTGTACAGAGAAGCTTCTAAAAAAAGTCTCGAAATAGCCGATAATAACTATAGTTTCGAAGCACATATAAATAAACTTGAAGATATTTACAGACAGGTACTTAACTGATCATCACTCAAAAAAGGCGGCGCTTATGAACATCATTAAAATATATGAATACATCGGAAGTATGGACGATATTGCTGTTGCCATAAGGCTTATACTTGCTCTTATTTTCGGAAGTCTGGTCGGATGGGAGCGCATATATACAAGGCACAGTGCAGGTATCAAAACCTTCGCTCTTGTAAGCCTTGGAGCAGCTGTTGCTACATCCCTTAATGTTTACCTTGCCATGATGCCTTCTCTCAATGCTGACGTAAGCCGCATTCCCGCAGGTGTTGTAAGCGGCATCGGTTTCCTTGGCGCCGGAACGATTCTTGTAACAGGCAGAAAACAGATAAAAGGTCTTACAACCGCAGCATCTTTATGGGTTACCGCCTGCATGGGCATGGCTCTTGGCGCAGGTTACATATCAGTCGGGATCATCTGCTTTGCCCTTATCATCATCGCTAATATCGTACTGATGCACCTTAGCATCGCGGTTGAAGAGCACAGCAAGTTCATGAGCATTTATGTCGAGGTTGAAAAAGAAGACGGCGTAAGCAGGCTCTCCCGAAGCATCAACGGAGAGGGGCACTCCATAAGCAGCATCAAAAAGAGTAAAGACAAAACTCTTAACTCCTCTGATGTAGCTCTTATTGTAGATATCGTACTTGATAAAAACAGGTCACATTCCGAAATATTAAATTCACTCAGTACTTTGGAATTCGTAAATTATGTAGAAGAAATCTAAAAAAAGGATGCTTTTAATTTGATACGTTGATCAAATATGAAGCATCCTCTTTTTCTATCTTTATTTGTACTTTTTATTTATACTGCTTTCTTAACATCATTATCTTTTTTTATTCTTTTCATTCTTTGCTATTATCGGCATGATCACACCAAGTGCTACAAGAACAAGCGGCGTAATAACGTTAAGAGCAAATGTGAAAGGATCTGTATCATACATTCCAAGTATGCAGCTTGCAGCTGTTATTGCAAAACACCAGCATCCAAAGAAAAGTGCTACAGCCTGATTTTTCACAAACTTGTACTCAGGATTGAATTTATCTTTTGCCTTTCTGAGCATTATATATGCAAAGAATACCCACAGGTAACGAAGAGGCATACAAACTGAGTTAAGCTTGGTAAGCTGTTTTAATACAGCAGCCGCACCGGGAACGAATGACTGGATAAGAATGATCGCGCCTGAAAGAACAGCAACCATCTTGATACCATTTACATAAGCTCCTGCATCGTTCTTCTTAAGAAGACCTGAAGGAATGAACTCTCTTGCATCCTCATTGTCAAGAAGCATGCGAAGAGGTGCATCGATACTGATAACAAGAGTAGAAAGCTGACCTACTGCATTGCAAAGCGCATAGATGATCATAAGCGCATTGCCGACATGATAGTAGTTGCCAAGCTTCTGGAATGCCCAGTATGCACCGTTTGAATTATATGCATTAAAGCTATCTGTTGACTCGTTTATAAGCGCAGGGTCAAACATCATTCCCATCGCAAATGTTCCAAGGATTGCACATACCACAACCATGATCGCAAGTGTGATCATTGATTTAGGGAATCCTTTGCTGGGGTTTTCAACCTTGTTTACATAAGGAGAAATCTTCTCACAACCACCTACTGCAAATACAAGGATTGAAAGTGATGTGAAATACTTGACATTAAACTGCGGGATCAATGTTTTCGCTGTAATATCCATTGGCACAAAGCCCGCACCGGGATTGATTGCAGGTGCAGCAAACATCATAAGTATGTAAAGAATAGACATTACAAACATACTGGTTCCTGCAAGTGTAGCCAGCTTCTTAAGAGGGTTAAGTCCCCTTGATGCAACATAGCAAAATACAAGCAGAATTGCGAATGTCAAAAGCTGAATAGCAATTGTGGGAAAGCTGTCATATGTCTCACCGTTTCGGAAAACAGCCCAGCTAAGAGCCTTGATACCGCCGGATGATTTTGATGCAATATAAGTGATATGACATGCCCAGTAAGTCCATCCTGCGTAATAGGCAAGCTTAGGACCTGTTGTACTCAAAATCCATGAGCTCACACCGCCGCCTGATTCCTTGAATGCGGAGCCAAGTTCACCGACCATAAGTGCATAAGGTACAAAATAAAGTGCAAACATGAGTATCCAGCTGAAAATAACCTGAATACCATTAAAATAAATAAATCCATTTAATACATTTCCAAACCCCCACACTGTTGAAAATGCCATAAATGCCAGTGTTGACCACTTGATACGCTTTGAATCCATAACAACAAATACCTCCTTGTTTTTTTCGTATCAGTTTTGCAGGGGCAAAACTCTAACATTATAACCCATAATTAAAAAAATTTAAATATGACTCTTCCTGAAGTTTTAGCTAAAGCGCGTACAACCATACCTGGAATTGTAGTTTTGGCTTATCTCCCTTCTAAATAGCTCCTCATCTGCATTTACAAAAAATCGTCCCCACTTATTACTTTCTGAACAACATCCTTATGCTCATTATTTTTTACTCCAGACGCAGAAATCAAAGTTATATGAAGTGCACTATTAGGATTAGCCTCGTTACGAAAAGCATCCCTTTTGTGTATCAAATCATCCTCAACTTGTTTGGTTATAACATATTCCCTATCTGAAAATTTCATCTCACATATGTTTATTATTCCATCTTTTCTATCAAGTAAAAGATCAATCTGTGCTCCCGGAACAGTTTTCTTGCTGCGCCATGCATATGCATTCGTTTCAACTCCACTTATCCCGAGTATTCTTTTTATCACATCAACATGATTAAGACAAAGAATTTCAAACGCATTGCCGCGCCATGCATAATACCCCGGAGAATTTATATAGTTTTCCCAGGATGAAATTCCACCATCCTCTATGCATTTTAGACTAAATAGTACAAACGGATCTATTATCTGGAAAATGTTCCCCTGCTTAGGTGTAGTAAAATCCTGATACTTTCTGATAAACCCACATTCTTCCAATTCACTTAAAGCCTTTGTTAATGGTTCTCCATCTCCTATGGTTTTTACTTTTGCAAGTTCTGTACGAAGCATACCATCTTTGCTTTTTGATAAAGCATCTATGATACTATTATGCTTACCTGGATTTTTAAAAAGAGAATCAAACAGGTTCTTATACTCATAATGCAAATCACCATACTCATTAAAAATAAGTGCATCAACATTCTGAGCAAGGCTAAGACCACTATTCAACATATTTAGATAAAAAGGAATTCCACCAAATATCATGTATGTTTCAAGTATCTGCTTATTAGTCATTATCATATTATTCTGAGCTAAAAGCTCCTTGCATTCTGTTAATGAAAAAGGAGCCAGGTGAATTCTTCTGGTAATTCGATTGTAAAATCCACCGGTATCAGCAAGAAGATTATTTATTATCCAAGATGTCGCTGAACCACAAACGATCAACATTAGATCCTTCTGAGAAGATCCCCAGCTATTCCAAAAATAATCAAGTGCGCTCTTAAAATCTGATTTTGCCGTATCCATCCATGGCAATTCATCAAGAAAAACTATGCGTCTTCCGCTTATAGAATTCCTTCTAACAGTTTTAGCTTCCAATACTTTTTTCAGCCTCATGAATGCTTCAAACCAATCTTTTGGTATTGAAGTATCAGAACAACCATATTCCCTCAATGAAATATTAAAAGCCTTCAACTGTCCCCTAACATTTTGACTATTAATGCCGGTTGCATAAAACGAAAATCTTTCATTAAAATATTCCTTAATCAGGAAAGTCTTTCCTACTCTTCGTCTTCCGTATACTACAATAAACTCCGGTCTACCTGAATTATTACATTGCCCCAGTATTTCCTTCTCGTTTATTCGTCCAATCATAATGCGCCCCTTATAGATAATCCTCTAACTTATATCAAAAAGCTACTAAGTTAGAGGATTATCTCGTATTTTTGCTTCATATTTATCTATTTCATTGTAATCCGATTTACACTGCATAGCAAGAGTAGGAATTGCTTTGGAATTCCAATTTCAATTTTCAAAGCCCAAACAACAAAAAAATTCATTATATATAGCATCTTTCTGAACAACGGACTTATGTTCAAAAACAAACTAATCTCAATAGTCCAATACGATTATTGTTTAAACATATACCTATACTTCCTCATCTGTTCAAAAACAATATTCCTTACACGATCTATCTCAGCTTGCTCATATCCATATGCATTTTCTAATATTGCATTAACATCATTTTTTGAAAAAGTAAATCTAAGGTGTGAACCATATATCGTTTCAGCGATATCAAGCTGTTCATCAAAATCCTGACAAAATGTTTTCGGTTCTACTGAATCTATAAGTTCATACATATCGCTTGTAATTGGATAGTCCATCTTAGTATCCGCAAGAAGCCCTGCACCCTGGTCAAAAAAAGGACAATATCTATAACTTCCGTCTGAACACATTATCACTGCTATATTATGTGTATGCCTATCCTCATTTAGAAAAAAAGCATCTATAGCCATCATCTTGGCCATATACACCCCAAAGTTCCTTAACCCGGTCAGGTTCTCCGTCTTTGTCACGATGATTTTGAGCCTGTCTTCATGCTCACGCGTCTTGTAAATCATACTGTTTAAACCATTGCCATAGATGTTTACAAACAACCGCTCTAAGGTAATGAGTTGCTCACCATCTTTCAAAAAGTCTTTACTTGATACTCCCATGTACACTTGTTTCTTGTAGATGATTTCTTCCTGATCATAAGTAACAAACTCCGAAGCATCTAGAGAACTCTTCATCAACAGATGTGAGACTACATACTCAGCCAGGCCTTCGTAACCAGTATAATCCGCCTTATACCATATTCCATCCCGCTCAAACTTTAACTGATTACCCTTTGATGACTTTCTGTTAAGCTCTTTTTTATCCTTATCATACAGTTCTATCATTCACCTATCTCTCTATCTTTATCCAAAAATTGTCTTCTGCCATTCTCCCATCTGTCTTTTCAATGATCATAAGCGGATCATAAAAAGGTATATCCAATTCCTTAAGTATCAGTTTCATCTTATCTCGCTCTTCGGGGAAACAACGTGATTTAAGGAATTCTTCATAATCATCAAACGAGGGATGCTCATTTTTTCCAAATGCACGAAACAACAGATTATTCGTATAATTCTTAATTTGCACCTTCTGATTGATCGTATCAACATCAATTATTGTGCACACCGAATCATAATTGTAATACCACAACCTCAGCGGATATTTTTTTTTCGGAAGAACTAGTTCCTCTGCAATATCCGGATGCAGCATAACAATCTGCGCAAGCAGCGTCACTGGTCCGGTTATTTCTTTATCCGATGTCTCCCACCTTTCAATCGTAGGTTTTGAAACATTACAAAAAAGAGCAAACTCCGCCTGTGTCATTCCGAGCTTGCTCCTTAATAACTTAACATCATTTGCCTTTATTGAATTTGGTGTAACATATTTTTTCACTCTCATATCATCATTATAACCATTAAAATGATGGTGTGTAAAGCGACTTTTACCATTATTTTGATGGTTTTTACAATTTTGTATCCTTGCATGAGAAGGAATCAAAGTTATATGAAGTACATATATAATTATCTTAGCAATCTGTTATCAATAACTTCATCATCCAATTCTTCAAGATTATGAACAACTTTATCTGTATTAACAACATGTATAGCAAAAGGCTCCCGCCCAAAGTCCATAAGATATCCAAGCCTAACTGTAATGTCCTTGGTCTCAGCAATCTTCAAAAGCCATTTTGCACAGTTATTGCCACAAGCAGACGCATTAAAAATGTGCTCATCGTCGTTATCTATAAGAATCAATGTCTTAACACCGCCAGATAAACGTTCCGGAGGAATCGGACCAAGTACAGGACTCTGTATAAGATTTGGTCCCACCACTTCAGATTTATCTATATCCAATATCATCTCTTTTGAAAGTGGCGTAGTAAGCCAATCATCAAAGTATTGATTATTGAAAAAAGTATCCGGGTCATAAATATAATTATCTTTTTCAAGTTCTCCATATATTATATTCAGCATCTTATACCTCAATCTGCTTAGGAAGTTGATTTAGTATTTTTTTCATATTACCGTCTGTCATATAGGGCAGACCCAATTTTTTCTTGCTATAACTATATACTGTGCCTTGAGAGATGTCTGTTAAATACGCTTCATAAAACTGTTCCCAACTTACATATTTACAGCTATCAGCGTAATCATATGTCTTAGCCAATTTATCTGAATCAACTCTATCACCCAATATTCCACTCTTTAGCAAAATATATTCAAAAGATTCCGGTGCATATAAAACACATTTTGCTCCATAGTTTTCTGCTTTTCTCAAAAAGAGCTCCACTTCAGATCCAAAAGCAGCCCCGTCTACAATAGCCAAAACATCTTTATGCTCTATCTTCAAAGAAGAAATCATATTTACTACATTACTTCTTCCTCCCGCTGATATACAGCTTTTAGGAAATATCCTAGCAAAACAATCATGACCAGAGTTCGAATCCTCCGTAATTACTACTTCAGGTTTTAAGCTGGTACCATCGAAATTGTAGAGTTTATACATCTCATTATAAACTCTGTGTGGGTCTCTGTATTTCTTCGCATCTCTGTCAACCCTTATCCCATATATCTCTTCTACACTGTACGATAGTTGTGGAAGACTATCCCTACAGATAATAACAAAATAGTTATCTGACTTATTAGCAATCTTTGCAAACTCATGTGTCTTAACAAAAGAGCTGTTTTCATCCAAAAAAACTATGTATCCATGCATAGCTTTAAGAAGCTCTGTCTGCAACTCATCATTTAACCGCAACGTTACACATTTTCGATCACAAGAAACTGTGACACCGGAACTAATTCCGGATTGATTGTAATCTGATATTAAATTAAACAAGCTGGTCTTCCCGGTACCACTATCTCCTTGAATAATTGTTATATTTCTCTTAATTACAAAGTGATATGATACCCTGTTATTATAGACTCTGATATCATATTTACCGACCATATGGTATTTTTAGTCCTCCTATAATATACTTTCCCATTGATACTACACTATCAGAACCATATCTCCCTTAGTATTTTTCCTTGTCCATGTCTTCACTGTCTGTTCTTTTATAAACTTCACAAATCCCTCAATGTTGTCTGTATGATCAAATACCTCGAGCCCCATGTAATAGGTTCCCTTATCCTCATCAAATATAATAACCGGTGGCAAATCATTAACCATCAAAATGTAATTAAGAAGGGTTCTTCCAACTCTCCCATTACCATCCGCAAAAGCGTGTATTCTTTCAAAACTGCAATGAAACCATGCTGCTGCCTTGAGTATTCTTGAAGGAGTATCCAAATCTGCTTCTTTTAATTCCCTACAAATAAATTGCATTTCTTCAGGAACATCCTCCGGAAGCACTCCTACGGACATACCAACTCCATAGTAATTCTTCTTATAAGTGCCGGGGCGTTCTCCCTTCTGCCATCTACTCTCATCATAGCAACCATGACACAGCTTTTCCTGAATCTCAAGAACCAACTCTTCAGTAATCGGTTCTTTCTTAAGGATTTTATCCTTTAGAAATTCATAACAAACCCTCTGATTCTCAGTCTCAAAAAGAGCACGCAAATCTCCCGTGTATCCAATAACTTTTCCATTTTCAAATATTTCTCTTGTTTGGTGAATAGTAATCTGAGAACCTTCGATTCTGTTAGAATTGTATGCAAAAAGAATCCGGAAGTCATAGAGTACAACGTCCAGATCTGCAATACTTGAAATATTCTTTTCTTTCCATGATTTTATTACATCATCATAGGTAAAAGTGTCTGGCATATTATAATATTCCTTTCGATTGTATCAAAAAAAGTCAGTTTTCTGTTCCTAGCCTCATTACGAAAAGGATTTCTTTTGTGTATCAGATCATACTAAACTTGTTTATATAAACATATTCTTTATCTAAAAAAATGGATCTCACAAATGTTTATTATTCCATCTTTTCTATCAAGCAAAAATCAATCTGTACCTCGGAACAGTCTTCTTGCTACGCCATGCATTTAAATTCGTTTCGGCTTTACTTATTCCAAGTATTCTTGCATAAAACTAAAACCTTTCATTAAGATATTCCCTAATCAGTAAAGTATTTCTCGTATATTCGTCTAATAATAATGTATCCTTTAGATAATCCTCTAACTTATACTTTTCAAATAATAAGTTAGAGGATTATCTTGCGTTTTTATGTTATATTTATCTATTTCGCCGTAATTCAATTTGCACTACATATCAAGATTATAACAGTATATGGTTCCAAAACATAAACTCTTTTACTAAAATAATACAAATCTCATAAATAAATTGATGAACAGGCTATGACTATTCCTATTTAGAAATAATATGTAATGATGTAAAATCCCTTTTTTTCACCCACATTACTATTAAATAGACCAGGAAGTATATTATTAGCGAAACTATCTTTGTAAAACAAAAACGGAATCCAACAAACATGATTGATAATGTTAATTCCGTCAGAAACACTTTATAATACTTCATTTTTTTAGCTGAAAGAATTAGCCCGAATACAAAACTTCTAACACACACAGTAATAACCATTGCTAACACTACTGCCATAATACTATTTGCTAATGATGCCATTAAGACGGAAAGCGCAAGACAAAACAAGCACGATAAGGCATTAATTCTAAGAATACTCTTTTCCTTACGCATTACCTTCATATATGTATTATATAAAACATAAACCTTTCCATCAAAACATACAATCGGAATCAATAGTCCCAAATACATGAAGCTCTCGCTATATTGTGGCAACCATTTACCTAGAACCAACTCAATTGGAAAGTAAAAAATATACATACCGCAAATGACTATTCCCACTGTATTATTCAATGCCTCATATATCTCAAGTAGTTTTTGCTCAGATGCTCTTCGCAACGCAGGAAACAGCACCATGCTAACTTGTTGCATGAATTGCATGATAAAATTCGTCAATGATATAGCCAAAGATACTTTTCCAAATGACTCTAAACTCCACTTTTTATCAACAATTATCCTTCCTATCCCAAGTATAAATGTGTTCGAAATATTAGAAATTGTTAGATTGATCCCTACCCTACAGTTGTCAAACAATTCCTTAATATACTCTTTTTTTATGTTTCCTAGTCCAAATACAATTTTTTGTCCATATATCACACAATATATAAGAGAAAGCAGCTGCGCAAACACATATACTTGAATATACTGTCTCAAATCATTTTGTCCATTCATAATGAAAAACAAGTATATTCCTAATACAATCAGTTTGAATATCATTATCGATATAGAATATCTTATAGTATTATTAGTGGCCTGAAATATATATCCCAAAAACCATGCTTCATTGGCAAATAAACCATAGAGAAAAACGCTTCTCCAAACATATATCCTTACAGCATCATCAATAATCATGGATAAAGCTAAATTACTTAACAAGCCAATTACGACGAGCCACGTTAGCATAGACCAAAAGCAGAACGACAACATATTATAATTCAACTTTTCGTACTCTTCGCCGCCAAATTTAAGGTAAACGCCATCAGACAATCCAAAATGCAATAGGCCTATGTACGATATGCCAAATATCATTAATTGAAAATATGAATACTGAGTCACTCCTAGTATTTTAGGAAGTAATAAAGATATCGTTATACTTGTTAATACAGATATAAATTGAGCAAAAAAGGCAATTATCAAATTCCGCTTAAAGCTTTTCATATTATTTCTTCCCTTTTCCTAACACTTTTCTCATTAGCAAGTAATAATCAAGATATGGCATTTCTATTTTGAATATTTCTTTAAAAAATGCTGTCTTTATTCCAGCTTGATTAAAGTCATTTATAAAGTCCTTAAAGTGACTGCAATAATAAAAAAAGCTTCTAGCGGATACCATCTTCCGTACAGTGCCTTTGGATCTCGATATAGCAATATCTTTCAAAATTGATATATCATCCAACCTTGGATTATTTAAAAAATTCTCTATATTTTTAATTGCTATACTACTGCTTGCCTCTCGATGCACTGAATCAATATATAATTTTCGTTTTAAAACATAATCAATTGCCCCTCTTTGTAATTCAGAATGAACATACCTTTCATCTACTTCATTCGTTTTTAACAATTCTTCCTTCCCAAGTATTGGAGTCAAATCTTTAGAATAGCCATTAACGGTTCCATGCTCTGCAGTAAAAAAGAATTCAAAAAAAGCTATTGCTGATTTAACTACCTGGTAAAATTTTTCTTTACCACGACCAAACAAGAAGCCTTCTGCTGCTATTTCCTTTGAAACCACCCTTTCAGAATATGGAACAATTCCAAGATATACTCCCTTTAGTATCCCTCTATTTCCATTAATTATCTTTTCTAGCGAATACTGCATATTGCCAAACCATCCAATGTCAATAATCAGCGAATTCTCGGTAAGTCCCTGTTTCAATAAGTAATCTTTTAAAAACTTCTCTTGTATTATTGAATTTTTATTTATATCTTCTTTAAACAGCTCATATAAATCACTTATATTACAATTTGAAATTTTCTCCCTGTCTTGTTTTCCATTTTCATTATTCTGTAATATTCTTGAATCTACCCCTAGCTTATCCAACAATTCAATGTTTGTTTCTCTGCCTGAAACAAAAAAACAATTACTTATCTCAGCATATGTGTTGTAATAGTGTAGTGTCGGGATAATTAGCGCTTTTCTGGAAGCATAGAAATAACTAGTATATGAATCTGGGTAAAGAAGATCATATGCCTTCTTAATTATCATCCCGTCTCTTGATAAAAAAAACAGCTTACTTATACCGTATTGCTTTCTTTTTCCATCAATCCAATTTGCAAATTCGTATAAAACCGGTCCGAACAAGCTATATCCCAGCTGATATTCTCTACTTTCCTTTATGTCACATGTACAACATATAAATTTTGAGTCGCTTATATCAGATTCAATATAATCCTCTTTTCTGCTCAAATAGTATTTATCGTAATTATGTTCTTGGTTAAACAAATGTGCTTTAATTCCCATAAGACGAGGAATAAGAAAATCACTTCTGTAATTATCTCCTATGTGTACTAATTGGCTTGATTTAATTTTCAAAGTTCTTAATACGAATTTAAAAAGAGATCCATCATATTTTGAAGCTTTGCAATCACATGAACAAAACAAGTCGATATAATCAACAATTCCAAAATAACTCAAGTATTTGTCTAAATATTCCTTCGGCCAATACATATCTGAGATAATACAGACTTCTTCTCCTTTTTGTCTCAACTGCTCTAGTCTTTTTTTCATTTCTCTGTTCACAAAAGCATATCTTAATTCTGTCTCAAACTCCAAATCTATTAGTATTTCTTTACTAACAGATATATCATTAATAAAAGAGTAAATATCAAAAATATTATAGTATTCATCTGCAGCTCTAGCCTTTTTTTCAGCAAGTATCCTCTTATCACTAAAATTGTCAGGTAACAGTATCTTCTTCTCCTTTGCTACACTGACCATTAATTTGAAAATGCAATATGGATGAACAACTATTCGATTAACTAATGTCTCAAATATATCAAACGAGTAAATTTGTACCTTTTTCATTCGAGTATTCCTCTTGAATGTATGCATTTGATAAAATTAACAATTGCAGAAAAAAGAAAAATCTAACGCCTATCATTGATTCGCTCTGACAACACAAAAAGAAAACAAATGTGACATATCCTATAAATGTACTAATTTCTTGGTTTATATAGTGTGTATTAATGAGATATGCACATATAAAAATCATAATCATGAAAAGACCAAATAGGGCAATTCCACCTGTATAGAAAATATCCAAAAACCCGTTTTGAGTGGTATTTACTGATGCAGGTGTTTTTAATCTGGCCGCCATACTTACACCATATTCAGCTCCATACCCCCATATTGGGCTATCAGCAATGACATTTATAGCTTTTTCCCATAAATGCACTCTTCCAGATAATGACACGGTCTTATGCAAAAGCTTCTCTATAAAGAAAGAAAACATTCTCTGTATTCTAAAAAAAACCAAAAGTACAAAGAAAACTAAGTCCAACAAAAAAGCGTTAGTAAAGTTTAATAATGGTATATTTTTAGGTAAAACAAATATAGCAAGTATACATAGCCAACATGTAACCAGCCCTCCCGCACTACCTGCTCCTATCAAAATTGACGAAGAAAAATTGATTCGAACTATTGTGAATGAGGCAATTATCATGTATATAATAAATCTAATCCTTGCTTTTTTGTTAAAATGGTAATTCATCCATTCAAGGTAAAAACCTATAATATAGGTTAGTGTCATACCATTTCGAATTCCTAACAGCCAACATGCATCTGTCCACCAACCAGTAATTGTCCTAAACCTATATAATCCATGTGGCGCCACCAATACAGACAAGCAGTTTCCATAAATCAATAATTCAAACACTATTAATATACAACTAATAAAGTTTTCCCTAATATATACTGACATCAAGTATGCTGTTACTACAGCTCCTATCGCAGAAACAAATTGAAAACCAATAGTTTTTACATCTCCAGCCTTAATATATGTGATTGATAACATGAATGCATAATACAATAACGTAGTCAAAAAAATATAAGGATACTTTCCACCTTTAATCATCAAAAATAGGACTATAGAAAAGCTTATAACCTTCATAACATCGAATACCCTATCCAAATAATGAAGTTGTGAAAAATAAGCAGGCTCAAAATAAACAAATAGCATCAGTACCCAAAACAATTCATTGCTTAATAAATTTTCTTTTCTTACTAAACGAATATTCATATGCTAAATAATCCCCATATTTTCTAACCTATCATCTTCCTTAGTGCTGTACCTATAACATGCCCTTTTCGTCTACC
This sequence comes from Butyrivibrio sp. NC2002, assembly GCF_000702265.1. Lineage (GTDB taxonomy): Bacteria > Bacillota > Clostridia > Lachnospirales > Lachnospiraceae > Butyrivibrio. Next base: position 161,404 of record NZ_JNKZ01000004.1, read on the forward strand.
CATATAAGACAGAATCGTCTCCAAAAATAATTTTTTATTATTCATAAAGATAAAGTGTAAATCTCTGTATTTAAGAATTCTTTCCCACATGATTCTAATTACTTCTTGTTCCTCCCAGGGAACTTGTAAGAAAACACTAAATACAGCCATAAAGGCTCTAGCCTTTACCGCCTTCAAAACATCATATGGAGCGTTTTCATAATACCCCATCATCTCATTAGTAATGTCAAGAATAATTTGCTTTTTTCCAATATTGTTATTTCTTATAATGCCATCATTTCTTTTTCTATAGGCGTATAATTTCATATCTATAACAGAAATAGTATCTTGTCTCCAAAATATCTTATATAAGACTGCAAGATCCTCAAAGTATCCTTGCGGAAATTTATAATCTTCGAAAATCTTTCTATTATAAATCTTGAACTGGGCTCCAGTGCATATTTTTTCCAGCATCATGAGTTTTATAAAATCTTCATGATTGTAAGTAGTAATAAACTTTTCAATATCTTCACTTTGATCAAAAACAACTGAACTTTCATTACTCTCATAAAACGATACATATTTTCGAGTTGTTGCAATTTCTGTTCCTGTTTTTTCTATTGCATATACCATCAGTTCGACAAACTCATTAGACACAAAATCATCGCTATCAACGAACATGAAATAATCGCCATTTGCCCTTGATATTCCTTCATTCCTAGCAGCCGATAATCCCTTATTATCTTGATGAATTATTACTATTTCTGGATATCTAAGCTTATAATCCATACACACTTGTAATGAGTTATCCGTTGAGCCATCATCAACTATTATTATTTCCGTTTTTTTATATGTCTGATTCAAAACAGAATCCAGGCATTTTGGTAAATACTTTTCTACATTAAAAACAGGTATTATTACGCTCACCAAAGGTATCATTCTCGAGTCCTTTTTTTATCACATGATCTATAAATTGATATGAAGACTTTCTAAAATCTTCTATTTTATTATCAACCACTTCATAATCACTAATTAAATCCTCAGTTTTTATTTCTTTTTTTTCATCAATAATACCATGCTTTAAATTGAGTCTTCGCATTATCGAATATAATCTGTTATTTGTTGAAATAGTGCTTTTATCACTATATCTCATATACAATCCAACTTTTTTATGATGAATTAGTGATAATAAAAAGCAATGATAAGAATCTGTAAATATTACATTGGCATTCCTAATATAGTTTACAAACATGCCTGGCGAAAGAGATACATAGAATTTATCATATATTTTTTCATCTTCTTTAATATATTCATCTAGATGGATCAACCCTACGGTCGTCAGCCCCCGTTTTTTTGCATACTCAACAGCTCTTCTTCTATGCAATTTGTTATTCCCTAAAAAATAAATAAAAACATAATTGATTTCTGGTATATCCTCATTCGGAATGATAGACTCCCACTCTTGTTTATTCAACATAAGCACAGGGTCTGCCACCATCGGCGGAGTTATTCCTACCAGATCATTAACTAACCTTACACCCGCTTCTTCTCTTACTGAGATACAATCAATATTTCTAAGCATATTTGAATATACATTTTTATATCTAGGTAAAATATAGTCCACGCCAAAACTAGGGGCATAACATACCTTTTTCACTCTTTCCAAATCCCAGGCAAAGCTAAGATCATATACGTTAGTAAGGACACTTGATGGAAGCCAAACCTGATCACTGCCAAGTATCACGTATTCATAGTTCTCTGCGATTATTTTTGCGTCATTGAAGTCATCTATTACCCTCGTCAGAGAAAGATTTTTTTTTAAAAAAGATTCAAATTCTTTATAACGCATATCACATGCCATGTCATATTTTCTATTAAATTTTCTAATAACTCTGCTAAAATATAGTTTCCCTTTGCTGTGAAATATATATGAAAGTTGTAGATTTGCCAAATAAAAGTGTACCTTTTTCTGTCTAATCACACTCCACAACTTTTCTAAGTTTAACACCTCCGCCCTAAGGCCTACTTTTTCAAATAGCCTTTGAGTCGCAACTGCCTGAACAGCTGCTCCATAATTTACTGTTTTATATCCCACAACAATTAGTGCTTTTTCCATTTGCCACCCCTAAAACCTAACCACCGCTTTCATTCTATTAAAGAGTCTTCTTGCAAGTGTGTATAATTGAAGTCTGTATAATATTTCTCTACATGTTTTTTTTATTATTACTTTTGTATTTATCGGAAAATACTTGTTAATAAGCTGCTCTGTTGAAATATTATTTAAATCCATTAAAAACTTCTCTCTATTCATATTTTTCTCTACTGAACTTGTCATTTCATAAGCCGAATCCACCAAGCTTTTTGAATCAACTTCCTTATAAAAAAATCTCTCCTTTATTGCTTCAAATACTCTACATCCTTTCTCTGTATGAACAATCATCTTAGATGTACCAACATTTTCATTTAAATCAACATTAAACTTACTATTATCAAATGAATCCCATATAGTAAAATCACTTACTCTATCTATTTTTTTAAAACTACAGTGATAGCAAGATTCACGATCGCATATATCAGAAAAAAAAGCTCTGAGCATTTGATCATACTCAGTCCCCTGTAGGTATCGCGATCCATCCTCATACAAAATATTCATTTGACTATACTGATACCCTTTTGATTTGTCCCTAAAGCAAACATCTTTAATCACTTTAGACTTTTGCCTAAAGCTTATATATTTTCTCCACAATAGTGGGGAAGCCACTCCGTGACATACTACGTCGATAGTTACTAATTTAGGATATTCTTTTCCTAAAAATGATAATAACCCCTCAACTTGACATGGCGTTCCACTGAAGCACACATGTCTATCACTTATCAAATCAGCTTTAACACTTCTATATATGTCACCCATATCACTTTGAACATATTTACTTTTTTTTAATTTATTTAACGCAAGTAAATCCTCAACTGCAATGTGTCTTACACAAAACTCATTATCAAATGCCGCTCCGTATACCCTGCCATTCAACTCAATTATATATTTAGCTATTTCAGGAAAAACCGCTCCAGATGTACTTTCGAATAAAGCGTTTTTATCCTTATTTTGTAGTATATAGCCCCTTTTTTTATTATTGTTTTCTGCCATATTATTTAAAACCGGACAAGCTTTAGTGCACATAAAACATCCTACGCACTTCTCATAATCGACTCTTGGATACTTGAATCCAGCTTCATCTTCAATCATTTTTATTCCATTATAGTTACAAGTAGCGTAGCAAGCAGAGCAGCCTGTACATTTATCTTTTTCAGCAAGCATAACAACATTCCCCATACACTAAGTTGTTCTCATTATTAATATCTGGATACTAATCCTTAGAAACAATCATTACATCATACTTCAAGGGTTTGATATATGAATAAATAACCCCTGTGAAAAAAGTACAAAATATTCCATTAAATGAAAACAAAACTCTTGCCAATTTTTTAATCGCTCCTGCTTGCTCGTCTGCAGCTTTCATTTCTTTCCATTCTGAATCATTTTTAAATTTTAAATAGTAATTGACCATTGGATGCTCATGTCCAACTCCATTTTGCCATGGCCTTCTTACCAAAAAACTATTGGTAAAATGTATAATGCATGGTCTAATCTTGGCATCATCATAATCCGACTCATTATACATAAATCTGGACTTTCTATATAATTTTAATTCTTGATATGAAAAAACACATTTTATTGTCGTTAGATTATACCTAGGTGCTAGAGTTTTTATTTTTCCTTTTAAAACATAATTAATAATTCCTTCATCTGGATATTCCATTTTCTTTTCATGATTTAAGTCAATTAACTCACCTACTCTTTTCTCGACTTCCAACTCTCTCCATTTCTTAACATCCATTAATAAAACTCCAGAATTGTAGTAAGGCCAAGAATCATCCAAGCAGCAATTCCTTTTATGCATTTTACTCATGCACTCATAAACCGCAGCACACGCATTTCCTTCTAAATCTATATTTATTAGCTCCGTTATTCTATCAGTAATAATGGTATCACAATCCAAGTATAGCACCCTGTCATCTCGAAGTTCGTCGCCTAAAATAGTCAAGAAAAAAAGTCTATAGAATATATTTGCAGGCCATTTTCCCATCCCATAAATTGATATTGATAAGTTGGCATTATAGAATTTTACTTCTCGACCATATCGTGCGGACGTTCGTTTAATCTTCTCTTTGTTACTCTGTGAAATGCCATCATCTATAATAAAAACATTAATTTCATCGTCCTTAACATTACTGGCATACAGTGATAATAACGATATCCCAAGAAGATGTGCATAATTATCATCGCTTACATAAACTACTGTCATGCTATACCTCCCCTGTTCTTGTTTCTCTTTCGCAACATTTTCTTCTTTATATATTCACCGGCCACACAAAAATGCTTTTTATCATTCTCCATGATAGAAGCCTATATTTTAGAGTAATAACGATATTTTTTCCTGGATATCAGAGAATTATGCGAAAGCAAGGAAACATGATATACTCATAATGTCTAAGAATACTAATAGAAGAAACAAATAATGCTCTCTACACTATCTGTTTTAAAGTGACTATTCAAATGTCCTCACAAAAACACTTCCATCTCCACCGGTACGCTGTTTTTATACATTTCAACACCATCAAATAAGACAGTCGTTAGAACACTTTCTGCATCTGATGGTATTTCTACCGGTATTTGAAATCCTATCGCTTCATTATAGTCCACTCTTTTTCTGATTTCTGTTGCCTTTACTTCTTTACCTTGACTGCCTTTTACTGATAGCAGAATTTTCATATCTATTTGAGCAACTTTAGCCCTTCGTATGGCAGAATCATTAAAGTCAATATCCAACAATCCATTATGAATTCTTAGATTCTTTACAAATATTCCATTATAAAAAAAACATTCAAAATTAGGTCGTACATCGATCATAGGTTTGTATTTTTCGTATATGGTAGCTGAACGTTCTCTTAATAAATGCCTTAGCATAGCCCTTTCTGCCTCACTACGACAAACGATGCCTTTTAAATTACCTTCTAATGGGAATCCTTCTTTACGAATCACCTCTGACATTCTATACTTCTTTTCAGATTGCCACCTTTCGCCTGAATAAACGGTATTATCATATATTTTTTCAAAGTGAAGTCTTTTAAATGCATCTGTACCTTCTTGCTTTTCATGTCCGAAACCTGCAATTCCTTGCTCAACAAAGTAGCAATTGTCCATGCTCAGAATCGCATCCGCATCAAAAACAAGAAATACCGGCACTGGGCAACTTGCATTCATCTCGATATCTCGTACCATTTCAGGCTTATATCCTTCGCTGTGGTACTGAGTCGGAGTAAGCGGGCGAAAATATAGTCTGGCATAGTCAAAGACTTCTTCTTTTGTTCTGGATATAACTCTTTCACTCGAATTATCACTGATCATTTTGCCATTCTTTTTTGCTTCATTTCGTGACAATACGATACCCTCTTCAAGAATATTTACAATATTGTGAATATCAGAAAAATGATACAAATAGTATGGCCAAAATCGATATGCCGTATTAAGTTTTTGAGCCTGTTCAACTAGAATTTCTTTATATCCCATACCAATCCACTTTATGCAACATTATAACAATATGCGTTAGGTTTTTCCGTGTAAGATATACCGTCACGTGAAACAAATATTCGGTCCGTATAACTTATCTGTTTCATTAGACCCATCATAGGAAACAGCAAGTCATCATTTCTTTGCATCGCATCATCTTTTGACACAATCTTGACATTAGACACATAATTCCACGTATTTATTAGGCCATATTCACCCACTGGGCGGGAATCCAGCTCTAATTCACCTTCATCATTTACAGACCATACTCTATTATCATCCACAGAAACGTTGCCATTCTTTTTTATGTACGATAAACATCTATGTTTAAACAGTCTGTATCCTTCTAATCCAGCCTCACCGCTTAGCATTTTTTCTATATCTGACAATTTCTCTGTATTACTATCTGTATCAAAATAACTATCTGTATAAATGTATATATTTATCGGAAGCCTTTTTAAATACTTTTCCATTAAAGGGCGGACTTCATTCCAATCCAATCCTCCATTACCACAACCAAGCGCTGGAAATGCAATAGAATCAATCCCCAACTTATCCCAGTTAATCACAAACTTTTGCAAGCCTTTCTCAATATAGCTAAGCTGTGATTTTCTGCGCCACTCATTTTTAGTAGGAAACAATAATATCCACTTATCATATTCTCTGTATAACAAAAGGTTTCCAATGTTGAACTCTCCACTGTCACATCTCTTCTTATAAGCTTCAAACATTTTGGGATATCTCTTTTTAAACTCCAGCGCAATACCTTTTCCCATAACACCTTCAAGATTAACGGTATTTGTTATTACCTGCGCCGGACTTGCAAATATGTCGCCCTTAATATATCTGATCATATTTCTTTAACTCCAAAAAATTATTAAACGGCAGCTTTGCCCAGCCAATCTGGGCGCGCTGCCGTCAATAAATCCAAATATAAAATGCCCCCAGATTATAACTTTTTTCATTAAATCTAACCCATAAGAAAATCCCCATAGAGCCCCTCAGCCCTATAGGGATATTATAAGCTAAATATGAGAATTTGTCATTGAAATAATGCTTTATGAGCGGTATCCAATGCCTTCTTAAAACAATTAGTTACTTTTAATTAAAAATCATATCTGTCTCTTTGAAATCATAATCTGACTTTATTTATTAGCTTATCTTCTTTTCAATTTTTTCTACAGCTGCTTCTAAATGATTTACTCTTAGTGTAAGCATTTCATACTCGGTTCTGGAAGTAACTACTTCTTTTAGTTTTCTATCTAAATCCATGTGTCCTTCGGCTACCCTCATAATATTAGGACAAATTTCATTCTCTATCTGCAATTTAATACTCTTAACATCAGATTGAAGATCATTGATCTTCTCATCCATGGCATTTATCTTCTCTTCCATAATATTAAACTTGCCATCCATGGAACTCACTTTTTCTAAAATGCAATCTATTTTTTGATCATTATTCATAATATACCTCTTTCTATTCACTGCACATACTTCTCAACTATACAACTCTTTTTGCAGAAGCATATTCCATAAGACACTACCCCTAAATAGCCATCTGCAAGAATTCCTTCCTCATACTATATCTCGGATCTGATTTCCCTGTTTGGAAAGCAACTCGGTATTACATGTCATTATCTTCTTTCCTGTAAAATATCTACTCTTACCTCCTAATTTTAGCCCATGCAGTGTAATATTTCCACCGCATGAGCTGTTATAGTTTTCCTTTTTTGCCTGCAAGAAATCAAAAATTTTACTTTTTCACCCTCTTCCACGCTTTTGATGAAAACCTGGAGTTGTCCCTCTTGGGTCTTGTAAATGAGATAGTTCCACCCGATATTTTGCCTGTTACAGATTGGTGGCATGAGGAGCAGAGAATTACTATCCGGCCTGTTTTCTTTGTAAGCTTGTAATAATACTTTTCTCTGTCATGCTTTCCGTGGAAAGATGCGGTAGTTCCTGAGACTTCCCGAACGGTTCTTTTGCAGACAGCGCATGAGCATTCCTGGATCACTTTTAATTTTTTGCCTTTTACCTTAACTGACTTAACGGACCATTCCCCGCATTTGTGTTTGCCTGTGGGCGGAATGGGTTCTGTCTTTGTGGCATTACACATTGAGCAGGTTCCGGTCCTTATGCCTTCCTCTGCGCATGTTGCCGCTTTTGTTACTTTCCATTTGTACCTGTGGTCAAGCCTTTCTCCGGATTGTTCCGATGAAATAAAACCGCAAACATTACACGTTCTTTGAATAACCTTTGGCGAGCTGCAAGTAGCACTTTGCGTTTTAGCTCTTGCAAACCTATGCCCTTTTGCCGGTATTTCTTCTGTTTCTGTTACTTCTCCGCAGTTCTTGCATATATGCGACTTTACCCCCGGCATAGTGCATGTCGGCTCTTTTGTTCTTTCCCATCTGCATTTGTGTTCAAGCTTTGGAATGCTCTGCGTTTCCAGAATTTCCTCGCAGTCCTGACATATCTTTATGTCTTTGCCGAATCTGCTGCATGTTGGTTTGATGAGCGTAACCCATTCGTATTCTTCATGCATACAGTTTTGGCCATGCGCTGTGATAGGCCTCAGAAAAAATAAGCCAAAGAAAATAGCTCCGGCAAAAGAAATAGACACAGCCATACGCCTAATCCTTTTAGCTGCAATAATATTCATTTTTAGATAAAAACCTCCTGTTCAAAATTCCTGTAAATATATCAAATCAAAACATCCTGGAATATTATCTGCCGTTTGTCTAACAGCAGAACTCGTCAAGAATTGACGTATGAGATAAAATATCATTTTTCGAAATCAAAAGCAAGTACATTAAGATAATCTTAAGAAGTAGCAGCTTCCGTTTTGGGATCGATCATTTTACAATATTGGTCAAAATCAGGGCGATTCCGGAAATTATCAGCATTACAATGACAATCTTTTTTACAATCTTGTCATCGATGCGCTTTGCACTAAGCATCCCTGCTAAAAGTCCCACAAGCATAAACGGCGCAAGTAGAAGAGCTCTCTTTAGCGAATCCGGTGTTATGATCCCATAGATACTGTATAGGATGATCCTGAAAGTATTCTCAATAATAAATACCATGCAAATATTAGCTCTAAAAGCCTTTGCATCGTCTGTGGTCCTTCCTATGTATGCACCAAGCAGCGCGCCAACTCCATATAACCCGCACAGAAAACCTGAAAGAAGTCCTATTACAGTAAGCAATATCTTCGACTGCTTTCCTTTTTTTCCTGCAGCCTCACGGAAAAACATTTCCAATCCGACAAGTATTACGAGTACTCCAAATATTATTTTTACAACAGTAATATCTGCTTTTTTTAAAAAAGCTACACCTGCAAGGCTCCCTACAATTACCATGACAGATAACGGAATGAAGATCTTCCTGTCTATGGATTTTCTCTCTTTCCAGCTTATTATCAGATTGGTCGGGTAACCCAGCACCAGTTCAACAGGAGATATGTTGATATTAGCTGCGCCAAAACTCAGTATAGAAGTAAAAACCAGTGTGTTTGCAAAACCGCATAATCCTTTTATGTAAAAGGCACATACAGTCGCAATGATCCAAAAAAACATCCCTTTTTCAAAGCTCCCTCTGACTCCTATTTATTTTTTCATACTCCTCCTTGTACCCCGTCCCCGGAGCACATCACCTGTGCATCTTCAGGCTTTTTTTGTTTTCATACATTCTCTTGTCAGCAATTTCAAATACTTCAGCCACACAATCTTCATTGCTGAACTTTGCCATGCCACAGGCTATTATAACTCCGCCATACAAAATTGCATTCTCGTTATGACGTGCGATCAACTCTACCAGTTCATCGCTTCGTGCATAGTCTTCGTCCTGCGAGATCACCACAAATTCGTCCCCACCGACTCTGTACACAGGGCTGCACTTAAAAGCTTTACAGATTATCTTACATGCGTCGCATATATATCTGTCGCCTGCTTCATGACCCTCAGTATCATTAATCCTCTTTAGATCATTTACATCGAGCACAACGATAGCGAACTCAGATTGACGCCGTTCCTGGATCCTTTGGTTCATCAGGTTTTCTCTTTGCTTATATGCATTCTTATTCTTAATGCCGGTAAGAGCATCTATTTCAGCCATATTCTGCACAAGAGCAAGCTTCTCCGTATACTCACGCTTAATACGCATAGCATCGGTCACGTCCTGGCATAACCCCAGCAGGCACTCTCTGCCGGTATCATCCGTAAATTTGAGTTTTGTCGTCTGAAACTGTCGGGGATTGCCTGCCGCGTCAGGAACATCCTCAAAGAAAATATAAGGTCTGTTCATGGATAGCGCCTTCTTATCATCTTCAATAAAATGAAGCGCTGTCTCCTCATCAAAAATCTCAAAATCAGTCAGTCCTACAACTCCTTCCGGATTCTCTTTGTGTGCATAATCTGCAAATGCCTGATTGCAGGCAAGATATTTCCTTGTGTTTACATCTTTTGAAAAAGTCATGGCAGGCATATTTGTCAAAAGATCTGAAACAGATTTTTTCAGTTTCATTATCTCTCTGGTTGCATCTGCCTCTTTCCTTAAGCGTTCATTTTCCTGTTGTAATCTGGCATATTCTACGGATATATCCTCATTTTCCAGACTATCACCTACAAATGCACCCTGATCTGTATACCAGATAAAAGCAAGTCTCGTTCCATCTTCCTTGTAGATATGTCTGCCGTATGAATGGATTATCCTATATTCTCCATCTCTCTTGATCCTACAGATCACATCAAAAATCCCGCCCTCCGAAACAAATCGGTCAACCTCATTTTTTATAGAAGCGCGGTCATCTTCATGGATGTCACGATAAATATCGTTATCCATCAAATCATAAGCCTCTTTTTTGCGTTTGTCATCATAGCCCAGAAGCTCAGCAAAACCTACAGATAGTACTATTGTAGTAGCCCTATTTTCTATAAACTGGTAAATACCAAAAGGAACATGGCTGTGTTTCAGAAGTTCCAATTCCGCATCACTGTATCTGTACTTTTCCAAAAGGCGCACCTCCTTTGGTTCATTTAAGCATTTTTGTACATTCCTTCTCAAACTCTTCAACCGGCATAGGTTTATAAAAATAATATCCCTGCATCTCGGTGCATCCTCTCTCACTCAAAAAATCCGCCTGTGCCTTGGTCTCTACACCTTCAGCAATAAGCTTCATTCCAAGAAGTTTGACAAGCACTATCACCTGCGTGATGATTATACGGCTTTTTTCCATATCTCCCGTTCCGGTCAAAAAATGGAGATCCATCTTTATCCTGTCTACCGGAACCTCCTTTAGCATATGAAGTGATGAATATCCGCTGCCAAAGTCGTCCATTTCAACCTGGAAGCCATACTCACGCAGCTCCGTAGTAGTCCTGATCAAAAATTCAGGTCTCTCAACATACGCAGTCTCTGTTATTTCAATCCTTAGCTGCTCGGGATCAAGCCCGTATTTCTGAACCAGTCCATAGAAAAAGCCCGGAATATTTCTGTCCTCTCTGATATCAGATCGTGACAGGTTAACCGATACAGATCGGACTTCACCCTGCTCCTTCCATCTCTTTAGGTCCTGACATACCTTATCCCATATATATTTATCAAGGTCAAAAATCTGCCCTGTCTCTTCCAGTACAGGAATAAATATTCCTGGCGAGATCCACCCACGTGTTGGATGCTTCCAGCGGCACAGCGCTTCAGCTCCGCTCACTGATTTGGTCAGATAATCAACCTGCGGCTGATACCACACCTGTATTTCACCGGTATCCAAGGCCATCTGCAGATGTCCACTGATGTCAACTATCTGCTTACCCTTTTCCCATTGCTCCGGATTATAGAACTCATAGCCTGATTTGTGCGTATTCCTGATCTTCTTTTCTGCCATCCTTGCATAATCAAGCATTCTATCTACATCTACGTTTTGATAATCCTCCGGTGTCAAAACATAAACTCCTGTGCATAACTGGAGTTTTATTTCTTTACCCTTGTCATTAAAATAATTCAGCAGCGGTTCTACAACTCCTTTTTCGTAGACTTTCATCTGCGCATCGTCTTTTATCTTGCGAAGAATAGCAAAGCGGTCACCTGTAACGCGGCCTACTGCTTCCTCTTCTGTAAGTGCTTCTATTATGCTATGTGCCCAGAACTTTAGAAGCTCATCTCCTGCATCTCTTCCGAGTCGTTCATTTATAAATTTAAAATTCCTAATGTTGTTGAAAACAAGAATATAATGATTATCAGAATAAACTCGAAGAAGCTCCTTTGCACGTTTCTTAAACCCCTCAAGGCTCAAAGCACCTGTAAGCGGGTCTTTTTCTATCAGTTCTCGCAGTTTCTGCTCCTGGCGCCTTTCTGCCTCATGCTGCAAATGAACACCAAAAGCAATCACTGCAAAAAACAAAAATGCCAAAATAAAGAACAAAAATCTGTATTCAAAAATATAATCCCAAAAATCATTATGATATAAGCGCCTCGATGTGTAATCGAGAATTATCGCTTGTTTTCTGGTATCTTCCAACTTGGATATTCCCTCATCCAAGCGCTTTATTATATTTCTTCCTTTAGGTGTATCAAGAGTACCTGCGCGAAAATCCATAGAGAACATGGACGCAGGCTGAACTCTAAGATCCGCATAAGACGGCTTTTGCAGAACATAACTCCACACATAGGAATTATGCATAAGTGCATCAACCTTACCGCGTCTAAGTGCCTTAACACTTTGCCCCATAGTTTCAAACATAGTAATCTGAATTCCAGGATAGAGCTGTTTTACGGTTTCTGCTGCTCCGGTCAGTGAACTAAGCATTCCTATGTGCATTTCATTTATTGGAGGAAGATTCTCGTTCCCCTTGGTTACCATAGTAAACGGCGTCTGCATAAGGTTTTCGGAGACAATTGTATCTACGCCTGTTGAACTCTTTATTGCACTGCCAAATGGCATGATCAGATCATAATCCGGATTATCCAATGCATCTTTATTGGTTTTTTCATCAAGAACTCTAAAAGAAGTATTATATCCGGCCTCTGCAGCCGCTGCACGCATGAGGTCAATGCCTATACCCACAAGTTCATCTGTTTCCTCGTCATAATAAAACACAGGACATCTGTCAGCAGGAACTCCAATAACCAAAGTTTCTGCTTCATCTGAAGCTGAACGGGCATAAGCTACGCTTCCTATCAAACATAAAAATGCTATACATATGACAAAACATGAATATCGCAAGACATTCCATACTACTTTCATGTGTTTCTCCATCCCCCTCAAAAAAATAATGAAAAAAAAGCATGAAGACAGAAAATCCCCATGCATGTTCATTATAGCATTAAAAAATATCAATATGTTCATTTTATAGCATTTTAAGAAACTTTTTATTCTAAAATCTCTTTATCGTTTCGTTCATGCTTCCTGTTCTGTATCCGATAAGATCCATGGTTACGTATGAAAAACCAAATTCTTTGAATGAAGCTGTTATACGACTTCTAACCTCCTCTTCAATGAGTTTGGGAAACTCCTTAGGCATTATCTCTATTCTAGCTATGGTTCCATGAATACGTACACGCACCTGATGAAATCCAAGGTCAAGCAATAACTGCTCGGCTTTTTCAACCATTCCCAGCTTTTCTCTGGTTATCGTTTCGCCGTAAACAAATCTGGAGGAAAGACAGGCAAAAGATTGCTTATCCCAGGTCGGAAGTCCAAGATATTTGGACAATGCTCTTATGTCGTCTTTGGTCAGTCCCACCTCTCGCAGAGGACTCTTTATTCCAAGCTCTGCCACGGCCACAAGTCCGGGCCGGTAGTCGCCGTTATCATCCAGATTAGATCCTTCCGCAACCTCTGCAATATTCTCGCGTTTAGCCATTTTCTTTATATTTTCAAACAGCTCGCGTTTACAGATATAGCACCTGTTGGTCGGATTTTGTGCAAAGCCCTCTATTTCCAATTCTTCAGATTCAAAAAATATATGCCTTATCTTTTGCTCCCTGCAAAAAGCTTCCGCCTCATTTGATTCTCTCTTGGGAAAAGAGCAGGATCTTGCTGTTATAGCTATCACCTTATCACCCAAGGCTTCTTTAGCTGCATACAGCAAAAATGTCGAATCCACCCCGCTTGAAAACGCAATAGCTACGCTCCCATAGCTCTTAAGCAGGTCAATGAGGTCATCATATTTTTTCAGTTGTACTTCAGTAGGTTTAACATTTTCTGTATTATCAGTTACTGCCCTGTCTTTTATTCCTTCCATTAAAACCTCCCAAATAAAAAATTAAGTCCCAGCTTATAATGTTAGTTCTGTCTTTAGAAGTTCATTTTCATTGCAGACACATGAAGTTATAACAAATTCGTATCCCCTGGCTCCAAATCGCCGCATTCCTTTTAAAAACAGATGCATCCGCTTATCCTCGGTCATGTATTCTTCTGTAATAATTTCTCCGGCAGAGCCCTTTTCCAAGACTTTCCTGAAATCTCCAAGAAATGCGGGAATCAAAACCTTCCCCGTTTTCTTTCCGTTTTCAAATCCATATAACTTGTTAATTTCGTTCTGGAGAAGCTGATCGATCGTCATTTGGGTTATCCCCCTACTTTTTATTTCTCAATAATAACCCTGCTCAGCTGTCTTTTGCAAACAGGACCACTATCTTAATATCTCATCTATTGTAGACACTGTACTAAAGCTTCCCGAATGCGTAGTTATTATTTCTTTCATAAGAGGAAGCTCGAAAAAGCTTATATAGCAGATAAGTGTATTATTTTCTCCTGCAATTGCTCCCCTTGAATCCATAATGGTACAGGTCTTATTGAGTTTATCCTTTATATCCTTAATGATTCCGTCCGGATCCTGCGTTATTATAGTCACCTGCTTAATAGCTTCGAAGTGATCGGTATAGTGATCGATAACTGCAGTTGCAACTACATATACCAGCAGGCTAAGAAGCGCTGCAGTTGCATCGATGACAGCAAAGACCGTGATGTATACACAGGCATTAAAGACAAGAAGTATCGGTGTCAGACTATAGTTGCGACCGGTTATATCCGAAAGCTTTTTTACAATGATATTGGCAAGGATCTCCGAGCCATCTATGCATCCGCCATTTCTAAGGATAAGAGCAAGTCCTGCTCCCAAGATCGCACCGCCAAAAGCTACCGCCAGAAAATGTTCTGTATTAAGTTCAAAAGGAATTACTTCAAAGAATTCCAGTCCAACCATATAAACGACTGAGCCCACAGCAGCTTTTATCGTGAAATTTTTTCCAAGAAACAGATAGCCTGCAATTATAAACGGCAGAAAAACAAACAAAACACATAACGAGAGTTGAAGTCCCGTCAGTTTACTTATAATGATGGCAACACCCGCTGTTCCATAGTCTATTGCATCGTTTGGAAGCAGTATCAAAGCTACTGAAAAGCTCGCCATGATAGCCCCTATTATTATAAAAATATAAGACAAAATTCCGTGCTTTTTCTTCATAAAGTTTGCTCCTCGTATATTATGTATTGGCACGATTGCTCCGCAATCCTGCCCTATCGGTCGGAACCATTCCAAATCATGACTTCGTCATGATGGTTCCTCCCTAAGTCTATATTGCTTATATTTTTCTTTTCACATCTTATATCCACAATCCTTCTTCCATCAACCCCACGCATAAATTCCTTTTTTATCAGTAAAACAGAAATCGCCGGCAAGAATTCAAAAATAATAAATTTTTCCCATACAGTTTATAAAGATTTTATGTATATGTAGTATACTTTCAAATAACAAATACAATATCTTGTAGTTCAAGGGAGGTTTTACTATGCGGGGAAATTGTTCTACAGGCAAAACATATTTGGAAAAAACTGCTCCCAGGATCGTGGATGCAGTTCGGATCAACAACCGTTATTTCGATATAGAAACAGTTAAAGAGAAAGCCGCCGGCATAATATCTATCTCAATGATATTAGCCTTTTTAGCAGCCTTCTCTTTTTTGTTCTTTATATGATCAGAATATCTGTGATCAATCCAAAATAGAATATTGCATGAGCTCATATTTTAGCTGTGTGCCTTCTCTGATTCCCTCAGGTAGAAGGGCTCTGGCAACGAGCTTTAGATCTTCTGATTCAATGTCAGTTCTCTTTAAATTAGCATAATCGCCATCAATACTTACTACTGTGTAATACCATGTTTCCATATTTTGCCTCTTTCTTCTCCAATCTACTGCCCCGCATCTGGTACAGCGATAATTTCTGTAGTATTTTGTAAACTTGCTCATTCGTTTTCGGTAGATTGTTGCTCCACATCCACCGCATGTAAAAACGTACTTTACCGCCAGACTCTTTGGTTTGTAATTCTCTATACCCTTTTCATTGCCACTGGTCGTCCTTTTTATATTGTATCCGTATTCTTCATTCATTTCCCTGGCATAGACTTTCCATTTGCCTGTATGCTTCATCCCTTCTTTACAGGTATGCAAAAGCTCATGGATCATAGTTTCTTTGCAGGCCTTTTCCGAAATCCGATCATCTCTAAGAAGTCTGTCAGCAATTTGTATTGAATATGTCCCGTCAGTATTCTTTTTGCACTGTCCCCACATACTTCGTGCCCTGGTATTGATCTTCCATTCCTTAATATTCCCTATCTCAATCCCTATATCAGCAACCTCTTCCATACACTCCTTCTTGAGTCTTTCAAAATCCTTCATCATTGTAATAATTCCTACCATATTCCGCTATTATTTCAATATACTTATTCCCCACGGTAGCGAGCCTTTGTCAGGCTCCCTTTTCCATTTATCACTTTCCTCAACAAGAAGGTTCATTATTCATATTGTATCAGCCACATTAGATGCCTATGATCGTAAACCTGTTTTCCCTCTTAAAGTTTTCCTGTACCCATACATCAGCTTCTGCATATAACTCAAGACTCGTTATATCAGAATCGGGAATGTATTTTCTTACATTTTCCCAGTCTTCCATGGAAAATGCAGTTCCATGATACCTATCATATGTCGGAACTGCATTCTTTAATGCTTCGTAGAATCCCAAATTCATAATAAGAATATCATCATCAAGATATATGGACTCATCATTCCAGAATGACTGCTCATCCCAGCTTCCTGAAAAAAACTCATGATAGCAGGTCCCTTTGCGTTCATCATTTGTAACAAAGAATTTCATAATCTGATCATCCTCTTAATTACGTTTTTATTTAAATATTATAACACCCACGGATCAATTTCCGTGGGTGTTTTTGGGGTTTACTATATTTCTTGAATTCTTTTTCCAACCTCGTCATCAGCAGTTAGATCATAGACCATCCTATAGCAATCAAGGGCCTGCTCCTTGTCGCCTGTATTGGCAGCTTCTTCTGCTGCCTTATACAACAGCGCAAGTGTTACGGAGTTGGCCTCTGTTGGGATCTTATTATCCCCAAGGATCTTCTGTATCTGAGGCAGGTCCTTATTTGAAATATCTCTGCCAACAGCCTTTTTAAGGAATTCCAGTTCAGCATCAGCCTGCTTGGATTCTTCAAAATATTTGCTATAGAGGTAACAAGCGGCAGAAATCTCCGGCTCATACTTTTCCAGATAATACCATCCAAGGTTTCTGTAATAAGCCGCAAGCTCTGCCCTTGTACAGCAGTAATTATAGGATTCTGTAGTATAGGAATATTCACCTTCAACATCGCCAAGCTGCTTACAGCAATGGATTACTCCAAGGATTGCTTCCATGTCCACAGGATTGTCAAAGTGCGCATCAAGGTACTCCTTTTGCGCACCGGAATAATTTCCGGCAAGTAACAGTTCTTTTGCCTTCTCCTTATGGGGAGTCAGTGTATCTTCTCCGGATATTTCATATTCATCCTTACCAAGGCAGTAATATTCATATAAAAACACTTCCGAGATATGCCTAAGGCAGATCTTTAATTTACTCATATCTATTAACCTCTTAGTCCATTACTTTATGACAGTAATTCCCCTTTATGATTTTCAAAAAAGTCAAAATATGTCCTTACTCCCTCAAGATCTGTCCACTTCTTGATATCAACCGGGCATTCATCCAGATCATAAATCCTCGCCCCTTTAAGTGATAGCAAAAACGGTGAATGCGTAGCTATTATGAACTGACATCCAAAGAATCTGGATGAATTCTGGATGAACTCTAGCAGTTCAAGCTGCCTCTGAGGTGAGAGCGAGTTTTCAGGCTCATCCAGCAAATACAATCCATTGTCTTTTATCTTCTCAGAAAAATACTGCAGAGCACTTTCTCCATTACTATGCTCAATGATGTTATTTCCAATAGCATCTCTTACATATTTTGACTGCGTTTTGGATCTTGCATCTACAATTTTCTTAAGCTGCTCATAATCGTCCAGTGACCTCATCTGAAACTTTGAATGCTTATTCTCAATCCATTCATCAAAAACCTGCTCTCTTTTACGATCAACACCATCGTTGAGTGCTCTTAGGTTAAGCATGAAATCAAACACATCATCACTGGTTATCATTCTGATCTCTTTAGGGCTTCCCTCATATGTCATCTCATAATCACACATACCTATGTAATCCCCAAAGAAACTACTTCTGTTAAATAATGTATCCCTCTCCGCCTTAAGTTTCTCTGCCATAATATTCAGTGCAGTGCTTTTTCCTGATCCATTGTTTCCATACAGAATCGTTATCTCTGAAAAAGATAATTCTCGCAGCAGATTCTCAGCAAACACGCCAAACGGGTAAAAGGATGCATAGCACGTTCTTCTTATGTCATTAACAAACTGTTCTTCAGCTTCCACTCCCGGGAAATGAAACGAATCTATATATCGCATCTTCTATATTTTTCCAATTACTATTTCAATGATCTCATCTATTTTCATTTTTCTTTCATCCTCTTCCTAAAAAACCATAGCAGTGCTTTTCATTTCCATTCAAACTTCATAATAGCTCCTCCAAATATCTGATTCCCCACTCATTTTTCACTCATTCAATTATAGTAAAAAATGGAATCCAGTACTACATGAATCACCAGATTCCATTATCTATTCACGGTTTTTCAGGCAGCCAGCTCATTCCCTGGCCTGTCGCCCTGTTGTCCCCTCCGCAGTATAAAAAACATAAATGATCGTCATATCTTTGAATTTATAGCGTCTACGTGACATGCTACTCTTAATTTATTGCAGTTCACGTAGAAATAAGCAGATATTTAGACAAATTACGTGAGGATAGGTTTTCTTAAAGGGTGGTATCGCGTAGAGTGGCTGAAATATTTAGACGAATTACGCGAGGAAAGGTCTTTTAAAAGGTGGTATCGCGTAGAGTGGCTGAAATATCATTGCGAAACTACCTGATAATAGTCTAAAAGATAAAGCTGTGTCACGTAGATGTTTGCATTGAACCTGCATTGGACAATTCTTATCTAAATGACAATGACTGTGAATAGTTACTGATCCTTATACTTGTAAAAAAATAAAACGATGAAGAAAAATTTTCCTCATCGTCTTATTTCCATACTTCTATCTCATTTTGGAATAGAGGTTATTCATGCAAATAAAGCCTTATCTTTTCTTATACAGAACAAGTTCCGGATTTGCGCCCTCTGCCTCATATGTGCATATTAAAATAAAATCCATATTTGCAAGGATCCCAAAACATCTGTCTCCGCCAAACTCTGACTCAAGCTGGTTTCCAAGATATGTTACATTGTCGTCCAGGAATTTCACCTTTGCTCCGCTTGGTAATGGATATTCAAGATTAACATAACTGCCTACCAGCGCATTGAGCTTTTCTACCCTTGGCAAACCTTCAATATGAAGATCATTGATCTCTTCTATCAGCTGTTTCTTAAAAGCTTCAAACTGCCCATCATCACTGAGTTCTTCGTACCTTTTCCAATACTCCAGTTTAGGGAGTTCCTGCTTCAGATATTCACGTGCCTGATCCTCGGTAAAGTTCTCATTAACCATGTTAGGAATGCATACTTCTATGAGATTATCCATGTCGCTGTATGTATAGGTTCCATCTGCATAGCACCATTTACAGTAATCCTCATTAAGAGATCCGTCTTTGTTTCTTCCGATAATTGAATCATCAAGCGGCATTCCACAGCACTGACATATCATTTTATGCGGTGAGCCAAGTAATGTGTTTATAGAAACATCGTAAAGGTTAGACAAAAGTTTTAACGTCTCAGTGTTCGGGACTGTATCTCCATTTTCCCATCGTGAAACAGCCTGACGAGTCACGAAGACCTTTTCAGCCAGATCATCCTGAGACATATTATTCTTTGCTCTAAGCTCAAATAAAACGTCTTTCGTATTCATATGAATCCCTCCTCTACTATTATTCTAATACGGAGTTATTCATAATACACGCAACTTGTTGTTGCTTCTGTTCTTGCAATAATTTGCAAAAGCCTCGCTGTAACCCGGTATCGTTATTATTTCACCACTTCTTTTTACACCCAAGCAGCGTGCGAAGTTCATCCTCGTCCATCCGTGGCAAAGCCTTCCGTATATGCTTTATTATCCTGTCCAATGATTCCTCAGGGCTTCTCTTATAGGCTGACCTACACAGCTTATCACCCCTGTAGTTTTCAGCTATATCATATCGGCAGTTGCCCCATCCATATTCATCACCGCTCTTACGCTTGCTGTATTCGTAATCTACCGGCACAACATAAGTCTGCATCTGAAGTCTGGTGATTACTGTCTCAAAGCCCTTATTGCCACCTTTTTTATAGTTAAGGCCGTTCTTGATCTCTCTGGTAAGCGTTGCCCCCGACCCGTTAATGAAATCTACAACTCCCTTATCCTTGTAAGCGGCAATCCCATCATCAAACCTCGCATCAAAGTCATAACCATCACGCCTGTAGTTGCAGAAATCAGGCCATAGTTTCATGCTGATAAAGCCTGCCTTTTTCTCAAAAAACTTGCCGTAGACAAGCTCCTTTTCTCTTAGGACTTCTCCCTTCCAATCCCAGGCATCCCAATGGACTCTGCCCTTCCATCGTCCCTGGTACCATGCTTCGTACGAAACATTTTCCTCAAGTGAAAATCCTTCTATCCTACAGGAAAAAAATGGCAAAAATCCTATTTCATTAACAAGGTCTACTAGATCACTTCTCTTTCTGATTTCGTCAATAATCATATCCCCGCCTTACTTCATTCCTTTGATACTACGTTCTTAATAAGCTCATTATATATTATTTGACAAAAAACGTGTCTGGATTACAATAATATTTAACTAGATTCGAAAGACGCCAGTTGCTACCGAGTAACTGGGACAACGTCATTTCTCTATCGTTAGGTCTTAGCAGATAGGGAAATGGCGATTTTTATTATACGGAGGTTTTATAATGCAGTGGATCATTTTGTTACTAGCCGGTCTTTTTGAAGTAGGCTGGGCGATCGCCATGAAATATTCAAATGGTTTCACAGTTCTTTTTCCATCTGTAATTACAGTTGTGGGCTACATAGCCAGTGCCATCTTCTTGTCATTGGCGCTCAGGAACCTGCCTCTTGGCACGGCTTATGCCATGTGGACTGGGATGGGAATTGTCGGGACTTCGCTTCTTGGAGTTTTCCTTTTCCAGGAAAAACTGTCAATCCCTCAAGCAATATGTGTTATCCTTATTTTAGTTGGAATTATTGGTCTCAAATTACTTGCGAAAGAATGAGGTTATAAAGATATGTTCAGAAAAATGAGAAGATTCGCTCAGCAGATATCTGAGGAAAAGTGCATAGAAATTTTGAAAAATGAACCCAGAGGCGTTTTATCAGTTCTTGGAGAAGACGGCTACCCATATGGCATGCCGATGGATCACTGGTACTGTGAGGAAGACGGCAAGCTCTACTTCCATGGTGCCAAGGAGGGCCATAAGCTTGATTCCATAAAGGCTTGTGACAAGGTAAGCTACTGTGTTTATGATGAAGGATATCGCAAAGAAGGCGAGTGGGCACTCAACATCAATAGTGTCATCATCTTTGGTCGTATGAAGCTGGTTGAGGATCCCGAGAAGGCAAAAGAAATCTGCACCCACCTATGCCGAAAGTTTACCGATGATGAGGAATACCTTCAGAAAGAGCTAAAAAATGCCCTGCCACGGGTCCAGTGTCTTGAACTGACTCCGGAACACATGACAGGGAAACTTGTCAATGAATCATAGATTCCATTTTGCTTCAATTTTTGTTCCTACGTGAGGTCATTTGCCTCGCGTAGACAACATACAGCACTTCTTTAACAAGCCATTTTGGGGCGTATCAGAAATTGCTTCCATTCCATCCCCAGTCTTCCGTTCCAAAATAACAGATGTATATGTGGTCAGGTGCAATTCCCAGGATATCCCCATAAATTCCTGTCAGTTCTTTTGTCACCTTTGCGTATGTGTCTGAAGAAGCACCTCCATAAATCTTAACCTCAATGAATGCAGTGGGCTGAGAATCATCGCCTCTAAAATACATAGGAACACCACCCTCGATTGCGAGCATGAGCCAGTTCTCACTCTTTCCCGGGATTATCGATATAGCCTCTCCAAGGCGCTCCTTTATCAGAGTCTCTTTCTCCTTTGATACTGTTACATTTGTCTTTGTTGAAATAAATGGCATGTTATTTCCTCCTTCTTATAATCTAAGTTTCTTAACTTTATTCATAATACCGGGAAGCCGGTCTTCCGAAAAAAATGAATCTGCATTCTCATTTTAGTACTACTCATTCTTATCAGCCATTGCTGCAGAGATCTTAGGAATAAGTATCAGGTCAGCAGGAAGCCAGTTGACACTCCTAAGGCTACAGATATCAAGCCACTTTGCCGCCTCATGTTCCAACAGCTTTAACTCCCCTTCAGCTACTGTCGCCCAGTAACAGTTCATATGAAGATGAAAAGTCTCATAATCATAATCTATGACATCAATAAGGTCATGAACCTCGATCTTTGCATCAAGCTCCTCTTCTATTTCACGAACCAATGCCTGCTCCGGTGATTCACCTTCTTCTATCTTTCCTCCGGGAAATTCCCAGCCATCCTTATATTCCCCATAACCTCGCTGGGTTGCAAATATCTTTGTCTTTTCCTCATATTTGTCGCATATTACTGCTGCTACTACATTTACTGATTTCATTTTTTTACTTCCGATTCCAGAGGTCTGTTTTTATCATTATTCCCAGTTCTTCCACACATCAGGCTGATATCCCAGTGTGGACTGCTTGCCATTTCTAACAACAGGCGTCTTTATTATCTGCTGATTCTCTAATAGCTTTTCCAGTTTATCTTCATCAGCAATGTACTGAATAAGTGCAACGGCATCTTTATCCTTTGCATCAGAATTTATCATGTTCATGATGCCTCCATTAGCACTAGCAACAGAGGTCATCTCTCCCTTACTCATGCCTTTTTCCTTCATATCAATGAACTGATATTTTATGCCGCGCTCCTTGAAGAATCGCTCAGCTTTCTTTGTATCATTGCACTTCTTGGTGCCAAATATTTGTATATTCATCTTTCATCCCCTAAATCAAATATTTTATCCATTCTCAATACCTCATACTTTCGACCTAATTGGGACCGCTTACGGTGGGTTCCTACGTGAGGTCCTCCTAAAAAGCATCCCTTTGCGCGTAGGATTAGTACCAAAATATGCTTAGCCTACGTGAAGGCAGTAGCAAATAAAGTAAAGACTCACGTAAAATGTAGTCAAATTGATTCAAAACTACGCGTAAAAGCAGGAAAAAGCTCATATACCTCACGTAGAACATACAAATCGCCTTACTAAGGTCATTAAGCTATTTCCCCAATTGTTTCTTTAAAAATCCAGGCTATCTTTATTCATTAAAAAGTATTTCATTCCCATAATTACAAAGCCTATAAATTTATGTGTGTCAATCAGATACTACTATTTTTTGACGATTTACGCATTTTTTAGTAATGACAAAAGCAAAGGCAAGAATTATCTTCTCCCTCCTTAATCGCACAGAAATGATGCTACCCCTACATCATACACATGGACAGTCTTTCCAAACCTATCCGCTTCAGTAGGAACAATCTCTCCTCTTTCAACCTGCAGTGCCCCTTCAATGAGTTTTGGCACAATAGAATAATCCACCGGAAGTGTTCCATGATTGGCATAGATCCCTTTAATGTCATCCTTGTATTTATCCAGTCTCCTGAGACTATGGATGTATGCACTCAAATCCCTCATCTCACCAAACATGAAGATATGCCCATCCTGTATCGGATCACCACTAAAGAGCATTCCGCTGTTTTTATCCAAAAGAGCTGTGCTTCCCGGTGTATGTCCAGGGAGTGCTATTGCCAGAAGCTCTCGTTCTCCAAGATCAATCACATCCCCGTCATATACAGGTATTATCTTCTGTGAAGGATGTGGCAACTTATAGTTCACAAGCTCTGCAAGGTTCATCATCACTTCATCAAACTCTTCATTGCTGCCAACATGATCTACATCCGCATGCGTATTAAAAAGCCTGACAGGAAGATCTGTAAGCTCCTTTACGAGCTCCTTTGCATTATGCGTCTGCATCCCACTGTCAATCAGCAGAGCTTCCTTCTTACCCATCAAAAGAAAAAACCTCACTCCTCCTTCATCGTACTGATATGTACTCTCATCAATCTTTTCCCAACTCATTTTTATCCCTTTACTTTTCTACCCCGGTTATAGTTTCCTCTCTATTCTTTTCGCCGGCTCATTCTGTACGTCTCAATTTCTTCCGCTATAGTGTTATAGTCTCTCTCAAACAATTCCTCATATACCTGCTTCCAGAGAATTTCACCTGGCACTTTTTCAAGTAGCTTTTCCTGAACAAACAGTTTGCTCTTGTTTTTATATTTGGGAAGATCATTTTTCTCTAAAAGATGGTTCAACTCTGTCCTCCACAGGATAGAGATCTTCCTCTTATCTTTAACTCTGGGATTTACATCGGCATGCCTCATGACATAAAAATCCGGCGCACCGTTCTCATCAGCTTCAACTGTGATAACGCCCCACCAGTCAGGAACATGCTCCTTTACATGAGCTGCATGTGATGAACCCACCACAATGATGTTGCGGTCATAATACCAGTTGTAGTTTTTGACCTGTTTCTCAAGCCTGGCATATGTATCAGCATCGCTTTTGATCTCTATGCCGTACAGATAATCCGGAGTGATCATGACAACATCTGCCCTGGCACTGCCGGTTCTTTTCTCCTCAAGGATCCGCACTTTTCCAAATGAATCTTCAAGGAAGTCAAACAACGGCTCCCGAATATCCTTGTCATAAAATACGTCCTTCTTCATCATCACCATCAAATAAGCACCCCTGAAAAATGATCGATTTCATGCTGGATTATCTGTGCCGTAAAGCCGTTGTATTTCCCATGCTTTGGCTGAAAGTCCTGATCCAGGTAATCCACCTCAATCTCTTTATACCTGGTGCACGGCCTTACTCCATCAAGAGACAGGCAGCTCTCCTCTGTCTGATACTCTCCGGTCTTCTTGGTTATTACCGGGTTTATCATTGGAAAAATGAAGGGGCCCATAGCCACCACAATGATCTGCTTCTTCACACCGATCATGTTCGCAGCCATGCCTACACACCTGTCCTGATTTGCTCTTAATGTATCTAAAAGATCTTCTACAACCTGCTTATCTGCATTGGTTGCAGGCTCTGACTTCTGTTGTAAAAAGAATTGATCTCTAACAATCGTTTTTACCATTTCTAAAACCCCGTTCCACATTTCTGGCAAAAATCAAAATCTTTCCTGCCATCTGTAATTCCCATAATAAAAAAACATCTACTTTTCTCCTTTACTATCAGAATCTTTATATGCCGCTATACCAAGAACTCCGGTAAAGACAACCGCACTGTAAGTACTAAACCTTTCTACAATGCCAAACACACTCTTAGGAAGGGCTCCGCTTCCTGCTGCTCCCAAAAACATACAAGCAAGCGCCAATAGAGCAAGACACCCAAGCACCTTTCTACCTTCCCTAAAACACCCGATAGCTATCACTATCAGTGAAACAATTGACAATAGTACAACCAGTACGGTTACAACATAAACATGAACAAACGACTGAAAACTCCCGTCATATCCACTCCCTGTTAAAGGGAATAGTGAATATCCTATTGCAGATACTGCATTCATTGCAGTGAAAAGGTATATTCCAAGCCGAAAAACTTTATTCGATCTGCCAGCCAAGATGCATAAGAAAGCACAACAAATCCCGGTAAATATCCCATACACGGATGTATATCCGCCTGCCACTATACGCGACGGAGCATCCACAGCAGTAAGATCGCTCACCGCCTGGGTCATACGGTCATAGCCCGGATAGTAAAGTGCTCCAACAACATCATGCATGATGTAAAAAACAACTGACAATAATCCTGATATCAGAACCCATATCCTCATCTGCCTTTTCATATTTGGTTGCATCTCTATAGCTTCCTCCACGTATCTCTCTCCTTAAGTGTTTCCTCACCGATCGCAAGGATTTTGTCATTACTATCTTCATATGATTTCAATCATTCTAATTATATGCAAAAAAATACTTCGACGCTATATGAGACAATCGAAGTATCATCTATGTAAATTCCCATAAAATCGAGTTGCTGTATGAAGGGAGGCTACGAACATTATGACGTAGCCTCAATGTGGTCTTACTTCTTGAACAGATCAGCGTGTGTTCCGGTACGAACGGCAGTAAGAACTAGATTACCTTCATCTTTGCCATAAATCAGTAGCCAGTCTGGTTGTATGTGACACTCGTTAAATCCCTCGTAATCGCCATACAAAGGATGATCCAGATATTTTGCATCCAGTGTATGTCCCTGGAGCAGTTCATCAATGATATACTCAAGCAATCTCAAATCTAAACCACGTTTTTTGGCGAGTTTGTAATCTTTTTTGAACCTTGTAGTATGCTTTAGGGTGTATTTATATACATTCATTCTGCATCAAGCTCATCAAACAGCTCTCTTGCAGAACCATATGATTTAGCCTCCACCTTTCCTGCCATAATATCTTTTGCTTCATTTATCGCAGCAATCGTTTCTTTGTTATACTTAGGAATCCTTACATCAAATGGTATACCGCCTTCCATGAGGGACTTCTCAAAAAATATGTTAACTGCTTCGGCAAGTGTCATGCCAAGGTTCCCATAAAGCTCTTCAAGACTTGTTTTCTTTTGTTTGTTCATTCTCATGTTGAAATTTGTATCTTTAACCAGCGTAGCCGCCATAAATATCACCTCCTCTTAAGATAATGATACCACCATGTATCACATTTGCAATACAATGTTTTACATTTAATAAAAAAGTCAGATTTACTGGTTTAAGGCTCATCGCATCATCTTCGCTTGCCGCTGCGTTTTGCATAATCCTTGCGAATCTCAGCATCCCAATCACAGCAATTAAGCTCTTTCTCGGCATCCATTGCACTCTCCGCCATCATCACAGAACAAACTGCCTCCGAAACACCGGCATACAGATTTGCAGTTCCCACAGAATCATGCATATAGTTGACGGCTCTTTCCTTTTTTATACCGAAGCGCTGAGCCTCAGCGTAGGAATCGATATTTGCACCTATGAAAATAAACTGCCATCCATACTTCTTCTGCTCATGCCGGATCATCTTCTTTATCTGTCCATACGAATACCTGCTGCTGGCATTCTCCATGCCGTCAGTTGTTATTATGAAAATAGTTTTATCAGGCCTTTCATCCTCAGGCGCATGTCTGTGCGCATTTACCGTATGCCTGATTGCTCCGCCAACTGCATCAAGAAGTGCTGTGCAACCTCTTACATAGTAATCATCCGGAGTGATATCTTTCACTTCCCTGATATCCACCCTATTATGAAGCACCTCAGTAACATCATCAAAAAGGATTGTTGATACATATGCCTTTTCACCGGTCGCACGCTGCTTTTTTATCATGGCATTAAAGCCGCCTATCGTATCAAGCTCCAAACCGCCCATTGATCCGCTTCTGTCCAGTATATAAACGATTTCTGTATATCCCTTACTCATTTTGACACCTCCATATCTGGTCCTAAGGGGGTACCGCTTGCGGTGGATTCCTTAGGACGGTCTAATGTTTTCATAACTTGCTTTACACTACCGTCATGAAACACAATTACCCTTCGCTCCGGCATCCTCATCTCATATTCATCCGTCGCACCCAGCTTGCATGCCAGCCGAGTGCTGCTTCGTCTGCCTCGGAGCTCTATCTGATAATGCCATGTTACAATGAAGTCAAATAAAAATGGTCAACCCGAAGGCGACCATTCATATCATCCGTTTGACAGCGGAGCCAGTCCGTAATCAAACAATGTAATATCTATTTTCATAACACTGTAGTCCTTGTGGATTATAAAATATTTGACCACAACATCCGTCTGCGAAATCGGTGAAAAAGCATATCCTGCAAGTCTTAAAAAATCCACCGTCTCATCAAGATTTAGCCTAAGTCCTACAGCCAGGCAGAGGACTTTTTCTTTTGAAGGCTTCACCTGCCCTTTAAGAAGCTTTGAAAAATACTGCTTTGAAATATTTGCTGCCGTATATATCTCTGAATTCTTAAGCCCCTTCTTGTTGATCAGCTGTTGCAGGTGTTTTTCAAATGAATCCGTATACATTTCTTTTAATGCTTCATCCAAAGACTGTGTCTTCTCTGCTACAGAAGCACCCAGCTCCTCGGAAGAGTATAATTCTTCATCCTCCTCTTCTGTTATAAACTCTTCATCTTCCTCTAGCTCTGAATCCTCATCTGCCTCGCAGGGAAAAGCTTCTGCCTTTTGAAGAAACATCAAACTATCTTTAGGAATTCCGTCCCTTTGATATTCGTCATTAAGAGCCATGGTGACATATTCCTCATCAACAAAGCTCTGCACATCATCAAATATCTTACCGGACACATGATAGGCATACCCTCCGAACACAACAAGAGTTATCTCCATCTCATGTTCCTTCAGAAAATCTGTAAAAGCATCAACCGCTATCTGTATTCCAAGCTCCTTGGGAAATCCATACGTCCCTGTGGCAAGAAGCGGAAAAGCTATCGACTTACATCCATTCTCAAAAGCCAGTAAAAGTGCCTTATCATAGCACTGCCTAAGGAGTTTCTCCTCTCCATAGTCTCCTCCATCCCACCAAGGACCACTCGCATGAATAATGAATTTGGCATTCAGGTCAAAAGCCGGTGTGATCCCCACATCACCGGGCTCGAGCACTCCTATCTTCTTTCTGGCAGCAAGGAGTCTGTCCTCACCGGCAGCCTTATATATGGCAGAGTCCACACCATCCCCTATTGCAACATCAGGATTTGCAGTATTAACAATGGCATCTGCCTTAACTTTTGTTATGTCATTACGAATAATCTGAAATGGCATAGATTTTCACCCCTACTCTTTTTATATAGTATCCATCTTACGCATATTTCATCATTCATTTGTAATACGCAGAGACTTCAAGAAAACTCTTGTTGCCATCTATGTAATCTTTATATGCTGTTTCTGCATCTTTTCCGCGAAATACCTTACAAAGTCCACACATGTCACAGTCAGAAATGCATGGATATCTTTCTTTTATATATGCTCTGCGCTCTTCCAAAGTGGAATTTCCTATCTCAGGTGCACCTGCCATAACAACAATCTCCTCAGTGTATCTGCCTGTCCTGGCGATATGTTTCCATATACTCCATGTTTATCTCACGAATTTCCTTTTTACCATCGATGTAATCCTGGTATATGTCCCAGGGACTTCCGCCTCCAAGCCAGCATGAAGAACAATTCTCACAACCACCTCCGCAGTCAAGAGAGTTCTTCACTATCTGTTCGCGTTCTTCTTTAGTTGTATCTTTGATAAGAATAGACTTCATGCTTCTACCTCCCATCCCAAATACTGCTTAACTATCAAATCCATCCAGTTTCTTAGGCACCGTCAGCCTAACTGATCATACTTTTTACTGCTGCCCCTACTCTTATCTACAGGATACTTCTTCTCATTTTTGTCGATCTTATCATTAAGGATCTCGCAAATATCATATCCTTTCTTCTGGGCTAACTGAATGCAGTAATTCATTACATCGGCAAGTTCTTCTCTTAATGCCTCATCATCTGCTTCAGAGCTCCATTGAAAGCACTCCAGCAACTCCCCTGCTTCAATCGCAATGGACTTAGCCAGATTTTCAGGGCTATGAAACTGATCCCAATCCCTATCTTCAGTAAATTTTGCTATACGCTCACAAGTCTCTTCAAAACTCATATTTAGCTAATCTCTCCCAATCAAAAATATTTTTTCAGATAATTCCTCAGTCCCGGATCGCAAGCATAGATATAAGTTCCCTTTATTCCTCTTGTCATAAGCGTAACATATATATTTTGAATATATCCTTTGAGCTCATTTATATCTTTTGTTTTCCCGAGATTATCATAATAATTGGACTTATCAATTACTATTGTCTCCAGTTCTTTGTCATATCTTATTTCCGGTCCAAATATGACTCCGGCTATATTTAAGTCGTATCCCTGCACTGTATGGATGCAGCCTATCTCATTTACAGAATTCTTACTATTTATCCAATCCGTGGACTCTGTATTCCATTTATATCCCTGATCGCCAAAAACAATGTCATATGCATTCTTGTCCTTATTGGACTTCCATTTCCAGCCATAACCCGCCACTGTTCTGCAAAGGCCTATCTCATCATTTTTCCTTCTAACCGCCCGGATCATTTCATTCGGATCATCAAAAATTCTTACGTCATAATCTCCAAAGCCTTCTCTTCTGACGCCAGCCTCTTCATAGATAACTGACTTGACATATTCTATATAATCATTGCCACCTTTACATCTAAGCTGTGATGTAAGTTCTATTTCCTTACATAGATTATCTCCAATAAGCTTTTTGAACTGTGGTCTTTGTATATCTGATGGTCTGACTGATTGTTCTTTGTCATAAAAAATTAGCTGCATTCTGCTGCACTTTATAATCCAGTCCAGCTCAGTTGCATCCTTATCGAGGCCAAGTTTATCATTTGCATCATCAAAGCTTGGGTAATGCGATAAATAGGCTCTTCTGTGTAATCTATGTGCCTCATCCACCACTAATAGATCATAATAATCATTAACCACATCCGTTGGTCTTATTATCATATCTGATGAAAGCCCATCAACAGAGTCAAATACATTTTTTAGGGATTCCCTTAATGACTGCATTGGGACAACAAAACCTATCTTCAATTTCCCAATTCTATTAGCAAACTCATTTAGCAGTTCAAGTCTGTCTATCTCATCTTCTTCCTGATACAGGCTGATGCTGCCGTCAGATATTTCCTTAAGTATCTTCATAAGATACACTGCAAGAATCGTCTTACCTGTACCTGCCTCTCCATTTACCACAATGAGTTTATTCGCAGTACTTCTATGATAATTATCCTCAATGGTCTTAAGTATAGCTGTCAGTGCATCTTCCTGCTCATAGGTAAGAGATTTATATGGTGAATATTTAAAAAGATCCAGATTCTCAATCTCATCTATGGTATGCTTTGCCAGTCCTCTTTCTATAAGCTGTGACCATGTATATTTAAACTCATCTCTGTATATATCACGGTTAAAATAATTATGATCTACAATCCCGGCATTACCGTTATGAAGGCGAAATTTCCCATCTGCACCCATGTACTTTATCAGAAATGATTCCATGTCCAATGCTACAGACTTATTGAAATTCTTATCAGTCATCATGCAGATAAGTTTATACTCTGTATCAGAATCTTCTTCCAGATGCTGCTTGGTCCTCCTGACTCCATCAAGCGTTTCTCCAACATAAGCATCCGTGTCATTGTGCATAATATAGACAATGGGCCAATTGGTTGCGTAATGCCAGTATCCCATTGCTCTGAGTTCTGTACTGGAATAGTCAAATTCCTTGATCGTTATCATAAAAAACCCCTTATTATTCTTGTACTATCTGCTATTTCAGATTATTAACCATATGAATATTCTGATTGCAATAATCCACCTTTTGTGATTCATTTCGCCTTTAATATGTTCTGACATTACTAAAGCTTTTTCCCTATAGCATTAACCCACATTTCATCTTCTCTGCCAGGTCTATTATCAGTACCAACATCATTGTAAACAATCTCAAATCCCGCATCCTCAAAGAGCGTAACTATACTTTTCTCATTAAAATCACTAAATCTACGATCTCCGCGCATCTTCGTGCCATCCCCGTATTTGAAAGAAACATATATAACTCCGCCGCTTCTAATAGAATCATTCAGCTTCTTCATTATACCCGGCAGCTGATGCGCTGGCACATGAAGAAGTGATGCACAGGCCCATACTCCATCAAACTCATTATGAAAATCGATATCCTCAAATCTCATATTCAGGACTTCCTGCCCCAGATATTCAGAAGCTCTCTTCCTCATTTCTTCAGAAGCATCAAAAGCTGTTACAGTAAAACCGGCATTCAGGAAAGCCTTAGAATCTCGTCCACTTCCACAACCAGCATCCAAAACATGAGCGTGCTTAGGGAGCAGCGAAATGAACCTATTCCTCTCATATGACATATCCGCGTTAACACTTCCGGCAAAGAATGAATCAGCATTCTCGTTATAATACTCTACGTTTTTATCAACCATAGCTGCAGAAATCTTCGAAAGAAGTGCTAGATCCGCAGGAAGCCAGTCCACACTCCTTAGATCATTAACCTCAAGCCACCTTGCAGCTTCATGTTCTAATAGCTGCAGCTTTCCTTTAGCAACAGTCGACCAGTAGCAGCTCATATGAAGATGAAAAGTTTCATAATCATAATCTATTACATCTATCAGATCATGAACTTCAATCTCTGCACCAAGCTCTTCTCGAATCTCCCTTACCAGAGCTTCTTCAGGAGTTTCACCTTCTTCTATTTTTCCTCCGGGAAATTCCCAGCCATCCTTATAATCGCCATACCCACGCTGTGTTGCGAATATCTTTGTTTTTCTATTGTAATCATCGCAGATTAATGCTGCGACTACGTTAACAGTTTTCATA
Organism: Butyrivibrio sp. NC2002; assembly: GCF_000702265.1. GTDB lineage: Bacteria > Bacillota > Clostridia > Lachnospirales > Lachnospiraceae > Butyrivibrio. The sequence continues at coordinate 194,020 of NZ_JNKZ01000004.1, forward strand.
ATCATCCTACTTCCAGTTTGCTTGTCTTCTTAATGTATTTAGCAGGTATCGGATTATCCAGGTGCCATGTTATATTCATAGGCTTGCTGCCGTAATGACTCACATATTTAGCAGTTCCCAAATATGTATATGGCGCAGTGCCAGCTATATCCTTCTTAAACTCTCTTACAAATAACAGGATCTTACTTCCTTCACGAACATGATTGATATACCTCTGTCCAGTCGGAGAAATATCTGAAGTTGTACTCTGACTCTGCCAATGGAAAAATTCCTCATTGATAGAATAATCATTGTACATTGTAGTCGGCGAATAATCCTTATCAGCTTTATTGAGCGTTACAAAGAACACATCCACCTGCTTATCCTCAAGCCACTTCACACCCTCTCTTACAGTCTGCGGCTTCATAAAATCCATAGCCACAAGGATCTGATCCCTAGTATATGTACAGTATAATTCCAGCGGGCAATCAAATCCCAAATCTACTTCATCGCCTACCACATCAATCCTTTCGAGATTGTATTTGAGAAGTTCTATCAGTTCATTAAGCATATTTTTGCAGTTACACAACTCAAGTAAATTCTGCTTAACTTCTGGAGCATTCCAATCAACAACCGTACTCTGCCACAATGTCACATAGAACATCTGCATCATCCGCTTCTCTGCTTCAGGTAACATACCAATATTTACGGTATTTATTCTTGGCAAAACATCAAGCAAAAAACTAATCCATTTTGCAGAATCAACCGCAATAAACTTCGCAAAGGCCTTTGTCATTTTCTCTTCAATTGGCTCATTGAAGTCATCTATCACACCGGAATCGGCGCAAAGTCTCGCAAAAGAGTATTTCGCATAAATACTATATAGACTCAGATGATAATAGCTCAGGAAATTCTTCAAAGACAAATCTAATCCACTATCCTCTGAAAATGTCTCAATTCTTGAAACGAGCCCCGCTCTGCTATCAAAAGACTGCTTTATGTTATTCAAGATAACCTGCGATGCCTTCTTTTCCAGCTGAACATAACAGCCCTTTGGAAGTGCTGTAAAGCCATGCTTTATTTCATACTGAACACTATGATTTGTATTAGCCAAAAGCGCTGAAAACTTTTCTTCGAAGTTATACTTCTTATTAGCTTGCCCTATAAAATCAAGAACTGTAAGGCATTCCTTTCCATCTGACAAACGAAGCCCTCTACCAAGCTGCTGCAAGAACACGGTAAGTGATTCTGTAGGTCTAAGGAACAGAACTGTCTCAACCTCCGGAATATCAATACCTTCGTTGTACAAATCTACAACAAATATGAACTTGATCTCGCCAGACAATAACATCTTCTTCGCATTAGCCCTGTCGCTGTCTGAAGAGTTTGATGTAAGCGCTATTGACGGAATACCCTTTTCATTGAAGTAATCACTCATAAATCTGGCATGCTCAATAGACACACAGAACCCAAGACCATGAACGTTTTCCATATCTGTCACATATTTATACAAAGAATTTATAATATGGTTTGCACGCTTCTTCGCAATAGTCCTATTGAGTGAATACAGATTACTCAGCTCAGACTTATCATAACCTCCTCTTACCCATCTGACTTCTGACAGATCTGTCTCATCAGATACTCCAAAATACTGGAATGGACACAATAACTTTCTCTCAATAGCCTCTGGAAGTCTGATCTCAGCAGCTATTCTTCCATCAAAATAGTCCAGGACGTTCTTTCCATCCATACGTTCCGGAGTAGCAGTTAATCCCAATAATATCTGTGGTTTAAATGAACTTAACAGCCCTTGATAAGTAGGCGCCGCAGCATGATGGAATTCATCTACAATAATAAAATCATAATAATCTGCGGGAAGGATGTTATATAATTCCTGCGATGCCACAGTTTGTATAGATACAAAAAGGTGATCCAGGTTTTCCGGCTTCTCACCACCAACATACAACTCTCCAAAATTTGGATCCTTTAAAACAGCCCTAAACACATCCCTGCTCTGCCTAAGAATTTCTTCTCTATGCACTACAAAAAGAAGCTTATTCTGCGTGCCCGGATGCATCTTACAAAATCTTCTGTAATCAAATGCCGCAATAAGTGTTTTCCCAGTACCCGTAGCAGCAACCACAAGATTTTTATTTCTGCCTCTAATTTTCCTCTCAGCACTTAGCCTATCCAATATCTCCTGCTGATAAGGGTATGGATTGATATCTACAATAAAGCCATAGCCCTCTGTATTCTTCCCATGTCTCTCTGCTCTAAGCGCTGTCTTTAACTTGTCATAACTATCATGAGTATACTTCTCAAAAGTTGTGGAATTCCAATAGCTCTCAAAAGTAGCTTCTATCTTCTGTATCGTAGGGGCCATATCCTTTGTGGTTACTTTAATGTTCCACTCCAAGCCACTGGACATAGCAACATTCGACATATTGGAAGAACCTACATATGCAGTAGTAAAACCAGTTTTTCTATAAAAAATGTATGCTTTTGCATGAAGCCTTGTCCGCTTTGTATCATAGGATATACGTACTTCAGTCCCAGGAAGATCACAAAGTTCATCTATAGCCTTTGCATCGGTTGCTCCCATGTATGATGTGGTAATAATCCTCAGTTCCCCACCTCGCTCAGTAAAGCTCTTTAGCTCATCATAGAGAAGCCTTAATCCGCTCCATTTAATAAAAGAGACAAGCATATCAATTCGGTCTGCTGTCTCCATTTCTTTCTTAAGCTCAGAATACATCTGCGGTTCATGTATAGCCCCGGTAAAGAGACTACTCTGTGCAACAGATGTTTCTGGACGCACTATATCCTTGGCCTTACGCTGTCCGATTTTGTACATAGGATCATTTTCTGAAAGAAGTGCAAGCAGTTGCTCAGCATTATCTGCTACTGCCAATTCCTTCAGATCATTCAAATCCTTTTCATCCGATATCAAGCCAACTACTTTATTAACCAGCGATATCTTCGCATCAAGATTTTCATCATCAGAAATACGATCCAGGGCCTTATGAAGCACTTCTGAAACATATCTCGAAAGGATCTCCGACGCTTCAGCTCCATCAATCTTTTCAATGCGTTTTAAATCATCTGCTGATTCTGTAAGTTCTGACTGAATCTGTTTATTAATAACCTGTTCATATAATCCTGGTTCCATAATATATGTATCCCCTCAAATAACTTGTAGTATTATGTATTATAATGATAGATTTACAGAATGCTCACCGAGCACTTCTTGTTATCCTCTTCTATTATCTGTGGGATCTTATCCTGTCAAGCTTGTTATATTCTATTACTGACATGGTTACACCTCGTATTCCCATTCCCGGAATCCGCTGTTTCTGGCAGCATCATAAACCGGATGGATGACATTGTATAATCTGTTACTAAAATCATCTTCTGACAGTCCATCGCAATACAGCTCTTTTGCAATTTCACTGCTATTAAGATGATACTTTGAAATTTTGTCAAAAGAGCTTCTTACTACCTCATTCTCTTTTGAAAGTCTATATGACTGATACTCCAGTCTTGCAAGCTGAGAAAAATACTTATCCCATAACGGAAGATTGTTGCTCTTGCTGCTGTTAATGGACTTCGTAGTAGGATGAAGGTTCCATAATTCATCATGAGCCACATACTGCCATGGGACAAAGTGATCAACAGATATCTTCTTATCTGCAAGCTCGATATTTCCATAAATATCTCTTATTTCCGGCCTTATATCGATAATCAGTTTCCAGTACTTTCTGACTCTTTCAATATCACGGTTTTGTGGTGCGTTTATCTTATCTGCAATACCTGGCACACTCGGATTTCGTCTCTGCAAGTAATGTATCAGATTCAGCTGCATCCATCCCATCAAAATCTCTTTATTATTTATTAGATATGGAATCCACTCCTCATTGATTCTGATGGAAGTTGATAACTGTTGGAATAATTCAAAATAGTATAATAGGCGTCTTTGCTGATTAATCTTATGGGACAGCTCAAGCGGCCTGGTCCACTCCTTCTTTTCTATTCGAATCTCATCATAAAAAGGGGATTGGAGCCTGTACGGAACATTTTTGATCAGTTCCTTTTTGTAGGCCTGAAGTTTTCTATCATCGCTGTTTTCCAGATATGAGATTATTACCTCTCGTTTTTCTGCTGCAGGAAACTTCTTAACTGTTCCTATATACTTAACTGCTTCTTCAAGGTTATCTGTAACGCCGCATGGTCCGAGATGTAAACGGTACTCTGTTACCATGTACCAGGCATCTGCAATCATCTCATTTATGAGCTCATCAAATGAAAATCTAGTGTGCTCAGGCGTCAGTTTCCTTAGGATAGCCTGAAACCAGAAAAACTTATAGCAGTTGCTAGTATCATCAAAAAGCCTGCTCAGATAACCAATATTCAGTTCCTCAGAATAAGGCAGTTGTATCATATACTCACGCCATCCTTTTTCTTGATTTCATCTGTTCAACAATGCATCAACCAATACTGCCATATGTCCATCAGCCACAGAATCTGCAATTCAGCTGCCTTCACTGAAATGATCTCTCCTTAAGTGTTTCCTCACTGATTTCAAGGATCTTGTCATCCAGCACTGCAAAGATGATCTTTATAAGAATAATTAATTTTACATATATTATTTTAATACTAACAGAACAATAATTGTTGTATGTTTTTTCCAGATGTTCTTCCAAGATAGGAATAACAATGATCAAATAGTATAAATCTCCTGATACTTACTCCCGACACTTAAACTATAACCGCCAATACTAGCTGCATTCGGAATCCGCAACAAATCCCTGCTCTTCCATGGCTTTCATGACCCAATCTTTATTATCGTAGGTTTTCCTTATCTGGGGATTTATACTCTGAAAAAGTCCGTAATCACCCTGTGTGTAAAAAAGTCTCTTTTTATCAAACCCTGCCTTTTGAAAGCAATGATCCACATTAGTAGTAAGAACGAAATAATCCTTATCCTTTACCAATTCAAAAAGTTCATTATATACAGGCTTTGGCGCATCCAGATATCTGTTGATATAGATATATCTTGCCCAATAAGCCCAGAACTCTTCCTTCGAAGGATAAGGATAGAATCCTCCGGAGTACATATCTTTAAAGCCGTATTTTTGTGAAAAATCAGAAAACCACTTCTCAAACCGCTCTCCACTGTATACAAAACCGGCAGAAGTAGATAATCCCGCTCCGGCACCTATTATGATGGCATCTGCACTCTCCAGCTCTGCCTTTAGTCGTTTTACATCAGCACTATATGAGTTTTTCATATATCTTTTTATCCTCATCTTTGAAAACATTAAAGATCACTCTTTCTATAACATCCGGATTCTGCTCAAGCCATTTGGTCACTGTTTTTACTGCTATCTGCGTAGCCCTTTTCCTCACTCTATAATCTGTACTCTTCCGGGCTTTCTCGGCTCGCTTGCCGGCTGCTGCCCGTCGATATATCCAAGAACCACAAAACCCTGACATATATAATTATCGGGAACTCCCCATTCTTTCATTAGTGCAAGACCTTCTTCACTATCAAATGTCTCTTGTCCTCTCAATAGAGTCAAAAAAACATCCGACGGATGAAACCCTCATGGCAGATTCGTTTCCAAAACTACCATAGGGATTTGGATCATCAAGCATAAGCCACCAACTGAACTTTGCACCGTAACCAGCACCAAGGAATCTCCTTTCCCAGTCTTTCATGCTCTTTATAATTTCAGTCTTCATGATCTTTTCATCGGAATAAAGGCCCGCATTAAGTATTCCCTCGCAAACCGCTATAGTCATAACACTGTCATCTGTAAACTCAACAGCATCGTTAAACATCTCAAATTCCTTTGATTTATTTCCCCGATCAAATTCATAGGGTGCTCCTATCATATCTCCAAGAAATGCTCCGTACATAACAGTCCTCCTTAATAATCAACCATAAAGATCCTTACACTTATCTCAGTAAAAGAATCCTGCTTATCAATCTTTGTTATCCTTGCCTTAAGGAGTTTCCCTGCATCCATAAGACGCGCAAAAACTGTATTATCCTTCATTGGTACATATCCAAGCTTCTTTTTATCCGCGTTAAGCACAAGGATAGCATTGGAATCATACTTGTTATCTTCCCTTTTAAGGATAAGCTCATCTCCTCTTTTTGCCTTCTTTAGAACAGACATATCATCAAGATGAGTTGTCCCGGCAATATAGGTGTCAAAAAGGTGTATCTCTTTAACGAGGGGTTTTAAGATATCCCCGAGGTCATGAGTACCTATGACAGCCACCATATTCTCACTATTTATCATCAGTTCATTGGCCATAGCATTGTCACCCCGCTTATTACAAAAGCCTCAAGCACTTTATCGAGTTCCTCACAGTATTTCTCATACTCCTTAAGCTCATATGACAACTCCAGCTTCTTATCGCTGATTGCATCCTCATCTTCCAAAAGAAACTTATATATATAAGGTACCATAGATATGATGTGCTCTATCTCTTCCTCAAGGGCCTTTATCTTTTCTTCGATATTGGGGATCTCAACCTCCACGACCTCTATGTCAGTATCCCGAAGCGCCTGTGCTACAAGAAACTCAAGTTCCTGAAGTGCCTGTAAATCATTACAGTTATATGCAACAACTACCCTGTTCCAAAGGTCCATAAGATCTTCATTTTCAGCTACCTCTGGATTTATGTCTGGGTGAATCTTCTTTACAATCCTGTGGTAGATACGCTTTACTTCGAGGTAATCCTTTTCACTTATAACCCCTCCGCTTTTAGCTTCTCTATAATCCTCTTCCATATGGTGAAGTTTTTCAGTAAACTCTGCCATTTCTTCCTTTATATATGCATTGAGCTTATCCTGATCTATAGGTTCATCCCGGTTTATAGCCTTCTGGCAGAAATCTATGACCTTCTTTTTCTCTATGCACTCAATCTTTTTGTTAAAAACAGCAAGGATGAGTTCTCCAAATTCCCTGACATATCCGCGCTCATACTGGAATGCATCTTTTTTATATCGATCTCGCTGGTTTATCAGCTCTTCGTATAATGAATACGACGACTTTTTCTCAGTAATAATATTGTTCACGGCTATGCACCTCCAATTTCATTAAAAATATCTACGACAAAAAGGATGCTATTAGCCCCCCTCTGTCAAAACTCTTTCCATACCCCTGTCCTTAAAGCGGACAACTCATAAACATCAGCAACATGGCTCCTAGTCCCAATAAAACTCTCATCATCATACTCATCACCTATCCTCCAGATCTCCGTCACGCTTGCAAAAATTATAGAATTCGCATGTAACACAGAAATGTTTACAGAACCTGTTATTCTTGTGAATGCACTTACTAAGCCAATAAATAAGTCTTTCCACGTCACACCCTCCAAAAGACTAGTTGCTTGTTTCTTTGTACTTTTAGTATAAAAATTTTGCAGTCCAATAAAAATGACAGCCATATCTTGTATATACACCCCATCATCAACAACTATATATTGTGGTTATTATGCCATTTACTTATTTCAGAAAATAAAAAAGAGAGCTGCACTAAATAATAGTGTTTCAGCTCTCATACTGTATGCTGGCTCTTATATAGATATTTGTTTTATGCGGTCTCTTCCTGTACCGCAGCTGTCATCGGAATAGGCTCAGAAATCGGAACTGTATTATTTTCAGCCTCATTACCGCCCTCGATTCCTTCTACATTCTTAAGAACTACTCCGTTTTTAGAAATATGCTCCATTCTTTTCACATGTATAGCCGTCTTCAAGAAGTATTTTTAAAAAATCGTCCTTTGTCACTGGTCCTCCCCATAATCATTTCTGATTACTATGCTGCTTTATACTATTTCCGCCCAAAATCAGGCGTGCGTTTCGTATTCTACAACAAATATTTGGAGAAAATCAATCCCTAATCTAGATCTCTATCTGATTCATTATTTTTCCAATACTGTCGTGAAAAACAAGATCTGCCCTGCCTTCTATCTTGGTCTTACCTTTATTTATAATCACAAGAAACTTTCCGTGGTACATATGCGCAAGCTGCGCTGCTGATCCAACCTCCAGTGATGTACCACCTATGATAAGAAGATCTGCATATCTTATAAGTGCTACAGCCTCTTCATAATCCCGCTGCGGAAGGAACTCTCCATAAAGAGTAACATCCGGTCTTACAACTTTACCGCACTTGGGACAATGCGGAATATCCTCTGTATTCTCAAATATGAAATCCGCACCATAATCTGTCCTACAGCTTACACAGTAACTCCTAAGAGCACTACCATGGATCTCACATACCTTTTTACTACCGGCTTTCTGATGAAGTCCGTCTATATTCTGTGTAATAACTCCATCCAGCTTGCCCTTCTGTTCCATCTGAAAAAGCTTTCTATGGGCATCGTTTGGCTCTATACTCCTGCAATCAAGGTTCTTGCGGAAATAATCAAAGAAAACTGACGGCTTCTTATTTAGGCAGTCATAGCTTAAGAGGTATTCCGGTTTATACATAGAAAACCGCTTATCCTTCTTATGATACAGGCCATTCTTACTTCTAAAATCGGGTATGCCACTCTCAGTTGACACGCCTGCCCCTCCAAGAAACACTATATGTTCAGAAATATCTACCATCTCATTTAAAGCATCTATCTTCTGCTCATCATTAAGAGATCTGAAGTATTTTTCTTTTTCCCTCTGGGATGAAAAATCTGGTAAAAGCATATCTATTCCTCATAAGAAACACCAAACGGCTATATTTAATAGTTTATTCCTTATTCCCTGCCACATCCTCAAGGAGCTTTGATGCCTCAAGATCTGCTTCATGCAAGGCAAGCACTATGGGATATTTCTCCATGGCATCTCCCACTGCCTTATACTGGCTCTTTTCCTCAGAAAAGCCCATGTGCCATCTGATTGCAAATATCTCAGGAGTCTTAAGCTTCATAAAACAGTTGATCAGCATCACTGATTTTTCGCCATGTCCTAAAGGCATAGTATCATTTATCTCATAGCGAAGGACGGTTTCCCAGATATAATTACCCTTATCGTCATGTTTAACCTGCCAGTTCTCAGCTGCTACAACCTTTTCAGGATCATAAGTTTTCTGATTCTTTGTCCCTTTCACATAAAAGTTCACCTTACACAGGTCATGTAAAAGAGCCATTATTATAAGACTTTCTTCCGGTATTGCCTCAATTATATTTTTCCATACAGGCGACTGCTTTTTCGCTACAAGGCAGTCATACACATTAAGGCTATGCTGCAAAAGTCCCCCGTCACATGCCAGATGAAACTGTGTAGATGCTGGAGCATTGTAGAAATCTGTCTTGTTCCTGATGTAGTCCATTAGTTCCTTTACACCATCTCTCTCCACGCTACCCATAAGTTCTTCGAATCTCTTTACATTTTCTTCCTGGTTAATCATATCTGCGACTTTCCTCTACTTATTAAATACTGGCAATCCAATCTTACCGGTTATCACCGCTTCTATCAAAAGTATTGTTCCTACAGAAACACTGGCACCAGAAAAATCATCTCTGATATTAAGAATGACTGCTATAGCAATAAGAATAATAGTAATGATTCCGCATGCTATTTTTATCTTTTTCTGATTTTTCTTATCTTCAAAGTCAACAGCATATATAATCAGCCCAAGACAGATACATAGTGCAAGCGTGGCGATAGCAGCTCCTTTCCCTGTTCCACCGCTCTTATATAAATACAGTAATCCAATAAACTGTATAAAACCTGCAGCAACTAAAGATACACTTGTTACTATTTTACTGCCCAGATCACTTTTAACCTCTGGAACCATAGCAGCAAGTCTGAAAACTCCTACAACATTCAGGAAAGTACCTACTACAAACAATATCCAGCCCCAAATTCCCATTTCATCAGGCATCGCGCAAAACAATGCACATCCAATCATGACTAATGCAATGCATATAACTAACTCTAATGGTGAAAATGTGGGCTTATTCTTAGAATACTTCTCTTCGATTTTTTTTAAATCAATTCCCATCAGGAACGCCTCCATGAAACCAAGGTGTATTTGCGGCAAATCACCTCAATTACCTTCTGTTACTTCATCCCCCAAATACTCTATGTTTTTCTCCACTATATTCCTTGAAAAGACTGCCCCGTAAAAGGACCTGTACATCTCCCAAAGCTTTTCCTTGGATCTGATACTGCTATTTTCCAGCACAAGTATGATAAATGGAACTCCAAAGCACCTTACCCGAAGCCCAGTATCAATGCAGCCGTTTCTTTCATAAAACCCTATGCGCCTTTTCTGAAGCTCCTTAAGGTCGCGTTCTTTAGTATAAGCAGGATCTTCTACCTCTAAGATAATAAGCCCTGCTCCCGACATATATTCCCGAAGCAGTTTAATGATTTCACTGCCAAGCCCTTTATTTCTGTACTTAGGGAAAACTGCAAGATAGTCTACAAGAAAGTTCATTCCCTGCTTTACAAGAAACGTGTACCCGATTATCTCAGAATCATCAAATAATCCCAGGCACTCATATACACCATCTTCAACAGCTTTTAGGATTACCGGAAGCTTTTTAAGCTCATCCTTGATAAAATCGTGGACCAGCCGTTCCTGATATATGGCTGTAATTTCAGCGCTTCGAAGCTTCCTTAGTTTCATTGGTCTAATACCTCTGCAACTGCTCTTCCAAGCTCACTTTTTATTCGTTCAAGCTCACTGTTTATCTCATTCATTCTGTCTGCATCCTTGTTAAATACATAGAATTCAGATAAACCTTCCCTCGGTGGGTACAATGATCTAAAACAAGCCTTTATGCAGTCAACTTTGTCTTCCTCTAATGCATCTGACTCCAGATATTCAATCGCTCCCTGAAGGGATTTATATTGAGGCGTTATCCTGCTGTCACCATAGTTTTTAAAGAACTGTAAGAGTTCCTTAAACAATCCAAGTACTTTTTCCATCTCTCTCCTTATGATTATCCATCTTATCTTTTACATACTGAGCTGTACTAACAAATCCTTATATCTCTGGGAGTTGGTCCTTATATCTCCCTCTGAAACACCATAATAGGAAGATAGTTTATGTATTTTATTTTTCGTTAAATGTTTTCCTTAAGCTTCCTTAGTCATAAGACCAATTATCATTGCAACAATAAGCAGCGGGAATGCTATATAAAGCAGTCCTTTAACTACCATCGCTATTAAAATGAATGGTAGGAACACAAGGTAAAATGCCACCTTGATAATGCTCCAGGAGAACTTAAAAGCAAATCCTATGAGCTTTCCAACAAAACCTAACAAACAAACTATAAAAAGCATTGTCAGTAACATGATCATCACCATCCTTCTATATGTACCAACAACTATTGTTTCATCTCTATGGTCATATTGTAAGCAAAAAGGCGGATCTGTTACATATCGAGTAGAGCAAAAAATATATCCATATTTTCTTAAGATTTATAATTGCTAAACTTGGAAAATCTCTTAAATGCTTCTTGATGACTAGCAGATTCTTGATAAAACTCTTTCATATCATCGCATGGGAATACATCACATGATGCACAAGAGTCTATTCTTTTTTCTCTGCAGCATTTGACGGGCATGCATTCATCTCCAGCTTTCCATTCTGTGAGCCGGCAAGAAGGGCACTTTCCTTCTGAGAAATCCGGACATTTCGAACAATTTACACCACAATATGCCAATTGCTCACGTAGCTGCTTTACAATTTCAGCCTGTTCCGCCGCAGACAACTCTGAAAGGTATATGCAGTACTCATTTGGATATCCCCCGACAAACTTCATATGCTCCATGCTTATCTGTTTAGGATCTGTAATCCATAGTACCTGTTCTCCCCAGAAATCTTCTATATATTTCAGTCGCTCTCCATTATAGATAATGTCCATGATACTCCTCTATTCTATCTATATTCGCCGGCATAGTATCCCGCAAGGAATACAAAAGGATTAACCAAAAAAACTGCCACCAAAAACAGCAGCGACGATCAGAACGACTCCTATGAGCATAAGCCATAGGCCGCATCCAGTCTATGCCTGCAGTCATCTCTTTTGGCAGAAGATTCTTTACCATGTCTTCTGTTTTAATCCCCATATGCTTCGCTCCTTGCGTATACTCAATTGAAATTTTCCCAACAAACATATTTTATCATAGAAAACCGTCAACGGCGGCAGAGGGTATGGTACACAGTGCACGGTCTCCAATGCTATAAGGTGTGATATGTGGTTTTATATCCATTTTGGTAAATTATTTTTCTATAATATCGTATATAACTTGTTTTTCGGGGTTTTATTTTGTATAATACCCTTAAGAAAGGAGGCGTACCGATATGTTATGCCAATTCTCATTCAAGAATTTCAAGTCTTACAAAGACGAAACGATATTTGATTTTCAGGCTGCTACTCTCCCTGAATTTAAGGATACACTCATCAAAACAGATTCCGCACCTGATCTGGTTCCAGTCAGCGTCATATATGGTCCAAACGGAGGCGGTAAGTCCAACCTGCTCCAGGCTCTATCATGTGTGATTTCCACCATAGTAAAGCCTGTACATGAGTTAGAAAAGAACCGTCAACCGCTCATCCTCCAGCAGAGGGTTGATGCCATCCCATTCTTATTTGACGATGTGTCAGCTGATGAACCGACAGAGTTCAAGCTATTTTTCTTAACAGGAAGCAACCTATACTGCTACTATATTGCCCTAAAGGATGATGAAGTAGTTTCTGAGTCACTAACTCGTAAAGCTGTCACTGCCAAGAAAACTGCCGAGCTTTTTGACCGCGAAATGAATGATATTACCCTCGGATACAGTATCAACAAAAAAAGCATCAACAAAAATGTAAATCCGAAGATGCCCTATCTTTCATTCCTTGCCATCAACTACGATATCCCTGAAATCAGCGAAGTAATGACCTGGTTTGAAAGTTGCATCATCAGAAGCTACGCAAATCCGATGATTGAGCACCAAATCATGCTGGAAAAGTATACAGAAAATAAGAGCCTGTTCATCAGTGCTCTGAATGATATGGATATCGACATTACGGACTATCGCTATGATGAAGACAGTAAACAGCTTTACATGAAGCGCAAGCTTGGAAAAAAGGAATATGAGCTGTCATTCACAGAAGAATCAGATGGAACAAAGAAGCTTATCTCCGCTCTACCAGTTATCCTACTAGCTCTACGTGAAGGAAGACTTGTCATCATTGACGAGCTTGATGCCAAACTCCACCCGAAGCTTCTGCGTTATGTGATCCTTCTTTTTAAAAATAAAGAGATAAACCGTCACGGTGCACAGCTGCTTTTCACTTCCCATGATATGTCTACGATGAAAAACTCCATCTTCCGTCGGGATGAAATCTGGTTTGCAGCAGAAAATGAAGCGCACGAAAGCGATGTATATTCTTTACATGAAATGAGAAGCGAGGACGGAACACTAATCAAGAATACAGCCTCCTATGACAAGCAATATCTTGAAGGCCGCTACGGCGCAGATCCCTATCTTCAGAACATGCTGGGAGGTGCGTTCAAATGAGTCTGAAACCAGCAAAGAAGAGCGATCAGAGCAAAAGCTGGATGCAGCCAAGACGTGACCGCCATAAGATGATTCAGCCGGAATATCATCTGATTGTTACAGAAGGGACAGAAACAGAGCCACCATAGGTTTTCCTTATCTGAGGATTTATACTCTGAAAGAGTCCGTAATCACCCTGTGTGTAAAAGAGTCTCTTTTTATCAAACCCTGCCTTCTGAAAACAATGATCCACATTAGTAGTAAGAACGAAATAATACTGATGAATTATGAATGATGGTTTTATACTTATTTAACACGCCGTTAGCAAGAAATCCCCCACCTCTATAGGTGGCGGGATGAATTACGATAAACACGGCGTTTATTATGTAGACAAGAGAACAAATGTTTGCTATAATTATATACATGAACAGAGCTGTCAAATACAGAGCATATCCCACAACTAAACAAAGTGTTATGTTTGCCAAGACCTTCGGCTGTTGCCGCAAGGTCTATAATCTCATGCTTTCCGATAAAATTGAGAGCTACAAGTCTATAGGTAAGTTTGTTACTGTAACACCTGCCAAATACAAAAAGGATTATCCATATCTCAAGGAAGTAGATAGTCTTGCTTTAGCGAATGTACAACTAAACTTACAAAGCGCTTTCAAGAACCGCTTTAGCAAATCCCGTAAGAAAAACAATGGATTTCCTAAATTCAAATCTGCAAAACGCAGCCGTAAGTCATATACTACCAACAATCAGCATGGCACTGTTGCCATTACTGATAACAGCATTAGACTCCCTAAAATCGGTAATGTGAAGACAGTTATCCATCGTAAGCCTGATGATAACTGGATGGTCAAATCAGCTACTGTATCACAGGAATCTGATGGAAAGTTCTATATTTCCGTATTGTTTGAGATTGCAGATAGTATAAATACCTATGTAGCAGACACGAATAACTGTATTGGTCTAGATTATGCTTCTGACGGTTTGTATGTAGATAATAATGGTAACGTTGGTATAAATCACAAATACTATCGTGAAAGCCATGACAAACTCGCCAAGGCACAACGTAGGCTGTCACGTATGCAAGGCTCTAAAAAGCATGAAATCAAATCCAATAATTATATAAAGCAACTCCGTAAAGTAAACAAAATACATAGACATATCGCTAATCAGCGATTAGATAATCTGCATAAAATATCTACTGAGATAGCCAATCAGTACGATGTTGTATGCGTAGAATCTCTGAACATGAAATCTATGTCAAATAAAGGTTTTGGTAACGGCAAAGCAACGCTTGATAATGGATACGGTATGTTTCTGTCGATGCTTGAATATAAGTTATCAGAAAGAAACAAATATCTTGTAAAAGTAGATAAGTGGTTTCCGTCATCACAAATATGTCATTGTTGTGGAAAGATACATCCTGAGATGAAAAATCTCACAATTCGCACAATGAAATGTGATTGCGGTCTTACAATAAGCCGTGACCAGAACGCCGCTATCAACATACTAAACGAAGGATTGCGTATACTGAATGATTCTTTCGAAGTAGCCTAAACCAAATATACAGTAGGGATGGAATAGCCCAAACCAAACGCCTGTGGACATTGTGTAAGACGTTGAGTTACGTATATTCGTAGCTGATGCAGTGGTGGTTGAAGCAGGAAGCTCCGACTTCTATAAGTCGGAGTAGTTCACCAAGTTATTGAGTTTGGTCATGGCTGTTGCTGTAGCACTGACCATGTGCTTTGTTGCTGTTCCGCAGAAGGTGTTGGCAGATTCCATTACCAGTTTTTATATATCCTCTTCCGGCACAATAACGGAAGCTAGTTCATCGGGAACGGGTGATTATGTTGCATCATTATCCTCTGAAAATCCGAATGTTTCATTAGAGACTATTAAGAGCGAAGTTAGTTATTCTTCCGGAATATTAACCATAAGTAACATCAGTCTTTTTTCTCTTAGAATATATAAAAATGATGTTACGATAAAGAGCATTGGAACAAACACTGTCGGCTATCTTTTTTTGACAGATTCTGCTACTAGCATAACAATTAAAATGACTAAAGACTCAACTATTGACATACAAGGAGTAAATGGATCTGATGGTATATCAGAAGCTTATGAAAGTGGAATTATAAAAATCATCGGAGGTACAATTTCAGGCTCATCAATAGTTGCAAATGCAGATGCAGAGTCAGCGGCACTTGCAGTAAACGATACTTCCTATGAGCAGGGCAAAAGCGCAGATGATTCTGCTACTTACAAGGTTACTTCCAATACAGAGAATAACCTGACCGTATCCTATGAGAAGCCTGCAAATAACATATCAGGCAAGGAAATAATCAAGGATACTGTAACTCTTTCAGATGGTCTGACCTACAATGTAACAACTATATCCGATAATGCCTTTGCAAAATGTACTGCACTTAAGTCCATAACACTCGGAGACAATGTTGAAACTATCGGCGATTCTGCTTTCGAGGGCTGCACCAAGCTGACCTCACTTGTAATAGGAAAAAATGTTAAGAAGATTGGCAAAAAAGCATACTATAAGTGCAGCAGTCTCAAAAAGATTACTGTAAAGAGCACTAAACTCAACAAGAAGAGCAAAATTGGTAAGAATGCATTCAAGGGCATTAAAAAGACAGCAAAAATTAAGATCAAGATGTCCAAGCAGAATGCTAAAAAATACAAGACCGGTACAATAAATGCCTTTAAATCCAAAAAGATCGGTTATGTAAATACCTGGTCAGTTAAGTAAAATTTGACCCAAAATAGTGGCTGGGAATTCTATCCCAGCCACTATTTTTTGTTTTACGATATCTAAATATTCCTCTCTGAGGCTATAAAGGTTTCATGTCATAGGTACAACATGCAATTGCTACGCCAAGTGAAGCTCCGTATACAAGCTTGATATCCATGAACTCTTTTTTGTCTTTGTATCATCCACAGTAGATCTGTATCGCCCGGTGAGTAAATTCAGCAGTTCCTTCCCCGCCCATCTTATTGATGTTATCGGTGAATTCCCCGCCACCGGCATACATCTTACCAAGGCTGGAAAGAATCTCATTAGTACACTTATAAAAATGCTCGGTAATAAAGCTCTGCAGCTTCTTAACCTGATCCTGAACTTCTGCAGAAGCAGGATCCTGATCCTTCATAGCTCCGAACTCTTCAAAGATTTTCATAAAATCAGCCATCATGCTTTTTTCTTCGCTCTCAGGCCGCTTCGCATTCTTCTCTTCGAATTCTTTATATTCCGGAGTATTGCCCCATCGTTCTTTTGCGCGCTTAGCGTATTCATCTAATTTACTAGAATCAAATGCTGTAAAATCCAAATGTCTCACTCCTCTCAGTTTTAAACCACGGCACATACTGATCAGATTTTCGATATGTTCCTTCTTTAATTCAAGAAGTTCTATCTGCTGATCAAGTGCCAATCTCTTGTCAAAATCAGATCTGGTTACGATATCCTTGATATCCTTAAGCGGAAACTCGAGCTCACGAAACAGTAAAATCTGCTGAAGTCTCTCCAGCGCTGCATCGTCATACAGCCTGTATCCGGACTCGGTATACTCCGCCGGTTTAAAGAGTCCTATCTTATCGTAATACTGCAGTGTGCGTATACTCACTCCTGTCAACTTACTCACTTCATTTACTGTCTTCATGGCTATCATCTCCTCGTATATTATGTATTGGCACGATTGCTCCACAATCCTGCCCTATCGGTCGGAACCATTCCAAATCATGACTTCGTCATGATGGTTCCTCCCTCGTGTGATTACATCATAAACTATTACGTTACGTCATAGTCAAGCAAAAAAAATATAATTTTGCAAAAAAGATCGGCATCAAATCCATTTCTGAATTCTTTGCCGATCTCCGCTTCGGTCGTTGATGATAGCCTTGGGTTATATCAGAATTATCACTTAATACACTTCCACGCATCTACTATCCCTTTGTTGCTCCAATCGACCTGGCGAAATGCGCCTCGGTTCTATGGTCTATACGTTCTCTTCGTATTCTGTTAAATTTCCATACTCTCAGGATTAAGAAGAAAATCATATATGCTCATTACTAATATGCCTTCTTCATTATATAGCGGTGCGACAGCTTCCTTTGTAATAATAATCTTTTTAAAACCATCGCCGATATTTACCAATGGCCGCTGTTCCTGAAGCATTTTTTCCTTGTCCGGAAGTGCAAATGCTGATTGAATATAAAATCTCTTTGAGCCTTTATTGCAAACAAAGTCCACTTCCAACTGTTTACGAATTTTCTTACCGTTTTTATCAACTTCATTCATTGTAACAACGCCTACATCTACATTATATCCACGAACTTTTAATTCATTGAATATAATGTTTTCCATTGCATGAGTCTCCTCTACCTGCCTGAAATTAAGGCGTGCATTTCTAAGACCAAGATCTGTGAAATAATATTTCGATGGGGTATTGATATACTTCTTGCCCTTTATATCATAACGAATTGCACTGTCTATAAGGAATGAATCCTTAAGGTAGTCAATATATTTGATTATGGTATCTTTACTTATGGTTTTATTTTTTACACTTTTAAATGTTGCGGAAAGCTTACTTGGGTTGGTAAGTGAGCCAATTGCTGAAGACAAAATATTAAGTAACTCTTCTAATTCAGCCTTATTGCGAATATTGTTTCTTCCTGTAATATCCGATATGTAAGTTTCCTCAAAAAGAGATTTTAAAAAATCTGATTTCTGATCTGCTGTTTCAAATCCAAGGACAAGAGGAATTCCACCAAACAATACATAATCACGCCAGCCCTGTTGTCTATCCCCACTTATAACTGCGTCTTCAATATTCAAATTGACATTTTTGCGGATTCCGCATTTTTGTCCAACAGATTTTACTACAGGCTCGTCTCTTTGTGTATAGCCGATTTTTTCATAGCAGGCATTTGATGCCACATGATCCGCATTGGTATAAAGCATAGGTCCTTCCATTTCTTCATCTAATTGCTACTATAATATCTATTTTGACCTTTTACTTCAAAATTTGATATAATAATAGCATTAAAAGGAGATGTATCATGACAGAATTCATATGGGAAACCCCGGCTGAGATCACACTCGACCTTGCTAAGAGGGTAAAAAAGATTCGCAAAAGACGTAAGATTACACAGAAGCAGCTTGCAGACAGGAGCAACGTCAGCTATGCCACGCTCAAGAAATTTGAACAGACCGGCCAGATATCGCTCATGTCTCTAGTCAAGATTGCAATGGAACTCGGACTTGCTGACGAGATCAAAACTCTTTTCACACAGCCTGTCTATCTTAATATTGATGAGGTTTTAAACGATGAGTAACAGAAAGCTTGATGTCTTTTATCATAATAAACTTGTGGGAACGCTGGCTGAAATGCCAGATAAACGTATTGCTTTTCAGTACAGCGATGGCTGGATCCGAAGCGGTTTTTCCATAAGCCCTCGTTCTCTCCCGCTAGCCAATACCGTATATGTTCCACCGGAAAAGAACCGCGATATCTTCCATGGTCTTTTTGGCGTTTTTGCTGATAGTCTGCCTGATTCATGGGGAGAGTTGCTATTTGACAGGTATCTCTCCTCTGTAGGAATACTCAGAGATCAGCTTACAATCCTGGACAGGCTCGCCTATGTAGGTACATCCGGAATGGGAGCCCTTGAATACTATCCTTCCAAAGAAGCAGATTTCAATATAGATAGCGCTGCCCTTGATTATGACGAGCTATCTGCCGCCTGCGCTAATCTCATCTCATCAAAACCTTCAGATCAGTTAGATCTGCTATTTAAGATGGCCGGCTCCAGTGGTGGTACACGCCCAAAGATTCTTCTACATGAAGGCAATGAGGATTTCATCGTCAAATTCCCTGCAGCCAAGGATCCATCCATATGCGAAAAAAGAGAATACGACTACTCCTTAAGTGCCAAGAAGTGCGGAATAGAGATGACTGACACATACCTGATCCCATCCAAAATATGCGAGGGCTACTTTAAGACCAAACGCTTCGACAGAAAATCAGGAAAAAAGATCTTTACCATAACTTTCGCTGGTCTCCTGGAAGCAGACTTCAGAGCGCCTTCCTGTGACTACTCCACATATATGCGCCTGATACAGATCCTGACCAAGGACAACACTCATGACAAAGAGCAGATGTTCCTTACTATGTGCTTTAACACTCTTTGCCATAACAGGGACGACCACACCAAGAATTTCTCTTTTACCTATACCGAGGATCACAGCTGGAGGCTGGCCCCGGCATACGACCTGACATACAGCACGACCTATTTCGGTGAACAGACCACATCTGTAAATGGGAAAGGAAAAGATATATCAGATAAAGATTTTGTTAAGATTGGCATAGATGCCGGACTATCCAAAGACTACTGCTTGGACAGCCTAGAGAAAATAAAAAGAATCACTCCGGATGAGCTTGGAGTTTATCTTGAAGAACAGCGTCCTCGTAAGAGAAAGAAAACTCCACTATCTGACAGAATCTCAGAGATAGCAGAATAAAAAAATCCAATACATTCAAAATGCCATGCGACGGTAGTTTAAACCGAAACATGGCATTTAAAGATATAAATTTTACTTATATTGAAAAAGATAAACCAAATGCGTTTTCTAATTCTTTCTCAATCATCATAATTACTTCAGATTATCCTTAAAGAAGTTTTCCAGCTTATCAAAAGGAATATAATCCTTATCTCCGCCATCATATAAATCTGTATGGACAGCATCAGGGATTATCATAAGTTCCTTGTTGTCTGCATGCTTGCTGTCTTTGATCATATCTGCATATGCATCCTTTGAGAAATAACATGAATGAGCCTTTTCTCCATGAACAAGTAAAACTGCACTTCTGATCTCATTACTATACTTAAGGATTGGCTGATTTACAAAAGATTCACAACCGATCACATTCCAGCCACCATTAGAATTAAGGCTTCTCTTGTGATATCCTCTGTCAGTCTTGTAATAGTCATAGTAGTCTTTTACAAAGAAAGGTGCATCCTCCGGAAGTGGATCTACTACACCGCCGCCAAGCTTATACTCACCTGCCTTAAGGTCTTCAAGTCTCTGAGCGCACATAGCAGCCCTCTTCTGATACCTTGCTTCCTCGCTGTCCTCGGAGTCAAAATATCCCTTGGCATTTACTCTTGTCATGTCATACATTGTCATTGCAGCTGTAGCTTTGATCCTTGTATCAAGAGCTGCTGTATTTACAGCCATGCCGCCCCATCCACAGATACCTATAATTCCAATCCTGTCAGGATCTACCTTTTCATTAAGTGAAAGAAAATCAACTGCAGCCATGAAGTCTTCTGTATTAATGTCAGGAGATGCCATGTATCTTACGTTTCCACCTGATTCTCCTGTAAAGGAAGGATCAAAAGCAATTGTTAAGAATCCTCTCTCTGCCATTGTCTGAGCATAAAGACCTGAGCACTGCTCTTTAACTGCACCGAATGGTCCGCATACAGCAATTGCAGGGAGCTTACCATCTGCATCCTTTGGAACATACATATCCGCTGCAAGAGTGATTCCATATCTGTTTACAAATGTGACTTTGCTGTGGTCTACCTTATCACTTTTCTTAAAAGTTTTATCCCATTCCGATACAAGGTTCAGTTCTTCTTTTCTGATCATTTTACATTCCTCCGTTTTAATTACTTTTCTTTCTGAATCTGTCTTATCAAAAAATCCATGTTATCAACTTTCTTCTGACTGTCATGAAGTTCGTCCATCAGATGGCACCGGCATTTTCTAAGATCTCGAAGAAGCGTATCTGTATCCCCTTCTTCATACATCTTTTTCATAAAGCTTATTTCTTTCTCATCACAGCCCATGTCCGTAAGGCCTTCAAGAATTCTTTTGGTATCCATCTTTTTTGCTCCTTCTGATTTCATAGTAAATCCTTGACCAGGTTTTCGCTAATGAATAAAATAAATATCATGATATTCGTTTTTGGAATAACATATTAATTGTCAGCTTTAGGGAGGTTTTCATGGAAATAAAAAATCTCAGATATTTTCTTGCAGTTGCAAGGGAAGAAAATATGTCAAAGGCCGCTGAGCAACTTCATGTATCACAGCCCACTCTTTCAAAGGCGTTAAAAACATTAGAGGAGGAACTTGGAAAGAAACTGTTTGTAAGGCACAGTTTTAGCATTTCGCTTACAGATGAGGGAATGCTTCTACGTGACCGGGCTCAGGATCTTGTTGCTATGTCAGATAAAATAGAACAGGAATTTAACTCTCTGGATGATATAACAGGTGGGGATATTTATTTTGGACTGGCTGAGAGCTATCAGATCAGATACCTTGCCAGAGAGATTTTTAAGTTAAAAGAAAAATATCCTTCCATTCTCCAGCATCTCGCAGTATAAATGTCCGCCTCTCTTTGAAGCCTGATACGCTTGTACTTTTACTGAATTTTCAAATAGTCCTCATGATAAAAAAACGTGCCCTTTCAATGATGTTCATTCCATTGAAAAGACACGCATTTCCGTTGCTATCTTTTATATTGGCAATATTCTTTAAATGTTTATGGGTATGATTAGATTAACGTTCCAAAAGAACTTACTTAATCATACTCAAATATTCCCTGAACAGCATCGGATACATTCATTATGTTTTCATACGAAAGAAAATCAACTCGGCTACATCCCCTCACCTTGGGGTCAATGGCCTTTATCTGTTCACATATTACTGTGCCCGACTCACCCTTCTTACCTTTCACTTCCAGATGTATTGGTCCGGCTGGAATCCCTGAAATCAATGGACATACATGAAATATACCCGTTGCTCTTATAAATGCGTTTTTTACTAACAATTACAAATAACTGCTTTTTAAATCCGCTAATCTTAATTATGTCCCCTTGATTAAATTCAGTCATAAAATTTCTCTCCCCACCGGTTCACCCCAGTCAAAATCGCAAACCGTTATTTCTCCGTTATATTCAGCCAACCTTTCTTCAAAAGTTTTATGGACAAACTGCTTCTTCAGCACAATTGTGTCATCCTTTATTTCAATGTCTAGTACATCAGAGATTTTTAACTGCATTTTATCAAGTATATCCTTTGGAATTCTTATACCCTGACTGTTTCCCCAGGATCTTATTACTACTTGTTTCATGGAATCACCTCCTCATCATGTATATACATTATACAGTAAACAGTATAATTATATGTGTTTCTACTTCTCTTAACCCCTGCAAATCGCGATTCGCCTTAGTCTATTAACCTGGAATAAGTCGTCCCATGACTTATATAGTCTATACGTCCTGTAGATCAATTGTTTATTTATTTTGTCTTATTATCAATAAAGGCAATCACTCGATCAAAAGCTTCCTTGGCAGTTGCATCCACTCGTTCAACTGCAACAAAACAGTGCTGCTTTTCTTCACCCTTTTCTGTCAAGGGATCTATCAAATCATTTTCTACAGCAACTGCATCTAACTGATCATGATATAAAAAAGCAGGGAGTTCGTTGGACTCCCTGCTTAATACTTTTATTCATTTAACAAAATGATTTCTATTCTGAGAATTAGCTAAATGCTAATTATTTCTTGCTAACTCTTCTTGTAATAGTAAAGCTGCTTGTATCCCACTCTTTTGTGAGTGTGTCTTGATATACTACATAGAACCTTGTACTAGATAGATTTCCTTTATACTCATTCTCATTTGTTACTGTATACTCAGTTCCATCTGCTTTACTATCTTTGTACTCTAACTTTTCATAATCATAGCTAGGAACCGTATTCAACTTAACTTTCTTACCATTCTTAATTTTCTCGTAAGAATAGCTACTCTTCTCAGATTCTGAAATACCATCTATTGTATCTTTGCAGTCACCATCGCCATTGAGATCCAAACGTGTTGTAATACTTCTAGTAGATGTATATGAATCTGAAGAAGCATATTTTTCTTCTCCAAGATATTTTTCTACATAAATACTCTTTAATTTAAAGCCCTTATTCATGGTTACCTTAAACTTACCGGACTTCTTTGTAGTAAAGTCATATCCATCATTTATGTTATCGTATGTATGCTTACCGTCTGCTTCAATGAGCTTTTTACCTGCAAATGTAACATTTTTGAAAGCTGATGCATTCTCTTTTACTGTAACAGTAATCTTCTTGGTTGCTACTTTATTTCCGTTTGCATCATTTATCTGGAAAGAAATAACAGATTTTCCTGCTTTCTTACCATATACTCTGATTGTAGCAGATCCCCAGTTGTAGAGATTCTCTTTGTTACTATCTGTAATCTCTGTCTTAGCGCCTGTTGCAGGATCTGTATAATACCTCTTGGATGTTCCGTCTGCATTTTCTGTATAAGTCTCATACGTATCGTTTATATTCTTATCATATCCACTCTGCTTTACAGTTATATTAGCTTTTCCACTATTAACCTTGAGTTTGCTGATGGAAACCTGACCGTATGAAAAAGGTATTGTTACATCCGTATAACACTTCAGCTGAACATTGACCTTTTTGGGAACATAATAATTCGTGGCATAATCTGAGTCACCACTTTTTCGATCATAATAATAATCATCATAATCACCCCAAGTTACCTTCTCATATCCGGCACTCTTCCCTGTTTCCTTGGATGTAGCTGTATATGTCTTACCATCAGCACTATAGTTATAGTCAACCATAGCATTAGCATCAACAGGTACCATTGTGAGCGCAAGAGCTAATGCCAGAGCAGATGCGCCAAGTTTGGAAAATTTGCTCATAAAATCTTTCCTCCATCATAAATGAATTGTTGTTTCCCAAATGATCCGATCATGTACCGAAGCCAGTACTTCATCATCGGTTTTCCGGTCACTCATTTGGAGTTTCGTGACCAGACTCATTCTAACACTTCATAACTTTAAATCAACACATTTTCAGACTATTTTATCTTTGCAAGAAAGCATGTTGCTTGCAACATGCTCGCGCCGTTGCAAGATGTCCTGGGGACATCTGCTCTGCAACGACCGAAGTGGAACGTAGACGCGGTTGCTGAAGGCAACATATTCCTATCGCGCGAGTGCGCATCCATAGCGGAGCGCTTTTTATATATTATTGATTCTCTCAACATTTAATATGGTATCGATATATAATTTCACGCTGGCACCGGTAACTCTGTTCCAGTCAAAATGTTTGTAGCAATAATCCATTATCTCATTAAACTTATGAAAACTCGTGGGATCATCGATTGCACTCTGCAGTGCACGCTGCAAGTCTTTCGTATCTGCCTTTTTAAAGTAGCTGGCATATTCTCTGCAGGCTTCTTTATTTTCCGGAATATCACTGGCAAGGCATCTTCTTCCAAAGCTCATAGCTTCAAGAAGGCTGATAGGCATGCCCTCTATATCACTTGGAAGTACATACAAATAGCAATTGCTGAAAAGCTCCGTAAGTATGTCGCCCTGGACAAAACCTGTCATAACTACTCTCTTATCCAGGGCAGCTTTCTTTTTGACAGCTTCAAGATAATCATCGGAATGGCTTCCGCCACCTGCTATAACCAGCTTCATATCGGTATTTGTCTTGGCAAAAGCATCAAGAAGATACATTATACCTTTCTCGGGAACAATTCGGCCAAGATACATAATATACTTATCTTTTTCAAGACCATATTTCTTTATCTTATCAGGCTCTTTAAACTCTGTCTTATTTACTCCATTTGGAATATATATAGTCTGCCTGTTATATGTGTCCAAAAAATACTGCTGTACATTTCTTGATAGCACTATCACTTCATCAGCATACTTTGCCGCGATCATCTCCCCAAATTTGAGGAATTTGGTAGCAAAGCCGCCCCACTTGGCCCTCTGCCAGTCAAGTCCGTGAATAGTCGCAACTGTCCTAATACCCAGCATATGAGGAAGCACCAACATCGCAGATGGTCCCTCTGCATGATAGTGGATCACATCATAATTCCCAAGAATCGCTCCTATTGTGGCAATAAATGAATATACCACCGCATTAAGAGATTTTATGCTGGGTGTCGGAATATGTACAATGCGAATTCCCTTATAGCTTTTTAATTTATGAAGATCTCTGTCGGCATTTTTATCCGCTACATTTCTTCCACTCCTGTTATAGACAGTTACATAATGTCCCATCTGCACAAGACGTGTTGCCAGCTCTTCCACGACTATCTCAACACCACCTTCTCTTGATGGAATTCTCTTGTGCCCAATCATTGCTATCTTCATGGTATTTCCTCTATCAATAAGCGCCTCTTTGACTAAAAATCTCCATCACAGTCTTAAATATAATCTTCATATCCATCCACAGGCTCCAATTGTCGATATAATCCACATCCATCTCAACAACTTCATTAAAATCAGTGATAGTACTTCTTCCGCATGTCTGCCACATTCCTGTAATGCCGGGTTTAATGCTGATTCTGCGCCACTGACTTGCAGAATATTTTTCAACTTCATCCAGCGTCGGAGGTCTTGTTCCCACAAAACTCATAGATCCCCTCAGAACATTAAAAAACTGCGGCAGCTCATCTATACTGGTTTTCCTGATAAATCTGCCAACCCTTGTTATTCTGGGATCGTCCTTAAGCTTGAACATCATACCATCCGCAACTTCGTTAAGCTGTATCAGATCATCCTTCTTTTCCTCGGCATCCACATACATACTTCTGAACTTCCAGATTTTAAAATGTCTGCCGTTTTTACCCACTCTGACCTGCTTAAATAAAACAGGGCCCGGTGAATCAAGCTTAATTGCTATAGCGGTAATAAGCATAACCGGAGATGTCACCATAATACCGATAACCGAAAAAACAATGTCAAATATCCGCTTAAATGCTGCCTCCCAGGTGTTCATACACACTGTATGGTATGTCAAAAGAGAGTATGTACCTATACTGGTATTAAAAATAGAAGCTTCCCTTTTGTTGTATATATCCATAACAACTCTACAGGTAATTCCCATCTCCACGCACAAATCAATATATCTCTGAATAATTGCAGCATCCATATTGCTTTTTTGCATGAAGAAGACCTGGTCGATGTTGTATTCCCTTATAATCTCCTCAAGATTTGAAATACTTCCTATATATTCTATAGACTCATCATCATCGTCATAACTTACAAAGCCAATTTCATTAATTAAAATAGATGTTTTATTCAAGAAATACCTGTATTTTTCGTAGGATTTCTTGCTTCCCACATAAACGCATCTGGGTACATGCTTCCTATTAATTATCCTGTCGATCATATTAGAAAAAATGAGCACCTCCAATATCATTATCAGATACGAAGTGATCATGAATCCAAGTAAAAATCTAACATCTGCTATTAACTTGTTTCTCGCCCATATAGCAAAATTTCTGATTGCTGTTTTATTCATGTATTACGTCGACTCTTTTTATTGGTTGAATTTTGGTTTTTGAAAATCATTTAAACAATGTTTAAAAGCCTTTATTTCTGCCGTTTTTTCATAATTCTTGGTTAAAAGCTTGGTTAAATTATTGGTTGAATGAAATATAAATCGTTTATTTAACCAAGATCCATGATGACCTCTGCTGGTTATCAGAATCTGTTGTGATAATACCTGCTGTTCTCAACGAGGTAAGCAGATTTCTTATCTTTGACTCTTTTTGCTTATCATCTAATCCTTCTGGTAATTTATCCCATAGCAAAGTCTTGATATCTTTTTTCTTAGCCTTTTTCCATTGCTTCAAGTATTCTACAATCATATCTTTGTAATACTGATCATCAAAGGCCTTTTGCTTAATATACTCCGCTTCTTGCTCTGTGCTCTTTGCAACTGAGGCTGAAATATACAAATTATTCGATCTTCCTTCTATGAGTTTTAGCTTTCTCAAATATTTCACGCCTTCTTTTGGAAGCTCATGTTTTTTCTGAACTTGATCAAGCAAAAATACTGTCTGTAAATCCAAATCCTGATTATCATAAAGTACATGCATATAGTTATCATCAAGGGATTTACCATAAATACTTACAGATACTTGATTCCTGTTAGATAAATCATAGTCTGGCATTGGGAAATATCTTTCTTGCTGTATTCTGAATACCCTTCTAATACCCATTGCCTGCGAATCTATCATGTTCAACTTAACCATTGTTTCCGCTAAAAGTTGGTTTCTATAGAATGGCGGATTATAGCTTGGCTCAAGTACTGGCTCGATTGCTCCCGGAAGGAATGAACCTGGATTTATCAGCATAAGCTTATCCTCAAACTCATTCAAAATGATTCTTCCTCCAATAGTATATTCAGAATGTGCTATACAATTGTTCAAAAGTTCACGTAGTAACCACATATCATACTGAGTTGTCTCCATTGGAAAGAGCGTCATTTGATTTGGCATGTATCTATATGTAAGGTTTCGTATTCTACCAAACAATCTGTCGCTCAGCGTAATATATGGAATCTTAAATATCTCATAATCGCTAATATCATTCTTTGAATTGTACAAACGCCAAGCCGCTTCTGGTGCAGATGCAAATAAATAATCTTTATCTTCATTTCCTAAAAGTAACATTGCAGCATTTGTAATCTTGCCATTGATAATAAGCTTTAATTTTGTAAGAAACTCTTCGTCGCTCATACCATCAACTTCTTTAGAGATATGAGGTTTTCCCATCTTTTCTTTATATTTTTGGCGTGCTAGGACAATTGCTTCTTTATCTAAGTCATCAATTGTGGCATCTTCTAGGATTTGTTTTGACCAGTCTTTCTTTTCCTGTCCACGTATTCTGTCAAATTCATCACTAGAAAGCGGTCCTAACGACTCTCCATCTCTCCCATAATAATGTCCTTTCCATGCAGTAGGTATTCCTGTCTCAGCTGCAGGTATCTGGAACATTATTACCCTACGGTTTTCGCCCTCTACTTCTACATTCAGCTCAAAAATATCAATAAATGAGAGATTTCCTGTAGTATTCTGAGCAATCTCTAATTTAATCGCATCTAGACCTTTTGTATCTCTATAATTCGAGCCAACTACCACCCTATCTTTATTTCTAACACCAAATATAAGCCAGCCATACTGCAGTGATTTTAAGTTTGCCTCGTTACTAATTGCAGAAAAATACTCTCCAATTTTGTTTTTATCATAATCATTAGTAGCTTCTTTAAATTCAACTACCTCATGCTCCCAATTATTAATAAGCTTTCGAAGCACATGCTTTAAATCTTCTTTATTTGTATTTTCCTGTAATTCGTAGAATTCTGACATTAATTCACCTCTTATTTTTTGAAATCCTTAAACTTCTTGTCATCCATCATGATCGCTTTACTGTCGGCAAGAACTTCATAAAACTTGCCATCAGTTCCAAGCTGTACCTTCTTGTAGTTGTACTTAACACCATCATCAAGATCTAGCTCTGTCCTTGCAAGTGCCAAGTGTCCAATCTTTTCATCATAATTACGACACTCTTTGAACTGCTTCTGAAGCTTTTCTTTATGCTTTGTTACAGCACCCACTTCACGGCTGTTTGTACTGTGATCAATCATATCCTGCATACGTCCAATTTCTGATTCGTATACACGCTGCATTCTATGAAGATAGTCGACACGCAAGTTACCGATTGTATCAGCATTATATCTATGAAGATGAATAAGTGCCTTAAATCCGTTCTGCTTTCCACTGTCAAATAGCCATTAGATAGGTCTTTTACCTGAGCCAGTAACAGAGTATGTCTGGCAGTGATCCTTAAAGAAATCAGAAACAAAATAATTTCTGATAATCTCTCGTGAAGAATTACCTTTGTTTCCAAGAGCCTGCGCTATATTTATTTCTCTTCATTTGGTTTTCCTCCATCATCTGGAATCATTTCCATTATGTCGCCAACATCACAGTTGAGGCATTCACAGATTCTGGTGATAACATCCATGGAGATATTTTCATTTTTGCCCATCTTGGCAATAGTGTTCGGGCTTGTCTTAACTGCTACAATTAAATCAGTCTTCTTCATGCCCTTATCAATAAGTAACTTCCATAACTTGTTATAACTAACTTTCATCCTTATTTTCCTCTTAAATATAAAATCAGCAACATACTAATTTTACCATAGTTGTAGCAATCAAGGAATATAAAATATATAGAAAGTTATATTAATTATATTTTAGCTAGAATCCATTCCCACACTTACTATTATGCATATCTACTGTCCATTAAAACGGACTTGCAACAAAGCTTTTTACAAATAAAAATAAGTGCAGCTCCGAAGAGTTGCACTTATTTGCTAAATCTAATATTTTTCATCTACAAGGAATAATTTGATTCTCTATTTAGTCTGTTGGAACAGCCAGTCCATCACGGCTACGCTGCTGTATGCATAGTCAAACGATGCCATGTGGTATGTTGCTCCTCCACCAGCGCCTCCGCCGTTGCCACCATTTCCTCTCGTCATCCCTTCTGGTTTTTCACCAGACATTTCAGATGATGCTGTTTCCCCTTCGAGCATTTCCGGCTTTTCAGAATTACCTTCGTCCGATTCAGGTCTCGCCATCTCTTCTCCTTCGCCGTTTTCTCCAAATCCGGTATTTCCACTCATAGGAGAATTACCCGAACCTGCATCTATGGTTCCTGTTCCTTTTTAAGTCGGGCCTTGGCTTCCTCAACAGATTCTCCTTCATGTGCAAGATATCTTTCAACAAACTTGTCCTCAATCTTTGTATATCCGCCAACTACAGCATTCTCAATTTTTTTATAGCCGGATACGACTCCATCTGACATGTTATTAAAGCCTTCTGTTACATTTTTTGCGATTTTCTCATTTGCCTCTACTAATTTGCTTCTGCTCATTTTCTCTTTCCTTTCTGTTTACCAAAGTTTTATTATTTGTACACTTGTTTACGTTTTGTGATTTAAAATATAATCATTCTGATAGAACTCTTCAATCAACAATTTTTAAACATTTGTTGGGATAATAAAAATGAATGTTGGAATTGGAGAAACTCCTCTTGTCAAATACGACACAGAAGATGCTGAAAAGTATTTCCATGGTGAAGACATTATGTATCATATGGAGTTCTTCAGAGGCGGTTTTAACCGCATAGTGAAGATATGGCTTGATCATGGATGCGACAAGTCTCCGGAAGAAATAGCGCAAATTATCAGTTCAGAGTATCAGGGCAGAAACTAAAGGAGTTTTATGAAAAAAATATTGCAGAAGCTTTTTATTCCTAAGCCATCCACCGCTATACTTATTTCCATCCCACTGTATGTATTTGTCGGAGCTGTGCTTGCAAAAGAAATCACAGGACCGGTGGCATATCTGGCATACTTTCTTTCCTGCTACGCTCTTGTAATAACATGTATTGCTATTGCAAAACTTATCACGTCATGGAAAAAATCTTTCCTTCACAGCAGATTTTATTTATGGCTGTCATCACTTCCGATTATTGGAAGCTGGATTACTAACGATGCTATTCGAATAAGGACGGCTCTTTACATTGGGACCTTTATCAACCTTTTGTATGTAATCCTTAAGATCACAACCGGAACAATATATCATTCTGCATGGCTTATCCTTTTTGGGTTATACTATCTGTTCCTTGCCATCTTAAGATTGTTCATCATAAGAGCAGACAGAATATATACTGAAAGTAACGACCTTCGCGGAGAGTATAAAACTTACAGATTCTGTGGAATCCAGCTTCTTGTTCTAAACATATTTCTCAGCTTCATAACAGTGATGGCATCAAGACTTGAAGGCACAATTGATTATCCAGGTCTTCTGATATTTGGGATGGCCTTTTATTCTTTTTATGCAACAATCACAACAGCTGTAAATGCTGTAAGATATCGAGGCCATACTCATCCAATGTTTACCGCAGCCAGGATTTCCAGCTTCACGGCAGCTCTTGTCTCCATGCTTTCTCTTGAGATTGCAATGACAGCCCGTTTTGGTGCAGAAGATATCAGTTTCCGGAAGCAGATGACCGCACTTACAGGCTTAGGAGTATGCTCTATCGTATTGATAATGGCAGTCTCTATGATCATAAAGTCAAGAACCTGGCTTAAACAAAACCACAACTGAACTGCCTACGCTTCTGTACAAATATGACCTTTGCCTAGTGTTTTCAGCATTTCCATTGCCTTATCATATGATTCCTTCATTGAAGCCGGATCATTTGTTGCTATTCCTTTGCTTCTTGCTTCTGAAAGCAAAGCCTTATCATCACTGATAAAAAGAACGCCTGGCTCGCAATCAGCTATAATTCTGGTAGCCTTACCTGCATCTACCCTCTCAACATCTGCATGATGCCGCTCGCTTAACATGCCAAGCTGCTTTGTAAGAACTTCATCTTCGATTTCTGATATACACAATACAATTTTAGAATACATAATCTGCTCCATGCTCTCACAATTGAATACCTATAAATTATCCTTATCACTTCATAGAGGTAGCTGCTCACGATTCTTCATCCTCCGTTCCAAGGCCATAGTACAGCATTTCATTGTACCTGGCGTTTGCTTCCTCTGCAGCCTTTTTGTTATGCCAGCTGTCGATATCACTGCAGATTGCAAGCATCTCATCAACAACAAGCTCTGCTGTTCTCGGCTTCACGTTGTATAGATAAGCCAGCATCCTGTCCATAGCCTTAGGACTACCGAGCTGCTTTGCAATCTGTCCCCCAAGCTCTTTTGGGAAACCCAGCTTTACTACTGCCGATACCAGTTCATCACGCTTTCTGGCCCATTCAATCTGATTCTCTGTCATCTTTTATACCCACAGTCCGACTTTTCAGGTCCATCTACTCCGGATTCATAGTGTGCCCTGAATTCCATATTTATCTCACGGATTTCCTTCTTACCATCAATATAGTCCTGGTACATATCAGCAAGCCCTGACATACACCCATCACATGAACCGCTTATATTTCCTATAGACTCTGCAACTATCTGCTCACGCTCTTCTCGCGTTGTATCTTTTATCAAAATTGATCCCATATTAAAATGCCCTCACATATCCAATCTCTGTATATATCATTCCATGCTTCCCACGCTCTGATTTCATAAGAGAAATTCCATTTACCCTCATCGGATCACTCTCCTGAAACTGTGGTAAAAAAGCCTTGTCTTTTGTACAGTCAGCTTTTCGTATAAGCGTGACATGAGGCATGAACTTCTTTCGATCAAACGGAATCTCTTCATCCAAAAGAGCACTTCTGAGCCGTTTGACATAATCTCTTAATTTTTCGTTTTCTTCAAAATCCGCAAAGAACATATCCTTAAATGGCCTGTAACCACTAAGTTTCACAGAAAATGATCTGAGCGGGACTTTCTTCATGACTTCTTCTATCTGCTCCGGATCATCATACTCTCCAATGAAAGCCAATGTCATGTGCAGGTTCTCACGAGAAGTATAGTTACCCTTGACTCCACTTCTTGTCAGGTCATCCTGGATCTCATTAAGAGAATCCAGCATATTTTCATCAAAACAGATTGCTATGAATAGTCTCATCTATGGCTATCTCCTTGATCATAAAAAATCATGATTACACCAACAACGGTCTGAAAACATTTTCCTATAATCAATGACCATGTGGGACTTTATCAAGCAAACCTTTTTCATAAGATAGATCTGCATGAAACAGCCCGATAAATATTAAGAGCAGAATGACTGCGCTTCCCCAGATTGATCTGTACTGAAAGTATCTGCACGCAACAGTAGAAATAACAGCACCACCCATAAAAAACAAGATGAGTCTGCCATGTGTTTTCACTCTCTCAGCATATTTACTCTCATGGTGCCGTACATACTTTGCCAGGAAGTGCCCCACCTGCCTGATATGATTTGTGACAAATGTTGTCGCTGCGGGTACTCCCTGTACCTGTCTAAAAGTGTTAAACTGCATAGAGCAGATAAAGTTCAAAGCCACCTGACATATCTGATCAGGAGCGTCCCCTGGCAGAAATCCAAGAAGTATCACCACAATGATTTCTATCGCAATGAGGACAGTATCCCATCTGAGAAAATGATACTTCTTTACACTTTTCCCAAGATACTCCGAAACAAATGCTCCTAGAAAATATGCTCCAATCGGCAGCAATAAATATGCTGCAGTTCTAAGATCTGCTTTTCCAAGTGCAATGGCGAAAAGTACAACATTAGCCGTCTGAGCATTACAGAATACTCCACCCCTCTGAATGAATGTATATGCCCCAAACCATCCTGCAGAAGCTATAAGAAGGTCATACACCCATCTTTTTTCACACTCAAGAAACTCTTCTTTCTCTGTGATCTCCATTTTTCTTTTTCCCTTATATTACTTTTTAAGGCATTTCTGTAGCCACAGTCTATTCTACTATAGTTTAGATTCAATTGCACAATAGATGTTGAACCCAGCTTGGTTGGGAGCTTGATAAACTTCTCACCATGACATTGCAGGCAATGCCGGCATGTGAAGATACAATAAATGATGAACTTGCTGCTGAACACATCTCAAGTAAAACAGCTTAATCCGTCTACACTAAAGCGCAGCCGATGTCTATGAACACCAGCTGCGCCTTTGCTTTACGTTATAAAAGTTTTCTTCTTAGCCATATACAGATAGCTTACTTAATTTCGTCCGTGGTCCCATCTTTCTTTACCACTTCCAGTCTGCATCCAAGTCCGAATGCTGCAACTGATCCGGCGATCAATGCCCACGGAGCTGCTGCAAGTCCTATTATACCACCGACTATACCTACATTTACAGGGACACTGAACACAACTTCATTACCTTTCTTGATCTGTACTCTGTCCACGTTGCCCTCTTCAACTTTCTTTTTAAGCTTATCCATTGCCTCTTTGATATCCTCACTGATATCTTTTGTATCAGGCTGAATGAGCTTAATTGCAGCATCGGGATCTCCGTCTGTCTTTAACAGTGCTTCTTTTGCAGCTTTATACTCAACCCCTGTCTGTTCCATTACCTTTTCAATTGCTTCTAATGTGATATTCATGATATTCTCTCCTTTCATCATGTACTCATGCACGGCTGAAAAGACTTACCAACCCTACGATTACAAGTATCGGAAGTGCAATATATATTAACCCGCCAAACAGCATTATCATCAATATCGCAGGCAGGAATACGATATACAGCATCACCTTCATGATGCTCCAGGATGCCCTGAATGCGAATCCTATAAGTTTTCCAAATATACCGAAAAATAAAATCATAAACAACAATGTCATCATAACGCTCACCTCTTTCACAACATCCTCATCAGCAGTTACATCTCTTTTCTATCCATCGGTTTTTCCACTTTCTATCTGTTTACAAACTTTTATATTTTTCTGTTGATGATATCATTATAGATGTGCCCGTTCTTAGTTTACATAATAACTTCAGTGATATCAGAACGGTTATTTCACATTTTCAGCAAAATAAAAAGGAGAGCATCATGTCAACCTACCACTTCATTATCGTAATATCTCTTATTATTCCAAAGCATTCCCTTATCATGTTGTTGGGCAGATACCATGGCACTGTATAGGCTGCAATTCCATAAACATCCGCTTCCGTAAGCTTTTTTGCCAAATGTATTCCGCGGAAAACATGGAAATTATTTGTCACAATCCCAATCGACTTTAGTTTATCTGACTCCCCACCAGTAGTTCCGATGATATCCAGTGAATTTGCTATATTTTCTGTTGTGTCCATGGCTCTTGTCTCTGCTATGATGCGACCCGCTTCAACTCCTTTTGAGATTAGATACTCTTTTCCTCCTTCTCCCTCGGTAACGGATTCATTTCTTCCCTGCCCTCCTGAGACAATGCATATTGTCTCGGGATTATCCAGAAGATACTCATATGCCTCATCAAGTCTGTACTTAAATATGATACTCGGACCGTTTTCTCTCATCTGAGCTCCAAGTACAACGATATAGTCAAGATCCTTTACTCCCTTGTCACCAAAGTGGCTTAACATTGCCGTCATGCAGACAGTAAAGACAATAAGCGCCGCAATAATAAAACAGTAACAGGCTCCTCTTAGTACTGCCGGCACCTTCATCCATCTGTCATCACCGGCAAAGAACCATGCACATCCGAATAATGCTGCACCTACCAGCCATATAGCAAAAGAAAAGGTTCCACTTCCTACCATGTATATGCTCACAGAATAGATCAGGCATATGACCGTGAGCACGCAGGAAATGGCTCTCAAGTATTTCACAATAAATCTTCCTTATCCCTTCATTTATATTTCAGAACAGGTTCAGCTGTTCATAGTCGCTTTTTCTATTAAGCTCAGGCATCCTGTCTCTTATCATGTCTAATGCAGCATCCCTGTTGCTCAGATATTTTCTGACATTCTTTCCTTCGATGAAAACTGGCATTCTGTCGTGAACAGGTTCCATGGAACTGTTAGCTTCTGTCGTGAGTATCACAAAAGAGTCCCTGTTTTCATTCATGTTATAAAAGCCGGCGAGATACAGTGGGCTGTTATCACCCTTGGAAAAATTATATTTTGTCTTGTCTCTGCTCCATTCGTAAAACCCACCTGCCGGAAGAATGCATCTCCTTGATTGCACACTTTCTGAAAACATCGGTTTATTAAGGACAGATTCTACCCTTGCATTTATCAAAAGTTTCTTATCTTTTGAAACCAAGCCCCAGTGCAAAGACGCCACCGTTATATCCTTCGCCTCTTTACCAATGATAAGCGCACTGGCTACTGTACCCGGCATGACATCACCAGCAGGAAGAGTCAGCACGCCCTCATGCAGGCCAAGCTCTTCTTCCACGTCCTCTGCAGTTTTATCAGCATAATAATATCTTCCGCACATGCATTCATTATCCCTTATCTGCTGCTTCTTCCATTACCTTATACTCTCCCATTGGATGGGCAACATGTTGTAATAAGTATGGCTGTTTCCGATAAAAAGTGTTCTCATATTTTCCCGCCCTTTATACTTTCTTCTACTATTTTAGTAGTGCCTTTATGAGACTCCCATTCACTGCCGGAGTGTCTTTTAAATTTCTTGGTATCGTAAGTTCTATTTCAACATGCATCCGATTCCCACGTTTACGGATAGTTTCCGTTTTAGTGATGACAGCATGCACTTCAACTGAGGGATCATCCAAAAGCGGTAGAATCACATAGTAGAGTTCATCTTCATCAAAGGACACGCTGCCAAGTATTTTGCCTGTAACAATCTCTTCGATAACGGCTCTATCATCCCTTAGAAATATGTTCAAAGGCTCTCCGGTTCTTACTTTAGATTTTCTATTATATGCAGCAGTTTCTTTTATAAATCCTGTGAAAGAAAATGTTTCTCTGATCTCATCTTCTTTTACCTTATTGCCTATCTTGCGAGCTGCATCAGCCGGGAGAACATACTCCTGCATCATCAGATGAAAGATGTCTTTTACTTTTTCAGGAGCCAGTGCAATCTGATAGTCTGTCAAAATGTCCTTGCATGCCTCAAGAACGCTCTTTGAAAAGAGCCTGAACTCCTCCATATCAGGATCCCAGACAAATCTGCCACGAGCCATCTTCGATAATGGCAGGGCCTCATCATACATCTTGAACTGAACATATATATCTCTTTCTGAGAAAGCATCTTTGTTTTCAAAGGCATCCCAGGAAAACTCATATGGTTCAAATGAAGGCTCTCCTTCAGATTCCCTGATCTTTCTATACGCCTCGATGACCTGTCTTATCTTTTCATCGTCCTCAGGATTTCTTTTCCTGTTAGGATCCGAGTCCGGGTGATACATGATGAGGAGCTTTTTGTATTTTGTTTTAATTTCCCGGTCATCGTCATGTTTTGACGCGCCGAGAACCTTATAGGCTTCTTTTAGTGTCATATTAAAAATATTCCCGTCAGCCTTGAAACATTAAATCTGTTTGTGAATAGCTCACACTTACACAGGAAAGAATAGAAAATGTGGCGCCCTTGATCTTTTCTTTAAATCCGTCTTTACAAGCTTGATCCCATGGCTATTTTAATTTAGTATCGTTTTATTATCTTCTGACATTACTCAGCCCTGCCAACTCT
Source organism: Butyrivibrio sp. NC2002 (assembly GCF_000702265.1). Classification (GTDB taxonomy): domain Bacteria; phylum Bacillota; class Clostridia; order Lachnospirales; family Lachnospiraceae; genus Butyrivibrio. Next base: position 231,527 of record NZ_JNKZ01000004.1, read on the forward strand.
CACAAGTCCCCTGAAGAACTCTACTGCGTCTTTGAGATCATTTTCATCTGGATGTCCCTTGGAAGTACCTCCTACAAGCTTAAATGGTCCAAAAGTGTTATACCCGTTGCACGAAAACTTGCCAACTACCTCAGCATTTTTTCCTTTTATAGAATCTGCCATAGATTTTGAAAAGTCCTTATTCATTGCACTTGTCATTATGTAAAAAATCTTTTTATTCTGTGGAAGGTTCACCTGTGCAAAGTTCTTAACCTGCTGATGGAACTGAGCAGCATATATTCCGGATGCAAAACCGATCAGATCATATTCAGATAAGTCCTTCTCATGAACAGTAGTTACATCGATAATATCTACCTCAAATTCTTTGGCAATAGCATCGACCACTTTCTTAGTATTTCCGTGATGTGTAGAAGCATAAGCAATGCAGCATTTCATTTATATTTCCTCCATTTTCATCTAATCTTTTTATTTAGCTTGTATCCGACTATTGCTCCTATAATGCCACCTATGACATGTGACAGGTTAGAAATGTTATCCTGTAAAAACACTCCCTCATACACCTGCTGCCCCAGAAAGACTATCGCTACAAGAATGAATGTCAGCGGTATCTCACCATTCCTGAAGCTTGTAAATGAAGTCAGGAGAATAAAAGCAAACACCACTCCGCTGGCCCCGCAGAGAGCCACATTCCAAAACAGGATATAATTCACCAGACCTGTAACAAGAGCTGTGATCACAATGACCTGCAATATTCTTTTTGAACCATATTTTTCTTCAAGCATCGGGCCAAGCAAAAGAATATATGCTGCATTGCCAATATAATGTTCCCAGCCACTGTGACCTAAAACATGTGTAAAAAATCTCAGATAGGTAAGGGGATTTGTAAGGGATGAATGGTATGTCATAAACAGCAGCTCATTACTTTTGCCCCTTGTGACAAATCCAAGTATCAGTACCGCCAGACTCAAGAATATAAATCCCAGTACTACGGGCGAATTAAAAGTTATCTTCAGCTTTTTCATATTTCAATCTTTCCTCCAGGGAATTCCCACCAGCCTTTATAATCGCCATAACCTCTTTCTGCAGCAAAGACTTTATTATCATTTTTTATAATGGCTGCTACTTCATTTATTGATTTAAATGATCTGCACATAATTACCTACCAATTACCCGAACAGTTATTGCTCTTATCATTATATGCAAAAAAGCACCTCCATGCTACAGTAAACCATTCCTTTCCTTGTTTTCATGATGCAAGTATAGTATGATTAGAAAATAATTATGTTGTTATAACCACATTTTTTAAAATAAAGGAATACTTTTATGTCTTGGGATAAGAATATGTTAAAAGATAACATCATCTTCAACGGGATGATGCCTGAAGAAATTGACCTTGCTCTTAAAGAGCTCTCTTCTGTAGAGAAAACATATACTAAAGATTCTATAATTTTACGTGCCGGTGTTATTACAGACTCTTTAGGTCTTGTCATTTCAGGAAGTGTAACAATAGAAAGCAATGATGCATGGGGAAACCGCACTATTCTGAGCAATGTAGGAACGGGTGGATTCTTTGCTGAGACCTATGCCCTGCTTGAGAACGAACCTCTATTAGTAGATGTTATAGCAAATGAAAACTGCCGAATCCTCTTTTTTAAGGTTGGCAGTTTAAAAAAACTAAAATCAAATATGAACTTATGGAGCTTTAAGCTGATATCTAATCTTCTCATGATATCCGCTAACAAAAATCTGCACTTATCCGGGAGAAGTTTTCATACATCTCCAAAGACAATCCGCGGACGTGTTATGGCTTACCTGAATTCCGTATCCCTGAAAAAGGGCAGCAACGAATTTGACATCCCTTTCGACCGCCAACAACTTGCAGATTATCTTAATCTTGAACGCAGTGCTCTCTCAAAGGAACTTGGCAAAATGAAAAAAGACGGTCTTATCGAAGTCAGGAAAAATCATTTTAAATTGATGTCCTGAATTTATCCATTTCGATAGCTATATAATCCTCGATATATAATGTGCTAATAAAAAATGATAGGGAAGTCAAGATTAAATATCAGACATTAGTATATTTCTAAACTCCTTCAGGCCTACCACCTCGCCTGCTGCCACCATCTGGGCGCCAATATTGCCAAGAGCTGTGGCCTCTGAAGGACCTGCTACAACTGTTTTTCCGGTGGTTTCAGCCGTAAGCTTATTCAAATATCCAGCCTTTGAACCGCCGCCAACTACGTTGAGAATATTAAAATACTTGCCTGTAATCTTTTCTACCTCGTAGCAGGCCATTTTATAACAAACAGCCAGAGATTGGTAAATGACCTTTGCCAGCTCTCCTGGTGTTTCAGGAATCTTCTGTCCTTGATTTTTGCAGTAATCCTTTACCGCATCAATCATGGATGCAGGGGCAAGGAAGCACTCATCATTAGCATCCACTATAGAATCTATGTCTGCTGCCTCTGCCATTTCACAAAGCTCAGCAAACGAATACTCCTGCCCTGCTGCAATCAGCTCATTTCTAACAGACTGAATCATCCATAGTCCCATGATGTTTTTAAGGAAACGATAACGTCCCTCATAGCCACCTTCGTTGGTAAAGTTGGCTTCCATTGCATCTTTTGTACATATGGCCTTCATGTTCTCACAGCCTAAAAGTGACCATGTACCAGAAGAAATATATAGTACATTATCAGATGTGTTTGGAACTGCAAATACAGCTGAAGCAGTGTCGTGAGTAGGTGGAAGTACAACTTTGCAGTCAAATCCCACTTCTTCCTTAACTTTCTCAGAAAATCTGCCAATGCATGTTCCTGGCTGCTTAATCTCTCCGAATAAATCCTTATTAAAGCCTAGCATCTCAATTAGCTCATAGTCCCAAATCTTAGTTTCTGGATTGAGAAGCTGAGTTGTGGAGCAGTTGGTATACTCATTTGACTTCACACCTGTCAGCAGATAATGAAGATAATCCGGTACCATCAAAAAGCTCTTTGCAGCCTTCAAATAGCCTGCCTTCTTGTCCGCCATAAGCTGATAGATTGTGTTAAAGATAGCCTTTTGAATACCAGTACGCTCATATAGCTTATCCTCAGGAATGATTTTATAAACCTCTTCGTCCATTCCAGCTGTTCTGCTATCGCGATATCCAAAACATGGGCGAACCACATTATCATTTCCATCTAATAGAACATAGTCCACTGCCCATGTATCAATGCCCATTGAGGTTGGGATCTTTCCAAGCTCCTTGCATTTCTTTAAGCCAATAATTATCTGTCTAAAAAGCTCATCAATATCCCATCTCTTATGACCATCCACCTCAATCATTCCATTGGAAAATCTATGGATTTCCTCTAAAACCACTTTTCCATCTTCAAGATGGGCAAGCATATGCCTGCCCGAAGATGCCCCAATATCTACCGCTAAATAGTAATTAACCATTATCTTTCTCCAATAATATCGCTCTTCTTTTCGTATAAGCATTCTTCATTAATCTGAACACCAAATGGTGCATTTAATGCTCTAAACTCATCTGGCTGAATTGTCTGTCGCTTTTTGTTTGTCATTGAAATGACCTTTACAAGAACCTCTGCAGCCTTTTCTACTGTGTGCATAAGACCAAATGCAATATCAAAATCTGTACCACATACAAACATTCCGTGATGAGCCCAAACAGCTACATCCTTTGTTGTCATGATTTCAGATGTTGCAACTGCAATATCTCTTCCGCCTGGAACCATCCATGGTACTACGCCAATTCCCTGTGGGAATACGATTGGACATTCTGTTGCCATCTCCCAGATTTCTCTAGTGAAGATTTCATCCTCTAATGGAAGTACATATGTAAGTGCAATAACATTTGTTGGATGGCAGTGGTATACCACGCGGATTTCCTTGTCTCTTGCCTTGCAAACCTCAAGGTTCATAAGATGAGATGGAAGCTCCGATGTTGGTCTACCACCATTTACAAATCCCCAAACTATTCTATAGTTGGCTCCTGTTTCATCTACCTCAATAATTCCAATTGAATCTGTTGGATCGATAATTACATTTCTGAAATATTTTCCAGAGCCTGTTACAAGAAAATATTCTCCTGCTAAATCTGCAACAGTTGTTCCGATTTCTCTCCAATCACCTGGGTTGAACTCCTCTTTTACACTTTCAACTTCTGCTGGCTTAATTCTATAAGAAAGGTTTCCACCATTACGCTCATGCCAGCCCTGCTGCCAACCATCGTCAGCCATTCTCATAAAACCTTCTACAAACTTTGCTTCTAAAACCTTCATCTTTTTAAAACTCCTTTATCTAACTACTACTTCTACTGGAACATTAAATACCTTTGCAACTTTTTTGATTGTCTCTATATGGTGTCCAACTGCTGCACCAAAATGATGTGTAGGACCTGTCTCGCTCCATCTTGTTACAAATTCTGCAGCGCTGCAGCTGAATCTTGTACGCATCATAGTGTCACCGTTCTGAAGAATCTTTCCTTCTTCGTTAACACCCTCAGCAACCACGAATTTGAAGTGGCCTTCTCCATCCTGTGTGATACCAAGGTAAGTGATAGGTCCTGTAGGTGGATAAAACTGTGTAAGATATCCGCCTCCAGTCTTTCCATGGAACACATCCATCATCTTCATAGTTGGTTTCTTTGCCTGAGAGATGGCTGCATCACCAGATCCTGAATGTCCAATAAGAGTTACGTCATCGTTGAAATCAATAGTGTACATTTCAGCTAACTGACCTGTTCCAGAGATAGTCTTCAAAATGCTCATTGCCATAGCAACCTTCATGTCTCCTTCAACAGCACAGGCTGTTCCCTGCTTTATCAACATTGAGAAGGCTGGAATAAGAAGGCTGTCCACCTTGCCAGCAATTCCCTTTGCAAATCCGTCATAGTGAGATGCTATAAGGCCAAGTTGTTCATCCTTAACCCACTGTTCAAAGGCAACAACATACTTTGCCATTTCCCATACTTTATCTACATCTCCACCACCAACGATATCGAATGTATCTAAGATGTCCTCAGCCTTTGCTTTAATAACAGCCTCATCAGTAATATCATCTGCGATAGCCCAAATCTTTTCCCAGTCAAACTGCTTTGTGTAAAGTCCCATTCTTCTATAGAGATTTGACTCATCGATATATAAATCCATCATGCCAGGATATGGTCTTCCAATCTGGGCAATGTTTGTATCTCTGAATCTACGACGGCAATTTGCTGCAAGGCACCACTCACCTATTTCTCTTGCAACATTTTCATCGCCACCTTCTACAACACCTGTGATTACAGCGCTGCGCTTACCATAGCGATTAAGATCTGCCACCATTTCACCAACTGCACCGCAAGCATAGGCCTCTCCAAGCCACTCTGCTGTACCAGCTGTATCATAATCAAGTGCCTTAAGCTTCTGTATATTCACAAGCACTACAGGAACATCTAAATCCTTTACTGCTGGAAGCATGTTGTAGCTTGTAGCATAGGTTAGAAGCTGCATGAATACTAAATCTACATCTGCTGCTCTAAACTTATCTCCTGCGGCCTGTGACTGCTCCTTTGTTGTAACCACACCGCCATCGATTATTTCTACAGTGTCCGGAATTGACTTTTTAAAATCCTCAAACTGCTTTTCAAATTCTGGTACCAACGATGGAAACTGTGGTAAATATGCGCCAAGGGCGATAGAAAACACACCCACTCTTGCTTTTGTTTCTACTAACATCTTAACCCTCCTAGAACCTTATTTGCTCTTTATTTAAGCCTATAATATAATGATTTTGATTTATGTAACTAGAACAGCAGATTATATATTTTGGGACCTTATTTGACATTATGAAAAATGATATATATGAACTCCTAAACCGAATAACAGATGAGGAAAAAATGATTCTTGAAGGGGATGCCAGCATTAGAAAAGAGCTGTATACCTCTGAAGATGAATTTGTAATAGATTCGGGAAAGCTTTTGGCACAAGGCAAGCTAATCGATATTCGCCCTCACACTAGATTTGCATATTTCCCTACACACAGACACAACTATATAGAAATGGTTTGTATGCTAAAGGGCCATTTAACAACTCATTTTGTGGATGGTGAAACTTTAACTCTACATGAGGGTGATATATTACTTTTGAACAGACACGCAAGACATGATATAGAGCCATGTGGCAAAGATGATATTGCTATTAACTTTATTATTCTTCCTGAATTCTTTTCCCGTACGCAGGTTTTTTATGATAGAAATGATATTTTGAGAGATTTTATCGTAGCATCCCTTTCAGAAAGAAAAAATTATAATGACTATCTTCTATATCATGCCAAGGGCATACTACCTGTTGAAAATTTATTAGAGAACTTAATCTGGACTCTCACATATCACAAAAATGATATGAACACTATCGCTATGTCCACAATGGATTTGCTTCTAATGAATCTTTGTACCCTCTCATCAGACACATTGACCGATATGAGCCGGGGTAGTAACTCAACCACAATCCAGGCCCTTGAATACATTGATACCCATTTTGACAATGGCACACTGGATGAACTGGCTCAACTGACAGGGTATTCAACCGCATATCTTAGCAGACTTTTGAAACAAAATACCGGCCTGAATTTCAAGCAGCTTCTTCAGCAGCGTCGCCTTCAGGAAGCTGCATACTTACTAGAAAACACTACTCTTACAACAGAAAAAATCATAAAAAAAATTGGCTACGAAAACTCTGCTTACTTTTACAGAATCTTCGAAGCCAAATATGGTCTATCGCCTAAAGAATATAGAATTAGATCAGGGCGATAAGACAGATTTTTTAACCTATTATAATTCACAAATATAGCTTCCTTGAACTATTACCTCTTCACCATTAGGCTTCTTTTGTACCCAAATCGTAATCCTTCCTACTATCAATATCCAGAGCAAATAGCTCTTTAGATGGTTAATTTCTCCATCTTCACATGCGGAATACCATCTTCCATAAACGGCTCTGATACCACCTCAAAGCCCTCTTTTGCATAATAACCTATGGCATATTCCTGGGCTTCAAGGTATATCTTCTTAGCCTTAAACTGCTCAGTTGCTACCCTTACACTTATAAAGAATTGCAGATACAGGTGCGCCTACATAAATTCACACACATCATTAGTCTGGCTGCTGACCATCATGAGCCTTCCAGGCGCACTCTGTTATCTGCATATCTGTAAATACAGCCTTAAAGCTTGAATCCTCTGGACTGCACGCATAGATTCCGAAGGAAATCGTTCCGGCTCCTTCCCACATATGGCAGACTCTCATTTGTGAAAAATCTTTTCCATCGTAGGAACACTCAATACAGTAATCATCTTCTCTCCTGCTAAATCTATACCACATCTGCTTTACATCGGCTGGAATAGCCGTAGTTGCCCAGTCAGAATATCCATGGTTTGTAACAACAGAGCCAAGATGCTGAAACTCTTCATTTTCATACTCAACAGAAGCCTTGAGCCAGTTCTCTGAATCAAGATACATGACAATTCCGCACTGATCAAAACGATGATGGCTATCGGTAAAGTCTGTCTTTACCATAAAGGAGAAGAATTTATCATCTGTTTCCATCTGCAAAACAGGAGCATTGTCATTCCTAAAATGATAATATGTTCTCTGCCAAAGATCAGTAAAAGGCTCAGTTGTGATTGTTACTTTATCCTCAGTAATATTGCATACGTTCGGTTTTCTTATCCATTCCATTGTTCTTGCGTCAATTTTCATTTCTTCTGTTCTCCCTTACATATACTATGAAACCACTGATAATAATAATTTCTTTCTCATCCTGCACCCATTCCATGCGTAACTTATTTTTCCCTAATGATATTGTTACAGCCTGTTATGAATTCCTGCAGGTCATTATACATATCTTTTATGCTTTCCGGATCACCATCACCCATGCCTGCGATATTTACATACTAAAATTAAGTGGTAACGAAGTAGATATTTATTTCGATTTCCATGTTTATATTCTTTATTCATGGGATAGAATTATATCTTGTTTATCTCGCTTAGGCGAGATGTTAATTAAGTAAAACGGCTTTCATCCCATCAGCTGAAGCTAATGGGTTTTCAGCCGAAAGCAATTTTATAAACTTTTTCTTCATACTCGTTCCCTCTGTAAATTCATTTTTATCGCACTAATACTGTGTTCAACGCTTAATATTGTATCACACATGCTTCACATATAAAAAAATAGAGGGGCTGTCGCTTTAGATAAGTTCCTAGAGGTACTGTAAGTTGATAAGGCATTTAGAAGATTGTTGATATGTTACCATGCAACAAAATCCGGACAATTCCTATAACAAACGGTATCCCAAATGCAAAATCATATGCAAAATGCGATATAACCGCGAGTATAAACAATCTCGTAATATATTTCTTCCTGTCATGCGTGTAATAACACCCCTCTGCAATAAAAAACCACATAATCGGAGCAGTAAGCCTTCCAATTCGTTGGTATTATTTTTGCACCATTCAAGAAGCATAGTTTCAAAGGATTTCCAAATATTGCATCTTTACGACATTTTCATTAAAAAACATAAATGCCTTGTGTGATAAATCTGCTATAGGATTATAATGAAAAATCATAATAAAACATATACCCAAGGCAATGGTATAACTAACCAATATAGGCCATATCTTATACGTTAATTTTATTTTTTTATTCAATAAATCTATAATCAACGGAATAATCATTATGATTGCAAAAATAGCGCTAACTATATTATTTATTAACCTTCCCGCTTCTGTATAACATACTGCGTACATAGTACCATCGCCAAAATCTACCGAAAGTGAAGGTGCCTGAAGATTAAATCCATAAAAAAAAGATATAAATATAAAACCATAAATAATAAATAATAATAATTTCTTTCTCATCATGTCCTCTGGCAATTTGAAGTTATCAAGCTTTTCGCTTATAGAAGAGCCCTACAAATATCGATTTATCTCATTAACCAATTAGTTAAATCTAGTACTTTTATTCCTTCTATGTCATAGTCATCATGCTTTGTATTCGCTATCAAAATCTTAGGATATGCATCTTTTATCGCTCTTAGTGGAGACAGCTCTCTTTCCAATGTATCTGAATCAGAAATATTATCTGATACTTGGATATATAGCTTCTCATTTTGTTTCATAGCTACAAAATCTATCTCCCTCTGATACAGCTTGCCAACATAAATCTCGTAGCCCCTCCTGAGTAATTCTAAGGCAACTATATTTTCATATGCTCGTCCATAATCCATATTTCTTGTTCCAAGCATTGCATATCTAAATCCTAAATCGCTAAGATAGTATTTATCTGATGTTTCTAAATACTTTTTTCCACGAATGTCGTATCGTTTTACTTTATAGAACATAAATGCACTGCAGAGATACTTCATATAATTTCCTATTGTTATATGATTCGTCTCAACCTTATTTTGCTTAAAAACATTACTAATCTTACTTGCAGATGTCAGATTGGAAATATTATCCATCATATAATCTGTTAAAGAATCCAAAAGCGCCTCTTCCTTAATACCATACTTGTCTACAAGATAACGTTTTATACTTGTAGTGTAAACATCCTTTATATATGATGCCTGATCCTCTTTTTCGCTGTACACATATGCCCCAGATAAACCACCACTCATAACATATGAATCCAATACATTTGCTGTATTAGAATCATATCCATAGTACTCACAATATTCAGCAAAACTAAATGGATAAACAGGAATTTCTATAAATCTCCCCGTAAATAACGTCGATAAATCTGAGCTTAGCAAAAATGCATTGGAACCCGTAATATAGATATCGTATTTTCGGCTGTTATATAAACTATTGATAGCAAGCTCAAATTTTTCACACATTTGAACTTCATCTACAACAATGACATTTGTTTTACCATCAATGTATTGTCCTTCGCAAAAATTATAGAGTTCCTTATATGTTTTTAAATCATCGAATTTAAAATCTGCAAAATCAACGTATATTATATTTGTATCTTCGTTTGTGCGTATCAGTTCCATATATGCTCGCACCAACTCAGACTTTCCAGAACGTCTCAATCCTGTTATTATCTTTATATCAGGAGTATTCTTTAATCGAATGAGTCTATCCAAATATTTTTTTCTTTCAATAATCTTCATACAGGCCTCACTTTCAAAACTTCAATTTCTTTTCACTTTTGAAAGCATTGTATCATTCACTTTCAAAACTTACAATATTTTTCTTTTTTGAAAATGCAAAAAGAGCAGCCACCTCGATTTGAGATAACTGCTATGTAACATTCAGTATTTAATTAGATAGACAAATTTATCGATTATAGCCCGACAAAACATCTGATTTCCTGTTCCAAGAGTCGAAATACGTTTGCGACCAGATACCCATCAGCAATCGCATGATTCAGACGAACGGTCACAGGCATGACAAGCCTGCCGTTTTCTTCTCTGTATTTTCCCCAGTTAATGATCGGCGCAAAATATAGATATCCATCAGGAAGTTCAAGATGAAGTGAATCATAGGAAAGCCAGGATATATAAGATGCATCGAACCAGTTGGGATGATTCGTCGTATCCAGGCCGTATTCTCTTGTTTTCTTTGCCTCTTCAACATCACGCAATGCAGCATTATAGAACTTTTCATAGTCCTCATCATATTCCGTATATACAGGCGTACAGGTTTCCGTATCTTCATGAAAAACATACTGCGTAGGATTGATTACGTCATAGCAGATCAGCTCATCTGTCTGCCAAAGATATCCCATTCTGTAGTCTTCGCGTGAATTCATGGCTTTTGAAAGGATAAACAGGAAATTGATGTAAAACTTCGTACCTGTGTTCCTGGAGTATGCGGCGAGCTCTGTTACGTCTATTCTCGAAGTTATCGAGGTCGAGCACTTACAATCTTCCGTAAAGTGGCGAAATACACCTTTTCGATAATACGTCCCTTTATCAATTACTTTATAGTTAATTTGCTTCATTCTTACACCCCGACCTTCTGCTCGTTCAGAAGAAGTATAACCGTATCTCCACAAACACCGATTCTTAATTATTCTATCATGAGCAACACAAATGTAAAAAGGGAGAAATGTATTTTCTCTTTAATACCGATAATATCTTTCTTTTTCTGAAATCATGCCAGCTTATCCAAAAGCTCATCTATATCACTGTTAATGCATACGCTCCTATCTTCTATCTCTCTGGGACAGTATGCCTCTTTGTAATTCAAGCATGCATATGTAGCTTTTTCATTTTCCATTGTCATTTGCCAGAATGGATACTTAATTATTACTGGTGTATTGCTGCCTACCCCAAGTTCCAGGAAAAGCACATGCAGATTTTCATGTCTTCTAAGGAAATCAGAATAAGCCGCTGATGCTCTATGCCAGCCTCCATCTTCAAGGAATGTATCATCACTTCTAAGATTCATGGTGACATCACTTCCATCAATCGGACACTTTGGAATCAAACTGCTGTCAATTTCCATTCTGACCACGTCGCCAGATGGTATTGCAAAAATTCCATTCCCATCCTTAACAAATCCCTGAGATTCCATGGCATTCATCACCCAGTCTTCATTATCAAAGTTTTCCCTAATTGCCGGATTCAAACTTTGAAACAGACCATAATCTCCCTGAGTGTAAAATAATCTTTTCTTATCAAAGCCTGCTTTCTGAAAGCAATGATCCACGTTTGTAGTAATCACAAAGTAATCTTTATCCTTAACAAGGTTATAAAGTTTTGTATAAGTATCTTTATGTGCATCAAGGTATCTGTTGATGTAGATATACCTTGACCAATATGCCCAGAACTCTTCCTTGGTTTTGTATGGGTAAAACCCGCCTGAATACATGTCCTGAAAACCATATTTTTCTTCAAAATCAGAAAACCACTTTTTAAACCGGTCTCCACTGTACGTAAACCCTGCGGAAGTAGAAAGTCCTGCCCCAGCTCCAACAACAATAGCATCAGCAGCCTTTATTTCTTCTTTTAATCTGTCAAGCTGCTCTGTATCATCATCTTTCCCAAGGGACATACCGCTGTTAAAGCTATGTATGGCACTTAAACCTTTTTCTATTGTTTCCTGATATCCATTTGGCTGAAACGATCTGATCTTAGCCGTTATCATTTTAAAACACTCCTTATAGCTTAACCATTTAACAGTTTTTCATATATTTCAAAATCAAGATCCTTAAATACATTGAAAACAATCTTCATCTCACTGCCTGTCTCATCAAGCCAGTTTTTAACTGTCTCTACAGCAATCTCAGCAGCTCTCTGATTAGGAAACATGAAAACACCGGTAGAAATGCAACAAAGAGCAATGCTCTTAACACCGTTTTCCTCTGCTATATCAAGACATGACTTATAGCAGGATGCCAAAAGCTGCTCATGCTTTTTAGTCAGAGGACCTTGAACTATAGGACCCACGGTATGAATAACATAATCACAAGGTAAATTATACGCCGGAGTAATCTTAGCCTGCCCTGTTGGCTCTGGATGTCCCTGCTTTTCCATGATGCAGTTACATGTTTTTCTTAGCATGAGTCCAGATTTCGAGTGTACAATGTTATCCGCACAATTATGCAGGATTCTCCAGCAGCCCAAAAGCTCCGAATTTGCGGGATTCGTCAATGCATCCACTCGAAGTGTTGTCATGTCTCCTTGCCATAAATATAGACGATTATCACTTTTTATGGGTTCTAAATCATTTATATCTGTAATACCGGCACGTCTATTTTCTTCTGTTAGATATTCATCCTGTATCTTAAGAAATTCATCACTTAGATCTTTAGGTACCCATATATTCATAAGACCACGAAGTAAATCCTTCTGCCCTTGCTCATCATTTGGAATAGGATAATCACTTAGCTGGGATTCATCTCTTTGTAATTCTTTAATTAACCAAATTCTCTGTTCAGTATGGTTCATGAGATATCAACTCCCTTTCATTACTTCAGAGGACAATTCTTTTGGCATACGGATATTCATCCCATGCTAATAGTTATTGTAACATCGCCATTTGAAAGCAACTCAGTCATGCCAGCCTCATCCTTATCAGATATGTGACCTAACCGTGTGTATGACCAGCTATTAGAACCATAAAACACAACCATTTGATTCCCTGAATAAAGAACTATATCCCCTGATGATGTTGTCGTCTGTTTGACATCTCTTGGAAGACTCTGACCTATAGATCCCACCTGCTCAAATCCGCCATACATTGACATCTGAATTATGACATCGCCTTTTTCAGCCATATTTCGCAGCGCGTCTACTGCCTGATTATTTTCCCAATCTACATTTACTTTAATATCACCAATTTTCATTATCATAGTTTTTTCTCCAATACTCGTATCATCAGAAGAAGTGTCACTCTCAACAGCTTGATTATCAGTTTCTTCTGTACTTTCTGCTTCTATATCTTCTGATTCAGAAATGGCAGCGCTCGAATCATAGTTTTCATATGGTATCTTAGTATCACCTGAGCATGCGCTGGTACAAAGCATCATGAACACACAGAGTGTCATCATAATCAATTTCGTTTTCATCGCAAACTTCCTTTATTTTAATGTTTTTCCAAACTCATAGGCTTCACTTAATTCCTCTTTTTTACCTAATGCCTCACCCATATCGCCTATGCCTCCGCAGAATAAGGAACCGGAGAATTCTGCCTTTTCAAAACAGTCAACCCATCCCTGAAGTCCGCTTTCAGCCTTCTGGGGCACAAACTCTTCATCCTCAGCCGCAACAGAGAGCATATAAACATTCCTAAACTTATAGTCTGAAGGATACAGCGGATTGAGCCTGTCCAAAAGAGTTTTCATCTGGCCGCTCATCTCGTAATAATAAATCGGAGTTGCAAATACAAGGGTATCTGCATTCTTTACTTTTTCTGCAATCTCAGCAGCATCATCCTTAATGACACATTTCTGGGTATTCTGACAGGCAAGACAACCTATACAGAAACTGATATTTTTCCCTTTCAGGCTTATATGTTCCACATCATGACCTGAAGCTTTTGCTCCCTCTATAAGCTTTTCCGTAAGTATGTCGGAATTACTCTTTGCACGAAGACTTGTAGAAATTACTAACACTTTGCTCATATTTTCCCATCCTTTCTTTTCTATTGGTCTGACATTCTCTATCTTCTTTTTAACTTTTGCAGGAACACCTCCCACAATCGTGTTTTCCTCAACGTCTTTTGTTACAACAGCTCCGGCTGCAATTACAGCTCCATCACCAATTGTCAGGCTCTGCCTAAAAAGATTCAGTAAAGCTCTTCCTCCACAGGAACAAAAGACAGATAACAGTATTTATTATCCAGCAGCATATTGCTATGAATATGGCGGCATTTGCTGCGTTCTTGACCTTGTCGGGGCGCTTTTCACCCAGTGCTTTGGATATTACCGCATTTAGTCCTACCGCATTTCCAAGACCAAGGGATGAAACGATGAGCTGAACCGGTCCCGCAAGTGAAAGCGCCGTCAGCGCATCTTCTGAAATTCTTGACACAAAAACCGAATCCACAAGGTTATAAAGTGAGTTGATAAGCAGGCTGAACATAAGAGGAATTCCTGTAGTGATCACAAGCTTGCTTATCTTTTCTGTTCCCATGATATTTTCGCCGGATGATATTTGTTTTGCCATAAATCTCTCCTGAATTTCTTTTCTTTCCAGTTTCCATATTAAAACCTTGACCTGGTTTTCGCTAATGAACAAAATAAATATCATGATATTCATTTTTGGAATAACACTTAAATGGTCAGCTTTTTATTATGCTTTTTTAATGAAGAAAGCATATTATCTATGATGCTTACGTTATCCTGAGGAGTATCATTTCCATTAACACCAATACCAAAACCTGCGATGGATATGTTGAATCCCTGTTTAAAGAAATCCGGGATTTTCTTGCAGGAATCGATCAAACACATAGCACAGTCATTGATAAGATCCTGCGTTGAATTTAGGTCTATTACAATCCTTATCCTTCCCAAGTTCATTTGTTATTGAAGTCATAAGTACAGTCTTGCCACTTCCTCTGATTCCTTCGATAAGATATGCCTGACTGATTGGATTGTCAGCCTCAAATGTACTTAAGATCATATCCGTATTTTCATATCTGGATATATATTCATTTGGCTGTTTTCCAAAAGTAAGAGTAAATGGATTATTCTTTTTCATAACATGACATCCTTTCATAATTCTTCATAATCCATTACACTTTCATAATTCTTCATAATTCAATATATTTTTCATAAACTTTCATAAGTGAACTACAAAAGTTACCTCTACATAAAAAGAATCAGCTCCAAATCCATCCTTGAATTCTTTGCTGATTCTCTGCTTTTCTTAAATATAACTTACTGTTTCTGTAAGGTTCTTCCTGATGTTATGATTATCAAGAGGTCCTGCACCATCTGCCGCATATCCAAGGTCAAGAAGCATCAAAATCTCTTCATTCTCCGGCAAACCAAGATCTTTAGCGAGCTTATCAGGATCAAAGAAATTTAGCCAGCAGCTGTCTACCCCAGCATCAGCGGCAGCCAACATGAGATGTGTTGCCACAATCGACGCATCCTCCACTCCGGAATCTCTCTTGCCACCCGGATATGTAAATACATTGTTTTTATCAAATGTTACAACAAGAACTGTCGGCGCTCCGTAACGGCATGGCGTTGCCTTATCGATCTTAGCCAGGTTATCATCAGTCTCAACAACATAAATATGCTGTTCCTGAAGATTCTTTGCCGTAGGTGCAAGCTTTCCGGCTTCAAGGATGTCATTAAGCTTTGCCCTGTCTACTTTCCTTTCGCTGTATTTCTTACATGAATAACGGTTCTTTACTACTTCTTTAAATTCCATGGTAACGCCCCTTTCTTTACTCGTCTTCTTCCCATCCCTTACATACATCACACCAACCCTCGGCTCCGGTAACAGCTTCAAGCTCTGAAGGTGTTACCTTAACAGAAGTAAACTCATTACCTCCTGCAGGATGGACATATTCAAATCTCTTCATTGAAACATCCAGCCATATAGGGATGTTATTAGCCACCGCAAATGGGCATACTCCACCCGGCTGAAATCCCGTGATACTCTCCACCTGATCTCTGGGAATCATGTGTGGCTTAGTGTGAAATAGTGATTTGAACTTAGAACTGTTAACCTTACCATCGCCTGCCATTACCACAATTACAGGCTTTTCATCTACAACAAAAGACAATGTCTTTGCGATCTCCGGTTCGGTACAGCCTATCTGCTGTGCAGCATGTTCAACTGTATCAATCGTTTCGGTATGTTCAGTAAGCCTGTCACCAAGGTTATTTGAGACAAGAAACTCTTTTACCTTTTCATTTATCATTTCTGCCCTCCACGGAAACAGTTATTTCTATGCTACCATTATAAGCACAATAGTGCATACTCTGTGTATGTATTTACCTATGGCTGATGATAGCCTTGGGTTATATCAGAATTATCACTTAATACACTTCCATATCCTTGCGTTTATTCACAGTTGGGTTTACCGCATTTATTGAATTCTTCAGGGACTGATACATGCCCTCAGTGATTTCCATTTCTGCGAACTCATTACACAAGCTTTTCCATCCTTCTTACGTCTATCAAAACCTCGTTCCACATTTCGGACAAAAATCAAAATCCTCAGTTGTCTCATATCCGCACTGCCTGCATCTCTTATAGCCGGTAGTAAATCCTCTTCCACCGCTTACCTGAGTCAGATGGCTTGGCAAGATTTCTACCTCCTCGCCCCTGGCAATCATCTTACCAATCTCCGGATCAAGCTCATAAACAGTTCCGCAGCAACTGGTCTGCACGTAGTAATGTCTGTTCCACTTGAAAGTCGGTATAAAGAAAAGAGACAGCACTGTATATGTCATGAACACATTGAATCGTCCATATTTCCCGCAGATGGAACAGGTGATCAGCTGATTAAAATCAAAATCTTTCCTTCCATCTGTAATTCCCATGATAAAAAACATTTATCTCTTCACTCCTTCTCCATCAAATAAGCACCCCTGAAAAATGATCGATTTCATGCTGGATTATCTGTGCCGTAAAGCCGTTGTATTTCCCATGTTTCCCCCTTACTTTAACTCTGTAATAGTCTCTCCGGTCAGCTGTTCCATACTCAATAACCCCCACAACAGCAGGATCAAGAGTTGTTTTTATACGAATCACTTATAGTCATCCACATCAAATTTTCTGTCTTTGAAATAATAATCCCTGTCATCTTCAGTGATTTCCCTGATTATTCTGCAAGGAGCTCCTACAGCAATAACATTATCCGGCAGATCCTTCGTAACGACACTTCCTGCTCCGATAACAACGTTATTTCCTATCGTTACTCCCGGCATAATGCAGGTATTTCCACCAATCCACACGTTATCACCGATAGTTATGTCAATACCATATTCATATCCCGAATTGCGAGAATCAGGATGAATCGGATGTCCAGCCGTGTATATGGAAACATTTGGAGCAATCTGGGCATTATCGCCAATCCTGACTTTTCCAACATCAAGAACAACTAAATTATAATTGGCAAAGAAATTCTCTCCAACCTCTATGTTGTAGCCATAATCGCAGTGAAAAGGTGCTTCTATATTCACATATTCTCCTGTTTTTCCGAGTATTTCCTTAAGCAGCTTGTCCTTCTCCGAACTGTTCTCTGGATCCAGGTTGTTGAATCTAAATATTCTCTTTTTGTTTTCCATCCGTTCTTCGCTAAGCCCATCCATCCAAGCTTTGTATGGGAGATTAGCAAGCATCCTTTCTTTTTGGTTCATTTTATTTCTCCTGTAAATCACGAACTGTATTTTCTACATGTTTTGCTTCGCAGCTCTCATTGTCTATATAACTGAAAGTTATGAATTCATCTCATCAACAACGTCCGCCGGCTTTACAGTCATTTCTACCCATGCCGGAATAAAACCGCTTTTAGCCGCATTTCTGGCTGATCTGATGTTTGACCATGCAGAGCAATAGAACGGAACTTTTCCCCGATTTAGAATCTCTTTTGCCAGTTTGCTAGTCAGTGCTGATGCAATCCCTTTTTGCCTGTATTCCGGCAGAACGTCTATGCCTATCTGCCACATTTCATCGCAATCTGCTGAACAGGCCGCAAAACCAATCAATCTGCCATTATCGTATGCTCCAATACCCAGCATATCCAGATGGCTGCGATCCTTGCATAGTGCATTACTCCATTCAGGCAGGTACAAATTCTTGAAATCATCCTGTCCAAGTATTCTTGTCTCATATAAACATTGTATATTGGGAATCCTCTCCACATCAGGAAGGTAGTACTCCGCCATAAAACATATCTTGTACCCACGCTCTGCAAGACGTTCCTCAAGCCAGTGCATATTTGGAGTCTCAAAAAGATGGTAGAACTCATATTTTTCTATGTATTCAGAAACCAGATCTTCCACTTCGCCCATTGTGGCAGCTACAACATTATTACCATAAGAAACAAAGTTGCAGGTGATTGGTTCTTTATAATACCTGCGTGCCTTTTCTCCTAAGCAAAACTTACATATTATATTTTTCTCAGATAAAAAATCCTCCGCTTTACATCCTATATCTTCAGCGGATTGTCTTATTGCGATTTCTTTAATCTCTTTATTTGTCAGCATTTTCATATTCGAATAAATCCTCTCTATTATCGGAGATTTATCAGTTGTTTTTCTTGTACCTCTTATATGTTGGATGAGAATCTCCATAGGTAAAAGAAACTGTGCTCAGATCCAAATCTGCTGTATCTATCACTATATGATCGCAGTCTTCGAACCAGCTCTGTGTTCTCTTTTTGTTTAGTAAGAACAATCCAATCTCACCTATCTGATCTTAGAATTGCATACCAACTGGAATCATTAAGTCCCTGGTTGTTAATATCTGAGCTACGGAGTGTCCCTTCGTACTTCATTCCACATTTTTTCATGACCATACCGGAGTGTGGATTATTAACATCATGCCTTGATTCGATACGATTTGCTTCCACTTTGTCAAAAAAGAAATCTATGACTGCTTTTAATGTTTCAGATGTAATACCCTGATTCCACCAACACTTTCCGATACAGTATCCGATATGGATCATGTTTATACTCTCTTTCATACCAACTGCAGAGATACTGCCTATCGGTTCATCTATTTCTTTTAGAACAATGGCCCACTGATAGTACCTTTCATCCTTATATGAATCCACCCACTGTTTTAAAATCTCTTTTGTAACATCCACCGTTCCATGAGGTGGCCAAGTCAGATACTTAGTAACTTCTTCGTCATTTGCCCAGTTCTTAAACATGGCATCGGCGTCTTCACTCTTGAATTGTCTCAGTATAAGCCTTTCTGTTTCGATTGTCTGTGTCCCACAATGCTTCATCTTATCCTACTCTCCCTCGTATTTCCTATCATCTTTTCCGACAACTTATGGATTATCATACCTTTTTCAGACAAAAATAAAATAGCTCCGGACATCAACTAATCAAATCTTGATTCCAGAGCTATTACAATCATCCCTCTTTTACTGCGTCCAGAGGAAAGGGTATTACATTTGATGGTTCATTTTGCTGTGCTATCCATAGCGTCAGTTTCTGCTGCATATTCATCCAGCTTTCTGGAGATGTATTAGTTGCCTTGCTTATCCTTATGGTCATTTCCGGGCTAAGAGAAGCTTTCTCATTAACAAACTCTGACAATGCTTTTCTACTTACTCCTAGCATTCTCGCTGCATCGGTAACTGTGAGATTCAATGGTTTCATTACATCTTCCAAGAATACATTTCCTGGATGTGTCGGTCTTCTAGTCATGTATTTTTCCTCCTTCCTCAGTGATAGTCCATGTAGTCTACAAGAAATGCATCCTGACCCTCAAAGTAAAAAATCATTCTCCAATTACCATTGACGGTAACAGACCACATATCCTGCTTATCACCTTTAAGTGGGTGTAATCTATACCCAGGCAAGTTCATATCTTGAGCACTGGTGCTGGCATCCAATCGGTCAAGCATTCTCGCTAATTTCGGTGCATGATCTGGCTGAATTCCCTTCTTTGAACCAGTTTCATAGAAATCTTTTAAGCCTTTATGTGCAAACGATTATATCATGTTATTATTATAACCTGTAACGTTACAGGTGCCAAACTCCCTTTCTGTATTATTTACCTTCTCCAGAATCTGATATTAAGCAAAATAGTTATAACTGTTCCAACACCAGTAATTATCAGCCGCGTGTTCATAGGTGTCACATCACTTCAAAGTTAAGTGCAACATCACAATCGGTAATATTACACCATCTTCCTAATTATTGCTTGCATTGATAATTTCTTCTGCCATATCCATCATTCCAATCTTAAGGTTTCTGAGCATACCCTTGCCATATATTCAGGAGATTCTTTCATACCGTTTTTTATCCATGTCAGCGACACTTCCCATAAGCCGGCAGCAATACCTCTGGCAATGTATTCATGTTGGGAAGCGTATTCGCTGTCTGAGGCAATAGACAAGGCATTATAGAACATATCCGTAAAAGAGATATTTGAATTACGGATAAGTACACACATGTCTTTATCGGAGTGCAGCCTTGAAAACACCTTTAAAAACCACTCATATGTGTTACTTTTCTGCAACACTCCTGTCAGAGAAGCGCTGAGCTCGTCAGTTATGTTTTTTGTAATGTCCTGAATGATAGCCTCTTTTGAAGGATAATTTCTGTAGACAGAAGCTCTTGAAGCTCCTGATTTTTTTATTATCATGGTCATATTTATATCTTTGTACGGATGCTCTTTCATCAATCCGATCAGCGCATCACAGATGCATTCTTTAGTAATTCTGTTGGACTCCTTATTTGACATTCTTCGTATATTTCTTTTTTCAAGCTCTGTGGACATTTTGGCCTCCATTTGTATTGTCACGACATTTTGTAAAATTATGTATCAAATACGCACAACATATTGTTTGACATTTGTATAGATGATATAACTGTATTATCAGACAAATGTTTTGTCAATATACATAAAAATACTGGGAGACGATATGAACACATTTACAAATATTTCACATGCAGCGCAAAGACAAGCTTTTAGTGTCCTGATAGACAAATTCCTTGGCCATCTTGATAAGACTGAGGACCGCACCAAAACATACTTAAAGCTCGTTGATGAAGCAGAACGCTTTTGGGGAAAAAAGGCTGCTGATCCTGAAAAACTGGAAGCTGTTAGACGTGCATTTAAGGATCCGGATAACCGCTGGGTAAACTTTATAAACAGAGTATTGGATGAAACTGATCCGCATGTAGCCAAAATGACCATGCTCAATCTGGGGTACGAGGCTTTCTTCAGGGGAACAAAGACTATACGGAAGAACAGGGAAAAATACGGCTGTAACATACCATGGCTTATACTTTTTGATCCTACTTCTGCCTGCAATATGCACTGTAAAGGATGCTGGTCAGGCACTTATGGACCAAAGAACAATTTGTCTTTTGCCGATATGGATAAGATAGTAACTCAGGGAAAAGAGCTGGGCGTGTATCTCTATATGATGACAGGTGGAGAGCCCCTTGTCAGGAAGGCAGATATACTTAAGCTTGCAGAAAAGCATAATGATGTGCAATTCGGAATATATAGTAATTCAACTCTTGTGGATGATGATTTTTGTAAAGAGGTTGTACGGCTGGGAAATATTACATTCATGCTTTCCATAGAGGGGACACCTGAAACTAATGATGCAAGAAGAGGAATCGGTCATTATGATGCAGTGATGAATGCAATGTCTCTTTTCAAAAAATACGGGATTCTCTTTGGTACATCTATTTGCTATACAAGAAATAATATTGAAGCCGTGACAAATCCTGAATTTATAAAGTATATTGCAGAAAAAGGCGCGAGATTTGGCTTTTTCTTCCACTATATGCCGGTTGGAAATAATGCGGTACCGGAGCTGATGCCTACCGTAGAACAGAGAAAGCTGATGATAGAACGTATCAGATGGATTCGCTCAAACGAATGTGATACAGGCTTCTTTCCGATGGATTTTCAGAATGACGGAGAAGCTGTAGGTGGATGTATTGCAGGTGGAAGGAATTATTTCCATATTAACTCAAACGGAGATGCAGAACCTTGCGTTTTCATCCATTTTTCAAACACTAATATACATGACAATTCTATTTTGGAAATGCTAAAGAGTCCGCTTTTCATGGAATATCATAAGGGACAGCCCTTTAATAAAAATCACTTAAGACCGTGTCCGATGCTCGAAAATCCAAAACTTCTAAGGGAGATGGTGGAAAGATCAAAAGCACATGGCACAAATGAAGAATCGGATGAGAGTGTAGAGCATTTATGTGCAAAGTGTGATGACTATGCTCTCAAGTGGGCCCCTGTTGCCGATGAGATTTGGAAATCGCAGCCACATCAAAAAAAGAAGTATGAAAATTATGCACCGGCTAATAGGATAGAAAATGATAATCTTATGAAATTTGAAGAGAAGAAAACAGACCTTGCCAAAGATTTCAAAAAACATGCATGATTATAGATAAGCGTTCTGGAAAATTAACAACAAGATATAAGATGCGGAAAAGAGCCGTCCTTAGGCGGCTCTTTTTCCACATCGTTTTCTCCAAGATACCATTTCATAAAACGATTCAAGTATTTCATTTTTTCCCCTATATATTAGTTTTTCATACCAGTCAGTACTATACCTTCTACAAAGCTCTTTTGCCCAAATATATAGATTACTATACCAGGCAGAATAGTCATAAAAGTGGCTGCCATAGCCATGGGCCAGTTTGTTCCAAAAGAGCCTGTGAAATTGGTGAGTGCAATGGCAAAAGTAAACTTGCTCATACTGTTAATGTAGATTATCTGCTGGAGCATATCATTCCAAATCTGTATAAATAACATCATTCCAACAACAACTACTGCTGGCTTGATCGCAGGAACAAGAATTGTCCACAATATCCTCATGCGGCTGGCCCCATCTATTGATGCAGCTTCATCAAGATCCCTGGGGATTGTCATAAGAAACTGCCTGATCAGGAAGATGTTAAAGAATCCTCCACCTGTTAAAAACGGCAGGATCAGAGGCCAATATGTGTCACCAAGTCCTAAGAATTTTGTCCACACAATATAAAGTGGAATCAGCGTAACCATGCCTGGAAGAAGAATTGTGCTGACACAGATCTTAAATATAAGATTTTTGCCTCTAAACCTTAGTCTGGCAAAGGCGTAGCCACAAAAGATGGCAGTAATAACACCAAATGTCACAGCCGGAATGATAATCAAAAAGGTGTTTTTAAAATATGTCCAGTATTCGAAGGTCTGAAGGGTCTTGGTGTAGTTGGACCATAGCCACTCTGTTGGAATAAAGGATGGCGGATAAGCGTTGACCTGCGCAACACTCATAAGTGAAGATCTGAATATCCACCATATTGGAAGGAGTGTCAGAAATGCAAAAAATAAGGCAATCAATGTTACAACTGAGCGGTTTGCCAGTTTCCTTTTTTCTTTTCCTGTCATGTTTGCTCCCCCTTTCTCACGCTTCATCGCTAAAGATGCTATCTTTTTGAGTTACAAATAATACTATTGTAAAAATGCCTACTAGAACAAAGAATATAACTGAAAAAGCTGCTGCATATCCAAGCTTATTTTTTTCAAATCCATACATGTAGATAACATAAGATAAAAACATAGACTTCTTGTCCGGGCCGCCATTTGTAAGGGCTAGAGCCGGATTAACTACCTGCAGATGTGTGATAAGAGCAGTCAATACATTATAAAAAATAATAGGCTTGATGCATGGAATAGTTATGTTCCAAAATCTCTGCCATGAGTTGGCTCCATCTATCTGAGCTGCTTCCTTGTACACAGTAGGTACATTTTGAAGTCCTGCAAGGAATATTACTATGAGATTTCCGCTGGCCCATACTGCGATGAGAACAAGGGCCGGTATTACCTGCCTTGGACTGTCCAAAAATCTCTGGGGTGGAATTCCTAGCATTCTGAAGATGAAGTTAAAGAGTCCATAGTTCTGCTCATAAAGCCATTGCCAGCCTTTGAAAACACCTATTGCCGGTAGCAGATAGGGTATAAAGAAAATAGATCTGAAGATAGTTCTTCCAAAAATATCCATGTTTAGAATAAGTGCTATCACCAAAGAATAGATAACCGCGCCGATAACTGCCAAAAATGCATACAAAAGCGTTGCCTTTACAGCACTTGTAAAATACACATCTTTTGTAAAAATCCTAATGTAATTATCCAGACCCACAAATTCAGGGGTGGACAAACCATTATAGCTAAACAAACTAAGTACAAACACTGCTATGGTAGGAAGATAACTTATAAAGGTGATTCCAAGGAATGCCGGAATCAGGCACAAATAGGCACATCTTTCCTCTTTTCTATTATATTTGGACTGAGAAGTACGTATTTTTCTTTTGCTGGATGCTCTTTTCATACTCTTCGCCTCGCTTGTACTATATATCCCCGCAACTTCCATTGTATAATCTCTCTCCCCTGATATCAACGCCGGCGAAGGCAGTTATACTGCACTTTTGACCATGTTTCATGGGGTATAATAAACTGTCTTCGCACGGCAATGTATTAATTGTTAATTATTTGTGCTGAAAATATCATTTAGCTCATCATAATACTCATCGATAGCTTCTTTCATTGTCTGATCACCAGACCAAACAGCCGAGAATGCTGAATCAAGAGTTGCATTAAACTCGTCTGTTGCATTGATGTAATACCATGCTGTTGACTGAGAATTATCTCTTGCGTAGTCTACTACTGCACTCTTGTACATATCATGGTCAGGATAATTAGGGTTATCAATCCACTTATTTGTAAATTCATCATCTGTGTACCACTTATCAAGAATAGGCATCCATGTTCCTGCTTCAATAAGTGACCAGCTGTTTTCTTCCTGGTAGTACCACTTGAGCCATGTCATAGCTTCTTCAGGGTGCTTGGATGTAGCAAATACCACGTTTGGTCCGCCAGTACAAATTGTAACCTTCTCCTTCATGTAAGGAAGAACGCCTACGCCATATTTAAAATCTGCAGATGGTCCAAGGAAGGTTCCAACATTCCAGGTTCCATCTGTAGCCATAACAACCTTCTTGGAACCAAGTGAGGATTCAAGCGCGTTAGCTGCGCTTGTTACAGGAGGTGCACAGTGATAAACATCTGAAAGGTCTGCAATTTTCTGCAGTGCTTCTACTGTTGCATCGTCATTGATAGTACATTCTTTGCCGTCAGCACTATAATATCCGCCACCGTTACTCTTTGCCCATACTTCAAGCTGCCATGGAAGAGTGTTAACTGTGCAGCCGTAAACATCAACGTTTGCTGGATCAAAGTCTGGACTTAATGCGTTATTACCATTGATATCAACTGTGAGAGTCTGAGCTATCTTAACAAATGTATCCCAGTCCCATGCACTGTCTGCACTTGCAGGAGGTGTAAAATCAGCAACATTTAATCCCTGTTTGGAACAGATTTCTTCCAAAAGATCTATGTTGTACCAAAGGTTAAGTACCTCATTGGCTGCTGAATAAGCCACAGGTGTTCCCTGATATTTAAAGGTTATGGAATCAAGAGGTTTGGAATCACCTTCATCGTACATTGAGCTGATGTCTGCAAGTAATCCATTCTCTGCAAATTTTAATACTCCAGCTTCACTCATGATGGCTGTATCAGGAAGTTCTCCTGCTGTAGCCATTGCGTTTAACTTGGTTACATAGGTATCATGGTCAATCTTGATTACTTCTACTTCAATTTCATCCTGGGATTGATTGAACTTATCAGCTACCGCCTGAGTTGCAGCAGTCTCTGTCTCATTGCCCCACTGAGCATAGGTAATATGTACCTTTTCTCCAGTGCTCTCACTAGTTGAAGCAGGTGTCTCTGTCTCTGTTTTAGATGTCTCTACTGCGTTCTGCGTTGTGTCCTGCGCTTCCCCCTGTGCGCTTTGAGAACTAGCACCACAACCTGTTACCAACATTGCCGTAGTAGTAACAACAGTTAATGCCATGCTCAACAATCTTTTCTTTTGCATACTTGAAATATCCTCCTTTAGAAAATTATTTTTCAGCAGTAATGTTCTATCTTTAGATAGAAATATTCTGCCAGACTTCCATCTCTCCAATACCTCTGTTGTTCCAAAAAGCATAGGGAACCGCTCTGATCTTCACAGGCTTCTTAGTAAATCTTGCCTCTCCGTAAAGGCTGCCATCTTCAATACCAACACTCTTAACCCTGTAGCCCTCATACTCTATCGTCGGTACTTCTCCCGGGAATTCTTCATAAGCTTTGCCCTTTAGCAGATTAGCATCAGTGTCCACGTAAATGTCAGATAAGTTCTGTCCATTGTCCGCCTCCTCCAGGCAATAGACCATAGGTCCATGCATTACAGCAACCTTACCTGCATCAGCCCTGACATTGTGGTCTGCTGCCACAAATCTTGGATGAACCCCCATATTAAGCTCAATCCTGTGTTTACCACCCTTAAGAGCAATTACTGCATAGTTATTGTCAGCTATATAGGAAAGCTTTTCACCATCAAGGGCTATCTCCATATCTTTGGCATAGGCCGGAACTCTTATCCTGATATCTGTAGCCTGCAGAGTAGAAATCCTGATATCTACTGTTCCATCTGTCAAAAGAGCTGACTTAAGCTCCGCAAATATTTCCTGACCGGAATTATCCACCGAAAGGGTTGATGATATGAACTGATTAATGTAGATTCCCTTTTCATCACAAGCATATAAATACTGAGAAAGAGAAGCCAGCGTTCTCGCAAGATTAGGAGGACAGCAGGCAACACTAAACCATTTCTGCCTGACAGGTTTAACGTGATCCATATAGGTATTCTCAGTACAAAACTGCGGAATCATCTCTAATGGATTTACGTAAAAATATCTGTCTCCTTCCAGATTCATAGCTGCCAGAATAGTGTTGTACAATACTCTTTCAACTGTATCGTAATAGCTTGCATTTTTCTTTAGGGCAGCCATCCTCTGTCCAAACATCATCATTCCCACAGAAGCACAAGTCTCACAATAATTTGTGCTGTTAGGCAGGTCGTAATCTGTGGTAAAGCACTCCAAAAATCCGCTGCTGCCAATTCCTCCTGTGATATACATTCTCTTGCCTACCATGTTATCCCACAGTCTGTCACAGGCTTTTTCCATTTCTTTATCCTGCTGCCATTTTGCCAGGTCTGCCATAGCACTGTACAGGTACATTGCCCTTACAGCATGACCTTCAGCCTCAGTTTGTTCTACTGGAGGTTTCTCTGCCTGTGCATACTTCATAGAATAGTTTCTAAACTCAGGAAAGAACTCAGGGCCTTTTCTGCCATCAATCTCATTCTGCAAATAATTAGGTGCAGTTCCCCTCTGCCTGACAAAATAATCAGCCTGCTTTAAGTACTTGTCATCCCTAGTCCACCTATAAAGCTTGATCAAAGCCAGCTCAATTTCTTCATGCCCTGGAACTCCAGGAATCTGTCCTTTCTTTGTTCCAAATACCCTGCAAATAAGGTCAGCATTCCTCATTGCAATTTGAAGAAATTTCTCCTTACCTGTGGCCAGTGCATAAGCAACTGCTGCCTCAATCATATGTCCTGAGGTATATAATTCGTGTCCCTCAACCAGGTTTGTCCATTTCTTTTCCGGAGCTGTTATCTGAAAGTAAGTATTTAAATATCCGTCTTTTTCCTGAGCCTTTTCCAAAATATCAATCACCTGATCAATTTTACCTTCAAACTGAGTCCCGCTACCTATTGCAATGCAATAGGCAGCTGACTCTATCCACTTATATAGATCAGTATCAAGAAAAACTACTCCTTGCCGTTCTCCCTCTTGTAGTCCGGCAGCTATACGGAAGTTTTTGATACATCCCGTAGGATCAGTTCCTTCCAGTTCATCATTTAGAGCTTTCCACTGATGAACCAGCATGACTTCACTTACTTTATTGATATAATGTCCGAATAAAGGATCAGTGACTTTTACCTGCTGAAGTTTCAATGGCCTTATTTCTTTTTCCATACCCAATGCCCCTTCATATTTTTTCCTCCTTCTAGTTGTGTGCAAAGTTAACGTTTTCCCTTTTCATATATAAAGCTGTAGTCCTCGCTACAACTCATGATATTCTTTTAACTCATCTCCCAATTTCATTTTAGGTAATCGTTTACCTTAATTTGGATTTTATATTGTTGCATTATATATGTAAATAGCAATTTTCAATAATATTGCGAGCAATTTTTTGGTTGTTTTTTATTAAGAAAACGTTTACCATTATCTTGTAATTAGTATTTTGGAAGTGAGGACGAACTGTGTCTAATATGAAGGACATCGCCAAAAAAGCCCAGGTATCTGTCGCAACAGTATCCAAGGTTTTAAATGGCACCGGAAATATAAGTGAAGAGACCACCAGAAAAATTCTGGAAATTGCTGAGGAACTTAATTATCATCCCAACCTCTATGCCAGAAATCTAAAAACTGGTTCCAGCAGGACAATTGGAATCCTTGCAGAGGACCTTACCGTATTCAACACTCCTCCAATAATAGACGGCATCGGAGCCTGTTGTGAAGAGAAGGGTTATCGTTATCTCTTGGAAAATCTTCGCATAAACACTCTTGGTATTGATCCTGACAATGACAAGGATAGATACTCAGAAATCAAAAACAATGCAGTTTCACACATGAGTTCCATGCAGGTTGATGGAATTATTTATCTTGGCTGCCATTCTCACAGAGTAGTACCAAGCATATTTGAAAACAACATTCCTTTCGTATGCGCTTACTGCATTTCTCCATCCCTTGCGATTCCTTCTGTTTTGTATGATGATCAGCACGCCGCCTGTGAAGCAGTTTCTCTTCTGATCAAAAAAGGGCACAAAAAAATAGCCACCATAACTGGCAAAGTAAGCAGTGTTCACACCAGATGGCGACTAACAGGTTATCAAGAATCCTTATATGATCACAACATACCATATAATCCGGGATATGTAATCAACGGAGACTGGTCAAGAGACAGTGGCTACAGTGCCACCAAGAAACTTATCAGACAGCATGTGACTGCTATTTTTTCCCACAACGATGAAATGGCCATGGGCGTAATAGATGCCTGCAATGATGCCGGGATTCAGGTTGGCAAGGATATTGCACTTATTGGCTTTGATAACAGGGAATTATCAACAGTGTGTCGTCCAACACTCACAACTGTTGAGCCTCCACTTTTTGATATCGGCTACAAATCAGCCGAAGGCCTGATTTCAAAAATTGAACATAAAGAAGACATTCTGCAGGGCGAAGTGCGACTTCCTTGCAGGATAATAGAAAGAGATTCTACCTGATTGGTATCTGGTTGCAGGCACATAAAACATAGTTAAAGAAATATGCCCGGTGACAAATGAGTCTCCCGAGCATATGGCATACGTTCTATTTCTTTTTGTTTCCTGTTGAAACTAATGATAATGGAGTTTTATCATCTTGGCTAATACGTGATGGTTATTGCCTGCGATAAGCTAAGACTATAACCAAAACTTATTTCTCTGTAAGTTTTACCAATAAAACTTATGGATGGCAGTGTCCGCATGAAGAATATCCCTGAGCGATGATATCATCACGGCTTGAGGACGATGTTGCATAGTTTTCAGCTTTAATCTTCTTAACATCCTTACATGAAGGATAGTGGAACTTCTTAGTGTTTTTATTGGCAATATAGCTTGCACTCTGGACTTGCTGATCTGGTTGTTCCACCTGTGATTCTACAACTGCTTCAGTTTGAGATGGCGAGCTTCTTGTGGTTTCCTGCCCAGAACCATTTGAAGTTATGTTAAAACCTTCATCAAGCTGATTGCTGCCATCTGCATAATTGATCAGGACTCCGGGCTGAACATTGTAGCAGAATACATTAAAGCTTACTCCCTTTCCACCATCTTCAACAGAATAGGCTTCCATCTTCACACCATCGCACAGAAGATTATTACCCGAGAAGATCGGTGTAACACGATACATCACATGATTTCCGGTTGATTCTACGTAACCTGCAACCCTGTTCTCATAGGGTAGCATCTCCTCGATATTGAAATACCTTGTCCCGGTTATGAGATTCTTTTCATTAGCGTTCTCACCGGTCAGCTGATAGCCAATGAGATGGCATCTGTTATAAAGGTATGGTGGTTCAGAATTTACAATTCCTGGATATTTGTTTTGGTCCCAGCCCGTGGGCTTCACAGAACCGATTGAGCCACGTTCTTCTGTTGGCATTATATCCTTGCCAACGCAGGCTATTGCTGTTGTGCATCGTCCAAGAGAGTCAAAGTCTCCATATCTCTCATATGAAGCTGTCGTAATTTCATCAGCTGTAAACTCTGGTACATTATTGTTTATGGCCACTGAAGCATTTCCTGAAAAAGAGGCAGCTGACTCAGCTGCTTCTACCTGAATCGCTGACAAATTGAAGGAGAAAACTGTGCATATCAACAATTCAAAAGCAATTATCAGTGCCTGTGCACTTGTACCTGTTCTCCTTTCCCGCATCATTCTTTCCTCTTAAAAACAAAAAACACCGCAAAGCTGCGGTGTGTAGTTGCAGCTGGCTGACTCATTAAGTCCCTATAGCTTTGTGTCGCCGGATCACTCCGGTTTTACCAAAGTATTTTACTACAAACATTGTAGTGCCCATGTTAAATTCAATCAATCAAATTTCTATTAACAAACCATTAAAAATATGTCTTCTCCCACCGTAATAGTGGTAATTTCAGGTTTATTGGAAAGGCAGTTCTTCATCATAGCTTTCTTCCTCTTTGATCAAGCCATCTTCTCTGGTCTGTTCCCAGGTTATCCCATATGAAGCACCACCAGATGTATATCTGGCAATAAAGTAGAAATATCTCTGTCGAGCATTGTTCCCCAAGCAGCGTTCATGACATCAACGCTGCCATCTTCGTTGAATGTCGATATCATAAGTACTGGCATTGGGAATATTGCTTCTGTTGTCTTGATTTCCTGTTTCATTGCTTCTGTCCTCCTATGTTTATTTTTTTATAAAATTGATTTTGTTTTGTTTATAATGTTATCCCTACGAACCACCGATTTGTCGTTTTTTGGATTATCCTGAAAAATTATACTACCATCAGCAATGTTCCGACTCCAATCAAGATACATCCTAAGATTGATTTTGCTGTAAACTGTTCATGCAGGAACAAGAATGCAAGCACTAGCGTAATCACCACACTGAGCTTGTCTATAGGCACTACTTTGGAAGCTTCTCCCATCTGCAATGCTTTGTAATAACATAACCACGAAGCACCCGTAGCTAAACCTGAAAGAATAAGAAATATCCAGCTTTTTTTACCGATCGTTGATAAACCGTTCTGTGCATGAGTTATAAAAACCATAATCCAAGCCATTCCGACCACTACCACGGTTCGGATAGCCGTAGCTAGATTAGAATCAACCCCTTCAATTCCTATCTTTGCCAGTATTGATGTCAATGCTGCAAATATTGCCGATAACAATGCAAATACAATCCACATATATCTAAAGCCTTCCCATCTTTTTTTCTTCCTACAAACGCCACTTTGATTAAAGCTCATGGTAATAAGGGTAGATGCTATCATTATGCCCATCCATCCTTCATGCAAGATCCTTTTGGTATTATTCCCACGGTCTCTCGGGATTACCCTCTTCAGAAGGATCCTTATATTCATATCTCAGCGGATCTTTTCCTATGTTTCTAAAATACTCTTTTATATCTTTTTCATGACCGATATCATTCGGCTCATAGAATGTCATATCCTTTATTGCATCCGGAAGATACTGCTGCTCTACCCAATGATTGGGATAATTGTGAGCGTATTTATATCCAACACCCCTTCCAAGCTTTGCGGCCCCTTTATATGAGGAGTCCTGAAGATACGGAGGGATTGGGAGGTTTCCGGTTTCTCTTACTGTCTGCAGTACCTTCTCAATTCCGAGATAAGCTGCATTGGACTTAGGAGCAGAAGCGATGTAAGTTGCTGCCTGGGCAAGTATTATTCTTCCTTCAGGCATCCCGACACGCTCAACTGCTACAGCTGCGGA
Organism: Butyrivibrio sp. NC2002; assembly: GCF_000702265.1. Lineage (GTDB taxonomy): Bacteria > Bacillota > Clostridia > Lachnospirales > Lachnospiraceae > Butyrivibrio. The sequence goes on from NZ_JNKZ01000004.1 coordinate 263,653, forward strand.
TGCTGCAACACATATGGCCATGGGATCCGCATTTCCAACTTCTTCAGATGCTGCAACCAGCATTCTCCTGGCTATGTACTTAACATCCTCTCCTGCAGCAAGCATACGTCCAAGATAGTAAAGTGCTGCATCAGGATCTGACCCACACATGGATTCTATGAATGCTGCTATGGTGTCATAGTGATTATCACCGGTCTTATCATAGCGGATTGCTTTCTTCTGGATGCATTCCTCTGCTACCGCAAGATCTACATGGATCTTTGCATCTGCTGAAGGCTTTGTGGTGAGCACTGCCAGCTCTATTGCATTGAGCGCCGCTCTGGCATCGCCATCTGCTATGTCTGCAAGGAAATCTGCCGCTTCATCCGTTATCTCTGCGTTATACTGCTTTACACCCCTGTCTGACTCAAAAGCTCTTTTTATGAGAGTCAGAATGTTTTCTTTAGACAGAGGCTTTAGTTCAAATATCCTTGACCTTGATATAAGCGCCCCGTTCACTTCAAAGTACGGATTCTCAGTAGTAGCACCAATCAGTATCAGTGTGCCATCTTCAACGTATGGAAGCAGATAATCCTGTTGAGCTTTATTAAATCTGTGTATCTCGTCGATGAAAAGGATTGTCTTTCTTCCGTATCCACCAAGGTTATTCTTGGCAGTCTCAACTACAGACTCCATATCTTTTTTGCCAGCTATCGTAGCATTGACCTGATGGAAGTCTGCCGAGGTAGTATTGGCAATCACTTTTGCAAGTGTTGTCTTTCCTACCCCGGGAGGTCCATACAGGATTATTGAGCTCAGTCTGTCTGCCTTGATAGCACGATAAAGCAGCTTATCTTCGCCGATTATATCTTCCTGCCCCACAACTTCATCAAGTGTCTGTGGGCGCATTCTTGCAGCTAAAGGCGCTTCTTTTTCTTTTCTACCATCTGCCATGTATTCAAAGAGATCCATATCAGCATATGCTCCTTTGTCCAATTTCACTCTCTAAATTATATCATGTCCAGGTGTTTACTTATCACCACTTTTCCCGCCCTATCTGCCTTACATCACTGGACATTACCATATTCCATGCTTATAAACGATTTAGCACTTTCAGATGTCGTGAATCTTTTATACTTAGAACCTGACGATATAGCACCTTCTCAGATGAGCGGATGTCCCTAATTCGATCCAGAAGTTCTTTCCAGTAGTTTCCGCCGCCATTCCCCTTTAGCCTAGCATCATCCATTGCAAAGCCTTTGATGATATATTCCTTTAAAACAGAATTTGCCCATATACGGAACTGAGTTCCGCGGATAGATTTCACACGATATCCGACAGAAATAATTACATCTAAATTATAAAAGTCTACATCATAGACTTTTCCATCAGCGGCAGTGTAGGCAAATTTTGCCCACACTGAATCTTTCACCAACTCTCCTTCTTTAAAGATATTACGAACATGCTTACCTATAACACTTCGGTCTCTTTGAAACAGCTCCGCCATCTGATCGATTGAAAGCCATACTGTTTCATTTTTTAAGTTGACCTCAATCTTGGAAAGTCCATCATCCGTCTGATATATAATAATCTCACCAAATTCATCCATATCTTTCGCACTCTCCTCAAAACCCAAAACTCATCCTTAAAATATCCCGCTTCAATACGTGAAGCATCCTTTCTCCTTTTTGGCAGCTGCTACTGGAATCACAATTAAGGCATTACATCTGAGTGTCAACCTAGTTTTGTTTTTATTCAAATCGCTTTGTTGTACATGAATAAAAATATGGCGCCCTAAGAACTGACGTCAGAATCCATGTGTTATTATTTATGCCCTTTGCTCTCTTTTAACCATACGCGATATGCCACCCTAGCATCTTTAATGAGATCCTCTTCATTAAGCAGCCCTGCCTCGATAGCAGCTTCTACTTCTTCCGGTGCCATTCGTCTTAAGAATGTCATAGGATTCTTTTTAAAATACCATGTCTTTTCAGTAGCATACCATTTCTTCTGATCCGGACTCCATTTACAACCAAGCCTTTTATACCTTTCTTTGTCGCCATAAGAAACAATTAAGTATAACGGCTGCCTTGAAGCCATAAATTCGTTAGCTTTTCTAAGAAATAAATCATGCGCTTCCTGGTATTTTCGGATTGTTTCTTCCTGTAATAATCGCTCTGAATAAGTTATTTTATCCATGTATTTTTTTAGCTGCTTGCTGCATTCTTCTGGCTCTTTTTCTAAATCATCTAACACGGCGCAGGATTTCTCGTGTATAGACTCTTTGATCTTTATACCTCTGGCTTCTGAATACTCAACATAATCTTTGTACCGGCTAGCAACTTCATTCTTTTTTATTACCATCCAGTCGACTATTATTTCGCAGGGTATCAACTCTCCATCTTTAAACTCATGCATGCTGAACGGATATGGTAATTGTCCCATTTCATCTACCCTATGCACATAATCCTTCTTTGATGATACTGCCTGCCTCAACGCATCCCATAATTCATCCTTCATTATCCTTTCATAATCAGACAAATATATGTTGTACCTGGACTCAGCTTCCTTAATTTGGCTAAGGGTAGGCATAATAATATCCTTCCCAGAATCCACCGTACTATTCTCTTTCAAATAATCCTCAAGTAAAATCCAGTCCGGTTCCCAAAGAGGTTGTCCATCAAATTTGGGCTCCTTGGAATTACTCTCCGCATTGTATTTGGGACGATAGTAATCTATCAAGAGATCTTTATATGCTCGTTGGCTAATCCTATTTGGACAAATGCCTAAGAACACCTTACAATCCTCCTGTATTTTCCTCTTATGCTGGAGTACATTTTCAGCATGATCAGTCATACCTATATAAATAATCTCATCACCTGCAACATATTTATATAAATACCTTGTCTGCATTACCACACCTCCTACAACAAATAAGGAAAGGCAAACATTTAAGTTTATTTGCAGCTCTAAGAACTTCTATTCATGTGGTGACGAGCACATCCAAATCTTCTATTGTTGCCTTTCTGTAATCCATTTATCAGCCTCTTCTCTTGTTTTAAAAGTTATCACGTTCTTTTCAGGATAATGCGCAAAAAGCTCCAATAGCTTTGGTCTGTTTTCTTTTTCATAGTTCCTGACCAGTTCCACAAGTTCTGGATCAATTTTTTCTTCTGTCCATGGAATATCCGGACGTATTTGTCCCACTCGTTTGCTAATTCCATCCATGCAAGTATCTTCGGAATAATTCAAAAAAAAGATAGTATCACAGGCAGCAATACGTTTTTCATAAGTCCTGCTATAATCACCATCTATTATCCAACTATCAAGTTTAACAAGTTTATCAAGCTTTGCATCAAATTCATCTCTGGAAACATGTGTCTTGTCAGCCTTCCACCAGATGTTATCAAGATGATAAAGTGGCAATCCCAGCTTTTCGTGAAGCTTAATAGCAAAAGTACTTTTTCCGCTACCGGAACACCCAAGGACAATGACTTTTTTTCATTGATAGCTGATTAAACATCTCACCTTTTATAAGCTTGAGCACTCTGAGTTCACGTTTTATCATAACCTCATTAAAATAGCTTTCGCTTGTATAAATGTCATTAGCAGCTATCGCAGTATCAAGATCAACAACTCTCAGGACAAAACCCGCATCTTCTTCATAATCATCAAGATCCTGGTCTACAAGTTCATCCTGCACGTCACAATAATAGTAATAGTTTTCCTGTTCAAAAATAGTATTCTCGCTCTTATCGCTTTTCTGTCTACGAAGAACACTTCCAAATTCCCGAATACTATCAGGAATAACAACCATTCCTGATTCTTCCCTGACTTCTCGTATCAGAGCTTCTTTTTTATCTTCATCATCATGTATTCCGCCGCCAGGAAACTTGAAATATTTCTCTTTCTTGCTATAAACAAGAGCTATCTTATCTCCTTGAAAGATAATGGCTCTTGCCGAAGGTCTGCGAAATACAGCATCAGTATCCTTATAATCGTTTAAGTCTATCTCAAAAAGTGTTTTCATATCCTCTTCATCCAGTATGTATCTATAATCCAATCATTTCTTTTCTTGATATGCATAGCCAAAGTTAATAGGAGGCGCTGTTACCGACACATATACAAATTCCTCATCACCATCATTTAACAGGCCATGCACATCTTTATCCTCACACCTCACCACATCCCCTGCAACAAATTCTTTTTCTATATCATCTGCAAGCAACAATTTGCCTGTACCTTTTGTTGCATACCAGATCTGTTCTGATGTTTCATGGATATGCCTTGGCTGACAGGAGCCTATTTCAAGATGAACTTCAGTGATTGTCACTCTCTTACTGGAAGAATTGTCAGGGTTTAATAGTTGTCTGGAGATTACTCCTGGATTCGATAATTCAATAATGCTATCACTACTTATAAATTCCATTGCTCCCCTTCCTCCAAAGCTTTTTCGTAATCATCTTTTATCAAGTAGTCTCTGTGCCAGTATGGTTTTCCCTGTATGAGACGCTCCTGTAATAAGTATTATCATAATGTCCTCGCCAACTGTCTGTAGTTATTCAATCTATCTTCATACATTCTGTCCTTCGCTGTCTATTTTTTCTAGCGTATCGTCAAGAATAGCTTTTCTAAGATCTGTGAGCCACTCGGAAAAAGCAACAGTATCAAATGCATGCCGATCATTAGTAATATGATACTCACCCTTCAATATCTTCCCTAATAGGCGTCTAAAACCTTTTATTCAATGGCACACCTACCGTATTATCATCAGGTCATTCCTGCCTTATGTTACTTTATGCGATTGTTACTTAGTTGAATCTGCGATATTCTCAGTACTGTTAATCAACTTATCAAAGTCACTTTCATATGTCTTGTCCTGTATAAGTCTATATTTTTCAAACTCGCTCTCTGCAAATTCTTTTGCTATAGCCGCAGTTACTTTCCCTTTATTTTGCAGAACTTCAGCATCGTTAAAAACAAGAAATGCATCTAATTTCGATTTCCAATCTGCCATTGTCATCGGAACATGCCTCTTAGCCTGCCTCGTCGCATAATCAAGATACATTGTTACTATCTCATTTAGTTCTTGGATTTCATCTTTTAACAAATAGTTTTTTGCTATTGAAACATCCGTCTTTATGATTTTCCCATCCGGTGCGTTTTTCCATGAAGTTAATCCCATGTGTTCCTTTGTGTGATCAGCTCTGGATACGATAAGTTCAGCAGCTGTGTTTCCATGAACAGCATAATGCATTTTATTCTGCACCGTTGCATAGAATTCTCTTGTCACAGGAGCATCTTTATCATAATCTGCAGCAGTTGCATATATATCTGTTATTTTCTGGTAGAATCTTCTTTCACTGGCTCGTATTTCCTGAATTTCAGCTACTAACTGATCAAAATAATCTTCATCAAATATTTTTCCATTCACTAGTCTGCTTTTATCAAGAACATAACCCTGTTTAGTAAATGCATCTAATACCTTCGTTGCCCATTGTCTAAATTGTGTTGCCTTATCAGAATTTGTCCTATATCCTACAGCAATAATCGCTGCCAAAGAATAAAACTTATAATTGTAGTTTTTTCCATCATCAGCAGTTTGTGCATATTTTGCACAAACTGAATTTTCATCCAATTCCCCCGAAGAAAAAATTTTTTTGAGATGCTTCGAGACAACTGACCTATCAATATCAAAAAGCTGTGCTATCGCATTTTGAGTTAACCAGACATCTCCATCTTGCACTCTAACTTCTATTCCATCACTTTTAGAATCTTTGGTAAAAATCAAAAAATCAACAGTACTATTTCTTATCTGAACATTCTTTTTCATACGAAAACCCTCTTTTTATCTTTATAAAAGATTCTTATAAAAATCCACAGCCCTCTTTATCTCTTCCTCAGTCGGATTCCCCTTCTGCAAACCTCCCACCAACTTAAATAGGCCATAGGTGTCATATCCTCTTGAAATATAACGTCCAAGCCCGTTATAATGCTTAGACTTGTAGTCCTGATGATTAAGCTCTGTGATGTTGCCTGCAATACCAATCTTTAAGCCATCAAGACAGTTCAGCTTTCCTATAAATCTTTTAATAGAATCATCCGAAATTGAATATCTTATAAAATCAAGGTCAAGATCCTGCGTAGCACGTCTGGCATTCTTAGAAATACTGCGCATTACAACACCGCCCTTAATCGTGGCATTTCTCCCCATTCCACTCTCTGCAATTGCTTTAAGCACTATATCCTGGCATAGCTTAGCTTCAGCATTTGCTTCCTATACCCTTCGCCTTTAATCTTTTCTACTTCATCATGTAAATTCATTTATATCAAAGAACCTCCATCTGTATCTGATTCATAATAATTTCGCCTTTATGGAACATGTAGGCATAATCTTCTACAAGACCAAAATCCATTTCTTCGGTGATACGTCGATAATTTTGAATGATTTCTTTATAATAGTCAAAAGGTATTTTGGATCTAAATCTCATCAATTCTACCAACATGCGTTCCCTATTATATATCCTGATGGATATATTATTGTATTGCATCTCTTCAATGCCAGCATCAAAAATTTCATCTTTTAAAAAAGATTGTTTTACGCGACTATCTCTTATCCGGCTATCTTCCCTCTTTGTAGCAAGATGAAAATAATCGGGAATGACATCTGTAAGAGAGTGATAATAATATGCACTCTTATCAGTAAATACAGCTTTAGGATATTTACTCATTATTACTTCAATATCTGATATATTGCGTCTAGTAGAATATATTCCCTTTTCTTTCATGAAGATATTTCCACTAAGGATCTCTTTTTTGAGTCTATAGTCGCTTCCATATTTATCTATACATTCATTATATGTAAGAAGCATATCTACCCTCCTTTAAAGTAAATATACACACCATATCGTCCTTGTGTGTATGTTTACTTTAATTATAGGATATCTTCCGCTCAATCGCAACATAAATTTGAGTAAACATACACACAATACACCTCTAGTGTGTATATTTACTCCACTCACACACCTTTAAAATTCAGCTAAAACTCTTAGCTGAGCCAAGGCCACCTGTTGCATCTGGGAATCCTTAATCCGTGAATCCACCTCAATTACCTCTTCATACCCCAATACTTTATTCCCTCTATTATTTCTTTCTCATCATCAGACAAATAAATAATTTCCTTGCTCTGGTAACTAAAGAACTTATAAAGGTTAATTCCTAAGTCCAGGCAAATTTTATTTAGTGTTGATACTTCCACTCTATTTTTTCCGTTGACGACATTATATATGCTGTTTTTGGGTATCCTTGTTTTCATGACGCAAGTATAGTATGATTAGAAAAATAATTATGTTGTTATAACCACATTTTTAAAATAAAGGAATAATTTTATGTCTTTGGATAAGAATATGTTAAAAGATAACATCATCTTCAACGGGATGATGCCTGAAGAAATTGACCTTGCTCTTAAAGAGCTCTCTTCCGTAGAGAAAACATATACGAAAGATTCTATAATTTTGCGAGCCGGTGATATTACGGACTCTTTGGGTCTTGTCATTTCAGGAAATGTGACAATAGAAAGCAATGATGCATGGGGAAACCGCACTATTCTGAGCAATGTAGCAATGGGTGGATTCTTTGCTGAGACCTATGCCCTGCTTGAGAACGAACCTCTCTTAGTAGATGTCAGAGCAAATGAAAACTGCCGAATCCTCTTTTTTAAGGTTGGCAGTTAAAAAAACTAAAATCCAATATGAATTTATGGAGCTTTAAGCTGATATCTAATCTTCTCATGATATCCGCTAATAAAAATCTGCACTTATCCGAGAGAAGTTTTCATACATTTCCAAAGACAATCCGTGGACGTGTCATGGCTTACCTCAATTCCGTATCTCTGAAAAAAGGCAGCAACGAGTTTGACATCCCTTTCGACCGCCAACAACTTGCAGATTACCTTAATCTTGAGCGCAGTGCTCTTTCAAAAGAACTTGGCAAAATGAAAAAAGACGGTCTTATCGAAGTCAGGAAAAACCATTTTGAATTGATGTCCTGAATATATATTCTTTTCGATAACCGAATATTGATTCCTGTAAGGGATGCAACCCGTGGATCCATATCATATTTGTCAGTAAATACTTTTGCATTTTTCATAACCTCAGTCAGAATGTCTTCCTGAAGTGTCATTGTCGCCAGACATATGGCAGTAATACCGTTTTCGGTTTCATAGCCTGCTATCTGATATAGCCCTTCAAGAGTCGCATTGCAAAAGTCATGCCCCATGGCTCCGTGAAAATGAATATCAATCAGTCCCGGTATGGCGATAAGTCCCTTCGCATCAAGCACCTGTTCGTCGCCTGAGCATTCTGCAATACGCACTCCTGCTGTGGCAATATCAGTTATTTTAAAGCTTTTATCCTTTGTAAATACTTTGACATTTTTTATCAGCATAGGCTATATCAGCTTTCCTTGATTGCATTTATATCTTTTGCCTTATAAGCTGAAAACAATAATAAGCAAATAAGAATAATGAAACCAAAACGCCTGCAGGATAACCTACGTCAGATCCTAGCTTAAGCCCCTCATCAGCCATAAGGATGTAGGTTACGCTCACAGCTGACATGAAGGTTGCCGGCAATGCCGTATAAAGACTGACTATTTTTCTTTTTTTATGCTTCAAAAGATATGCTGTGCAGACCCAGAGTGAAATCATGGCAAATGTCTGATTGCTCCAGGATGTGTATCTCCACAGTACGTTAAAATCAAGCTGTGAAATAATCGCTCCTAAAGAAAGTAAAGGTATGGTAATTATCAGCCTGTTTTTTATGGGCTTTTGCTGTAGTCCTGTGATTTCTGCAAGGATCAGTCTAGCCGAGCGAAACGCAGTGTCTCCTGATGTTATAGGACAGACAATGACTCCGATTATTGCCAGCACGCCTCCTACCTGTCCCAAAAGGCCACTTGATATTTCATATACTGTACCTGCCTGACCATGTGCTGTTATGGCACTATTTAGCGCTCCTGTCACCCCATAAAAAGCAACTCCTCCTGCAGCCCAAACAAGGGCAATCACGGATTCCGACAGCATAGCACCATAAAACACTTTTCTTCCAAGCTTTTCAGAAGTAACGCATTTTGCCACCATCGGTGACTGAGTCGCATGAAAACCCGAAATAGCGCCGCAGGCAACAGTAACAAACATAAATGGCCATATCGGAAGCCCTTCCGGATGTAAATTGGTAAAAGATATTTCGGGAATTCTGTAGCCTCCTGAGATAATACCCACCAGAATTCCCAGTGCCATTGTTATAAGTGCTGCACCAAACACAGGATAGAGTTTTCCAATGATCTTATCGATGGGAAGCAACGTCGCGAGCACATAGTAGATAAGTATAATTATAGTCCAGAACCGGTTTCCGAATATCTCCGGGGTCAGCCTGGCAAGAAGTGCCGCAGGAGACGTAATAAAGACTGTTCCTATAAAAATCAACAATACAATTGAAAACACCCTGACAGCCCATTTTGCCAATTGTCCCAGGTATATCCCGCTAAGTTCAGCAATGGATGCTCCGTCATGCCTCTCAGAGATCATTCCGGTCATATAATCATGAACGCCACCTGCCAGTATTGCTCCAAAAACAATCCAGAGGAAAACAACCGGTCCAAAGCACGCTCCCATGATAGCGCCAAAGATCGGTCCGGTTCCCGCTATATTAAGCAGCTGCACCAAAAAAGCTTTCCAGGCCGGCATTGGAATAAAGTCCACACCATCATTTTTCGTGTAGGCAGGTGTATTACGCTCATCCGGGTCGAATGCTCTTTCAATTATCCTTCCATAGATGAGGTAACCAAATATTAACACAACAAACGAAATAATCAGCGAAATCATTTTCACCTCCGTACTCATATCCTTTGCTACATCGTGTAGCATAGTCTGGAATAAGTAAATTATTATTGGTCGAGGTAAATGTACGCTCAAAAACCGTGCCTCGTGCTACTGCAGTAGAAAAAAATATCAGTCACTTTCATGTAAAATCATATACTTTGTAACAGCGGCACAATGGATAGCGGCCTCTTCCTCGAACTGTTCGTAGGACATTTCCTCCGAATCATCTGCCTTGTCTGAAATAGCTCTGATGATGACAAAAGGCGTATTATTCAGATAACATGCCTGCGCTATAGCCCCGCCTTCCATCTCGCAGCATAGTCCTCCAAAAGTAGAAATAATATATTCTTTCTTCTCTTTTGAAGCTATAAACTGATCTCCGGTGCATATTCGCCCTTCAAAGACATTTATCTCGGGCGCAGCCTCTTTTACTGCATTCACTGCATCTTTTACCATTGATTCATCTGCCGGAAAGGCTACAATACCATCCACATCCGTTTCACCCGGGGCATACCCTAATGGAGTTAAATCAAAATCATGCTGCACTGCCTCTGATGATACGACAATATCGCCTATATCTATATCAGCATCCAAAGAGCCTGCGACACCGGTATTGATTACTTTATCTACGTCAAAGTTTTGTATAAGAAGTTGTGCGCAGATTCCGGCATTCACTTTTCCGACTCCGCACTTAACAATGATCACATTTTTTCCTTCAAGTTTGCCTTTGTAAAAGTCCATCCCTGCAATCGTGGTAACTATCTTATCTGTCAATTGATCTTGTAGGCTGGAAACCTCCTCATCCATCGCACCTATAATGCCTATCACCTCACGTTTCTCAGAATTCGATCCGCAACCGCACATTATTAAAGCTACCATCAATACGCATGTCATGACCTTAAGTATCTTTTTATTCTGCATAGAGTGAATCCATCCTTCCTAATTTATTTGTGTCTTATTGCTCCAGAATGTGTATCTCAACTGTACATTAAAAATCGGTTTATTGAGACTTGCGTAGATAGCACGGATTATTTCCCCTCCAGGTCAGCAACCCTCACGGGCCCGCCATTAAGCAGAATATATCCGGCTCTTCTGTGCTCATGAGGCATAGCAGATGACTCTTTTGCCACAGTCGGAATCTGTGACTTTTTGCGGTCAATCACTGCGCCAATCACAGCAAGATAAAAAACAATCGATAATAATGCCTCCATATTATATATTCCCTTAAGCGCCTCCAGATCCTTGGTTTTTTCCTGTATTGTTTCCAAAACCACCGGATTATATCCTCTGCGTACTACATCCTCAACAAGGTTGTATCCTGTTGAATACGGATCAACGATAATAATATTTCTCATATTTTTTTCTCCACGATTATGTCTATTCTTCGATATTGAATTTATCTTCTCTGATATGCCACCTGATGATGTACTATCTCTCTTTGAGATTCTGTATTAAAAAAATCAGATATCCATCATGCCTTTTCCTACCTCAAAATTATGCATTTACGTGATTTTGGCTCATTGATTCTTAAACCCAATATACCATATTGCGTTTATATCTTTTGTTAAAAATGTATAAACACCCTAATTAGTCATGCACTTTACAGCATTATTAAATAATCACCTTTCCCTATATCCAAATGATATTTCAGCCGAACATCTTTTTTTGTAGCATCCCCAATGTCAGTTAAAGCTAAATGTATAAAATATAAAATCACTAGAAAGCCCTGTTTAGGGAAGCTCTAGTGATGTGCTTTTTACAGAAGTGAGCTTTTAGCTTTAATAATTCAAGTAGTAAATATATAAATCAGAACTTTATAAGATAAATACGCCAAAAGCAGTACCAAATCTAACGAACGTCAATTTTGGTATAAGGAAAACCATAAAACGCCAAGCACGGAGAAAATCTCTTCTTGCTTGACGTTTTTCTTTTAAATTTCAACATGATATACGTGAATGGAGCATACGGGACTTGAACCTAGAATTCACAGCGCACCATTAGAACATAAAATAGGCGAGATAATTTTCATTTAGCTTTGTGAATTTTATAAAAGAGCTTCAACCTGACTGCGTTTTTCATAGAGCACACAACCGCCCTTGTGATCATCGTTAAGGACACCGCCATTTTGTAATTCCTTAAACAGCCTGGATTTTATTGCTTCCTTCAGTGATGTGTCTTTTACATTTATGTCAGAGTATGGTGAAAACGGACATGGCTCCGCTCCGCCATGGGAATTAATGTGAAAGAACCCCCTGCCTGCCGCAATGCAGCCTCCGGAACTCTTCTCATCTCCGGGGAAAGATACAAACACCATTTCTTCATGTTCTCTTCTAAGACGCATGATTTCTTCTTTGAGGTATTCCCTGTCTTTTTCGCCGGGAGCAAGGTGCTCTGAATTTTCCGAAACCGGAACAAACTCAACAAAAATCACTGCCTTGCAACCTTTTTCAAACAACATGTTTATAAAACTCTCAGAAGACACTTCCCTGATATTCTCAGTTGTTACTGTCACAGATGCACCAAAAACAATGCCTTTTTCCTTCAAAGCATCCATATTTGAAATAAGCTTATCGTAAACGCCTTCGCCACGCCTATTGTCTGTAGCTTCTCTTCCGCCTTCAATGCTCATAATAGGAATCAGGTTCCTGCAATTATCAAACTCTTCAAAGTACTTCTCAGTCATGAAAGTCCCGTTTGTAAAAATCGGGAACAATATCGATGGCTTTTTTCCTGCAGCTTCTATTACTCCACGTCTTAAAAGAGGTTCTCCTCCGGCAAGAAGGATAAAACTCACACCAAGATCTTCAGCCTCATCAAAGATATGCTTCCAGTCCTCATCAGAGAGCTGATCTACTGGCTCGGAATCCTCAGTTGCGCTGTTGCATCTTGAATAACAACCTGCGCAATGAAGGTTACAACTACTGGTAATACTTGTGATAAGAAATGGAGGAACATGGTCTCCATTTTTTTCCATCTTCTTTCTCTTTGCGGACGCATTCTTGCTGGACATAGCGAATCTTGCCATATATGCACTTTCCTTGGGATTCTTAAGGGTCGCCCTTACTGCATCAGCAACAACACGCTCAACACCCCTTGTCATGTAATCCTGAATATCAAATTCTTTTGTCATAATATGTTCCTCTGACATTAACTATATACCACTTAAGCCAACTATATATCAGCCTAAACGGTTCTCTTTTTTCACCCAGCAATGCCACTTGGGGGCCTTAGGCATCTCACTTCCTGTTATTAATGATTTTATTACTCTTCTATGTGTTCCAAGGCATAAGCCAACTGCAAAAGCAACTACTATTTTTACCATATCATTATCTCATTTGTTTGCGCGCTATCTTATTGTTTACAATTTACATTATTAAGATAAATCATTGACAGGAAAAATGCAATAAGCAAAACTATACATAATGATAGTTATTTATCACTTGCTTATTAATAGATAAGGAAAAGATATGTATAAGACATCCAATGACAGGAGATTTAAAAAAATAAAAAAGAGATCAGACGTGCTTTCATTGACCTTGTAATAGAGAAAGGTTATGACAAACTAACGATCTCTGAGGTAACAGAACGAGCTGATATTAACCGAATGACTTTCTATTCAGAAGTTCATTAGTCTCCAATATGCACGATATCATCTGGCAATAAAAAGTACTCCTAGTGTTCCTGGTCCACAGTGCGATGAAACAACACTTCCTGCACGGGTCTCAAGGATTTCTTTGAACACGCCAAGACTGGCCAGATATTTTCTAACAGATTCAACTACTTCCCTGTCGCACCCGGAATGGGTTATAAATACGCGCTCCGGTCTGGCATTCTTCAGGTCAGCTTCCATGTCCCTGACATAATCAAGTACATAGCGTCTGCTTGATCCGCGATATTTCTTTTCCGGATGCATGGCTCCGTCAGATACCGCGATACGCGGATGGATCTTCAACGCTGTTCCAAAGAAGGCAGCAAGGCCAGAACAGCGACCGCCTCTATGTAGATAAACTAGGGTATCTATCACAAAGCTTGCACGAACTTTATCTTTGGTTTTCTCTATCTCGCATGCTATTTCTTTTGCTGTCTTTCCTTCTTTAGCCAGCTCTGCAGCATACACTACCAATAGTCCGATACCTGTGGAAAGATTTGCAGAATCAATGACATGAACTCTGTCAGGCATGCCAAGATCTTCTGCAGCAAGCCTTACATTGTTAAAGTTTGCCGACATTGAAGATGATATCGTGAAAATAACGTACTCATCTGTTCCTGACGGATCCAGGTATTTGGAAATATCCTCAATGCTGGCCGCTGCTGTCTTGGGCGTTTCTCCATGTTCATCAGACCATTTATAGATCTGTTCGGGAGAAATATTGAGGCCATCGAGATATTCCGCATCCCCGAGCCTTACATATAGCGGGATTATACCGATGTCGTATTTTTGAATCAGTTCCAGTGACAGATCACAGGTACTATCTGACAGAATTTTTATCATTATTTTCCCCCTGGCAATTATGCGCCTCTGTTCTCTTTCTTCTTGGATTCCTTAACATCAGGAAATTCCAGTTTTTCTGCGCTTTCTATATTTTCTTTTGCATAGTTCTCGTAAGATTTTCTGTAGTGCTTCTGGTGAGCCCAGATATCATCAGCTACAGGTCCCCACTCTTTTGAATAATTATCACACTTTGCGCAGAGGTGTTCAACGCTTTCTTCTGATTCTTCATTGGTGCCATGGGCTCCGGATCTTGCTACCATCTCTCTAAGAAGCTCAGGATTTTCAAGCATAGGACATGGCCTTAAATGGTTCTCATTAAAGGGCTGTCCCTTATGATATTCCATGAAAAGAGGGCTCTTTAGCATCTCAAGGATTGAGTGAGTATGGATATTGGTGTTGGAGAAGTGGACAAATACGCAAGGCTCAGCATCTCCGCTTGAATTGATGTGGAAGTAGTTTCTTCCGCCAGCGATACAACCACCAACAGCTTCCCCGTCATTTTGGAAATCCATTGGGAAGAATCCGATATCGCACTTATCACTTCTAAGGAACCTGATCTGTTCCACCATCTTTTTTCTCTGCTCTACTGTTGGCATAAGCTCTGGAACAGCATTGTTACCAACCGGCATGTAATGGAAGAAGAATCCGAATCTTGCGCCTTTTTCAGCTATAAACTCAATAAACTTAGGATCAGTTACTGCCTCGATATTATTCCTTGTATAACAGATGGAAGTGCCATATACAATTCCGTATTTCTTAAACAGGTCCATGGCTTTCATAACAGCATCGTAGTGACCAATTCCACGTCTTGCATCATTAGTTTCCGGAGTACCTTCGATAGAAAGCTGGAACGTGATGTTTCCAAGCCTTACTACTTCCTTGCAGAAGTCCTCGTCGATTAAAGTGGAGTTATCAAAAATAGAAAACTCTACATCATTGTGCTTTTCAGCAAGGCGTAGCACATCCTTCTTTCTGACAAGAGGCTCACCTCCTGTCATCATGTAAAGGTAAACACCCAGCTCTTTTCCCTGGGTAACGATCTTATCCATGTCTTCAAAAGAAAGATTGTGCTTGGGGCCGTAGGTTCCGGACCAGCAGCCCTGACAGTGCATGTTGCAGGCACTTGTTGGATCAAAGAGAATAAGCCATGGTATATTGCAGCCATACTTTTTCCTGTTAGCCCTTATCATCTTAGTGCCTCTGAAAAAGGCCTCATAACCAAGGTTGAGCATTGTCATCTTGGCAACATGAGGATCTGTCTCATCAACTACTTTATTCAGAAACTTGACCCATCTGTTATCGGGATCCTTAAAAGCATCCCTTACCTGATCAAGCTTTTCTTTTCTTGTGGCATCTTTCCCCCAAAATTTCTCTGCCTGGTCCACGAGCTTTAAGTATGTTGCTGTTCTGTTCTCAGACTTATCCAGATTTGCAAGAAATCTGTCTATCAAAATACTGAATGCCTGTCTCTGTGCCTTGTGAGAAATAGTTTCTATAACCTGCATACTTGTTTTGCCTCCCCATGTAGTGTTACAATCATTCTGATGTTACAAGTGTAACGCCGCAGAAAGGGGAATACAACGGCTCTGAGCTCGGACATGACAGTAGCAATACCATTTGGAGCGATGTTACATAATCGTACATTTTGTAACAGTGAGGAAAAGAAATATGACTACCACAAAAGAACCTTTGACAGAAATGCAGAAAAAAGATGTTCTGCGGATGAATAATAAAGAATCTAACCAGCTGACAAGAGAATGTCTTCAGCTTGCGCTGATGCACCTTATGGGAGAACACCCATATGAAAAAATCACCGTCAGCGAGATCGTGCGTCGTGCCGGAGTGTCAAGAACGGCATTCTACCGCAACTATACAGATAAAGAAGATATTTTACATGAACTGGGAAACAAACTTATAAACAGAATAGCTGAGATAAGTGAAAAACCCGAACTTCATGAGAATCCCCGTCAGTGGTTTGAAGATGTTTTTAGAACTGTACGTGACGATAAGGAAACCATTACCTTATTTGATCAGGCAGGTATATTACAGCGTGAACTCTTTTCCGGAAGATCCATTTCAGAGCTTCTCTACCCTGCAACAGATACCGAGACAAAGTACATCAGGCTCGCTTCAGAAGCAGCTTTTTTCCAGATACTTATCAGTTGGTTCAGGGACGGGATGCATGAAAGCGAAAAGGATATGGCAGACATATGCGTATATGTCTTTGAGAACACACTGAAAAAATTGCCATAAAAATAAAGGTTGAGACAGTTACATTACTTGCCTCAACCTTTAAACCTAATATCAGATTTCTACTCCCAGTTTTGCTCCGGAATAAATAGCATCTACAGTGTTACCTGGTTTTCCGGCATCACCTATTGAATAAACCTCAAAATTAGCATCGCTACAATAACAATTTCTTTTCGCCTCATTGTCTCTTTTTCTCTGCCATTCTCTCTCTTATTACCACCACAACAGTTCCAACTGCTGCAACAGCAAAAGCTATAATGCCATAAATCATCATGATAGCCGCACCAAAAATCGGAGCCTCAGGATTAGCGCTGACAAAGTAGTAGTAATAATATGTGTAAAGAATCATTCCTAGTAGATTATAGTTTGCCTGCCTCTATATCATGTTTCCAAAGCTCTACTATACTGTTATCGCTTACATCCGTCTTGTAGCATTAGCTAAGATCAGATCGCTTCGCCGCCCTTTGACTTGGTTGCCTTTTCTACAGCCTCCTTCTTAGGTGCTTTAGCAACTTCTTCCCTCTTCGCCTTCAGATCATCAAGAAGAGAATCCTTCAAGTCCTCCACGAACCTCTCTTTGAAATTCTCATAATCCATAAATGTGTTATCCTTTCTTTTGTTGTAGTATGCCTTGGATCGTCATCCGCTGGCTGTCTGATTTTGGGCAAAAGAAAAGCGCCAAACCTACAACTGCATTTCACATTCACAAGCTGACGCTTCATTCACCGTTATTCTTTTGCAAAAGAAAATGGACTCGGCGGCTGGGGAAGTGTTTTTGTTTTTCCCTATCGCTTTGTCCATTGTAAATATAACACAGTAATTTTGATAAAAAAAAATATAACCTTCCCACTTTTTCCCGATTTCGTACCAGTTTTTCCCGAAAATTTCCCGAAAGAGAAAACACAGAACTAAAATATGGGGAATAATGCGAACTTATGCATCATCATTTCCAAGTCATTTTTAACTTCTTTTTTGAAGTTGCACAATCGACCAGATAAAGGTTTATAAGCGTCTGATAAGGTATACCGGAATCTGCTGACTGACTTTTAAAGTACTCAAGGGCATCAGCATCAACATTCATTGTTATCTTCTTGTGTAGCTTCTTAGCATAGGGATTCTTAACAGCTTTACTGAGGTCAAATTCCTGTTCCAAAAATTCATCATCGTTAAGTCTTTTCATGATCTTCTGCTCCTTTCATAGCCTTTCTTCTCGTTTGGTGTAGCCTTACGTGAAGATATAATCCTGATTATTGTGTCATTCTCTCTGGTACAGTGAGCAACTAGTAAAACATTACCCTTCTTACTTAATCCAAGAATACGGAAGCAATCCTCTGTACCGGAGTTTTTCTTATCATATTCCAACAGTGCAAATTCATCATAAAACACCGTCTTGGCTTCTTCAAAAGAAACTCCATGTTTTTCCTGATTAATTATGTTTTTGTTTTCATCCCACTCAAATCGTATTGTATCAATACATATATTATACATATCATAGCCATACTTATCAACCATTTCCACGTTTAAAAATCGGCAGGTTTTTCCTGCCGATTTTTTCAACATTCGCTACTTTTATATTCCGAAATATAGTGCTACTGGTCTATCGAAAAACTCTCAGTTTTCAAATCGCAATAATACCTTCCGCTCTCTGCTCTAAATCTCAAAACACAGTAATCCGGATTGGTAACACCACCCTTATAAAACACGGTGTCGCCTTTTAGCCAGATCATATCTTTTGCTTCTTGATTGGTAAAGACTTCTATTTTTCCCTTCAGCATAACACCAACATTCTTAATCAGCCCTTTGTGATAAAAGTATATGCAGGCATTTGGATTATTCCTATACTGTTTTACTCTCATGGAAGACGTATTTGTAGAAAAATAGAAGCGTTGCATACCATCGATATTTCTCGGTTTCAGCATTGCTTTTACATTAGGAAATCCCTCTTCATCAACAGAGCAAATAAAAGCAACTTTTTGTTTTCTGATGAAGTTCTCTATTATATTGATATCCATAATCAGCGTCCTCTTTTATTTCAAAAGTTATAATCTATCCCTATACTTGCCTTATATGTTATTTCATCAAGCCCCGAAAGCTGTTCTAATATAAAATCCAGGTACTCTTTAGTTGATGCCATACTTACCTCTTTCACTCATGTTTCTTAGAATAATAAATAAACTCGTTATCACGTCTTGCTTCTGTATACCCAAGCTTAGAATAAAATGCATTTGTTCTGACATTCCAGATGGGCGTATCCAACGTGAATTCCTTTACATCTGAAAACATCGCCTCAATTTCCTGCATCATGTAGATTCCATAGCCTTTACGGAAATGCTCTGGACTTACAAATATCCTTCCGATGTTCAGCTTGTCTTTATCAGGAAACAGAATAGCTCCGCCAACAATCAATCCATTATCGATTAACTTGTACAAGTGATTTGATCTGGCCATCTTGGTATGATAAGGCACAGACATATATCCAGGAGGACCACCTACTGAAGGGGCTCCGACCTGAACATCGCTGTCAAAAGCTCTTTTAGATATTCCATTTATTGTCAAAGCATCAGAAGTGCTTGCTTTTACAAATTGTAGACTCATGTTCTTATGCCTCTTTCCAAATATGAACCTCTATATAGCGTTCCGGACCATGGGCACCATCATCATTCCAATTCTGCGGCAAACCATACTTATCGATAATCTTAAGGATTTCATCATAAGTGTATACTTGCCCGCGATATTCCTTACCGCCTTGAACAGCAAATGTCGGCATTGAATCACCATACGTAAAAGAAACATATCGAAGGTCTATCTCTGAAGCAGGAATCTTCATAAAATCCTTCACATCCAACTCCTCTTCCGTCCCGAAGATCGTGAGCTGTTTTGCATTCTTAGTCATTTCATCGTAGGTCGCTCGCTCAGCCTCTGTTAATTCTCTTATTTGCAACAATAACCCCTACCTTTTTTGATAATACACGTAATATCCCTTCAAACAACTGCCGATATCTATACTGTCACAATCAATCTTTGGAAGGATAATCTGATATGAAAAGAGATAAAATCGCATGCTCCTGCAAGAACATTAATTATGGCAAAATACTCGATGCAGTCAAAAATGGTGCAGATACATATGAAAAAGTCCAGAAAGCAACCGGATGTGGTACCGGCTGCGGAAAATGCCGTGATTTCATCACTACAATGATCCGCGATATTCTTATTTTTCCCGAAGATTACGCATGATCATATCCCAGATATTTCATCACAGTCTCAAGCCCTTCCATCGGAACACAGAATGTTCCGTCCCGATGTTTGCAACCTTCAAGTACTTCATCTATGTTGAACCACTTAACTTCTTCTACTTCCTCGGTCTGGAGGACGAGCTTTGTCTCATCCACGGGCTTTTCATAGACATATACGAAAGCAACCTCATTATCCCTGAACATCTTGCCATGGAATTCCATCTCGTATTTTATATGGAACTTACCGGCAAAAGTAAAGTCACCCTCATGCGCTTTTATTCCCAGCTCCTCGAACAGTTCTCTCTGCGCTGATTCCAGCGGATCATCACCTGCCTGGATGTGCCCAGCTGAAGAAGTGTCATACATTGAAGGAAACGATTCCTTATTGGAGCTTCTCTTCTGTAGCAACACCTCATATGAACCACCAGCCTTACGGACTATCCATGTATGAGCAGTCCTATGCGAAATTCCCTTATCGTGTGCCTCAGATCTTGTGACCGTTCTGCCCACAGGAAATCCATTATCATCTGTTACATCAAAAATCTCTTCCAAAATATCCTACCCCTCTCATATTCATTTTGCGAAAAACCTTAATTTAGAAAAATATCCATCTCATGCCATTTTTCTCCACCCCATGTAGATGCAGCTTCTCCGCGATCCAAAAATCCGAATTTTGTATACATCTTCACTTTATTGGGGAGACAAGTAAGGACAAGTCTTTTTCTATCACGATTCTGTTCCCTGCGACAGTAATTATATACAAGCTCTCTTCCAAGCCCCTGCTTCCGGTACTCTGGCAGGACATCAAGCCCAAGAATCATTATATTCTTGCCGTCTGCATTATGGAGCTCTGCATCCGTAAAGAATTCATCACGAAAATCATACTCATCTGTAGCAATACCATTAAGAAATCCCGCCATCTTTCCGGTTTCTTTATCGATTGCCACATAGAAAAAGTCTGCAGCCACTGAAATTCTTTCCTTTATACGCTCCGGAGTGCATGCTTCATTAGGTGGGAAACAGATCTGCTCAATCTCAGCAGCTTCATCTGCTTCTTCCGGCTTTATTGTGCGGAACTCGAACCTCTCATACAGCTTTTGATCCTCCGCATCCAGTTCCTTAAGTATCTCCCTCGCTCTCTGACGGCCTTTTTCTGTCAAATATGCATGCTTATATGCGCCGCCCCTGCTACGCTTAGGATCAAATATATAATCACTCTGGTCTAACCGCTCAATAGAATCAAAGTCGTATCCTTTCCATGCCATCTCATTGAAATGGCTTCCCTCCCTGTCATTAAAGCGTGTCAGATACATTAACGCCAGGGTCAGTTCATCTATTGTTTCCTGCCTTGTCTTTTTGCCCACTGGAATCTCCTTAAACTTACTACGTTATCAATTCCGTAGTTTTCTTTTTTATTTTTAGTATTGAAACAGTGAGGACTGTTAACTCCTCCTCATTTAATAACACAGATCTCCATGAACTACCTCCACCAACTCTGCGTCGGAAGAGGTTTTGTAAATTGCTTAAAAATCAAAATCATCAAAATCATCAGCATCAAAACCTGCATCCTCGAGGGCTTCACGTCTCTCATCCGGATCCATCATCTCCAGCTCATCCCTGGAAAGGCCAGCCATTTCAAGCTCGTCCTCGAGTTCATCTTCCTCATCATCAAAATCGGATGAATCATCATCCTCCTTGAAAACTGTATCATTTATAAAAGCCAATTCACCGGCATCTATATGCCCGTCATTATTCAGATCAAATGGAGTATTTCCAAACATATCATCAAAAGGTCCCTTCATAACAAGCTCCTTTCTGATCAGTGATGATCATTCCAATAATCTTCAGCTGCATCATAAGCTTCATCTTCATCATCGTAGTCATCTTCATAGTCGTAGAATTCTTCATATTTATCATCAGCAAAATCCTGAGCGGATTTATAATCGTAAACATCATAGGAATCATATTTCTTCTTGGAACTTGAATATGACTTCTTTGAAGAGCTCTTCTTGCTACTGTATGAAGAGCTGCTGCTTGATGCTGTGGTAGGCTTATGCTCGTAGCAGTAGATGCTGCCGGTACTTCTCTTCCTGGTGCATCCAGATTTAGCACACTGGCTGTTATATGCGCCTACACTCATATGTATACTTCCAAATATGGTAATCGCTACAGCGAATGCTGTTACAAGAGTAATTATCGTCTTTTTCATGATCCCGCCCTCCATAACTTCTCTGAAAACGGTGTGGTATCTCTATATACAAGATAATCCTTTTGGGTTGCCAGTTACATATCTATTTTGGTGAATTGCACGTTCTTATTTTTCTATCATGTTACTCTCCATGAAGCCATCCCGTATCCTGATTATAAGGAATATCCGGATAATCCTTCTTAAGCTCGTTCTTGAAAAGCACTATATGCAATAGCACCGATAAAAAAGCTGTCAGTTCAATATATCCAAACCAAAACACAATAATATCAGAATGACTTCCTATAAAACTTCTTAATACAAAATCAATATATCCCATTCTGCACTCCCCTCATCAATCTTTAGCATATTCCCCATACAACCATAACTGTATCAGTTATATCGATGTCATCTGGCTCAATATCCATATCATAGCCATCAGTACTGCATTTTGCAGTTTCACAACAAAGCATATCCATGTGCATAGGAGCGATTTCCATATTGATCTGCCCCCAGGAATAATCAATAGTCTGTATATCTCCGAGCGTTACTCCTGCAGCTGCAGTCAGTATTTTAGCTTTATCCCCAGAATCCTTTATAGCCTTACCAAGTAGTTCATTCTTCGCAGCTGTCTCATCCTTCACAAAGAAGCTTATCCTAAACTCAGGGCGAATTATCAATGCATTAGCAAGGGAATATAAAATCTTTCCAAGTCTGTCATTATCAGACTCAAACTCAACCTTAAGAACATGACTGAATCTATATCCGACGAATCTACTTTTCCAGTCTCCATTTTTGTCATGGTAACTCTCATTCTCAACTTCAACATTAAAAGAGATCGTCTTAACATCCTCACTTGAAAAATCATGCTTCTTCAGTATTTTCTTTAATTCTTCTGTATCCTCAGATGACTGTTTCAGCGTGCTGGAGTATTCCTTTTTTACCCCTTCCAGCGTAATAGTTATCCTGGTCATGTCAGGCTTTACCTTAAGATTTCCTTTACCAGTGACGCGTATTGTTCTCTCAAATGCCATAACTTCGTTCCTCCTTTATTATGCCAACGCTAATCCTGCAAACAAATCTCCCATACAGAAACTCAGGTGATCAACATCCTCTTTTCTTGCAGTCTCATACAGCTCATTGAGCCTGTAATCAGGATCTGTCTCCAGCTTTGTGAAAAGAACTGCTGTGTTGGCAGCATCAACAAGTCCATCATGTGCTCTTCCTTCAGGTGCTATGTTAGATATAAAAAGCGCTTCCTCAAGGCTATATGCCATTCTTCTATCCATCTTCCGTCCGAAGGTCTTCTGACAGTCAATCCAGTTTGCAAAGATAATCTCAAGGCGATCATCCTCTATACCCTTTTCAAATGTTTCACGGATAATCTGCTTAGGATCAGAGTTGCTCCAGGATACACATCTGACATCATCTGCCGGCAGCCAATCCAGGAAAGATTCCAAAGCTTCTTCAAAGCAAGGAGCATTCTCAACATCTCTCTGAGAAATACCAGTCAAATTCTCGATAAAGCTATCTATGTATCCAAATTCAGGTCTCACATACGTATTAAACTCGTCTATAACCTCATATTCCTCATCAAGAAGAACTGCTCCAATCTGAATAGTTTCCTGACGATATTTATAACCACTTTTCCTAAATCCCTTAGGAACCATACACATTTCAAGATCTATAACTGCATATTTCATATATATTTCCTCTTAACACTCCAGTGGATTTTCTTATGCATCATTGCTGCTACTGACTACAGTTTACTTAATATGCTGTCCTATAACTATACCTGTATAGTCGAATTCCTGTTCCTGTGTTACTATTCACAGCCTATCTGCATTCCGGACTCATTTTTTCACCACAAGGAAAATACATAACCATTAATTCACCACAGCATCAAATGCCAAAAACCTAGATTTTTCCTATGCTTTTTGGCATTTTTCTATTGTGTTAAATATCGTCATGTGTTATACTATATACATGACGATATAGGAGGTGAAATCATGTCTATAATTCATCAAAAAGATAAAAGATCCGGAATCACGTATGTCTATGAATGCAAATCTTTTTGGGACAAAGAAAAGAAACAATCCCGGTCAAAGAGAACTCTTATAGGCAGGCTAAACGAAGAAACAGGGGAAATTATTCCAACCGACGGTCGCGGAAAAAAACGAAGTCCTAATTATGTTCCATCCCCCGATGACTATGAAATGCCCAAGACTATGAAAGGGCTTAAAGATGAAGTCAGGCGGCTGCTTGAAGAAAACGCAATGCTGAAGCAGGAACTAAAAGAATTAAAATCAAAAAGGACTAAACAGGGCTGAAAATGACTTTAGAGCAGGCTTACGAGTATAGACGCAAAGAAAACTTACAACTCCAAAACGAAAACAGAAAACTGCAGAAAAAACTCGACCAGCTTGCTGCAGGAACTTACACCAATGAAGAGAAAGCCAAAAATATCAGAACCATCAATAGACTGACGCAGGAAAACCAGCATTTGAAAAACCAGCTGGAAAGATATAAGGATTTATATCACAGGCAGGTTATCATTACAGAAAACTTTGATGCAAAGGCAATGGACTCCGTCTTTGATCAGGAAGATATGGCCAAAGAGCTTGATGAGTATAAGGAAAAATGCGCCGAACTCCAGTCTCGTATGGATGCCATACTTGGGACAAATAACGATGCATCAGATTCTGAAAGCGATAAATTAAGAGCTCAGGTAGAAGCACTAAAGGATGCTCTGGCAAAAGAAAAAGCAAAGAATAATACTGATGGCACCAACAGCTCTCTTCCCACCAGCCAGACTCCCATAGGCAAGAAAAAAGTAATTCCTAACTCTCGGGTAAAATCCGGAAAGAAGCGTGGCGGACAGCCCGGTCACAAAAAACACACCCTTGCTCCGCTTTCGGAAAGTGAAATTACTGACCGCGAAAAGCACACATTAAAAAATTGTCCTGACTGCGGGAGCGATGACCTTACCCTTATAGAGAAACGTACAAAAGATGTTATCGACTACGAGGTAAAGCTCGTCAAAGAATCATATAGTATTCACCTGCTGCAGAGCCCGGATCTGTTCCAGTGCCACCTTACGGAGCACCGGATTATGCAGTTGTACATATTTTCCCTTTAATGATTCCTTTGATAATTCCTGGAATCTCTGACATATCGTGGTCTGCCTTAAATCAATCACCTCTTAATCATTATCAAAATTTTAACAATAGACTATTGGTTTTTAAATTTGATTTACGACCAACAAAACATTGGACTATATGCCAATTTCCTTTCAAAAAGGGACGCTCAAAATTGAACGTCCCTACCAATCAACATGTATGTTATTCAGTTTTACAAACCTCTGATTATACTGAGGTAGTCCTGTCTCTGGTCAACAACGGCATAGACCGTCACGACCTTATTTTTCTCATCAATCTTGTAAAACACGAGATCCATCTTTGTTATCAAGACCTTGTAGCCCTGCCTTCTAAGAACCGCATACTTTGGATCAACACCTATATAAGGATCATCTCCAAGCGACATGATATCTTTTTCAAGCTCATCGAGCTTTTCCAGAGCAACATCGTTTCCAAAGTTCTCTGCCACATAAAGAATGATCTTTCTGATGAGGGAATCTGCGGTATCAGTACGAATCATCTTGTATTTCAATTCAGTCCCTCCTTCAGGATACTCCTAAGGTCATCAAATGTATCCTGAATAGGCGCTACACGTCCATTCTTAACATCCTCATCTGCCTCTGCAAGAATTTCCAGCAACTCAAGCCTTGCCTTGATTCTCTTATACTCCTCATATGAAAGAGACACAGTATCGCCTCTGCCGTTTACAGTAATGATAACTGCCTCTTTCTCTTCCCTGCACTGCTTAGATATATCGTTATAATGATTTCTCAAATCAGCTGATGGTCTGATTGTCTCTTGTAATGCAAACATGATTGGCACCTCCTAGCTTATATAGACATATTATATCATAATATGTCTATGCTTTAAAGACATGTCATAACCCTTATAATAGCAAAATCTCTCACCTAAACCAAAAATCCGTTTTAGGCGAAAGATTTTTTGAGCTTTTTAGGATAAAAAACGCATCAAAATGGCTAAAATAACACTTAGGTACGAAATAGCTTATCCACCTATCATAATGAAAGAAAACCATGACTAAATAGCAGCAGCATCAATGTTTTAGTCAAAAAATGGAAATTTCCACCCAACAGAATGATGAGCGGAGCCACGAATCAGTAGTGTGGCGCGGGGAACACCCCCTTTAGTCAAGAATACGGGCGCAAGCACTCCCAGGAATGCAACCACATCTGATGATCAAGAATACGGGCGCCACAAGGGCGCCCGAAAATATGCACAATAAAGTTTTATCAAGCTTCTACGCATATCCAAATCAATAGAAGTTTTTCAAGCCTCTACGCATATCCGGTTCAGTACCGGATTTATCAATTACTTTGATGATTTCAAAGTCGGGAAGAGCTCCTAGGATTTTTCAACATTTGTCATACCCCGTCAAAGCCTGTCAGCACCTGCCTTTTCCCACCCTACACCTAGCACCTTATATCTTAGTTTGGCACTCGTTTACACCCAGCGGGTGTATTATGGGTGTATAGGTGGGTGTAAATTATTAGTCCGCAACTCGCGGACGCATAATCCTAGGAAAACACCTGAACCTGTCAACACATCCCTTGGTACTCATAACGATTTCCCCAACAACGTCCAGCTCATTTTCATCCATATCCTCAATAAGCAAAAGCGCTGCCCTGTATACAGCTCTATATTCCTGCAAAGTTCTAATAATTCCTCTTTCCTTCATTACCAACACATAATACAGATTGATCCATGTTGGTATTCCATTTTTCCTAGTCATGACACCTCCAAATAATATAAGCGCCATGCATCTGATCTCCTGATCAAATTCACGACGCTATGTATCATAACTCCGGTTCTATCATCATCCATCTAATTTCAGGCACTATCATCTGACAAAATCCGTATAAGCTGTAAAAGCCCTCCGTCAAAGTATGACTTTTCCATATTCTGTTACCCCCTCAATTAGCTTTGATGGAACATACGGGACTTGAACCCGTGGCCTTCGCACTGCCAGTGCGACGCGCTCCCAGCTGCGCTAATGTCCCAAGTAGTTACTATATTAATATACACTCCTAACCTGGGAAAGGGAAGGCGATGAATCATATCAAAACGACTCACCGCCTTTTATATGGAAAAGAGGAATGAAAATAGCGCCATGTGCCAGATCCCATGATCAGACTCACGACGCTATGTATTATTCGTTATCTTTCTTATTCATGAATTCCTCAAAATTCAGCATCTCCTTCTTTTTAAAATCCTTTGTTGCATCAGTATATATATCAAGCGTAGTTGATATATCCGTATGTCCCAGGAGCTCCTGAATTACTTTTATATTTACACCGGCTTCGCACAATCTCGTTGCAAATGTATGTCTGAGATTATGGCAGCTGAAGTTAGGAAGAAGTATCACCTTTTCATTTCCCTTTCTGTTATCAAGCACCTTTTGATTACAGTCTCTAATGATTCTCTTAAGTGCCTTATTAAGAGTACTCTGGTTCTGAACATTTCCATTTTGATTAACAAAAATGAAATTGGTATATCCATCAATACTCACCTTACAGTGAATCCCGGTATATTCCTGATATTCCTTTTCCTGTTCCAGGGCCTCTTTTACTGACTTCATCATCGGGATTGTTCTCTCTCCCTTTTTCGTCTTTGGCGTATTGATTCCAAAGTAGCATCCATTATCAGAATGCTGGTAGTAAACTAGGGTGTGATTCACATCAATCAATCCTTCTTCCTCATCAACATCTTCGAAACGAAGGCCAGTTATCTCTCCTACCCTTAAACCCGTCCCAAGCATAAAAGCGAATACCGGATACCAGTGATTATACATAGGTGTCACCCTAAGATATTCAAGGAAAAGATCCTGCTGTTCAACCGTAAGGGCCATTCTCTTTTCGGAGCCAAGATTTCTTGACTGCTTCAATTCTTTTATGGCCTTATCACCAATGTTGTTTCTGATATATCCGTCTTCAACGGCAACATCCAAAACCTGATGGAGTACGGTATGTATACTATCGATGGTTGCAACCTTCAGACCTCTCTCATCCAGCATCTTGTTATAATATCTTCTTATATCAGATTTTTTCAGGGTAACAATTCTGTTCTTTCCTATGTCATCCCTCACAAATCGCTCCCATGTATACATATAGTTCTGAAAAGTATTATCCTTAAGTCCCTTTTTCATGATCTTCCAAAGATCGAAGACTTCATTCAATGTAACATTTTTTGCATCTGTTCGAATTCCATCGTACTTGTCCCTCTGGATGTTATCTTCCTTTTCACGGAGCTTATCAAGTGTCGGTGCATATATGGTCTCCCTCTTGCCAATACTGCTTCTCCAGCGATACATATATGTACCATCTTTTCTCTGGGTTTCATTTTCTTTTAAAACCCTACCATTAGAATCTTTTCTTCGTTCCATTCATTTCCTCCTTCCAAAAAAACTAGGTTGATATGCCTTGAAATTAGCACACCAACCTGTTTCACACCATGATGTCGATTTTTATATAGAAAAAGACCTTCCTATATATTCATCAAATTGTTTTCTTTTAATAAGCCGCTTACGGCCAACAAACAAAACAAACTTACACTCATCTGCATCCGTCAATTCCCGCAGTTTATTCTCTCCGATGTTATAGAGAGCCGCTGCTTCTTCGATTGTAAGTGTTGGTCTTTCACTGAGCCTTATCTCATTGATTTTCACAAATTTCGTATTATTGCTTTGAGATTCCAGACTGCTGTTTTCATTATCCATATGTGACCTCCTTCATGTTTTTCTTGAAGAATATCATCATAACCGCAATCCATCCATGATACCGATTATATAGAGAACGCCTTTGCTATATAGTCATCAAACTGCTTTCTCTTTATAAGTCTTTTGCGGCCCACATACAAAACATAGGGACATGAGTCCTGCTCAGTAAGATCCCTGAGT
The DNA here is from genome assembly GCF_000702265.1 of Butyrivibrio sp. NC2002. Taxonomy (GTDB): domain Bacteria; phylum Bacillota; class Clostridia; order Lachnospirales; family Lachnospiraceae; genus Butyrivibrio. The sequence continues at coordinate 292,722 of NZ_JNKZ01000004.1, forward strand.
TTATGTTCACCTATATTGTAGAGAGCTGCCGCTTCTTCTACAGTCAGTGTCGGCCTTTCGCACAGTCTTATTTCGTATTTTTCTACTCTTTCCATCCTTTTTCCCTCTTTTCTTATTATCAATATTAAGTTGCACCAGAATCGAATTATCGATACATCTTCTCATGAACTTTTCATCGAGAATCCCCATATATTCGATCAACCTAGTTTTGTCTATTGTCATGATCTGCTCAGCAATCGTTGCTGATTTTTCTTTAAGCCCACCCACTCCATCAAGAATCACATGGGTAGGAAGCCCGCTGCTTTTGTGTATCTTAGTTGTAATTGGTAATACTGTTACTGTCGGGGAATACTTATTTCCCCTGTTGTTCTGCACAATAAGAACCGGCCTTATGCCTTTCTGTTCAGAACCAACTCCCTCGCCAAGATCTGCAAGATAGATTTCGCCACGCTGGATTTCATTCATACCCATCACCACCTTCTTCTATCTTTTTTATGTAAAGAGGGAGCCCTTCCATATTGTTATATAGAAGGAACACCCTCGTAATATTCCAGCGAAATTAACGTATCTACTTGTCCTCGACACCCCGATACAATGAATCTTCAGATTCCGGGAAATCATCAGGCGGCTGCAGCACAGCTCCATAGGTTCTCTCCTCCCCGCGGGTCTCGCCGGGCCGCTCCCATTACGTTTAGTTGTGGCTGAGCGGAAGTCTCATTATCCCTGTACCTATCTTCGCCATACCGGTGCTACCGGCATTCCAGAGGGGCTATCTCGCTCAAGGCGTACCCTTGCGGCTCCACAGTACAGGACTGTACCTGATGAATGATTATTCAGTTTTCAAAGTCCGACGAAGGGATTTATTTGCCCTTTCACCTATACCCACAGAGAGAAAGAATTTTACAACCTACTAAAAGAAAATTTTTCAAATATTTTTTAAAACCCTATTTTCCGTTTAAAAAAATAATAAAAACAGCAGACCACATTCTTAATGATCTGCTGCCTCACGCAAATTATTTCTCACATCATATTTTGTTTTGAAAAATACTCAGTTTTTTACAATATGTCTGACAATCTTTACATCATTACAACTATTGTCCCTGCTCGACATCACTTATAAATTTTTCCATTAATTCACTTATCTTGGCCGCCTGACTCACCCCTGCTTTATCACACGCTTCAGCAAATCGTTCTGCCAGATCACCTTTTAGCTTAAAACTTTTCACTTTATATCCTGCTTTTTTCTGATAACGGTCAACTCGTACCGTATTTTTATTAGGTTCTCCCTTCGGCATTCTCATTCCTCCTTCGCAAATCATCTAGAAGTTATATTTATAATCCCAATGAGCATATATCCTGCTCCATATTATTTAACCTAAAACAGACGGAACCATTACAACTCCAAGCTTATCAAGTGTTCCCTTTGATAATCGACCCAAATTTGAATATATGATTTCTACCAACCTATCTCCATCGACAACGTCTATATTATTGTCCTCAGCTATTCTTGCATCTTCTTCTGAGATTTTAGCACTTGTTATAAGCATTCCTTTACAGTTCTCTCCAGCGATCACTTTAGATTCAATAACCTTAACAATTTGCCTGATTCCTTCATTACCTGTAGTCCCACTATGATGCTTGACCTGTGCAAATATTCGAATCGAAGCAAAGGCATCATCCCTCCACGCCTCAACATCTGCATCAGCACTTCCCTTAAATGAGGTCTTGGCCATTACTCTTGCATAATACCCTTCACACTCAAACAACTCTTTAACCAGATTTTCCATACCAATTCCACCTGTCTGTAAATTGGTCTTCCCGTTTTGTATATTCTTAAGCAGATCCTTTTTAAACTGTTTTTGTAATGCATCTTCTTTTTCTTTAGCTTCATTAGAATACGAATACGAATCTGGGTGTGAAAACAACTTCTCTATCTCATCTGAAAATTCCGACAAATCAGAAACTGACATTCCAGGAACACGCAATCTCCTTTGTAACCCCTCCGACAAATTATTGCGCGGCACGCTAAGAATATCTCCATCCTTATATAAGTATGACACCTTATGTTGATTTCCCAAATCAATCTCAGCTGCTTTTTCTGAAAATAGCGCCTCAGATTCCGCTATAGCCAATGCTATTCCTGAATAATAAGGAACAATTATAAGATCCCCTGCTAAAATCCCACTGAACCTAGCACACTCATTTAAATTCATAGCCACATGGGGTCCACTTTTATCGAAATAATATTCCTCTTTTACTGCCTCCTTTAATAGCTCCCTGTCACTATAATCTGTAAAGTTAATCTGACTCCATCCTACTGCAACAACGCTATTATCAAAGAACTCTCGAAAATGGATTTCTTGTGATGTCATTGCCCTAACCATTAAATATTGCTTATCCATAAGACCCCCACTCTATCTATACTTAACAAGAAGCTTTATGTTAGCCTTTTCATACTCGTTAAAAACCTCTTCAGAGAACTCCGATTTTGAATATTGTGGATTATACCAACTCTTCGAAGAAAAGTATTCTTTTAGTTCCGGTGTTTCATATGCTCTTCCACGGCGTGCATAAATTTCATTAATAGCTATTCTTATCTCATCCTTCGAAAGATTTTTTACCTCATCATCAGTCAAAAATCTTTTATCAGAATCCTCAAATATAAACTCTGATTCTGTTGATACAGTTATTTTTTCTGTTTGTTGCTCATTTTTTTGTGTCGTCCTTTTACCACACATCCCGATAAGGCACAAAATAATTATGACGAATAATAAACCTCCACCTTTACTACCACTTTTAGTTTTACTTGATCTACGGGATTTTTTCGTATTTTTTGTGCTTCTTTCGAAATCCTGTAACTTCCTCTTGAATTTTTGGTATTCTGAATGTTTATCTAGCCGAATATAATCCTGGCAACAATCATCATTTTTGTGAAACCTTCCATCAGCCTCACATCTTCCAGATGCATATCTATCACACCTGACAGGATCATATCCCCGTCTCGGGCCTTTCCACATATGACATCTTAAGCACGAGTAACCCGGATCTTTCAAATTTTCTGATCTATCTAAATCCATAAGTACACCTCGCTATTTAAAAAATACTAATTCTACTTTATTGCTAATCTAGCAGATTAATTTTATCATCATAAAATTATCACTTTATAAAATATCCATTAACAATAAACTAAATGACTAACAGGGGCACATTACTGGTTCTTTACTATTCTTATGCGCAAAAGAGGACTCCCGCCTTAGCGGAAATCCTCTTTACATAATTATCATCCTAATTATTATTCAATCCAAACTCACGTGTCATATAACGTTGCTTATAAGCATTCTCTCTATCAATAACTTCCCTATCTGACAATTTCATAGGAAGAACCTGAAGAATTATATATTTAAATTTCTGGAAGTAGTCAGCTCCGTACTCATGATAAAGTTTTAAAAGCTCTTCATTTTGTCCATGATATGTTTCTGAATAGGAACTCCACCTTCCCCAGATACCATCCTTGCCATATGCACTGCCAACATATAATTTACCGGTATTGCCATCCACAATCATATATATTCCTTTAACACAGGACAGCGCTTTATAATAATCCGGATAATGATTATCAACAGTCTCTCTTAACTCTGAAAATGACAGCTCCACCTCATCATACGTGGAAAATGGCGTTACTGTACGATTAGTAACCTTGCCCCATATTTCATCTACAACAAAGTCTTTTGCAGTTTTAGCACTGTTATAGAATGAAAAACCGCTCTCACGATAAAAAACTATACGGCTTCCATATTCATCCAAATTTAGTGGAACTCTCTCCCATTCAAAATAGTCATCATTTCCTGTTTCAATAAGTTTGATTGCAAATCTGTACCTGCATGTTTTTCCCGTCTCACCTGACATAATAAGATATACACAGTCCAAATTTGCATTTCTCAACGGTCTGGTCTTTTGAGGCTTTTTTAGCAGTTTTTCATCATCCATGTAGTCATCGGCGATTCCTAAACCATACCACCAAATGTTATAATCATCTATATTTTCAAAGGACATCAATTGCTCTAAGGTCATTCTAATCACTCCTATTTCTACTTATGACAATAACCATAATACCAACATTCATAAGGGTTACAGCACTGTTCCCCAACTTCAACCTGTATTTCTTCTGGATTTTTCTGCATTTTATTCAGATTCCAAATATTATCGTTAACCCATTTATATAGCCCCTTGGCTTCTGTTGTAACATCATTTATCACAAATGGATTATCCTCATCTTCGCCATGAGTCACGACAAATATATTTCCTACATCTATCTTGGATCTGCTTAGAATATAGTTTTGAAATCCACAGTCCTTAATGTACTGTTCATGCACTTCAGGAGAATTTTTAACTTCGTAAAAATCATATCCCTCTTCAGTTTTTCTAAGTATATCTACTGCACAATAGTTGTTGTAATAGATAAAAGCTGCTTCACAAATGACTGGCGTTCCTAACCGAATATGCTCTGTCGTCCTTTCAGCCATGGCTTTAGTATCAGGATAGTTCGTACCCGGTCGCAAAATGGTCATTTCCTTATAATCACCAAACATGCCCATAGCCCTGTCGCCAAAATCATTGCCTGCATCAAGCCTTTCTTGAACTTCAGGTGGAATAACCTTCAGCCTTGGTTTATGTTTATCAAGCCAGAGCATTTTCTGGCATTGCATTCCTCTCATAAAATCTGTTTTTGTTATTCCCATCACTTATTCTCTCATATAAATTTGATTTATAAGCCTATGACTACAAAATTAGCACGGCTAAATCTGATTATAATACTCTTCATAAAATTAAAAATCAGGAATCTAACAAATGATACTTCGCTATATAATCCGACATTTTAAGCCATTCTATTCCAACCTGTCTTGAATCCCATTCGTCCATAAGTGTTCTCCACTCATCATCTGATATTTCGCTTTCTGGACGCCTTGCTGCTTCATCTATATCATAATAGGGTCCATTAATATGCACAGGTCTTTCCCAGTATCCCAGGAACTCCTCTTCTATAAAGCCCTGACTGCCCCAATCTGTATCTTCATCAACCTTTAACTGCGAACTGTCATACCGGAGCCTGGATGTTCCGCTATAAGCAGCCCCGCTACTTCCAGTCTCATAAATATATCCATCTGAACCAAGCCAGTGATAGTCCCTGCTTCCGCCTTCACAAATCTTAATTGCTCTTCCATTCACCAAGCCATAAGCTCTTTCAAAGATATTATCAGGAGTCCACTCATCATATTTTAAAATGCCAAATATAAGTTCAAAGGTTCCATCACTATCAAGATCAACATAGGTATAGCCTACATTATCAAGGTTAAAGTCAAAATCCATTTCATAATATGAGCCTGTTTTAACAACGCTGTTTTCTTCATTATTCCTTAGCACAAGACTATTTGCAGTATATTTCTCTTTTGATCTATAGCTCTGGTTCTGCCATTTCATTACTTCGTTATATGAATCTATGAAATTGGAAAACGCACCTGTATACAACTCATCATATTTTTCAATGATGGATGCATCTGCCAACCTGTATGTATAGACCCCGTCTTTTTCTTCAAGGTACGTGCGATCATATCCCTCTTCCTGAGCTTTGCCTATTCCTCCTGTACTATCCTCAGTAAGGGTTTTATCGGAACTGCTGTCTAAATCATTCTGTTTAAACCTATCAGCTTTCTCATAAACATCATAAATTGTGCCATCATCAGGCATAGTATCATTTATATACTCGCTTAGATCCTTAGCATATTCAAATGCATCTCCCTTATCCTCGAAAACTCTTACCTCTGTACGTGGTAACATCCCCTGCGGTCCGGCACCGGTAACGTATAGTTCTCCTACAATTACCTCATCTTTCTGATCTTCGTTTATATCCTTGAATGCAACAAAAGAAATGTCCTCAAAAATCCCCCATTCTCTGATGTCGTTTTCGTAAACAGAAGGCATTTTATAAATCACTTTCTCATCATCCATGATATAAAACGTAGCATCTGACAACGGATTTTTATCTGTATCCGGCAGACAAGATACAAATCTTACGTCTCCCCATCCATTTAGCCCAATATCAAATGACTGATCTTCTATGATTTTGGATGCGTCTAATCCTATAGCACTACCTTCATCCTCAGTTGGTTCTTCAATGCTTACATCATTGCTATTTTCATCCTGAACCACTTTATCAGCGCTTGCCATGCTACTATCCTCATTGTCTGTAACAGTTTTATTTCTATTACCGCATCCAGCCACAAGACATAATGCAAGCACTAATATTACTACTCGTCTTTTCATGTTTCCCTCATTACTCACTGTTCAAAACAAGCTATAGCCTAAAGTTTAATCACATCTGCTAAGAGAAGCGCCGCCACTGTACTTCTCTGAAAACTCATCCTCGTTCCATGTCTCATAATATTCCAGGATATCCGCATTTTCTTCAGAAGACTGATACGTGTACTGTACTCCGTTATCAGACTCTGCCTGAATCTTGTATCCTCCAGTCTTCAGTTCCTCGAATAGCGAAATACTATCAAAATGATCCGGAACAAAATCATTATTTTCCATATGACCATAAATTATCTCTGCATCACCAAACTGTACATAGTATTCAGGCTGCATATCCCCATCAGTCTCATAGCCTATGGATGCTGTCTGCCAGGTTCCTGATACCACAGGATCACTCACTTTTGATGCCAGAAAAATAGATGTTGGACCGTCAGCTCCACCGATTATCGCTGCATCTTCTTTTTTCGCACCACATCCTACTGTTCCTATTACCATTATCAGCACAAGCGCTGTCACTACTATTTTCTTCATCTTAGTCTCTCTTCTTTTTCCTTAAGATACTTCATTACTGTCTCAAGCCCTTCCATTGGAACACAAAATGTGCCATCCCTGTGTATGCATCCCTCATGGACTTTATCGATATCAAACCACCTGACTTCTTCTACTTCCTCTGTCTGAAGCTTCAGCTTGGAAATATCCACCGGCTTTTCATACACATAAACAAAAGCAACTTCATTGTCCCTAAACATTTTTCCATGGAATTCCATCTCATACTTTATGTGGAACTTCCCTGCAAAAGTAAGATCACCGGCTACAGTCTTTATTCCAAGTTCCTCGAACAGTTCTCTCTGAGCTGACTCAAGCGGTTCATCTCCCGCCTGTATATGTCCTGCCGATGATGTATCATACATCCCGGGAAAAGATTCCTTTTCAGCGCTTCTTTTCTGAAGAAGGACCTGATATTTTCCTCCCTCTTTTCTCACGATCCATATATGAGCTGTCCTGTGAGGAATACCATTGTCATGTGCATCACTTCTGCTAACCGTCTCTCCGGTCGGAAAGCCATTGTCGTCAGTTATATCAAATATCTCCATTTTTCAAGGCCTCTTTTCTGTTCCTGATGGCAAAGACAGCTGTACCAACTCCCGCCAGCACAAGCACAAATATTCCATAGACCATCGCAATGAAAGCACCGACAATAGGCGTTTCAAAATCAGAACTAATAAAATAGTAGTAATAATATGTACTTAGTACCATTCCGGCAACGCATGATATCAGCAATAATAACGAAGACAGGAGATACTCCTTCATGCTTTTAGCCATAAAAACATTCATTATGACAAATGCCGCAACAACTATCATCCATATAGGATTAATATCAGCTATTCCGAGCATATCCCTAATCACAAACATTACAAGGGGAATTAGATTTAACCACTTCAAGAACTTCACTTTTTTCCTCCGCCAACAATTATTCTTTAACAAAATATATCTCTACCATTTTACACCATTGCTATCATTACAAAAACTTACTTTTACCTATTTAAGGCATGCATATCCCAGACTGCCTGGAACATGCACACCCATTGTAAATAGCATTTTAAAGCTTCAGGTACTTCTTAAGGTTTTTCAGAGCTCCATCAAGCGAAAGGGAAACCATCTGCTGTGATACACCCTCAGCTTTAGCGATTTCTTTTTCAGAAAGGCCATGATAAAAATACAGAATACATCTACGTTTTTGTGCAGGAGGAAGCTTGTCCAATGCCTCCTTGAATCTCTCATACTCCAATTTCTCCATGACTGTTTCTTCCGGTTCTTCTTTAGAAAACACAGAATTCATATACTCTGTCATACCCTCTTCATATCCACCAAAGATATGATGTCTTATCCTGCGCATCTCATGCTTCGCCTCATTTCGCTTATAATCACGAAAGGCTTCTCCCTGTTCTGAAGTCATGACCACATAGGGCATATACTGAGTCAGCTCCTCTCCGTATTTCCTCATTAACACATCAATGTCCAGATCCGTTACCACAGCCCACTTAACGCCTCCTGTTATCCCAGGATACTCGTATCCAAGGTTGATCACTTCATATTCTTCAATATTCTCTTTATTATTCACTTTCCGTTTCCTCCGATTTTTGAAAAAGTCATTAGTTTCAAAAACCGGGAGGTCACGGATACCTACCTATTGAGGTTTCCCAAACAAAAACGTTCAAATCTGAACACAACTCGGATAAAACAGAGGAATTTCATCGTTTTGTGTTCAAATCTGAACGCGCATTTTTAGACATAATAAAAAGACGGTGCAAAACAGAATACCCATAACAATGGATATTTCCTCTGTTTTGCTCCGCCTTCCAACGATACTCAGCCGCTCATAGCCGCCAGCTAAAACTCAAAGTACTGCGCATATCCCTTCCAGTCCCATGCTGAATCCGATATCATTAGCAGTTTCCTTTGAACTATATTTTTAATTCCAAAGACACTTATATATATGAATCGATTATGCCCTTCTTCTGGCACGCCTGTCCGTATGCATATCCAGCCATCCAGAGCGGTCATATTTTATCACGTATTTCCTCAGACATTTTGGGCATTGGCAATCATCATTAACCTTTTCTCTGTCCTTTGGAGTTCCCAGAACGTGTTTTCCACATAAGGGGCAGTAGAAGTCTCTTTTCTTTTCTCTTTGATTAAACCTTTCCATCTCTTTTCTCCTCATTTATAGCAATCTAGCTCGCTCCCCCTCTCTCCAGAGCCTCCATTATACTAGCACACTTCAGCACATTGCAGTGACAGATTATTTACAGCAAAAAGAATGCCTGCATTTCTGCAGACACGCTTATTAACTGGCTTTATCCAACTTTTCATTTACAGCATCAGCCGGACTGACCTTCCCTGCAATTATATCTTCAGATTCTCTTCTTTGCGCATAAGCCCATATATAAAACGCAAACAGCTTTATTGCCTCTCTTCTTGTATTTCTAACTCCAGATTCACTCATTGAATGTTTTACAGCCATTTTTTCAACTGTCATTATCTTATCATTGAGATAGCTTTCTTCAAGTATTTCCCTATACAACGATCCCACATCATGAAAATCCGCTACCATCCCAAGTACCATATCTATTTTTTCAACAATCCAGGATGTATTGAGGACCCTTGTAACGAACAAAGACTGTTTCTTCTTTGCCTCCTCACCTTCATCCTGCATTATTAGAAGATATTCTCTTCTCATTTCCTGCTTTTGCTTCTCCACCTCTTCCGCTGTAAGCGGCACAGTTATCAATGGATTACCTGAATGAAGTATCTCACAATACTTCTCCAGTAACTGCTTCGTTATCTTTGATGCAAACCGTTTCTCCAGGTGCACCATCTCCAGATACTCATTGATTCTTGCTTCATGTTTTGAGATCCCACTCATATCATATCCTCCTTGAATAATCCCTCCGTCACAATATCCCCACATAAGAAATCTCAATTCTTTCCACAAAAAAATCATGGACCCAAAAAACATACAAGAGGGTTGGTCCCCCTTGTGTGTTTTACAGGATCCATGATTTATAATTCGGAGTCTTCATCATCAAGCGTATCCGAATCCTCAGCTAATTCCTTCATCAGATAATTCAGTATTCTTCGTTTGTCTTTTTCATTTTTCAGATTTCTATATGATAATATAAATTCCTGGCATTTTACTGAACTTGTCATAAAGTCATCATCAGTAGACAACTCCAGCCTCTTAGAAAATCTGTCATCTCCGGTTATCAGCCAAAGGATATTTATGTCATCAACATATATCAATCTGCTAAGTTTCTCTGGCGTCAGAGCACGACCATAATTTTTCATTTTCGAAAAATTCTTTGGATCCGTCTCAAGCGATTCAGCAAAAAGCAATCCGTTAAAGCCATAATTATCAATCATGTACTCAAAATTATCCTTTAGCTTTTTTCGCCAAAAACGACCTGGGTCTTTGCTCCCTTCGCTATATATCTCGTGCCAGATCTTTAGCTTCTTTTTTATTCTTTTTCTAAGGTTTTCGTTACTTTTTCTCATAAGCATATCTCCACCGTTAATGTATAGGATTTCATCTGAAATAAGAACTCACTAAACGGCGATTCATATCGCCTATTTGGCGATATTCACTTCAACATGCCTATTTACTTATAGTTTCACAATATATTATATTTTTAAATTATTTTAAACCACATATTGTGTATTGGTTTCCTCTATTCCATTCTATACAGCATTCTCAGATTGGTTTATTTTTGTAATCGCATCGCTCTATTGGCGATCCTTAACTCGTTTTTATGACCCAAAAGATATGACAAACTTTACAACATTTTTCATGATGCTATCGTTATAATAAAAAATAGGAATAAAGGAGATAACCATATGGCAACATACGCTGTTTCAGACCTTCACGGACAATATGATATTTTTGAAAAGCTTCTTGAGACCATCCATTTTTCAGAAGATGATTTCATGTATGTTCTTGGTGATGCCATTGACAGAGGTCCTGACGGGATCAAGATCCTTCAGATGATTAAGGATGCTCCCAACATGGATCTGCTCCTTGGCAACCATGAATTCATGATGCTTAACGCTGTTGCTCCTGATGGATCTGTGGATGATACACCAGGAAAAGATGCGTATCTGTGGTTATACTCAAATGGTGGAGAAGTTACCTTCGAACATTATAAAGAGTTTTCCCTAGAGGATAGAAAAGACCTGCTAACATGGCTTAACTCCAGAGTGCTTACCACTCTTGTTTTCAAAGGTGATAAGACTTTCTGCCTCACCCATTCATATTTCAAGGTGGCACTGATAGACACGGAATACAAAGATTGCGATTATCACGTAGTTTGGAACATAGTATGGAAAACTCCATTCAGAGCAGACATCTTTGTTCCAACGGATGATTATATAGAAAATGACTGGGAATTCATAATCGGACATGTACCTGTCCAGCGAGTGGTGGGACTTGATGGAAAATTTGAAGCCTTCCACGAGCAGAACATTACGCTCATAGATGGAGGCTGTTCCTTCCGGGAAAGAGCAGCCCTTGATAATAACGAATATGGAGTTATCTGCATCAGGCTTGATGATATGAGAGAGACTATTCTGACCTTCGCTTCCTTATAGATTTTTCAATCAGGCGTAAGCAGTACAATTCCAATAATGCAAAGCTTTATTTCTTAAGCATCTTCTTTATGTTTCCTATTGTAGGTTCCATGCTGTAAGGCCACTCGATAAGCCTGACATCATTGGCATCACAAAGATATTTTTTCGTCTTATCAAGTTCCTGCCTCTGCAAGAGCGCTTCTTCGCCTCCAAAAAAATCAACTGGCTGATAATGCTGGATTCCCTGGTATTCGATACCGGTCTTAATAGAAGGAATGTAGATATCAAGGCTCTGCCTTTTTAGCCAATCAGGCCTGTACTGGTATAGTGTATCCGGGAACTTCTTTCTTATCTCCCTGAAAAGTGATAACTCATGTTTCCATTTTGGTTTTATTATTCCTTTATCAGTAAGGTCTGTCCTTATCTGTGTACGTTTAAGCCTCCAGTCAGTTTTAAATCCGTCCTTTTCCTCATAAAGCAAAATATCCGTATACCACCATTGGAAGATAGGCATTATATCCCTTGTGAGCGCAAGGAAAAACTCGAGCTCAGTGGAAAAATACCCACATTCAAGCATATGCTTTATATTTCGCCTCACATATACTGTTTTTGCCGGATTGTGATAGTAAGGGATGTTTCCCTGGTATTTTGCGAGTTTGTCGGGAAGATACGGAGATCGGAATACCGTTTCTCCATCCCATAGGTGGTTATGGTACCAGGGGAACGGATAGTCATACAAAGAATATCCGCCATATATCTCTTCAGAAGAGCTCGTATACAAAAGATGATACATTAAAAGTATACGGTCCATATCAGTCTTATCAAACACTGCAAGATAATGCACCTTTTCCTCATCGGGGAAAAGGCTCTTAATGGGTGAAACAGATTCTGCATTCTTACATACTTCCATTACAACAAAGAAATGAGGAACAAAACTCTCAGGAAAAACAAAACATGCTTTCCTTTCAGTGTCTATCCCCCTAAACTGATCCATAAACTCTTTGACATAATAGTTTTCTGGAATATCACCTGCTTTTTCAATCAGGCGCTTTGTCTCATATCTGTAGGGAAGATCTGCCCAGGAAAGCTGAATAAGGAACTTCTCATATCCGCATGAAATATATTCATCCTTAACCTCTTCGTAGTCCTTCCTGTAGGATTCATGCTCTTCCAATAGTTCATCCATCGTTGAAAACAGTGTCTTTTCGTGATACTGGGGATACTTATCCCAGAGCATAGTTAGCCTGTCATAGTCAAAAGGATATTCTGTTCTTTTATGCACTGGCGGATACATGGTCATAAGCTTTCCTTTTTTTATCTCATCGCATCTTATCAGCATTCCCCAGAATCAGGACGCTCAATAACAAAATCCTTTGCGTCCAGTTCCTCCTCATCTCCGAAGAGATTAATCTGTCTTGCCCCCTCTATCATTTCATCATAAGCTTGTTTTTCAATCTCAGTCAGTTCCCTGATTTGCATGTTATAACTAATAAACCTCTTTATCCCTACGTTTGTTTACTGTCTCATTCTCCGCATTTATCTTTGAAAAACATGGACAGGTTTCATCATGGTCGTTTATGATGCCGCAGGCCTGCAGGTGTGAATAAATCGTCACCTCACCAACATACTTGAATCCCCGTTTCTTCAGATCTTTGCTGATAGCCTTTGACAGCCCGTTACTAACGGGAATCCTGCCGCCAAGCTTGCTGTGTCCATTATATAAAATGACCTTGTTATCCGAGTACGACCACATGTAGTTGCAGAAGCTTCCGAACTCTTCCCGCACCTTCTGAAAACACTTCGCATTGTTTATTACTGCAGCTATCTTCCGTGGAGACTTTATCATATCTTCCGTATCAAGGATCCTCTGAATATCTGTATCATCATAGGCAGCAATCTTGTCATAATCAAATCCATCAAAACATGACCTGAAAATTTCGCGCTTTTTAAGCATTAAATCCCAGGAAAGGCCGCATTGCATGCACTCCAGCATCAGATGCTCAAACATCTTACGATCGTCATGCACCGGAATTCCCCATTCATTATCATGGTACGTCTTATTCCGTTCGTTGAAATCAGCCCATCCGCAATAACCCATGCTATCCCCTTCCTTCATTTCTGCGCCATGTATAAATTATATCTCAGATGAAGCCCTCAATATAGGCATAAAATAGAAAAAGCCGCCTGTAAAAGGCAGCTACTATTTTAGGGAGGATGCTGTCTGGTTCTTCACCAGACAGCAGTTATGAAAAAGTGTTTTATCAATATTAACAAGAGTTTCTGTCCTCTTGATAGCTTTATGATACCGTCAAAAACTTAACTCATCTTAAAAATGCTTTGAACAGATTGTTAATAATATCCCCGCATCGTTCATAATCTGTTTACATGACTTTTTGTTTTACTTTAGGTTGGAAATGTATAGTAATAACATCAAGAGGAACAAACCTCTTGGGTCTACGCTCCGCTTCGGTCGAGCGCAGAGCAATCGTCCCCCGGACGATTTGCGCCCCCTCATATGAACACTTTTCTTCATAACACAAAAGCCAGTAGTCGCGATGATTGCTGGCTTTCCCTCATTTTAGGCATGGTTATTCCATGAATAAAAATTTCATATGTATCACCCAAAAAAGTATTTTTAAAACATTATAATTTCCTCTAAAGTTATCTCCCCCATCCATCGATATATTTCCTGTAAGCGACAAGGAACATTCAAATGGCCAATACGAATGAAACAAAAATAAGATGATTAAATGGAGGTTTCTCTTATGTATATGTACGAACTGTTTCTTTCAAATGACGTAGAAGGCAAAAGCATTCACTTTATCCAGACAAACCACAAGGTTGACAACCTTGAGAAATGGCTTAGAAAGCTAGTAAAAGATAACACTATCACAGAAGATATTGCTAACGCAGTAACCTTCGTTTGGTAATCCATATATAGCACTAACGGAAGATTTCAAAAGGGATCTTCCTTTTTTATGCTCACTTAAGTTTCGGATGCTAATATACATCCATCGGGAGATGAAAATCTTCTGGAAATAGAAACAGAAACTTTTTTTCATATAATTCTTCATAACAACATGCCCGGGACAGCGCAGTTCCGGGCAACTCCAAAAACAATGCCGCGGTACTTGTATGTCTTCATTTAGCTGTGAATAGTAACTGTTTTCTCGAGATCTCGATAGGGGATAAAAAGTGTCCGGGGAAGTCGGATAGAATCGTAATCTTCTGATGGATAATTTTCGTAGGAGGCAACAATAAATGCACAGTATTACAGGCATAAAGAATGCTGATTGTAAAACATATTTTGAGGAGGTATCTCGTAAGATGCATACACTTATGTGTCTTAATAACAATTTGCAGCTCTTATCAGATGGATTGGCCCTAAGTGAAAATGATCAGGCCAGCAATGCTCTTATGTTCGCTGCAGAAACAATGGAGAGAGAGCTTAGGGAGCTCAGTGAATACCTTGAATTCATCGAATCAGATTTTTCAAATAATAAAGGCGAATCTGCCGTAGTCAAAGAATAAAAAGTATAGTGTTTAGAGGAGAAAAAGCTGCCACAATTCTAGTGTCAGCTTTTTCATAACTATCCTCTTTTTCTCTATTGCCCTCAAGTTCTTTTCTAAAGACCTCATCTTTGCGGCACGTCACATGATCATATCCTCATCCATTGTTTCCAACAGAAAACTTACCGGTCTGAATCCATCGTTACAGGAAATCATTGCTGACTTTGGGTTCTTCATCCATCCGTCATAGAAATTCTCACCACCATGAGCCAGTGTCATTACAAAAGGCGACACGGTTTCCCATGCACTCTCACAGAAACCCTCCGGTCTTTCCCATCCATTGCATATGAAGCTCTGTTCAAGCTTCATGCTACACGCATGCTCTATCGGATTTTCATACTTTTCCATCAGATCAGAATACTGAGTAATCTTTTTTACTGTGATCCTAACTTTCTTCATCATGCCTCCGTTACATCACCATAATCAGAGTGCCTGCACCAATAAGCACACATCCTATAAGAGATTTCGTTGTAAACTCCTCATGCAGAAAAACAAACGCCAGTACAAGTGTAATGACAACACTGAGTTTGTCTATCGGAACCACCTTAGATGCCTCTCCCATCTGCAAAGCCTTGTAATAACATAGCCATGATGCTCCTGTAGCCAGTCCCGAAAGGATAAGAAATATCCAGCTCTTTCTGCTTATGGTATTGATACCACCCTGAGCATTGGTGACAAAAACCATACCCCAGGCCATTACCACCACAACGCATGTCCTTATTGCTGTGGCAAGATTCGAATTAACTCCATCTATACCCACCTTTGCCAGGATAGATGTCAACGCAGCAAACACTGCTGAAAGAATTGCAAATAACAGCCACATGTCTTCAATCCTCACTCCCTGTATTTATCCAGTCCATCATTTCCTTATTGCGTTCCAGCAGGTTATAGATTCCGTCCTCTGACAAAACACCACGCTTCAGTCTCTCAGGAAAAGTCCCTTTCTCATCCATGGCAAAATCATCCTTCCACTGCTGACTTGTATAGTATTCCTCAAGCCTTTTGATATCAGACTGAAATTCCTTATACTCTTCTATTTTCGCTTCCAAAGCATCAAGCCTTGCAGTCGCTTTATCCAGCAGAGCTTCCATTTGATATATATGCTGTGGTATGTTTTCACTAGCAAGCCTTCTTTGGAATTTATTCTTGCTCCCGTTGTACTTTTTCTCCACCTCGTAATCAGGTACCCATATCTGAGCCTCATCTATCTTATCCAAAACAAGTGACAGTGCTTCTTCATTGCTGATACCTTCATTTATCTGCTTCTTGTAAGCCTGGTACATCCACTCCGCTATCTTTGATTTCTGTTTATTCTTAAGCTGGCCATAGCTCTTGTTCATCTGAAGGAGCTTTCCATTTACCATTTTGTGTTTACTCATATGTCTGTTCCCATCTCATCGCATCTTATCTTATGAAATATTATACTCGCATTCCGGCACCACAAGCACCCATTTTAGGCAGATCACGTTTTCACCGAATCTTCACACTTTCCCCACAGAATTTTAGTTTGGCTTAAGTAAGATTAGTTATCATAAAAGCATCAAGAGGAACGCAGAACCTCTTGGAACCCCTCATAGAAACACTTTTCTTCATAAAACACAAGCTGCCAGAAACATGACAATCTGGCAGCTAACCCTCAAAAACTCAGCTGCAGAAATGCAGCTTTTATATATTAATCACATAGGGCTTACGATCACCGTATTCTTACCCATCTTCTTCCTGCCACTTTTCCTCCTCAAGCACCGACAGAAGAGACGTTGCAAGCGAATCCCCTTTTTCTCTTAACTCTGTCAGGACTCCCTGCTGTTCCTCTATTATAGACAAAGCTTCCTGCTTTCTATCAAGGTTCAGATAACACAGTGCAAGCATAATCCTGTACATGATCTTCCTTCTCTGATCAAGGACAATCTTGTCGCCCATATTTTCAAACTCCGAAAGAGCAGCCTGATAATCCTGCTTGCAGACATAGGCTCTTCCCCTGTTCAGATGCAGTATCTGCTTAAGCACTGCCGATTTGGGATTTCCAATCATATCCGTGAGTTCTGCCATGTACATGTCCGGATCTTTCTCCAAAAGCGGATTCAGTGACTCTATCTTTTTCAGAAGTCCCATAGCCCAGACAACATTTATAATTGCAGTTATTATCAGAACAGCTACCCCATATATCAGATAAACTAATATTGATGTAGCCTTATTATCAAATTTCAGGTCACAAAATGAAGCTGCCATTATCGATACGACAAATATTGTCACCAAGCCTACAACTCTTATTTTTTTCTTCTGTTTTTGTACAGCCTTACCGTACCCACTCTGAATCTCTATTGCAGATCCATCTGACATTTTTAAAGTCCTCCCAACAACATCAATAATAATTGCAGCCCCGCAAATCATAACAAGCCTTACTTCACCTTCTGATTTCTGTAAATCATAGCATATTTCCAGGCCTGCTCATCCTTCCTGTCCATCCAAGGCTCCTTGCCCACGTCTTGGTCTCAGCCTTTTCCTCCGGATCATCGCCTGCCAGTGTCTCAAGCATTTCATAAAAACCGCTTATCCCGCCTACATCATCAAGGACATATAAGCCGTCTGCTGCCACGCATTTCGGATGCTGTTTCACATCCACATATGCAAGCACGTCGCGAAGTTCCTCCTCCACAGCCTGGTCCCCGTTGTAATATCTGTATCGCTCAAGGCCATCATTCTCATTCATTATATCGATCACGAAAGCCTTGCATGTTGTCAGGTCTGCATTAGTCTTTCTGTCATATTTATCCATCACGGTGATCTTTACACACCAGCCATCGCCATAATCATACAGATAATAAATCGTATCAAAAAGCGGTGTGAGTCTCGGGTTAAACTCATTAAAAAGTCTGTGGCATCCGTCTTCATATAGCGGAATCATATAATCCGCCCTGTCCAGCCACTCCTCAGCTGTTCTCCCGGTCTCATCCATCAGCCCATCAGCATTCCCGAAATATAGCCTGTCTTCCACATTATTTCTGTTATGGCGCCATAATTTCAGGTTATCTGCTGCCTCAATATAATCCTTAACTGTCTGCTCACCCAAACCTGCTATCTTCTCATCGATTCTCTTCTTCTTTTTATCAAGTCTCTCGAGCCATTTTGCATAAGCCTTTTCCCTGGCCTTCCCTGCCCTGGGTGCCTTATTTGTCAGAAGCTCACCGAGCGTAAGTCTTTCATTCAGGAAGTTAAGATTTTCCTCCATGATTATCTTGCTGTTCATCTCATCAAGTGACATGTCAGCTGTAAACTTGGGATAATCCTCTGAAAACTTCTTCACCTTTCTCTGCGAATCAAAATATGTCTCACAAACAGCTTTCTGAGAATATGGCCCTTCGTATTTCCTCTTGAGCCAACTTTTTACACTCTCGCCTTCCTGGTAATCATCATCCCAGTAAAAGTCCGTGGAATCATCTGCTGGAAAATGTAAAAGGCTTCCGCACAGATTTTTCCATCCGCCTACTGTACCCCTTGTAATTCCTTGGAATTCATCCTTGGATATACAGAAGTTATGCAGGTGACCGTTCTGCCATCCAAAAAGTCTCTGTATCATGTAATGCATTGCATGAAGGTTCATTGTGCTGGGCACCAGAACTTCGCGGGATATACCCTCTTTTGCTTTTGCAAGCTTCAGAAAATCATGTTCTTCATCCGCATCAAGACCAAGCCCGTTTTCTCCCCACATGAAATGATCCCTTAATTCAACCTTCAACCTGTATACTGATTCATTATTCAAAAACGGATTTCGTTCAAGTTCTTCTTCGGTGTGGGGCTTTATGTTTATATTCCCTTCGCCCTGCGCTCCGTTCTCCATCAGGTAATCAATATCAATGCCCCGTTCTATAGTCATGGCAGCTTCACCCTTATTTCTCATGTTCTCAGCTGCAACATGCATACGGTCACGATACTCTTTTGATTTCATGGCATCCGTTGAATCCGATTTACCGTACTGACCACGGGAATATGGTAAAAACGTCTGTATTGTCCTGACATCCTTCCCCAGCTTCTCAGCGATTTCCTCTGTTGAAAAGCCCTGCTGCCGAAGATCTGCTATCTGCTTCGTCCTCTTAGAACTCCATAATCCTTCCGTTATCAGAACCCTCTGCACCCTCACCTGCGTGGTATTAAGTTTTTTTGCGATCTGGGCTATTGACTTAGTAGTCTCATACTCGTCTATAATAGACTGGTAAAGCTCATCAACTTCGTTGTTATCCGGCATCTTTTCCGTCACAGCTTTCGTTTCCTTTCGATAAGGTTGTAGCTACTGACCTAAAGATATCGTTTATTGCACTTCGTGTCAACCTAGGTTTAGAAAATAAAAATTTTGCTGATCTCGATTCCTGTCACTTGAATGAGACCAGCAATTTTTTAATAAAGTCAATGCATTACTTTCTGAGAAAATAGTTCTTTAATCATTTTTAATCATAGACAACAATTCGTTACTTCTTTCTAAATTCCTTTTTACACCAATTCCCTTCGAATAGCATTCTGCTAATGCTTTAATTGCTCGCTCATCACCATATTGAATTGCATCTTCATAATAACTGATTGCCCTTTCGTTATTACATTCTGTGCCAATGCCATTTACTAACATATAACCTAACTTGTACGCAGTAGATGCTCTCCCATAATTGAATAGATATTTTACCACCGATGCATTATTAGTGTATCCTTCATAAGCTCTTTCATAATGTTCAAAAGCAGCTTCTCTGTCCACTCCCGCATGTTTATCTCCAACACCAGTATAGTATAGATCTCCAAGTTCTTCTAACCCACTTGGTTCATCACTATCCAAACCTTTGTAGTAAAAAGGTTTTATATCCTTTTTACTAATTTCATACTCTTCTGATTCTCCAATTAAGTCTGCATTCAAAAAAAATGAAATCATTCCACATAAATAATCTGTTTTTTGTAATTTATACGCTTTAAGAAAACACTCTATTGCATTTTTATAGTATCTCTTTTCTTTTTGATCCAGAATAAGGTACCTAGACCCCATCATTATTTGTATCGTACTCCATTCGACATTCTCAAACATCCATCCATATTTTTCAATATTTTTCTCTCGTCCATCACCATCAACCATACATTCTGGTGAAAAACATTTATTAAAGGCTGCAAGCCAGTATCCTCCCTCCAAAGCTTTTGAAGTATAATTCTTATATACTCCACAAGAGGCGCTTAACATCCTTTGTTCTCTCTCATTCAATTCGATATTCTTATCTTTTTCTATAGAATCCATAATATAAAAATGGAAAAATATATTTGATAATAATTGACTTGCTATTAAATCTCCCCTATCAGCCATTTTCCCAACTTGTGGAAGAGCTTTATTTCTCCAAGATTCAGCTTTAGTTTTACTTCCCTGATTATACATGTGCAATGAATATTCAAGACAACAAAGAGAATCTCTTCTCTGAATTCCCAAATTCACATATTTCAAGTATAATTCATCATTTTTCTCTGTTGTACCATACGCACTGCGATAATAGCGTGCAGCAAAGTAGCATGCCCTTGCATCACCAATATCTGCTGAATGTATAAATTTAGGATACGCTTCTATCAATCTGCCAGCATAAAAAAGTTTTTCTGCTTCCTCACGCTCTTGTTTTGCAGTCGGATTTGTAATAGAAAAATCTCCTTCAGCAACCTTATGAGATATTACACTGTTAATTAATGACTCAAAAACATGATTGAGGTTTGTAGTATCATATTTTTTTTCGATTCCATATTGCAATGCAACATCCAGGACAATATCCTCCCTATCAAGATTTTCATCTTTTGCAAAATAAATTTTGTGTATCAGCAAAAGAACCAACTTAGCATACTCATTATCTTCTATTGTTGATAATTCTGTGTATACTAACGGAATTTCTTTTTCGTCCATATCAGAAACATCTATCAAGAAATCTATAACATCTATATTTTTACCATTAAGAACATCATGATTATTCATGCTCATGCAGATATTATTCAGCGCTCGAGGGTCAGATAATATCACGTTGTCTAATTGGGCGATTATCATACATATAGCTGTGATTGGCTTAACACTGCTATAATATCCATTATTTATTTCATTTAATAACAATACTAGATTAGAAAGGCTAGTTAATTTCTCCTTAAAACATACGGTATTCCCTGCAAGTTTTTTGATATAAGAAGCATTATTACGTACAATATCTGATATTTCTTTTTCATCCAGTGATTTTTTCAAAAGATATTGCGCTATAATCTGTTGTGCTTGCGCAAGCGTACTTACTTGCTCTGAGAGCTTCATTTCTCCTTTTCTGGAAAAAGTTACTGTCTCCCACAAACGGATATACCATTTCTCATGTTTAATTATTTCAAATTGTTCTTCTGAAACAGAAGACAACTTTTTTATTGCATCTTCCATATCAAAGGAATTATTATTCTTGTCAATACCCATACTCATTGATTATATCTCCGCTCATTTATCTAACTCGTTCATCAAAGTTTCAATATCCTTTTGTATACTCTTAGTCTCTTGAATATTATGTAATATCTCTCTATCATTCTTATCTATCTCTCTTATGCAGTAAGCAAGACTATAAGTCATTCCACATACATATCCAGAAGCATCTAATGCCGCTGCGTATGCTCCTTTCCCATATATCTCATCTAAAACATTGGAAGTTGATGAATTTACATATATGCCCACAGCATTTCCTGTAATAACACCCATTACACCTATTGGAAGAAAAATCGTCACTCCTCCAAGTATTCCTCCAACTAATGCTCCATTCAGACAACCTTCAGAGATATCTTTGTATGCCTCTTCTCTAGACAATTCACCATTACGATAACGAATATATGTTGTAATTGCAGATACCGACAATGATACTGCGCCTCCTACTATCGCACCATTTAAAGCATGTTTGGCAATTTGTGAAGATGGAACCTTGGTGTACGCCTCGCCTTTAGCTATTTTTCTCTCTTGCCTTCTTGTTGATTCTCTAATATCCAGAACAGTATTCTTTTCTTCTACCGGATTAAGTAACCCCGCATCCGAAGCTGCTAGCTTTGTTCCTGCTGGTCCAAAAATAATATCTTGTTGATTAGCATATCCTTTCTCAATTGCTTTTTTCACATCAGCAATACCTGTGCTATTCTTTGTCATTTGATTAGATGATGCTTTAATAGTAGTTCTACTTATCTGTTTTCCAGTAAATCTATTGTATGTAATGCCATCAATTCCAGGAGCATTATTTGATAATAGTTCGTTTCTTTCCCACAATGCAGATAATTGCCCCTGCTTTTGCCTTAACCAATCAACTTCTTCAGAGTATCCCGTAAGTTTTGATTCAAAACTAGTCAAGGCTCTTGGTCTTTCTTTAGCATTCTTTATTACATTTTCCATATATGTTCTAGCCTTCTCGGGAGTCGAAAATGCACCACACTTCGAAAAAGGTTCCTCGTTTAATCGCTTGAATACTTGTATATCTCTCGCAAATTGTTGTGTCCCTTCATAAGATAACTCACTCCCGGTCAAAGAATTAATGTACTGCGCAGCTTTATCTAATGCCTGTGTAGTAATAAGCGCTTCCTCACCTGCAACAACGGAAAAATCTGCTGCTTGATAAAGCAATTCTGGATGCGTTTTCAGTTGAATTCTAATCTTAGGGCATAACTCATCCTCATTATGAAAAGATTTACACTCAGAACAATACCACTTCATTTATATCCTTTTCCTCTCTAAAAGAGCCATTTAAGCAATTTAACTCTCATTGTGCCTTTAAATATGCTAAACGGACATTCCATACACAACAAAACGACTTTTACAATAAAATTATACTTCCGAGCAAGATTATCACATATTAAATATCCATAAAAATCATATTTATTACTTACAAATAAACGCTCCTTACCTAATATATTTCAAGTAAGGAGCGCCAAGTACGTATTCAACTTCCCGCAACTATTTACTTATTCTCACCATCAACCTTAAATCCAAAAGTATACTCAGTCTCATACTGCTGTAAATCCTGATAATATATCTTCAATACAGTAAAAACCCCCATCTCATTCTTTCATTACGAATGTAATGCATCATACCACTAGTATAATAATCAATCATTCTCGTCCCAATCTCCCATAGCCCAAAGCCAGGCTTCCTTATCGGCTCGATCGCGCTCAAGTTCTTCCTGCCTTCGGTAGAATTCTTTCTTTTCAGAACGGGACATATTCTTTGTAAGCTTCTCTATTTCACTATCTGTTAATCTGACATCATGTTCATCATCACTTGAAAACAATCCAAATATACCCATGCATACCACCTTTCACGAATTTAGCCTTTTGTATAAAAGATTCTTTTATGTTTCACTTACTATATTCAAACGTTTATTTTAGAAAGGAGTGCCCGGCTAATCTCACGAAATCCCCTACCAGACTAAATGCCCTGTGATCACATATCCAACTACCCAGAGGATGGATCATTCCATTCAGATATGCTTTATGTCAATCAAAACACCTCTTTGTAAATAGCTTAAAAATCAAAATCATCAAAACCGTCTGCATCAAATCCGGCATCCTCAAGAGCTTCTCGCCTCCCATCAGGATCCATCATCTCCAGATCATCCCTGGAAAGGCCAGCCATTTCAAGCTCGTCCTCGAGTTCTTCTTCCTCATCATCAAAATCGGATGAATCATTATCCTCTTTGAAAACTGTATCATTTATAAAAGCCCATTCACCGGCATCTATATGCCCATCATTATTCAGATCAAATGGAGTATTTCCAAACATATCATCAAAAGGTCCATTCATAACAAGCTCCTTTCCCATCAGTGATGATCATTCCAATAATCTTCAGCTGCATCATAAGCTTCGTCTTCATCATCATAATCATCTTCATAGTCGTAGAATTCTTCATACTTGTCATCAGCAAAATCCTGAGCGGATTTATAATCGTAAACATCATAGGAATCATATTTCTTCTTGGAACTTGAATATGACTTCTTTGAAGTGCTCTTCTTGCTGCTGTATGAAGAACTGTTGCTTGATGTCGTGGTAGGCTTATGGTCGTAGCAGTAGATGCTGCCAGTACTTCTCTTTCTGGTGCAGCCGGACTTAGCGCAATGACCTACAGAAGCGCTTGTATAGGACTTGGTACTGCTAGAATATGAGCTGCTGGAAGAGCTCGTAGATGGCTTATGAACATAGCAATATATACTTCCAGTACTTCTTATCCTGGTACATCCGGATTTAGCACACTGGCTACTATATGCCCTCGCGCTCATGGGTATACTTCCAAACAAGGTAATTGCTACAACGAATGTTGTAATAAGAGTAATTATAGTCTTTTTCATGATCCCGCCCTCCATAACTTCTCTGAAAACGGTGTGGTATCTCTATATACAAGATACACTTTACTGATCCACAAAAAAATATCTCTTTTCGAAAAATAAGCGTATATAATTCGCTATATATTCACTTGCCCTAAATCTGATACTTAAACACTTGCTAATACCTTTATTAAAACAATTATGGCAAGCATAATTAATCCCGGCACAGGTGCATAGAAAAATATGTTTATAGCTATAATAATCAAGAACCAGAATACCGCCTTACTATGCCTATCTGCTTGGATTATTTCATCTACACTCTTTTCCCGTTCTGTTCTACCGCTCCTCTTTCGTTCTCCTCCATTATAAGAACCACTTGTAGAAGATGTTTTACCACCCAGGCTACTGCCCGAATCTCTATCACTATAATATGTATCATGTATAAAAGAAGCTTCATTTGCATCTATATGCCCATCATGATTCGAATCAAACGGAGAATTATCATATACACTGTGACTCATCTTTGCACCTCCTTATCGCCATAATTACAAAAGGGGAGCTCGTGCCCCCCTAATTACTTTTCTTTACTCCCAGATACGAATTCAATCTACATTTTCACATATTTTGCATTGAAATCAGTTGCAAAAGATTTATATATATTCCTATTATACTTCATATTTTTATCTTCCATAACCTCTATGCATTCTTCTTCAGTCATGTTAAGAATACAATCCAGCTTATATCTGGCTCTAGAAGTACCAACGTACATAATTTGTTCCCCTACAGAATCGAATGAATTCTTATCAATATCAACTACAATTACAACATCAGATTCAAGCCCCTTGAACTTTCTACATGTTGTAAACTTCACATAACCCCTTTTATATTTATACTTTGAGCCATCACAATAATCTGCAATAATACTGGTTTCTTCCGTTTTACAAGTCAAAACCGTTATGCTTGAATACCCATAATCCAAATATTTATCAATCTCACTATTTAGGAACGAAACCGTATCTTCAACTTCAGTCATAAAAGCAAATTCAGGAATGTCACCCATAACCGCATCTGGCAATAGTTTAGGACTTTTATCAGAACCAAGAAGTCGAAGCGAAGTTAGCGCAATGTTTTCCGTATTTCTACAATTCCTAAAAAGTGTCAGTTTACAGTCTGCATCAGCAATATAAGCTGGAACACTATCCGCCTGAATTAACTGATTTTTATCATAAAAAAGATAAAATGTTCCTCCCCGCTTCTCGTCATCAATAGCATTGTCCTTAAGATACTCTATTATTTTTTCTTCTTCCAAATCAGACTTGCCAAAGTCCTGCCCTTCATCAATGATCACATGCTTATATGGAAAAGTTCCTTCATAATACATATCTTCCAGTTTCTTCTTGAGTAAAGTATAATCCGGGTGATTTGTTTCGCATAATTTGCATGCCAAGCCATCTATTGTATAGTAATGAACATGAGAATACGGATAAGCCTCTTTCAAATGATCCTTTAAAAAGGCATTATAGCAAAGAAATAGCACATCCTCATTATTTTCAGAATGACGCCTCGCTTTTTCTATAGCCATAACTGTCTTACCTGTTCCTGCCAAGCCATTTATGATTGCAGTATTCTGATCTTCTAAGTAATTTAATAAAGCTACCTGCTCTTTCAGCATTCTCTTAAAAACATTTTTTGTACGCTCTTTCTCAACTTCCTGTAAGGAAATCAAGCTAAATGACGGCGCCAACACCCTATCTAATATTCTCTTTACATCTTTTTCTGATAGGCATGTTGTCCTTCTGTCTTGTCCGTCGTATTCGAATATTCTGTCTATACATTCCTCAATATGCCCAAACGAATCCGAAGTCAGTGTTATACTAATATCTCCATCACCAGGCAGGTGTTTCCCCTTAAAGTTATCTAAAGGAACATCCGGAAACCAAACAGCATGCAACTTCTTACAGTGCTCGTTTTCATATTCCAGTCCATGTTCATTCATATAATCACTAAGATTCCATTTATTCCTATTTGCCTGGATGTATGGTCCATCATGCTTCATCCTTTTTCCACTACCGTACTGCCAATAGCCATTTTCGAACTTCACTTGTCCTGCCTTTGCTTCAAGGCATAATAGCCCCTTTTTGGGATGAAAAATGACAAAATCCGTTTCGCTTTCTGTTATAACATTGCCCTTAATTGTAATTACTTGAAATGAATGAAAAACATAGTATTCCTCTGAAAGATTATTTAATTCCTCAAACATAATTCCCTCATGGCTTCGAGGATCAAATTCTTTAGGAATATCCGGAATCATTTTTGCCATTACAAACTCACCTTACCAAGCAGTTCATCAGTATCGAAACCATCCTTTGTACAGAATACGTTCCAACCTGTTTTTTCTGCCTTCAAATAATCATCATATGCATCATCAAGGAAAAGCATTGTTTTTTTCTCTTCCCATAATAAATTTACAAGTAATTCTTCATCTGTCTCTTCAATTTTCACAGTCTTGTTATAGTATGGTCTGCTTATGATCTCAGGACTATTGTTCTTCAATTTCTCAATAAGATCTATCTCTGATTGCTCAAAACAATCATCCAAAAGATCTGACCATATTTCATCAGCTGTCTCGTTACCAGGATTTCTTCCATCTGATCCAAGAACAACCTTCATTAGTTTGTTTTTAGCTTGCTTGCCATTAAAATGCCACTGTTCTTTTTGAAAAGTCTCTGATGAATTACCAATTTCAAATAACAAGCGCTTTATGGCATCAATGGCCAGCTTTCTCTGAAGCTTATTATGATACGACTGATTATAGTAATTTCGAAGACAGTTATAGCATGAAGTGTTTTCATCGCAGCATGGTTTACTAACCTTGTCCAACCCTGCCTTTAACGAATTCACAACTGCATCCCTATTCAAAAGTCGCTTAACATGTCCCGCTCCACCTGGCACATTATCATATAAGATAATGTCATAGCTTTGCCATTCACGATTTAAATCCAAAACACCATCTATATCATTACGCTCAATACCAAGTGCAAGGCTTACCCCTTCCAAAAATGCATAAAGAAACGATAGAGCTTGCGGATATCCTATTTTATCTCTTGTGTCCAAAATGGGGATCGTGAATCTAGCTACATCAGTTTGAAACTTATGCCCTAGCCTTAAGTAGCCAAGTTCATCATTTGGGCAATCATACTGTTTAAAGTTCTTATGTTTCTTCAATCTTGTAGGAGAATTACCTCCTCGCTTTACAAGATCACTATATCCACAATCTGGACACATATAGAAGCCTGACTTATTCAGAACTAACAACTCATCTTCACTGCTTGTTTCGACACCTAAAGCATTGCCTAATATAAGTCTTGTTTCATCGGTCTTTCCGTTTCCTACATAGGAAACTTCACCCGCATAAGAGCGCTTAGGCTTAATTCGGGTACTTTCTTTTGTCATCCCACTCTTGAATCCATTAGTCGGCTCTATATAGTATTCTGCAATGGATGTAGATATTGATTGTCCACAGTACTTACATTCGGTATTATCACCTTTATTTAAAAAGACATTTATCCTTTTGCAAGTCGGGCATGCTACAAACCAATTTTTTATGAACTCGGATTGCTTTTTCAGTGTTATATACTTCGATGTGTATTTATTCCCGTCAACAATTATCTCTGAATCCGGTGCATATTCCGATATTGCAATTTTTAAGTCACGACTCAAGTCATACTTATTTACAGGAGTTCCATTATCATAGATCTGCAAATCAACTACATCAACTGGAAAACCATATTTGGGAATAACACAGTATTTTGAAAGACACTTAATTACATCTTCCTGCTGTAGATTCTTGATTTGATTCATAAAATAAGTAACATTTCGACTTGCTTGCGCATCTCCCTGTGCTTGTTTTGCAATGGCCTCTTTTTTTGCCTGCTCAAACTCATTTAACATTTCCAAAATGGTTTCAACAAAATGAGTCATTTTTTCATCTTCACCACCCATTTCGTCTAACCATTTGAAATTTCTATATTCCTCATATATTGGCTCAGGGAGAATTTTCTTATTTATGTAATCATTCAAGTCCTTTGGGCGCGACTTCATATAATCCTTAAATTTGTCAATTCCACCACCACTTATTACAAGCGCATCCACTGTCTTAAAGTACTCCGGATACATTCTGAAGAAATATCCCAGACTTGTAGCCATTAAATGTCTTACTATTATTTTTTTATTTACCACATTAAAATATGGTGGATTTATAATTCCCGAAATCATTTTTTCTGGCTCCGAGAAATATGTATAATCGTGTGAGCCAGTTCCACAGTATGTAAGTATATAAGCAGAGCTATCCTTTCTTCTTCCTGCGCGACCAGCTCTTTGCACATAATTAGCAGGAGTAGGTGGAACATTACGCATAAAAACAGTCTCTAACCCACCAATATCTATACCCATTTCAAATGTAGTTGAACAGCTAAGGATATTTATTTTTTTATTTTTAAAATCAATCTGATATTGCTTAGCTTGCTTCCTCTCTAATTGAGCAGTGTGCTCTTTTATAACTATTTTTTCAATTTTCTTATTTTTATATTGCTGTCGATAATAATTCGTTGCTAATGCCTCATCAGGATCAACTTCTTTCAGTTCACCCATGCACTTATCTTGTACGCACTTATTATTTATATTGTAGGGGGTTAATCTTCCGCATTTACTACATTGGTAAAATTTGGAAGTTTTATAATTTCTTACTATATAATGACTAGCATCTAACTGATATGCGTCTTTTTTTTCATGTTTTATCACAAACTTATCGGATCCTGCCAATTCAATCGTCTGTATCAGAAGATTAAAAATAAGCTCAAGTGCATTCTTGGCCTTCTCTGAATCTATACCAAATGCCTTCATGGTATATCTTACAACCATATTTGTTTCACCTGATACCGGCAAAAAACTCCTGATGCCATTAAAGGTCTGATCCTCCGATTCTCCCTTCTTTGCCTTTTTAGGATTGCTAAGTGTCACATAATTTGAAAACCTTCTATATTCCAAAATATCCTTTTTCTCTTCTGGAGTAAGCGTTGACTTAACATAACTTATAGCTGGTGTAGTCTTAAAAACGCCAAAGGCAACCTGCATAAATGTGTACAGTTTTTCCTTAGTCATGTTACATCCGTCAAAAGCTTCCGCTATATCATTATCCTCAAGCTCATCAAGCATGCTTTTAATATCTAAATCGAAGTAGTATAATCCCAACCCTTCACCATCATAAGCACCGTCAATCCTCAAAAGGTCAACTAATACCGCCGCCCAGGCATTCTTATGAGATGTAAGTGTATTTGAGAATAATTCTCCTCTACTAATAATATCTTCCAAATACGCCGTCAGTTCATCCACATTCAACTCCGCGTAATTATGCTTTGTTATCACTTCCCAAATCAAACGTTTACGGAGCATACGAACATGATTGCTGTCGAAAAATACCGCTGCAAAACTAGCCTGCTGACGGCTGTCTGAAAATTCAAGGTATTGTTTGATTTTTTTCTCTTCTGATCCCAATGGAGCACTTATTGGCTTTAATGATAGTTTTTTTGTTGTCTTTTTCTCGCTCTCACCTTCATCAATTGCTTCATACAACATCTGAGCTATAAGCGCAGTACCCTCATCCTTACCAATATTTAGCGCCTTGACTACACCAGATTTTCCTTTATGCCCGCAACATGGACATTGAGATATATTGTTGTATATTATATCCTCTCCGCTTTCTTTCCCTTGTAATACCTTATAAACTGTGAATCTGTATTCTTCTCCGCATTTGCATTTTTTTGCATTCAAATTCTGTGCCATGTGAATTTCACCGCACTTTGCACATACTGAATATGGCTCTATCTGATCACTTTCAACTTCTTCCTCATTAATTGCATTCTGCAATAGGAAATAGTCTATTCTCACAAATTCTTCATTTCCGTAATTTTCGTAGATATCTATTTCTTTATTCTGCAAAAGGTATTCCAACTGGTCATCTTCTTTTCTTTGAATCTTCCCTATGATATATGGAGAATTGCAATATCTGCAGTTTCCTATTTCAAATGCCTTCATTCCATCAATCTCATTTGTCTTTGTAAGACTAAGTTTGGGATTTTTACCATATGTTATGTAGGCGCCAGAAAGAGGGCGTACAAAAGAATGATATTTCAAATCAAACAGACCAATCCCATTCTTTTCCGCATAATTAATCAAATCAATCAGAGCAATGAGTTGATCTTGAGTAATATTTTTGCTTAATGCATCATGAAGATCATCAAAACTCTTACTTCCTTTTCCCAGCAATCTGCTTATATCATGCACATTTTCATCACTTGAAAGTAATTCATACAGCAGTTCCTTTATATCCGTGCTACTGCCTTTATAGTACTTTTTAGCTATCTCCTTAACCGCATCTACATTTGCAGTGTATGCCTTAATCTGACTATAATCGTTGCCAGCCACCCTATATTCTGGCTTATTATTTAGTGGTATTCTGGATGAAAAAATAATATCACTAACATCATACTCAACAGAAGTAAGGTTATGTGCAAAACGAACTATATCATTTTCGGATTTCCCTTGTACCCCTAATGTCGCACTTGTAAGAATAAACTGTGGTTTTTTGATAGCAAGCCCTGTAAGTCGTCTAAGAAGTAAAGACAGCTCAATACCAAGAGATCCGCTGTATGAATGAGCCTCGTCCAAAACGACATATTTCCAATTGTTAAGCCGCTCAGGAATAAACAATGAATAGTCATTCGGTCTAATAAGCAAATACTCCAGCATAGAGTAATTCGTGAATAGGAGATGTGGTGGATTTTCTCTTATTTCAGATCTTGATACTAATTCATTATCCGTTATAAAAACATCATTTTCTTCTCCGAGCTTTTTTCGATAATTTGCTGAAGCATTCTCAGGCGTTTCTCCGGTAAAAAAGCCGAAAGTTATCTCCGGACAATCAGAAAGAATTTTCCTTATACGATCAATCTGATCATTGACCAATGCATTCATCGGATACAGAAAAATAGCACGTATTCCCACATCCCTATTGCCTGCTTCCAAATCCTGAAGCAATTTGTTTAATATAGGATATAGAAAACACTCCGTTTTTCCTGAACCTGTACCAGTAGTCACAATCGCACTTCTTCCTGACCCAATCAGCCTTAGTGCCTCTTCCTGGTGTTTATACAATGGTCTTGTAAAATTTATATCCTTAAGCTTATGGAACGATTTACATATAACGCCTTCATCTATGAGTTCATCTATGTTCTTCCCTCTTTCAAAGGGATAACTCATGTCCACATATGGGCCTTTAAAAAGCTTTTCCCTTTCAAGCTGTCCCACAAACAACTTTTGCAAGTCATTTTTTCCAAATTCAAATGATGATTTCAGATATTCTTTGTACTCTTTATTTATATATTGCGACCGTTCAATAGGATTTAGCTTTTTCATATTTGGTAGTCTCCTTTCACATCAATTGTATAAAGGAAAATATCTGGTGCAGTCGGATTCTCAAGTGAATTCAATATTCCATGCTTTTCAAAATCCAATAATAATCCATCCCCATTATTTGTAATATAAACATCTATGGTATTATCAATAATATCGCTACAAAGTTCTACTTCAACCGGATTGATTCCATCTAGGAACCACTCTCCACGCATAGTTTTTACAAATATACGCCCCTTTAACTTCCCGTCAACGCGTGTACCTTCAATATATAAGTATGCCTTCGAAAAATGGTAAACCTTCTCGACAAACTCTCCTCTATATTTATCAAAGTGATTAAAATATGCATCCACAATTTTAAATGTTCGACGAGAAAAATCCGATTTTGCAAAGAAGAATTTATTCATCTCATATAATTGAGTGTTCTTTCTCAGCATGAGTACTTTTGTTTTTTCATGAAAACTTATAGTATAGTCCTCGAAAGATTTTATTTTTTCGATTACATCAGTCTGTCCACTGCGCAAAATACCACTCTGATATATTTTCTCTCCTTCAGCGTTTTTAACTTCATAGAATACTCCGTTGCCACCATGGTAAAAAGGTGTAACCCTCAGTTGCCTTGGATAGTCTGAAAATATAACATCGGTTTTATCTGTATCCATAACACACTTATTGTAACAGGCTAATGAATACTTTTTTCTTCCTTCAGATGTCAAAACCACAAGAACATAGGTGTTTTCCGTTTTATATGAATTTATGAAACCGATCCTTATCGTTTTATACGCGCCAAAATCTTTTACTTCAATGTTATCTTCCAATAAAGACCCATTATCAGCATAAACAAGTACCCCATCACACTCTGAATCGTATATAGTCAACTCTGAATCCAATGAAATATCCTCTATCCATAATTCAGAATCTACTGTCTTGAAATTCTTTTCATCCAGCTTGTAAATGCCTAAATTAAAAGGCAATAAATAATAGTAATCACTCCCTTCATAAGAAAAACTAATACAATCATCACTAAATTGTGATATAGGTATATCCAAAGCAACCTTTTCTTTCATTAGCCCAGAAGAAACACTGATAAGCATTGATGTATCATCTATAGGGTTAGCACAATACTCCAAGCCCGGATCATAAGCCAACCTTTCTTGTAAAATATGTTTCTTTTTACCACTAACAAATTGATTAACTTCTACTGTATAAATCCCGCTTTCATCCAGATTATTTAACTTAACCACATACTTTGTTGTAGAATCTTTGTATGTCTTTTTTAATTCATAATCATTAAGCTTATATCCTTTCCCATTGATAACAACTTCAAATTTGTCGGAAGCATTATCTGCTTCGAACAATAATGTATCAACAGTTTTATAAACTGATAACCTTACTGATTTATCACAGATAAAACAATTCTTGTGTAACTGTCCAAAAATGCCTGGTTTCACCATAGATGAAAAGTTAAAGACATCATTTCCAATTCCTATACAGTCTCCAACTCTGACAAGTTTATATCCAATGTTAAAGAAATCTTCTCTGCTTTTAACCATTAGGTCAGCAATGCCATTAAAGCAGAAATATGCAGGTCCTTCATAATCTGTATTATTTTTTATTTCCTTGCCAAACTCATCAAAGACAATAAACTCTCTGAAAAGAGTCTTTTTACTGTCATAAATAATTTCATCCCCGGCAATAAGTTTGTAAACCATTTTTGATAACGGTTTTTTTATCATAATCTTGTCTGGACTAACTTGATACCCACCAATTATCTCTTTGATGAAGCAGTCATTATCCCTATATAATTCCTCGTCACCATTTAAAACCACTACAGAAATATCCCGATAATCATATTGTGCCTTCACCTTATGTATAGGCGGAATAAGATAAACAACATTATTGATAAATTCGAATCTTGGTTCCCATTTTGAACGCAGTTCAGACATTTCATGCTTTGTAGAGCGTTCTTTCTTATCTGTGCCCTTTAACAGTCTCTCCCACTTTTCATAGCCTTCCTTTAAATAGGGATTAAATACACGTACTTCTTTATTCCAGAATCTTTTATCAATTATTGTAACAATCAAAATGCTTAGCTTTATTAGTGCATCCAAACCAGTCTCCTGCCTGATCAGTTGCTTTGTTGCAGCAGTCAACTTATAGGTTTTTTGCGTGACATTAAGAGAAATATCATCACCGTCTGATAACATATTATTTCTAAGACCTTCATAAACGAACATAAATTCATCATATGGTTCCTTAGGAAGATCATAATCAAAATTCAGCTTATAAATATCAAATATAAACTCAAAAAAAGCTGCCAAAAATGCTTTTGGAACTATAGCATTTTCAAGTGCAACATTTATAATCCTGGTTCTACTACCAGAATCACTATTTTTCTTGTACCTGCTTAAAATTGAACGAATTGTTCCTTCGACTTTCTGCTCCGAATAATATCTATAAGCCTCTGAGTATATGGCTCGAACGTTTTCATAGTAGTTTCCATCATATTCAAGCATCGCAATTAATACCAATGAAATCACAATTATTTCATTGTTTATAATAAATGTGCTTCCTATTTTTAATGCATACAAAAGCTGTTCCTCGGCTCTGCTGTGTATTTTCTGCATCGCCGATTCATTGTCAAGGATGTCTATCAAATCGACACCTATATTCTTTTTTTCCTTTACCAACCGACACAAATAATCTAGCTTAGATTCAAACTGAGAAATTCTTATCCTTTCTGAAAGCATATCAAGAAGGCACTGCTGCTCTTCCTCAGTCACTATGCCATCTTCAAGTATATCTTCAACCAACATGCATAGCTTTTTACTAGCTTTATTCTTCCGCACTATTTTCCCATGCTTATCCATCCATTCATTAAGATGTCGCACTTCTGCATCGTTTACTTCTCCATCGCATACGATCCCCTCAATAATACCGTTTAATTCATAAATACTCCCAGAATCATCCCCAGTTTCCTTAAGGAATTCTTCTGATTTACTCAAAAGAATGTCGCGCTCATCATCATCAATAATATGATCTTCTAACACAGAATCAACTAATCTAATCAGCTCAATCTGATCATGATCATAAGCAAGGTTCCTATTTGTATCAGCCCATGCCTGCAATCTTAACACTTCTCGATCATTTATAACACCATCAAAGTTTATCCCTTTAATGATTCCAATAAGTTCATTTATATTACGCATTATGCTTAACCCTCGTAAGAAAAGAAAATCTATAATCCAAGTATAATTGTTAACATAACGCTGATCAAATGAATTTTAAGTTAACTTACACACTACTCTAAAGCTCATCAACTTCGTTGTTATCCGGCATCTTTTCCGTCACAGCTTTCGTTTCCTTTCCATAAGGTTGTAGCTACTGACCTAAAGATATCGTTTATTATGTTTTGTGTCAACCTAGGTTTTTAAAATAAAAAATATGCTGATCTCTTTCCCTTTCACTGGGGTGAGGCCAGCATATTTTTTATTTGTTTCCAGCTTCATGTATGAAAACATTATACATATCTGCGGCAACCGACCATATTATTGGATATTCATTTTTTATTTTTGAAATATATTCCGCCTAAGATAAAAAGTGTTCCTGTAATTAAAAAACCCATTGCCAAAACAAAAAAACTTGTAGCATACGTTCCATTGATAATGTAATTATATGCATCTCCTCCAACATATGCATTTTTATTTAAAGAGATATAGTTTTCTGAATTGTAATAATTTGTCAGTTTATCGTATCCCTTATAAAGCATTGCCGAACATATTATATACATAACAGCGGCTACCACATATAGAGTCCTTGATATGCTCTCCGTTTTTTTACCATTTTCACTTACTTTTTTATCTGCGGAAATAGCTACTTGAGAATTACTCTCTCTATTATTGAATGCTGCTCGCTTAACGTTTTCTTTACCCGCTTCATCTAAAGCATTCCATTGATCCACAGACACAGGTAGCACAATAGCCTTTTTACCACATCTTGGACAAATTCCATCTCCATCCTGAATAAAGCTGATATTACAATCATGACAATAAAATACCTTTTCCATATACAACCTTCCTTTTTCTAAGTATCCTCAAATTACTATTATTTGCAATTTCATTCAAACAAATAGTAATTTAACTTATCTGATGATATGTTTTGTGAACAATTAAACGTCAAGATTGTATCTTCGCCTGCCTTCCAATCTTGAATCTATCTTAATTACGGTTCTTTATAATACTCTCCCGTACTTATCTTACTGTATAATCAAAATCACACCCATCTATAGTAAAGCTTATTACTATAGATTCAGAACTATTCTTTACTTCTTCTGGCACTTCAAAGAGATAATGAATATATTCTGTAGAAAGTGGAGCTACACTTGTTATATTTGAATACGTAAAATCCCCTCGATTGTCTTCTTCTATCATGGAAAAACCTGTGTAATCATATTTATCAGCATATTTTAATGATGCACTCATAATCTTATCTGCTCCGATGTTACTTCCAGAAGTATTCTTATATGCAATACAGAAATCAACATACACCTTTCCTGCATCCGCCTCATAATGAGAATAGAAGTTGGCAGGGCTCTTGGGCATAACATCGTTAGTTATGTTAGAATAATCAACACTAAACTCTGAATTACTTGTTGTTATTGCTTCACCATCATTAACTGTTCCCCCCACATTAGTAGCTTCGGTCGTAGCTTTCACTTCACTGGAATCAACAGAACCTTGATTTACTTCAACTTTATATTCTTTGTCAGAAACTGTGAGATAAACATCAACTTCCTTTCCACTATTTTTTACCTCATCCGGGACTTCAAACAAATAGTGAATATACTCTGTCGATAATGGAGAAATACTGGTAATATTCGAATAAGTAAAATTCCCTCGATTATCTTCCTCTATCATGGAAAAACCTGAATATTCATATTTACCTGCATAAACCAATCTTCCCTTCATCGTATCATCTGCAGTAATAGCAGAAGTATCTGTATTCTTATATGCCACACAAACATCGACATATGCCTTACCCGCATCAGCTTCATAATGAGTATAAAAACTTGCCGGATTTTTAGGCATAACATCGCCTGTTATATCTGTATAATCTAAGGTTATTTCACAGATTTCACCTACAGTAACTGTATTCCCTTCTTTTAGCAATTCCGCATCTGGATTATTTAATTCATCTACTGGCTCAACAGGTTCTTCAGAAACCGCTTTTTCGGAAGTATTCTCATGAGAATCTGCTTCAGAAAAAGCATCATCAGCCATCTCTTTAACAGCTTCTTCTGCTTTCTCCTTCATTTCATTATTAATGGTTTCTGTTTTTCCGCAAGCAACCAAAGTAATTGACGTAAATACTACGCAGCAAATTAGAGCACATATTTTTTTCTTCAATTATATTTCCTCCATAACATATAAATAACAAATTACAACAATTAGCCAGTAAAGTTTCCAAATTGCCATTAAATTATAATTTAATATATGCCGGGATAAAATAAATAATCTGTGAATATTTTAAATATTATTTTCAAATATTATAGTAGTCTCTTGAATAAAATAAACATTCATATTAAAAATGCTGATCTCTTCCCTACCTTAGAGTCGAGACCAGCAAATGCAAATTATTTAATGCGTATTATAATTCATTTACTTTTTGGCATTCAATGCTGCTTTGCTTCCCCCATAACGTCCTCAAAACAAGCCTTAACCGACATCATCAAATCCTCATCTTGACTGTCATCCTTTTCATCAAATTTATACTTAAAAGAAATACCTCTTGAGTAAAAGTATGATATGCCTTTCATAATAGAACGACTTTCACAAATTGCACTTAAATCAGGTCTATCCCAAATGAGTACATTTGTTGGTATGCAACCAATTTCAACCCACTCCCTATCATCATCATAGAATATCACATCAATAAACTTCTTTTTATTTACACGGTACTCAGCATGCCCATAACTCTTGGTATTGATATATTTTATGTTCACATCTTTGTTATCTGCAATGATACCATCAATCAAGTTCAAGATATGATCTACCTGTTCCTCTGAATACTTGATGTGTTTAAGGTCTTTTCTATCAACCGGAAGCGCAACTTTTTTCTTTTCAGCTACAGGGTCCGTATTTCCTGTGATTACAGATAATGCCAATACATCTTTTAGTATGGCAAGATCGCTATCCGAAACAATTTCATTTCTCACTATGAGATTCTTAAGTTCTGGAATAAATCTCTTGATTTTCTCTAATTCCTCAGGTTTTACCTCTATGTCCAGACTATCATTTATCTGATCGACATCCATCGACAGCAAAACATTAAACTTATCTACATCAATGTCATCCTTATTTAGTGAAAAATAATCATATACCGGTTGACATGCTTGCTGAAGGCACATCATAGCAAAAAGCATTTGCAACTTGTCACCATCCTGGAATATACCAGTAGATTTCTCATTGTTCCGATCCACCATTTGTAATAAAAGTAATGCATTAAACAGCCTTTTTATAGCGCGTGGATTTTTCCCTACAGATGTCTCAATGAGTGTTATTAACTTATCCGATTTCTTCTTGAGTTCTTCTGCAATTTCAGTCTCATCGACGCATGAATCAAAGAATTTCTTGAGGTCATAGTTTCCTACAGGCACTTGGAATGGAACCTGAATTATCTTATCAAAGAAATTTCTTCCCTTCTCATCGTCAAAGTCTTTTCCATACTTGGCCTTTACCCCCCTTTGCACGACTGAATAATCAATTGCCAATACAAATACACACTTAGGCGACTCCAAAAATATCTTTAGAACTTCAAGTATCTCTACAGCAAGTGCTGGATCAAGCCTATCCAAATCATCAATAAATATAACTACTTTATCTTTCTCTCCCGATGCGACAGTCGATATTACCTCAGAAAAATTACTTTTTAGCTCACTAATGCCATTGGCGCTTCCATTAGGCAAAAGAGACTTTATATTGCCAGAATCCAGCTGAACCATTCCTCTCGTCACCATACTTAATGATACGGTAGCAAAAACAGATACAAAATCTCCTATTTTATCAGAATACGCCTTTAGTTTCTTGAGGACATCTTCCCCTGTTGGGCTTTTTGCAACCTCTGCCTTAATCTGATTCACGAGTGCATCAATCATTATCATCGGGAGCTGTGAAGCAAGGTTAAATTGCGAATATTCCCATGTATTGAACTTTACAGGGGTAATATTTCCACACATATCATTCTGGCTCGCATTTATATCATCAATGACCATTTCCATTATGCTGGTCTTACCAGTTCCCCAGTCACCCTGAATTGCTATTGTCATTGGAGTATTACATGTCATTATAAAATCACGAAGTCCATGAACATAATTCTTTATCTCGAACTTGTCATCATCCACATGACAAGAATTCATATCTGTCATACCAACCTGTTTTCTATTAGCTGATTTAAATGAAATGGCCATATTTCTACCTCCAGTACTCACAACATAGATAGCCTCTAAATAAGCTGACTTAAAGCAGCAAGTATCACTCTATATAGTAATATTCCAACCTGAAATGCTCTACCCGAACCTCTAACACTTCAAAATTCATTCAGACCTATATTGCCTTGAACCAAATTTTTTAAACAATTTATCAAGCTCAGTATTGATGTAGTCCACGGCTCTATCAGTAATCATCATATGCATCTTCTGTGTATGTTTACCTCGTAACTTTTCTATTGATACATCTTGTCCTTCTGATGAAGGATAAGTATCTGCGCCAACCGCTTCCAAAACTTGGTTTAGCATTAGTCCATCTTTTCTAGCTGCATCGATGCATTCAAACTCTTTCAAAACCAAATAGTATTGATAATGACTCATCCAGCTATATTTCTCTATCCACGCAGGTTTTACCGTGTCATCGTTACTATATCCACACAGTATGCCTCTCCCGATTATTGATTGTTGTGCATTTCCATAATCGTCTTGAATTCCAGCAGCCATAAAGACTACTGCATTATCCTGAACTCCTGAAGGTCTTTTCACATAATTCAAAATATAGAGCGTTTTGCCATTATCTTGAACACTCACCATCTCATGGGGCTGATTTTCATTCTGAGGTCCTTCAAATTTTATCCAGGAAGAATATTTATTAGAATTGGATGTACGCCTTATATCTCGCTTGACCACATTCTCATTTACCAACCTCTTGATTTCTGCTTTCTTATCTTCTTCAGCCTTCTCTTTCTGTTCCTTTTGAGCATTCGCTTTATGTGTTATCTCTTCTTGTACTTTCGGATCATCACATGTGAAAAACTTTTCAAATGAATAATATGGAAAAATCTTTTCATCAACGCCAAACTTCACATAAACCTTTCCATCTTCTTCCTTTAAAATTGTTCCTTCCCCAAACTTTATGTGTTTTACAGTTGCCCCTACCATATACGAACTCCTTTCCATATGATTCATGAATAAATCATATACGCATAGAATTGCATTATTTACGAATATTGGGTCCATTCTGATAAAACCTATGAACTATTCAAGAAGTCGATCTGTTATCATTTGCTCAAAATCCATAATTTCCTCATAGGACTCATCCAGTATTCGTGATATATCTTCTTTCGTGGTAGTCTCATCCAATCCCACTCTCTTTGATACGAAAGGCAGTTTCCACTGCCAATTCTCTTTTTGAGTTCTTGATGGGCTTATTTCATTTATTCTATTGCATATTTTTCGTTGTTCTTCTGATAAGTTTTTCCCGCTCATAGCAAACTGCATGAATAGCTTTTTTCCCTGCTTATTGACTATCTCATAAAAATAATGATTCCTAGTTGCCCATCCGCTATCAGCTGTTTCTGATTCAGGCATGATTTGGGACATTGCATCTGTCGTGAAACGGCAATACATCTTTCCACATTTATTATCATCAACGTGTATAGCCCCAGTAGCTTCCTTAGCTTTAGACCACTCATACATGATAGTTGCTACATCCAGCTGGGTTCTACTTTCAATATTCCCCTTCTCCTCATCAAATCCTTCATCTGAATCAGGAAACACTATTGCAGTGTTCACATTGCAGGCTTCCTTAAGAATATTGATCATTTTTTCCTCGTGACAACGATATTGCGTTTCCTTCCAATATAGGCTAGCTACTTTATTGTCATGTTTTTCAGTAAGTTCGCTCATTATTCTGAGTTTAAGACTTCCTTTTGCAATCATATCCTTAAATGTGCTTTTTTTAGCCTCTGGTGACATATTTGAAAACTTTGAATTCACATTTCTTTGAATTATGCACAGATTCCCAAACTGATCAACTCCATCTTTCCACTGTTCAAAAGTCCCTTCAGACGGGTTCTGTGGATACCAATGTTCTACAGAGTTCCTAAACTCAAAATCAAAATCCGAATACTTTTTTCTGTCAGAATTCCAAAGCAAATAATCCAAATAATTAAACACGATATGTGGAGTATTAACTCCCATTGCAAAAGAACCATCTTTACATACATCGAAAAAGTTCTCTCTTACTGCTTTTTTAGCAATGTCTTCAGTAATACTTTCAATCCCAACAATATACTCATCCTGCAGATGTACACAGTCGTCTTCTGACAGCCAAATAAGTAGTTGGGTAATCCAATGCATTACCTTTGGAGAAGTATATGACACTCTCAATGCTGACTGTAACATTATATTTGTCTTTGTTCTCCAATCATTAGTCGAATTCCATTCGCCGGTTTTTGTGAATTTTGAATTACGATAATATGGTTTTTTCTTTGTTTGCTGTCCAGACACAAATAGGGACTTCAAACTCCATTCACCATCTGCACTGTCATTGGCATATTCACGTTTAACGATATACCTGTCAAACAAAAACCTGGTTCGCAAAAGACAGATTATAAATCCTCTGGAAAAATCCGCTTTTTTATCACTGACCCTACCGGCGCCAGTTACACCATTTGTAATCACCTTCTTAAAACTATCAATAAGTTTCTTATCATCCAAAAGCTCTGCAATTATAGGCGTTTTTCCATCTTCATGTTGTATTTGATTTTCTGCAATAAATACTTTCAGTACATGCAGCAAAAAGAAAGGGTACTCAATTATACTTTCAAACCTTACTCTTACATCGTCATCAATATACCCCTCATCATCCTCCACCTTGAAATTGATATCAATAATATCCCGTATTGTGTGGCCGCCTGTTTCCCAATTGTCTGTTTGTATTGCTTTTTCATAATCCTTCCATTCTTTTGAAGGAAGATGATTCCAACCGCCCCCGAAAATACTCTCCCTGACCTCATTAAGTCTGCTTATAAAATGCATCTGTACATAGCCAGTCATATCACTGCATGCATCCCAGATTTTTGAAAAAATGAAGTGATCTGCTGGAGTATCCAGGTAGCTCATAAGCATTGCCTTTAAAATATCGTGCTGTTCAAGTTGCTCTCCCCTGGTATTCATGATTTCAAA
Organism: Butyrivibrio sp. NC2002; assembly: GCF_000702265.1. GTDB lineage: Bacteria > Bacillota > Clostridia > Lachnospirales > Lachnospiraceae > Butyrivibrio. The sequence goes on from NZ_JNKZ01000004.1 coordinate 334,975, forward strand.
ATACCTGTTCAAGTCAGTGTTTTTGGGGACTTCTATCCTATATATCACGACTTTAGAAAGCTTCTTGATGAACTCTTCCTTATCAAAGCCATCTCTATTCAATTCCTGATTCAGGATTGTCATACCTCTCTGTAGGCCTGCTTCAATCCTGTCCATATCAAGTTTACTTCTATTTTCACTAAGGAGTTCTCCAATATTCTTTAATGTATAGTTAGATTTTTCTCTGCATGCAAAAGTAAGGCTATTCTTTACTGAATACCCCAAACAATTAAGCAGAAGGAATAATGATGTCAGTCGTTGTTGCCCATCAACCACCTCATATTTTCCTGCATGCTGTGACACAATCAATGCCCCAATATAATAGTTGTCATCCAATGATACATCCATTATATCCTCTATCAATTGCGTCAATTGCTTATCTTCCCATGCATATGCTCTTTGATATAGAGGTATTACATATTCAATATCAGTATCGAAAATGTTTCCTGCACTGTTTATAATATGAAGTTTACTTACAAATTCATCTATCTGATACATCCGAAACTCCGTTCATCTCTTTGAGTTTTAAATATAGCCACTCCCATCTCTTACTACCAGGTTCGTCTCCGTTCCTAAGTACTTTAATCTGTAAATTAGCAATTTCATTATGCAATCTTGCAAAACTTATTTTTGAAAATAAGGGAATCGAATTAGTATACCTAGCATTATTTTCATCCCCTATAGCGTATTTATTAATACTGTCAAAGCCTAGGTTTTCCATATCAACACGAATCATAAATGACCAGGTGAAGAGCTTCTTTATAGCCATCTCATCAAAATTATGGAATTTGTCATAATATGTAAGAACAGCACAATAAAAAAGATTCTTTGTATATCCAAAACCCGCAGAACCACTTTTATATCCAAGAATTTCCTTCATTATCGCAAATGAAGGATTAGTCGCAATCTCAACAACCACATCTCTAAGGAGATTTATGTAATGATCAACCATTTCAAAAAAGTCATTCCCGGCAATAAACGGTTCTGTTATCTGAAAATATGGCATGGCTTTGCTAGCTCTTTTGGCATATGTATATCGCTTCGTTTCATCAATCCCTTTATAGGTATCTATCTCCTTGGCCGTAAATGGTCTGCTCTTTATACCTCTCGACCAATTCCAAATAGGAAAAAGATATAGATCAAAAAGCAACCTTATTTGCGTAGTGTCTTTCGCTTCCCACTTAGTTACTGCATGTTCCATTTCATACGGATATTCTTTCATCTCCCTCAAATGATATGCCTTTAGTAAATCATGTGGATCAAGTTCTTTTCCCCTTGTATTTTGTGAATCAAAAAGCTGGAATGCCTCTGCTATTTTGTCCACACTGATCATAACCACTTCAAGGATATCATCTAAGGCATCCTTAAATTCTCGTCTAGTAGTATCACCTTTAAGCGAGAACCACTCTCTAACAAACATATAGTTATTATGTATATTCGTCTGTGTTACCTTACTAAAAAAAGACTTGTTCAAGATACTGCACTGAAAATGCGGGTCAAGATATGTCTTTAGAAGGGTAAGAGAGATTATCCTCTGTTGACCATCCACCACTTCGAAAACATCCTTATTTTTATAAACAATAACGGTTCCTATCCTATATCTAAAATCTCCATGATACTTCTCATAATCTGATATTGCATTTGATATATCACTAAGCAGTTCTTCAACATTCTGAACATACCACTTATATGGGCGCTGATAATCTGGAATGTCCAGATTTAGCGCTAACAACTCATTTATGCTCATTCTTTTTATATCAGCCATACAATACCACCTTGCTATAATATATGTCTTATAATTTGTTCACCGAAATAGCCCCAAAAACAAATACCCCTGAATAAAAACAAAAAGGGAGCATACGCTCCCCAAAACTATTATATCATTATTTTTTATAGACTAATATCAAGATTACCATTTAAGACCGCGTAAATTTACTGTAGGATTTAATAGGTTAAAGAAACCTTGATATGCCTAAGCATCAGCTGGCATCTATAGATACGGAAATTCTTTATCCGCTCCATTTAAGCTAACATTGATAGATATGTATGTCAAGGACAAGCCAACGGTGCATCCATGCATCCTTGACATACATATCTATCAATGCACTTATGTTATCATGCGGATAAAGGATTCCCTTGGCTTTTCAAGCCGTTACAAAGTCCATATCCCACTATTAAAATACAACTGCTCCTTTGTCTGGAGACTCAGTTTATGATTCATGGCTTCATAGTATTTTCCAACGTTTCCATGTGTATTTTTCTCTGTGCGTATCATAGCTGTTGAAGACAGTATACCAGTGTATTCCTCCCCTACAGCTGGCATCATCTCATTCTGATATCTTACCAGTTCTAACACGTCACCGCCGTTTTTATAGTATGCCCTAAGTCGACACATCTTATCTGCTCCAGTTTTACTCCAGCCTCTGGGGCGAGAACTCATCCGGTCAGAAAGGATATGACTAACATGTCCCTCAGCGCTGCATCCAATTACTGTGTCTTCTCTGCATACTCTTATGCGTGCAGCAGCCCAATTATTTAATATATAATCGCCAGCTTCTTTGATCCGCTTCTGTTTCTTCTCTGATTCTCCATATCCGGCTATTTCTTCAACCCTTTCTTTAAATGCCTTTTTTTCGCCCTTATAAATATAGCCTGTAAGTTCTGAACGAGCATCCTCTGCACTGTCCAGAAGATGGCCTGTGAGCTTAAGTAGATACTTCTGCATATGGAATTCATCCAGAACAGTTGTAATTCCGTTTGTTCTGTTCTTTCCTGCTTTTATCCATCCACCACAATCACCATTGAGATAGATTTTTGTTATCTTTTCTACATCGTAGTTATCACAAATGTACTTATATATGGAATCCCAAAACTTAGCATTGTCTTCGCCTTCATATACACCACAAAAGTAGTGAGGATTTACGAGATGATGCCTCTTGCTCTTTGGGCTATCTTGTTCTATACCTTCATAAACGTAAACTATCTTTCCAAGAATGCAGTTGTTTTTCCAGTTGTTCTCACCAATTTCAAGATCACCTTTCTTTTCCTTAAACTGCAATGGAATGTGATCTTCATCCGCATCGATATATATATAATCAACCACTTTCTTTTTCACGGCTATCTTTTCTGCCGGAAACCTTAAATGGTGCAGAATATCTTTTACAGCCTCCTTACTGACTTTATCTTCAGAAGCACAGGCTGCCTCACCTCCACGTCTGTATGATGTCTGTACTGCTTCCTCAAGTATCTGTGCCTTAGCAGCCTCGGTGACTCTTTCATGTGAGTCGAATCCAAGTAACTTATCCAGAAGATACTCGCTATGTCCATCTTTCTTGTTTTTAAACAGCGTTTTATTAAAAGTAACTGTCCCGGCAATTGTTACCAGTTGCTTTTTGTCCTTTCTTACAACCACCCAGTTCTCAAGCCTTTTTAAACTTCCTCTTATTTGGTTATCTCTATCCTCCAATGTTTGCCTGAGAAAATCTCTTTCCAGTCGACCGAATTCGGCATGTACACCTCGTTCAAACTCTGCCATTCGGGTAGGCTCTTTTGCAAAATCCTCACGTAGCTTTATAAGATTTTCTTCCACCTTTTCCCAAACTTGTTTTATACTGTCCATAAGGACACCTCCCGTGCTTTTTGTTTTGGCCAACAAATACCTTAACACAGAAGGTTGTCCTTTTTATTTATGTTGTGCACAATTCTTGTGCTACATTCTATCAATCCTACAAAAACTTTACCCTAGCACCATTTAATAGTTTGCTCTGATACTACTATTCCGTAGTTGCCTCCCCTATTACCAAAAAACATGTTTAAATGGCATAAATTCACCCAATAACGGTCTCCAAAAAGACTTTATTTTCAAATCCCCCGCGTTCTTTTAGTTTTTTATTTCTAATTACATCCAGATCCTTTCGGCTATATCCTCTGGCCTTTGCAGCCGCATAGATTACTTCCAATAAATCTGCCAGTTCCTCGATACTCTTGTCATTATTATATTCTGTTAGTTCTTCAGATAATTTTGCATCTATCATTTCCATGTATTCATCATCATCAAGTATCCGTATATTACATGATTTACCATCATTTTCTATAATCTGCGGAATCTTATCTCTAACCAATTTATTATATTCTATTATCGACATGATTCTCCTCTATACACCCATTCCTTAAAGCCACTGTTTCTGGTTGCTATATAAATAGGATTTATCACATTATACAAACGATTTCTAAAATCCTCTGACGAAAGCCCGTCACAATATAGTTCTTTTGCTATCTCAGAATTATTCAAATGGAATTTGGCCACATTATCAAAAGCTTTCTTGACTAACTCATTTTGTTTTGATAATTCATAAACGTTATATTCAAGTGCTGAAAGCTGTATAAAATACTTGTCCCATAATGGAAGATTATTACTTTTGCTGCTGTTGATTGACTTAATGGTTGGATGTAAATTCCATAATTCATCGTGCGCCACATACTGCCAAGGGACAAAGTGATCGACTGAGATTTTTGGTCAACCAGCAGTATTTCTCCATAAATATCCTTGATATCAGGCCTTATATCTATTATCAGTTTCCAGAACTTTCTTACTCTTTCAATATCACGAGCTTTATTTCTATATCATGTTACTCTCCATGAAGCCATCCCTTATCCTGATTATAAGGAATATCCGGATAATCCTTCTTAAGCTCATTCTTGAAAAGCACTATATGCAACAGCACCGATAAAAAAGCTGTCAGTTCAATATATCCAATCCAAAACACAATAATATCAGAATGACTTCCTATAAAACTTCTTAATACAAAATCAATATATCCCATTCTGCACTCCCCTCATCAATCTTTAGCATATTCCCCATACAACCGTAACTGTATCAGTTATATCGATATCATCAGGCTCAATATCCATATCATAACCGCCCGTACTGCACTTTGCAGTTTCACAGCAGAGCATATCCATGTGCATAGGCGCTATTTCCATATTGATCTGCCCCCAGGAATAATCAATAGTCTGTATATCTCCAAGCTTTACTCCTGTAGCTGCAGTCAGTATTTCAGCTTTATCCTTTGAATCCTTCACAGCCTTGCCAAGTAGTTCATTCTTCGCAGCTTCCTCATCCTTCACAAAGAAACTTATCCTGAACTCAGGGCGGATTATCAATGCATTCGCAAGCGAATATAAAATCTTTCCAAGCCGATCATTATTAGACTCAAATTCAACCTTAAGAACATGACTGAATCGGTAGCCGACAAATCTACTTTTCCAGTCTCCATTTTTGTCATGGTAGCTCTCATTCTCGACTTCAACATTAAAAGAAAGAGTCTTAACATCCTCACTTGAAAAATCATGCTTTTCCAGTATTTTCTTTAATTCTTCTGTATCCTCTGAAGACTGTTTCAATGTACTGGAGTATTCCTTTTTTACGCCTTCCAGAGTAATAGTTATCCTGGTCATATCAGGCTTCACCTTCAGATTCCCTTTACCGGTGACACGTATCGTTCTCTCAATTGCCATAACTCAGTTCCTCCTATTATTATGCCAACGCCAGTCCCGCAAACAAATCCCCCTGCAGGAACTCAGGTTATCAGCATCTTCTTTTCTAGCAGTCTCATAAAGTTCATATACTAAGTTTGCAGTACTTTAGTTATTACATCTCCTATTCGAGTCCCCAGAGCTCTAAATATCAGTTTGAATGAACGGTATCTGCGGGTTTTTCTTTCGCATCTCAAGCCTGAAATACACAATATGAACCAAAAAAGACATTTCCATTGTTAATTCCAATAAGATAAGAAAAAATCCCCAACTCATTCCTACCATAGCAAACAAATTCTCCATAAATACATTAAAGGAATAAAGTAAATCAGAATTCCAGAACACGTTATAAAAGCCAAACATTATACTTCCCTCCTACGTGCATCGTCACCCGTCCAATAATCAAGCATTAACTTTTATGCCAGATAATAAGCACTTGACGTATTGTCCTTTTCTGCTAATCTCTTTGTCACACCACTATGATACATCTCTATGTGTCCCATATATAAGACATCACTTATGAACCTATAGCAAAAATAAAAAATTGACTTCTCAGGAAATATGTTTTCTAAAAAGCAGCTTTATTATTAGTTTATTCAAAAAACTATTAGAATATGTCAAAACTCATATTAAATGATTCTCCCCATAGCACAAAATGGTATAATAACTATTAAATACTTATTGTTTCGTTCATAATTCCAAACAAAATATATTTCGAAAGGTCACATTTAGAAATGAAAAGTGTTGATGAAATAATAAAATCACATAAAAGGATATGTTGGTATCCCTCAGCAGGGGCTGACTTTAGAGAATTACTTTTTCTTTCACCCAAATATTTAAAATGGAAAAGTGTTTCTATTAGTAAAAAAGAATTACCAGATTTATTCATTTTGACTGATTGCTTTCCACATGATTGTTCATTTAAAAGAACCCCATCTCCATCTTATATTGAAAGACTAAATCATGATAATTATTCAGATTTAAATACTATTGTCCATGATTCTCGAACAAGAATAACGGTAAATGATAAAATAGAAGAAATCAGTTTTTCCGGAATTCCATTTGATGAGATTTTCTTCAATTTTGATATTTCTGACAATTATAATAAAGCATTTTTAATGAACTTACATATTGATTCCGATAAATTAGGTGAGTGGGATTCCGAAGTTTTATATATTCTAGTTGAAAATACTAGATTTGCATTGGATTACTTATATAAAAACAAAATCCATATTGATTGGATTATAAAAGTTAGATATGGAGACGCCTTTGGAGGCAGTACGTTGAGTGGTGATTGGCTTCTGAAACTACTGGGCCCATTAAATGTAAAATATTATCTTTCCAATAAAGTCACAGAAAGTAGTTTTGAATACATACCGGAAAGCATTATTAAAGAATATCCTATTCACAAAGAAATATTGAACGATACCAGTTTGCAAAATCTTGAAGAAGTCCATCGTGTTGATGCTGTTACTTGGTCGGATCAAGGCGATATATATTGGTACAGAGTTTTGCATTAATAACTGTTGATGAAATATAAAAAATGTATGTAGAAAGAAAAAAAATAAGCAGAACCTTAATAGAAGGCTCTGCTTATTATCTGTCTAATTATTTATCAGTTCTTCCAGACATGGTTCATCTGTAAAAATGCCATATGCCACAACCCAACTGGATACGATGGTATCATGGCTAAGGCCGTCAATCAGAATATCAAAGTCACTTCCTGAAATTATTTCCATTCCGTTTCTATGGGATATGACAACGTAAGCATCAGAATGTCTTTCCAGTTCTTTCCGAAGAAGATTAGCATTATTGTAGGCAATACCCATGCAAAATCTAAGATCAGAGAAATCCTCAAAATCTTTCCGAATATTTTCACTGATGAAGGCAAGACCTTCATCAGTATATCCCAGTCCTTTTTGCGTTAATATGTATACGTTCTTCATCCTGATATCTCCATCCCATATGCCATGTCATCAAGCATGATACCTGCCACCATACATACAGCTATCATTGGTGATAACCTGCCAAAGTAGCCCAGTCCTGTCTCACTGCCCTTTGCCATCATTATGAGTGAATACTGGTAGCACACAAACAGGGCGTACATCGCAAAAATCCCGACCTTATACATTATGGTGACTAACCTGTTTAATCTGTAACGCCCAAGGTCATCGAATAAAGAAAATGCTGCCAGCGGTACAAAGACATAGATAACAGCTTCAATGGGAACAGGCAGGTAACGACATATATTTAGCCATATTGTACCGTTAGCCCTTACTCCGAAAACAGCTGTCACGAATAATACTCCTGCAAGGATTGAGAGAATCGCTTTACGGTTCTCGATTACAACCATCTTTATTTCTGACTTCTGGTACTGAATCATGACCACCATCCCCATGCATACAGCAGCAACATTTATCAGGGTCCAGTGTCCCGGACCGCCTGATATATATGAAAAAGCAAGCTGTAATACCATGCTTGATATAGCAGTTACGTTAAATAATACTGATACCATCTTAGGCAACAGTTATCACCTCCTTTTTGTATTCAACAGTACAGTCATTATGTTTCTTCTTATCACCCAGGGTTTTCGGCGGTCTCTTTATGCAGTTTTCATCAATCATCTTAAGAAGCATGCCATCCACATAGTCTCTTACAGCTGTCTGTGCTGGGCGTGCCCCGAGCTTTGGATCATAGGATGCATCCACCAGATGCTCTACATCTGTTTCTGAAGTGGAATTCTCAAGATATACACGGGCAGCTCTCCCACCGCTCGTAGAACCAACCTCTCCAATCTCTGTAGCCAGCATGTCCCTTACGACCTGAAGATAGGTCTTCCTGCTAATCTCATGAAATGTATATCTCCTTGAAAATCGACTTATCAGCTCCACATCGAAATACCCTGCAAGATCAGATGTAGTCAGGTTCTCCTGCCCCTGCCCTGCCCCAAAGCCGATGGCTTTAACTTTTGCGGTACATCCTGCGTTTGTGGTGGCAATGATGATTGTCTTTGAAAAATCTATCTCCTTTCCGACATTCGTCTTCATCGTACCCTCATCAAACACCGACATGAACAGTCTCTGCACTGACCTGTCGCACTTTTCAAACTCATCAAGCAGGATCACCTGATATGGATTGGTATCAAGTGCGTCAAAGGGGAGCTCCCTGTTACTGTCAGAGCCGACATATCCTGAAGGTGCGCCTATTATCCTGTTTATGGATGCAGATGAATTAAACTCAGCCATATTGAGGACTATTGGCTTTTCGCCAATGTATTCGGAGGCTATGACCTTTGCGGCCTCGCTCTTTCCAGCTCCCGAAGGACCGGCGAAGAGGAATGTGAGCGGCTTCTTCCTTGGTCTAAGGTGCAGGTCATACAGCTTCAGGGTTCTTGTAATGTCCTCCAGGATGTCATCCTGCCCCCTTATATGGGAAACAGCATTCTTGAACGAGACCTCATCAAAACGTTTTAAGCAGCTGTTTCCGGAGGTCATTCGAAACGCTGTCTCTTCTATCACATTCTCATCAAGGAAGATACACCCGTCCTGCCCTTCCTTCTGCATCTTCAGTACCTTTGCAGCTACAGCCCTGTCCATAAGTGTCAGTGCATTATCAGGTCTGTGTGAGCCCACAGCACAGAACTCGTCTGCTGTGCGGACAAGAAGGGATGCGGTGTCTTTGTCAAAACTGATGCCTCTCTCGTAATGTTTTTCCAGCTTTGTCTTCACACGGGAGAGAATCTTCTCAGTCTGCTCCTTTGTAAGCTCGTTGACCAGTACCCTTGTGAATCTTCTGCTGAAGGCAGGATCCTCATCGATCTTCTTGACTTCCTGTGTGGTAGTTGCAGCGATGACCTTGAAATTCCCCCTGCTGAGAGCGGGCTTTATCATCTGAGCAACCTTTTTATAGGATTCGCCACTAAAGAGCATGTGAACCTCATCAAGGAACAAAATTGCCTTGTTATCGTCATTTGCGAGATAATCTACGATATCCCTTACCTTCCTTTCAAGTTCACCAACTATGCCGCATCCGGAGATAATATCTGACAGACCAAGGGAGTAGATCCTGTAACCATACAGCATGGAAGGAACCCCTTTGTGTTTACGCTTTATTCTCCTAGCAAGTTCTTCAACTATGTTTGTCTTACCGCTGCCCGCTGGTCCGATAAGCAGCGCATTTGGTTTGGTTCCACTGATCAGTATTGAACAGATTTCGCAGATGATATCATCACGGTAAAGAGTCGCCGGGGACTTGGAATTTGACATATCCGAAAGGAGACTTTCCACATTTGCCTGTGACATAGAAATGAATGTAACCGGCTCCAGCTTTGGCAGATTATTGTTTTTATTCTTGTTATTCAAACGTTACCTCCTCGTTATCTTCATAGGAATATGGCGGTACTTTCTCAACCAGCATGGCGGGTTTTCCGCCCTCCAGGATGTACTCCATGGAGCGGTCCATTGAAAGCACGGACTCCGGTGTCTTTCTTGCCCTGGTACCGATGAACTCTGCTGATTTAATGTCGTTGCTGCCCAGATAGATTATGTGATCGCAGTTGTTGATTATGGTCTGTGCCTGCTGGTAGGTATAGAGTGATTCAAGCTGGGTAAAGGACTGTATGCATATGGTGAGCCAGATATCCCTGCTTCTTACCACCGACAGTATCCTGTCAAAGTCAGGAATGATCGCGCTTGATGCAAAGTCATCCAGGATTATTCTCACAGGGATTTTAAGCTGACCACCGGGAGACTCATCCGCTTTTGCAATGAGTGTCTGGAGTGCCTGCGTGTAGAACAGATTCACGAGGGAATCCATGCTGTGATCAGTATCTGACACATTGAGGAAAAGAACTGTCTTTTTTTCTCCAAGTGATGCAATATCAAGTGTCTTTTTGATATATTTGCTATCGTTGTAATACGGATCATAGATATATCTCATCTCTGATATGTCAAAGGGAAAAATGGCTGAATTTATGAATCCGTATATGCTTGCCACCGTCCTGTCAGCAGGGTTATTTCCGCACATCTCGTCGTATCTTTTCTTTGCAAAGGAATCAGGATTCTCGTTAAGCCAGGGAATAAACCCAGTATCACCGTCCTTCTTTATGAATGCACGGTACAGTCTGAGCACCGAGTATATATTATGGTCTTTCTTAGGTAATGCCGACAGGGCATATGCAACAAAGAATTCCAGATACATTCTCGCCGACATGGGCCAGAAAGGCTCCCGTTGTTCTATTTCCAAAGGAATCAGCGCGGCTGCAAGTTTCGCAATATCCTGCTCCCTGTACCTCCCCCTATGGTCCTTACGTATGTAGTCCAAGGGGTTGTACTTGCAGCTCTTATGGGGATTTACGAAATCCAGTGTCAGCACCTCATATCCTTTTTGCTTGAGTTCATCCGTGAACATCCTGCACAGCTGTCCTTTGCTATCCGCCACTATCAGGCTTGAATCCTTAAGTGATTTCAGCTGGCTGTATACCAGGCTCCCTGTTTTTGACGATCCCGATGCTCCTACCACCAGATCATTATTGTTGCCCTTCGTGATGCGTGTGTCGTTGCTGACATACACACCATTTCCAAGGACCCTGTAGCCGTATCTTGAGTTTTTATTCATTTAGTTTTTACCTCCTACGATTGTTCCAAAGTTACTGGTGTCTATCACTGCAGAAGCAAGACCGAATTTTATGGCTTCCTCTGCACTGAAATAGGAATCATACTTTGTGACTTCAGAGACTTCTTCAACGGTTTTCCCCGTACGCTCAGCAATTATTGAGACAAGTCTCTCATTTGTGTGTTTAAGCTGGTTTAGCTCCTCTTCAATCTCGAAGGGCTTTAGACCACCTATCTGACGGTTTCCGAAACTGCAATCATGGATCATTATTCTTGAGCTGGGGAGCATGAACCGTTTATCCTTGTCGCAGGCCAGCAGTATTATGCTTCCCATGGATGCAGCTATGCCGGTGACCACACATGTCACAGGACTTTTCATGAGCCTTATGACATCGTAGACAGCAAGACCATCTGAGACTGAGCCACCCGGGGAATCAATGAACAGGATTATGGGCTTCGTGTTATCCTCGGATTCCATATAGACGAGCTGCTTTATTAGCCCGTTGCAGGATTCATCGTTCACCTCACCAACAAGGAACACCTTCCTGTCCCTCAGGAACACGTCATCGATAGGTACGGCTTCGAGTCCTCTTACGGACTCGAAGATTATTTTTGAATTGTGCATAGTTTTTCCTTTCTCATGCTTTGCATGACTGTATTGTTATTGTTTCGAAATATCAGCAGCTTTAAGTATCAGAGCCAAATACATCCGGGAACATGTAACGGATATCCTCCAGGGGCTTATATGGCATCCACTTCACGTATTTGTCATTATCTGCAACCAGGAGATAGGTGATACAGTCAATAAACAGGTAATTTATTGCGATATATGCTTCTGTCACATTCTGTGCGAAATAACTTATCGGTTGCATAAAACAGAACCATTCCTTTCTAGCTCGCTTTATCGCAAGTTCAATGTATTCGCCCAGAGTGAAGCTTACAGGTTCAAATCTATCCGGATATTCTTTTTTGTACATCCTGCAGTAATAGTCCCATATCTGTTCTTCAATATCTTCTATATCTGACCGATGTTTCGCATCCTCTATCGAGCTTTTCAGATAATCGATAAATGAGGTGAAGTCTATCATCCCAAGCCGTTTAAGATTCTTATTAACGGAACGGTTCATATAGTCTATAGCAAGAAAATAGCAGTGCCCCGCTGACCAGTTAGTCTTTAATGCTAATTCTCCATTTTCCTCGGGAACCTTAAAGTAATCTGCACGTCCGAGATCACCATGACCGCGTTCACTCCAGATCAGTGCCAGAATGTCACCATATGCGTATTCATTTAATTCTTCTATAGTGCGGTCAAATCCGTTTGACAGTTCATTTCTAAGGAACCATAAGTTTCGTGAATTCTCTCTTTTGTTACTTATGGTGCTGCCAAAACTCTGCGAAAGATAGTTGTCTATGACTTCGCCAATCTGAGCAGTATCAGTTATCACCCTCTGGCCTGCCTGTCTTTCGATTTCTTCAAGCATTGAACTCATTTAAGTCTCCTTCCTGCAAAAAAGACGGATATGTGATCCGTCTTTTTTGCAAATAAAAAAATTTGCAGTAACAATAATGACAATAAAAAAAGCTCCGGGCTCTGATAATGCCGCCTATGCAGTATGGGTTGTACCCATACTGCAGGGAAGTGACATTACCGAAAGGAGTGCATCGAAAGTGTTTTAGACGGGATTATCAGAACCCAGATCATAGTTACATTTTTAGATAAGACCAGGCAGAACCGCATCTGTCCGCCGAAGCGGACCCAAATGCCGCCCTCCTGGTCTTTATACCACAATTGGACCGGCGAGAGCCGGTCGGGAACACATTCTTAGAATGCTGCATATGCTCTAAGGATATAGCTGCTCCCAAAGCCAAACTTCCACTTAGTCGTGATTTCGCTAAAGGGTTTATCGCGGTACTGTCTGAGTGCATATTTCATCTCTTCAATACCCTGCTCAGTCTCTTCACTGTCTTCGTTCTTCATGAACCCCAGGCTAAAAGCCGGGGTAACACGATCGTCGTCCGAATACAGCTCGAGAGTGAAATGGACGTTATCTGGAAGCGTATTGTAAGCGCTCCAGATAGCGTATGTTGTAGGTATGTTATCTCTGTGTTTACAGGTTTTGATATTTGTAATGTTGTTTTTCATCATTTTCTATCTCCTTTACATAAATTGATTATTGATTTTCATCACTACCACAATAGAAGTGGCAAAGCCACTCACGGATCTAGGAGGAACTCCCTGGCAATTTTTTATACAGTAAAAGGTAGCTTTTACTGATTTCGTATGAATCTGGCAACCAATGTTGCCACATTTAATTAACATTAGAAGTTTTAAATAGCTTGTTATTAGATGCTTTTTTCGGTTAGGTGGTGTATAATTTTTATATCCGTTTAGAATAGTTCAAATCTTCAGTAATTATGCGGCTCAATCATGTTTCAGAGGTTAAATATGCGAAAAATTATAAATGATCCTGCCACCCACATTAAAGCAACTCTCGGAATAGAAAATTTTTTAAAATACTCTTCTTCTCCTCATGAGGATGATTTCTCTCAGGAAGATATTATTATGCATATATTATCCGGAAAGGATACTTTTGCCATTCTACAGACTGGCGGAGGAAAATCTCTTTGTTTTCAGGGAGCCGCCCTGTGCATGGAAGGACTTACTATCGTTATATCTCCTCTTGTTGCCCTGATTGCAGATCAGGTTAATGAATTCAATCAGACTACCCTAAAAACATATACAGACAGGACTATTAGTGGAAACGCCCCGGCCAAACTCTTTAAAGCAATATATCCAGGGATGTCCAACATGTCTGATGAGGCTCTTTTCGAAGAAATTCTCAATCCATCAGATCCTGATACCGAATACAAATTGCTGTATCTGACACCTGAACGTTTATCGAGTCCCATGTTCATGAGACTTCTTTCAGATAATGAAACATGTTGCCCTGAATCATCTTATCTTCACATTGACCATATAGTAATTGATGAAGTCCATTGTCTGTCACAATGGGGTTTCAGTTTCAGGGAAAGTTATCTCAGAATAATAAGTTTTATTAAACAGCGGCCTTCAAGACCCGTGATAAGTGCCTTTACTGCCACTGCAACACCGCTTGATATAGAATGTATCGAAAGACTGCTTGGATTTAACCGCCATGGTTACAGACGATTCAAAAGTACCGACATCAGAAAAAACCTGAATTTTCATATTATCAGATGCAAAGATGATTCTGAGCGTTTTGATCTTCTTTCCAAATACCTTAGCATAGTACATGCGGAAGAATCTGTCATAGTCTATTGTTCTACAACTGAGCAGGTGGACTGGCTGTATAAAAATCTCACTCAGAATAATGATTCTCTTTCAGTAAGAACTGACCGCTATCATGCAAAAATGAATGCCTCTGCCAGAGATGCCAGTCTGCACCGTTTTTTAAAACACAATAATGTAATGATAGCAACCAAGGCTTTTGGCATGGGTGTAAACAAAAAAAATATACGTGCAGTAATTCATTATGACATCCCACTAAGCCTTGAGGAATACTATCAGGAAGCAGGAAGAGCCGGGAGGGATGGAAATGAAGCCCATTGCTATTTACTTTATTCCCCAGGCAGTCCGGAAAACCCTTCAAGAGGATCCATGTATTTCAGCAAAATATGGGTTAACAGCGATGCAGAAAGCATTCTTGACCTTGAATGCAAACCTATAGAATCACGATTGTCAGTCGTTGAGAAGTTCGCAATAGTCTATCTTGCAAAATATCGTATGACTAAAGTCGCAGAGTTTTGCAATGCGCAAATGACAGAACGTGTAGATGCACAGATTTTTATCAGAAAATATCTTAACACCAAAATCAAAGACTCGGTCTTTAAAAAAATGGACCGTTTCTTTTATGTGCGTAAAAGTTTTTTAAATGCCGTTGAAAATCTTAACGACTCTGTCTCATCTGATAAAGCACAAAATGATGGAACGTACATTTTTGATATGCTCATTGATGATGTGAAGAAAAAGCTTACACTGGTAAATGACCTGCATATAAATAATACTCTCATAGCCAATACACTTAGATGGCATCCGGAATCATACTGTCTGATCAGTGATCCGGAATCTGACGAATTATCATGCAGGCTTAACATTACAGAATGGAAACGAAACAACAGAAAGATGAGGGGTGAAAATCCCATTTACAGAGAAATCCTTTCAACTGACATAGCTGTTGACTCTGTTTTTATACGTTCCGATAATCCTCTGTCTTCCGATACCATCCTAAAGATAAATAGCATTTGGGATTCAGAAAGAAAAACACACTCCTCCAATCCCGAATATCTTTTCATTGTTGACAGCGGATCTACAAACTCACAGGATACCAATATGATCCGGGTTGCGCTACGCTTTTCGGACAATGAAGGTTTATGGACAAAGTGCAGTGAGGATGATCCGATAAAAAAGAAACTGATTGATATTCCATCCACCACAAACGGCCTGTTCACCAAATTTAAATACCCTGGATGGAGAGAAATGACTCTGGAAACATTTTCAGAATCAAAGAATAAGGAAAAAACGTCTTCTCCGTTTGCTTTTATCCGTGGCAAACGTTCGCGTGATATTTCCTTTTCCATATATGCGCATGAAAAACTGTCATACTTTGATATGTGTGTTGCCGATGCAATATACTCCATAGCTTCTACAGGCAGAACAATAATATATACAAAAACCATATGGGAAGTATTATCCGGTGATGAAACAGTAAAATTCTCCCGTGCAGGTTCAAGAATTAAAACTGCCATTGAAAGCAGTATTGAAAAAATGATGCACACCTTAATTTCAATAAATGATGACAACGCTCCGGGATTTACAAAAGAACAGTTTCTTCCCTTGAAAAAGCGGGTTGACGGGCAACTTGGCTATGATTATCTATGCACTCCTCCGCTCTACAGATATGCCGAAATCATTGGCGGTGAAATAATACGTATCCCGGTATCTTTAATGGACGTGCACCGCTATAAACAAAATTGGTTTAAACCGGGAACAATACCTGATACCAGTGCTCCTAAGGGCATTGAATTTAAGGCAACCATTGAAAATTCCGTACTGTGCCATTATCTTCTTCATCGTGCATCAATAGCAAAAAATAAGAAAACAGCTCAGTTCCTGTCATTTGAAACCCTCAGGACAGTCCTTTCCGGTTATCTTGATGAAAGTCTGTTTTACGGAACCGGATTTCTATATAAACGAATAATTACTATTCTGCTATATTACAAGACTATTGGGTATCTGAAATTTGACGGATATGCTGAAAATGCATATCAGAAGAACAAAATACCAAATGCTGGTATTTATTCTATATATCAGGGTCAGTATCTGTTTGTGCGTAATGAAAAAATCATAATGGATTTAGGTTCAGATCATGATGACACTTCGCCAGCAAAAGGCAATATCGATGTCCCACATGCAAAAAAATTTGACGAAAAATTATTTTTACGGCAGGCAACAAGAATAATAGGGCAGTCAGATATCATAGAAGGTGTATGCAGGGAACTCCTGCTTTTCAAAAAGCGCCTGAGCAAGAGCAAAAAGCCCTTATCCTTTCTCTTTGTTGGACCCTGCCCTGGATTAAAAGAACGGCTTTCTATTATTATCACTCAGCGCTATAGTACAGAAAAAATTATTGCTCTTGACATGAGCCAATATATACAGCCGCCCCTTGATTATTCTCTCTGGGAGATACTATCCAAATTGTTAGAGAAAAATCCATTCTCGGTTGTCATTCTTGACTCATTTGAAAAATGTGATAAATCTATTCAGGCAATGTTTCTATCTGCTATTGAAAATGGATCTTTATCGTTCGGGAACGATCTGGTAATCGATTTTTCAAAAGCAATTGTCATTGCTACAGCGTATGTATCAGGAATAAAAAAACTCGCATCATCCAGATTTGATGAGGATAACAGTACAATGCCTATGCTTACTGAATGTTTTGATATAGACACAATCAGAAAATTCACAAAAAGATATACGTTTCACAAGATTCAGCAGGATGAGACTTTTTTTATAACACACAAAAACCCAAGAAACGAACAGTACTATGGGCTGCCACCATATATTTCATCATTAGATGGAATTAGATTCTATTGACTGTTTTAAAACATCCCCTTATACCTAGAGCATTATAAATATTTGCTCTGAAGATATAGACATGATAACGCTATCCCTGTTTCCACTTTACTATCACGAATGGAAACAGGGACATTTTTAAAGAAAAATACGCTGCTCCATTTCACATTCTTTTCTACAAATTTAGAGTCTCGTTAAAGTTTTGAACGCTAAGAATATAATTATCTCTTTGTAGCCAGCGTTTATCATTTTCAACAAAACCCGGATCAACTGGAACTTGTTGCCCCGAACTTATACTATCAAAATTACTTTTTATAGCCCGAATTCCTCTTTGTGCAACGCTCTTCATTCTCCAAAACTCTTCATGAGGAATAAACCCCCTTAAATGACAATAAAACTTCCTCGCTTCAGGAGTCCATTCATTTCCATTAATTCGCAGAAATCTCCTCATAAAGTCTTGTTTCTCAGTTGTAATATAGTCCATAAACCTTATTCTGGGAACTGCGTTATCTCTCTCTTCTTCCTCCCCCTCCATATACACATTAACAAATGCATATTCGTTTATAATAATAGGCTCATTATTATCATTTTGATATCTGTAATTACCATTATCGTCAAATCTATCTTTCTCTATCATCAAATAACTAGACCTGATGCCAGAAGACTTTACACTCACATGAATATTTCCATCAACTACAACATCATCCTTGTCCCATTGTCCAAGTGGATATACTTCAAAATCCAAATCACCTACCCTATGTTCGTTACGATATTTTTTTTCCAGATATCTCTTTACTACTATTTCCGCAAGTTTACCTCGTAAATCATCAATAAAGATCTGTTCATCCGTTCTCCCCATAATAAGATCATTATTATGATTACCACGCATATCTGTAGCAAATTTATAGCATTTCCAGACATCCTCAGGACTAACACCTACTTTTTTGTACATCGTAGCATTCACCTCCTCTTAAGATTATTCATCAATCCTTTTCTAATATCTTCTTTATTTCGGATTTCATTCCTAGTTAGAGCACACTTTCAATATCAACTAATACCTTTTTATATTGACACTTCTCTGATACAAAAATTTGATATTTGCTCGAGCTTACCCAATATAGTCAAAAGGTAAATTCTCGCGCTCAATCCATATAAAATGAAGATGGATGTTACCCTCCTGATCCTTAGATAAACGTATCCCGTTTATTCCTACTTCATTTAACCTCTTTTCGGTTAATGGCTCATAGTCTTCCAGCTGAAATACTTCTTTTAATATCCATTCCCCCAAATAGGTTTGCTTCTCAAAGGATTCAATGGCTTTACCAAAGTCCTGTGTAATAAATGACTCAATGGTTTTTCCTGATGGCTCAAACACCAAATTAAATTTTCGCAAATTTTTATCCTTAATAAGCTCATTAGTTGTCGAATTCCATATTTTTTTTGCAAAAAAATCAGGATGTTGTGTATGAAATTCACGTGAATTGGGAAGCGGTATATATAATTCTGTTTTCGGACGAAATAGTAATTTAGTTATCTCGCTCTGGAACTCATTATTACCAGACCTCTTAACTAATTCTAATATCTCTTTCCTTATCCTTACTTTTTCCAAGCGCTCATCCTTATTAGATGCTGTAGTCAATAGGTAGTCATTAAGCAAGTCTATTATCTTTCCCAATAATTCTGAACTTACTTCTCCCTCAAATTCCTCCTTAATTGAACTAATTCGTTTTTTACGCATGTCTCCAGACATTTTCGATCCCACCCCAAAAAAACTGTTAAATCCAGAAAATAATTCAACCTCGTCATTATCATTTGTTATAAGCCAAGAATATGACTCCGTTTTTTCATGATCAGTAGAGCTGGCATATTCAGATCTTTTTTCTGAACTTAATACGACCGGTTTTACTATTTCTTCTTCACTGTCATTGTATATCTTGTCAGCAAGATCTGAGAAAAAACCATATGCATCATCTACATATTTTACATCCCACTTTTCTTTGACAATATTATAATTATCGAAACTCATTAATAATTGGCTATCAGCAGAGGTAAACTTATACTTATGATTTCCATCGCTAAATTCGAAATTTGTAGGATTTTTTTCTCCTGTACACCCTAATATTTCAATATTATCAATATCTATCTGCGTATAATCTGTCTCACCTACATAAATACAAGGATCATCTCCTTTCTTTGACGGCATCAGCACATGATAAACCGCTTTAACTGAATCCCCCTCTGAAATATTAAATCCTTGAATATTAGCTTCAGAAGACTTAATACGCATGTTTCTCAGATAGGCAATCTGACGAGCAAGACTTTTATATAGTGGAGCATTGATTTTATCAACCTCTTCTTTGTTTCTTTGTTTTCCATTTTCATCCTTCGCATTTTTTCGCATCTCTTCAATAATGTTAGACCATTCATCATGATTAGCCTTAAACTGAGCTATTTTTTGATCTCCTGATGCAATTCCAAAAGTCTTAATTCCAATAAGATACTTTTCTATACTACCATCCTGATGTTGTTTGCATAATGCAGCATCATACGATGTATTACCTATATCTTCAGCTGACGCTCCAAAAGCCTTTTGAAAAACCGTTTCCTGATATTTGGAATTAATTATCGGACTCAGCATTTCTGGCTCATTATTATCCGCTTTTTGCGCAAAAGCATTCGTTAAACTCGCAAAAGCAAGAATCAATTTTTTATACTCTGCTCTCTCTTCTACAGATAAATTATTCCACATATTATTAGCCCTCCCTTGCAAAACCTTCGCTTTACTAATCACTGCATTAGATCTCACACAAAAAACCCTTTTTTATAGTAACTGTTTATATATATGCAGTAAGATTATTCATTTGATTTCTTTAATTTATTCCATTTGCTTCCACGAAATCATCATATGAATCCACTGGTCTAAATTCAATCTTATATAAACCAGCTCTCATTCTGATAATTTCTACAGAATCAATGTTTATTTCTAGCAATTTATCATATGTTAGCAACTGCCCCTCTTCCAAGTGCATTACCTCTCTCAATAACCACTCTCCCAGTGCAGAATTAGGATTAGACATTAATGCTTTTCCATTGTCCTGGCATATTTTTGCTGATAATTCCCTGCCATCAGGTAAAACAAGCCGAAAAGGCTCATCTCGTCCAGGAAAGAAATCTGGATATTTTTGCTTCACCCAACTTGGAACCGGAATATATATTTCATTTGGATTCCTTAATCTACCAGCAGCATTCCATTGATTCAGCCCGCTCTTAACCGGTACGTTTCTCCCACCCCTATCTGAAAAAAGAGGCAAGATAATACTCTCTCTTTTTTCAGGTCTTATACTATCGTTTCCATCACGTAATGATAAAAGAGCATCAAAAGGGTTATCCAGAATAGATACGTTAAACATCAATTCCGGATTAGATGTATCGAAGTTCATATACAAAGTATTCTTACTTAAATTGAACGAATACTCATGCAATCCATCCGAAAATGCAATAACTCGCGAATTACTTTTTAATTTGATATCTCTTAAAGTCTCAACAGATATAAAATCCATATCAAATTCACAAATTTTTATATATCCTTCTCCTCTAACCACACAGTGGTATATCATCTCGTTTAAGTTGTGAATATCTTTTGTTACTCTAAGCCTTTCGTTACGAAGCTTACACACCTCTTCAACTATACGGTCCTCTGTTAATCCTCTAAATCTGCCAGAATCCTTATTAAATTCAGCTATCTTTTGAGATGAATAATCATTCCCCTCCAAGAATGTCTTTACCCCAACTCCTATCTGATCCTTTTTTGCATCGACAGAGCAGTCCTCCCTTCCAAGATTCTCTGCCCCAGTTGCTAAACAAAATATATTTTCTGCAACTCTGGAATTTATATATGGACAATTACTTTCACTTGACATTCTCGAAAGCATTCCAGCTATTCTCAGATATCTTTTATAGATTTCTTCATTATTTGAATTAACTAATTTCATTTTATACTTCCTTTCTGAATAAGACTTTTTGCATAAGCTATCAATCTCTTTCTCGACTTTTTATCCATATTGCTCCAAGCCCTGATCAAAATCAGATAGTCATTATCTGTAGGATCGTACTTATCTGGTATGATTCCAAACAAATAATCAAAGGAAACTTTTTCGTATTCTTGCACCGCCGTCAGAAGCTTAATTGAAGGATTTCTATTTCCCGCTTCTACACTAGCAAGAGTAGACCTGGATATTCCCCTTATCTTAAGCTTCTCAACGAGATATTTTTCTTGTGATATCAACTCTGCTCCCGGATTTTTATCATAGTCCCCTTTGCGAAGCTCTTTTATTCTCGCTCCTATCTTTATCAACTTATGCATATCATTTCCTCCATGAAACGAGTATATATCAATCGTCTTTTTAATAGTTTTTTTGTTACATATAGTGACATTATATATCCATAAACCAGCATATATTCTATTACTTATGCCAGCATACATGCTTAATTAATCGCAATTTCGCAACAAAAAAAGCAGGACTAACTCCTGCTTTTCTACGCATGCATTAACAACTTAATATTTCTTCTATCCGTTTATTATCTGTATGATATTCATATTCTAATTCACAAAGAAAATCCTCTACGGTCATCCCTTTTTTATATATTATTTTTCCAACTGTCTCTGCTATCTTTTTCCCGCATATTAGCATAATAGGATATTGATCATCCATCACTTCAAGCTGCACATTATCCGAAAAATATGAAGTAGTAACATAAACTCCAAACCATCCTCTTTTTAATCTTGCTACTGTCCTTGCAATATGTACGCCATTAGTTGGATTATCAAGTTTCTCACATTTAGCCTGCCCTAGTATTATTATTTTTAAAGCAGATAATTGGGAACTCACATCCATTCTTGCGACAAAATCTATCCCCCGGTCACCGCTTTTACTTGTAATCCATCCGGGATAGAATTTAGCGCCAGAATCTTCAAAGATTTCTTGAGTAACCCTCATTGCTAAGAGTTCAAATATATGTTTTTTTCCAGAATAGAAGTCATATATCCTTTTTAAAGTATCCTCTTCTTTACTCCCTCTTTCAGGTATCTGCTCGCTTTTCTTTATTATTTTGGGAACAGAAATATTCCTTCTTACTTTATATAATCCAGTTGTGCCCTCTTTTATCCATTTTCTCCATGCTTTCGGTGCATATTTTAAGGTTTCTTTTGTGCTGAGATTTTTATTACGTCTTGCTTCTATCCACTCCCATGAGAAGAATTCATTTTCATCACGAATTGAGAATACACACATATTAAAAACATAATTTGAGAAATAAGGATTCGAAAGTTTAGGATCAAATTGAGTAATCAATTCTACAGATTCAATTATACCAAACCCTTCAAATTCTAAATTCCCTTTTTTCCTTCCATCAACCTCAACCCTTTTAAAGAATACTAATGGCACCGCCCTCAACATCCTTTCAGCTTCCTCAGGTGATGAATAAATAGTAAACATCTCCAAAAGAAGCTCATTTCCAGGCCACTCAGATGCCTTTTTTTCTTTATTTTTAGCATCTCCGTAATATTTTATGTGCCCATAATCTGGATCAAACACGTCTTCCCATGGCGTAATGTCTGTCCTGGCTTTATGGGGACTACTGGAAATAATAATAGCAGGAACACGTGTTGTGCCATCCTCTAACTTTACACTTTTTATCTGATGGATACCTTTTTGGAATACAATATTACTGTCACCACGATCATTTCTTGTCTCATAAAAAAAATTAGGCAATCCATCTACTATTGGTTCTATACAATCACTCTTCTGATTTGAATATCTATATACTTTACCTATTTCAAACATGTAGCTTGTCTCCTCAGAAAAACATTAGTCCAGCAAAGCGTCCATAACAGCTTCATCAATAACCTTTAGACATTGATCCAAATTGTATTTTATATCTTTGCCCCAAAATCGCAGAACAGTCCATCCCTCACCATGAAGTTTTGTATTTACCTCTTTATCTCTTTCAATATTACGTCTTATCTTCCCATACCAATATGAACTATTATTTCCATTCAATATGCGTTTTTCTAATTCAGCCCAATCTTTTCCATGGAAAAATTCTCCGTCACAAAAGATTGCTATCCTATATTTTGTAAGGACAATATCTGGTTTCCCCTCAATTCTTGCATAGTTTTTCCTATATCTATAGCCTTTTCTCCATAGCGCTTTTCTAAGGATGCATTCTATGCTTGTATCAGTCGCCTTGATTGCCTGCATATTTTTTTTTCTTTGATCTTTGGTCAAATTATCCATTTATCAGACACCAAAAATGAAAAAAATTGATACTCAAATCATCATTTGATACCTATGACATGGTTATAATATTTTATAAGCATATTTACAGCTTTTTCTATCTCTGCGACAACCATTTCATCAGTCGTATCGTTATCAATATCAATCAAATAAGAAACCTGTGCTTTCTTATAAGTTCCATCAGAAATATACTTCCTAACCTTTTGAGTATCTGTACCAAAATTTTTCAGGTCTTTAGCAGCTCTATTATTTACAAGATATACTAAACCTTTATCTAATTTCATAGAAATCAAGTCACTATGTCTTAACATCTCATCATTTGACGCATTATCTTCATCTATATCTATTGAAACGCGGTATCTAATGCCACTGCCTTCTTCAACAGCCTCACAGAAAACAGAAATACTCTCTGCAAAAGACATATGGGTTACATATTTTAACTTGCCCCAAAAATAACTTCTTATGTGACACATTGTCCCATCCAAGAAATTTTTATTTTTAAAATCCACAAGACCTGTCGTTTCTGCTAAATGATTCAAAAAAGTATTAAATTCATAATTAGCAAATTTTGCATCTTCATATAGCTGAGTCATTTCTGCTTTTTTTATTTCATCAACAATTCTTTTGGGTGACGAATAGTCCCTTGAATGATTTTTTTCGATGAAACGTGCCACATCAACAAGTTTATACCCCATAACATCCTCCTAAATATCATTTTTACATACATTATATAACAAAATCATATATAAAAATATTTGAATCTAAATTATTTGCGGCGCGCCGCGATTTTTGTTATAATCAATTTTACATAATAAATGGTGGAGGATAAGTATGTATACTGTTGCATCTTTTTTTGCCGGTGTAGGTGGCATAGATCTTGGTTTTGAGCAAACCACACATTTTAAAACAGTTTATGCCAACGAATTTGATAGTTATGCCGCCCAAACATTTGAGGCAAACTTTACTAATGTGAAAGTCGATCAGAGAGATATACATCTCGTACCTACTGAAGAAGTACCTAATACTGATGTTATTATTGGAGGATTTCCATGTCAGGCGTTTTCAATAGCTGGATATAGACAGGGATTTGATGATGAAAAGGGTCGTGGCGAACTATTTTTTGAACTTGTCAGAATGCTTGAAAACAAAAGGCCTAGAGTTGCCTTATTCGAAAATGTCAAAAATTTAGTCGGACATGATAACGGGAATACTTTCAGGGTAATATGTGAACAGCTTGATTTACTAGGCTATAAATACACATATCAAGTATTAAATGCTATGTACTATGGAAATCTCGCTCAAAATCGTGAACGCATCTATATTGTTGCCTTCAGAGATGAAGAAGATTATAAAAAATTCGTTTGGCCCTCAACTATAAAGAGAACAAATACCGTCAAAGACCTTATTGACTTTAACACAAAAGTCGATGACAAATATTACTATACCGAGGGCAAATATAAAGGTGATATATATAAACTCCTTGTAGAAGCTACAAAGGATGACGATATAAATGATCCTGCCATATATCAATGGCGCAGAAAATATGTACGTCAGAATAAAAGTGGTGTCGTTCCAACATTAACTGCTAATCAAGGAGAAGGTGGCCATAATGTTTGTATTATAAAAACTAAAACTGGCCTGCGTAAAATGACACCAAGAGAATGTTTTAATACCCAAGGCTATCCTGAACAGTATGTCTTACCTAAACAAAGTGACAGTCGGCTATATAAACAAGCTGGTAATTCTGTATGTGTACCGGTAATCAAACGAATAGCAGAGAAAATCTATGACGCTATTAGATAGTAAAACATGACTCGTCGAAACATATAAGGTTTCGGCGAGTCCTCTTATTATTTATCAACAACTCTTCTTTTACAGAATCAACTACCCATAAATTGACTATATCATTAGTTATCATATATACCCGTTCTGCACTTACTAATGTATAAGCAATGTAATATAATTCTATTTGTTACTTGTCTCATAAATTCTTATGGAGGAGACAATAAAACAATGGCTAATACTGGAGATAATTATACTATTGAGCTTAAAGAAGCTCAGCTGGATTGGGGCGGATACAGAAACACTAATACCAGGGATTATATACCTGGTGAAGCATATCTCCCCATTCCAAGACAAATTGCGCAAAAATATGATATAGTCAATAGCAATGCCACCGATCGCAAAGATATATATGGGAAGAACTTATTTAGATTTCATACTGATGATAACTTTCTCGAAGGCACCCTTAAAGCACAAGGCTGCAATAAAGCTGGCGATATTTATGCAAAACAGTTTTCAGTTAAAGGTAACTTAAAACCACTTGGGACTTGGTATGACCATATACAAGCAACCACAGGAACACGCATTCATGTTAAATGGATTGCCCCTGACGAGATAGAATTATCTGTAATATAAGAAAGTACTTTGAGGCAAGTAACACTCTTCTCGCACCAAAAATCACTTTTCTTAGGGGCATTGATTATCCAACAGAATGATATAATAATATGCTCTCATACCCTATTCTTAATGTCATTGTTTTCAACAAATTCGATAAATTCGTTGATAGCCTTTGAATTGAAGCCTTTTCCCTTCAACGCTATACGAATATTTTCTTTCTGCCGAGAAGTTAACCCTTCTTTGACCTCATCCCCCTCTTCATCCCACAAAAACCAGGTTTTTTCCATTATTTCATCTAATGTATCCTTGCCAATAGCTCGCAAATTTCTAATATTCTCTTGTCCTAAATATAAAATATCCTCAAGTGTATTAATACCATTTCTCAAAAAAGCCCTTTCTGCTCTTGTGGATAACCCCAACGATTCGATTGTTGCTATTGCTAAGTATCTGTCATACCCCATAAGCATCTCTGATAAGTTGCTATTCACCAATTTTTTTAAAGTGGTTTGTACTATCTGCCCAGCACGAGAACTTGTGAAATCATATTCTTTAGCAATTTCATCATATGTTCTACAATATAGATATCTTTCCAGCAAAATAATCCGATATCGTTTATTGGGAATACTATCCACGAGTACATTTAACCCTTTTATCTGATCTTCAGTTATTTCATCCGGCATGGTTTTCCCTGTCTTGGAGCACAACTCTCTATATAAATTTAATGGAAATGGATATGTACTGATTGATTCATTCATTATATACATTCCTAAATAACACTACAAAATAACTGCTGAATAATAAATATATTATAGCATTTGCCATGAAGGCCATATATCAAAATCAACTATTATTCCACTAAATCATAATTCCAAGAGGAACTACATCTTTAAGACATAGTTCCTTTTTATTATGATGCATCCCGCTCCACCTGAGCTTCCTCATCATATTCCTTACTACCTTTATTCTCTTTTTTCTTGTTTCCTGTAGCTTTCACCGAATACAACTTATTCCACTGCAGCCCCGGTTTCATGCGCTTGTTATATACAACAAGCATAGCTTCCGCAAATCCTAGTGATCCAGGCCGTCGTTCCTTAGCATTCTTCGTAAGCTCCTTTATAGATACAACTCCCAGCTTTTCCTTAAAGGTATTCTCCTTGATTTCATCACCAAAGCTGTTCAGGAGCCTTGCCACACCATTCATCATATTCCCAGAGAAGGATTTCTGCTCGCCTTCCCAGGTGATAATGATAAGACGAAGAACTCGATCCAGCACATCATATCCATATTTATCATAGATGCTTTCAAGAGCTCCGACTGCACATATGCCTCCAGGTCCAGCTGAGGGAAGTATTTTCAGCTCATAAGATTCCACAAGCCCCCGTATCAACAGTTCCTTATCGTTACCGGCCTCACAGTTTGCGTTGAATATCTCATAGGGCGACAAGGCTTTTACGTTTTTCATCTGATTAGCGAAGATATCCGCCTCTTCGTTGTAATCCAGGTCATCGTAAATCATGCACCATACCGGTGTTTCACGGCTTTCAGATACCAATGCTATAATCTCTGCTGTGTGCTGGCCATTAAAAACATAGTTAATACCATCTCTCCTGCTGACCTTTATTGGATTGACCTGGTTGATATCGAAGTTGGCAGCTGCTTTTCTGACATGTTGCATTGAGAGATTTCTCTGATATTCCTGATTTGACACGAGATCCTTTATCGGAATCAGCTCAAAATGCACGTTTGGCACAAATTCATTATATTCTTCACTCATATTAGCCTGTCCTTTCTTCCAGAGAACCTTTAATCTCTTTTATCGAATTATCAAGTGACAACAGTTCCTTAGATAATCTGATTCTCGCCTTGGTTGTTATTTTTGAAAAATCCGCCGTGCTGTTCACTCTTTTTATGGACGATACCCAGGATCCTATTGTCATGCATAAGCTGTTCACTTCAGAATCCGGATCATATGCCGGCATCTGCCTTATGGTTCCTGCTTTCGGTGGTCTCTTTACAACTTCCTTTTTCACTTTACTTACAGAGCTTTGATATCTGAGATAGCTCCACTTCACTTCATTTCTTATATCCTGAAGCGTCAGCTTTTCAAGCCGGTCCGTTTCTACTGCCTGCGCAATTATACGAACCTCTTCCTTTCTGAGTCTCGACAATTCCACCACGTTCTCATGGGATACTTTCACCTTACCCATCAATATTTTCTTTGCAAAATCCGCATCAGTATCAAAAATAATATCCATGGCACCTGCATATACACTGTATTTTTTCACTGTGGCAGCTGCAACACCCAGTTTGGCACTTAACTCATCACTAAGCCTTCCTTTGATCATGGCTCTTCTAAATTTATCTCTTTTCTCAATTAATTCCTTGTGATGATACAGCTCTCCTATAAGGTATTTCCTATATTCTTCGCACAAATCCGGTCTCTCCAATTCTTTGGTGCAGATATAGTAGGCAGCACTGTTTCTCCCATTAAAGCAATAGATTTTCATGGTTGCGTTTATCCCATGCTGCTGGCAAAGTTCATATCGTTCCTTATCATTAAGATGCATTTGCTTCCATACATGCACCACCCTCCCGTCTCTTTTCTCCAGGATTGATGTAAGAAGCTGCTGTTTAGCTTCTTTTGAATAAGGCTGTATATATCTCTCAAATATAGGATCTATACTATATTCCTTCAAATTGTTATCCATACATTTTCCCTTTACAGGTCATCCTGCCTTTCTATAGCTTCAGCATTTTCCAATTTAAAAATCACCACGTATCCGTTATAGCAGACTCCCGGAATCGCATAGGTAGAATCATCATCAGACCCTATCATTTTCGACAACCTCTTCACAAGTTCCTTGCTATAAAACTCGCAATCACCCTCATCGTCATAATCTATTTTCTGAACGTCCTTCATGAACTTGTGGTATTTCCTTATGGCGATAATTCCCTGTGTAGGATTCACAAGTATTTGTATATATTCAGGCTTCCCAAGGCTCCGCAGTGTCTGCTTGTGTATTCTGATTCTTCCCTTCCTCAGATCCAGCGATATCGCTATCGGCAGTGTCCTCATGAGGCGTTCCTCCCTTCTCTTCCTCATCACGGTTAATACGGAAAACTGTGTATTCATCAAAGATGCTTATCTGTACAGTATCCTGGTGCTCGGTAGCAGGGATGCCGAACTGATTCTCCCAGCTCTCCGGATATAATGCTTCTCTGGTATTAACCTCTTCTCCGGCTTTCTTTTTCCTGTAGGTCTCTGCACAGTTTAAGTCAAATACAAAAATCTGGTCTGTATCTGTTCTTATAAGTTTGCCGAGTACTTTATATTTATAATTTGAACTCCACCCCATTAGCCTTAATACTTTTGCAAAGAATATCCTGCAGGTTATCTGCTTAGGTTTCCTTTTGGAAGCATCTTCTCCAGTGGCCCATTTGAAGGAATCCTTTGTATCCTCGCTGCAGGGTTTTACTGCAAGTTTCTTTTTCTCAGGATTCACTAGAAACTGCACGTACTCTACTTCCGGTAGTTTTCTGAGGCAGGCAACATTGACATATACCTTTTCATCCTTGAACGTCACTGAAGGTTCAAACAGATGGGCAAAAAATTCGCCCCTTACAACTTCATATCCCTCATAGGAAAACTCCTCTACTGTTTCCTCATTCGGCTGTATCATCTCTGTTAGCGGTAATGTTTCCTGGTTTAGAACTGTAATCTCTTCACTCATCACTTGCTCCCATATCTCCAAGAATCTTTGTTATGTTTTTAGCTGCATCCTCCTGCGAAGTAACATTTTCTCCTGTTGCTTTAAACAGCTGTCCATCCTTGTCTACAGCCCACTCCTGTTCCTGAGGCGCCTCCTCTACAAATAAGGCCGTACTCTTGTAATAATCCTCTCCAAAACTGTCCACCCACTTTGAAGGATATGCGGCAATCTTCTTAGCCTTTTTCTTTGGCGCATCTTCATATCCATAGTCTTTTTCTGATTCTTCAGAAGTCAGCTCATCATTCTCATCAACAGCGTCCTCATCTACATATAAAACGGCCTCATTAGCGTTAAATATCAGAACCGTTTCATTTCCTTTACGGTGAAGGTGGCCGATTATCTTGTATCTGGCATCTTTCCTCCAGCCGAAGATTCTAAATAGCACCGGCAAAAAGGATGCTCCGCTTATTGGTTTTCTTACAAGCTCTCCATCTCTCTGCTTGCACCATACAAAGCGGTTATGCGTATCACTAACTGCCTTTCTTACTGCCAGCAACTTTTTACCCGGATGTACAAAAAGTTCAATATTGCTCACATTAGCCATTTTCTCTATCGCACTTTTATTGAAGGTCATATGTGATATGGTCACGGATAATATAGATTGACCGGTCTCTGTCATAAACTGCGTCCTTACAAGCTCATAACCCCTTAAATCAAAGTTGCCCTTTTTAGCCTTAACCTCAATAGGTGCCGCTGGAATTGTATACATCCCGCCATCAATACTGTCGCTCGCCATGTAGTAATCTTCTTCTGCAAAACCTGCCCATCTGGGATGAATTGACACAAAGCCTTTAAGTATTCCGGTATCTATAACCCTCATCTCAGGAAAATAACCCTTATTCCCATACTTTGCATTTCTCAGGAGCTTTTGTACCGCAAAGAAGTCCTCCCTTGTGATAATGGCCTCATGATGATTTTTATGTCTGTACTGATTTCGGTTATGTCTGTTCTTCTTACTCTTATGGTCCAGGTAATTAGGCGTATAAGTCTTTCTTGCAAGTACGTCACCACAGTACCGCTCATTTGTCAGAACCTGATAAATTACACTTGCTGACCAGGTCTGATTTCCTTTTTTGGTAAGCCTCTCAAGCTGAGTCAGCGCATCTGCTATCTGCTGCGTTGAATATCCATACAGATATGAGAAAAATATAAGTCTTACGGTCTTGGCCTCTTCTTCATTTACTATGAGATTGCCCTCCTCATCATGGTCATATCCCAGCAGTACCGGTGTCAGGAATATTCCTCTCTTAAATCTGGCTTCTATGGATGCATTTCCAATTTCAGATTTTGTATGACTCTCTTCCTGAGCAAGTGTAGCTATAAATGACAGTGCCATTTCCGAATTCTCATCCAATGTAAAAATATTCTCTGTTTCAAAAAACACTCCAACGGGAGGATCCAATGTCTTGAGCATTCTCACCTGGCTGATGCAGTCCACTATGTTCCTGGCAAATCGTGAAACACTTTTGGTAACGATAATGTCTATCTCGCCGTTATTGCAGTGCTCGATCATTCTGTTAAAACTGTCCCTGTGAAGCAGCGATGTCCCTGAGATTCCTTCATCTGCATATATATCAACCAGATCCCAGTTGGGCTTTTCATTAACCATGTCCTCATAGTGATTCTTCTGAAGTTCATAGGAAGAGGTCTGATGCGGATCATCCGTTGAAACTCTCGCATATACTGCAACTCTTTTATGTACTTCTGACTGATAGAAATCTTCTTTGGGATTGGCCGGAATAACATCGATAAGATCTTCATCTACTCCTTTATAGCGATCCCTGATTTTCTTTTTTACAAGGTCATCATTTTTGCCCTGCTTGTCATTTCCCAAAATCCATACCTCCCCACGTCTTTTTGTCCACAGCATTTAAGTCCCTGTAATATGAAAATAATGTTTTTAATATTTTTTCACCATACGCCAGAGGTTTAGATTTGCTTAACCTATAGGTTTAGTTGCAAAAAAATAAGAGGCAGCACACGGCTGCCATCTACTTGGTACTGACTATATTTACAATTGAGTCCAGGTTATCAAGAAGTATGCTCTGTTCATCAAGTGTGTATCTTGAGATTCTTTTTAGAAGTCCTGACTTCAATCCTGCAATTATGCTGTCATTGATTGCCGCAGGATATATAAAATCATTAACTGTTACCCCAAGAACTTCACCCATTTCATATAGCTTTTCAAGGCTTGGTTTCTTCACAGCTCTCTCCATTTCACTTACATAAGCTGCAGATGTGCCAATTGCAAATGCAAGATCCTCCTGAGTCAGATCAAGCTTCTCCCGAAATTCCCTTATGCGTTTTCCAACTTCTACATAATCGATTTTCATTGCGCTCTCCACTTCATCCCGTGAATAAAACTGTTATGATCGAATTCTTTGAAAAGCATATTTGCAAATCTGTTTTCAGACAATGATGTCGATTATGTATAGGAGCTGCTTTTAAATTACAGCTCCACGATAAAACTATTTTTTGTGATATCTCTCATCGTTCATTTTCTTCATGCGCTCACTTGCAGCCCTTCTTGCACTTTCAGAATTCTGAGCAGGTGAATAGAACTTCACGTACTCTTTTGGCATTCTGTAATACTTGTCTCTCCCGGTCTGCTTCATAAGTACATAGCGGTCCGGATACTTCTTACATAAGGCATCCAGTTTATCCATTACATCCTTGTCTCTGGTATAAACAACCGCAAAAGAATCCGCTCTGTTAAAGTTCACGATGGTCTCACACTCAGCCTTTAATAATCTCCCCATGGCACCTCCAGAATGCTGTTTTTTGTTTCAAAAGTGTCATCCTCAGACGACGATATTGCATCTAAAGAATTCATAGTGTATAGATATAGCTCCCCATACTCTTCGGATCAGAAATCTCATCTACAGACGAGATTTTAGATAGCCACTTCCATGTCCCTCTTATGCTTAGCTGTGTCCCTGGCATTATCTTTTGAAGATTGTTCCATAGCTGTCTTTTCAGAATGCTTCTCCATAAAGTTATGTTTCTCCTTACCGATCTCCTCAATGCCAAGTTCAGCATTGATCTCCTTTATCAGTTTTGAAGAAGTTGTTCGTATCTCTTCCATTGATGCTTTCAGTTCCTTTGTATCCTTACCCTCACTCCAGGAAGCGATATATCCGAATGAATAGTCAGAAGTATCAATTCCAAAGTGCTGGCAGACAGTAAACGCCACAGATTCTGCAATGCATTCTGAATCATTACGTGATTTCTGCTCTATGCCATTTGCAGCATTGATATCCCTGTCGTCCAGAAGACTGTGAGTAATCTCATGAATCAGAGTTTTGATAGTCTGGACTTCAGACATATTTTCATTCACGGCAATCTTCTTCTCAGCCATGTTGTAATGGCCCTTGACCTCACCCGGGATATCGTGGAATTCTACAGGGACCTTTGAAACAGCTTTCAGAGCATTTATCATTTTCTCATAGTCCTGAACATTTCCCGACAGTTCTTTCACACCTATGGTGGGAAGCTCTTTACCATCAGTATCAGAAACATCAAACACACTGGTTACTTTAAAACCGGCGTTGACATACTCAGGCTTCTTTTCCGCCTGAGCTTTTTTGTAATCCTCCATGGTCTGTCCCGGAGCAAGGATTGGGATCATGTCATCCCTCTGTGGTTCTTCCTTCTTTTTCACGACTGGCTGGATGATCCTGATACCCTTTGAACCTTTTTTTACATAACGTCCAAAGTTCCGGTTCCATGCCTGATAGCCTGCAACCAGTGTTGCATCCGGTCTCTGCATCGCAATGAGCAGAGTGTTATTGAAGCTGTAGGTATGAAACTTTGCCATGGTGCTGAGATAGGTTTTGTAATTCTCTGAATTGAAAAGGTTCCTAACGCCTTCCTCCAGTTTGTTCATCACCTGGTCCATTTTGGCTTTTTCATATTCTTCGTTCATGGCAGCGCCTCCTTTCTGTCAGAAATCAGTCTGCTGATCACACCTCAAAAGTCACATCCTCACCACTCTCATAGCTCTTAAGAATGTTCTCCTGAAGCATCTCCCTGAACTCCTTGTTTACGGGATATGCGATATCCTTGTACTGAGGCTTTCCATTTTCATCAGTTGTCTTCATCTTATAGCTGGGCATTGACATGAAAAGATTTCCTGTCTTGCTCTCCACAATGGAAATATTTCTGACAGCAAAGTTGCTGCCAAAGGTTACTGTTGCAACTCCCTTTACTCCGTTTGATGCGTTCTCAAGTGCCTTTGTTCTAATGTCTACTCTCATAGTTGTTTTCTCCCCTCAAATTGAAAAATTGTTTTTTGCTATATTGATCTGTTTTCTGTAGCTCTTTTTCTTCAGGTCATAATCCCGGGTCGACCCTTGCCCACGGCAAGGTCGCATGCAAGCAGTGCATTTGTCGGGCAAATGCGATTTCTGCTTTTACAACGAGGTCTCCGACCTCGAGCTGCGGCTCTGCTTCGCCTTCGCCTTTTCTCTCTCTTCTGCCTTCTCACGCTCCAGCAGAAGTTCGAGGTTCTTCCTTGCAATAAGGAAGTCCTTTTTCTCTTTCCGCATGCGTACATACTCCTGAAAATCAGTTTTATTGACAGCAAGGAGCTCGCCGTATTCATCGCGGAGTTCCTTCATTTTGGGAAGCTTTCCGCTGGAAACAGTATCAAAGATCTTCTTCGCTGCTTTGTGTCTTTCGATCTCATCCTCATGTTCGGCATAGAACTTTTTACTGTATCCGCACTTCCTGTATTCGGTATAAACTGACCTGGTCTTGGAATAGTCTATGATGGCTTTCTGTAATTCCTTGTTTTCCTTCATGGCAGTGTTACGGGCTTTTATCTTTTCATTCAGGACATCGATATCTGCTTCCATGGAATCCGTCTTTTTTACAAGTTCCTCATAAGAGGAAATGCCATGTTCTTCCAAAAACAGAAGCACCTTGGCACGCTGCTTTAGGTTGAACTTCCTCGCCCAGTTTTCATATCCCCTGCCTTTTCCCTCGCGCATCTTTTTCTCGATATCAACAAGGAAGCTTAGGCTGTTCTGATCAAGGGCGCGATTCCCGAAACGATGCCTTTTACTGTTTTTGTTTCTGATATTTTCTTCATATCTGCTCTGGATCACTGAGAGATTATTCTCCAGACAGAGAATGTCGGATATTCTTGAAAGTGCCAGTCCTGAATAATAAAAATTCCTGAACCTGCTTTTTCCATCGATGGATACGGAGTTGAAAACGATGTGATTATGGATATGGTGTTTATCCGTATGCGTGGCAACCATGAAAGCATGCCTTCCTTTTGTGAAGCGCATTGCGAGATCGTACCCTATCTCATTTGCCTTTTCAGGAGTGATCTCCCCCGGCTTAAATGACTGTCTTATCTGATAGGCGATAACATCTTTTTTATGCGGTCTTCTTACATTGTCCTCATAGATTTTTCTTGAAAGAAGGAATTCACCGACGATTGTTTTGGGATCACAGCCGTAGGTGCTGATATACTTTTCATCCTCAGTCTTCTTCTCATCCCTGACATAATCAATGCAGCGCTTAAGGCACTGGGCAACAGATTTTGTCTTAACATGATGAAGTGAAATAAGCCTGGTTGCTGCCATAATCGGTCCCCCTTCTTTCGTTTTCCCGGCAATAGAAAAAGCAGCCCATATTTATGAAAAATACAGACTGCCTTTATAGTCATATCCATTGTCTTCAGTTATCAGAAATCCTGGTAAAGCTCCACCGCCATCTCGATCAGATGCTCACAAAGTCCAATGGCGAGCATCGCTGCCATTACCATCATCCCTGCAATGAAGGTCATCACCACTCCAAAGATGCAGTGGTTCGCAAAGCAGTAGATGATAAGGAGTGTCCCGACAAGGAACATCATCCCTGCAACAAATCCAGAGATATTCACAAACATCTTTGCAAACATGTTTGCCGTGAGCACCATAAGGAATAACGGAAAAAGCAGAACCTTTAAAACAATTCTCATCATACCCATCGCTTTACCTCCAGTCTTTAAATCATGCCACCTGCGATTTCATAGAAAACAAGTATCCGTTCCTGATATGATAATGATAGATTTGAAAAACGTATCTGCCAAGTTTGTCATTTAGGAAGTTCTTACATATCCATGCTTTATGTCATTTATCTGATCTGAGAAAAAGCTATCATCATGTTTTTTGTATGCTCCCAGATTTCATCAAGTCTCTTTTTCAGATCTTCCATATCTGCAGCATATACATCACCGAAAGCATTTGCCTTCTTTGCATACTGGTTAAGATTGTTGGAACACATGCGAAGGAGATACACGATCTCACTAAAGTCATCCGTCTTTAATCTCACACAGTACCCGTCCAGCATCATCTTCCTGATATACATGCTCATGCTGCTGACACCGACCTCATCCATCTTGGCGATAAGTCTTGCATATTCCTCATCTGTCAATCTGACAGTAACTTTGTGCGTGCGCTCTTGCATGTCTTCTCTCCCCTGCAATCCTCTCAGCCTCTTCAGCTTTTGCCTTTGCTTCCTCATACTCCCTGGCTTTTCTTCCGGACAGCTCCGTGTCATCACCTTCCAGGATCCTGTCCAGATCTTCCAAAAATTCCAAAGCCCAGGCAGGCACAACTCTCAGATCATCCTCTTTTATTTCAGGAACCGAGTTGATCACTCCGTCAAAGTTATTGTCATTACCTTCGACTGCATCCTCCACAGTTTTGAGATAATTCTTTTTCGAATGGATAGTATGCTGTTCAAGGATGGACTCTTCTTTTTCTGTAAGTTCCTCTTCCTTGTTCAGCCTGTCGTTTGCTATATCAAGTCCGCTCATGCCAGCACTCCTTTCGCTTTTTTGTAGTTCTCCAGTTTCTGAAGAACTGATTCCCTGCCATCCTTTTTACCGTGTTTTATCAGCTGTTTCTTTTTTGCCGCTGCTTTCTTTCTGGCATCAATAACCTCACCCATCCTGAAGCTGTAGCTTGAAAGACGGTTTGAGATGATGTCCACTTTTTCCTCTGCAGTCATCGGCATTCTTACATCTGCTTCCACCATGATGATTCCCTCCTCTCATGAAAACAGCTGCAGATCAAAGCATCTGCAGCCGCATTTTTTTTCAGGACAATTCATGGATTCTTATGAATCTCTAATGGCACTGCCCTTTTAATATCCTGATTACTCTTCAGAGTCCTCATGCTCATCTGGCATACTGTCGAGTACACTCTTTTCCTCTTCCTCCTGGAAATCCTCATCAGGATCTTCCTTTTCCTTCTTTATGAACTCGTCCTTATTGGAGTAAATATAAAAGCCACCTGCACCAGCCATGAGTATCAGTATCACAATGAGAGCCGCTTTGGATCCTCCCTTCTTAGGCTCCTCAGGTTCGGGCTCAGGCTCCTCTTCTTTAGGCTCTTCCACCACAGGAGCAGGTGTGACCTCTTCATCAGTTTCACCCTTCAGTTCCTTTATCTCATCCTCATCAAGAAGTGACAGGATATCCCTCTCATCAACAAGATTAAGGAAATGAACTGTATTCTCACCCTGATCATCACGGTCGATGATGATATAAAAGATATTTCCGTTCTTCGTCGTGACAGTGATGAACTGCTTTCCGCTCTTTTCAGGACTGCCATAGTCATCAACTATGGTAAGGTTTCCCTCGGGAGTAAGAGGTCCCATCTCCTCTTCCGGTTCCTCTGCAGGCGGATCGGGTTTCTCTTCCTCAGCTTCTACAGCCTCCGGATCAGCAAAGGCTTTTGCAGTGATGTTATTGCCTGTAATACAGAACGCTGTCAG
This sequence comes from Butyrivibrio sp. NC2002, assembly GCF_000702265.1. GTDB lineage: Bacteria > Bacillota > Clostridia > Lachnospirales > Lachnospiraceae > Butyrivibrio. The sequence goes on from NZ_JNKZ01000004.1 coordinate 372,512, forward strand.
CGCAAACACCGCTGCGCCAAGTATAAGTATTTTAGTCTTCAGTTTCATCTGTGATCTCCTCCTCATCGTTATTAACTATCTCTCCCACACTCTTATCCCCGGGCATGTTCCCCTTTGTGTAGGCGATAAGCTTCTGTAATTCCGCAGGAGTGATGTCGGCTGCCTTCATCATTTCATGGACGGCAGTCTTTTCCTCCTCCTGACATTTCTTTTCAAGAGCCCTGACCTTTGCATCAGCCTCGGCTCTTTTCTCTTTGGCCTTCGCAAGTTCGGCCTTGTATCTGTCTAATCTCTCAAACATATCTCCCCCTTCTGGCAGCTTTTTTCTTCTTATGGCAAACGTCCGTAACAAAGGAAGTGATTCTGCCAGTACTTTGTATTTACCGACGCATAGGAAATGGGATTCCCGCAGTGTATCATCATGCCGTCCCCGACATAGATTCCCACGTGGCTTGCACCGGGTGTATCATAGGTTCCCTGGAAAAAAATAAGATCCCCCGGCTTTGCTTCTTCCGGTGAGATCTGTGTACAGAATTTCCTCAGTCCCTGTGCAGTTGTCCTTCCCACGTGCCATCCCGTGTGATTGAGCACCCAGCATACAAATCCCGAACAGTCAAAGCCTGTCGTGGGATTGCTGCCTCCCCAGACATACGCTCTTCCAAGATACTTTTCAGCTTCAGCTATCATCGCTGCAAACTGCTGGTCAGTGAGTGCTTCTCCCGGAACATGATACTCATCATCATCTCCGTCTCCGTAGATATCCTCAAAGAGATATTCCTTGTTACCACGGGTATACATGAGAAGTTCGTAATGCTTTTTCTGTTTATCCGTCATACCCGAGTGCTCAATGACATGATCAAGTCCCTTGTTATCGAGCTTTACCTTCAGGATCTTTACTGTGTACTGCTCATCAACCTCATAGGTATACTGCTCATAGTACCCGCCATCAGCGTGGTTTTGATCCTCCACCCACCTTAGTCCAATCTTCTGGACTTTCCTGGTCCTTGTCTCCTGTCTCTCCGAATAGGTGAGCTTGTACTGCTTTTTGAAGATCTCCTTAATGATGTTCTTCATGTCCTTCCGTTTGTAATCGTCATACTTGGCGGTAAGGAAAGCTGCAAGCTGATAGGGATCATGTCCTGTCTCATCAAGCTCGTACTCGTATTCATCATATCCGGGATAAAGCTCCGGGGTCTTTGAAATGGTATCTTCAAGATCTTCCTCGAGTTTCCGGTAATCCTTTTCAACGCCTTTGATATCCTCATCGTAGGCACTGTAGGATGATGTCGCACCACCATCGTTCATGGCAGGCATAACAAGTGCGCAGCTGGACATAAGGGTACACAGCATGATTATCATGAGCATTATGATGATTATCGCCACAAAAAGCTTGGGATTTTCCTCAACAAAGGCAACAATCGCTGCTGCAATGTCACTGAGTTTTTCTGAGATCTTCTCAGCTATCTCTTCCAGCGTTGTAAGACCGCCTCTTGCTGCCTCACGCTCCTTCTCCCTCTCATAATAGGATTTCCTTCTCTTCTTTTTCTGTGCTGCCCTGGACTTTGGATTTGACCCGTCCTTCGGATTCTGCTCGTTGGAATTCTTCCTTTCTTCCCTGTGCTCACGCTTAAGCTTCCTGCGGTATACGCTCTCATTAAACCTTCTTCCGGCTTCTTCCGTGGCCCGAATTCCTTCACGGATTGCATCATCACCTGAATTGTCATCGTCTGTTCCGTCAGGTGTACAGGCACTTCCAACAACACTTGTGGCTACAGACGCTGCAAGACCGGCTGCTCCGATAACACCATGAGATATGCCCGAGGTAGTTCTCCTCATAGCATCAAGCCTTGATCCAGGAGTGCCTGAAGTGCTCTTGCCAAATACATGGCTCGCCACAACCTCAGCCTGATATACATTGGACTTCTCAGCTTCAGATGAATTCATGAATGATATATGCTCAGCGAATTCTTTATGGGATTCGTCTGTAATCTGTGACATATTTCTGGAATAGTTATCCTCCTGTATATGTCTGTTCTCCTCAATCATCTGCGCCTTTACACCAAGAAGCTCCTCAGACTCTTTTCTTCCTTCAAGAACTTTCTTCCTATGCCTTGCACGGAGTCTTCGTTTTTTAAGGTCCTCTTTGGATATACCGGTCGCATCCATCTCGGTAATTTTGATCGGATCACCTATGATATCACCATCCTGACTCCTCTGGCCGTTACTGCCATAAATGCGCCTTGCTTTTTTCTTTTCATCGCTGTCCAGAATGTTCCTGCCATCCCTGCCGCTTTTAAGCTTTTTCCCATACTCAGCCTTCAGGGAGGACTTCGTGCGAAACTTACTCCTGTAATACTTTCTGTCATTCAAGTTTTTATGCTCCCTTCTCTTCCTTATACTGTGCAATCTCATTCGGTTTGGTTGTAAGTATTCGGTACAGCTCTATGTCTGTAGGGAAATGGTCTGCAAACGGCAGTATCACGTTTCCAAAAAATAACAGCCCTTCACCTTCACCCGCCTGGGTTACGTATGAGAGCTGATGGTCACTGATGCCAAGTTTTCTGGCAAGTATATTTCTGTCTCCTGTCGCCTGGTTCAGCATATATATGAATTCGCAGTTCTCCAGGATATTCTCTATCTCAGGAGATGACAGGAGGTCCTTGACGTTCTGCGTGATTGCTGTCGGTATTCCGCCCCACTTACGGAATCGCTTGTAGATTTCCACGCTGTAGCTTGCGGTCTGCTTCTCCCTCAGGAGTAGGTGGAACTCGTCCATATAGTAACGTGTACTCTTTCCGGATTCACGGTTTGCTGAAACCCTGCCCCAGACCTGATCCTCAACGATCAGCATTCCAAGCTTCTTAAGCTGTTTTCCAAGCTCCTTGATGTCATAGCAGATGAATCTGTTATGGATATCAACGTTTGTCCTGTGATTGAATACGTTGAGGGAACCCTTTACATAGATCTCAAGTGCAGTAGCAACATTCCTGGCTTCAGGTTCACTCTGCTTTAACAGCTCATTGTACAGATCCTCCAGAATCGGCATGTTCTCAGGCCTTGGATCCTCAAAGTATCTGTTGTATATCTTATGGACGCATCTGTCTATGACGGTTATCTCTATTGGCATGAGGCCGTCCCTTCCTCCAAGGACAAGTTCGCAGAGGGACAGGATAAACTCAGCCTTCAGTGCTATGGGATTGTCATCGTCGGAATAGTTCTGGTTGATGTCCATGGGATTGATATACTGTGTGGAATTGGCACTTATCTTGATTACCTGGCCGTTGAATTTATGGACAAGCGGGGAATACTCTCCCTCAGGATCGCATACTATAATATCATCGTCCGTTGCGAGCATGACGTTTGCCATCTCACGCTTTGCTGAGAAGGACTTTCCCGCACCCGGTGTCCCAAGGATAAGTCCGTTGGGATTCTTCAGCTTCTTTCTGTCAGCCATGATAAGGTTATTTGAAAGGGCATTAAGTCCGTAATATAGTGACTCCTCACCCTCCTGGAAAAGCTCCTGGGTCGTGAACGGGATCATGATCGCTGAGCTTGATGTTGTCATGCCGCGCTGTATCTGGATATGGTTACGTGCAAGCGGAAGGCTGCTCATAAGTCCCATCTCCTGCTGGTAATCAAGTCTTACCAGAATGCAGTTATGCTTCTGTGCTATGCTCTTTGCCTGGAAAACATTATTCTCAAGCTCCCTCTCAGTCTTACCCGTATTCATGATAAGGAAGGTTATTAGGAACATTCTCTCGTTCTGTGACTGCAGCTCGCGAAGAAGTGCCTTTGCATCCTTACCATAGGTGGCAAGATCTGAGGGAATTATGTCCATGTCATACCCGGCTCTTACAGCCTTTTTCTGCTCCTCGATCTTGTTCCTGTCTAGCTCCGTTATCTTACGCTTGACGTTCTTTATGGCCTGATTCTGGTCAATTGACTGCATGTGTATACTGAGCACCTGCGATGAATCCATTGAAAGGAAATCTGCCAGCATCTCATCATTTATCTCGGATGCCGTTATCGAAAGGAAGCTCATCGCACAGTACATGTCTCCCATCTCAAAACTCTTTTTCTTCTGGAATGCAAAGCTGCTTGGAACGATGAAGTCCTTGGGACCAAGTCCTCTTTCACTGCACCACTTCCAGTCAAACATGAACCTGTCATCATCTCCCATATGGAAAATGTCATGCATGAGCTTAAGACGCTCCTTGCCGTTTAGGGTATTTGCCATGACACCGAGATGCTTGAAGTTATTCATTATATCTATCTCGATATGGTTGAGCCTTGGCTTTGCCTCCCTTATGGATGATGCATGGATTCCGAATGTCAGGTACTTGGTCTTTGTAAGACCGTTGTTACCTTTTTCAAGCTGCCTCTTCAGTACATTTGAATACTGATCCCTTGTGACGTTGAATCCGTCCTTCCTTAAGGGTATCCTGATACTCTTTTCAAAAGCTGTTGCATCCGTACTTACGTTAAGAAATGTCAGCACGAATTCCACTGAACTGTCAAAGAAGTTCAGGAAACTGCACCACTCCTCAAACATGATTGTCTTGTCCTCATCCTGGGCGAGCTTGTAGTTGATGTCCTGGAACTGGATCGTCTTTGAATAGAAATCCCCTTCCTCCCTGCATATGCCGCTGGGAAACATCCTCTCAAAGGTCACGGATTCCTGGGCGGAGTGGGGAACATCGTCCGATTTCTTCGCATTATCAATGACCTTCTTTATCTGCTTCTTCTCCTCGGATGAGAGGCGTGCCGGAACCTTAAGGTTTCTTTTCTTTTTCTTTCTGAACAAATGAAACAACAATGTCCTCTACCTCCTCCTTTAGTTTTCTCTGCCTCATGAGGGCAGCGTAGTAATTCTCTGTCCTGTATGGTCTTATCCTGGGTCTTTTGAATCTCCAGACGATCATGTGCCGAAGGATGGTCTCACAGTTCATGCCGTCCTTTTCATAAAGAGCCACAAAAAAGAAGGGCATCATCACCGCCATCATCGCAAGTGTTGATGCACTTATGTTTTCCGTCATCTTCTTTGTAACAAAAAACAGGGGAACTCCCACGAGTGCCCCAAGCGAAAAGCATATAATCTGTCTTTTGGTAAGACCGAATACTATCTTTTCCTTGACCCTTGTAAGATCCCTGGGTACTGATACGAAATTTGCCATTTTTTCTGTTACCCCCCTACCTTGCACTGAAAATACTCTTTGAAAGGGAACTTGTTTTCAAAAGGGAAAAGCACAGAAGCACCGTATATCCCAACACTCCCCACATGGATCCGACTATGTCATCCGTAAAGGCAACAGACTGTATAAGGGCTGCGTAAATCCCCATGCACACCATGATAAGGAAACCCTGGAATCCAAGTGCGATAAGTCCCCTTAAATAATTCTGTCCAATCTGGCTCTGCTCCCTGTTGCCGAATGTAGCAAAGGGTATGGGGGCAAGGCTGATCATGAGATATATTTCCACCATTCTTCCGTAGACGACCACGAAGATGAATGCAGCAAGTATCTGCGTTGCCAGATTAACAAACAGCACCTGGAAGAACAGTCCAAATATGGCTGCCAGATCCATCGCTTCAATCGTAGCCCTCATACCAGCAAGAGCTGAATCATCAACAGCCGTCGACCCCTGTATCAGAGCACCACTACTGTTTACAACATGCTGAGCCACATCAAACACTGCCATGCTTATGTCGAAACAGTTACTGATGAGCATTACTGCTATGAATGTCTTGAAGATCCATTTAAAGAATATCCATGTCTCAAAATTTGCCAGGTTATTATGCGCTATGATGAGCTGGATCAGTTCATAGCAGGCGATGAATGTCAGTACCATACCTGCTATTGGCATGATCACGCCTTCCGACAGTTCCTTTATCAGGTTGAAGACATTTGCCTGAAACGCCGCGGGTGTTGTCGCAACCTGTGTGGTCACTTCACCCACCTGGTTATTGACACTGTCGAACATGCCCTGTAAAACGCTCATAACCCCGTCAACAAGTAAAGACTTAAGCCAGGAGGTCAGTTCTTCTATAACTCTGTCCATAGATTATGCTCCTTTGCTTATTTTTAAAGACCAGAGTCAAGACTCGGAAATGCCCTTTACCGGCATCTCCGCCTGGCTCTGTATGATTACCATATGAAATTTTCAGTCCTGCCACTTGCTATAGCGCGGCAGGCCGCGCTTTCCTGCAAATCAGAAAAGGTTTGCAAGAAGAGGAATAAGCTGGGTTCCGATGAGGGCAACACCACCGCCCGCCATGAGCTGCTTCATACCCTGAGACTTCGCGCCCGGATTGTCATTTCCGTAACCTTCAAGAAGGTTAACCACGCCCCATGCTCCAAGACCTGCACCAAGGGCAACTACTACTGTCTGTAATGATGTTACTGCGCTCTGAAAAAATTCCATTATGTTCACCGGGATCCCCTGTGACAGAACAATCGCAAAAGCTATTAATACCAGGTGATAGCCCGCTTTATAGAAAATAAGCGGATCACTTGGTCCTTCTCTGAACTGTTCTATCGGGATTCCCACGCCCGAAACCCACGCCTCGTACTCTATTTTCATAATCTCATCTTCATCCGTACCTCTTTCTTCATCTTCCTATCTTCATCCAAAAACCGCGCCGGCTTTCGGACTACTCTCCTTTCTCGATTTAAAATATGATTGATAGTTTCGTTATGCCTTCCTCCCTGTGCACCTGAATTTGGGCATAAAAACAGACCAGTAAGTACCGGACGTCTCCGGCCTTTGCTGGCCTATGTAAAATTCTATATACAACAAAAGACATCCCATATCTGGAATGCCCTTCTAACAAAAACGCTGGACCGGACAGCTTACATCTGCCTTACATCCTCATGCGGTTTGCAACGATTTACTTTGCTGATTTAATATTAACATTAAATAGGATTTTAGTCAAAAATTTAGTTTGATATCATGCGCCTCAGAAAAGTCAAAAATATCATCACCACATAAAGAATCCATCCATAATTTGAAATTTTCAGCGCTATTCTCATCTTTCTTTTCAATATTTCTGTAAAAAGTATTTGCTACAAAGTCTGCTAATTGAACAAGTTTTTCATTCTTGGAATCTGTATAATTTGCGGCAAACGAATCACAAATTGGGTTGGACATAGTCAGCTGCTGATTCAGGTATTCCTCCAAGTTATACTTTGCTCCAGTTGCAACATTCTGTTCATCAAGGAGTATCTCAATTTTACCTGATCCTGTCATATATTTGCTATGCTTTCTATAGCAACTATCTAAATATACCTGAACAAGATAATTAAATGCCCTAGCATGATTTTCAATGAATTTGTCAGTTGCATAATTATTGTCTAAAACGATTATTCCTAGCTCAAGAGTATCTTTTCCGTGTGTTAACACATGCTGATATATCTGTAATTTTTTGCTCTCAGATATATCAGATCCCTTAATCTCTTTGTTCTTAATCAGTGTCTCTTTTCTTTTGCTATCATTCTTTATTAGTTGTGAAATTTTCTTCTTAAACAGCCTACGTATTGCGGTAGGATTATCCGTAAATAGCATGGCAATAATAAAATATCTATTATTGCTTATATTTGTTTTAGTAATACTACCTGACTCATCCACATACACATAAACTGTATTTTTTACTTCTTCCATTTAGTCCTCGCAAGCGTAAAAATTCATGTCCCTAAAGTATATAATCATTCATTTATAAACTCAATACATTTTTGATAAGGCAGAATGCTACAAAGAATGATACTTCATAGCCAACTTCTGCCTCATCACTATCTTTACACCTCTACTACATCATATAAATCCTCATCCCTAAGTGACATCTTTGGAATGAGATTCTTCTCTATGTCATATTTGTTCTTGGGGTTATACTCCGCTGTCTCCTTATAGTGCGGATGCTGCGTTACATCGTATTTATCCGACAAGAACGGTCTCACACCTCTAAGTTGCAAGATGCACTTTCCACCATCCATTACTGCTATCTCATCTATGGACATGAGATCCTTACCTGTCTTCTGGTAATTCATGGAGTACGATGGATTGTTACCCTTACTCTCACCGGTGTTGTACATGTCTATAGTTTCCTTGCCAAGAATCTGGTTAAGATCTTTCAGAGTGGTCTGCTCTGTACCGCCAAGGAATAGCTGTGAATCCATATTGCCGACTATGGTATCAGCATTATCTTTGTATATAGCTTTTAGCTGTGACTTTGCCTGAAGGAACAGGCATGCGCTTATTTCACGGCTTCGAATGGTCGCCACAAGCTTCTCAAGGTGCGGTATCTGCCCGATATTCGCTGTCTCATCGATAAGACATCTCACATGAACAGGGAGTTTACCACCATAAACATCATCTGCTTTTTCACAGAGCAGATTAAACATCTGACTGTAGATCATAGCAATAAGGAAATTGAAGGTCGGATCTGTATCACTCATGATAAGAAATAGAGCTGTTTTCCTATCTCCCAACATATCAAGGTCGAGTTCATCATACCTTGTTATTTCACGAAGCTCCTCGATATCAAAAGCAGCAAGTCTTGCGCCGCAGCTTATAAGCACTGATTTCATGGTCTTGCCCGCCGCCATCTTGAACTTTTTATACTGTCTTACTGCAAAATGATTTGGCTCCTTCCGCTCAAGATCCCTGAAAAGCATATCCACCGGACTCATATAATCTTCATCGTCCTCTCTCACATCCGATGCATTAAGAAGCTCAAGCAGTGTATTGAAGTTCTGCTCCTCATAAGGAGCAACATAATAGATATAACCGATCAGAGCCGTATAGAGCAGCGTCTCCGCTTTCGTCCAGAATTCATCACCGGACTTTCCTTCACCCTTTGTATTTGAAATAAGGGTATTGACCAGCTTCAGGATATCCTTTTCGGAATGGATATAATGCAGCGGGTTATAATGCATACTCTTTTTGAAATTGATGGTATTGAACACTTTAATATCGTACCCATGCTTCTTAAGGCAGTTGCCAGTTTTGATAATGAGGTCCCCCTTGGGATCGGTTATTACATATGAACTGTGCATCTGAAGCAGATTAGGCAACAGGAAGAATCGTGTTTTACCTGAACCGGAACCTCCGACAACAAGAACATTTTTATTTCTTGCGTACTTGGGGTTCTTGGGTCTGCTCTCCATGGATAAGCGTTCAGTCTGAGTCAGTATGACATTATCCTCAAACTTTTGAGCTATATATGGCTCAATATCCTGAGCTGTTCCCCATCTTGCTGTACCATATTCAGCACCTTGTCTGTATTTCTTTGCATGCTTACTTCTGTATATCACAACCAGCTTGAAGCCTGCACCAACTGCTGCGCCAATCATCATATCAAAAGGATGAAGACTGGGCAAAAAGTTCGCCATGGCAACCGGTATTTCCTGTATCAGCGAATTGATTCTGTCAGTAGCATTTGTCCCTGAAGAAAGTCTCCAGGCTTCTCCAAGATTTGTGGCAACAAGCCCGATAAGCAGATACGGAAGATTAAGAAGGATAATACGTTTCTGTTTACGTGTCATCTGATCATCTCCTTTACTTTAACTTTGGCTTTTATGATCTGCTCCTTTGCCTTTTCCTTGTAGATGCCAAGCTGCCTTATTACGCTGGGTCTGTCTTTCTTGAATGCTCTTGTTTTTTCGAATTCATCCATGACTGCTTCAAGTGCATCCATGTCCTTTGCCTTAAAGAACGCTGTATATACAGGTGGATCAGCAAATTTATCCTTCGTTATTGCAAAATCTACCCCATATCTTTTGGCGATACGCTGAAATTCCCTTATGCCCTCATCTCCTATAACCATACTGGTGGCACCCTGATCCTGACTAAGGAGCTGCTTTACTGTCTGCTTGCCCCTGTATCTTTTGGGTCCCATCATCTGCTTTCGCCTTTTATGATTAATAAATCCCCTGACTGCCCCCACCAGACATCTCATAGAAAGTTTGCCTGTCCTGATAGCCAGGTTTACGGTTTTCTCTTCAACCGTCTCCTGCATAAAAATCTCCCCCTCTCAAACTATCAGCTGGCTTTATCCGTGGTCACAGGTGTTTTTCATGCATTCTCTTTTTCTGCCACTGATCAAGCAGCTTCACAATTGTATCCTCCATCTGTTTTGGAGTATATGACTTCGGAAAATATTTCCTTAGGACATCGTTCTTTATCGTAACTCTGTCCACATCTGACTTTTTCTCTTCTGACATGATTACATTCATAGCCTCCTGCGTTATTCCTTCTTCAAGTGCCTGCTTCTTTATGCGCTGTGCCTGAGACAGCGATGGTGTAGACTGTGAAAAGTCCATTGCTTCAAGGAGCTGGCGTTGTTGTGATTCATTCAGGAAAGAAATCTCAACTGCCGGATTGAAACCAATCTGTTTGTTATCGACCATATCCAGGATTTCCGGAAGAAGATTGGTAAGACTGATATATCTCTGTACTTGTCTTGGACTATCTTCTGAGTTTTTCGCAACAACATGGTCCGCGCGATAATTCGTGCCAATTTGGCACGAATTTTCTTTCGTAGGTCTTCCCGCTTTTCTACGCACAGCATCCAACTTCATTTTGTATGCCCACGCTTTCTCACTTGGCAAAAGCGATTCTCTTTGCAGATTGGCATCTACCATCAAAATCGTAGCGGCATCATCATCCAGGTCTCTTACAATACAGGGTATTGTTTCCTTTCCAGCAATTTCAGAAGCATGACATCTTCTATGTCCTGACACAATCTCATACCCGCCTTCACTTCTTGGTCTAACAATTGCCGGAGTGAGTACCCCGAACTCTTTGATGCTATCAACAGTTTTAGCCATCTCCTCATCATCCAGAACCTTAAAGGGATGGTTCTTAAATGGATGGAGATCCGATATAGAAATATCAACAACCTGTTCTCCCCCTTTATCAAACTGTTCTTTGGCCTTATCGTCTCCCTGGCTATTATTCAGGCCATCCCCATCCGTCTTGAAAATGTCATCATAACTCGTAAGCTGAATGTTTCCGCGCAATTTCTGCATTTTTCAGCACCTCCTTCGTTAGCTGCCTGTATGCCACAGCCACTTTTCCCTTCGGATCATGCTTATAAATACTCTTTCCAGCTGCACTTATCTCTGCAGCCCTCACTGAATGCGGAATCTCCGTAGCATAGACATTGATTTTTCCGCCATAAACATTTCTCACAAGTTCACTGATCTGTTTGGAATAATTGGTTCTCCCATCAACCATGGTAAGAAGAATGCCATCAATCTTCAGTCCCGGATTCATCTGCCTCTTCACCTTGTTTACAGTCTGAAGAAGCGCCTCCAGTCCTTTTGCTGAAAGATACTGAGCCTGCATCGGAATAATCAGTTTATCTGCAGCTGTCATGGCATTTATGGTCAGCATTCCAAGTGATGGGCTGCAGTCCAACAGAACAGCATCATAATTGTGTTTTACAGAATCGATATATTCCTTGAGGATTCTCTCCCTGCCCATGGCATTTACAAGTGACACCTCCATTCCGGCCAGAGAAATATTTGCAGGCATGAGATCCACTCCTTCTGTATGATGGATTATTCCCTCACCCGGTTCTATCGGTATTTCCTGGAGAATGTTTGCCATGATGTCTGTTATGGTCACTGGAATATCATCCGTCATTGGATATCCCAGGCTAATAGTCAGGGAGCCCTGCGGATCCATATCAACCAGCAGAACCTTCTTGCCTTCATCAGCCAGTCCGATCCCGATATTCTCTGCACTCTGGGTCTTCCCCGTTCCTCCCTTTTGGTTTACCAGGGCATATACTGTGCCTTTACTCATTTGTTTTTCTCCTAAACTAAAAATCGCCCCTGTATAAGTCATGGTTAACCTGTGACTCATAGTGGGCGTCAATCGTTAATGGTGCGTTATAAAGTGCTGCAATCAGATACTGTCTTATATTTCGAATGTCATTAGTGACGGTCTTAAGTGAATCAATCACATATGCAACATGCCTGTATTCAAGGTTTCTAAACTGATCTTTTACGAGCTCAGGTTTCTTCCTGGCTCCACCAATGATGTAATAATCAACATCATCGGATAGAACATCTACTATCAGGTTAGCCGTCTGATCAATAAGGTCTTTACTATACGGGAATCGTTGCTTAAGAGTGTCAGCATCTATTTTCTCCATAACAGACTTTTTTAATTCTGTTATATCAGACATGTTATCTTCTCTTATCTCATCGCATCGTATCTTATCTGCTTCATCCTCAGCCTTATATCCCGGAGGGTATATTCTGATGAGATTGGATGAGATAAGATTATTATTCTCAGTATTACTAAAATCAGTATTATTAATCTCAGTATTATTACATTGCGATTTTCGCATGTCTTGAGATTCGATTTTCACATCCCTAGAAGTGCGATTTTCGCATGTCTTGGAATGCGATTTTGACATGTCTGAAAGAATTTTCTTCACATAAAGAAGTGCTGCTTTGCCCTGTCCCTGATAAGTCCTGTCAACAAGTCCAATATCGACTAACTGTTTCAGGGTTTTACCGGCTTTACCATTAGCACAGCCAATAGTTTTCTCGATTTCCTCTATCGTGTAGATAATATACACTCTTCCTTTTTCATCAAACCACTTATTATCTGCAGATAGACTCATTCTATCGAGCAATAGGCCATACAGAATTTTCGCATCACTGCTTAATCTCTTAAACCTGTCATCTGTAAACAAAAGCTTTGGTACCCTTATAAAACTGAAAAGATCAGCTTCCTGTCCGTAAAAATATTCAAAATCAGCCATTTTAGATTATTTCCCCTTTTCCTCAAGCATCTTACGTGTACACCAGCCGATACACGGCTGGCCTACACTGTAAGGACAATTATCTTTGCACTTAAAACGCGGTTTCTTCCTGGGCTTCACAAGGTAATAACAGACATCCCTTGTACATTCGCCCTTATTGGTGCCCCAGTAGCAGTATTTACAGCTCAAAGGCTTATCTTCCGCGTATTTATCCATTAGAGAGCTTCGCCTCCACGATCCTTGTGAGGCTTTGATATTCCTTTGGACTTTTCCTCCTTTGAAATATCAGTTTCCTTAGCAGCTACTCTGTCCTCGAACTTCTCTGCAAGTTCAAAAACTTTCTCATCTGCATCGTAGTGATAGACATTGTCTGTGAGCTGATCTTCGATATCCACTGTTGTGGCATTAACCTCTCTGACCATGTTCTCAAGGCTCGCTGTATCGAATTTTCCATTATCAGGAATAATAAGGACCTCATGGATGCTGCTGGGCAAAATGAAAAAGCTTCCTCCGGCTCTTTCAGCAGCCTTATCCATGAAGTCCTGATAAGCAAGTACTCCTGCACCGTGAACATTTCCTTCCACGGATGCTACAAACATCTGCTCCTGTTCTGACGGGATATTGAGCCCCATCAACTCAAGGTCTTCAACACCCATCTGCTTTGCTAAAACCTCTGCCATACCCTCAATAACGAGAGGTCTGATTTCCGGTGCATTTTTAATTGCATCCTCATGAAGCTGATCTGCAGTGATACCGTAGTTCTCAAGCATCTGATTTGTCACGAGAATTGAGCTGCTTGAGCCCGAACCTGTATCCCCCAGGACAAATCTGTAAACAACTGCCATATCCTCCATATCTCTGTGAGGCACGTTCTCAAGATTTGTCTTGTTTCTCTCAGCTGATACAACCTCAATCGCCAGCGTATTCTTCATCTTGTCGTAATCTGTAATGGATGCAAGATCGAAATCTGGACGATTTTCGATAGCCTCTGCTGCAAGATCAGCAGATTTTGAAACGAGAACTCCGTAATCTGCACCATTCTCCAATTCCTTGTAGATATCTGTGAGATTAAGATTAACGCCGATGACGCTTCCCTCAGGTTTTACTGTAAGTGCCTCGTAGGTTGAATTCATCTTTTCGACTGTCCTGGCATCCACCTCGTACTCAATACCGTTTCTTCTCTCCAATGTGTCTTTTACATCGCTTGAAAAGTTTTCTTTGAAATCTTCGAAATTCATCTTTTTCCTCCTGTGAAATGAAATAGTGGTTAAACCCGATTTTCGGGCAAGAAAAAAGAGCAATTCTCCGAAGCTGGAAAATTGCTCTATGTAAAAATCACTATTAAATTCACAGGAGATCATCCTCTATTTTCGTTCACAAATTGTCTCATGAGTTCTCTGATAAAATTGGTCCGATTTTGGAGGATTTTCTCACTTTGTTAACTGATAAAACCTTTTAAATATCACAGAATATCTGATTAACGAATACACCCACGATCTAAAGTTCAATTTGAACGGGTGTAAATTGGGTGTGGTGACACCCCTCATGGTTACTGCATCCTCAGTATTTATCAATCTTTTACTTGTCTAAGCTCTTAAGTGTCGGGAAGAGCAAAACTTCCCTTATATTAGCGCTGTTCGTGAGAAGCATACAAAGTCTGTCGATGCCGTAACCGATGCCGCCGGTGGGGGGCATGCCGATTTCAAGGGCATTCAAGAAGTCTTCATCTGTGTGCTCGGCTTCTTCGTCGCCTGCTGCCGCATTGGCATCCTGCGCTGCGAAACGCTCTCTCTGATCGATAGGATCGTTGAGCTCTGAGTATGCATTGCACATCTCCCATGTATTGATGAAGAGTTCGAAACGCTCTACCTTGTCAGGATCTGAAGGCTTCTTCTTGGTAAGAGGTGATATTGCAAGAGGATGATCCATGATGAATGTAGGCTGGATCAGCTTCTCTTCGCAGAACTCCTCGAAGAAGAGGTTGATGATGTCGCCCTTTGTGTGACGATCCTCAAATTCAACTCCGCGCTCCTTAGCGATTGCCTTAGCTTCCTCGTCAGTCTTAACCTGATCAAAGTCAATGCCTGCGTACTTCTTAATAGCATCGTTCATTGTGAGGCGCTCGAAAGGCTTGCCAAGGTCGATGATGTGATCACCGTAAGGAACCTGTGTTGTGCCGCAAACCTTCTCAGCAAGATAGCGGAACATGCTCTCTGTGAGCTCCATCATTCCTTCATAATCTGTATATGCCTGATAGAGTTCCATAAGTGTGAACTCAGGGTTGTGTCTTGTGTCTGTACCTTCGTTTCTGAATACGCGACCAATCTCGTATACTCTCTCAAGTCCGCCTACGATAAGTCTCTTAAGATAGAGCTCAAGTGAGATACGAAGCTTTCTCTCCTCATCAAGTGCATTGTAGTGAGTAAGGAAAGGTCTTGCTGCTGCACCACCTGCATTCTCTACAAGCATAGGTGTCTCAACTTCCATGAAGTCTCTTGCAGACAGGAAGTTACGGATCTCCTGAATGATCTGAGATCTCTTTATGAATGTATCCTTAACCTCTTCGTTCATGATAAGGTCTACATATCTTTGTCTGAAACGGATCTCTGTATCTGTAAGGCCGTGGAATTTCTCCGGAAGAGGCTGCAGTGACTTGGACAAAAGTGTGAGCTCCTTAACGTGAACTGAGATCTCACCTGTCTTTGTGCGGAATGCAAATCCCTTAACACCGATGATGTCACCGATATCCATCTTCTTAAAAGCTGCATAAGAATCATCACCAAGGTCATTACGTGATACGTACAGCTGCATACGACCTGATTTATCCTGAAGATTTGCAAAGGAAGCTTTACCCATTACACGCTTGCTCATCATACGTCCTGCAAGAGATACAAGTTTTTCTGCAGGTATATCTGATAATTCAGGTGTTATCTGTTTTCCTTCTTCGTCTGTCTGAGGTACAACTTCAAGCTCTTCAAATCTGTCGCGGATCTCCTGTGCGTGATGTGTCTGATCATACTTTACAATCTGAAAAGGATCTTTTCCGTTTGCCTGAAGATCTGCAAGCTTTTCACGTCTTACCTTCTTAAGCTGATTGATATCTTCTGTCTTCTGATTTTTCTGGTTGTTCTGCTGATTCTCTGCCACTTCTTTTCGCCCTTCTAAATTCAATAAAAAATTAATTGTTACATAGTTATGGGGACAATAATTATGTCCCCACAAAGATAATCACTATTACTTACGAACGATCTCCAGGATCTTGTACTGGAATACGCCCATCTGTGTCTCAGCGTCTACTACGTCGCCAACCCTTGCTCCGATAAGAGCCTTACCTACGGGTGACTCGTTACTGATCTTACCCTTAAGGCTGTTAGCCTCTGAAGAACCAACGATTGAGTATTCGATTTCTTCATTTACTTCCATATCAAGGACTTTAACCTTACATCCAACGCTTACCTTGTTGAGATCTACGTCTTCGTCTACAACTACTTCTGCGTTCTTAAGGATTTTCTCAAGTTCTTCGATACGAGCTTCGATATCTCTTTGCTCATCTTTTGCTGCATCATACTCAGCATTCTCTGAAAGGTCACCCTGTTCACGGGCTTCTTTGATCTTCTCAGCTACTTCTGAACGTCTTACTACCTTGAGTTCATGAAGCTCATCTTCATAAGCCTTAAGACCTTCATATGTTAATATGTTCTTTTTCTCTTCCATTGTTGTTTACCCCTTCTCTTTGTTAAAACAGTTATCATATTATATATGCATAGAGTGCAAAAGTCAAAATTCTTATTATTCCTTGATTTTGAATATCTCCGCACATGCTTTTTTTAGCGCTTCCATATCATCCATAGTGTTGACCATAGCCCTGAATCTTGCTGATCCGGGAAGGCCTGTGGTATACCAGGATACATGTTTTCTCATCTCTCTGATGCCGATGTATTCGCCCTTATATTTGAGCTGCAGATCCGCATGCCTGATTATTGTATCATACATCTCCTGCATTGTGGGTCTTTGTACTTCTTCGCCTTCTAGATAGCCTATGACCTCTCTGAAAATCCAGGGATTTCCTTCAGCGGCCCTTCCTATCATGATGCCGTCGCACCCTGTTTCTTCCATAAGGCGCTTTGCGCTTTCTCCGTCTGTAACATCACCGTTACCAAGAACCGGAATTCCCACCGCTTCTTTGACCTTCTTTATAATACTCCAGTCTGCTTTTCCGCTGTAGTACTGTTCTCTTGTCCTTCCATGGACTGCTACGGCACTTGCGCCGCCTGCTTCTGCGGCTTTGGCACATTCAACGGCATTTACGCTGTTGTCATTAAAGCCTTTTCTAATCTTTACGGTAACCGGTCTGTCAGTCTCATTTACCATAGCTCTTACTATTTCTTCGATGAGCTGCGGATTTTTCATTAGAGCTGATCCCTCTCCGTTTCCTACAACCTTGGGAACCGGGCATCCCATGTTTATATCAAGGATGTCGTAGGGCTTATTACTTATCATCGCTGTTGCTTTTGCCATGATCTGAGGATCACATCCAAAAAGCTGCAAAGATACCGGTCTTTCCGAAGGATGTATATCCATGAGGCTGTCAGTATTCTTGTTTTTATAAGTGATAGCCTTGGCACTTACCATTTCCATGCACACAAGGCCCGCCCCGTTTTCCCTGCATAAAAGCCTAAACGGCAGGTCAGATACCCCCGCCATGGGAGCAAGTATTATATTATTCGGAAGCTCCACATCGCCTATCCTTAAGGGATGCAGATATTCGTTGTACTTCAATTTGTCATTACCAAAGGCATTTTTTGCCCTATACATCACTCATCATCCTCACTTAAAATATGGCTCATGTCTTCGTGAAGGATCATAGCTCTGTAATACATCTGAAGTGCCTCGAAGAGATCCTGTCTCTGTCTTCTGACTTCTCCTATAAGAAGACCTGCGCTTATCTCATCATAGGTGATATCCTCATCGCTGCTGTTGGTCTCCATTGTTATGGTTCCGTCATCTTCGAATTCTATTGTAAAAACGCCGCCCGCTTCCTGAGTAAAGAGAACGCAGATAATGTGAAGCTCCCTCTGAATGCTCTCGGGAATCTTTTTAAAAAGCGGATTAAAGTAGTATTTCATCTCATAAGCATTGGCGCCACAAAGGATTATCCTTCCGCCTGCAGAGATACTTCCAAGAGATCCGTCTTCTGTAACAACCTGAATATCAGAAACTTCTTCGCCTGTTTCAGCGTTTGTTATTTTTCCTGTTTCCTTATTTATGATAAGGCGTCTTCCCTGCTTGTTGGCATTTAAGGTATCTGAGTGGATTTTCTCTTCTTCGCCAACGCTACCTTCTTCGCTGTATACGTTTTCAGTGCGCTTCTCAATTTCAGGATTTTCATTTTTTTCATCAAAACTGCTCATTATAAAAACTCCAAACTAAATAATTACTCCGTATCTCCAAAGCCTTCGAGGTGAGGCTTGTTTTTTCTGTTCTTTTCATAGATGAGGCGAAGTCCGGTGAGAATGAGGTTCGGATCATACACATCTATCTCTTCGACTTCCTCACAGATTATTCTGCCAAGACCACCTGTAGCTATAACCTTCATGTCGCTATAGCCTGATTCTCTCTTCATCTCATTTATTATGTACTTGCTCTGACCTATCTGCCCGTAAACAAGTCCTGCCTGCATGGAGCTGATAGTTTCCTGGGCAAGAATGGAATCAGGTTTTTTGATCTCGATTTCGGGAAGCTTGGCTGTATCTTCCCAAAGTGCCTTTGCGGAAATCCTAATTCCGGGGCTTACAACGCCTGATGTGAATTCGCCCTTGTCATTTACCAGTACGTATGTGGTTGCTGTTCCGAAATCAACTACAAGGACCGGCCCGCCCATTATCTCGTATCCTGCAACCGCGCCTACAACAAGGTCTGGTCCTATTTCAGAAGGATTCTTTGTTTTTATCTGGATACCTGTTTTAATTCCGGGTCCTACTATGTAAGGCTTATGTCCAAGGTATTTTATCATTGAATTAACAAGTGCGTGCATGACATTGGGAACAACACTTGCGATTATAATTCCTTCTATTTCATTTTTATCGATGCCGTTGTTCCTTAGCATGGCTATAAGGTTATTACCATACTCATCCGATGTGTGCGCTGTTCTGGACATCATTCGAAAGCTGGCAACAATCTTGTCATTATTAAAAACGCCAAAATTTATATTTGTATTTCCCACATCAACTACAAGTAACATAGAAACCTCCATTTATGTGTAGCCGTAAAGTCCTCTGATACTGACTTCTCCGGCATTTATATTTTTGACCTCTCCATCATCTGATCTCACAATAAGGCATCCCTCATCGCTTATGCCTAGAGCCGTGGCCTCGTACTCTCCGAGCGGATCAAGCACGCGAACCTGCTTATTTATGTTTAGAAGCCTTTTTTCATAAGTATCCTTTAAAAGTGACAGGTTCATGGTCTTTTCATATTTTTCAAAATTATCTTCAAAGTGCTTCATGCATAAAGCTATGAGCTTTGATCTGTCAGTCTTTTTCCCTGTCTCTGAAAAAACAGATCCAGCCATGTCCTTTATTTCATCTGAAAAAAGGTCGCCCGGCTGATTAACATTTATTCCTACGCCTATAACCACGTAGTAGCTGCCGTCAGCCTCGGGATGAAGCTCTGTGAGGATTCCGCATATCTTGCGGCCATTTAACACAACGTCATTTGGCCATTTGATACCGGGCAATTTCTCGCTGTATGAAAAATCATAAAGTATATCTTCCACAGCTTCTGAAACAGATATCGCCATAACAAGCGTAAGTCCTGAGACCTTATCCATAGGTATCTGTGGTCTTATCATCAGGCTCATGAAAATGTTGTGCCCTGCAGGAGATATCCAGTTTCTTCCCCTGCTGCCTCTTCCGGCATCCTGCCTGTCTGCAACAACAAGGTATCCTGAATCTTTTCCGCTTTTTCCCGCATCATCAGCTGCGTTGTTCGTTGAGCCTATAATGTCGTGATATTCAACTTCACTTCCCATGACCTTTGTGGTCAGATATTTTTTTATCTCTTCGCTGTTCATCTTGCGGTCATTCTATTGTCGCATACATAACTGCCTTTATGGTGTGCATGCGATTTTCAGCCTCCTGAAATACGATGGACTTTTCAGACTCAAATACCTCATCGGTTACTTCCATCTCGCTAAGTCCGAATTTGTCTTTTATCTGTCTTCCTATGCCTGTTCCCTGATCGTGAAAAGCGGGGAGGCAGTGCATAAATACTGCATTTTCTCCTGCATTATCCATGACAGCTTTGGTAACTGCATAGGGCTTTAAGTCATTTATTCTCTCTTCCCAGATTTCATCGGGTTCTCCCATGGATACCCATACATCTGTGGAAATGACGTCGCAGTTCTTTGTTCCCTCATTTACATCTTCTGTGAGGTCTATAACTGCGCCTGTCTTTTTAGCAATCTCTTTGCTGGTATTTATCAGTTCCTCATTCTGCCAGTACTTCTTTGGTGCACATGTTGTAAAATGCATGCCCATCTTTGCACAGGCAACCATAAGGGAATTACCGGTGTTATATCTTGCATCACCCATATATACAAGGTGTATTCCTTCGAGCTTTCCAAAATGCTCTCTTATTGTAAGCAGATCAGCGAGCATCTGTGTAGGATGAAACTCATTGGTAAGACCGTTCCACACGGGAACCTTGGAATATTTTGCAAGCTCTTCTACGATGTCCTGTCCAAAGCCTCTGTATTCTATGCCGTCATACATGCTTGAAAGAACTCTTGCCGTATCTGCAATGCTTTCTTTTTTGCCTATCTGTGATCCGGTAGGATCAAGGTATGTTGTTCCCATACCCATGTCATGCGCTGCAACTTCAAAAGAGCATCTGGTTCTTGTACTTGTCTTTTCAAAAATAAGCGCAACATTTCTTCCCCTGAAATTGTCGTGAAGAATATGCTTTTTCTTCTCATCCTTAAGCTTTGCTGCCAGGTCCAGAAGATACGTGATCTCCTCAGGTTCAAAATCAAGTAGCTTTAAAAAATCTCTGCCCTTTAAGTTTACTGCCATAATCTATCCTCCCTTAATTGCCAAAAATACAAATACGGTGAACAATGCTGTAAAACAAATATATCCGGAAATTTACTACCTATAGAGCCTGAATAAAAAAGCAAGCCCGATTGCGGCTATAAACCACAATCAGGCTATATTTTAACATATTATTGCAAACAATCGTACCCCTTGTTATTACCAGAATACGTGTGCTCCGATAACAAGACCGTCATGGCCGCCTGCACGTCTGAAGTGAGTTGCTGTTCCGCATGTAGTCTCACCTGCAAGTGCTGCCTGCGCTGCCTGCATGCAGCTATCTGAAACGCTGCTGTTGTAAACTCTGTCAACAGTTCCGTTAAGTGCGGGAGTAAACTGTCCTGATGCATAGATAACACCGGAAATAGTGTTTGCATAAGCTCCGCTCTTAACACGGTTCATAACAACCGCACCTACTGCTACCTTACCTTCATAAGGCTGGTTTCCTGCTTCACACTGGATAAGTGCTGCAAGAAGTCTTGTCTCATCAGCGCCTGCTGCTACAGCTCCTGTATTCTTGGTGAGCTTAGCTTTCTTAGTAGCTTCTTCTGCTTTTCTCTTGGCTTCCTCTTCTTCACGAGCCTGGATCTGAGCCATTGTCTCGCCTTCATCTATGCGGAAGTCCTTATCTACATATTCAGCCTGAACATAACCTGTTTCGTCGTTATAGTCAACTTCGATCCAGCCATTGCCCAGATCTTCGATCATATCTACAAATCCATAACCGGTTATAACGCCTAAGACATCTGCGTCTTCACTTGCCTCAGCTCTTACTCTGAGAGCATCTTCCTTACTAGTTACAAGCTGAACGCCAACTTCCTGTGCGATCTCTTCAGCTTCTTCTCCAAAGTAAAGGTATTCGTCCTTGGCCCAACCGACCACTTCACCTGACTGGATCTTGGTCCAGCCATCTTCCTGCTCTAATATCTTACCGCCGCAGTCCTTGTATAAAACTCCGACCTTCTCTGCATCCTCTTCGGGAGCAATTCTGATATTCATGACCTGTGAAACATTTGCCATAACAAGAGAACTGTTATCTTCGTCCTCTGATTCATCCTCGTCATCTGCGACATCAACCTGGTTGTTGATCTCTGAAGCTACGTCAGCTGCCTTTGCAACCTCTTCATCTGATATCTCTGCAACATCTGTAGGATTAAGTATGTTACCGATTCCTACATCGTTACTGTTCAAAATGCTAGTTGTTCTCGCCTGTACCTTGATGCTACCGGAAGTTCCGAACAGAACCATCGCAAGTGCAAATGCAATAATACTGCGCATCATCGTGCCTGCTGTTTTCATATTTTTTCTTCCTTTTTTCAATTGTTACGTATTTGTTACCACAAAACATTGATTATTGTAACAAATGATTGTTATGATGTCAACTTTTGAACGGAAACGCCAAAAAATAAGGGCTTTCAAATCCTTGAAAGCCCTGCAAAATCGCCATTTTAAAATTATTGCATTTTTGTAATCTTTGTATTTTTAAAGTTCTTTGCTTCTCAAAATAGCTGCTTCAACAGCATCCATTATCGTGCCTCTGAAACCACTTTCCTCGAGAACTTTTACAGCTTCGATTGTGGTTCCGGCGGGAGAACATACCATATCCTTTAATTCCCCGGGGTGCTTGCCTGTTTCAAGGACCATCTTGGCACTTCCAAGAACTGCCTGAGCTGCAAATTCATAAGCCTGTTTTCTGGGCATTCCGCCAAGGACTGCCGCATCTGCCATAGCTTCTATGAAAAGAAATACGTATGCGGGTGATGAGCCCGAAACTCCTGTAACAACGTCCATCAAATTCTCAGTTACAACATTAGCAGTACCGCAGCTTCTGAGAATATCCAGTGCGATATTAAGGTCATCTTCGCTGCACAGATTATTGGGGCAGACTGCAGCGCAGCCCTCGCCTACAAGTGCAGGTGTATTTGGCATTACGCGGATCACCTTTACTTCTTTTTCGAATTCTTTAGCGATCCACTCAAGGCTCTTTCCTGCGGCAATGCTGATCACAAGCTTTTGGTCATCGATTTCATCCATTATGTCTGCGATAGCAACCTTAAGAAACTGAGGCTTGACCGCAAGGAGGATAATGTCCGCTTCCTTTGCAACATCTGCGTTGTTATTAAGTACCCTGATCCCGAATTTCTTTGCAGCACTCTCTCTTGCTGCCTCCATAGGATCAGATCCGATAATGTCAGCAGGATCAAAAACACCCTTTGAAATAATTCCGCCCATAAGGGCCTTTGCCATATTTCCAAGTCCGATAAAACCTATTGTCATACCTATACCTCCTTTTATTTCCTGGTTATTTCCTGTTTCTTCCAGTTATTTCGTCATATTTCTTCTTTGCCTTGCTGCCTCAAAAGTCAGGATTGCAGCTGCTGTTGCGGCGTTCATAGACTCAACCTCTCCAAGCATCGGTATAAGAAGATACTCACCTGCTGCATCCGCAGCTTCTTTTGTAAGGCCGTTCCCCTCATTTCCTATAAGAAATGCAGAGCCCCTTGTAAGCTCTACCTCATCATAGTTTTTGGTTCCCTTTAGATGAGCCGCATAGCTTACTATATTATACTTTTCATGGAGTTCTTTGACTATACCGGGGACAGAGTCAGTATAGCAAAACGGAACGCGGAAAATCGCTCCCATTGTTGATCTTACAACCTTTGGATTATACACATCAGCCATATCACTGCTCATGATTATTCCGGTTACGCCAGCGCCCTCTCCAGTTCTGAACATATTCCCCAGGTTTCCGGGGTCCTGTATATTTTCAAGGATCAAAAGAAGAGGCTCTCTTCCATCGCTCGTCTTTGCAGTCATATCATCAAGTGTCCATTTTTTCTGTCTCACAACTGCAAGTATTCCCTGGGGAGTCTGGGTGTCAGCCATCTTCTTCATGACATCATCAGAAACCTCTTCAAAAAATATGTCTTTGTTATTCATGATCTCAAAAACCAGGTCTCTGTCTTTTCCCTTTGCATTATCAAGGAAATGGGTCGTGACATACACTTCCCTGATATCAGAAAGCTTTGCCTCTCTGACCATCCTTATTCCTTCAACAAGAAAAACCTTATCTTCTCTTCTTGCCTTTACTTTTTTTGCGTATTCGCAGACCTTCTTAACGCGGGCATTATTTGTGCTTGAAATCATAAAAACAGTCCTCTTCAAAATAAAATGTGCAATATATCACAAAACCCCCTCTCGCTGCGGGCGAAGAGGGGGTCAAAAATTCACTGATCACAGTATTTTGCTTATCTCATACTGATACTCGTTGATAGACTTCTTCATTGCAAGAGCCTCATCGATATCATAATCAACAAACTGACCGTTTCTGTAAGCAACAACTCTGTTTGTCTTACCTGCTGTAAGGATATCAGCTGCATAGCATCCCATCATTGAAGCATATACACGGTCTTTACAGGTCGGGCTACCACCACGCTGCATGTAACCAAGGATAGAAGCTCTGGTCTCAAGACCTGTAGCAGCCTCGATACGGCGAGCCATAGAAGCTGAGTGGCCGATACCTTCTGCGTTAAGGATGATGTGGTGTGTCTTACCTTTCTTACGGTTATCGATGATGTTATCGATAATACGCTGTTCGTTGTAATCATACTTCTCAGGAAGAAGGATGTCGTCAGCACCGTTAGCGATTGCGCACCAAAGTGCGATATATCCTGCATGTCTGCCCATAACCTCAACGATACTTACACGCTCATGTGAAGATGAAGTATCTCTGATCTTGTCAATAGCATTCATTGCTGTGTTAATAGCTGTATCAAATCCGATAGTATAGTCAGTACAAGCAATATCAAGGTCGATAGTTCCGGGAAGTCCGATAGTATTGATTCCCTGTGCTGAAAGCTTCTGAGCACCTCTATATGAACCGTCACCGCCTATTACAACCATTCCGTCGATGCCGTGCTTTCTGCAGATCTCAGCACCCTTCTTCTGACCTTCCTCAGTTGTAAACTCCATACATCTTGCTGTTCCAAGAATTGTACCACCTCGCTGAATGATATCAGCAACGCTTCTGCGGTCCATGTCATAGATTTCTTCATTAAGAAGACCCATGTAGCCTTTTTTAATACCCTTTACTTTAAGTCCATTTGCAAGAGCCTTACGTACAACAGCACGGATAGCTGCGTTCATTCCGGGTGCATCACCACCACTTGTAAGTACTCCAATAGTTTTTATTTCCTTTGCCATAACCGGTACTACCTCGTAATCATATTTATTATCAGTTTTACGCCTACTATATTATATCAAAAAAAGTCAATCTGCAATTATGTTCGCCAATATTTTAACGATAAATTTTCGATTAGATAATTATTATCATACGATTTTTACATTTTCGGCGCCAAAAATTTCGGACAGTTTTGCGAGATTGTTGTCATCAGCATGGATTTTCATCGAAGAAGGAAGGTTTTTGACCTGCTTCGTTTCCTTGATATAGATGGCGACAATATCCCTTGCGGGAGCTGTTTTTTCAAGTCCAAGCAGCGTATCATTAAGGAGCTTTTCGTTATCTGAATAACTCTTCATATCGGAAAACTGTATCCACACTTTCCTCGGGACTTCGTCAAAGAGCTGGATCTTACTTGCAATAAGCTTGGCATCCTTGTCTTCTTCGCAGGATACGCGTCCCTGGATGAAGACTCTCGCATCTTCGCTTAGCCTTCCGGAATTGCTCTCGTAGGTCTTGGGGAAAACAATTACTTCTACGCTTCCAACAAGGTCTTCCACTGTTATAAATGCCATTACCTGGTCATTTTTCGTGTACTTTGTCTTTTTATCCGCGATAAGTCCGCCTATTGTCACGGTCTCATTGTCCTTTACAATAGGAACTCCCGATTCATTGTCCACATAAAAATCTGTGGTCTTTGCAGTGATATGCTTTTTCCAAAGTCCCTCGTATTCTTCTAGAGGGTGCCCTGAAACGTAGACACCAAGCACTTCTTTTTCAAATTCAAGAAGCATGTCCTTTGGATATTCTCCGACATCCGGAAGCTTAATATCAAACTGCTCCTTTACTTCCTTGGGCGCGAGGTCAAATAAAGATATCTGTCCTGCAAAAGTGTTTTTGTTCTGGTTGCTGATGCGGTCCATCATGGCTGCAAAAGAGCACATGAACTGCTTTCTTGTTCCCTCAAGGCTATCTAAAGCGCCAGCCTTTATAAAGCTTTCGACAGCGCGCTTATTAACGTCGCCATAGCTTTGCATTCTTGTGAGGAAATCATTAAGGTTTCTGAATTTTCCTCTCTCAGTCCTCTCTCTTACAATTGATTCTATGGCAGGTCTTCCGACACCCTTCATTGCAGTCAGCGCATAGCGTATCGCTTTTTTGCCGTCTTCTGATCTTGCAACGGAGAACCCGCCGAATCCCTCGTTTATGTCAGGCGGGAGAAGCTCTATTCCCATATTTCTGCATGACATTATATAGAAGGAAACTTTTCCCGGGTTATCTATAACAGAAGTCATAAGCGCTGCCATGAACTCAACGGGATAGTAGTATTTAAGCCAGGCTGTCTGCATGGAAACCACGGCATAGCATGCAGCATGTGACTTATTAAAAGCATACTTTGCAAAATCCATCATTGAATCATATATGTTATTGGCAACACCTGCATCTATTCCGAGGGATACGCAACCGGGAACGCCTTCGTCTGCATTACCGTTTACGAAGTTCTCCCTCTCTACCTCCATGACATGCTGCTTTTTCTTACTCATGGCACGGCGAACAAGGTCAGCTCGTCCCAGTGTATATCCGCCAAGCTGCTGAACTATCTGCATTACCTGCTCCTGATATACGATGCAGCCGTAGGTTGCAGACAAAATAGGCTCAAGCTGCGGGGCCTCATAGCTTATGTTTTTCGCGTCGGATTTTCCGGCTATATATTTAGGAATAAAGTCCATCGGGCCCGGGCGATACAGGGAAATTCCGGCTATGATGTCTTCAAGTGAATGCGGCTTTAACTCTTTCATGAAGGACTGCATCCCGCTGCTTTCAAGCTGGAATATACCTTCGCAGTGTCCGCTTCCTATCGCATCAAGGACCTTCTGATCGTCATAATCGATCTTGTCTATGTCTATGAAATTCGGATCGCCTTTTTTTGCACCTATCGTTTCGTTTGCGTATTTTACGGCATCCTTTATAACAGTAAGGGTTCTTAGTCCCAAAAAGTCCATTTTAAGAAGGCCCAGTTCTTCTATGGTAGTCATAGTAAACTGTGTCGTTATATTTCCTTCTGCGGATCGTGACAACGGAACGAGGTCTTCTGCGGGTTTCTGGCAGATAACAACGCCTGCCGCGTGGATCGATGTATGTCTTGGAAGGCCTTCGAGTTTTCTGCACATGTCGATAAGATGCCTTACCTGCGGGTCACTTTCATACTGGCCCCTTAGCTCAGCATTCATTTCAAGAGCCTTATCGAGGGTTATTCCAAGCTCTGTCGGGATCATCTTTGCAAGAGCATCGCCGTAGCTGTAGGGCAGATCAAGAACTCTTGCGACATCTCTTATTACACCCTTTGCCTGAAGCGTACCGAAGGTAATTATCTGTACGACCTTGTCTGCGCCGTATTTTTCGGTAACGTAATCAATAACTTCCTGTCTTCTCTCGTACTCGAAATCCACGTCTATATCAGGCATTGATACACGCTCGGGATTAAGGAAACGCTCAAAGAGAAGGTCATACTTAACGGGATCGATATTGGTGATGTGCATGCAATATGAAACTACAGAGCCCGCAGCAGATCCACGTCCGGGGCCTACTGCAATGTCGTTTTCCCTACAGTAGTTTATGTAATCCCATACGATAAGGAAGTAATCGACATAGCCCATCCTCTGAATAACTGAGAGCTCGTATTCAAGCTGTTTTCTTATTGTTCCGTCATCATCGGGATATCTTTCCTTCATTCCGTCGTCGCAGAGTTTGTTCAGATATGTCCATGAATCGTATCCGGGCGGCACATCGAAGTGAGGCAGTTTTGTAACACCAAACTCTATCTCGACGTTACATCTGTCCGCGATCTTCTGCGTGTTGTCGATTGCTTCCTGTGCATAGGTAAAGAGGTTTCGCATCTCCTCTTCGCTTTTTACGTAATACTGTCCGCCTTCGTAGCGCATTCTGTCTTCATCGGACACCTTCTTGCCGGTCTGGATGCACAAAAGAAGATCATGCGCCTCGGCATCATCCTCGTAGGTGTAGTGACAGTCATTCGTTGCAACAAGAGGAATATCCAGCTCTTTTGACATGGTCATGAGCGCGGCATTAACAGACCTCTGCTCCGGAATCCCGTGATCCTGAAGCTCCAGGAAAAAGTTGCCGTGACCAAAGATCTCATCATATCTTCTTGCAGCAGCTCTTGCTTCCTCAAGGTCTCCCCTCGATATCGCCTTGGGAATCTCTCCTGCAAGGCAGGCAGATAAGCAGATTAGTCCCTCGCTATATTCCTTCAAAAGCTCAAGGTCAACTCGCGGCTTGTAGTAATAGCCTTCCGTAAAACCGCGGCTTACGATATGCGATAAATTTTCATAGCCCTTGTTGTTCTCAGCAAGAAGAACCAGGTGGTAGTATCTGTTTTCGTTTACTCCTGCCTCTTTTTCGAATCTTGATCCCGGCGCAACGTATACTTCGCACCCAAGGATGGGCTTGATCCCCGCATCTCTTGCGGCTTTGTAAAAATCTATCACTCCGTACATGACGCCGTGGTCTGTTATAGCACCTGCATTCATGCCGAGTTCTTTTATTCTCTTTACATATTCTTTTATCTTATTGGAGCCATCCAGAAGTGAATATTCTGTATGAACATGTAAATGTGCAAATGACATTGTGTCTCCTTAAATTTATTGCTTCTAATATCTGTTATATACGCGAAACCACTCAGTTTCCTGCTGTTTCCTTATTCTTCCGAATCGCCAAACTGCATATTGTAGTATTTTGCATACATTCCGCCCTTTGCAAGAAGGTCCTTGTGCGTACCCTTCTCCTGTATGCCATCGCTGTCGAGAACTATTATCTCATCCGCATTCTTAATAGTAGAAAGTCTGTGAGCTATAGTGATTGTAGTTCTTCCATCGGCGAGCTTATCAAGGCTTCCCTGAATGTATCTCTCTGATTCGTTATCCAATGCACTTGTCGCTTCATCGAGTATCAGGATCGGCGGGTTCTTTAAGAAAACTCTGGCGATAGCTATTCTCTGCTTCTGACCTCCCGATAATCTCGCACCTCTTTCTCCAACCAAAGTATCATAGCCGTTTGGAAGGGAAGATATGAAATCATCCATATCCGCTTTCCTTGCAGCGTCCCTTATTTCTTCAAAGCTTGCACCCTGTTTTCCGTATGCAATGTTTTCTCTGATAGTGCCGTTAAAAAGATACACCTCTTGCTGTACGATACCAATGACACCTCGGAGCGATTTCTGAGTAAGGCTCCTTACGTCCTGTCCATCTATTTTTACAGCCCCCTTTGACACATCATAAAATCTGGGAAGGAGTGAGCAAAGAGTAGATTTTCCGCCGCCGGAAGGACCAACGATCGCAACTTTTTTTCCTGCCTGAACGTGCAGATCAATATGGCTTAGAACTCTCTCCTCGTCATCATCATAGGAAAAAGATACGTCTTCATAATCGACATTTCCAATGCAGTTTGTGAGCTCTTTTGCATCGGGCGCATCCTGTATTTCAGGCACCACATCCATCACTTCTCTAAATCGACGAAATCCTGCCATTCCCTTCTGCAGCATCTCTGTAAACTCGATAAGGACATTAACGGGAGCTATGAAAACATTGATATAAAGCGCATAAACCGCAAGGTCTTCTACAGAAAGAGAGCCCCTGGCGATGAAAAGACCGCCGGCTACAATAACTGCAATATACATCAGTCCTTCAAAAAAATTGTTGCCCGACTGGAACATAGCCATGGTAAGGTAGTTGGCTTTTTTCGAATCAAGAAATGCCTCATTTGACTTATCGAACTTGGCTTTTTCAATGTCCTCTCCGGTAAAAGATTTAACGACTCTTATTCCGCCAAGTGTATCCTGAAGAGAGGAATTAATTCCTGCTATCTTTTTCCTGTTGTCATAAAAAGTCCTGCGCATGTGCCTGTTCTGTTTATATGAAAAAAAAGCCATGCACAATACGATTGCCATAAGTATAAGTGTCATCGGCACATTTATTGTCATTAAGATAATGAAGGAACCGGTAAGCTTCACAACCGAAATAAAAATATTTTCAGGGCCGTGGTGGGCGAGCTCGGATATATCAAAAAGGTCAGATATCAGCTTACTCATCATCTCACCTGTGTTGTTTTTGTCATAATATGAGAAGGAAAATCTTTCGAACTGCTCGAAGAGATCGCGTCTCATGCCGGATTCCATCCTTGCTCCCATCATGTGTCCCTGATAGGTCACGAAATGTTTGCACAAGGATCTGACTGTATACATTATAAGAAGAATGATCGCAAGCTTTGTCACACCTGCGATGATTTTTTCCGGAGTTTCCAAAAACAAGCTCTCTCTGAGCACTCTTAAAAGCTGAGGAAAAACAAGATCGATCAAAGATAAGATCGATGCCGCCACAAGGTCAAGCAAAAACACGCCTATATAAGGTTTATAATACGGTACAAATTTTTTAAGTAAATCCATTTCTCCTCCATAAATTAAAACCTGTCTGCATTGCCAACCCCGTCATACTTTTATATATTAATATTTTTAGTGAGGTATGTAAACAATGGCTGCTGCCTATGTTTTGAATTCCACTGACCGATTAGATTCATACATTTTTATATCACAGGAAAGATATTTTTTTATATAAAAAATCCCCCATAGGCAGATTTGGCCATTTACCTTATCTGCACATGAAGGATCATATCATTTTTTCGGATCCCACTTTATATAGTAGAAAAAATATTTAGCTTACTTGAAAACAACTTTTACTTTTTTGCCGGACTTCTTAGCAAGCTTATTTGCTGCCTTTATGATCTGCTTGCCGACTTTGGATTCCTCTTTAACATTCTTAACTACAATCTTGGTTGCCTTCTTGGAGTTTACGAATGCCTTGGCTTTTACCTTGGTAAGATTTGCGCCGTCGATGACGATCTTCTTTGCCTTAGAGCCGGAAGCTTTTGATCCGATCACAGTTACTGGCAGCTCTTTACCGCCTATCTTAACTGTTGCTGCAAATGTTGTCTTTTTCTTGTTGACTGCTTTAACAAGGGTTACGGATTTGCAGTCTTTTGAAGTCTTAACTGTTTCTCCGGAGTCACTTGTGTATGATTTGCCGCCTTCTACTGTAATCTCTGTCTCAGTTCCGCTTTCTGTGGTAGTTCCTGTCTTGGACTCGTTTTCTGTTTTATTGTCCTTTTCATTGTCTTTGGACTTTTCCTTAACAGTAACTGTTGCTGATGCCTTAAGCTGAGTATTGTCTGCATATACAACGCTTACTGTAAGTGTCTTTGCGCTTTCATCTGCAGCAACTGTAAGGACTCCATCATCGCTTATCCTGGTGCCTTTACTTGATGCTCCTTCAACGCTCCAGATAAATTTGCTCTCGTTTTGAGTAATTGTTCCGCTCGTAACTTCCTGCTCTACAGAAGCATAATTGATGTCACTGTTTACAGATACTGTTTCCGTAGATTCTTCATTTGATGAATCGGAAGAAAGACTTTCACCTGCTGCATTGCCATTTTCTGATGAACCATCACCCCCTTTGTCTTCTTCGGAAGCAGTATTATCAGAAGGTTCTGCATTATCAGGTGTTTCAGGAGTATCTTCTTTCTGCTCACTGTTTTCTGAAGGCTGACCTTGTGCATTATCCGGATTTTCACCTGAGTTATCACCCTGCTGAGCATCAGGATTTTCTTCGGGAGCTGCATCAGGATCTGCTTCCGGATCTTTGTTTTCTTCTCCATTTTGCGTTTCTTCAGGAGTAGCATCGGGATTCTGCTCGGGAGTTGTTTCAGGAGTTACTTCAGGATCTGTTTCATCTCCGTTCTTATCTGCTTCATCTGCATCATCTGTTTCTATCGGATCTGACCACGTATCAACGTAGCAACTTGTTGAGAATTCCTGTCCGCTCTCTTTGTCCTTAGCTTTGACATTGACACCATATGAACTCTCATTTTTGGAAATATGCAGTAATCCGTTTTCATCTATTTTTGTTTCTGAATCAAGAGTGCCTCCCCAAAGACCTGAGATAGTCCAGTCAAACTTAGTTCCTTCTACCGCTTCATTAGTTTTCTTATTTACAACTGCAAACTGAACTTTTTCACCTCGTCTATGATCATCCCAGCCCTGCGGTGTAATCTGGTAAAGATCCTCTACTTTAACTGTCTTTTCAAAGCGTGCTCCGCTCTCATCAACCGCAGTTACCTTAAGATTTGTATTCTGCTCTGCAGCATCTACTGTAAGAATGCCCTGTTCTGAAACCTGTGTGTTTGCTCCAAGGTCTTTCAAATCACCATAGTAATACGCTCTTTCTGCTGCAACGCTCCATGTAAACCCTGCCGCATCAAGTTTTTCACTGGTTAAGTTATTCTTTACATAGAACTGAGTCTGTTCTCCCTTATATACACTTTCGCTTTCTGCTTCAAGAGTGTACATGGGAACAATAGCTATCTCTACTTCGCCATATGTCTTTTTGTCTGTTGCAAGAGAAGCTCTTACTTTTATGCTCTGTGCAGTTTCTTTTTCACTTACTGTAAGAAGACCAGTCTCGTCAATCTTAGTATTTTCTTTGTCACTTGAACCTGAGACGCTCCAAACAACAGCATTTTCTTCTTCATTTTCAGAACCATTGCTTACTTTTGCAGTAAAGCTAATGCTTCCGCCTGCTGCCACCTGCTTTTCACTGCACTCTACTTTGATGGTCGTCCTGTTTCCTATTACTACTTCTTCAGACATATTTCCGGCATAGTCTTCAAGCACAACTGCAATCTTGTCCACATCATCGCCTATAGTCTGGAAAACAGACCAGTCATTGTTAAGTTCGCCGTGGCTCTTTTTGCCTCTTGTGTAGGTGCCTTCTTCGCCTCTTGTCTCATTTCCTTCATCGTCAACATCTATATACCAGTAATGAAGGACGTACCAGTCTCTTGAAGACGGGCCTGTAAAGCACTTTCTCTCGGGATCGACTTTTCCGTCATAAGGAGCGCTGTAGCTATCATCAAGTCTTCCCTGATAATTTGTAAATGAACTGCCATTTGATATAGTCAGCTTATATCTTGCGCCGTCAGCTTCTTTTCCTGATGCAACAGCTATGTCACAGCTTCCATCGCCGGAGCCTGTCCAGGTGCGAGGCTCTTCCTCACAACTTGTTGTAACGGTTACATCCCCATATCCGCCATCCCATGTAACATGGAGATTACCGTCAGTAGCTTCAACTGACACATTAGAGGGCGCATTTACAAAATCGTGAGAAGCTTTTGCACCGGCACTTTCTAAGCCGTCTTTTCCAACTGCGCAAACTTCGATAGTAACTTTTCCTGCTTCGATATCCTCTACAAGTTCCTTTGCTGAAAAAGCTATGCTGCCGCCTTTCTCAACTTCTGCCTGAGCGGGAGTAATCTCAATTCCTGTGACTGCAGCTCCGTTTTCAGAAGCCATGCCCTCAGTATCCTTAACGTAAAAGATGTCATCATAGGTTCCGCCAAGCCAGATTTTTTTGCCATCCTTATTAGCATAGATGTTATATTCCTGAACCTGATCGTAAGGAGCGATGTCCCATGTTACCACCATTTCTCCTGTGTCATAAGCTTCTTTTACACTTACTCCTGTGGGAGCATCGGGTGCAACGGCGCTTCCATTTGAAAGTCTCAGCTTACCGATGTTTATCTGGTAATCATCTGCTTCACCAGTAACTTTCAATCCGATACTTGCGATACTTCTTCCAGCATGATCTGAGAGGGAAATCTTAGCTGTATTCCAGTCGCCCTTTTCGTCACTTCCTTCTACAGGGATATCTACTGTTTCCTCCGGATTGTCCTTAAACACAAGCGAAAGCATAAGTTTTGCCGCATCCTCGGAGGATTTTTTGTAAGTGATCTCCATGTCAGATGATGCCTGAACCGAAAGGTCTGTCTTATAGAGCCTTACGTAGTTTTCGCTGTCAACTTTTCCGAAGAGGACAAGTGAGCTTCCGCCATCATAAGCGCCAACCTGATCATAGGAAAGTTCATGGGCTGACCCGTCTGTCTTTTTCCAGTTGGCTACGCCGTAGTCAAAATCTGCGCCTATCTCATTTCCGCTCTCTGAGGTGATCCACCACTGCCATGTAGGAAGATAGTCCTGCACGTTAATGTTTGACCACTCAGCACTGCTTGAAACAGTTCCGTTTTTCCTGTATTCAAGACCATGTCCGGTATTAAAATCTGTTTCAAAAACATCGCCATTTATTGCAGAGCGCTCAGCGATATAATTTGCTACGCCCTTGAAGCTGCCGTTTGATGCGTCGAGGTCAGATCTTCCTGCATCGGATACCGACTGTGTTACCGTAGGATCAAATGAAGGTCCTGTCCACCACATGCGCTCTCTGTCAAATGCTATCCACTGATATTCATCTTCTTCGCGCTGCATTGTGTTTTCATAAAAGCCTGTCTGCACGAAGTCTGTTCCAAGTGATGCAATTGACATGACCATATTTCCGCTTGAATCAAGGAACTTGTCATAATTGTTGTTCCATCTGTTTCCGCCGGCTTCGATTCCGCCAAAAACAGCTTTATACGGATCAAGTCCTACTTTTTTTGCATTGTCTGCGGCATCCTGACTCCAGTTATAGTCAAGGAAAACAGACTGTGCTCTCATCTGTGCATCTTCTGTGTTGCCCTCAGTTGCTGATGTAAGAAGAGGCGCGGTATTTGAAAGAGAAAATGAACCGTCCGCTGTATACCACTGTATGTAAAGTCCTTCATTTCTCATCTGAGCAAAGAACCTGCCAAGAAGCTCTCTTTGCTCATCGCTTATGCTTCTTCCTTCCATGTTGAAGAACCAGCCATCGAATCCAAAATATCTGCAGATTTCCACAAGCTTATCTGCGCAAGGGAAATTGCCGTCCTCATCCTGTACAAGAAGAGTGTCAAAATGCTGATATGCTCTTGGCTGGAAAATACATCCAATAGAAAGAACGCCGTTTTTATGCGCTGCATTGGTATATCCGGGATTTGGAAGATTCATCATTCCAAACTCAAAGCTTCTTTGCTGCCAGTCCGATGTTCCATTTCTCTCTCCATCAGAATTATAGAGTCTCTGCGGAACTTCCTCTGTCGGCATACCGTGCCATGATCCGTAATAATCTACATATTGCCAGAAATTGAAAAGATGCTGGCTGAATTCATTTGTATAAGGATAACTGTCAAAGAAAGCGTTGCCGTAATCACCTGTAAGTGTGAAATATTCAGGTGCTGTGCTCAGATTCGGATGTGCCTGCGTTGCAGCAAAAGCCTCATTCCTGTTCTGAAGCGGCACTCTTGCTCTTAAGAGTTCAGCATAAGGATCTGTCTTATAAGACCAGCTTAATAAGTCTTCTCCTCTGTAGCCATGCTGATATGGCTGGTTTACACCACGTGCACTCTTGCCCTGATAGGGAAGAGTATCTCCCGCGTATACTTTGATGGAATTATCAAACGCCATTCCCCCAATTACCATTGACGCTGACAAAACACCGGCGAGAGTTTTTGTTAACACTTTTTTACCCCTAAACCTTTTCATCATATACCCTCTTTCATAAAATTGTGTTGTTGTGACATATTTAACTTTATATTTACTGAAATATCCAGTCAATATGCATAAATATTTTCTATTTTGTGCACAATTTTATGTTAACATTTTTATATATAATGATGTTAAAAGTTAAATTCGTGTTAAATTTAGATGGTTTTAATTAATTCATCAAGAACAAAGAGTCGCATCCATAGCGGAGCGTTTTTTGTTGAATAGGTATTTCTGAGAAATTTCCTATTCAACAAAAATGCCTGCCACGGCATCAATTGCTATGGCAGGCTTTATTACAATATCTTTTTAAATTCAGGTTAAGCATTAACTGCTTTCTTAAGCTCCTCTACTTTATCTGTTTTCTCCCAAGGAAGGTTAAGATCATTGCGACCAAAGTGTCCATAAGCTGCTGTCTGCTTGTAGATAGGACGACGAAGGTCGAGCATCTTGATGATTCCTGCAGGGCGAAGATCAAATACCTTACGAACAGCCTCTGTAAGCTTCTCATCAGAAACCTTACCTGTGCCGAATGTATCAACAAGGATTGATGTGGGCTGTGCAACACCGATAGCATATGAAAGCTGGATTTCAGCCTTGTCAGCAAGACCTGCAGCTACAATATTCTTTGCAACGTAGCGGGCTGCATATGCACCTGAACGGTCAACCTTAGTGCAATCCTTACCTGAAAATGCGCCGCCGCCGTGACGAGCAGCTCCGCCATAAGTATCAACGATGATCTTACGACCTGTAAGACCTGCATCACCCTGAGGTCCGCCGATTACAAAACGGCCTGTGGGATTGATGTAAATCTTGGTATTTTCATCAACCATAGCTGCATCTACAACTGCATCAATAACATATTTTCTGATGTCTGTGTGGATTTGCTCCTGAGTAACCTTCTCATCATGCTGAGTTGAAACAACGATAGCTTCAAGTCTAACTGGCTTACCATTCTCATCATACTCAACAGAAACCTGGCTCTTACCATCAGCTCTAAGATAAGGAAGAGTTCCGTTCTTACGAACCTCTGTGAGCTTTCTTGTAAGCTTGTGTGCAAGAGATATAGCGTAAGGCATAAGCTCCTCTGTCTCATTTGTAGCATAACCGAACATCATACCCTGATCTCCGGCACCGATTGCCTCGATCTCCTCATCAGTCATCTTGTTCTCTCTAGCCTCAATAGCCTTGTCAACACCCATAGCGATGTCAGCTGACTGCTGATCAAGAGCTACCATAATTGCACATGTGTTACCATCAAAGCCCTTCTCTGAGCTGTCATAACCGATCTCACAGATAGTCTGTCTTGCAATCTTAGCATAATCAACAACAGCCTTGGTTGTGATCTCACCTGTGATAAGTGCAAAACCTGTGCAAGCAGCTGTCTCACAAGCAACACGGCTCATAGGATCCTGCTCAAGGCAAGCATCAAGGATAGCATCAGAGATGTTATCGCAAATTTTATCGGGGTGTCCCTCAGTAACTGACTCAGAAGTAAAAATAAACTTTTCTGCCATTTTAAAAATCCTTTCTGCGCTCTTAGCGCAATCAAAACTAAATTCAAGATTTGTTTGTAAATCTTGCGCACAACTGCGAAATTGCAGTGCAATCTTCCTCTCTGCAGTTCGTGCATACTACGTAGTGCTATCTATTCCTTTTGGAACAAATAGAAAAGTCCGCTTAGCGACGCCAAGCGGACCTGATATCAGATAATCAAATCCTCTTATTGCTCGCAGATCCTGCCGCTAATATAAAAGCAATGCGGCACTTGATCACTTACTCACTACGCTCAGGTTGGCACCTTCCGGATGTCCGGGGTTGCCGTGGCTTCACAGATCCTATGTATCTCCACCACTCTGAATAAGAGAAATGTCACAATATGGAATTGTCATATCTTTAAGATACACTACTATATAAATTTCATTCTTGCAAGATGTTTTAACAAAAATTTATAAATCTTCCAGTTTTTTCATTCCTCGGGCGCTTGCTTCAAAAGCAAAAAAGCAACAAGTACCCCCGTTTTCATGCCAACTTGGGGCTTTTTCATTCCACGGACGCACGTTCCAAAAGCGAAAAAGCAACAAGTACCCCTGTTTTCATGCCGACTTGGGGCTTTTTCATTCCACGGACGCCCGCTCCAAGAGCGAAAAAGCAACAAGTACCCCCGTTTTCATGCCGACTTGGGGCTTTTTCATTCCCCAGACGTATGCTCCAAAAGCGAAAATGCAACAAGTACCCCTGTTTTCATGCCGACTTGGGGCTTTTTCATTCCACGGACGCCCGCTCCAAGAGCGAAAAAGCAACAAGTACCCCCGTTTTCATGCCGACTTGGGGCTTTTTCATTCCTCAGACGTCTGCTTCAGAAGCGAAAATGCAACAAGTACCCCTGTTTTCATGCCGACTTGGGGCTTTTTCATTCCTCAGACGTCTGCTTCAGAAGCGAAAATGCAACAAGTACCCCTGTTTTCATGCCGACTTGGGGCTTTTTCATTCCACAGACGTCTGCTTCAAAAGCGAAAATGCAACAAGTACCCCTGTTCTCATGCCGACTTGGGGCTTTTTCATTCCCCGGGCGCCCCCTCCAAATACGCATGAAGAATTCTTACTGTCAGCGCATCTTCACTTATTTCTTTATCTTCATTGTGAGGCCGATCCTCTGCTTCTTCACATCTACTTCGAGGACCTGGACATCAACGATGTCTCCGACGCTTACAGCATCGAGGGGATGCTTGATGTAGCGGTCTGTGATCTGAGAGATGTGAACAAGGCCGTCCTGGTGGACACCTATGTCAACGAACGCACCGAAGTCTACGATGTTTCTGACCGTTCCCTTAAGAACCATTCCGGGCTTTAAGTCCTTCATGTCCATGACATCGCTTCTAAGAATAGGAGCGGGCATGCTCTCTCTGGGGTCACGGGAAGGCTTCTCAAGCTCTGAGAGGATGTCTGTAAGAGTTATCTCACCAACTCCAAGTTCCTCAGCGAGTTTCTTCTTGTCGCCTACCTTCTTAAGGAGGCTTCCGCCTGCAAGAGCTGAATTTATATCACCTGCTGCATTCTTACCACTGTTTGATGCGGAATTCTTGCCATTACCGAAATCTCCGCCTTTTCCTGAAGCTGACCCGGAAGATCCATTATCTGCACTAAGAGTTACTCCGCCAAGTGCTGCTGCAAGAGCTGCTCCCATAGCTGTGCCGGTATTTTTGACAACAAATGTTTTTTCCTTCTTAGGATTCTTTCCTTTGTTTCTATCAGCAGAGCCCTTAGTTTCTGCCTTCCTGGCATCAGCCTTAGCCTTGGCGCTCTTCTTCTGAGCTTCCCTTACATCATCCATGGTAAGACCGAGCTTATCCATAAGCTTCTCTGCTGCTTCGTAGGATTCAGGATGTACACTTGTATCATCAAGAGCATTCTTACCATCATGGATCCTTAAAAATCCTGCGCACTGCTCATAAGCCTTGGGCCCGAGCTTTGGAACCTTAAGAAGTTCATCTCTGCTCTGGAACTTGCCGTTTGCTTCTCTGTATTCAACGATGTTTTTAGCAATTACCTTGCTGATACCTGAAATATATGTAAGGAGCGGAGCTGATGCTGTATTAAGATCAACACCTACCTTGTTAACACAGTCTTCTACCACGCCTGAAAGGGCTTCACCAAGCTTCTTCTGATTCATGTCGTGCTGATACTGACCAACACCGATACTCTGGGGATCGATCTTAACAAGCTCTGCAAGAGGATCCTGAAGACGTCTTGCGATTGATGCTGCACTTCTTTGTCCCACGTCAAACTGAGGGAATTCCTCAGTAGCAAGCTTACTTGCAGAATATACTGAAGCTCCTGCCTCGTTAACAATTACATACTGAACGGGTTTATCAAGCTCCTTAATAAGCTCTACGATCACCTGCTCAGACTCTCTTGAAGCAGTACCGTTTCCTACTGAAATAAGGTCAACATCATATTTCTTGATAAGCTTTTTGAGTTCTGCCTTTGCTTCCTCAACCTTGTTCTGAGGAGCTGTGGGATAAATAACCTTGGTATCAAGGACTTTTCCTGTTGCATCAACGACAGCAAGCTTGCAGCCTGTTCTGAATGCAGGGTCCCATCCAAGTACGGTCTTTCCTGCGATAGGAGGCTGCATAAGAAGCTGCTCAAGGTTCTTGCCAAATACGCCTATAGCACTGTCTTCTGCCTTCTCAGTGAGTTCATTTCTAATGTCACGTTCGATTGCAGGTGCGATAAGTCTGTCATAAGCATCCTTGCACACATTCTGAAGAATGGGAGTAGTCTCCGCATTGTCCTTAGTAATGACTTTTGTCTCAAGGAATCTGATAATCTGCTCTTCGGGAGCTGTTACCTTAACAGTAAGGAATTTCTCAGCTTCGCCGCGGTTAAGAGCAAGTACTCTGTGTCCGAGGATCTTATTTACAGGCTCCTCGAAGTTGTAGTACATCTCATATACGCTCTCTGCCTTTTCATCCTTGGCAGTAGATGTTACAAATCCCTGGTTCCAGGTCTCCTCACGGATATATGTGCGGAAGTCGGCATTATCAGAGATTTCCTCAGCGATGATATCCATAGCGCCCTGGATTGCTTCCTGTATGTTCTTAACTTCCTTCTCTGCATTGACATAAGGAGCTGCTTCCTCAACAAGAGACTTTGTGGTCTCCTGCGCTCTTATGATATCTGCAAGTCCGTCAAGTCCCTTTTCCTTTGCGACCGAAGCTCTTGTTTTTCTCTTAGGTCTGTAAGGTCTGTATAAATCATCAACCGCTACCATCGTCTCGGCAGCGATAATCTTCTCTTTCAGTTCGTCTGTAAGCTTGCCCTGCTCCTCGATGCTGGCAAGGACCTGCTCCTTCTTTTCCTCAAGGCCTCTTAAATAGGTAAGGCGTTCGCCGAGGTTTCGAAGCTGTTCGTCATTAAGTGAACCGGTCACTTCCTTACGGTATCTGGAAATAAAGGGTATGGTGTTGCCTTCGTCAATAAGCTTGACTGCTGCCTCAACCTGCCATTTCTCAACCGCCAGTTCCTCTTTGATCTTCTGAATGATATCCATAGAAATGAAAACTCCCTTGATATTTTGAAAAATGATAGTCGCAGAAAAGTCTGCAACGTCTTAAGTATACCCTATATTTCACCAAAAATTAATACACTTTGTGCTCTGTTTGCGGTACACTTATATTGAAGTATTAGAATTTTTTGACAAAAGGAGGAACTTTTTAGCATCTTATGATAGAAAGTTATGAATATAACAAGACCCACAATCCTCTAAATCCAAACGTAGTAATGGCTACGGCAGCTTCAACAGTAGGTCTTATCT
The DNA here is from genome assembly GCF_000702265.1 of Butyrivibrio sp. NC2002. GTDB lineage: Bacteria > Bacillota > Clostridia > Lachnospirales > Lachnospiraceae > Butyrivibrio. The sequence continues at coordinate 413,393 of NZ_JNKZ01000004.1, forward strand.
CAGTGGCGCTTCTGCTGACGGTATATTTATCGATAATACTCGGAGGAATCGCCGTTGTACTTGCACTTTTATCCAGAGGATCTGATAAGAAACTCCTTCCCCAGGCAAAAAGGGGAATCATCTTTGGAACTATCGGAATGGCGATCGGCTACTTTTTACTTGTTCAGGCATTTGTGACATTTTTCACTGATCCTGAAGCGAGGACCATAGTAAACAAGTATTCCGAAGCAATTAGCGGACAGAGCCTTGATGACTCATTAAAAGAGCTTAAGGACTCTTTTGGTATCACATTTGAATAGTTTTGCTTAGCAGAGTGGGGAACTGCATAAGTACTGTCTTTCGGGACAGATCATCCCGGAGAAAGGATGGGCTTATGAGTGGAATAAGTGGTATAGGTTTTAGTGGTTTTAATCCATTTCAATACGGAGCGGCTACGGCTCAGGGTGCTGGCGCGCAGAGCACAGACAGCGCAGGAAAAGTCACCCTTAATCCCGGCGAGTCCGTAGAAAAAAAGCCAGGAATGCGTTCATCACCGGCTGAATGTGAGACCTGCAAAAACAGGAAATATCAAGACGGCTCTGATGAGAACGTTTCATTTAAGTCGGCTCAGCACATATCTCCCGAGGCTGCACCTGCAAGAGTAAGGGGTCACGAGCAGGAGCACGTTGCAAATGCATATAAAAAGGCTGCACAGGAAGACGGCAAAGTCATTCAGGCATCCGTAAAAATACAAACCGCAGTATGTCCGGAATGTGGCAGGACATACGTAGCAGGCGGTCTTACTACGACACAAATAATGTATAAAAATGAAGATAATCCATATTCCAAGGCACAGAAAGGAAGGGACGCAGCAAGCGGACTTGTCGGTGCAAATGTTGATTTCGCCGTATAGATTATCTTGAAAGGAAAACATGAGACAACCCAAAAATTCAGCGCTTATCAAGGCTACTGCAAGAGAAAGACTTCTTGGACAATACGGTACCCTCATAGGCGCTACTATTTTGTACAAAGTCATTGAATTATTCGTAAATAACTTTATCTCGCTGGCTGTAATGCCGGAGAGCATCATCACCCTCATCATCTTTTTTGTGCTGGCATTTCTTGTTTCTCTCCTTCTTAGCATATTTGAATCGGGATTCGCATATCTTTACATGAACGTGATCTATGCACAGCCAGTTTCCGTAAATGATATCTTCCACGGATTCAGGCATCACCCGGACAAGGCGCTCCTTATAAAGCTTCCTTTTGCAATCTGCTCCATAGCAGTATCGGGGCTTTTAATGGGCATAAGATATCTGGAACTTCACAGAATGACACAAAGCCCGCTTTTTATCGGCATTATCGCAGCATTTACAGTAGTTGTTCTTATCTACTTTTTTATGTATCTTAACTTTTCACAGGCATATTACATCCTGCAGGATTTCCCGGACAAATCTCCCATCGAGATCCTGAAAATGAGCACAATGATCATGAAGGGCAATAAATTCAAATTCTTCCTTTTGATTCTCAGTTTTATTCCACTTTATCTGTTTGGAATAATCGCGCTGTTTGTACCGCTTCTATGGATAAGCGTGTATATGAGCGCTTCATTTGCAGCATTCTATCAGGACAGAGTAGCACTTTTCCATCAAAACAAAGAAAGAGCAAACACAAATGGACTTAATTGACGCAATAAAAGCTATAGACAAATCTCATGAGGACGATGTCCTGCACAGACTCACAACGGTTTGGGGCGATTCCCTGAAAAAAGAAAACGTTTTACAGGAATACCCCCGTCCGCAATTTGAGAGAAAAAGCTATGAAAACCTAAACGGAGTCTGGGACTACGCGATCACCAAAAACGACGTGATACCCGCAAAGTTCCAGGGCAAGATCCTTGTTCCTTTTTCTCCGGAGGCTATACTTTCGGGAGTTGAAAAGCAGCTAAAACCCGGACAATACCTGTATTACAAGCGCTCCATCTCTCCTTCTTTTGATGAAAATAAAGAGAGAGTCCTTCTTCATTTTGGAGCAGTTGATCAGAGCGCCGTGGTATTTGTAAACGATCACCACATAGGTTCTCACAACGGCGGATACCTGCCTTTTACCATGGATATCACTAATGCCTTAAAGAAAGGCGATTCCGAAAACACACTTATCGTGCGCGTTCAGGATGACAGTGACTCTTCTTTCCACAGCAGGGGCAAACAGACCCTTAAAAGAGGCGGCATGTACTACACCGCACAGAGTGGAATCTGGCAGACCGTCTGGTACGAGGTAGTTCCGAAGGCTCACATCACAGCCTACAGAATTTTCCCAAGCACTGACCTTAAGCACGTTGAAATAAGCATTTATTCAAATGCGGCGCTTCCGGTTTCACTCAAGGTTCTTGATATGGATGGCAAAAATGTCATCGCTGAAACAGAAGGTGAAACTTCAAAAGGCGGAGAGATGCGCTATTCTCCAAGCCTAGAGCAGAAGTATTCCTCGCAGTATGTTTACACCGCAAAGATACTTATTCCAAAGCCCAACCTCTGGACCCCGGAGTCTCCGTATCTGTATAACCTCGAGATATCCGCGGGTGATGACAAGGCTCATTCCTACTTTGCGATGCGCTCATTTACAAGGCAGCTTGATAAAAACGGAACTCCTCTTTTTTATCTGAACAACAGTCCGTACTTTTTAAACGGAATCCTCGACCAGGGCTACTGGCCGGACGGACTCTACACCGCGCCTAGCGATGAGGCATTTATTTTCGACATCAAAGAGATGAAAAGACTGGGCTTTAACATGCTCAGAAAACATATAAAAATTGAAGCTGAAAGATGGTATTACCACTGCGACAGACTGGGAATGATCGTATGGCAGGATATGGTAAGCGGCGGCTCATCCTACGCAAAGCCCGTTGTAAGCTACCTTCCCACTCTTTTCCCGAATGTATTTGGTCATATGCCTGACGGCCCGATCAACTACCGCATGTTTTCAAGGCATTCAGCGCAAGGAAGACGTGAGTGGACTCATGAACTGAAAGAAACTATCCAGCACCTCATAAACGTTCCGAGCATCTCGGTGTGGGTTCTGTTTAATGAAGGCTGGGGACAGTTCAACGCATCTGCAGCTACGATAATTGCCAGAAACTTCCACGATAACAGGCTTATCGACCAGGCAAGCGGATGGTTTGACGAAAACGGCGGCGACTTTAGAAGCGTCCACAACTACTTCAGAAAGCTCGAAGTAATAAAAGATAAAAAGAAACGTGCCTTCGTAATATCCGAGTTTGGCGGATTTACCTGCTACATAAAAGGGCACTCAAGCGTAGACAGGATCTACGGTTACAAGAAATATGACACTCCCAAAGAATTCGCAGCTGCCTACAGAGATCTCATGGATAAGACGATTGCCTCCCTCAAAAAGAAGGGACTTGCAGGCTGCGTCTACACTCAGCTTAGCGACGTCGAGGAAGAAGTAAACGGAATCCTCACATACGACAGACGCCACAACAAGCTCGAGATGGCGGGAGAGAATAAATAATCGGAGTTTTTATGCAGTTAAATAAAAATAAGTTATCGCCTGATGATGCGAATTTTGATCACCACAGCATAGATGACCTTGGAAAAAGAAGAGACTATCTTACAGAAAAACTAGGTGATGATCCCTATCCAGACACCAAAAGAGCGCTTGAAATCTTTGATCTTCGCTTTAAGAAAAACGGCGATAAATGGACAGACAATTTCATGCTCGCACTTATGATGCTTTTATCTGAGGATAGCGGATCCACTTTTTCACTTTTTAAAAATAGCGGAAAAAAGAGGGTCATTACATATCTAAATAGTCTCCTCTTATGTGACAAGAGTGGAAATAAGCTTGAGCCCGATGAAGAGTTAAAATCTGAGCTTTTGGATCTTGGCGCAAGGTATCTGTATTCATGCGCAGATTCTAAAACCTACGGCTCGACTTTGTTTGGGATGATCCCGATGAAGGATAAGCAGGTCGCCATGAAAATCTATCTGGATATTAAAAAGATATCTGTAGATGTTCCTTCAAAATACGGACTTTCAGATATCGCACTTCCCCTTAAAGAAGCGCTCGAAGCATCCTTTGCAAGCCTTATTGAAAACGGGGCAGATATATTAAATTTATCGTGATATAATGGAGATACATTTTTTCGGTGGCAAAAGATGCCGCCAAACCAGTGATAATTTGTTTTTTACACCAGGTAGTGTAAAGCTGGTTATGAAAACAGTAAACCTTGGAGGAACACAATATGGAGAACAAAAAGGCAGTAGTGTCTCTGGGTCATGAGGCACTTGGATATACCACTCTTGAGCAGATGGAAGCAGTTAAGCTTACCGCAAAAGCACTCGCAGATCTTGCAGAGGCAGGCTATCAGCTCAACATCACACACAGTAATGGTCCACAGGTCAGCATGATCCACAAGGCTATGACCGAGCTGCGCAGAATCTACATCGATTACACACCCGCTCCCATGAGCGTCTGCAGCGCAATGAGTCAGGGCTACGTTGGTTACGACCTTCAGAATTCACTTAAGAGTGAGCTCACAAGCCGCGGAATATCCACACCTGTGTGCACGATCTTAACTCAGGTTGTAGTTGATCCTTACGACGAAGCCTTCTATTCTCCGACCAAGGTCATCGGCAGATACATGTCCAAGGAAGATGCTGACAACGAGATAAAGAAGGGCAATTTCGTAAAGGAAGTTCCCGGAAAAGGCTATCTTCGTATCGTTGCAGCTCCAGCTCCGCTTGAAATTGTTGAGCTTGATACTATCAAAACTCTTTCAGATGCAGGCCAGATTGTAATCGCATGCGGCGGTGGCGGAATACCTGTAATCCAGCAAAAGCACGTATTAAAGGGTGCTTCCGCAGTTATCGAGAAGGACGCAATTGCAGGAAAACTTGCTTCTGACTTATGCGCAGACAAGCTTATCATCCTTACATCCGTTCCCTGCGTTTACACTAACTTTGAAAAAGAAGATCAGGCACCTATCGAGAAGATGGATGTTGCCACTTGTGAAAAGTACATCGAAGAAAATCAGTTTGGTGAGACAAATATGCTTCCCAAGATCGAGGCAGCAATCTCATTCCTTAAGACTAATCCTCAAGGCAGCGTTCTTATCACTTCTATCGCAAAGGTATCCGATGCGCTTAAAGGTAAGGCAGGTACACTTATTACTGCGTAATGTAAATTATTATGCGCAAGCTAAACTTAAACGCATAGTTGATATGAAAAATGATTTTAGGAAAGCATTTTCCTAATGATAAAAACCGGAAGCTTATGAATTTTGTCTAGCTTCCGGTTTTATATTGTCTATTTTATCCTTGAAGACTGCAAATGCAAAACCATCCATGCATCGAATCCATTTCAGAGATGTGCTTTTAATAATCACACCTCAGTAAAATCTTCCTTCATGGGAATTGCCTTTGGCACCTCTTCACTTCTTATCTCGATCATAGGGCCGCCCTTACCTCTTATGTAGTCTCCTGTGATAGTGACGTGACCTATATTCTCATCCTTTGGAATCTCATACATAATATCAAGCATGAATTCCTCTATGATAGCGCGCAGAGCTCTTGCTCCGGTGTCTTTTTCCATGGCTTTTTCTGCGATGGCATAGAGTGCGTCATCATCAAAATCAAGCTTAACTTCATCAAGCGCAAGAAGCTTCTGGTACTGTTTAAGAATAGCATTCTTGGGCTCTTTTAATATCTCAACAAGCATATCCTTGGAAAGCCCCTGAAGCGTGCAGATGATAGGAAGTCTTCCGAGGAATTCAGGGATCATTCCAAACTTCTTAAGGTCGTCCACAGTAACCTTGGTGATAAGATCAGGATCCTTGTCCCACTTATCCTTAAGGTCAGCATCAAAACCTATGGAAGTCTGCTTGTTCAGTCTCTGCTTTATGATCTCCTCCATATCCGGGAAAGCACCACCGCAGATAAAGAGAATATTTCTTGTATTTACTGTCGTAAGCGGAACCATTGCGTTTTTGCTGCTTGCGCCGACAGGAACTTCAACATCAGCTCCCTCAAGGAGTTTGAGCATACCCTGCTGAACAGATTCGCCGCTTACATCCCTTGACGTGGTGTTCTTCTTTTTTGCGATCTTATCTATCTCGTCTATGAAGATAATTCCCTGCTCAGCTTTTTCAATGTCATTATCTGCTGCCGCAAGAAGCTTACTAACTACGCTCTCGATATCATCGCCTATATATCCGGCCTCAGTTAGAGATGTCGCATCCGTTATGGCAAGCGGCACATCAAGGAGCCTTGCAAGTGTCTTTACCAGATAGGTCTTACCACTACCTGTAGGTCCTATCATTAGAATGTTGGATTTCTCAATCTCTATGTCATCCATAGTGCCTGTCGCAACTCTCTTATAGTGGTTGTAGACAGCAACGGATATTATCTTCTTGGCCTTTTCCTGACCTACAACATAATCATCCAGCTTAGCCTTGATCTTGTGAGGTGCGGGAATGTTATGGATATCAAATTCGGGCTTTACCTTCTCCTCTTTTTCCTTCTTCTTTTTGATCTTCTGAGAGTTGGGGATTCCGCCCGTGTTCTGCATATCTCCGAAATCCATAAATCCAAATCCCGGCATGTTGGTATGCTTGTTAAGCTCGTTCATCAGAGTCGGGTTATTAAGTAGATTTTGATAATCATACTGACTTACAGTATCCATCGTCTTGTGCATACAGTCATCGCACACGCATATCCCGTTAGGAAGGTGGAACATCTTGCCAGCCTTGCTCTCAGGTCTTCTGCACATAAAGCAGACATCTTCGTACTCAGGCTTTTTTTCATCCTTGTTATCATTATTATCTTCGTTATTTATATCCTTGTTTTCAAGTTCATCATTATTCTCGTAATTATCGCTCATATTCTTCTCCAAATGTTTAGATTACTCGTACACAATTTATTATATGCATGCCCTACTCTATCATCAAGTTAAGAAAAAATAAATTAGCGCTGCATATTTTCCGGATCTGACTATATAAAAAATTAAACGAAAAAGGGAGCCGGCGCTCATATGTATGAAAACGTCTGCTCCCTAAAATCTACTGTTTTATATTAGTTGCCAAATCCAAAGGGGAATCCGAATCCGTTGTCATCGCTGAAAGGATCATAGAATCCCTGCTGCTGATCCTGGCCTTCTTCCTGCTTTGCATCTTCGTTGGGCTCACCTTCGTAAGTATCTGAGCTGTTCTCCTCAGCTGACTGAACTGTCTGCTTGCTGCCAAGAGTTACCTCAACGTCATGCTCCTGATAGCCGTTATCTGACTGTCTCATAACTGTGATGGTTACTGTCTCGCCTACTGTGTAATATGCAAGTCTGTTCTGAAGATCGTCTTTTGATGAGATCTCGTTGCCATCAAACTTGGTAATGATATCGCCTTCCTGGATACCTGCTGCCTGTGCACCGCCGTCAGCGGAAACACCTGCTACATATACGCCAAGAGGAAGTCCGTACATCTCTGAAACTTCTGAAGTTACGCTTACGATTGATACTCCAAGATAACCTCTTTCCTCATCAGATACCTTTGAACGAGTCTTTTCAGTCATCAGTTTTTCGATGATAGGCTTAGCTGTTGAGATCGGGATTGCATAACCCATACCTTCGATTGCTTCGCCGCCAATCTTGTTAGAGTTGATACCGATTACTTCGCCGCTTATGTTAAGAAGTGCACCACCTGAGTTACCGGGGTTGATAGCTGCACTTGTCTGGATGAATGTGCCCTGTTTTGAATCGCTTAAATCAATAACACGATTTACTGCGCTTATTACACCTGTTGTTACTGACTGACCATAGCCAAGAGCGTTACCTATTGCAATTGCGGGCTCGCCGAGTACCAGTGAATCTGAATCACCAAGTGTTGCTACTGCGATAGCGCCCTTAGTGTCGTCTGTGAGTGCTGTAAGCTGAACTGCGATAACTGCAAGGTCCATGTTTGAATCTGTACCCTTAACTTCTGCTGATGCTGTTGATTCATCAACGAAAGTAACTTCAAGGGAATCAGCACCTTCTATTACGTGGTAGTTAGTTGCAATCAAAAGCTCTGTATCATTTGTGCCTACAATAAAGCCTGAACCTGATGCTGTCTGCTCCTGAGAGTAGTTCTGTCCAAAGTAGTTATAGGACTCTGTAAAGTTGTTATTTATAGAAACCATTGCGGGCATTGCTGCTGCAACGACTTCTGTAACATCTGTAACTACTGTATGATCTTTTTCCATTGTCTCAGTCTTAGCTATTCCATCTGAGCTGTTTGATCCTACAGCCTCTTCAGAAGTGTTATCTTCTGCTGAAGTGCTGTCCTCTGCTGAAGCTACATCTTCATTCTGAGTTGTTTCCTCTGTCTGTTTGTCATCATTGGAAGCTATAAGCTTTCCTGCTCTTGTGATCCTTGAGTAGCTGTAGTACACACCACCTGCAAGGAGTGCTACTACTGCAACTGCTGCAACCGCGATTGCGATCACTTTGCCGGCGCCGCCTTTCTTTGGACCATTTCCGCCGTTGCCCTGAGGCATTCCACTATATGAACCATACTGGTATGAACCATAAGTTGTGCCATTTGGATTAGAGTAATTACCTGTATTTGAATTGTTGTAGTTATTTGCGTTATAGCTTGTGTAATTACCCTGGTTGTATGTCTGTGAATAATTTCCCTGAGATGAGCCTGTCTGACTATAGCTACCTGTTGTTCCGGTATGAGTTGTTCCTGCTCCCTGATAGCTTCCTGTTGCACCGTTATAGCTGCCTGTCTGATTATAGCTGCTATTTTGTGCTGAGTAACTGCCGGTTGTCTGGGAGCTGTTTCCCGTGTAGGAAGTCTGACCTGTATAGCCGGTATTCTGAACCGATGAATATGTACTTCCGGTTCCTGTGTATCCGGCATTTGTGTTACTGCTCTGACTTGTCTGATCGTCTGTGTGCTTTACAGCATCGTTTTCATTTTCATACATGAAGCATCCCTCTCTTCTATAATAAAATAATGATTTTAAAAATTTTGATTTTGAGACATAAAGTTTTTTGCAATTAACTTTCTTATCAACTTATGTTACACAGTATAAAATCAGTTTGTGACTAAATTGTGATAAAAGTATCAAAAAAATATTTCTCTAACCTAAAACGAAATTAAAAATAAAAATCGTCCTCTTCTATCACTTGGATTTCCATATAGTCAAAGGGAATCTCTTCTATGAATGCATCTTTTGTGAATCTGCATTTGTTATGCACCTGAAAATCATGAACCGTGGATTTAAGCCAGATTGGCTTTTGAAGATCCAGCTCGTAACAAGCTTTTTCGATCGCATTCATTACCTTGTGCGTCCTGGTATCCTGAGTGTCATCCTCGATCACCAGGTCGTTTTGCAGATGATTATCTTTTACAAGTCTTATCCAAAGTCTGAACATAAACTATCTCCGTTTTGCTTAAGGGAATTGTGTTTTCTATAAAAATATGTCCCGGAAAATTTTTACACTTAAAAGTATTTTATACCGGAAAAAAATGGCGGCCCATCGGACCGCCAAAATATATATCAGTCATCATAACCGTTGGGGTTATTGCTCTGCCATCTCCAGGAATCTTCGCACATTTCCCTGATTCCGTACTGAGCTTTCCAGCCAAGTTCTTTCTCAGCCTTAGCTGCACTTGAATAGCAGGTAGCGATATCGCCGGGGCGTCTTGCCTGTATTTCATAAGGAATCTTTACGCCGTTTGCTTCTTCGAAGTTCTTAACGATATCAAGAACGCTGTAACCAACGCCTGTTCCAAGGTTGTAAATTGAAAGACCGCTTCCGGGCTCGAGCTTCTTAAGAGCCTTAACATGACCAATTGCAAGGTCAACAACGTGGATATAATCGCGCACGCCTGTTCCATCAGGTGTATCGTAGTCGTTACCGAATACGTTGAGCTTGGGAAGACGACCAACTGCAACTTGTGTTATGTAAGGCATAAGGTTGTTCGGAATTCCGTTAGGGTTCTCACCTATTGTTCCGCTCTTGTGAGCACCTATAGGATTGAAGTATCTAAGAAGAACTACGTTCCATTCAGGATCAGCATGCTGCATGTCTGAAAGAACCTGCTCAAGCATTGACTTTGTCCATCCGTAAGGATTGGTACACTGTCCCTTAGGGCACTCCTCTGTGATCGGGATGATAGCGGGATCACCGTAAACTGTAGCAGATGAAGAGAAGATGATGTTCTTGCATCCATGCTTTCTCATTACATCAACGAGTATGAGTGTACCGCCGATATTGTTTTCATAATATTCCCAAGGCTTCTGAACTGATTCGCCAACAGCCTTAAGACCTGCAAAGTGAATTACCGAATCAATCTTTTCCTTAGAAAAAATCTCCTCAAGTCCTTCTCTGTCACGAATATCTGTCTTATAAAAAGGAACCTTTTTACCTGTTATTGCTTCAACGCGAGCAAGAACCTTCTCGCTGGCATTTGCAAGGTTATCCATAACTACTACATCGTAGCCTGCGTTCTGAAGTTCAACTACTGTATGGCTACCAATGTATCCTGCACCACCTGTAACTAAAATTGCCATTTTGCACCTCCGATAGCTTTTTGATTGTATTACCGGAAAACACGCTATGTGCTTCCTGTTTAATAATGCATTGATTCCATCTTAGTTCTAAAAACGAAGATTTTCAATAAAAAAAGCTTCTTTTTGATAATCCGACAGCAATATTTGCAAGTCGCATCCCAAAATGAACAGTCTATCAGAGCTCAATTCCGTTCTTTTTGCAGAGCTCTCTTGCAGATTCAACTGAATCAACGCCTGTCTTATTTTTGATGGGAGCAAACTCATGCTCTCTTACAACCTCAAAAGGAAGGCAGCTGTCGAGCTCATGGATCATATCAAGAACAAGCTGTTCAAACTTGCATCCGTTAGGTTTTTCAGGCTTAACGGGCTCTCCGTTTTCATCGATATAAGGAATCTTCTTTTCAACGACATGGAGCGGAAGCTCTTTTCTTGCAATTCTCTCAAGTGCAGGCTCGTTGAAGAGGTAGTTTAAGATTACACCGTAGTTGTATGCGGGATCTCCTGCCTCGTCCTTCGCATCCATCATCTCCTGTGAAAGCTCGTAGTACTCGACAATTGAAGGCTTGCCATCTTCAAGGCACATAACACCAACTGATTCGTTTGGAGCATTCTTTTTAACAACCTTGGATCCAACCTCAGCGCCTGCAAGGATAGTAGCGCCAACAAAGCAAGGATCGCAGATTCTCTGAAGCACGTTATCTACTGCAAAGATGTTGATCCACTCGATTCCCTCAGCATGAAGAGTCTCATCAAGACCTGCCTTGAGCATAGAAGAAAACCAACCTGCATTTCCGTTGGGAGATGTGGACATTCTGCCCTTTTCTTCCATGTAAACCTTTCCGTCGTAATCTGATGCGGGAGCCATGTCCTGCTTGAAAAATGTTACCTTGTCTGCCTTGTAGCCAAAGAAGTTCTTCTCTGTAAGGAACTCAACTGTCTTTTCATGATTCTTCTCGCTTGTCATAATGAAAAGATGGATCCATGTATCTGTTGCCTTGACCACATCAAGAAGGTTCTCGATAATTCTCTGGAAAATGAATACGTCCTTTGTAAGACCTATGTTATACATTCCCTTGGGATCGTCTGAGCCAAGTCTTGTTCCCATTCCGCCTGCAAGAAGACATGCTGCTACCTTGCCTGCTTTAATAGCTTCAACACCTGCTTTGGTGAATTCGTCTCTTCTTTTTTCAATCTCGCTAAGCTGAGTAGCAGCAAGAGGTGCGAACTTTCCTCTCTCTGAACCTTTTCCGAGATTCTTTGCATTTTTAAGGATCTCAAAATCAGTCTCTTCGATCTGAGTAAGAAGTGCCTGCTTCTGTGCATCATCAAGTTCATCATAGTATTTAAGGACATGCATCTGTCCATTCTTTTCAAGTTTTTCTTTTGCCTGTTCTAAGTTCATTTCTATCTCCCTTTTCCTATAACTTTTCCTAAAAAATGAAAAAAACGTCTTTATAATAATAGTCGATTAGGAGAAATATTTCCACCTTGGCATGAAACCTACTGCTTCTTTGAAAATTTTAATTTACTATATTTCTGTCTTCGCCCCTTTTATAAGCCTCGATATTTTTTGCAACTTCGTTCACACACCTTGTTCTTGCTTCGACACTCGCCCATGCCATGTGGGGTGTGATGTATAGTCTCTTGCTATCCTGAATTTTAAGAAGAGGGCTGTCTTTTTTCATGGGCTCTACCGATAGAACGTCAAGCCCAGCTCCCATTATTTCTTCATTTAGAAGTGCTTCATAGAGATCATCCTCATTTACGACAGGGCCTCGCGCAACATTTATCAGGTAGGCAGTACTCTTCATTTTCATGAGAGCCACCTTGTCTATGAGATTCCTTGTCTTGTCGGTAAGTGGGCAGTGGAGTGACAATACATCGCTTCTTTCAAGGAGTTCGTCGAATGATACCATCTCGTATTCACCATCGTACTCCGTATAGGTTTTCCTTCCTGAAGCGGGATAGAAGATTACATGTGCGCCAAACGTTGTGGCTATGCTGGCTACGCTCCTTCCGATGTTGCCCATTCCGATTATTCCCCAGGTCATATTTTCAAGTTCATGAAACGGAATATCTATCTTGCTAAAATGCGTCTGAGCCGCATATTCTCCGCTTTTTACAAATTCATCATAGTCTTTTAAGCTCTCCATGAGATAAAAGAGCATCGCGAACGTATGCTGCGTAACTGAGGCGGTCGAATAGCCTGCAACATTTGCTACTTTTATTCCGCGCTCAGCGCATGCCTTGATATCCACGTTGTCAAAACCTGTTGCAAACTCGCAGATAAGCTTAAGATCCGGAGCCTGTTCTATAATGTCTGTCGTGATCTTGGACTTATTGATGCAAAGAACTTCTGCACCTGCAAGACGCTCTGCCGCATTCTCTGCTGTTACCTTATCTTTGTAATATGTAACATCTCCAGTTTTTGTCAGGGAGCTGTAATCTATATCATTACCCACACTGTCTATTTCTGCCGCTACTATTTTCATGGTTTGCTTATCCTTTCCTTGCCGTTTCTATCTTGCCGTTCCTTCCTTGGGGTTCCTTCCTAGTACATCATTTCTTAAATACCTAGATCGTTTTTTGCTTGTGCGCAATCTTTTGCTATGCCACCCATTTTATCATGTTCGCGAATTTTTTGAATGTATTTAGTTCATAGTTTTTGTTTTTCTTAGGAAAAAAGTTAATCTGTGATTTCTTGCGGGCAAAAGCCCCAAGTATATAGAAAAACAGTAAGACTTGTTGTCTTTACACTTTCTGCTCCTGCGTTGCGGAGCGGTAAAAGCCACAAGTTGCCTTGAAATCACGGGGACTTGGGGCTTTTGAGGAATTCGAAGATGCGGTGACTGAACGAATTCTTCTTGTGACATGGACGAAAAGCCACAAGTATATAGGAAATCAGCAAGACTTGTTGCTTTTGCTCTTTCGGCTCTTACGTCGCGGAGCGGAAAAAGCAACAAGTCGCCTTGAAATCATGGGTACTTGGGGCTTTTGAGGAATTCGAAGATGCGATGACTGAACGAATTCCTCTTGTGGCAAGGGCAAAAAGCCACAAGTATATAGGAAAACGGACATACTTGTTGCTTTTGTTCTTTCTGCCACATCGTCACGGAGCGGAAAAAGCAACAAGTTGCCTCGAAATCACCGGGACTTGGGGCTTTTGAGGAATTCGGAGATGCGGTGACTGAACGAATTCTTCTTCTGACAAGGGCGAAAAGCCACAAGTATATGGAAAAATAGGGATACTTGTTGCTTTTGCTCTTTCGGCTCTTACGTCTCGGAGCGGAAAAAGCAACAAGTTGCCACGAAATCACGGGGACTTGGGGCTTTTGAGGAATTCGAAGATGCGATGACTGAACGAATTCTTCTTCTGACAAGGGCAAAAAGCCCCAAGTATATAGGAAATCAGCAAGACTTGTTGCTTTTGAGGAATAAAACAAAGCGCCTCCCGAAAAAAGTCTCGGAAGGCGCTTAAATTCTAAATTCTTATTTTTTTGTAAAGCAGTCCCTACTAATTAAGCGAAAGGATTCTCTGTAGGATAAGGAAGTGATACGGGCTGGTTGTAGCCGATTACTTCAGCGCCTACATACTTGAATACCTCAAAGAGTGCCTTGCCATAGTGACCGAATGCAACGGCACCGTGGTGAGGGAAGTTGTGCTGGATGAGGATGTGTCTGTAGAAACGTCCCATCTCAGGAATAGCGAATACGCCGATGCCACCAAATGACATTGTGTCTGTAGGAAGTACTTCACCCTGTGCAACGTATGCCTTAAGGTGATTGTCAGCTGTGCTCTGCAGTCTGTAGAATGTGATATCACCGGGAACGATGTTTCCTTCAAGTGTACCCTGTGTAACTTCCTCAGGAAGGTTTCTAGCCATGATCTTCTGGTACTTCATTGTGCACTCAGTAAGCTTGCTTGAGCATGTATTTCCGCAGTGGAAGCCCATGAATGTATCTGTGTGCTTGTAGTTGAACTTGCCCTTGATGCTCTGCTCATACATATCTGCAGGTACAGAGTTGTTGATGTCAAGGAGTGTTACAACATCGTTACTTACGCATGTTCCGATGAACTCAGAAAGTGCACCGTAGATATCTACTTCGCAAGATACCGGAATTCCGCGTCCTGTGAGACGGCTGTTTACATAGCAGGGAACAAATCCAAACTGTGTCTGGAATGCAGGCCAGCACTTACCAGCGATAGTAACATATTTTCTGTAGCCTCTGTGCTCCTCAATCCAGTCAAGAAGTGTAAGCTCATACTGAGCAAGCTTTGCAAGGATCTCAGGCTTCTTGTTGCCCTTGCCAAGTTCTTTTTCCATGTCAGCAACAACTTCAGGAATTCTCTTGTCATCCTTGTGCTTGTTGAATGCTTCGAAAAGGTCAAGCTCTGAGTTCTCTTCGATCTCAACACCAAGGTTGTAAAGCTGCTGGATAGGAGCGTTACAAGCAAGGAAGTTAAGCGGACGAGGACCAAAAGAGATAACCTTGAGATTTGCAAGACCTACAAGTGCTCTTGCAATCGGAACGAACTCGTTGATCATCTTTGCACACTCATCAGCTGTACCTACAGGATACTCAGGGATGTAAGCCTTAACACCGCGAAGCTTTAAGTTGTAGCTTGCGTTAAGCATTCCGCAGTAAGCATCGCCTCTGCCATCCTGAAGGTCATTCTGTGACTCCTCAGCAGCAGCGCAGAACATTACAGGGCCATCAAAGTGCTTAGCAAGAAGTGTCTCTGAAATCTCGGGACCGAAGTTTCCAAGATATACGCAAAGGGCATTGCAGCCTTCCTTCTTGATATCCTCAAGTGCTTCTACCATCTGAGTCTCTGACTCGATGATGCAAACAGGGCACTCATATACATCTACATCGTTGTAAAGCTTCTTATAGCTGTCGATAAGAGCCTTTCTGCGATTGATTGCAAGTGATGCCGGGAAACAGTCACGGCTGACTGCTACCAAACCAATTTTTACCTGGGGTATGTTGTTCATTTTCATTCCTCCTACCTTTAAAAAAAATAAAATCTTTATTCTGTAAGCAGTTTTTATAAAAACTGCAAAAAAGCAATTTGTTATTCAGCCCGGAGCTAAGATATATTTATGTTCCGCTTTATTCTTTCTTCCGGTAACCCAATATAGATATTAAATATTCTGCTCGATGTGAATGCTCAGTTCCGTGTAATTAACTTTCTTTGGAACAGTGCCGTATGCAAGATAGTTAAAGAGTATCTCAAGTGATAACTTTCCCTGTTTTTCAGGCTCCTGACAGATTGTTGCGGTGATCATCTTTTTCTTGAACATCTCGTATTCGATATCTACGAGGTCGTTGGTGATAACCTTTATTTTCCTGTTCTTGTCCTGCTCTGCGATAAGTCTGCAGATGTCGTAATCTCTGGGATTTATGACGTATACCACATTTGTCTGCGGATACTTTTCAAACATCTCTTTTACTGCTTTTTTGTTTTCCTTTTTATCAAGTGAGATCGACCATCTGCCAAGGAGCTTCATGTTCGGATATCGCTCTTTCATCTCATCCGTAAAGCCCTGTATTCTTGCAGTTGCGCTCTCTTTGATATCGCCAAACTCCGTGAAAAAACAGATATTTGCCTTTTCTCCGCCGGCTATTGCAGCAAGCCCTGCAGCAAGTTTTCCTGATGCGGGATAGTTGCAGCCAACATAGGATAAGTGCTCCACGTCGTCAAGTCTGCTGTTATAAAATACAAGCGGAATGTTTCTCTTTTTTTGCTCCTCAATGATAAATACGTTAACCTGAGAGCTAGTTCCGGTTATGCAGATCCCGTCGTACTCACCGATATGTTTTTTAAGCTTCTTTAAGAGCTTTTCTTCATCCTTTTTGTTGTCGGGATACTCGATGATATCGGTGGTTGCCGCATAGGTTTCAAGGGATTTTGCCTTCTTTTCGGCGCTTTCCCTAACCGGGATGAAAAACGGACTGTATTTAGTTTTGGGTATCATGAAAAGAAATTTTAGTTTCTTTTTCCTAACTGCAAGGCCCTGGGCGACTTTGTTTGGTACGTAGTTTAGTTCCTTGCACGCTTTTTCAACGCGCTCCTTGGTTTCTTCCTTAACATATCCTCTGTTGTGAAGAACCCTGTCTACGGTGCCGATTGAGACGCCCGCAAGCTTTGCTATCTCGTTAATTGTTGCCATTTTCCCTCATATCTTGACATGCCTTTTTATGTGAAAACATGAGCTCACTTAGGTGGGCAGATCATGTTTTAGCGGCAGGTCTTTTTAGATAAGAGATGCGATGTCGATGTTCTCTCCAAAGAGACCTTCGTATGCGCCATCTGCGATCTCTGATGCTTCCTTGTGTGCAAGAAGCCATTTGTTTGTAGCAAAAAGTGTTCTGTCATCAAGGTTTTTGCCAGCAGTCTGAGTAGTGCCGACATTTGTTCCCTTGGGAAGTGCGATGAGCACCTTGAAGCCCTTTGATGCATCTGCGTGGCAAGGAGCATAGTGAAGTGTTGAAGCATATACTTCTACAAGAACTCCCTTGGGAACCTTGAATGCTACAACTTTTGCTGTGTCAAGCTTGCCATCTTCTATATCTGAAAGCTTAGCGATAAGAAGAACGAAATCCTCTGTGCCAAGGTTAAACTCGCTGTCTCTGTGATACTCAAGGCAGTTGAGCTTTGTATTATGTCCATTGCAGTAACCAAACTGGAAAGGCATTCCGCCAAAAAGACTTGTACCAAGATCCCTGGTCTGAGATGTGTTCTGAAGCTTCTCATCTTCAGCAACATAGACTACGTTCTCCGGAAGGGGAGTGTCGTTTTCAAGAACTTTTAAGATCTCAGAAACCTCGTACCCCTCAACAATTCTGCCATATTCTTTAAATTCTTTGTCATATACGCTTTTGATTTCCATACTTTCCTACCCCTGTCTGTGTACGTTCACACATTTTCTGTTAACGTACACATTATATGTTATAGAACCACCAAACTCAATAATTAATCTTGTACAAATTAAAGGAGGGATTTTAGGTATAAATGCTTAGAATATCTTCGGTTGGGGGAAAGCCATTTTCTATGATATAAAAAAATCCACTGAGAATTTTTCCTTATTATGGAAATATTCTCAGTGGTATATTGATCTTGAGATATTACTCGGCCTTGAATTCGTCCTTGCCTACGCCGCAGAGAGGACAAACAAAATCTGCCGGAAGATCGTCCCATTTTGTTCCCGGTGCAATGCCGTTATCCGGATCACCTGCTGCCTCATCATAAACGTAACCACATACTCCGCATACGTACTTCATAGAAAACTCCTTTCCTGTGAAAATGCCATTATGTCAACATAATAATTATATCACGGAAAACTCGCGGATTATATTAACGAAATATAAAATCAATAACAGGGCAAAAATGCACCAATACTTCTCAAACTCCGCACAAGCTCAAAAATGTACAAATGCTTCTCAAGCTCCGCACAGGCAAAAAGCTGCAATCACAGCTCGAACTTATGCTTATCATCAACCGAAATCTCAGAGCCAAGCTGAACTTCGATAAGCTGAAGCTCTTCGTCACTATTGTTTATGATAGTGTGCTTTTCTCCTGCTCTCATGGAGATGACGTCGCCAACATGGACGCTGCGCTCTACACCGTCTACAACCGATCTGCCTGTTCCGCGGACGATGCTCCACACTTCGTCGCGACGGTCATGACTGTGATAGTTCATGGAATGACCGGGATTAAGCGTAACCTTGATCGTCATTGAATCCTTCTCGATATCTATAACGCGGTAACTTCCCCATGACTTTTCTGCGAACATTACAGGCTGCTCAATCTTTTCAACAAAAGGCTTGATATATGAGCTCTGCTCCTTGTCCGATACAAGGATTCCCTCGGGTGAAACAGCAATTATCGCATTCTTTATTCCCATCGCAATAACAGGAACATTCATGTCATTTATTACATGCAGATTCTCGCAGTTTTCGTTGAGCTCTGCGGGACCTATCACGTTCTCATCCATCGCCTCTGTCAAAGTGTTCCAGGTTCCAAGATCTTTCCAGAGACCGTTAAATCTCATAACGCTAATGTCTGATTCCTTCTCAACAACCGCGTAGTCAAAAGAAATCTTGGTAAGAGTCTCATACTTTGCAAACAGATCGTCATAGTCTGAAAAATCGATGAGTTCATGTGCCTTATCCAAAAGATATGACAGCTTGTACGCGAAAATTCCGCCATTCCACAAAGCGCCCTTTGAGATGTAGTCCTTTGCGGTCTCTACGTCAGGCTTTTCCTTAAAAGCGGTTACTTTCGATACATCGTCCTTGTTTTCCGGAATAATGTAGCCGTACTTTTCAGAAGGATATGTTGGATCGATGCCCATAAGTGTAAGGTTTGCTTCGCCAGCCTGTGCAAGGTCAGAAAGCTTTTTAAGAGCCTCGAAATATTCCTTGTCAACGTAAGGGTCTACAGGGCAGACAACAACTGCCTCATCAAGACCTACTCCCTGCTTGTCATGAAGATATGCGCTCGCAAGGGCAATTGCAGGGAATGTATCTCTTCTGCAAGGCTCTATGGATATTCCAACCTCAGAGCCAAGCTGATTGTTTATCGCTGAAACCTGAGTCTTGCTGGTTGCGATAGTCACATTCGCATCTGTGTCGATCTCGCGGATCTGCCTGTACACGCGCTGAACCATGGACTCATACTCGCCATCTTCGCCTTTGAAAATCTTGATAAACTGTTTTGATCTTACATCATTTGATAAAGGCCAAAGACGCTGTCCGGAACCACCGGATAATAGAATAATGTTCATTACTTACTCCAGAAAATTGTTTTATTTTACAACACCCTTTTCAAGGTACTCAGCAAGATTAGTCTTGATATGCTCTCCGGCGCGCTCAACAGCAACCTTCTCCATATCGTGCTTTACCATGATCTCAACAAGTTCTTCAAAGCTTGTCTTTGTGGGATTCCAGCCAAGCTCTTTCTTTGCCTTGGTGGGATCTCCCCAGAGATTTACTACGTCTGTAGGTCTGTAAAAATCAGGGCTTACTTCAACAAGAACTTTTCCTGTTGCCTTATCGATACCCTTCTCATCAATTCCTTCGCCCTTCCACTCAAGCTCAATTCCTGCGTGGTGGAAAGCAAGTGTTGCAAACTCTCGTACTGAATGCTGAACACCTGTTGCGATAACGAAATCCTCAGGCTTGTCGTTCTGAAGGATCAGCCACATGCACTCAACATAGTCCTTGGCATAACCCCAGTCGCGAAGAGAATCGAGGTTTCCAAGATAGAGCTTGTCCTGTTTTCCCTGAGCAATACGAGCTGCGGCAAGAGTTATCTTTCTTGTAACAAAAGTCTCGCCTCTTCTCTCTGACTCATGGTTAAACAAGATACCGGAGCAGCAGAACATGTTGTAAGCTTCTCTGTATTCTTTAACAATCCAGAAACCATACTGCTTTGCCACAGCATAAGGACTGTAAGGATGGAAAGGAGTATTCTCGTTCTGAGGAACCTCCTCAACTTTTCCGTAAAGCTCTGAAGTTGATGCCTGATAAATACGGCAAGTATCAGCAAGACCGCAAAGGCGAACCGCCTCAAGCACGCGAAGCACACCTGTAGCATCAACGTCTGCGGTAAATTCAGGTGAATCAAAAGAAACCTGAACATGGCTCTGCGCAGCAAGGTTATAGATCTCATCAGGTCTTACTTTACTTACAACCTGCATAATACTCATTGAATCTCCGAGGTCTCCGTAATGAAGGTGGAAGCCTTCTTTTCCCTCAAGATGTGCGATCCTCTCTCTGAAATCAACAGATGAACGCCTTATCACGCCGTGAACCTCATAACCTTTTTCAAGCAAAAGCTCTGCAAGATATGATCCGTCCTGTCCTGTAACACCTGTAATTAACGCTTTCTTTGCCATTATCTAAATCCTTTCTATGGTCAAATAAATGTTGTCTCTTATTTTTTCAATATCTGATATAAATGTCAGCTCTCCATTATAACACAAAATAATCATTTGTGCTTAGATGCTCTATGATCCTACTTACAGCATTAGTAGACTCATCACTTCACAAAATCAAGAATCTGCTTTCTTGTAAATTCCTTCATATCCTCCCCATCATTCCATGCCTCATACCAAGCTACAGTTTCCCTAATAGCTTCATCTACATGCCATACAGGTTCCCAGCCAAAAGTCTCCCTGGCCTTAGAACAGTCAAGCTTTAGAAAACTTGCTTCGTGCGGCGCATGAGCTTCAGACATATTTGTCCAATTTGCATTATCTCCCCAGTACTTTACGAAAAAGTCAGCGAGATCGCCTGTATTTATGCAGTCCTCGTCGCGTGGACCGATATTGTAATATCCGGCATATTTTTTATCAAGCGCCTGCTCCATAGCAATCATAAGATAGGCAAAGAGAGGATCCAGCACATGCTGATATGGCCTTGTGGAATAGGGATTTCGCAGAGGTATGCTCTCGCCCTTTATACTTGCGCGGACGCAATCAGGGATTATACGGTCTTTTGCAAAGTCTCCGCCGCCAATTACGTTACCCGCTCTGGCTGTTGAGATGGCAGGAATCACATCCGCGCATCCGCCATTTGCCTGCGTGCTTTTGCCTGCTGCAGCGCCGGCATTAAAAAATGACTTTTTATATGCGTGCGTCACAAGCTCAGAGCAGCTCTTTGAATTAGAATAAGGGTCATAGCCATCGAGCTTCTCATCTTCTTTGAAGGCATGGTTTTCCAGATCGTTGTTTTCATAAACCTTGTCAGTCGTCACGTTAAGGAATGACAAAGCTCCGGGGTGGTTTCTCATGCACTCTAAGATATTCACAGTTCCCATCACATTGGTCTCGTAGGTATACCTTGGATTCTTATAGGAGTCACGCACGATAGGCTGCGCAGCAAGATGAAAGACTACATCGGGATTTGCTTCAACGTATGCTCTCTCAAGTGCATCTATATCCCTGATATCGCCAATTGTATGATGTATCTCGCCTGCAAGGTTCAGGATGTTAAACAGATTTGGACCTGCACCCGGTTCAAGTGCATAGCCATATACCTCTGCCCCAAGCATCTTAAGCATCACGCTAAGCCAGCTCCCCTTAAAGCCCGTGTGACCTGTTACAAAAACGCGTTTCCCTTTATAAAATTCCTGCATCTTACCAAAATCCATCTATATCACCACCGCAAAATCTTAGTCATATTACGCTCTGCAATATTTTTATCTATATCATGAAATCCCTGCATTTACCGGATTTCTATTTATTCCCCAAAAGGCAATGAGCAATCACTTTATCGCTTCAAGAATAATCCTCGCCATATATTTAAGCTTCTCATCAGTCATTCCGGGGTATACACCAACCCAGAAACTACTTGCCATGATCCTTTCTGTGTTCGCAAGATCACCTACCACTCTGTAGCCCTCGCCCGCCTCTCTCATTTCGTCAAAACACGGATGCTTTATAAGATTCCCTGCAAAAAGCATTCGCGTCTGGATTCCATGGCTTTCTACATAGTCCACGATTTTTGGTCTACTAACCCCGTCCCGGGGGGTCATTATGAAGCCAAACCAGCTGGGGTCTGAATGCTCGGTAGCTACAGGTAGGATCAGTTTCTCCTCTGCGCCGCCACATATGAGGAGATCTTTTAAAAATTTGAAATTGTACTTTCTTCTCTCTACAAATGAGGGGAATTTATCTAGCTGGGCACAACCAATAGATGCCTGAAGGTCTGTTGCCTTGAGGTTGTAGCCAAAGTGAGAATATACATATTTGTGATCATAGCCAAGAGGCAGCTCACCATACTGCTTGTCAAAACGGTGTCCGCAGAGATTATCACATCCTGATGGGCATACGCAGTCGCGTCCCCAATCGCGGAAGGACCTTATTATCTTATTAAGAAGCGCATCATCTGTGTAAACAGCGCCGCCCTCTCCCATTGTCATGTGGTGAGGAGGATAGAAGCTGCTTGTTCCGATGTCGCCGATAGTGCCGGTATATCTCCATACTCCGTCAAGCTTGTACCTGCTTCCTAAGGCATCGCAGTTATCCTCAATAAGCCAGAGACCATGCCTATCGCAGAACTCCTTAACACTCTTTAGATCAAAAGGATTGCCCAGAGTATGCGCGATCATAACCGCCTTAGTCTTATCTGAGTAAGCCTTATCAAGCTCATTAACATCTATATTATATCCGGGAATTGTGACATCGACAAACACAGGAACTGCGCCATACTGAATGATAGGCGTCACAGTCGTTGGAAAACCTGCTGCCACAGTAATGACCTCATCCCCGCGCCTTATTCTCCTATCACCAAGAAGAGGTGATGTAAGTGCCATAAATGCCACAAGATTAGCAGAGGATCCTGAATTAACAAGTGCGCAGTATTTTACTCCAAGATAGTCAGATAGCTTTTTCTCGAATTCATCTGTGTACCTGCCCGATGTAAGCCAGAATTCGAGCGCACTGTCCACTAGATTAACCATCTCCTTCTCATCATACACGCGCGATGCGTAGGAGATGCGGTCACCCTCATGGAACTCCTTATTCTGATCATGGTAAGTCTTAGCATAATCAGCTACTAAGTCCAGTATCTGTTTCTTTGCTTCTTCTTTCGAACCCTTTTGTGATTGCATTTGATCCCCCTCTACAAAACACGATAATTGCAATTTTTTATAACCAAAATGCTATTTTTTCTATCCATCATGTTTTTAAACCTACAACCAATCATTTCTCAATAACAAAAACATTCTTTTCTTTTAATTTCCCATCTCCGACAATTCTCTAGCCCGTCTTCTGATCTTATCTTCAATTACCTTCAATCTATAATTATCCCAGTTGTACCTAGAATGCTTTTTGAAAGTGAAATTGTATAGACTGCGTAGCTGCTTTCGTTGTCTGTCAGTAATCAGTTCCTTAACACTATTATCAAAGGAATTGAACAATGCCGGGGCTCTTGATGATGCATATGAATCTATGCTCTCCAAATCATCTTTCATACCGTAGCAAAATAATGATAATCCATGATCAAACAATGGAACGCATTTCAATATCTTGTTCGAATGGCTGTCAATCAGGAACCCAAAATTGCCGAGATGCCTGTCCTCATTATAAATAAGCGCGTCAAATACAACCATATCTACAAAATCTTCATAAAACTTCTCTCCCAGCTTCTTGTAGAAGCTGATAAGTTCATCTATTCCCTTCTCCTGCACCAACCTTCCGGCAGAAACAAAAGCAGTATCTTTATCTGTAAAAAGCTCACACGTTGAACAAAGACGCCCTTTCCATTTGGACAGGTTATACGGAACTGCACTAAGCCCCATCTCTGAAGCTATTTGATATGCATAGAACTCAGAATATGGCTCAAGTCCTGAATTAGCAAATCCTTCTGTACCGGATTTATAAAGCAATACTTTCCCATCCTCTCGTCTCCAGCATTTAGCCAACATTCCGTTCGTTGTAAACTCAGGTGATGATCTAAATGTCGATCTGGTGTAGCTTCCTGTTCCGGTAAAGGCAATGAGAGATAATACTCTACTGAATTTATTATCATATAAATTATAGTCACTAAACTTACCTTCAAAGTTCGAATCAACAACCCAGTAGCAGTCATTAAGAGAAAGCCCCTTGCACACATCTATAATGCCCATGGTATCTTTCTCGTTAAGTCCTGTCCTTGCAAGGAAATTCTGAACGTAGGCTCTGTTTGCCGGAATAACTCTATGCTTAAGCCATTTTCTCAGAGACTCTCCATCTCCATTGCAATCAGGTGGAAGCAGATGCTTCTTTTTATCGTCCAACTCAGTTACTTCCACTCTAAATCCATCAAGTTTGTCCACTATATTAAATTTTAGCAGTGTGTCATCATACAGTTTTAATGAATAGCTCATGTTTTCTCTCGTCATTTCTCCAATGGGAATAATCCCCCATAATCTATTTAAATTCAACCCTCACCACATTTCCAGAAACGGACAAACTATATAGCGAATTCTCAACTCTCGCCGCACCTGGTCCCATCATCTCATCCGATACCTCATCCTGCAAAGGAGTAATATTTTGCGGCAAATAATACTTCAGATAAGTAATCCCTATCCAATTTTCATTATACATATATCTTGGAACTATGTTATTAAACTGCGGATATTTTTTACACATATTCGCAACCTGTGGAGAATATGGCATCTCTCCCTCAATCCTTATTGAATCGACTACTCTATCAGGATCAAGACTCTCTATATCGCGTGCTAAATTCTGAACAACATAGGTCTCATAGTCCTTCTGGCTCTCCATCGCATTGCCATAAGCATACGAATATGTATAGCTTCTAAGCACGATTATTCCAAGCAGCACCAAAGTTACAAGGCGCAGCTTCCCCTTAGAATAATTTGCACATACAGAAACAAAGAACAGCGCCGCACTTACTGCAATAAGAACCCTGTCAGAAATACCATAATTGGGCAAAAATAGAAGCGGACAAACAGGTAATATGCATATTGCAAAAAAGACAACAAGTGCCCCTAAGCATCCAAGTACATAATCACTTATTCCGGCCACATCTTTTGATTCAGCCACTCTTAAAGCGCCCTGCCACGCAAAACAAGACAAAGCAATGAGCAAAAGCGCACATACAACAACTGTAAAGAGCCCATTATATCCGTCCAAATACAGCTTTATTATTCTGCCTATCTCCAGCGCTTTCTCCTTTATCTGAATAGCTGATATCCCGATAGACGAAGCATTAGCTCTCCAACCATCCTTGTCCACGAACAATTTACTTATAACCAGCATATATATCAAAAACGAACAGATGGCAGCAAGCAAGTGATGAAGTTTACTCTTTACTATTTCTATAATTCGAGCCTTGCCTTCACTACAATAATCCAGCCATGTATCCATCAGAAAAAGTGATGCCCAGGCTCCCACCACAGGTTGATACAAACACAAAACGCATAGCAGCAATACAAGCTTCATAAAGAAGTCCAATATTCGATTCTTTGCTTCAATTGAAAACATCAAAAAAGCTGTTGCCAAGGGCAGCAACATAGAAAAACTATCGAATTTATATGCCAGATTGCATAAGAGAAATGGATTGCCAATTACAAGTAATTCGCAAAAAAACTGCATCAGTAATCCATCTCTGTTTATGCTTATTTTCTGAAGGTAAAGCGTCACACAATAAGCTAAAATAACGCATCCCAGAATAAGCGGCATCGGAGATATATCTATTATCGGATACCCATCACAGAGAAAACGCAAAACATATTCCGTAACAGGTCTTCCATCCCCGGCCCAGCCAGTAAGCCCATAGAGAGCTCTGCTTAAGTCATCGTTATAATACCTGTCTGCCAGTATAATGGGCAAAACATATAAAACATACATAAAAGCCGAAAGAAAAAACAATATCCTATATTTCTTATCAAGCTTTAAACTCTCATACATTCATGAGTTCCTCCGACTTTTATAAATTATATTCCCCACGCATTTTAGCTTTTACCAAAAATCATGATACTACTTGCTTTACCTAACTATCTTCTCAAAGTCTGCCTTAGGATGCTTGCAGATAGGGCAGATGAAATCATCGGGAAGTTCCTCTCCAACCCATTCATATCCGCAGATCCTGCAGCGCCATACAGTTTCACCCTTAGGGGTTGTACCAACCTTCTCAGGCCTTGGCTTAATATTGTTCTGATAATATTCGTATGTGCATGAAGATGTATCAGATAGCACCTCCATAGAAACAGGCTCACATATGAAAAGAGTGTGAGAGCCAAGGTCTACCGTCTGCTCAACCTTCAATGAAAAGTAAGCATTAGTTCCGGAAATAATATACGGGATACCATCCTCAGTGCACTTATATGAAATCTCTGTCCCTGCAATATTCTGCGCACTTCCTGCACCTACATTAGATGCGTCAAATCCCGCAAACTTATCCACATCTCTTCCAGACTGAAATCCAAAGTGCTTGAACAGATCAAAAGAAGCATCATTGCTTATGACAGACACATTGCAATGACCAGTTTCCATTACCATGTCATGAGTGTAATTAGCCTTGTTGATCGCTACTGAAATCCTGTTTGGTTCTGACGCAACCTGAATCGCAGTGTTGATAATACAGCCATTAAGCTTATCACCGCGCTTTGCTGTGCATACAAACAGTCCGTAAGATAACTTGTACATTGCCTTAGTGTTCATCTCTGCCATAACTTTTCTCCTTTCGTTAATGCTTAAAAATCACCTACTAATTTTTTAATTCTTATTCTCTTCGTATGATTCCTTTCTAGATAAATCAAGCATAGCCGCTGCCACAGGTATCGTAAACACCACTCCAATAATATACCTATGATGAAATGCAACAGGGGTGGCAATCATAATCGTTGCCCATAGTACATATCCCGGAACAAGTGGTATGACATTAGACTTCCTTATACCAACAATAATTAATCCCAAAAACAAATATAGCCACAAAAATATTGCACTGCTAACATAATGAACGGGTCTTAGCTTAGTAGATAGATCTATTCCCAATAAACTCTTTAGTGCATTATATTTAACATCTCCTAATTCTGACAGTCCCCAATTATCCAAAACCACATAGCCATGAGGATTCTGCTTTTCTATATCCCAAAATCCCATTGTCGCAAGCAAATAAGCTTCAACAGCCTTCTTAAAGTTCTTCGTGCACAAAGAAACATAACACTTACGAATAGTTCCAATATTATTATTAAAATACTCATGATCAAAATCCTCTGACCACTTTACACTGTCCACATCGGCTGGTGTATACACTTCTTTCCACTTATCGATAGATAGGATATTATTTAAAATCCCCCTCTCCTCTTGAGACATATTTGAACTATCATCTGAGATAATATATCCCATCTGTTGCAGCATTATCCCATAGGACTCTTCTCTATTATCAATATTCTTAAAACCAATAGCTCCATAAACAGGACCGGTAATAATGAAATATAGAATTATGCTAAATAATGTCACAGTTAGATATCGCTTTACAAATAACTTTTTACGAAGGCAATACCATAGACTTATAAGACTTGTTGCAATGACAATATATATTCCATTATTTCTTGTAAACATCATTAATACTGATGTTACAACGTATTTTATTATCCACTTCTTATTATTTATACATTCCGGTCTAAGGCTCAAATCTCCTATTATGCAAACGTAAATAATAAACACACATGCAAAAGGAGTATCTTTCCATAATGAAAGCGCATACAAAGGGAAATTATTAAACACGCATATATAAACAAGGCTAGCAGCGATTAAAACAATATGTACACCATTCTCATACATCCAAATCAGCATATAACTGCATGCAAATGATAACATAAGTGTTTGGATTATAACGTATGCTTCAGTGATCCAAATCCAGTCCAAATGCAATCTTGTACCAAAAAAATGTATTATGGCTTTCCAGGAAATAGTATACAGTATAGGATGATGATTTCTATAAGTATTTGCCAAACACTGAGCAATGCTATCAACAGTATCCGCCCAGATACCTCCCGGTATAAATGTAAGAAGGTAAGGCATCCAACAAAGGACTATTAAAATCATCAGCACAACATATGTAACCCAAGATGTGTTTCTATTATGCGTCGTATGAGCAAATCTAACCATGCAATTACGTGTTACAAGCATTAAGGCACTAAAAAGAATTGTGCTCACAAGAATAGCTATTATATCTTTAACTGAAATAGATATATCTATATATGTGTCATCTATATGTGATAGTGGTCCTCCATAAGAAGTCTTAGTTGAAACTATTGTTAGTAGTGAATATACTAGCGAAATCAAAAAGACTAAGCATATATAACTATTAACTTTTTTCTTATTCTCCATCAACTACTTCCTCAATCCTCGATAGTCTCCATCGAAAGCAATAACTCTATCAATCCTTCGAAGAATAGCCGCTCTGTTTATATCAACCGTGTCTGCCCAGACACCACCCGGTATAAATGTAAGAAGGTAAGGCATCCAACAAAATACTATCAATATCATCAGCACAGCATATATAACAAGCAAATCCTTTCTTGTCCTTCATTAAACATATGCTCAAACCTTATTCATACTAGAGTCTGCTAAGTGCTTGCCAATCCCTTTTTCTATAATAAGTTTAAGATATTCCATAGATGTATATATATATAGTGGCATGCCTATAAAAAAATATCTTTTATTAGATTCAAATAGTGCAATGAATAGCATTAAACCAATAATAGATATGAGTGCGACTCCACTAATATCTATTATTGTATCGTTATTTTGAAAACAGATAATACTTACAAAAGCCCCTACAAGCAAAATCAAAAGCATTAACATATATGTAAGTTGAATCAGCACCATTAAAACGTAATAGTTTTCTCCAGTATCTAACAGATAACTCTTCACTACTCGCTGAACCATGTTGTTATTGAGCGACTTCTCCTTAAATATTAAGCCTGTAGATGTCATATTTCCGTAGCTTATTGTATATTTATATTTGTTATGCAAATGTTTTATTATTCCTATTCCAAGTTCATTAATTCTATTATCAATTTTTCTTTTATTAAATTCTTTTTTTTCTGCATACCCCTGAATATTCATAGTTTCACTTACATCGTTTCCATTATATGCTCCACCAGATTCACTATTCAGTCCCATAGCAATAAAATGTTCCATTGGAATCTTGGTAGAATCAACATATTCTTTTGTCACTATAGAATACAACATCGAGTTTGATGCGTTCTTCATCACACACAAAAAAAGGCTGCAGAAAAACAAAAAAAACATTATCTTTCTTATATAATTCTTTATAAAAGATGCTCTTGTTGACTGTACCATCCAACTAAGTATCATAGCTACTAGAATAACAGCCACTTGAGGTTTGTTCCATACACCATATGCTATTGTTAATGCAGAAAACATTGCATACATCATTCGTATTATTCTACATTTACTTCTATCATCAGAGGTCTCCAAAAAATACAAAGTTGCTGGAATTGTCCATAAAGCAACGATATCTGTATATAACACTATTGTAGCTTCAGATAATACAATTAGCGGAATAATTAGAGCTAATGATATACATGCATATTTCATTCCAATTTTCTTTTTTATCAGTTTATAAGTAAATAAACATGCAAGAGCGGAAAAAAAGACAGATATTGTACAAGCAATATCATATGTATCAAACAAATCAGTTGGTTTCAAGAAGCGATATAACCATGATAATTGAAGTACCAAAGGTGAATTATTAGTATAGTGACATATATACTCTATATAAAATGGTTCACATTTTTGCAATTCGTTTCTTGAAAGAAAAAAAGCAATATAATTTACAACATATGCATCTGCTCCCAATGTAGATATACATCCATACTTGTATATAAAATATAATACAAAAACTCCTATCATGAAAAGAACGCTACATATCTTCAACAATTTATTATTCATTTTTAACAACAAGTTAACGAATACTAGTATAACAATCGCATCAATGACAAGAAGGCCTAAATGTGATTTAGCTAGAATTATCAAGTTGTCTTTAACTAAATATAAAATATAGATGATTGAAATTATAGCCATGCACAAATATATTTTAACTAAAATCTTATACAGAGCCTTCAATTCACATTTTCCCTTCTTCGAACAAATACTTATTTAACTATTTCTTATCAAAAACCAAATCCTTATAAACTATCTTCCGTATTGTTTATAAACAAGCCTTTCTTCTTTATATGGCATTTCTTACGTAAGTCTATCTGTTGATAACATAAATTATTAAATATATTATTCTTCTTCATAGGTACGTTCACTAATAATATATCTAGGTCTATGCTTAACCTCTAAATATATTTTCCCAACATACTCACCTATCACTCCTAGTGAAATAAGCTGAATTCCGCCAATAAAACATACCACACAGACTGTACTAGACCATCCGGATACTGTATTCCCAATAACACTTTCAATCACCGCCCACAAAATACCCAAAAAGCTTATGCAAGCGACAATTATACCCATACCTGTTATCATTCGTATCGGTTTTATAGATAAACTAGTTATCCCATCTATAGCTAAAGCGATCATCTTTTTCAATGGATAATGTGATTCTCCAGCTACTCTCACGTTTCTTTTGTAATATACAGCTGTACTCTTAAATCCGACTAGAGGTACCATTCCTCTTAAAAACAAGTTAACTTCCTTAAATTTTGAGAATTCCTGAAGCACTTTTGATGAAATCAATCTGTAATCAGCATGGTTATATACTGATTCCACCCCCATTTTATTTAATAATTTGTAAAACGATTGAGCCGTAAATCTTTTAAAGAAAGAGTCAGTATCCCTGTTGTCTCTTACTCCGTAAACAATCTCTGCCCCATTCTCATATTCTGAAATCATTTCATCAATTGCATTTATATCATCTTGACCATCACAATCTATAGATACAGTAATATCGCACATATCCTTAGATTCCATCAAGCCCGCTAATACTGCATTTTGATGTCCACGGTTTCTGCTTTGAGAAATACCGATAAAATGCTCCTCATCATGAGCTAGCTTTAATATATAATCCCATGTCCTATCACTTGATCCATCATTCACAAACATTATCCTGCTATTATTTGCTATTCTATTTGTGTCTATCAAATTCTTCATTTTCTTTAAGAAAACCGGTGCTGTAACTGGAAGTACTTTTTCTTCGTTATAGCATGGGATAATTATGTACAATACTGGTTTCATTTTTTCATTCTCTCCATTCAAAAATTAGTTATTATTGCCACTCAATAACAATATTTTGCGGAATTTCATAATAATACTTCATCCAAACCTGTCCACCCTCGAAGCCTTCTTGATAGGGCATCACACATGCATATCTATCATCAAATAATTTTTTTAATACAATTTTTTCTATATTTGTTCCCTCTTGTATCTCTCTACTTGCAATTCTAAGCTGATTATCGTTGTAAATATTTATACTATTATTTAAATAGTATCCATAAGTTACTCTTGATGATAAAATAATTCCTATTAACAAAATCGTTATTGGCGCAATAATTGAATAAATCCCCCAACTATTCTCTACAGTAGTTGTAATAATATCTGTACTAATAACAATTAAAACTATTGCAAATATTATCCTTACCCTGTAATTTAATTGCGGTGCAACAAGAAGCATTCCCTGCGATAATAGTCCACCTAAATACATAGCAAAGAAATACTTATGCTTTTCAATATAATAGTAAACCAAAATATTACATGAAAAGGTAATTGCCCATACAATCTCAATAATCAGCTGATACTTAGTGAGTAAAAATCCATTCCTCGTAAGAAAAAAAGCTATATCTATCATTACATAAAAAAGTATAAAAATAGTTTTCCTGCTATTGTTTACATACTTACTGACATTTAGCACAAATAGAACAAACACTATCATATATATCAGTGTCATTGCATATGAATCATCGAAATTCATATGCAATATTGTTGGCAAATTATGCATAGCCTTCTCATAAACAGTCATAGAATTAAAATCTTCGTATCCCACTGAACGAACAAAATTTCCAGGAGCTAAAATACATATTAGTCCACATACAGTAGGCACAGATAAATTCAAAAAGCATAAAAGAGATTTTTTACCTTCCAAAATGTTTAATATCTCTACAGCTACAACATACATAATTACTGCTACTGATGTTTGTTCATGAATAATAGCTGCTAATGAAATAAACAATAAATACGAAATATAATTTCCTATAGTGTTATTGTTTTCATAGCGAATATGAAAGAAAATACCTACTACCCAAAAACCTACTGACCATACATATAGAACAGATGCAGTAAACCAATACACTCCCCAATTCAATGTACTTAGCCCCAGTAAAAGATACATTCCAGTAAATACAATTCCTACAAGGAGTTCGTTTTTTTTCAACCTTATGCATACACTTTTAGTACCACATAAAATCATTGCAAACACAATTATGCTTTGCACAATTCTCATAAACCATATCGAATGCTTTAGGCATATTATTTCAAAGAAGAAACCAACAACTCTTCCACCCCAATTATAGTAATGATATTTAAGAAAAGATACCAATTCTACTATCGAAAAGTTTGTCCCGCCATTAGGATTAAATTGATTACCCAAATAGGTAATCGAAGCATATCCATAATCATCAAAATACATCCATACAAATGCATGCTGTATAATAATATATAAAAAAACCAATAACCAAAAAATGTGCAAAATCACTTTATATGTTTTATTATTTTTCATTTCAAAACTTCTTTCCATATATCTTTTATCGCTCAGCCCTTATGTTACAAATTCTGGCATAAAGGTTCTGAACAAGTGAATAGTTAGTCCTTACACGATAAGATTTTTCTATTTTATATTAAGCACTTTCCAAGCTTGCACGGCATCCCATAGTTGCTTGAAAAACTCAAGCGCTATCCGGCTATTTTTCTCAGATCACACTTAAAACTTAACATATATAAACGGATTATATGAAAGCCCTGACAAGTATATTATACCTAGAGCAAACAACACTAAATACCCTGCGTAGGATATAACTTGTGGAATTTTGTAATTCGTAATTTTTCTATAGATAGGACATGCCAAAACAACTGCAACCATAAGCATAAAACAATACCATGTATTAAGCTTCATTACAACAGATTCAACTGCAAAATTATCAAATCTAAAAGCAAACATGTTCTGTATATAATTAACCGCTATGCTTATATTATCTGCTCTAAAGAAGACCCATCCTATCACTACAATAACAAGCGCATACACATGGCCAATAACTTTAGGAACCCTCTTTAACAATTTTCCAAGTCCCAGCCTTTCAATAAACATAAACAGACCATGATATAGCCCCCATATTATGAATTGCCATGCTGCTCCGTGCCAAATTCCTGTCAATAAAAATACAGTCCAAAGATTAACATATGTCCTTATCCTCCCTTTACGGTTTCCTCCAAGTGGTATATAAACATAATCCCTGAACCAACTTGACAATGATATATGCCATCTACGCCAAAACTCTTGAATACTTGAAGAGATATAAGGATAATTAAAGTTCTCGCTAAAATGAAATCCAAATACAAGCCCCAGACCAATCGCCATGTCTGAATAACCAGAAAAGTCATAATATATCTGCAATGTATACGACAAAGCACCCAGCCATGCATAAGCAGTGTTAAATCCACCGTTCAATGCGAACACAGCATCTGCCATTTCTCCCATTGCATTTGCCAAAAATACTTTTTTGGCAAATCCCATAATAAATCTTTTAATTCCCAACTCTATCATTTCCAGACTAGTGGCTCGGTCTTCTATTTCTCTGTTAACATCGTTATATCTAACAATGGGACCAGCCATCATACGTGGAAACATCATAACGTAAAGTGCGAACTTCAATATATTCTTTTGTGGTTCCACTTGTCCCTTGTATACATCTATAACATACGACATAATCTGAAATGTAAAAAACGATATTCCTATTGGCAATGCCAATTGCGGCATGTCTAACGAGCACTCTGTCCCACTTATCTTTGTTATTATTCCCTCCACGCTTGATACAAGAAATGATAAATATTTAAAAATAACAAGATTTAAAACATCTACTAAAAGGGCAAATATCAACAGAACTCTTCGTTTACCTGTAGCTTGTGAATAGACAACATCACCTATGGCAATTCCACAAAAGTAATTTACTATTATTAAACAAAACAGCAATAGTAGGTATCTTACTCCTCCCCAAGAGTAAAAAACAACTGATGCAATGAGCACAACAGCATTTTTAAATTTCATACTATTTGATTTCTCCGCAAATATATATAATAAAAATACCAACGGAAAAAAATAAAACAAAAAAGGTATAGATGAAAAACCCATATAAGTCCTCTCTCAATATATAATTATTAATAACATCACTGCAGTAACTGCGAATTTTCCAAGAGATAATCTATAAATTCCCAACTCATGTTAGGTGTTGCTGCCTCATTTACTTCAAGAATAATAATATCTGATTTACCAAGATACTCTCCTATATTATCAAACTCTGAATATGCATCAAAACCTGAAAGTGTTATTGTCTCAGAATAATTATTTATAAAACAGTAATTATTTTCAAAATGAGCTGTCGTATTCCATACCCCAGCTCTTCCAAGTGCGCCAAGACTCTGTCCCATGAAACTTCCGCCCCGCAAAAATACATTAGGGCAACTACTTTCTCCCTCAAGTTTAATTTTCGACTTATAGTAGTCATCATTATCGGGCTTAACAAAAAGATTAAGACTATCATATAAGTCTGAATCCGGATTGGTAGGCTCATTATTCTTCTTTTTCTTCACCTTTTGTGCGATCGTTCCCAAATTATATTTCCCACTAGCAGTGATTAAATCGGCTAATTCTATAGCACATTTATTTCCCCATGGGTGAGACCAATGTATCCCTGTTGAATAGAATATCGGAGCCTCTATTTCGTCTTCATGATTGCATATATAATCATGAGAATCAAAAAACTTCAGATCACTATCCTTAATATGTCTTATAAATCTTTGATAATTATTTTCTCCATCATTCCCAAGGCTATAATACTTCTCAGGTATCATGTCCTTACAGAAAAAGGCCTTACTGGGAGTAACAAATATGTATAACTCCTTGCCATTCTCCTTACATAGACTCTGAAGAGATTCAAGTTTTGAAATCAATTCATCAAAATAATCATCTCCTGCAGGAGGATATATATTAAGCTCCTTATATATATACTCAGGCTCAAACAAATATTGTTTTTTTCCTATTACCACATTTTTGTTTGGAGAACTGTTAAATCCCGAATACAATAATTGAGAACGCATTTTTATTAGTAAATTGCGTCCTCCAAAGTGATTTTCTATATATGTGCCAAAATTTTCCTGAAATGTCCCATCCAAAACATTTGAAATACTGGGATGAGATAATTCTGTTGTCTCTGTTACTCCATTCAGAGAAACATATTTGTCAGCATAATGGCCACAAACTGGAAATATAAGCATAAGCAAGAAACAAAATATAAAAAGTTTCTCTCTTCTCATTTTCTTATTGCCTCCTTAAACGCCATAGAAGAATACTTTTCGAGTAATAATATCATGATTGCAACCATCTGAATAATGAAAAATACCTGCTCTTATGAAGAATAAGAACAATGCCTTTACACTTAGCATTGTCCTTTTACACAAAACGTGTATCTATCAAATTATACTAAAAAATCGATGAATAACAACTGCCCCAAGAATCTTAACTTCAAACTTACTACAGAGTTCTATTTCTTTAGCAATGTCCTAATATGCTGAGTGCCCAATGCGCTCTACTAAAATCACTGCATCCGATTCTGATAATTCCTTCATTGATACAGCATCATTAACCGCAGAAGTACCAGCCTTAACACTCTTCAATGTATCATCGGTCTTTATTCCATCTCTAATAAGGTTTCTGTATTTCACAGATATCTCATCATCAGAAGCGCCCATCAGATAAGCACTTGCTGCAGTAAGTTTTTCTGCGCGAATAGCAGCACTCTGACAAATGATATCCATATTAGAGGCATCTCTCATTTTGGCTACCGAGAGTTAATTATCGCGGAAGTTCACATTCAGATTTTTAGGTTACCCTTTACGTATGCCATGTATGTCCTCGGTCATGCGAATCCTCCCCTTGGACAAGATAATTATCTCTGAGGTATCACACTACCACAACTACCCCCAGCACTTTCGTTCCAAGAACTCTACAGAGTTCCAATTCTCTTGCAATATCCTCGTATTTTGATAAACCTATTTTCTCTATCAATATTACTGCATCTGAATTTGTTACTGCCTCTACTGAATCAGAATCGGATATGATACTGCCTTCCTTAATGATCTTAATACTCTCTCCGTGAGTTCGATTAATAAGCTCATCTTTTATTAATTCATTGTCAGATCCTTCTACACTACCGCTCAGTACTATTGTATTAGCAGCAGCTTTTTTTCCAGCACCAAGAATATTCGATGTCACTATACTCACATCCATATTTCCACTTACCAGCCCCAGTACAGGAAGTTCAAAAGCCACTTTAATATCATCCACAGTTTTTAATGTGGGGCTCATAATATATTGAAGTACTATTATTAGTATAATTACAAATGCTCCCATCAATAATCCCAAGAACGTATGTTTAGCGCTAAAACTACGAACAACTACAACATCGTCTACCGGTGATAGTTCAGAAATAATTGCAGTAGCATATGTATAATCATCCTCTCCAATACTACTCAACCATTCGTCTACCTTCGTAAAGCCACCCTCATGCATAAGCCTATTTACTTCAGCATAAAGCGCCTGAAAGTATGTTCTCTCTGTAGTTGTCAAATTTTGATAATTTGAATTATCAATTAGTGCCAGGTTAGTGAAGTCATTGCTAAAATTATCTCTTCGCAAATAAGAACTCATAAATTCTTTATATCTTAGCATTATGATTATATTCTCCTCAACCCACACAGCACTAGCATCTGTCAGTGATTCCCTTGCAGGAATAACCCTATACTGATCCTTTGATTGTTCAAGTTCATGTGTCACAGTATTGTATTCCCTTCCAGAAGACACATATCCAAATAGCCCACCTATTATCGCGCCTATAAATGCAAAAAACAAAATAGCTTTCCATTTTTTTAACACTATCTTAATTAAATCAAGTAAATCAACTTCTAATCTCTCTTTATAATCCATTGTATCTATTCCTTTTGTAATTTTTTATGAATCGTTTGCAATATTACAATTTATTATTGTTTTGACTTAAGCCATTCCGTATCCTGATATTCCATTTTCTCTGGTTGCCAGTATTAGTACTGCCTCACTTGCCGATTATAATATTCCTTTATCTTCATCCGTTGTCAGTACCGGTACTCTCCATAAAATATAAGTACTTTTACTTATATCATAGCGAGCAAAAAGCTTTACCGAATACATTTGTTGTTCACATTTAAGTACCATTTGCACCTTTCCTGACTTTTAATTCCATCACACCTCCCCTTAGGAAAAGGCTCTGTGCAATCAAATTATATATCTCATCCTGCTTCATCACCAAACTTTATACTTTTTTATCTCTCAGCCCTAATAGGATTATTCGGAAAATCCTCATAAGCTAATCGTATTCCATCTTCAAGTTCAGCCTTATATGTCCATCCAAGCTTTGTCGCCTTACTAACATTAAGAAGCTTCCTCGACGTACCATTTTGCTTCCTAGGATCCCATTCTATCTTTCCAGTGTATCCAGCAACTTTTGCCACGAGTTCCGTAAGTTGCTTTATGGTAAGTTCCTTACCTGTTCCGGCATTGACCGTTTCATTTCCACTGTAATTATTCATTAAGAACACACAGAGATTCGCAAGATCATCAACATATATGAATTCTCTTAATGGGCTTCCATCGTCCCAGCAGGTAACGGTATCCAATCCAGCTTCCTTTGCCTCGTGAAATCTCCTGATCAAGGAAGGTAATACATGGCTATGCTCTGGATGATAGTTATCATTAGGACCATATAGGTTTGTGGGCATAACAAAAATATAATCTGTGCCATATTGCCCATTCAAATACTCACAATACTTAGACCCACTGATTTTTGCCGATGCATAAGCTTCATTGGTCTCTTCAAGGCTGCTTGTCAACAGACAGGATTCCGGCATAGGCTGTAGAGCCTTGCGCGGATAAATACAGCTGCTTCCCAGAAACTCCAATTTCTTGCAGCTATTTTTCTAGGCACTATGTATCACATTCATTTCCAGAATCATGTTGACGTACATAAAATCAGCCTTTGCTATGGCATTTCCCATTATACCGCCGACCTTTGCCGCTGCAAAAAATACATACTCCGACTTCTCTTCTTCGAAAAACTCTTCAACCTGATTCTGTCTGGTTAAATCCAATTCTTTGTGAGTGCGGAGAGCAATGTTATGATAACCTTGCTTTTCCAGCTCTCTTACAATAGCAGAGCCAACCATGCCGCGATGACCTGCTATATATATTTTTTGCATCTTTTTCCATCATCTTTATTCTTCTCTCTTATGGCTCAAATTCGCCAATTACATATCACTTCACAACACCCTTCTCAAGATACTCAGCAAGATTCATCTTGATATGCTCCTCTGCACGTTCGACGGCAACCTTCTCCATATCATGTTTAACCATTATTTCAACAAGCTCTTCAAAACTTGTCTTTGTCGGATTCCATCCCAACTCATTCTTTGCTTTGGAAGGATCTCCCCAAAGATCTATAACATCTGTAGGTCTGTAAAAATCAGGGCTTACTTCAACAAGAATCTTTCCTGTAGTCTTGTTAACGCCCTTCTCATCTATCCCCTCACCTTTCCATTCAAGTTCAATACCAGCATGATGAAATGCAAGTGTTGCAAATTCACGTACCGAATGTTGTACCCCCGTAGCAATAACAAAATCCTCTGGCTTGTCATTCTGAAGAATGAGCCACATACACTCAACATAATCCTTAGCATATCCCCAGTCTCTTAATGAATCGAGATTACCGAGATAAAGCTTATCTTGCTTGCCTTGAGCTATACGTGCTGCGGCAAGCGTTATCTTTCTTGTTACAAATGTCTCTCCTCTGCGCTCAGATTCATGATTAAAAAGAATACCCGAGCAGCAAAACATGTTATAAGCCTCCCTATATTCCTTCACAATCCAAAAACCATACTGTTTTGCAACAGCATATGGACTGTACGGATGGAATGGAGTGTTCTCATTTTGAGGTACTTCCTCGACCTTACCATATAATTCCGAAGTAGAAGCCTGATAGATTCGACAGCTATCCGTAAGTCCGCAGAGACGGACTGCCTCCAATACCCTGAGAACCCCTGTCGCATCAACATCAGCTGTAAACTCAGGTGAGTCAAAAGAGACCTGTACATGACTCTGCGCAGCCAAATTATATATTTCATTTGGTCTCACCAGACTCACAACCTGCAGAATACTCATAGAATCCCCCATGTCTCCATAATGAAGATGAAAATACTTAACACCTTCTAGATGCGCGATTCTTTCTCTAAAATCCACAGATGATCTTCTAATAATTCCGTGAACTTCATATCCTTTTTCCAATAGAAATTCTGCAAGATATGAACCATCTTGCCCTGTTATCCCTGTAATTAGTGCTTTTTTCATGTTTATAATCTCCATCTAATAATCAGTTACTAAATAACAAAATATGAATATAAATCACCAATGATGTACTCCTGAAACGTATTCTCAGATAACGCAATACATAAAACATTTTTCATTTATCGTTTAGTTTTCTTGCAACAAGTTTCAGAAATTCATTCAGTAATTTATCTCTAAAAGCATATAACACAATGCCATAACAAATAATTCCAATTAGAATTTGAATTATTAGCTTAAATAGCGTCACGTTAATCGGTAAAATGTCCACAAATCTTACCGCTATAGCCATAATTAGAGCTGAAACTATATACAAATATATACAATTTATTATAGTCTTAACCTTTACTACATCTTTAATACTATAAACTATCATTGTGAGTAATATTGCCTCTGACAAAGCCGATGCCACAACAGCACCCATACTTTTAAACATTGTTATCAAAACACAGTTTAAGCAAATGTTAATAAGAGTGCTTATAACGATCAATATATTAAGCTTTCGTTGCTGTCCTCTTGCAACCATACATGAATTACTTAATATACTATTAAAACTAGTAAATATTAGTATACATGAAAAGACTTGCAATAACGGAACACATTTTTCATAACCATCTCCCATAAATATATTTACAAAATTTCTCGATACTGTAATCAATCCAAATGCAACTGGAAAAGCAATTAATCCTGTGTAACTTATTGCTTTATATATTATTCCTTTTACTTCACTTTCATCTTTACTATCAGAATTCCAATAATTTGCAACCCTAGGCAATATAACCACAGTCGTTGATGTTATCAATGCTATTAACAAATTGTATATTTTACTAGCTTGCTCATAATATCCATTTTCATTCATCGTAGTTGACATTATGCCTAACATTAGCTTATCGAAAGAAGCAAATACTATTGACGCAATAGATGGTATAAAATAAATTAAGTTTTTTTTGACTGTTTCTCTTATATCCTTAATAGCAACAGGGCATAATGCAACATATTTCCTAGCTTTAATACACAATAATATATTTTTTATCAAAGTGCTTCCCTGAATAAGTAAAACATATAAATATAAATCTGTACTATCTTTTACAAATACAAAAATGCAAGCAACTGATCCGATTTTTATTATTGTATTTAGAAGCGAAATGGTACCAAACTCTTCCAGGCCTTGAAACAACCATGTAATATCAAATAGCTGCGCTATAAGAAATGTTAATAAAACAAAATACATTTTCTTAAAATCACAGCTAACCATAATAAACAATAGGTACATCAGTATCGCAGGAATCATCGTAAAACACTTAGCAAATACAATTTTCGAAAAAGTATAACAAATCTCGCCTGCGCCATTTCTGCTTTTTGATACTTCAAGTTGTCCATGCGTACCTACACCTAATGCGCCAATATCTGCAAAATATACTGCTATTGCCAGTGTATAGCTATAAATTCCTATCCCCTCTACCCCTATAGTTCTCGAAATATAAGGCGTAACTATAACTGGTGTAAATAACAAGACAAATTGATATATTAAATTATACAGATAATTCTTTTTTAGACTTTTTTTTTGTACCATATTTTGCTTATCAATTCGCTTTCTTAATGAACCTTGCCGGATTACCTGCCCATACTTCCCCATCA
Source organism: Butyrivibrio sp. NC2002 (assembly GCF_000702265.1). Lineage (GTDB taxonomy): Bacteria > Bacillota > Clostridia > Lachnospirales > Lachnospiraceae > Butyrivibrio. The sequence continues at coordinate 454,774 of NZ_JNKZ01000004.1, forward strand.
GGTATATTCTTTGTTACCACACTTCCAGCACCAACAATACTATTCTCTCCTATAACAACTCCCTTAAGTATAATCGAATGAGCCCCAATAAAGGCACCTCTTTTTATTAAGACGGGTCGTGCAATTATATTTCCACACGGATTTGTTGATCTTATAATAGAATTAATTGAATGAAAGTCATTATCATAGATAATGACCCCTCCACCAATTAGAACTCCATCCTCTATTACAATCTTATCCATGGCAACCAATGCTGCATTCGATATCCCTACATTATTTCCAATGATTATATTTCCAGCTTCAATAGTCCTAAATATGCTACATGTGTTTCCACCTATAAGATTCGTTGTTATTCCAGAATTAATTGAAACATTATCTCCGATGTAAATTCTCCCATTACAAGTTTTACCCCCTGATATATATCCACTATGAAAAATAGCTTTCCCATTCAAAATAAAGTTCTTGCCATACTTCACTTTGTATTTTCGTAACTGTTTATAATTTGCTATTATTCCCTTAACAATTTTGAGTTTATATTTGATTTTTATATAAATATTTTTGTCATAACCCATCTTATATATATTCCCATCCTTCAATACTAAAAAAGGGTTTTCTCTCATTTCCTTTTTCAGTAATCCATATATAATGTGTTTTTGGCGCAACAACTATACCTTGTTTCCGCCTTAAATATGCTCCCCAAAAACTGAAAGTGCTATTTGCAATAATACTATTTTGGCAAAGCGTCATAATATATAATTCTTCATAGTCTTTATACCCACTTATAAAATAGAATTCTTTCTTTTCACCAAACTTCTCTCTTGCATAGGTAATGTCATCGCTAAATACTATAAATAACGGATTTTCTATTTTACTTCTCATTATTTCAATAGCAGTATCATAATAGTTATCGTCACAGATATTATAAAAATATCTAGGCACAATAGTTGATTCGCTTTCCTTTACATAATCCGTCCTTCTTATATGAATACTTACTATATTTTTTTGTGAAATAATTCTATTCAATTCACCATCTAATTTAATAGGTTTAAATGTAAAAGCATTTCTAACTATATCAACATCTTTTGGCAAATATCTTATATCTTCCCAATATCCATCAAATAAATAGTTATTATCATCGTCTTTTATAGCGTCTAACAATTTCAGATACTTATCAGTAGACTCTAATTGATTATCCTCCTTTACTATAATCAAATTTGAAGGCTTTATCATAATAGAATTGAGCTTTCTAATTAATCTTACAATAACATTCTTTTCATTTCCCTGCTGTATCCTATTAATATAAAGAAAACGTCCACAGATACGTCTAACATCCTTGTTTCGCGCTGTTTTATAGTTCCCAACAAAAAGATCATTTATGCTATAATACGTCCTTTCACCCTGCTTTAGAGGTTGATCCGAATAATCAAAAAGAACTTCTGCCTGGCTTTTCATTTTCTCTTGTACTAATATCCCAAACCAGTAAATAAACAACTGATTCCCTAGCCCATTAGATACTTTTATCAATATTTTTTTTCTCATTCACCACGTTCCTTATTGCTTCTAAATAATCATACCCTTTATAATCTGGTTCTAGGTATGCCCCTTCTCCCCACTCATTCCATGCAGTCAAGAAAACATATTCCTTATTTTGAGCTTCTGAAATCCTAAGTAATTTTCTCAGGTAAATTTCAAATTTTCTAGGAGAAGCGCCAACCACCACTTTTCCTTTCATTCCTCTTCTAGGCGAATCATCATATGATACAAATCCACTTAAGTACACATCCCTTTCAGATTTTCGTGCATTATGCAATATCCTTTTCCAAACCAAATCATAATTATACTTCATCGGAATATTCAATTTTTCTTGAAGAAATACCTTAACCTTATTACTTATTTTTTTTACTACAGTATTGGGAATCCACCCGCTCCATATCGGTTCATAATAAAATTCTTTAGCTGTTACTTTACAGTTTTGATTGTTATATCTTCCAATAACTTCAATGCCGTCAAATCCTGCTTTTATAGCCATTTTCTCCCAAAAATCAATCATTCTTTTCAACACTTCTGGATGATTTGTTTGGTTAAAAACTCCAAAAACTGGTTTCCCATCAATTTTTATATATCGTTCATCCTTAAAGTACTGAAGAAGATAATCAAAATGCTCTTTCCATCTATTTTCATCCCCATATTCCAGTTTAATTAGGTATCCATCCTGATCTGGCAGTGCTTTATTGTCAAATTGTGGTGCCCAATCATTTGAGCAATCTTTTATATTTGACCAAGTTCTCCTCCAAGATGCATTATCCCAAATAAACATATAGTGGATATCTAAGTCTGCCATTTTTAATAATTGTTCAGAAGGTTTTCTTAGCATTACATTATCGTTATCAAACCAATAATGATATATTCCAAACCCATATATCCCATATTTTTTAGCCAGATCTACTTGCCATTTTATTGATTCAGAATTGCTTAAATCATAGTAATAGTCATCAAGTGGCCTTTTAGGTTGATCATGCCCCCTAAACAATGGCTTTGCCCTCTTTACGGCCGTCCAATCTGTATAGCCCTTCCCCCACCAAATATTGTTCTCTTTTGTTTCATGAAATTGCGGTAAATAATTTGCTATTATTCTTGCCATAATTCTCCTTTTGAAAAAAATCGCAAATCTATTTCATTGCTTCTTCTACTATTTTCTTCAACTTTTCTTCAAATTGCACTTGCAAGAAATATTGAGACCCCTCAACTGCTTTTTCTCTCATTTCTAACGCTAAGTCATCATTATTAATAACTTCAATTGTATAATCCAATAACTCAACCTCTGTATTCCAAAGATATCCATTAATTTTATGTTTGACAATTTCCTTCTGACCTGCTTTATTGATAACAATTGGTATACACCCTTTTGCCATTGCCTCCACAGTCGTCATACCAAAATGCTCCATATTTATCGGATCATCGTCTTGTACCTTGTACCCTTTTGCATGCCAAAATATTGATGCCTTTTCATACCACCTATCCAACTCAGAATTACTAACATTAGTATAAACTTGTATACTATCATTACACCGTTTCTTTATATCATTATAATATCCTTCATAACGTGTATCTTTGTTCCCTATAATCACTAATTTGTAATCGCACCCAAATTTATGCCTCAAACTTTCATACATTTTTATCATTTCCAATACTTTTTTATCTGGCACTAATCTATCAACAGCTAAAATAATCTTCTCTTTCTTTTCCAGTCCATTCTTTTCTATTGGTTTTGTGAAAATAGGCGGATTGAGTTTGTCACAACTAACTCCCCATAATTGCTCTACATAAAATCTTGTAAATTCAGAATTTGCCACTAAAGCCTGGTATGAACTTAGATATTTTGCTTTATATTTTTCCCCTTGAATAATACCTAAAAAACTTGATCGGGGATCAGCCGGAAAATGAATTATATGTATGGACTTTACATTCTTTGGACCACACATCATTCCATACGTGCAATTAATAAATAAATCTATCTCGTTTCCTAAAATTTTTTTTATGGATTTTGCTCCTGTGTAATTCTCTAAATCTTTCAACAATGGATGTTTTGTTCTATAGTATTCAACATATCTCGTTTCAAATAACTGGACCCCATATTTTTTGTAAATGTCCTCAATATTTATTTTTTTATTTTTACGCGTTATTATAATAATATGGTTATCTTTTCCAAGTACTTCTGCCATGCGCAGCCCATATACTTCCGCTCCTCCACTCACACCTGATAAATTTGGTAAAAAAATCGCTATTTTCATTTCTATCCCTCTTTGAAAAGCATTTTAATGCAATCTTGGATTTTTAACCTTTTCTTGTTTATTACAGTCCGCATAGACTAGCAGCAAACCAAGTAAAGGAGTAGCCGCATTATACATTGCCAATCCATTTGTGAAAATAATTGAAAAGAGAATTAATATGATTGCTATCCGCAATGTACTTTGTTTTATTCTTTTAGTAAATTCGAAATGATAATAAATCAGTACTAGTAACCCAATTACACCAAATCCACACAGAATATTTATATAATCATTGTGAGCATGTATTGCCACTTTGACTATACTATCATTTAACAAAGCACCCCTAACTCCATCTATTCCAATCCCCAATAATTTTTCAATTAAACCAGAATTGTTAACAAAATAATCAAAAACAACTTTCCAAAAACGAGTTCTATTATTAGATATTGAACCTTCTGCAATGTTTGTTATTGTTTTTTGTATAACAGCAATTTTCGATATATTTTTTCCAAGTAATGATAAAAAGAGTAGGACTCCAACAGATATATACGCTATACCTACCTTTACAATTTTTTTTCTAATTGAACAATAATCAATTACCATTACAATAATCAATGCCAAAAAAGCACTTCTAACGCCAGTCATCATGACTGAAATACAAAATAATCCCTTAAAAAACAGATATAATGCACTACCGGTCTGTAAATAACAAACCGCAGCGAGACAATACAATAGCGTTAACTGATATGCTAAGACATGGGGAATTGTAAATGGACCGTATAATGTGTAGCCCGATTCCCCAGAGTAAATAAGCCCATTTTTTAACATGATTGAAGTAAACAATATAACTACATAAGATAATATTGCCAATAAACATTGCCTTTTATGCGTCTTTATATATATCTCGAATTTCGAAGTGTTATTCTCATAAGAAAAGAAACCGCAAATAAAAACCAATCCTATATAGTCATAAAAATCTGCATGGAATAATTGAATCCACTTCCCAACCGTCATATAATATATAATATAGATTATAAGCAATAAATTCCCTGTTAATACTTTTTTACTCCTTCTTCTGACCAACTGTCCGTTGTAATATAAATAAATCATCATAAAAAATATTAGAAAAAATTTATTTATCATGGATGGTAAAATGAGAGCAAGGAATGCCGTAATAGTTGCATACCATATGAATAATATAAATAATAAATCTCTATAAGTAAGTCTTTTAATCATTTTTCACCCAAATATAGTGTAATTGTTATTCATTTCCTAAGATTCTGAACCCAGTTTTCAATATCAATCAACATATCAAATATGAATTTTTGTGTGCATGCCAGTTTGGAATAAATCTTCATTTTTCCGTGTAGATATCTATTATTTCCCAAATTCACAATTCTAGAAAATAATTGATATTCCAATCCCTTGTTCCATCTCGATCCCCTTAAATCCATATATGTCTTTACATATTGTGAAAACATACGACTCTCGCACTTCTTTTTCAACTCAGGGAAAACACTTGCAATATCATTGCACATTTCTTGCATATTATATATTGCATCCATTCTTTTTTCACTAAAGCTTCTTTTGGTAATGGAACCATTTCTACATAGATAGACATATAGCGACCTTTCACCATATGCCACCTTTTGTGTATTCAATAATATTTTATATGTAACTGAAATATCTTCGTACAATTTTCCTAATGGATATCTAATATTATCAAATAAAGAAGCTCTATATAGCTTCATACTTGCGGAAGTATTTATCTCATTTCCTTCTAACAAGAGTGAAACTGCATCTTTTTGATTTAAAACTCTTTCTTTTCCGTCATCAATAACCTTATTCAAAAGAATACCCTTTTCATTTACATACTTAAAATTACATATTGATAATTCAACATTATATTTTTCAATCAAATAGTATAAATATGAAATGTAGTTTTTCTCTATGTAGTCATCGGAATCTATATATGTAACATAATCACCATGCATGGCGTCTATCGCGGTATTTCTTGCATCTGATAATCCACCATTTTCTTTATGTATAACTATTATTCTTGGGTCTACTTTTGATAATTCATCACATATGGCACCTGAATGGTCTGTTGAGCCATCATCTATAAGCATTATTTCTAAGTTAAAATAATCCTGGTCTAGTATGCTGTCAACACACTTTTTTACATACTTCTCGACATTATATACTGGAACGATAACTGTTATTAGTGGCTGTTTTAATATTCCCATATGCTTGTACTAATATGCCTTTCATTGTATCTATAAAATTAATTCTCCATAAAAAAATTCTTATATCCCAACAATATGCCTAATAAATGTATCCTTCATCATATCCTGTTCTTCTATACACTTATAACTCAACTTGTGAAACGGAGTCTGTTTCTTAACCGCTTCCCAAACTCGTTCATCATATTGTTCAAACAATCTCAATAACAGTATATGTGGTGTTGCATTATCCCTGGGAACTATTTTATTCCATTCATTTGGATACTTATCAAGTACTATTGACAAAAAATCATGCAAAAGAAAATAATCATTCATGATGCGTTCTTTTTTCCAATAGTCGTAACACAAAGCTCTTGTTGCCATAAGTACCTTGTTATTTGTTTTTGCACTCATTAGCCATGAAGAGATATATGTTGCCTTACCATCTCTTCCGGGTTTGAGGCTTTGATAGAAAAACAAATCTGACTCAAAAAAGTAATCTGGTATATTATTTCTTTCCTCACTGCAAAAAACCGTAGCATCTAACCACATCCCTCCATAACGAATCAGCAATTCCAATCTAAGCAAATCAGTAAGATGAGTGTATGTGATTATTCCGGATTCCCATTTTTCTATAATATATTTCGGAAACTGCACATACTGTTCCATATTCTCAGATGTTATGAGTATAACGTTCATATCAGAAAGATTTTTTTTAACAGACTCATAACATTTTTTTACAAGTTCAGGGGCATTCTCCATTCCCTGAAACCAGCAGACCCAAACTTTATTAGAGCTCTCATGCGGAAGATCTGGATTATATTCATCTTCAAATTTATCTAATACATGACGGTACTTCTTGTATAAATTCTGTTTAGTCTTTAATTGAGTGGATAAGCGCAGAATTTCCAATGCTGTTCGACTTTTTCCCAGTAATAAAAACTCCCCTATCGCAGTTCCTAATACTCCCGCTTGCATGTATTGTTTTATTAGCTTCATTCCACCTTGCTTGCGGAAGGTTTCTTTAAGCCCCATTTACATTTCTCCTCTTCTTAAGTTCCATCTCCATATATACGACCTAATCTAATTTTCTAATCATTCTCGCTGGAACACCTGCATAAAGACAGTCCGGTTCTGTACTATGAGTTACAACTGCCCCAGCCGCTATTACCCCCCATGACCGATTTTTACTCCTTTTAATATAGTCACATTGGAGGCAATCCATACCCCATCTTCTACTATAATGCTTTCAGCAATTCCAGCACCTGCTCTTTGATACGTAAAGCCTATTTCATGTGAATTTGTAATAAACTTTGTCCCCATACTAACAGCAACATTATTCCCAATGGTAATGTGAGAATTTCCATACCGTCCCGTATAAAAACCAACATAATGATTTATCAAACATCCATTTCCAATATGAACTCCAGACGGATGCTCAAAGAAAACGTGTTTCTTAAGCCTTATCTTTCTATCCGTTGTAATTCCAGCCCAATAACATAGCAGCCCCCGAATCCTCTCGGGCGGATATAGTCCCTTAAAAAACGCCATGAAAAAATTCATCTTTATTATGCCCTTTCTGCGATTAGCTTTATCTTTTCGAATATGCTTCATTTTCACATATTCTCATATTAAACTTCTTACTTCAACCAGTTATCTTTATCTGATTTTAGATATGCCTTAAACATTTCAAAATCATCCTTGGTAGTTAGTTTTATATTTTTATCCGATCCGACAGCAAAGTATAAGCGCTCTCCTAGTTCGACCATAATAGTGTTAGTATATGAAGATCCATATATACCAATTTCTTTTTCAAATGCCTTATGATATGCCCAATCAAGTTTTCCAAATTTATACGCCTGCGGAGTCGATACTCGCATGAGGGTTTCTCTCGGTATATACTTGGTTGTACTAATATCATCATCAACTACGAATATCTGCTCATTATAAGGTAACGACGTTACCGCATTACCATATTTCTGTGCTTTGAGGATAACATCTGGAAGTACTGTTTCATCAACTAATGGTCTAATGCCATCATGGATTATAATTACATCTTCGCCAGAAACTTGTCCCTCTAAATTATAGACGCCATTTCTAATTGACTCTTGACCTATTTCTCCCCCGGATACAACCCATTTCAACTTGTCTATCCCGAATTGTTTTGAATATGCCCAAACAACATCATGCCATCCTTCAATACATACCACCTCTATCGCATCTATCTGTGGATGTTTTTGAAATCCCTCTAATATATATAAAAAAATAGTTTTATCATATACGTTAATAAACTACTTCGGAATATCCTGTCCCATTCTATGTCCGGAACCACCTGCGATAATAATTGCTGTTGTCATAATCTACTAGTCTCCTAAAAAATCCTACTCTTCAGAATTGTTACATTATGCGCCACTCTGTCTTTTTCAGGTGGAAGTTTCATATAATCGCCATATAAAGATTTTTGAATAGCATCGCTATTCTCCGGAATATTTACCTGTTGTCCTTCAAATATTCCTTTGACAGCCGTTCCAAACCATGCGCGTTTAACTACTTCCCTTTCTCTGTATCTACCTAACATATTGCCACACCACTCGCAGCTATCAAAATCAGATTTTCTAAGGATCTTCTCTAGTTTATCAATAGTTTTATTCGTATCTATCAACTTACCCACTGGTATTATTTTGCATAACGTCAATACAATACGTTCCGACAAAGGTCTGCTTCTGTTTGCATCTACCTGAGTGCTAATATTAGCAATTTGAACCATATATCTATGAACCATGATATTCTTTATTCTTAGCCACCTTGCAATTTTACTATTCGGTAAACCATCTAGTGGAAAAACATCGATCCATATATGTGCTTTACGTGGTTTTTCAGCTAAATGTATTTCTATTTCTGATTCGAGATCCACAAACTGACTCATCGCAAAATGCCAATCAGGATCTGTATAACGATTACATATCCCGAATCCTTCCGGCATATCAACCTTAAGCAACTCATGAAACTTGTCAAAATCTTTACGCGGCATTCCTACATCTATATCATCGTCCCACGGAATAAACCCCTTATGCCTTAGCACGCCTATTAATGCGCCGCCAGTAAAGTAATACCGCAAGTTATATTTTTCACAGTATTTTATAAAAGTATTTAGGGTAAACAGAGTTAGTTCTTGAACCTTCTTGTTATCATTCATCTTCATATCCTTGTTTTATTTGTTGTATATTTAAGCAATAATATGTTTTATACACTCATAATTTCATTTTCATATCTATTACAGATATACCCCCAGCTATATTCATCTACGATTCTCTGTTTAGCTTTCCTTCCCATATCTTCTCGTTGTTCCGATGACATAGCATCGCATTTGTCAATTGAGTCAGCTAAACTTCCTTCATCTTTGCTCCAATAAATTGCTGCATCTTCAGCTACTTCTCTATTGAACCCTACATCTAGCAGGAGATTTATCTTTGTACTTCCAAGTGACTCAAGAAGTGATGGATTCGTTCCACCAACCTCATGCCCATGGAAATAGCCATATGCATTTTCTCTAATCTTCTTCAGTAGTTCTACATTATATACTGTTCCAACAAACTTAATTCTCTTATCTTTTCGGTATTGATACTTCTGTTGCAGTTCAGCAGCATACTTCGGATTTTCAGTCATTATGATTACAAAATCTTTATCCGTTTTGCTGTTCATAAACTCCCTGATCATAATGTCAAAATTGTTCTCTGGAACAAATCTCCAAACACTGATATAATATTGACCATCACGAAGGTTGTGATTGTTAAGCCATCCGTTATATTCCGGATTGTCATCGCTTAACTTGCTTGGTGTTATATATGAGCCATAAGCAATAAATGTTGTTTTGGGATGATAATATGAATACTCATCCTGTATATAGCTTTCTGTATACTTGCTGTCACATACTACCAAATCGGCATTCTTAACCGCATATTTCTCACTGAATTTCCAATATCTTCGAACGCTTGTTTGCCATTTCGTCTGGCGTGCTCCCACCCATCTGGATTCTGCCATATTTTTCCGCCATAATTATGCACCCTCTTGACATACTTCTTTTCAAAAGGTCCCACTCTTGAAGCCAAAATATAAACGACTGGTTCTTCTATATGATTCCTCTCTATATGATCACAGCACCATCTAAGCGCTTTCAAGTCATAATAAATTGCCTTGGCTGATCCAATTTTCTCCGGGATATTTATTAGGAAACACTGTGCATTGCAGTAGGTAAATTCATCCTCATTTATTCTTTTCGCTCCAGGAAGGCTGTCTATGTTCATGCATCCCTGCCCGTTTGCTTTGCAGGCAACATGATATTTGATATTCTTGTTATCCTTATGGTGTTGCAATAAATTCATTACAAAGGACTCATATCCACCATACTGACCGATTGATTTTGATCCAACTATGTAGACGTGTCTGACCTTATTGCTTTTATTCTCACTTGCTCTATCATTGAAAACCTTCGCATTATTAACTACCTCAATGCTTTTCTTCTGGCAGTATTCGTGATAACAGATTCTTCCTATTCCACAGAATACAACGCAGGATATAAAGAAAAGGCCTACTACGATTCTTGATATCGCATCTGCCCTATGCAGGAGAAAGAAAACGGCAGTATATAAAGCTGACAGAATTATCTGCTGTATTTCAGTCTGCTCTAAAATTTCCCTCTTGGACATTCTGTCGATCCGAATCTCTGATCTTGCCAGCATGAGTACAACGTAAGCAATTAGTACTGCGATAAAAAACGGTATATACGTTGTGACTACCAAATTACTTCCAAGTGATGCCACCAGAATTCGGAACCTTATTACCAGTGCCAGAGCAAACGACAATACGATTGATACAACATCTATAGTCAGCAATACACTTTTTTGCTTCTAAAACTGCTAGTCTTTACTGATCAATCATTGTTAACAAAAATAACCCTCGCTAAACTTACAAATTAATTTGGTTGGATTGATTCATGAAGATAGTTCGGAGTCATTATTTTTCATCAATTTTTATATGTTTCTATTCGCTTCCTTTCTTGCAAAAGTACCCGTTTATTTCTCTTAAAAATCAATATGTGTGTCATTCAAACAGTGACATTCAAACAACCGTTTACCTGTAAGGGATCAGAACTAGACAAGCCATGTCACTCCTGCAGTGACATGTTTCATGTAAAACGTGAAATTCCAACGCAAAAAAACTGTGTGTACACCATAATGCTCCCGGCATAGCACAGAACCTTTTAAGAAAACCGGAGTATGATTTTTTGATTCGATACTCTGTGTTTGAGTTGGGGTAGAAAACAGAGTTCTCAGAAAGCCTTGATTTTACTGGCTTTTCTCCGGTTGTCCCAATTATTTCACATGCCCCATCAGGATTCTGCCATACTTGTCCGCTAAAAATTATGAATCCTTTTTACAAACTTCCTTTCAAAAAGATCAACTCTTGAAGCCAGTATATATACGATTGGCTCTTCTATATGATTTCTTTCAATATGCTCGCAACATAGCCTTAGTGCTCTTAACTCATAGTAAATCGCCTGCGCCGCGCCCAGATTCTCCGGGATATTGATTAGAAAAGCATTGTGCATTACAGTATGTAAATTCATTCTCATTTATTCTTTTTGCTCCATGGAGACTATCTATGTTCATGCATCCCTGGCCATTTGCTTTGCAGGCAACATGATACTTTATATTCTTATTGTCCTTATGATGTTGCAAGCGGAATTTAAAGATTAGGACATATTATACACCATAGAAAAAAGATTTAAAAGAAAAGCTATTTCGGCATTAAATAATATATTAAATAACGTTTATGTTTTCTCTTACATAGAGATTTTCCCATTAAAAATATATATGATATAATCTGTATATTGCATATACTACAAAAGTATAATACATCCGTTATTTCATCAATTATCATTTTTAAGGAGTGTTAAATTGAATTTATCAACCCACAACTTTAATAATATATGGAAGGATTACCTTACTTGGGGATTTGCTTTTTCAATTCTTCTTTCATTAGTAGACTATTCGCACGATTTTTATTCACAAATCATATTATTCGCAGTTTTTTTCATTATCACTGGCTTTACCACCAACATGGTCATACTTGGCGATTTCTTAAGAAAATACTATCTGCTATCTGTAGCGGCTTTTCTCTGGTTCATATTCTTCTTTTTACATCCGACAGAGCCCTTATCATACAGGATGCCTATTATTTCTTTCTTCATCATATTTGCCGGTTACAGATTGAGCATAGAAAGTACAGAAAGCGTTAGTGAGGCTTTTCGTAAACTCATTGTACTTATTGTTGCAAGTATAATAATAGCAATTTTTTGGCACAGAAACGGCGTCAATGGAATTACTAATTATTTTCCTACTGCTCAAAATTACTTTCAGTCATATTACAGCCGCTTAACCGGTGTCTATATGCAACCCATGCCGGCTGCTACAGTCATTCTATTTTTTACAATCATCTCTGTGTACCTAATTAATGATAAACTTCTGAAGTTTCTATCTTTATTGGTCGGATTTTATGCACTTTGGCTCACTTCAACAAGAAGCGCCATTCTGATATGCATAATAGGATTAGTTTTATATGTAATAAGAGAAAAACTTAATAACAAAACAAATAAAGCTATAGGTCTTTCTTCATCTGATAAACTAGTAGCAGTGGGCTTTTTTTTCTGTATTGCAGTAATTCTCTTTTTTATGAGAAATGCCATCATAAGCACATTATCCGGTACTATACAAAGGTTTGCTAATTTCAACACCACTACTGATATAGGAAATCAATACCGCAAGATAGCATGGGAAGAAACTATAACCGGTTTTTTACAAGCCCCTATCGTTAACAAGTTTCTGGGACACGGCGTACTCGGTGCATACTACAGACGTCCGGTGTTTGATTCAAGAATTGCGATTCTTAACGGCAATCCTTCTACTCCAGTTGAAAATACATTTTTATCAATTCTATTTGATTTTGGTCTTATAGGATTCTTGCTATATGTAGTAGCTGGCATATTTGCCATAATCTGTTTTATAAAATGCTCAGATTACATTAAGCGTGGCTACTCCCTAGCTCTGCTTGCAATCATGGCTGAGAGCTTCACTTATGACATGGAATACTGGAATAACGTATCATTTCTCCTATTCTTTATGATAGGCATTGTCCTTGGTATAAGAGAAGAATCCAAACCTATAAGTAAAGAAAAAAGTAAACAAATTCAAATCTCTGCTACTATAGGATTGTTGTTATGCTGGATTCCTAAAATGTGCGGCTTTAATATCACCTGCTCACCCGATGAATCAATTAAGCGATTGGAAGGCAAAGGAATTGCTGCCTCATATCTTTCATCTGTTATAAAAAATATAGTTATAGCACATGCAGATAAAGTAGAAACTTCGGATCCCAATCTTATTGCCAAACTGTCAGCTCGTGTTATCTAAAAAACTGCTTGATAATTGGATATTATTCAATTATCAAGCAGTTTTTATTCAAATATTATTCTGATTGTTTTATCACATATTCTTCAATGACAACAAAATACCGATTCATTTAGGCTAACTTACTGAAAATCACTTTGAACAAATACATGCTCATATCTATCTGCAATAAACTGCCAACTGTAAGCTTCTCTAATCCTATCCTTTGCCCTGTTTCCAAGTCTGTCAATTTCCTCAGGGGTTAGATTTTCAGCTTTCTCAATAAGAGCTGCCAAATTGCCATAATCCTTACTCCAATATAAAGCTCCGTCTTCTCCACATTCACGGTTGAATCCTACATCAAGGAGAAGATTTAGCTTTGTACTTCCAAGAGCCTCTAATAAGCTTGGATTAGTGCCTCCTACAGAATGACCATGGAAGTATCCATATGCATTCTCTCTAATCTTTTTAAGAAGTGCCTGATCATATACTGTTCCGACAAACTTTACTCTCCTGTCTCTTGTGAAGTGCAGTTTATCCTCCAGTTCATCCCAGAACTCCTTATTCACGTTAGTAATTATTATAAGGTTTTTCTTACTGTTACTCTTCATGAACTCGCGAATCATGGTTTCGAAGTTATTTTCCGGAACAAATCTTCCAACGATAAGCCATCCTATTTCGTTGATTCCATGCTCTTGTAAGAAGTTCTGATATCTACTGTCTGCATCTGACATATTGCTACTGTCTACTTCTGCGCCATATGCTATATATGTGGTATTAGGATTATACATATCATAGGTTGCATTTATATAAGTTTCGATATTTTTGCTATCGCATATAACAAGGTCAGCATGTTTTATCATTAGTTTTTCTGATAGCTTCCAATACTTTCTGACATATTTATTCCAAACAGAGCGCCTCCACTCATTCCCATCGGGGTTGACGTAATATAATCCGCCCATGTCATGAATCATACTTGAAATCAGTCCTATAAAAGGTCCTATACGACAAGTAAGCACATACAATATAGGCTTTTCTGTCTTATGTTTCCTAAAGTATCTGATACAGTACATTGCCGCCAGAAGGTCATACACTATAGCCTGAGCTGCACCTATTTGTGGAACATTCACTTTGAAGCAGTGAGCATTATGATAAGTAAACTCGCTATCACTTATCGGAACAGCACCTTTTAGTTTGGTCTCATCCATGGCTCCTTGTCCATTTGCCTTGCACGCTATAAGGTATTTTATATTAGCATTATTTACATGATACTCAGTAAGTTTGTCAACGAAAGTCTCATACCCACCATAGTTCCCAAGGCCTTTTGCACCTATTATTCCTACTACAACTTCGCCTGTCCTACTATTATCAAGCTCTATTCTGTCTTCTTTCCTGGCGAGTTCTTTATTTTTGAGGCACTGTGCCAATATAAGCCCATATACAATCCAATTAACAGGATCATCAAACCTGCCAGCTGTTACCTGATACAGTGTCACATACAGAAATAACGCCAGCGACAATATTCCACCGTAGAGAAGAACATACCCCAATAACACCCCTACTATAATAACTACAAGGGCTACTCCTAAGAATCCACCCTCAGACATTATATATAAAAATGAATTCTTAAATTCTGTTGTAAGCCCTATAGTAGCTGATATTTCCGTTCCTACAAGCTGTCCTATTCCTACGCCGTGCCAGTTGGTTAAATGCATAGCATTAGTGAATACAGTAAGCGGATGTTGAAATACATACGTAAGACCTACATCTGTTCCCTGCGCTACAGAAGCAAATCTGAATCCATATGCAGGTGACAAGATAATAATGGACAACATAACCACTATCATCATAGCTCCGGTTAGTATCCACTTATTCTTGGATGCAGGATCTTTTACTATCTTATCTCTGTTTTTTGCAACATGCGCCATTAGCATGACAGCAATGGCAAAAACCAGGCAGATCATTCCGCCCATACCATAAGATAGTAGCATGTTTATCAGGATTACCACTCCCGCCAGAATAAGCTGCCAGGATATCTTATACACCAGAATCTGATATATGCCTATTATCAACAGTAATCCGGATATAAACGACAGATATGCAGGTTCAGGACAAAGAAGCTCTAATCTGTGAAGTTTTGTTCCTGTCACATATTCATCAAGCTTCCATAAGATGGAATCCTGCATGATAAATGCACAAACTGTAGCAATTCCCTGCACTATCGCTGCACCATATACTACATTGCGGAGTTCATACTCCTGATAATTATTTACTACCCAAACGGTCAGCGTTATATTGAGCAGTGCCTTGATAAGAAATATCGAAGTAGCATAAATATCATTTGTCTGAGTAATTAGCTGCACTAATACAACATAGCCGGTCATTATAAAAAACATCTGTATTATGTTCTTTATTTGGGGCTTTCTTCTTATCAGATACCATACAAAAATTACTGCCGAAAACAAATGTAATAGTTCCGGCAGTCCAATCGATTCTGTAATAGTATTTAAAACTAACAATACACCTAAAATGTATTCCATCTATATTTTTCTCCAAGCTCTACAAATACATTTCATTACTTGCATTTATTACTCTCTAATTTATCTAACTTCCCACTCATGCTCCATGGGCATCATTCCATGGTCTTTTCCGGTATCTTCATCAACATACATAACTATGAGGTTATGTATGCAGTCTATCTCTGTTTCGAATTCATCCTGAATCCAAAAATCAAGGAAATACGCACCTTTAAGGAGTGCGAGGCTGTCAATTGTCATTACAACTTCGCCTGATTCCTTGCCACTTATGGTACTTCCGGTGCATTCTCTCATTTCACTGCCATAACAATATACCCAGTCACTTCTGGTTATACCCATAGTGAAATTGAGATTCTTGGATGTATCAAATGCCTTGAATTTGATCTTTATTACCACCTTATCTCCGGTACTAAAGTGTGTTGATGGCTTTCCATCTGCGTTCAGCATTACAACATCTGTAAATATCGCTTCTCCACTTCCTGATCTTCTGGCATCAGGGCCGCATTGAGCACAGATTTCCTCGCAGCTAAGGCGCTTAAGCTGTTTTTCTCTAAGAGCTTTTTTCTCCTCCTCAGAGATATCTCCGCTCTCAAGAGCTGCTTTTTCTTTATCTGCCCGTCTCTTAGCCTCTACTTCTATTCTCTCGAGACGCTTTTTCTCCATATCATCGAGATAATCATCGCAGATTTTTCTTGCTTCTCCATCATCTCTGATATGACCATCTTCGATCCAGATAACTCTGTCGCAAATTTGCTTAACCTGTCCAAGAGAATGAGATACCAAAACTATCGTCATACCATTTGCTTTAAGGCTCTTAAGTTTATTAAAGCACTTAGTCTGGAATGCCTGATCACCTACTGCCAGGATCTCATCTACCAGGAGAATATCTGCATCTACGTTTATTGCTACCGCAAAGGCAAGGCGCATATACATACCTGAAGAATATGTTCTTACAGGGCTGTCGATGTATGCTTCAAGCTCTGAGAATGCGATAATATCATCAAGTCTTCTGTCTACTTCTTTTCTCTTTATACCAAATATGGAAGCGTTGATATATATATTCTCCCTACCTGTAAGGTCAGGGTGAAATCCTGCTCCAAGCTCGATAAGACTCGACACTCTGCCCTGTTCAGCTATAGTTCCTCCGTTAGGTCTAAGGATCCTTGTGAGCATCTTAAGGGTTGTACTTTTGCCACATCCATTTCTTCCGATAAGTGCTACCGCTTCACCTTTTTTTACATCAAAGCTTATTCCCTTAAGGACTTCTTTTTTCTCATATTTATTACGGGTTATGTTTACTATGCGTTCACGGAGCATAGTTCCTTTATCTTCATATACTTTAAAGTATTTATGCACATCTCTTACTTCAATGGCATTTTCCGGATTATTCACATTTACATTCATCACATTTCCTCCGCAAAATCGCCTTCAAGATGAGCAAATACGAGCTCTCCGATAACAAGAACCAATATTGCACTAACCCATGTAATTATCGTGTACATGGAATCGGGCAATGTCTTGTAATACAAAACTGCATGATAGCTTTGAATTATGCTAGTCATAGGATTGCACAAAAGAATAGTTTTTATCACAGGACTAAGTCCATCCATGCTGTACATAATAGGTGTTCCCCATATCCAAGCCATCATAAGAATACCTACAATGTATTCCATATCTCTAACATAGACCGTAATTGCAGAAAAGAACAAAGTAAATCCTGTACACAGCAAAAACTCTGCTATCATTATTATCGGTAAAAACCATATCGCAGCAGGACTTACTCCTACTCCGCCAATAATGATAAAAAGAAATACTATTATGAAAGCAAGTAACATATTTATAAACTTAGCAAGAACTGCTGATATAGGCAGTACTTCTCTAGGGAAGTATATCTTGGTAGCAAGATTACTGTTACTTGTAATACATGCAGCACCCTGTCCCACAGCCTCGCTAAAGAAGGTCCAGGGCACGATTCCTGCGGTTAGGTATATATAATAGTTTTCAATTGAGCTAGGGAAGATTACCCCGAATACAAATGTATATATAGCTATCTGGAAGAGCGGATATAAAAGTGCCCATAGCATTCCAAGGGCAGACTTCTGGTATCTTCCGCGAAGCTCTCGCTTGACCATGCTATATATCATATCTTTGTATTGTATTATTTCTTTAATTCTATCCATCAAGTATCTCTTTCTATACTTTATAACAATTTATAACGTAATATCTTTAAGTAAGATATCCTGCGCAGACTTAACAGAGAAGTATTTCCTTATGAATTCTTTTCCGTTATCTGACATTTCTTTTAGCTTTTCTGTATCTTTATATAATGAGCAAACAGCATTTGCAAGTCCCTCAGCAGTTTCTTCTACAATCATAGTATTTTCTTCTGTAGACATGCCTTCAGCACCTATAGGTGTTGTGATCATAGGTATCTGATAATAAGCTGCTTCTACTATTTTGCCCTTTACACCTGCTCCGTATCTAAGCGGAACAACTGCCAGACGGCATTCCTTGTACATCTCTTCAAGTCTTTCATCCGATACAAATCCCTCTAAGATGATATTAGCTGATTGCATCTTTTTAATTTTTTCAGGGGGATTTCCACCTACTATATGCCATACCATGTCAGGGTACTTCGCTAGTATTCCAGGATATATCTCCTCGTTAAACCATTCAACCGCGTCGACATTTGGCGGATGTCCAAAGCCTCCCACAAACAATATGTCCTTACGTTTATCGAAATCTTTTGGAATGTCATCTCTTTCATCTTCATAGATATAAAGAGGAATATTCCTGATAGCTCTTTTGGGAAATATCTCCTGCAGGTATTTTTGCTCATAGCTTCCAACAACATGAACAACGTCAACGTTTTCAATAATCTTGAACTCTATTTCCTTCCATTTTTTGGAAGACTTAAGCAGTTTAGCATCTTTTGTTATCTCATACTCACGATATTCTCTTAGATGATGTAAGTCGTGAGCAAAGTATATCACTTTACCTTTGCAGTATTTCCTTATAAGGTCGAGATACTTTATTGTTATATGTGGTCTCTGAGTATATATATAATCAAAGTAATCTCCGTTTTCAGCAAGCCATGTTTCAAAATGAGACTGCATATAGCTGCCATACAGCACTTCTATTCCGTGGCTTTGAAGATCACTTTTATATGGCTCTTCCTCAGCAAAGTTATCACCGACAAATGTAACCTGCATTCCCATCTTTACAAACTGCAGGAGATACATATAGGTACATCTTCCGCCTGCATCCTTGTCAAATCGGGGAATGTAATGGTCGATCACAAGGATATGCTTTTTCCCCTTGCTTCTGTCTCTAGCCATAAATACATTCTGAGCATTCTCAAAGTGGTTTGTTTCCAGTTCGTCCTTCCACTTCTCGTAGAACTTCTTTGCATTCTCAACCTGGTATGCTTTTAGTCCTACGCTTGTGTCTGTTCCATTTGATTTTCCTTCAAAATGAACCACTTCAGACTTCGGTATATATATAACCTTATAACCATGGCGTCTTACTTCAAAAGCAAGATCAGTATCCTCATAGTATGCAGGAGCATATCTTTCGTCAAAACCGCCTATTTCACTCCACAATGAATGTCTTATCATTATGGCAGCACCAGATATATAGTCTGCTTCTTTAACATAGTTAAACTGAGGCGCGTGAGGATTTTGGCCATTGCCAAAATTCCAGGCACTTCCATCAGACCATAAGATTCCGCCTGCTTCCTGAAGCTTTCCATCAGGATATATGAGCTTAGATCCTGTCATTCCTATAGATGGATCATTCTCCATTGCATCCACCATAGGTTTTAGCCAGTTATCAAGCACCTGTGTGTCGTTATTAAGGAATAATATGTATTTGCCCTTAGCCTGCTTTGCTGCATTGTTGCAGTTTCTAAGGAACCTGAGGTTCTCTTTATTTCTTACAACCTTTACTCCGGGTAATACCTTTTCAATATCTACTGTGAAATCAGTTGAAACATCATCTGCAATAATGATCTCATACTTCACATCTCCGGTATTCCAGACAATACTCTTTATGCAGTTGTAGGTATAAGCAAACTGATTATAAACCGGAACAATTATTGATACATCCGGATCATTCCACGTAGGGACAGATATTATTTCATACTTGTTTATATCTGAGAATTCCTTTGTATCAAATAATGATGGCAATGCAACAGGCGCATCCATTCCGGCAAGCCTTAGCTTATACGCATTCATTTCACGCTTTACCTGCCCAAATCCGCCCTTTTTAAATGCATTCATCAAAAATTTGAAATTCGTAGGATTAATAGCTTTCAGAATTGTAAAACACTTACGAACACCTTGAACCACCATATATAACGGAGTTCCAACTGCCCTTATTGTTTTCCAGCTGATAGAATTAGTTACAGCTTCGTAGTCACTCTTATAGTGTGAAAGAGTATTTATTTCAGCTTCTGCCTGTCTGAGCTTTTCTTCCAGATGCTTTTGTTGCTCAGTCTTTGTTTCTATAGTCGTCTGCTGATCTTCTATAATCTTTTTTAAATCATCGCCTTGAGATGATATATCTTTTTCGTTATTATTCATCTTTATTCCTTGGTACTGAATCTTCTATCTTGAATAGTTATTAGAAGCTATTATATCAAAATAGATGTTTTGTAACAGCTAACATATGCACGTATGCACAAACACCTACATATTATAATTCATAACTGCAAGACATCAACTACCATATTGAAATTATATCAAGCAGTTCCCCAAGTTTCATGTCAAGATTATAGTTCTGTGCTATATAGTTCTTTGCTGCGTTTCCGATTTGGATTGTCTCTTGCATGTTATTAAGAAGATTCTTTGCCTCGTTAATATAATCCTCAGGTCTTTCACAGTGAATATATTCAAGACGGTTCCTAGCATAAATGCCTTCAATGCCAATATCATTAGTAAGAACAGTAACTCCGGCTGACATTGCTTCCAGAACCTTAACCTTTATTCCTGCTCCGAGTTTTAAGGGAGCTACCATGCACATGGCATCTGCAAGATAGGGTCTTATATCATCTACAAATCCGGTTATATTAATCGGCTTCTTACTTCCCTGAAAATCATTATTGAATTTATCTGCTGCCGCTATAAGACGCTGATGGGGATTGGCTCCGACAACATTTAGTGTGCATCCTGCCTTGGCAAAATCAGGCATTGCATTTTCTATGAAATCGATAACGCTTTCATAGTTTTCCGGTCTGCTCATTGCACCATAAAACAGCAAGTATCCGGGCTTCGGATTTCTTTGTACATCCGAGTAGTCTTCAAAATATAAAGTACTGGTATAAACTTTTTTGTGTTTTATGCCCTCATTTAATAGCAGGTCTGTATCTTTTTTATTAAGTGTAACCGTCAAGTCACTATCACTTATAACCCTAAGCTCATCCTTCTTAAGATGTTCGTAGCGATATTTTGTGAGCCATGTAGGATTTGCCTCATATTTTCTCTTATATCCAAGATATGTGACGTCTTCTTCTATTATGATGATTTTTGCCTTGGGGAAATATCTTCTCATCTCAGGAAGAAGAAGTCCCATGGCGGTCCAGTGAAGGATAACTATATCAGGATCTCCATTTTGTTCCTTGTATTTCTTAACTCTCCTTGTAATCTGCATGTGTTCGTATAAGAGGAGAAGGTTATAATACTTCGTCCATGGATTAAGGAGCGTAAAGCCGCCGACAACTCTTCTTACCAGCGAGTCGAGTTTGGAATGGTCGCGGTAATAGATATCTGTCTTTATGCCGCTTTTTTCAATGTCATCATATTTGCGCTCAGATTCGTAGGAGAGTCCGATGAAAGTAATGTCAAACTTTCCGGAATTATTTATGTAGTTTATGTAGTAGTACATGTTCTTGCCGCCGGCATGTCTTACCTTTTCATAGGGTTTATGCGGCGCAAGCCAGAGTATAGTTTTCTTCATTTGAATTTATTCTTCTATTACCTTTTGCAGATAGTGAAGGTATCTTTTTGCTATTTCTTCCTTCTTATAGATATTGAAAGCTTCCTTGTCTGGAGCCTTGGGAGCATCCTTTTTCATTGCGCTGATCCAGGCATCGGGATTCATGTAGTCTTCAACATACTCTGCCATACCCAGTGTAACTTCCGGTATACTGGCAGCTGTTGTTGTGATCACTCTTTGTCCCAGTATCATTGCTTCTACAGGAGGAATACCAAATCCCTCAAAGAAGCTGGGGAACAGGAATGCTTTTGCATTTTTAATAAGTGTGTTTTTTTCCGCATCACTTACAAAGCCTGTGTGGATAATGTTATCTTTAAGGTCCATCTCATCTACGATTTTTTGTACTTCATCTGAAGCATTCCCTGAAATTCCGCTGACAAGGAGCTTCTGAGGAAGGTCTCCTTCGCTCTTTATTTTAGCCATCACTTTTACAAGTGTCTTGAAATTCTTGTGCGGGATGTTTTGAGATAAGGTGTAGTAGTACTGACCTGCACTTATCCCGTATTTGCCTGCTATTTCTTCGAATGAAACTGTCTCATCCGGGTTAACTGTCACGGGATTGGGGATAACTGTTATCCTGTTTTCCTTAAAATGATAGTTCTTTACTATATCCCTCTTCACGAAATCAGATATTGCCACAATATCTCTTGAAAATACTGCATCTGCAAACCATGTTACGTATGAGTAAAAATTCTCGTGAAACGGGTGATACTGCGGATAATGATAGGCCTGAATATCATGGATGACGTTGATGTAGTGAATTCCTCCGTTAAAGAAAGGTCTTACATATACGGGTACAAAGCAGGTGCTTATACCATTTTTTCTAAGCAGAGCATTTTGATGAAAATACTGCCAGATTATCCTTCCTCCGATATTGGCTGAAACAGTATCAGCTATCAGGAAACTAAATCTTTTATCTTCTAAATATTTTCTGAAAGTTACTTCATTGTCTTTGGATACAAGAAGGACAAAATTAAAATCATCGGGAAGCTGACATAAACCGTCAAGAAGGTTCCTTATATATACTTCCGTTCCTCCCACTTTTCCGGGTCTTAGCCACAGGAGGTCTATTGCTGTCTTTTTCATAAATCGGTCCTTGTTTATTTCCTTTTTGCTTTTTCTTTTAAGGATTTATTGATTGTTAATTCCTTTTTGGAAAAATGGAAAGTCTTTTCATTTCTTGCCTAATAGGAAATTGATTCTGAGCGCAAGCTCTCCGCCTATACTGGGGCGAAGTCTCTTAGCATAAAAAAGGCGCCTGAAATAATTGCCTCGTGAGCTGTCTCCTGCAAGCATTCGGAGGTCATTATACTGCCCATCTGTCATATATTCCTTATTAAACTCTGTCAGATAAAGGATTCTCTTGCAAAGGGAATGAAACCATGTGCCGAATATCTCATTTTGTATCCAGCTCTTGATAAGAGATGTCCTGCCGCCACCTGTAATGGTCACGGTGTCCTCATGTCTTCTGTATTTTGCAAGGAGCCTTGAGTCATATACAATATTTCCTCTGAAAAATGCTGTCCAGATTGTCCATTGATCATGGGGAATAGTTCTCGAAAAATCATCCCCGCCAAGAAGAGCATCTCGCATGGGGTTATTTATCACCATCGAAAAACCCTCTGCAATATTGTAGAAAACTATATTGTTGTATTTTAATTCTCCAAAGCTGCTGAGCCTGTGCTCGCCTATGGCATTGCCGTCTTTGTCGCATATTGTGCTGTCATGAATATATAAGAGCGGTATGTTACCATTTTCACCGATTTTCTGCCGTTTCTTCTCACCCTCTATATCTATGCCTTTTTTATTAGTCATATTGCTTTCAAAATCTGTGAGTTTATCAACAGCATATTCTATTTTTCTCTCATCCCATATATCGTCCTGATCGCTAAATGCGTAGTAATCAGCAGGTGGGCACTTTGCTAAAATATCCCAGAAGCAGCCGGGGTATCCGAGGTGTTTCTCAGAATCTAGAAAATGTACTTTCTCAGGAAATCTATCTGTATACTCATGTATTATGCTAAGTGTATTATCGTTTGATCCGTCATCTCTGATGAAGAGGCTGATGTTCTCATAGGTCTGATCTATTATCGAGTCAATCTGCTCACGTAAGTACTTTTCGCCATTGTATGTACACATGAGTATGTTTACTTTTTTCATTTATGTTTCGCCTTTACAAACTGGATTAGGAGTTTTATCGTCCTCTTCATGCTGATAATCCAGGGGAATCTGTAGCCGTTTTCTCTGAGGGCTCTGTTTGCCTCCATTAGTGACTGCCAGTAGCTTGCTGCGGTGGCATTGCTTGTGCCGCCGTAGGACATGTCGACTATTGATTCCGGAAGGTATGCGATGTTATCCTCGTTGTCCTTGCAGATTCTTACCATGAATTCGTAGTCTGCGGCTATGCGGTAGTCGGTTTTATACAGACCGTACTTTTCATATATGCTGTGCTTTAGGTATAGTGTCGGATGTCCCGGCATCCAGCCGTTTCTTATGTGGCCTTTGCCCATTTTCCAAATGCGGACGGGTCTTCCGTTTTCAGAATATACGAGATCAGCATGAGCGCCGACGCATGATTCTCCTGCGTTTTGAATTGTGTCTACGATATGGCTTACTGCATCGGTCCTTGCAAGTTTATCGCTGCAAAATACTACGATGTCTCCTGTTGCCATGGCATATCCCTGATTCATGGCATCATAGATTCCGGTGTCTTTTTTCGATTCTGTATTTACGGAGAACTTGCTGGATTCCTTGTAGTTTCTAATGATTTCAAGGGTGTTGTCAGTTGAGCCTCCGTCCTTGATGTTGACCTCGATATTAGGATAGTCCTGAGATTCTATGGCATCAAGGATCTCCCCTAGTGTGCCTCCGCAGTTGTATGTAGTTAGTATGAATGAAACCGTTGGTTTCGCGTCTTTGTTAGTCATTGTTGTATATTATAGCATAGGAACTATCGCCTTCAATAACCAAATCACTGAATCGTAGTTCCTTTTACAAATACTTTTATCTCACAACCTTCTCAAAATCAGCCTTAGGGTGCTTGCATATAGGACATATAAAGTCATCGGGAAGTTCCTCGCCTACCCATTCGTATCCGCAGATTTTACAGCGCCATATTGTCTCGCCCTTTGGCGTCCTACCAACTGCTTCCGGCTTTGGCTTAATGTTATCCTGATAAAAACTGTAGGTTGCTGATGCGGCAGCATCCAGAACTTCCATCGCTGTAGGTATTCCTATAAAAAGTGTATGGGAACCCAGGTCAACTGTCTGCCTTATGTCTATAGAAAAATAGGCATTTGTTCCCCGGGTAATGTATGGTATTCCGTTTTCTGCATGCTTGCAGTCTGTAAAGTCCTTGAATTTGTCCACATCTCTGCCTGACTGAAATCCAAAGTGCTTAAACAGTTCAAAATCTGCTGCCTCACTTATAACCGATATGTTACATTTCTTTGTCTGCATCACCATATCATGTGTGTAATTTGCCTTATTTACCGCAAAAGAAATCTGATTTGGCTCTGATGCCACCTGAATGGCAGTGTTAGTGATACAGCCATTTTCTTTTTCACCATTTTTAGCTGTAAGAACAAATAATCCATATGACAGTTTGTACATAGCCTTGTTATCCATAGTGTTCCCTCCTGTGTTTGTGACAGATACCATCTCCGGTTCTTTTGGTTTCTTTGATTTGGTACCATCTTTAAGCTGAAGTGCATTTCTTTTGTTTCTGTATTCAATAATTGGAAGATCCGCTGCAACAAGGTTTTCTCCAATCTTCAAATCTGACCTCTTGGGAAGCTGCGTTTCAACTATTCGTTTATCCTGGCGCTCCACTATCTTATTTGCCCTGCTGCCGAGCCATGCTATAAGACTGTCAACGGGCTTAAAGCCGGTAATCTTGTTATAAAACCTCAAGGCGATTATGGAATTCTCATCATCAACGGGGATAAAAAATGCAAGAATCATAATCTTATCCGTAACATGATTCAGCCACATATTAGGGAATTTAAATGTCAGGTTTGTACTCTTTATGATACTTTCGTCAGAGCCCTTTGGAAGCTGTCCCTCGTCCACCTCATTATTGGCACTTGTCTGCAATGTATTTTCATCAAGCCAGATAACCTTGGGACCATTACAAAGAGTTTTATTCCCCCTGCCTATCGTATTATGATGAACAAAAGCAAGATGTGACACATCAAGCTGGTTCTCTATCACTCTGGAATACTGGACACTCCAGCAATCTTCTGTATGATCATAAACATAGGATTTATCTGTTATCACATCAAAATAATCCGGTTCGCAGTCCGGCTCACCGTCGCCATACCAGGCAAAAATTATTCCGCCAATTTCTCTGGTAGGATAGTGTTTTAATTTTAACCTTGAAAAATCCTGATGAGAAGCTTTTCCCTCAGACGGAATATAGACAGCCTTTCCGGAAGTATCATACTCAATTCCGTGAAACGGGCACTTTATGTTATCATCCTGAATCCATCCTTTGCACAAAGATGCCCCGCGGTGTGCGCACAGACTGGAAACCAGACTTACTTCACCGTCTTTTTTCCTGAAAAAAATCAGATTTTCACCAAAACGCCTTGCAGCAAGGAGCTTGCCGGGTTTTAGATAATGAGACGACAAAACCGCATACCACATATTTTTAATCATAAAAAATCCCCACTTTGAAAAATAAGGTACACAGCAAATGCCGCATACCTTATACCCACGCCTTTAGTTGAATTATAACATATATGTCATAAATAAATTGTTATAATTTCGTGAACTCCCGTTTGTTTTCATCTCCGTACCTCCATCTTTTGGCTGTTATAAGATACTTTTCCATACACAACCACGTTCATTATCTCACCCAATCAGCACATGTTTTCCTTCAAATGCAAATCCATAGTGATAGATATTTTCCTTTTTGACGCCTCTTGCTAGAAGATCCGCATCATAATTATTATCTTCTATCTGCTGTAGCGCATTTTTGACTGTTGCCTCCAGATCTTTTTCGTCGTCAGGATCATGAACCTTGAACTCGAGGATATATGCAGGATTGTTTTTATCGCAGGGTTCCAGGCATATATCATATCTACCAAATCCACTCTCGCGATTAGAAAAGACATGGTATTTATCCTTAAGTTCTACAATTAGTCCTAAAACAAAGCCGTGGTAGAACCTTTCTGGTTCATTTCGATGGGAAGGCTTATTTCCGGTATCAAAGAAGGAAAATGTACTAAGCGCAACCTCATTCATGAATCGGTTCATATATTTAACGTCATTAGCAAACAATGCCTTTATGAAATCGTTGTATCTGACATTATCATCTTCAAACCAACGTTTTATCATATCTTCAAAGGTATGCTTTACCTCCAGATTGGTCAGTGATACCTTATATTTTTTTCGCACACCCATCTCATCTACCGTGCTGTCGACTTTAAGATATCCCGCAGCCAAAAGAAGGCTTATTATTCCGGATTCATTCTTATCTATAAGATTAAAAACTATCTCATCATCTATGAGGGCTTCTATGGATTCACCATTAAGCAACCTCTCCATATTCTTCTTTACATCCGCACTGCCTTCCCTTATAAGCTTTTCAACAAGGGAATTCTCACTGGTGTTTGCCCAATAATTATTTAATACTCCGCTATCCAAAAACTGTGTAATTGACCACGGATTGTACATATCAGATGACTTTCCTATTTTAAAGCCGTCATACCATCTTTTTACATCATCCTTTTTTTGTGACAACTCATATTTATCAAGAGCCTTTGACACTTCTTCCGCTGTAAATCCAAAATCAGTATCATATCTTGCATTAGTCATTGTATCAACCTTCAGGTTATTCAAATCAGAAAAGATGGATTCTTTGCTAATTCTGGTAATACCCGTCATTATGGCTCTCTCAAGGTAGCTATTTGTTTTGAAGGTCGAGCTAAAGAGATTTCTTATAAATCCAGTCATATCATCCCAAAATCCATCCGTGTAGGCTTCATGAATCGGAGTATCATACTCATCAAGAAATATCAGAACCTTTTTGCCATAATACTTATATAGTATTTCACAAAGGAACCTCAGAGATTCTGCTGCCGTGGCATCCGTCATATCATAGCCCACCATATTCCAAAAGCTCTTGTCCATTTCTGTCATGAATGGTTCGCTTGTCAGGAAACTGTAATTTCTATATAAACTTACTATCTCCTGAATTATCTGCTGCCTCGCAGTATCGTAATCTCTTCCTTTTATGGATGCAAAGCTGATAAATAGAACAGGATATTGTCCCTGTATCTCATGATATTTGGCATCCTTCCATATATTCCATCCCTTGAATAAACTTTCACTACCTTCATGTCTGTTAGAAAAAAAGTAATCAAGCATGCTTAAGTTTAGCGTTTTTCCGAATCTTCTAGGCCTCGTGATAAGCGTTACTACATCAGCACTTTCCCACCATTTTCTGATAAATTCTGTTTTATCAACATAAAAATAACCATTCTCTATTATGGCTGCAAAGTCCTGGTTACCAATAGAAATCTCAGGCTGAGACTGATCACCTACATCATTCATTTCCAAGGCTTTTTCAAGAGCCTCGATCGTACTTTGTCTCGGAGACTCTATATTACCTCCAAGTACTTTTTGTACAGTACTTAATGGCAATCCTGCTTTTTCTGAAATATATTCGTAGGTAAGGTTTAATTCTTTTTTTCTATTCTGTAATTCCTCAATCTTTGAATTCGCCATATTTTCTCCATTCATATAACCACATGAACATGCATGCAATAAAAATAGCAATTAGTTGTTCTATTAATATAATATAACATCCAATTACTATTTTTAATATCCAAATTGCAATTTTCATTTGTGCTATTGCAATTTCTCCCTCACATCCTTCCATCGAGGAACTTGCCGGTTTCCTTATGGTTAAAATTGGGGATCATCTCGTTAAATAGTTCTATCAGCTCTGCTCTGTCCCAGGTTCCGGCTTGTCGCATTTTTGCAATTCTGTCTGAGAACATGTCGAGCTTGTCAGCGTCATAAACTGTGGGAGTCTTGATTATGCCGATCGATTCGAATCTGTCCATGTCGAGGACTTCGTTTTCTGTGTAGAATTCTTCGAAGTCTTTTTCGCCTGTTGTGTCGCTGCAAAAAAAGTACACGGGGTATTTGCGCTGGGATTTAAGTTCCGATACTCGCTCCCTTGCTTCCTGCTCCGTGGCGCATTGAACAGGCTCGTAGCCGAGGTTTTCAAGGTATTTCTCTGCTATGCTGCTAAAGGTCACGAGGTTTAGTTCTTCGTCGAGCTTGGGGAAATAGATGTCCCTGTTTTCTCCTGTGAGGCATGACATGAGGCAGAGCTCGCCCGATTCCTTGGGGGTTACGAAATAGCGCCTTACGTCGTTTGGCGCAGCGAGTGGCTGGTTTTTCTCAATTCTTCTGTTAAATCCATAGAGGAGGCTTCCGTCTGAAAAAGCGACGTTAGCAAATCTTGCGGTAGATACAGGCATCTCCTTGCTTCTTCTTGCAAGGAACATTTCCATTATTCGCTTTGAAGCGCCCATCATGTTTACGGGGTTTGCGGCCTTGTCGGTTGATACGCAGAAGTATTTTTGGGCGCCCATATCGCGGGCCATCTGCATGGTGATGTCTGTATTAAAGATGTTGGTGTCGATCATCCGCATCAGAGTGTAGGGGTCCTTTTCGGAGCGGACGTGCTTTAGTGCGGAGGTGTTGAAGATATAGTCGTAGCCGCCTATTCTTTTTTTCTCTTGTTCTATAAATGACCTGAATATGTCTGAGCCGCAGTCTATGGCAAAGGTTGCGAATTCGCCTGTGCCGTAGCCTTTTGATGATCTGATATCTCTTACGAGTTC
The DNA here is from genome assembly GCF_000702265.1 of Butyrivibrio sp. NC2002. Classification (GTDB taxonomy): domain Bacteria; phylum Bacillota; class Clostridia; order Lachnospirales; family Lachnospiraceae; genus Butyrivibrio. The sequence goes on from NZ_JNKZ01000004.1 coordinate 484,604, forward strand.
GACCATGTTGTTTTCAGAGATGTCGACTACGTGGAGGACCTTGGGGTCTCTTGCAAAGAGCTCCCTGCAGATGGCAGAGCCTATTGTTCCTGCGCCGCCTATTACGAGGAATCTGGAACTGTGGATTATTTCCGCAAGCTCCTTCTCCCTTGTTCTGATGTCGTTTTCAAAAAGAGGCTTGGTCCTTCCAACCATTTCCAGTATGTTGTCTGTCATTTTGCTCCCCCATTATTTTTCGCTTGGTACATCGTTTCTGATTTGGCTTTCTCTTTTTACTTACTCTTATTCTTCATCCAGCTTCTGCTCGAGTTCCCTTACTCTTTTTTCAAGGAGTCCCTGCGTCTGTATGAGCTTGGTTATGCGGTTTGCCTGACGCGAGGCTATGCTTGTAAGCGAAAGGACCAGCATTATCAAAAATGCGATAAGTATCATGAACAGAAAATTCATGTTGTCGGTAACGCCGATAAGTGCTTTTAAATAGATGATTGTGTCCGGTTTTAGTACGAGCACGAGCATCGCAACACCGGTAAAAAGCCACAAGAGCGAATACTTCATGTTCATCTTCCTGTCCTTTAACAGGATCAGGATTATTGTGAAATATACGATTATTGCAAGTATGAGAACTATAGTTAGTCTCTGCGGAATTATAGTGTGCATAATTATCTCCTGATTCCGTAACTTATCCTGCATACTATGATGTCGAGGGTTACTTTTATCATGTAGTAAACTGATTTTTTGAAGTTAATAGAGCTCTTTCCTGTTTCGCGCTCCCTCATTACGACGGGGAGTTCGAGGATCCTTTTCCTGCGCATTACTGCATCCATGATGGCCTCGGGCTCGGGATAGTCTATTGGATAGTTGTCAGCAAATGCGTTTATGAAAAAGCTGTTGACTGCTCTGAATCCGCTTGTTACATCCTTTACTCTCTTAAAACACAGGAGTGTGATAAGGCCGCTTAAAAACCTGATTCCGACTCTTCTTGCAGCTGAGCTCTGGAAGCCTTCCTTTGTCACAAACCTAGAGCCTATTACATAGTCTGCTTCTCCATTTTGGATGGGAGTGATGATGTCCTGTATGTATGCGGGGTCGTGCTGTCCGTCTCCGTCTATCTGGACTGCAATCTTGTATTCCTTTTCCCTTGCATAGCGGTATCCTGTCTGGATTGCTCCGCCTATACCTAGGTTAATGGGGCAGTTTATGTGATTGTATCCGCGGTTTTTAAGTATTTTTGCTGTATTATCCGATGATCCGTCATTGACTACGACGTAGTCGTACTGCGGATAGCCTGTGATTATCTCATCTACGATGTTTTCGATGTTTTCCGATTCGTTGTATGCAGGAATTATGATGAGAACATCGGATTGTGTCTTATGTGAGTTCATTGTTATTCTCTCTTTTTTCCTTATCTTTATACCTATAATCTGTCGTGATTATAGCATATATTGGGGCAAAATGGGATGGCAGGGTTACTCTGTGATGCAGCACCGTTTTATTTACATTTCTTTAAGAGAAGTTTTAGAGGTTTTAATAGCTTTTAATAGTGTTTGAGCGCCCTTTCATCTGCCACCAATGGTTTAAATATGTTATAATTTTTTGTGAGACCTCTGCTTTGAGGGAATATGAAAAAACATCTTTCGTTTCCTGCAAAGCCAGCAGCGTCTTGTTACTAATGAAAAAAGTTTATTGCTAGTTTAAGGAGGAAAAGAATTATGGGTATTTTACAGGCCGGAATTGGTGCTGCAAGCAGCGCACTTGCTGATTCCTGGAGAGACTACTTCTATTGTGATGCACTTCCTGCAGACACACTTGCTGTTAAGGCAAAAAAGCGCGCAGGCAAGAACAGCTCTAACACTAAGGGCAACGACAACATCATCACAGACGGTTCTATCATCGCAGTTGCAGATGGTCAGTGCATGATCCTTGTTGATCAGGGCAAAGTAACCGAAGTGTGCGCAGAGCCCGGCGAATTTGTTTACGACATCAGCACAGAGCCTTCATTATTCTATGGAAGCCTGTCTGAGAACATCAAAGAGACATTTAAAAAGATTGGAAAGAGACTTAGCTTTGGCGGCGATGCTGCAAATGACCAAAGAGTCTACTTTATAAACACCAAGGATATCATCGGCAATAAGTACGGCACAGCTAATCCCGTACCTTTCCGCGTAGTTGATAAAAACATCGGTCTCGACGTTGACATCTCTATCCGTTGCCACGGCGAGTACAGCTACAAGATAATCGACCCCATCCTGTTCTATACAAACCTGTGCGGAAACTTCCAGGGTGAGTACAGAAGAGATAACATTGAGTCTCAGCTTAAGAGCGAGCTCCTTACAGCACTTCAGCCTGCATTTGCCAAGATTTCCGAGGCAGGTGTTCGCTACAGCGCTCTTCCAGGACACACAACCGAGATCGCTGATGCGCTCAACGAAGTCCTGTCATCAAAATGGGGCGAGACCTACGGTATCAAGATCTCTACATTTGGTATCAACTCTGTAAATGCTTCTGAAGAAGATGAGAAGATGATCAAGGATCTTCAGAAGAATGCAGTTTATGCTAATCCTAACATGGCAGCCGCTACGCTCGTTGGAGCACAGGCTCAGGCTATGCAGGATGCAGCAAAAAATACAGCTACCGGACCTATGATGGCATTTGCCGGAATGAACATGGCTCAGCAGGCAGGCGGTGCAAATGCAGCAGGTCTTTTTGCAATGGGTCAGCAATCTCAGAATCAGCAGCCTCAGATGCAGCCCCAGGGCCAGGCAGGATGGACATGCTCCTGCGGAACTGTTAATAACGGGAACTTTTGCACCAACTGCGGAAGCGCAAGACCTCAGCCCGCAAGCTGGACATGTTCTTGCGGCGCTGTAAACAGCGGCAACTTCTGCACTAACTGCGGAAAGCCCAGAGCCTGAGCATTCACACTTTAGGGATGCCAATGGCTGCGGAAAGCCGAAGCTAAAATAATCAACACAGAAAGAATACATATATGGGATTAACTGAATATGAATGCCCCTCGTGCGGGGGCATAATGGAATTCGATGCAAAAAGTCAGATGCTTTTCTGCCCATATTGCGATACGAAAATAAGGGTCGAAGACTACAAGCACAAAGAAAGTGAAAATAAGCCTTCCGACTCTTCCAAAGAAGCAGCAAAGCCCTCTTCCTCATGGGATGAGGGCGAGCTCGACGGAATGGTTGTCTATTCCTGTGCTTCCTGCGGCGGAGAAATTATCGCATCTGAAAAAGAGGGCTCACTTACATGCCCGTTTTGTAGCAACAATGTAGTAGTAAAGGAAAAATTCCAGGGAGATTTGAAGCCTGATTACGTCATCCCCTTTAAAAAAACAAAGGAAGATGCAATAAGCTCCTACAGAAAGTTCATAAGCCACAAGCTTCTGCTCCCCAAGGTATTTTCCGATGAAAACCACATAGATAAGATAAGGGGAATATATATTCCCTACTGGCTTTACAGCGGTAAACTTACTTCCGAGTACAGCTTCTCAGCAACCAAGATAAAAACCTGGTCTGACGGTAACTACAACTATACAGACACAAGTTTCTATGATGTTGAGAGAGCCGGAAGTGAAGCCTACGAAAACGTTCCTAGCGATGCGTCCAAGGAGATGCCCGATGACCTTATGGAGTCGATAGAGCCCTTCGATTTCAAGGAAGCTGTTCCTTTTAACGGCGGATATCTTGCAGGTTTTCTTGCAAACAGATACGACGTGAGGGCAGAGGATACCGAGGAGCGCATCAGGCAGCGAATGGAAAGCACCATCGAATACGACATAAAGAACACGCTCGGAAGCTATGAGACCATAAATGAGAAGAGCCATCACCACAATTTGACGAACTTTTCACACAAGTATGCGCTCTATCCCGTGTGGCTTCTTAACACTACTTTCAGAGGAAAAAGCAATCTGTTTGCAATGAATGGACAGACAGGAAAATTCGTGGGAAATCTCCCCGTGAGTGTTCCGAAGGCTGTAATTTTGTACCTTGCAAGTGCTGTGGGATTTACATTCCTGTCCATTATTGTAATTATTATGTTTTTCCTGTGATGTGCCAGGGCGCTTTTACCGGCCTGCACTTACTACTATCAAAACTAAATATAAGGAATATATATATGAAGTCATTACAAAATAAAACATCTTGCAGGGCAGTTGTGATGTCCCTGGTCCTGCAGATATGTTTATTACTGATGCTTATCTGCCTTGTCCCTTTGAAGGCTCTTGCAGGCGATGAAGGTCTTATTGACCAATGGTACTACGAAGACGGATCAAATTATCCTATCACCGACGATGCGGGACTTCTTACGGAGGATCAGCTCGTAGACCTTGACGGAAAGATACTGACTTTTGAGAGCAATTATCAGACGGCTATCGTCATCCTTACGGTAAATGATCTGGGGAATAGAACGGCCGAGGAATATGCAGATGATTTCTATGACTACAAGGGATTTGGCTACGGCGAAAACCACGAGGGTCTTATCTTTATCGTAGATATGGGATCTCGCGCATGGCAGATCGAGACGACAGGAAGTGCGACTATTGAGAAGTTTGACGACTACACGCTTGAAGAGATCGGCAATGATTGCCTTTCTTATTTAAAGGACGGTGACTATTACGGATGCTTTGATACCTTTATCACTGATTGCGATAAGGTGATGACCGGTGAGTTTTTCCAGATCGGTTTCAACGCAGGGCATTTTTTCATAGCTGTTGTAGCGGGACTGATTCTAGCACTTATTCCGCTTCTTTTCTTTGTAGGTCAGCTTAGAAGCGTTGCTCCTGCAAAGGGTGCAAGCGCCTATACGACGCAGGAACTTAAGCTTACAAATAGAAAAGATCAGTTCCTGCACCACCATGTAACAAGAACTAAAATAGAGCACGAAAGCTCCGGCGGTTCAACTACGCACACCAGCTCATCCGGAACATCACACGGAGGCACCGGAGGACATTTTTAATGAAACTTCGAGAGTACATGCGTATCAATGTATGGCTGCTGCCTATCGTGATCATTATCATCCCTATCATAATGATCCTGTTTGGCAGCTCCTACCTTACAACTCCACACGACTTTTATTTTGCCCAGCTAGATAGCAACTGGTCTGTTAAATGCGGTGATTTGGAGACGGAAGGGCCAAGACTTAGCGACATCAATCTTGGCCACCTGAAAAAAGGTGATACGCTTGTACTCTCGACTTATTTACCCAAAGAGCCCGTTCCGTCCGGCGCTCTTATGTTTAGAAGCCTCCTTTCTACAGTATCTGTTAAAATCGATGAAAAGCTTGTCTATGAATACGGGCAGGACTATTTTGAAAAAGGTCTGATGATCCCCAAGCACTACAACTTTGTTCCAATCTACAAAACAGCTGCATCCCATGGAAGAAAAGTAGAGATTACTTTTGTCATAGCAGAAGACAATGCCTTTTCAGGGATATCGCCTATTTATTACGGCAACAGGCATGAGATCGAGAGATTCTTTGTTCAGAAGAACAGGCTGACTATGTTTATCGGTGTTTTCCTTTGCATGTTTGCGCTTGTAATATTCACGCTTTCATCATATCTGTACATTTACCACGGAAGAGACTTATCTCTTTTATTCAGTTCGTTTATTTCAGTATTTTTTGGCGGATACTGCCTCTCATACGCTGATATCTACAATTTCTTTGCTAACAGAGACGGGTTTTTTACGGTTCTTGAATATGTCACCCTCTACTCCATCCCGCTCTCTATTATCGCATTCCTTGTAACATCTCACCCTGAGCTGAACTCAAGGGTTGAAAAGGTTATGCTTACGATAAATACAGCATTTCCAATAATTACTTTCGCACTTCATCTATTAAATATAGTTCATATAAATAAATTTGTTACTACGCTTCACGTGATCGCGATCACCGAGGCTATCATCACTATACCTAAGCTTGTAAAAAATATGATAAAAAAATACAAGCAGTTCCATGAGGAGCTGGGCTTTACCGGGATGACGTCCGACTCTATCCTGCTTCTTGGGCTGATTATCTTTATTACAACTGCGGTTGGCGACATACTTAAATACAACTTTTTCCGCCGCTTTGAAGCAGGAGGCGAAGTATACAGCGACATAAATTTTGTATGCATAGGTGCTTTGTGCTTTGTTATGTGTCTTTTTGTGTACTATTTCTTCCACGGAATTGAGCATATAAATGACGTGCGGACGAGAGAGCATCTAGAAGGCCTTGCCTATACGGATGCGCTGACAGGTCTTATGAACCGCGCAAAGTGCATGCAGTACATGGCGCAGATTTCCGGAAAATATGCCGTGATAAGCCTCGATCTCGACAATCTGAAAACCGTAAACGATACCCTTGGTCACATTGAGGGTGACCGCATGATCAAAGCTTTTGCTGAGATTTTAAAGCATGCTTTTGCAGGTGCTGCACTTATCGGGCGTACAGGCGGTGACGAGTTTATGGTTGTCGTTGAAAACCCGTCGGAGGATACGTGCGAAATAATGCTCCAAAATATGGAAGAGAAAATAGCCGCTTTTAACCAGAATGATAAGGTCATAAATATCTCGACTTCCTACGGCTATGCTTCAAGCGAAGAGACCAAGTCCCACAAGGCTGAGGACGTTTTTATGCTGGCCGACGAGCGCATGTATGTGGTAAAAGAAGAGCATCATAAGATCAAAATGAACAGGTTTATGAGCGATCTGTTTGAATCGGTAACAGGTAAAGGAGGCAAGAAGAAAGAATGAAAAAAGCAGCCGCCTTTTTGACAATAGCATTTATTACGTTCCTCATATTGATTGCAATATGTGATGATCTTTTTGCGCCTGTTAATCCTAAATCCATCCAGCGCCTTAATGATGGCTGGACTGTTGTATATAACGGGGAGACTTATGAAGACGTATCGCTCTCAGGTCTTAGAAAAAGGATAGGGCATCCCGCAGAAAAAGGTGACGTTATCGAGATGAGCACCAAGATATCGGGGATTAAAGATCTCACTTTCCCCTCCCTTTTGTTTTTATCCCGCTATAGTGCGTACGAAGTTTATTTTAACGATACCCGGATTTTGTCTGAATATATCGAGGATTATAAAGAAAACAGGTACATTGGCGTCAAGAACAATTTTATTACTCTGCCCTACGAGGCCAACGAGGGTATCATCACCATAAGGCTCTTTGTCAACGAGGACAAAGCCTATAACTATTTTGATGCTCCTGTTTTCGGAAGCTTTCATGACGTAAAAGCGCAATATATTTATTCAAATCTGTTCCCGCTCGGAGTATCTGTACTTCTCATTATTTTCGGCGCTGCTTTCCTTATCATAACGCTTTCGTTTTACAGAACTCTTCCGGATATTCTCTCGCAGTTATTTACGTCGCTTTTGTTTATCGACCTTGGAGTCTGGATCATGGCTTATTACAGGCTCTGGCAATTATTTATCTATGCAAAGGGACACTATACTGAGATCGAGTATTTCTCGCTATATCTTATGGTTCCTCTGATGTACATGATCATTGGCTGCATCAACAAGCATTACAGCGATTGGATTTTCCAGGTGGTTACGCTGACAAGCGTGATCATTTGCATTTTCATTGTGGCGCTCCATGTAACCGGTATTGCCCATGTTAACAGTACTCTGATATATTATCAGTGCCTTGCCCTGGTGTGTTTTTTCTTTTTACTTTTAGTAATAGGCAGGGACGTAGAGCAGAAAAAGTTATCACCCTCTGAAAAGATCCAGCTGCTTGGACTTTTATGTCTGGCTGTTTCTTTCCTGATTCATTTTGGGCTTTTCGTATTTTCTTCTGTCGGGATTGTTTCACAGTCGGATTACCTGAAAAAATCAGTGCCTATGGGCTCTCTCGTATTCTTGTTCGCAACGCTTATCAATTACTTTATTTATGTTTCGGAATCTTATGCAAGGCGAAGAGAGTTCGCTTCCCTGACAAGGCTCGCCTACGCGGATGGTCTTACGAATCTTCCGAACCGCTCGCGCTATGATAAGTATATGTCAGACCTTGAAAAAACAGGTGAGGACTACTGTATCATAAGTCTCGACCTGAACGGGCTTAAGCAGATAAATGACAATGACGGTCATGTTGCGGGAGATAATTATCTTAAGGATTTTTCCACCGTGCTGCTTCAATGTTTTGAAAATAAAGGCTTCATTGCGAGAATCGGCGGCGACGAGTTTGTAGCAGTTCTTATCAAGGAAAATATCGGAGATGCGGAGGCGATCCTTGCCCGTCTTAAGGATGCCCTCGAAGTAAAAAATGTCCTCTATCCTGTCTACAAAAGGAGCGTCGCAGCGGGATATGCCTTCCGCCACGAGGTTCCAAGCGGCGACTCTCATTCCGTATATCTTCTTGCGGATAACAGGATGTATGAGAATAAAAAGATCATGCACGAAAAACTGGGAATCCGGGTCAGGATTTAGGTAATCCTCGTTTATAGGCGCATCGGTTTTAAATGCTCTATGCCGGTGTTTTTGATAAAGTTTATGCCGTAAATCTCTCCTTAAATCTTATGAAAAATGCACAGATTAATTTTTGTATAACTTTTCATTGATGTAATATAATGTCTATATTTTCATCTATTTAGTGAAAAAAATTATTAATTACAACGAAATATCGCTTATTTACAGAAATCATGTTATACTGATTAAGTCTAAAATATTATTACTCAATGGAAAGGAGTTTTTATGAGGAACGGAAAGAAAATTGGATTATTAGTTACAGGTTTTGCAATCGCGTTTGCAATGGTACTTGGTGTAAAGACCAAAGCTCTTGCATTCAACAACGGTGAGACTTTCACCTATGAGAAGGTAAAATACCAGGTAACAAAGCTGGCTAAGGGTAAAAATCCTGCTATCTGCAAAGTTATCGGCGCTGAGAAGGATGCTGAGAAGATCACTATCTTCGCTAACCCTCAGTATGACGGTGAAACTCTTTCTTGCACATCTATAAATAACGGTGCATTCAGCGGCAATGATGATCTTACTTATGTAAAGATCAGCGAATCAAGCAAGATTTCAAACATCCCGCTTAACTGCTTCAAAGATTGTGAGGACTTAAAGACTGTTATCATCGGTACTCCTGCAGTAAAGGTTATCAATAAGAACGCATTCAAGGGCTGCGAGTCACTTAAGACTGTTGCTATCAAGAACAAGACTATTAAGAAGGCTTCATTCAAGACAAACTGCTTCAAGGGCACAACAGGCGTAACAGTTTATGCTCCTTCAAAGTCAGTTGCTAAGAAGTATGCTTCTTATGCTACAAAGCGCGGCGCTAAGGAAGTTAAGTACGGAAAGTATAAGGCTAATTTCTAATTAAGTCTTAAATTTTAACCGGAATACTTAACCGGGATTTCAGATTGAAATTACAACTAAAAAATGAAGCACAATGGTGCATTAAAAAGACTGCCACTTGTTACACATGGCAGTCTTTTTTCAGCTTATATTATTTTTTCTTGTTTCTTTTGGGCTTCTTGTCTTTTGTAGGTTTTGCGGTGTTTGTCTTGGCGGGGTTTGCTTTATTTTCCTTTATGGTTTTTGAGGCTTTTTTCTTGGCGGGTTTTCCCTTCTTTGAGGATGCGTTCTTCTTGGCTACGCTGTATCCGAATTTTCCAAGCTTCTTACCAAGCGCAAAATACTCTCCGTGAGAATATGCGACAAGATCTGCTTTCTTTAAGTCAAATCTTCCCTTTTCATCAAGGAATCTCTCGTCCACAGTCACGCATACGACTTCAGCTATAAACATATCGTGTGAGCCGAGTTCTACTATCTGCTTAACTTTGCACTCAATGTTTACAGGGCTCTCCTCAATTCCGGGCGCGTCTATTTTCTGGGACTTTTGAGGAGTGAGTCTCATCTCCTTAAATTTATCATAGTCTCTTCCCGACCTTACACCGCACCAGTCTGTTGCTCTTGCTAGGGCGTTGTTTGTAAGGTTTACTACAAACTCCCCGCTTTCCTTTATTATGTCGTATGAGTATCTCTCTTTTCTAACTGAAATCGAAAGCATCGCAGGAGAACTGCAAATATTTCCTGCCCACGCTACTGTTACTATGTTTGGCTTCTCCCCTTTTCTCTGACAGCTGACCATAACTGCAGGTATCGGGTAGAGCATATTTCCGGGCTGCCATACTTCTTTTGCCATTTTTCGGCTCCTTCCTGTATTGTGTTGATCGGATTGATGTCTTTATTTTGGTTGTCTGTTGCATCTGTCCGATGTTCATCCGTTTTACATTTTATTCTGTGGTATCTCTTAGGTTGTCTGTTGCTTTTTTATTCTGAGATATTCCTCAGATAGTATATTGCTTTTTCATTCTGTGATATTCCTCAGATAGTATATTGCTTTTTTCATTCCGTGATATCCCTCAGATAGTCTATAACATCAAGGAGGCTCTCGCAGACCGTGTCTGCAAGCTCTCGCATCTCATCATCTGCGGGTATCATATCAGGTACCATGATCGGCTTCATCCCCGCTGCATGAGCAGACCTGATACCGTTGTAGGAATCTTCGATTGCAAAAGCATATTTGGGATCTGTTTTTAGCTTATCGCAGGCAATCAGATATATCTCCGGGTCAGGCTTTGATACCTTGACCGAATCCCCGCCTACAATTTCTTCAAAATAATCTATTAGATCAGCATCGCGAAGTTCTGCCTCCACAACTGCTTTTCTTGTGGATGATGCAACGGCGCATCTTACATTTTCTGCCTTCAGGTACTCGAGGATCTCTTTCACGCCTTTTTTTACAGGGAGCCTGCCGCCATCATATTTTTCATGGAATAGTCTGCTGCTCTCAGAGAGAAGCTTATCTGCGATGCCCTCGCCATATTCTTTTGCGTAGGCATCTTCAACTATCTGTCTTGTCTGATTATTATTAGTCCCTATGCATCTGTCGAATACTTCGCGCACATTAGACAATCCATAGCCGGCAGCTGCCTCTGTCCATGTATCAAGGCATGCCCTCTCGGAGTCGAAGATAACGCCATCCATATCAAATATTACACTGTATCTGTTATTCATCAAATCGTCCTTTTCTATATATTCTCCGGCACCGACTTTTTCTGTATGCACTTTTTTAAATCCTAACTCCTATGTCTACTATGCCGGACTGACTTTTTTCATCCTAAACTCAACGTCAATTATAGCAGATACAGCAATTCTCTACATCAAGGCTCTATTTATGTTAAGAGGGATTTAGCAAATATCTATGTTAAGAGGGGGGCATTTAGCAATGGATATACGATTTTCTGACACGCCGGTCATGTTTGGAAGTTTGCATCTTTTCTATTCTGGCACTCTACGTGATATACCCCTGTTATCAGAGCTCTCCTCAGGTATTTTTTCCCAAAAATGCCTGTTTCTACGTGAACCACAATAGTTTAGAGCAATCTCTCACGTAGATGCCATTATTATCATACTTGTCACTACGCGAGTATCAGCTCAAAAAAGCCAATGGTCACGTAAGCCGTCTTTTCACCTATATTTTTAGGAATTATCAAGCTATCCCAGAAAGAACAGCCATTTCATGCGTCTTTTCGATATTCTTTTCTTATATACCAGCTGTACCCATAGAATACTAACTCTCTTTCTCGCCCGTCGAAAACCGCTGTCAAATATTCCATCATCCATTTCCTTATCTCATCAGCACAAGCCCTTCCGCTCTCTATCAGGGCATTAACATTGGATTGGATCAACATAAAATCCACGAACTTATCAAGGGTAAAATGGTACTCCATGTCATATTCTGTCTGCTTTTCCATGACAAAGCCTTCAATCAGGTCAGCCTGAGTCCACTTGTTTTCTTTTCTTGGCGGCTTAGGAAATCTGCTCAGATACTCATCCCGGTACCATTCGGTATAGACATCATTTTCCAGCATTCTGTCTGTAATCCCAAAATCATAGATTACAACAAGCCCATTATCATCCAGAATTTCAGCCATATTCTTCATAAACTTCTTTTCATCAACCCAGTTGATGCATCCTGCTGCCGTTACAATATCGTATTTTTCATCCGGGATCCTTGTTTCTTCCGCCTTAGCAGCATAAAAAGAGTATGACTTGTCTGTGCCATAAATCTCATCGCATACTTCAACCATCGATTCTGCTATATCTGTTCCTGTCACCTTATCGCATATGAGCCTCAGTGCCTTGGTTGAAAGCCCTGCTCCGCAACCCACGTCAAGACCATTTTTGAACATATAATCCTCAGGAAGTCTTAAATCTTTCTTGAGCTGCTCTATCACTGACTTATGGAGCCAGGGTCTCTTGGCATAGCCATGCGCTATTCTTTTTGAGTCAAATGCCTTATTATCCATCATGAATTATAACAAATACTCCTTTATCTTCTTTTCTATTTGCTTAATGTTCAGCGGTATTTCATCGGATTCCATAGAAATAACCAACTCTTTTCCCACTTCAATTCCCATCTTATCAAACAGATTAATCTTTAACAACGCGTGTCTGGCTTCGCTTAAGTCATCATAAACTCTTGCAATAGAACCAATATCATATATTTTTGTAAACCTTTCAATACGGCATCGCACTGTCAACAAATTATCCAATAGCGCAGCGTAGTAGTCTCTTTGAACAATACGCTTTACCTTATAAATATCCTTTTCTTTAACATATTCCAGCTTACCGTCATCTTTCTGTAAATAGTATTGATATCCATTCTTTCTCTTTGAGCTTCTGACCGGTCTGTCGTCACTAACTTTTATAGCATTTAGAGATTTCCTTGTTGCGGTTATAAGCTGATCAAGCCATTTGATCTGCTGCTTCAATTCATTTGAATAGTCTTGTATTGCCTTTTCCTCCTAATTACATTTATTATTGCTTTTTATTTAATTTCAGCCTTTCTTTGATAACACTCCAAATAACTTGTGATCTTGTCAGAAGTGTCTTTTGGGGCATCACACGCTTTCTTTCGACACTCGAATATTTCTCTAATACTTATACGAGTGTCTAAAATCACTTTTTCTCTTTATTTCTTGGGAAATTCAACACTCCATTCCACTCTATATCCTTCTGCAAGTGTCAAGACGCCTCAGAGCATCCCTCCAAACACGTAAAGCATCCTAAAAACGACACTCCCAGCCTCATGATTGCATTAATCGAGTGTCATATTATAATGGATTCTGAGTGGCCGGATAATACATGCCACAAAAAAGAAAAACTTAGAAGTTAGAAACCTAAAAGACTATAACTCAAAATAATCAAAAAAGCAAGAAACACCCCGGAAGCTGCAGTTTCATACAACTTCCGGGGTGTAGCATTCACTAAATATACTCGGAAATATTACTCCATCTCGATCGTTCCCGGGGGTTTGCTGGTGAGGTCGTACATTACTCTGTTTACGCCCTTTACTTCATTGATGATTCTTGTCATGACTGTCTGGAGAACCTCCCAGGGTAGGTTAGTTGCGTCTGCTGTCATGAAGTCAGAAGTGTTTACTGCGCGAAGTGCTACGGCATAGTCGTAGGTTCTAAAGTCACCCATAACGCCTACGGAGCGCATGTTTGTGAGTGCTGCGAAGTACTGGGCAGGAAGCCACGGGGGATTTACTCCATGCATCCTGGCTATTGCTGAATCAAAGCCTGTTGATGATTTCTTATCATCCTTGTGCTCCTGTCTCCATGCATCTGCTGCCTTTGCAATCTCCTCACGGTATATTGCGTCTGCATCCTGAACAATGCGAACCTTATCGGCAGTAACCTCTCCGATGATTCTGATTCCAAGTCCGGGACCGGGGAAAGGCTGTCTGAAAACAAGGTGCTCCGGGATTCCCAGTTCAAGTCCTGATGCTCTTACTTCGTCTTTAAACAGCATGCGAAGAGGCTCAATGATTTCTTTGAAATCAACATAGTCAGGGAGTCCTCCAACATTGTGGTGTGACTTGATCACTGCGCCTTCTCCAATGCCGCTTTCTACTACATCGGGATAGATTGTTCCCTGTACAAGGAAGTCAACTGCACCTATCTTCTTGGCCTCTTCCTCAAATACGCGGATGAACATCTCACCTATGATCTTTCTCTTCTTCTCAGGTTCTTCTACACCTTTAAGTGCTTCGTAAAATCTGTCCTGAGCATTTACTCTGATGAAGTTGAGGTCGTAGTCACCATTTGGACCAAATACTGCTTCAACCTCATCACCTTCGTTCTTTCTCAAAAGGCCATGGTCTACAAATACGCATGTGAGCTGCTTTCCGATAGCCTTGCTCATAAGTACTGCAGCAACTGATGAGTCAACACCGCCTGAAAGAGCACAGAGTGCACGGCCATTTCCTACCTTGGCGCGGATTTCTTCGATACTTCTTTCAACGAAATCCGACATCTTCCAGTCGCCTGCGCAGCCGCAGATATTCATGACAAAGTTCCTGAGCATCATTGTTCCGCACTCAGTATGCATAACCTCAGGATGGAACTGAACAGCATAAATCTTTCTGTCTGCATTTTCCATCGCTGCAACAGGACAGTTTGCTGTATTTGCTGTGATCTTAAAACCTTCCGGAACCTTTGCAATATAATCGGTATGGCTCATCCATGTAGTAACAACTGCCTCAGCGCCTGTTTCTGAACTTCCACCGTTTTCTGCGCCTTTGCTTCTTCCAAGATCAAAATTGCCATCCGTGTAGCGTACGGGAATACCCTCTTCATTTTCTTCAAAGCCTGCAAAAAGCCTGGAAGAAGTATCCAAGAATGTCTCGGTCTTTCCATACTCACTTACAGGAGCAGTCTTAACATCACCGCCGTTTAAAAATGCGGTAAGCTGTGCTCCGTAGCAAATTCCCATAACCGGTATACCCAGGTCATAAAGCGCCTTGTCGCAAACAACAGCCTTGTCGCCGTATACGCTGTTAGGGCCGCCGGTCAGGATGATTCCCTTGGGGTTCATCTCGCGAATCTTATCAAGGCCTATGTTATAGGGATGAATTTCGCAATAAACGTTGCATTCGCGAACTCTTCTGGCTATCAGCTGCTTATACTGCCCGCCGAAGTCCAGTACTACTACCATTTCTCTAGCCATACATTCCTCTTTCCTGAAACTTAAAATAAAACTATCAACATAATATAACAGATAAAAGTGGTTTTGCCACTACCTTTTTTCACATTAGTCCATTTAATTCCTGATAAAGCCTCTTGGCATAACTGTCAGTCATTCCGCAAATATAGTCTGTCACAAGAAGGAGCCTTAGATATAGCTTTTCTTCTTCGCTTTTTCCTTCAGAATAAATGTGATAAATGGTCTTATAGTTATCTGATATGAAAGAAATCATCCTCGAGTCTATAGGGCGAAGCTTCTCCCCGGTGTCATAATGGATCGCTGCAGGCACCATCCTGTCAAGCAAAAAAGTAAGGATCATATCTGCACTTACTTCGATCTTCAAAATAGGTTCCGCATTAAAAGCATATTTGATCGCGATATCTCCAAGAGCATCTACAATATGTTTTCCTTCTGTTCCTTCTAAAAGCTCACTTCCAAAGGATCCATCCATTATTTCTTTATAGTTATTAGCAAAGCTGTTTGTCGCAAGATAAATAAGTTTTCCCTGAACGGCAATTATCCAGTTCTGAACTGCGTATGCTCCGGGGTCGTGAACACCCTTTTCTATTCCTTTGCCGTATCTGTATTTCAAGGTGTCGATGAGCTGCCTGTAGACTACATCTGACTGATCCTCGTAAACTCTTTTTTCAAGCTCCCTGACAAGAGTATCGAAGCTAAGACAACCCTTCTTGTAGGCATCTTCTATGTCCGCTGTCCTGTATGCTATGTCATCAGCTGCTTCCAGAATATACGTAAGCGGGTGACGTCTTCCGTTTAGTCCGCAGGACTCTTCGATATCATTAAAAATGTCACGATCAGCATAGTAGTAGCCCATCTTGTGTCTGCAGATATCATCGCTCTTTTTGTCTATATCCATGGATGAAACAGGGTACTTGATTATGGTTGCAAGGAGAGCCTTGGTCAGGTTCATTCCATGCTCGTCCACAAGATAGTGGAGCTTTGTGACTACTCGAAGTGCCTGAGTGTTACCTTCAAAATTGTAAAAGTCATTCTGCATCTGAGGGCTAAGCACTTCATCAAGGCTTACTCCGTCTTCTGCATTATGACCATCTCTATTATTTCCGGAAAATCTAAGAACCTTAAGCTTAGGGAGATTTTCCCTGAACCACTCTCTTATCACCGTCTCTCCAAAGTGTCCAAAAGGCGGATTGCCGATATCGTGAAGAAGTCCGGCACACTGCAGGATGTCGCAGATATCCTGCTGATATGAAATGTCAAATGACTCGTCCCCAATCTCAGTTAAAATCTTCCTTGCTATGTTCTGACCAAGTGACTTACAAAAAGATGAAACCTCAAGCGAATGTGTAAGTCTTGTTCTCACAAAGTCCGACTGATCAAGCGGGAAAACCTGCGTTTTATCCTGAAGTCTTCTAAAAGAGGCGCTTCCTATGATCCTGTGGTAGTCCTTCTCAAACTCACTTCTTAGATCATTGGAGCCTTCTCTTTTTGCAATTGGTCTTATTCTGTCTCCGCAGAGGAGTTTATTCCATTCCAAAATCTTTCTCCTGTCTTCCTTGTAGTATCAAAATTCAACGATCCCTGTTTTCCCCATAAAAACAGGAAATCATTTCTCATCAAAAAAGATCATACAAATCTTCTGATCGTAAGTATTGTCCTGTAGGTTGCATTCTCATACTTTATTCCGGTCCTTGCAGTACTTGCATGAACTATTCTGCCGCCTCCAAGGTAAATGGCAACATGTCCGCCGTAGTAGATTACATCTCCGGGCTGGGCATTCGCATAGGAAACTTCCCTTCCATAGGTTGCCTGAGAATATGAGGACCTGGGAACGGATATTCCAAATGCTTTATAAACCGCATATACAAATCCTGAGCAGTCGGCTCCGTTTGTAAGGCTCGTTCCGCCGGCAACATAAGGATTCCCAACAAACTGACATGCATAATTAGCTATGTTCTGACCTGTGGCAGATCCTGTTGCTGCAGGAGCTGAGTTTCCTGAATTATTTGAAGACGAACTTGCTTCACTGCTTGCAGACTGAGAATCGTTTTTAGCAGTATCAGTACTGTCGCTGTTTCCGGCATCTGCAAGTTTCTTGGCATCTTCTTCTGCTTTCTTCTTGGCTGCTGCCTCCGCAGCCTCTTTTGATGCGGCCTCATCAGCTGCATCCTTGGCCTTCTTTACTTCTTTTTCCTTGGCATCTATCTTGGCCTGTAAATCTCTTATCTGCGACGTCTGTTTTTGCAGCTGCGCTGTATATACCGCTGCGTCCTGCTTTGCTTTTGCAAGCTGCACATCAAAATTGGCATATTGTTTTCTGTACTTGGCTATTACCTGCTCAACGTAGGCCTGCTCATCCTCAAGCTCATACTTTGAAGTCTCAAGCTCTGACTTTGCTTCCTCAAGCTCTTCTCCGTATTTCTGTGCAGCTTCCTTTGCCGCCACATATTCTGAGAGTTTCTGTCTGTCATACTCATACAGGGATTCAACATATCCTGCTTTATTCAATGCATCATTTATTCCCTGCGCCTGAATAAGGAGCTCCGCATAAGAGAGCTCGCCCTTTTCATACATGAACTTGATGCGCTTCTTCATCGCATCATACAAAGTCTCTTCCTGAGCCTTGGCTTCGTCATACTCAGCCTGAGTTTCCTCGATCTTGATCTGCGTATCTGCGATGTCTGCTTTTATCAGGTCGATACTTGTAAGAAGCCCCACAAGTTCTTCGTTTGCAGCATCAATTCCTTCCTGTATTTCCTGCTGCTCGCCCTGAATGTCGCTGATATTTTTATTGGCATTATTTAAGCCGCTTTGACTTTCCTTTTGCTGGGACTCGATAGCATCCTGCTCCTTCTCGAGGGCCTTCTGCTCCTTTTCCAGCTGCTTTTGCTGTTTCTTAAGTTCTTCACTTGTTGTCGCATAAGATGACATACTTGTGCCTAAGAAAATCGAAGCAGCAACCAATACCGATACATATTTTCTATATGATTTAAAAAATCGATTCATTTTTACCCCATTAAAAACCAACAAAACTTATATGTCTATTATACAAGATAGGATTTTGTTTGCAAAAAATTATCGCCCCTTTATAGTGCCAATCCTCGCAGAACTTCTTTATATCACTATGAAAGCATTTCCCTCATATGATATGAAAAGGCTGCTACACATATAAGTGTAACAGCCCATAAAAATCATATTAAAGCTCGCAGTTTCCGACTGTTCTGGGGAATGACTCAACGTCGCGGATGTTGCCCATACCTGTGAGGTACATAACACATCTCTCGAATCCAAGTCCAAATCCTGCGTGGCGAACTGAACCATAACGTCTAAGGTCAAGATAGAACTGATAGTCTTCTTTCTTAAGTCCAAGCTCATCCATTCTCTTTTCAAGAGTAGCAAGGTCGTCTTCTCTCTGGCTACCGCCGACAATCTCACCGATTCCAGGAACAAGGCAGTCAGCTGCAGCAACAGTCTTGCCATCGTCATTGAGCTTCATGTAGAATGCTTTGATTTCCTTCGGATAATCGGTTACGAAAACAGGCTTTTTAAAGATCTGCTCTGTAAGGAATCTCTCATGCTCTGTCTGAAGATCTGAGCCCCATTCTACCTTGTAATCAAACTGGTCATTGTGCTGCTTGAGGATCTCAACAGCTTCTGTATAAGTGATGCGTCCAAACTCGCTGTTTGCAACGTTCTTAAGTCTGTCGATAAGTCCCTTATCTACGAATGAGTTGAAGAATTCCATCTCTGCAGGTGCATTCTCAAGAACATAGTTGATAACGTATTTGAGCATTGCTTCTGCTGTGTCGCAGTCATCCTTAAGATCTGCAAAACACATCTCAGGCTCGATCATCCAGAACTCAGCCGCATGACGGGTTGTGTTGGAGTTCTCTGCTCTGAATGTAGGTCCGAATGTATATACGTTCTTAAATGCAAAAGCATAAGTTTCAACGTTAAGCTGACCTGAAACAGTAAGGTTTACGGGCTTACCAAAGAAGTCCTGTGAGTAATCTACCTGTCCGTCCTCCGTTTTGGGAACGTTGTTCAGATCCATGGTTGTAACCTGGAACATCTCACCTGCGCCCTCACAGTCACTGCCTGTGATAAGGGGTGTATGAACATATACAAAGCCTCTCTCCTGGAAGAATGAGTGGATTGCGTAAGCAGCAAGTGAACGAACACGGAATACTGCTTCAAATGTGTTAGTTCTTGCTCTGAGATGAGGGATTGTTCTCAAAAACTCAAGTGAGTGGCGCTTTTTCTGAAGCGGAAAATCAGGAGTTGAAGGTCCTTCAATCTCAACTGTCTCAGCCTGCATTTCAAAAGGCTGCTTTGCTCCGGGTGTCATTACGATCGTACCTGTTGCAACGATAGCGGAACCTACATTTAATTTGCTTACTTCAGCAAAGTTTGAAAGCTGATCTGAATAAACAATCTGGAGTGGTGTGAAATATGTACCGTCATTTAATACAATAAATCCAATTGCCTTGGAATCTCTGATACTTCTGATCCATCCACCTACTGTAACTTTTTGATCTGCAAATTTGTCGGGTGTTTCAAATAACTCCCTGATATCTGTTAACTCCATTTTGCGCCTCCGTATTTATACGTCTTAGTTATTTTCTTCTGCTTTAGAAGCTTCCTCTGAAGAATCAGCTGCCTCTTCTGTTGCTTCTTCAGTAGCTGTCTCCTCTGTTGCTTTCTCTGTTGTTTCCTCTGCAGTAGCTTCTTCTGCTGTTTCTTCTGTTGTCTCTTCAGCAGGTGCTTCCTCTGCTGAATCTTCTGTTATCTCTTCTTTAGCAGGCTCAACTACGTTTGCATTTGCTGTAAGGAACTCGATAACCTTCTTGGAGAGAAGTCTTTCTCTCTGATTCTCTACGTCAATAGTCTCTTTGTAAGCATCAAGGCTCTCGTATGTTGATCCGTCAGCTGCGGAAGAATTGATGTTTGCCATTGTCTCTTCAAGGTCTGCATCAAGGTCTTCATCTGTAACTGTGATGTTTTCCTTTTCAGCGATCGCTGCAAGCATTATGTACTGCTCTGCTGTCTCGATAGCCTTCTGATTCATGTACTCAGTAGCTTCACCTGTGTAGCCATCCTGTGACATGAGCATGCTGATAACTGAATCGGATGTCATTGATGTGCCGTAATTTGCTGAGTAGAATGAAGCAAGCTGATCTGCCTGGTTATTATAAACTTCTGTAAATCTGTCGATCATTGCCTGAGGAGGATTCTTGAACATGCAGTTATTCTTTACTGCCTCAACAACCTTGCTCTGAACCTCTGAATCATAAGATGACTGAGCCTCTTCCATGAGTCTATTCTTGATATACTCTTTGAGCTGATCGATATTTGATACGTTCTCGATTCCAAGTGTAGCAACATAAGCATCATCAAACGGAGGCTTAACTGAAATCTTGTTTACTGTAACTGTGAAAACAACATCTTTTCCTGCAAGATCAGATGAGCCATAGTTCTCGGGGAATTTGAGGTTCAGGTCTCTTGTCTCGCCAACCTGAGCACCGATAAGACCGTCTTCGAATCCATCAATGAACTGTCCTGAACCGATCACGAGGTCATAGCCCTGTGCAGTTCCACCATCAAAAGCTTCCATGGTGTCTGCCATTTTGCCTTCGTAGTCGATATTTACTGTATCTCCGCTCTCAACAGCTCTGTCTGTAACTTCTACTGAAGCTGCCATTGTTGACTGCATATATGTAAGATAGCTCTCAACCTCTGAATCTGTAACTTCGGGTGAAGCAACCTCTACAGTAACTCCGTTGTATTCACCAAGGGTTACAAGCTTGGATAAATTCACATCCTTGATGTAAGCTGCGTCTTTTGATGTGCCGGAACAACCTGCAAGTGAGGCTGTCACGCATGCTGCGGCGATGATAGCTGCCAATCTTTTTTTCATTTTAAATAACTCCTCGTATATATATTACTTTTTAAATTTTTATCTTCTTAACAAAAATAAACTATTTTATACTAGCACAGATTGAAGTTTGTTAAAAGTATTTTGTTGCCCTACATTTGAAAGAATGATAAAATACTCGCGTGGCGAATGCCAAATATCTATATAATCGTTTTGATAGTTTGGAGGAATATTTTGAGTCCGGTAGTAATTGTTTTATTAGTAATTTCAGCTATTCTCATTGTAGGAATCGTAGTTCTCACTATTTTAGGAAAGAGAGCACAGAAGCGCCAGGAAGAGCAGCAGGCTCAGATGGAAGCAGCCAAGCAGAGCGTAACAATGCTTATCATCGATAAAAAGCGCATGAAAATAAACGAAGCAGGTCTTCCCGCGGCAGTTTTGGAAAACACACCAAAGCTCCTTAGACGTTCCAAGCTTCCGATCCTTAAGGTTAAGGTTGGTCCTCAGATCATGAATCTTGTATGTGATGAAAAGATCTTCGATGAAGTTCCTGTAAAGAAGGAAGTTAAGGCAGATGTGAGCGGTATCTACGTAACATCAGTAAAGGGTCTTCGCGGAACCAAGACCGTAACTCCTGAAAAGAAGGGCTTCTGGAAAAACCTCATTTCAAAGGCTCAGGAAAAAGCAGGAGCAAAGCCCTTAAAGTAAATACATTAGGCGAATAAAAATAGCAGGCTGTAAGAATCAAATTTTCTTACAGCCTGTTTTTTAGTCCTTTTTCTTATAAGCGGAAATAAGTCCCTTAAGTTATGCCTCTACTTCGCCGGTCTCCTCGCTCTGCTTGTTTTTCATTTCTTCAAAGCCCTTCATGACTGCGTCATAAGTTTGCTTTGATATCTCGGGAAGCTCTTTGCCCCACGCTTTGGTGGCTTCCTTAAATCCCTTTTCAAAGGCATCCTTCATTTTATCGATGTACTGAGGATCGCCTCCTGTAAGTGCATTGGCAAAATCAAGAATTCTCTGGGATGTCTGTTTTACGCCCCAGTATCCGTCCTCTGAGATGTCTTCCTGTGCCTGTTTCCTGGTCGCTTCATCAACTGTGAAGTCGCCCTTTGCGAGGAACTTCCACATGTCATCAGCTTTTCCGATGGCATTGCCCTGTCCCTGCATCATCTTGGTAACTATGTCTCTTAGCTGATTCTGTCTGTTTTCAAGGTCAGCTTTGAGCATATTGACGACCTGTTCGTTCTTTTTGTAGATCTTACTTGTAGAACTCTCAGCCTTTACGTCCGACTTTTCATAAACTGCAGCCGCAGTGTTATCGTTTTTCTCAGGTTTTACATTCTCTGTCTTTGCAGTTTCTTCGCTTTTTACAGCCGTCGGCTCATAATAAGTGGACTGGTCTACACCTGTAATTCCATTTACGCCCATATAGAACTCCTTTTCTACGCCAAATAATCTGACGCCGATACGACATGTACGTGCAATCTGTAGTTTCTAAAACTTCACAACTTCCACATACAGACAATACTTCTCATCTTTTTTATCGTCATATTTCAATTTCACTTTAGGAAAATACTCTTCATTTTTCAATTAAAAAAGTATAAACTTTACCCATATTTTTTCACAAAAACAATGAAATATTATATATTTATAAAGTGACACGGGACGGATGATTATTTATGATGAAATCTGCCTTATTCATTCGCTTAAAAGTCCCGCTCAAAGAAAGGTATAAAAATGATTACATTAAAAGCTTACGCTAAAATCAATTTAGGTCTTGATGTTCTGGGAAGAGAAGACAATGGCTATCACATTGTTAAAATGATCATGCAGAGCATCGATTTGTACGATGAACTAAGCTTCTCTAAAAGAGATGATGAAGAAATAGTTATAAACTCAAGTAATGCAAGGATTCCCACAGATCACCATAATCTTATATGGAAGGTTGCAGATCAGCTAAGGACTAAATTCGGGATAAAAGAGGGCGTGACCATATCTCTTACTAAAAATATTCCCATGGCCGCAGGGATGGCAGGCGGAAGTACCGACGCCGCTGCTACCTATAAGGCTTTAAATGAGCTGTGGAATCTGGGCATGTCAAAAGATGATATGTGCGAGCTTGGCGTAAAGCTTGGCGCAGACATTCCCTACTGCATAAAGGGCGGCACCGCGCTCTCTGAAGGCATCGGAGAAAAGCTGACTCCCATCGCAGATATGCCGGGGTGCCATATTCTTATCGCAAAGCCAAAGCTTGATGTTTCAACTGCGTGGGCTTATCAGACACTTGATGCTTCTCCTATTAAGGAACATCCTGACATTGACGGTATGATAACAGCCCTTGAAAATAAGGACCTTAAGGGTATCTGTGACAGGCTCGGCAATGTACTTGAGCCCGTAACTGCAGGAAAATACGATGTCATAGAGGACATCCGGCAGATCATGCTCTCAAACGGTGCTCTCGGCGCACGCATGAGCGGAAGCGGCCCTACAGTTTTCGGAATATATGAAAACAAAAACCTCGCAGGCTGCGAGCATGCTGTTAATGAGCTTAGAAGCAGAGGCATCGCTCCCGACCTGTTTATCACAAAACCTATTTAACAAGGATCTATATGAACGGAACAATAAGAATCATGGGTTCCCACAACCACGGCGACGGAACCCCGGAAATCATAAAAGAAACAGCAAATGCTTTACTTGAAATAAATGAAGATAAATACGTCATTTCCTACGAGACAACAAATGAAGGAAATAAAATATCTCATATAATTGAGATCGATGGAACTAATTTCACCATGATACAGGAGGGTGCGGTTAATTCCACACTCGTATTTGGCCCGGGGAAAGTGTACAATACCGATTACCACACACCTTACGGCATCATGAAAATGTCAGTTATAACCAGAAACATCATGGCAGAACTTGGAAGTAAAAAAATAACAGCTCATGTTCAATATGAGCTGTTAATGGACGGATCAAAGGTTTCTGACTCAAAAGTCAGAATATCCTTTATTCCGGATTAAAGTTTATCATGCCATTTATACGCAGCCTATTATGTCGTTGATGTCTTCGATTCCCTGCTCTTTCATAAACTTCTCGATACCTTCGACGACTTCAACAGTAGCATAAGGGTTGTGGAAATTCATGGCTCCTACTGCTACTCCTGTAGCGCCAGCCATGATAAATTCTATCGCATCCTCTGCATTTGAGATTCCTCCCATTCCAATTACAGGAATCTTGACTGCATGTGATGCTTCGTAAACCATTCTCACCGCAACCGGCTTGATCGCAGGGCCGGACATACCGCCCGTCTTGTTTGCTATGGCGAATTTTCTTCTGTAGATATCGATCTTCATTCCTGTAATTGTATTTATAAGTGAAATCGCATCTGATCCTGCTGCCTCTGCTGCTTTCGCCATCTCAGCTATTGATGTGACATTGGGGCTCAGCTTCATTATGATAGGCTGTCTTGCATGCTTTTTTATCTCCTTTGTTATTTCAAAAAGAGCATCGGGATTTTGTCCAAAAGCAATACCGCCTTCTTTTACATTAGGGCATGAAACGTTGATTTCAAGCATGTGCACGCCCTTTTCATCAGCTAGTCTATCCACAACTTCCACGTAGTCACTGATACTTTTTCCGCAGACGTTAACTATTACCTTTGTATCAAAATCTGCAAGAAAAGGAAGGTCTCTTTTGCACATAACATCTATACCGGGGTTCTGAAGGCCTATAGCATTGAGCATTCCTCCGTAAACTTCGGCAACTCTGGGAGTCTCGTTTCCGGGCCATGGCACGTTTGATACTCCCTTAGTGACTACTGCTCCAAGTCTGTTAAGATCTACAAACTCAGAATATTCCATACCTGAACCGAATGTGCCGGACGCTGTCATCACCGGATTTTTAAATTCAACACCTGCTATGTTTATCTTTGTATTCATACTTATAAAAATCCTCCTTAAATATCCAGATCATCTGCGTCAAACACAGGTCCGTCCGTACATATCCTTGCATTTTTTACATGTGAATGCTCATCTGTATTTTTTGTCTTGCATATACATCCAAGGCAGGCTCCTACTCCGCAGGCCATCCTCTCTTCAAGGCTAAGATAAGCCTTTGCACCGATTTCTTTCGCATAGGAAGCTACTCCTCTAAGCATCGGCATAGGACCGCAGGCATAGATGACATCAGCTTTTACGCCGTTTTCTCTGCAGGCATCTATTACATTTCCCTTTGTTCCTACGCTTCCATCCTCTGTTGCAATAAGGAGCTTTCCGCAGTTTTCAAATTCGCTGCTAAGAAATGTATCAGCATTCCTGTAGCCCATAACCATGGTCACATCTGTGTTTTCCTTCTTAAGCTCCTTAGAAAGACCAAGGAGCGGAGGAACACCTATGCCGCCTCCGATAACAAGCACCTTTTTATCCTTAGCTTTATCAAGCGGGAATCCGTTTCCAAGGATTCCAAGGATATCAACGACTTCACCTGTTCCGTAAAGCGCAAACTCAGCTGTTCCCTTTCCTGCAATCCTGTAAACAAGGCGCAGTGTCTGATCATCCTTGTCAAACTCGCAGATACTAATAGGTCTAGGCAGTAAATTTGCCTTATCCTTGGTATATACTCCGACAAACTGACCGGGATTGGCATCCTCGGCAAGGCTTGTCTTTAGAAGCATATCCATAACCCCCTCTGAAATTACCCTCTGTGATACGACTTTTGCGCATATCTTCTTTTTCTTAGCCATACTATCTCCTTATTATTCAATACGTTTCCTGTTTTTTTGAGAAAAAACAGGCTTCACACAACCTTGCCAGCGCAGATTGTGTAATGGATCTTTCCCGGAAGCTCCCACCCGGTAAACGGGCTGTTTACTGCTTTTGATGCAAAGTCCTTAACTTCATAGGTCTCATTCTCACTAAAGATAACAAAATCTGCAGGTCCTCCCTCGTAGATCCTGCCAAGCGGAAATCCTACTATTTCCTCTTCGTTATTATCATTTATCATTGTCTTAGTTGTCATCAGGTTGTAAATATCAGCAGGATTACATGTCATAGCTGAAAGCATCGTCATAAGGCTCATGTATCCCGGCTTTACCAGTTCCCTTATTCCAAGTCCCAGAGATGTTTCAAGACCTGTTATTCCGCTGGGTGCTTTTTCAAATGTTACTGCCTTTTCTTCCCTGGTATGCGGTGCATGATCTGTAGCTATCGTCTCTATTGTTCCATCTGCAATGCCCTGTATTATAGCCTGTCTGTCCTCTTCTTTTCTAAGAGGCGGGTTCATCTTGGCATAAGTCCCGTATTTGGCTACAGCGCTGTCTGTCAGTGTAAAGTGATGCGGCGTTGCCTCAGCATGAATTCTCTTATTTGTCTTTCTTGCCTGTCTTATCATATCCACAGCTTCTTTTGTACTTATGTGCTGCACGGTGATATGAGCGCCTGTTTTTTCCGCTAGCTCTATATCTCTTTTTACCATGGATATCTCAGCTTCTCTTGGAGAGCCCGTAAGTCCAAGGGCCTTAGCTGCCTCGCCTGCATTAACTCCGTTTTGAGTGATAAACTCCGGATTTTCTTCATGTAGGCTTAAAACCATTCCCAGCTTTTCAGATATCCTGCAGGCTTCTTCCATATTTGCTGCATTTGTAATAGGTTTTCCGTCATCTGTAAAAAGGGCTACGCCCTGCCTTATGTATTTGTCTCCATCAGCAACGAAGCCAGCGGATAAGAGCTTTTCCATATCTGTTAGTTCTTTTCCAGCCATGCCTTTGGTGATATTGGCGCAGCAAAAAACTCTTATTCCTGTATTTAAGCCTTTTTTCAAAGCATACCTTATAGTCTCTTCGTTATCCATAGAAGGCTTCGTGTTGCCCATCATGACAACAGTTGTAAATCCGCCCTTTTTTGCGGCTGCTGCCCCTGTTTCTATGTCTTCTTTATCCGTAAAACCGGGATCTCTGAAGTGGACATGTGCATCTATAAGTCCGGGAGCAACTATCATTCCTGCTGCATCTATCTCAACAAGCTCCTCAGGCTCACTTGTTGTTAGTCCCATGGCTTTCATGGAGATGCTCTCTAAAGCCATATCGCATAAACTTCCGCACATTCCGATCTTTGCTATTGTGTCGCCGTCTACCAGAATGTCTCTGTATGCATCAGTTCCCGTAGCAGGATCCATCATTCTGCCGTTTTTTATCAGTAGCACTCTAAATTGCCTCCTTATATGAAAATCGAATATAATTAATGTTATACTAAAGCGTATAGCAAAATAGATATTGGAGAGTTAGTAATGATCAGATTAATTTTAGTTTTTTTATTTTTGCTGTGTTTCTTTATAATCAGCATTCCCATCCAGCTTATTCTCTGGATTGTCGGCAAGTTCAATGAAAATGCCAAAAAGCATATCTCTCTTGCCATCGTATCAAAAGCATTCAAAGTTGTCGCTTTTCTCTCAGGAGTTAAGCTCACAGTCATCGGAGAAGAGAATGTTCCAAAGGACACCTCCGTTCTCTACATCGGAAATCACAGAAGTTACTTCGATATCGTTATTTCCTATTCAAGAGTTCCGAGGCTCACAGGTTATATCGCCAAAAAGGAAATACTCAAGGTTCCGATCCTTTCAACCTGGATGCGTTATATGGACTGCCTGTTCCTCGACAGGAAGGATATCCGTCAGGGACTTGAAGTTATCCTCACAGCAATCGACAAGGTTAAGAACGGCATTTCCATTACAATCTATCCTGAAGGAACCCGTAACGGAAAAGATGAAATGCTTCCGTTCCACAAGGGAAGTTTCAAGATTGCCCAGAAGACAGGTTGTCCGATCGTTCCTATGACGATCTGCAATTCAAATGCCATATTTGAAGATCATCTGCCATTCTTTAAAAAAGCTCATGTAATCCTCGAGTACGGAAATCCAATATATCCCAACGAATTATCTGCAGAGGATAAGAAAAACATTGATACCTACTGCTATAACATTATCAAAGAAACTTATGAAAAAAACAAGGTGCAGATATAATGCACCTTGTTTTTTATTTACATCTTACTTCCCTTTGATCCGCCACCTAAATGTACACCTTCAAGTACATTGGTCTCAAAAGAGAACACAAGCTTATGTGCCTCTCTGTCCTGCTTAACAGCTATGTCGATCATATCATCAAGAAGCTGAGTATACCTTTTTCCGAGGGGTTCCCATAAATAGAATGAAAGAGAACCGGGAATTGTATTTATTTCATTAAGATATATGTTTCCGGTTTCTTCATCAAGCATGAAGTCTATTCTGGAAACACCGCTGCAGCCAAGGCATTTGAAAGCATCTACTGCCATCTTTCTTACCTGGTCTCTCTGCTCTTTGGTAATATCTGCAGGAATTTTTCTCTTAAGAGAAGCCATTCCCTTGGAGCCACCTGTCTTAGCGCCGCCCTTAGAACCATTTCCGCCGATATATTTATCCTCAAAGCTAAGGATCTCATCTGAGTTTATAGGCTCTTCGCACTCAGAAGCCTCTGCATTTTCATAATCACCAAGGACTGAGCAGTTAATCTCTTTAAGCTTTACGATAGCGGGCTCAACGAGAACTTTCTTTGAGAACTCAAATGCAAGCTCCATTGCCTCTTTGAGCTCGTCTCTGTTTGAAGCCTTTGAAATACCGATACTTGAACCGAGGTTGATAGGTTTAACGATCACAGGATACTTGAACTTCTCCTCGATGCTGTCATACATCTTCTCAGGTTCTTCATTGTCAGTCCATGTATAAACCTTGCAGTCAAGGACAGAAATGCCATTATCCTTAAGGACTGTCTTCATTACGTATTTGTTCATTCCAACTGCTGATGAAAGAACGTCGCATCCTACAACCGGAAGACCAAGTGTCTGTAAAAATCCTGTAAGTACGCCATCCTCAACATTTGTTCCATGAACGATAGGGAATGCGATATCAACGCTTGAAATAACATTGTTTCCAAAGAGCTTTTGAGGATAACGCACAAGATTTACCTTGTTGCCATCCTTAACCCAGATAACCTTGGTGCTCTTTTTGATGAGGTCATTCATGTGGGTGTATTCTTCGATCTTGTCTACATGCTCACCTACATAAAAATCATTGTTCTTGGAGATGTAAACGGGAATGACATCATATTTTTCTCTGTTTATATATCCTATTGCCTGAATAGCTGAGATAATTGAAATCTCATGCTCAGTACTGTTTCCGCCAAATAAAACTGCTAACTTAAGCTTCAAAAATAACACTTCCTTTCAAAATCCATATTCCATCTTTTGCTCACAGAATATTATAAGTATCCTGAAAAATATTGCAACTTATGTATAGTTATCGGGAAGGTCATTTTCAAGTAGTATGACTTTCTGTTTTCCTGCATCTATCTCATACATAAGAGAAACTGCGCTATCGAGAGTTTCTTTTACAAACAACTTATCTTCCGAAAAACCTGCTTCCAAAGCTCCTTCCCTTATAGGTCTTACGTGATCTCCACCTACAAGTATCATATAGTCGCAGGATGAAGCAGCCTGTTTTCCGAATTCCTTGTTGAACTCATCCTCTTTTTCGCCAAGCTCTACCATTCCGGGAGTAACAAGGATCCTTACGCTGTCTTTAAATTTGCAAAGTGTATCGAGTGCTCTCTTTGCGCCGTTTGGATTGGCATTATAAGCATCATCGATTATAGTTACGTTTCCGTGCTTTTTAAGCTCCTGTCTGTGAGGTGCCGGAACCAGTCTTCTTACCGCCATCTGCAGCTTCTTAAGCGGAATTCCAAGCTTGTTTGCCATCGCAATTGCACCGACTACATTGGTTACGTTGTGTTCGCCAAGAAGCTTCATAGTAAAGTCGCAGGTCTCACCCGAAGGAGTAGTAACCTTAAATGAAGCACCGTCTTTACTGAAGGTAATATCTGTTGCTCTGTAATCACATTTTTCACTTGTTCCGTATGTGATCGCATCCTTGTAGCGGAGATTATCCATTATGTTTACGTCATCTCCGTTTACAAACTTAAGTCCTGTGCTGCTCTTTTCATCTACTGCATCCAAAAGCTCAAACTTGGTATTTATGATATTCTCCATGGAATGGAAGGTCTCAAGATGCTGCGGTCCTATTGATGTCACTATTCCATCATCCGGATGAACAATATCTGTTATCTCTTTAATATCATGTACATGTCTTGCACCCATTTCACAGATGAAGATCTCATGCATAGGTGTAAGGTCACCTCTTATTGTTCTAATTATACCCATGGGTGTATTGAAGCTCTCAGGTGTCATAAGCACTCTGAAGCCTTCTGCAAGAAGTGTGCAAAGGTAATACTTTACGCTGGTTTTTCCGTAGCTTCCGGTAATACCTATTATCTTAAGATTAGGATGCTCATTAAGAATTCTCTGTGCATCTTTTATATACCAGTCATTTATTTTCTTCTCAACAGGCTTATTTATGAGGTTTGTAAGCGCGGCGACAAGAGGAAGAAATCCCATGTAGATTGCAAGGACGTATTGTGCGTTTGGCAGTGCAAAATACAAAGTGACAACTACTGCAAACAAGAGTACATAAGTTACAAAAAGTCTGCTAACTCTCTTTGTCACAACAAACTTCTTCTTTGCTTTCTTTGGCAGATACTGAATTACAAGGAAAACCAAAAATGCAAAGGAAATCCAGGTAAGTACCGTTATCATATGGGTATCAGCTATAAAGCCTGCTATTGCATATACGCACAAAAAACCTATATGAAGTCCGTATCTTTGAGGCTTAGATCTTAAGAATCTAAAATAGCCCTGAAACTGATATGATGACAGCTGCAGCATGTGTGTGTAATATCTAAGCCCTAAGGTTGTAGCTGCTGCAAATGCGATCCAAAATAATATCTTTGTCAAAATGCTCATATATAAAGCCCTCTTACATTTCTATATTTAAAAAGCTTCCAAGAATCTTATTATACATATATACGTTATCAAGGAAAGAGTAGTGTCCGGCACCCGGTATCACCGCAAGTCCGGCATTAGGCATTAATTTTTCCATCTGCTGTCCGTCTGATAAAGGTGTTGCGGTATCCTGATCTCCCCAAATTAGAAGTGCAGGCATCGATACCTTTGGCATATACGGGGCAAGGTCCTCGTTTACTACCTTTACAAGACTCTTTCTCATTATGGGAGATGCGGCTGCATAATCAGCAGATCCGAATTTTTTCTGAAGGCTCTCTATAGTCCCCGGAAAAGCCTTGGCAATTCCCGTCTTTGTCAGGATATTCTTGTAGAATTTGTATCTCTTTGTTCTTGATGACTGTTTTCCTGAAGGTACAGGCTTGATACCTGCACTGTCAGTAAGGATCACTCTCGGGATTTCAAAACCAAGTTCAGAAGCATCCTTCGTTCCTATCATTTTGATAATGACTCTGCCTCCCATAGAATGACCAAGGAACATTATTTCCTTCTCATCCGGATACAATTTTTTTATAAAATGCAAAACAAAGTCCACAAAGTCGCTTACTTCAAAAGCATCTTTTGGCTCATCGCTTTTTCCAAAGCCGGGCATATCCATT
Source organism: Butyrivibrio sp. NC2002 (assembly GCF_000702265.1). GTDB lineage: Bacteria > Bacillota > Clostridia > Lachnospirales > Lachnospiraceae > Butyrivibrio. The sequence goes on from NZ_JNKZ01000004.1 coordinate 516,041, forward strand.
CCGACTACATGATATTTCTTTTTGGCAAATTTAAAAATGGTGTCAAAAAGGTCTACATTTGAGCCCCATCCGTGAAGAAGCACCAGTAAAGGGCCTTCTCCCTCATCTCTGTAATATATATTTAATCCGTCTATCTCTGCGTTCATCAGATTACTCCTTAATTACACTGAGCATGAAAATAAACTTGGCATTTAAAAGAGGCTCATTCATTATTCCCGTGCCTTCTCCTGTTTCAAGATAGGTGTGTTCTGTATTGTCTGTTACGTAATTGACCGCTTCCCTGTTCCTTCCCATCAGAAAGTGGGCGTGGTTTTCAATTATCGTTGTGTACTCATAATTATATATGATGTGGTCGGTTATGGTTATGACTCTCATATCATCAAGGATCCTTGAATGATCGGACGTGTCTGTAACCATGTAGGCTGAATTCCTTGCAGCCTGTGCTATTTTTGAAGCTTTCTTCATAAGCAGCTTCATTATTGTTGAGCAGATATCAACATTTACCTTCTGGCTTGTTGATATATATGTGATGCTTCCAAGGAAAATATCCTCATCTTCATTGAAAAGAGTGGAATAGTCCGCTTTTCCAAAGAATGCTGTAAGCACCTTCTCATAGTCTGTTGAGCCGGTAGCTCTGTACAGCTGCGCTGCCGCATGAAAACAGAGTGCACTCTTATTTACATCCTCAGTATTTACAAAAAGGTTATATGCTCTGTCCGCACATTTAAGGCACCTTGTTGCAAAGTCAGGATCAAAGCTCTGATAGTGGTAGCTAAAGTCGGCAAGCAGTGCAGCAAACCTTATTGTTGCCTCCATTGTAATGGGTGTTACCTCGACTTTACTTTGAGAGATATCTCCACCATCCCCGGTTGTTATCGCTGAGCCGTAAACACCACCGGTTCTCTCATCCTGCATCTTTATAAGCCAATCAATTTCATATTTTATTTCATCCAGAATATCGGGCACTCCGTTTCCGCTTTCCGGAATTCCCACATCATCGCCCATCTTCTCCGGATTCATCTCATAGGCTAGAAGAAGGTTCTGGGCAATCCTGCATCCCTGTGCAACATCTCTGTCCGCCTGAGCATCAAGGTGCCACCCTCCCGTTACATCAAGTGTGACGGATGGATCCTCCTGAAGATATGCATTCTCAGTATGGCAAGCCGCGTGAGAGTCCTCTCCTGCGAAGCTGTCAGATAGATTCATTCCGCATCTGTTTCTGTAATAGGTCTTGCTGGCCTCATTAAAAATCTCATCATATAGATCATTCTGTATCCTGAAGCTGTAAGAACTACCTATTGTGTCAGCATAGATATAGTAGCTTCCGTCAGTTGTAAGGTCGGTAAAATATCCCTGCCTTGTTACTTCTCCGGTCTCCTTATCTATGACTTCATCGCGCATCTGACCAGTGTATTCCAGTTCATCTGTATCAAGATTGTAAACATAGAAAACATCCGGAAGGTTTTCCCCCCTAAATATCACCGACTTCTCAGCCCCTGTCCTATAGCCGTTCTGATCTATAAGAGCACCGGGGACAACTGTAGGTACTTCATAAACGACACCAGGAGCAGGGTCTGCTTTTGGCGTCTCCTGCTCCGATGCTGAAGTCTCATTTGTAGCTGCGCTATTGCCTGCGCAGCCTGTTGTAAATGTCATGGCAACAGCAAGTGCCATGCTCAATCCATTTTTCAAAAACTTATTTCGTATCATAAAAAGTTATTTCTTTCCGGCACGGTTATAATTTATGAGACAACCATCAAGAATGATCTCTCTTTCATTATCCGTAAGGTCGCCAAGTGTCATTGTAAATTCCTTAACAGCACCGTTTGAAATAGCAACCGCCTTGATTTTTTCTGCCTTATCCTCAACTGCTTTTCTGATTCCCGGAAGGAAAATATAGTCTTCGTTCTTAAAAGGAAGATCTCCTTTTTCTATAACGAGCGGAAGCATTCCCCAGTTGATAAGGTTTGATCTGTATCTCTTTGTTGCATATTCATTCGCAACATTTGCCCAGCCGCCAAGAACCTTCTGGCAGGAAGCAGCCTGCTCTCTTGCAGAACCATCACCGGGTTTTACTGCAAAGATAGTAGATCCTATTCCTGTGTTAGCTGCTGTAACTTCAGGATACTGAGCCTTAATATTTTTAACTACATCCTGAATCTCTGAGCTTAAGTTGTCAAATGCCTCTTCCTTAAGTCTCTTTTCCTCTTCAGCATGAACAGCTTTTGCTCTGCCTACATACTCAGGATCCTTTCTTGAGAGAGTAAACTCTGCAAGACCTATAGGATTTGATCTGTATGATGATGTTTCGCCTGAAGGAATAAGCTCATCAGTTGTAGTAACAGGATCGTGAATCTCTGATACAACTTTAAGGAGCAGGTTATCTGTAAGCGCTGACATCTTCGGCCAGTCCTTGATGTTGGGACCAAACTGAAGCTCACAGTCAGGCTCTGCAACTCCGTGCGAATCAAATACGCGGTTTGCATAGATTTCCTTGTCGAAATAATATGTATATTTATTGAACTTGCCGTCAAAAGCAGTAGCAGGTGTGAGTACGCCCTGATTAGCTGCAGTTGCCGCAATAGATCTTGCATCCATAAGAGCAACTGATGCGATCTGTCCGTTCTGAACCTTTGAACCCTCTCTGTTGGGGAAGTTACGGGTTGAGTGACGGATACTGAACGCATTATTTGCAGGTGTGTCTCCTGCGCCAAAGCAGGGACCACAGAATGCTGTCTTTAAGATAGCACCTGTTTCAAGGATTTTAGCTGCAACACCGTTCTTTACTATTTCCATGAAAATAGGTGTAGATGCAGGATATACACTTAATGTAAATCTGTCATTACCTATAAATCTGCCCTCTAAGATATCAGCAGCTGCGCAGATATTTTCAAATCCGCCACCTGCGCATCCGGCAATGACGCCCTGATCTACCATGAATTTGCCGTCTTTTATCTTATTCTTAAGTGAGTATTCTACCTTATCGCCAAAGCTTACCTTTGCTCTCTTTTCAACATCTGCGATTATGTCTTCAAGGTTTGCGTTGACTTCATCGATCTCATAAGTATTGCTTGGATGGAAAGGCATAGCGATCATAGGCTTAATTGTGCTAAGGTCAACCTCAACTACTCCGTCGTAATAAGCTATTTCTCCGGGTTTTAATTCCTTGTAATCGCCGCTTCTTCCGTGTATTTCATAGAAGTTTTTGATCTCATCATCGGTCTGCCAGATAGATGAAAGGCAGGTTGTCTCCGTAGTCATAACGTCGATTCCGATCCTGAAATCAGCACTAAGTGATGATACGCCGGGACCTACAAATTCCATTACCTTATTTTTTACATAACCATCACCAAATACCTTGCCAATTATCGCAAGAGCTACGTCCTGAGGACCAACTCCGGGCGCAGGCTCTCCTGTAAGGTAAATAGCTACAACGTCAGGCATGTTGATATCATAGGTCTGTCCAAGGAGCTGTTTTACAAGCTCGGGACCACCTTCACCCATAGCCATTGTTCCAAGAGCTCCGTATCTTGTGTGAGAGTCAGAGCCAAGGATCATTCCTCCGCCTGTTGCAAGCATCTCTCTTGCAAACTGGTGGATAACAGCCTGGTGCGGCGGAACATAGATTCCGCCGTATTTTCTGGCTGCTGTAAGACCATACATGTGGTCATCTTCATTTATTGTTCCGCCAACTGCGCAAAGTGAGTTATGACAGTTTGTAAGTACATATGGGATAGGGAACTTTTCAAGTCCTGATGCCCTTGCGGTCTGGATAATTCCGACATAAGTTATGTCATGGCTTGTAAGCTTGTCAAACTTTACATTCAGCTTATCCATATTTCCGGATGTATTGTGAGCCTTTAAAATACTGTAGGCTATGGTATTCTTCTTAGCCTCAGCCTTATCAGCCGCCTTACCTGTTTTTGCCTGTATCTGTTTTTCCGCGTCTATCCCATCCGGAATGAGTTCCATTCCATTAATCAGATATCCCCCCGCCTGTAACGTACTTACCATTAACTGCATTCCTCCTTAAAAAATTTTGCCTATTAAATATTGAGCTTATCTATATGCCAGATTTCATCAACATATTCCTGAATAGTTCTGTCAGATGAAAACTTACCGCTGCTTGCTGTGTTTAGAATTGCCATCTTTGCCCACTTCTTCTGATCTCTGTAAGCTTCGGAAATATTTCTCTGTGCCTCAGCATAAGAGTTGAAGTCCTTCAAAATGAAATACTGGTCTGCCTTGTTAGAGTTTATTGTATTTAGAAGTGAATTGTAAAGCGGTCTGAAAAGTTCTCTGTCTCTTGAGAAGGTTCCGTCAACAAGGCGATCAAGTGTCTTCCTGACATTGGGATCCTTTTCATATATTTCTCCGGGGTTATATCCGCCATTCTTTTCATAGGCGATTACTTCCTCAGAGGTAAGACCGAATATGAACATATTCTCCTTGCCGACCTCTTCAAGCATCTCAACGTTTGCGCCGTCAAGCGTTCCCAGAGTGATAGCTCCGTTAAGCATCATCTTCATATTACCGGTTCCTGATGCTTCCTTACTTGCTGTTGAAATCTGCTCTGAAATGTCAGCGGCAGCAAAAATAAGTTCAGCATTTGAAACTTTGTAATCCTCAATGAATACTACTTTAAGTTTGCCATTAATACTAGTATCATTATTAATCACATCTGCAACAGAGTTGATTAATTTTATAGTGAGTTTTGCTGTCTGATAACCTGCAGCAGCTTTTGCTCCGAAAATATATGTCTTGGGGCACATATCAAGATCCGGATGCTCCTTAATCAGATCATACAGATAAATTACATGTAATATATTAAGGAACTGTCTCTTGTATTCATGAAGTCTCTTTACCTGACAGTCGAATATAGACTTAGGATCAACCTCTATTCCGTTGTGCTTTAAGATATACTTTGCAAGGCGCTTCTTATTCTGAAGTTTGATATCCATGAACTCTTTCTGCGCCTTCTTATCTGTAGCCAGTTCTTTTAAGCCGGAAATAACAGACAGATCGGTTATCCATCCGTCTCCTACCTTATCTGTTATCCAGTCTGCAAGAAGCGGATTGGCATGCATAAGGAATCGTCTCTGAGTGATACCGTTTGTCTTATTATTGAACTTATCCGGGAACATCTCATAGAAGTCCTTAAGTTCACGCTGTTTTAATATCTCGGTATGAAGTCTTGCAACACCGTTTACAGAATGACCGCCCACAATTGCAAGGTGCGCCATCTTAACCTGATTGTCATAGAGAATAGCCATACTTCTTATCTTGCCCTGTACATCTATACTCGGGAGATTGGAGTACTTTCTCATGATCTGGTCTACAAATCTTCTGTTTATCTCATCTACTATCTGGTAAATTCTGGGAAGCAGTCTCTGGAAGAGGTCAATTGGCCATTTTTCCAAAGCTTCTGCCATGATCGTATGGTTTGTGTAACAGCAGGTCTTCATGGTAACATCCCACGCGGTATCCCACGGGAGATAATACTCATCCATAAGCAGTCTCATAAGTTCTGCGACTGCTACTGTCGGATGTGTGTCGTTTAGCTGGAAAACAGCTTTTTCATAAAACTTGCTGATATCATCGTGTTTTCTTAAGTATCTCTTAAGCGCAGTCTGAACAGATGCAGAAATAAAGAAATACTGCTGCTTAAGTCTAAGTTCTTTTCCTGCGATATGATTATCATTGGGATAAAGCACTTCGCAGAGCTGACTTGCCAGGTTTTCCTGTTCTACAGCCTTCTGGTAGTCACCCTTATCAAATGAGTCGAGCTCAAAGCAGTTTACAGGCTCAGCATCCCAGATACGGAGCGTATTCACAAAGCCGTTGCCGTATCCTATAACGGGCAGGTCATAGGGGATAGCCCTTACTGACTGATATCCTTCCTGTCGGAAGATATTTCGTCCTCTGTCATCAACAAAAACATTTACATAGCCGCCGAATTTTACTTCTTTTGCATATTCGGGACGACGAAGTTCGAAAGGATTGCCGTACTCAAGCCAGTTATCCGGCACTTCAACCTGATAACCATCGCTTATTTTCTGGCGAAACATTCCATATTTATATCTGATTCCGCATCCATAGGCAAGATAGCCAAGTGTGGACAGAGAGTCAAGGAAACATGCGGCAAGTCTTCCAAGACCACCGTTTCCAAGAGCGGGATCCGGCTCCTGATCCTCTATAAGGTTAATATCCACTCCCAGTTCATCGAGTGCATCTTTAACATCCTTATAAGCCTGCAGGTTAATAAGGTTATTACCAAGCGCTCTTCCCATCAGAAATTCCATGGACATGTAGTAAACAATCTTGGGATCCTGTTCACTTGCCGCCTTCTGTGTCGTCATCCAATGATCGACAATTGCATCTTTTATCGCATAAGCGGATGCCTGGAATATCTCCTGGGGTGAAGCCTCCTCGATAGTCTTTCGGTAAAGTGTTTTTACATTGTAAAGTACACTTCGTTTAAAAAGTTCCTTGTCAAAAGATAATTGTTTTTTCTTCATTACACCCTCCTCATAATAGATGTAGGTACGTTAGTATTGTAACGCGAAATCAATCATCTGACTAGTTAAAGCATTATAAACTTCTTACCATAATTAATATCATTTTCGGGGTGGTAAAATATTTAACTTGTTAAAAAAGCGATATGTGATTATAATTCCTTTAGGTTGTATATATATGTTATACAACTTTCTAATGTTTATAGTTTAAAGAAAGGGAGAACAAACATTATGAAAAAGTTATTGGCTATGATGCTTACAGCATCACTCACACTCGGCCTTGTAGCTTGTGGCGGTTCATCTTCTGAGCCTGCAGCAGATACAGCTGAGGAAACAACTGTTGAAGAAGCTGCTGAAGAGACAGCTGAAGAAGCAACAGAAGAGGCAACAGAAGAGGCTGCTGAGGAAACAGAAGAAGCAGCTGAAGAAACAACAGAGGAGTCAGCTGATGCTGAGACAGCAGCTGCCGGCGACTACAAGATCGCTATGATCACAGACTCCGGTGACATCACAGATATGTCATTCAACCAGACAACATACGAAGCTTCAAAGGCATTCGCTGAGGCTAACGGTGTTGACTATCAGTACTACAAACCCACAGAAGATTCAAACGAAGCACGTGTTGCTGCATTCGATAACGCTGTAGCTGACGGTTACAACGTAATCATCGTTCCCGGCTATCTTTTCGCTGAAATGATTGCAACTGTTGCTGAGGAGAATCCTGAAGTTACAATCATCGCTCTTGACTGCTCACAGGGTGACTTCGAAGGCGCTGGCATGGATGAGCTTCCTTCAAATGTTTGCTCATTCACATATCAGGAAGAGCTTGCTGGTTACATGGCTGGCTATGCTGTAGTTAAGGAAGGCTACAAGAAGCTTGGTTTCCTTGGCGGTATGGCAGTTCCTGCAGTTATCCGTTATGGTTATGGTTTCGTTCAGGGTGCTAACGATGCAGCTAAAGAAGACGGCGTTGAGTCAGACGTAGAAGTTAACTATGTTTACGGCGGACAGTTCTTCGGTGATGAGTCTATCACAGCTGTTATGGATACATGGTATCAGGGCGGCACAGAGATCGTATTCGCTTGCGGCGGCGGTATCTTCAATTCAGCTGGTGAGGCTGCTAAGAAGGTAGGCGGCAAGGTTGTTGGTGTAGACGTTGACCAGTCCGGCACAATCGATGGTCTTTACGGTGATGGCGTTTGCGTAACATCAGCTATGAAGGGTCTTGCTGCAACAGTTAACTCAACACTTACAGATCTCTTTGCTGGTAAGTGGGATTCATACGCTGGTAAGATCGAGAACCTTGGTCTTGTATCAGGCGATGATCCGTCACTTAACTATGTACAGCTTCCTACAGATACATGGTCAATGACAAACTTCACTGTTGATGACTACAACAAACTTGTTTCTGCTATGTATGCTGGTGACATCACAGTTTCTAGCGATATCGAGGCTATGCCTTCAACAGATATCACTGTTACAGAATTTGATAACATTCACTAATTAAATGCTTTTATGAAGGGGAAGGAGCAATCCTTCCCTTTTTATACCCAAAACACGGCACATTAAAGCCATAGAAAATATCACTGTTTCATATATTCGGGTGATATTTTCTATGGTTTTACTATGCCATGAAATTAAGATATAATTATGAATAGTTAATTATTACAAATGTTAGAAAGGTGTGCCTCTTATGGAAGATTATGTAATTGAAATGTTGCATATCACGAAAGAATTCCCCGGCATAATTGCAAATGATGATATCACTTTGCAGCTTAAGCGCGGAGAAATCCATGCACTGCTTGGTGAAAACGGTGCAGGAAAAAGTACACTTATGAGTGTGCTTTTTGGCCATTACACTCCCGAGAAGGGTGTTATTAAAAAGGATGGCAAAGAAGTAAAGATCAACAACCCCAACGATGCTACTGCTCTTGGAATAGGAATGGTCCATCAGCACTTCATGCTGGTTGACATTTTCTCAGTTCTGGACAACATCATCCTTGGTTCGGAACCCTCCAAATTCGGTTTTCTTACCAAAGCTGATGCCAGAAAGAAGGTTCTTGCTCTTTCAGAAAAATACAATCTGAAGGTAGATCCCGACGCGATAATTGAAGACATTACTGTCGGAATGCAGCAGAGAGTAGAAATTCTCAAGATGCTCTACAGAGATAATGAAATTCTTATTTTCGATGAGCCTACTGCTGTTCTTACTCCTCAGGAAATCGATGAACTTATGAAGATCATGAAGGATCTGGCTGCTGAAGGAAAATCTATTCTTTTCATCACTCATAAGCTTAACGAGATCATGGCTGTAGCAGACAGATGTTCAATCCTTAGAAAAGGAAAATATATCGGTACAGTAGACGTTAAATCAACAACAAAGGAAGAGTTATCTTCCATGATGGTTGGTCGTAACGTTAAATTCGCTGTTGATAAAGAAGAAGCAAAGCCCGGCGAAGAAGTTCTTAAGGTCGAGAATGTGTGCGTTAAGAGTAAACTTCATGCAAATGATTCTGTTCACAATGTTTCATTTAATGTAAGAGCAGGTGAAATCGTTTGTATCGCAGGTATCGACGGAAACGGTCAGACCGAATTTGTCGGTGCTCTTACAGGTCTTGATGATATTTCAAGCGGCAAGATCACTCTGTGCGGCGAAGACATCACAAAGAAATCAATCCGTTACAAGAATACTCACGGAATGAGCCATATCCCTGAAGACAGACATAAGCACGGTCTTGTTCTTGATTACACTCTTGAAGAGAACATGATCCTTCAGCGTTATTTTGAGCCTGAGTTCTCACATCACGGCATTCTTAAGAAAGCTGAGATGAGAAAATATTCAGACAAGCTTGCAGCTGCTTTTGACGTTCGTTCAGGACAGGGCGCTACAACTATTGTACGTGCAATGTCAGGTGGTAACCAGCAGAAAGCTATCGCTGCCCGTGAAATGGATAGAGATCATAAGCTTTTAGTTGCTGTTCAGCCCACTCGTGGTCTTGACGTCGGCGCTATCGAAAACATTCACGAAGCTATCGTAAAAGAAAGAGATGCCGGTAACGCAATCCTTCTTGTTTCACTTGAGCTCGATGAAGTAATGAACCTCTCTGACAGAATACTTGTTATGTACGAGGGAGAAATTGTTGGTGAAGTAGATCCTAAGAATACAACTCTTCAGGAACTTGGATTATACATGTCAGGCGCTAAGCGCGACACAAGAAAGGAGGCATAAGCGTGAAAGAGAAAACAAGTATCTTTAACAAACCCGGATTTCAGACGCTGCTTGCATCCGTTTTGTGTGCAGTTCTTGGTATTTTCCTCGGATATATCATTCTGCTTCTGATGAACCCGGAACACGCTGCTGAAGGAATGTTTGCAATCCTTCGTAATTTCTTTAAATTTGCAGGCAATCAGAAAAAGCTCATGAGTGCCCTTGGATCCGTACTTGTAAAATCAGTACCTGTGATCCTTTGTGCTGAAGCTATTTTGTTTGCATTTAAGACAGGACTTTTCAATATCGGTTGTGCAGGTCAGTACACAGTAGGCATTATTGCAAGTCTTTATACTGCTCTTGCTCTTCACTGGAACTGGTTCTTCTGTGTTCTTGCTGCTATCGCTGCAGGCGCTATTTGGGGATGCATTTGCGGTTTCTTTAAAGCTTACTTCAACGTAAACGAAGTTATCGCAGGTATCATGCTTAACTGGATCGCACTTTATGTCTGCAACATTGTACTTGGTAATAAAACAGTTATGGATACAACCAAGTCCGAGACTCACAACGTAAAAGACGCAAGCCTTTTACCTGCTTTCATGAGCGAGTTCTTCGGAAAGAACAAGTACATGACAATCGCCGTTCCGCTTACTATCATAATTGCTATCCTGATCCTGTTTGTGCTCAACAAGACAACCTTTGGTTATGAGCTTAAGGCAACCGGACACAGCAAGGATGCTGCAAAATATGCCGGAATGAACGCTAAGAGAAATATCATCCTCAGCCTTGTTATTTCAGGTGCTATCGCAGGTCTTGCAGCAGGTCTTTATTACCTTACAGGTATCGAGCATTACAAGATTGCTTCTTCTGTTCCCGGAATGGGATTCTCAGGAATTGCTGTTGCTTTCCTTGGCGGTCTTCATCCTATTGGAACGATTTTTGCAGGTTTGTTCGTTACTTATATTACTCAGGGCGGACAGTATCTTAACACTAATTACTACAATCCACAGGTTGCAGATCTTATGATCGCTATAATCATCTATCTGTGCGGATTTGTTCTGTTCTTCAAGACTATAATGTCAAAACCTGTGAGCAAGCTTGGAACTGCTCCGGCTGACACTAAGAAAAACGATGCCGAAAACAAAGCGGCTGACAAGAAGGAGGTGTAAGAATATGGCTTTACTTATTCAGTACACACTAATTTTCTCCGCCGTTTTGATCCTTGTAGCTTTAGGTGGTATGTTCTCAGAACGAAGCGGTATCATCAACCTCGGTTTGGAAGGAATCATGGTATTTGGTGCTATGGCAGGCGCAATGGTAATGGTGCTTCTTCCTGAAAATGCATCCAAGTTTACCATCATTTCACTTACACTTATCGCAGCAGCCGTTGCCGGAATGATCTCATCTCTGCTTATCGCTGTTGCCTGCATTAACTTTAATGCTGATCAGACACTTATCGGAACTGCACTTAACATGCTTGCTACCGCAGCTGCGACTGTTATTATCAAAGCTTTTAACACCAGTCGTTCAAACGGAACAGACTTTTCAGCAAAACTCGACTACGTAAGAGGTCATGATGCTTTTATTTTCAACGTCGGACCTGTACAGCTTTCATGGTTTGTAGTAGTAGCTGCTCTGCTCCTTATTATCTCAATAATCGTTTTCTACAAAACAAAGTTTGCACTTAGACTCAGATCCTGCGGTGAACATCCTCAGGCTGCTGAATCAGTTGGTATCAATGTTTACGCTATGAGATATTCAGGTGTTATCATTTCAGGATTCCTTGCAGGTGTCGGCGGTATTATTTACATCGCTGCAGCAAACTCAACCTGGCACTTCGATTACGGTGTTGCCGGTGCCGGTTTCCTCTCACTTGCCGTTATGATCTTTGGTCAGTGGAAACCTGAAAGGATTGCTTGGTCTGCTGTACTGTTCGCAGTATTCAGATCGCTGTCCAACGTATATATGGGAATCGGATTCCTGCAGGCACTTCCTATTTCAGGAACTGTATACAATATCATGCCTTATGTGATCTCACTTCTCGTTCTTGCATTCACTTCCAAGAATTCAAGAGCTCCTAAGGCAGAGGGTATTCCCTATGACAAGGGCATGCGCTAATTAGTTAATTGGTTTACCTGATACCCTCTTTTACAGAGGGTATCTTAATGTAAAGGTATCGATTTCCGTTTTTTCTTCAGAGAAGATGGAATCTAAAAAAGAAAGGAACAAAACAATGGATATTAAAGAAATTCTTAATCACTGTGATCATACACTTTTAAAACAGGAAGCTACATGGGACCAGATAAAGGAAATCGCTGATGACGGTATGAAATACAATACAGCTTCAATCTGCATTCCTCCCTGCTACATTAAGAGAGCAAAAGAATATGTTGGTGATAAGCTTCAGCTTTGCACAGTTATCGGATTCCCTAACGGAAACATGACTACAGCAACAAAAGTATTTGAGACAAAAGATGCTCTTGCAAACGGTGCTGACGAAATCGATATGGTAATCAACATTGGCGAGCTTAGAGCTAAGAATTACGACTATGTTCTTAATGAAATCAAAGAGATCAAGGCTGCTTGCGGAAACAAAATCTTGAAGGTTATCATCGAGACATGCCTTCTTACTGATGAAGAGAAGATCAAGATGTGCGAGCTTGTAACAGAAGCAGGCGCTGATTACATCAAGACTTCAACAGGTTTCTCAACAGCAGGTGCTACATTCGCTGATATTGAACTTTTCTCAAAGCACATCGGCCCTAATGTAAAGATGAAGGCTGCAGGTGGTATCGGAAGCATCGCTGATGCTGAAAAGTTCATGTCACTTGGTGCTGACAGACTTGGTACAAGCAGAATCGTTAAGATCGTAAAGGAAGAGAACCTCCTTTAATACCGTCATCATTGCGCCTTGATGTGGGTGCATGATCTCTCGGGATGTTTGAAGTTTAAATAATCTAAAAAAGCTCCGCGCGGACTATATATAATCCTCGCGGAGCTTTTTATATGTTATGTTCCTACGTTATTTACTATGCCAAAGGAGATGCAGTTACCAAGGACTGCTCCATAGTCAGTACCCTCTTCCGGAACTGCCTTGTGTATTCCGTCTACCATGTATCGTTTTCCATTGTTTGCAAGTTCCTCTATGACTTTATATCTGTCGATAAAGAAGGCATTTCTTGAAACTTTTACTCCTCTTTGTATTCCTTTATAATCAGATAGGTTACAGCCCGGGAAATTGATATTTACTATCTCTCCGTACTTTAGTTTCACTTCGAGTCCGTCAGCTATCATATCCTTTAAATACGCATCTGTGACCTCATGGTTTGTCCAAACGCCCTCAGATAATGCAATTGCATGAAATCCCTGAAAAGCAGCCTCAAAAGCCGCTCCTGCGGTTGCAGAGTATTGAATATCCGTCGCAACATTATAGCCGTCATTTATTCCTGATAAAACTACATCCGGCTTCTCATCCATAACGCTCAAAGCTCCCACGCGAACGCAGTCTCCGGGAGTTCCGCTGCACGAATATGCGTGCACACCCTCCACGGGGAAATCATGTGGGTATATATCTATTGAATTTCTTAAAGAGATACTGTGAGATGCGGCACTCCTTTGATGTGAAGGAGCGACAACCCATACCTCGCCAAACTCCTTTGCCGCTTTTGCAAGTCTTATTATTCCATCTGCACTGATTCCATCATCATTAGTAATTAAGATTTTCCTCAAGTTGTTATTTGCCTCCATGATCATTTAACATAATAACGCATCCATAGCGTCTCTTTTTTTCTTAGAAAAAAAGAGACGCGGCAGCTAATGCTACCGCGTGCCTAATACTACTTTATATTATTTTTCAAACCTTCTCAACACCGATCGTAACTTTTTCTCCGTTGATATCCCATTCCTTGGAATTAGCAACGTCACTGCCGTATACTACTTCACTGGCAAGGACTTTTGTAGAAATAGATTCTTCGTTATCCTTTACGATCTTGGCGATCTTGTCATTACCGTTAACAGAGAGCTTGATGCGATCCATAACTTCGAAGCCTGAATCCTTACGCATTGTCTGAACCTTACTGATGACTTCATACATAAAGCCTTCATTTAAGAGTTCCTCTGTAAGATTGGTATCAAGAACTACTGTTACACCGTGATCCTCTGTGCTCTCGAAGCCTTCCTTCTGAGCCATATCGATAAGCAGATCCTCTTCTGTAAGTTCAACTGCTGTTCCGTCTGCGTCAAACTTAAGAGCGCCGTTTGACTTAAGTTCATCCATAGCGTTGTTGCCGTCAAGAGAGCCTAAATATTCTTTGATCTTGCCGAGTACTTTTCCATATTTAGGTCCAACAGTCTTAAGCTGAGGCTTGAATGTGTAAGTTGTAAAGTCTCTTACATCATCTGCAAATATAACTTTCTTTACATTAAGCTCATCTTCGATGATATCAAGATAGAAGTCAGAAACGGTCTTCTCAGCTTTGACATACATCTGTCCGATGGGCTGACGGTTCTTGATAGCAGCTGCATTTCTGCAAGCACGTCCAAGTACAACAATCTGAAGAACCTCATCCATATTTTCCTCAAGATCCTTATCGATAAAGCTCTCGTCTACTGCAGGGAAATCACAAAGGTGGATTGACTCCGGTGCAGTAGGATCGCTTGTACGTACAAGGTTCTGGTAGATAGACTCTGTCATGAAAGGAACCATGGGAGCTGCTGCCTTGCAGACATTTACGAGTGCTGTATAAAGGGTCATATATGCAGAAATCTTATCCTGCTCCATTCCCTTAGCCCAGAAACGCTCACGGCTTCTTCTTACATACCAGTTGGAGAGATCATCAACAAATGCATCGAGAGCCTTTCCAGCCTCAGGTATTCTGTAATTTTCAAGGTTCTTATCCACTTCACCGATCATGGTGTTCATCTTTGAGAGGATCCACTTATCCATTACAGTGAGTTTATCCTTCTCAAGTTTATATTTTCCGGCATCAAAACCATCAATATTTGCATACAGAACAAAGAATGCATAGGTATTCCAAAGTGTTCCAAGGAACTTTCTTTGTCCTTCAGAAACAGCTTTTCCTGCAAATCTTGAAGGAAGCCATGGTGCACTGTTTGTATAAAAGTACCATCTGATAGCATCTGCGCCGTATTTTTCAAGAGCTTCGAAAGGATCAACTGCGTTGCCCTTTGACTTACTCATCTTCTGTCCATTTTCATCCTGCACAAGGCCGAGTACTATAACATTTTTAAATGCAGGCTTGTTGAAGAGAAGTGTTGCCTCAGCGTGAAGTGAGTAGAACCATCCTCTTGTCTGGTCAACTGCTTCTGAGATGAACTGAGCCGGGAACTGCTTCTCGAAGAGTTCCTTGTTTTCAAAAGGATAGTGAAGCTGTGCGAAAGGCATTGCACCTGAATCGAACCAGCAGTCGATAACTTCCTTTACTCTGTGCATCTTCTTGCCACACTTAGGGCATGTGATCTCATATTTATCAATGTAAGGTCTGTGGAGCTCAACTGTCTCAGCAGAAGGATCTCCTGAGAGCTCTGCAAGCTCTTTTCTTGAGCCTACGGAAAGCTGATGTCCGCAGTCATCACACTCCCAGATATTAAGAGGAGTTCCCCAATATCTGTCACGTGAGATTCCCCAATCCTGGATGTTCTCAAGCCAGTCGCCAAAACGTCCCTTACCGATTGACTCGGGAACCCAGTTGATTTCCTTATTATTTCTGATAAGGTCATCCTTAACCTCTGTAACCTTGATGAACCATGATGAACGCGCATAGTAAAGAAGGGGTGTACCACATCTCCAGCAGTGAGGATAATCGTGCTCCATCTTAGGTGCAGAGAAGAGAAGCTTTCTTGCATCGAGATCCTTAAGTACCTCAGGATCTGCACTTACAGCACCTTCATCCATTTCCTTCTGAGTAGGCTTACAACGCATTCCTGCAAAAGGTGTCTCGGGCTTTAACTTACCTTCTGAGTCAACCATCTGAACAAGGGGTGCATCATATTTTCTACCAACTCTGGCATCATCTTCACCGAATGCAGGAGCAATGTGAACGATACCTGTACCGTCTGACATTGTTACGTAGTTATCGCAATAGATGAAGAATGCCTTCTTGTGCTGCTTCTCTGCTTCATCTGCAGCGCACTTGTAAAGAGGCTCATATTCTTTATACTCAAGATCTGTACCAACATAAGTTTCAAGAACTTCGTATGCCTTTTCGCCTTCTTCCTTTGCAAGGCTGCCGAGTACTGTATCAGCAAGAGCCTCAGCAAGGTAATATGTGTATCCGTCAGCTGCCTTAACCTTGATATACTTCTCATCAGGGTTTACGCAAAGACCGATGTTTGAAGGAAGTGTCCAGGGAGTTGTTGTCCATGCAAGGAAATATGCAACTTCTCCCTTAACCTTAAAGCGAACTACAGCTGTGCGCTCTTTGAGCTGTTTATAGCCCTGAGCAACCTCATGAGATGAAAGAGGTGTGCCACAACGAGGACAATAAGGAACTACCTTAAATCCCTTGTAAAGAAGACCCTTTTTCCAGATTTCATTAAGAGCCCACCACTCAGATTCGATGAAATTGTCATCGTATGTGATGTAAGGATGATCCATGTCAGCCCAGAATCCGACTGTACCTGAGAAATCTTCCCACATTCCCTTATATTTCCATACAGATTCCTTACATTTTTTGATGAAAGGCTCTATACCGTATTCTTCAATCTGCTCTTTTCCGTCAAGGCCAAGAAGCTTTTCAACTTCAAGCTCAACAGGAAGACCGTGTGTATCCCAGCCTGCCTTACGGGGAACTGTGTATCCCTTCATTGTGCGGTATCTCGGGATCATATCCTTGATGGCACGTGTAAGAACGTGTCCGATATGAGGCTTACCGTTTGCAGTCGGCGGTCCGTCATAGAACATATACATCTCGCCCTTGCTTCTGGTATCTACGCTCTTCTGGAAAATGTCTTCGTCTTTCCAGAATTTCTCGATCTCTTTTTCGCGGGCGACAAAATTCATGTCAGTGTCAACCTTCTTATACATTAGAAACTCCTTTCATAATGCGCTTAATTCGCATCCTTTGTGAAACGTTTTTTATCAGGAACGCAATTTCCTATGATGTAAAAAACCCCCGTCCTGTAAAAAGGACGAGGGTTAAACTCGCTGTACCACCTGTTTACAACATACTCCCCTTTGCCAAAGCTCAGGTTTTATATGGCTCTCTGTCACGGTGAGAATCCCGTCATAACCTACTCTACCGCCAAACCTCTTTGCCTGTAAGATCAAAGAATAATCAGTTGATAAGCGATCTGTATATTTCAGTCATGCAGCTCGGAAGTGATTTTCGGTAATCTGTACTCGCACCTGCTCGCACCACCCGCAGGCTCTCTGTAGCTTTTCATAATTACGTACTGTCTTCGTCATAACTTTTTCTATGCAATTAAGAATTATTGTATTCACCGGATTAAAAAATGTCAAGATAAAAACATATATATCAGCTATATATGTCACTCACTTATCCCTCAAAGCCCAGAAAGCTACTGCACTTGCAGCGGCCACATTAAGGGAATCCACTCCGTGATACATGGGTATCTTAACGCAGTAATCGCAGGAATCTATTGTTTCCTGCTTTAGTCCGTCGCCCTCTGCGCCAAGGAAAACTGCCAGTTTATCTTCTGAGTTTATCTCTTTATCATCAATCGATCTTGAATCATCCCTAAGCGCCATTGCAACTGTAGAAAAACCAAGCTTTTTTAGCTGCACAGCTCCATTTCCCCCAGGAAGAAAAGTCCAAGGTATCTGAAAAACAGTTCCCATGCTCACTCTTATAGCTCTCCTGTATAAAGGATCCGTGCAATCAGGAGAAAACAGGCAAGCATCCATTCCAAGAGCAGCCGCGCTTCGTATGATTGCCCCTGCATTTGTGGGATTTGTTACGTTTTCAAGAACGGCGATTCTTTTGGCATTTTTACATATATCTTCTACCGCAGGAAGAGGTCTTCTTTTCATCGCGCACAAAACGCCTCTCGTTAAATGAAATCCGGTTATTTCTTTGAGCACTTCATCAGGCGCCGCATAAACCGGTACATTTATATCAAGCTCATCGATTTTTCGTAAGAGCTCAACTGTTTCGCTTCCCTCCTGCAAAAGCTGCTTTTGTTCAAGAAGCAGCGAAATTGGTTCATATCCTGCATCCAGTGCACGAAAAATGACTTTAGGGCTCTCTGCTATAAATATCCCCGGCTCCGGTTCCCATATATGATAAAGCTGAACCTCCGACTGCTGTGCATACATCGTAAGTTCCGGTATGTCTATGTTTTTTGTATAAATTATTGTTTTCACTGTTATATCTCCAATGAAAAAAGTATAGCACAGGTTTCAGTTTTTCTTCAGAAAAACAGAAACCGTATTGGACTAGCCCGCTTTTGCCCGCAAGAAGTCATAGCAAAGCTTGTATATGTTTTTCTTATTTCGATATATGCTCAGTTTATACATGAAAATATTTCTGCCCAAAAGGTGGCTTGCATTGTGGTTTTCTGCGGTACTGCTCTATTTTGTATTTTGAATGCGAAAGCCCTGTCTAAAGATTTTACTACGGGAATTTCCAGCATTGCAGCAAAAGAATTAAAGGATGGAAGCATCCAAAAAAATTATGTGGTAAAAGAATATGTGCTGTCTTGTCTTGAAGTTGCTGAGGATGGAACTGATGTAAGTATTGTGGTTCCGGTAAATGCTACAAGCGATGCTCTATACGGAATGGGACTTCTGCCTGAAGCAGATTCTTTTGTAAATGTTTCTGCGGCAGGATTATATAACCTTAATTCTGTATCTGTAACTTATGATTATGAGTGATCATGAGGTATTTGCAGTATAGCTCCATCCGGTATGGAGCATAGACAAGTCAAATGGTCAGATGGACAGAAAATTGTAGCAAAAGTTTTCAAAAAAATGTTGACAGTAAATAGGTTATCGTGTAATATTCTATTTGCGTCGCGCAAGCGACTTTACATATATGCGATAGTAGCTTAGTTGGTAAAGCGCCACCTTGCCAAGGTGGAGACCGCGGGTTCGAGCCCCGTCTATCGCTCTAGTAAAACGAAAAGCACATCCATAAAGGATGTGCTTTTTGTTTTAGTGAGCGGCAGAGGAGCCACTCACCCGCGGTGCGGGATTCGTATCTCCGCTTCGCTCCGGTCGTCGCTATGCCGAGGTCCTCGCAAAGCGAGGAACGTGTCCTGCGGAGCTGGATTTAATTCTTGCAGGCAAAAGCTAAAAGCCCCAAGTGTTCAGAAAATCAGCATGACTTGGGGCTTTTGTACTTTCTGCCACTGCGTCTCGGAGCGGTAAAAGCAACAAGTTGCCTTGAAATCAAGGGGACTTGGGGCTTTTGAAGAATTCGCAGATGCGATGTCTGAACGAATTCCACTTGTGACAAGGGTAAAAAGCCCCAAGTATATAGGAAAATGGACATACTTGTTGCTTTTGTACTTTCTACCACAGCGTCTCGGAGCGGCAAAAGCAACAAGTTGCCTTGAAATCACCGGAACTTGGGGCTTTTGAGGAATTCGCAGATGCGGTATCTGAATGAATTCTTCTTGCGACAAGAGCGAAAAACCCCAAACACTTAGGAAAGAGAAGAAATTGTCTGCATGAAGTCTTACTTTTTTGTTGAAATGTATCTTGAACTATAGTTTTGGTCAATATGCTCCTATGTATTCTTTCAATCCCACCACCTATTATAGTGTTGACAGACTTTTGTCTGTAAATTATACTTCTAAATATTTATTTTCTGAAATATCAATCTATTTTATTGAATATATCGAACTTATCAGGAATCTTAATGTTAATACATTTTTTAGATAGGGAGGTGAAGGGATGAAACATACAACAGCACATTCTATAGATAAAGAGACAATAATAAATAGCCCTTCAAGACAGGAGATCATTAGCAGTTTTTATTCCCAGTATGAAGAAGACGGGCGCCTTGATAGAACAGTTCATGGGAGGCTTGAATATGCCACAACCATGCACTATATTCACAGATATGCCGGCAAAGGCTCAAAGATACTTGAAATAGGAGCCGGAACCGGAAGATACTCTATAGCCCTTGCTAAAGAGGGAATGGATGTAACCTCGGTTGAACTTGTTGAAAGCAATCTTGAAGTACTTAGAGCTGGCAGCAAGGGTCTTCCTAACATTCATCCCATGCATGGAGATGCCACAAATCTCGAAGCTCTCGCTGATAACTCCTTTGATGTCACTCTTGTTTTCGGGCCTATGTATCATTTGTATGAAGCAAAAGAAATCGATAAGGCTATAGATGAAGCTATCAGAGTAACTAAGCCCGGTGGAATACTGCTTTTTGCGTTTATATCGGTTTATGCGATCATGTATTCCAACTACTTCTATGGAAACTGGAGTCTCGGTCAAAATGAAAACTTTACAGAAGATTATAAAATCAGGCATTTTAAAGAGCAGCTTTTTACAGGCTATGATATTGCTGAGTTTGAGAACCTGTTTTTGGATAAAAAGGTTTCCCCGATAACTACAACCGGTGTAGACGGGCTTATTGAGCCTTTAGAACCAAGGGCTGATTTCGATGTTTCGGATGAAGATTTCAACAAATTATTTGAATGGTATCTGCATTTTTCCGAGAAAAGAGAACTTTTAGGCAATACTAACCATCTGCTTTATATATGCAAGAAGGATTGATAACATAATTAAAGTGAAAGACTCTAAGCCACAGTCTTTCACTTTAATTATGTTACTCAGTACATATCGCTACTGAATATGAGATATGAATTGTCATGAAGGATTACATGTCCGGTCAGAATCTGTGAATATTCATCCCACTTATTTTTATCAAGTATCAGTATGGAATGAGGGTCTGCGAGGAAATTATCTATTGTACCTTCTACGCAGATGAGATTTCCATACATCTCGGCAGGAGCTACATATTCCGGCTCCCAGTGAGCCAAGTCTGCATAATTTATCCTCCAGTCAGCTATAAGGTAAGCATTATAATCTGCATAAGAATCACCATATTCCTCCCTGAATTCCTTTATATCATTAGTGAAGTTATCCACAGGATGCCCGCCTTTGCCCGCAACAGCAATTACATCCCTGATACACGGGACTACAAACCATAGGCTAAAACCAATGATTGCTGCCACAACCAAAGCCTTTGCCAGCATCCTGTCTCTACCAAGAACTTTTATACACCACTCTCCAAAGACCGCTGAAAATATGCACATGGCAATTTGTGATGTATAGGTGTACCAGGTCAAAAAGCTACCTGTTACTGTAAAGAATACTAATGGTGTCGCAATCCACAATATGAACAGATAATTGTCACCAAGGAAGTTTTTTAAACCTGTTAAAGAACTACCTGTAAAATACTTTTTATCACCGGCCCATAATATAATACCAATCACCAGGACTGCATAGAAAATGAAGCACACATTTAGTTTAAAAAAATCACTGATAGGCTCAATTACAAATTGCTTCGATTGCGAAACCCTATAAGTTACTTCACCCAAGAACAATGCTTTAAGCAAATTCGTGCCATCAAACATTGCTCTTTTGATCATCCATGCAATGGGCATTATAGAAGCCAATATCACTGAAATCACTACTCTTTTTGCCGACTTAAAAGCTTTATGGATTTTGGGAATATATAGAAGTCCTATTAAGAAGATCAGTGCTGCGTGAGGTCCCTTGCACATAAATGCCAGACCCAGATTCAGCCCATAACAATACATAAAATTGGGATGTTCCTCCATAAGATATAAAGAGAGCATCGCCAACACAAAAAAGAAATTGTACCAAGCGTCCATCTCCGCTGCTCTGTACATATGAAAACTAAACAGAGGCGTGCAGGCACAAAAAAGAATCGGATAAAGAGCGGCTGCGTACCTTTTCTTTTTATATAAGAGAAATGTCATGACGGCGATCAGCGTAAATAATCCACCAATTGCAGAAGGGAATCTAGCAGCAAATCCGCTAACCCCCAACACTTTGAACGACAGAATCATAATATCCAAAACCAAAGGCGGCTTTGAATTAAAGTAATCGGTCGCGTATCGATAAGTATTTATCAACCAATTACCCTGCTTATACATCTCATATACGTTTGTGGCATGATATGCTTCATCTGTCTGTATAAGATATCCTTCCCCCAGATTTTTAAAAAGCATGTAAATACATAGACCCACAAACACAATTGTAATCATTATCCAAATCGTATTGCTAAGCTTTCTTTTAGTCATAGCTCCACCTTTTAGATATATAAAAAACAATATGATGTATCAGTTAGAAATCTACAATTTAACTATTTAAGATTATCTTACCATAGCTGGAATAAATGTGTTATCCGTAATTGCTTGCATGAACCTTTTATAGTAGTACATTATAGTTAAAAATTGCAGTGGGCATCTTCGGATTACACCTGGAAGAACCTGATGCGTCGGGTTCTTTTTTGTGTCAATAATCACAAGCATTCTGTTGGTTATATCATACGAATGAAGGTGATATAACCAACAGACATTATATTTCGCAAAGCAAAGAGTTATTTATAAAACTGAAATGCATATAATAAGCCCAACATAGAAACTCCGTCCTTGGTTTCATTATTTTTTAGCATCTCAAGTACTTGTTCTTTCGGAAGCCATTTTTTGTATGCAACTTCGTCAGTATCGTATAGTGAACCTTCCATATCTACTCTGGCCGCAAAGCAGTGGCATATACAGTCTGACATACCATTGGCAGGATTTTGAGAACAAAGAAAACTTACGTCTTTCAAAGAACAGCCGGTTTCTTCAATACATTCTCTTCTAGCAGCTTCTTCAGGGCTTTCGCCTTCTTCGATTTTACCGGCTGGGATTTCCCATTCAAGTCTTCCAACAGTATATCTTCTGTGGCGAATAAGGAGTACTTCATCTTTTTCATTAAAAATCGTCACACAAACAGCTTCCTTTGGATAATGCACCTGATGGTACTTTTCAATGATATAGCCACTTGGAAGTTTTACCTTGTCAGCGTACAAACATACAAAATCACTTTCATATATTACTTTTCTATCAAGCCTTTGGGGCATAATTATATTTTCCATATTGTCCTTTCCGATTTACTTTATCCTATGGATTATCTAGTTTTTTCACAGATTCCACAATTTATCACATTCGAAATATCTAATTCAGTTGCTGTTTACCGGTGGTTTCCAGGGCTTAGGGCAGAGAAGAGTAGTTCTGCCTATATCCGGAAGAACATCATATATAGAACATCCCATACGCTCTTCAAAATCTTCTTTTATTTTGAAGGCAATCTCCCAACCTTTAATGTATCCTTCCATAATTCCGTATCGTCTTGTAACATCAACAAATCTTTTTTCCAGAATTACAAAACCATAATCTGTGGCAAGAGAATCACATAGCTGGATCAGCTTGTCATAATCATCAGGCTCACCACAATTCATTATGTAATCTCTGATAGCCTTCTCATGTCCTGTTTCGGGCTCGTAGCTAAACTCTTCCTGCATGT
The DNA here is from genome assembly GCF_000702265.1 of Butyrivibrio sp. NC2002. Taxonomy (GTDB): domain Bacteria; phylum Bacillota; class Clostridia; order Lachnospirales; family Lachnospiraceae; genus Butyrivibrio. Next base: position 539,304 of record NZ_JNKZ01000004.1, read on the forward strand.
GAAGATAGGAATGTGTCATGCAAATTCTGGCTGCTTCATCCCATCCTTTTTTCATACAGTACTTATACCCTTCATATACGTGAGTAGGAATATCAACAAAACCGAATTTACATCTTCTTCCGATATCATGCAAAAGCCCGAATATATAAGCTTTCTCTGAATCCATATCAGGGATCTTTTCAGCAATGTTACGAGCTGCTATGCCAACATTTTTGGAGTGATCAACCCATGGTCCGGGATTTAAGTTTCTTGCTATTTCTAGCTCTTCCAGAGCTTCTTTGACACTTGGAAACATCTGCTTTACCTCCTTGTCTTGAATATATTCAGGCGCTCACTGAACTTATAACCATGACTTCCTGAATTTCTGAGGAAATTCAATATTCTATGTTATACTCAGATTATAAAAGGTGACGTTACGTAATCTTCAAGCACTATTTTTACTGTATCGGAGAAAACTTTTATGAATAAAAAAGGCTACTATTCATCCGGACAATTTGCCAAAATGGCTCACGTGTCGGTAAGAACTATAAGGTTTTATGACCAGAAGGGGCTACTTGTGCCATCTTATACAACAAAGTCAGGTGCAAGATTTTACACTGATTACGATTTTGCAATTCTGCAGCAGATAATGCTTTTAAAGTACCTGGGATTTTCTCTGGATGAGATAAAAGAAATACCAAACGGTCAGGCTGATAATCATTTCATTCTGAATGCCCTTAAGATGCAGAAAAAACTGCTTTCAGAACGAATTGATGAAATGAAAAATGTTGAAGAAGGTGTAAATGCAACCATCAAAGCTTTGGAAAGCTCTGCTGCTCCTGATTGGAAGCAGATGCTGGATCTGATCCACATGACTTCAATGGAGAACAACTTAAAGAGCCAATATCAAAATGCAAGCAACATCTCTGCCAGGATAGATCTTCATAACATATATTCAACAAATAAACAAAGATGGTTTAATTGGGTACTAGAGGAATGTAATATCTCTTCCGGGATGAATATTCTTGAGCTTGGTTGCGGTAATGGAGCATTATGGGCCGAGAATATAAGCGAATTGTCCAAGCGCAATTATACAGATATACAAATAACTCTTTCAGATATCTCTGCAGGTATACTGCATGATGCAAGACAGAATATAGAAAGTGCTACAAAGGCATATTCAAAAGAACTGCGAGACTTAACATTTTCTTACAAGGCATTTGATCTTAATGCTATACCATTTGAAGATAATTCCTTTGATCTAGTAATTGCGGGTCACGTCCTTTTTTATTGTGAGGATATCCAACTTGCCTGTAAGGAAATAAGTAGAGTGCTAAAGCCTGGCGGAAGACTTGTTTGTAGCACATATAGCAGTAACCACATGAAAGAAATCAGAGAACTGGTAAAAAATTTTGATGATAGGATCGTGCTTTCCAGCAATGACTTGTATAAAATATTTGGTTTGGAAAATGGTGCTGATATCCTGCGTAGCGTGTTTGAAAAAGTGGAGCTGAAGAAATACCAGGATGAAATAGTCATTACTGACGCCGGCCCGTTAATAGATTATATCTTTTCATGCCACGGCAATCAGAACCACTATCTTCTGAACAGATATGCAGAATTTAAGAATTATATTATGAAAAAGGTAAGTCAAGAATTCCACATAACCAAGGATGCAGGGCTCTTTATCGCAATTAATTAAATAAAGAGCTTTAATACAAAAAACGCACATCATGTGATGTGCGTTTTTGTATTAAAAGAGCGATAGACGGGGCTCGAACCCGCGGTCTCCACCTTGGCAAGGTGGCGCTTTACCAACTAAGCTACTATCGCATATATGTAAAGTCGCTTTCGCGACAGCAAAATAAAGTTTACACTAGTGTTCTATATTTGTCAACAACATTTTTGAAAAATCCAAAAATGTTGCTGACAACGTATCGCGCCGCCTTTTCTCATAACAGCCCATCCCCCGTTTATTTGCTGAAAAGTCCCTGTAAAAGAATTATAAGAATAAGTACAGGCAATACTATTCTGTAAAAATGCTTAAGGAAAGCAGGCATTTTAATGCCTGATCCGATGTTTACCTCATCAATATAGTTGTCAAATCCCCATCCAAATCGTGTTACGCAAAAAAGTAATATTACAAGCGCACCTGACGGAAGAATCAGATTACTTACAAGGAAGTCCTCAAAATCAAGGACATTCCTTCCACCAAAAAATACAAGATTTTTAAGAACATTAAATCCGAGAACGCACGGAAGTGATGCTACGAGCAAAAATGCGCAGTTTATGGCAACCGAGGTTCCTCTTTTTATGTTAAATATATCAACTACACTTATTACTATATTTTCAAAGACAGCGGTAACTGTTGAAAAGCTCGCAAATGTCATGAGCATAAAAAACAGCGTTCCCCAAAGTCTTCCCATCGGCATGTTTACAAATATTTCGGGAATCGTGGCAAAAATAAGCGACGGTCCCTGCGAAGGTTCTACTCCAAATGAAAAGCAGGCAGGAAAAATGATAAGTCCCGACATTATTGCAACAACAGTATCAAGCACAGCTATAGTTATGCTCTCGCCTGTAAGACGATTTTCTTTACCCATGTAGCTGCCAAAGACTTCAATTGATCCCATTCCTATGCTGAGCGTAAAGAAAGCCTGACTCATAGCTGATGATATGATCTTGGCAAGTCCTACAGTTTTTGCCCTGCCAAGATCCGGAAGCAGATAAAACTTAAGTCCCTCCATAGCATTATCAAGTCTGAAGCTCTTGGTTGTTAGTACTGCAAGGAGTATTAAAAGACCGATCATCATAAATTTATTTACTTTTTCCAGTCCATTCCTGACTCCAAGACTTAGTATTCCAAATCCTATAAGCACGGTTAGTACTGTAAAAATGCCCATTTCGAGGGGGTTATTCATAAGTCCGTCAAAAACAGCAGAAACTTCTATAGGTTTCTCATCAGTAGTAAACTGACCGGTAGCAAATTTATAAAAGTAGTCCAGCATCCATCCTGATACGGTAGTGTAATACATCATCAGAATGTAGCTTCCTGCAAGGCATATCCATCCATGAACGTGCCATTTCTGTCCTGGTTTTTCCAGCTTTTTGTAGGCTTTTACCATGGTTAGGCCGCTTTTTCTGCCTATTGCAAGTTCCATTGTCATTACCGGAATTCCCATTATTGCAAGGAAGAGAAGATAAAATAAAACAAATATTCCTCCTCCGTTCTGACCTGCCATATATGGAAACTTCCAGACATTTCCTATTCCAATCGCGCATCCTGCGCTGACAAGTATAAATCCGAGTCTTGATCCAAAACTCTCCCTGTTACCTTCGTTCATACACTTATAACCTCCAAAGTATCGCAAAGCCTTATTATATCATCTAACCTCAGCTGTGGAAACTTTGTTTTTATATGTATCTGATAAATTGTTACTGGCTAAAACTCCAACATCTTGAGTGGTCACGCACCCGCTCCAAGGCGCCTCCGGTGAGAATTTTTTTACTTAAAAAAGGACCGCAGAATATGATCATTCGCGGCCCTTAAACATATTAAATAATTTGATTTTTGTCAGTCTGTGAAAAGAGGAGTTGAGTAATATCTGTCTCCACTGTCGGGGAGAAGTGCAACTATTACTTTTCCTTTGTTTTCCTCTCTCTTTGCAAGCTCGATCGCTCCAAAAAGTGCTGCACCGGATGAAATACCTACAGATATACCCTCTTTTGCGGCAAGAAGTTTCGCAGTTTTGAAGGCATCCTCATTGGAAGATGTGAACACTTCATCGTACACCTTAGTATTTAAAACCTCCGGAACAAAGCCGGCTCCTATGCCCTGAATTTTATGAGCACCGCTTTTTCCTTCTGAAAGAACAGGAGAATCCTCCGGTTCAAGTGCAACAACCTTTATTTCTGCATTCTGCTTTTTAAGGTACTCTCCTACACCCGTTACTGTTCCGCCTGTGCCCACACCTGCAATGAAAACATCTACCTTTCCGTCAGTATCTCTCCAGATTTCAGGTCCTGTTGTCTCTCTGTGACTTGCAGGATTAGCCTCATTCGTGAACTGTCCGGGAATAAAGCTGTTTGGTATTTCCTTAGAAAGCTCCTCAGCCTTTGCGATTGCGCCTTTCATTCCCTTTGCCCCTTCGGTAAGTACAAGCTCAGCGCCGTATGCTTTAAGGATATTTCTTCTCTCAACGCTCATGGTTTCGGGCATTGTGAGAATTATCCTATAGCCTTTTGCAGCAGCTATCGAAGCAAGGCCTATTCCTGTATTTCCGCTTGTGGGCTCAATTATTACAGAGCCTTCTTTTAAAAGTCCCTTCTTTTCCGCATCTTCTATCATATATTTAGCAGCGCGGTCCTTAACACTACCGGTAGGATTGAAATACTCAAGCTTTACCAGAATTGTCGCATTTAATCCAAGCTCTTTTTCTATATTCGTAACCTCAACAAGTGGGGTGTTTCCAACTAGTTCTATTGCATTTTTAAATATGTTAGCCATGATTTTGTCTCCTGTATTATACTGCTGCAAACCCTTTTTCGAGGTCTGCGATTATATCGTCGATATGCTCCGTTCCGATAGAGAGACGGATTGTTGACTTGTTGATACCCTGATCGGTAAGCTCTTCATCTGTAAGCTGTGAGTGGGTTGTAGATGCAGGGTGAATAACAAGGCTCTTTACATCAGCAACATTGGCAAGAAGTGAAAAGATCTCGAGATTGTCGATAAATCTCCATGCTTCTTCCTGACCGCCCTTTATATCAAATGTAAAAATGGATGCGCCGCCATTCGGGAAATATCTCTCATAGAGCGCATGATCGGGATGATCTGCAAGAGACGGGTGATTAACTTTTTCTACCTTCGGATGATTTGCGAGAAACTCCACTACTTTCTTAGTATTTTCAGCATGTCTGTCAAGACGAAGTGACAAAGTCTCTGTTCCCTGAAGAAGAAGGAATGCATTAAAAGGTGAAATTGTCGCACCGGTATCTCTTAAAAGAATTGCTCTTATGTATGTAACAAAAGCTGCAGGACCAACTGCATCGTAAAATGATACTCCATGGTAGCTCGGGTTAGGAGCAGCGATGTTAGGATATTTTCCGCTTGCTTTCCAATCGAATTTGCCGCTTTCAACAATGATACCGCCCAGAGTAGTTCCATGACCTCCGATGAATTTGGTTGCAGAATGAACAACTATATCTGCGCCATGTTCAATAGGTCTTATAAGGTATGGTGTACCGAATGTGTTATCGATCACAAGCGGAAGACCATGCTTATGCGCGATCTTCGCTATCGCATCAATGTCCGGGATATCGCTGTTTGGATTACCAAGTGTTTCAAGGTAAATAGCTCTTGTATTATCCTGAATTGCATTTTCCACTTCGCTCAAATTGTGAGCATCAACAAAAGTTGTTGTTATGCCGTACTGGGGAAGTGTGTGTGCAAGCAGGTTGTAGCTTCCTCCGTAAATGGTTTTCTGAGTAACAATGTGTCCGCCGTTTGCTGCAAGTGCTTCTATCGTATATGTGATCGCTGCTGCACCGGATGCAAGTGCAAGTGCTGCGCTTCCCCCTTCGAGTGCTGCGATTCTTTTCTCAAGTACGTCCTGTGTTGAGTTTGTAAGTCTTCCGTATATATTTCCCGCATCAGCAAGACCGAATCTGTCTGCTGCATGTTTACTGTTATGAAAAACATAAGAGGTAGTCTGATATATCGGAACTGCTCTTGAATCTGTTGCAGGATCTGCCTGCTCTTGTCCAACGTGTAACTGTAATGTCTCAAATCTGTATCCGCTCATTTTCAAATCCTCCTTATTCCCGCCAATGTTTTGTTCCGGGTTTTTTATTCAATCTTGTTTTGTTGGATTTATATTACAATCCGGAGCACGACTTGAAAATTCGCTTAAATTTATCGCTCGTGATAAACATTACTTATAACATTGTTATATCTCTTTGTATTTAGTTAATTCATCTATATATGCCTGACCGTATACCGACATCTTACTTCCTATCCTCGTGATATAGCCTATTGTAAGAGGATCCTCTTCTTTAAGTTTTATCGCCACAAGACCTCCCAGGATCACATCATCACCTGAGAGCATTCCGGAGCCTATGGAATATCCTCCAAGCTCTGCGATTATTTCCATAGATGTTGCTCTGTCATCAGATTTGACCATCTTTTTAAAATCATAATCCGCCATAGCTTCCTCATTCAGATACAGATTGCTGTCATCGCTTTGATCAAAGGAAACCACAGGATAGTCTTCAAGTTCTTCTATTGATATCTCTTTTCTTCCCGCAAGTTTATGCCCTTTCCACACGTAGATATAAGTTTCTCTTATCATAAGAGGCGTAAACTCAAGCTGATATTCTTTGAAGAGCTTCTTCATAAGTGCCTCATTTGCACCCGAAAAAGACACTATTCCGACTTCGCTTTTTAGTTTCCTTACATCCTCAAGTACCTCTTTTGTCTTGGTTTCATGTATTGAAAAGATGTACTTACCGGGATCCATCTTTTTTATAACGTCCGTGAATGCCCTTATTGAAAAGTTATAATGCTGTGTGGATACTGAAAACCTCTCTTTATCACTGTCTTTTGATAAATACCTGTCTTCCAGAATTTCATACTGCGCAAGCGCCTTTTTAGCATAGATAATAAACTCCCTGCCTTCATCAGTTAGGGATATTCCTTTGTTTGTTCTCTCAAAAACAAGGATCCCCAGCTCATCCTCCAGCTCTTTGATGCTTGCAGAGAGCGCAGGCTGCGAAACATAAAGTTTTCCTGCAGCTTCCCTCATAGATGATGAGGCTGCAACTTCCAGTACATACTTGATCTGTGTAATATTCATAGCCTTCCCCACTTTTCCTACCAAGTTGGTATAGAATGATTTCCTTGAGGGCTATTATATATTATTTCACACAGCCATGTCCACATGTTGCACGGTTCCTACGCCTCCGCTTTCCTTAAGATTCATAAGTATATCTTTTCCCTCGGAATCCTTGAACCAGACCTGCAGCTTATCAAATATTTCATCAAAATCTTTAGACCCTTGTGTGCTTTTTTCTTTTGTGCGCGAGAAACTATTTTGATAGAAATGTATATACGAAAATGATATTATATATGATGTTTGAAATGAAAAAAGTTCATCTTCTTATATGGGAAAAGGGAGAGAGTTCTAAAATGGGGAGCACATATAAAAATGGTATTTATCGTTCTGTAATATGTGGCATTATCGCATTTATCAATGCCATCTGTACGCAGGCAATTTTAACTCATGCCTGTTTTGGGTGGAATTATCTGCAGAGAAAAAGCTGGCTATTAATGTTTTTATCCGGCTTTGTAATTGCTGTGATCTTTTCCGGTCTACTTGATTTTTTATCCTCAAAAAAAGGACTTGTATTTAAGTCTAAAAAGATATTTATCATATTACCTTTTCTGTTTTTTATCTGCTGGCTTCCGTACTTTATAGTCTATAGTCCCGGACTAGTAAACTACGATACAGTCAATCAGGTTCTGGACTTTTTGGATGGAATATCTCCTGTTCCTTTTGGATTTGTTAACGGGCAGGAAGAAGTTGTTGCGCTATTTAATGCGCATCACCCTGTTCTGGTGACGATAATCTTCGGTACCTTTATAAAAATCGGCATTTTACTGGGAAATCCCGCAATCGGACTAATGCTGTATATCACGATACATATGATTCTGGCAGCTGTTATCTTTAGCTTTGCCATTAAATATGTCACTGATCTTTCAGGTGCTTTTGATGGAGTAAGCGCTTTACTTGTAGCCTTTTTCGCGCTTTGTCCTATAATCCCTTACTATGTTTGCATAATGCTCAAAAATTCGCTTCATTCATTGATTGCAGTAATATATGTCTTAATTTATCTAAGAATGGCATTAAAACCGGGCGAACTCTCTGCCAGGGAAAAAGTACTATGGTTTGTTTCTTCCATTCTGTTACCCCTTACGCAAAATACCGGTATTTATCTCGTAGTACCGACCAGCATTTTGCTCATCATCAAAAACTGTACGAAAAGTAGGAAATTCGTCGCAAAAACTCTTGCGACGGTATTCATAATGATGATGATAATTACCAAAATAGTTTATCCGTTTTTCAATATTTTTCCCGGCGGCAAACAGGAAATGCTTGGTACTTTGTTCCAGCAGACCGGCCGATATGTACGCGACTATGGCGATGAAGTTACAGAGGATGAAAAAAAGATCATATCTTCTGTTGTAGATTTTGACGTTCTTGTAAATGATTTTAAGTTTGAATCAACAGATGCTATTAAGGCATCCTATAATCTTCATGTGACAAAGAAGGAATTATCAGATTATTATAAAGTATGGCTTCGCCAGGGACTGCGGCATCCCGGTGCATACTTTAGAGGAGTTCTTCCCATTTGCGGACAGTTTTTTGCAATGGGATATGATGTGGGAATATTCGATCATATTCCTGCTGCTGAAAATATCGGAGTCTGGGCGCAGATGAAACACAGCTTTTCGGATGAGGTTCGATCAGTCTTTACCAGCTGGTATTACTGGATCAGATCCTTCCCCTTCATCAATATATTGTTTCAGCATGCGCTCTATGCGCTGTGGATTCCAATGTATGCTGTTTATAGAAAGCTAATTTCAAAAAATAAGAGCTTACTGTTTATCATGCCGTTCATTGTTAATGATCTGTTCTTGATAGTAAGTCCTATGGGATATTCAAGATATGCTTTATCAATGATATTTACGGGACCGTTTTTACTTTATCTGGTTTTCAGGATGGAAGAATTTGCTATAAAAAAATGAAAAAATGAGGAATATTCCAAAGGGAGTATTCCTCATCTCTTTTATCCACTTCCACTATTTAGCCGTTATTTAGGTGTATTACCCATCCGGCATCTGTTGAACTATCTGCTTCTGTTTCTTCTTCATCCTGCGCCTTATTCACTATATCTCTAAGGTCTGACGGGATCTTGTCTACATCAGTTATTACAACAGTATCTGAAAAAATATTGCCTATCGACAGGGTTGCCAGATCCGATGATTTCTCACTCTTTACTGCTGAATTTACATGATACAAATCATATGGAATAGCATTTTCGACCGTTTCCTTTATGTCTTTTCTGTCTTCAGAGCTCCATTCATAGTCATCTTCTCCAGAATAAACAGTCATATCAATAACTGATGCCTTTTCATATCCATCTCTCCATTCCACAGGAAGATTTTTGGAGGAAAGAAAAGCCTTTGTATTTGTAAAAGAAGGAAATACATAAAAATTGTAAATTTCCATTCCGTCATATCTTTTATTTCCAAGGTTTCCCAAAATTGTATACTCTATAAGCGGAGACTCCTTTTTAAGATCGTCAAAGTTCTGGGAATAGATATCCTTTTTCAGTGCTTCAAGCATCTCTTCTCGCTCAGATAAAGATAATTCTTTTATATGGGATCCTGTGATATCAGTATAATTTAAGGCATAAAATTCATCAGGCTTAGAATCCAGGATTCCAAAGCAGGCATTCTTAAATTCCTCTGTATTAAAGATTTGTCCGAAATTATCAAGTATTGCCTCATCACTCATGTCGACATAGAATTTTCTGTCTACTGTCTTTCCGTTTTTCATGTGCCAACGGAAACTAATCTCCCTAAGTGTCGCATTTTCATCATAAGAGTATGAATCATTGTTACTAAAAATCTTTTCAAAGCGAATCTCTTTTGTCTTCTTTGCTCCGGCAAGTTCGATCGGCTCAATATTTGACATATCGCTAAGGCGCATATTTTCCATAACTCTGCCATCCTTACCCATATTATACATATATGTCCCATCATTAGATAACATGCAAGTCCTAAGATTATCAAATATCATGTCTGTTGTCACTGCGCAGCTCTCTACTCTGTCAGTATTCGGAAGCCAGCAGTCATAACCAAATAAATCAAAGATGAATGCTGCAACCAAAAATGCACTTACAGCTCCTGCAAGAGCACTTGATGGTATGTGCTTCATACTGGCTTTAAAGTCAAATTCGTATATAGTCTCTATAACTATATGCGTTACAACTACTCCGCACAAAACTCCAAATACAAGACCGAAAACCTTATCACTTAATCCATAGAACAGAAGTCCAAATGAGAGGGAAACTGCTATCATGATCGCAATTTTTATTAAAGGCTTAGTAACCTTAAATGCCATCGCTTTTCCTGCTGCCTCGGATGGTCTTATTGTATTTAAGTACCTGCAGCCAAAATATAAAACTATTGAAAGCACACAGATAACAGCGAGTTCAGGAAGTAAATGTACAGGGTAACTTACTGTTTTTATTTCCTGCATCTTAGCTATGATTTCAAATATAGGTCCAACCGGGAAATATTCTAACCATGATGACTCTTTTTCAAAAACCGAATAGGAAATGAAAAATTCCAGCTCATATAATTGAATAATAAAAGTGTAGAAGCTTGTAAGTCCGTAAAAGACCATTGTTCCCAAAAAAGCAACAACTATGTGCCCTGTCAGAACTGCTGCAAGGATCGCAATCATATAAAGGAAAACATATTCAGCAATTACGGTAACTGCTGATAAAAGATAAGCTCCGATCGTGTTCCACAGGACGAATCCGTTTGCAATACCTATGATCAGGGTAATTATATTGCATATTATAAAAGGAACTGCAAATACAAGGATCCCGTTTACGCACATTATGTCAAAAAGTTTGCTTCTCTTCATTGGAAGTGCGCCATACAAGTCGCTCATTTTAGAATCACTAAGATATGAAAATCCCTGAAGGGCATTCACTACCGCAAGCCCAAAAACTATGATAACAACAGGTACTGAAGGCGCTGATACATTTTGGAAAAATGCACGCCTTATATCTTCTATAACTGCCAATTCATGTTCAAGCCTGTACTTATAGCGACTTATAAGAAGCATGATAAAAACTATCTGTGCAAAAAAGTTAGCTGCAATTGATAATGCTATTGGCCAAAGCCTTCTTTTTCTGTTTTCTTTACATAAATCAGCAAATGATCTTTTTGATGTCATATCCCTCTACCCCCGTTTCACTTATGAATATCTCCTCCAGAGAAAGTGGCAGCATCTCCATATATATCGGGCTCTCTTCCATAAGAACCTCCCTTGTCTCTTCCTCAGTCCCCCTGACTGTAAGCGTCACAAGTTTTCCCCTGTTCTCTTCTGAAATCACGCACAGCCTCTTCATTACGCGCTCTTTACTGTCATCATCCCTGAATACGCACTGAAGCTTGTGCACATCGGCCTTGGCATCATCAAGGTTCTTGGACAAAATTATTCCTCCCTTGTGAAGAAGGCCCACTGTATCACATATATCCTCAAGTTCTCTTAGGTTATGCGATGCAATAACCGGTGTGAATTTCCTTGTTGCCATTTCGCCTGCAAAAATGCTCTTAACCGCCTGCCTCATAACAGGATCAAGTCCGTCAAAGGTTTCATCGCAGTATAGATATCTGGTCATTGAAGACAGCCCAAGAATAATACTTAACTGTTTCTTCATTCCCTTTGAAAATGTCCTTATCTTGCGCTTTTTTTCAAGTCCGAACTTATCCATAAGCTCTGAGAATCTCTGCATGTTGAAGCTCTCGTATACTTTCTCGAAAAAGACCGCCATTTCCAAAGGAGTTGTATTCGGGAAAAATGCTATGTCATCCGAGATATAGAAAAATTCCTGCTTTACCTTGGGATTATCAAACACAACTCTTCCGTCTATGCTTATTGTTCCTTTGTCAGGCTTTAGTATTCCTGCAGCCATTCTCAAAAAAGTACTTTTTCCTGCGCCGTTTGTTCCGATAAGCCCAAATACCTGACCGTCTTCTATAGTCAGGTCGATTCCACTAATAGCAATGATATCTTCAAAACTCTTTGTAAGATTTATCGCTTGTATCATACCTTCCTCCTATAAAAACTATTTCTCTTCTTTCCTGTCTTTAAAGTGTTTTTTTACAAAATCCAGAACCTCTTTTTCATCAAGGCATAATGTATCGGCCTTATTTAAAAGATTTCCCATTTCATCAAAAAACTCCTTGCGTCTCTGTGGCATGACCTGCGAAGTATTCTCCGCAAATCTCCCCCTGCCTGCTACAGAATAGCAAAATCCCCTCTGCTCAAGATTGTCATATGCCTTCTGTATTGTGTTTGGATTGATGGACAGATCCATAGCAAGCGATCTGACTGAAGGAAGTGCTTCATCCGGACCTATTATTCCGCGCAATATAAGCCCTTCCATTTTGCTTGATATCTGCTCATATATAGGTCGTTTGTCCCTATAATCAATTTCAATCAGCATAAGTACCTCCTGATCTTGTGCCATAAGTGTACTATCTCATCTAGTACACTTAGATAATACACATCGTCATATCCTCTGTCAACAAAAATTACGATTTTTTGACAATTATTTTTTAAGAGCAATAGAAAAAGAGGCCGTATATAGTACAGCCTCCCTTTGCTTTTTCCGGTTTCTTTATTATCCGTATATTGAAAAATCGTTAATTACAGCTCATAAAGTTCTGAATATTTTTCCTCAAGATAATCAAGGAAGTCATCAGCAGTGAGTTCTCTTCCTGTGATATCCTTTATCCACTCTGAAGGAGCAAGCCTGTCTGCTTTCTTAAATACATTCTCCTTCATCCAGTTATTTATTGTAGTAAGATCACCCTTTTCAACGCATCCGTTTATGTCGATCTCGTTTTTCATGCGGTTATAGTACATTGCGTTGTACATGTTTCCGATAGAATATGTCGGGAAGTATCCAAAGCCTGATGTCCAGTGCACATCCTGAAGAACACCCTCTCTGTCATTTTGAGGCTCTACTCCAAGGTACTCCTTATATTTCTCTTTCCATCTTCTGGGAAGGTCTTCTACATCTATTTTGCCTTCGAAGAGCTCCTTCTCTATCTCGTAGCGGATTATTACGTGGAAAGTATAAGTAAACTCATCTGCCTCTGTCCTTATAAGTGAAGGCTCTACAATGTTAAGTGCCTCGTACAGTTCTTTCTCAGATACACCGTCCATTACCTGCGGGAAGATCTCGCAAACCTTGGGATAGATCAGATGAACAAACTCTCTTGATCTGCCGATTCTGTTTTCATACATTCTTGATACAGATTCATGCATACCAAGAGTCTTTCCGTCTGTAATGAAATATTCGTAGTTTTCCCTGGGCTGATTGCTTTCAAACAAAGCATGACCACCTTCGTGGATAATTGAATACATGCTTGATGCAAACTGAGTCGGGTAGTAATGAGTTGTTATTCTAGTATCGTCTTTTCCAAGACCTGATGTGAAGGGATGCTCAGATGTAGTAAATGCGCCTCTTTCAAGGTCAAATCCCAGCACATCTATAAGATACTCTGCCATCTTTTTCTGCTGTTCATCAGTAACTTCTATCGACATAAAGTCTCTGCGGATTTCTTTTTTGCTGCTCTTTATTTTTTCAAGAAGAGGAAGGAGTCTTTCCTTGCACTGTCCGAAGAGTTCATCCAGTTTTTTGGAGGTGATACCTCTTTCATAGTCATCAAGAAGATGGTCTATTACAGGCTTTGAATCCGCATCATCTCTTAAGCTTACAGCCTCTGCATTTGCATTTTTTACCTTTAAAAGAGAGTCTTTAAATAGTGAAAAATCTGAAGCTTTTCTTGCTTCTGACCAGTCCACAAAAGCCTTGTTGTATACAAGCTGAAACTCCATCTGCTTTTCGGGAGTTATGTTCTTCTCCTTTTCATAAGCTCTGTGTAAGTTGTCTGCAAGTGCCTTGTCCCATTCTCCGAGCTCGTCTCTGTGATCGTAGAGATAGTTTTCAGCTTCCACAAATTCATCTGCCTTGGTAAGCTTAAATGCCTGATTAGCAAGAAATGCCATTACTTCTCCCTGCTCCTCCATTCCCTTTGGCGGGCAGATTGTCTCCTGGTCATAGCTTAATACCGAAACTGCATGTCCGTATGTGTCAGCTTCACTTAAAACTTTCTTTACATATTCGAGCTTTTCCTTTAATTCGTTACTCATTTTTTCCTCCAATTTACTTTTTCGTTCCCATTTTTGTGACCTGTCATGCACAATTTACATAGGAAAATCCTCAGGATGTTCCTTAAAGTGCATTATCATAGTGGCTGTAAGGCTCAAGTTTTTTGCCTCTGAACCAATATCACTTCTTTTTATAAAAAGAGCCTGAGAAAGCTCATTTTCATCCATTTTTATTTCGCTATCTTCTGCCTCGCAGAAAAAACCAAGCAAAAGGTTAGAGTCAAATCCCCAGGGCTGACTTGCAAAATATCTTATATTCTTTACTTTAAGCCCTACCTCTTCCATTACTTCTCTTCTGACTGTATCTTCTGCTGTTTCGCCGATCTCGCAAAAGCCCGCAATTAGCGCATTTCCCTTATATGCTCTGCCGGCATATCTGGTCATAAGAATTCTGTCTTTGCAGGTAACTCCCACGATTACAGCAGGGCATATCTTTGGATATATAATATTTTTGCAGGAAGGGCATATCATTGCCCTTTCCTTGTCATAATATTCTGTCTTTGCAGCACATCTTCCGCAGAATCTGTTGTCTCTATACCACACAAACAGATGGTATGCAGTCATCCCCGCAAAACACAGATCTTTTGGATAAGCATTTCTTAAAACCCTAATATCTTCATAGGTAAATCCGCCTGATCCATCAATGTCTCCATCATTTTCGATGTCGCTTTTTTTAAGAAAAAAGCTCCTGTCATCTATCTTAAACAGGAATATCACATCTTCTTTTTTAAGACCAAGATCACTAAAGCGCGGGCAGATCACACCTCTTCCCTCTTCAATTTTGCACAGAATCTTTCTATTACAAAATGAAAAAACTATACTGTCAGATGAAGGCTCAGTATTTTCATACTCATTATGAAATATTTCGGGAGCTATATCCTGTATCATATCCGCCCTTTCTTACATCTCTTCACAAACCTGGAAGATAATGAACTTAAGGTAGTAAGAGGCATCGTTTGACCAAAGGATAGGATGGTCTGCTGCCTGCTGCCTGAATTCCACCTGCCTTAGCTGCTTGTGAGCGCTTCGAGCTGCCTCGCGTATTGTCTTTTTAAAGAGCTCTTCATCCATGAAGTGTGAGCAGGAGCATGTTGCAAGAAATCCACCGTTTTTGACGAGCTTCATTCCCCTTATATTTATCTCTCTGTATCCTGTAACCGCCTTCTTAATTGATGCGCGAGACTTGGTAAAAGCAGGGGGATCAAGGATCACCACATCATACTGTTCTCCCTTTTTCTCAAGATCAGGGAGCAGATCAAAAACGTCTGCACACTCAAATTTAATTACATCTTCAAGTCCGTTTAGTTTGGCATTTTCAAGAGCCTGAGCGCAGCCTACATCTGATGCGTCGACTGCAAGGACAGATGAAGCACCTGCTGCCGCTGCGTTTAATCCAAAGGATCCTGTATGTGTGAAGCAGTCGAGTACCTTTTTGCCTTTGCAGATTGAAGCGATCGCCCTTCTGTTATTTTTCTGATCAAGGAAAAAGCCTGTTTTCTGGCCATTTTCCACATCAACATAATACTTTACGCCGTTTTCTTCTATCAGCACTTTTGTATCAAAAGGCTCGCCTATAAATCCCTTGATCCTTTCAAGGCCTTCCTGTTCTCTGACCTTGGCATCACTTCTCTCGTAAATGCCCCTTATTATCACACCATCCTCAGAGAGTACCTTTTTGCAGGTATCAAGGATTATGTTTTTCATCCTGTCTGTTCCAAGCGCTAGTGACTCTATTACGAGAACGTCCGAGAACTTATCAATTGTGATTCCCGGAAGGAAATCTGCTTCTCCAAAAACGAGGCGGCATGATAGCTTTTTAAGCCTGTCACTTTCTGATCCTTTATCTGTCACAGCTTTGTTATCGCCTATGCCATATACAACGGGGTCCATCACAGCTTTTCTGTATTCCCAGGCATTTCTTATTCTTTTCTCTATCAGCTTTTCATCTACAGTATTCTCTTTTTTTCTGGACATCATACGGACTCTTATTTTGGAATTCGTATTGATAAAGCCGTATCCCATAAAATAGCCATCGTGGTCATGCACTTCAACAATGTCTCCATTTTCAAAGCTTCCTTCCACTTTGGTTATCTCATTGTCAAAAACCCAGGCTCCGCCCGCTTTGATTGTTCTTCCTTCTCCTTTTTTGAGAATTACTTTTGCATCTGATACTACTATTTTCTCCATATATCTTCCTATCTTCTTAATATTGCGCTAATCTGGCGCTTATTTCCTCTTTGTACCTGTTTCTTACATCATCAGGTCCCATTATCTTTACGTTTGTTCCAAGTCCGAATATCCAGCCAAAGAACTGATCGCTTAGAGCAACTTCAACTCTCGTTTCATACCATCCGTCTTCCGAAGATTTTTTGATAACGGCATCTTTTCCGAACCTGTCCAGAATAACACCTACCATCTCCTCTTTAAAGCCGATATTGACTACCTGTTCGTTTCCGTTAAACATACCAAAATTTTTCTTGGTATAACCGGCAAGGTCTATTTTATCAAATACCTTCTTGCCTTCTCGCTTTTCATCGATAAGTTTTATGAACTTCATCTTATCTACGCGGTAGTGCTTAATAATTTCAGCCTCTGAATCATAGGCAATAAGGTAATAATTTTCATCATCCCATGTAAGTGCCCAGGGACTTACCTTGTATAAATGTTTCTGCCTAGGGACCATTTCCTTATGAATGTTCCACTGCATGTACTCGAACTCAATCTTAGAGTTACTCATGATCGCATTATGTAAGTCGTTGACAATGTAATATATACTTTCATTCATTGTCTTTATCCTGCCCTGAACAACGACCTGTCTGTTCAGAGTTGCAGCTTCATATACGCTTACAAGACTTGTCAGCTTTTTTATCAGTTCCCTGGACTTTTTCTCCGTAATAAACTTGGATGACTGAATTGCATCTACAAGGAGCTGAAGTTCTGCTATCTCGAATTTCTTCGAGCCGACGTGATAGCCATAGCTTCTGCCAACAGACTCACCTATGACATCTATTCCCAAAACCTGAAGCGCTTCCATATCGTTGTACAGGCTTTTCCTATCCGCAGTTATGTCATTTTCCGCCAAAAGCTGTTGTATCTGCGGCATGGTAAGATAGTGGTCATCATCTGTTTTTTCTACCATTATCTTTGCCAGGTAATACAATTTTAGTTTTTGATTTGTTCCTTTAGGCATGATTTTTCTCCGTTACCTGTATGTATTATGTTTTTCCCGACAATACTATCTTCGTATACTTTCTCCAAATTTGCAAACCTTTATATTAGTGTCAGCTCCTGCCACCGGCTAAGATAAATACTATGCGCGGATACTCATCTATCTGCTATGAAAACATATTATATTTTGATAAAATATAGTTGCTTTTAAGACTTCTTGCAGGCAAAGATGAAAAAGTCCGCAAGAATCCTGCCTTAAAGAGTCATAAGGAATCCACCGCAAGCGGTACCCCCTTATGACCAAGTATGCAGGACATGCCCTTTACTTTGCGAGGACCTGGTCCAATATGTTTTTTGTTGGAGGTAATAATGAAAAGAAATATTACTAACTTTATTAAAGTCACAGCAATCACCTGTGCACTTTCTTTGGGCATCTTAGGATGCGGAGGTTCTGACGGAGCCGCTTCTTATGATAGTGCAGGCAGCATGGATTATGCTGCGGAGGACTATTATGACAGTTACAATGAGGAAGCTGTAACTGAAAGCGGCGTGTCTGAGGACTCTTCAACTGAAGCTCCGGAAGTTAAAAAATCCAATCGCAAGCTCATCACAAATATGTCTATGTCGATCGAGACAAAAGAATTCGACAAGATATTGTCTTTTCTTGAATCAAGGACAGAAGCTCTCGGAGGCTATGTTGAATCGATGTCAATTGATTCCAGGTACTCTGACGACAGAAGATACGGCTCACTGACGCTTCGCATCCCCGAGGAAAATCTTGATAGCTTCGTTAATGAAGTATCCGAAAAAAGCAATATTACATCTCAAAGTAAAAACGTTACTGATGTAACTCTTTCTTATGCCGATCTTGAGAGCCACAAAAATGCTTTGCGCGCAGAAGAACAACAGCTCCTTACTCTTATGCAGCAGGCTACAACCATTGAGGAAATAATGGCGGTTCAGGAGAAGCTGACCGATGTCCGCTACCAGATCGAATCAATGGAGTCTCAGCTTAGGACATACGATAATCAGATAACCTACAGCACTTTAACTGTGAGTGTTGAAGAGGTTGAAGTATTTACTCCTGAAGCAAAGCAGACCTTTATGGACGAAGCAAAGCAGGGATTTGTCGAAAATGTCGCCCTTATAATATCTGTATTTAGAACAATTGCACTGCTTATCATAACTCATATTCCTACGCTCATACTTATTCTTATCATCGCAGGAATTGCAATCCTTCTGGTAAGAGCAGCTGATAAGCGCCACAAAAAAAGAATGCAAAACAGAGGCCCCAGCAATATGAATCCATATCCTCAGCAGGTTCCTCTTAATCAGGCTTCATATATGCCAAACGGCACTACCTATCAGCAAACACCTCCCGGAAATGCTGCAGGTACAGCTGCTCCCGCAAATCCTTTGAATGGAAATAATGGAGAAAATAAATAAGAATTAATGAAAGCCGCTCTTACTTGCTTTTGATAAAACAAATAAGGGCGGCTTTTTTCTGCTTTTTTATAAGCGCAATGAATTACATGTGGATAATATTAAGTACGTTTAGTATTGAGCTGATAAGGATTATCACTATAAATACAGGTGCTATATATTTTATCATGAATTTAAAAATCTTCTTCCTGCGGAATGGATGTCCGTTAAGCTCAACCTCTTCCTCAAGTTTTTCAACTGTCATATATTTAGTCACAAGGAAGCAGATTGCAAGTGCTGCAATAGGCATCATGATTGAGTTTGTAAGGAAATCAAAAAAGTCGAGGAACTGCATTCCAAGGATCCTTACATTAGCAAGCGGACCGTTTCCTAGTGAAGAGAGGCTTCCAAGGAAGATCATAATAACGCCCATAAATACAGTTGCTCTTCTTCTGCTCCACTTGAATTCATCAGTAAAAGTTGATACCGCACTTTCTGTCAGCGCGATGGCACTTGTCACAGCAGCAAAAAGAACCAGTGCAAAGAATAATACACCTATTACTCTTCCAATTCCTATGCTTGCAAAAATCTTGGGCATCGTAATAAACATTAGTGATGGTCCCTGATTAAGCATTTTTCCGTCACCATCTGAGAATGCGAATACAGCAGGGATTATCATAAGGCTCGCAAGTATAGCGATAGCAGTATCAAATATCTCAACCTGCTTTGTGGATTCATCTATACTTACTTCCTTTTTTACATAAGAACCGAATGTTATAAGTATACCCATCGCAATTGAAAGCGAATAAAACATCTGACCCATGGCGGTAACTACTGTCATAAATGAAAAATGCTTCACATCAGGAATAAACAGATATTTTACACCCTCAAGCGCACCGGGTCTTGTTACTGTGTACACGCAGATAATAAGTGCAAGTACAACAAGTATCGGCATCATTATCTTGGATACTCTCTCGATTCCGTTTCTTACACCCATGAAAATAACACTAAGCACAAGAAGCGAAAAAATGATAAACCATATCTCTGACCTTACTCCATCTGTAATAAAGCCTGTAAAAAAGTCTTCACCTGCAACAACCTGCGCGCTTGATACAATATAAGCATACAGGTATTTGCAAACCCAGCCTCCTATAACAGAATAATAAGGAACAATAAGAATTGGTATTATCGCATTGATCCAGCCACCTGCGTGCATGAGCTTATTGTCTGAAAGTGCCTCAAATGCACCTACAGGACTCCTTTTAGTGGAACGACCGATCGCGGTTTCTGCAATGATCATCGTATAACCAAAAGTAACTGCAAGAATAATATAGACAAGAAGGAATATTCCTCCTCCATACTTTGCACAAAGATATGGAAATCTCCATATATTACCAAGTCCTACGGATGCTCCGGCTGCTGAAAGGACGAATCCGATCTTTCCGGAAAATGAACTTCTTTTCTCTTTCAAAATACTGACCTCCAAATAAAAATACGCTTGAATTATATCAGATTTTTATACAGTATGGTCTTAATTTTTGTTTTACATTAAAATGTTGTACAGATTCTTGTTTTTTCAAAAAATACGGGAATATAGAGAAATGTGAAAAAGGACAGATCTATGCATTATACTTATATCGTTAAATGCGCAGATAACACACTATACTGCGGATACACCAACAATCTGGAAAAAAGAATAGCAGACCACAATGCAGGAAAAGGCGCAAAATACACAAAGTCCCGTCTTCCTGTTACCCTGGTCTATCATGAAGAATTTGAAACAAAAGAGCAGGCAATGAGCCGTGAATGGCACATAAAGCAGCTTAGCAGAAAGGCAAAGCTTTCCCTTATCCAAGGAAAGTCTTGACATCACATCAGCCTTATTGTAATATACAATTTGCTGTTAATTATTTCTATTAGTTAACGGGGCGTGGCTCAGTTTGGTAGAGCGCGGCGTTCGGGACGCCGAGGTCGCAGGTTCGAATCCTGTCGCCCCGATTTTTTTATGCCTTTTTCTAACTTTTTCCATTTTTCCCAAGTTTAACTGAATGCGAATACTTGATGAAGAAGAAAGCATCAAGTACGGCATAAAATATTCCGAATCCAAGAAAGACACCTGTCAGTTCAAGTTTGAACATAAACATGTTTCAAATCGTGCAGAAACACGATTTGAATTCTACCATGAATATGAAAAAACAGAAAGAACGATATTTTTGAAAAAATATTTTTTTAAGTGATATGTTTTAATGCTCTGAATCGTATTATATTTAGAAGGCCTTCTAAACAATACAGAAAGAGAGTTTTGACATGGAGGAAAAAGAAGCAAGGCGGATATTGGAAACATATGCTGACATGATACTTAGAATCAGCTATGGTTCGGATCAGGAGGAGACACAAATGATCACAAACCTTTCATTTGATGTTGATGGCGTTCACTACTGTCTTATGACTTTCGACACAACCCTTACTGTTGATGATCTTTTTGATATGGCTGAAGAGCTTATAACTGAGGGGAAGTAATAAACTAGCTTCTTGCAGAGAGCTACCTAAATATTGGTAGCTCTCTTTTTGGAATTGGATTCCGTAAAATAGCAATATTCTGCTTTTTTCAGTGCCGCAATTGTATATAATAAAATTATGTAAAAGCTACTGATTTCTTGACCTGAACGGAGATCACATGAAAATTGATATTCAGAAAATTGAAACCGGTGAAGACAGTATAGTAATTCGATACAAAAAAATAACTCCCGAAATGCAAAGGATAATCGGTATTTTGGAAAAATCCGATCATAAACTTTGGGGTAAAACCGAAAACGGTTCAGTGAGCATAAATATTTACGACCTTCTGTACCTTGAATCCGTGGATGATAAACTGTTTGCATATACCGGAAATACAGTCGTCAGACTCGATGGCACACTTAACGCATTTATGATGGACATTGCTGATGAAAGCTTTTTTAGATGCAGCAAATCAATGGTCATAAATGTAAATAAGGTAAAAGCCTTAAAGAGCCTTTCATCCAACAGAATAGATGCAACGATGGAAAGTGGCGAGCATATAATTATTTCAAGAAGATATGCTTCAGATTTTAGAAGGCTTTTGAAAGGAGGCAGATAAATGAAAGAGAAAAAGAAATTATCATTATGGGAGCTTTATCTTACAAAAGAAATCGGAATTGAGTTCAAGGCTTGTCTTTATTTCTTTGCCTTTTTATTTTTCTACTGCACATACCGGGTAATAAACGGCATATATGATGCAAGTATTCTTCATATGACTGAGCTTATCCTTATCTGCTATGTCATTGGATACATTCAGGTATATCTTTTATGGAATTTTGATGAAGCTGATAAACTCGGGATAAAAGAGGTCATCGGAATGGTAATCTGTACCGCAGTATATTGTGCTCTCTCATTGCTTTTTAACTGGTTTTCCAAGAGCATACTTGTTACCGCACTCTTTGCTGCTTACATTTTACTTGTGTATTTTTGCGTATATCTTATCTACAAATATAAGCGGGAAATAGATGATAAAAAGCTAAATGAAGACCTCAAATTTTTCCAGACAAAGCATAAAAGTGAATGATAGAGGATAAATAGTGCATCTTACGGGAACAGTTATTGTTCCCGTTTTTTGTTTTTGATATGAATAAAGTATAGAAGCAAGGAGGTGCAGGATGAAAGAAAACGTGATTGAAATAAGCAATCTTACAAAGAGTTACAAAAAAAACAGAGGTGTCATTGATGTCTCACTATCTGTAAAAGAAGGGGATATTTTTGGCTTCATTGGCCCAAACGGCGCGGGAAAATCAACAACTATCCGCTCTATGCTTGGATTTCTAAAAATAGATTCAGGAAATATTAAGATACTTGGCATGGATAGCATAAAAGATCATGAAAAGATATTAAAGGAAGTTGGATACATGCCCTCTGAAGCCTGGTTCTACGATTCAATGAAGGTTTCAGACGTGATCAAATATGCAGCCGATGTCAGGGGTATTGACTGCAGTAGTGAAGCGCAAATGCTATGCGAAAGACTAAAAGTTGATACAGCAAAGAAGATAAAGGAGCTTTCTTACGGAAACAGAAAAAAGGTAAGCATTGTCTGCGCGATGCAGCACAGACCAAAGCTCTTTATCTTCGATGAACCTACAGGTGGGCTGGATCCTCTTATACAGAAGAAGTTTTTTCAGCTGATAAACGAATATGTGGATCAGGGAGCAACCTGTCTGTTATCTACACATGTTCTGTCTGAGGTTGACAAGTACTGCAAAACTGCAGCAATTATGCGTGAGGGAAGGCTCACAATGCTTGAAACACCACATATAGACGATGAAACATTCCTTAGCTTCTATGAAGATGCTGAATAAAACAAACTATAGAAAAACTTGAACTAACAAGTAATCACGTAAAATTGTCAGCATTATTTTAGGAGGATAATATGAAATCTGTATTAAAAAGAGAATTACTACTTAACATGAAGAACCTGCTTATATGGAGCCTGTCAGTTGGAATACTCGGTCTTACCTGTATCCTTATGTACCAGTCAATGGAGGGCGAGATGAAGGATATGGCTGATGCCTTCTCCAATATGGGCGCTTTTTCAGAAGCCTTTGGTATGAGCACACTTAGCATAGCCACTCTTAAAGGCTATTTTGCTACTGAGATAGGAGCTGTTCACGGCCTTGGTAGTGCTATGTTTTCAGCAATTGTCGCAATCAGCATCATATCAAAAGAGGAAGATGCACATACAGGAGAATTCCTGTTTTCACTGCCTCTTTCAAGAAAAAAGATACTTCTTGCAAAGGCAATCTGCGTTGCGATCATGCTTATAGTTTTTACAGCGATATGCACCCTGTTTTACCTCGCCGGATTTGCATATCTTGGTGAAGAGATGCCAATCAAAGAATTTATGACCTTTATGGGCAGGCAGCTGCTTATGAATGCGGAAATTGCCGGTATCTGCTTTGGCCTGTCATCTCTTGCAGGGAAAAACAGAATAGGGCTCGGCCTTGGAGCTGCTCTTTTCTTCTATGCTTATGATGTACTTGGCAGAGTAATTCCTGATTTAAAGGATTACCTTTTTATAGGCCCCTTCTCTTATGCAAATGCAGCGGAAATATTCACAGATGCTCAGTTACCGAAAAAAGCTATAGTTCTTGGTATAGTTTTTCTTATCTGCGGAATATCATTTGCATTTTGGAATTATGACAAAAGAGATTTGGCAGCATAAACAAGGCGCGGAGACTAAAGTCCGCGCCTTATCTTATTCTTCGTCCACTTGCTGGCGCTTAACAAGCTCAGCAAAGTAGCCACTTTTTTTGATCAGTTCCTCATAAGTCCCGTCTTCAACAATTTTTCCGCCGTCGAGGACAATTATCCTGTCACAATTTTTGATCGTAGAGAGTCTATGAGCAATTACGATCCTTGTACAATTAAGACTATCAAGTGCATCTGACACTTTTTTCTGTGTGATATTATCAAGGGCGCTTGTCGCTTCATCAAACATAAGTATTGACGGTTTTGGAGCTATCGCCCTTGCTATCATAAGCCTTTGTTTCTGTCCTCCCGATATTCCTCCTGAGCCCTCGGTTATTACTGTAAACATGCCCATAGGCATTGCTCTTATGTCATCTGCCATTCCGGCTAGCTCTGCTGCCTCCCAGGCTTCATCCAGTGTAAGTTCAGGGTTTGATATGGTTATATTGGAATAGATATCTCCCATAAATAGAGAGCCTGTCTGCATAACCGTGCCGATCTTACTCCTTAGTGACTTAAGATCAATGGATTTCATGTCTTTCCCGTCATAGTAGATCGCACCTCTGCTTGGATGTTCAAATCCCAGCAGCAGTCGCATCAGAGTAGATTTTCCGCAGCCTGTTTTTCCGGTTATCGCAACATATTGTCCGGGTTTTATCTTTAAACTGATCCCGTCAAGAACAAAGGGCATATCTTCTGTATATCTGAATTTCAGATTGCTTATCTCTATGTTTCCCGTAAGCTTTTCTATAACCGGTTTGTTTTCAGATACTTCAGGCTCAGCTTCCATAATAGGTCTTACCATCTCAAGAATAGGATCGATCCTTGCAATCTCCGCAACCATTCCTGAAAAGGCAACAAATGCGCCGTTTACCATTCCAAAAGCAGCATTAAAAGCATAGTATTCCGGAATACCGATGTGACTTTTTATCGCAATGCCATATATGATTATTGTTCCTATAAGAGATATAGCTGTTGTCAAAACGGTGCTTACTTTTACGAAAAGAGGCGGATCGTATTTATATCCTGCCTGATCGGAATATGCCCTGCCCCATCTGGCAAAAGCCCTTCTCTCTGCACCTGCAAGCTTTATCTTTTCAATGCCTGATATAAGTGCATAGGCTAGGCCGCTCTCCTTTACCTCCAGATTCATCTGTATCCTGTTAATTCTGGCAGCGGCAAAAACCGAAGTTATATTTATGATAGTTGCAAGGATCACAACCGAAAGTGCCGGAAATGCAAGTGCCGGCGCGAACGAATATATCTGAGCGATATATATAAATGATAATATCAACGTAGTTACAGTTGACATTGCAGTACTCAGCATCTGCGTAACAAGGATATTCATGTAGCCTGTTCGTTGCGAAATATCTCCTGATGCATAATCTTTAAAAAAGCTGTTTGGAAGCATCAAAAGCCTCATCATGGTTGCCGACTCAACGCTTAGATTAAGCTTTAGCGCTATTCTTTCAAGAAAAAGATCTCTTATCGTCCCAAACAAAAGATTACTTATGGAAACGCATATCATGAAAACCGAAATAGCTATAAGTGCTCTCATATTTGAAGAAACAGCTACATCCGCAAAGAGACTTTTGTTTATTACAGGAATAAGCATTCCGACAATCGACGCGATAACTGAATAGATAAGATAAGCATATAGGCTTCCTTTATCTGTATTTTCAATGATGAAGGTGATAAGGTCTTTTATCCTCATTTTTCTCATTGGAAATGGCTTATAGAATACTATTGCTTCATCCGAAATAAGTTTTTCCGATCTGCTGTTTATCTTTACATATCTTCCGGTCTCATAGTCCATGTATTTATATCCGGTCATTCCGGAAGGAATAAGGGCAACAGGTTTTCCGCTATCTCTTAGCACGGAAAGCATCGCTCCTGATGCGTCTCTGTGCCATCCCTTTTTCAGGACAACCTCCCTTGTCATGATTCCGTAGGGTCTAAGCAGGTATTCCAATATCTCATCGATCGAATTAAGTTTATCGGGAACTTCTCTGGCTGACACGTGATAATACTTTAGAATTGAGCTGATCGCATCCTTGGTCTGCTCTCTCTCGTCATGAAGTGATGCCGTCAGCTTTTTCCCCATAACTGAACCCGCAATTCTAAGACATGTATCCTCAAAGGCTTCCATGTCTGCTCTTTCTCTCATTTCAATTTGTTCGTCAAACCAGTTCATCCAGATTCCCCTAAAACAATTTTTAGTTTATTCACTAGTAACAAGCTGCTTATAAAGGCCATCATTTGCCATAAGCATGCTGTGTGTTCCTCTCTCTACAACCTTGCCATGATCAAGGACTATGATCTCATCGCAGTCTCTTATCGTTGAGAGTCTGTGTGCCACTACAATACTGGTAATTCCTCTGTCCTTTATCGCTTTAACAACTCCGTACTCAGTCTGTGCATCCAAAGCACTGGTTGCTTCATCCATGATTATGAGTGTGGGGTCCTGCGCAAGGACTCTTGCTATTTCTATGCGTTGTTTCTGTCCGCCTGAGAGGTTATGACCGCCCTCAATGATCTTATACTGGTAGCCCCCGTCTCTGCTCATGACCTCTTCGTGAATCTGTGCATCCCTTGCAGCCAGTATCATTTCAAAATCTTCTATGGATTTGTCCCACATCTTGATATTGTTGGCAACAGTATCTTCAAAAAGTATTACGTCCTGATTTACAACCGCAACAGAGCCTCTGAATACGCCTCTTTCTATGTCACTCATTTTCCTTCCGTCAAATAAGATCTCTCCGCTCCATGGCTGATATAATCCCGAAATAAGCTTACTCAATGTACTTTTACCGCATCCGGTTGCACCCACAAAGGCGACGCTTTTGCCCGGATACAATTCCAGATTAAAGTCCTCGATAAGAGGCGGTGAAAGCTTGGAATACCCAAAACTTACATTATGCATTGAGAGTCTTCCCGAGAGCTTTGACTTATCTTCCGTCACTACCTTATCGGCATCTTCTACTGCTGAGGGATCAAGAGGATATTCCATTACATCCTCTATTCGCTCCATTTCCGTGCGCATTTCCTGAAGGCTCTGCCCTGCACTTATAAATGATTGCGCGGGTTCAAGGAACTGCAAAAAAAGCCCCTGAAACGCCATGACCGTACCTTCTGTAAATTTGCCAATCATAACAAGATACACACCAACTATAACGATGATGTTATTGGTAAGTGTCATAATAACAGTCGGGATCAAACCAAAATATGCATTTAATTTGGCGAGCTTTACATTCTGCGCATTTACACTTGCCTGATATCCTGCCCATCTGCGAAAGAACCCGTTTTCTGCGCCGCTGCTCTTTATTGTCTCTATCATTTCAACTCCGGAAACGGTAGTTGCATAGAGCTTTGCCATATCTCTCATTTGAACGCGCGTTATATTTACACGTTTTTCACTTATAATTTTTGAGAAAAACAGATTTATAAATATTGAGCTTACTCCCAGAAGGGTCATCGGAACTGAATATCCCATCATGAAAACAAGGTAAAAAAGCAGCATTGCCGCATTAATAAGCAGCGGAGCAAAGGTGTTTACAAGGACATCCGCTATCATCGCATTGGTCAGTCTTCTCTGTTCAATATCTCCCGCCATTCTCTGAGCAAAAAACTTCATCGGCAGACGAAGAACGTGCCAGAAATATGTGGTATTTCCCACAGCATCGAATTTGCCGCTTATTCTTAGCGAATAAATCGCACATATCCATTGAACTATTATCTGTATCGCTGAGATAAGAGAAAGTACCAGCAAAAATGGAACTACAAGTTTTGGATTTTTTCCTGTAAGAAGATAATCAAGGAAGAACTTTGATAGCGCGGTAGTTGTAATAACACACAAAGATGCGGTACAGGTTGTTATCGCAACAAAAGCAAAGGCTGCTCCCGTACCCTGCATCCTCTTTTTCGCAAAGCCTATTATGCTTTTCTTTTTACCTGATGGAACAAAATCGGGCCCCGGAGAAAAAAGAATTGCAACCCCGGTAAAGCCCTCGTCAAATTCTTTTTCGCTAAGGACTACTTCTCCTCTTGCAGGATCATTGACATAGGCATTTCCATTCTTAAATCCATTAAGAACTATAAAGTGATTGAAGTTCCAGTGGATAATACATGGAAAAGTTGCTTCCTTCTTGAGAGCTTCTGTCTCAAATTTGTAGCCCTGAGCCTCTAATCCGTATTCTCTTGCAGCCTTGGCGACATTGCTGGCTTTGGAGCCATCACGGGATACTCCGCAGTCCTCGCGGACCTGCTCGAGTGGTATCCACTTGTCGTAGTAAGCCATGATCATGCAAAGAGACGCAGCGCCGCATTCAAGTGCTTCCATCTGCATAATAACAGGAACCTTAGCCACGCCCTTTTCTAATGGAGACTTAATATGTTTATTTCCCCTCGTTATCATATATTCCCCTTATTCCAGAATGCACGTAATAGGTGCTACCGTCTTTTCACCATTCTCTGTATTTACATGTATTTCACCGAAAAAGCCCCAGATCATTATCCCCGCAAGAAGAATTATGGTAGATAACAGAACTATCCAGACCGAAAAAGTTGTAACCTGAATGTAGTCATTTAACTGCTCAGGTGATGAAACTCTTTCCAAACTTTTTTTACGAAAAACTGATTTGCCTTCCATGTTCTTGCCCCCTGCATAGATACTTATATTTATTTTATTGTATATCAAACCTTTTTGTCATTCATAAAATTCGTAAAAAAATTATCATAATTTAATATTTTTATTTGTGTTAATATATATCAGGTAAAAAATTATTTTGGAGGGGATATGACTTTAGACGCTTACTTTAATCCGGATTTCACGTGGCCAAAAAAGCTTATATATCTGCTTTTGGCATTCCTGTTTCTTTTGTTTAGCATACTTATGATTTTTGCAAGTACCCAGATACTTGTTCCCAGAATGTCATCAAGGCAGGAAAGGAAAGAAGCTCTTACTGAAAAATTCTACCTGCTTGTACAACTGTTTTATGAAATGATCATATCAGCGACATCCGTCATGACTTTTGCCTGCTCATATGTCATCTTAAATCACATATACACGCTTATTTTACGAGGTGAGGGAAGCGGCATATACGCTCAGTATTTTCTAAAAGCATGGGAAGGCGCAGGAGATTTCATTCTGCTTCTTCTTATATGTTTATCATGCGTTATAAACACTATCCTGGATCATCTGATCGTGCCACTTAAAAAGATCTCAAAAGAAGAAATGGCATCCGTCAGAATGCTGGCTATGTTCTACGTTATTATTACACTTGTTTGTCTTAATATAATTGGCGATGAGAGTGAATACAGTCCTGTCATGATGTATTATCTTGGCCTTATGATCGGCCGCTTCGTATATTTCGACGCATCATTTGCTGATTTTGCCAATGCCATAAAAAATACGGTCATGAAGCTCCCTCTGCTGATCCTAGGTCTCTTGGCGACAGGGCTTTTATGTTATCTTGGTTTTTATCTGGGATATCTATTGGAGCGAAACTATTATATTGTGGGGCTTATTTATACTCATCTGTTTTTCCTTGTTGCAATATTCATACTGCACCACACAAAGATACTGCAGAAGATCTTTCCAAAAATACTTTGACTTTTAATTTTTACAAAAAAATTGAACCTTTAGTTTCATTTAAGGTTCGTCGTGTATATTAACTTCAGAAACAAGAAAGAACTTGTTTCGCCCCTCATAAAAACACTTTTCTTCATAACAAAAGCCAAATCCTACGTGACAAGGATTTGGCTTTCCCCCATTAATTGGGCTCTGCTGCATTAACCGTTTCTTCGACTGTCTTTTCCTCGACAGCTGCTTCCGATCCTTTGGGCTCATTAGAAGCAGCATCTGTCTCCTCTTCATTTTCAGGATTTTGCGCTTCATCTGTTGCTTCTTCCTGAATATCTTCTGTCTTGGAAGGCTGTGCATTAGCCATCACTTCCCTCTGGACAGCCTCTGCTTCATTAGATTTCTTAATAACATCAGAAACCATCCCGGTAAGCTGTGGGTTTGCAGCAAATATCAGGATAACCGCAACCATTCCCAGAACAGCGCCTAAGATACAGTACAAAATTGTTTCCGCGATCTTCTTCGGATCCGGCTTTTTGAAATTAATATTAATTGGTAATTTTGGCATAATCTACATCCTTGTATTTGAAAACTCGATCCATCGTTACAAATTACCGGAAAATACTTTCTCAATTACAGTATAGCATTCGCAAACTCTCAGTATATTTTCATTCTGCTAATTTATTCTTAAAAAATGATAAATAATTAGCATTTTTAACCCCCAGGGGGGCTTGCGACATGGATAAATACATAATTATACTTATTGAAGATTTTTAATAAAAGGATTAAGGAGATTTTAAATTATGCATATGGCAGACGCTTTGGTTGCTCCGGCTGTTGCGGGCACCATGTATGTACTTTCTACAGGAGCTGCGGCTGTTTCCGTTAAACAGGTCCGCGAAGAAAACGATCCCAAAAAGATCCCTGTTATGGGTGTTATGGGTGCATTTGTTTTTGCAACCCAGATGCTCAACTTCACTATCCCGGGTACCGGTTCCTCAGGACATCTGTGCGGAGGAATGATGCTCTCAGCTATGCTCGGACCTTTCGCCGGATTTTTGACAATGATAGGTGTTCTTCTTGTTCAGTGCCTGTTATTTGCAGACGGAGGACTGCTGGCTCTTGGATGTAATATCTGGAACATGGCATTTTATGGGTGCTTTATAGGAGCACTTCTTATATGGAAACCCATCATGAAAAACGGCGCATCAAAACTTAAGATTTTCATTGCATCGATACTTGGATGCGTACTTACACTTCAGCTTGGCGCATTCTCAGTATCAATTGAAACACTTGCATCGAAGATCACAGAACTTCCTTTCTCCGTATTCATGTCAACAATGCAGCCCATACACCTTGCTATAGGCTTTGTTGAGGGTCTTATAACTGCCGCTGTTCTTTCATTTGTTCACGAAGCAAGACCTGAGCTCTTGTGGGGAGTCGGAACTTCTGATACTGTAAAGGAAGGAAAGCTTTCATTTAAAAATACTATCATCACTATAGCCGTTGCAGCAGCTCTTTGCGGAGGAATCGTTTCACTTTTCGCTTCTGCATTCCCTGATGGTCTTGAATGGTCCATGGAACAAGTTGCAGGAACAACAGAACTTGAGGCAGTAGGTGGAGCTTATGATGCAGCTGCCGGAATTCAGGAAGCTACATCTCTTCTTCCCGATTATGCATTTAAGGGAAGCGAATCTGCTATAGGAACAAGTTTTTCCGGCATTGTCGGTGCACTCGTAGTAATTGCTGTAACAGTCGGCGCCTGCTATGCATTTAGATTTTTCAAGAAGAAAGAAAAAGCCTGATCTATTAGTTTATGAACTCAATTGAAAGAAATTTAAACGAACTTGATAAACTACAAACTTTGCAGCAGCGTTCTCACTGGATGAACAAGCTTCATCCGCTGGGAAAGCTGCTTCTTAGTATTCTCTATATTCTGACAGTCGTTTCATTTGGAAAATATGACCTCTCTTCTCTTCTTGTCATGTCAGTATATCCGATCTTTGGCTTTATTATCGGCGAGCTGTCTTTTCGTGAAGGGTTATATAGGATGAGGCTCATACTTCCACTTGTTATATTCGTAGGTATTTTCAATCCTTTCTTTGATAAAGAAGCCCTTTTCTATATAGCTGTGAATGAAGCAGTAAAAATCCCTGTTACAGGCGGCATGGTTTCCATGATCACACTTATGCTTAAGGGATTCTTCGCTGTCTTATCGGCTTATATATTGATCGCAACGACTTCCATCGATGATATCTGCTACGCACTAAGGATTTTGCACATTCCCAAAACTGTTGTTGTCGTCATTATGCTGATCTACAGATACTTCGGTGTAATGGCCAACGAAGCAGACAGGATGGCTACGGCCTACAAGCTTAGAGCGCCCTCGCAAAAAGGAATCCATTACAAAGCATGGGGAACCTTCGTCGGTCAGTGGCTCCTTAGAAGTATGGACAAGGCGGGCATTGTTTATGAAAGCATGCTTCTTAGAGGATTTACCGGGGATTTCAAGACTCATAAAAGGAGCTTTTCCCCAACAGATGTAATATACTTTTTACTGTGGACCATCGCTTTTATCTTAATAAGGCACGGCGGTCTGTTTGGCTGATGATATAGATAGGTGAATTTAGTTTTTTAGAGGAATATTTATGCACACCGGTATACATGGAGAAATACTAAAAATCGAGCATCTTAGCTTTTCATACGAAAATGACGCTCAGGTACTTACTGATATAAATTTATCTGTTCACGACGGGGAAAGCATCGGTATTGTTGGTTCAAACGGAATCGGCAAGTCCACTCTGATGAAGCTGCTTGTTGGTCTGTATCTTGATTTTAAGGGCGAGATCACAATTGCAGGTCACCCTGTTAACAAGAAAAATCTAAATCACATAAGAGAGCATATAGGCTATGTATTTCAGGATTCTGACAGTCAGCTGTTTTTATCAACTGTCGAAGATGATGTCGCATTTGGTCCGCAGAATTACGGCCTTTCCGATGAAGATGTTGAGAAGCGTGTATCTGAAGCACTGTCAAAAGTGCATATCGAAGATCTGCGCAAAAAGCAGACCTATAAGCTATCCGGCGGCGAAAAAAAGCTTGCAGCCATAGCAACTATCCTCGCAATGGAGCCTGATATAATCATAATGGATGAACCCTCTATCGCTCTTGATCCCAGAAACCGCAAGAACCTTATTTCCATCCTGAATGAAATTAAATCCATGAAGCTGATAACCTCTCACGATCTTGATTTCATCATGGATACCTGCGAAAGAACGATCCTTTTGGACGACGGCAGGATCATAGCTGACGGAGATACGAAAGAAATACTTAGTAACGAAGAACTCCTTGTGTCTCACGGTCTCGAGCTTCCTCTCCGCCTGCAATAATCTCAGTTTTTCTATGCACAAAAATCAATGCGCCGGGATTGATATTATTATCAATCCCGGCGCATTATTTTCTTATTTACTCATTAAATTTGAATAGTGTATTCCTTTTTAAATGCTTCGCCCTTATTAAGAGTATTTCCATATTCTCTTTCTTCAAGCTTTTGACCAAAACCTACTCTATCGCATCTTCCGCACCAGGGTTCAATGCAGACAAAAGGAGCATGCTTGCCTGTTGGTGACCACAATCCAAATAATGGCATATCGAACTTAACTGTCAGGACAGTATTTCCCTTATCATCGATAAGTGCAACCTCGTCTGCCTGCTCATCCTCAACTATTAGTGCATCTCTCATAAAAAGCTCATCAGACATCTTTAATATGCCGCCGGGAATCCCATATTCTTTTACTTCATCAGAAAGGCATCCTGATCCGTCTGATGAGATAATCCCTGCTTTTACAATAGATAGCGGCTCATTATTTTTCATGAGCTTTAATGTATATGTATCAAGATCGCAGTTAAATGCAGGGTGACCTCCTATTGAAAAATACATTGTTTCGCTGTTTGTATTATTAACCTTCCACTTTACGATCACCTTGTTTTTAAGCAATTTGTAGCCTATTGTCAGCTTAAAACCAAAGGGATACTTTTTGCGGGTATCTTCATTATCTGAAAGTTCAAATGAAAGCTCATCCTCTTTATTTATGACGCAGTCGAATTCCATGTCCCTTGCAAAACCGTGCTGTCCCATCTTGTAGGTTTTGCCTGCAAAAACTGATTTCTTTTCATAATAATTGCCAACCAGAGGGAAAAGTACAGGTGACGTTCTTCCCCAAAACTCAGGGTCTGCCTGCCACATGATCTCTGTGTTTTCATTCTTTTTTATAAGGCTCTTAATCTCTGCTCCATGAGAAGAAACCGTAAGTTTTACTGCTTCATTCTCGATCACATAATTTGTACTCATACTGCTATTCTCTACTTTCCCGATATGGCTTATGAAAGCTTAAGGTCGCCTTCTTTTATCCAACCGATTTTTCTAAATCCCATTCCAAAAAGAGTTGTTAATACTGCAGGTAAAACAAAGCATATAAGAATAAGTCCGATCCAGTCCATAGCTGTAATCGATGCCTTTACTCCTGTTGCCACATCATTTACCCATCCGGCATATACTCCGATCTGTCCTACAAGTCCGCATGTTCCCATTCCTGATGCAACTGCGCTCGCAGGATCGTTCATCTGAAGGTGGAACACACATGTTGCAATAGGGCCTGTAATTGCACTTGTAAGAATCGGCGCGATCCAGATCTTGGGATTTTTAACTATATTGCCCATCTGAAGCATTGAGGTTCCGATTCCCTGTGAAACAAGGCCTCCCCACTTATTTTCCTTAAATGACATGAAAGCAAATCCTACCATCTGTGCGCAACATCCAGCAACAGCTGCTCCTCCTGCAAGTCCTGTAAGTCCAAGTGCCGCACAGATAGCTGCTGATGATATAGGAAGCGTAAGCGCTATTCCAACTACCACAGATACTACTATGCCCATGAGGAATGGCTGCTGATCGGTTGCCCACATTACTACTCTTCCCACAGAAGAAGCCGCTGTCCCGATTGCAGGTGCAATAAGATATGCCATGCCAAGTCCTACAAGGATTGTAGTAATGGGTGTCACAAGAATATCAACCTTGGTCTCACCTGCTACTGCTTTTCCACATTCAGCAGCTATAACTGCTATAAACAAAACGGCAAGCGGTCCGCCCGCTCCTGCTCCGCCTGTTAAAGTGGTACTACCAAGTGCATTTGCCGCATAACCAACAGTTACCAGTGAAAACAGTACAAGGGGCGGTGCCTGTAATGCGTAACCAATAGCAACTGCCATTGCCGCACCGCTCATCTGTGAAGCATAGCCGCCAACTTCTGTAAGCCAAACTATGCCTAGCTGTTTTCCGATCGTGTTAAGAATTGTTCCTATAAGAAGAGATGCGAACAATCCCTGCGCCATAGCAGATAAGGCGTCAATACCATATCTTTTCCCCGAAATTACAATGTTTTTCCTTTTTAAAAACTCCTTCATGCCTTTTCTCCCTTTTTCTTTTTTTACACAGCAAAACTGCCGCTATATGCGGCAGTTTAACAGTCAATACATTATGCATTCACCACTGCATTTACAAAAGCTTCAAATTCCGGTTCATCCGTTTCATGCAGAGCACTCTTTATTGTGAGCATCGGCTCTACTATAGTAACGTTCTTTAACTTTGATAATTTTTCCGTGATCAGTTTGCCTGAAGCAGGTGCCCATGTTCCATTCTGGGCTATGGCAAAAGTTCTCCCCGAAACTCCCAGTGCCTCAAGATCTGATAAAAAGTTTTCCATCGGAATGTATATTCCATTGTTGTAGGTAGGGCAGAAGATCACTATCTTGCTGCATCTCCACACCTCTGATACAAGCTCTGAAGTATGTGTATCAGATACATCATATATTCTTACGTTCTTTCCGCTCTTTTCCCTTAAGTGGTCAGCTGCCTTCTGGGCTGCGCTCTTGGTGTGTCCATAGAGGCTTCCGTATATAACAACGATTTCATCATCTTCAGGTGTATAGGTGCTCCACTTCTGATACTTGTCTATAAACCATCCGATGTTTTCTCTCCAGATAGGTCCGTGAAGCGGGCAGATCACCTTGATATCAAGTCCCTGAGCCTTCTTTAATACTGCCTGCACCTGCATGCCGTATTTACCTACTATATTTGCATAATATCTTCTTGCTTCATCAAGGAATCTCTTTTCAAAATCGTACTCATCTGCAAATATTCCTGCATCTATTGCTCCAAAAGTTCCAAAAGCATCCGCACTAAAGAGCACCTTTGTTGCCTTGTCATAAGTAAACATTGCCTCCGGCCAGTGGACCATGGGAGCCATTACAAATGTAAGCTCATGCTTTCCAAGAGACAGGGTATCTCCTTCAGCTACAGTTACCTTTGCCTGATCGTTTAGTTCCGGGAAAAACTGTGAAAGAAATGTAAAGGTTTTTGCATTTCCAACAAGTGTAACTTCCGGATACATGGAAACTACCGTACTTATCTGTGAGCAGTGGTCAGGCTCCATGTGATCTATAACAAGATAATCAAGCTTTTTGTCCAAAAGGATTCCCTTCAGGTTTTCAAGGAACTGGTCTGATATAGAAATATCCGCTGTATCCAAAAGCGCTGTCTTTTCATCCATGATCACATAGCTGTTATAAGACACACCATCCTTTAAAGGGAAGATATTCTCAAATCTTGACAGCCTTCTGTCGCTTCCTCCAATCCAAAATGTATCGTCTGTCACCTTCTTGTAATTGATCAATGCTTTACCCTCCTCTGAAAAATATATTCTAAAAAATAATTGTCCATATACACAAATGGTGCCAGAATGCCCTTTTTAAGGGCACTTTGACACCTATTATTATCAATCTACTTCCAAAGTATTTTCTTCAGGAGATTCTTCTTTTGTACTCTCATGATATTCCTTCTCTGTGTTTACGCTCCAGATATTGCTTCTATCACGTGTTCCGCTGAGAATATTCTTAACGGTTTCAAATGATGTACACATAGAATGGTCTATATTGTTG
The DNA here is from genome assembly GCF_000702265.1 of Butyrivibrio sp. NC2002. Lineage (GTDB taxonomy): Bacteria > Bacillota > Clostridia > Lachnospirales > Lachnospiraceae > Butyrivibrio. Next base: position 575,745 of record NZ_JNKZ01000004.1, read on the forward strand.
TATCTGTGCTGACCATTTCTACCAACACAGTAGAGATTGTCAATTGTGTTGAGGTAATCAACCAGTTTATCCATCTCTTCGTATGTATCGAAGTATGCAGGATATGCCTTCTTAACTCTCTCTACATGATAATCGATAACCTGATCCTCTGAATCGATGAGGTTTATCTTAACCATCTCTGAAATTGCCATCTTAGCAAATTCATCATCGGTCATGCTCCACATATCATCGCCTTCATTGCAGAAGTACTCAAGTCCCATCCATACAGTATTATCAATGTCTTTTACAAGATATGGTGACCAGTTATTGTAAATCTGGAATCTTCCCATCTGCACGTTGCGGTCATGTACATAAACCCAGTTATCCGGAACTATATTTCCGATTGTCTTAACGTTTGTCTTGTTGATGAGATTAAGATGAGGAATAAGTACACCAAGTGTCATGTAGTCTCTGTAAGGAAGACCTGCTGCAATTCTTACGGGATCTGCAGGTACATCATTCATTCCTGCTACAAGATCCTTTATAGGCATTGAGCTTATAACATAATCACCTTCAACAGTTACTTCCTTGCCATCCTGAAGGTATGTAACACCTGTGAGATGGTCGCCATCCTTGTTTATCTTAACAACTTTGGCATTCTTTATTATCTTTCCGCCCTTCTTCTCTATCTCGGAAGCTGTTACATCCCAAAGCTGTCCGGGACCGAGTTTCGGGTAGCTGAACTCTTCTATAAGTGATGTCTCTACCTTACCGCCTGTCTTGCCGCTCTTTTTCTTAAATGCGTTGGCAAGAACAGCCATAATTGAAACGCCCTTAACTCTCTGAGCGCCCCAACTGGGATCTATCTGGCTGGGATGTCTTCCCCAAAGATTCTCTGTGTAATGCTCAAAGAACATTGAATACAGCTTTTTACCAAATCTGTTCACGTAGAAATCTTCAAGTGAATTTTCCTTGCGCTTAAATATCATAGCCTTAAGATATGAGAAACCTGCAACTATTGTGGTTCCAAGTCCCATATTAGTAAATGTCTCAACCTTAAGGGTTATAGGATAATCAAAGAATTTGCTGTTGAAGAATATTCTTGAAATACGATTTCTTCTAAGCATTACCCTGTCTTCAATTTCAGGATCCGGTCCACCCGGATTGAGTGATGAAGGGCGCTTTAAAACTATATCGTCATAGGATGCACTGCCCTGTCTGGGAAGCATATTATCCCACCATTCATTTACTTCGGGAACCTTAGAGAAAAATCTGTGTCCGCCCATATCCATGCGGTTTCCCTTGTACTCAACTGTGCGGGAAATACCACCGAACTTGTCAGTCTCCTCAAAGATTACTACCTCTATATCATTTGATTTTGTAAGAAGCTCATAAGCTGCTGTCAGACCTGCCGGACCAGCACCAATGATCAACGCTTTTTTCATGACTAATCTTATCTCCGTTTTTTCTTATTCAGTATTATATAATATCATGTATAAATTTTTATGTCGACCGCTTATTACCTATAATATTAACAATCGTTTCCTCCATCAGCTTAATATCAATAGGTTTTGCAACATGTGCATTCATTCCGGCACCAAGGGCCTTTTGCACATCATCGGCAAATGCATTCGCAGTCATTGCTATTATCGGTATTTCCCGGGCATCCTCTCTTTCAAGTTCTCTGATAGCTTTTGTAGCCTCATAGCCGTCCATGACCGGCATCTGAATATCCATAAGGATCGCATCATAATACCCGGGCTTTGCATCTGAAAACATCTTTACCGCTTCAAGTCCGTTCACTGCCCTCTCTGTAACAGCACCTTCCATATTCAGAAGTTCTATTAATATGTCTGCATTTATTTCATTATCTTCGGCCGCAAGAAGCCTCATTCCGCCTATCTTACTTATCTGCCTTATATTTGAAGAGCTTGTCCTGTTTACAATATCCTCAATAAGCTGTTTAAAAGTAGACATGAAAAACGGTCTCTGCAAAAAGTCGTAAATTCCCGATTCTCTTGCTTCATCCGCAACCTCCTCCCAATCCTCTGTTAAAAGAAGGAGTATCGGCGATGATAATAGTTTTTTCTCATGTATCCTCTGTGCCAGCTCAAAGCAGCTAAGGCTCATTATCTGCATTCCAAGGATTATTACGTCAAATCCCTTTTTATCTCTGTCACTTACCTCTATAAGATGGAGAGCTTTATATCCGCTAGTTGAGAAGAAGACCTCGACACCTGTATCCTTAAGCGCTGTCTCTATCTTGGCACACTCATTTACATCATTATCTATTACCAGTATCCTGTGGATTCCGTGGTTTTTCCAGAAGTCGCCTTTATTCTGGTCTACTCCCTGAAGGCGGATCATTATGTCAAACGTAGAACCAATTCCCTCTTCCGAGCTGACGTTTATTGTTCCTCCCATCATTTCTACCAGATTCTTGGCAATTGCCATTCCAAGTCCCGTTCCCTGAATTTCAGTTGCTTCAACCTTCTTTTCTCTGGTGAAGGCGTCAAATATCGTCTCCTGGAAAGCTTTACTCATTCCAATTCCGTTATCTTTTATTGAAAAGTGTACGTCCCAATATTCACCGGTTGCATTTTTTGACTCATCTATTGAAAATACGATCGTGCCGCCAACAGGCGTATACTTTACCGCATTTCCCAGGACATTTACGAGTACTTCATTTATCCTTTGCTTGTCGCCTATGAATATATCCTGCTGCATCCCTCCGGAGTGAATCTGATAATCCTGCTGTTTTGCCTTTGCCTGAAAAGCTATTACCGAATTAACCTCTTCAAGTAATAATCCAAGCGCAAACTCCTCCTGAGAAAGCTTCGACTGTCCGCTCTCAATCTTACTCATATCAAGAACATCGTTTAATAAAGATAGAAGGTTCTGGCAGGCAAGTCCTATCTTATGTGTATAGTCTCTTACTTTTTGGGGATTCTCCGAATTTTTTGCGATAAGAAGATTGAAGTTGGTTATCGCATTCATGGGAGTTCTGAAATCGTGAGACATGTTGGCAAGAAAGCTTGTCTTTGCGTCATTTGCAGATTTTGCCACTTCTACCATCGCTTCCATCTGCTTATTTCGCGTAACTTCCTCGGTCTTATCTATCCAGACAAGCAGATACCTGTCCTTTTCCTTAAAAATAACGTGCTTAATTGTGCCTTTAAAGTAGCGTATCTCTCCGCTTTCTTCATTAAATACTTCAAGAACATCAGCAGATAAGGTATCTTCAAGTTCAAGTTTTTTAAGGACAGCGATAAGATCTGTGGGATCTCCGGCATATTTTTTGCCGACATTAAGAAGTACCCTTATGTCATCCATAATGGTATCCCTGCTTATCCCTACCAGCTGCGTTACGTTTTTGGTAAGAAAATCCGCCTTGTAATCTTCAAGATTAAAAATAGCAGCTATGGACTTATTTTTTTCTACTACATAGTCGAAAAAACTAACAAGATCCTCCACGGTGTCCCTCTTCCTTTTTCTACCTCTTTTCGTACATTTCGCTACCTTGGAAATATTCTCCGCACTTCCTTAGTTCGCCAAGTACAAGATTGTAGCCTTTTTGTGTATCAATCCACGTATTTATCGTTATTCCCCGTGTATCAACAGGGCAAACTGTTATCTCTATGTCTTTTAGTTCACACTGAAATGTCATGAGTGCTCTTCTTGCATGAAAAGCCTGACAGCACAAAATAATATGCTTAACATCTTTAAAGCACTCTTTTTCTCTTATCATCTTTGATACGAAAATTGCATTTTCAAAAGTACTGGTCGCCTTTTCCTCGAGATAAACTGCTTCCCCCGGAACCCCGTTTTCTTCCATTATCTTTTTTAGATATGAAGCTTCTGTCTTTTCTCCAAGGCAGTTGTTGCCATCTCCTGTAAAGACCTTAAATTCCTCATATAGGCTCTCATAGGTAAAATAATAGTTGCCGGATACAAGGATTCTTTCAGAATAGCCGTCCTTATAAAGCTCTGCGGCATGAATTCCCAGCTCTTTTATAGGAGCGCCGGGAACAACTATCAGATCGGCTTTTTGGGGTTCATCTTTTTTGAATATGAAATTTCCTATATCTCTAAATGATAATTCGTTATACATTTTACCTGATCATTACCTGTTTTATTTCAGCGATATAAATGTAATGATAATCTCCATTTCTGTAATTATCCGCAATAAGTCTTCCACTCACAAAGTTCTCTTCCTTCATAAGCTGCTTATACAATATCTTGCATACGATCACGTTGTCCGCTTCATCTATAAACGGAACTTCATCTTCATAATAATTGACCGTAAGTTTGGCATTTTCAATCTTATCTTCGTCACGCCCTGAGACGCTGCCACAATACTTTTTCACATAGTTAAATTCACTTTTGTTAAGAAAAGAGAGCGAGAATTTCTTGTTCGCATCCATAAATTCCTTGGTATATCTGCTTTCTCTCACATAAACTATAGCGCAGGTTTTATCCCACACATAAGTGACTCCGCCCCATGAAACTGTCATGGTATTGCATTTGTCTTTATTTCCTGCGGTCAGAAGAGCCCATGTGTCTCCTCCAAAGCGGAAGGCTCCTTCCAATATTTCATCTAGTTCAACAGGTTGAAATACGTGCATATAGTCCTCCTTTTCGTAGGCAATAGCCTTGTGAGAGTTGTTTATATGTTTAGAAATCCCTAAGCTTATCCTCTTCTGTAAGCTCGGTATTTTCTATCTTCGTAATGGTCAGGTCATAGCTGTAATCTTTACTTACTTCTATTGTGAGCTTTTCTCCTACCTTATGCCCCATGAGCTGCTTTCCAAGTGGTGATTCTACACTTATAAGTCCTTTAAGAGCATTCCCTCTCATGGTCGTAACTATTTTATATACTTCTTCGCTTCCATCCTCTTCGATTCTAACCGTTACTGTCTTATTCATTCCGACTTCATCTTCTGCGCTTGAATCATCGATGATCTCTGCCGTTTTTATCATTCTCTCAAGGAAACGGATCCTGCTTTCATTTTGATTTTTGGCCTTTTTAGCTGCATAGTACTCAAAGTTCTCACTTAAGTCTCCCTGAGCCCTTGCCTCCTTAACGTCTTCAAGAAGTTCTTTCCTGACAACGGCTTTTCTATGCTCTATCTCAGCCTCCATGTCCTCTATATCTTTTTTTGTTAACTGATTATGCATTTCTTACACCTCACTACGTACAGTTAAATTAATTTTACACGATTTTCTTTTGCAAAAAAAGTGAATAAATCATAAAAAAGCTGCCATGGATGATAAAACCATGGCAGCCTCTAAAGGTCTTATATTATTTAAATCAAGCCTTGCCGTCTGATCCAAGAACATTGATGATCTTGTCGTGAACGATTTCCTTAACATAAGCACGGCCGTCGCCAAGATACTGACGAGGATCGAAGTGCTCAGGATGCTCAGCGAAGTGCTGACGGATACCTGCTGTCATACCAAGACGAAGATCTGAATCAATGTTGATCTTGCAAACTGCGCTCTTAGCTGCTGCTCTGAGCTGCTCATCCGGAATACCAATAGCATCCTTCATAGCGCCGCCGTTTTCATTGATGATTCCAACGTACTTCTGAGGAACTGCTGAAGAACCGTGAAGAACGATCGGGAATCCGGGAAGTCTCTTAACAACTTCCTCAAGGATATCAAGACGAAGCTTAGGATCCTGGCCGGGCTTAAACTTGAATGCACCGTGGCTTGTTCCGATTGCGATAGCAAGTGAATCAACACCTGTGCGCTTCATGAAGTCTTCAACCTGATCGGGATTTGTGTACTGTGCAGCATCATCTGCTACGTTAACATCATCTTCAATACCAGAAAGTGTACCAAGCTCAGCCTCTACAACACAGCCTTTCTCGTGAGCATAATCTGCTACCTTCTTGGAAAGTTCAATGTTTTCTTCATAAGGCTTTGAAGAAGCATCGATCATAACAGATGTGAATCCGTTGTCGATACACTCCTTACAAATCTCGAAGCTTGCACCGTGATCAAGGTGAAGAGCGATCGGAATAGATGTAGCCTCACAAGCTGCCTTAACCATGTTTACAAGGTAAGGGAACTGTGCGTACTTGATAGCACCCTGAGAGCACTGAAGAATAACGGGGGATTTAAGCTCGTCACAAGCCTCTGTAATAGCCTGGATGAACTCCATGTTGTTGATATTAAATGCACCAACAGCATATCCACCATCGTATGCTTTTTTAAACATCTCAGTAGTTGTAACTAATGGCATAATTTGTACCACCTTTCGTATAATTTGTTAACAAAATAACTAGAAATATTATAGCTCAAATTCATAGAAGGTTACAAGATTTTTTACTGTTTCCATCAAAAGCTTGAGTAGATAAATGATGAGGCATCATAGCCGGGTCCCCATACTCCACACGTAATAACGAATACAGCGGCCACAATATAGATGACCCATCTCATCCAAAGTCCCTGTTTATTGATATTTTCCCTGACAATGATCCCTCTGTAATTGCATACGTCAACAATAAACAGAACTATTAAGGATCCAATCATCAGATAAACATCCGGAGCTGACAGTCCAAGTGAAATAAGGGTTCCATCTGTTATTATCCAGGGCGATATCGTCCACATATTCTTAAGGATAAATGCAGCCTGAGCAAAGCTCTCTGCTCTGAAGAATACCCATCCGATATTTACCAGCATAAATGTCACAAAAATCTTGATAAATTTATGTGAAAAGCTCTCTCTGTCTATGTTAAACACATCTACAAGCTTATCTCTTAAAGGCTTTAGCAGAATTCCTGCAACCTGGAATAAGCCGTGGATAAGTCCCCACACAACAAAAGTCCATGCTGCTCCGTGCCAGAGACCACTTACTGCAAATACGATCATCAGGTTTATGAGTTTTCTGGTAAGTCCCTTCCTGTTTCCGCCAAGAGGAATATAGATGTAATCCCTAAACCATGTCGAAAGAGATATATGCCATCTTCTCCAGAACTCTGCAACAGATCCCGACAGATATGGATTTTTAAAGTTATCCATAAGTTTAATTCCCATAAGCTTTGCTGTACCTATGGCAATGTTTGAATAGCCCGCAAAATCACAGTATATCTGAAGTGTATAACACAGTGTGGCAAGGAACAGAACTCCGCCATCCCTCTGCTCATAATTTGCATATACGCTGTTTACAACCGTAACAAGTCTGTCAGCGATTATTATCTTCTGGAAATATCCCCACAATATCAAGAGCGCAGCATCTTTTATATCATCCATAGAAACTTTTTTGGGACTCACATACTGAGGCAGCATATTTGAAGCTCTCTCAATAGGTCCTGCCGATATCTGCGGAAAAAATGAAATAAATGTCGCAAGTCTTAAGTAGTTGTTTTCAGGCTCTATTTTTCCCATGTAGCAGTCAGCAATATATCCAATCGCCTGAAACAGATAAAATGATATTCCGGCAGGAAGGATGATATTTAGAACGGGAGCTGTCTCAGATAGCTTAAAGAAAGACTGAATGCTACTCACAGTATCCATGAGAAAACCTGTGTATTTAAAATACCCAAGCATCAAAACAAGTATCGTTATCGATGATACAAGGACAGCCTTTTTCTTTGATCTGTCGCCGTTTTCTCCTCCTACGGCTCTTCCGGCCACATAAGCTACAACAGTAACGAAAAGTAGCAAAATAAGGAACTTACCGTTTAGCTTATAGTAAAATCCCCAGCTGGCTGCAAGAAACCAGATATATCTGTATTTTTGCGGAATAATGCATGTGATCAAACATGCTGATAGTATGAATATCAAAAACTCCAATGATACAAACTGCATCACTTTCCCCCCCTTAATCCGATAAGTAGTCGTAAGTAAATTTATCACAATTGTAGTATTGGTGCGCTTTTACCTGTCCCTTTTTAAAGAACAGCATCTGTACATCTGTGTAAGCGTAAGCATCCGAATACAGATAATTTGTCTCGAAGTCATCGTTTATATATAGCATTCTGTAGATATCGCCGCCTGCTCCGTAGCTTAGATCTCCTTTAGACGTTGAAACTGTTTGCAAATCCATCTCTCCTGCAAACTCTGTTACATTTCCCTTATCTGAGATGAAAATATACGGTGCTTTTGTCTCTATGGCTCTATCCAGGACTTCGCCTGCTCCCATAGCCTTTAGTTCCTTCATAAATACAGTATCGTAAAAGCTCTTTGATCCGCCTTTAATGCTTATAGCAAAGGTCTGCTTATTCTGAAGAAGCTGCATGTATAGTCCGCTCGTATATATGTCTTCATTGCCTGTTAGCATCTTTTTCATATTGTCATAGTACTCATCAGCACAGCTCTGCCAGACCTGATATTCAGGATCATCTCTATGGTCGGGAAGATCAAGATTTTCTGCTATGAAATTCTCAAGGCATTTTGTAACCTTATCTGCTCCTATTACATTGAGGTGTCCGGCATCCTTGAAGTCCATGTCATAGTCGACAAGCCCTTCCATATCAAGCATGTTGATAGAATATACTCCATACTCATCTGCAATCTGCTCAGCCGTTTTGGCAGCCTGCTGATTTTCCTCCATGGCAAGGAACGGAAGGGTCATTACAACCACCTCTATGCCCTGCGCCTTACACTCTTCTATGATCCTTCTTAGATACGTCGTACCTACTGTTTCTCCCGGAAGTCCTCCGGTATCAAGGTCAGTATATTCAAAATCATAGCCATGGATGTTATAGAGCATATCGGCACCCATAAGGGTATTTATCTTTGATGTGCCGCTTAGTCTTTTTACATCATCTGAAGTGATCTCTTTCCATCTGTCATGATAAACGATAAAGTCGAAAAGATACTGCATCTTTATGTCCTTATCCTCTATCATGTCATTTATCGCCTGCACCTTGGTTTTTCCAAGTGGAAATCTGTCTATATTAAGGTGCAGCTCATCGCTTGTAACATTCGCATTTGGATCGTCTATATAGCGAATGTCGTTTTCCAGCATATATGCGTCTACAAACACAACCTTGGGCTTACAATAATCAAGAGCCAGCTTCATTTGCCAGTAACTGGACATCAGAACACTGCCGTAACCTCCCAGATTATATGCTGTAACGCCCAGATCCTCATATAATTCAATCGGATTTATTCCGTTTATTACATGGGATGATCCAATAATAAATGCATCAATGTGGTTCTTTTTGGCCTCCCTTACAAACATTTCATTTTTCTCATAACTTGATTTTCTCTCAACAACGAGACTTACCGCAAACAAGCATGAAAAAAACAGGATCAGAAATATAACTGTTTTTAATAAATTCCCTAATTTCCCCTTCATACACCCTCTCAATATCTTTACATTTTAAAGAAGTTTGTAGACCAGAAGGCCTCCTCATTTACTGCTGTTATTCTGCTGTACTGCAGAACCACTGCGGACTGGGCACCGTATGTCCTTACAAGCTTTCCGTTTTTTATGTTATAGCACAGTTTATCCGTCTTAAATCCCTGCCTGCTGCTCTCCATAACTCTTATAAGTCTTGCTTCCATCGGTATTCCCAAAGGAGTAACGTCTATCTCCTTAATTGTCTCATACTCTCCGCAATTTATAACCACTATTGTGGCGCAAATTCTGTTAAATCTGCCGTATGCAAGAATATTATCTCCGGCATCAAGCTTTCTTAGTGAGCCTGTCCTTAATTCCATATTTGACTTGTGGATATGGATCATTTCCCTGTGAAAATCGATCATGTCAATATCTTCAAGTCCCCATGGATATGTTCTTCTGTTATCGGGGTCGGTAAAACCGCATACTCCCGCTTCATCACCATAATAGATCGTGGGAGCTCCCGGCCATGTCATTTGCAGTACTACGGCCTGCCTCATAACTGCCTTGTTCACGCCTGCTTCAGCTGCTGCAAAGCCTAAGTTGCTACATCTTCCCACCATTTTGTTAGTTCTTGTAAGAAATCTTGAATGGTCATGGTTTGACAGCTCGTTCATAGCAACCTGAAGCGATGAGCATACAAAATTCTCCGACATTGCTTCGGTCATTCTTATCCAGAATGCTTCTACATTACCAACCAGATCTTCCCGATAATCATCACTGTGCTTTTCCATTCCTGTAAGAAGATAGGAAACCGGCTCCATAAAGGCATCGTAGTTCATTACACTGTCCCACTCATCTCCTCGCAGCCAGTTCTCTGCAATTCCATAGTGCTCAGCAAGAATAAGTGCATCCGGCTTTACTCTCTTTACAGCTTTTCTGAATTTTTTCCAGAATTCATGATTATATTCGGAAGAATGTCCAAGGTCTGCTGCCACATCCAGTCTCCATCCGTCCGCATTATAAGGCTCTGACACCCATTTTTCTGCGATTTTCAGGATGTAATCCTCGAGAGCTTTACTGCCTTCATAGTTTAATTTAGGCAGTGTATCGTATCCCCACCATCCATCGTAGTTTTCGTTATATGGCCATTTATCCTTATGGAATCCAAAAAAATCATGATATGGACTGTCCTTTGAAACATAAGCTCCCTTTTCATAATTCTTTGAGCCCTCATATATTCTCTCTTTGTCAAGCCACTTATTAAACGATCCACAGTGGTTAAACACTCCGTCAAGGATAACTTTTATTCCTCTTTTATGAGCTTCTTCAACTGTCTTTATAAAAAGCTCATCAGATGCTTCAAGGTTCTTAATATTCGTCACCCTGTCTATATATCTGGTGGCATCCTTATTATGCTCTCCATCCTCAAGGAGTTTTCCCTCATCAGATACGATCTTACCAAAATGAGGATCTATATGGTCATAGTCCTGAGTGTCGTATTTATGACTTGATGGTGATACAAATAGAGGATTGAAATATATAACATCTATTCCAAGATCCTTTAAATAATCCAGCTTATCTATAACTCCCTGCAGATCTCCGCCATAGAATTCCCGTATATCTCCTATAGGATCAGGATCCTTTCGCCAGTTCGTAACTCTTACTGATCTGCCACCAACGTATTCATATTCATCTGTTAAAACATCATTGTCAGGGTCACCGTTTCTGAATCTGTCTACAAAAATCTGATACATCACAGCGCCCTTGGCCCAATCAGGTGTGGAAAAATCCGGGATCAGTCGAAATTTCAATCTGTCCGGCATTACTGAAGTAGCCCCTCCCTGATCATAGTACAGAACCATGTCAGGTGATTTAATAACAAAATAGTAGTGGATCATTTTCTCATCTTCTGGGATTTCAACCTTTGCCATGTAATAGGCATTGTCATCCTCTATCTGATGAAGATCCATTTTATAATTTATTGTTTCTTTTCTTGTTTCCCAAATCAGACTAACATCTACCGCATCATCCTTGGAACACCTGAAATACAGGTAAGCCTTGCTTCCTGCCTTAGGTTCGGTAGGTTGTAAATAGTCCAATGTCATATCATGGAACAGTTTGTTCCTTGCTATCATAGAACAGCTCCTGCTAACTAATTTCCCCTTATATGCAAAAAAGACAGCTTAGGGATGCTGTCTTTTTTAGAGAAGGTATTTCTTTCTTATGGGTATAGCAAAAAACTTTAAATGTATTGGGGGTTACGTGATTATATTATCACTCGATTATATTATCGTAAATGCTCACATTTCACAAAATAACCAAAAACCCCTACAGCTTTTTGTAAGTATTGCACAAGTCAAATCTTATCCGCAAGTGCAACTACATCCTCCACAAAAGAATCAGCTTTATTTGTATCAATCGCAGAACTTGATGACAGTCCAGTGCCTTCTACAGAGCGAAGTTCGAACAGATCCTCAAATTCTTTGCGGCCAATTTTTTCTTTTTCTATTAAGAGATTGGCACATTTGTGCAATACATCTTCATGGCTCTTAATTATTTCCTTCGCCTTGCTGTAGCAAAGATCGATGATCACCTTGACCTGCTTATCGATCTCACCCGCCATAAGCTCGGAATTTCTCTTGTTGTGCTGAATATCATATCCAATAAATACATCCTCTTCCTGTTCGTTGTAATTGATGATACCTATTGTCTTTGACATTCCGTATACAGTAACCATCTTCCTTGCGATACTGGTTGCTTTCTGGATATCGCTTGAAGCACCTGTTGTGATATCGCCAAATATGATCTCTTCGGCTATTCTTCCTCCAAGTGCAACCATTATCTCCTGCAGCATCTTGCCCTTTGTAAGGAACATTTCGTCCTTCTCGGGAAGAGGCATTGTATATCCTGCAGCACCAACGCCTGTGGGAATTACCGATACCGTGTATACAGGTCCAACATCAGGAAGCACATGATACAAAATAGCATGCCCTGCTTCGTGATAAGCAGTGATCTTCTTTTCCTTGTCTGAAATGATATGACTGCGTTTTTCTGTTCCAATACCAACCTGAACAAAAGCTTTCTGAATATCCTTCTGCTGAATATAATTGCGGTTATCCATAGCTGCATTTATCGCAGCCTCATTAAGAAGGTTCTCAAGGTCAGCACCTGTAAAACCTGCTGTAGTCTGAGCAATGCTTGATAATTCAACATCCTCGGCAAGAGGTTTGTTCTTGGCATGAACCTTAAGGATCTCTTCTCTTCCTCTTACGTCGGGTCTTGCTACAGTTATCTTTCTGTCAAAACGTCCGGGTCTTAATATAGCGGGATCAAGAATGTCCACACGGTTTGTTGCAGCCATTACGATGATTCCTTCATTTACTCCAAATCCGTCCATCTCAACAAGGAGCTGGTTAAGAGTCTGCTCTCTTTCATCGTGTCCGCCGCCCATACCGGTTCCGCGTCGTCTTGCAACTGCATCTATCTCATCGATAAATATGATACAAGGTGAGTTTTTCTTGGCATCAAGGAAAAGATCTCTTACTCTTGATGCACCTACACCGACAAACATTTCAACGAAATCCGAACCGGAGATACTAAAGAACGGAACCCCTGCTTCACCTGCTACAGCTCTTGCAAGGAGTGTCTTACCTGTTCCGGGAGCACCCTCCAGCAGTACACCCTTGGGTATTCTTGCTCCTACTCTGGTAAACTTGGAAGCGTCCTTCAAAAACTCTATGATCTCAACAAGCTGTTCCTTTTCCTCAACAAGTCCGGCAACATCATCCAGCTTTATCTTATTATCGACGCCTGTGAATAAGCGGGCTCTGCTTTTTCCAAAGCTCATCATCCTGTTGTTTCCGGAAGACTGACCCTGGGCATTGTTCATCATAACAAATAAGAATACCAGCACCAAAAGTCCTACAAGTATCGGGATGATCAAACTAAGAAGAAGGTTCTGCCCCGGAACATCTCTCACTACAGGATCGACCTGATGCTCTACAAGAATCTCTTCAATAGCCGCTACATCCGTTACATATAAGAGCTTATTAGAGCCGTCTGTAAGAGTTATCTCAACAGCACCCGTAGGTGTTTCTTCATTTGGAATGATCTCAGCCGAATAAACCTTGTTATCTTCAAGGTCATCTATCAGCTGTCCTCTCGTATATGCAGCACCTGATCCTCCGTTTCTTACCTTTCCGTACTCAAGAAAAGCAAGTGCCAGAAGAAGTATTATTATAAGACCGAAATAAAAATTAAAGCCTTTGTTTTTACCCACTATTTTGTCCTCTTGATCTTAATATTTGAATTAATCGAATTCAACCACTCCGATGTAAGGAAGATTTCTATATCTCTGATCGTAGTCAAGACCGTAGCCTACAACAAACTCATCAGGAATCTCAAATCCTGTGTAATCTACATGCACGTCCATAACTCTTCTCTCAGGCTTATCAAGAAGTGTGCAAAGCTTGATGCTTGCAGGGCCTCTGTCTCCAAGCATTTTAAGCAGATAGCTGAGAGTTCTGCCTGAATCCACGATATCTTCAACTACGAGAACATCCTTATCCTTAAGGGGTTCATCAAGGTCCTTAACGATCTTAACAACACCGCTTGACTTGGTAGATGAGCCATAGCTTGATGCTGACATGAAGTCCATTGTTACAGGAACTGTAATTCTCTTTGCAAGCTCACACATAAAGAATGTGCCGCCCTTAAGAACACATACAAGATGTACTGTCTTTCCTGCATAATCCTTACTGATCTGATCACCGATCTGCTGAATTCTCTTGTCTACTTCCTCTTCTGAAAGAAGAACTCTCACTGATTCTGCCATTACTGCCTCTCTTCCGGGAGAAACTCATCTCCCTTTAACTAACTGTAAACTTGTAACTTCTACTGCTAAAATCTGACTTGTACTCTCACCTATCTTGTATTTGTCATTCATACGAAATCCGGGGATCCATATAACTTCCTCATCATCCGCAAAAATGATCAGCTCTTCCCTCATATGTGCAGGGATTTTCTCATCGATCATTAGCTTTTTCAATGTCTTTGTCCCATTGGAAACTGAAATCCTGTCTCCCTTTTCTCTGGTCCTGAACGACATAGTATTATTTATTTTATCATAATCAAGCCATTTCGTATATTCTCCCGTCGGTATTTCTTTGGTATTGTCCGCAGGAAAAAGACACAGCCTGACTTCTCCAAGCCCCGGCAAATCGAAGGTTTCCTTGCCTTTTGTTGTAAGCTCATTTTTAGATATCCTTACCTTGCTATAGTTTCCTTTTTCTTTTTTGCCTCCGGTATTTTCTGTCTTATCTTTTTTACAAAAGCTCATCTTATTGTAAGCTCTTGTCACCGTTATCTTGTAAGGCAGGTCATAGCTTTTTGTTCCGGCACTATTCTCTGCCATCTCAATAAGAGCATCTATATGCGCTGCAGTAATATCCTTAATCCCCGGTAAAATCTCCTTTAGTGCAAGCATCATAAGTCTTTCTTTTACAAATGGTGAAATATCCTGCAGCTTATCAAGGTCAATTACGAGCTCTCCGTCTTTTGTGACAGATGAAGCATTAAGAACCAGCCTCGCCTTATCTTCAATATAATCATCTATATCTGACAAAAATGCTGCTGCCTCCGCAACATGCCTTACAGCGCCCTTGTTTATTTCCTTTTCTGCAACCGGAAGGATGTTATGCCTTATCCTGTTTCTTGTGAATTCATCCGTATTGTTACTCTGATCTACGCAAAAGTCCTGTCCGATAGAATGTAAGTATTCCTCAATTTCAGCTCTCGAAAGTGGCAGGATCGGTCTTATGATCGTATGATTTCCATGTTTTCTTACAGGTTTTATGCCTGATAATCCCTTAAGCTTCGTTCCTCGGAATAAATTGTGTAGCATGGTTTCAGCCTGATCGTTGGTATTATGGGCAGTTGCGATAAGGACCTTCGTTCCTTTTTCCTTCTCTATCTTATCAGCAATTTCCTCAAATGCCTTGTATCTTTCAATCCTTCCCGCTTCCTCTTCGGACAATCCGCTTTCCCTGAATATTCTGGGAATATCCACATCCTTTCTGTGAAAAGGTATGTTATATTTTTCGCACAGTTTTTCTACAAAAAAAGCCTCTCCTTCCGCTTCCTTCCGTATCATGTGGTTTATGTGTATTACCTCCAAATTAAAAGAAAGCTCCTTGGATAAGCTCATTAATATATAAAAAAGGCAGACAGAATCAGCGCCTCCGGAAACTCCGGCAAGCACTGTCTCTCCACCATTTATCATTTTTTCCTTATTTATGAAATTTCTTACTCTGTCAATCATTATTTACCGGCACCGCTATCCTTGAATATTATCTCTCCAGGATAAACAAGTCCCAATTTTTCCTTCGCTACTTCTTCGATATATTTTCTGGTTGTCGTATATGTTTCAAACTCAGCAATGTCTGCTGTTCTTTGTTCTTCACTCTCTATCTGAGTCTGAAGAGCAGTTATCCTGTCGTTATAGCTCTTTTGCTTCTGCAAAAGACCAACGCTCTTTATCGACACAACAACAAGCAGTAACAAAACTGCTACTGTAGCAAGCATCATTCCATATTTATTTTGCGTATTTGTCTGCTTGTATTTTGCTCTTACTGCCATTTTCCCTCATATCCAGAACCCGATTCTCGTTTTTTCGGATTCTCTCCCTATTTATATTCTAATACACACAGATTTAAGTGTCAATTTACCTCAGTTTCCGGCAATTTAAATATATCGATAAAGCGAAGATACATCCTCTTTATGGATAGTTTCTTTCACATCAAGGACTTCTACCTTCACATCCTTGTTGCCAAAGCCGATCGTGATGATGTCGCCTGCCTTAACTTCTGCTGATGCCTTGGCTACTCTGTCATTTATCATAACTCTCCCGGCATCGCAGGCATCATTGGCAACTGTTCTTCTTTTTATAAGTCTTGTAACTTTAAGGTATTTGTCTAATCTCATTAATTATCTCCAATTATCTTCTTCTATATCTGCTATTAATTACTGTGCTTGCAGCATTAGGAGAAGTCGACTCGCTATTGTCTCCTGTTGTTTTATCATCCTGCATATTTGTGCTATCGCCGTTAGTTCCGGCATTTTCACTACCCCAAGCGCCGGAAGGTGTATTTGCCGAGCTGTTTCCCGTGCCAGCTGATGTGGAACTTCCGGAATCACTTCCTGTTCCTGTATCTATATCATCTTTATTCTGACCGGAACTATCTGTAGAACTAGCGGTTCCCGGATTTTCAGGTACAGGGATTTCATTATCATCTGTATTTCCTGTGTCTGACGATCCGGTTCCTGTATTTCCCGTATTTCCTGTGTTACCGGTATCAGAAGAGCCGCTTCCGCTATTACCTGTATTAGAAGATCCGCTTCCAGTATCTTCTTTTCCGGAAGAATCACCTGTATCTGAACTATCACCGGAATCACCTGTATCATCCTTTTGAGGATCATCGCTTCCGGTATTTCCGCTATCTGAGCTCTCTTCTTTAACCTTCTTAAGGTCAGGGAAGGTATAAGTTACATTTGTCTTTTCCTTATCTACCTGAATAGTATAACTTCTGGTCTCATAGCCATCTCTTTGAAGTGTGACCATATGCTGTCCGGCATTTTTTTCAAAGCTGATCGGTATGATTCCTACGTAGTTACCGTCAAAATAGGCCTCTGCACCAATAGGAGCATCAAAAGATATCTTGTAACCTGTTATAGCATTTTCGTCCTCTTGTGAAGATGAAGAATCAGATGAACTCGATGTTGTTGATGTTGCTGAGGAATCTGATCCCGTAGATGTAGATGAGCTCGACGTATCTACTTCTACTGTCGTTGCTGCTGCGCTGCTGTCAACTCCTGCAGTTGTTGAAGTTGAGGATGATGCGCTACTTGCCGCTTTTTTAGTATTATTGGTAGTTGCCTCAGAGCTTGCCGAGGTTGATGTTTCCGGTACCTCGGGTATTGAAATTGAGGTTGATGAATCAGCACTCTCTTCTTCGCTTGCAGATTCAGATGTATCTGCATCATCTTCCTCTTCTTTTTCCTGATTTGGTTCAAGGTCTACAAAAATCGAAGCATCTTTTTCGCCAACCTTCAGGTACTTATCCACAGCGGTGTAACCATCAGCCATAACATGAAGGCTATGCTTCCCATAAGTAAAGCTGTGTGGCACTTCTGTTATTATCTCTTCGCCGTCCACAAAAACTCTTGCTTCTGAAGGTGTGACATAAAATGTAACATTACCTTCCTTTTCCTTCTGAATAGATACAACGCCTGTATCTATAACGGTCTCTTCATTTCTTGCAACAACAATTTCTGAATTAAGCTTAGCCCCGTTTCCTGAGATTGAGACATTATAGCTTCCTTCAGGTGCACTTATAAGCATATTTGGAGTAATTTTCCTTATAACTTCCTTATCGAGTTCTATCCATGCTCCAACCAGACTTCTGTCATCCACAACGTCTGATGAAAGGCTCACATATCCGTGTCCTCTCGTTACGACTATACTGTAGATTTCCTTGTCTATTCCGCTAACCCTTATGGTATCGGTGGGAAGGATATCTTCAGGATTTACAGCCTGATCATCAGCTATCAGAATGGTTTTTCTCGTAAGATGAAGAGTTTCTCCATTTATTTTTGCAGTCTGATCATCGCTTATAAGATTAAAATCTTTTACATTTTCCTTAACCCATGCTTCACCGGACACAACACAAGAATTTAAGTGCTTGGTGCCCTTTAAAAAGGTTATATCCACAACCTGTCCGATTGTCAAAAGAGTTGCAGAAATAGGTCTCCCATATATGTCATAAATATGAGTTGTGTTGTCATAGCTTAATGTATAATTTTTTCCAGTGTCGTGATTTCTAAACTGAATCGTCTTTGAATATGTATTTATCTGCTTTATAGAAGCTGTATCTGCAGAGTCATATTTTCCAAGGAGTGTTACCCTTGTTTTAGAATCGAACAAGTCCGACTCAGACGCTGCATATACGCTTAATGACTGCCCTAAAAAAACAGATGTTGTCATTATCATTGTAAGTAATAATCGCATTGTTTTTTTCATCAGTTTCCCCTCCGTCACCATACCAAAATGACGTAAAATACCGCTTTTTTACAAATTAATTATCTAACGATTTCCTGTAAGTTGCAAGGTGATCTGTGTCAAGAAGATAGGCTTTAGTATTGTGCTCAGGATATTCCAAAACATCACTAAGCATTTCCTTTAGTACATCCCCAAGCTCTTTCCCCGCCGGGATTCCTTCTTTCATAAGGTCACTTCCGTTAACCGCCAGATCTTTTAGCGATAAGCACTCATTATTCTTTTTTATCTCGTCATAAAGCTCCCTGACTTTTTCTATCCAGGCAAGCTTCTCTTTTCTTTTATATTCGCTCTGCGCAAGTGTATCTGCTTCTTTTACAAAAAGAAGTGGCAAAAATAGCTCCTCGCCAACCTTGCTTATTGCTTTTCTTACACTCTTTTTTTCGGCAGGAAATCTGTAATCATGATATCTTATAAGCTTCTCTACAACATCCATTGTATTCCTGTCAAACTTTAATCTCTTTAATATATTTACTGCAGTAACAGCACCTTTTTCGGCATGCCCATGGAAATGGTCCACACCTTCATCATCTGTTACCCTGCAAGATGGCTTCTCGATATCATGAAAAAGCATGGTAAGTCTGAGCGCCTTATCACTTTTTACATATTCAACAGATCTGATAATATGCTCCCCAACAGTATAAACATGATGAGGATTATTCTGCGCTGTCTCCATGCAAACATCAAATTCAGGCATTATTACCCCGGTTATCCCAAGTTCATAGAGCCTCCTTACTTCCCCCGGATTATCCGAAGTAATGAGTTTTATCAGCTCAACCTGTATTCTCTCTGCGCTTATTCTATTAAGAGTATCAGCCAGTTCTTTAATAGCAAGAGAAGTATTTTCTTCTATGCCATATCCAAGTTGTGCCGCAAATCTCACAGCTCTCATCATCCTGAGAGCATCCTCTGTAAAGCGCTCCTTTGGATCGCCAACACATCTTATGACCTTTTTCTCTATATCCAAAAGGCCGTCAAACTCATCTACCAGGCCTTCTTCATAGCTGTAGGCCATGGCATTTATGGTAAAGTCTCTTCTCTTTAAATCTTCAATAAGGCTGGCGGTAAAAGTCACATCCTTGGGATGTCTTCCATCCTCGTATTCGCCGTCTATGCGATAGGTTGTGACTTCAAAGCCTTCCTTATCCATCATAACAGTTACAGTACCATGAGCAATTCCGGTATCTATGGTGCGCGTAAAAAGTGCCTTAACTTCTTCAGGTCTTGCACTTGTTGTGATATCCCAGTCTCCCGGCTCTCTTCCAAGGATACTGTCTCTTACGCATCCGCCAACCACATATGCTTCATATCCTGCTTCATGAAGCGTTTTCAATATCTGATTAGCTTTATCAGGTATTTTTATTGTAATATCTTTGCCTGTATTGCTCATTTTCTAAAGGTCTGTAATCTCCGTTTCAATAATTAATATGCTCTGCCCCAGTAAACCATCTTCTTAGCAGGTTTGCCGCAGCATACGCATGTACCTGCCAGATTCTCCTGCTCAAAAGGAATACATCTGCTGGTAACTGAATAATCTTCCTTGATCTTATCTTCGCAAGCTCTCTCGCCGCACCACATAGCCTTAACAAAGCCCTTTGTCTCCTTGAAGGCTTCTTCAAACTCTTCTTTGTTGGTTGCAGCAAAAGTATGAGTTTCAAGGTGCTTCTTTGCTCTCTCAAACATATCATTCTGAATAGCAGGAAGAAGCTCTGAAACCTTAGCAGCAACATCAGAAATTGCACACTCTATCTTTTCTGACGTATCTCTTCTTACAAGTACACACTTTCCGGCTTCGATATCCTTAGGTCCGATCTCAATACGAACAGGAATACCACGCATCTCCTGATCAGCAAACTTGTATCCCGGACTTCTGTCTGTATCATCAAGCTTAACTCTGAACTCTGAAAGAGACTCAAGGAGCTTGTTTGCAGCATCAAGAACTCCGTCCTTCTTCTGCTGGATAGGAACTATCATAACCTGAACAGGTGCAATTCTGGGAGGAAGCACAAGTCCTGAATTATCTCCGTGTACCATGATCATAGCGCCGATAAGTCTGGTTGTAGCACCCCATGATGTCTGATATACGTGGTGAAGCTTGTTATCTTTTCCGGCATACTGAATATCAAATGCTTTAGCAAAGCCATCACCAAAGTTGTGGCTTGTAGCTGACTGAAGAGCTCTTCCATCGTGCATAAGAGCTTCAACTGTGTAAGTAGCTTCTGCACCTGCAAACTTTTCTTTTTCAGTTTTCTGTCCCTTAATAACAGGAATAGCCATGTCTTCTGCAAGGAAATCTGCATAGACATTAAGCATCTGCTGTGTTCTCTCCTCAGCTTCCTCAAAAGTAGCATGAGCAGTATGGCCTTCCTGCCATAAGAATTCTCTTGAACGAAGGAAAGGTCTTGTCTCCTTTTCCCAACGAACAACGCTGCACCACTGGTTAAGTACCTGAGGAAGATCCTTATATGAGTGAATCTCTCCCTTATAGTAATCACAGAAAAGTGTTTCAGAAGTAGGTCGAACGCAATATCTCTCTGTAAGTGGCTCCTGACCGCCGTGTGTAACCCATGCTACTTCGGGAGCAAATCCTTCTACATGATCTTTTTCTTTCTGAAGAAGTGACTCCGGAATAAGCATTGGAAGGTACGCATTTGTTACTCCCGTCTTCTTGAAGCGCTCATCAAGGTGTTTCTGAATAAGCTCCCAGATTGCATATCCGGCGGGCTTAATTACCATAAATCCCTTGATGTTGGAATAACTGATGAGTCCTGCCTTAATAACTACATCGGTATACCACTGTGTGAAGTCCTCATCCATTGAGGTAATTTCTGAAACTAATTTTTTACCATCCTGTGCCATTTTTTATTTCTCCTCGTAAATCTCTATCCCATTTTTGTGCATGGGCATCCACTTTTAAATATCGATAGTATCTTAACATGGTAAAGCTTTAAAGCGGAATTTGTCAAGCTAATCACTAATATCATCCTATTTTATTAATGAAGAAAAGCCGAAGGCAATTATCATCCTTCGGCTACAATATCCATATTCAAGCCTTTATATACCATCTTATTGGCTGTTTCTTCCAAGCTCCATTATCTGATGGAAGGTTTCTATGTCATTTTCTGTCAGCTTTATATTGCAATGCATCTCATTTCCATCAGGAGTCGTAACCTTCATATCAAAGACGGTTCCGGGTACTATGGATGCTGCGCTCACCGCTTTAAAAAAAGGAATTACTCTGGGATGTTCGCTATTAAATGTATCAAATCTCTGTTTAAGCTGCATTAAGGCCATTGGATTAACATTCATCATCTTCACCTCTCTCAAAAAATTATATTAAAAACTCATCATAAAGAATTTTAGCGCGAAAAAAAAGTACCGCCCCATGAGCTATACTCACAAAACAGTACTCGGCGTGCGCCTCCAGGGGCTCGAACCCTGGACACCCTGATTAAGAGTCAGGTGCTCTACCAACTGAGCTAGAAGCGCTTAGCTATTTGATTGTTTGCCGCTCGCTGACGACAAGGAATATATTACATCGGTTTTTCTAATAATGCAAGCACTTTTTTAAAAAATTTTCAAATTTTCTTATTTTTTTACAAAGAGTCCTGATTATATGAGGGTTTTAGGCATTTTCAGTTGAAATATTTTCTGCCTTTTCGGGGTGCTCAAGCATCTCCTGCATGGTTTTCCATCCAAGAACGGCACACTTAACTCTTGCAGGCATATGTGCAATATCCTGAAGAGAAGCAGCTTCATCAAGCTCTTCTATCTGAGCCTCATCCTTGATATCACCCTTTATCATTCCCATAAATGTTCCGGCAAGTTTTATGGCATCTTCCTTTGATCTGCCGATCACCTGATCAGCCATCATGTCTACAGATGCCTGTGAAATAGCACATCCTGAGCCATTGAACAAAGCATCTTCTATAACTCCGTTCTCTATCTTAAGCTGCAAAGTAATATCATCTCCGCAGCTGGGATTTACACCTCTTAAAACAAGATCGGGATTCTCCATCTGTCCCTTGTGTGAAGGACGAAGATTGTGCTCATTTACTATTTCTCTGTATAAACCTTTTAAATCCATTTATTGCCTCTTTTCAAAAACTACAAAATATTTTTATCAGTATCCCATAACACTGCGAACACCTTCAAGGTGCTTAAGGAATCTGTCTACTTCTTCTTCAGTATTATAAAAGTACACACTGGCCCTTGCTGTAGATCCTGCGCCTATAAACTGCATAAGCGGCTGTGCACAGTGATGGCCCGCCCTTATGCATACATGGTCGTCATTAAGAACAGATGAAATATCATGAGGATGAACTCCATCCATAGTAAATGTCACGATTCCGCTGTGCTTTTCCGGATCATTTGATCCATAGATTTTGATATAAGGAAGCTTTTTCATGCCTTCCATCATCCGGCGTGTAAGCTTATCTTCCTGCTCTCTTATAAAATCAAAACCAACGCCCTTCAGATACTTAATAGCAGCTTCAAGACCTACCGCTCCTGCGGCATTAACAGTGCCCGCCTCAAACTTATGCGGAAGCTCAGCATAGGTTGCATCTTCTCTTGTGACATATTCTATCATCTCTCCGCCTGTAAGGAAGGGATTCATATTTTCAAGAATCTCTTTTTTGCCATAGAGAACGCCTATTCCCATAGGTGCCATAAGCTTATGACCTGAAAATGCGTAGAAATCCGCATCTATATCCCTTACATTTACCGGAATATGAGGAGCAGCCTGCGCACCGTCAACTATAACTGTTGCGCCCTTTGAATGAGCATAGGCAGCTATCTCTTTTACAGGATTGGTTACGCCAAACACATTTGATACATGACCTACAGATACAATTTTTGCTTTATCTGTGATCTTGCTTTCATATTCCTCTTTTGAAATAACGCCTTCTTCGTCAATTTCAAGATATACAAGCTTTGCCTTTTTAGCCCTTGCCACCATCTGCCAGGGAAGAATATTGCTATGATGCTCCATTATCGTGATTACGATCTCGTCACCCTCATTTACATTATCCATTCCATAGCTATATGCAACAAGGTTAAGGGATTCAGTAGTATTTCTTGTAAATATTATTTCCTCTGAAGATGAAGCACCGATAAAATCTGCAACAGTACTTCTTGCATTTTCGTAACGCTCTGTAGCATCCATGCTTAAATCGTAAAGACCTCTAAGCGGGTTTGCGTTTGAATTCTCGTAAAAATCTTTTATAGCTTCAATAACAGCTGTAGGTCTCTGGCTTGTAGCTGCGTTATCGAAATATATATAGTCTCCCTTATTTAAAATGGGAAAATCCCCTCTAAAGTCTTCCGGTCTTGCCATAGCGGTCTCCTTAGTTATTTCAAATTATAAAATATTTCTTATATACTGCTGAATTCTGACAATCATTGCCTCATCGGGAATCATTCTTGCTATTGATTCCATACGGGCGCGGATCATGAGTCTTTTAGCCTCTTCTTCGTCTATGCCTCTGCTCTCCATATAGAAAAGAACATCATCTCCAAGCTGTCCTATTGAGGCACCGTGTCTTCCGTCCACATCTTCTTCCTGACAGAGGATAACGGGCATTGTCCTGTTTATTACATCAGGGCTAAGAAGCAGAGTATCCTCCTGCTCATCACCAACTGAGCCTGCACTTCCTGCCTTGAAATCAAGTGTTCCTCTGAAGGTCTTAACGGCCTCATCAAGAAGAACTCCCCTGAATATCATGTTGGACTCTGTCTTTTTACCAATCTGATCTGCAACATAGTTCATATCGTAAGTCTGCTTATGTCTGCAGAGATAACCTGTGTGATTGTTGTATATACTCTTATCTCCAAGAAGAGTGATCCTGTCTCCGCCCCAGGTGTCCTTTGCTCCCAGCTGCATGTTTATTGTCTCGATGTCTGCATTATCATCACAGATTCCGCCCACATCATCAAAGTGCATAACATCTTCGCTGAGCATCTGAACCTTAATAAGGTTTATCTTTGCTCCTTCTTCTGCAAGAAGCCTTGTCTGGATTCCCAAAAATCCCTTTGCATTCTCCTCAGAATCATACTCCATGATAACAGTGATCTCTGAATTCTTCTTAGCATGGATAACCTGACTTCCGAGAACGCAGCTTCCGTTTTTTAAGCTGTATTTTACAACTACGGGTTCCTCGGTCTTATAACCTTCAGATACTGTATATACAGTGACAGGAACGTTCATCTCTTTCATGAGGTTATCGACTGCAGCTCCCATTCCTGTTCTTACGATCTGTCCATCATTTAACGGTGCTGTATCTCCGTTTGGTCCGGGAAGATCTGCCTTTTTACTCTCGATCTTTTCATTTACCTTTAAAAAGATTTCTTTTACGTCATCTTCAGATAAATCGCTTTTAACTGTGACACTTGATGGAATATTTTCCGGCTCAGGTGTCTTAGTATCTTCTATATATAAATCTTTTAAATCTATCTCGCTGTCATTTGCCTTTAAAAATCTGTAAGTCAGCGCAGGGAGATGATTTACATTCATTTTTATATCCATATCTTTTCCCATTTATTATAGATGTAATTAGTACCACTTCACATGTAAAACCCGCATTATTACAGCGGACTGGTCACCATTTATCCTATCAGCCGCCTGACATCTCAAGCTTTATGAGGTTATTCATTTCAACCGCATATTCAAGAGGTAGCTCTTTAGAAACAGGATTGGCAAATCCGCTGACTATCATAGCTCTTGCATCCTCTTCTGAAAGACCTCTGGACATAAGATAAAATACAGCTTCATCGCTGATCCTTCCGATCTTAGCCTCATGTCCTACGTCTGCATCATCAGTTCTTATATCCATTCCGGGAATAGTATCTGCTCTTGAAATGGAATCAAGCATCAGTGAATCGCAGGAAACCGATGTTTTTGCATGCTTTGCTTCTTTATTTATTACAACTGAGCTCCTGTAGGTTCCTATTCCGCCGGACTTTGAAATAGACTTGGTGGAAATAAGGGAAGATGTATATTTTCCCTGATGAACTACCTTGGCACCGGTATCAAGGTTCTGACCTTTTCCGGCAAAAGTAATTCCTGTATATTCCATCTGAGAGTGGTCACCCTTAAGAATAGTCATGGGATAAAGGTATGATGTATGTGATCCGAATGAACCTGATACCCATTCCATTCTCGCACCTTCCTCAACGAGTGCTCTCTTTGTGTTGAGGTTGTACATGTTTTTGGACCAGTTCTCTATTGTTGAATATCTAAGTCTTGCATTCTTTTTTACAAAAAGCTCTACGCAGCCTGCGTGAAGGTTAGCTACATTGTATTTAGGTGCAGAGCATCCTTCGATAAAGTGAAGATCCGCTCCCTCATCAACAATGATAAGAGTGTGCTCAAACTGACCGGCGCCTGCCGCATTAAGTCTAAAGTAGGACTGAAGCGGGATATCAACCTTAACTCCCTTTGGAACATATACAAATGAGCCACCTGACCATACCGCTCCGTGAAGTGCCGCAAACTTGTGATCTGTAGGCGGAACCAGCTTCATGAAGTACTCATGGACCATCTCGGAGTACTCGCCTGTAAGAGCGCTTTCCATATCTGTATAAACAACGCCCTGATCTGATACTTCATCCTTTACATTGTGATAGACAAGCTCCGAATCATACTGCGCACCAACACCTGCGAGCGACTCTCTCTCCGCTTCCGGAATACCAAGTCTCTCGAAAGTATTCTTGATATCCTCCGGAACATCTTCCCATTTGCCCTTCATATCGGATTTGGAACGAACATAGGATGAAATAAGATTCATATCAAGTTCATCCGTATCAGGTCCCCAAGGTGGCATATCCAGACTGTTATATAGCTTAAGACAATCGAGCCTGAACTTTCTCATCCACTCCGGGTCGTGCTTTTCCTCGGAAATCTTCATAACGATATCCTCAGTAAAGCCATCCTCCATTCGATAGAAATCCTGCTCATTCTCTACGTCTTTTATGTCATAAACACTGCGGTCAATATCTACAACCGCCTTCTCATTTTCACTCATAATATTTCCTTTTAAATCGTAGTAAATGCTTTACTTATCAATTTGCCGAAAGCGGGCTGCATCCGTCGCATCCCTCACATCTTGTATATTTCTCAAATCCGTGCTCGTTGATCTCTTCAACAAGGCTTCCGTCACCTGTTGTAACGATATGACCCTTAACAAGTACATGTGTATAGTCAACATGAAGAGATTCAAGGATCTTGGTACTGTGAGTTATTATAAGAAGCGCACCGTCCTTCTGCTTCTGGTATTCCTGGATACCCTTTGATACTGTACGAACCGCGTCTACATCAAGTCCTGAATCAGTTTCATCAAGAATTGCAAGCTTAGGCTTTAACATAAGCATCTGAAGGATCTCTGCCTTTTTCTTTTCTCCGCCTGAAAAACCAACGTTAAGGTCACGGTCTGCATAAGTGCCATCCATGGTAAGAAGCTCCATTGCTTCCGCAAGCTGCTTCTTATACTGAAGAAGCTTAACAGGCTTACCTGTCTGCTCATGATATGCATTTCTTATAAAGCTTCCGAGTGATATTCCGGGAACTTCAAGAGGATTCTGGAATGATAAGAACATTCCTGCCTTTGCTCTCTTATCTGCTGAAAGAGATGTTATATCCTCACCATCAAATAAAATAGAACCTTCCGTTACCCTGTAGTGAGGATTACCCATGAGAGTATATCCAAGTGTGGATTTTCCCGCACCGTTTGGTCCCATAAGGACATGAGTCTCACCGGGTCTGATCTCAAGATTTATATTATGCAGTATCGGCAGATCATCAACCGAAGCTGAAAGAGAGCTGACCTGTAATAATGATTTATCTGACATATTTGTTACTCCTTATAATAAATGTACTAAAACGTACAAACTGCGCGTAATCTAGTAGATTATAGCACATAATATGAAAAAATGTTAAAAAATCTAAGATTTCCTAGAGAAATAGTAGGAATTAAGAAAAATACTGCTTTTATAGGTGAAAAAAAGTGCTGCCCTCAATAATGAAGACAACACTTTTTCAAATTATTATTATTTATTCCATTGGCCGGCTGTGTAGTAGATTACAGAACCTGCACCTCTTTTGCTGATAGGTGTGATGTAAAGAAGTCCTGTATTATATGTCTCACCATTTACCTTCTTTACACCCTCTACATATACATAATATGTCTTGTTTCCTTTTACCTTTTTACCACCGATCTTCTTGATGGAAACACTGGTCTTATTTCCTTTTACTGTCTTAACCTTCTTGAACTGACCGCCCTTGGAAGATGCAACGTAGATATTGTACTTATTAATACCTTTTACTTTCTCCCACTTTACATTCAGCTTTCCGCCGCTTACTTTACCTGCAAGCTCTCTTGCATCCTTTTTAGCAGGCTGTGTCATGAAAAATGCAGTCTTTGAAACAGGTCCCCAGTATGTAACTCCATTGATAACTGAATATGCCTGGCAGCATCCTTTATAGATCTTCTTGTTATCAATTCTGTGTGAGTATCCCACATAGCTTGAAGTTACTGTCTCGATGACATTTCCTCTTTCATCCATGAAAGTGAATTTGTAGCCATCTGCACCTGTCTGCTTATCCCATGTTATATCTACATTGTGGATTACTCTCCACCACATTTCCTGGTTTACTCCGGTAACCTGTCCGGGAAGTGTCTTTAAAGTTCCACTTCCAACTGATGAGCTATTAGTTCCTCTACTGGAAGTATAAGTGTAATATACGCAAACTTCATACTCTGTTCCGGGAACAAGGCCGTTAATTGTATATGATCTGTTTGTCCCTACAGGAACACTTTTGTTCTCTGCCATTGCTCTGGCTGTTTTATAATCTGTACTATAACCAATGTAGTAAGACTGCAGTCTGTTACTTCCATATAAAGAAGGTGCATCCCAGGTAACAGTAATGGATGTCTCTGTCTGTGCAGTCTGCTTCAATCCATATGCGAGAGCAGTATTTTTACCGAATCCCACAACGAGTGCAAATGCTGCTACTGCAAGCAGTATCTGCGACAATTTCTTAAACTTTTCTTTCATTACATTTTTCCTCCAAAAAAATTATTGCATCGCTATTTTTAGCACATATTTCCCATGTTTTTTCATTTTCGCGACGAAATGCACGAAATCGAGGACGAAATGCAATTATTGTCTATTTAGCAAAAAATAATATTGTTAATTAAGGTAATGGTCATCCGAAAAACACGGGTGACCATTCTTTTTATTATCATTTTATTGAAAAAAGTCTATGATATATGCTTTAATGATGTCGAATATAAACTTTTTTAGAGGTGACAAAAAAATGAATTTTTGGATTCCTGTTTTGGAGGATACAATAGAAGATGGTCTTAAGATACTTCCCTTTTTATTTATTACATATCTGATAATGGAATATCTTGAGCACAGAACCGGTGATAAAACAGAAGAACTGGTTCAAAAAGCCGGTAAATTCGGTCCTCTACTTGGCGGATTGTTCGGCGCTTTTCCTCAATGTGGTTTTTCCGCTGCTGCGACAAACCTGTATGCCGGAAGAGTCATCACTTTAGGAACTCTCATTGCAATATACCTATCCACTTCTGACGAGATGGTGCCTCTTTTTATATCAGAGCAGATTCCCGTTTCCAAGATGATAGGCATAATCGCGATGAAGGCAGTTCTTGGTATATTCTACGGATTCCTTGTAGACTTTGCACTTAAGCAGTACAGAAAGATAAAAAAGCTCCGTCTTCAGGATCCTGTAAGGATTGATGAACTCTGCAAAAGAGAACATTGCCACTGCGAAGAAGATACACCTAAGATCTCAGCTCACAGGTCAAGAAGCGAAAGCGACTCCTCAAAGAAGATATCCAAGGCAGCTATTGCAGAAGAAGCAAGTAAAAAGCATGACCACTCCCAAGAAGGTCACGGAAACATACTTCGCTCCGCGCTTGTACACACTATTCACATCTTCATCTATGTGTTTATATTTACTCTGGTACTTAATGCAGCTATTGAGTATATAGGCGAAGATACTCTGTCTGAGTTCATGAAAAACAGCGGAGTTTTTGCCCACGTTATCGCAGGACTTGTAGGTCTTATCCCCAACTGCGCTGCATCTATTGTAATTACTGAATTATACATAAACGAGATAATAAGTTTTGGCACGATGATGTCCGGCCTTTTGGTTGGCGCAGGTGTCGGCCTTCTTATCCTCTTCCGCGTAAATGAAGGCACAAAGAAAAACCTGCAAATCACCGGTATTCTCTACATAATCGGTATCTTCACAGGTTTCATATTAGATCTTTTTTCTTTTACATTGTAATTACTACGTTATAAAACTTCCGGTATGGAGGAAGTTTTATAACGTTATTTTTTAGTAAGCGGCAGGCGAACCTTAAATTTGATGGTATGGTCGCCTCCCCGGAGAGCTTCGATAGTCCCTCCGTGGGATGTTGCTATCGCTCTTGCTACAGACAGCCCTATTCCATAGCCTCCGGTGTCACGACTTCGTGAGGAATCTCCCCTGTAAAAACGGTCGAATAGCTTATCAAGATTTCCCTCTGGAAGTGAATCACAGGTGTTTGCCACCTCGAATATCACATGCTTTTTCTTTGCATCCCTTTCAAGAAATACAAATACATTGCCCTCTCCGCCTACATATTTCATTGCATTGTCTATAAGGAGCGATGATAACTGGCCAATTCCGTTTTTGTCGCCCATTATCATTATCCCATCCTCTATGTTCTTCTCATATTTGAGATTCTTTGATTCGGCAACTGCCTGGAAGGATTCAGCACTCGTCCTTATGATATCGCTTATATTTATCTCCGAAAAAACAAGGTGGATATTCTCTTCTTCCATCCTCGAAAGAGACAGCATATTTTTGACAAGTCCGTTCATTCTCTTTATCTGGTTCTTAACGCTCTCCGTCCACTCGCTCTTTCCCGATTCAAGCTCTATTACATCTACGTTTGCAGAAATAACAGCAAGCGGTGTCTTTAGTTCATGCCCTGCATCAGTTATAAACCTCTTTTGTTTTTCTAAAGACTCAACTACAGGAGCAACCGCCCTTCCCGAAAACAGATAAACCAAAATAAGCATTGCAACAAGAGCAACCATACCAATAAACAATGTTGATATAAGAAGCCTGTTTGCACTATAGATGCTGTTTGAACAGTCAAGGAAAAGTACAAGATAGCTGCCATCCTCCTGTTTACTTATAAGATATCTGTAGTGGTTATTAACATAGCCCCTTAGTATATTCTTGTTTTTTAATACCTCTGTCTTGTAATTTTCTGCATCTTCCGCAGACACTGCTGCTATGTGGCCTGTGTCTATTTCCTTAGTATTTCCGTCTTCATCTGTCCTCACAAAGAAATATCTGGTCATAAAGGGCATCTCAAGAGTCCTGTTATAAGCCATTTTCTCGTTAAATATGTCCTTGTTTTCAGGAGGACTTGGGGGAGTTTCCCCATCTTTTGCATCATCCATTTTCCTTGGATTTTTCATCATCTCAGGGAAAAAGCCATCATTATCTGCAAGGAGTTGCAGCGTTTCATCTGCGGAATTTTTAATCTGCACATAATTAGAGATATTTATAACAGAGAGTAAAACTACAAGTATTACAAGGAGCGAAAGCATGGCGGTAATGACAAATTTCCGCCTCAGTTTTTTTACCATATATTATGTTTCCTCCGTGAGTTTCCATGATCATTTTTCATGAATAGAATATCCAAGCCCTCGTGATGCCTTTATCTCTACATTTGCATCAAGGGATGTCAGTTTTTTCCTAAGGTTTGATATATAAACCCATACTACATTTACGTCCGCTTCGCCATCAGACCATATCCTGTCCATGAAAGAGTCCACAGATATAATATGCCCGGGGGTTGTCATGAGCATCTCCATCATCTGGAACTCCCTGTTCGCAAGACGGATTCCTTCGTGCCCTTCTGTCTTTAGCATATACTCAGACCTGTCCAGCTCCAGGTTTCCGCAGGATAAATTGTTTGGTGAAAAGTCAGCCTTCCTTCTTGTCATAGCCCTTATTCTTGCAAGGAGCTCTCCCATATCAAAAGGCTTTGTCAGATAATCATCTGCTCCCAGATCAAGTCCTGCTATCCTGTCCTCGATCTCTGACTTGGCAGTAAGGAAAAGCACGGGCGTCTGCACTCCTTTATCGCGGATCCTTTTTAATACCTCGGTTCCTTCAAGGTGGGGCATCATGATATCAAGGATTATCCCGTCATAGTCGCTCGATAATATGTAATCCAACGCATCCTGCCCATCGTAGACCGCATCAACCGTATACCCTGAGTGCTTAAGGATCGCTACAAGCGCATTTGATAGTTCCTTTTCATCTTCTGCAAGAAGTAGTTTCATAAATAAAGTACCTCCTAAATTCAAAAGCCTCCGTAATACTCATCAAGAAGAAGCTCAACAACCCTGTTGTAACTAGCTTTTCCGTCTCCTACTCCGTTTACCTTAAGAGTAGTATCAACGAATGTTTCTGCTGCGTTTTTTACTGTTTTTGTGTCAAAAAGAGCATTGTCCTCGACCTTTTCCCAGCTCTCTTTTGTCAGGAAAACGTTGTCTTCCTTAACCTGATCGGAAATTGCAACATGAGATAAATACTCATCTTTTGACACATTTTCATAGAAAGCATTATTTACATAATTAAGTATCCCTAAGTATCCGCTGTAGTTAAATGCGATATCATCAGATGATACGCAAGAAAGATACCCTATAAAATTGGCCTCATCCTCAAATATATAGCTTTTTGTGTGCGCAAGCTCGTGACACATGGTAAAAGGCTTATTTAAAACATGCATCACATCATTATAATTGGCTTCCATTGAAAAAGGGAAATAATAGCCCTGCATATGCTGCTGGCTCACAAATCCTGAAAAGAAAAGCGGCTTAGGAGTGACGTAAAAACCGGATAGCCTCTCGTACCTGGATGATAGCTCAGATACCGCTTCCCTTGCCTTACTTTCAATTACTTCGTCCCTGTCATCCCCTGTGCCATCAGCAAAAATGACCTCGTTATTTTCATCTCTTTTTACAAGAAGCGATAATTCATTACACTTATTTACAACCTCATCCCTGTATGCAGACAGCTCCTCAATAGTGTATTCTCTGCCCTGATCTGTGCCTGCAGAAAGAGGCGTTGTGTGGTAGTTGATAAAACAGTTAAGCGTCATCACAAGGAAAATTATCACAAGTATCCGAAGAGTCACTATAAATATAACTCTTCTGATCTTCGTAAACATAGAAATAATGAAAAAAGCTATCCATAAAAGTCCTGCAATTATCATTATTTCCCCGACTGAAAACGGGAAAACGCTTGTAAGTCTTCCAAAGCTGCCTGTTATAATAGGAAAAATCCTAAGCGCATAAATATCTGAAAATCCCGGAACTACCCAAGACAAAGCGTTTAAAACCACAGTAAATATGAAGATCATCAAAAATATGCTTACGTGTTTTTTTCTCATATATACATTATAAGCTATAGGGATCAAAAATTGTTTCACTTTAAATCTCATTTTTTGTGTTAGAATATCCCTAAATATGTACTTTAAAAGGAATGATCTATGAAAAAAAATATTACTACCGCTATCTGCGCTCTTATCGCTGCTATCATGCTAAGTGCCTGCGGATTATCAGAAGAAAACAAAAATCTGGTAAATGAAGCACTTTCTAACCTTACAATCGAAAAGGAAAGCAGCGAAAAGCTCTACGGAGAACTTACCGATGAAAGCTTTAGTGATGAGCTTAACGAATTAGCAGCACAATATCAGGAATTTTCGGAGCTTGATGTATCTAAGATCAAAAACAAAAAATGTGAAGAGATACTTGGTAACATAAATGCTCTGACTGACTCCTACAAAGCACTATATGATGAAATGAACGCTGAGCTTTCAAAGGAGCAGGCAGAAACAGCTGAAAATGAAAAGCACATCGAGATACTCTCCAATATCATAAATAAGTCAGGATCAGAACTTAGCTCTATCATTTTAAGGGATAACTCGCAGGGTACTGATTCAGAAAACCTCCTTTTAGGCGGTCAGACTCTTAAAAGCGGAACTATCCTTGCAGGCGCTGTTCTTCCTGTATATATTGACAGCACTGATTTTGCCCTTATAATTACTGACACACTAGGTAATACTCACGAATATGCGCTTCCTCTTACAGGTCTTCAAAAGGATGTTCAGATAAAGATATCTGTAACAATAAACACCCCTGAAGCAGGGGTGTCTATCGGTGATTATGCATCTGTTCCTGATTCTGAATCCTGAGCACTGCTCTCATTTGTCTGAGTACTGCTATCTCCATCTCCAGACATTTGATTCTGAGGTGCCTGTCCATTAGATGCTTGTCCATCAGGCATTGTAGGTCTTTCACCATTTTTAAAGTTTGGCATTTCGCCTTCCGGGATCTCACCATTCTGGAAGGCTTCTTTATTGCCTCTTCCTCCGCCCATATGGCCGCCCTGCATCATTTGACTCTGAGTGCCAGCAGTCGTTGCTTTATCGCTGACTGTAAAGGTATCTGTGGTATCACCCGCTGTAATAGTATAATCGCCTTCTTTTAATTCATCAGAGCTAAAGACAACTGAATTTCCTGTCTTTGTCATGGTGTATTCCATCAGCTTATTTCCATCAGAATCTGTAATTGTGATCTCTGTGCCTGCACTAAGCGTTGTTTCAAAGTTATACATTACCGAGTACTGTTCTGAATCCTGACTGAATGTTTCAGCCATTCCGCTTGCGCCTACAGCTATCACAGAGCCTCCTGATATAACAGCTACCCCGCCCTTATCAAGGGCTCCGTTTCCGCTGTTTTCAGGTCCGTCTACAACGATTGTCCCTCCATCTATATAGAGGTCTCCGTTTGAATCTATTCCGTCGCCTTGTGAATTAACATATAAATTGCCGCCGTAGACATGGATATAAGCGTTTTCATCATAATCCATTCCACCGCCCATTCCTCCAAAGCCAAAGCTATCCTGGGAAGTGCTGGTAGAAGCGTTTAATCCGTCATCACTTGATATTACGCTTATTTCTCCGCCTGTTATATCTATGGTATCTCCTTCGAGACCTTCATAGCTTTTTTCTACATTTATTGTTCCGCCTGCAATATACAGAACCGTTCCTGCATGGATTCCGTCATCCTCTGCATTAATTGTTATGTCTCCGCCTTCTATGTAGATATATCCTTTTCCGGATTCCTCTTCGTTACTTGTGTGGATGCCGTCCTTCTCGCTTCCGCTTACAAGGTTAAAAGTTCCGTCCTTTATCCGGATGCTGTCTTTTCCTTCAAGAGCATTGCCTGTTGCGGTCACATTGTAGGTTCCGCTTGTAAATTTGACATCATCTTTTCCAACGATTCCGTTTGCGTAACCTGCTTTTATATTTAGTGTGCCATCTCCGTTAAAAGTGATATCGTCTTTGCTGAAAATAACTCCGTCGACATTAGTCTCTGTATCTTCCTGCACATACTCGCTTCCTGTATCCTGAAGGGTGTTTTCTGAGTTTTTCGCAAGGGTTATAAATACTTTGTCAGCTGATTTTACATATATACATGCGCTGTCATCATTGGTGATAGTTACTCCGTTTAATACAATCTGCACTTTGTCGGTATCAGCTGCATCTACAACTATCTGACCGTCATTTAATGTGCCTGAAAAAATATAGGTTCCTTCGCTTGTTATCGTGATCGTTGTGCCATCTGCGCTTACTCCGTTTCCGGAAACCTCTACTTCGTCGCCGTTTAAAGTGATATTTGCGCTGCTCTCCTCATCAAAGCCTGTATCGAGGTCCCTTGAAGTAAACATATTCTCAAAGTCGAGCTCGCTTACACTTGTTACTGCACCTATTGTTGTAGTATCGTTGCTCGCATTTATGATTTCTGCAGAACTTACGCTACTTGCTGTATCTGATGTTTCTGAATCTCCGCTTTCAGACTCTGTACTTTCTGAATCCGTGCTTTCACCTGTTTGATCATCTGCTGTTTCATCTGTGCTTGTAGCTGTTTCTTGCTGCGCCTGTCCACATCCTGTTGTTCCTAATGTTACTGCCGTTCCTATAGTAAATATCATTCCTGTTGCCAGAACTGATAATAAATTTTTTCTTTTCATGATCTGATACCTCATCAAAAATCGCATTGGCTTCTTTTATAAAGTTAAGCTCTTACAGCTCAGCACCGGGTACTGCCACAGGTCTTGAGCATGCAATCTCAAGATTTCCGTTTCTTTCTCTCATCTCATCGATCATTGCCTTAGTTGAAGCTGTATTTCTCATTGTGATGTTATATGTAAGCTTATAGAGGCTTCCCATTCCGGTTGTCTTTACTTCAAGAAGCTCTGCACTGTTTGTATATCTTGTAAAAATGTCATCAAATATTCCCTCAAAATCAAGTGTTTCGGGAACTGTTATC
The DNA here is from genome assembly GCF_000702265.1 of Butyrivibrio sp. NC2002. Taxonomy (GTDB): domain Bacteria; phylum Bacillota; class Clostridia; order Lachnospirales; family Lachnospiraceae; genus Butyrivibrio. Next base: position 611,564 of record NZ_JNKZ01000004.1, read on the forward strand.
TTAAGTGTCTTAACCTCTGAACCTACACCTCCAAAACCAATTGCCTTAAGTGCTACGTTTACAAGTGTGATAACTACTGCAAATATGAATGCAAGTCCGATATATCCCATACCTGTTGCAAGACCTACTGCCATTGCAAGGAAGATGTTTGTAATATCCTGACCTGTTCCGGGCTGTGATCTGAATCTTACAAGGCTGAATGCACCTGCTACTGCAACGCCCGCTCCAAGGTTACCGTTTACAAGCATGATAACCAGCTGAACTATAGCCGGAAGAAGTGCCAGAGTGATCGCAAGGCTCCTTGATGTTGATGATTTTACTCCTGCCATAAATGCGATATAAATTCCAATTGCTACTGAACAGATAGTTGCTATAACGAAGGCTATCGGTGTGATAGTGCCTGATTCCATGATTGTTCCAAATAAAAATGTAGTCATTTTTTGTATCTCTCCTTTTTTTCACTAAGAAACTATATTATGCTGAATTATGCTGACAAAATCCTCTTGTCCCTGATGATCGTGCCATCCGAAAAAGGCTTTTTTACGCCCTCCGGATATGTGTAATCAAGGTATCCTTTTCCGTATTTTGAAAATGATACTTTTCTGATATTTAAATCACTTAAGATGTGAGCCATTTCTATGGACATCGCGCCTGCGATCTTAAGCTCCATCAGATGCTGTCCCTTTTTTAATATGTCAGTTCCGACATTTCCCATCTTAAGATCAAGGTCATCTACTCTCCATCTTATGTTTTCATCGAATGTGATCCTAAGCTCAGGATCATGTATTCCTGCCATCGCTATCCTGTCATAAGAGATCGCCATCGCAGGCTTCAATCCTGCATAGTATGTTTTGAAATAGTCGATCTCATTTGAAATCTGCGATTTCTTTTTTTCATCCAAAGGCTCATCCTCGTTTAAATAGCCAAGGGCCTTTTTATAATCCATACCTATCCTTCTCTTATATACAATGCCTTTATATTTTTTCTTTATCTCTATGAAGGCTCTTGTATCATCAGTCGGCACTCCGTAGGTCCTAAGTCTTAGCTTCTCCTTATAAACCGGTTTTTCAAGTGAAGCCTTAATAAGGCTAAAGTCCGGAGTGTCATAATATATGTTTAAGATGGAAGTCTTCCCGTACTCGTCGACTTCAGCCATGTCCTGAAGCCTTTCCCTTATTGCTCTGTACTGGAAGTCTTCCAGCAGATATTTTGTCTCGAATCTCTGGAAAGTGTCTTTGAATCCGCCCATGTCTTTTGCCTTTCTGATTGCTTGTTTTCTTGTTTACATAGGCATCATAACTTTTGAACCTAAAATTATCCTTAAAACTATTATTTTGTTTCGAAAAAATATGAGAACTTACTAAAAAAACAAGAAAATCCCTTGTTTTTAGCGCATTTACGGATTATAGTTTATGATACACAAAAGTATTTTAAGAGGTTATGGTTATGGAAAAATATAGTAAAGGCGATAAAGTTATTATTCTTGATTACAACAACAAGCCTGTTGTACCTTATGTAGTTGCGGAAATTGAAGATGTTATAAGCGACACAAGAGTCAGGCTCTTTCTTCCCGACGGCGCAAGCTGCTACGAGTACACAGACAGATTTAAGAAAATAGATGAGGAAAAATATAAAGAAGTCTTGAACGATGTTCACGAAAGAGAGCGTGAGCTTCCTCTTGATCTTAAGATGGATATCAGAAAATTTGCTGCAGATCATCCCCGTCTTACAAGAGATATCTACAAAAACTTCCAGCTTGATAAGCAGTACGTTAGCGTTATCCACGCATATTCAGGACGTCTCCTCATGTTCGGTAAGGAATTCATCCCTGAGAGATTCCTTTATGAATACGAAGTTGCAAAAGAAGGACTCCAGAAGACCAGAAGCTTTTTCCACGATCTGGATGAATCAATTCCCGAAGTCCATATCGACTGACTTAACCGGGACGTTTCAAATTGACGCATATTATTAAAGGTGCATTTGGGCAATAAGCCTCAATGCACCTTTTTCAGTCACGGGGAAGTCAACGGGGACGATTCAGTATGACTCGCTTTCAGGCAGGGCCACAAGTTCTGTGAGTTTTCCTGCATTCTTCTTTAATATCTAAATACAAATATCTGAAACACGAACGTGAGCAACAGTCCAACCAAAACCATGAAAATACCTGCAATCATCGTAAGTTCATCTTTAAAGGCCATCAAGTTATTAACAGTTAACGTACCTAAACCTGCGGAATATCTCGCCCTTTGGCTGTATCTTAAATTCCATATCCTGCCCTGTTTTTGGGTGTTTAAAGTTTAGCTTATAGGCGCACAGAGCTACGTTTCTTACCATGAGCTCTCTTGAGAGGGCATTGCTGTCTTCTGTAAAGTAGCGCCTGTCTCCCATTATTGGGTAGCCCATGTTGCTTAGCTGCGCTCTTATCTGATGGAATCTTCCGGTATCAAGCCTTATTTCAAGAAGGCTTATGCTTCGCTTATCCTTTTCGATATCTCCATCTGCATCAGTTTCTTTTGCCTTGAATTCTACTATTTTTTCTCTTTTAATGGTTATCTCTTCAAGGACTTTATAGGATAGAGCTGCCTTTTTAGCTGAATCTGTCAGATTCTCTTCTTCAACGATAACTGCACTTCCTGTTTGCTTGTCTCTGTCGATATAGTTAAATAGAGCCTTTTCCTTTTCGCCATCGGGAAGAATTCCGAAGACTACGGCCAGGTAGTTTTTGCTCATCTCACCTTTTGACTGAACTTGCTCACTAAGGGAGGCTGCTGCCTTTTTATTTTTGGCAAAGACAAGGATTCCTTCAACGGGCTGATCGAGTCTGTGTATAACATGGATAAGTCCGCCTTTTTCTCCTCTTCTGTTTAGCTGCGATCTGAGCATGTTTTCAAGGTCAGGTTCCGTCACGCGACTGCTCTGAACAGCTAGTCCTGCGCTCTTGTAGCATACAAGTATGTCTTCATCTTCAAATAGGATTTCAATGTTTTGCATAAAATCTTCCTTATAAACAAAAGTTTCGAAATCATTAGATTAATTTTTTAAAGCTCTCCGCAGCTATTGCAGAGAGCTTTATCATTATACCTTAAATCTGTAACCTACGCCCCATATTGTTTCAATATATTGCGGATTACTTGTATCGAATTCAATCTTTTCACGAATCTTCTTGATGTGAACGGTTACCGTAGCAATGTCACCGATTGAATCCATGTTCCAGATTTTTCTGAAAAGTTCTTCTTTTGTAAATACGTGGTTAGGATTCTCTGCAAGGAATGTAAGAAGGTCGAATTCCTTAGTGGTGAAGCTCTTTTCAGCGCCGTCCACATATACTCTTCTTGCAGTCTTATCGATCCTAAGGCCTCTTATTTCAACTACGTCGTTTGACTCATGTCCGCTTCCTACAAGTCTTGAATAACGTGCCATGTGAGCCTTAACTCTGGCAACAAGTTCTGAAGGGCTGAAGGGCTTTGTGATGTAGTCATCCGCGCCAAGTCCGAGACCTCTTATCTTATCGATATCATCTTTTTTAGCTGATACCATAAGGATCGGTACGTCCTTCTTCTCACGAATTCTCTTACATACTTCAAATCCGTCCATTCCGGGGAGCATCAGATCCAGTATTACCAGATCGAACTCCTCACTAAGTGCTGTCTGGAGACCTACATCTCCTGCGTTTTCAATTTTCACCTCAAAGTCTGACAGTTCAAGATAATCTTTCTCAAGATCAGCAATCGCCTCTTCATCCTCAACAATCAAAATCTTGCTCATACGGTGCCTCCTCATTTTAGTTTATTTTGACTTCGTAACATAACTTTCATTTTTAGAGAAACTCGGAATCATGATCTACGACATTCTCGCCGTCCGCTTTTTCATGGTATTCCATGTATTTCCTTAAAACAAAGTGCATACAGGTTCCTTCGCCTTCATGGCTGGTCGCCCATATATATCCGCCGTGATCTTCGATGATCTTCTTAACAATAGAAAGGCCTATTCCACTTCCGCCCTGTTTTGAATTCCTCGATGCATCCGTTCTGTAGAACCTGTCGAAGATATTTGGTATTTCCTGAGCCCCTATACCCTTTCCGTTATCCTCGATCTCAACTCTTACAGAATCTACCTCATCAAGAATCCTTATATCTATTATTCCGCTTCCATCCTCACGTCCAAGATATTTAACACTGTTACTTACAATATTGTTTACAACTCTCTTTAGCTGCTCTGCATCTGCAACTATCTGTGTATCCGGAGTTGTAAGGTTTGCGTAATTCAGCTTTATGTCTTTATTTTCAAGCTCCATTCCTATTTCTTCTATGCAGTCTCCAAAATAATCTCCCACATTTATTCTGGTGAAGTTGTAAGGAATTCTGTTGTTATCTATGCTTGAGTATAAAGTAAGCTCATTTATCAAATTGTTCATGTCATTCGCTTTATTGTATATTGTGCGAATGTACTTCATCTGTCTCTCCGGAGTATCTGCAACTCCTTCAAGAAGTCCCTGTGAATATCCTTTGATCGCTGTTATAGGTGTCTTTAGATCATGGGATATATTGCTTATCAGTTCTTTATTCTGACTTTCTCTTATTACCTTTTCATCCGCGGACTCTTTTAACCTTAGCCTCATGTCCTCGTAGTTTCGGTACAGCTCCCCAATCTCTCCCTTTTCATTTATATCGGTAGGAAGCATATATTCGAAATTACCGTCTTTAATGTGCTTCATCGCAACATTCAGTTCATTTACCGGTTCGAAAAATCCTCTGTTTAGCCAGGTGGTAAGAATAAGGCTGGTAGCGATAAGTATCAGTACAAATGCTATGCACATGTAAGTTATCAGCCTGCTGTAAGATCCCTCGACCGCCGATTGAATGACATAAAACGAAGCAATTACCAGGATGAAAGGCATTATTATAATTGTAATTGATGTAATTAATAGCCTAGTCTTAAAACGCATGTCTGCTCCTGTTTTTAGTATATCATATTTTTATTTATGCTTTATCAGCATCAATGCTTAGAATATCCTGCATTGCTTTGTAGCATATGTCATATCGTCCCTGTCCTGTGAGATCGCTTAGCTTTTCGATCAGATCAGGGTTATTCTCTATCACCTCCACTATCATGGGATTGTATCTTGTTCCGGCATCTTGTTTTAATTCCTTTAGAAGCTTTGCAAAATCTTTTCCCTGTGTATAACTTCTTGTAAGTGTGTCTGTTCCTGCTTCTATAGAATCAGCAATAGAAATGATATCTATTATGATCTTAATAGTCGATTCGTTATTGTCATATCCAAGAGGATATCCGTGAAGTCCGTCGTAATGCTTGTGGTGTCCTATGATTACATCGCTGTATGGCTTTAGTGCTGCATTGTCCTGAGCTTCTCTGTAGCCTATTTCCGAGTGTTTCCTTATAGTTGCATACTCGGTGTTCGTAAGGCTTCTGTTCTGTCTGTTGACTACGCTGGGTATATAGCATTTTCCTATGTCATGCACAAGACCGCTTATTGTTATAAATGAAAGAAGATATGCCCTGTTTTTCTGAACTTCTTCTACTGAGGTCGTTCCTCTTACCCCAACAAAAGCCTCCGGATGTGTATCCAGAACTTCCTGCCCTATAAGTGATGCTATATTGGCAACGAGCCTTGAATGGATATAAGTAAACGGCTGCCTTCTGACTATCATGTGCATAAGGAACTGAACCTTATTAAGTTCTCCCGTGAGAATAGGTTCTGCTGCATGATACCATTCGGCACATACTGGAAGCATGGTTCCTGTGAAAAACTGATAGGGAACTTTTCCCAGAATCTCCATGGATTTTGGTAAAAACTTATCCGCCCATTCCTCTTTTATCACATCTGGTGCATCCATGGTTCTTATGACCATGATAGCGGTGCAGGCATATTTAAAATGCCTCATTATAAGTTGCAGCGCCTCTGTGTCATCGCCCTTATAGTCCGGAACAGGTATTATTTCATTTATGCTTTTTATTATCGTACTAAGGATTTCTTCAGGTGTTACCTGGCCTGTAAGATACTTGTATGTGATGCATATTCTGTAATTGGGGCTTCCCTCTACTTCTCCGCCCTCAGTCATCGCACGATTACTCATATCTTCGATCAGCTTTATATACCTCTCTCTTTCCTCTTTGCTAAAGAGGTCATAGTGCATGTTTTTTGCAAGAAAAGCATCGTCTGCTGATTGGACAAACCTTTTTACGTTTTCATTTTCTGCGTCATTTTGCTGGACAAAATCGCTGTTCCACAGGTTTCTTAGTTTTTCAAAAACAGTAATGCTCTCCATACTGCAGGATTGAACCTTGTAATAGAAATTACCGAGGTAGCTTATTAAATTAAAGTAATCTTCATAGATAAATTCTCTTATTTCAGGGGTAGATATCTTAGAAATGTTATCGCTTTGCTCAATTACTTTTCTAAAGTAATGCATAGCAACATCCATGCCTTTTTTATCACTTACCGTTCTGTAAAAGCTTGCGTATTCACTCGCAAGGACATGGTATATTGCTACTAAAAACTCAGGTTCTCCCATGTCTTCGAAGACAGGAAGTATCCTCTCACAAAATTCTGTGAGCACAGCAAAGTCATGATGACCATCAAAGAAAAATCCAATTGCCAGATCATACAAAAGCTCAGCTTCTTCGGGAGTGATCTCTTCTGAACAATTATCCCAAAGTTCAGACATAAGCTCTTCATTTTCTGCGTAAATTTCACGCATTACATACGATCTTTCGGACATAAGTTGAACCCAGTCAAACGGATCACTGGTTGTAAAGAGCTGCTTTTCGTAATCGCTTAGTCTGACCGAATTCTCAGTGTATAGTTTTCGAAATTTTTCAGCAAGTTTTCTTTCTATCATCTAAGCCCCTCATCATAAATAAAAGAAAAAAAAACTAAAAAAATATGTATTTCATTTATAATACCATATTTCGTTAATATGTGCCATCTAATAAAACGCGCACAATTGCACATTTTATTAGTCTTTGCTAAAATTTCTCTATAGATTTTTAATTTGGAGGTAGTTATGAGCAAAAAGCGAAATTTCGTATTACTTGGTCTTCTTTCCGCAGCTGTAGGCGGTAGCTATGCCTTAACTTCATATTTGTATGATCTTTCCCTCGTTCCAAAGAAAAAGACAGAGGAAGATATAAATTCAGATCCCGATGATGCAAAGGCTGTTAAATGGCTAAGGGAATATGATAAAAAGGAAGATGCTTACATCAAATCACTTGATGAGCTAAGCCTTCATGCAACACTTCTTAATGCTGAAACTGGGTCGCACAAATATGCCATCTGTATCCATGGTGTAAAAAGCGATGGCGAATATATGGCTTATTACGCAAAGCATTATATTGATAATGGTATAAATGTTCTTCTTCCCGATAACAGGGGCTTTGGAAAAAGCGAAGGAAATTACACAGGATATGGCTACTTTGACCGTCTGGACATCATGGAGTGGATCTACTTTATTTTAAGAAGAGATAAGGATGCTAAGATCATGCTCCACGGAACCAGCATGGGTGCAGCTATAACTCTTATGACAACTGGTGAGCACCTTCCGGATCAGGTAGTGATGGCTGTTTCTGACAGTAGTTACACTTCCCTTAAAGAGGAATTTGCAGATGTATACAAAACACTAAAATTATCGGTCATTCCTTCTATGCTTGTGCTGCTGATAATGAGGGCAATTGTTCTATTTAGATGCGGCTACGACATAGATAAGGTAAACTGCCTGAATGCAGTTTCAAGGTCAAAGACACCTACTTTGTTTATCCACGGAGATGAAGACAGGCTCATCGATCCTCAGATGTGTGCCCGCCTTTATGAAGCATGCAGTGCTCCAAAGCAGTATTGCCTTATCCTTGGTGCAGATCACGTCAAGGGAGCTTATGTTGATTCTGACAAATATTGGAAAAAGGTTCACTCTCTTATGGAAAAAACAGGTTTCTGATTATATAATGTAATGAAAAAATGAAGTAAAGGATAGATTTATGCAGTACAAGACAAAAGGCACATGTGCCACACAGATAAACGTTGAACTCGACGGAAATATCATTAAGTCTGTATCTTTTGTAAACGGATGCAGCGGAAATACTCAGGGCGTAGCCAGGCTCGTTGAAGGAATGGATGCTAATGATGCTATAAAGAAACTTCGCGGAATAAAGTGCGGTTTCAAGAGCACATCCTGCCCGGATCAGCTCTCATATGCCTTAGAGCAGGCTTTAAACGCTTAATTATTGTATATAAAGAAGGTTTTACATGGCTAAAAAAATAGTTCTTACGGGGGGCGGTACAGCCGGCCACGTTACACCAAATCTCGCGCTTATTCCCGAGCTTAGAAAAATGGGATATGAAATAAGTTATATTGGATCACATAACGGAATTGAGAAAAAGCTGGTGGAGGATTTTAACGTTCCTTATTATTCTATTTCTACCGGAAAACTCAGAAGATATTTCGATCCCAAGAATTTTTCAGATCCTTTCAGAGTAATGAAAGGCTTTGTGGAGGCGAGAGGTCTTCTTAAAAAGTTAAAACCCGATGTTGTCTTTTCAAAGGGAGGATTTGTATCCGTTCCTGTCATAAGAGCAGCATCTACCCTTAAGATTCCATGCGTACTCCACGAGTCCGACATGACTCCGGGACTTGCAAACAAACTTAGCTTTTCATCTGCAAAGACCATTTGCTGTAATTTCCCTGAGACACTTTCTATGCTTCCCGCTCAGAAGGCTGTTCTTACAGGTACTCCTATAAGAAAAGAGCTCCTTCAGGGTTCAAAAGAAGCAGGTAAGGCATTCTGCGGATTTACAGATGATAAGCCCGTTGTCATGGTTACCGGCGGAAGTCTTGGTGCTCAGAGCATCAATGAGACAATAAGATATGCGCTTCCAAGGATTCTTCCGCATTTTAACGTTGTTCATCTGTGCGGTAAAGAGAAAATGGATAATTTAAGACTTAACACTCCCGGCTATAAGCAGTTTGAGTATGTTAAGAGTGAAATGAAAGATATCTTTGCGATGGCTGATGTTGTCGTATCAAGAGCCGGAGCCAATGCTATCTGCGAGCTTGCAGCGCTTAGAAAGCCCAATATTCTTATTCCGCTTTCTGCAAAAAGCAGCAGAGGCGACCAGATAATAAACGCCAGATCATTTGAACAGCAGGGATTTTCCCTTGTTATAGACAATGAAGAGCTTGATGAGGACATCCTCGTTGAAAGCATATTTGATGTATATAAGAACCGTGAGAAGTACATCGAGAAAATGAAGGAAAGCAATCAGTTCGGTGCAACCGAGACAATTCTAAACATAATTGAGGAAGCGGCTAAAAAATGAGATATCCTAAATTTTTAAAAAATGGCGGAATAATAGGCTTTGTGGCTCCATCCTTTGGATGTTCCACAGAGCCTTATATTTCTTTATTCAAAAATGCTCAGAATAAATTTGATAATTTGGGCTATAAGATGAAGTTTGGTCCGAATGTATATGAAGATAAAGGCATTGGTATCAGTAACCTTCCGCCTCTTTGCGGAAAAGAGTTAAATGATATGTACTCAGAAGAAAGTGTTGATGCCATAATATCCTGCGGCGGCGGTGAGCTCATGTGTGAGGTTGTGCCCTACATCGATTTTGATCTCGTGAAAAGATCAGAACCTAAGTGGTACATGGGCTACTCTGACAATACGAATTTTACATTTTTGTCAGCAACTATCGCTGATACTGCTGCAATCTACGGTCCCTGCGTTTCATCATTTGGAATGGAACCCTGGCATTCATCTATTAATGATGCTCTTCTTCTTTTAAGAGGTGAGCGCCTTACTGTAAGTGGCTATGACATGTGGGAAAAAGAAGACGAGCTTCCGGATATTCCCCCGGAAGAGGTAAATCCATTAGAGCCCTATAATCTCAACCGCAAAACAGAGTACAAGTTCTTTATCCCGTCGGATAGTTCCTCTATGTATGATGGAAAAGAGCTACTTCCTGTAACTGATAAAGAGATTAAGTTTGAGGGTCGTCTTATCGGAGGATGCATGGACTGCCTTGTTAATCTCTGCGGTACAGAGTTTGATCATGTATCTGATTTTGCAGAAAAATATAAGGATGACGGGATCATCTGGTTTCTTGAATCCTGCGACCTTAACGTGATGTCCATTAGAAGATCCATATTTATGATGAAGCATAGCGGCTGGTTTAAGCATGTAAAGGGATTTCTTATCGGAAGACCACTTTGCTATGGTCAGGAAATGATGGGACTTGATCAGTACAGTGCCGTTACCGAGCTTCTAAAGCAGTTCCACGTACCGATCCTGATGGATCTCGATATCGGTCATCTGCCTCCTATGATGCCTCTTATCGATGGCGCATACACCAAGGTATCTGCAAAAGCAAGCACCTTCACATTGGAACATATCCTAAAATAGTAATAAATGTTGATGAAATGTCACAATGTAAAAAGCATGTAGAATAGGGACTAGCAAAAGACCCGATTTCTACATGCTTTTTAATGATATTTACATTATTTGTAATTAAATGTTAAGTAAGTCGCTGTATACAGCAAGTGCGCCGTCTGTTTCGTGAGCAAGTACTTTCTTTGCAAGTACTTTACCGAGCTGAACACCTTCCTGATCAAAGCTGTTTAAGTTCCAGACAAAGCCCTGGAACATTACCTTGTTCTCGAAGTGAGCAAGAAGTGCGCCGAGTGACTTGGGATTAAGCTCCTCACCTATTATAATGCTTGAAGGACGTCCGCCCTTGAAGTTCTTGTTAAGGTTCTCATCCTTTTTACCGCAGGCAAATGCAACAATCTGAGCAGCTACGTTAGCACAAAGCTTCTGCTGGCTTGTTGAATCCTGAATGTTTACATCATTTTTCAGCTGGCTGTTTCTAAAGCCGATGAACTGCATAGGAATGATGTCTGTTCCCTGGTGAAGGAGCTGATAGAATGAGTGCTGTCCGTTTGTTCCGGGTTCACCAAAGATAACAGGTCCTGTCACATAGTTTACAGGCTCGCCAAATCTGTTTACGCTCTTGCCGTTTGATTCCATGTCGAGCTGCTGAAGATGAGCAGGGAAGCGGCTAAGTGCCTGTGAGTAAGGAAGTACTGCTGTTGAAGGATAGCCAAGTACGTTTCTCTCATAGAAGCCTATCATTGCATCGAGCATTGCAGGATTCTTCATCATATCCTTTTCTTTTGCAAGTTTGTCTTCTTCTGCTGCACCTTCGAGGAACTGTGCAAATACATCAGGACCAAAAGCAAGTGAAAGAACTGCTCCGCCTACACCTGAAGTTGATGAATAACGTCCGCCGATATAATCATCCATGTAGAAAGCTTCGATGAAATCATCGCTCTTTGCAAGAGGTGATGTCTCAGAAGTTACAGCAATCATGTGCTTTGATGAGTCAAGGCCAGCCTTCTTAAGAGCATCCATAACGAATGACTGGTTAGTAAGGGTCTCAAGTGTTGTGCCTGACTTAGAAACGAGGATGAAGATTGAATGTGCAACATCTATAGAATTAAGAACAGCTGAAGCATCATCAGGATCTACGTTACTGATGAACTTAGCTTCCATCTTGAAGTTGCCTGTCTTGTGAGCCCAGTTTTCAAGTGCAAGATACATTGCTCTGGGACCAAGGTCTGAACCGCCGATACCGATCTGAACAACAGTTGTGAACTTCTCACCCTTTTCATTTGCAATGGCTCCTGAATGAACCTTATTTGCAAACTCTGCGATCCTCTTCTGCTCGTTCTCATAGAACTCTCTCTTATTAACTCCATCAGCTATAACATCATTGCCAAGCTGACCTCTTGTAAGGTGGTGGAGAACCATTCTCTTTTCACCTGTATTTATAACTTCTCCATTATAGAGCGCTTCAAACTTCTCAGAAAGCTGAGCTTCCTTTGCAAGCTTATCAAGTGCTGCAAGGATGTCATCATCAACTTCCTTTGCTGCGTAATTGTAATCAAGTCCTGCTGCCATTTTTACTGAGTATTTTTTTACTCTCTCGGCACCTGATTCACCTGTCATTGCTGAAACAAGATCAATTTTCTTTACATTTTGCAGTTCCTTGTAGGAATCAAGTGTATCAAGATTTTTCCAATCAGCCATTTTTGTAGAATCCTCCTATTATCTATTACGTATGCCTCCATGTAAAATTCCCAGAGATTCCTGTTCTTTCTCCAAAAACAGAGAATCATAACTGTGGGTATTTTACATAGAGACACAAGCAATTATCATGCTTTCGCGTTAAAGTATAGCAATACTTGAGAAGCGCCGCAAGATTTAAGTACTTAAATAATCATAAAAAAATAGAACTCCCAATCTTGAGAGTCCTATTTCTATTTCAAATATTATTTTGCCAGTCTGATTACATTCCAGCTCTTTGAAGGAAGAACTGTTGTAAGAATTCCGTTATCAACCTTGCTGTCCTTGCTTTCTGTAGGAGCAACTGTGTTAGGTTTCTTTTCTGTGTTTACAGCCTTGAGGTCATCATTTGTAAGAACGATGTGCTCAACTACTTTGTAGCCTGCATACTGTCTAAGGTCACATGTAAGCTCGAAGTCTTCCTTAAGGTTCTTATTTACAGCAAAGATTGTAAGTGTTTCATTTTCATCATCTACTGTTACAACGCTGTCGATGTAAGGAGCATCACCGTGCTTACTCTCGTATGAAGGAGACTTAACAACTGTGTTAAGAACTGTTCCTCTTCCGTAGATGCTTGCATGCATGTAAGGATAGAAAATTGTCTGTCTCCAAGCACCTGTATCGCTTGTCATGATAGGTGCAATAACGTTAACGAGCTGAGCAAGGCATGCGATCTTAACTCTGTCTGCATGACGAAGGAGTGTTATGAGCATTGATCCAACAAGAAGTGCATCCTCAAAGTTGTAGATATCTTCAAGCTGATGCGGGTGCTCAACCCACTTCTCAAGCTTCTTATCCTGCTCGTTTGAGTGATACCATACGTTCCACTCATCAAATGAGAGGTTGATAGTCTTATTTGATCTCTTAACTGCCTTAACATAATCGCAGATAGAGATAACCTGTGAAATGAACTTATCCATTGCTACGCTGCTTGCAAGGAAGTTAGGTGTATCATCCTCTGCATTGCCGTAATAGGAGTGAAGTGAAAGATAATCAGCTGAATCGTAGCTGCACTCAAGTACTTCTCTCTCCCACTTACCAAATGTATCCATATAAAGTGAAGAAGAACCGCATACTACTGTCTCGATTGAAGGATCAACAAGCTTCATGATATGACCTGCTCTTCCGGCCTTCATACCGTACTCACCGGCTGTCATATGACCAAGCTGCCAGGGACCGTCCATCTCGTTACCAAGGCACCAGAGCTTGATATTGTGAGGATCCTTTACGCCGTGCCTTATACGCATATCACTGTAGTATGTGCCGCTCTTTATGTTGCAGTATTCAACGATGTTCTTTGCTGCATCGATGTCTCTTGTTCCGAGGTTAACTGCCATCATCGGCTTTGTACCTGCCTTTGAGCACCAATCCATGAATTCGTTAAGTCCGAACTGGTTTGTCTCAACTACATTCCATGCAAGCTCAATTCTTCTGGGACGATCTTCCTTAGGCCCAACACTGTCTTCCCAGTTGAAGCCGGAAACGAAGTTTCCTCCGGGATATCTTACTATCGGAACGTTGATCTCCTGAATGAGTTTCAGTACGTCTTTTCTGTAGCCGTTCTTATCGGCAAACTTGTTGCCTGGCTGATATATTCCCTCGTAGACAGCTCTTCCGAGGTGCTCCAAAAATGAGCCGTAAATTCTGTCATCAATTTTGCTTATTTCGAAATCTCTGTCGATACAAATTTGCGCTTTTTGCAGTTTCTTTGCCATGTAAATAACCCTCCTTATACATTTAAAGCTGTGAATATTATTGCCTATTGCTATCTAAAATCATATATATTTTATTCCGTAAATATTGACTTTTTGTCCGGTTATATGTTTGTATGTGTTTGGAGGAAAAGCTATGTTCAGAACAGATTACTGTGGCTATAATGTGCACAATCCAAACAAAGATAGTATCTACAGACCGGAAGGCAGAGGTGACTATTTATTTCTTCATATCACTTCCGATATGGATTTTTATTTTCCAAGAGAAAAAAAGGACAAAAAGGCAGTCTACAAATATGGTATGTCTCTTACTAAAGTGCGGGCAAAAAAGGGAGACTGCATATTATATACACCGGGGTATTTTCAGTATTACTGCGCTGTTTCTGCTTTTTCCAACTCATTTGTACATTTTACCTGTGATGAGGATGAGATCAGAGGTATTCAGATTCCAATGAACAACCTGTTTCATCCTGTAGATGACGAAGCTATCGTAGATACCTTAAGACGTCTTCAGTTTGAGTATTTGTCCAAGCAGCAAAGGCGCGAGAAAATGATAGATCTTTTGATAAGAGAGCTCCTTATAGCTGCAGAGAGAAGTATTTCCATTCCTACGTCTGAGGTTGAAAAAACAGAAGTTTACGCATCTTTATCGAGGTTTAGGGTAGGAATGCTCCAAAGATGTTCTGAGGAGTGGGATATTGAAAAAATATGCAAAGAGACCAATCTTGGTAGAAGTCAGCTTTATCACTATTACAAGGCTTTCTTTTTTACCACCCCAAAGGATGATCTTATAAACGCAAGAATTGATAAAGCAAAGCATCTGCTTTCTAACAAGGAACTTAGGATTTCAGAAGTGGCTGAACAGAGCGGATTTACCAATATATATCACTTCAACAGATACTTTAAACGTGAATGTGGTTGCACTCCGAGCAAATATCGGCTAGGATTTTCCATATTTTTGTAAATTGTAATGATTGACTAGTCAGTTAGTACATGCTAAAGATATATTTACTAATTATTGCTTTTTTGAGAGGTAAATATGAAGCACTCGCCTTTGACAATGGGGTTATTGGCGTTCGTTTTTACATGTGCTTGTATGGTATGTTCCTGCAACAGCGCCAGCAAAGCAGATGTGACAGAAACGTCCGATGAATCATCCTACAGTAAAAACTATGTATATTCCATAAAAGATCTGGGTGTCTCTTCAGATGACAAAACCTGGATAGCCGGTACCTGCTCCGCTGACAGCGAGATTCACGGTCTTAGGATCACAGAAAGTGATGGCTACAATAAATACGCTATTACTCCGGCTGAAGGTGACATTGATATAAGTTCTATTCCTCTTAAATCTGACAAAGGTATATCTTATAGTCTTTTAAACTGCGACGGTAATGACAATTTTTACACCGTCAGAAGCTATGATGACAAAGATAATCACACAAAAGAAATCGTAAAGATAAACAAGCATGGTGAAATCTGGGCAGCCCCAGTGGTTTCGGAAGATGAAACCGGAGAAATAATAAGCCTTGTCGTTTCTTCAAAGTACGGCGTTATTACCGTTAGTTCAACCGGGTACAGCATATATGATGAAAAAAACGGCGATGGCAAGCATATAATAGACAGAGATAATAATTCTGCTTTTTTCCCGCCAAAGCTTTATTCTCTAAGAGATGGAACGGTGCTTATATCAGAGCCTGATGAAGATCTCGTATATCATATGTACGAACCTGATTTTAATAAGAATTCATTTGGCACTGAGGTGTCTCTTCCCGAACAGATCGATCCGGGACAGAGGATGTGTGCCGGAAAATCTCATGATTTTTTCACTTACATGAATGGAATAATCTATTGTTATAACCTGGGAGATAGTCAGGTCACACCTGTATGCGACTTCTATATGTCAGATTTCGTAATAGATTACGTGAATCGTATTTTTGAGATTGACGACTGGAATCTTGAGATATTTGCAGGACTTAACGGAAAGCCCGATACTCTTTATAAACTTACGAAGGTTGATCCTGAGGACGTCGCCGAAAAACAGGTCATTACTATAGGAACTACTTTTAATGACTATTCAATCAACCGTTCTATCCAGGAATTCAACAGCGATAATGACAAATATAAATTAAGAGTAGAAAATTACGATCCCGAATACTTTGAGATACAAAACGGAACAAGTAAACTCCTTACTGACTTAAAAGAAAATAATGCACCCGATATTCTGCTTTTCTATCCATATAGTACGACAGACTATCCTATGTATGCTGAATATGACTATTTCCAGGATCTGTCCCTTTATCTTGAAAGAGATCCTGAGCTAAGAAATAAACCTCTTCTTGAGAATGTGATCAATGCAGGGAAGCTAAATGATAAGTTGTATTTCCTTATACCGTCATTCTCAGTTGAAACCTGCGTAGGATATGAAAAACTTCTAAAAGATAAGACCGTTACACTTAATAATATTTTCGAGGTTTGTGATGATCTGAATATCAAAAGAGATGTATCTCTTGGCTACTTTACAAAAGAAAGCTCCTATCCTCTTTTTTGCTCTAACATACACGATTTTGTAAATCTTGATAATAAAACCTGTAATTTTAATAATGAGGCCTTTTATAATCTTTTGGGGCTTATTGATTCATTTCCTGCTTATACCGAATCTGTTGATTATTCTTCATATGATTCGTTTTACAAGGATGAAAAATCGCTGCTTTTGTACTGCAATATATGCAACTTTCAGTCATATCAGACGATGAAGGATGCTTATTTTGGTGATGATATTGTATTTAACGGTATCCCGGGTAATAATTCGGCATATTCATATATATGTCCTACTATGTCTGTTGCGATAAACAATAAGAGTCTATATAAAGATGCTGCGTGGAATTATGTAAGAACTCTGTTTCTTGACGATTATCAAAACAGTATAGACTGGGCATTTCCGGTTACTCACAGATCATTTTCCGCATTAAAACAGCAGGCTTTAAGCGGAACCTACTACCAGGGAACAACAGGTCAGACTCTTGTTTCATCTGAAATTATAAACAATTCAGGGGAAGATATTAAAGTAAGGCCTTTAACAGAGAGTGAAGTGAGTCAGGTATCTGACCTTATAAACTCAGCCGATCACATCGGTTTTCCTTTTAATGATTGCTCAGATATAGTTTCTTCTGAGATAACTGAGTTTTATAAAGACGAAATATCAAAAGAAACCCTTATAACCAATATAGAGAATAAAATTGATGCTTATTTGAAAAAAGAATACAGGGAGGATAATAAGTAATGGGGGCATACATATTTGTACACTTTAGAGAGAAGTACACACCTGACGGTGAGCAGGTATATTTTGGTCTGTCCAAAGATGGCTTTAACTGGGAGATGGTCAACAGCGGTGAGCCTGTTCTTGTTAGTAATGTAGGTGAATGTGGTGTTAGGGATCATGTCATCTTCAGAAAAAAAGAAGGCGGTTTTGTTATTCTTTCAACAGATTTAAGTCTCGCCAATAATTTTGAGAGTAAATATCATGGAGATTGGAAGGAAATAAACCACAACGGCAGCAATTTCCTTGTAAAATGGGAATCTTCTGATCTTGTACACTGGTCGGATGCTGAGCTTGTGAGGATGGTAGATGATTCATTTGGTTGTGTCTGGGCTCCTGAAATTATTGCAGATGAAGAAAACGGCGATTACATGGTTCACTGGAGCAGCTTCCACAATGAAGAAAATCCTGATCACACTGCAATTTACTATGCAAGGACCAAGGACTTTAAGACTTTTTCAAAGGCAAAGATCCTGTGCAAAAAGGAAGACACCGGAATTATTGATTCAAATATTGTTTACGAAAACGGCTACTACTACCGCTTTATAAAGAGCGATTTTAATCCTGAGCACATAATGCTTCACAGGAGTACATCACTTACAGGCGAGTATGAGAGAATGCCTGCTTTTGATGAAGAGATGGACAAGCTTGAGCAGGGGCAGTATGAAGCTCCTACCTGTTTTAAATTAAGCGATGGCAGATGGTGCGTAATGCTCGACTTCTACGGCTGTGAAAAAGAAAAGCAGGGCTATGTTCCTTTTATCGCAGATGATATAACCACAGGCCGCTTTGTACGAAGTGACGATAAGTTCAGTTTTCCTTACGGCTTTAAGCATGGTACTGTAATGACCATAACTGATGAAGAATATGATAGAATAAAAAAAGCATATCCGAATAATTGATCATATTCAAAAAGGAGCAAATATCATATGAGTACAAAAATCGGAATCATCGGAGCAATGGAAATTGAGGTTGAGACCTTAAAAAAGGAAATGACCATAACCGGTACCAAGACCATTGCTAACATGGAGTTTAATGAAGGCATGCTTGGAAACACGGATGTTGTCGTTGTTAAGAGCGGAATAGGCAAGGTTAATGCCGGTATCTGCGTTCAGATCCTTGCAAGTGTATTCAACGTTACAAACGTTATAAATACAGGTGCTGCAGGCTCACTCGATGCCAAAATCGATATAGGTGATTTTGTTGTTTCCACTGATTGTGTCTATCACGACGTTGATGCAACAATATTTGGCTACAAAAAAGGCGAGGTTCCCCAGACAGGACTTAGAGAATTCCCTGCAGACAAAGACATGATCGAAGGAATTAAAAAAGCTGCAAAGGAAGCTGATATTACTTCAAAACTCTGGGATGGCAGAATATGTTCAGGTGATCAGTTTATCTCAGACAATGCTGTAAAGGATGCTATCAAGAAGGAATTTAACGGCCTTTGCACAGAGATGGAGGGAGCTGCAATAGCTCACGCCTGCTATATCAACAAGATTCCATTTGTGATCTTAAGAGCTATATCAGATAAAGCAGATGGAAGCGATATGCTAGACTATCCCGAATTTGAAAAAAAGGCTGCACACGACTGCGCAAGCCTTACACTCAGCTTTATAAAAAATCTTAAATGATAAGACGCCCGGATCAAATGTCCGGGCGTTTTACTTTTTTACTTATGAGTCGAAGAACTCTCTTCCATCATCTGTTACCATTCTCTCAGACTTTGGATACTCAAATATTTCAGCATTCTCTGCATTTTTAGTAAGATAATCCGCAAATCTCTTAGCATACCATTTAGCCATCGGAAGATTGTGCATAAGGTAATTTCCGCAGTTAACAGCCTGAGCTCCGGGTACTTC
This sequence comes from Butyrivibrio sp. NC2002, assembly GCF_000702265.1. Taxonomy (GTDB): domain Bacteria; phylum Bacillota; class Clostridia; order Lachnospirales; family Lachnospiraceae; genus Butyrivibrio. Next base: position 630,592 of record NZ_JNKZ01000004.1, read on the forward strand.
CTCGGCATTCTCAACTGATTTGAATGCTCTTGTAACAAGGTCGCATATTTCCTTGGGAGCACGGTTTCCCTTCATAATGAGATAGAAGCCTGTAAGACATCCCATAGGTCCCCAATAAATGATCTGATCCTTCCAATCGGGATCATTTCTAAGGTAAGTTGCAATTATATGCTCAAGAGTATGCATTGCAGCTACCTCAACTGCGGGCTCAACATTAGGCTTTGTAACCCTGATGTCATAGGTTGTAACCTTCTCTTCTCCTAGAATATCTACTCTGCTGGTAAAGATTCCGGGTACAATTTTTGTGTGGTCAACAGAAAAGCTGGGAATTAAATCCATTTTTTTACTCCTTTGTATCAATTAAAATATCTCTTTAAGAGACCGGCAAATGCCTTGCCATGTCTTGCCTCGTCTCTTGCCATCTCATGAACTGTATCATGTATAGCATCGAGGTCAAGAGCCTTAGCGCGCTTAGCAAGATCAACTTTACCTGCTGTTGCGCCGTTTTCAGCATCTACTCTCATCTCGAGATTTTTCTTTGTTGAGTCTGTTAAGACTTCACCTAAAAGTTCTGCAAACTTAGCAGCATGCTCTGCTTCTTCCCATGCAGCCTTTGCATAGTAGTCACCTACTTCAGGATAGCCCTCTCTATATGCCTGACGGCTCATAGCAAGGTACATACCTACTTCTGAACATTCTGCAGTGAAATTGGAACGAAGGTCCTCTAAAATATCACTGGGAACACCCTTAGCTACTCCTACTACATGCTCTGCAGCCCATACCATGTCACCTGACTGTTTGGTGAACTTTTCAGCAGGTGCCTTACATACCGGACATTCCTGCGGAGGCTGATCTCCCTCATGAACATAACCACAAACTGAACATACCCATTTCATAGATAAAATCTCCTTTCTTTTGAGGATTTTTACCCTCCATGTATATAAAAAATGTTAGAAAATTATTGCTTTTTTAAGTATAACAAATAAATTGTACACATTTTAACATTAATAAAAATTTAATATTTCTGTTCCTTTTGTTATTGTAATTTAATAATGTTATATGTGATTTTGCGATATACTAATGATAGTTAATTATGTTTGCATTTATTTTACGAAAGAGGTTGTTATGTCAATTCTCGAAGAAAGAATAAAAAGCGTATATACAAATTTAACCAGAGAAGAGCGTAAAGCTGCTGATTATTGTCTTAAAAACGATGCCAGTATTTTTAATAAAACCGTTGCAGAACTTGCTGAGGATTCAGGTACCACTCAGGCAACCTGGAGCAGGTTTTCCAAATCCCTAGGATATACCGGACTTAAGGGCTTAAAGCATGAACTCTTTACAAGTGCTAATAATGCCGAAAAACCCGGACCTCATATCGAATTTAAGGATATCGATCAATATACATCTATGCAGGCCATTGCAGATAATATCTGCGCTACCAGTACTCAGGCCATTCAGACAACCTACAGACTCTTTGATGCCAAGTCATTTGAGAATGCTGTAGATGCCATCATTTCAGCCAGAATGATCAGGATATTCGGAGTTGGTAGCAGCGGACTTGCAGCTTATGATCTGTATACCAAGTTCCAGAGATTATCATATAACGTAACTTTTAACGAGGATCATCATAATTCTCTTATGAATGCGGCTCAGCTAAAAGAGGGCGATGTTGCTATTTTCCTGTGTGACTCCGGAAGAACCGAAGAGATCATGCAGCTTCTAAAGACTGCTAAAGAAAAAGGTGCTGAAACCATCGCTATCACAAAGCTTGGAAACAGTCCGCTTGCGCAGGGTTGTGATCATGTTCTTTTTACCACATCTCCTGAAATCGATAAAAAGAGCGGTGTTACAAGTTCAAGATTTTCACAGCTTTTCCTTGTTGATACCATCTATACGGCTGTTGCAAACAAGGATTTTGAAAATATCAGAACTCTCCTGCAGGATTCCTATGATCTGTTCCACGAGCTTGTAAATTATTAAGACAGGTATGGTAGATTACATATATCTGCAAAACTCTCTCAGGGTGTATGGCATAGTCCTTGAGAGAGTTTTCATTTTACTCCTCTCCCGGTGGTTGCTCGTATGTTAAGAGGTCTTGCTCTTCATAGGGCTTTATGAGCTCATTTACTATTTTCTCTGTAAAATCCTTCATTTTATCAAGCTCTTCTTCATAGTTTTCAGTTGTAAGTCTGTATTCTCCTCTTACCATCTGATCTAGCATAAGCTTATTTATTTCAGGTGAAAAATGTATCGAATCAAGGTAGTTTTCGAGGTTTGTTATAACCATAGGCTCATTCTGAAAACAGAATACTTCCGCGTTATCATAGGATAATAGTGCCTTTACCATCTGTTTTTCATTGTAAATATAGGCATCTCTCTCACCTGTTCTGTATATTCCATCCCACCAAAGCATAGAATATGCCGGGAAAAAGAAATGAAACTGCGTATCCGGATGATTCTCAACCTGCCTTGTAAGAAGATCGATATTTGCAAGAAGCTCTTCTTCGTAAGCCTTCTCATCCATCATTTCACTTACTTCCAATGTTCTGTTGTAGAGCCCAAGCGCATTTGCCTGATTAAAGGTTTTCCATTTTGCCCAGTTGTAGGATAGTGATTCATCATAATCCGTAAATAGGGAATTCACTATAAGATATGGTATCTTCTCAAAAATTACTCCCTTGTTGAATAAATACATTACATCGTTAAAGGGATTATGATCGTAGAGGTACATCGGGCATCCCGTTGATTTGTACGTTGTTTCACTACTTGCGCTAAGAGATGACGGATCAATGTTGTAAAATACATGATCTATCTTATTTCCCGAGCTGAAGGCTTCGTCCAGAAGGTAGCACAGATCTGCTGTTGCTCCGTATGACCTTACTGCCTTTATAGTATTGCAGTTATAAGCTTCGTTATACCAGTCGTTGTCGTTATTTTCCACCACAGAGGATCCTACAAGGACCGCGTCATAATCAAAATGCCTGAGCGTCCCAACGCACTGATATTCCTTGTCGTTTAAGACCGCTTTTAAAAATGGCAATGGCTTATGATAGTGATAAAAAGGATCAAATATGATCACCAGACCTGCTATAAGTAAAAGAAGTACAGCTACTGATATCAGAAATTTTTTTATGAAGGTTATGTCCTTTGTTTTTGTATTTTCCATGTTTTCTAAACTCGCACCTAAAAGTTAAAATAAATAAATGTACTTACCTGTGATAAAGATATGAATGACCATACAAACAGGATTACCAAAAGGAATGTATATCCTTTTCCTATTTTTTCTCCAAAAACAAGTTCTCTTGCATTATCCCTTGTCATTACAAATGCGGATACTATCATAAGGATTGCAAAGCTTGCAATATATACAGGTGTTTCAAGGCTTTTGTTTACGAGGTTTACTGCCTGACGGATGAGATAGTTTTCCGATATGCTAAGGACACTTGCTGTCTTATACAAAAATCCCGGCCAGGTAAAGAAACAGAGTTGTTTAAAATATTGGATTGCATAAGTCATGTTCTTTGATCTGAAAAATACAAGGGATATCAAAAACATGATGTATGTAAGTATTTTTCCAAGAAATTCAGGTATTACTATAAGCGGCTTTTCTCTAAGCAAATAGCTCTTTTTTATGTCTGTCTTTGTTGCCATAATTCCAAGATCGTCAAATACAACCATTATTCCCATGATCAGTCCCCAGCACAGATATGTCCAACCTGCTCCGTGCCAGAATCCGCTTAAAATAAATATGATAAGAACATTAAGCGCAGTCCTTAATTTGCCTTTTCTTGATCCGCCAAGAGGAATATAAACGTATCTTACGAAAAATCTTGTTAGTGTCATGTGCCATCTCTGCCACAGATTTCTAACGCTAAGTGCTTTATAGGGTGAGTTAAAGTTCTGAGGAAGAGTTATTCCCAGCATGTAGCTTACGCCCTCTGCCATATCACAATAACCTGAAAAATCAAAATAGAGCTGGAATGAATAGGCTACAAGGACTAATATTCCAGTTATCGTATCCATGTAATAGGTGTATAAAAATCCGTAGTCGGCTATTTTAGCGAGGTTATCACCAAGAAGTACTTTCTTTGAAAGTCCGATAACGAATAACTGCATTCCCTTTGCTATGTTCTCAGATTTCAGAATTCTTTTTTCTTTGTCTCTGAACTGGCTTATCATTTCACCAGGAAGTGCAATAGGTCCCTGAATTATCTTCGGAAAATATGTTATGTATAAAAGATATTCTGTAAATGTCACAGATTTTGCGGACACTTTTTCCCCGGGATCACTATAGTTATCCACAATCTCCCTATATGTATCCACTAAGAATGCTATATGTGAAAAAATATAAAAACTTATTCCCACAGGCAAAACTATAGCAAGGCTATCTATCTTTCTCCCCGTTACAATCGATATATTTTCAAGGAAAAAGTTAGTGTACTTAAAATAACCCAGTAATCCAATATTTGTAATTATTCCAAATACAAGTAATATCTTTTTATCTCTGCTCGTAATTATAAGTCTGCTTATTTCGTAGGTAATAAAGGCTGATAGAAGAAGAATTATCACAAATTTAAATGAAAAAAGGCCATACAAAATTATGGAAGATGCAATTAGCATATAATCTGCAATCTTCCATTTTTTCATGGCCGATAAGGTATACCACAAGATAACTACAAGTGGCAAAAATATTAATATAAATGAAAATGAATTAAATGACATATCCTTATTCCAGAATGAGACCTACCGGGCAATGATCCGATCCCATCTGATCCTTGTAAATAATTGCATCTTTGAGCCTGTTTTCAAGAGCCTTGGATGTTATAAAATAGTCTATACGCCATCCTGCGTTTTTCTCACGTGCTTTGAATCTGTATGACCACCATGAATATGCGCCTTCAAGATCAGGATAAAAGTGTCTGAAGGAATCAATCAAATCAGCTCCTATCACATTATCGAATTTAGACCTCTCTTCGTCTGTAAAACCTGCATGGCCTTTATTTGTCTTAGGATTCTTAAGATCTATTTCCTTATGCGCAACGTTAAGGTCACCACAGTAAATTACCGGCTTTTTCTTTTCAAGAGTTTTAACATATTTTAGGAAATCATCCTCCCATACACATCTGTATTCAAGTCTTGAGAGGTCTTCCTTTGCATTCGGAACATATACGGTTATCAGATAATAATCCTGATACTCAGCTGTTATTACTCTTCCCTCATGGTCATGCTCTTCTATTCCAAGACCATATGTAACCTGTATAGGTTCTTCCTTTGTAAAAAGAGCTGTACCTGAATATCCTTTTTTCTCTGCATAATTCCAGTACTGATGGTATCCGGGCAGATCAAGTTCAATCTGTCCTTCCTGAAGTTTTGTCTCCTGAAGTCCTATTACATCAGGTTTTTCTTCTTCCATAAATTTTTGGAATTCGCCCTTTGATACACATGCGCGAAGACCGTTTACGTTCCATGATACAAGTTTTTTTGACATAATTTTCTCCTTGAAGGAAATTATTTGGTGGTTGTATTTATGTATTTATTTCTGAATTTGGAATACATGATCTTCTGAGAATCATATACTCCGTAATAGCCTGAAAACGTGTAACTAAGTGCTATTGCCAAAAGATAATAGGGCATTCCGTTGTAGCCAAACATTTCAAAACACAAAAGAAGTGATGAAATTGGACAGTTAGTAATTCCGCAGAACAAAGCTCCCATACCTATTGCAGAACAAAGAGCTGAATTAAATCCAAATATCTGTGAGTATAAACATCCAAAGGTAGCTCCTATATAAAGAGCAGGGATAATTTCTCCTCCCTTAAAGCCTGCTCCCATAGTTACTGCTGTAAATACCATCTTGAAGAAAAAGGCTTCATAAGGCGCTTTTCCTTCTGTTGCCAGCTCTATAACGTCCATTCCTGCGCCGTTATAGTAATTATTTCCAACAAGAAGTGTCAGAAGAACTACAAGGCAGCCACCCACAAATATTCTTATATAAGGATTCTTAAATGCTTTCTTATACAGTTCTCCGCTTTTTTTCATAACTATGCAGAACATGATACTGATTAGTGCACAGAGAACAGCAAGAATAGCTCCTTTTATAGCATTATCGATTGTAAAATTAGGTACAATTGTCACTGCAAAAACATCGGGTACTGTTCCAAGGTATTTTGCCAGATTACTTGCTACAAGTGCTGAAACTACGCATGGAATAAGGGCTGCATAATACATAACTCCTATGCTTTCTATTTCCATCGCGAGAAAAGCAGCTGCCATCGGTGTTCCGAAAAGGGCTGCAAATGCTGCACTCATTCCGCACATAGTTATTATCTTACAATCATCTTCATCCAGCTTTATCATCTCTCCTATGTTATGACCGATACTTCCGCCTAGCTGAAGAGCTGCGCTTTCTCTTCCGGCACTTCCGCCGCAGAGATGCGTAAGTATAGTTGCTACAAAGATCAGTGGGATTTTTCTCTTAGGTAGATGATCTCCTGCTGAAATAGTAGTTATAACCAGGTTTGTTCCGGTATCTACATATTCCTTGGATAATCTGTAAAGAAATACGATAAGTAAACCTGCAAAAGGAAGAAGCCATATCATAAAGCTATGGCTTTTTCTAAATGCAGTAGCATATTTTATTCCATGGAAAAAGGCAGCCCCAACTGCCCCTACAATCAAACCTACTATTATTCCCAGAAAAAGCCACTTAAATGTGGAACGAAGTCTCTTTATCTGATGTTTATAATGAGGTTCCAAAGATTTGTTATCTTCCATAACAGTCCCCTCTTTTTTCATACCATTACCCCTATTAATTACTCATTGACGCTATGAGCGCATCTATTTCCGATTGACTGAGCATTCTTCCGCTGTTAGCAGCGGATGCATCTGTAGGTGACTGCGAAGGCACACTAAAACCTCCACCTCCCTGCTGTGAAGATTTACCCATAATGCTGGCAAGAAGCGCCTGTTGTTCAGGATCAAGTCCGTTTATATCACTCATATTTTAATCCTCATTTTGCAAAAATAAATGTATATATGAACTGTATCATATTTTTGTATCTAATAAAAATTAAATTATTATTAGCCAAGTGATTCTAATCTTTTCATGTTCTTTAAATTATCATCGGTTTCTCTTAGCATTTCCCTTAGAGACAGGCTCTTTTCATAGTCAAATTCACATATAGAATAGATAAGGTGGTTAAGATATTTTGTGTTATCCATAAGGAGCTTATTATTCTGCCTTGCCATCTCTATCCTCAGAGCTTCAGCTTTATCTTCTTCATCTGTTACCTGGATAACAGCGAATTCATCACCACGTATTCTTCCGCAAACACTGTGCTTTCCAAATACTTCCTCAAGTATCTCCGCTACTCTGCATACCGCATGATCACCTTCATCATGACCATGTATCGCATTGATATTCTTTAAAGAGTCCATGTCAATATATGCAACTACTGCATATTTGCCCTCTTTGAATTCTTCCTTGAGCATATCATAAGCTTCTGCAAAGAATCCTCTTCTGTTAGGCAAACCTGTCAGGTAATCCTTATCTCCGATATGATCAAGGACAGAGCCATCTCTTGCAAGCTGTTCCTGGCAATCAGCCAGTTCTTCTTCAAGGTATGCTGTATTTTTCAATAAATAATCGATACGTCCACCTGCAATCAGTGTATCTAAGAGAATATCATCGAAAACTCCGCACATAAAGTCTTTAGAATAATCAGTTATCATAAATCCTTTTTGTTCATTACCGATGAATATATTTCTTATTACCTGGCTATTGTTGTTATCAATTATGTCGAATATGTCCTTAGTATTTATTGAATCATTATCAAGGACATCAACAGATTTTCCATCTTTTACCGAAAAAATCCTCTTTGACTTTTTCGGAATCTTCCATCCCTTTTTAAGAGACCTGTTTACAGGTTCTTCCAATATTGCAAGTTCAATATTTTCAATTCCCGCTTCTGCCACCTTCTCAGAGACAATACTGTATTTTTCCTGAATGTCACCGAAGGTTATTATCTCAGATATTTTCTGCAATTTTAAAATGCTTTCTGTAATATCTTTGAGAGTTATATCCTTTAGCTTTGACTTTTCTATGTCTGATTTTTTACCTGAGATTTTCTCATATAGCTGCTTTATAGCATAAAATCCCAATTCTTCGTCTGTAAGATCATCTTCTGATTCCACAGATTCAAATCCGTTAAGGGTTGTAAGAGTAAGAACATTTTTATTATCAAGAGATTTTATAAAATCCTCTTTTTTCAGAATCTGAGCATCTCTTCCAATCCTATCAATATCGACTATAAATCCATCGAATTTTGCCTGCATTGCATAATCAAATACAGCCTGATACTGATATGCATAAGGATTACTTTCATCGATATTCCTATCGGTGATCATGTATTTTCCCGGAAAAATGATCAGTTTAATGCCCAACTTACACGCAGCTTCATCTGCACCTCTGCAGATGTAAGCTACATGTTCATCCTTAAATTCTGAAATAAATAGTCCCACTCTCATAGAAAATCACCTATCACTCATTTTCTTCATTATCTTCTTCAGATTCAAAATCTTCGTCGATAATATCATCTAAATCGTCATCATCAACTTGTTTTTCTGATGTTTCAGGTATTTCCTCCATGGCATCTTCTATATTCTCGAATTCTTTGTCGCCATTAGATAATTTTTCTCTTACTTTTGCTATTGCTACTACGAGAACTCCCTTATCAAGATTTATCATCTTAACGCCGGATGTAACTCTTCCATGAATGGTTATTTCTTCCATTCTCAGCTGAATAAGTATTCCGCTATCTGTGATCATCATGATCTCGTGCTCATCCTTAACAGCTTTAACACCTATAACATTGCCGGTCTTTTCTGTTATCTTGTAGCACTTAACACCCTTACCGCCTCTGTTCTGAATATGGAATTCATTAAGTTCTGTTCTCTTACCATATCCTTTTTCAGAAACTATGAGAAGTGAATCACCCTGAGAATTAAGCTGCATTCCTACAACTTCGTCCTGGTCTCCGAGCATGATTCCTCGTACACCCATGGAGGTTCTTCCTGTAGGTCTTACATCTGTTTCTTTGAATCTGATACACATTCCGTTCTTTGTTACAAGGAATATCTCAGAGTCTTTCTTAGTAGTCTTAACTTCTATCAATTCGTCATCATCATCAAGGTTGATTGCAGTAAGACCGTTCTTTCTCACGTTTGCAAATTCCATTACGTGAGTTTTCTTAACGGTACCCTTCTTGGTAACCATGAAGAGGTTCTTTTCTTCTGTATATTCCTTGATTGGAATTGTAGCAGTTATCTTTTCATCCGGAGCAAGCTGCAACAGATTAACTATAGCTGTTCCTCTTGATGTTCTTGAAGCTTCGGGAATCTGATATGCTTTAAGTCTGTAAGCTCTTCCCTTATTCGTAAAGAACATGATGTAGTTGTGGGTTGTAGTCATAAGAAGATCTTCAACATAGTCATTTTCTATTGTTGAAATACCCTTTATTCCTTTACCTCCACGGTTCTGTGCTCTGAAATTATCTATGGACATTCTCTTTATATATCCAAGGTTTGTCATTGCAATGACTGTGTTAACATTGGGGATCATGTCCTCTATGTCTATGTCAGAGTCATCATGTCCTATCTGTGTTTTTCTGTCATCTCCGTATTTATCAGAGATTTCAGTTATTTCCTTCTTAATTACACCAAGAAGTACTTTTTTATCTGAAAGGATAAGCTTTAATTCCTTAATTCTTTCAAGGAGTTCTGCGTGCTCTTTCTCAAGCTTGTCTCTTTCCAAACCGGTAAGAGTTCTAAGACGCATATCAACAATAGCCTGAGCCTGAACATCTGAAAGTCCGAATCTTGACATCAACTGTTCTTTTGCAAGCTGAACTGTCTCGCTTCCGCGTACAATCTTGATTACTTCATCGATATTATCAAGTGCGATGAGTAATCCTTCCAAGATATGATTTCTCTCTTCAGCTTTATTTAAGTCAAACTGTGTTCTTCTTGTAACAACGTCTTCCTGGTGAACGATGTAGTGATGGAGCATGTCTACAAGTCCAAGAACCTTAGGTTCGTTGTTTACAAGTGAGAGCATTATAATTCCGAATGAGTCCTGAAGCTGTGTATGCTTGAAAAGTCTGTTGAGCATAACATTAGCATTTACGTCATGTCTGAGCTCTATGACGATTCTCATACCTTCTCTGTCGGATTCATCTCTAAGTGCTGTGATTCCGTCGAGTTTTTTAAGCTTTACATATTCAGCAATCTTTGAAATGAGGTTAGCTTTGTTAACAAGATAAGGAAGCTCGGTTACTATGATTCTGCTCTTACCGTTGGGCATGGATTCAATGTCTGTTACGGCACGAACAATAACCTTTCCTCGTCCTGTTCTGTAGGCTTCCTCTGCTCCTCTTGTTCCGAGAATGATTCCACCTGTAGGAAAATCAGGAGCTTTGACGATAGGAAGAAGTTCTTCGATATCTGTCTCTCTGTCCTCGTTAATTTTATTATCAATCATCTTGTTTACTGCTGCAATTACTTCCCTTAAATTGTGGGGTGGAATATTTGTAGCCATTCCGACAGCAATACCGGTTGTTCCGTTTACAAGAAGGTTAGGAAATCTTGAAGGAAGAACTACAGGCTCTTTTTCTGTCTCATCAAAGTTTGGTGTAAAATCAACTGTATCTTTGTTGATGTCTGCAGTCATTTCCATTGAAATCTTGGAAAGTCTGGCCTCTGTATATCGCATTGCGGCAGCGCCGTCACCGTCAACGGAACCAAAGTTACCGTGTCCGTCTACAAGGCAATATCTCATTGACCAGGGCTGAGCCATGTTAACCAATGCACCGTAAATTGAGCTGTCACCATGAGGGTGATATTTACCCATTGTATCACCAACGATACGCGCACATTTACGATGTGGCTTATCAGGACCGTTATTAAGCTCTATCATGGAGTAAAGAATTCTTCTCTGAACAGGCTTAAGACCATCTCTTACATCAGGAAGTGCTCTTGATGCGATTACACTCATGGCATAATCAATATAGTCTGACTCCATCGTTTTCTGAAGGTCTACCTCTTTTACTCTGTCGGTAGTTACCTTGTCAAAAACGTCATCAGATAATTCTTCACCGTTTTTATTGTTGTTATTATTATCAGCCATTTTTTCCCCTTATAATGCCATAAAAATACTATGGATTATTTGTATTTAAATGATATATTTTGACTTTGATTTTTTGCTATGTCTTATATATCCAGGTTCTTAACAAATTTTGCGTTTTTCTCTATAAACTCTCTTCTGGGTTCAACTTTATCGCCCATGAGAGTTGTGAATGTAACATCTACATCTGATTCTGCTTCTTCATCCATGTTAACGCGGAGAAGTACTCGTCTTTCAGGATCCATGGTTGTTTCCCAAAGCTGTTCAGGATCCATCTCACCAAGACCCTTATAACGCTGGATCTTATTGTTCTGGTCACGTCCAACATCACTTAATATCTTATTAAGCTCTTCATCACTGTAGGCATACCAGACCTTCTTGTTCTTCTCAAGCTTATAAAGCGGAGGCTGAGCAAGATATACATGTCCCTGTTTGATAAGTTCAGGCATGAATCTATACAGGAATGTAAGCATAAGTGTTGCTATATGAGCACCATCTACGTCGGCATCAGTCATGATGATTATCTTGTCATAGCGAAGCTTTTTGATATCAAAGTCATCATGGATACCTGTACCAAAAGCGGTGATCATTGCTTTAATTTCAGCATTTCCGTATATTCTGTCTATTCTTGCCTTTTCAACATTTAAGATTTTTCCTCTAAGAGGAAGAATAGCCTGAGTTGCACGTGATCTGGCTGTTTTAGCTGAACCACCCGCAGAATCTCCCTCAACTATGAAAATCTCACAGTTTTTAGGATTTTTATCTGAACAGTCTGCAAGTTTTCCGGGCAGACCAAGTCCATCAAGCGCAGATTTTCTTCTTGTAAGATCTCTTGCTTTTCTTGCAGCATCTCTTGCGTGCTGAGCAAGTATTGCTTTTTCAAGGATAACCTTGGCAACCTGAGGATTCTGTTCAAGGAAATATGTAAGCTGCTCTGAAACTACGCTGTTTACAGCTCCTCTTGCTTCACTGTTACCAAGCTTTTGTTTTGTCTGACCTTCGAACTGAGGATCCTCAATCTTTACACTGATGATTGAAGTAAGACCTTCACGGATATCATCACCTGTGAGGTTTTCCTCATTATCCTTGAGCATTTTATTTTCTCTGGCATAATCATTGAAAGTCTTGGTAAGCGCAGCTTTAAATCCTTCCAGGTGAGTACCACCTTCAGGTGTATTTATATTGTTTACGAATGTATATGTGCTTTCATTGAAGGAATCGTTGTGCTGAAGTGATACTTCAACCTGAACATTGTTTTTGTTTCCTTCAAAATACATAATCTGATCGTAAAGAACAGTTTTACTCTTGTTAAGATACTGAACAAATTCCTTTATTCCGCCTTCATAGTGGAACTGCTGCTCAATTATATCTTCGCCTTCTTCTACTCTGTAGTCTCTAAGTGTGATCCTGAGACCCTTTGTAAGGAATGCCATTTCTCTAAGACGCTGCTTTAAGATGTTATAATCAAAAACTGTCGTCTCCTTGAATATCTCTGCATCTGGCTTAAATGATACCTTAGTTCCTGAATGTACCTTGGTTGTTGTTCCGACTTCTTTAAGAGGATAGCATACCTTACCTCTTTCATAGCGCTGCTCATATACTTTTCCTTCACGAACAACCTGTACTTCAAGCCATTCTGAAAGAGCATTAACTACAGAAGCACCAACTCCGTGAAGACCACCGGATACCTTGTATCCTCCACCGCCGAATTTTCCGCCTGCGTGAAGGATTGTAAATACAACTTCTACACCTGTAAGACCTGATTTATGATTAACGTCTACAGGAATACCTCTACCATTATCCATAACGGTAATTGTATTATCTTTGTTGATATTTACTTCAATGTGATCGCAGAATCCTGCGAGTGCTTCATCTACGGAATTATCTACTATCTCATAAACAAGATGGTGAAGTCCTCTTGCTGCTGTAGTTCCGATATACATACCGGGTCTTTTTCTTACAGCTTCAAGACCTTCCAATATTTGAATTTGATCCGCTCCATAGTTATTCTCTGTGCTGTTCATTTTCATCCTCTATTCTTCGGGTATTGTTCCGTTTACTACTCTGAAAACTTTATCTATTTCAAATCTGTTATTTACAAATTCATCAAGGCCCGTACAGGTTATTATTGTCTGAATATCTCCAATTGTATTTAGCAGATAATTTTGTCTGTTACTGTCAAGCTCTGACAAAACATCATCCAAAAGAAGTACGGGATTTTCTTTTTTTGATTTTTTAACTATTTCTATCTCAGAAAGCTTTAATGACAGAGATGCTGTTCTTTGCTGTCCCTGAGATCCGTATTTTCTGATATCAATTTCATCTTTTGAGATCAGATTTTCACTCTTAACATTGAATGAAAAATCATCTTTATGAGGACCAACAGTAGTTTGCTTTAAATATATGTCCTTCTGTCTTGAGTCTTTTAACTTATTTTCATACTCATCACAGGTAACATTCGGTTCATAATAGATGTTAAGCTGTTCTCTTCCACCTGTCAGCTTGGTATGGATAGGACCTATTATTTCACATAAATCCTTTATGAATCTATCTCTTGTCCTTATTATCACTTTTCCGTATTCAACAAGCTGTGCATCCTGAACATCAAGTAGTACCTTGTTTTCAGGATGATCAAACATATCTTTTAATACTTTGTTTCTTTCACTGATGAGCTTGTTATATTTAGAGAGATTCTCTAAATAAATTTGATCCAGTTGACAGAGCTCCATATCCATGAATCTGCGTCTTTCAACCGGACCATCTTTTATGATACTGAGATCTTCTGGAGAAAAAAATACTACATTGCATCTTCCTACAAGATCGGATGCTTTTTTTATTTTCTGTCCGTCTATGGCAATTCCTTTGGATTTACTTTTCCTTAAGTGCATGTCAACTTTGTATGTTGCTCCGTCACGTTCGATAAGAGTTCTTATATGACCCTCATCTTTTCCAAAGGATATTATCTCTTTATCTTTACTGCCCTTATGAGATTTGGTAGTAGCAGCGAGATAAATAGCTTCAAGTATATTTGTTTTTCCCTGAGCATTGTCACCATACAGAATATTGGTTCCGCTGCTGAATTCAATTTTTAGATTTTCATAATTTCGAAAATCAGATAATTCCAATGATTTTATTATCATTTTGTTATTTGTACCTGTGTACCTTCATATTCGACTACATCACCGGGATAGAGCTTTCTGCCTCTTCTTTTCTCTACCTCTCCGTTTACTTTAACAAGACCATCCAAAATATCATTTTTGGCATCAGCTCCTGATTCCTCAAGACCTGCTTTTTTCATGGCCTGACCAAGTTTTATAAATTCATCATTTTCTCTTAGACTAACTTTTTCCATAATTCTCTCAATTCACTGTAGTAAAGTTTATAGGAAGTACAAGATAAATATAGTTGGATTCTTTATCCCTTATAAAGCAAGGTGCTTTGGGATTGACCATATAAATATCTATGTTCTCATCATCAATTGCTCTGAGCGCATCTATCAAAAACTTAGGATTAAATCCTATGATAAGATCCTTACCCTGCTTCTCAATCTCAATTTCTTCATCCATGCTTCCAATGGTTGAATTGATCTTGAGTTCCATCTTGTCATCTGTGATAGAGATAATAACAGGCTTTTTATCGCCTTCCTTAACAAGAAGAGTAGCTCTGTCTATACAATCAAGCATCTCTTTTCTGGAAATAGTCATCTTTGTTTCATAATCGCTTGAAAGCATCTGATCAATATTGAAATATTCGCCCTCAAGAAGTCTTGATACAACAATAGTCTTATCAAACTCAAATAAAATGTGCTTGTCTGTAAAGAATATATCTACATTGCTCTCTGTACTGTCAGTGATTATCTTACTTATATCTGATAATGTCTTTCCGGGTACAACTACTTTTTTTGGTGAGTAGGAATTCTGAAGTTTAACTTTTCTTATAGAAATTCTGTGTCCATCAAGAGATACGAGCTTTAATGTATCCTGATTAACTTCGAAAAGCTCTCCACTCATCATCTTATTAGCATCATTTTCAGCAATAGAGAAAATAGTCTGCTGAATAATATTCTTAAGTGTGTACTGAGATACAGAGATTCCATCTATTTTTTCAATGCTGGGAAGATATGTAAAATCATCTGCATTTCTTCCTACTATGCTAAACTTAGCCTTTTCACAACTTATTGTTACTTTTCCGTTAGAATCTGTTTCTATTGTGACATCACTGTCAGGAAGTTTACGTATAATATCAAAGAATATTTTTGCATCTATTGCAATATATCCTCTTTCTAAAATATTGCCCTCTACTTCTGTCTGAATACCAAGTTCCATATCGTTGGCAATAAATTTGATGATTCCTTCTGATGCATCTACAAGGATGCATTCAAGTATAGACATAGTTGTCTTATTGGGTACTGCTTTTGAAACAATTTGTAAGCCCAATACCAGATTAGATTTGGAACAAATAAACTTCATTAGGCGATAGCTCCCTTCGATCGCAATATATAAAATAAATAATATTAATTAATAATATTCGTAATAATAGTTGTTGATTTGTGGAAATCATAGTCTATTATACAATTTATCTGGCTTATTTACAAATTTTTAATAGTTGATAAATAAAAATTTAATGTTGAAAAGTTTACATTTGTCCACGCGCCAAATTTTGCGTTTTAAGACTATCGAAATAGTTTTCCACTTAATTTTTGATTTATAAACACTTTATAAATAATTTATAAACAGAGTTATCCACTTTTAGGCAGATGGATTTAACTTCTTTGTGATGATATCGATGTTTCTTTGAAGTTCTTCATCTGACTGGATCAGGTCTTTTATCTTATTAACTCCGCTCATAACAGTTGTATGATCCTTTTTACCGAGAGCTTTTCCGATTTCTTCAAGAGGAGAGTCGGTAAATTCTCTTGAAAGGTACATAACGATCTGTCTTGGAAGAACTATTTCTTTATTTCTCTTCTTAGAAGTTATATCTTCCTGCTTTACATTATACTGTTCGCAAACTGTACTTATTATTAATGGTATAGTTATTACCTTTGATACATCAGGATAAACGATATCTTTGAGAGCTTCCTTGGCATTATCAAGAGTAATATCTACATTATTAAGTCTGGAGTAGGCTATTATCTTATTGTATGCGCCTTCAAGTTCTCTGATATTTGATTTAATATTGGTAGCAATGTATTCAAAGATATCATCACCGATTTCTTTTATGTATCCTTCAGCATTTTTCTTAAGGATTGCCATTCTTGTCTCATAATCAGGAGCCTGGATGTCAGATATAAGTCCCATCTCAAATCTGGATCTGAATCTTTCTTCAAGGGTTTCCATTTCCTTTGGTGGTTTATCTGATGAAAGGATTATCTGTTTACCGGCCTGATGGAGTACGTTGAATGTGTGGAAAAACTCTTCCTGAGTACTTTCCTTTCCTATTATAAACTGTACGTCATCGACCATTAGTACATCCACGGTTCTGTATTTCTCACGAAGCTTACTCATGGCATCGCCTTTTCCGGCTTTACCATTTCTGATAGAGTCGATTACTTCATTTGTAAACTGCTCTGATGTGACATATAAAACCTTTGATCCGGGGTTATTTTCAATAATGTAATGACCGATCGCATGCATAAGGTGAGTTTTACCAAGTCCCGGTCCTCCGTATAAAAAGAGGGGATTGTAGGCTTCTCCGGGGGATTCAGCAACTGCAAGTGATGCGTTATGTGCGAACCTGTTGTTTCCACCTACTACGTATGTCTCAAATCTGTATTTAGGATTAAGGTTTGAACTCTCGTAGTTATTTACTGTTTGCTGAGGTTTTTTGTCTTCATCTGAAAGAGTTTCTTCATTATTAATATATTCATCTTTTACATCTTTTTCCAAAATGAATTTAACTTCGATATTTTGCTCTAAAAACTCAGACAGAGTAACAGTGAAAAACTTTTCGTATTTCTTCTCTATATAATTTAGAGCGTTGCTGTCATCAAAAGGAATTAAAATTATTACAGTATTGTTTTCATACTTATAAAAAGATAGGGGTTGTACCCAAGTGTTGAAGGATATTTCTGTCATACTAAGATCTATCCGGATAGATTCTTTTATGTTATCCCAGTTTTCTGATATTTTTTGTGTTATTTCTGTAGCTTTTTCCATATACTTCTCCCAATGCGAATTTAAGAATTATTGTAACTTATACACATTTAAATATCAAACAGGAGCATATTGTGGATAACTTTATAAAAATAATTAAAAAAATTTTTTATTTTTTTCTCAAAGTGGAAAAGTGGAAAAGTATGTGAATATTATTCAACAAAACAAACACGCATAAATACTGGGTTTGTTATTCTTTGATAAATAGTTATCAAAATTTTTTCCACATTTAATCCACAATTTGTGGATAATATTTATGAATTTACAGATAATAACAACTTATCCACAAAATCAACATTTGGTTGTGGATAAGTTGATCAAATACTATATATTGGAAGAAATTTTTCTGAAAAAATTTTCAGTTATCCACATGGATTTTTTAGAACTTGACTAAAATTGCTATATTTATTATAATTACAACGATTTTTTCTGATTAGGACAATTATTTTTAATTGATATATAGAGAAGGAGGTGTATTTCGACTATGAAGAGAACTTATCAGCCACATAAGCTTCAGAGAGCTCGTGTTCACGGCTTTAGAGCAAGAATGAGCACAAAGGGAGGCAGAAAAGTACTTGCTGCCAGAAGACTTAAAGGTAGAAAGAAAATATCTGCATGATTATAAGGACCACTATGTGTGGTCCTTATGTTATATGCACAGGGTTTTTAAATGAACTTTTCAGAATCATTAAAAAAGACTGCTGATTTTCATCTTGTCTATAAATGTGGAAAGAGTGTTGCAGACAAAAACATTGTCCTATATGTCAGAGAAAATGATTCCACAATTAATAGACTGGGTATTTCATGCAGTAAAAAAATTGGAAATAGTGTTGTCAGGCACAGATTCAACAGACTAATCCGTGAAGTATACAGACTACATGAAAATATATTTAATAGTGGTTTAGATATAGTAGTCGTGGCCAGGAGGTGTGCTAAGGATGCTACATATTTTGAAATAGAAAAATCCTTCCTCAGTTTGGCCGGAAAGTCTCATCTAATAAAAAATGATGAGGTGAAAGATGAAGAAAATACTTATATTTCTAATTAAATTATATCAAAAGTATGTTTCTCCCTTAAAGAGAACAAAATGTCCATACATTCCGACTTGTTCGCAGTATGGATTGGAAGCAATAGAAAAGTATGGTGCATTTAAGGGGAGTCTTCTTGCTGCTTGGAGAATTCTTAGATGTAATCCTTTTTCAAGTGGGGGATATGACCCTGTACCATAATTATTTGGAGGATGTGTTGTGAACTTAGTTTTTCTTACACAGTATCAGGGGAAAATAGTAGGTCCGGTTGCATGGATTCTTGGACATATCATGAATTGGATCTTTATTTTCCTTCAGAAAATTGGAATTCCCAGTACGGGTCTTTCCATTATTTTATTTACAATTATTATTAACCTTTTACTTTTACCTCTTACTTACAAACAGCAGAAGTTCTCTAAACTTCAGGCTAAGATGAATCCTGAACTCCAGGCAATTCAGGCTAAGTACAAAGGTAAAAAAGATAATGATTCCATGCTAGCTCAGCAGGAAGAAATAAAAGCTCTTTATGCTAAGTACGGTGTTTCACAGGCAGGAAGTTGTGTTCAGTTACTTATACAGTTCCCTATTATGATTGCTCTTTACAGAGTAATCTATTCAATGCCTGCTTATGTAACAGCTGTTAAAGATGCTTTTTATCCTCTTGTTTCACAACTCCGTGAGACAGCAGGAGCCAGTGATTTTTTACAGACTCTTTCAAGTGCCGCTCAGTATGCAAAACAGTTTTCAAATGATGCATTTACTTCCGGCGATGTGACTTATATAGAGAATACTTTTGTTGATGTTCTTAATAAAGCTTCAACTGCAGATTGGAATTTATTATCTGAGAAGTTTACATCACTTAGTGATTCAATACAGAGTACTCATTCTATAATAAGTTCATATAATAGTTTCTTAGGACTTAATATTGGTGATTCACCTAGTTATATGCTTCATACTGCTATCAGCAGCAAGTCATTTGGACTCTTTATAGGTGCTCTTGCTATTCCTGTATTATCCGCATTAACACAGTGGATCAGTTTAAAGCTTATGCCTCAGGCTGCAACTACAAGTAATGATCCTAATGATCAGGCTGCGCAGATGGCTAATTCTATGAAGACTATGAATATGATGATGCCTATCATGTCAATCGTATTTACATACGGACTTCCTGCAGGTCTTGGTCTTTACTGGATTGCCGGTGCTGTTGTTCGTACAGTATTGCAGATTATCATCAATAAGCGTATTGATAAAATGGATATTGATGCACAGATTATCAAAAATACTGAGAAATATAAAAAGAAACTTGAAGCTCAGAAGTCTACTCCCTCAATGGAGATGTATGCAAAACTTAATACCAGAAACAATTCTTCTGTATCAAAGCTTACTCAGGCAGAAAAAGATGCCGGTATTAACAATGCAAGACAGATATATGAGAGTGGCAGGGCTAAGAAAACAAGCCTTTTGGCAAGAGCTAATATGGTTAAAGAATTTGATGAAAAAAATAATAAACAGGGGGAATCATAAATGGATTACATTGAGATTTCAGCAAAGACAGTTGATGACTGTATAACAGAAGCTTGTATTCAGCTTTCTGTAACTAGTGATAAACTTGATTATGAAGTTATTTCTGAAGGTTCTACCGGATTTCTTGGTTTAAATGTTAAGCCTGCAAGAATTAAGGCAAAGGTTAAATCTGAGAATGATAACGCAGAAGAGAATAAAAATACCGAAGCAGTAAAGACATCTCTTGAAAAGCAGGTTGATGCAAAAGTTGAAGAAGCAAAGAAAGATAATAAGAAGGATCATAAAAAGGAAGCAGTAAAAGAAAGCAAATCCGATTCTACAGATTCTTCCGATTTTTCTGATTCATCATCTGTTTCATATGTATATGATCATGAATTCATTAACATCGCAAAAGAATTTGCTAATAATGTTTTTGAAAAAATGCATATGGAAGTAAAGGTTGAAGCAAAGTATAACGAAACTGACAAGGTTCTTGAAGTTGAGTTATCAGGTGACGAGATGGGTGTACTCATCGGTAAGAGAGGACAGACTCTTGATTCACTTCAGTATCTGATTTCTCTTGTTGTTAACAGAGACAGTGAAGATTACATTCATGTTAAGGTTGATACCGAGAATTACAGAAGCCGCAGAAAAGCAACTCTTGAAAATCTTGCTAAGAATATTGCTTATAAAGTTCGTAAGAACAGAACTGCAGTTTCACTTGAGCCTATGAATCCTTACGAAAGACGTATAATTCATTCAGCTCTTCAGTCAGACAAATATGTTACAACTCACTCTGAAGGTGAAGAACCTTTCAGAAGAGTAGTAGTAACACTTAAGAAATAATCGATCTAATACAACTTGTTAATTTATTATGGGGTAAATTATATAGATGGTTCTATGTAATTTACCCTAAATACATTTTTGAAAATTATGATTTTTAAAGAAGATACGATTTGTGCGATAGCCACTGCAATGATTGATGCCGGAATAGGTATAATCAGAATAAGTGGTGAGAATGCACTTTCATTTGCAAGCAAAATTTATATTGATACAAAAGGTGAACATTCTCTTTTGAACTTTAAAACCCATACTATTCACTATGGGTTTATTTGCGATTTAGATGAAAACAAAATTGATGAAGTCATGGTTTCTGTTATGAAGGCTCCTAAAACTTACACAAGAGAAGATGTAGTAGAAATTAATTCACATGGTGGAAGAGTAGTAATGGAAACTATTTTGAATCTTCTGATAAAAATCGGATGTAGATTAGCTGAGCCCGGTGAATTTACAAAAAGAGCTTTTTTAAACGGAAGAATAGATTTAACCAGAGCTGAAGCTGTCATGGATCTGATACATGCTCAAAATGAATTTTCAATGAAAAATTCTGAGATTCAGCTTAGTGGTGAGTTATTTAATAAAATAGATTCTATAAGAAAAGAAATTATTTATGAACTGGCATTTATTGAATCAGCAATTGATGATCCGGAAAATTATGATCTGGATGGATACAATGAAAGATTGACTAAGAAGAATGAAAGTTGGCTTTCGAAAATTCAAAAATTAATTGATAGCTCAAATGAAGGAATGATTAGAAAAGATGGTATAAACACTGTGATAATAGGAAAACCAAATGCCGGAAAATCATCTCTTCTAAATAAACTTGCCGGAAAAGAGAGAGCTATTGTTACTGATATTGAAGGCACAACTCGAGATATTATTGAAGAAAATATAAGATTGGATGATATCATTTTACATGTTATCGATACTGCCGGAATCAGAGATACCGATGATGTTATAGAAAAAATCGGTGTTGAAAAGGCTGTCGATTCTGCAAAGAGTGCAGATCTTATTTTATATATAATTGATTCAACCGATAGTGACTTTTCACATGATGAAAGAATTAATAATATTATTAAAGAAAATCATGTGATTGTATTATTAAATAAAAATGACATAAGTGACAGTATAAATGTTACTGAAGAAGATATCCATAAAAAATATGGAAATGATATTCCTGTTATAAAGACATCTATGGTTGATGAGACAGGAATGGATGATCTTAAAAAAATAATTGGTGATATGTTTTTTGATGGTTCTATCCTTCCTAAGGAAGAAATGTATATTACCAATTTAAGACAGAGGGAAGCACTCATTAATTCAGAACAAAGTCTGGAAAAAGTTAGAGAAAGTTTAAATGCTTTCATGTCAGAAGACTTTTTATCGATTGATCTGATGAATGCATATTCTTACCTTGGTGAAATCATCGGTCAGGAAGTCGATGATGATTTAGTTGAAGAAATTTTTTCAAAATTCTGTATGGGAAAATAATTAGAGGTTTTTATGATAGCAGATAATGTTGACGTAGTTGTAATAGGTGGCGGACATGCCGGATGTGAAGCCGGTCTTGCTGCAGCAAGGCTTGGACTTAAGACAATAATTTTCACTTTGAGCTCTGATAATATCGCTTTTATGCCATGTAATCCGCATATTGGAGGATCTTCAAAAGGTCATCTTGTCAGAGAAATAGATGCCCTTGGTGGAGAGATGGGAAAAAATATTGATAAAACATTCCTTCAATCCAAGATGCTCAATAAGTCAAAAGGCCCCGCTATACATTCACTTCGTGCTCAGGCAGATAAGCTAGCTTATTCAAAAGAGATGAAGAAGGTTTTGGAAAACCAGGAAAACCTTTATATAAAACAATCTGAAATCTGCGAATTAATTTGGGAAGAACTTGATAAAGATAAAGATGTTTTTCTTTGCAATGAAGGATATGAAAAAAAGATTACCGGTGTCAAAACTGTAACAGGTCTTATATACAACTGTAAATCTGTTATTCTTTGTAC
This sequence comes from Butyrivibrio sp. NC2002, assembly GCF_000702265.1. Lineage (GTDB taxonomy): Bacteria > Bacillota > Clostridia > Lachnospirales > Lachnospiraceae > Butyrivibrio. The sequence goes on from NZ_JNKZ01000004.1 coordinate 653,309, forward strand.
CGGAACATATCTTAAATCAAGATGTCTTTGCGGTGAGGCTATTACATATACCGGTCCAAATGGACTTCAGCCTTCTAATATGTTATCAGATTCACTTATTAAAGCGGGTATTGAACTTAGAAGATTCAAGACAGGAACTCCTGCAAGAATGGATGGTAATTCAATTGACTATTCAAAAATGGAAGTACAATATGGTGATTCACCTGTAATTCCTTTTTCATTTGATACTAATCCGGCTGATGTTCAGAAAGAGCAGCATAATTGTTACCTTACTTATACAAATGAAAAAACACATGAAATTATACGAAATAACATAGATAGATCACCTATGTATTCAGGTGTTATAGAGGGGATAGGACCCAGGTATTGTCCCTCAATAGAAGATAAGGTAATTAAGTTTCCTGACAAGATCAGACATCAGGTGTTTATTGAGCCTGAGGGAACTCATACAAATGAAATGTATGTTGATGGTATGTCTTCTTCAATGCCCGAAGATGTTCAGCTTCAAATGTATAGATCTGTTCCCGGACTTGAAAACTGTATCATTGTTAAGAATGCTTATGCAATAGAATATGATTGCCTTGTTTCCGGTCAGCTTTATCCTACTTTGGAAATTAAGAAGATTCGCGGTCTTTTTAGTGCCGGTCAATTTAATGGTTCAAGTGGTTATGAGGAAGCAGCTGCTCAAGGATTATATGCTTCGATTAATGCTTGCATGCAAATTTTAAATAAGCCCTATCTTTCTATAGACAGATCAGAAGGATATATTGGTGTACTTGTGGATGATCTCGTAACAAAAGATAATCTCGAACCGTATAGAATGATGACTTCAAGAGCTGAGTACAGATTACTCTTAAGACAGGACAATGCAGACATCCGTCTTAGAAAAAAAGGGTATGAGTGCGGACTTATATCAAAAGAAAAATATGATGCTCTTTTGATAAAAGAAGATCAGATAGAAAAAGAAATCGAAAGACTTAAAAGTGTAAAAGTTGGTGCTGCTGCACCAATACAAAAATTCATGGATGAACATAATTCACCCAGACTAAAAACGGCTGTTAGTTTATCTGAACTTATATGCAGACCTGAACTTGATTATTATAGTTTGAGTGAAATAGATCCTGACAGACCTGATCTACCTGCAGATGTTATTGATCAGGTTGAAATAAATATTAAGTATGAAGGTTATATAGAAAGACAGCAGAGACAGGTTGATAAATTCCGCAAGATGGAAAAGAAAAAGATTCCTGCTGATATAAATTATGATGATGTTCTAAGTCTACGACTCGAGGCTAGGCATTATCTTAAAAAATTCAAACCTGTAAATGTAGGTCAGGCTTCCAGAATTAGTGGAGTTAATCCTGCTGACATTTCTGTACTTTTAGTTTACCTTGAAAACTATAATAGAAACAATTAAAGTATCGGAGGTTTTACGTGATACATTCTTTTGATAATTTGATCAAAGATTTTGGAGAGTATAATTTATCATTAACTGAGAAACAGTTAGAGCAGTTAGATAAATATTATGAACTTCTTGTAGATTGGAATAATAAAATAAATTTAACTGCGATAACTGATTTTGATGAAGTATGTAAACTTCATTTTGTCGACAGTATTTCTTCCAGTCAGTTTTATGATTTTAAAAAAGATAATTTAAAAGTTATTGATATAGGAACCGGAGCCGGTTTTCCAGGAATAGTTTTAAAAATAGTATTTTCTAACTTACATATAACCTTACTCGATTCATTAAATAAAAGAATTAATTTTCTGAATGAAGTAATAGATACACTTGATCTTAATGAAGAAGGTTTTATTGAAACCGTACATGGCAGGGCGGAAGATTATGCTGATGCAAAAAAAGGTTATCTAAGAGAACAATATGATGTTGCTGTTTCGAGAGCAGTTGCCAGATTTTCTACTTTATGTGAATATTGTCTTCCTTACGTAAAAAAGGATGGAGTATTCATATCTTATAAAGGTGATAAAGTTAATGATGAAATTGTAGATGCAAATAATGCAATTTTTCTTCTCGGAGGAAAGCTAAATTCCGTGAATGAATTTGTACTTGTGAACTCAGAATATCATCGCTCTATTTGTATAGTCGATAAGGTTCAAAACACATCATCTAGGTATCCAAGAAAAGCCGGTACTGCTCAAAAAAATCCTTTATAAAAATGTTTCACGTGAAACATTATAATTTGAAAATTTAATTCCACAACAAATTGTTTCACGTGAAACATTTTAACCCAAGATATTGTAAAAAAATGGCGTGAAACATTAATAATAGGTGATATTTTATAAAATTGAGTGCAAAACTCAGAATACTTTCGATTAATAATTGTGATATAATGAGTAACTGTACAAATAAAAAGAGGGAGAGAAAAGGTTATGGGAAGAGCAATTGCGATTGCCAATCAAAAAGGTGGAGTCGGTAAGACTACAACATCTATTAATCTGTCAGCAACTCTGGCTGAAAAAGGAAAGAAAGTTTTGGTTATTGATACAGATCCTCAGGGTAATACAACAAGTGGTTTTGGTCTTAACAAAAACCAACTGGAAAATACAATATATGAATTACTTATTGGAGAATGTGAGATAGAAGATGCTCTTTATAAAGATGTTGTAGATGGTGTTGATATTATACCTTCCAATGTCAATCTTGCTGCTGTTGAGATTGAACTTATTGATATGGAAGAAAAGGAATTCATATTAAAGAAAGCAGTAGATAAGATAAGATCTGATTATGATTTTATTATAATAGATTGTCCGCCTTCACTTAGTATGTTGACTATCAATGCTATGACAACAGCCAATACAGTTCTAGTTCCGATTCAGTGCGAGTATTATGCATTGGAAGGATTAAGCCAGTTAGTACATACAGTAAACCTTGTAAAAGAAAGATTGAATAATGGTCTTGAGATGGAAGGAGTTATATTTACTATGTATGACTCCAGAACTAATCTGTCTATGCAGGTAGTTGAAAACGTAAAAGATCATATCAATGAAAATGTATATAAAACAATTATTCCGAGAAACATCAGATTAGCGGAAGCACCCAGTTATGGTATTCCAATCAATATGTATGATTCAAAATCTGCAGGTGCTGAAGCATATAGACTTTTGGCAGATGAAGTAATCGGAAGAAAATTTTAATATACAAGATATGTATCACGTGAAACATATTATGGAATATATTGTGGAAAAGAGGTAATGTATGGCGGCTAAAAATGTTAAAAGAGGATTGGGAAAAGGACTTGATGCTTTAATAGCTCCCGCACCGAAGACTTCCTCAAAGAAGACCGAAGAGAAGGTTGAAGAAGGTCAGGTCGTAATAGTAAATATTACTAAGGTAGAACCTAATAGAGAACAGCCAAGAAAAACATTTGATGAAGATAAGCTTATAGAATTATCTGATTCAATTAAACAACATGGAATTATAAATCCTCTTATTGTTCAGGACAGAGGAGATCACTATGAAATAATCGGTGGTGAGAGAAGATGGAGGGCAGCAAAGAAAGCTGAACTCAAAGAAGTTCCGGTTATTATAAAGAACTTAACTGAAGAAGAAATAGCAGAGTATGCACTTATTGATAATATTCAGAGAGAGGATATAAATCCAATCGAAGAAGCACTCGCCTTCAAAAAGCTTATTGATGATTTCCATTATACTCAGGACGTAGTTGCAGAAAAAGTATCAAAGAGCCGAGTTGCTATTACAAACTCTCTCAGACTTTTGAAATTGTGTGAAGCTGTAAGACAGATGGTAATAGATGGAAAGTTATCAACAGGTCATGCAAGAGCTTTGATTTCTATAGAGGATCCTGAAGAACAACTTAGGATTGCTGAAAAAGTTTTTGATGAGAAGATGAATGTACGTGACACAGAAAAACTCGTTAAGAATCTTGGTAAAGAATCAAAAGCAAGAAAAAAGACAGAATCTCATACAAATGAAAGTGTAGAAGCAGCATATAGAGAACTGGAAGATAGATGCACCCAGGCAACTGGAACCAAAGTATCCATATCCACAAAGGGAGATGGAGTAGGTAAATTAGAAATCGAATTCTACAGTACAGATGACCTGGAAAAAATAACACAAAGATTATGTAAGGAGTAATATATGAACAGTAATATTTTCGACAGCTTGGGATTAAACATAGATATTGTCTATATATTGATAGCTCTTTTAATCATCATAATAATACAGTTTGTTTTAATACTTGTTCAAAACAGTAAGATTAAGAAGATATCAGCAAAAATAGCTAAATTCATGAGAGGAAAAGAAGCTTCTTCTCTGGAGGATGAAATAGTTGCATTATTTGATGATAACCAAATTATCAAAAAAGCGACAGAAAAAAATCAAAAAGACATCAATGATTTATACAACAGACTTTCATTTTGTTTTCAAAAAGTTGGAATCATCAAGTATGATGCCTTCAACCAGATGGGAGGACAGCTTAGTTACTCAATAGCACTTCTTGATGAGGATGATAATGGAATACTTCTTAACTCAGTTCATTCAACAGATGGATGCTACTCTTATTCAAAAGAAATAAGAGGTGGTAAATGTAAACTCGAACTTGGTGAAGAAGAACAGATGGCATTAAATGAGGCAATGAATTATCTTAAATAATAAAAGGGGATAAAAAAATGATAGACATTAGATTTTTAAGAGAGAATCCTGAAGTAGTAAAGGAAAACATCAGAAAAAAATTCCAGGATGAGAAGCTTACACTCGTTGATGAAGTAATCGAGCTTGATGAGCAGAGAAGAAAAAATCAGCAGGAAGCCGATGAACTTCGTCAGAGCAGAAATAAGATTTCAAAAGAAATCGGTATGCTTATGGGCCAGGGCAAAAAAGAAGAGGCTGAGGCGAAGAAGGCAGAAGTAGCAGCAAATGCAAAGAGACTTGAAGAGTTAGAAGAAAATCAGAAGAGCCTTGATGATAAAGTTACTTCAATCATGATGAACATTCCTCAGATAATCGATGAGAGTGTTCCGATCGGAAAAGATGATTCAGAGAATGTAGAAATAGAGAAGTTCGGCGATCCTTTCGTTCCTGATTTTGAGATTCCATATCACACAGATATTATGGAAAGATTCAACGGTATCGATCTTGATGCTGCAAGAAGAGTAGCCGGAAACGGTTTCTACTATCTTATGGGTGATATCGCAAGACTTCACTCAGCAGTTATTTCATACGCAAGAGATTTCATGATCGACAGAGGATTTACATACTGTATTCCTCCTTTCATGATTCACGGAAATGTAGTTGAAGGTGTTATGAGTTTTCCTGAAATGGATGCTATGATGTACAAGATCGAGGGAGAAGATTTATACCTCATCGGAACAAGTGAGCATTCAATGATCGGTAAGTTCAAGGAGCAGATCATAAACGAAGAGGATCTTCCCAAGACACTTACAAGTTATTCACCCTGCTTCAGAAAAGAAAAAGGTGCTCACGGAATAGAAGAGCGTGGTGTTTACAGAATTCACCAGTTTGAAAAGCAGGAAATGATAGTAGTATGTAAACCTGAAGATTCAAAGATGTGGTACGACAAGCTTTGGCAGAACACAGTAGATTTGTTCCGTTCACTTGATATTCCTGTACGTACTCTTGAATGCTGTTCAGGAGACCTTGCTGATCTTAAGTGCAAGTCATGCGACGTTGAAGCATGGTCACCCAGACAGAAGAAGTACTTCGAAGTAGGTAGCTGCTCTAACCTTGGTGATGCTCAGGCTAGAAGACTTAAGATTCGTATAAAGGGAAAAGACGGAAATTATCTTGCACATACACTTAACAATACAGTAGTTGCTCCGCCTCGTATGCTTATTGCATTCCTTGAGAATAACTTAAACGAAGATGGATCAGTAAATGTTCCGGTAGCACTCAGACCTTATATGGGTGGAAAAGAAAAACTTGTTCCTGTAAAGTAATCAGGTACGAAATGAAAACCGATGAAAGGAGGTGAAATCCATGCATAGCTATCTAAGAGCAATAGGTTTTGAAAACTTTAAGACAAGAGATGAAATACAAAAACTTATAACTAAGACAGTTCAGGAAGCGGATACAAGATCCTATGTAACTAAGGATGGAGAAAAGCTTTTAGGTGAATTCTGCAAGGATTTCGCTGACGAAATCGGAATCTGTGTTTGCGGAGAATTTAATGAAGAAGACAAATTCCTCTATGATTATTACTACCCGTATATAAAGGGCGAGGGAATAAGTACAAAAGAGGATATAAAAATCCAAAGACACGCAGCCAATGAATCCTATGCGGGTATTTGCGATGATCTTAGAGTAGGGGTTACCATAATTTTTTATCTACAAAATATGGTTCCCTATATCAAAAACCAGAATGAAAATAATGATCTGTTAAAGACAGCTTCTCTTACTTTGTCTGCTTTATCATTAAAGGGAACAGTAATGATGCCTATTGCAAAGACTGACAGAGATAAGAGTTTTCAGAGAAAAAGAACAAGAGAAAGAGAAAAGCTTATGAACAAAGCCAGAAAAGGTGATGAGACAGCTATGGAATCTCTTTCAATCGAAGAAATGGATACATACAGTGCTCTTTCAAAACAGATAAAGACCACAGATGTATACACACTTGTAGATAATTATTTCATGCCATACGGTGTAGAGTGCGATCAATACGCTGTTATGGGAGAAATTGAAGATTGTCATGAAACGACCAATTCTCTAACAGGTCAGACTCTCGAAATTATGACGATCAATTGTAACGAACTTATTTTTAATGTATGCATAAATAAAAAAGACCTTCTCGGAGAACCACAGCCGGGAAGAAGATTTAAGGGAACAATCTGGATGCAGGGATTTGTAAATTATCCGGAGAACTAATAACTACCAAATTCTTATGAGGGGAATTTTTATAGGGGAAAGAATTTTGGTATGCTCGAAATAGGTTCCGTATTTGATAAAAAATATAAGATTCTAAATGTTATCGGACAGGGCGGAATGAGCACTGTCTATTTGGCTATGAACGAAAGAGCCGGTAAAAGCTGGGCCATAAAAGAAATTCGTAAAGAAGGCGTATCGGATTATCGCGTTATCAAGCAAAGCCTGATCACAGAAGTATCTCTACTTAGAAATTTATCCCATCCTTATATACCAACAATCGCAGATGTCATCGACAAAGAAGACTCTATTGTTATTGTCATGGATTACATAGAAGGAAATAACTTGAAAAAGGCATTGGATGAGTATGGCTCTTTTTCTGAGGAATATGTAATTGAATGGGCAAAACAGCTCTGTGATGTTTTAATGTATCTTCATACAAGAACTCCAAAAATCATATATAGAGATCTAAAGCCGGGGAATATCATGCTTCGTCCGGATGGATCAATCTGCCTTATTGATTTTGGTACAGCAAGAGAATATAAGGAGCAGGGGAAAGATGATACAATCTGCCTCGGAACCAGAGGATATGCTGCTCCCGAGCAGTTCGGCGGACTTGGACAGACAGATGAAAGAACAGATATCTACTGTCTTGGTACAACTATGTATCACCTTTTAACCGGACATAATCCAAGTGAACCACCTTATGAGATCAAACCTATAAGACAGTGGAACCCCGATTTTTCACAAGGTCTTGAAAGAATAATCTTAAAGTGTACTGAACCTAATCCGGAAAACAGATATTCATCCTGTGAAGAAGTTCTGTATGATCTCAAAAACTATACGCAGCTCGATCAAAAGTACAGAAAAAAAGCAAAAAGAAGAATAGGAACTTTTGCAGTTACTGCTTCTTTATCATTGATGTTTGCAGCTTTTTCACTCTTAACAGGAAAAGCAGCAAGCAATCAAAAGATTGTAATATATGACGACTATGTAGATCAGGCCAAAATTGAAGTGCAATATACAGATAAAATGTTGATGTATATAAAAGCAATAGATGTAGATCCATCAAAAGCAGAAGCCTATCTGAAAATAATAAACGAAGTATACTTAACAGATGATAATTACTCCCAAGAGGAAGATAAACAACTGACAGATATTCTGCTTACAACTACTTCAGATGGAAGAACAAGGGGTGAAGCCTTAGAGTCAAACCCTGAGGAATTTGCTGAGTTTGCATATTATAGGGGACTTACCTATTTTTACAGTTATGAAAATGATGGTAATAAAACGCTTTCATCTTATTGGTTTAACAAAGCAGTAGAATCCGGAATGCTAGATGAAGTAAGAAATGAAAGAGCTGTCAGACTAGGTAGAATTTCAGATTATTATCTGTCTATCGGAAGAGAATCAAAAAGCGGAGATGAAATAATAAGTTATAAGCAGTACTGGAATGATTTATGTGATCTTACGAGCGGAAATATAGTAAGTATCGACAATGAGACGACCGCTTTAATGATGTACGAAGAACTGGCGGGACAGGTTAACCTTCACGCAATGGAATTTATAAAAGGTGGTGTGTCTTACGACTCCATAAGAGATGAGTTCGAAATGATAGAATCACATCTTGATTCTGATTTTAATGCCGAGACAATGAGCAGTTCAGAAAGACTCACAACGATGATGGAGAACACAAAGAGCCTATTGGACAAAGCAAAAGCATCAGCCAAAAATGCACATAACAAAGTAAGGGAGGAACCATCATGACGAAGTCATGATTTGGAATGGTTCCGACCGATAGGGCAGGATTGCGGAGCAATCGTGCCAATACATAATATACGAGGAGAAATAAGTCATGCAGGCAGAACTATTGGATATACTTTCATTAGTATTTATGATCCTATCTCTGTTTTTTCTTGCAGTATCAGTAGTAATATGGTTTGGCTTTCATATTTTTCATGACATAAGTGTACTTACCGGACTTGGTGCTAAGATGGCAATCAAAAAAATGAAAAGAGAAACCAGAGGAAATCAGGTTAAATTTGCAGCTATAAAAAGCCATAAAAAGAAGGCTTCCATAAGCTGGGGTAATACAGGAAATACTAAAAAACCTGATATTACCGGAGAAATGACTGGAGAAACGACAATAATAAACAATAAAGATTTTGAAGAGACAGTTCTTCTTAATGAAAAAAGTAGTTGATACGATCAACTACTTTTTTTGTACATGGGAATAGTTTTAAGCTTGTGAAGATTTATGGCATGAAGGCGGTCAATTTTTTCTCTGACCTGATCATCTTCACAAATTCCGGTGAGAATATATCTATCAAGCGTATCGTAGGTAAATCCGAGTTTATCTTCATCACTCATTCCGCTAAGTCCATCAGAAGGAGTCTTATGTATCAGATTTGAAGGAAGTCCGAGAGCATCGCCGATTTTTCTCATCTGACATACAAGGAAATCAGAGCATGGACTAAAATCACCTGCAGCATCGCCGTACTTTGTAGAATATCCAACATAATCCTCAGATGCATTGCAGGTATTTGCGACACGGCCACCATTTGGAAGAGACTGAGCAATTGCATATAATACAGACATTCTGACTCTTGGAGGTGTATTTATAAGCGCATCTTTTCCGAGAACAACACCCGATTCCGACATAGAAGATTTAAATGAATCCATAACAGAGTGAATATTGACAATATAGGATTTAATGCCAAGAAGAGCAGCAACATTTTTTGAATCTTCTATATCCTTCTGCTCACCATCAGGCATTAGAACGCCGACAACTCTGTCTTTTCCAAGTGCCTTTACAAGAAGAGCAGCAACAATAGTAGAATCTTTACCACCTGATAGACCTATAACAGCACTTGCAGTAGGACCATTTTCCTCAAACCAGTTTCCTATCCATAAAGTGATATTTTCGATTTCCTTTTTGGCATCAAAGTTTTGTAATAATTTTTCCATATTGGTTTCTCCTCAGAAAATAAGGCATTTATAAAAGTGAACAACTGATTGATGAATGAATTGTAACATATCTTGAGTGAAAAGAAAAAATGCATTTCATCCTCAAAATCAAGCATTTTATCGCTGAAATGAAAAAAATAAAAAAGATGTTGTAATATATTATGGTGTGGTAAAAAGGAGGGGTGCAGAAAAAAGGTGGTTTTATGAGAAAAAAGCTAATAATTGCAACAATAATGATAGGAATAATGACACTATCAGCCTGTAGCGGAGTAGGTATGAATAATTTGAAAAAAGACGTGAAAGGGGCAGTAAAGATAGTGAAGGATGAAGCAAAATACAGCGATGAATATAAAGATATAGATGTTCATACAGAAAGTGAAATGCGCAGCTTTGCTCTTGATGCGCTAAAAAACAAATACGGAAAAGAATTCAAAATAGATGAAAGCTATTGCAAATATAATCATAAGAACGGAAGAGATACAGAACCCCTGCAGCTTCGCGCAAGGGCTTATCCAATAGATGATCCAGATGATGTATGTGGGATCAGAGTTGTGGAACCTAATAATTTTTCAGACACCTATTCTATAAATAAATATAATCCTGTAGTATCTGAATATTTGCAGCCGAAGATGCAGGAATACGGGGTAGCCGGTGATGTTACCATAAGTTATCCGTATATGGTAGGAATCATGGAAGATGGCTTATCCGCAGAAGATATCATGAAAGATGGGCAGGCATGTATAAGATTTTATCAAAAAACGGAGAAAAAAGAAGATATCACCGAGTATATTCCAATTATTAGAAAATGGCTTGATTTCTTATATACATGTGATTTTGAATGGTACTTTGCTTTGGTAGATGAAAATGATAAGTATTATCAGTATGCAGGTATCTCAAAAGGAGACCATAGATATACAAAAGCAGAGCAATGGACAGATGATAATCTAATTTCATTAATAGAGGCATGTATTAATTTAAATGACTAATAAAATTAAAATAACCCTATACCAGGCATAGATAAAGATATGTACAAGGAATATGTACTTGAATAGGAGTAAAAATGAGAAAACTTGTTCAACTAATTGCAAGAAAAAAATGGAACCCTTTAAGTAAATTTATTGCAGTGTTTACCATGTTTTTTTGTTTTGTGGGTTTTCTATCGTTGAGTACATCATATGTTACAAGAGATTACCAATCAGTTCCTGCTTATATATCAGATATTACAGCTCATGAAGTATGGAGAAAACAGGGACCAAGAACAGAGTATGAGTACAAAGTTCACTGGATATACGAAGGACAAGAATACACAAAACAAATGTCAGATATAGGTGATAAGCCGAATGAACAATTGTCTGAAGTATGGATAAATAGTGATAATACAGATATGGTTATAAATAATTCATTTAATTTAAAAAAAGAAGGATGTCTGTATTTAGTGGTCTCAGTTGTGTTATTTGTTGTCTGGGTAGTTTTACTAAAAAAATCTAAAGACAGGGAATATGTGGATTTAAAGAGATGGGAAAGATTATTTCTCGGAGGCTGTTTGTTATCAGTTCTATCACTAATAGGAACAATATATAGCTTTTTTATATTAAAATCTGTAAAAAATTCAGGCAGTTCAGATATATTGTTTGGAAGTTTCATTTTTGGCTTTTTTCTAATAGCAACAATGCTGATTGTAGCATATACTACAGAAGTAAAAAGGCAGCAGAGGAAAACAAAATACTAATGGATACATTATTAACAATAATCGCTGAAAAGGAAAAAAACATATACAGAATATACCTAATTACAATAGCAATATTTTTTGGATTTGTTTCAATAATTATGTTCTATACCGGAATTAGAACAAATGATTACGAACCGGTTCCGGCATATATTAGTGATATTACATCCAGGGAGGTTCTCAGAAAGCAGGGAATTAGAACCGAATATGATTACATCGTGCATTGGATATATGATGGTAAGGAATATCATAGAACATTAAGAAATCAAATAACCGAACCTGATCAAAACTTATCTGAAGTATGGATTAATGAAGATAATACTGACATGTCCGTTTCCGAATCAGACTCTTCTTTGAAATCAGCGGTATCTCTGATTTTGATAGCTATTATATGTTTTTTGTTATGGTTGCAACTATTTAGAAAAGCTAAAAAAATAATTCCTGTGAGTAAAGAGAAGTGGGAAAGTATGTACACGTTGACAAAACTGGTGCTAATAATAGGTTTAGTAGGAGTAATTTATAGCTTTATAGTTGCAAATTCCTATGGCAATTTTGAAATAATCACAAAAGAGGCAATGACAATTTTTTCATTTTTTCTATTGATAGTGTATGTGATATTTATATGGGCAAATAGAGTTATAAGAAAACATATATAAAAGCATAAAGAAATCATATTGAAAGAAAAGAATGAATCCTGATGATATTAATAAACTGCAAGGTGTTGTAGAAAGAAATAATGAATATTGTAAAAATAATTGGTTGCAAAAAAAGTAATACACTACGCCAAATAATATTTGTATGTTTTTTGGTAATGTTGGAATGTCAAATTTTACAAATGGGATCGGCTATATATTCAAAAGATTTTATTGCAGTACCCGGCTATATATCTGATATACAATTATCTGATACCACTATTACTAAAAAAGGTGTAAGAAATACCTATCAATATACAATACACTGGAATTACGAAGGCAAGGAATATACAAAGAAGAAGTATAGTTTAAACAGTACACCGGATGAAAATATTTCAGAAGTATGGATTAATAAAGATAATTCAGACGCAATCATATATAGCCCTAATGAGCTTTCTTCACAGGTATATATATTTGGTTTGATTTCTGTAATAGCATTTGTTGTATGGCTTTTCATGTATTTGAAAGCAGAAACTGTAAAATACGATGAAGAAATAGCATTAAATGTTTTGGTAGCAGGAGGTCTTGGGACTGTCTTGTCATTAGTAGCTGTAGCCATTACAGCTATTGCATATAATGAAAAAAAAGATGGAAACGCTTATCAAGTGTACACATCAACTGTAATGCTGGTAACTAGCACAATCTTTTTAATAGTATGTTTAATTCTCACCATTATGGCAAAAGTCGAAACAAAGAGGCTATCATCAAGGTTATAAATCGTCTGAAAAGAATTATCATATTGGTAACAACTGATCCGCTTTTTTTCTATGAATAATTATGCTATAGTTAAAATGCTTTGTTTGAAAATTCGAGGGGGAACGAATAATCGAAGGAAGTATGTAAAAGTGTTTAAAGAGTTTAGTTTGGGGTCAGAAGGGGAAAATATACATAAATTTATAGGGATGGAATACCAAAAAGGTATTTCATCCCTTTTGTGTGCATTTCGTCCTCAAATCTATGCATTTCGTCGCAAAAATCACCGGGAATTATAATTTTACAGTATGATAATCAAGCTGAAAAAGGGAGGAATGAAGAATGGGAAAAATAAAAAAATTACTAAAGACAGTTGCTTGCGCAACACTGGTATTTACACTTAGCATGCCAATAACAGCTTCTGCTAATTTATCAAGCGTATCAGTTAATAAAGATGTAAGCAATGATGGAACTACCATATATACAAATCGTGCAAATGGTAAAAGCTATGTGAAATATGCAGATGGAACCTCAGCAGGAGATACAGATTTCGTTAACTTATCGAGAATAGAATCTGATAAACAAATGATCAGAGTGGGTGATATTAACGAAGTTAGTATTTACCCTTCATATAATCAAACTATCAGTAATGTAAAAGTTATAAGCGGAAAGAAGAATCTGACAGCTAAAATCTCAAGTAAAAATATAACTAGAAATATGATCATAAATTGTAGTCAGGAAAGTGACGGCAGATATTACTACAAGGATCAGAGAACAGATGAAAAGATATATACAGACAGCAAGCAGGTCGTTGTAACTAAAGCATCATATAAGATAAGAATTATTGGAAAAAAGAAGGGGAAGGCCAAGATAAGATTTCAGTTTAATGACATAAATGGAAATAAGGTCCAAACAAGAACTCTTAAAGTATCGGTAGTTGATAATGCAAAACCGGTTAAACAGGTTACATTTGGCGGTAAGAATGTATTAGTCGATATGACTGACAATAGCAAATATATATATGCCGGTAATTCCAAAAATGGCACAGGCTATACAACAAAGAAAAGCGGCAAATTAAAAGTGAAAATGAATAAGTATGCAAGACTTAAGAGTATCTATATGGTTACTAATACTCCCTATATTACTAAGGAATATGATAAAAGCTTAGGATATACAACCGGAAATTATGCTCAGAATGGAACGAATGCTGTAGATATTAATGGGGATGGAGATTTTAATGATGAAATAGATGGAATCAATGAAAGTGCAAGCAGTGATAAGGTCTATAAAAAAATTAAAAATGGATCAAAAGTAAAATTAAGTAATGTACCTGATTCAGTAACAAATAACTCAATAACTTTGGATCGCGAGGAAGGTTTGAAGGATTATAGCTATTTAGAGCAGAATTCATCTAATATATCTACAACACAATTCATTATTATTATGCAGGATAAGAGAACAGGAGAATATTTATCACAGACTGTTTCAATAAAAAGAAGAATTTCGAAGTAAAAAAGAAAATCAGTAAATTATATGAATAAAACCGGAGGTAGCTATGAAAAAGTTCATTAACATAAATATAAGCATGGTGCTTTTTGCAGCTATGCTGATGACATCAAATATTGATACTAATGCCTTCTATAGAGCTAATGCTGATAAAGAAAATGTCAATATTACAATAGATAAGGATAATAGCGGAAATACAACTTATATAAACAAAGCAAATGGTAAAACTTACACTGAATATGCTGATGGTAGTAAGTCCGGAGACGAAGATTTTGAAATAATAAATCAGGATATACAAAAAAAAGTAACTGTAGAGGAAGGAAGATATGAGGAAATACAAATATCACTTCCCTATGGGCAGACATCTATAAGTAAGCTCAAAGTAAAAAAAGGAAAGGGTGTCGTTTCAGCAAAGATAAGCGGGAAAAAGATAGTAAGAGGAGTACCACCTAAAACATATACTGAGGCAGGCGGAAAAAAATACTACAGAGACAGAATAACCGGTGAAAGAATATACATAACCGGTGAGGCACCATTATTAGATTATGCAGATTACACTATTAGGATATATGGTAAAAAGAAGGGTAATGCAAAGCTTCAGTTCAATATAAATGACATAAATGGCAATGTAGTAGCCAAAAAAAATATAAAAATAAAAGTATCCGACAATGGAAATGCGGTAGTTTCGGCTACATTTGCAGGAAAATCACTCATCTACGACTATTCTAAAAATGCTGATAATAAGAAGTACATTTACTATAATGGCACAACTGATGGTGCCATGTGTACTACAAAAGCAAAAGGAAAATTAAAAATAAAGCTTAATAAAAATTATAGGCTAAAAGGAATATATCTTAAGAAGAGCAATGAGTTTGAAGATGTTTCATATAGTAATACATCACAGTATGCAGGAACTTATGCAAAAAGAAAGAAAACATCTCTTGATTTAAATGGGGATGGTGATTGTAACGACGTAATTGATGGAATTAAGGAAAGTTTAGAAAGTAGCTATCATTATGAAAAAGTAAATAATGGAAAGAAAATCACTTTAAATAAAGTTCCAACCAATTATGAAAATGAAAATTCTGTAAACAAAACAAATGGTGAAATTACAGAATTATATGATGCTCCTAGAACATCTAAGACTGAAATAATAGTAATTTATCAGGAAAAAGAAACAGGTATATATTACACCTGGTCAAAAAGTATATTAAAGAAGATCAAATAATGATTAGAGGGAGAGGACATGAGAAAGAAAAGTAAGGGGATAAGAGCGCTATCTGTATCACTGATTTCAATGATACTATTTTGCAGTTTATTTTCAGGACATGTATATGCTGAAAATGAGGCAGAAAATGTAAAAGAGAATGAAGTGCAGGAAGTTGAAGTAGATGTAGAGGAAACCCAGGTTGATACAGAAAAACAGGAAGAAGTTATTCCTGAGCAGGAAAATGACCAGGCTACTGAAGAAAAAACAGATACAGAAATAACAGATACAGAAATAACCGATAATATAACTCCTAATAACGAAATTGAGTTAATGAATGAAGGATTACCCGGTTCAGAATCTGATAATGAAATTGGTGATGACGACAATGAAAATAAAGATGATTTAGATAATCAGGATGATGATGAAAACGAGAATAAATCTTCGGATGAAAACGATAATCAACAGATAGATGTTCCCGGTGACGAGACACAGCCATCAGAAGAGGAAAATAAGGGAGGAGATTCTGAAAACACTAAAAAGGAAAATACAACAGGTGTGGAAGTAAGCGACCCCATAATAGCAGCTGATTCTGAGACTACTATCGGTGAGGGAGATAAGAAAAAGAAAATAAGTTATAAAAATGGTGGAGAGGTACCTGTTACAATCTCTCTGAAAAATTTTATAGATCAAGATCAAAAAAGTATTGTCAAATGCATTAACTACTATGTTGATAACAAGAGTAACAGAGTGGATGTGAGTAACTCAGAAAGTGAGTATACATATAAGATTTCAGGATTAGGCAACCACTATCTTGAAAAAATAGAGGTTGTTTTTTGGGATGAAGATACCGCTCCGATAGTGGAGAATATTGATAGTATCATCTGTATTTATAATGAAGAGGACGACAACAACAGCATTCAGGCAGGTTTTATGGATCTTGATGGATATGCAGGCGGTTGGTATTCAAAAAAAGCCAATAGTGAGGTTAATCCTCATGTCCATTTTAAGGCTGATACAGTAAGGTACATAAAAGAAATAACAATAAACGAAGTTTATAACGATATTTTGGGCGATAAAAATGTCGGAAAACAGGTTGGAATATATACAAATGATACAGATGTAAGCCTGTCCGAAAAAAACAGTCTTGATATTGATATTGAATTTAACGGAGAGACAGAAGGCTGCAACGAACTTGTTGCTGTAGTAAAATATGCTATTGGCTACGGATATGAAAAAGAGGGCATAATAGCAAGAATCGATAATACAGCTCCGAGTCTTTCAGAGAATGCTTTAAATTTTAGAATAGATAATGAGGATAGCGGATTATATGATGAAGAATCTAATACGCTATATATGAAAGAAGCTCTACAAACAAGCCTGATGATTCCAGGGAATGCTGACATTAATAATAATGTAGAAACCAGTGGAGTTGAAGAAGTTTCAGTAGCAGTAAATGGTGCAACAGGTGAGAAGGAATCACTTATAATACCTGAAGAATCCAGGAATCGCGATTATCCGGTTGATAATACATATACCGCTTCTGAATCTGAGACATCAATTGAGTTTTTAAATGTTACACTTAAAGATGCTGCAGGTAATATAAGTGACCCCATTACCATTAATTATGGAAAAAGCATAGTATTTGATAACGAAAGACCAAGAATTGACTTCAAAAGCGGATATCCGCAGAGCTCATACGATTTGGGCGACGGATCAAGACTGTTTAAGGGAATAGTAAAAGGATCATTTTCTATAGAAGATAAATTTCTTAATGAAAACAGTATAGTATTTAAAAATACTCTTTCAAAGAAAAACCCGAAAATACATTTGTCTGCAAACAGTTCAGAACAGACTAAGATATATGAATATGAACTTGGCGACGAAGGTGCTTATAAGATAAATGCCAGCGCTTCCGATAAAGCGAGCAATTCCAGCAATGAAGACAGTCAGATAATGATTGTAGATAATAGCGCACCTGAAATAAAAGACACATATACTTCAAACGGAAAAAGCTTTGAACCTAAGGGCGAGGATTCGACCTTCAAAAACGGAAATGTAACGATCGATATAAGCATGGATGAGAAATATCCTGCATTTGAAGATTGTAAGCTTGTAGTTGAATATCAGGACGTAAATGGCAATTCTAAAACTGAGACATTAAGCGGATCAGACTGGAGTGGTAGAATGGGAGATTCAGAACACCTCCTTACCTACAGCACTCAGGAAGACGGAAGATATACAATTACAATCTTTGCACAGGATGTACTTGGCAATGTAAGTAAAGTAATTACAAAAGGATTTACCGTAGACTCTACAAAACCCGAACTCACTGTTGAATTTGACAACGATGAGGTAAAGAACGGAAAGTATTATAACGATACAAGAGTAGCAACAATCCAGGTAATTGACTCAAGCTTTTCAGAAGATAAAGTAGAACTTGATGTTGATTCAGAATATGGCACTGTTAAAGAGGGCAAATGGTCTGATAAGGGAAATATCCATACACTTGAGCTTAGCTTCAACCAGGATGGAATATACAGCTTCAAAGTAAAATGTGAAGATAGCGCAGGAAACATATCAGATACATATAAGTCAGATGAGTTTGTGATCGACAAAACAGCACCTGAAATAAATGTAAGCTATGATAATAATGCCGCTCAAAATGAGATTTATTATAACTCAGTAAGAAAAGCATCAATTGACATCAAAGAGCTTTCATTTGATAACGAACTTGTAAAGGTCGGAACCCAGCCTCTTAGTGATGCATCCGAAATACCTACAATTGGAACATTTTCGTCAGATGGTGATGCAAATAGTGCAGAGATGGTATTTGATAAGGATGGTACTTATGGATATACCATCGAATGTACAGACCTTGCAGGTAACACATCAACAATTTATACATCAGATAAATTTATAATTGATACTACAGAACCTGAGATAGCTTTTGAAGGAGTTGAGAACTACTCAGCTAACAACAAGACAGTTGCTCCAGTTATCAGCTTCCTTGAAAAGAATGTAGATAACAATCAGACCGAGATAACCGTAACAGGTGCAAATCACGGACAGGTATCAAGACAGAGCACGATAACACCTTCGGAAGATGGCGAGAAAATAGCATTTGCTGATTTCGAACATGTAAAAGAAAATGATGACCTTTATGTAGTAAATGTAAAAGTCAAAGATCTTGCCGGAAATGAAAAGGAAAATAGGCTTGTGTTCTCTGTAAACAGATTCGGATCAGTTTATGTATTAAATGAGGATGCAAAAAAACTTAACGCAGACTACTTCACAACACAGGCAAAGACAGTAGCTATTTCCGAGATAAATGTAGACGATCTTGTTGAGAAGAACGTTACAATGGCCCGCGATGGTAACTACTCAGACCTCAAAGAAGGAAAGAGTCTTAGCGTAAGCAAAGAAGGTAGTGAAGAGAGTTGGAAGAGATATACATATACCATCAATAAGTCAGCATTTGGAAAAGACGGTATTTATGCTATTGGCGTATCTTCCACGGACAGAGCTACCAATACACAGGACTCACGTTCAAGGGACGCTGCAATTGACTTTGCACTTGATACAACAAAACCCGACATTACAACTCCTGACCTCAAGGATGATGTAGTATACGAGGGAAAAGAGCATAAGGTCAACTTAAATGTTACTGACAACATGGTTGTTAAGGAACTTAAGATATATTCAGACAAAGAGCTTGTTGACAACTATGATGAAGATACTCTTTTAGAGACAGCAGGAACAGTAGCATTCACATTAAAGGGAGATGATAAGAAGCACAACATCCATGTTCTTGCAGAAGATGTTGCAGGTAACACAACAGAAGTCATCTACAGAAATGTCTATGTTGGAACTAAGAAGGCAGAGACAAATACAATTATAGAAGATGAGACTACAGCCACAACAGGTGGAAATGCAGATCAGAATCTTGGCGATGGTACTGACTCAAGCAGCGGAAAGATAAAGAGGCAGATTAAGAATGTTGTTCTCTATTCAGTGATGATCCTTATGATCATGGGACTTGGTGCATGCGCCGGTGTAATGATAATAAGAAAAAATAAAAGTGAACAGTAAAAACTGTTGATCGCAGATGCATCTTATGTAGTGCAATGCAATAATGAGAAATTTAGACTGTCCTTGGGGGTCCACCGTATGTGGATACCCTTAGGAACCATTATGAGGGGGATCATAAAATGGAGAATCTAAATGAGTACTATTCTTACGATTTACAGTCATAACGCGTTCAAACGATTTCTGCTTCCGGCAATAAATAATTCGGATTATTCCATATTATTGTCGGACAGATTGTTTGACATTGATACAAATATCGATCTTCGACTGGAGGTTGCAGACGACAACTGGTATTTTGCAAGCACAGACGATTACGTTATAGAGCACGTTGACAGCAAAGAGGACTGCTATGAGAATCCCATACAGGATGGAACCTCTTCTGATCAAGGTGCTTATAAGCTATTAATAGACGGAAAACATATTATATCGATTATTGCACGAATAACCGATAATTATTTTTCTGAATATGAAATGTATAGTATCAAAGATCTGCCCACTCCAATAGATATAGGCAGAGAAAAAAGCTGCATGATAAGCTATGACTTTGCAGGAAAGAACCTTCTTTCTACAGATCATGCTCTTATATTCAAAAGCGGCGACAAAGTATTATTTAGGGATAATGAGACTGCAAACGGCTCATTTATCAACAACAGCCGTGTATTTGAGGATACAGAGCTTAAATTCGGTGACTGTATAGATATTTTTGGGCTTAGAATAGTATTTTTTGGAGACAAGATTTCCATAAATGTGATTGAGAGCGGAGCTGTCATAAATGAATCAGTGCTTCAAAAGATAGTAGTAGAAGCGCCTCCCATAGAGAAGGTCAACAAACAAAACCTGACAACTCTTTTTCACAGATCTCCCAGAAGAATAGCTCAGATAGATACTGAGCCTGTAAAAATAGATGATCCTCCGGAACCAAGAGATGAGGTAAAAGACAGAGGAATCCTGGCAGCTATAGGTGCAGCCATCGGTATGGCACTGCCTATGCTGATCGGTTGTACGTTTATGCTGTATGCATCCAGGGTATCCGGATTCAACAGAGGTCTTTTCATGTATGTAGGTCTTGTAACTGCGCTTTCTTCTGCAATTATAGGAACCATCAGATCTCTGACAGGCATGAAAAATGCCAAAAAAGAATACGAAGAATATGAACGTTTAAGAAATGAAAGATATGGTGCATATCTAAGTGAGCAGAGAGAAATAATAAAGGAAAAGTACAACAAAAATACAAATGCCATGCACGACAGGTATTACGGCGCTGCATACTGCTGTGCAATGAATGAGGAAAATCCTCTTCTTTGGAGCAGAAATACGAAGCAGCCAGACTTTTTAAATGTAAGACTGGGGCTTGGTAATATTCCTTTCCAGGTAGAGATAGAGATACCGGATAAGAAATTCACCATGATCGACAATGCACTTGTTGATATACCCGGAAATATAAAGAAAGAATTCTCAACGCTAAAAAACGTGCCGGTATGTATAGACCTCATAAAAGAGAAGCTTATCGGTGTTATAGGCGGAAGAAAAGCCCAGGGTGCTGCAGTAGTAGCAAGGGATATTATCGCCCAGATTGCTGCTAACAATTCATACACAGACGTAAAGATAGTTCTTATCTATGATGAAAAAAAGACAGGTCTTGGCAGAACATGGGATTTTGTAAGATGGCTTCCACATGTATGGAATGAGACTAAGTCATTTAGATACGTAGCTTCTAACAAAGAGGAAGCAAGTGACGTATTTTATGAAATAAATAAGCTTCTTAGACAGAGGCAGGAAAATGCTTCTTTTGGCTCAATGAACGAAAATGCAATTCCGAAACCGTATTATGTAATGATACTTGCCAATCCGGAACTTATGGAGGGCGAGCTTATATCCAAGTACATACTTAACCCTGAGCCTGTTTACGGTATGAGCACGATCATCCTTACAGAGAGATACGAGCAGCTTCCCAATGAATGTGAGATGATCGTTCAGAATGATGAAACCTATAACGGAATTTATCATATTTCAGACGACTACGAGCAGAGAACGGAAGTTGAGTTTGATGAGGTATCTACAGAAGATCTCGATACACTTGCATCCAACATCGCCAATGTAGAGGTCCAGGAAATAGAAACCGGTGGTGATATAACAGATTCCATTACATTCTTTGAAATGTATGGAATAAACAAACTCGATGAACTCCACGTATTAAACAGATGGAAGAAGTGCAAAACCTATGAAACAATGAGAGCACTCGTTGGACAAAAATCAGGTGGAGCGCCCTGCTATCTTGATATCCATGAAAAATATCATGGACCTCACGGACTTGTAGCAGGTACTACAGGTTCAGGTAAATCAGAGACATTGCAGACCTACATACTCTCACTCGCTATTAACTTTTCACCAGATGATGTCGGATTCTTCATTATCGACTATAAGGGTGGTGGTATGGCTAACCTATTTACCGACCTTCCTCACATGATCGGACAGATAAGTAACCTGTCAGGAAACCAGGTAAACAGAGCACTTGTTTCAATTCAGAGTGAAAAAGACAGAAGAGAGACTCTCTTTAGAGACTATGGCGTAAAAGACATCAGAGATTATACAAAGCTGTATAAGAACTTTGAGGCAACGGTTCCGCTCCCGCATCTTATCATCGTAATCGATGAGTTTGCAGAAATGAAGATGGAAGAACCTGAATTCATTCAGGAAATCGTATCAGTATCTCGTGTCGGACGAAGCCTTGGTATACACCTTATAATGGCAACGCAGAAACCTGCGGGATCAGTAAGTGAAGATATATGGTCCAACTCCAGATTTAAGCTGTGTCTGCGAGTTCAGAGCAGACAGGATAGTATAGATATGTTAAGAAAGCCTGATGCTGCCTACCTTACAAGATCCGGACGAGCTTATCTTCAGGTCGGAAATGACGAATTGTATGAGCAGTTTCAGTCAGGATTTAGTGGAGCTGTATACTACGAGGATGAAGGTGATTCAAGCCTTGATACAGCCAAAATGCTTGAAGTTACGGGAACTTCTTCAATAGAGGGTAATCATACCCGTATGGCAAGGCAGAGAGAAAAGAAGCTTAAGTGGATAAAGCTTCTGGTTGATGTCATGATGGAAATCTGCAATGAAAAGGGATACGAATTATCTACAATAACCAAAGCCCAGATAGATATCCTCATCGACAAGATGTTTAAGAAGCTTGCGGACATGAATGAGGACTATCCGGTTTCAGACAGAAACAGAGAAAATCTTGGAACACTAATTGAGATAGCACAGACTACAGGTCCTGATGCTGAAAAGATAATCATTAAGGAAGCTGCAATAGGAAGTGCAAAGAAAAAGCTTCCTCAGCAGCCTGAACGAACACAGCTTGAAGCAGTTGTTGCATACCTTAAGGATCTTGCAGAGAAGAATGGCTACAATCATGACTTTAGTCTGTTCCTTCCTTTGCTTCCTAAACGTATTACGCTTAGAGAATTACCGCAGAGAGTATTTAAGTGGGATGAAGAGAGCGTATTTAACGGTACAAGCTGGCCAAAGAGAGAAGAACTAAATATTGAAACAAGCATTGGTTTATATGATGATCCTGAAAACCAGAGACAGGATGTATTTAGCATAAACCTCTCAGAAACAGGTAACATCCTTGTATTTGGTGCTTCGACTACAGGTAAGACAACATTACTACAGACAATAATATATGGATTTGTAAACAGATATTCACCTGCAGAGATAAACATCTATGCCCTTGAGTTTAGTGCAAGAAAGCTCAGCCTTTTCGAGAACATGCCTAATGTGGGCGGTGTTATAAGAGACAGCGATGACAACGATAAGATTGATAAATTCTTTATCATGCTGCATGGAATTTTAAAAGATAGAAAGCTCCTTCAGCAGGCACAGAAAAGGCCGGGACAGATTACAGTAGAAGACCTTCCGAGAATTGTAATATTCATAGACAACTTTGCTGCACTTAACAATAAAACCGGTGATAAATACCATTCATTTATCATGCAGCTTGTAAAAGAAGGCGTAGGTAACGGAATTTTCCTCATTGTTTCAGCTACAGGAACAGGAAGCAGCGAAATACCCAATTCGCTTGCTCAGAACTTTAAAACAACAATCTGCTTAGAGCTCAATAACACCTATGACTACGGAAACTACATGCGAATGACAAGACTCCGCGTATTCCCTGAAAACGGAATCAAGGGAAGAGGTATCGGCTATGTTGACGACAGGATTCTGGAATTCCAGACGGCAATTGCTATTGACGGAGATGATGTCACAGTAGAGGAGAACATAGAGAAGCTCACAATGCAGATGAAAGCTGCCTGGGATGGCGAGTGTGCTATGCCTATTCCTGAGATACCCAAAGAACCTACATGGGATATATTTGAGAAGAACAGCAAGGTTAAGGAAATGATAGCAAGTGACAGGCTCCTTCCTCTTGGATATGACGCAACTCTTGCAGTTCCGTTTGGAATCGACCTCTCAGAGATATATTCTCTTCTTATTGTCGGTGCTAAGAAGAAGGGTAAGACTAATGCACTTAAGATTGCAATGCGTTCTGCTAAGGCAAGAGGCGGAAGAGTTATCATAGTTGACTTTAAGAACCAGTTTACCGCTTTTGCACAGGAGATTGATGCAAGGAGAATAGCAACCGAGCAGGAATGGGCAACATTCCTTACAGATCTCCTTGTCAGCGACGTTGCACCAAGAAACAAGATGAAGGCACAGCTCATAGAAAAAGGAGCGGAGGAAAAAGAAATCTACGAGCATATGAAGGAATACGAGAGTATTTTCATCTTCGTGGACGATCTGCCGTTCTTTATCGACAAGATGATACATCCTGCAGAAGATGTGCCTAAGAACATCCTTCTGAACATGGAGATGATTGCAGATAAGGGTGCCCTTCACAACATTTACTGGTTTGTTACCATCAATAAAGAAGATATTGCTCCTATCAGCTCTTATCCTCTTTACAGAATGTTTACGAGAGATAAGAAGGCAATTCACTTCGGCGGAAATGTACATACAACAACTCTGTCCAACCTAAGCTTTGATAATCAGGATAGAAGAAGTCTGGATATGGCAAAGCCTGTAGGAAGAGGAATGCTTTCAAGCGATATGGAATCAGATGTTAAAGAAATAATAGTGCCAATGATTAAAGGAAACAAAGGATGATTTCAGCACTTCTGTATGATAGAGAAGAAAAGGAATTAAAATACATAGACACTGCTTTTAGAGATGCATTTGCAAAGCACTCTGAGGACACGCTTAAAACCTCAGTATGCTGTGACGAAGAGAAACTAAAAAAAGCTGTAAAAGAAACAGAGATAGTCGACATTAGTTTTTTGGAAGCAGTAGATGAGAGGGGAATAGATATAGCAGGCAAAGTCAGGAAGAAGTATCCTGACACTGCTATGCTCCTTGTTGTGTCGGATACCATGAAACCCACTCAGTATATCAAGCCATCGATAATGGCATCCGCTCTTATTATGAGGCCACTTGATGAGGCGGATACCAAAGAGACTATTACAGAGTTCATTCAGAGCGTGGTAAAAGCGGGCGAGAATGAAGGAGATTACTTATACGTAGATACTTTAGATGGAAAGATACGAATTCCTTTTGACAAAATCATCTATATAGAAGCAAGAGAAAAAAGGATTTTCATAAGACTTTCCAGAGAAGAATACGGAATAAAGGAAACTCTTGAAAATATTCTCGATAAGCTTCCTCCCAGATTTGCGAGGATTCACAGAAGCTTTATTGTAAATAAGGACAAAATAAAGATTTACAATAAAACGTCAAGGATAGCAGAGCTGGAAGGTGGTTTATCAATTCCGGTATCAAGATCGTTTAAGCAGGTGATGGATAACTTATGATGAAAGCAATTTATTTATCGGTAATGGAGATGAAAATTCTCCTATATAGGCGAAAAATACAGGGACTCATTATTTTTGATGAGCTTAATTCAAAGATAGATTCGCAGGAAGAAGTAAAGAAGGCAGTAGAGAAACTCGTGTTTGATAAATACCTTGTTCCCAGCGATGATGCATTTACTTTGAATGACGAGCTAAAAGAAGTATTCGATATATTGGAAAAAGCAAGGTACACCTTCAGGATAAGGGCGATGCAGGATATGGAAAATGCAAGATGCCTTTATATGACAGATAATAAGAGCCTTCTTCTTAATATGGATA
This sequence comes from Butyrivibrio sp. NC2002, assembly GCF_000702265.1. GTDB lineage: Bacteria > Bacillota > Clostridia > Lachnospirales > Lachnospiraceae > Butyrivibrio. The sequence goes on from NZ_JNKZ01000004.1 coordinate 679,236, forward strand.
ACAGAGGAACTTCTCTTATCAGGATAGAAACATTTGAGAATGAAGATGCAATAAGGTTTATCATGGACTCTGATTATATGCCCATAGCTTCGAAAAACGGAAATGATGGATATAACGAGGAAGAGCAATTTGACTTTTCAAAAGCATTTTATGAGAGCGACGCAAGACTTCTTGCAGAGCGCTACAAAAGAGGAGAGTCTAAACCGGATAGAGAGATTCTCGTAAAAGAAGGCGATATCAAAGATATCATATATATAAAGGAAAACGAAAAGATACGATCAGCTTTATATAATGAAGAGAACTTTGAAAAAGCATTTATGGAGGATAACGATGGTACTTGTTGACTTGTATGTACCTGCTCTTGATAAGGATTACAATTTCAGCCTTAATGAAAATATCAGGATTGGATCTCTGATAGCAGAAATAACTGAGATGATAGAGCAGAAGGAACGAACGGCATTTGTAGGAAATGTAGGCGCTTTATCGCTATTTGACAGGGAAAAACAGCTTAAACTTCCTAAGGAAAATACCCTTAAAGAATGCTATGAAAAGAACGGAACAAAGCTGATTTTGATATAAAAATTGCATTTCGTCCTCGATTTCGTGCATTTCGTCGCGATTTTGATAAAAACAAATATTATTGTGTTAATGTATATTCAGCGCAAGGGAGATGAGATGTTTAAAGTAGATTCAGATGTATTAAGAAGATGCTCCACACAACTAAATATTGACGCCGATGCGCTTTCAAATAAGGCAAAAGAGATTGATGCGGTATGTGATGCATTAAGCGCACTTTCCGGGATGGATATCGTTATTGAATCAATACGCATGATAAATGAATGCCTTAGAAAAGAAGTTGGATTTACAGAGAATCTCTCAGAGGCAGCCGAGAGGATAGCACATAAATACGAGCTGACTGAAGAGAGGATAGTCGAAGTGATCGAGAACTCGGGAAGAAATACCGGAGGCGGAAATGTCTCTCTTGGAAATTTTTCCGACAGAAGTAATATGAATAGTTCTGTAAATGAAACACTAAGTGATATTGACAGGTTGATTAAGTAAAAAGCAGAGGTGGAAAAATGGATGTAATTGCAAATGATCTTGCTAAGTTTGAACAGGACATAACTGATTACGATGGTTCCTTTACCAGACTCGACAGGGCTCAGCTTCAGCTTCTTGCTCATATGAATGAGCTGCAGAACATGTGGGAAGGCGAAGCACACGATCAGTTCATGGAAACATTCAGCAAAGATTATCAGAAAGTTGTTAATATGGTTGATTTCTTGAAAGAAGTACTTTCAGATTTGAATTTTGCTGATAAGGAATATACATCTTGTGAAAGCTCCGTTGAAAGTATTATAGAGAGCATGGATGTCTAAAAATAAGATAAGGAGGAAGAGTTGATATGGCTTTTAGCTTAGCACTTGGAGTTACTCCTGAGAGTTTGAAATCAAAATCATCGGATGTAACAGCTGATATAGATGATATGAATAACGAAATACAGATTCTTATTTCAGAAGTTCAGGAAACAAGTCAGTACTGGCTTGGCGATGCAGGTACTGCCGAGAGAACAAAAATGGACGAAAACATAGATGCTTTGAACGCACTTATAACAAGGCTCAGAACTTATCCATCCAGGTTACTCACTATGGCAGGTATATACGAAAATGCAGAAAGCGACAACGTAACAACTGCAGCAGCTACTAAGACAGATATTGTGATGTTTTGATCATATATGAATGGTGGACGAAGATGAAGAGCGAATATGAAATCTACATGGACTTTAACAACGCCATGGATCAGGTTGGAAAACTCAGGAAAATTTCAGGAGAGGTAGTTGGTATCGGAAATGATGATATCGGCGGAACAATTGATAATATCGAAACCAACTGGACTGGCGAAAATTCAGAAGCTTACGTTTCCAAAAGTAAAATTGTAAAAGGAAAGGTAGTAAGCACCGGAGGCGACATCGGTAAAGTCGCAGATACTATTGAAGCTATTGCTACAAGAATCAGAGACGCTGAACTTGAGGCATTAAGAATAGCAGAATCATAAATATTTTTTCATATAATAGGAGGAAATGAAAAATGTCAGAAATTTATGTACAGAGTTCAAACGCACTTGAGCAGGTAATCAACGATCTGCAGGCTAAGAACAACGAATTCCATCAGTATGCAGACAACATCAGAAACGAGCACAAGACTCTTGTTACAAAGTGGGAAGGTGATGCAAGTGATGCATTCGAAGCAAACTTCCAGAAGGAAGAGCCCAACCTTACAAACTTTGAGGATGCTATCAACGAGTATATCGTAGCACTTAAAAAGATCCTTGGTGAGTACGAGCAGGCTGAAACACAGAACGTAAATATTGCTTCTAACTAAGAATCAACAAGTGAAATCATTATATGGGGAACTATATCATAGATAGTGTATAGAGAAAAAAATAAAAGGAGAAAAATAAAATGGCAATTTTAAAGGCATTAAAAGTAACAGACGTAGCTGACCTTCGCACAGAGGCTTCTAATTTTAGATCACATGCATCAGACGTACAGAAGAAGACACAGGAGATGCTTACACTTGTTGAGCAGACAAACAGTGTATGGAGAGGTGATGCAAGAACAAAGTATGCAACACAGTTCCAGGGTCTTCAGGATGATATGACAAGACTTTTCAAAACTTGCGATGAGTACGGCGAAGATCTTGAGAAGATCGCTACAAACTACGAGAATGCAGAAAACGACAACGTACAGGCTGCAAACGCTTTAAAAGCTGATATTGCACTTGTATAATCATAAAACAAACCCAAGAAAAGATTTAGGTTTAAGCAGTGTCTTACGGCACTGCTTTTGCCGCGTTTACCGGAAAGTAACAAGGCAGTAGGATTTATGGAGTAAGTATGAGAAAAATAAGTAAGATATGGAACAAAACAGTTATTGCTCTTCTATGTGCAGGGACATTAATGTCTTTAACAGATAGCTTTTCAATAAGAGCTTTTGGGGCAGAGGATGAAACAGAAATATCTGATGATTATGAAACAGAAGATGTTTATACAGAGGAAGACGATACAAATGAAGCAGAGGGTGAAACAGAAGGTGAGGCAGAAGGCGAATCAGAGGAACAAGAGCCTGTAAAAGTAATGCAGGTAAGATGCGATGATTCTTCTGTAAGAGCATATATAACAGGTGTGTCACAAGGAGATGTTTCGGAATATCAGATTGGTAATATTCCTGTAGAAAATGTTTCCACATATCCTATTACAGAAGATGATAATGCTGCAAGAACCCTCATCATGGTTGATAACTCTATATCAATTCCGGGTGAATCCAGAGAAAAAGTAACTGAGATCCTTAAGAAGATAGTTTCAAATGCATCTGAGAATGAACTATACAGAATATCAACTTTTTCTGAGGACATAACATATTTATCAGATAAATATACCGATGATGTAACTGCACTTAACAACATGATAGACTCTATATCTTACGCAGATCAGGAAACCTATCTTACTGATGTTCTCTATGATGTGGTAAAAGAAATAAATACTACTGAAGAATATGGATATACAAGAATTGTCGTAATATCCGACGGCGTAGATAACAAACCTATCGGAGTTACAAGAGAAGAACTTAATAAAGAGCTTGAAGATCGTACTCTTCCTATCTATACCATAGGAGTCAGCACCGGGAAAAATGCGGATAATCTTGAGGGAATGTTTGCCCTGTCCAGAGTAACAGGATGTGATTACTGCATCATGGAAGAAACGGAAGTTGATCAAATAGCTTCTATTATAGATAAGGATAGAAACCTAACAGTATTTAAGGCAGTAATTCCGGAAGATGTAAAAGACGGAAGCCTTCAGAATACAAAGCTTACATTTACGGATGGATCAGCTATTTCATTTAAAGCTCTGATGCCTTTTTCAATAAAGGAAAAGGAGGAAGAAGTGGAGGTACCCCCGGTTATAGTTGAACCTGAACCGGAACCAGAACCGACATTTTTTGAAAAAATAACAAGATGGATAATCGCAAACAAACTTATCTTTGCGCTGATAGTAACAGCAGTTATAGCGATAATTGCTTTGCTTGTTATCTTTGTTGTTAGAAAGATATTCAATAACAGACCCGGAAGTGAACCTCAGGAATGTGCACCAACAACTCCTCTTAACACATACGGTAAGACGGAGATACTTGGTGAAGCAGGAGATGATGGTAAGACAACAAGGCTTACTCCAAATGAGAGACCGGGACATATTAAGAAGATAAAGCTTACAACGGCCAGTGACAACTCCAGAACTTTCCGTTGCGAGATTGAGAAAGAAATAAAAATAGGAAGAATGCCTGACAATGATATCGTAATTAGTGATGATACAACAGTTCATGGTCATCATTGCACAATTGAGTGCAAAGACAATGCATATTTTGTAACCGACCTTATGAATGTAAAGAACCACTCAAGCGTAAACGGGATAGAGATAAAACCCGGATTCCCTCAGCTGATCGTAACTAACAGTAAACTTACGATCGGAAGATATACGTATGTGGTTTCGATAATAGAAGATTAAAGGTGAAACAAGGGAGATTACAAAAAAGGCTGGTAATTGATGGCAGAAAAGATAATATATTACGGATATACCGACACCGGTAAAAAAAGAGATATAAATCAGGATTCTATACTTATGAAGGCGGAAGGTGAGAATGGAATTTTCTGCGTGGCTGATGGAATGGGAGGACACAGCCACGGAGAAATCGCTTCCAGCCTGATAGCAGAGAGAATAGGTGAATGGGCGGATATTAACCTGTTTTCAGAAAAAGATGGGGTTAAGATTCAGGAAGATCGTTTTGATTCCTTATGTGATAGCTTTGAAGAATGCATACATATGGTAAACGAAGAAATCAGAAGGGAATATTGCATAGATTGTGTATGCGGATCAACTCTTGTAGCTCTGCTTATTGCAGGAAGAAAGTATGCAGCTTATTCAGTAGGTGACAGCAGAATATACAGAAAATCCGGTAAAGAGTTCATGCAGATAACAAAGGACCAGATATGGCAGAACCAACCGGAAATCATGAATACACTCTCCGAGAATGAGAAGAAAAAGCATCCTGATTTTGGAAAGCTTACAAATGCAGTTGGAGCTTTCGACCATATAAAGATAAATACTGTAACAGGTACTATGAAGGATACAGATATCTTTACCCTTTGCAGCGATGGAATATATAAATGTTATACGGACTTCTCCCTAAAATGGGCACACTGCTGTATCAATGCAGAAAAGGGCACATCCAATTTTGAAAAAACAATAAATCAAATAAAAAAGCATGTGGATAAGAAAGGCGCTCCTGATAACTATTCAATAATAATTGTCGGAAGATAAATATGCCGCTCTATAAGAAGAAGCCGCTACAAGTTGAGCGGCTTCTTCGTTTTTTTATTCAGCTGATGGTGCATCCTTAGGAACAATCTTGCCATCCTTAACTACGAACTCGCCAAGTTCAAGGATCTTTTCAGTAAGAGCGAGTTCTTCTTCATCCTGGAGACCAATAAAGTATATTCTTTCGATATTCTCGTTATTAAAGAAGAACATTCTATCTGAGTCGATCATGCCCTCAGGGAAATAGCAGCCCGAGTAGTCATATACTGTATCATCGCCGCCCTTTGTCTGGATTCGCCCGCAAACCATAAGACGTTTATTGCCACCTTTTAATAAAACAACAGATCCAATTGGTAATAATTCCTTTTTTTTCATCTTCACATACCTCAAAAAATTTTTATACTATTCGATTATATCATTAAAATAAGTCTTTCGCCCACTGATATGCAGGACAATCAGACCAGTCGATATTGATATCTATTCCAACAGCTACGCCTTTGCCTATTTCGAAAGCAATTCGTGCATGATTTTCATCAACACAGACTCCATAACCATGTCCTATTGCACCTTGTCCTTTTGCACCTATGCCGACACATTCTGTAGTATCGACATCAAGGCCCCATATAGTGAAACCTTGTGTTACACTTTCTTTTTCAATACCTGCACCATAGGATACGACGCCGGGAGTACCGGAACTGTATTCAACTTCACCTGAAACATATCCAGTATCCTCGGTACGTTTCAGACGAAAATTCCACATGTCTGTTCCGATTTTAAACTTTTGATCCGTATGATAAATACTGGTATTACTGTTCCCATTACCGGTTATGTGAGGATGAAAATTACCATTTTCATCAAATAATGATAATCCAACCTTTCCTTCATGTTCAGAATAAAGATAGGTGGATTCTGTATCTGCGGTTATAAAATTATTAAATAAGCTATAACCAAAAAGGATAGAAGGACCATAAGCATGTGCTTCACCTTCAGCATTTACATGAGCATTAGAAGGATCGGTATCGTATTCATAAGAACCGCCCGCATTTGCAGTGGGTTCTCTAAACAAAAAATATGTGTCAAATATACCACTGCCTTCTTTTTCTTTACCATGCCGTTTTTCCGGGATATTGCTTCTTGCGGAACCGGATCCGCTAGGCCAGGTAATACCGGTATTTCCCCCAGAGTTATTTGGGTGTTGACTATGTCCTTTGCCGTGATTTGTGTTCGGGAGATGCTTATTTCCACCTTTGGTATGAGCAACTATTGTTTTATCAGCAGACTTATATTTTTCGATTATTTGCTTAAAGGCTTTATAGATATTAGCAGTTTCTACTGCTTCTCTTGAAAGATTTTTGATGCAAGCATCAAGAGTAGCTTTAATTATTTCATATTCAGGTCCACATAATATTAGACAGTCTGACACACTTTCAAGTGCCGCACTATTCTGCCTGACCTTATCCGGTATTAATTCGAATTTATTGCTTATGGCTTCGCAATTATCTATATCAATGCTGAATTTCATAATTCCTCCTGTAACTATTTTGATTTAGTAATATAAAAGAAATGATTGCAGCAACCATCCATATTACAGACATACCAAAGAAAATAAATGCTCCGATCAAAGTAGTCTGTCTGTCTAAAAGTGACAGATCAAGAGTTTCAGGATTGATCCAAACCTTTGACAGATTTTTATTAGGATAAGAGCTTTCCTTAACGAATTTCTGATGGTTTATGCCGTTATAAGAAAAGTTGATAGTGTAATCATATGCAGAAGCTGTGGAACGACCATTTCTTACAGTTACTCTTTCTACATCTGAGATATATGCAGGAACTTCTACATATAAATCCATGGCCTTATATTTAAAAGTAAAAACGATTCCAAGAAGTAAAAATAATCCTGAAAAGATGATCAATATAAGACCTATTATTTTACCTACTTTTGACATAACTATTCCTTTCTATACTCGCAAAAAGTAGTATATAGTATAAAAAGCTGTTTGAGCTAAAAGTGCGACGAAATGCACGATTTTGAGGACGAATGACATCTATCAATTGGTTTAAGAAGGCTTGAAGAAAGCATATTACTGTGCTAGAATAACGAAGTTGGCTGACAATTCAGCTCGAAACATATCTGTTCTCGTAGTTTAACGGATAAAACAAGCGCCTCCTAAGCGCTAGCTATGGGTTCGATTCCCGTCGGGAACACTATTTTAGAAGCCTTTATTAATAGGCTTCTTTTCTTTTACCTATTATTAAAAAATCATAAATTCAAGCTGCAAAGGGGTATTTGGGAATTGGTTGTTTTATAATTAATCCATCGTTATTTGGTCTGCTGTATTTTTATGGGTGACTGTCCATATGGAGTGGAGGTTATGATGCAAACTGAAGAAAAAACAAGCCAGGTTCTTAAATATACATATAAAGATATAAACGCAGCAATGGACTCTATAAGAGTCATGTTTGATATGGTAAGGCTTGTTGATGTGGAAGAATGCAGAGAGGTTTCTATTACTTTAGACGGAGAGCTTAATTTTGGCAGGGAATGCTATGCTATCTGGGCTTCAGATCATAGATGTGCTAATTGTACCAGTTATCAGTCATGTCAGACGCGTACCAAAAAGAGTCGCATAGAGCATTTTGAAGGAAAATGCTTTCAGGTTCAGTCTGTGCCCGTTGAGCTTACATTAAAGGATATGACCACATATTCCTGCAATATGGAGCTGATAACAATTACCGAAGATGACCATTATGATAAAGAAACAGATAAAGACGTTTGGGAAACAAGTGGCTATATCACAACTCACGACTCGCTTACCGGAATCCTTAACTGGGAAGGCTTTTGTAAAAATGCGAGGAAGCTTATAAGTGATGAACCGGACGAAAATTTTCTAATAATATCTGCAGACATCGATAATTTCAGATATGTTAATTCTCTTTTTGGAAATACCAAAGGAAATGAAGTACTTGTTGGAGTTGCACGTATTTTTACGGAATTATTTGACAAGAAATGCGCTATCGGAAGAACCGGTGGTGTAAATTTTGCAATCTGCACCACAAACGAGAGCGATATAGCTTCGATACTTAAAAATATAGCAGAGAAGGTATCCGGACTTATTTCATCTCCATCATTTAGATTATCCATTCACTTTGGAATCTATGATGTAGACAATTCAAACCTTCCGATATCTATAATGTTTGACCGTTCATATATGGCACTTGAAGCAATCAGAAATAATCAGCAGATGATCTACAACTATTTTGATGAAAATATGATGCAGAAGGCTATTCATGAACAGCAGATCATAAATGATTTTAAGAAAAACCTAAGAAGCGGACAGTTTGTTATATATCTTCAGCCACAGGTAAATAAGAATCATTATATAGAGGGTGCTGAGTGCCTTGTAAGGTGGGTTCTGCCGTCCGGTGAACTTTTGCCTCCATTCGAATTTATAGGAATACTTGAGCAGGTTGGGCTTATAGGAAAGCTGGATGAATACGTATGGGAGCTCGCCGCCAGGCAGCTTTCTGAATGGAAGGGAACAGAGTATGAATCGCTTTATTTGTCGGTAAATGTATCACCAAGAGATTTCTATTACCTTGATATAGCAAAGATTTTTCCTGCATTGTGCAAAAAGTATGATATCATGACAGATAAGCTGCATATAGAGATTACGGAAACAGCCGTTGCAGATGAAACATCCGGTAATATGGCGACGCTTAAAAAACTGCATGATGAAGGATTCATAGTGGAGATAGATGACTTCGGAAAAGGCTCATCATCACTGGGGCTTTTAAAAGACATACAGGCAGATGTACTGAAAATTGATATGCAGTTTCTTCAGAAGAGCGAAAATGAAAAAAGAAGCTTTGTAATACTTCAGTCAGTGATAGAAATGGCCAAAAAGCTGGACATGGAGATAATTACAGAAGGTGTTGAGACTGTTGGACAACTGGATTTTTTAAAGAATCTTGGTTGCAGCATGTTCCAGGGCTTTTATTTTTCAAGACCGATACCTGTTGCCGCTTTTGAAAAGATCATAAAAGACGGCTTTGAAAATTTGTGAACTTAAAGGATAAATATGGATAATGAAACACTTCTTGCGGGCAGGATCAAAGACCTTGCCCGCAAAGCTTATGAGAATAACTATGTGACCCATACTGACTTCTTATCGATGTCGGAATTATATGAGGTAAACAGCATCTGTATCAAAAACAAGATGATAACGGGACAGAACATGATAGAAGGAGTTCAGTACGTTCCTTACGGAGGGGTAAGTGACCCTGACAGAGCAGTATTATGCTTTCTTCCGTCATATCTTGATGAGGAGACTTTTCTTTTACAGGAAAAGGAAGAGAGTGACGTAATAAGCTGTATTCTTATAGAACCTGTAAACAAGAAATTTGCAGATGAATTGTCACACAGGGATTTTCTTGGATCAATAATGAACCTTGGAATAGAGAGAAACAGGATAGGGGATATCAGGACTGACTCCTTAAAGGGATATGTATTTGTCACAAATGATGTTGCAGACATAGTCTTAAATGAGCTGTGCAGAATAAGACATACTACAGTAAAATGCAAAAAGATCAAGGTTACTGAATGTGATATAGTTCCTGAGTTTGAGACCCTTGAGGGCACAGTCCCGTCAGAGAGACTCGATGCCATACTTGCCCTTGTTTATAAATTATCTCGCAGTAAGGCACAGGAGCTTATAGAGAATCAATCGGTTTATGTTGATGGAAAAACCGCATATAGCGGAGGCTATGACCTTAGCGAAGGATCCAGAGTTTCAGTCAGAGGCTATGGCAAATTCATTTATGACGGCATGGCAAAAGCCACCCGAAAAGGGCGGCTCTTAGTTACAATTAGAAGATTTGTATAAATCAGTCTTCATCTTTACTTTTATATTTCTTTTTTTCTGACTTCTTTTTCATCTCCGTCATATCTTCTTCGGAGATGAATTTAAGAGTCTTTACGGCGTAATATCTGTCATGCTCAGTCTTTTTTACCCTTACCTTGGCCTTCATATATCCGTGTTCTTTGCATAAGGATACACTGTAAAAATGTTTGCCGTTTAGAGAAAACCACTTAACCTTCCTTCGGATAGGTCTGTTGCACAGATAACATTTAGTGCCCATAACTTCAGGATCTGAGAGCAGCTCTTCCTTTGTCTTGAATTCCCTTGATATGTATTTGGCATAATGCTCAAAGATAATATGTACTTCCTGATCCTTTGTCTTGGGAGTTACGTAATTGTCAAAGGAATAGTTATAAAATACCTTTCTGTCCAGCTCGCAGAATATCCTTGCGGTGTAATCCGCATCAGATAATGCTCTGTGAAAAGCACTGTCTTTTTCCATGCCAAGGCTCTCGGTTGCATGCTCAAGACTTCTTCTCATTTTGCCGTCTTCATACTGTATGCTGAAAAGCTTTTGGACATCATAAAAAGGAAGAGGTCTGTCAGATAAAAGATCAAGCCCAAAGAAGTCCATATTTCTTTGCAGTTCTGTAAGATCAAGAGGTCCCCAGGTGCAGAAGGTAGGATCGTCACCACACCAGGCAAGAAAATCTCTGATCACAGTTACAAAGTCATCACCATCCTGAAGATCCTCCATCGTAATGTGAATCAGATCCTCGGTGATCTTGTGCATCTTCTTATAGACCTGAGGTTTTATCAGCCTTGAAAACTCGCCGGTTCTATTCCTGTTTTCATCGAGTCTGACAGCACCTATTTCTATTATTTCAAACGGAAGAGCTTTACCGTTTGATTCTTTTACTTTTTTGCCCTGATTCCACTCAAGGTCGAATACGATATAGTTTCCCATGTGCCTAATTATAGAACTTTTAGGAGGCTTTAGCAAAAATAAAAAAAGTTCTTGACATAATGAATTGCACACAATATAATTAAATCAAACTTAAAGCCAAATATACAAATGATCACTTTTTTTGAAAGGAGAATATAACGATGGGATTCTACGATTATTCTGTAAAAGATACAAGCGATAACGATGTGTCAATGAAGCAGTTTGAGGGCAAGGTTGTTCTTGTTGTTAATACTGCTACAGGATGTGGATTTACACCTCAGTATAAAGATATTGAAGAGATGTATGACAAATACCATGATCAGGGATTCGAGGTTCTTGATATTCCGTGTAACCAGTTTGCAGGACAGACTCCCGGTACGGATGAAGAGATAAAGGAATTCTGTCAGCTTCACTATAACACCAGATTTCCTCAGATGAAGAAATCAGATGTCAACGGAGATAATCAGCTTGAGCTCTACAGATATTTAAAGTCTCAGAAGGGATTTGAAGGATTTGGAAAAGGTCCCGCAGCTCTTGCTATGAACGTAATGCTTAAGAAGATTGACAAGGATTACAAGAACAATCCTGATATCAAGTGGAACTTCACAAAGTTTGCTGTAGACAGACAGGGTAACGTAGTAGCCCGTTTTGAGCCAACAGCAAAGATGGAAGAGGTAGCAGAGTGCATAGCATCACTGCTGTAATATGTACATTTATTATACCCTTAGAAGCGCGGACCATTTCGTTTCCGCGCTTCTTTCTTTCTACGGTTTAAGCGCTTCCTTGCTTCTCTGCTTCCGCCGAAGCTGTAGGCACTTATCAAATCGACTATATATATGATCGCAATAAGGATAAGAGCAGCTATTATGATAAAGGTAAGTACCTGCTTTATGTTAATGTAGATAACATGACCAAGTGATGAAACATCGGCAGAATTGTTTAGCGCATCTGCCTTGGCTGCTACAACATGGCCTTTTCCAACAGGAGTATCATTGTAAAAATAGTTGATCACACAAGCGCCTGACTCAGAATCTGTCTCGTAGGAAACAGTTGATGTGGTATCTGATAATGAGGCACTCTGCGGAAGAATAATATAATCGGATTTATTAAATTCAAGTACAGTACCTGAAGGAACAAATATATCGTTCTCTGATGAGAAGAAGGAGTGATCTTCAGGGATGTAGCTTTTTTCCTCGCTCTTGATATTGACTGTTTTAAAGTTATTGAAGCCATAGTCAAACAAGGTGACGGTATCTGTAAACTGAGAAGGGGATTCCTCCATGAAAACCACGCAAACAAGTTTCATACCGTCTCTTTCCGCACAGGTTACAAGTGTTTCTCTTGCAAGATCTGTGTATCCGGTTTTTCCGCCTACTATTCCTGGATATGATATTTCTCCGGATATCAGTTTGTGCTTGTTATTAAGGTAAAAATCATCAGGCTGACCGGCACTTGGTTCAAAATGATATCTTGGAGTATTTCCCACGCGGCAAAGAAGCTCATTTGAGAAAAATTTGGATGAAATAAGAGCCAGATCATATACACTTGTATAGTGGTTTGAATCCTGAAGGCCGTTTGTATTTGCAAAATGAGTATTGGTGCAGCCTAGGGATGCGGCTTTTTTATTCATAAGATCTACAAAAGCATCAACTGAACCGCTAACATGCTCAGCTACAGCATTTGCAACTTCATTGGCGGAACCTACCATGATTCCGTAGAGACACTCTTCAAGAGATAAATATTCTCCTGCATCAATACCGATATTGGATCCGTCTGCAGGAACAGAGCTTATCGCAGAATCGGTAAAGGTAACGGTATCGTCGAGACTTGCATGTTCTACAGCAAGAAGACAGGTCATGATTTTTGTGGTACTTGCAGGATATAATTCTTCATGGATGTTTTTGGCATAAAGAATGGTTCCTGTATTTATATCCATTAAAATAGCAGCCTCAGCGCCGATTTCAGGACCCTCAGGCCAGCCCGGTATATCATTACTCTGTATAGGAAGCCCTTTTCTTGTCTCAGGGTCACTTGGAGTATCACTTGTAGCAAGGCATACGAATCTGTTTCCTGCAAACACCCCCAGAATTATCATAGAAAGCAGGAATAAGAAAAACGGTTTCCTTATTTTGTTGTTAAGCGTTTGGAAAAAGTTCATAAAAGCCTCTTAAAATAAGTATTTTTGCATATGTTATGATACCTATTTCCGAAAAACTTTTCAATAAGGCCAAGTTGTTGTACAATTTAATTATAGTAAATGAAAGGCAGTACATAAATGCGTTTAAGAAACATAAAAGGCGCAAGAGAGAGAATAGCTGACAGCAGCTTCACAATAGATGAACCTCTTAATTGCAAAGGAAAGTGGAAAGAAATTTTTGGGAATGATAACCCGGTGCGAATAGAGGTTGGAACCGGAAAAGGCAGATTTATAATGGATCTGGCAGAGGCTAATCCGGATGTGAACTATGTCGGGATCGAGAAATATTCAAGCGTATTACTAAGGGCAATTCAGAAACAGGAAGAGAGAGAACTTACAAATGTAAGATTTATCCGAATGGAAGCGGAGATCATTTCCGAGGTTTTTGATAAAGAAGAGGTAGACAGGATATATCTTAACTTTTCAGATCCCTGGCCCAAAGAAAGGCATGCTCAGAGAAGACTTACTTCATCAAGTTTTCTTAGAAGATATGATGAGATCCTTAAAAAGGACGGGCAGCTTGAATTCAAAACCGATAATAAAGACTTATTTGATTTTTCTTTGATGGAATTAAATACCGCAGGATGGCATGCGGAAGCAGTCACTTTTGATCTTCATAATGACCGGGTCATGAATGAAGGAAACATAATGACAGAATATGAGGAACGATTTTCAGCAAAAGGAAATCCGATCTTCAAATATATTATCAAAAGGTAGGGTTGTTACATAATTTTTTAAGCGAAATGATCGCGGAAAGAGGTGGACAATGGCTGAGTACACATTCACAACAAAGAATTTTGAGGAGGAAGTACTAAACAGTAAGCTCCCTGTTCTGATTGATTTCATGGCAGACTGGTGTGGCCCTTGCAAGATGATGGCTCCTATGATCGAGGAATTTGCCAAGGAGTATGAAGGGGAACTTAAGGTTGGTCAGATTAATGTTGATGAGCAGCCTGAAATTGCCCAGAAATACGGCGTTATGTCAATTCCTATGTTCGCATTTATAAAAGACGGCGAGCTTGTTGACTCTGCAGTAGGTGCTCAGAGCAAGGCAAAAATTCAGGGCATGATCGACAAGGTTCTTGCCTGAACAATTTTATAATTTAAAAAAGACCAAAAGTCCGAGGAGCTAAGCTTTTCGGACTTTTTTTGTGCGAAGTGATATAATATTATGATGTTAGGGGAGAGATAGGGAATTGGAGGGAAATCCTTGTCAAATAATATTAGAAGTTTCAATGACTACAGAAAAAAGGTAAACCTTGACAGGCAAAATACTGAGGAGATGGACATTGAGATTCAGGATCCTCTTGATTTTTTAAGTGCCAGTGAAAGAGAAGAATATTATAGAACTCAGCATGAGAAGATGGAGAAAGAAAGGGAGAACATCGACAAGGATTCTGATGACTATTTCTTTGACGATGATTTCGAGGTGAAGCTCCCGGAAGATAATGATTTAGATAAGAAAGAAAAAGAGCCTGACGATTATAAAGCTGCAGAAACTAAGAAAAAGGCTGAAAAAAAGGCTGATATTAAGTCTGAAAAAAGAATCCGTAAAAAACCGGAAGACGACAGGGATGATGACTGGTTTGATGAAGATGACTCAAAAAGTACAGGCATAAATCCTTATCTTGTCGTGAGAATTGCTTCTATAGCGACCGGAATAATAATACTGCTTCTTTTGGGAATTATTTTTAAAGAGAAAGTCCTTGATAATATTTTTGGGAAGGACCCTGATGAAGTAAAAACGGTTTCTGTCGGAGAAGTAGAGGGCTATTCTGCAATGGATGACACGGTGGTGACTACGGTTCAGCTAAACCTGCGATCAACACCAAGTACTGCCAGCGACTCTTTTATCGTGACCAATGTACCTGCCGGAACGGAGCTTAAGAGGGTTGCGCTCAGCGATAACGGCGACTGGGCCCAGGTCGAATACGAGGGTCAACGCCTCTACTGTGCGATGAAATATCTTACTGTAAAAGAATAGATACATTATGAAAATGAATGTAGATAGCTGTAGAATTTATCAAGTGCTTCAGTTAAGTCTTCGCAGGAATCGGTAAGAGTTTCCACTTTTGCGGAAATGTCCGATGAAGACACTTTATTATCTATAGCCATGCTAAGCCTTAATGCGTTCTCTTCTTCAAGGGAACGCATATCCATGTGTACGAGTATGTTCTCATAGAGGGGCTCCACGTATGAAAAAAGGTTTGGATAGCGCTTCCTTACGTAGGAAAGCTCATCCAGAATGAGCTCTCTTCGTTGAAGCATGAAAAGAGTATAGACAGGTTCGACGATTTCCTTGGGCTCGATTTCCTGAGTGTAGGATTCATCGTTATATTCCTGTCTGGTGGCAAAGTATTCACAGACCTCCTGGATAAAAGGGCTTACTTTTTTGTCATCATATATTTTTTTTAATTCATTAATATAAGAGTCGTTCATTACAGGTTCATCCTTTACAAACTTACAATATTTAATATACATCAATGAGGAAGTTTATGAAAATAGGAATTTTAGATTCCGGAATAGGCGGACTGTCAGTGCTTAACGAAGCATTTCACCTTCTTCCGGGACAGGAATACATATTTTATGCAGATACACAGCATGTTCCCTACGGTCTTAAGACAGAGGAACAGATTCTTTCGTATGTAGATGATATCATCAGATTTTTCATAGATAAAAAGGTGGACAGTGTTGTCATTGCCTGTAATACTGCGACAAGTGTTGCAGTAGCAGAGATGAGGAAAAAATATCAGCTTCCTATAATAGGAATGGAACCCGCTGTGAAGCCGGCTGTTGAGAATAAAGAGGACGACGATAAAAGAGTTCTGGTTATGGCAACTCCTGTAACAATAAGGGAGAAGAAGCTTAAGAATCTTCTAGTCAGAGTTGATAAGGATCACAGCGTAGATCTTCTTGAAATGCCTCAGCTTGTAACCTTTGCCGAGAGATGCGAGTACGATACTGAGGAAGTAAGAAAATATTTAACTGACAAATTCAAAGATTTTGATGCGGATAAATATGATGCTCTGGTGCTTGGGTGTACGCACTTTAACTACTTTAAACCAATGTACAGAGAATTATTGGGCAAAAATATCCACCTGATTGATGGGAATTATGGTACAATACGCCATCTTGGGGATGTGCTTGGCCTTGAGATATCGGGAGAAGACAAAGAGCTTGTTTTTGATCAACCACAAGATATAGTGGTTGGATATAATACAACATACTACGAGTCCGGAAACGAAATTACGGATAACAAGAGTCTTTTAAAAATAGCTTCAATGCTGAGCCGCCTTGAATATGTGCGGAAAATAAAGTGACGATAAATTGTTACTTGATTTATACCATATAATGTATTATCATTTAATTGTAGCCACAAGATATAGTTTCTGGTGGCTACTATCTATCTAAAGATATATGTGACGTGTGAGGGGCACTTAAATAATAGTAAGAAGAAAAGAGAGGGGTTATCCAGTGAAGATTATCAAGAGAAGCGGTAAAGAAGTTACTTTTGATGGCTCCAAGATTTTGGCTGCCATCGAGAAAGCAAATAAGGAAGTGACTCCTGACCAGAGCTTATCCATGGAGCAGATTAAAGAAATTGAGGCTCAGGTTGAGGATAAGTGCGGCCTTCTTACAAGAGCTGCAAACGTTGAGGAAATTCAGGATATGGTCGAGGACGGCCTTATGAATTCCGGCAAGTTTGAGGTAGCCCGCAAATACATTACATACCGCTATCGCCATGCACTGGTGCGTAAGTCCAATACCACAGATGAGCAGATCATGTCTCTCATCGAGTGCAGCAACGAAGAAGTAAAACAGGAAAATTCAAATAAGAACCCCACTGTAAACAGTGTTCAGAGAGACTACATGGCAGGAGAGGTCAGCCGTGATATCACACGCAGATTTCTTCTTCCTGAGGATGTGGTCAAGGCTCATAAGGATGGAATAATCCATTTCCACGATTCGGATTATTTTGCTCAGCATATGCACAATTGCTGTCTTGTAAACCTTGAGGATATGCTTCAGAACGGAACTGTTATTTCTGAGACAATGATCGAACGTCCCAAGAGCTTTTCAACAGCATGTAACATTGCAACACAGGCTATAGCCCAGATTGCAAGCTCTCAGTATGGCGGACAGAGCATCACTCTTTCACATCTTGTACCTTTTGTAGATGTCAGCCGTCAGAAATTCAGAAAAGAGGTTCGTCAGGAATTCATCGATGCCAAGATGGATGCAACAGACGATCAGATAAATGAGATCGCTGAGATGCGTGTCCGCAAGGAAATTGAGAGAGGTGTTCAGGTCATTCAGTATCAGGTAATAACACTTATGACCACAAACGGCCAGGCACCCTTCATCACTGTATTTATGTATCTTGACGAAGTACCTGAGGGACAGATAAGAGAAGACCTTGCGCTTGTTATCGAGGAGATGCTCAAGCAGCGCATAATAGGTGTTAAGAATGAGAAGGGTGTTTACATTACACCTGCATTCCCTAAGCTTATATATGTTCTTGACGAGGACAATATCCACGAGGGAACACGTTATTGGTATCTTACACAGCTCGCTGCAAAGTGTACTGCAAAGAGAATGGTTCCGGATTATATTTCTGCAAAGAAGATGAAGGAATACAAATCAGGTGATGTATATCCCTGCATGGGATGCAGAAGCTTCCTTACAGTTGATAGCGAAGACGTTAAAGAGGGTCTTTGCAACAAGGGCAATATTGCAAATGCTCAGAACTATCATGAAGGCGACCATAAATACTACGGAAGATTCAATCAGGGTGTTGTAACATTAAACCTTGTTGATGCAGCTTGTTCATCCGGCGGAGATGAGGCAAAGTTCTGGGAGATTATGGAAGAGAGAACAGAGCTTTGTAAGCGTGCTCTTATGTGCAGACACAACAGGCTTCTTGGCACTCCTTCCGATGTAGCTCCTATTTTGTGGCAGTTCGGTGCTCTTGCCAGACTTAAGAAGGGCGAGACAATCGATAAGCTCCTTTATGGCAATTATTCAACAATATCACTTGGATATGCCGGACTTTGCGAGTGTACCAAGTTCATGAAGGGTGTAACACATACCGATCCTGCAGGAAAAGATTTCGCACTTCGTGTAATGCAGTTTATGAATGATAAATGTGCTAAATGGAGAGAAGAGACCAACATTTCATTTAGTTTGTACGGAACACCTCTTGAGTCAACAACCTATAAGTTTGCAAGAGCTCTCCAGAAGAGATTTGGTATTATCGAAGGCGTTACTGATAAAAACTACATAACAAACAGCTATCACGTTCATGTAACCGAGAAGATCGATGCATTTACAAAGCTTAAATTTGAGTCTGAGTTCCAGGCACTTTCTCCGGGAGGAGCAATAAGCTATGTTGAAGTTCCGAACATGAACAACAACATCGAGGCTGTTCTTGCAGTTATGCAGTACATATATGAGAACATCATGTATGCAGAGCTTAATACTAAGAGCGACTATTGTCAGTGTTGTGGATACAATGGAGAAATTCAAATCGAAACCGACACAGACGGTAAACTTATTTGGAAATGCCCTAATTGCGGTAACACCGATCAGAGCAAAATGAATGTCGCAAGACGTACCTGCGGTTACATCGGAACCCAGTATTGGAATCAGGGTAGAACGCAGGAAATAAAAGAGAGAGTACTTCATCTTTAATATGGAAATGTGATCTCCGTAGTACTCGGCAAATTAACGGAGATTTCCATGATCGATGGGAGAAAATGGTATATAAAATGGGGAAAAGGGGCTATCGTAAGGTAGCTCCTTATTTGTACATATAATATGGAGAGAGAATATGAATTACGGAGAAATAAAGACAACGGATATAGCTAACGGCACCGGAGTTAGGACTTCACTATTTGTATCTGGATGCACACATCACTGCGAGGAATGTTTTAATGCAGACACATGGGATTTTAATTATGGAAAGCCTTTCACAAAAGAAGTGGAAGATGAGATCATAGATTCTCTGCGCCCTGCATACGTTACGGGACTTACTGTCCTTGGTGGAGAACCAATGGAAGTAGTAAACCAAAAGGTTGTACGACCTTTTCTTGAGAGAGTAAAGAAGGAACTTCCAAATAAAACAATCTGGATTTATTCAGGTTACACATGGGAAGAACTTAATGATGAGAACAATAAAAGATGTCATTCGGAAGATACCGCCGCTATTTTAAACCTGATAGATGTACTTGTGGATGGAGAATTTGTTTTGTCTCTTAAAGATATCTCTCTTAAATTCAGAGGATCATCCAATCAAAGAATAATACTTGTTCCCGAAACCATCAGAGAAGGTAAGATAGTGCTTTCGGAGCTGAATCTTTAGTAATTATAAAATCGCAGATTAAGAGTAAAAGAGGAATATGAAATGCAAAGCTCTGATTTTGAAAAAGAAAAAGCCTATCAGAAAAATCAGTGAGTAAACTCATAGAGAAGGTTTGAAATAGTGGCAAATTCCTCAAGACTTAGTTTTTCGCCTCTTATTGAGGGATCAAGACCCATTTTTTCAAGGCACAAAACAACCTGATCTCTGGTTATACCAAGATTTGCGTTGGTAATACCATTTGAAAGAGTCTTCCTTCTCTGTGCAAAAGCGCCTCTTATTATTGCAAACATAAATTTAGAATCAACTGTTTTGACAGGTGCCTCTTTATGACATGCAAGATGGATAACAGCAGAATCAACTCCGGGCTGTGGTATAAAGCAGCTCGGAGGAACTATTTGAACCATAGTGGGATTTGTATAATACTGTACGGCAAGTGATAAAGCGCCATAATCCTTAGATCCGGGCTTTTCGGCCATCCTGTCTGCAACTTCTTTTTGTACCATAACAGTAATACTTTCAATAGGAAGCTCGCTTTCAAGTAGCCTCATTAATATGGGGGTAGTAATGTAATAGGGCAGATTTGCCACTACTTTAATAGGTCTTCCTCCATTTTCTTCCTGAACTATCTTTTCTATATCTACTTTGAGAATATCCTGATTTATCACTTTGACATTGTCATAGCTTGAGAGTGTGTCCTCAAGAATTGGTATAAGCATTCTGTCAATTTCTACAGCAATTACTTTTCCTGCACTATCTGCAATGTACTGTGTCATAGTTCCGATTCCGGGACCTATTTCAAGGACAGTATCTTCTTTTGTAACTCCTGCTGCTTCAACAGTCTTAGACAGTACAGAGTCGTCGATGAGGAAGTTCTGCCCGAACTTTTTCTGTATACTTAAATTATATTTTTCAATTACCTTCTTAGTTTCAGAAGCGCATCCAAGTGTAGCCATATTTTCATTCTCCAATCCATGGTCAGTATAACAGGTTTTTACAGCTTGTAGAGCTTTTGGGCATTAGACGTAGTGATATCTATTACATCATCAACGGACATATGCTTGATCTCTGCAATCTTGTCAGCCACATATGGCAGATTAAGTGAAGAGTTTCTCTTTCCTCTGAAGGGTTCAGGGGAGAGGTAAGGCGAATCGGTCTCGAGAACAATCTGCTCTATAGGTGCATATTCTACAACTTCGCGGAGTTTTTTTCCGTTTTTAAAAGTAATGACTCCACCTACGCCTACGTAGAATCCCATGTTTAAATATTCTTTGGCGATTTCGACTGAATAGGAGAAACAGTGGATATCTCCTCCGATTTCCTCTGTATGAAGTGCCTTCATTATATCAAGAGTATCTTTTGCAGCATCTCTTGAGTGGATAATAAGAGGCTTTGAGGCTTTTCTGGCCATTTCTATCTGAGCTTCGAACCATTTTTTCTGAATTTCTTTAGAAGGTTCGTCATAATGATAGTCAAGGCCTATCTCGCCAACTGCAAGAGCTTTTTCGTAGCAAAGCTTATCTTCAAGCCATTTAAGCTCATCATCATCCATTTCTGCACAGTCGCTTGGATGAACACCTATGGTTGTGTATATAAAAGGGTATTTTTTGGTAAGCTCAATAGAAGTTTCAACCGTCTTTTTTGAAGAGGTTGCATTTACTATTGTTCCAATATTGTTCTTTGCCATAGAAGAAAGGAGTAAATCCCTGTCTTCATCAAAGGCTTCGTCATCATAATGCGCATGTGTTTCAAATATCATATCTATCTCCAATCCATCGTCAGTATAACACAGAAAAATAAATTGCACATCTTCAAAAAAGTTAGTATTTATGCGGCTTTTTGGCAATGCATTTTTTGACATCACTAGTGCCGTATGCTAAACTTACACTAGATATAGTATGGAATTAGTTAAGGGGACAAGATTTTGGATAAAACTGAATATAAAATTCGCGCAGACGAAATAAAAAACCTGATGCGGGAACATAGATTTGAAGAAGCGGTACGGATAGCCGACACAATTGACTGGAAGAGAGTTAAAAGTGTCGGTATGCTTTGTGCCATAAGCGATTTATATAAAGTAAACAGAAGACTTGAAGAGAGCAGGGATATTCTTCTCCTTGCCTATGACAGAAGCCCAACCAGAAGAGAAATAGTCTATTCTCTTTGTGAGCTTGCAATCGCCATGGGCGAATTTGTGCAGGCTATCGAATATTATAAGGAATTCGTAAGACTCGCTCCCAGAAATACAGCAAGATATATACTTCAGTACAAACTCTACGAAGCTCAGGAGGTCAGCCTCGAGGAGAGAATAGCTGTGCTCGAAGAGTATAAAAAGCATGACTACAACGAAAAGTGGGCATACGAGCTGGCATACTTATATCACAGAGTAGGACTTACAACTGAATGTATTGAGGAATGTGACGAGCTTTTCTTATACATGAGAGAGGGAAGATATGTCATAAAAGCCCTGGAACTGAAAGCTTTGCATGAACCCCTATCACCTGAACAGAAGGCAGTTTATCAAAAATATAAGGCAGAGGTTTCCGGCAGATTAAATGCTCCTGAACCTGAAAAGGCAACAAGGGGAGTTGATATGCCCCTCTCAGGGAAAACACCTACCAAGGAGATTCCTCCGATTCCGGAGAATTTCGAAGCAGGGGATCTTGCCAAAGAAAGTGCAGATAATTCTTATCAGACTACTCAGTACTACAATGATGAGGAACCTGCGCAGGATGGCGCATCAGATTATGAAGTCCCGACTGTCAATGTAAATAACTACAACACAATGGACCTGCAAAAGGAAATTGCGGCCAATTTAAAAGAAGTTTTAAATAACAGTCCCGAAGCTGCTCTTTTTGCAGATGCTAACGGTCCAAGCGTAGAAGATGATACAGCTTATGAAGATCAGCCTTCTTTTGCTACGGAGTCTACCGGAGAATTTGCTGCAGAGGCAACTGCCGAAACCGGAGATATTGCATATGCTGCAGGATCAGTTATTGCAGATGATACAACTAATGCAACTGATACAGGCAGTATGGCAGAATCTTATGAAATACCGCAGGAGGATAATGCTGCACAGGCTACACAGTCAGCAGAAGATACCGAAGCATATTTGCAGGACGAGTCTTCAAAAGAGACTGAGGCTGAACTTCCTGAGGATATCCATGATGCTGATACCAAGGTATGGGGCGTCCAGGAAATAAGAATGGGTGTTGAAGCAGCGAAAAAAAGTATCGATGCTCTTAAAGAGGCTAAAGAAGCAGAGGAAAAAGCATCTACTGTCAAGGAAGAGATAAAGGCACCAAAGACCCCGCTATCTGCAGAGCTTAAAGATAAAGAGATAGTTGCAGACCTTGCGCAGAGCACTATGAATGAGCATGCAATGTACAAGGGAGCTGTCTTTATGGATGAACCTCTTCAGGATGAGGTTCCCGGTGCTGTCATCAGGCCGAATGCGAGATATCAGATCAACAGCCATTTCGATAAGATGCTCTCTCAGGAATATGATGGTCAGATCAGTATGGCTATCGATGAAAAGAAGCAGGTTGATGATCAGATAACAGGTCAGATAAGCATAAGTGAGTTTATGAAGGATTGGGAGTCCTTTAAGCAATCCCAAAAAGAAAAGCAGCTTAGAAATGTTAAAAAGCTCGTAGCTTCTGAAACCGGTGAGCTTTTCAAAGATTTCGATGAAAATCTTACAGAGCCTCTTCTTAATGAAGAGCCCGATGATGAGATAAGAGCAGCGCTTGACCTTCAGAATACTACTTCCATGGTACAGCTTACAGGAAGTGATCTGGATTTAGCGCAGACTGTGGACAGCTCAGAGCAGGAAGAAGAGTGGGCATCCAATTCTGAGGAAGCTGTAGATGTTTCTGAGCCTGCACAGGAATTACAACCTGAGATAGATCTTGGTGAGACTGCTGACATTGATGCAGAGGCAGTTGAAAAGAAGCTCGCTTCTGAAGATAATAAATCCGAAGAAGAAACTGAAGCAGAAACAGATATTAAAGAAGATACAGATGATTCAGAAGATGTAGAAGATGTAGATGATAAAGAGACTGCTGAAGATGAATCTAAAGAGGCTTCAGAAGAATCTTCAGAAGAAGAGATAACAACAGACGAATCCGAAGATGAAGCTAAAGCTGCTGATACCAAGATAAAGGAAGAAAAGAAAAAAGTACCTTCCGAAGAAGATGAGGATTCAGAGGAAGATAAGGGCATGGAAGACAGAGTCCGTGTCATGACACCTGAAGAAAAGGAACTTTTCGGACCTTATATTCATCATAGAAAGAGCAGAAAGCAGATCATTGAGGCAATAGACAACCTCAGTATGGCTGCATATACCAATAATGCGATAGTTACCGGCGAAGAGGGTGCGGGAACCGTTAATCTTGCTAAGGGACTTATCAAGGCAGCACAGGCAACAGATTCCAACTTCTCAGGTAAGGTTGCAATGATATCTGCTATAACTCTTAATAAGAGAACCGTAAGCCCTATTTTTGACAAGATAGTAAACGGCGCGCTTATTATAAGACGTGCAGCTGACCTTAAAGAAGCAACGGTTAAGACGCTGCTTAAACTTTTGCAGAATGAGAACAAAGGATACATAGTAGTTATAGAAGATACCAAGGACGACATCGATAGGCTGCTTGATAAGTATCCGGAGCTTAAAAAGTGTTTCAATGTAAGAGTAGATATAGAAGCGCTTGACGACGACTCTCTTGTGGCCTATGCAAAACAGTATGCCATCGAAAAAGAGCATGTTATCGATAACCTCGGAATCCTTGCACTTCACCAGAAGATTGCAGAGAGACAGACACTTGATCACGAGGTTACGGTAAAAGAAGTAAGGGACATGGTTGACGATGCGATCTATTATGCAAATAAGAGGTCCATAGGACATGTCGTTGATGTACTTTTAAGAAAACGTTTTAATGAGGAAGACATGATCATTCTCAGAGAAAAAGATTTTCTTCACTAAAAGAGTGGTATACTAAAATTAAATTTTTACATAATCTTATTACGAAGGGGAATTTTTTATGGGGCAGACAGTATTTATTTCTGAAGCAGATGAGTATCTTTTTGGACAGGGAACTCACTATGATATATACAAAAAACTCGGTGCGCATGTTTCTGAGGAGAATGGTGTTAAGGGAATGTATTTCGCTGTCTGGGCACCAAATGCAGCTGAGGTTCACGTTATTGGATCCTTCAATGGCTGGGATGAGACATCTCACAAGATGGAAAGAAGCGGTGAGATTGGAATATATCATCTTTTTATTCCGGGAGTTGGAACCGGAGAACTCTATAAGTATCTTATTACTACGCAGGATGGAAGAAAGCTCTACAAGGCAGATCCGTATGCCAATTATGCTGAGCTTCGCCCGGGCAATGCTTCAAGAACGACAGATCTTTCTAAATTTAAATGGAGCGATAGCAAGTGGTATGAGAGCATCAAGGGCAAAGACATAAACAGACAGCCTCTTGCAATTTATGAATGTCATATAGGTTCCTGGATGAAGCATCCCGACGGAACAGAGGATGGCTTCTATACATACAGACAGTTCGCTGACAGGATTGTTGAGTATCTAAAGGAAATGAAGTATACACATGTGGAACTCATAGGCATTGCTGAGCATCCTTTTGACGGATCATGGGGATATCAGGTAACAGGATACTATGCGCCTACAGCAAGATACGGCGAGCCTACTGACTTTATGTACCTTGTAAATCTGCTTCATAAAAATAACATCGGTGTTATCCTTGACTGGGTACCTGCCCATTTCTGCCCGGATGAATTTGGTCTTGGCTGTTTTGACGGAACCTGCATTTACGAGGATCCGGACCCGAGGAAGGGTGAGCATCCTGACTGGGGAACAAAGATTTTCAATCTTTCCAAGAATGAAGTAAAGAACTTCCTTATTGCTAATGCACTTTTCTGGATAAAAGAATTCCATGTAGACGGACTCAGAGTAGATGCGGTCGCATCAATGCTGTATCTTGACTATGGCAAGAGAGACGGTCAGTGGGTTCCTAATAAGGACGGTGGAAACAAAAACTACGATGCTATCGAATTCTTCAAACACCTTAATAGTGTAATAAGAGGAACCTATCCTGAAGTGCTTATGATCGCTGAGGAATCAACAGCATGGCCCAAGATCACTGCGCCTATTGAAGACGATGGACTTAATTTTACATTTAAGTGGAACATGGGGTGGATGCATGATTTTTGCGAATACATGAAGCTTGATCCGTACTTCAGAAAAGGCGCTCATCACATGATGACATTTGCAATGAGCTACAATAACGCAGAAAATTACATTCTTCCTCTTTCACATGACGAGGTTGTTCATCTTAAGTGCTCTATGCTTGAGAAGATGCCCGGTTATAAGGTTGATAAGTTTGCAAACTTAAGAGCAGGCTATGCATTTATGTTTGGTCATAGCGGAAAAAAGCTTCTCTTCATGGGACAGGACTTTGCACAGGAGAGAGAATGGAGCGAGAAAAGGGAACTCGACTGGTTCCTTCTTCAGGAAGACCTTCACAGAGGAATGAAGGATTATGTTAGAGACTTGCTTGAGATATACAGAAAATATCCTGCACTTTACGAGGTTGATAATGACTGGGGCGGATTCGAATGGATCAACGCAGATGATGCGGACCACAGTATTTTCAGCTTCTACAGAAGAGCAATAAACGGAAAAGACAATATCCTGTTTGTGATAAACTTTACTCCGATGGAAGTGCCAAATTACAAGGTGGGCGTTCCTTTTGCAGGAAAATATAAGCACATTTTAGACAGTGCGGACAAAAAGTATGCAGGATGCGGCTCAGGAATTCCTGATAGCATAACAGCAGAGCCCGGACTTTGCGATTACAAGGATTACAGCATAACAATGAATATTCCTCCTTATGGAGCAGAGTTGTTTGTATTCCAGAATCCTGATGCACCAAAGGAAGCATCTAAGAAGGAAGATACTAAGAAAACAGTAAAAAAAGAAACCGGAAAGGCAGCTGAAAAGCCTGTAAAGAAAACATCTTCCAAGGCTTCCTCCGCAAAGAAATCTTCAAAGAAGAAATAATTACATGTTAAAGTATCATACAGTTTAAACCGAAATAAAAGGTGATAGGCATAAGATGTGCCTGTTACCTTTTTTTCATATTATAATGACTTTTAAAAATCGGAGGACCTGATGAATATTTCTTTGCAGGCTTTAAATGGAACGGATTCCGATTTTGAGAAAATATCAAACGGCAAGGAAGCTGGACTAATTTTTCAGACAGGTAAAGAAAACAAGACAAAAAGCACAGGGGCATTAAGTGTTGACCTTGCCAGTAGTCTGATAAATACAAATGCGTATGGAAAAGGATCCCGTACTAAGAATGATGTAATAAAAGAGGCGCAAAATACCGATCAGAAGGTGCGCCATAATTTTATGTCTGTAATGGCTAACAATATGTCCTCGGAGGATTTTTCCAAGGGACTAAAGGATGGGTTTGATTTATCTGAAGTAAGCAGCGAAGAAGCGGTTACTATCCTTGACAGGATCAAGGCAGAACTTGCAAAGTCCGGAGAGAACATTGTTGGATTTACAGATGATATTTCAGCAGGTGAGCTTAAGAAGATTACAGGAAGTGAAGGGCTTGCGAACGACATTCTTAAATCTTTTAAGGAAAATGATATCCCCGTTTCGGAAACAAATGTCAAAGACACAATGGATGTACTTTCAAAGATGAGTGAAGTGACATCTCTTACTGATGGTGCGGTTAAATATATGACTCTTAACGAGATGGAGCCGACCATTCAGAACATCTATATGGCAATGCATGCAACAAACGGCCAAAACATCAATTCCAGAGGCTTTTATGCTGATGGACAGGAAGGCTATTATGCTAAGAAGCCTGATGAAGTAGACTGGAAAACTCTTGAAGACCAGGTGGATAAGATACTTGCAGATCTTGGATATGTACAGGACGAAGAAGAAATATACAGCCAGGCCAAAAACAATGCCAGATGGATGATCGAAGAATCAATCCCTCTTACAGGAGATAATTTGCAAAATGTAAACATGCTTAAGAATCTTGAGTTTCCCTTGAAAGATTCTGATGTTTTGGCGCTTGCAGCTTCATCAATAGCAAATGAGAAGGCAGCAGCTATGGCGAATGTTCAGAATGAGGAAAACAATCTAAAAAGAGCAGTCGAAATAAATGAAAAGACATCAAGGATATCGGACGGAGCAATAAATAGGGCTCTTGAAAAATTGGCATATAAAGCAGAAGGCAGTTTTGAGAATGTAAGCATAGAAAAAGCCCTGACACTTAAGAGTATTTTTGATGAAGAAAAAAACGGAGAGAGTGCCGTAATATCAGAAGGAGCAAACGCAGATGCAGATACAGCCGGACAAAATATTAAGGCGGATCAAGATCAGCAGTTTCTTATGGCAAGAAGGCAGCTTGAAGAAATAAGGCTTTCAATGTCAGTATCTGTCAATCTAAGGCTTCTTAACAAGGGAATTCAGATAGAAACAACGCCTATGAAGCAGCTTATAGGCGAAATGAATAAGGCCATAGATGAAATAGGTAAGTCACTTTTTCCTGATGAACCGGAAAATTATGCAGTTTTTGATAAGGCAACGAGTAAGATCGCACAACTTCCGGAAATGCCGATTTCTTTTCTTGGAAGATATGTAAATAGAGAGCCCGGCACGCTTGATGAAATAATAGGTCATGCCAAAAGAGTTAAGGCGAGCTATGAAAATGCCAAAAGAGAATATGAAACCCTGGGAACGCAGGTAAGAGGCGACCTGGGAGATAACATAAAGAAGGCATTTAGGAATATTGATGATATTTTAACTGAGCAAAAGCTTGAAGTTTCAGAAGAAAACAGGCGCGCCATAAGAATACTTGGATATAACAAAATAGAAATAAGTCCTGAAAATATCGAGAGAGTAAGAAGCATAGACGTAAAGCTTAAGGACATAACAGATAATCTTAAGCCGGGCGCTGTTCTATCGATGATACGAAATGGGCATAATCCTCTTAAGATGACATTAAATGAGCTGTCATCAGAGCTTGGCAACCGGGAAAAGGACGAGTCAAAAAGAGAGGAAAAGTATTCTGAGTTTTTGTATAAGCTTGAGAGAAATCATGAGATATCAGCTAAAGAAAAAGAATCCTACATAGGCATATACAGGCTCTTTAACAGGCTTAAAGTAACTGACAATGCAGCTATAGGAGCAGTTCTTGAAACCGGAGCCGAGATGACTATCGGTAATCTTTTGACAGCGGACAGGACTCTTAAAAGAGAAAAGAAAGGGCTCGATGTAAAGATAGATGATAGTGTATCTAATTTTGAAGAGGGAAAGCGGATCACAAAATCGATTTCAGCCCAGATAGAGACAGCATTTATCTATTACAGCCAAAAAGCAGACACCGTTTACAGAAATCTTGAGCCTGAAAAGCTGCATGCGGCAAAGCCAGATAATGATACTCTTTTGGAAAATCTTGCAAACAGGCTTGAAGAGATAAATGAAGCTGAAACAGCGAAAGAAAACTTAAGAGCATATATTAACGAAAATGCAAAAGAGTCTAGGGATACAGTAAAGCGAAGCGATGCGGAGTCTCTTACAAAAGAGCTTACAGAAAAGGGACTTCCTGCAACAATCAAAAATCTTGAAGCTTTGATTGATATAAGAAAGAGAAGAAGGGGCAGAAAGTCAGAATGGGATCGCATTGAAAGTGCAGCTCATCTTGCATTTTCCGAGACGAAGAAGGATATGCTCGACGATCTTATGAATACTGAAGATTATAAGACGTCATATAAAGAGCACCTTGAAGAATTTGAGGGAAAAATAAATGAGGTAATGATAGATCAGGCAGACTCATATATAGATGTAAAGGCAATGAGGCTTGTTAAGAAGCAGATTTCTGTTATGAGCAAAATGGCAGATAATGACAGCTTTGAAGTGCCTGTAGAAATAGATGGAAGATACGTTTCTATGAATATCACATTAAAGAGTAAAGAGGGTGGCGGATCAAAGGTTGAGACTTCGGTTGATACCGAGGATTACGGTCATATTTCCATGGCCCTTACTCTTTTGGATGGAGAAGCAAAGGGCATTTTTGCTGCATCCGGCGCATCTTCTGAATATTTAACAGAATATATGGAGAAAATTAGGGAAAATTTTGTCTCAGAAATATCGGATAATATGCCGAATATAAATATAGATGTAAATAACATAGGTATCATGTATCACATGTCAAATGCTGCAGATGCAGTATCTGAAGGGGAAAACGGAATTTCCGACAGTAGAACTTTGCTAAGGATGGCAGGCTTTTTCGTACATGCAATACAGACGTAAAATCGGAGGTCATCATGCAAGTTAACTACAATATCTCAGCTATGATCGCAAACAATGCCCTTGCTTCCAATGACAATAAGTTGGCAGAATCAATCGAAAGATTATCAAGTGGATTAAAAATAGCAAATGCTAAAGATAATCCATCAGGCCTTGCCATGGCCAGAAGAATGCATGCTCAGATCCGCAGTCTTAAACAGGCCGGTAACAATTCAGGTGATGGAATCTCGATCATGGCTACAGCAGATGGTGCTTTAAATGAAGTTCATGATATGCTCCAGAGAATGAGTGAGCTTGCGATTCAGGCAACAAACGGAACAAATTCTGACAATGACAGAAAGACGATCCAGGATGAGATTGATCAGCTAAAGGAAGAAATTACCAGAATAGCCGAAACAACGCAGTTTAACGGTCAGAATCTTCTCGACGGCTCTTTTGATCTAAGAGGATATGCTACAACCGGTGATGCTGTAGCAGGGCAGAACGTGACAGATCCTAATATCACAGTCAATGAATACAGTAGTAATGTCGATCCCGGAAATTATGTGATAGAAGGCCTAACCGCTAAATTTAATAAGAGAATCGGCGAACTTGATATTACCGACATGGGAAGTGAGTATATAAAAATCTATAAATACGATCCCATAACAAAGCAGATAGACAGAGATAATCCGTACATGAGTGATGCCAGAATTACTACAGATGGCGACATCATTCGTATGGAGACAAAAGATGACAGATATATCGAAATCCGTGTAACGGAAGATCTCGATAATGCTACGGTAAATCTGGAACTTACAGGAAAAGGCGATATGACTTTGCAGATAGGTGCAAATGAAGGCGTAACCCTGAATGCGAGAATACCGACTATAAGCCTCGATAATCTGGGACTTGTTTATACAGATTTTACCAGAACAATATATGAAGACGTTGAAGCAAATGTAAAAAATCTGACAACAGGGGATATCTCCGGGAACACACCATACAGTGATGTATGGCTTGGCACAAAGTATGCGACTAGCTACTATTTCTACTACGAGAATATAGAAAATAATACAAAAGATTTTTATACCACAACTGATTACCTTGATAAGATGCAGAAGTACAGCAATATGCTTTCTCAATATGCAGAGCTGCAGGGAAATCCGGCATATCAGGCTATTGCTGATGATATTAATGAGCTTCTTAAAGGAAATGGAGTATCTGACTCTTTTCCTGATGTAAATGAAGGCCTCGATAAAGAAGAAATAGTAGGAACATTCATAGAAAAATATTTTGTCGCAGCTACTCAGCAGCAGGCTCTGGACAGCTATGACCTTGATACTTACAGCAATACTACGGCAAGAAATATCTATACGATATTAACAACTGATATTGTCGGAGTAACACCTAAAGATAATACCGAAACCAGACAGGCTTCCATAGATACCTTCCAGGCTCTCTTTCAGGATATGGATACACTCTATCAGGCAGAAACCGGTGAAAGCCTTATGGATAACATAACTCCCACAGGTGATCCGGAAACGGATGTGGAGAATTTTGTCAAATACTATGGTCTTACAAAGCAGGATCTGGCAACACTTAAGGAAGCAAACGATAATAACACACTTACAGGCGCGCAAGTAAAGGACATAGTTTCGGCATCAAAAGCCAATTTCCTGACACAAGCTGAAAGTAACGATAAAAAATCCACGGAAGAATGGAACAAGTATTTATCCTATGCGGATTATCTAAATGAATATAAAGCAACTGTACAGGCGGATTATGACCTTATCATGAGCAAAGTAACTCCTGATATGTCGGAGGAACAGATTAGCTTTATAAAGCTGGAAGCACAGCCCTACAAGGACATTCTTGATAACATCACAGAGATCACAAATACGATCGACAGAATAGATAAAGCGGTGGATGTTGATTTTTCTCCGGTAACTGATGCTGATAAAGTCAGGATGTTCGCCAATGAATATTTTATTGATGAGCCTGTTCAAAAGGTACTTGATAAAACTCTCGAAAATACTGAGATGACTGATGAAATCAAAGGGAAAAAGATTTACGAAACACTAAGGTATTCCAATGAAAAAGGAAAAACAGCTCCCAATACCGGAGCAGATCAGGCAATAAGAGATATTTCATCAGCAATACAGAAGGTATCCAACATAAGAGCAAGACTGGGCGCTTATCAGAATAGACTTGAGCATACAAGTAAGAGTATAAATGTGGTTGATGAAAATATGACAGCTGCTTACTCAAGGATCATGGATGTCGACATGGCGGAAGAGATGACAGTTTATTCAACCCAGCAGGTGCTTTCTCAGGCGGGAACATCAATGCTTGCACAGGCAAACGAGAGACCTTCACAGGTATTACAGCTTCTGCAGTAAAGTGAGGTAACTATGACACAGGAAAAGATCAGGGATTACACATTAAGGATCACTATGGCAAACAAAACCCAGATGATCACAATTCTCTACGAAATGGTTCTGGATTATATAAATGAGGCAGAATCAGAGCTTTCAAAGGACAACAGGAAAGGCTTTATAGAGGGAATTCAAAGGGCCGGAAACTGCATAGACGAACTGATCCATTCACTGAACTTAGGATACGAACTTGCAAATAATCTCCTTGGACTTTATATTTTCGAAAAAAGGCAGCTTCTTAAGGCGATTGCAGGATTTGATACGAAAGTTTTAGTGCATGTGAAAGGAACATTTAATTCTCTTCATGAAGCATATCTTTCTTTGGAAAAAATGGATAATGAAAAATCTATTATGAAAAATGTTCCAAAAGTTTATGTGGGACTTACATATGGCAAAAATCAGCTCACAGAGAGCATTTCCGGGGATATTATGTCCAGAGGACTTAAAGCATGATGTAATTTTTTTGATTTGTTAACAATTTGTTCAAAAAAATGAGTTTCTACTATAAGTATAAAATATGAACAAGAAGCCGAACAGGTGTTTAGAAACAGCGCCGCGTTCGGCTTCTTTTTTGCGATGGCGAATAATTGCAAATATTAACAGAATATATGAAATTAAAAATCATGGGAAAATGCTCGATTGACAAAGAAATTGACCGCTGATATTATCGTCAACGTTGCAAATCGCAGCAAACAATTTCCCGGGATGAGCCGGCAGGCGTTCGCCTTATTAACCGATACAAGTCTGATGTATGCAGTCGCGTATGCCGGCTTATCCGTATGTTCTAATGAACACCCAAATAGATTTTTAAAATAGAGAGGTAGTTTATGGCAATAAAGGTTTTATATTTTCTGTTATCAGGTTCTGTTCTTACAGACATTTTAAAAAACAAAATATTCAATGCATGGCTTTTGATATATGCAGGTATAGGGCTTGCGCTTGCGGCAGCAGGACATGGTCCTGACAAAATACCTGTGGTGCTTTTAAAAATGCTTATAACTTTTGTGATAGGAATTTTCCTTTATTTTTTGAAAGCCCTTGGCGGCGGAGACATAAAACTGTTTATAGTAATTTCAATGTTTTTAACAATCGAAGAGCTGGCGCTCACATTTATTCTGTCTATGGTATTTGCTCTTGTCATAGGAATTCCCAAAATGATAATCGATAGAAAACTTCATCAGACAATACACTTTGCACTTCCGGTGCTTCTAAGTGTGCTCCTGGTGACTTACAATTCAATGCTTATGTGAGGTTAATACAATATGAGAAACAATCTGTTTATATGTGACAATGATGAAAAATACTGCTTAAGGCTTTATGGCTACTTAAAAGAAAAAATGAGCATGACCTTTGATATACAGGGATTTACAGATATAGATGAGATCCTTCAAAAAACGGAGATGGCAAAAGAGGCAGTCCTTGTAGTATCTGAGAATATGCTCTCAAATAATGAATCAGCAGCAAAAATCTTTGAGCTTATTAAAAATATTATCATCCTTGATGAAAACTGTGAAATGCTGGTGGAAGAGCCGGGTGCGCCATACGGCGAAGAAACACGAAATATCAAACATATAAGTAAGTACCAAAGCTGCGAGAGGATCGCGCAAAGCATTCTTGATATGTGTCTTAAAAATCCGGATATTTCCGGAAAACTTAGCTTTTCAGAGCGAAGTTTAAACATAATCAGCTTCTATACACCTGTAAAAACAATATATCAGACAGACATCTCACTTTTGTTTGCAGAACTTGTTTCAGGCCAGATGAATGAAGATAAGACATTGTTTATGACAACAGATTGCATTTGCTCTTTTAAGGACATTATTGCAAGAGATGATGAAGAGACAATTGCTGACCTTATCTACTATGCAGAATGTGAAAAGCAGTATTTAGCCAAGTTTTCAATGTATCTTGAAAAAATCAGAAAGAAAATAGGAAATACTTATTACATACCTGCGGTAAAAAACGGCAAGGACCTAAGAGGAGTAAAAGAAGACTCCTTTAGGGGACTTATTTCAAACATAGAGAAATGCGGCATATATGATAATCTCGTGATCGACCTTTCGGAAGGAACGGATGGATTTTTAAGTATTGTGCGCAATTCAAGCTTTCACATTGTGCTCAAAGATAGCTCGGAATATGGACAAAGAGCGATAAATGCATATAAAGAAGAACTAAAGCTGCTCGATGGTTTTGATATGGAAAAGCTGATAGAAGAGGACATAACAAGTATTAATGAAAAGCTCCCGTCAAAGAAAAATGAAGAATATACGGCAGCAAAGATTTTAAGCAAATATAAGAAATGCACCAGAGGAATGCGAACTAATGAAAAATGATGAATTAAGAAAAAAGATCAAAGAGAAGATACTCTCTGAAATTGATTTTTCAAAAGACATTGATGATGAAGAGATGCTTCTTAGGATAGACAGAAATATCCTAAATACTTGCAG
Source organism: Butyrivibrio sp. NC2002 (assembly GCF_000702265.1). Classification (GTDB taxonomy): domain Bacteria; phylum Bacillota; class Clostridia; order Lachnospirales; family Lachnospiraceae; genus Butyrivibrio. The sequence continues at coordinate 714,191 of NZ_JNKZ01000004.1, forward strand.
AACAGAGAACATCTCAATAGAAGAAAAGGTCAGACTAAGAAGAGACATTTTCTATTCAATAAGAAAGCTCGATGTGCTTCAAAACCTTGTGGATGACAAAGATGTAACGGAAATAATGGTAAACGGAACAGATAACATTTTTGTAGAAAAAAACGGCAGGCTATCACGCTACGATATGCATTTTGAGTCGAAAGAAAAACTTGAAGATGTGATCCAGCAGATAGTCAGCAAATGCAACAGAGTCGTAAATGAATCATCTCCTATTGTGGATGCAAGACTTGAAAATGGATCCCGAGTTAATGTGGTTCTTAGTCCTGTCGCGTTAAACGGACCGATAGTTACTATAAGGCGTTTTCCCGATAGCCCGATAAACATGAAAAAGCTGATCGAAATAGGATCAATACCTGCGGACGTATCGGAGTTTTTACAAAAGATGGTTGTAGCAGGATATAACATTTTTATTTCAGGTGGAACCGGATCAGGTAAGACCACATTTCTAAACGCACTTTCAGACAGTATTCCAAGAGATGAGAGAGTAATAACAATTGAAGATAATGCTGAGCTTCAGATTTTGCATGTGCCGAATCTGGTACGACTTGAGACCAGAAATGCCAATGTAGAGGGTTGCAAGGAGATAACGGTAAGGGACCTTATAAAGTCATCGCTTAGAATGAGACCGGACAGACTGATCGTTGGTGAGGTAAGAGGTGAGGAATGTATCGACATGCTACAAGCTATGAATACCGGCCATATTTCGATGTCAACGGGCCATGCTAATTCTTCAAAGGATATGCTGTCAAGACTTGAGACTATGGTACTGATGGGAATGGAGCTGCCGCTTCCTGCGGTAAGGGGGCAGATAGCATCCGGGATCGACATCATAGTTCAGCTTGGAAGACTTAGGGATAAAACAAGAAAACTATTGGAAGTATCGGAAGTTACAGGAGAAATAGTTGATAGCAGGATAGAAATACGTCCTCTCTATTCATTTAGAGAAACGGGGACAGATACGGAGGGAAGAATAAAAGGAGAGTGGATAAAAGAAAATGAACTTTACTGTACTTCAAAACTTGAAGCAGCGGGCATTAGCCTGTAAGCCCAAAATTACGGATATCCCGCTGTTTGCAAAAAATATTCTTATCTTATGCGCAATAGCGTATTTATTCTATGGGAATCTAATGTCATCTGTTTTTATCCTTCCATTGTCATTTCCTTGGTTTGTTCTCGAAAAAGAAAAGAGTAGAAGAAGTGAAAATCATGAACTCGGAATCCAGTTCAGGGATGCAATGATGGCAGTATCCACTGCGCAAAAAGCGGGATATTCAATAGAAAACTCTTTTCACGAGGCTAAAGCAGACATGATCCTTTTGTATGGAAGAAGAGCACCTATCTGCAGAGAACTTAGCAGGATTGAGCAGGGAATAAAAAACAATGTAACTGTTGAAACCATGATAAGACAATTGGGAAAAAGAACAGATAACAAAGATATTGAAGAGTTTGCGGGAGTTTTTGCTGTTGCTAAAAGAAGCGGCGGAAACATGACTGAAACAATTGAAAGATGCGTTGAAGTTATCTCAGAGAAAATGGAAGTTGAGAGCGAAATAGAAGTATTAATCGCAGCAAAGAAAATGGAGGCCAGGATCATGGAAATAGTTCCATTTGGGATAATGGCTTATGTTGGTCTTACAAATCCGGGATTCTTTGAACCCTTGTACGGAAATCTTTTCGGAGTATGTGTGATGACAGCCTGCCTTTTTATCTATATCTTTGCATATCTTCTTTCCGAAAAAATAGTAACTATCGAAATCTAATAAAAAAGAAAGGGAATTAAATGATAGCAATTGTATATCTGATAATTCCTGTATATACGCTGCTTCTATTTATCCTATCACAGGATGAACAACTTCCGGATGACCTTACAGAAAAGGGTCTGCAGAGAAGATTTGAGAAGATAGCAGCGCTTATATACAGAAAATTCCTTGAAAAAAGCAGATTATATAAATCATCTGTAAGGAAGCGGAAAGTCAGAGAAGAACTAAAGATACTTGATTATGAAAAAGATACTAATGAACTGGTAAGAGGATATTACATAAGGAAGATCAGCCTCGTTCTTGAACTTTTGATCGTCGGATCCATACTTGCCGCCATAAGCAGTTATCAGGCAGCAGGCAGCAGGATTATAGAAGACAATACCATAGTCAGAAAAGATTATGACATGGGAGATAAAAGGGTAGATCTCGTGGCATTTTCAGGAAGCGGAACACAGGTTGGCGACTTTGAAGTAAGTGTTTCAGAGCGCCTCTACAATGAAAATGAAGCAAATAAGCTTTTCAAAAAGATGGCAGAAGAAATCCCCGGTATCATTAAGGGAGAAAACAAAAGTCTTGAAAAGGTCACAACGGACCTTAAACTTGTAGAAAAAATAAACGGGTATCCATTCACACTTGTATGGAAAAGTGATGACTTCGACCTTGTACATTCTGATGGAAAGGTAACTAATGAAGCGGTAGAAGGAAGCGGAAAAATAGTAATGCTTACCTGCACCGCAATGTACAACGATAAGAAGTGGGAAAACACATACAATGTTAACGTATGTCCTAAAGAGCGCTCACTTGGAGATGAGCTTATACAAAATATTCAAAAAGAGCTGAACAAGGCAGAGCAGGAAAGCCGCCAGGATGAGAACTTCAAGCTTCCAGGCAGAGTTGATGATGTGGATATTATCTGGCAGAAAAAATCTGAAGATAACAGCATGATACTCTTAATGCTAATTCTTACTGCGGGATGTGCGATATTTATAGCAAAAGATAAAGAAGTCTCCAAAAAAGTAGAGGAGCGGAAAAAGAGTCTCCTTCTTGAGTATCCTAAATTCATTTCAAGACTTGTCCTATATATGGGGGCAGGAATGTCTGTCAGAGGAATTCTCCGAAAATTTTCAGATGAATATAAAAACGAAAAGAGTCTTACAGGGAAAACAAGTTTTCTCTATGAGGAAATCTGTAAGTGCTGCAATGAGCTGGACAGCGGCCTGTCAGAACTTTCAGTTTATGAGAGATTTGGTATCAGATGCCAGGTTGTGCAGTACACAAGGCTTGTAACACTTCTTTCCCAGAATCTGAAAAAAGGAAACAGTGAACTTTTAACTGTACTTAGAGAAGAAGCCAAAAAAGCGACCAAAGAAAGAATGTCGTACGCAAGAAAAATGGGAGAGGAAGCCGGAACAAAGCTGCTTCTTCCAATGGTAATGATGCTTGTGATCGTAATGGTCGTCATCATGATTCCGGCATATCTGTCATTTTGAAAACATAGGTGTAATCACCACTGGTGTTACATATAGATCAATAATTTTTTAGGAGGAAAAAATGAAAACAAAAGTAACAAACAAATTAAGAAAAATCGAGGAAGGCATGATCATTTTAAAGCATAAAGCACTTGGAATGCTAAGTGATTTTGTAAATGATGAAAGCGGAATGGGTACAGTCGAGGTTATCCTTATAATCGTGGTGCTCATCGGACTTGTAATTGTGTTTAAGCAGCAGATTGACGGCCTTGTCGAAAACATTTTTAAGACAATTAAAAGTGATACAAAATCGATCACAGGAATGTAACGCATACCTGAGTGTATATTTGTCACTATCTTTGTCCATCATTTTAACCCTTATAATGACGCTTTTTGGAGGCGCACGGATTGGGGCTATAAAGATGAAAACAGAGTTGGTGACAGATATAGCCATGAATTCGGTATTAGGAGAGTATAATACCAAACTATTCGAAAAGTACGGCCTTTTATTTGTAGACACATCCTATGGCGGAGGACAAGGCAACATAGAGAATGTAAATGAGCACTTAAGAAAGTACTTTTCCAAAAATTTTGAGCTTTCTCCCATGGGTACTCTCTTTGGCAGAAGCACGATGATGAAGACCTCTCTTGAGAATGTGGACATAACAGGTTATTCCCTTGCAACAGATGGTGATGTTTTTAAGAGGCAGGTAATAACTTACATGGAATCTGATCTCATAGGAGGAGCAGCTAAGAAAGTCAGAGAAAATGCACAAAAGCTTAAAGATAGTGGTTATGAAGAAATAGATGTAGAAGAGGCAGCGAGGGAAAACGAGCAGGAAATAAGCGGCTCATACTATGAAGACACTGATGGCGACGGAGAGTCAGAAGAATATGAGATAGACAACCCGGCAGGAAGTGTCACATCGCAAAAAAGCATAGGAATTCTCTCACTTGCAGCTCCTTCTTTTGACGATATTTCATCAAAGGCTATAAATTCGGAAAATCTTGCTTCTAACAGGAAGTTAAAAAGAGGAACCGGGCTCGATGAGGATTTTCAAGTCAAATTTAAAGAAAAGCTTTTATTTGATGAGTATATATTTGAAAAGTGCGGTTATTACGGAAATGAAGGCACAGACAGCGCACTTGATTATGAGCTTGAATACATATTTGCCGGAAAAGACAGTGATTATAAGAATCTTGAGGCTGTCGTAAACAGACTCTTCTTTATAAGAGAAGCATCAAATTATGTATATCTTTTATCTGATGAAAAGAAAAAGGAAGAGGCTAAAACTCTGGCACTGACAGCATCCGCGCTTTTGTTTTCCCCCGAACTTGAAGAGCCTATGACTTATGCGATCATCTTTGCATGGACTTTTGCTGAGTCAATCTCTGATCTAAGGATCCTTCTTTCAGGAGGAAAGGTACCTCTTGTAAAAACAGAAGAGAGCTGGAATATTTCAATCGGGAATCTGCTTAATTTCAGAAACAATCTGAAAAACAAAAAAGGAAGCGGCTTTAGTTATGGGGACTATCTTAAAATGCTGGTTTTTCTTAAATCTGATAAAGATAAAACCATGAGAATGATGGACGTAGTCGAGATGAATATCAGAAAAACCAAAGGAAATGCCGGATTTAGACTGGACAACTGCATAGATGTCTATAGAGCCAGATTTACAGTAAAGGGATTTTTTTCTCAAAACATGGTCATCGAGCGAATATACGGGTATGAAATGTAAATAAATAATATAAAGAAGTTAGTGGAAAAGATGTCTTTTCAGGAAACTGCAGATGACGGCCTTTTCCTTGATAAAAATCTAAAAAACTAATATGGAAAAATATAAAGAAATCAAAAACAAAACAAGAAAACTAAAAACAATAAAATTCTGTAATAAAAAATTATTCATTTTGAAAGGAATGCTTCTCCGGGCAAAAAAAGGGAAGAGGCTGTCATCTGCAGCTTCTATAACAGTTGAGGCATCTTTGGTTCTTCCACTATTTATATTCTTCTTTGTAAATATTCTTGGAGCATTTGACATTCTGAAGCTTCAATGTGATATGGAGGCTGCTCTTCATCAAACAGGAAGTGAAATAATGGAATCGGCTGGAATTCTTCGTCATATTAAGGAAGGTGAAGAACCCGGTGTTATAAAAGGCGCTTTAAGCGCAGCTTATGCAGGGAAAAGGGTCAGGGATTATCTGGGCGAAGAATACCTTGATAACAGCTGCGTTGTAAACAAGTCATCCGGTCTGTCCTTTGCGGAATCAGCGTTCTTATCTGACGGAGATATTATTGATATCGTAGCTTCTTACAAGGTTCATCCCATTCTGGGAATTGTAGAATTCACAAATTTTCCTATGGAATCAAGATTTTACGGTCACGCATTTACCGGTTATAACGGCGATGCAAAGGCGGAGGATTCAAGTAAAGAGGAGGAAATGGTCTATGTTACAGAACACGGCAGTGTGTATCATAGGAGCCTTTCCTGCTCGCATCTTAATTTCTCGGTAAGAGCGGTTGATTTTAAAAATGTATCGTCTCAAAGGAATGTAGACAGATGCAAGTATTACCAGTGTGAATACTGCAAAAAGGCAACCGGCGGAACGGTTTTTATAACAGATTACGGAAATAGATATCATACAAATGTCAATTGCTCCGGCCTTAAAAGGACGATTTTTACAATACCAATCTCGCAGGCCCATGGAAAGGGACCCTGCAGTGAATGCGGCTAATGAGAGGAGATTTATTATGCAGTCACTTACTAATGCATTTAGCACTGTATGTGTTTTTCAATTAGCAGTAATGGCTATTCTTTTAGCTTGCGCTATAGAGGATATAAAAAGAAAGAGAATCTCGGTAATATATCCTGCAGTGCTTTTTGCACTTATACTTATATTTCAGCTATACCTGGTATACGAAAAAAGATTTGATATAAAATTGCTTGCTATTTCCCTTATCCCCGGGATTGTGATGCTTATTTTATCTTTCTTATCGGACAGATCACTTGGAGCAGGAGATGGAATAATGACATTATTTATGGGTCCTATTCTTGGCGCCCGGGTAACATTTTTCGCAATAGTCATCGCGCTTTTTTTGTCAGCATTTGTCAGCGGTTTTTTGATCATATTTAAAAAGGCAAAGAAAACAGAAAGCTTTGCATTTATACCATGCATTTTAATTGGAGTAGGGGTATCGATATATGCGTTTTGCTAATAGACAAAGACGATCATTAAAGACACAAATCCCTGCATACATGTCTGTAGAAGCTTCTTTTGTTGTTCCCACTGCAATCCTTATCATTGCATTTATCATTTACCTTGCCTTTTTCATGTATGCAAGGTGCATATTGTCGCAGGATCTCTACCTTATAGGATTTAGGGCATCTGCTTATTATGAAGATCAAGGCTATAATAGCGCGGCAGATTATGCAGAGGATAGGAAAACTGCTCAGTTTAAAAACAAATACTTTGGGAGCAGCATTCCCGAAACCAAGGTAACAACTAAGGGACGGGATATTTTTATTGAAGGAAAAATAACTACAGGTCACAGGGCTCTTGGAAGCTATTTTAAGAAACTTGAAGATAAATGGGAGTTTACCCAAAAGGCAAGGATAAGAGATACCGATCCGAGAGAAAAGCTTCGGAAGCTGAAAAGACTTAAAGATATTGCAGAGCTTGCAGGAAAAAGAAAATAGAAACACTATTTGGAGGAAAGATGGAATTTAGGTTTTACAGAGAATTGAAACATAACTATTTTGTGATAGATGCAGATGAAGAAGACCTTTCTGATTATCAGTACAAGATGCTGGAAAATAATAAGGTAAATGGGATTATTCCACTTGATTTAAGGCGCATGGACAACAGATGCGCTTTTTATTACGAAATAGATTCAAAGCAGAGTATGTCTGTAAGATATCAGACAGAGAAAATGGGTTACGATAAGGTGATGGTGTTTTTGCAGGACTACATTGAAACCTGTAAAAATCTTGAGGAATATCTACTTGATGATAAATGTCTCATCGTCAATGAAGACTTTATATTTGAGGATTTACCTACCGGAAAGTTTTTCTTCATATACAAATTAGGAGGAGATGAATGCAGCAAGGATTTAGGAAGCCTTTTGATCGACCTTACCGACTTATCAGATGAAAAAGCATCCGACCTTGTATACGACATATGCGACATTACAAAAGAAGTATTTTCCTATCATTCATTGGAACAAATTATAAATAAACAAAAAGGCTATATTTCGGATGACATTTTTGAAGAAGATGAAGAGCATAATGTTAAAGTTATGCCTCGGGAAGGTGATTCCACACAGAACTATGCTTTCGATGGATATTTAGATGAAAATGATAACGATGATTACGAAAAGAGCTTTGAAGCATATCCTGATACATCAAAAAAGAGCAGGAAATTTCAGCTATCAGGACGATTGTCATTTCTTCTTGGCGGATTGTTTCTAATAGTAGCAGGAGCACTTATTTATCTGAGGATATTTTTCTACCTCACATACGAAGAGGGACTTATCGACCTTGGAACATTTATGGTTTCGATCATGATGTCTCTTATCTGCTTTATTCAGGGATTTAGAAAAAAGCCAAGGAAAGATGTACTCGAAGATAAATATGAGGATGACGAAGATATAACGGATAGTGACCAGGATCTTTATTCTGACAACGAATATGATGACGAAGAAACGGTTCTTTTGGGATTTGACCTCTCAGAGCCCCAAAGGACCCTGCGAGGCATTGATGAAATGGAGGGTACGGTTTTCCACCTTAATGACAATGAAATGACAATAGGTAAGAACCCTGCAGGCAATGACTTTTCTATAAAAGAGCCTACTGTATCCAGGATGCATGCACGTCTTTTTTGGGAAGATAATGATAACGAGTATTCAATATGCGATGCCGGATCAAAAAACGGGACATTTGTAAACGGAAGAAAGCTTCAAAAAAATAAGAAAAGACTCCTCAAAAAAGGGGACAAGGTTTCTTTTGGAAAGTGCTCTTTTGCATATATTTAAAGCAAATATGAAATTCCAAAGTGTGGTATAATAAGCATTATTTTATAATCCATGGGGGCTCTGTATGAAAATTAATATATATTATGGCGGCAGGGGGATAATCGACGATCCGACTCTCTATGTTATTTCCAGAATGAGTGATGTTTTTAAAGAATTAAATGTTCAGGTTGAGCAGTTTAATCTGTTTGAGCAAAAGAACGGAATAACTGCACTTCCTGCGACTTTGAAAAATGCTGATGGAGTGATCCTTGCTTCAACTGTTGAATGGTTTGGAGTAGGAGGCTATATCCATCAGTTTCTTGATGCTTGCTGGCTTTATGGGGACAAGAATAAATTATCTGGTCTTTACATGGCTCCGGTTGTCATGTCAACAACACACGGTGAACGTGAAGGAATGATGGAGCTTTCAAGCGCATGGGAGATACTCGGAGGAATTCCTTTAGACGGACTTTGCGGGTATATAGCAGATTTTTCATCTTTTGAAAGTAATGACAGTTATAAGAACCTTATCGAGAAAAAGGCTGAAAACATATACAGAAGCATGAGCCAGAAGATGGAATCGCTTCCTACAAGTAATCAGGCGGTAGAGCATGCTGTTTCAAAAACGAAGATGAATGATTTTACTCCGCAGGAAACGGAAGCCCTTTCAAGATATATCTCCAACGAAGAATACGTTCAGAAGCAGAAAGAAGATATTCAGGAACTGAGCAGCATTTTCAGGAATAAAATGGACAAGGAGCATGCCGCTGAGCACACAGAAGACTTTATAAGCAGCTTAAAGAGCCATTTTAAGCCTGTGGCAGGACTTCATGCGGTTTATCAGATAACACTTCTTGATCAGATAAAGGACAGAGATATAAACATAAAAATAGAAAACAGCGCTATAGAAATTAAGCTTGGAGAGGCAGCAGGCTGTGACGTTCATGCTTCTTTAAATACTGATGTGCTCGAGCAGATAACATCCGGAAGAATGACATTCCAGAGAGCTTTCATGGAGGGGAATCTAAAAATGAAGGGAGACTTCAAACTGCTGAGAAATATGGATCAGCTGTTTGATTTTAAATAATTTTGGGAGATTATACAGAAGTTTTTTGGACGAGGCAAAAGAGACTGCTTCTGACATCGTACGTAAACCTGGCATTTGTGATCATAAATGTTCTGGTATATCTGGCCACATATATCTTTGGAGATGCGATATATGAATATGGAACAAACTATTATATAAGAGTTGTTGACATGGACGAGTATTATAGGCTCTTTACATGTATGTTCATACACTTTACCGCGGATCATCTTTTCAGTAATATGCTGGTTCTTTTGTTTATAGGTGCCAATGTGGAGCACGATATAGGGCATATAGAATATTTTATTCTATATATAGCTTCCGGGATAATTGCAAGCATAGTCAGTACCATAAGTAATTTAAAAACAATGCACTATGACCTTTCCTATGGAGCAAGCGGAGCTGTATATGGAATTATGGGTGCAATTGTAGTCATTGCTTTATTTGGCAGAAAAAAACTCGCTTCAGGAAAGAACTTCCTAATAAGGGTTTTTGTTGTTATTGCGTTAAACATTTATGACAGCGTGATAAATACGAGAGTTGACGGCGCAGCACACATTGGTGGTCTTGTAGCCGGAATCATAATCACGCTTTTTATAACACTTATTTTCATGAAAGAATACACGATGGAGGAATGGGTATGACAGATTCAAACTGCATTTTCTGCAAACTAGCAAATGGGGTATTTCCCACAAATAAGATTTATGAGGACGATAACTTTACAGTAATCCTTGATAACGGTCCTGCAACTAAGGGACACGCACTGATCCTTCCCAAGGAGCATTATGAAAATATCTATGAACTTCCGGAAGAAACAGCTGCAGAAGCAATGAAACTTGCTAAGAAGCTTTCTATAAAGCTTAAAGAGAGACTTTCTGCTGATGGTATTAACCTTGTTCAGAATAATGGAGAATGCGCCGGACAGACAGTAAATCATTTTCATCTTCATGTGATTCCCAGATACAAGGATGACAATCAACACATATTATGGAAACCTACACAGCCAACAGATGAAGAATTAAAAGCTATTTGCAAAAAGCTTCAATGATTCTATTATTTCACTGATCACATGTAACATGGATGGAAAAATTGATGCGTTCTATTAATGTAAAAGAAATTGTAGAGGCAGTCAGAAACCTCTGCATAGATGCGAATTATACACTCACAGATGATATGAAAAATGCGCTTAAAAGGGGCATGGAAGAAGAGAAATCTCCTTTAGGCAGGAAAATATTAAGCCAGCTTCAGGAAAACCTTAAAATAGCCCGGGAAGGCCAAATACCTATATGTCAGGATACAGGTATGGCCGTGTTTTTTATAGAAGTAGGTCAGGACGTACATATAGAGGGAGGCCTTCTTACAGATGCTGTAAATGAAGGTGTCCGCCGTGGCTATACAGAAGGATACTTAAGAAAATCTGTAGTATCGGATCCTCTTATCAGAAACAATACAGGTGATAACACACCTGCTGTCATTCACTATGATATAGTGGAGGGAGATAAGCTAAAGATAACTATAGCTCCCAAAGGATTTGGGTCAGAGAATATGAGCAGAGTATTCATGCTTAAACCCGCAGACGGGGAGGAAGGCGTGAAACAGGCAATTGTTCAGGCAGTTAAAGATGCCGGTCCCAACGCATGTCCTCCTATGGTAATAGGAGTTGGCATCGGAGGAACCTTCGAAAAATGCGCCCTTTTGGCCAAAAAAGCACTTACTCGTGAAGTAGGAGTGCATTCTGACATCCCTTATGTGAAAAAGATGGAAGAAGAAGTACTTGCGACAATTAATAAAACAGGTATTGGTCCCGGCGGACTTGGTGGAAGCACAACTGCTCTTGCAGTAAATATAGACACCTATGCTACGCATATAGCAGGTCTTCCTGTTGCGGTAAATATCTGCTGTCATGTAAACAGACACAGAACCGCGATTTTATAATCGATGATCACAGATTGAGAGGTATCTGATGGATTACAAACTAAGTGCGCCCTTCGACAGGGAGATTATCAAAAAGCTTCATATAGGAGATATGGTTTACATATCGGGAATTATATATACTGCAAGAGATGCAGCGCATAAAAGAATGCAGGATACTCTTGATAGAGGAGAAAAGCTTCCGATAGAAATAGATGGGAATGTTATATACTACATGGGACCTTCACCTGCCAGAGAAGGAAGACCAATAGGCTCTGCGGGACCGACAACAGCAAGCAGAATGGACAAATATGCTCCGAATTTGCTCGATCTTGGACTTGCCGGAATGATTGGAAAAGGAAAAAGATCACCTGAAGTTATTGAAGCTATAAAAAGAAACAAGGCAGTGTACCTTGCAGCAATAGGAGGAGCAGGAGCTCTTCTTTCCAATGCTATAGTGAAGTCCGATATAGTTGCTTATGATGATCTGGGAACAGAGGCAATAAGACAGCTTACAGTAGAGGATTTTCCTGCTATAGTAGTCGTTGACTCAGAAGGAAATAATTTATACGAAACCGCTATAAATGAATTTTTGAATGATTATGGCAAATCAGAAATTGTAGAATGATTTCTGACTATTTCTGACTATTTGGAAAAGACTGGTTGACAATGCAATATTACATCTGTATAATTACTTTTGCGTTAGAGATATTTATGATAATGCATACAACCAAATACCATTTGGTAGAGGGTTCAGACATGGAGTAATACTCAAGTGGCTGAAGAGGCGCCCCTGCTAAGGGTGTAGACCGTTCACGCGGTGCGAGGGTTCAAATCCCTCTTACTCCGTTCAAAATTTTTCCCGGCTTATGGCCGGGATTTTTTGTTGAATAGGAAATTTCTCCGAAATTCCTATTCAATAAAAAACGCTCCGCGAGGATGCGCACTCGCGCGAAAGGAAAATGTTGCATTTTGCAACCGCGCTCGGCGCGAGAATGTCGCGAGCGACATTCTTTTCTTATTGAAAAAAGAATTTCCCAAGCAAATCCTTCTTACTAAAAATCTGAAGAACTAAAATCCATAAGATAAAAATGATCACAAAGCTTTATTTCATTAATTGGATGAATGAGTAGTAACAAATAGATAATATATATGGAAGATCAGGCTGGCCTTGAGTGAATTTATATAAAATATATACAATTAAAACAATTAAGGCTTTTTTTATAGGAAAGGAAAGAACAAAAGTGGCTGAAAAGCCAATAAAACAGCGGCTTTTTTAAAATTTTTATAAAAATCAAAAAAAATTTAAAAAAATTGTTGACACATAAGGGGGTGAATGGTATATTTATATTCGCTCGCTGCGAGTGATAAGCGGTCTGACCGGAAGGGATCAGCGCTGTTGTTCAAAAGAGAGTAAAAAGACAAATAAAAAAGTGCTTGACAAAAAGCCTGCTAAATGATATCCTATCAGAGTTGCGGCTGACAAGCCAAGACACAAAAGCACATTGACAATAAAATAGTAATGCAACCCTGAAAATTCCATTAAAGAATATTCAGAGAACAAAACCTAACAAAGGTAAAACGGACAGAACAAAGCCAAGCTTTAGTTCTGGTCAGACGAACGATCAAATCACCGAAAGGTGAAGAGATAGATTTTTAACGTGAGAGTTCGATCCTGGCTCAGGATGAACGCTGGCGGCGTGCCTAACACATGCAAGTCGAACGGAGATTTAACGCTGCAGAGACTTCGGTCAAAGCTTGTTAGATCTTAGTGGCGGACGGGTGAGTAACGCGTGGGCAACCTGCCTCGTACTGGGGGATAACAGTTGGAAACGACTGTTAATACCGCATAAGCGCACAGTGTCGCATGACACAGTGTGAAAAACTCCGGTGGTACGAGATGGGCCCGCGTCAGATTAGCTAGTTGGTGAGGTAACGGCTCACCAAGGCGACGATCTGTAGCCGGACTGAGAGGTCGGACGG
>NZ_KL370881.1:0-84683 GCF_000702265.1 Butyrivibrio sp. NC2002
TCGGTCCCTATCCGGCGCGGGCGTAGGATATCTGAGAGGAGCTGTCCTTAGTACGAGAGGACCGGGATGGACGGACCGCTGGTGTATCAGCTGCATCGCCAGATGCATAAGGCTGGGTAGCCAAGTCCGGAAGGGATAAACGCTGAAGGCATCTAAGCGTGAAGCCCCCCTCAAGATGAGATATCCCTGCTTCGGCAGTAAGACCCCTTAGAGACTATGAGGTAGATAGGCACAAGGTGTACGCACGGTAACGTGTTCAGCTGATGTGTACTAATAGGTCGAGGGCTTGTCCAAGAAGGACATAGAACGAAGAAGGATCTGAGATGTATTCAGTGTTCGGTTTTGAAGGTACGTTGTTACCATATATGGGGTCTTAGCTCAGCTGGGAGAGCATCTGCCTTACAAGCAGAGGGTCACAGGTTCGAGCCCTGTAGGCCCCATTTAAACATTTATATGTTTAATATTCCTCAATAGCTCAGTCGGTAGAGCATTCGGCTGTTAACCGAAGTGTCGTAGGTTCGAGTCCTACTTGGGGAGCTGATTGTTAGTGGACGTAATTTTGTTTTCACAATCAATTGAATAACTTATGGCTCCGTGGTCAAGTGGTTAAGACATCGCCCTTTCACGGCGGTAACACGAGTTCGAGCCTCGTCGGAGTCACTACTTGGAGCTTTAGCTCAGTTGGTTAGAGCAACCGGCTCATAACCGGTCGGTCCTGGGTTCGAGTCCCCGAAGCTCCACTAAAAAGTCGCTTTAAGAGCGACTTTTTGCTAATAATAGCCGGCGTGGCGGAACTGGCAGACGCCCGGGACTTAAAATCCCGTGGGTAGCGATACCCGTACCGGTTCGATCCCGGTCGCCGGCAGTAATGTGATTGGCTGTAAGCTTAGATTTTATCTGAGCTTGCAGCCTTCTTCTTTTTTATACATTTGGTTCAAAAGGGTGAGCGCTTTAAGAGCAAAATGTATAGGAACAGGCGACTTGGAGAATTTTTAAAAGAGCTTGATTTTACCGTGGGACATAGTACCGGAATTCCAACTATTCAAGAGGGACTACAAAGAAATGGTTCGCCCAGGTCAATCATTATTAAAATGATTGAGAATATGGCACAACTATATAACCGAAGATATTCTTGTCTTATAAGATTAGGCTCCTCAAATTTGAGGAGCTATAATCAAAAAATAGTTTCAATAATCTTATTTTTTGTTATTATAGAAGAAGTTTGAAATACGTGAGAGAGTTTTAGATGAAGCTGGGAGCATTTGCTAAAAATTCAATATTGCTTCTTATATTGCTTACCATTGTAGCAGGTGGCATCTTTTTTGATGCTCATGAAAGTTTGGAGTTATCAGATAGGTTTGGCTATGGAGTAGCTGCTGAGGAGTCTCAGACATCCAGACCATTGAATGCAAACTCTTATGTAAACTATAACATCGCTCATATACTGTCGGCAGCAGAAATAAAGGATATTAGTATTCTTGGCGAAGTAATTAAAAAGCTGGAAAGAAGTTCTTCAAGCAAGCGCATTGTCGTTCTGACACTGATTCTATGCTTCTTTCTGTCTATAGGTGTTTATTTTAAGTCTAATCTACCTTCAATCTTTCCCTGGGCAAATGTCATTTGTTCAAGGAACAATATCATGACCTTTATTCATGATAAGGACGGTCTAAAATAATCAATCCCCAAACAACTGAATAAAGAAAGTATTTGTCAATTTTTATTTGAGAAAAGGAGATTTAGAAATGGTTGCAAATGCGATTGCTGTTATATGCACGGGCCTTATAGTCGGTGCTGTTATTTGGGTGCTTATAGCTGAGCATAATGCCCCGGATTATGATGAAGACCAAATAAAGGAAAACAATGACAAGAAAGATTTGAGGGACAGAAAATGATTAATTTTATAACATACATATTCATTATTCTTATGGTAATCTGTGGCGTTTCAGGTACAGTTCATCCAATATCAGTCAATGTAGCATCTGTAGTTGACCTGGTTGTCTTGATCTTTACAAGCCTTTTAGCGCTTATGTATTCGAGAACATCGAATAGGCTAAACAGAATTGAAGGATGCTCATTGGTGCTGATATACCTTATCTATATTGGATATGCTATTTGTAGATGACAAGTGTAAGAGAAGAGTCAATATAGGGGCAGCATATTACTGCCCCTACATATGAAGGCTACATAATAGAGGAAGGTAGGACTAAATGAAGAAGAGGAAAGATTTGCAAGCTGCATTTCTGGTGATGATGCAATTAAGATGATAGAGGATTTGCGATGAAGCTGGATAACATAGAATGGATCTTTTTTGATGTTGGCTCAACTTTGGTAAGTGAGGAAAAGCCATTTTTACATAGACTACACGAAATTGCTAATGCTGTTAATGAACCTTTTGATGAGATACAGAATAAGGTTACTCAGCTTTATAAGGAAAAGAAAAAGGGAGAACAAGTGCTGATTCAGGAATACGGAATAGAAAGACCTCGCTGGAGAAGTGAAGATGAGGAATTGTTTCCGGAGTCATATGAGTGCCTTGAGCGATTGAGTAAGAAATATAAAATTGGAGTCATTGCTAATCAGCTTCCGGGAACAGCAGCCAGATTAGAAAAGCATGGTGTTTTAAAGTTTATAGATATTGTCATTGCTTCTGCAGAAGAAGGATTAGAGAAGCCTGATAGGAGAATATTTGAGCTTGCCTTATCAAGGGCTAATTGTAAACCTGAGAATGCTGTCATGATTGGAGATAGGGTTGATAATGACATAATACCTGCTAAGAAAATAGGTATGAAGACTGTTCGTGTGAAGCAAGGGATGTGGAAATACTGGGATGCTCTTGGCGAAGAGAAACAGGCAGATTTTGAGGTGGATGATCTGAGCGCGGTAATAGAGCTGTTTGGATTTTTAGCATAATTAAAATGGATAGGAATAATACATAATGAATATAAAAAATAAAGATATTACTATAAGAAATGCAGAAAAAACTGATTGTGAGCAGCTTGCTATATGGTGGAATGATGGTAAGGTTATGGCACATGCAGGCTTTCCTAACGGGCTTGGGACTACTGCAGATGAGATCCGGAATCAGATATCAAGTGACATGGACGAGACAAAGCGAAGGCTCATCATAGATTATAAAGGTAGTTCTATAGGAGAGATGAGTTATTACAACATGGGCGAAAATATTGCTGAAATTGGCATCAAGATCTGTGACAGCTTATATCAGGAAAAGGGATTAGGCAAAAAGATACTTAGCATGCTTATTGGCGAGTTATTTGCAAGAGGATATAAGAAGATTATTCTTGATACCAATTTAAATAACAAAAGAGCTCAGCATGTCTACGAGACTTTGGGTTTTAGCAAGGTTAGAGAAAATATAGATTCATGGACAAACCAGGTTGGAGAAATTCAGTCTTCAGTGGATTATGAACTGATACCGGAAAACTTTGTAGATTTTACATGACTATTAAAATATTAGTTTAAGGGAATGAATCATGGAAAAATGGGATGCATACGACAGTAAGCTTAATAAGATAGAGGGTGTAACTTTGATTCGTGGAGAGCAGGTACCAGAAGGATACTTCCATTTATGCAGTGAAATCATAGTAAGACATACAGATGGAAGCTATCTGATAATGCAGAGAGATAAGAGAAGGCACCTTGGAGGAATGTGGGAAGCAACTGCTGGTGGTTCTGCGCTGCAGGGTGAAGATCCATTAACCTGTGCAATGAGAGAACTACAAGAGGAAACTGGAATAGTATCAGATGAACTGATAGAAATTGGCCGTGTGTTACATCATGGGCATAAGACATATTATGTAGATTATCTTTGTACCACAGATGTTGATAAAGATAGAATTGTTTTACAGGAAGGTGAGACAATAGCGTTCAAATGGATAGATCCTGATGAGCTTCGTGCCATGTCTAGAGATAATTTGGCAACAATGCGTCAATTGAACTTTATAGAGGAACTGACCTAAAAATAGACAAAGTTGTCTAATCGAAAAAAAACGGCATTTTTATTATATCTTTTGTTGTACTTAGGGCTTTAGCGGCTATTTCATCCAGGCACAGAAAATGATGTATTGCCGTATGAGAGCGGAGGTGCATTATGACATTTGACGATGAAAAAGATTATATCATGCGCATCATTAAGGAAATGGTAAGGGTACTTTTTTCATTGATGCTAGGTAAAAAGTATGTTGCAGTAGAGATGGAGCGTGATAATGGCTATGAAGTTTCCGGGAGAAAACTTGCTGAGCTTCTTGAAATGATAGATTGCGGAGAGATAAATAAAGCTGAAAATCTCCTTTTGGAATCTCTTGATTATTCTGATAAGAATAGCATTGCTGCTGCGGCAATGTTCTATCAATATTTATCTGAGAAGGGGGAAGAGTTCCTTATAGAGCATGATTTCTCCAGGGAAGAAGTGCTTGATGGAATAAGCCGCTTAATGCGACAGGCAGGCTATGCTGATGTTATCGATATTGTAGAAGATACTGTTATTACTTGAAATGCTTTGTAATTAGGAAAAACAAATAAAAGTGGTATAACTAAATTTATATTTGACGGAGAAATTGAGTACGATTCAATGATTAATCCGCCAAGAAACAGAGAAGCCGGATTTCCTCGTGTGGGAAGGGATGTCACAAAAGTTCGATCCCGGTCGCCGGCAGTAAACATTAGAGAATCGTATTAGTTTGCGGTTCTCTTTTTTGTTGCCATCTTGTACTATAAAAGAGTGTGCATATATGTTGGATGGGGGAAGGAGAGACTTAATTATGGTTATACATCCAATTGAACCAATATATGATAAGAGTTCAAAAATACTTATTCTGGGAAGTTTTCCCTCTGTAAAATCAAGAGAGGAAGGCTTCTTTTACGGACACAAGCAGAATAGATTTTGGAAAGTAGTTTCCAGAGTCTTTGAAGAGGAAGAGCCAAGGACAATTGAGGAGAAGAAGGCTCTTTTGATAAGGAACAAGATTGCATTATGGGACGTGATACATTCTTGCGATATTGTAGGATCGTCGGACTCCAGCATCACTAATGTAGTGCCGAACGACTTAAGCCTTATCTTAAACACAGCGGATATCAAGACAATATACGTCAATGGTAAAACGGCACTTAAGTATTATGAAAAGTATACAGGGCCTGCTATCAAAAGGCCTGCGATTTGTCTTCCATCGACAAGTCCCGCAAATGCGGCCTGGAATATGGAAAAGCTTCTGAGTGCTTGGAAGATTATAAAAAAGTATTGACCTTGCCCTTGGGGCAGCCTTTATCATTTGAAAAAACGAAACAACAGGAGGATTACACAATGCAGATAGGAAGTTCAAATGATTCAGAAGCAGTAAAGGCGCAGTATGCCACATCAAAAGGATTAGATACCAGGTTATCTTTTCACGATAAATATTCCACAAATAAGCTGGGATACGGAAATTGGATAGTGTCCAATTATGAAATAGGGGAAGGCATGAAGGTTCTGGAACTTGGCTGCGGCACAGGAAGTTTGTGGATGGGAAGGGATGAACTTGTGGATAAGTTTGGCAAGTTTGTTTTAACCGACTTTTCGGAAGGAATGCTTGCTACAGCAAAAGGAAATCTTGGAGAGATAAAAAACTTAGAGTATAAACAGGCCGATATACAGGACCTCCCCTTCGAAGATGGCTCTTTTGATGTGGTCATAGCAAATTCCATGCTGTACCATGTGCCGGATATCATGAAAGGAATAAGCGAAGTTCGCAGAGTTTTGAAGGACGACGGAGTTTTTTATACTGCGACTCTTGGGGAAAATAACTTTACAGACATACTTGCTAAGTGGTTTGAACTTGGGGGCGAGAGCTTTAATCCAAACCATAACTTCACTATGCAAAATGGCGCAGGTATGCTGAAAACAGCTTTTGCAGATGTGGAAGGAAGGATTTACGAGGATTCACTTCATGTGACAGATATAGAGGACCTTGTTGATTATCTGTGCAGCCTTGCATCTTTTAAGGCGATAATGGATATTCCTGTGGATAAGATCGCTCAGATATTAAAAGAGCATGCGGTGGACGGAGCTATTGATCTGCCAAAGGAATATGGCATGT
Organism: Butyrivibrio sp. NC2002; assembly: GCF_000702265.1. Classification (GTDB taxonomy): domain Bacteria; phylum Bacillota; class Clostridia; order Lachnospirales; family Lachnospiraceae; genus Butyrivibrio. Next base: position 6,090 of record NZ_KL370881.1, read on the forward strand.
TCATAGCAAAAGGCTTGCGTAATTTTGGAGGAAGAGTATGAAGGCCCTGATAATAGGAGCCAGTGGTTTTCTTGGTGGAACTATATATTAGGGTTTAAGATTGTGTGAACGCGGATTATGGAGAAGAAGGTAATGACTGAAGAATGGCATTTAGATTTAGAAGACAACGAATGGCCACTTACAACAATTGACCATGACAGGATGATTGCAAGAGCAATTGTAGTTGATGATGAGGGCTATTTTTATTTTGTCAGGGCAAACAGAGATGATGATTTTGGTAAGGCGACACTTATTGAAACTGCCGGCGGAGGAGTGGAAGCCGGGGAAGATTTAGATACTGCTATCAGGCGAGAGCTAAAAGAAGAACTCGGCGCTGATGTGGAGGTTCTGGATAAGATCGGGGTAGTCAGCGATTACTACAATCTGATTCACAGGCATAACGTAAATAACTATTTTCTTTGCAAAGTGAAATCTTTTGGGGATAAGCATCTTACGCAGGACGAGATAGAGGATTTTCATCTTTCGACTTTGAAGCTTAAGTATGAAGAGGCGCTTGCTGAATATGATAGATGCAGATGCACAAGCCTTGGAAGACTTGTTGCGAGTAGGGAAGTACCGGTTTTGAAAAGAGCTAAGGAATTACTGCAGCAGGCAGCTGCCGAGCGAATTGTAGACGATGAGATTAAACTAATTCCTTACTACAGGAATGATGAGGTATCCCTTCCTTGGTATCAGAATCCGGATGTCTGTAACCAGGTTGATAATAGGGATGAGCCCTATGATCTGGAGCTCTTGCATCGCATGTATGATTTCCTCAGTTCTCATGGGAATTGCTACTACATAGATTACAAGGGAACTTTCGTCGGAGATGTCTCACTTAGGGATAACGCTGAAGTTGCAATTGTAGTTTGCAAGGAATATCAGAACCACCATATCGGCAGACGCTGCATAGAAGATATGCTGAAGCTTGCAAAGGAAAAGGGCATGGATACAGTTAAAGCAAATATCTATTCCTTTAATAAGCAGAGCCAGCGCATGTTTGAAGCGGTGGGATTTAAGAAGACTGATGAAGAGTGGTATGAATTTAAGGTGATGTGATGATCAAGCTAGAAACAGACAGACTTATATTGCGTGACTATGAAAAAAGCGATTTTGATGCGTACTTCAGACTCAAAACCGATGATGAAACCATGTATTATATGCAGGATATCAGGCTCAATTCCATAGATGACGCCAGGGCGGAATTTGCAGATGTGCTGGCAGATATGGAGAAAGCTGACAGGCAGTTTTACTTTTTACATATGGAACTTAAAGGTACTCACGAGCAGGTCGGCAGTATAGGATATACAGTCATAGATGATACTCCTGTAGGCAAGATTGTTCATTTGGGCTACTTTACATATCCGAAGTTCTGGAGAAATGGATATGTGTCTGAGGCGCTGCGCAGAGTATTGGAATATGCCTTTACTGAGAATAATGTGTACAGAATTACAACAGGATGTCTTGCTGAAAACATAGGCTCCGAGAGAGTTATGCAAAAGAACGGGCTTATTAAAGAAGCTGAGCATATTGACTACGAGTGGCATGACGGAAAGATGAAGACGCGCTTGGAGTACAGATTACTTAGGGAGGAATGGGAGAAGAATGGAATTAAGGAAAATAAACAATGAGGATGCAAAAGCGCAATGGGAATATACAACAGCACTTCCTACTGATGAGAACGGGTTGACCAATCCGTACAACGGAGTTTCTTACGATGAGTATATGGAAAAGACTAAGTGGTTTGAATAATTGGAGGTTATATGAATATTGCAGTTTTATCAGACATTCATGGAAATCATATTGCACTCAGAGAGAGTTTAAATTTTCTAGAGAATAAGGACATAGATGCATATTGTTTTTTAGGTGATTACACCGGAGAGTTTCCCGGAATAGAAGAGACCATGAAAATGCTCTATGATCTGCGCGATAGTAAGACTTGCTATTTTTTAAGAGGAAACAAGGAAAACTATCAGATAGATGAGCTTGGTGAAGACTACCCGGAATGGGACGCATATCCCAGTACCATAGGAATGCTAAGGTATGCGCATAAGCACCTTACTAAAGAGGATGTTGAGTTTTTTAACAGCCTCCCAATCACTATGACATTGAAGACAGAAGGTATGCCGGACGTTGTAATATGCCATGGTTCACCAAGGAAAGTGAACGAGAAATTTGCAAATAACGAGCAGAGCCTCAAAGAGGTTGTAGCAGAAACAAACGCAGAATACATCATCTGCGGACATACACATTACAGGATGGAGACCAGGGTTCAAGACACATATATCTGGAATCCCGGATCTGTTGGAGCATCCTGCGATGTGCCATATAGTTATCGCTTTATGATCATTCATGATAGCGCCGGAAAATGGGAGCCTGAGTTTATTTCTTTGGAAGCAGATACAGAAATGCTTATCGCAGAAATGAAGAAAGCCGGAATATATGAAACTGCGCCTTACTGGACCCGTTTTACGCAGCTGCTTGTTACAGGCAAGTGCGGAGATTACACCCACGGCGCTATGCTGAATCGTGCCATGGATCTATGCTATGAGAAATACGGCGAGTGCAACTGGCCCATGATTCCTGAGGAGTGCTATGCGGCAGCGTTTGAGGAAATCGTAAGTGAATGCGGGGAAATCAGATGCTGTGCTAACTGAGTACCTCTGGCCAATTGTTCGAGAGATGATTAAGACAGCTATAGAAAATAAGCAAAATCTCATAGTGGAGGGATGCTATGTGCCTTTTGCAGCAGGTATTTGCTATGTGGCCTACCTGATCTGGTTTTGGAATACTTGATGTATCGGGAAAATTTTTCAGGGATAAAAAGGGAGGAATAGTATGAAAATCGCAGAAGAAATGATAACACTTAAGGATGGAAGGAAGCTTACCCTTAGATCTGCTGAGGAAAAAGATGCTAAGGCAATATGAAAGTGCAAGAAGGCTAAAAAGGGAGGTTGATCATGGATAAAATTTGGGAAGAAATGTATAACGCTGCAAAGGCAGTGCTTAAACCGGCAACTATTTCTGATTATGTGTCTGCAGGAGAAGTTTCTGCAGCAGTTCTATCCAAAACCGGAAAGATATATACCGGTGTTTGTATCGATACATGTTCAACACTTGGGATATGTGCTGAGAGAAATGCAATCTTTAATATGATAACTAATGGCGAGTATGAAATTGACAGGGTTCTATGCATTCCTCCGAATGAAGGAAAAGGAGCACCTTGCGGCGCATGTAGAGAATTGATGACTCAGCTTATGCCCGGGAAATATAAAGATATTGATATCATGATCGATTACAGAGAAGGTCGTGTTATGAAACTGGGTGAGCTGACACCTGAATGGTGGATAGAATAATTGTATGCGAATTGCTAAAACGTCTTTCGGCGAAAGCTGATTTTGCTACAGTCTCAGGACGTATCGATAATCCTGACAATCCCTTTGCACTATACAGTTCATGTGGTTTTGTTCATCCTGTATTATGGCATATTTTGATAAAGTAGCAGAAAAAACTTAACAGCATCAGAAATAAAAAACGGTGATCATATTACCATGACCACCATTTTTTGATGATATTTTGTTATTTTCCCTATCTACTTGACAGGGGCTGTTCAATGTTCAGGGTGACAGCTTTTTATTTTATATGAGGAAATTGCTTTCCTATGAAATAGAAGTCGCTCTGTGAGGATGCGCACTATAAATGCGATATTTAGTCAGCTTCATTTATGCTTTCAGCTTCTTTCTTTGCAAGGACTCTGACACATGCTCCAAACACATTTCTCACAAAAGGTCCTGCAAAAAAGATCTGCCAGCACAATGCCATAGGGAAATTCATAGCCGTGGTCTGGAACCATACGGCGATAAATTCGGATCCGGCATTTTTAAATAAAAGAGTTGCAGCAAGACTCATCAATGGGCACATAAGACATACAGACATAGCAGAGATGCCTAGGATTATCATTATTACAGGGTCTTTTCCCGGAGTTACGAATCTAAAGGCGAGCATTTTTGCAAGCTTTCCAACAAACAGTAATTCTAAGACAATGGCAATCGGCCACATGATAAGTATTTCCTTGAATGCGGCGAGGAAAACATAATTATGCATTCCGCCTACATTTAAAGAAATATTGTAGCAAATCATTGCATAAACCATGACAAATGCCATGAAAACTGTGAAAATAAAATCCTGAAACTTATTCTGTGGTAACACGTTAAGGTTCTCCTTTCATGAAACGGGGGAAGACTTAAGCGTGTTGTTCGTTATCACCTGAAGGTGTGCGTTTCCAATGATACCTGCTATGAATCTTCTTTGATTTTTCGACAAGGAGAGATTATATCAGAAAAAGATAATGCATGTAATACCTTTTTTAAAATAAATAGAATATTCTAATGCATTCTCATATTAACAGAATTTATGCTATAATTACTTTGTTTTATTATAAGTATATGAACTTATAGACACTACAATTGACGAGTTTTAAAGGGGTATGAGTATTATTTTTATTGGGAGCATGTGAGAAAATAATACGTCTATGGGAGACATGAAAAAAACGATGATTAGTGTAAAAACATTTGGTGGTTTTGGTATTGAATGTGACGATAAACCGGTTACTTTAGGAAGAAATAAGGGGTCTAAGTATATACAGCTTATATCAAGGGTATGCGTTGCAGGAAAAAAGGGACTTTCAAAGGAAGCACTTCAGGAAGACATTTATTCGGATGATCTTAATTCTAAGAGCAATTTGAATAACAGTATGAACAACCTTATTTATCAGTTTAAAAAGGTTGCGGAAAAAGCTGGACTTCCTGAAGGCAAGATAATTGCCATTGTGGACGGAAAGTATAATACGGATCCCGATGTTGATGTTGTTACAGATGTTGTCCTTTTTGAGGATTACATTGCCAAAGCAAGAAAACAGGAAGATAAGGATAAGAAGACAGAGCTTTATGAAAAGGCTTTCAACTTATATAAAGGAGACTTTTTGCCCGAGCTCGACGACCTGTACTGGGTTTCCAGGAGAGCTGAGGATTACCGCGTCTTGTTTAATGAATGCCTGGATTATCTTTCGGATGTATATCTTGAAAAAAAAGAGTACAAAAAGATGGCCGATGCATACCACAAAGCTTGCGAGATTGATAGAGATTGTGAGTGGCAGGTCGGAGAGATCGATGCATACAGACTTCTTGGCGAGTACAACAAGGCTTATGTACTCTACGAGGAGATGATAAGATACTATGCTGAAGAACTCGGAATTTCTCCTACTGAAAAGATGCAGAAGTGCTATCAGGAATTGCAGGATTCGGTTTTCTCAAAGGGTAATAACGGCGAGGGTGCTGATCATGATATTTCCGGACTTGGCGACGAACTGCTCATGGATGAATACGGAAAACCTTATGAGTGTCTGTTCCCTGAAATGAGTGCTTCGTATCATATATTGAACAGAAATATGTCAAGACATGGTCTGACTGTTTTTCTTATGCTGATCACAATTGCTGATTATGAAGGCAAAGAGATTAAGCAGGAGGAAAAGGCTGAAAAAAGAATGGCAGCGCTTCGCGAGGCCATCAACGAAACTCTTAGACATAGTGATGCTTTTTGCAGGTATTCAAAGACTCAGTATCTGATTCTTTTGACTGGAACCGGGGTTGAAGAATGCACACTGGTTCACAGGAGACTTCAGGACAGGTTAAAAGAGGTTGCAGGTCCCAGAGCAAGTCTTAATTATAAGATCATAACTTATGATGATATGAATGAGAATGCTGAGGAAAAACAATAATCTACAGATTATAAAAGCTTTATACATTATTAATATAAAGAGTAGCTAACGTGGTATAATATACTTTGAAGATGACAGTCGGGGGATAATGGTCATCAGAACTTAAAGAGGGGGCATATAGGCAATTGGAGGGATGCCCATGGCAATAGGTAATTTGGATCTAACTATGCTCGACAGGTCTTACATGACTGAAGAGCAGAAATCACTTTTAAACATAAGTAATATTTCGCAAAAAGAAATAGAACAACTTCTTGTAATGAGAGGCCAGGTACAGCAGTTTCAGATAATGATGATGAAATATGACTGTGCACTTACAGAAGTAAGAACCAAGCTTGAAGTATTAAATAAGGAACTTTCATTAAAAAATAACAGAAATCCTTTTGAAAGTATAAAGAGCCGTGTTAAGACACCGGTTAGCATATATGAAAAGCTTAAGAGAAAAGGAATCCCCTTTTCTCTTGAAAATATAGAAGAACACATATCGGATATAGCAGGAGTGCGTGCTATATGTTCGTTTGTCGATGATATCTATATGCTGGCTGACTGCTTAAAAAAACAGGATGATGTAAATGTTCTTGTTGAAAAAGATTATATTTCGATTCCTAAGGATAGCGGATACAGAAGTCTTCACCTGATCATAGAGGTTCCTATTTTTCTGACTGATGAAAAGGAAATGATGAAGGTAGAGGTACAGTTCAGGACAATAGCCATGGATTTCTGGGCAAGCCTTGAACATAAGATGAAATATAAAAAGGACATTGAGAATGCTGAGCTCATTTCTGAAGATCTGAAATTCAGTGCTGATCTTATAAATCAGCTTGACAGAAGAATGCAGCAGATTCGTGAGAGAATAGATGCTGGCGATGGTTCTCCGTATAGCTTAAGACCGACTGAAGAAGAGGAAAAAGCTTCAAGTGAGACCATGGAGATTATCAGAAGAGAGATAATCGCGGAACAAAAAGCCGCGGAAAAGAAGAAAAAATAATAAAAAATCAAGCCGCCCGGTACAAATTTGTACCAGGCGGCTTTGCTATCCTTACAATTACTTCATTATTTTATAGTAAGGAAGTATATGGGTAATATCATAATATTTTCTCTAAATGTCTATCAGATTCAGTTTGAAGCTGTCCATCTTCCGCTTGCTCCGCAAGGAAGGGTAAGACCATTGGATTTTACAGGAAGACCGACCTCGTCAGCTTCTACGATTCCTTTATGCAAAGGATCGATTGCGGTATGTATCATATAGGAAAGAACTGCCGGCTGCAGGCCTGTCGTATATGAATTGATCAAAAAGAAAAGTGGCTTGTCAGATAAAAGCTTTACTGACCTTAATATAAGATCATATACGCAATCCTCAAGTTTCCATATTTCTCCCTTAGGACCTCTTCCGTATGAAGGAGGATCCATTATGATAGCATCGTAGTGATTACCTCTTCGGATTTCTCGGTCAACAAATTTACCGCAGTCATCCACAAGATATCTTATTGGAGCATCTGCAAGTCCTGATGAAGCAGCATTTTCTTTTGCCCATTGAACCATGCCTTTTGCAGCATCCACATGAGTAACAGCAGCACCTGCTTTAGCAGCAGAAACCGTAGCGCCACCCGTATAAGCAAAAAGGTTTAGAACCTTTATCGGGCGGTCTGCTTCCTTTATAAGCTTAGAAAACCAATCCCAGTTTGCTGCCTGTTCCGGAAAAAGACCGGTATGCTTGAAGCTAAATGGCTTTAAATTGAACGTTAATTCTCCATAATTAATACTCCATTCTTCAGGCAGTGATCTGAAATCCCATTCTCCGCCACCCTTTGAGCTTCTCAAATATCTTGCATTGAACTTTTTCCAGCCCATATGCTTTTTCTCAGTATTCCATATAACCTGAGGGTCGGGTCTGACGAGCATATAGTCGCCCCATCGCTCAAGCTTTTCTCCCTTTGAAGTATCTATAACTTCGTAATCGGACCAATTATTTGCAATCCACATAAAAACTCCTTATATTTATGAAAGTACGACTTCTTGCGGGAAAAAAGAAAAAACTCACAAGAAGACAATCATTACCTATATTATAGAAGAAACAAATATAGATTGTAGCCTAAAATACTGCAAAAGCGAACTGAAAAGGAAAATAGATTAAAATACATCAAGTAAAAAAGCTGAATATTGCTTATTTTTCGTAAAAAGTAATTAATTTTAAAATAATGCTTGCATCAAAGAAAAAGATAATGTATAGTAATCAATGCTGTGACATGATAGCTGTGAAGCGTGAGGTTGCCACTTTATCCAGTGAGGTGGGTTTTCCGTGGAGCGAATGTCAAGAGACCATAAGGTCTAAGAATCTGACGACAAGTCACTGTACAAACAAATTGTCTGCAAAGCATAGCAAGCAGAAACGACGTGTGAAAATTGATGGTTTATACATCGCGACACACACGGGAGAGTGTACAGTCACCGCTTGTCGTACTTATCTAATTAAAGTGCGAAAAGGAGGCGACTTTTTTTATGGCAAATCAGGTAATGAGAATTACATTGAAAGCGTATGATCATCAGCTCGTTGATGCTTCTGCAAAGAAGATCATTGAGACAGTCAAGAAGAACGGTTCTCAGGTTAGCGGACCTGTACCGCTTCCCACTAAGAAGGAAGTAGTTACAATTCTTCGTGCGGTACACAAGTACAAGGATTCCAGAGAGCAGTTCGAGCAGAGAACTCATAAGAGACTGATTGATATCATAACACCTACACCTAAGACAGTTGAGGCTCTTCAGAGATTAGAGATGCCCGCAGGTGTAAACATCAATATCAAGATGAAATAATTCATCTGTAACTAATGTAAACCTCTACTAGTATGATGCGAGGCGCATGATGCCGTGAAAACTGGAGAGTTGCATAAGGCAATTAAAGCGACATTGCGAAAGTAGTAAGCATCCGCTGTAGATGTAATAAGGAGGTAAAAACAATGAAGAAGGCTATCTTAGCTACGAAGGTCGGAATGACTCAGATCTTCAACGAAGACGGTTCACTGATCCCTGTAACAGTATTACAGGCAGGTCCTTGTGTAGTAACACAGATTAAAACCGTTGAAAATGATGGTTACAGTGCAGTTCAGGTTGGATATGTTGATAAGAAAGAAAAGATCATCAACAAGGATAAGAACGGCAAAAAGACTATCGTTCATGCACATGGTGTAAACAAGGCTCAGCAGGGACATTTCAAGAAGGCAGGAGTAACATGCAAGAGATTTGTTCGTGAGTTCAAGTTTGAGAATGCAGCTGAGTATGAACTTGGCAGCGAGATCAAGGCAGACATCTTTGCACAGGGCGATAAGATTGATGCAACTGCAATCTCTAAAGGTAAGGGATTCCAGGGCGCTATCAAGAAGAATGGTCAGCACAGAGGACCTATGGCTCACGGTTCTAAATTCCACCGTCACCAGGGTTCAAATGGTTCCAGTTCTGATCCTAGCCGTGTATTCAAGGGAAAAGGAATGCCTGGTCACATGGGAAGCGTAAAAGTTACTGTACAGAATCTTGAAATTGTACGTGTTGACGCAGACAAGAATCTTATTCTTGTTAAAGGCGCTATACCCGGACCTAAGAAGGGACTTGTAACAATCAAGGAAACCACAAAGGTAGAGGCATAATACTTTTCGAAAGGAGGATATACAGATGGCTAACGTATCTGTTTATAATATGGAAGGCAAAGAAGTTGGCAATATCGAGCTTAGCGATGCCATTTTCGGAGTTGAAGTAAACGAACACTTAGTACACCTTGCAGTAGTTCAGCAGCTCGCTAACCTGCGTCAGGGTACTCAGAAAGCTAAGACACGTTCCGAAGTTCGCGGAGGCGGTCGTAAGCCTTGGAGACAGAAGGGAACCGGTCACGCAAGACAGGGATCCACAAGAGCTCCTCAGTGGACAGGAGGCGGAGTTGTATTCGCACCCGTTCCGAGAGATTACTCATTCAAGATGAACCAGAAAGAGAAGAGAATCGCTCTTAAATCTGCACTTACAGATAAGGTTCAGTCTGGTAAGCTTGTTGTTCTTGATGAGCTTAAATGCGATGAGTTCAAGACAAAGAAAATTGCAGAGGTTATGAACAACCTCAAGGCTACACGTAAGGCACTTGTTGTTGTAGCTGAGAATGATGAAAAGGTTATGAAGTCAGCTAAAAACCTTCCTGAGGTTAAGACAGCTCTTACAAATACCATCAATGTTTATGACATTGTAAACGCACACACAGTTGTTCTTACTAAGGACGCTGTAGCAAAGATCGAGGAGGTGTATGCATAATGGCAGCAATACAGTATTATGACGTAATTCTTGAGCCTGTACTTACAGAGAAGAGCATGAATGCCATGAGCGAAAAGAAATACACTTTCTTCGTTCATCCTGAGGCTAACAAGACAATGATAAAAGAAGCTGTTGAGAAGATGTTTGATGGCGCTAAGGTTGCTAAGGTAAACACACTCAATGCTGATGGTAAGCTTAAGAGAAGAGGTATGACCTACGGAAGAACAGCCAAGGTTAAGAAGGCAATTGTTCAGCTTACTGAAGATAGTAAGGATATAGAGATTTTTCAGGGACTTTAATTAAACCGTAAACTATACGCACAGGATCAAAATTAAGTCCGGATCCAGGCAACAGCCGTGCGTGATAAACACAAAGGAGATAATCATGGGAATTAAGAAATATGGCCCATATACACCGTCCAGAAGAAACATGACAGGTTCTGATTTCTCAGAAATCACAAAGAAGACTCCTGAGAAGAGCCTCCTCGTTTCTAAGAATTCAATCGCTGGACGTAACAACCAGGGTAAAATCACAGTAAGACATCGCGGTGGCGGTGGAAGAAGAAAGTACAGAATCATCGATTTTAAGCGTTATAAAGATGAGTGCACAGCAAAGGTTATCGGTATCGAGTATGATCCTAACAGAACAGCTAATATTGCACTTATTGAGTATGAAGATGGTACAAAGGCTTACATCCTTGCTCCTCAGGGATTAAAGGATGGTATGACTATCATGAATGGTCCCGATGCTGAAGTTCGTATCGGTAACTGCCTCCCTCTTGCAAACATACCTGTCGGTGAAAGCGTACACAACATTGAGTTGTATCCCGGAAGAGGTGGTCAGCTTGTTCGTTCAGCTGGTAATTCTGCACAGCTTATGGCTAAAGAAGGAAAGTATGCAACACTTCGTCTTCCTTCAGGCGAGATGAGACTTGTTCCCATCGAGTGCCGTGCAACAGTTGGTACTGTAGGTAACATTGATCACAACCTTATCAACATCGGTAAAGCAGGACGTAAGCGTCACATGGGTATTCGTCCCACAGTTCGCGGTTCTGTTATGAACCCGAATGATCACCCGCATGGTGGTGGTGAAGGTAGAGCACCTATCGGTCGTCCCGGCCCGTGCACACCTTGGGGTAAGCCTGCTCTTGGTTATAAGACACGTAAGAAGAAAAAGGCTTCTAACAAGATGATCATCAGAAGAAGAGATGGTAAGGCTATAAAATAAGCCGTGTTGAAAATAAGGGGATGTAAATTCACATAAGACATATAACACAGTCTTGTGTGGACATCCTGAGTTAGAAAACGTATAGAAGAGTTATACGAGAGGAGAATGACAATGTCTAGATCACTTAAAAAGGGACCTTTCGCAGATGCAAGCCTTCTGAAGAAGATCGATGCAATGAATGCTGAGAATCAGAAGCAGATCATCAAGACATGGTCTCGTCGTTCCACGATATTCCCTTCCTTCGTTGGACACACAATCGCTGTTCATGACGGAAGAAAGCATATTCCGGTATATGTAACGGAAGATATGGTTGGTCACAAGCTTGGTGAGTTTGTTCCTACAAGAACCTACAGAGGTCATGCAGGTAATTCACCTGAAAAGAAGGGTGGAGTTCGCTAAGTATAGCGTGATCCCGTTCAACATTGAAAGGAGGATAATCTATGGCTACAGCACATAGATCTCAAGTTAAGAGAGAGAGAAATGCCAAGAAGGATAACAGACCTTCAGCAAAATTATCTTACGCAAGAATCCCCGTTCAGAAGGCATGTTTCGTAATGGATGCCATCAGGGGTAAGGACGTTGAGACAGCACTTGCTATTTTGGAGTACAATCCGAGATATGCTTCCAGCGTTATTTACAAGTTACTTAATTCTGCAATTGCTAATGCTGAGAACAACAATGGCATGAACAGAGCAAACCTTTATATTGCAGAATGCAATGCAAGCAATGGCCCGATTATGAAGAGAATTCAGCCTAGAGCTCAGGGTAGAGCTTACAGAATTCAGAAGAGATTAAGCCATTTGACTGTAATTCTGGATGAGAGATAAGAAAGGAGAAAGTAAGTTCAATGGGACAGAAAGTTAATCCTCATGGCCTCAGAGTCGGCATCATTGCAGATTGGGATTCCAAATGGTATGCAGAGAATGGCGAGTTTGCAGACAATCTTGTTGAAGATTACAAAATAAGAAAGTTTCTTAAGAAGAAGCTCTATGCTGCAGGCATCTCAAAGATTGAAATTGAGAGAGCTTCTGATCGTGTAAAGGTTATCGTTTACACAGCTAAGCCCGGTGTTGTAATTGGTAAGGGCGGTGCAGAAATCGAAGTTACTAAGAAAGAACTTTCTAAGATCACAGATAAGAAGGTTCTTGTAGATATTAAAGAAATCAAGAAGCCCGATAAGGATGCTCAGCTCGTTGCAGAGAACATTGCACAGCAGCTTGAGAACCGTGTATCTTTCCGCCGTGCTATGAAGTCATGCATGAGCAGAACAATGAAGACAGATGCTCAGGGTATTAAGGCTTGCTGCAGCGGACGTCTTGGTGGCGCTGATATCGCAAGAAGTGAGTTCTACAGTGAGGGTACAATTCCGCTGCAGACACTTAGAGCAGATATTGATTATGGATTTGCTGAGGCAGACACAACTTATGGTAAAGTTGGTGTTAAGGTATGGATCTACAAGGGTGAAGTACTTCCTAAGAGAGCATCCGAGAATTCAGAAAAGGAAGGGAGCGATAAATAATGTTAATGCCGAAGAGAGTTAAGCATCGTAAGCAGTTCCGCGGTTCTATGGCTGGTAAGGCTACACGTGGAAACACAATCGCATACGGTGAGTATGGAATAGTAGCGCTTGAGCCCTGCTGGATTCGTTCAAATCAGATCGAGGCAGCCCGTGTCGCTATGACTCGTTTCATCAAGCGTGGTGGTCAGGTTTGGATCAAGATTTTCCCTGACAAGCCTGTTACAGCAAAACCTGCTGAAACTCGTATGGGTTCCGGTAAAGGTTCTGTAGATTACTGGGTAGCTGTTGTTAAGCCTGGACGTGTTATGTTTGAAATCGGCGGTGTCGATGAGGAAGTTGCAAGAGAAGCACTTCGTCTTGCTACACATAAACTTCCTTGTAAGTGTAAGATTGTTTCAAAGGCTGATTTGGAAGGCGGTGCATCCAATGAAAACTAATAAATATGTAGAAGAGCTGAAAGCTAAGTCTGCTGAGGAACTCAGCCAGGAGCTTGTATCAGCAAAGAAGGAACTTTTTAATCTGAGATTCCAGAATGCAACTAACCAGCTGGATAACACAGCTAGAATTAAAGAGGTTAGAAAGAATATTGCTAGAATTCAGACTGTGATCACACAGAATGCAGCACAGTAATGAAGTGGGATCCTGAAAGGAGTATATCGTGGAAAGAAATTTAAGAAAAACGCGTGTTGGTAAAGTAACAAGCGATAAGATGGATAAGACCATCACAGTTTCCATCGAAGATCATGTAAAACATCCTCTTTACAAGAAGATTGTTAAAAGAACCTATAAGCTGAAGGCTCATGACGAAAACAATGAGTGCCGCATAGGTGATACAGTCAAGGTTATGGAAACAAAGCCAATCTCTAAGGATAAGAGATGGAGACTGGTTCAGATTATTGAACGTGCTAAGTAATTAGCTGATAGTTGATAATAAAAGGAGAAATAACATGATTCAGCAGGAAAGCAGACTTAGAGTTGCTGATAACACAGGTGCAAAAGAGCTTTTGACAATCCGTGTTATGGGTGGTTCTACAAGAAGATATGCGAGAATCGGCGATGTAGTTGTTGCTTCGGTTAAAGAAGCAACACCCGGCGGTGTTGTAAAAAAAGGTGATGTTGTTAAAGCAGTTGTCGTACGTACCGTAAAGGAGACTCGTCGTAAGGATGGTTCTTATATTCGTTTTGACGAGAACGCTGCAGTCATCATCAACGATGAAGGCACACCTAAGGGAACTCGTATTTTTGGACCCGTTGCAAGAGAGCTTCGTGATAAAAAGTATATGAAGATACTTTCTCTTGCTCCGGAAGTATTATAAGGAGGCGCCGAATGTCTACAAGTAAGATTAAGAAGGGCGATACTGTTAAAGTTATTGCCGGCAAGAGCAAAGATAAAGAAGGCAAGGTACTCTCTGTTGACCTTAAAAACGGTAAGGTTGTAGTTGAAGGTGCAAATATGGTTACAAAGCATACAAAGCCTTCAGCTTCAAATCCTAACGGTGGTATTATTCAGCAGGAAGCTCCTATGGACATCTCCAATGTTATGTATGTTCATAAAGGAAAGGCTACCCGTGTTGGTTTCAAGGTAGAGGACGGCAAAAAAGTTCGTGTTGCTAAATCAACCGGTGAAGTCATTGACTAATTGAGAAAGGAGGTAAGGAGCTTTGAGTAGATATAAGGATTTATATAAAAACGAGATTATGGATGCTATGACAAAGAAGTTCGGTTATAAGAACGTCATGGAAGTTCCGAAGCTCGATAAGATTGTAATAAACATGGCTGTAGGTGAAGCAAAAGAAAACGCAAAGGTTCTTGAGAATGCTGCAAATGATATGCAGATTATTTCCGGTCAGAAGCCTGTTTATACTAAGGCAAAGAAGTCCATCGCTAACTTCAAGATTAGAGAGGGTATGCCGATTGGATGTAAGGTAACACTTCGTGGTGAGAAGATGTATGAGTTCATGGATCGTCTCGTTAACCTGGCACTTCCTCGTGTACGTGACTTCCGTGGAGTTAACCCTAACGCATTTGATGGTAGAGGTAACTATGCTCTTGGTATTAAAGAGCAGCTTATCTTCCCTGAAATCGAGTACGATAAGGTTGATAAAACAAGAGGAATGGACATCATCTTTACAACAACTGCCAAGACTGATGAAGAGGCAAGAGAGCTTTTAAGACTCTTCAACATGCCTTTCGCTAAGTAATAATAGGAGGAATCGAGACACATGGCTAAATTATCCATGAAGGTAAAACAGCAGATGAAACCCAAATTTTCTACACGTGCATACAACCGTTGCAGAATCTGTGGTCGTCCGCATGCTTATCTTAGAAAGTACGGAATTTGCAGAATTTGTTTCCGTGAGTTAGCTTACAAGGGTGAGATCCCAGGTGTACGTAAGGCTAGTTGGTAATAAAACATTGCGGCTTCGTGTCTCTGTGCATACAGGCACAGTAAGGCGAAGCAATAATAGAAAATTAAGGAGGCTTTTTCAAAATGGCAATGAATGATCCTATTGCAGATATGCTTACAAGAATTCGTAATGCAAACACTGCAAAGCATGACACAGTTGACGTTCCTTCTTCAAAGATGAAGCTTGCTATTGCAAACATTCTTCTTGATGAAGGTTATATCAAGAAACTTGATGTTGTTGAAGAGAACGGTTTCAAGTCTCTTCACATCACACTTAAGTATGGTGCTGACAGAAACGACAGAGTTATCACTGGACTTAAGAGAATTTCTAAGCCCGGTCTGCGTGTATACGCAGGTAGAGATGAACTTCCCAGAGTTCTTGGTGGACTTGGTATCGCTATCATCTCAACAAACCAGGGTGTTGTAACTGATAAAAAGGCAAGAGAGCTCCAGGTTGGCGGCGAAGTTCTTGCATTTGTTTGGTAAATTGGAGGTACGGGCATGTCACGAATTGGAAAAATGCCAATCGCTCTTCCTGCTGGTGTTACAGTAGAAGTAGCAGAAAATAATAAGGTGACTGTTAAGGGTCCTAAGGGCACTCTTGAGAGAGTTTTCCCTGCAGAGATGCAGTTCGAACAGAAAGATGGTCAGATTGAAGTAAAGAGACCTGATGATCAGAAGAAGACAAGAGCTCTTCACGGACTTAGTAGAAGTCTTCTTAACAACATGGTTGTTGGTGTTACAGATGGCTACGAAAAGAAGCTTGAAGTTAACGGTGTAGGTTACAGAGCAGCAAAGAGCGGCAAGAAACTCACCTTGACCCTTGGTTATTCACATCCTGTTGAACTCGAAGATCCTGAAGGAATCGAGACAGTTGTAGATGGTAATGCTATCATCGTCAAGGGTATAGACAAAGAAAAGGTTGGCCAGTTTGCAGCAATCATCAGAGAGAAGAGAGCTCCTGAACCTTATAAGGGCAAGGGTATCAAGTATTCTGATGAAGTTATCCGCCGCAAGGTTGGTAAGACCGGTAAGAAGTAATAGATAAGGAGAGTAAAAAATGGTTAGTAAAGAATCCAGACAGAAAAGTCGCGAAAAGAAGCATCTGAGAATTCGTAATCGTTTTAGCGGCACTGCTGAAAGACCGCGCCTTGCAGTTTTCAGAAGTAATAATCATATGTATGCTCAGGTTATCGATGATGTTGCCGGTAAGACACTTGTTTCAGCTTCCACACTTGAGAAGGACATTAAGTCAGCTCTTAAGGCTACAGATAATGTTGATGCAGCTGCATATGTTGGTGATGTTGTTGCTAAGAGAGCAATGGAGAAAGGTATCAAAGCCGTTGTTTTCGATAGAGGTGGTTACATCTACCATGGTAAGATAGCAGCACTCGCAGAAGCAGCTAGAAAAGCAGGCTTAGAATTCTAAGGAAGGGAGAAAGATAATGAAGCGTACAATCGTTGATGCAAGTCAGCTTGAATTAACAGATAAAGTCGTTACCATCAAGCGAGTTACAAAGGTTGTTAAGGGTGGACGTAACATGAAGTTCACAGCACTCGTTGTAGTTGGTGACGGAAACGGTCATGTAGGTGTTGGTCTTGGTAAGTCAACTGAAATACCTGACGCAATTCGCAAGGGTAAGGAGGATGCTACAAAGAACCTCATCACAGTTCCGCTTGATGAGAACAACAGTATCACACATGACTTCGTTGGTAAGTTCGGTTCAGCAGAGGTTCTGCTTAAGAGATCCCCGGAAGGTACTGGTATCATCGCCGGTGGTCCTGCTCGTTCAGTTTGCGAACTTGCTGGAATTAAGAACATTCGTACAAAGTCACTTGGTTCTAATAATAAGCAGAATGTTGTTTATGCAACAATCAATGGCCTTGGAAGTCTTAAGACTCCTGAGGAAGTTGCAAAGAAGCGTGGCAAATCTGTAGAAGAAGTTATCGCTTAATCAAGCAACAGCTAGTAAAGGAGAAAATCAATGGCAGCTAAGAATGAAAGTGGAAAAAAGCTTAAAATCACATTGGTTAAGTCCACTATTGGTGCTGTTCCGAAGCAGAGAGCTACGGTAAAATCAATGGGATTTAAGAAACTTAACAGCAGTGTAGAATTGCCGGATAACTCTTCTACAAGAGGACAGATCCAGCAGATCAGACACCTTGTTAAGGTCGAAGAACTGGACTAATATAAGGAGGAAAGTCATGGAATTATCAAATTTGAGACCTGCTGAGGGTTCTGTTCAGAGTGACAATTTCAGAAGAGGCCGCGGTCATGGTTCAGGAAATGGCAAGACTGCAGGTAAGGGACACAAAGGACAGAAGGCTCGTTCAGGTGCTCCCAGACCGGGATTTGAAGGTGGACAGATGCCTCTGTTCCGTCGTCTTCCTAAGAGAGGCTTTAAAAATATCAACTCAAAGAACATCGTAGCTATAAATGTAAGTTCACTTGAGCGCTTTGACAACGGTAGTGTTGTTGATATACAGGCACTTAAGGATAACGGTATCATCAAACATGAGTATGATGGTGTCAAGATACTTGGAAACGGTGAATTTACCAAAAAGCTTACGGTTAAAGTAAATGCATATAGTGCATCTGCTAAGGAGAAAATCGAAGCTCTTGGGGGAACGGCAGAGGTGATTTAATGTTCACAACCATTAAGAATGCATTCAAAATCAAAGATATAAGACTTAAAATGTTGTTTACATTTGCTATGCTCTTAGTAATAAGACTTGGTTCAGCAATACCTGTTCCTGGAATGAACGTTAGTGTATTCCAGGAATGGTTTGCACAACTTTCTGAGAACAACGCATTTGGTTTTATGGATCGATTTACAGGTGGATCATTCGAGAATATGTCAATTTTGGCACTCAATATCACACCTTACATTACATCTTCTATCATCATTCAGCTCCTCACAATTGCTATTCCAAAATTTGAGGAATGGCAGCGTGATGGAGAAGATGGAAGAAAAAAACTTGCAGCTTTAACAAGATATATTACAGTGGTTCTTGCTCTTGTAGAATCAATCGCCATGGCAGTTGGATTTTACAGAAGCGGATTTCTTATTGAAAAATCCCCGCTTTATGTAATTGAAATTGTTGCAGCTCTTACAGCAGGAAGTGCATTCCTTATGTGGATCGGTGAGCGTATTACAGACAATGGTGTAGGAAATGGTATTTCTATAGTTCTTACAATTAACATCATTTCAAGAATGCCTTCCGATTTAAGCAGTCTGTTTACACAGTTTGTGACAGGAAGTAAGAATGTTGCAAGCGGAGTTGTGGCTGCAATAGTTATTATTGCAGTAATAATTGCAATGGTTGTTCTGGTTGTTCTTTTGAACGGCGCTGAGCGTAGAATACCTGTACAGTATGCAAAGAAAATTCAGGGCAGAAAAACATATGGAGGAAATCATTCAGAGATACCTCTTAAAGTTAATACTGCCGGTGTTATGCCGATTATCTTTGCAATGTCACTTTTCCAGTTCCCTATCATAATCAGTCAGCTTGTTGGATACAAGGGAACCGGTGTATGGAGTGAAATACTTAAATATCTGAATCAGAGTTATTGGTGTGATACATCTAATTTGAAGTATTCAGTTGGGCTTGTTGTATATGTTTTATTGCTTATATTCTTTGCATATTTCTATACATCTATCACATTTAACCCGCTCGAAATTGCAGATAATATGAAAAAACAGGGTGGATTTATTCCGGGTATACGTCCTGGAAAACCCACAAGTGATTATTTAACAAACATTTTAAACTACATCATATTTATAGGAGCAATTGGTCTTACAATTATTGGTGTATTACCGATCTTCTTTAATGGTGTATTTGGAGCTAACGTATCATTTGGTGGTACGAGTTTAATCATTGTTGTAAGTGTTATTCTTGAAACGGTGAAACAGATTGAATCACAGATGTTGGTACGTAACTACAAAGGTTTTTTAGATGATTAAAACAAAAGAGGTTTTGAGGCATTACTATTTATAGTGTGCCTCCAGACCTCTTATTGTGGTTTTAAGAAAAAAATGGAGGGCTGGATATGAAAATAATTATGCTTGGGGCACCCGGTGCGGGAAAAGGAACACAGGCTAAAATGATCGCGGATAAATATCAGGTTCCGCATATTTCTACAGGTGATATTTTCCGTGCCAATATTAAAAACGGAACAGAACTTGGAAAGAAAGCTAAGGAATTTATGGATAAGGGACAGCTTGTTCCCGATGAATTGACAGTAGAAATCCTTTTAGATAGAGTTGCTCAGGATGACTGCAAGAATGGGTATGTATTGGATGGATTCCCGAGAACAATTCCTCAGGCAGATGTTCTTGATAAAGAACTTACAAAACTCGGTGACAAAGTTGATTATGCTATTAACGTTGATGTTCCCGATGATAATATCGTAAAGAGAATGTCCGGAAGAAGAGCATGCCTTAAATGTGGTGCTACATATCATATTGAGCATATTCCTCCGAAAAAAGAAGGCATATGTGATACATGTGGTAGTGAACTCGTTCAGCGTGATGATGATAAACCGGAAACTGTTCTCAACCGCTTAAAAGTATATCACGACCAGACACAGCCGCTTATTGATTATTACACCAATAAAAACATTCTCAAGACTGTAGACGGTACTAAAGACATGCAGGATGTATTTAATCAGATAGTAGGAATTCTTGGTTAACTTGAGGTAAGCAGGAATGCCGATAAGTGTTAAAACAGACGAAGAATTGGACCTCATGAGACAGGCAGGATATATGCTTGCGCAGGTTCACGAAAAACTACATGAAGTTTTAAGACCCGGTATGTCCACTTTGGAAATAGACCAAATAGGCGAGGAAGAAATCCGTAGACTTGGCGGGATACCTAATTGCAAAGGATATGAGGGCTATCCCGCTTCTGTATGTATTTCAGTAAACGATGAGGTAGTGCATGGTATACCCAAAGCTGAGACTATACTTAAAGAAGGGGATATAGTGTCCCTCGATACCGGACTTACATATAAAGGATTCAATTCCGATGCTGCCAGAACCTGGGGTATAGGTCATATTTCATCCGAGGCAGAGAAACTTATAGAAGTTACAAAACAAAGTTTCTTTGAAGGAATAAAATATGCCAAAGCCGGTAATCATCTTTATGATATTTCGAGGGCGATTGATAAATATGTTACTTCATATGGCTATGGAATAGTTAGAGAATTAACCGGACATGGAATTGGTAGAAGTCTACATGAAGAGCCATTGATTCCTAACTATAGAAAACTAACCAGAGGAGTATTGTTAAAGCCCGGAATGACATTATGCATTGAGCCGATGTTAACAATGGGAAAAAGACAAGTCGCAATACTTGATGATGATTGGACAATAGTAACAGCTGATGGATCTGTTTCTGCTCATTATGAGAATACAATAGCGATAACACCAAATGGTGAACCGGAGATATTAACTATTATATAAGTGAACATGCGAAAGCAAGATAAGTGAGGTTTAATAAATGTCTAAAGCAGATGTAATTGAAATTGAAGGAAAGGTTGTTGAAAAACTTCCTAACACAATGTTCAAGGTAGAACTTGAAAATGGGCACATAGTACTTGCACATATTAGTGGAAAACTCAGACAAAACTTTATCAGAATACTTCCCGGAGATAAGGTTACTTTGGAACTTTCTCCTTATGATCTTACAAAGGGCAGAATTATTTGGAGAGATAAATAAAGTATTGTCAACAAGCTAATTTTGTGATAGTATATAATGCGGTCGCTTTTAGAGGGTAAAGTATGCCCTTTTTGAGCATTGCGGCAGAAAGGAGTTTCAAATGAAAGTAAGGTCTTCTGTTAAGCCTATGTGCGAGAAGTGCAAGGTTATTAAGAGAAAAGGCGTTATTCGTGTAATTTGCGAAAACCCTAAGCACAAACAGAGACAGGGCTGATTCGAGTCATTTGACATTACTTTTTGATACCAATGTGTATTGGAAAGATCGGACCCGCTACTGTCCGATTGGGCAAGGAAATAATAGCCCCAATCAAATAAGTAACATTAGTACATACGATTTTATCGTATAACTTCCTGATAACGAGAAATCAGGAGAGACAATCAATTTAGTTGAAAATGGAGGAATTAGTAAAATGGCTCGTATTGCAGGTGTAGACTTACCGAGAGATAAGCGAGTTGAGATTGGTCTTACATATATCTATGGTATTGGTAGAACAAGCTCAAACAAGATTCTTGAGGCTGCAAAGGTTAATCCGGACACTCGTGTTCGTGATCTCACAGATGATGAAGTAAAGAAAATTGCTGAGATAATCGGTAATGATTATGAAGTAGAAGGTGATCTTAGAAGAGAAATCGCTATGAACATCAAGCGTCTTACTGAGATTGGTTGCTACAGAGGTATTCGTCATAGAAGAGGCCTTCCTGTTCGTGGTCAGAGAACAAAGACCAATGCAAGAACAAGAAAAGGACCTAAGAGAACAATTGCTAATAAGAAGAAGTAATTCTTTTTATTACATACAGTAACTAAGAAATAAACATAGGAAGAAAGTAGGTTAGTTTAAAATGGCAAATCAGAAATCATCAGCTTCAAAAGCAAAGAAGCGTGTCAAGAAAAACGTTGAACACGGACAGGCACATATCCAGTCATCTTTCAATAACACAATCGTTACATTGACAGATGCAGCTGGTAATGCACTTAGCTGGGCAAGTGCCGGTGGTCTTGGTTTTAAAGGTTCAAGGAAATCTACTCCATATGCTGCACAGATGGCTGCAGAAACAGCAACAAAGGCTGCACTTATTCATGGCCTTAAGACTGTTGATGTTTTTGTAAAGGGACCGGGTTCAGGAAGAGAAGCTGCAATCAGAGCTCTTGCTGCAAGTGGCCTTACCGTTACCAGTATTACGGATGTAACACCTGTACCTCATAACGGGTGCCGCCCGCCCAAGCGTCGTAGAGTATAATTTGTTTAAAATTTTTATTTTAAGCACCTATGATACTATAAATTTATTCAACTCGTTGGATGAAGGCGCAAACAGCACTGTAAACAACATCAGGAGATAGTCCTGAAAAAGAAAGGAGCCAATAATGGCAGTTAATAGAGTTCCAGTTTTAAAGAGATGCAGATCACTTGATTTAGATCCTACATTTCTTGGATATGACAAGAAATCAAAGAGAACAAACAGCAGAGCAAATAAGAAGATGAGCGAGTATGGTCTTCAGCTTCGTGAGAAACAGAAGGCAAAGTTCATCTATGGTGTACTTGAGAAGCCTTTCCGTAACTACTACGACAAGGCAGAGCGTCAGAAGGGACAGGCCGGTGAAAACCTTATGGTCCTTCTTGAGCGTAGACTTGACAACGTTGTTTTCAGAATGGGCTTTGCAAGAACAAGAAGAGAAGCTAGACAGGTTGTTCTTCACAAGTTCATCACTGTAAATGGTAAGGTTGTAAATATTCCTTCATACCTCATCAAAGCAGGTGATGTTGTTGAGGTTAAAGAGGCTGTTAGAACAATCCAGAGATTCAAGGATATTTCCGAGATCACAGCTGGTAGACTTGTTCCTGAATGGCTTGATGTTAACAAGGATAACCTTAGTGGATCAGTAAAAGAATTCCCTTCAAGAGATGTAATCGACGTTCCTGTTGATGAAATGTTGATTGTCGAGTTGTATTCAAAGTAATTTAAAATTGTTTTTTCAATTTTTTATCATGGATACTTTAAAAAACCAATAAGGAGGGTATATCAGTGTTTGATTTTGAGAGACCAAATATTGAAGTTGCTGAAATTTCCGAAGACAAGAAGTATGGCAAATTTGTTGTGGAGCCACTTGAGAGAGGCTATGGCATCACTCTTGGCAATTCACTCAGAAGAATTATGCTTTCTTCTTTGCCCGGAGCAGCAGTAAGTCAGGTCAAAATCGAAGGTGTGCTTCATGAGTTCAGTTCAATTCCCGGAGTAAAGGAAGATGTAACTGAAATTATCATGAATATCAAGAACCTTGCTATTCGAAATAATTCTGATACCAACGAACCCAAGACTGCATATATTGAGTATACAGGCGAAGGTGTTGTAACTGCAGCTGATATTCAGGTAGATCAGGATATTGAAATTACAAATCCCGATCAGGTTATCGCTACACTTTGTGGTAAAGATGCTAAGCTTTACATGGAACTTACTATCAATAAGGGTAGAGGTTATGTAAGCTCAGATAAGAATAAGCAGGCTGATCTTCCCATAGGAGTAATTGCAGTAGATTCTATCTATACACCTGTAGAGCGCGTTAACGTAAGCGTTGAAAATACTCGTGTGGGTCAGGTAACTGACTATGACAAACTTACATTAGATGTTCATACAAACGGAACACTTGGTCCTGATGAGGCAGTAAGCCTTGCAGCTAAGGTTCTTAGTGAGCATTTGAGTCTCTTCATTGATCTGTCTGAGAATGCCAAGACTGCAGAAGTAATGGTAGAAAAAGACAATGATGAGAAGGAAAAAGTTCTTGAGATGAGCATTGATGAGCTTGAGCTCAGTGTACGTTCTTTCAACTGCTTAAAGAGAGCCGGTATCAACACAGTTGAGGAACTTACAAATAAGACTCCTGATGATATGATGAAGGTTCGTAATCTTGGACGTAAGTCACTTGAGGAAGTTCTTGCAAAACTCGATGAACTTGGTCTTGCTCTTAGAACAGGCGAAGAGCAGAACTAATATTTATAAGATATTCGCTGAAGATAAATCCAATGTGTACTGACGCGGATTCTCATAGGTAGATAAACAACATACTGAGAGTAAATCCAAAGAGTGTCTCAGTATGCACCACAGCAGAGGGAACTCTGCGAATGAGAAAGGATGTAAATTATTATGGCAATGTACAGAAAATTAGGCAAAGCAACAAAGCCTAGAAGAGCACTTCTTAGAAACCAGGCAACAATGTTACTTTACAACGGCAAGATCGTTACAACCGAGGCTAGAGCTAAGGAAGTAAAGAAGATTGTAGAGCCTATCATAGCACTTGCTGCTAAAGAAAGAGACAACTACGAGACAGTAACTGTTGAGGCTAAGGTTGCTCGCAAAGATAAAGACGGCAAGCGTGTAAAGGAAGTTAAGGATGGAAGAAAGGTAACTGTATATGATACAGTTCAGAAGGAAATCAAAAAGGATAAGCCTTCACGTATGCATGCAAGAAGACAGATTCTCAAGACTCTTTATCCTGTAACTGAGGTTCCGAAGGAAGCAGCTGGAAGAAAGAAGAACACAAAGAAGATTGATCTTGTAGACAAGCTTTTCACAGAGTATGGCCCTAAGTATGCTAACCGTAACGGTGGTTATACCAGAATCGTTAAGATTGGTCAGCGTAAGGGCGATGCAGCTATGATGGTTGTTCTTGAACTTGTATAATGACAAAAAAAGAATTCCGATGAAAGTCGGAATTCTTTTTTTGTTGCACAAGACCGGCAAGCGAATGGATGCTTGCATACAAATTCATTTGCCGGTCGTAAGAACATGGAGCACTAAGTGCGGAATGTTCGTGTGCGAAATCGAGTAGGAGTCAGCCTACTCGATTGGCAACAATGCTGAGCCTCATATAATACGTTATAGAGACTATTTCTGAAAGTGTCCATAACTTTTTCCGGAATTCCAATTACCACCCCATGTAAAGCCGTGTAAAGTAAATAGTTTATATGCCAGATCATTCTCATCAATTTTATAAGGAAAATTATTGGTACGGTCTATATATTCTCCAGAGCTACTCGGCTCTACGATAGTGTTTCCGCTCTCATCATATGATATATATGGATTGTAGAGAGGATTGATATCTATGGCCAATCCGGAAGCATGTTTTTCACTATCATAATCTTTATCTAAATAACAGATCGTGTTGTTATCAACAGAGCTATCATTATTTGCTGAAGCATTAAAACAAGAATCAATGTATTCAATACGATAATCATTTATATACAGCTCTTTAAAGATTTTTAGTATGTCGTCGCCAATTGATAAATCGCAAATAATCTGTCCGGATAATTCAGTACCATCAAAAGAAATATATTTAACCGTGCAGCAAACCAGGTTCGTTTGATCATCCCTTACCTTATCATATACTTCATCGATGGGATCGTAGTAAAAACCTTCATCCAGTACAACTCTATCTTCTTTTACTTCTGATGAGATTTGCATGGAAGAATCCGGAATATTGATTTTTTGATCAGATGATGACACATCTTTATAGGAATCAGCAGTATTATTTATAGCACTACTCGAATTATTCGGGCTATTTTTAGCATAATCCGATAAAGTTTCTCCTCCTGACATGGTTCTGGCGAGTAATGAACTTACGACAATAATAACTGCTAATATTATAATGGGTTTAATATAGTTTTCACGCATAAGGCAATTGTACCATATTTTACCGGCTCATCGCTTGTTTTTCGGTTATTCATATAATAAAATAAGCTAATGTATTGATGACTATAACGGAGCGCAATATGAAAAAAAAGCATGATGAGATGATCTGTACAGAGGATCTGACATTTGAATATATACGAAGAGATGAAGAGGGCAATGTCGAAGGAATAACTACAGCTGTAGATGATGTAAACATATCTATTAATCCAGGTGAATTTATTTCTATCCTTGGTCATAATGGATCCGGAAAATCGACACTTGCCAAACATTTTAATGCCCTTTTATACCCAACAGAAGGGACGGTATGGGTTGATGGAAATGATACGTCCAATCTTCAAAATCTCTGGAACATTAGGCAGGAAGCCGGGATGGTTTTTCAGAATCCCGATAATCAGATAATAGGTCAAATTGTTGAAGAAGACGTGGGATTTGGCCCTGAAAATATCGGAATACCGACAAAGGAAATATGGGAAAGAGTTGAAGAAAGTCTGAAGGCGGTAGGAATGTACGAATTCAGGAAGAATTCACCTAACCATTTGTCAGGTGGCCAAAAACAGAGGGTATCAATAGCAGGTGTAATAGCTATGCATCCCAAGTGCATAATTCTTGATGAGCCAACAGCAATGCTTGATCCAAATGGAAGAAAAGATGTCATAAGAGCTGCAAGAGCTTTAAATCAGGTAGAAAATATTACGATAATCCTCATTACACATTATATGGAAGAAGTTATATATTCTGACAGAGTTTATGTAATGGATAAAGGGCATGTGGAAATGCAGGGAACACCAAGAGAAATTTTTTCTCAGGTAGATAGACTAAAGGAACTCAGATTGGATGTACCTCAGGTAACACTCCTTGCGCACGAATTAAAGATGCGCGGACTACCGCTTGAAGATGGAATCTTAACAATAGAAGAACTTGTAGATCAGCTTAAAAAAATAAGAAAGTAAGGCAGTAAAATGGCGATAATCATCGATCATGTAAATTACATATATGATGCTGATACAGAAATGGCTCATGCCGCATTAAAGGATATATCATTAGAAATTCCTGATGGCCAGTTCATTGGGCTTATAGGGCATACAGGATCGGGTAAATCCACTTTGATCCAGCACTTAAACGGACTTATAAAGCCTACTTCCGGAGCAGTTTATTTTGATGGAAAAGACATAAATGATCCTGAATATGACAGGAAAGCTTTAAGGGCAAAAGTTGGACTGGTATTTCAGTACCCTGAGCATCAGTTATTCGAGGTGGACTGCTTTACGGATGTTTGCTTCGGACCAAAGAATCTGGGGCTATCCAAAAAAGAAGTTGAACTTAGAGCCTATGAAGCATTAAAACAGGTAGGCTTTAATGATGAGCAGTTCTACCAATCCCCTTTTGATCTTTCCGGAGGGCAAAAAAGAAGGGTGGCAATTGCCGGTGTACTTGCAATGAAACCGCAGGTGCTTATACTTGATGAACCAACTGCAGGGCTTGATCCTAGAGGCAGAAGTGAGATTTTGGGACTTATTTCCAAACTCCATGAAGAAATGGGGATAACCGTCATTTTAGTATCCCATAGTATGGAAGATGTTGCTGAATATGTTCAGAGAATCATAGTCATGAACAAAGGGGAGGTTGCATTTGATGGCACACCTGCGCAAGTCTTTTCATATCATAAGGAACTTGAAAAAATCGGTCTGGCTGCGCCTCAGGTTACTTATGTAATGGAAGCTCTTGAGAGCGAAGGCTTTCCCGTAAATACTACAGCCATAACCATTGATGAAGCAGCAGATGAAATTATGAAACTATTCAGATAAGATGGAGATATAAAAGATGCTTCGAGACATCACGCTGGGACAATACTACCAGACAGACTCGGTCATTCATAGACTTGATCCCAGAGTTAAAATTTCAACTACATTACTTTTTATTATTTCTTTATTCATCGTTGACAATTTTGCAGGATATATAATTGGAGCTTTGTTTCTTGCAGCGATAATAAAACTTTCACATGTTCCGGTAAAGTTCATCTTTAAGGGAATGAAAGCGATTTATATGTTGCTTGCGATCACAATGATTTTTAATCTCTTTTTGACACCCGGAACTCCAATATTTACGTTATGGAAACTTAAAGTAACGATTGAAGGCATAAAAACGGCGACAATGATGGGAATAAGGCTGGTTTTTCTTATAACAGGATCATCCATAATGACGCTTACAACCACACCAAACCAGTTGACTGATGGACTAGAATCGCTCATGAATCCTCTAAAAAGATTAAATGTACCTGTTCATGAAATATCTATGATGATGTCTATAGCCCTCAGATTTATACCGATATTGCTGGAAGAAACTGACAAAATTATGAAAGCCCAGATGGCCAGAGGCGCGGATTTTGAGAGTAAATCGCTTATAAAAAAGGCACAGAGCCTGGTTCCACTACTTGTTCCGCTTTTTATATCTGCATTCAGAAGAGCAGGGGACCTTGCAATGGCGATGGAATCCAGATGCTACAGAGGTGGCGAAGGCAGAACAAAGATGAAACCATTGATCTACAGAAAAAGGGATTTCATTGCTTACGGAATAGTTGTAGTATATTTTGTACTCTGCATAATAATAGGGAAAATATTGTTCTAAACTATGAAAGAAAATCATAAGGTAGACGGAATGTCCAACGAAGGTAAAACTGTCAGGCGTATTTTTTTGGAAATAGCTTATGATGGAACTTGTTACCATGGTTTTGCATTTCAGGATAATGAAAAAACTATAGAAGGCACTATAATAGATGCAATTGAGCAATTAACCGGCGAAAAAACGGAAGTGATTGGTGCAAGCAGAACAGATACAGGGGTTCATGCTTACTGCAACGTTGCTGTTTTTGATACTGGATCAAGTATACCACCGGAAAGATTCTCGAATGCATTAAATACCAAATTGCCGGCAGATATCAGGATAACAAAGTCATTTGAGGTTTCGTCTGATTTTCACCCACGCAAGAGGAAAACAGAGAAAACCTATGAATACAGGATCATGAACACCGATATAGAAATACCAACTGACAGGCTTTACACATACCACTGCAGTTACAGGCTCGATGAAAAAAAGATGAATGAAGCGGCGCAGTATCTTATTGGAGAACATGACTTTTCAAGCTTCTGTAGTGCGGGGGCGCAGGTATTATCTCATGTGAGGACGATTAGAGACATTGATGTAGAAAGAAAAGGGAGTCTTGTTATCATTCGAGTTAGAGGGAATGGTTTTTTATACAATATGGTCAGAATAATAGCAGGAACTCTAATGGATGTGGGAAGAGGTAAAATAGCGCCCGAAGACATGATCACTATTATTGAAAAACGTGATCGAAGCGCAGCAGGACCAACAGCTCCTCCGCAAGGACTGTTTCTTGTTAACAGTACTTTTGATATGGATTAAAAATGCGTGTTTCCCACGATACAGAAATATATGAAAAGTTCATTAATTATGCGAAGTATTTGGCTATTTTATATTGACAAAAAATGCATTATGAGCATATAATATATGACTGTGTGACGTATTATCATGCAAATGTCGTCATGTTATCCCGGTAAGTAACAGGGCGTACATCTTATAGATTTTTGCGATAGAATCAGGTGAAGGGTTCTTCGCACCAGAGTTTTAACAGATAACTGGCTATGGAGGTAATTTAAATGAAGACATATATGCCTAGCGCTTCTTCTGTAGAGAAGAAATGGTATGTTGTAGACGCAACAGATATGACACTCGGTCGTCTTGCTTCTAACGTTGCTAACGTACTTAGAGGAAAGAACAAGCCGATTTACACACCTAACCTTGATACAGGTGATTATGTAATCGTTATCAATGCTGATAAGATTAAAGTTACAGGTAAGAAGATGGAGCAGAAAATGTACTGGCACCATACTGATTACGTTGGACATCACAAGGAATTCACACTTCGTCAGATGATGGAGACACATCCTGAGCGTGTTATCGAGCATGCAGTAAAGGGAATGCTTCCCAAGGGTTCTCTTGGCAGACAGATGTACACAAAGCTTCATGTATACGCAGGTCCTGAGCACAATCATGCAGCTCAGAAGCCTGAAGTACTTACATTCTAATCTGAAAGGAGAATTTGAAAATGGCTAAAGCAGCAAGTTTCTATGGCACAGGCAGAAGGAAAAAGTCTATTGCCAGAGTTTATCTTACACCCGGTAAGGGCAATATTACTATCAACAAGAGAAACATCGATGAGTATCTTGGTCTTGAGACTCTTAAAGTTATCGTTCGTCAGCCCCTTGTACTGACAGATACACTTGATAAGTTCGATGTAAACGTTACAGTTCGTGGTGGCGGTACAACAGGTCAGGCTGGTGCTATCCGTCATGGAATTTCAAGAGCTCTTCTTCAGGCTGACTCAGATGAGTACAGACCTGCTCTTAAGAAGGCTGGATTCCTTACACGTGATCCTAGAATGAAGGAAAGAAAGAAGTACGGCTTAAAGAAAGCTCGTCGTGCTCCTCAGTTCTCAAAGAGATGAGAATATCTGCTATTGCAGGTTTCAGAAGACTCGGTACATTTGTACCGGGTCTTTTTTGTGCGCGAAAGTGGACCTGGGGGACGGGGTTAGTGGACCATTCTGCGGGGTGAGTTTATATATCGCTTTGAAATTCTACAGAGATTTCTAATTGACAGCAAGTTTTCTGTCAATTATACTTACAACTAACAATTTTCAGAAAGAGAGACGCTATGGTAAGATTAAATCTCGTCACAACATATAGAGTCAATAATACATCCGTGAATATGATTCAGGGGTTTGCTTTTGATATGTGTGATGAGGTTAAGATTATTTGTAAGGCATAGATAGTGCTATATAACTGATATGGTTTTCAGAGCCTCATCAAGCAATAGTTTGATGGGGCTTTTTATATATCATCAAAAATATTTAGGAGGTGGCTATGAGAATAAAGGAGCAGAAATATCTATTACCGGATGGGCGAGAGGTTACCATTAAGAGCGCAGGCCCGGAGGATGCTATGAAGGTAAAGCTTCACAGGGAAGCAGTTTCGGCTGAGACGCATTTCATGGCGAGGAAACCTGAAGACGGCCAATTCAGCCTTGAGAGAGTTGAGGAAATGCTTGGACATATGGCAGATAGCGACAGAGACTTCATGGTAAGCGCATATATTGGAGATGAGCTGATAGGGGATCTGGGTGTAACACTCATAAGATCACATATGAAGTACCTTCACCGCGCCTATCTTGGAATGTCCATTCGCCTGATGTATACCGGAATGGGGCTTGGAAGCTTTATGATGCAGATTGCTTTGGAGCAGGCGAAAGCGAATGGCTTTGAGCAGGTAGAGTTGGGAGTTTACAGCGATAATGACAGAGCAAGGCATATGTACAGGAAGATGGGATTCAGGGAATATGGGATGAATCCAAGAGCTTTCAAGCTAAAGGACGGAACATACCGAGATGAGATTATAATGGCAAATATATTTGCGGGTTAAATCCCGAAGCTTTTTCTTTGGAATTGTGTTGACAAAAAATATGTAATATATTACATTGTTTCATATAGGTAATATATTACATATTATAAAAGGAGCTCACATGAATTACGATGAAGCAATGAATATCGAAAAAGTAACGTTTGGAGATATGCCTCCACAGCCGTTTTTACTCGGATTACTCAGTGCATTTGATAACAGATATCAGGCTGCAGCAGATGCATATTTCAAGGAGATTACCTGGAAACAGTTCTTTGCAATAATCTGTATCAACCTATGCAAGGAACCTCCGACGTTAAATGAGCTTTCTGATGTAATGGGCAGCTCTCATCAGAATGTGAAGCAGATTCTGCTGAAGCTTGAGAAAAAAGGCTTTGTCACAGCTGTTCCCGATGAAAAAGACAAGCGAAAGCAGCGGATTTTTGTCACAGATAAATGCAAGACTTTTCTGGAACAGAACGATAATAACGGTCAGCAGAGCCAGTACGTCATTGGACGGATTTTTGATGGGATTGATGAAAAGAGCCTGCAGACTACCATACAAACTATCATGAAAATGGAAAGGAACTTGAGCGAATTATGAAAACACTGATCATTTACACATCACAGACAGGTTTTACCAAGAGATACGCAGAGTGGCTTGCAGAGAAAATGAGCGGAGATCTGCTTGAACTTAAGGATGCGCAGAAGAAGAGTGCAGATTTTTTTGAGAACTATGATGCAATCTGCTACGGCGGTTGGGCAATGGCAGGAAATATTGTAAAATGTAAGTGGTTTCTTGAAAAAGCTGTTAACTGGAAGAACAAGCGCCTGGCTATGTTCTGCGTGGGTGGCAGTCCTAATGACAATCCGGATGTAGAGGTTTTTCTTCAGAATGTTCTTACAGATGAGCAGAAGAAGTATATTAGAGTATTCTATTGTCAGGGAGGCTTTAACTATGAAAAAATGAAGCCCCAATACAAGCTTGCCATGAAGATGTTTGTATCAGTCCTAAAGAACAAGAAAAATGCTACTGAAAAAGAAAAGGGAATGGCTGAGAAATGTGCTTCATCCTACGACATCTCTGATGTAAAGTACATAGAACCAGTCGTAGAGTATCTTAAAGAGATGAAGAAAAACTATGAAAAAGTGGTATGAAAGGACATAGAAAAATGATCATAGAGATTAAAAGTCCAAATGAAAAACAAGCTATCGCAAGAAAGGTACTGGAGGCTCTTACTGATTGGTTTGGCATAGAAGAGAGCAGAGAGGAATATATTTCCGGGAGCGCCAATTGGACGTTTTTTGCAGCAAAGGAAGAAGATGAATATGTGGGATTCCTCTGCTTAAAAGAAACAGGAAAGGCTACTGTCGAACTGGCTGTTATGGGTGTTTTACAGAATCATCACAGGAGCGGTCTTGGTAGGCAGCTCGTAGAAAGAGCTAAAGAAACTGCCAGATCTCAAGGGTATGAATTCATGCAGGTTAAGACTGTGAAGATGGGAATGTATGAGGACTATGACAGGACTAATCTCTTTTATATAAGCTGTGGTTTCAAGGAGCTGGAAGTATTCCCGCTTCTTTGGGATGAGGGAAATCCCTGTCAGATATATGTGATGTCTTTGAAATAATTTTCAGAATTTAGTATAATACTCATTGTGGCTTCAGACAATTATAGGCGGTAAGTTAAAAGACTTGCCGTCTTTTTCTTAATATGGAAATCATACTATGGGGATTGCATTATGGCTGACTTTACATGGTTTAAGGATTCTGTTCCTGACCAGTTATCGGTAAAACAGGTTTATGGAATAGCATTTTCAGCAGATAACCTGGTTGTCTTGAGGATTGAGGACGGAAAATACAAATTGACCGGTGGAAAGCCTGAAAATGCTGAAACTTTTGAAGAGACATTGAAACGGGAATATATTGAAGAATTAAATATTGAACTGGAAGATATCCATTATCTTGGGTATTTATTGGTGGAGGATAATTCGGATAAGTATGCTCAGGTAAGAATGATAGCGAAGATAAAAGATATTTATGAGAGTCATATTGATCCGGCTACAGGAAAAGTGTATGGGAGAGAGCTGGTAGCTGCTGATAGGGTAAAAGATTACCTTAAGTATTCTGATCGTGCAGGCAACGAAATGATTGATGATGCGGTACAACTTGCACAAGTAAGATATTTTCAAAAAAAAGATAGTATATCTACATGCTATTTTTAAAAGTATAGGGAAAGATTTGGGAGGATTATGGCAAATAGTTTATTTGTTGAGGGATTGATAGAAAATAACACAGGCAAACTTATAGAAGCGCCTAAGAGTGATCTGCATAACCATTCAACTAAGGGATGCACTCTTAAGTGGGTTGAAGAGCGAACGGGTCATTCTTTTCCCGCCCCTCCGGAAACCTTTGATGGTCTTGAGGGTATGCAGAACTGG
This sequence comes from Butyrivibrio sp. NC2002, assembly GCF_000702265.1. GTDB lineage: Bacteria > Bacillota > Clostridia > Lachnospirales > Lachnospiraceae > Butyrivibrio. Next base: position 39,658 of record NZ_KL370881.1, read on the forward strand.
TTCACTACCTATGTCAAACCCTTTTGCTCAGGAGATGAAGGCATAGTCTTTAGATGTGAGGGGGCGTTTGCTGAAGCAGGGCGCAACAATATTAAAAGGCTTGCAATGAATTTCGGGGCTACGGAGATTGAACTTGTAGGAGGAATTGATAAATTCAGGGAACTGATTCAGGGTTTTCACATGAAATACTGTCCGGAAACAGTTTTTGAACCGGAACTTACCTATATATCAGCGTGCGATATCGATTCTGCGACAGATTCAATTGATGAGTATATAAAGACCGGATTCTTTAAGTCACTCGATGTCTGCGGCGGCGAGAATATTCGACCATTTGAAGCTTTTATTCCCCTGTATCGAAAAGCTGAACATTACGGACTTACTAAGATAATACATGTTGGTGAGTCGGGATCTGCAGATGATGTAAGAAAAGCAGTTGAAGTGCTGGGACTTGATGAAGTTCATCACGGGATTGGTGCTGCCACATCAAAAGATACCATGCGATTTTTGGCGGATAATCACATACAGCTCAACGTTTGTCCCTCGAGCAATGTGATGCTTCGCTATGCCAAAGATTATGAGCATCATCCAATAAAGACGCTGGTTGAAAATGGCGTTGAGGTGACAATCAATACCGATGATCTTCTGATTTTCAATAGCTCTATAGAGAATGAATATCTCAAGCTTTACAAGGCAGGAACTTTATCGGTGGAGCAGTTGGAAGAAATAAGACTCAGAGGATTGAACGGGAAAAGGGAACTACTGTGAAGATATATTCCAGTTAAAACTGACTAAGACAAACTAAAGATTTAGGGGCGGAACAAAGTGATAAGTATTAAAGAATCAACATATGATGATATCAAGGATATACAAAGCTTGTGGGCTGATGAAGACGTCATGAGGTATATCTGGCCAGGAGGATTGCATGAGACAGAAGAAGCAGTAAAGGAATGGTTAGATAGATTCATATCGGCAAGGCCAAAGCAAAATCACTATTCAATCTTTGAGGATGGTAAATACTGCGGTGAGACTCAATATCGTATAGACGAGGAAACGGGCAATGCTTCTTTGGACATAAAGCTGTTAAAATCTGCTAGAGGCCGAGGAATTGCTACTCAGGCATTGGCCTATTCTATTCAAGAAGCATTTAAAAATGGAGCTGTAGATTTATGGGTTGATCCTCATCCGGCAAATGTCAAAGCAATTGATTTGTATCATAAGCTTGGATTTGTTCAGAAAGAAATGCCAGAGTATGTTATTGCTATGGGAGAGGATCCAACACTTTATACTTATATGGAACTTGAGAAAAATGATTTCAGTGCCAAATTTGAAAAATCATGTGGGGCAATAGTATTTAAGATAGACGATGGAGTAATAAAGTACCTTCTTGTGGAAGAAAAGAGCGGATTTCATAGCTTTCCCAAAGGGCATATGGAAGAGGGCGAAACTGAAATAGAAACCGCGCTTCGTGAAATAAAGGAAGAAACAAATCTGGAAGTCGAGTTATGCACTGATTTTAGGATAAGCGAACAATACCAGCTATCGGAAAAACCAGGCGTAACCAAGCAAGTGGTGTATTTCTTGGCAGAGTATAAAGACTCATGTCCGTGCATAGTAAGACCAAACGAGGTTAAATCTCTGAAGAGTCTCAAACTTGAAGATGCTATCAATACTATTGAGTATGAAAATAAAAAAGAGATGCTAAAAAAGGCGGATAGCTACCTTAAAAGGAGAAGCAGCAACTAATATTTTATTCCAGTTTTTCATTCGAAGGAGTTTGGATGAATAAGGGGGATTATGACAAAAGTATTTTTTGTAAGGCATGCAGAACCAAATTATGACAATCATGATGACAGATCTCGTGAGTTAAGTCCGCGAGGAATGGAAGACAGGAAAAAAGTCACATCATTTCTGGCTGATAAAAATATAGATATAGTTATTTCAAGCCCATTTAAGAGGGCTGTTGATACTGTCCAAGATTTTGCAGATAAAAATGGACTGCCTGTTGAGATAGTTGAGGACTTTAGAGAAAGAAAGGTAGATAGTTGTTGGATAGAAGACTTTGCCTCTTTTTCCAAAAAGCAATGGAGCGATTTTTCTTTCAAGTTATCGGATGGCGAGTGCCTTAAAGAAGTTCAGGATAGAAATATTTCTGCGCTTAATAATGTCTTGAAGCAGTATTCAGGAAAAAATATAGTAGTTGGAAGCCATGGTACATCATTAAGCACCATCATAAATTTTTATGATAATTCTTTTGGCTATGATGATTTTGAAAGAATAAGATTTCTGATGCCATGGATTGTGGAATTTAGTTTTGATGAGCTTGGAAATTGTGTGGACATCAAACGCCATTCTGTGTGATAGACAATAAGTGTACTAAGGGTGAGGACGTATTAATGGTATGACTAGGATTATGATAAAGGTGGTTAAAGATGGTTACGTATTATGATGATGGAACTATAAGAATTAGGAGCATGATTCCTGAAGATGCCCAAATCCTTTATGATACATATTTTTCGTATGGTTGGCATCCTTCCTTAGCTACATACGAAAAGTATTATAAAGAACAGGAGGATGGTAAAAGATTTGTTTTTATCGCAGAGTATGATGGCAGAGTCTCTGGGCAATGTACTCTGGTTCTGAATCCTATAGAAGGTCCTTGGGGGAATCAAGGCTATCCTGAAATAGAAGATCTGACAGTTTTCTTTGATGTTCATAATAAAGGTATCGGAAATAGGCTTTTGGATGCTGTCGAGAAAGAAGCGTCAAAAGTTTCCGATAAAGTTTACTTGGCAGTTGGGGTTCATTCTGGATATGGACCAGCCCAGAGGATGTATGTAAAAAGAGGCTACAATTTTGATGGCAGCGGAGTTTGGTATAAAGGGAAACAATTAGAACAGTATGCCCCCTGCATCAATGATGATGATCTTTTACTTTATATGGCTAAAGATGTTTAAATTCCAGTTTAAAATGGTTGTTATTTGCTTCACAAGCGGTGTATAATCTGCATAATAATTCATCCGGGCGCATTGCCCGGATATTTTTTCTGATAGCATATATACGCTTGCGTATATATAATTCTAAGTATATAATAAAGGTGGAAGGAGGATGCGACTATGTACATTAAGCAATATCTTGAAGACAACAGTATATCTATATATAAAGTGGCGAATAGCGCTCTGGTTGCTTATCCTACGGTTTTTAACATTGTTAATGGGAAGGTGGATATCCTTAACTGTGCTCTTGGCGTTGTGAAAAAGATAGCTGATGCTCTTAACCTCACAATAGATGAGCTTCTTACGTTGTGCGATAAGAATCATTCCTTCAACCTTTTCAGAAGTGAGCAGTGTCATCTAGTAAATCGTATTGGTGAGATAGATTACGTTATCGACCTTTTGGAAAAGAAAAAGATAGATTATTACTGGAAATTGGATATGAAAGCAGAAGCTTTTTATCTTCTTGCAATGCTTGATTATCTGAGCAAGCGGAACGACCTTCCAAAGTGTATTGAGTACGATGAAATCAGGAGGTATAAGTTGGAAAAGCCGGTTTTTCCCGCTGATACAGAGTTATCAGAAATGCTTTTGGGAAAAGATGCGCGACAAGAAGCTTTGAATCACGCAATTCCCGAGTTCCTTAATTTTAATATAGTAGAATGCGAGATTATAAATGGATAAGGTTTTATTTACGAAAGATAATATAGACAATCTGCTGTTCCAACTTGCAAAAGAGTATAAGAAGATCAATAGAAAAAATACACCGGCAGAGATTGTTATCATAGGTGGAGCAGCAATAGTGTCCAAATATGGCTTCCGGGCTTCTACAACGGATATTGATAGTTTGATTTTTGCCTCTTCTTCAATGAAGGATGCAATAAATACCGTAGGCGACAAAAATGGACTGCCAACAGGTTGGATCAATGAGGAATTCAGAAAAACAAGTTCATACACTGAGAAGATCAGGCAGTATTCCAAGCATTATAAGCTGTTTGCAAATATTCTGGAAGCGAGGATGCTTCCTTCCGAGTACGATGTAGCAATGAAACTTGCGTCATTGAGACCGTACAAGTATGATATGTCAGATGCTGTTGGCATCATTAAGTCAGAGAATATCACAAGAGAGCAGATAGAGAAAGCAGTTGTGGATTTTTATGGAGGATTCGATAATCTTTCGCATCCTGAAGAAGCAAAGAAACTTCTCGACAGTATCTTTTCTGCACATAACCTGGATGAGTTATATGACAGTACCAGAACATCAGAATCGGATAACCGGGTAATTCTCAAGGATATCGATGATAATTATCCGAAGCTTCTTAATGAAGGTAATTTGGCAAGCGTGCTAGAGGCTGCAAAAAGGAAGAAAAACAGTAAATGCCTATAAGGATTGTGTGCTGCTTTTTTTGTGGTTATAATACTCCATGGGGAAAATTTATGGAGGATTTAATCAGGAGCTGATCAGGCACTTGATACTGACCTCATATACAGCATGCATGAATTGGGCTTTGATACAAGTAATGTTTATGATATGAACCTTTGTCAAAATGTAACCGGAGTTTGTGGATATAGAGAATAATACCTGTGACTTTAACAATCAGGGCTTTTACCAGCTTCTTGAGTTCTTAAGCAGCCTTCCTGAAAGCGCAGGTGATGAGCCTGAGACTACCATCTATAGGGATAAAAAGGCAATTCTTTTGCCGGTGCAGATATATGATATGGATGAGTATGTATGGGCGAAAAAAGGCTTTTTTGACGGAGATGTAGTCTATAATGGCATGCCAACAGTGGAGGATGGAGAGACCTTCATTGAAGTACCATTTCAGGTTGCCATGAGCTTTACATGCAAGGGTAAGGCGGCAACTTGGGAGTTTATCTTAATGAGAGTAAATAACAGTGGCTTTTATGAGAATCGGCCACAATTCGTGGACGTACAGTTGGATCAGGTAAGGATATAGCAATGAAGAGTTTAGTTAAACCGTCACATCTGAATAAGGGAGATCTTATAGCGACTATCAGTCCCTGTAACGGATGGGCAGGAGATGCAAATGTAAGATGGAAATATGACCTGGGAGTGTCTAGGCTAGAGGCGTTGGGTCTTCGGGTAGTGGCTGCGCCAAATTCTATGCGAGGCTCGAAGTATCTTTCCAAGAATCCAAAGGCCAGAGCTGAAGATATAATGTGGGCCTTTGAGAATAAGGAGGTTCGTGCGATCATCGCCAACATTGGAGGCAATGACAGCCTAAAAGTCATCCCATTCATAGACCCCAAGGTGATTATGGATAACCCAAAGATTTTTATAGGCTATTCTGATGTGATGTATCTGCATTTCCTGTGTTATCACTGTGGGCTTTCCACATTTTATGGTGACAATCTCCTTACGACCATAGCTGATCAGGCCGGATGGCACGAATATGGTAAAAATTTGTTTGTAAAAACACTCTTTGACCCTGCACCCATTGGCATGATAGAGGCTGCAAAGGAGTGGGCATTTGAATCCTCAGATCTTTATGATCCGAAAAAGATAAGAGAGTTTATTCCAAACGAAGGATATGAGATCATTCAGGGAAGTGGCTGTGTATCAGGTAGGCTAATAGGAGGCCATACAGGCATCATGGACCTTGAAGGAACAGATATCGAGCCTGATCCGGAAGATTATGACGGAGCCCTTCTGTTCGTGGAGGATATACCTGAGTTCTTCGATGAAGAAGGTGTGAGGACCTATTTCGAATATCTGGGGCAAAAGGGAATACTTCAGAGAATAAATGGTATTGTTATCGGCAAGACCATAGACAACAATGCTTTTTCAAATAGAGCTGAGTTAATACGGCAGATAGTAGCTAAGTACTCCAGAGAAATTCCTATACTCTATGGGCTGAATTTCGGCCATTCCGCGCCGATATGCATTATGCCCTATGGAGCCCGGGCAGAGATTGACTGCGATAATAAGACGTTTTCTATCAAAGAAAGTGGTGTTATCTAAGTAAAGAATCCGATAAATAAGATAGCAATGGAAATGCGTGTCTTTTCAATGGATTGAGATCCAATGGGAAGGCACGTTTTTGTTATGAAGGAGACTTTATGAGTATAGCAGCACTGGCGCTTGATCGTTATGCAGATAGTACATCCTCTGTGGCAGTAAAAGAGAATAATATCGGTGTGGATGAGACTTCCAAAAGCTTTGGCGCTCACTTAAATGAAGCCACTGAGAAGAAATGCCCATATAGCTTCTTGGCGAAGGATGGCATCATTAACTATAAAGGTGTAGTCTTTGAGTGCGATTATCAGCAGAATGCTATAACCCTGGGAAATATGTATGAGAAAGAAAAAGAGCCTGAGCTTCAAGAAAACTCTTTGATAGAGCAGATAAATTCATACAAAACAGAACTTTATCGTAAGCTTCTTAACAATGAAACTGAGGTCAAGATCCGTATCGGAAGCCAGGAATTTAGCGACAAAGAATGGGATAAACTCATGAAGAGGGTAGACCAAGAGCAGGAACGAATTCAGGAAGCCTTGGATGAAAAAGAGGAAAAGCAGGCTGAAGAGTTTATGCAGGCAAAGATGGCGAAAGCATAATTGCTGCTCATATAATAGAAAACACAGATAATTAGGGCGGTTTACAGTAAATAGTAATACTCTTATTACAACAAATAGATTGATGTAAAATGAGTATAGTGTTTTCTTAGATAACGTAGAAACGTTAGATGGTTTATTTGGGCAATGCGATTTTTTGGCTTCCTTCATTACGGATGTAGATAAGATAATCGAGGGAATAGTGTTAAATGAAGGCAGTCCATCAACACTCAGAACGTGGATGGCAATTACTATTTTGACAATTGCATTTGTGTTACCTATGGTCTGGGGAGCAATGTCAGCGTTTTTCTTCTTTATTCGTAACCAGAACAGGAAAATATGGGCGATTTCGATAGCTATTGTTTCAATTTGGGGTATTTGCCAGGCTATTTACTCACTTTATATATCAGTAGTATTAACAAAACTCTCTGTTAATAATACAATAACACTTCCGCTTTTGGAGGCAGAAAATCAGTATGCAAAGGCAGTGTTATTGATTGCAATTTATATGTTGTTACTTTATCAGACATATACTTTATACCAAAAGAGAGTGTTTGCTTCGGCAGATTTCAGAAGACTCTGTACATTTGTACTGGGTCTTTTTTGTATCTATACATTATTTATGGATTTTTAAGACTATCGCAAGACGGAAAGTTGTAAAATTTAAAGAGGTATATAAAGCCTCGACAGAGCTAAGATAAGAAAAGAGGAGGCGATTCATGAAAAAGCGTTTATGCAATCAGCTCTGGATAGTTTCAGCATTGACCATATTGGGGAGTACTCTTTTGATTGCCTGTGGGGCACCATCCGGAAACGCTCTTAGTGAAATGGAGATTCCGTTATATTTTCACTCTGTTGATAATGAGGCAAGTATCAAACTCTATTTTGCTGATGAAAGCAAAGAGGTTCCCTACTTTGACATTGATACTGCCGTCTCCCTCATAGAGAGAGTCAATCACGAGATTATCGAAGATAAAAACTATGCACTGACCACTTCGGTCCAGGGCTCAGTGGTAACAATTACCCGTGAAAACCAGTATCCTATGCAGATAGACTGCGATAAAGACACAATTAGTTTTTATGATTTTGATGCTTTTTTCGTTCCATCCTGGACAAGCACGATTATAGATGTACTGCAGCCGGATAGTGCCTTTGAGGGCCTTATCCTCTCAGAGGAAAACTCCTATAGCCGCTTTGGTTCGGAGGTGGTTTTTGATCTTAAAAAATATGGTATAGACCTGATTGAAGAGAATGGTAAATGCTATATTCCCATGCAGACATTAAGTGATATAATGCTGTCTCTTCCGAGTTATGTATGCCTTCTATACAATAACGAAGGAGTATTTGTCTATGAGTATGGTTCAGAACCCGGCAGGGAGCTTTTGAGGAAGTATTATGAAGCACAGCCCAAGGAGGGCAAAAGCGAGGGACTCGCGGACTATACATATAACGAATTATGTATGATGATGGATCATTTTTATGGTTTGAAAGAAAGCCATGGAATTGAGAATTTTGATGAATTCTTTACTGAAACAGCTCTTCGTGACGCATTAAGGAGTACTGATCCTGAGATGTCTGCAAGGGCGATGAGAGTTTTGATGGATCTTTACATTGATGACTTACATAGCGGGTATATGCTTAATTCGTGGCGGATTGGCATGGATGCGCAAATCGATGGGATGACCGGCAAGTCAATTCAAAACATGAGTGATTCGGCGATGAAGTATTATACCGCCAGGGAAAAGTATTATCCCGACGGGATTCCCGGATACGAGGAAGTCGGAAACACAGCATACATCACCTTTGATAGTTTCCAAGCAAAAGATAAGGATGCTGATTATTATAAGGACGCACCTACCGCTGATACACAAGATACTGTTGGCCTTCTTTTGTATTCATATTCACAGATTACGAGAAAGGGAAGCCCTGTCGAGAATGTAGTTATTGATTTAAGTATGAATTCCGGAGGAGACACCGTCACTGCAAGTTTTATGATAAGTCTGTTTCTGGGAGAAGGTTCAGTATGCATCCAGGATACACTGACAGGTGCTTATGCCAATGAATGTTTTCGTGCAGATGCCAATCTTGATGGTGTATACGACGAAAAGGACTCGCTCCTAAACTACAATCTGTACTGTATTACCTCATCTATCAGTTTTTCCTGCGGTAATCTGGTGCCGAGTGTATTAAAATCGTCGGGTCAGGTTACTATTTTAGGACAACAAAGCGGAGGCGGCGCATGCACAGTAATCCCATTTTCAACAGCAGATGGAACTCTGCTTCAGATGTCCAGCAATCGCCGTCTGAGCTACATGAAAAACGGTTCTGTGTATGACATTGACCAGGGCGTAGAACCGGACTATATGATACATCAACCTGAGCACTTCTATGATAGAGAGGCTTTGACTGAGTATATAAATAATCTGTACTGAACGATAAGGACACCTATTTAATGCAAAATAAGGAGGAAAATTATTCATGGATGCAAAAACAATTATTATTTCAATTATTGCCGCATTACTTGCCTTTGTTATCTGTGGATTTATCTATCAGCGAATGATCAAAAGGGAAGTTCCGGAGCCTATAGGGAAACTACAGGCAATCCTGCCGGTTGTTTTGGGATGTATTTGTGTACCGATTTCCGGCGGTTCCGGGATTGGGTTATTGACCGTATTAAGAATCATCGGGATAGAGGGTGCAAAAATGCAGGCGCTATCGGCATCTTTCTTTACAGCATTTTTTATGGCTGGTGGCGTGGAGGAATTGTTTAAGTTTCTTGCAATCATCATTCCAACTGCTTTACATACTCTGTATGATGCCGGAACAATTTTTAACTATACGGTTTTGAAGAATGGCGATTTTATTGTAGGTGGCATACTTGGCGGAGTAGCAATATTGACAAATATTGTTCTTTTAATCTATGTGCTGGTAAGAGCCAAGAAGAACGCTGAAAAGTTCTCTGCTCTTTCTGTCTTACCTGAAGACGCGCAGTAAAAGAGGAGAATACCAATGCTTAAAAAGTACATTGAATTCATGAAAAGATCTCCACTGATTACTGCTGCGCTCTGCATAGTATATGTTGTCGTATGTTTCAAATCAGTGCCGACCCAGACGCATTTTCAGTTTTTCATCGTAAGAACGATGCTATGTGGAGCAGCGTGTTTTTTCCTGTATCAGATATCGGGAGACAAGACCCTTGCATCCAGCTATAATTCAACAAGTTATGTTTTGAAGTATTCTGTTGGATTTCTGATAGTAGCCTTTTCACTTGGCACTATTGTGTTGGTTTCAGAAGACTCGGTACAATGTATCGGGTCTTTTTTGTGCGCGAAAGTGGACCTGAGGGACGGGGTTAGTGGTCCACTTTTGGGCTTAAAGATTAAGGATAAGGCTTGCCTATTTTAATATGACTTTATTAAAATGTAAGAAAGCACCATGGAATAATATTGGATTAACTGATGAGAGAAGATAGATTATGGACAAATCATGGTCAGAAAACAATAAAGAAATACAGAAATTACTGACGAAGGAAGCAACCTTTAAAGATGCTATTCAGAAGCTTTTGGCTTTCCGCGAGGAAATGTTTGAGCAGATTACTCAGATTGTGAGTGGATATCCGGATGAGGCCTTTGCCAAAATGCCCTTTGCGGGTGCGAACGGATATCACAGTAAAACCCTTGCCTATTCTATCTGGCATATTTTCAGGATTGAAGATATAGTTGCTCATGAGATGATAGCAGGGGATAGTCAAATCTTTTTTACACATGACTTTCATAATCGCATTGGCGCACCTATTATTACTACGGGTAATGAACTTCAGGGAAACGAGATTGCAGAGTTTTCAGAAAAACTGAATATTAAAGAACTATATCTGTATGTAAAAGCTGTAAAGGCGTCTACGGATCAGATTCTTGGAGATCTGACATACAAGGATTTAAAGCAAAAATTTGGCGGCGATGTAAAGGAAAAACTTATCCGCAGTAAATGTGTCAGTGAGAATGCCTTTTGGCTGATTGATTACTGGTGCGGAAAGGATATAAAAGGACTGATTCAGATGCCATTTAGCCGTCACTGGATCATGCATATCGAAGCCATGCGCCGCATCAAGAATAAACTCTGCAAGATAGCACGAAAGGGTGTTGATCCTGTTGCTTATTGTGGCTTTTCCTGTAATCATTGTTTCCTTTCAGAGTGGTGCGGATCCTGCAGAACGAAGTACAATGTCTGCTCTTTTGCCACCTGTGCTGAGGACAGAATATGTCCGAATGTGAAATGCTGTAAGGAAAAAGATTTGGACGGATGTTATGAGTGTGCTGAGCTCGAAAATTGCAATAAAGGGTTCTATATTCCATCAAATGACGGAGCAAATGCAGCAAAGGCCCAGGCATTATATATACGGAAATATGGAAAGAAGGCGTTCCTCAAGGTTCATGACAGACTACATGAGAAATATGACTTCCAAAAGACACAGGAAGTTTTGGGACAGGATTATAAGGAAGGACTGAGAATTCTGGAGGAAAGCTATATGGAATAAGGAATGTGGAAAAGGAGTTAAGATAATTAACGTTCAGGATAAATGACTGAGGAGATAAAATGACAAAAATATGACTTTTTGCGGGCAAAAGCGGAAATCGCCCGCAAAAATCCTGCCTTCGGCAGGACACGCCCCTCGCTTCGCGAGGACCTGGTCCAATACGATTCCCGTTTTTCTGAAGAAAAACAGGAATCTATACTTTGTTTGGCATGCTGCAAGGAAACTGCAAAAAAGCTGTTACAAAGAAAAATTAAAGTATTTATTACGATGACAAAATGAGCGAGGCATTAAGTTTTATAAGAAAAATGGATTTGATTTTACTGGCGATACAATGATAGAGGACGAATGGATCCCATTAAAGAAAATGTCGATTGAATGAAAACTATGTATTTGTAGGGTAATGCGATATGAAGTAATATTAGAAAAAGATTATGGAGAAAAAACAATGTACTATGTCGCCGGGGCAGCGGCTGGGCTATCACATAGAAAAAATGATTGACCCTATTTTATTAGGATGTTTTTATTATAAAAGAGACAGGAGCAGGTAAATGATATCAGTGCTTATAATCATTGGCAGCATCATAATGGTTGGAAATATAATTGCATATATCAGGTTTATCAGAACCTCGACCGACGTGATGCTGTCCGGTAAGCGAGGCGAACCGATATGGGAAAAGATAGGCCTTGCACTTCTTGTTTTCTTTCTTTTGGGATATCTGGGAGTTGCTTTTTGGGGCAAACCGGATCTTCTGATGGCTGGGATATTGTTCTTCGGGGCTATATTTGTATCGCTGGCTTTAGTGCTTTTATACCACCTGGTAGATACCCTTAAGGACAGGAGTATTGAGGTTGCCGAGACGTTGATCGGAGTAATAGAGGCTAGGGATTCCAATTTGAACGGACACAGTCGTAACGTACAGATGTTATCAATGTGCCTTTATAAACATCTGCCGGCATTCATGAAGGAAGGGATAAGTCCGGTTAGCTTTGAATATGCAGCATTGTTGCATGACGTAGGAAAACTGGGAGTGCCGGAGTCCATTCTGAACAAACCCGGTAAACTGGACGATGAAGAATGGGATGTAATGAAGCAACACCCGAAGATAGCCATGGATCTGCTTAGGACGCTTCCGTCGTTTGATGAGATAAAGGAATGGATCCTGTATCATCACGAAAGGATGGATGGCAAAGGATACTACGGATTACCGGGAGAAGATATACCGATGGCAGCAAGGATCATAGCTGTCTGTGATACCTATTCTGCTATAACGATGCGTCGATCTTATAAGGATAAGCGGACACATGAAGAAGCTATGGATATAATAAAAGATGTGTCGGGATCACAGCTTGATCCGGATATAGTAGCTGTTTTTATGACAATACCTAAAGAAGAGTTACAGGCATGTACGCCGGAGACGGTGGATTTTTAGATTATCTTCCAGTTTTATAGACAAATCGAGATTTGTAAAGGCGCAGGAAACAGATTATGAAAGAGGAGCTGACAAAACTTCTCGGAAACAGAGATGTGGAGATTGTTATAGAAAAATATGAATAAGAATGAGAGCAAATATTTTAAATCAGCAGAGAAGATGCATAATGCGTTGATAACACTCCTTGATAGTAAGGACTTTGAGTATATTACCATTAAGGAAATATGTGAGACTGCAGGAGTAAACAGATCAACATTCTATCTTCACTATGATAATGTAAATGATCTTCTGCAGGAAACTGTGGAAGCCGTATATAAAGATTTCTTTGGCCGCTTCGGTGCCGAGAGTGCTGAAAGCATTGATATAGATGATAAAGACGATGAGAAACTGTTTCTTGTTACCCCGGGATATATGATGCCATATCTGAATTTTGTAGAAGAGAACAGGAAACTCTTTTACCTGATGTATGAAAAGAATGAGATGATGGGCGCCGAAAAAATCTATGAGACATGGTTTAAGAACATATTTGGGCCCATACTTACAAGGTTCGGAGTTCCGGAAAATGAGCAGCCGCTTATAATGGTCTTTTATCTTAAGGGTATTATCGGAGTTGTCACTGAGTGGGTACGAGGGGGATGCGCCGAGTCCAAAGACGAAATCATAAGCATTATTCAGAAGTGTATCATCAAGCCATAGAGCAGTAAAAATAGTATATCGGACTTACAAATCAACACTTTTTACAAAACGTGTCGGGACCTGTGCTCCTTAAATCAACACATTTTGCAAAAAGTGTTGTTCTTTTTGCAGGCTCATTTTTCTATAATGACTTCAAGCTCAAAACAGAGAGCAAGAAAACAAATTGAAAATAAGAGAGGAAAAGATAAATGAGCCAAACAAATAAGATGTATCTGGTAACAGGAGCAGCAGGATTTCTTGGAAGCACAGTCTGCAGAAAGCTTGTTGATAGAAACGAAAAAGTAAGGGCATTTGTCCTTGAAGGTGATAAGTCAGCCGCATATCTTCCGGAAGAAGTAGAAATAGTATACGGAGATCTTTGTAATAAAGATGACCTGGAGAGATTCTTTGAGACGCCTGAAGATATAGAGGTAATCGTGCTCCACATAGCAAGCATAGTAACAGTTAATCCCGACTACAGTCAGAAAGTCATGGACGTAAATGTCGGCGGGACAGAAAATATCATAGAGATGTGCAAAGAGCACAATGTTTCAAAGCTCGTTTATTGCTCATCAACAGGAGCAATACCTGAGGAAGAGAAGGGAAGCATAAGAGAATGTGAGGGTTCGATCCCGCTTGATCCTGAGAGGATCAAAGGTTGCTATTCATTGTCAAAGGCTATGGCAACAAATGTGGTGCTCAAGGCTGCAAAGGAAGGGCTTAATGCATGTGTGGTTCACCCTTCAGGAATCCTCGGACCTGAGGACTTTGCAATGGGTGAGACCACAAAGACTCTGGTTGATATCATCAATGGTGAGATGCCCGCCGGAATTGACGGAAGCTTTAATCTGTGTGATGTAAGGGATCTGGCTGACGGACTCATTGGAGCAGCGGATAAGGGAAAAAGCGGAGAGTGCTACATTCTTGGGAATGAGCCTGTCAGCTTTAAGGATTTTACAAAGCTTGTTTCAGAGGAGAGCGGATGTAAACAGATGAAGCTTTTTTTACCTATATCAGCAGCAAACTTCATTGCAAAGATACTTGAGAAAAAAGCCAAAAAGACAGGAGAAAAGCCGCTTATGACAACTTTCTCCGTTTATAATCTTGCAAGGAACAACCGCTTTGATTCAAGTAAAGCAAGTAAGGAACTTGGTTATACTACAAGATCATACAGAGAGACCATACGTGACGAGATCAGATGGCTCAAAGAAACAGGAAAAATAGCATAATTATTTATAGAAAGAAAAGACAGGAGAACAATGAGATGAACGATTTAGATAAGGTTTATGCGGAGAGTGTAGCAAAGGAATATATGCCCAGGGAGACAAACAAGGTCAGGCAGCTTAAAAAGCTTGATGAGAGAGCAAAGCTCCCGGCTTTCATTTTGGCAATGACACTGGGAATCATAGGAACTCTGATTTTTGGCACAGGAATGTGCTTTGGGCTGGGCGTCTTTGGAACAGGAGCAGTTTTCATGATCGTCGGAGTACTGTCGGGACTGGCAGGTGCTGCAATCTGCATCATTAACTATCCTTTATACAAGAAGCTTCTGAAAAAGGGCAAGGAAAAATATGCCTTTGAAATTCTGGAACTTGCTAAAGAGATAACAGGAGAAGCATAAAGACTGAAAATAAGGATGTAGAAACAATACTTAAGAATGGTGACAAGGCTTTGTCTGGAATGTCTTATTTATACAGATCCAAGGGCCTTCGCCCAGATGATTTAATCATCTAAAGCGACAGCCCCCTTTATTTAATTCACTCGTTTCATATGTGATCTTGCAAAGAGCACTGATGTCTTTGGATTCCCAGTTCATGGCAATCTTCTCCGTGACAATTTCCAAATCAGATGAAACTGCTTTTAGTAGAAGGATCATCACCTGATTGCTTCCATATCTTGTTATAACATCACTTTGTCTTAACGACATCTGAACAACTTCAACGAAAGCATTTGCTGCTTCCTCCTGATCCACATCCTTTTTTGTCGGAATAACAGAGTAGAGTATTACATGAATGGTATTGTGATAGTTGCTCACTACTCTCGACAGAAAATGATATATCTTTTTAAAATCCGATGTAGGAAGATTAAATGCTCCTTTTCCCGGGGATCTTTCAGCCATAAGAGTCATTGCATATTTAAGCGCAGTCGCCTCATCTGCCTCATCGCGTGATGACGCTTTTTCCTCCCTGTAGACCTTATAGCCATGTTTACCGTTTTGCTTAACAAAATATAATGCTTTATCTGCTTTTTTACAAAGATTTACAAAATCAGCTCCTTCATCAGGCGCAAATGCACAGCCGATTGACGCCCCAAGAGGAATATTCATGTTTTGCCCCATCAGTTCTTTTGCGGAAAGAAGAAGCTGTTCATTTATGTATGCAGCCTTATCGGCTATAACGTCCTCATCAAGGATTGATTTACAAAAAACCACAAATTCATCCCCGCCAATTCTTCCCGCAATATCCGTTGCTCTTATGGATGAGCGGATTATTTCCGCAAATCGGATAAGTACTTTATCTCCCATAGCATGGCCATATATATCGTTGACAGGTTTAAAGCTGTCAAGATCAATCATCATCAAAGCCCCGGGAGTAGTTTTGACCAAGAGGTCTATTTCTTCCTGAGATGATGCCTTATTGAGAAGGCCGGTCATTGGGTCTGTGGTGGCAGCCTTCTGAAGTCCCTGTATCTGCTCAACATTTTGAAGAATATTAAATACACGCTTTAGCAATACATCAGCTCTGAAGGGCTTTCTGATAAAGTCAAGCGCACCGATGGCAAATCCTTTGCTTTCAGTCTCATCGTCTTTATCAGCTGTCATAAACATAAACGGGATTTGTTTTCCATATATATCCTGAAGTTTTTTCTGAAGCTCAAATCCGTCAATTTCAGGCATTCTAAGATCAGAAAGAACCAAATTCGGTCTTTCTGTTTTATATATTTCAATCGCATCCCTTCCATTTGAAGCACAGACTGTGTCATATTCACTGGACAAAATATGCTGTGTCATGCGAAGCGATATCTTTTCATCATCGACTATGAGAATTTTGTGTTTTGCCATAAATATCCTCGACCTCCATATGAAAATTTTATCAGAACAAAATAAAAACCATCTATAAAAAGTATATAATTTTACTAAAATAACGCATTTTGTCGTCTGAATTGTGTATAATTATCTTGATGTGTCAAATAATAAATATTCTTTTCATCGAGGATGCAGGAATATGAATATTGAGAAATTAAGAGAATTGGGAGCAAATGTTGATGAAGGTCTGGAAAGATGTATGGGCATGGAAGACTTTTATCTGGAGATGATAGAACTTGGACTTTCAGATGAGCGTTTTGAGGCTTTGGGGAAGGCTTTGGAAGAGGGCAATCTTGATGGTGCGTTTGAAGATGCACATGCTTTAAAGGGAGTTGTAGGAAATCTTGCTCTCACTCCTTTGTACGAAACAGTGAGCGAGATAACAGAAAACCTCAGAGCAAAAGTACAGACGGATTATGAAGTAATTTATAAAAAAATTCTTTCACAAAGAGAAGCCTTTTTGCAATAAATATTTCGCGATACCGGTAAGGAGACAAACTATGAATGGTGATACCCCCAAAAATGATCAGGCATTAGAGCGATATCTCTCACCTATACATGTTTGGGCGTTGTCCTTTGGGTGTGCTGTGGGCTGGGGAGCCTTCGTCATGCCGGGAACCACGTTTTTACCCATCGCCGGTCCCCTGGGAACAATACTCGGGTTATTTATCGGTGCCCTTCTCATGTTTGTGATCGGTATCAACTACCATTACCTCATGACCAGATATCCGGATGCCGGAGGAACTTTAACTTACACTATAAAGGCCTTTGGATATGATCATGGTTTTATAAGTGCATGGTATCTGATTCTTGTTTATATGGCAATAATGTGGGCAAATGCCTCAGCTCTGGGCCTTATAAGCAAATATCTGATTGGTAATGCCTTTAATCTCGGATTCCATTACCGGATTCTTGGTTATGATGTTACCTTTGTAGAAATAGTTCTTTCAATTACAGCTGTTCTGGTAGCTTACGGAATATGCAGTAAAGGAAAAAAACTGGCTGTAAATCTGCAAACATTTTTGTGCATAGCTCTTATTCTGGGCGTGGCAATCTGTGCCATAGCTGTATTTAGCCTTGGCGAAAGTAAAGAAATTATAACAAAACCCTATTTTGCCCCCAATGATAATTCCCCGATAAAACAAATAATAAGCATTGTTATGCTTTCTCCTTGGGCTTATGTAGGCTTTGAGTCAATTTCAAATTCCGCTGCCGGATTTAGTTTTTCTCCTAAAAAAAGTTTGCCTATTATGAGTGTAGCCCTGCTGTCATCAGTATTTTGCTACGCTGCTCTTGCGCAGATCGCATCCTCCGGTATACACGGCAATTATACAGGATGGGTCGACTATATCGCTGATCTGCCAAATATCAAAGGTATTCTTGGCCTCCCGACGTTCCATCTGGCGCATGATGCGATGGGCGATGCAGGCATTATTATTCTTGGAATCGCCGCTTTTGCAGGGGTTATGACCGGGCTCGTAGGAAACCTTATAGCTGCCAGCAGACTTATATATATAATGTCCAAAGACGGAATAATGCCATCGTGGTTTAGTCGTTTGAATGATAATCATGTACCGCAAAATGCACTATTGGCTCTCACCGGAATATCCGTACTTATTCCATTCCTCGGAAGAACCGCGATCGGTTGGATCGTAGATGTTACTACGTTTGGTGCCATCATAGCATATGCCTATACTTCATTCGCAGCAGCTACCGAAGCCAAATATGAAAACAACGGAAAGGTTATATTTACAGGCATATTGGGCTTCATTATTTCAGTCATAATCTTTTTGTATTTTATGCTGTTTTCTGCCGGCGCCATGTCTACAGAAAGCTATCTGCTCCTTGTAATATGGAGTGTTATCGGATTTATGTATTATCGCTTTGTATTTGAATACGATAACCAAAAAAGATTCGGGCATTCTCCGATTGTCTGGATCACATTTATGTGCATGATTTTC
Organism: Butyrivibrio sp. NC2002; assembly: GCF_000702265.1. Classification (GTDB taxonomy): domain Bacteria; phylum Bacillota; class Clostridia; order Lachnospirales; family Lachnospiraceae; genus Butyrivibrio. The sequence continues at coordinate 57,909 of NZ_KL370881.1, forward strand.
TTTACACTTCTCATATGGGTTAAGAATGCCACCAATGATATCACAAAGGCTGTTGTAAACGGCATAAATGATTATTACCAGAGGCAGGATGCGGAAATGAGCCCCGATGTCATTGACAGAGCCAGCAGCTTCGTAAGCAATATGATGATCAAAGCAGACCTGGCTATTACAAGAAACATCATCATTCAAATGGCTCTGATCTTATTTTCCCTACTCATAATGGTAAAGTTATACAGCATCATGTATAAACGTGAAAGACAGGCGCAAAAAGAGACCATAAAGGCTCATGAAAGAAGCAAAGCCAAAACAGTATTTCTTTCAAATATGTCCCATGACATAAGAACCCCGATGAATGCGATTATCGGGTATATAAATCTTGCCAAGGAAGACAATGTTTCCCATGAGGAATTAAAAGAATATCTGGGTAAAATTGAAGCTTCAAGCCACCATCTGCTTGCACTTATCAATGATGTTCTGGAGATGAGCAGGATTGAGAGCGGAAAGATAGAACTGGAAAAAACACCGCTGAATCTAAAGGCATTTTTTGATGAGATAAGAGATCTTTTTACCACCCAGATGTCCGAAAAGGGAATTAATTATTCGGTCGATACTTCACAAATCAGAAATGAATACGTTTATTGCGACAAAAACAGACTAAACAGAATGCTCCTTAATCTGCTGAGCAATGCATATAAGTTCACTCCGACAAACGGGGAAGTTTCTGTGAAGGTAATTCAAACAAATACGTCAGAGCCGGCAAAAGCCTCATATGAAATCAGAGTTAAAGACAGTGGAATAGGAATGTCAGATGAATTTGCCCAAAAGGTATTTGAGGCTTTTGAAAGAGAAAAGGATTCCACTGTAGATACAATTCAGGGTACAGGCCTTGGAATGAGCATAGTAAAGGGCATTGTTGATCTGATGGGAGGCACTATAGAGGTCAATACCAAAAAAGGCCAAGGAACAGAGTTTGTAATAAATCTGTCATTCTTAATCCAGACAGAAGAAGATATAAAGAAAAATTACGAAGATGAAAAGCAAAAAAATCTTGCCAAGGTCGATTTTACCGGTAAAAGAGTGCTTCTTGTGGACGACATTCAGGTCAACAGAATGATTTCTGCCAAGCTTCTTGAAAAATCCGGTTTTGCCGTGGAAACAGCAGAGAATGGACAGGAAGCAGTTGACAAGGTAAAAGATGCCAAGGCCGGTTACTATGATGTTATCCTCATGGATATTCAGATGCCGGTGATGGACGGCTATGAAGCAAGTGCCGCCATATTAAAGCTGAAGGATAAGGAAAAAGCTTCTGTGCCAATCATTGCTATGACAGCCAATGCTTTTGCAGAAGATAAAAAAAGAGCTCTGGATGCCGGAATGAAAGGGCATATAGCAAAGCCTATTGATATAAAGAATCTCCTTGATACGTTATCAGAAATTTTGTCTTAGGATAAATAATGGCAAATATATTTGAGAGAGTAGGAGTAATTTCATTCGTAGACGTTGTCCTTACTGATTTTTTAATCCGATACATTAAATGATAGGTACTAGAATTCGGTAATCAGATATATTACAAGAGTAAAAAGAAAAACTTTCCGTAACGGAAAGTTTTTCTTTTACAACCAGTACAACAAGTGTATTATAATTAGTATAAGTTCCATATAAAATGAAGTCATGAAAACAAGTAAGGAGGCTTCAGATATGGAACAGAACAGGAAAATGTATGGGGAAATCATTAAGGAACGTGAATATAGAAAGCTGATTTTTGCTACGGTTATCAACCGATTTGGTGATTCTGTAGATGCAATCGCTTTTACATGGCTGGTTTATCAGATTACACACAGCGCAGCATGGTCAGCAATAGTTTTTGCGCTTAATACACTTCCAAACGTGGTGATTCAGCCCTTTGCCGGAGCTATTGTTGAGAAGATGGACAAGAAGCATGTGATTGTAGCAACACATCTTCTTAGGGCAGTCATTATAACATTGTTTGCACTTCTATATAGAGCAGGCCTGGTGAATGCCCTGGTTATGGCCATCTTTACTTTGGTCATCACAACAGTGGAGTCCTTTAATCTTCCTGCAACTTCAGCATTTACAATGCAGGTGGTTAAGAAAGAGCATATGACCTGCGGAGTGAGTCTTAATTCCATGCTTTCAAGTGCTGCATCACTGGCAGGTACAGGTGCTGCCGGCGTAATCATTATAGCAGCAGGCGTTTCTGCAGCAATGATGATTGATGTAGTAACTTTTGCAGTTGCAGCGGTGCTTATCAGTGCAATGAAGGCTGGGAGAGAAAAAGTTACCGAAGCGGCGCAGAATGAAGCATCCAAGACAACATCCGATACCGGAGAAACAGAGAACAAAAAAGAGCAGAGTAAAATTGAATTCTTTTTAGACGGCTTTAGATATGTGGCAAGTTCACGAGTTATCTGCAATTATGGCTTACTTGCAGTTGCCCTTAACTTCATGCTTATTCCTATAAATGCACTTCAGGCACCAATTGCCAGCGAGATTTTCAAGATGGGCGGAGAAATCCTTAGTATTGCAGGCGCATTTGCTGCAATCGGAGGTATTGCAGGATCCGCACTCGTACCGGTTCTTTCACAGAAGCTTTCACCACTTAAGATGATCATGCTTGGAACATCACTTCTCGCAGCAGGAATGCTTGGTATGGCCTGCGGTGGAGTCTTTGCTGGAAATAATATTGCTTGTTATGTGGACGTAGCAGCTTCATTTTTTATCATGATGGTGGCAGCTTCAATCATAGGCGGTACAATCAATATCCAGTTTATGAAAAATGCTGATCCAAAATATATTGCAAGAGCAGCCGCTGTAATGGGCGCTTGCGGAACAGCATGTATGCCTTTGGGTTCACTTCTTTTAAGCGCAGTTGTAACTAAGGTCAGCACAGAAGCAATTCTTGTATTCTGCGTGATTTTTGCGATAACTATTCTTGCAATCTTGGTCTTTGCAAAGCCCCAGATGGAGATTGAGGAAGGCTCCCTTGGAATTAAAAACGAGAAAGTATCAGCAAGTTTAGGATGAAAATCTTTCGTTGAAGGAGTTTGCAATGCAGATAAAGCTTAATGAAAACATAAAGAAATACCGAAAAAGCATGAATCTGACCCAGGAAGAACTGGCGGAAGCATTTGGAGTTACGGTTGGAGCCGTATCTAAATGGGAAAGTGGCAGTAATGTGCCGGATATTCTAACTCTTATGCAGCTTGCAGACTTTTTTAGCATATCTGTCGACGTGCTTCTGGGCTATAGCATGTCTTCCAAGAACGTCAAAGACATTTCTGACAGGCTGGATGCTCTTTTACATGAGGATAAATATGACGAGGCTATCGCTGAGGCAGAAAAAGCGCTTGTTAGATATCCGGGTAACTTTAAGATTCTCACAAGCTGTGCGGATGCATATCATATTGTTTCAGGGATAAAAGATTTGAAGGATTACCGGGACAAAGCAATAGAACTTTATGAGTCGTCTCTTCGCTACATTTCACAGAGTGACAATCCGGATCAGGAAAGCTTTAGCATTAAATATCGCATCGCGACATTAAAAGGTCGTGATAACCCTGAGAAATCTCTTGAGGAGTTTAAAAAGATAAATTATCAGGGTATAGCAGACATCAATATTGCCAATATTTTAAGAATGACGGGCAAGCCTGAGGAAGCAATGGAGGCGTACACAAGAGTTCTGGTCTCAATCCTGGTAAAGACCTTGGAGTTTTCTACAGAGATGTTTATGGTGCTGGTTTCTATGGACGCTGCGAAGGCATACAAGGAAGCTTGCGAGGTTATGGATTGGTATATGACTATAGTAGATGCTACCAGTATTGATAGGAGCAAGAACAGCTATCTATCCAAGATGAAGATCATGGGGCTTGTCTTTAAATCATTGGCTCTTTGTTGTCTCAAAAAGGATGATGAAATGAAAACCTGTATTGATACAGCCTTAGAAATAGCAAAGCAGTACGACAAAAAACCTTCAAATGATTTTGCCGGAAAGATCAAATTCTGGCATGGAAGTAAGGATTATCACATTTCTCTATATGATAATTTTGGTGTTGGTGCCGTGGCCGGTATCGATAATCTTTTTAATATGGGACCTAAAGTGCTGCCTCCCAAGGTTATAAAAAAGATGGAAACAGCGCTTGAATACTGGAATAGCGTAAAATAGACCGATTATGAAGAATTAAAAAAGAATTGCCTCTTTCGCCGGAGGCATCATATTTGAGTAAAGAAGGGGTATAGTCTGATGAAAACAAGAGAAGAAGCGCTAAGCTATGGATTGTCTTTTCCTGACACCTACCAGGAGGCGCCATTTCATGACCTTAATTGGCAGCTAGTAAGGGTAAAAAAATCCAAGAAAGCCTTTCTGTGGACATATGAAAAAGACGGATTTATCAATTTGAATCTGAAGGTGGATCCGCAGTGGCGAGACCTTTGGAGAAAAACATATACAGCCGTACATCCTGCATATCATCAGAACAAGGAGCATTGGAATACTGTTGTTTTGGATGGATCGATTCCTGATGATGTTATAAAAAGAATGATCGCAGAGAGCTATGATCTTGTCACAGATTCCCCGACCAAAAGAATATATGAAGCGGTAAAGAAAATTCCAAAAGGGAAAGTTGCCACATATGCTGATGTTGCTCAGATGGCTGGAGATAGGAAAATGGCAAGAGCAGTTGGAAATGCTCTCCACAAAAATCCTGATCCGGGCACAATTCCCTGCCATCGCGTTGTCAATTCGAAAGGAGAACTTGCAGGTGAATATGCCTTTGGTGGAGCATGGAAGCAGGCGCAGATACTAGAGAGCGAAGGCGTTGAGATTATCGGGAATAAGGTGAATCTTGAAAAATACCGCTTGGACCTGGGGGACGGGGTTAGTGGTCCATTTTTGTGATAAAAGATTTAGGGTAAGGTCTCCTATTTTGATATGACTATATTAAAACGTAAGAAAGCACCATGGTATAAAAATGCTGAATTAACCGATGAGGCCTTTGACCAAATGCCCTTTGCGGGTGCGAGAGTTCTTTTACTGTCATTCCCTGGAACAGTCTGCTTTTTTCTATATCTTCAAGATTCATAAAAATATCTCCCGAAATGTGGTTTAAACAACATACATGTTATGAATAGTATATTAGACTGACACCATCAGAACAAGGATAAAGCTAAGAACAGAGAGGTTTAAAGATGGTTAGAAAGATAATAAAGATCGACGAAGAAAAGTGCAATGGGTGCGGTATTTGTGCCAATGCATGCCATGAAGGCGCCATTGATATAGTGAATGGAAAAGCAAAGCTGGTAAGGGAGAATTTTTGCGATGGATTTGGTGACTGTCTGCCGGGCTGCCCTATGGGAGCAATCTCTTTTGAAGAGAGGGAAGCGCCTGCGTATGATGAGGCTGCAGTAAAGGCGGCGCAGGATAAAAAAGGACAAAATCATGATATACATCAGTGCAAGAATAAGATGATGGAAGAAATGGAACAACATGCCGCAGGTCATGGTTGCCCGGGATCAAGATTCATGGAGCTTTCGAGTGCTGCTCAGGGCAAAGATGATTTCGGACAAGATATGATTTCAAGAATGAGTTCGCATCCCTCAAGGCTTATGCAGTGGCCCTGCCAGATAAAACTTCTTCCAACACAGGCAGATTTCTATAATGGAGTAAAACTTCTTATTGCAGCTGACTGTACAGCATATGCTTATGCAAACATGCATGAGGAATTTATGAGGGGTAAGGTAACAATGATAGGATGTCCCAAGCTTGATGAAGGTGACTACACAGAGAAGCTGACAGAGATCATATCAAATAACGATATCGCAAGTGTAACCATAGTAAGGATGGAAGTTCCATGCTGCGGAGGGCTACAGAGAGCAGCAGAGAATGCAATAAAAAATAGTGGAAAGTTTCTGCCCTGGCAGGTTGTGACAATATCCCGAAACGGAGAAGTACTTGATTAAATTTCTCGGTAAGAATACATTTCATGGGTTTTGAAACTAAAAAAGTATATACTGAAAGTAGTTGGAAAAAGAGAAGGAGGCACACTATGGCAACATTAAACGAGCGAAAAGTAGCAGTAGTAGGTTGTGGATTTGTTGGTTCGGCATCAGCATTTGCCCTTATGGAGAGCGGGCTTTTTTCCGAAATGGTGCTGATAGATGTGAATAAAGACAAAGCTGAGGGCGAAGCACTTGATATTAGCCACGGACTTCCCTTTGCAAAACCAATGCAGATATATGCCGGCGACTACAAGGATGCAGGAGATGCTGCAGTTGTGGTTATCACAGCAGGGGCGGGACAAAAGCCCGGTGAGACGAGGCTGGATCTCGTTAAAAAGAATGTGGGCATCTTTAAGTCTATAATTCCCGAGATTGTAAAGTACAACAAAGAAGGAATTCTTCTTATCGTTGCGAATCCGGTTGATGTTCTTACATATGCTGCCGCAAAGCTTAGCGGCTTTCCTGAAAACAGGGTATTTGGTTCGGGAACAGTTCTTGATACGGCCAGATTCAAATATCTTCTTGGTGAACATTTGAGTGTGGACAGTCGTTCAGTGCATGCATTTATTATAGGTGAGCATGGGGACAGTGAGATTGCAGCATGGAGCAGTGCGAATGTCTCGGGTATTCCAATCCACGATTTTTGTGAGATGAGAGGGCATTTTGAGCATGATAAATCCATGCAGGAGATTGCTGAAAATGTTAAGAATAGTGCATATCGAATAATTGAGAAAAAAGGCGCTACATATTATGGAATTGCTATGAGTGTAAGACGTATCTGTGAGGCTATAATACGTGATGAAAAATCAGTTCTGCCAATATCGAGTATTCAGCATGGCGAAAATGGTATTGATGGTGTTGCACTCAGTATGCCGGCTATTGTCGGAAGAGACGGCGTAGAAGGTTCTGTACCTATCAGACTTAGTGCTCAGGAAAAAGAGGCATTACTGAAGTCATCAGAGACTTTGAAAGCTGTAATTGACGAATCGCTTTGATGAAATGACTTTATATAGGGCAGGTATGTATGAGTATGTTTAGAATTCATAAAAACAATTCTATCCCTTTTGCTTCCGACAAACAAATAGCTGTAATTAAGTGTAGTATCTGTACCGGGGAGCAGGTGGCAGGTTTTAAGAGTAAAGAAGACGGTCATTTTACCGAGATAATGCTGATCAGAGATGCTAAGGATCTGGAACAGTTTAAGGAAACATACAAAATAGAAGAGATAAAAAAAGAATACTAAATCAAAGGGGAAAAATAAAATTACTGTGGCTCTTGGTGCTTGGAGCAGATTTCAAGAGACAGTTTAACCTGGATTCTTACAAGAAATTTTTTGAAGAGAAGGGATATACCGGAGTTCGGTACCATGTGGTTGATGGGCGTATGCCCTGTGCCATAGCTGTAATAACCAAGGCAAAGTGAATTAACTTTTCAGTTATATAGACAATGAGAAAAACGATGACAAAAACAGACAAAGCGCGGGTAGGTTTTGAAATAAATTCAGTTTTTGACTAAAACCATCAATACTTCTCTAATTTAGTCACTCTTTTTGGAGTTTCTAATGATGCTGGAGTGACTCAGGTGATAGATTTCAGCTGGATTAGTCAAATTTTCTTTAATTGAAAGTGTAAATTGTCTGATTCAAGTGACTAAAGCATGCAAAATACTATACATTAGTCAATTTTTCAAATTTGCCTACTTCAACGAATAAGAAAATCTAATTGCGGATGATAAGTTATCCCGGAATATAATCATATAATTTTAAGCCTCTATCTTGTAATGAGATAGAGGTTTTTTATATCAAATAAGAAAATGTTATAATAAACATGACATATAGATGTCGTGCTTGCGATGATATGATTTTAGTGGAGTGAAAGATAATGAAGATAGACAGGCTGACGAAGGACATGCAGATGATCCTTGCTGGTCTAAGGAGTCTTGATAGTGTCAGCGGCAGCAGATACTATGGTCAGCTCATGGAAAAAATCCAGGCAGGATCTTCAGAGTTTGTCAGCGGCAGGGATTCAATTCTGATCGACCTTTCATCCTGGTACAGGGAATCTCTTGCTCCAAAAATTGAAGTTATACAAAGCGCCATTGAAAGTAGGCACATACTTAAGTTTACCTACTACAGCCAAAAGGGTGAAAGTGTCCGCAAGATAGAGCCTTACTACGTTGTCTTCAAATGGTCCAGCTGGTATGTGTGGGGCTGGTGGAAGAGCTCGGCTCAGAGTGCTATACAGAGGCCGAGGACGGCAGACTATTATTTACCGCTGACTACACTGACATGGATAACCTTGTCACCGGGATACTGACCTTTGGAGATAAGGCTGAGCTCCTTGAACCCAAGGAAGCGAGAGATCGGATCAGGAATACAATTGAGGCTATGAAAAAGAACTATGAGAGGGCGTGAAAGATGAAATATCCTTGGATTGAAGAATATCTGATGGAAAAACCAGGTGTTACAAAGGATTTGCAGAAGGATTGGAACTGGATTCGTTTTCAACTTGCGGGAAAAATGTTTGCTGCGATATGCCTTGATGATAATGACAAACCATATTACATCACGCTGAAGCTTGAGCCCATGGAGGGAGAGTTTTGGCGGGGGCAGTATGAAGATATAATTCCAGGGTATTACATGAACAAAGTTCACTGGAATTCTGTTAAAGCAGATGGTGAGGTGCCGGATGATATTCTGATGGATTTGCTGGACCATGCATACCAGATAGTACTTGGAGGTTTAAGCAAGAAGAAACAAAAGGAGATATTGGGCGATAGCAGAGACTACAAGGAAAAAGAAAATGTTTTTTTCAAAAGTTGAATTCCTAACCATTGAGGAGGGACTGGGCGTTCAGTGTATGCATATCGGCTCCTATGATATAAGACATCCTATAAAGCAGAAAGATACAAGTAACTTCTAACTATGACTGACCCAAAGAAATAACTAAATCTGGTAATGTAAATTGGAGGAATGATCATGGAATATATTAGAGTTACCAAGGACAATTTAGAGGAAGAGCACATTTGCTGCGCTATATCCAATAATAAAGACGTTCAGGTTTCATCAAAGAAAGCCTGGCTTGCAGATAGATTCGATGAGGGACTTGTCTTTTTAAAGAGCGCGGAGCGTGGCAAGTGCTTTATTGAGTACATCCCTGCTGAGAGAGCATGGGTCCCTATTGAGGCTTATGGTTATATGTACATAGATTGCCTGTGGGTTTCTGGCTCTTTTAAAGGACATGGCTATTCCACAGAGCTTCTGGATGCCTGTATTGCTGACAGTAAGGAAAAGGGTAGGAAAGGTCTTTGCATTCTTTCTTCAGCCAAGAAAAAGCCATTCCTTGCGGATCCTAAGTTCTTGAAATATAAAGGCTTTGAAGTATGCGATGAAGCTGATAATGGTATTCAGCTTTGGTACCTGCCATTTGATAAGAAGGCTGATAAGCCAGATTTCAAGGAATGTGCCAAGCATCCACACATAGATGAAAAAGGCTATGTGCTATACTACACAAATCAGTGTCCATTTAATGCTAAGTATGTTCCAGTCCTGGAAGAAACCGCTAAGAAGAACAACATTCCGTTCAAAGCAATCAAGATCCAAAGTAGAGACGAAGCCCAAAATGCGCCTACTCCTATTACAACATATTCTTTCTTCTGTGATGGCGAGTACGTGACCAACGAGCAGATGAATGATAAGAAATTCCTTAAGCAGATTGGGAAGTAAGAGTTATAGAGAGACTTTTCATGATTATAATTCGTGATAGTCTCTTTTTTCTTGCGTTTCAATATAGTATCATCAAAGAAATGCAGATGAGATGCGCATTCTTGGAAGATTAATGACTGGAGGACTAAATGACTAGAATATACTTCGTTAGGCACGCAGAACCAGACAAAACTGTGGAGGATGACAGGACAAGACCGCTTTCTAAGAAAGGTCTTTCTGATACACAGTTTGTATATGATACTCTAAAAGAGAAAGGAATAGATGTTGCTGTCTGCAGCCGTTGAGATAAACGAAATAGGGCATAAAGAAAAAAGCAAATAAAGGGGATACAAAATGTCTTTATCAGAAAGAGCTCTGGAGATACTTGATCGATATAATAAAACAGAAGATGTGATAGAAACTACCAAGAATTTTGTATATGAGATGTTAGGGCCAACGCCCGATAGAGGCGACATGCTCTATCGCTACGAGCATTCAGTAAGGGTTGCTGAAAACGGCAGAATGATCGCGATTGCTGAGAACCTTCCCGTCACCGATACTGTGGTGGCCTGCCTCCTTCATGACGCAGGCTACAGAGAATGTGGCGACGACTGGCGCATCCACCCGCAGGTAAGCGCTGATATTGCCGCAGAGTATCTTGCCAGAATAGGCTATGATCCTGATATGGCAAAAGAAATAGTGCAGGGAATCGGAAGGCATAATCTGACTGACACGTTACCTGAGGATATGAGCGTATTCCAGACCACCATCAGAGACAGCGATGATATCGACAGATTCGATATTATCAGGATTGCAATGGCTATGGGCAGTTCCGTTCACGAAAAGACAAATGTCGAGATCATCGAATCCTGCCAAAAGCAGATAGATATAGCAAGATGGTACATGACACTTCCAAGGGGAACCAAGACTGCCAAGGATATGATGGATAAAGAACTAACACAGAGAATAGAGCTTCTTGAACAGATCATAGCGCAGGCAAAGAAAGGCTTTGAATAAACCAATGAATGCTTCAATCAAAGAAGGTAAAAAGGGATACTCAGTTGCTCTTAGAACAGGGCCAGGCATGCATGAGTGCGACAGGATTATTCAGAGCATTGAGCATTTCTATGGTCATTTGCATATTGAATGCGCAGGTCATCTTGGCCTAACATCAATCGAGTATAAAGAGAATGTAGAACCCAGGAAACAAGAAATAATTGATTTCTGTAAGACGATTTAATTGCAGTAAAACTTACTATCGTAGGAGTAAAAATGGGGTATAGGATTAGAATAGCAATTCCTCAAGATGAACAGATAATTCGTGAATTGTTTACAGAGATGCTGTAGACAATTTATATTCCAGTAGACTAAGACAAATCGCAGTTTGCGGGGAGAATTACGTGAAAATAGAAAAAGATGAAATAACAATCCGAGATTTTACGGAAACAGATCTTCCACTCATGTTTAAATGGTTGACAGATAAGAGAGTGCTAGAGTATTACGAAGGTCGTGACGTCAGGTTTACGATGGATACTTTGTCTGCACATTTTTTGGAAGAAATTCCAGATGGATTCAGAATGATCATCGAGTATAAGAAATCCCCCATCGGATATGCACAGGCCTATCAATTGAGTGGTGAATTGTTCGATGAATATGACTATCCTGACGATGGACATATAGTGTTTGCTATGGATCAGTTTATAGGTGAGCCGAAATACTGGAGTAAGGGAATAGGCTCATCTTTTTTGAAAATGATGGCTTCTCATCTGAAAGAAAATATGGCTGCGGAACGAGTTCTTCTTGACCCGCACCAAGATAATAAAAGGGCTATAAGGGCATACGAGAAAGCCGGGTTTAAAATCATTAAATCACTTCCAAAACATGAGATGTTTGAGGGAGAAAAAGTAGATTGCTGGCTGATGGAATTAGCACTGTAGATTCGAGTTTGTCGGGATGATGTGATAGCGTGTTATCTTTCAGCATAACGTACTAACCTGTATGATGAATAAGTTGATTTTTTTGCCTTAGGGATATACAATGTATATACAAAGGAGGCGTTGATTATGCAAGCTCAAGTTAAAACATGGGGAAATAGTCAGGGAATTAGAATACCAAAAGAGGTACTTCAGGAAGCGGATATTTCAGTTGATGATGTTCTTGATATAAAGGTATCTAATGGCATGATAATGCTTGTTAAACCATTTAGACATAGAACACTGGAAGAACGTGCTGCAGAGTATGGTGGGCAGCTCCATTTAGATGGCGAATTTGACTGGGGTGAATCGGTAGGAAGAGAGATTTGGGAATGAAGGAAGAATTGCATCAGGGGGATATACTTAAGATTGAACATATAGGGAAACCGGTTCTTATTGTGAGTAAGGATTTCTTTAATCAGACCTTTGAGATAATCGGTTGTCCTATTTTTGAAAAAGGGGAAGCAGGGCCCTTACATATACATATCAAAACTGAAGACGTAGAAGGTTATGTGCAATGCGAAAAAATGGCACTCCTTGATTTAAATATCAGGGGTTATTCGAAGATTGATAGGATACATTATCCTGACATTATAAATATCACAGACGCTATTCAAGGAATCTTTGACTACATCTGAAAATGAAAGAACTACCCTCACAGACTCCACTTCGGAAAGGGTAGTTTATAACTATGTGATAGGTCTGAAAGAGGATTGATCAGATAGGTTAGCATACGTATTAAATATCATAAGCAATAGATCACAAATAAGATAAATGAATATGCCCACGTAATTGCCATGTAGTTGTTTATAACGGCTATGTGGCTTTTTTATATTATGGATTAGTTGACAAATACAACTAATGATTTTATCATTTAAATCCATAGGAGGGCATTCGATGGACAAGGTAAAACTATTTCGAGAAAGTACCAGAGAGTTAGAACGTAATCTTGAGAAGCTAAACAGTTCTGATTGCTGTCAATGTAACGTCAATACATCTCAATGCTTTCTGGTTGTTGAGATAGGCAGAAAACCCGGAATATGTGTAAAGGAACTTGCTGAACTTCTTAAGATGGATAAAAGTGCTGTAAGCAGATCTGTAGAAGAACTTGTTCAAAAAGGATATGTTTTGCGAGAACCTTCAACACGGGATCGCAGGTGCGTAGTGCTTAATCTGACTGATGAAGGAATGGCAAGATTCAATACAATAGAAAAAGATATGAATATGAAGTTTAAGAGAGTTTTTTCTATGATTCCAAAGGAAAAACAGGGTCAGGTTTTAGAGGCATTAAATATCTATAATGATGCGATAAAAAAATCGGAGGTGAAATGCTGTGATTAGAGAAATGAGAGATGAAGACTGGGGGACAGTAGCAGAGATTTACAAGCAGGGATTAGAAGAGGGAACATCAACTTTTAATACAGAGTGTCCTAGTTTTACTGAGTGGAATGAAGGCCACGTAAAGAATTGCAGGTTTGTTTTTGAGGAAGAAGGAAAGGTTGTAGGCTGGATAGCGCTAAGTCCCTCTTCAAGTAGGTGCGCATATAAAGGCTGCGTTGAAATGAGTGTATATGTTGATAGAAACTATAGAGGTCATGGGATAGGAACAGCTTTGGTAAATACGATTATCCGAGAGGCTGAGCAATGTGGATATTGGAGCATATATTCTGCAATATTTTCAATTAATAAAGCAAGTATAGCCTTACACAAAAAATGTGGTTTCAGGAAAATTGGCTATAGGGAAAGAATAGCTAAAGATCGATTTGGAAAATGGCAGAACACAACTCTTATGGAGTACAGAGCTTCATAATTAGTTTAGGTAGATTTGAAACTAACAAAAAATAACTTAAAATTACTATAACATTTGAAAAGATTTACACATTTTTACACGCGGAAAAAGGGGTGTGTAAATTTGGGCATAGTAAACACGATAAATAGCAATAAATTGTTTGCTGTAAATACATATTTGTGAAAAACAATATATTTTTCCCTTGGCGATAGAGAGGCACGCACTCGCAACGCGCTTCTTAGCACAGTTGAAGATAAGACCGGAAAAGTGTATGATCAATACAAGAATAAGGACATAGAAACTACCTTTGAAATGAATCCCGGAAATCATTTCAAAGATGCGGATCTGCGTCTTGCAAAGGAAATAGACTGGATACTTAAATGATCTTAACTATTAAATAATTAACATCAAGAGAAAGACCAAAGAGAGCGGCCATGTCAAATACAGAACAAACCACACAAAATATGACCTCAGGAAACAGTATGAAACAGATCATACTGTTCTTTTTGCCCTTATTATGGGGAAACCTTTTCCAACAACTATATAGTCTTGTGGATAGCATTATAGTTGGCAAGGGAATCTCGGATCAGGCGCTGGCTGCTGTTGGGGCAACCGGGACACTTAACTTCCTTATACTTGGATTTGTTGTGGGGATGACCAGAGGATTTGGCATAACCTTTGCCCAGAGCTTTGGAAAAAACGATATGGCTATGCTGAATGCATACATCAGAGCAGCCAAGAAGCTCAGTATCACGTTTGGAATAGCCTTTACTGTTGTATGCGTTTCTTTGCTCAATAAGATGCTGACGTTCTTGAACACTCCTGAAGATATCTTTGACGATTCGTATAGATATTTTGCTGTGATCTTATTGGGAATTGTAGTGACGGTTATGAATAACCTTGAGATTACAATTCTCCAGTCAATGGGAGATTCCAGAACGCCCCTCACTGCTATGATCTGTTCATCACTCGTGAACATCATGCTTGATATTATTTTCATAATGGCCTTTGGCACAGGAGTTGTCGGAGCAGCAGTGGCAACAGTGGTCTCTCAGTTTGTATCATACCTTTTGTGCCTTAAAAAGCTTAGAGCCATCGATTTTATGAGTCTGGGAAAAGACACGTCAGAAATAGCAGATGAAAAGAATATATTGGTTGAACTGATGAAAATAGGACTTCCTGTGGCACTTATGAATTCGGTCACAGCTGCAGGGACCATGGTATTGCAGTACTTCGTAAATCTTATGGGAAGCGCATATGTGGCAGCCTATTCAGCCTGCATGAAATTTGCATCACTCTTTGAGCAGTTCGGAATGTCCGTAGGTCTTTCCATGATGACCTTTGTGGGGCAAAATAAGGGCGCTGGCAAATATGACAGGATACGCACAGGAGTAAGACAGGGCCTGATGCTCTCTACACTTGTGAATGTGCCTATATCGCTCCTTATGATATTTGTGCCCGGAAGCCTGGCAAGGATGCTGCTGACTGACAACATGATAATCGGTTATTGTACCGATTTCATGCCAATCATGGGAATAAGCTTTTTTGCCCTGGGCTGGCTTTTTGTATACAGATACTCTGTTCAGGGGTTGGGCAATACCTTTATACCAATGCTCTCAGGCGGGCTCGAAGTCATTATGAGACTGATCTTTGGCTTTTTGGTAGGAAGGAACGGATTTAAGGGAATTGCCATTTCTGAAGTATCTGCATGGATAGGCGCTTTTCTGATGCTCATGGTGACATACTATTGCTTAATTGTCAAAAGAACTAAAGCAATAGCATAAAGTAGCAATAAAAAGACTCCCTGGATTTTTTATCCAAGGACTCCTTTTTTAGCATTGGCAAGAATGGGAACTTCTGTAGTATCTTTGTCGTTTAGATTCTTACCGTCATATTTTTGGGTTTCATCAGCTATTACCTTTGATAAAAGAAGAACGGCTATAAGGTTTGGAAATGAGCGATTTATGTAGTGGATGCGCTATGGAATCTTGAGATGCCCATAGCCTGGAGAGTTCATGCGTGAACTCTCTTTTTTAGAATTATTGTATTGATTTACGAGGTAAGCCTATGTGTGATGTAAAAAATATAGTGATATCTATAAAGAAATAGCTAAATTAAATCCTAAGGATACTTTATAGCTTGTTCTTGAGAGTGAGACTGAAGAAGAAAAAGATTTCTATGAGATGGTATGAGATTTTTTACTACAAAGAAGGCAAAAAGAAGTAATGATTATATTTCAGTATAACTAACTGAGAGAATACAGATTGAGCAGGTGCAATATTTGCACCTGCTCTTGACATAAAAGTGCAAATATTGCATTATTAATGCGTGGAAAGTGCAAATATTGCTTTCAATTGATGGATGAGGTGCAAGATGGGCGAGGTTAAAGAACTGAGAGTAGAAAAAAAGCTTACGCAGCAGCAAGTGGCGGATTTAGTAGGAATTTCGCTTAGGTCATATAAATCCTATGAAAATGATAAGGATAAAGAAGGCACTATCAAATATGCTTACATTCTCGATAAACTAAAAGCTCTGAATCCGATAGATGAGGAGCATGGCATTTTGGATATGGATTTCATCATAGAAAAGTGTAAAGAAGTATTTGATGAGTATCCAGTGCATTACTGCATTTTGTTTGGCTCTTATGCCAAAGGAAAAGCAACAGAATCTAGTGATTTAGACTTTCTTATTTCAGCTGATGTGAAAGGGCTTAAGTTTTATGGGTTAGTTGAAAAACTTAGATTGGCCTTACATAAGAAAGTTGATGTCCTTAATCTGGACCAGCTAAAGGATAATCTTGAACTTACTAATGAAATACTAAGGGATGGTATTAGAATTTATGGATAATATAAAAAATGATCATTATTATCTGGAGAAGATAAAAAAAGATATTGCCTTTATTGTAATTCATATGAAGGATGTGGATTTACAGGAGCTCAATGAAAACGAGGTTTTGCTGGATTCTATGCTCTTTAGAATGATTCAGATTTCTGAAAGTGCTAAGAAACTATCGGCAGAATACAAGAACGAAAAGCCTGGTCTTCCATGGGATGAAATGTCAGGTCTCAGAAATCGTATAGTTCATGATTATGGGAATGTGGATCTTGAAATTGTGTATGAAACACTGAAATATGACATTCCAGAGCTCATGGAACAGTTGAAAGAAGATTAGATATCGATAGTCGATTATAGCTGAATATAATACCCCATGTATTATTTAAAAAATGGAATAAACGGAAGGATTATTTCTATGATAATTGATAGACGTATAGATGCCGGGAAGGCGTTTGACTGGGGAAGAACTTCTGAAGAATATGCAAAATACAGGGATGTCTATCCGAATGAATTTTATCAGAGGATTGCAGATAGAGGGCTTTGCATAGATGGACAGAATGTGCTCGATCTTGGGACAGGAACCGGCGTACTGCCACGTAATATGTACCGGTATGGAGCAAATTGGACAGGAACTGATATCTCTCCTGAACAGATAGAACAAGCTAAACGCCTGTCGGAAGACGCCGATATGAAGATTGATTTTCAAACGGTACCTACAGAAGAAATTGATTTTCCAAAAGAAAGCTATGATGTAATTACGGCTTGTCAGTGTTTCTGGTATTTCGATCATGAGCGGGTTATGCCCAAATTGGCTGACATTCTTAAGCCGGATGGAAGGTTGCTGATCCTATATATGGCATGGCTTCCCTTTGAAGATAAGATAGCAGGAAAAAGTGAGGAGCTTGTTCTGAAATATAGTCCTAACTGGACAGGTGCCGGGGAGACCAAACATGCAATATGGATCCCCAATGTGACTTATGAGTATTTCGAATTGGAAGATCATGAAGAATACGATTTGAAGATATCCTTTACTAAGGAATCATGGCATGGGCGGATGAAAGCCTCTCGAGGCGTGGGTGCGTCCTTGTCGGAGGAAGAACTTGAAAAATGGGATGAAGAACACAGGGAATTGCTTGATGAAATAGCGCCTGAGCAATTCGAGGTACTTCATTATGCTGCATTGGCAGTACTGAAGAAAAAATAACTTCCAGTTGAAATAAGCAAATCGGGATTAGTGGAGTAGAACATGGATAAAAAAAGGGCTTTGTCTGGCGCCATAACATTTATAACCCTGATGGGAATCGTAAGTCTGTTTTCGGACATGACTCATGAAGGCGCAAGAAGCATATTGGGCGAATATCTGAACCTCGCAGGGGCATCCGCTGCAACCATCGGATTTGTGTCCGGTATAGGAGAATTGTGCGGGTATTCACTAAGGCTCATATCCGGATTTATAGCAGATAAAACGAAGAAATACTGGACATTTGTTATCACAGGCTATGTAATACAGGCTCTGGCGATTCCTGCACTGGCACTCGTACCTGAACATGGCTGGATTTGGGCCTGCGGTCTTGTGATCCTGGAGCGTATCGGAAAAGCGATAAAAAAGCCTGCCAAAAACACATTGGTAAGCTTTGCGGCAAGCGAGATCGGAACCGGGAAAGGCTTTGCCTATCAGGAGTTTCTGGATCAGCTTGGCGCGTTTCTCGGACCGGTACTGCTTTTTGTAACAGCTCTTGTAAAAGGTACAGACGACCTTTTTACAACATATAGGATCTCTTTTGCGATACTGCTTGTTCCTGCAATGATCACCATAGCTCTTGTTTTGACAGCAAAGATAAGATACCCTGATCCGGAGATCTTTGAAAAGCAGGAAGATAAACCGGCAAGCTTTGAATTCAGGAAGTCATTTGTTCTGTTCATGGCGGCCATCTGTTTTTTTGCTTTTGGCTTTGCAGACTTCACCCTGATCACACTTCATTCGGCTAATACCGGAGCATTTAATGAATCCATGCTCAGCCTGCTATATGCTGGGGCAATGGCTGTGGATGCCTTTGCTGCACTATTCTTTGGCTGGCTTTATGATAAGGTCGGGCTGAAGGCTCTGATCATTTCCACACTATGCAGCACATTCTTCTCATGTTTTGTTTTTATGACTGGAAATGCCTGGTTGATCGGAGCTGGGATAATTCTGTGGGGGATTGGAATGGGTGCGCAGGAAAGTATTATGAAAGCAGCTGTCAGCGGAATCGTCCCGCGTTCCATGCGAAGCACCGGTTTCGGAATATTTGAGACAGGATTTGGTATTGCGTGGTTTCTGGGCAGTTGGCTTCTCGGTGCCCTGTATGATTTGAATCCTGTGTATCTTGTCACTGTGTCTGTGGTATCACAATTTCTGGCGATTGCATTTTATGCTTTATGCCTCCGATGCAATAAGACAGAGTGCTAACAATACCAGTTTGTTGGAATTAGCATTATACCGGAAGTTATGATATGTGTGATTGACACAAATACTCCTATATGGTAGTATAAAACTACGATATAGGAGTATTTGGTTATGAAGACAAATGGTGGATTTCTTGTTACAAAAATAAAACAGCTGGGTGATCGTATATTTGAAAGGATACTGGCAGAAAAAAACATTGATGCATTTAACGGAGCTCAGGGAAGGATTCTTTATGTCTTATGGCAGGAAGATGGTGTTCCTATTAAAATTATTTCCGAGAAAAGCGGACTTGCAATTACTTCACTTACGACCATGCTTGAGCGGATGGAAAAAAACGGACTGATAAGCCGCAAAACTGATGAAGCTGATAAGAGAAAAACTCTTCTGTTCCTCACAGATAAAGCCAAAGAACTTAAAGAAGCTTATGACTCCGTATCCAATGAGATGGGGAATATTTATTATCGTGATTTTACGGATAAAGAGATTCTTCAGTTTGAAGAGTATCTTAACCGCATCAGGGTAAACCTTGAGGAATGGAGTGACAAATGAGTATCTGTATTAAAGATCAGATTCAGAACATGAATCTTGTTATAGGGTGCACTGTTGGATGTCCGTACTGCTATGCCAGAAACAATACGAGGCGTTATCACATCATAGATGATTTTGAAAAGCCACAGTTTTTTCAAGGAAAGCTTCGTATGATGGAAAAGAAAAAGCCGCAGAATTTTCTGCTGACCGGCATGAGCGATCTCTCGGGCTGGCATGAGGAATGGAGAGAGGAAGTCTTTAAAAAGATAGCAGAGAATCCTCAGCACCAGTTTCTTTTTCTTACCAAACGACCGGATCTTCTGTCTTTTGAAACAGATCTTGATAATGCATGGTTTGGCGTTACAGTTACGAGAAAGTCTGAGTTATGGCGTATTGATGCACTGCGGAGCAATGTGAAGGCAAAAAAATATCATGTTACCTTTGAGCCTTTGTTCGATGATCCGGGTAAGGTTGATCTTACAGGCATTGACTGGATTGTGGTGGGAACCATGACAGGTGCAAAGAGCAGGACTGTTAAAACAGATCCCGGGTGGGCTTATTCATTGACGGAACAGGCTCATGAACTGAACATTCCTGTATTCTGGAAAGAAGATCTTGTTCCGATTATGGGAGAAGAAATGATACAGGAAATGCCGGATGCTTTTAACAAAGTGCTGGAGGAACAGAGGATATGGAACAACCAGAAATCAAAGTAAATCATATAGAAACAAAAAGTGTAATGACAAAATCGAATACTCCTATTGGAGGATATTCGGTGAATCCCTATGTGGGGTGTCCCCATGCCTGTAAATACTGCTATGCATCTTTTATGAAACGCTTTACAGGGCATACGGAGGAATGGGGAACCTTCATGGATGTGAAAGACTGGCCTGAAATAAAGAATCCAAAGAAGTATGCCGGCCAGAAGGTGATCATTGGAACAGTTACGGATGGTTATAATCCGCTAGAGGAAACATATAAAAATACAAGAAGACTTCTGGAAGAACTAAAGGACAGTGGTGCGGACATACTTATCTGCACAAAGTCAGACCTTGTACTAAGAGATCTGGATCTGCTAAAAGAGATCAATGAAAATAGCAGACTTACAGTATCATGGTCAATCAATACTCTAGATGAAGAGTTTAAAGATGATATGGATGCGGCAGTAAGCATAGAAAGAAGGCTTGCTGCAATGAAAGAGGTATATGCGGCAGGCATTCGTACAATTTGCTTCATTTCACCCGTGTTCCCGGGGATTACGGATATAGAGGCAATCATAGACAGGACAAAAGATCAGTGTGACCTTGTATGGCTTGAGAATCTGAATCTTCGCGGAGGTTTTAAGGCAGATATCATGAAATACATTTCCGATAAACATCCGGATCTGGTGCCGCTGTATGACGAAATTTATAACAAAAAGAACCGCAGCTATTTTGAAGCGCTGGAAAAGAAAGCAGAAGAGCTGGCTAAAAAGTATGATTGCAGGTTTGTTGATAATGAAACTCCGTATGAGAGAGTAGAGAAAGGACATCCAACAATCGTAGATTACTTTTACCACGAAGAAGTAAGAGGAACTGCCAATAGTGGAAAGAGAAATGTAATACATAATCCTTGATGGAAGAATAAACCGGAAGTTAATTCTACAACTTCCTGTTTGTCGAGCTGAAATAATAGATCTCTATGACAGCCAGCTTTCAAGTCTCCCGGCTAAATGATATGATTATGGCAGATGGGGCAGTGAAGTAATTGATGACCTTAAGTATGATAAGTTATGGGAGGTAACTTAATATGCGGATTGTAAATCTCATTGAGAATACCGAAGGTGTACCCGGATGTGCATCTGCACATGGACTGTCTTTTTACATTGAAACGGCGAATCATAAGATGCTTGTCGATCTTGGTCCGTCTGAAGAGACGCTTGAAAATGCAGCTAAGTTGGGAATTGATCTTGGTGCAGTCGACATGGTGATATTGAGCCATGGTCACTATGACCATTCCGGAGGTATTATTTCTTTTGCCAAAATAAATGAACATGCGGATATATATATGCAGCGTCTTGCCACAGGGGATTATTACTCAGATGATGGTGCAAGGGAAGGAAGAGACAGATATCGCTATATAGGAATTGATAAGGCAATAGCAGATCTTCCACAGGTTAAACTGTTGGATGGGGATACTGTAATTGATGATGAGATCTCTGTATTTGTGATGGATGAGTCTGCATTTAAACGGCCATTTACTAATTCCAGGTTAAAAGAAAAAGTGGATGGCTCTTATGTACAGGATAACTTCAGGCATGAACAGTATGTTGTAGTTAGTGAAGGAAACAGAAAAGTCCTCATATCCGGATGTGCTCACAATGGAATCCTTAATATCATGGGTGAGTATGAACGAAAATACGGTTCTTGTCCGGATGCCGTTATCAGTGGGTTCCATCTGATGAAGAAATCCGACTACACGGATGATGAGATTGATGAGATCATTGATACGGCCCAAAGACTTAAAGAGTATCGGACAACATTTTATACATGCCATTGCACAGGGGTTAATGCATATGAGTCGATGCGGAATATCATGGGCGATCAGTTAAAGTACGTTCACTCCGGAGAAGAGGTCCGCCTAAAAAACATGCCTATTTGGAGCTTTACCTGAAAAATGATTAACCTTGTAATAAAAACTGCTCAGCTTTCTGCATTATGTCTTGAAGGTTTCTAATATCTGTTGCTACATGTTTTGTTTCAAGAGAATGATTGGCTTTATCCACAGTATAAAGCGTAAGTTCAAGCTCTTTACATTTTGCTTCGGCGACGTCATTCGGGCACCAGGGGTCATCAAGACCATGGAAGACTACGCCTGCATTTTTTCTTATTATGTCAAAAGTCTGCGGAACAGGGGTAAATACAAGGTGCCTTGCCCCAACCTGCAGTTCATTGTCAAAATGTGCAGCCAAGGCTGTGCCAATACTTTTTCCTATAAAAATAACATCACTGTAATCTTCAAAAGAAATATTGCCAAGGACTTCTTTTATCTGATCGGCAGCTGTTTCAAAAGCCTCCTGCATTCTGATCTTATCGTTCATGATCTCACGTGCTTTATGAGGGAATTTGTAATTAACCTCGATTATTTCATAACTGTTTTCACGGGCAATCCTTTTTGAAAAATAAAGAAGTGGTTTATCGCTGTGATAGCCCATACCAGGGAATATAACTGCAAGCTTTTTATTATCCATGTGTTCCTCCAAATATTGCTAAAACAATTATACTGCGAGGACTTTTCTTAATCCATCCCCTGTCTAAAAAGGTACTATATCCTTTTTAAAATTACTATGGTACTGTCAAATTAGAAGAATAAATGTGACCCAAACGAAGGGTTGTGGCGGTTGTATATGCAAAGGAGACTGCTTATGAAAAAGAATATACGCATGGTTTTATTAGGACAGTTAATACTGCTTGCAGTGGTATTTGTGATTTTGATTTTCATTGGAGGCTGGGGATCATCTGCTATATTGTGGTTTATTGATCTGCCTACTCTGATACTTCTTTTGATAGTGCTGATCCCGGGACTTATAATTATGGGAGAATGGAAAGATTTCATAAAAGCATTCTCAGTAGGGATAAAGCAGTACAGGCTTTTAGAACTTAAAAACATAATAGGGGCGGTGGATGCCGCGCAGAAGCTTACTGCTTTTGGTGCACTTTTTGCGATAATAGTATCCGGAGTTCTTATTCTTGGAAGAATTGATGATTTTTCACTAATTGGACCGTATCTTGCTGTATGCTTTCTGTCCGGTTTATATGCTGTTATTATAGAGTTCTTCCTTCTTCCGTTAAGGCTTAATGCTGAGCGGAGAATGAACGAGGAAATGGATATGGATGTTGAATAACTAACTGACATAGAGATTCAATGTGGAAATGGGCTTTGGATATGAAGGAACTTGGTCTTACAAAAGAAGAATACCTTCAAGTAGTATCCCAATTTGGCTTTACGAAAAGAGAGCTTGAACTGGGCTTTTTAAAGGTGTCTGGGTTTACTAATCGCAGAATAGCTTATATGCTTGGAATCTCGGAACAGACTGTAAAGAACCATTTCACAAGAATATATGAAAAAGCCTGGGTGCCTGGGAGAAATGAATTTCAGGAGCTGTTTACTAAAGGAAGATGAATTCGGTAGGGCTCAGTAATGTAAACATCCGTTGACAATAACATAAGACATGTTATCATAAAAAATATAAATCTACAGAAAGAGCACATTTGTGTAAAGGTGAAGAAATGCGGTATTGATGATCATTTTTAAGTTAACACGATTTTTGACCTGGGGACAGGTTTATTTGTGTACGCTTGAATTTGATCAGAGCATAGCATCTGACAATTATGATTTGATGCTTGCTTGGCAAGTCTGCTTGGGATGTTTCATGATCCCGGTTGAACTTGTTTCGCTATTATTCTTCATTCTTACATATTTGCCGGTTGGCTTATATATAGGGTTGATTTAGCGAGTCTGTTTTTGCGTACGCATGTATGCAGGAGCAGGCTTTTTTATTTCGAGGAAATTGCTTTCCTATGTTATAAAGACACTTTGTAAGGCTGCGTAGTTTGCGCGAAAATTGTATGCATGCAATATCCTTACTTGTGTTATGCGAGGCTTTTGTCAAAACCACCATCTGTAAATCCCCGGGAGGAAGGAGCTATATGGCACAGATAAATGTTACAGGCCTTACTTTTGGATATGAAGGCAGTTTTGATAATGTTTTTGAAAACGTTTCTTTCATGGTGGATACCAACTGGAAGCTTGGATTTATCGGAAGAAACGGAAAAGGAAAAACCACCTTTTTAAATCTACTGATGGGAAAATATGAGTATCAGGGAAGTATATCTTCTAATGTGTATTTTGACTATTTTCCCTACGAAGTATCGGAAAATGAACTTGAAAAGACAGCGGACGAACTTATGGAAAAATGGAAGAGCGGCGTTGAAAGCTGGAGAGTAATGTGCGAACTTCCAAAGCTATCGGTGGATGCTGAGCTTTTATACAGACCATTTAAAACCCTTAGTTATGGCGAGAGAACCAAGATCATGCTGGCGGTGCTGTTTTCAGGAGACAATGACTTTCTGCTAATAGATGAACCCACAAACCATCTGGATATGGAGGCGAGGGATATTGCAAAGGCATATCTGTCAGAGAAAAAAGGCTTCATTTTGGTCTCTCATGACCGCGACTTACTTGATGCCTGCACAGATCATGTACTTGTGCTAAACAGAGCCACCATAGAAGTTCAAAGCGGCAATTTTTCAAGCTGGTGGGAAAATAAGGAGAAACAGGATGCTTTTGCCAGATCTGAAAATGAAAAGCATCTAAAAGAAATTGGCAAGCTTAAGGCAGCAGCAGACAGAACTGCAAGATGGGCTGAGAAAAGCGAGAACAGCAAAATAGGATTTGATCCCATAAAAGAAAATGACAGATCAATATCCACGAGATCCTTCATAGGTGCGAAAACCAAGAAAATGCAGTCGAGGGTAAAGTCCTTTGAAGACAGAATGAACAGAGAAATTGAGGAAAAGGAAGGACTTCTTCAGGATATAGAGGAAACTATTGATTTAAAGATCATGCCACTTAAGCATCATAAGGAAAGACTTATAGAATGCAGGGACTTATCACTGAGATATCTCGACGGCAACGAAAATGTAATAGAGAATCTGACATTTGAAGTACGTCAGGGAGAAAGAGTATTTCTCACAGGAGCCAACGGCAGTGGAAAATCCAGCCTGATAAAGGCGATACTTGCTAAGAATATGGGTCCCTCAAACAGCGTAGTTTCTGATGGAGTAGTTGGCAGAATAGACGTTAATACAAATGCATTAGGCGAAAATATAGGAAATATGGAACTCTTTGGCGAATTACATGTTGCCGCAGGCCTTAAGATATCTTATATCAACCAGGATACATCACATTTAAAGGGGAGCCTGTCTGATCATGCAAGGAGAAATGACCTGGACTATAGCCTTCTTTTGTCAATCCTAAGGCAGCTTGACATGAACAGAGAACAGTTTGCTAAGAATATGGAGGATTTTTCAGAAGGACAGAAGAAAAAAGTCCTCATTGCATCCAGTCTGTTGACACCTGCTCATCTTTATATCTGGGACGAACCGCTAAATTATATTGATGTATTTTCGAGAATGCAGATAGAGAGGCTCATTGAGAAGTACGCTCCCACAATGCTTTTAGTGGAGCATGATGTGAGATTCAGAGAAAAACTTTCATCAAAAGAAATTTGTCTATGAGATGGCAGAGCATCCATAGTCACTTTATGTAGATGACTTCTTAAGTGTATGATGATATGATGATGTTTGCTGTGCAAAAAGCATCATCATATTCACACTTAAGAGGTTTTTATAATGAAAAAAGTTTCACTTATAAAAGAAATAATAATTCTGACACTGGCTACTACTATAATCGGGGCATCAGTCTTCTTTTTTCTTATGCCAAGCCATGCATCAGTCAGCAGCATATCCGGCTTGTCCATTGTTCTTACTAATTTTATTCCGCTGCCGGTTTCGGCCATAACAATGATACTCAACGTATTTTTGCTGATAATAGGCTTTATTACCTGCGGTGCGGAGTTTGGGTATAAGACCGTATACACTTCCGTTTTGCTGCCTGTTGTGATCGGCATATTTGAAAAAATCTTCCCGGATTTTAAATCCTTCACAGGAGATGCTACGCTTGATGTTTTGTGTTACATATTCTTTGTGAGCATAGGTATCGCAATTCTTTTTAACAGAAATGCCTCCTCCGGTGGCCTTGATATTGTGGCAAAAATCATTAACAAATATCTGAGAGTTGACCTGGGAAAAGCAATGTCGGCAGCAGGCATGTGTGTTGCTGCTTCTTCAATACTTGTGTACGATTCCAAGACCCTGATACTGAGTATTTTAGGGACATATTTTAATGGAATGATACTGGATCACTTCATTTTTGACCAGAAGCTTAAAAGAAGAGTCTGCATAGTTTCACCTTTTGAAAAAGAGATACGCAGCTTCATCTTGAACGAGCTTCACAGCGGGGCAAGTATTTACAAGGCTATTGGCGCCTATCGCATGCAGGAGCACAACGAGATCATTACTATAGTAGATAAAAGTGAATTTCAAAAGCTGATGGCTTTTATTGATAAGGTGGATCCGCAGGCTTTTGTCACTGTATATAAAGTCAGCGAGATGCAGTACAGATCCAAATCCATGCCGGAGAGGATCTTCTGATTCACAAATGAGCCGATTTGTTACGTCTCCGCTGCCTCTGCTATAATAGAGGCGGAGGGCGGAGATGGTGAATATAACAAGTGTAGACCGTTGGCTCTAACGTTGCGGAGCGGCAAAAGCCCCAAGTTGCCATGAAAACAGGGGGACTTGTTGCTTTTTCGCTTTCAGCGCAAACATCCCAGGGAGCGAAAAGCCCCAAGTTGCCACGAAAACAAGGGGACTTGTTGCTTTTT
>NZ_KL370881.1:84788-460352 GCF_000702265.1 Butyrivibrio sp. NC2002
GAAAAGCCCCAAGTTGCCACGAAAACAAGGGGACTTGTTGCTTTTTTGCTTTCAGCGCAAACATCCCAGGGAGTGAAAAACCCCAAGTTGCCACGAAAACAGGGGGACTTGTTGCTTTTGAGGAATTCGGAAAATAATAGGCTGCAAGAAGTCATGACTGTTACGTCGTTGACTCAAAAGGGAGGAACCATCATGATGAAGTCATGATTTGGAATGGTTCCGACCGATAGGGCAGGCTTGCGGAGCAATCGTGCCAATACATAATATACGAGGAAAAAAATGGAAGAAAAAAAGCACAAGAGAAGAGTTCATTACTCCGGGAAATACCCGAAAAAATTTGAAGAAAAATATAAGGAACATAACCCTGAAAAATATGCGGAAACAATACAACACGTAATAAGTAAGGGCTCAACACCTGCCGGAATGCATATATCGATCATGGTGCAGGAGATACTTGATTTTTTGCAGATAAAACCGGGGCAGCAGGGGCTTGACTGCACACTTGGATATGGCGGTCACACAGGCAAGATGCTGGAAAAACTGGATGGAAAAGGCACAATATACGGCCTTGATGTTGACCCGATAGAATCTGAAAAAACCGTTGAGAGATTAAGAAAAGCCGGTTATGGTGAAGATATTTTCAAATTCAGATTGATAAATTTTGCAAATATAGATAAGGTATGTGAAGAAGCCGGTAAGTTTGACTTCGTATTGGCTGACCTTGGCGTATCATCCATGCAGATAGATAATCCGGAGAGAGGTTTTTCCTATAAAATAGACGGGCCTTTAGACCTAAGGCTCGATCCTGCACACGGACAGAGTGCTGCGGAGAGGCTTAAAAGCATAACTGAGGAAGAATTCATTGGGATGATGGTTGAGAATTCCGATGAACCCTATGCAGAGGAGATAGCCTCCAAGGTATTTTCACTTATGGCCAAGGGAAAAACTATGGATACGACTACAGCTCTGCGCGAGGCTATACAGGAAGCGCTGTGGAAGGTTCCGAAGGAAGAAAAAGAACAGGCTGTAAAGAAGTCCTGCGCCAGAGTTTTTCAGGCACTGCGCATAGATGTTAACAGCGAGTTTGAAGTGCTCTATTCATTTTTGGAGAAGCTTCCGGGAATCCTTAAGCCGGGAGGAAGAGCAGCGATACTGACTTTTCATTCAGGTGAGGACAGACTTGTTAAGAAGTCCTTCAAGGAACTTGCAAAGGAAGGAGTTTACCTGGAAGTATCCAGGGATGTAATAAGACCATCCGCTGAAGAATGCAGGATCAATCCAAGGAGTAAGTCAACCAAAATGAGATGGGCTATAAAAGCCTGAACTCTGAGCAACAGATGAAGATATTACTAAAAACGTGTACTGAAATTGGAGACAAAAGATGACAGATTACAAATTACTTGCAAAGCAGCTTAAAGCACTTGCACAGGATGAGCCCAAATACATGCCTGTTTTATCGAATGCGTCAGCACTGATAAATGAAAACCTTGAAGACCTTAACTGGGCAGGTTTTTATCTGATGGACGAAGGATCACTTCTTCTTGGACCCTTTCAGGGAAAGGTTGCCTGCATAAGGATTGCCCTTGGAAAAGGCGTTTGCGGAACTGCAGCCAAGGAAGATAAGACTTATCTTGTACCCAATGTCCATGAATTTTCAGGACATATCGCCTGTGACAGCGCATCAAACTCTGAGATCGTTGTTCCAATCCATAAGGACGGAAAAGTTATCGGAGTACTAGATATAGACAGCCCAAGTCTTAACAGATTTACAGAAGAAGATAAAGCAGGACTTGAGAACTTTGTTAAGGTACTTGAAGAAGTTACAAGATTTTAGAACCTTTTCCATCAAGATACTCTTGCGATACCATCGCCCTAAATTCAGCAGACAATTTTGATTTAGACATAAAAAATCCCCCTTAAGTAGATTTGGTTATTTACCTTGTCTACTTAAGGGGGATCATATCACATTGACAAATCCTTCTTTTTAATATAATATCTCAAATAAATTTAACTATAATTACTTTAAGTAAAATACCGTATATCAAAACACGACAGTAATTGTAAAACTAAATCACAAGGGGAGAGGATGTTAATGGATATAAGCGGAAAAGAACTAAAGCATGGCATAATTCAGGGAGGAATGGGCGTTGGAGTATCGCTCTCAAATCTTGCCGGAAGCGTAGCAAAAGAGGGGTGCATGGGAGTTATCAGCTCAGTAAATATTGGCTTTAATGAGCCTGATTTTTTGACTGATCCATTCGAAGCAAACATAAGGGCATTAAAGGAACATATTAAGAGGGCAAAAGAGATTTCAGAGGGAAACGGGCTTATCGGTGTAAATATCATGGTCGCAGTAAGTCACTATGAGGAAACAGTTAAGGCGGCTATTGCAGCAGGCGCTGATGCTATTATTTCAGGCGCAGGCCTTCCTCTTAATCTTGCGGAGCTTGTAAAGGGATCAAAAACCCTCTTTGCGCCTATTGTTTCCAGTGGCAGAGCTGCTATGCTTCTTTGCAGGACATTTATCAAAAAAGCAGGAATACTCCCTGACTTTATCGTAATAGAAGGACATCAGGCCGGAGGACATCTTGGTTTTTCTGCAGATGACCTTGAGGGGGATACCTGCCAGCCTAATCTTCAGATATTACAAGACGTTAAGGAAGTGATAAGACCCTTTGAGGAACAGTTTAAAAAGAAAATCCGCATCTTTTTAGGCGGTGGCATTTTCTCTAAACAAGACATAGAACTGGCTGTAGAAGCAGGAGCAGACGGAGTTCAGATAGGTACAAGATTTATTGCTACCAACGAATGTGATGCAGATGATGTATTTAAGCAGGTGATCGTGGAAGCAAAAGAGAAGGACATACGCATCATAAAAAGTCCTGTGGGAATGCCCGCAAGAGCGATATACACGCCACTGCTCCAAAGACTCGAAGCGGGAGAAAAATTTTTTGCAAAGACCTGTAACAGCTGCTTAAAGGCATGCCCCAAAGGAGATAAGATTCCGTATTGCATAAGCAGGGCTCTCATTTCAGCGGTTAAGGGAAATAAAGAAGAGGGACTGTTTTTCTGTGGCGAAAACGCATCAAGAATAGACAGAATAGTTCCTGTCAAGGAGCTGATAGAAGAGCTCGTATTATAGAATTTTTCTGACAGTTTCTCCAAAAGCATGTTTACTATTCATGCTCTATGAAGTAATCTTATGAAGAATAATATGAAATCATAGAGGGAATATGTCATGAAAAAAGTTAACAAATCAGTAGTTTTTGCAATCTTTTTTATTTTAGTATTTGCTGCAGCAGTTTTTCTTATAGCATCAATGCTCTACCTGTCAAACCAGCTTAGGAAATTTAAAGTAGACACCTTCGTTTTGTGTAACGAGGCGGACATCTGCGTTGCAGAAAGCAGCGAAGGGCGCTACAGGGTAGACCCTGATAATCTTATGGCTATAAATGCGCTTTTATCCTCGACAACAGGATCGTTTACTGTAAAAGATCCCAAAGAAGAGGACAGGATAGATCTTTCGTTTACACATGACAAAGAAGAATGGCACATGACGATAATAAAAGCTGAAGGCAACAAGCTTGGAATACAGCTCGACGGCGCAAGAAACTACAAATTTTATCTAAAGGAAAACAAAAAGTTCGCAGAACTTAAAAAGGCTGTATCAAAAGATGGATACAACACGTCTAACAAACCCTTCTGACTCCGGAGATATGATGGCAATTTGAGCAATATTCAATGAAAAGATGGCAAAATAATTGCAGACATTTCCCGGGAAATATGTGAGCATAATTAGGTGCTTAATGAAGGTAGTGTAAAGCAAGTTATGAAAACATTAGACCGTCCTAAGGAATCCACCGCAAGCGGTACCCCCTTAGGACCACGGAGGGAATGTTATGGCAAAAAATCCTATAATTCCGGCAGATTTTCCGGACCCGGACGTAATAAGAGTCGGGGATACATATTATATGGCGAGCACCACCATGTTTCTTATGCCCGGTGGTGACATTCTTAAATCAAAAGATCTGGTGCACTGGGAGATAGCATCTCATGTCTTTGACAGTCTTGGAGATGATGATCAGTACACATTAAAAAACGGCAAGCATGCCTACGCAAGAGGCATGTGGGCGCCTACATTCAGATATCACGAAGGTACATTCTACCTTTCTTTTTCCTGCAATGAGAGGAAAAAATCTCTTCTGTTTACGGCAGATAAAATAGAAGGCCCATGGAAAATGCAGGAGATGGGGGATTTCTTTTATGACTCATCTCTGTTTTTTGATGATGATGGAAGAGTATATATCGTTCACGGAAATACAATTGTAAAGATAACAGAGCTCGATACTAAGACCTGGGGAGCAAAAGAAGGCGGCCTTTCAAGGATCCTTATTCAGGATGAACCCGGTCAGCCCCTTGGCTTTGAGGGATCGCACCTGTATAAATATCAGAGCAGATATTACCTTTTTACCTGCCACATGCCCAAAGAAACTCAGGGCAGAAAGACAGAGTGCTGCTTTATTTCAGATACTTTAGAAGGCGAATTCAAAGGGAAAACCGTATTAAACGATGCAATGGGATACAGACCTGCACTTCAGGTTGCGCAGGGCGGAATGGTTGATGATCCTGAGGGTAATCTTTATATGTTCATGTTTCAGGACAGAGGGGCAATAGGCAGAGCGCCTGTGATCTTCCCTATGACCTTTGATGATGAAGGCTATCCCATGCCGAAAACTGATGACGGCAAGGTTCCAATTTTGTTTGGAGGAACAGGCAATGCAATCGGCATCGTAAAAGGTAATGAAGCAGAAGACGAATATGTCTGCGGACGCGATAAGTTTTTTGGAGATGAAGATTTTAGTCAGGCTTCGGTAAAAGAGCTGCTTGATAAAAAGCTCTGGTGGCAGATATCCCACAACCCTGACTGGGACAATATCAGCATTGAAGACGGCAATAAACTTAGGATAACTGTGGGAAAAACTGCCGATAATCTCCTGCAGGCCAGAAATACACTTACACAGAGGTGCCCGGGGGATATCTGCACAGGCGAAATAACACTTGATGCATCAGGACTTAAAAATGGCGACTTTGCAGGAATATGTGCTTATAGCGCTCACTATGGCGGGATATGCCTTGGAAGAGAAGATGACAAGATATTTATTGCCAAAATAGAAGCCGATGCAGAGACTGAAAGCGTTATGGGAGATAAGGACTTTTTTGAAAGAAAACCTGTTATCACCAAAATCTGTGACCTTGGGGAGACCGACTATAAGAGCGCGGATGGAAAAGAAATCTTCAGACTCCGCGTGACAACAGATTTTAGAAATGATCCCGACAAGTGCTCATATGAATACAGAAACGGCGATAGCTGGGTGAAGGTCAGCGGCGAGCACCTTATGTATTTTAAACTTGATCTTTTCATAGGATGCAGATTCGGATTGTTTGCGTATGGCACAAAAAATACAGGCGGCTACGCGGATTTCTCAGATTTTAAGATAGTAGTGAAGTAACAAATGATTTACCGGAGGAAACATGCAAAATACCAGTACTGAGCATCCGGACAGGATCCCGGATATAGATTACAGATATGATTCATTTGACAATGGCAAGGTCCTTCATGACAAAAAGAAGGGACACCTCCCTGCTATGGGATGGAACAGCTGGAATGCTTTTGGAAGCGGCAATACAGAGCTTCTTACCAAGGCTATGGCAGATAAGATCATAGAGCTTGGACTTGATAAGCTTGGATATAAATACCTTGTTCTGGACGATGGCTGTTATAAGGAAGAAAGAGTTGGTGGCAGGTTATTAAACGAAGAAGGAAAGTTCCCCTCAGGCTTCAAGGCACTTGCCGATTACATTCATGATAGAGGTCTTAAATTTGGTATGTACAATGACATCGGTACAAACCTCTGCGCAGGAGCCTATGTGGGAACCTGCGGACATGAGAAGGAGGATGCGGCTTCTTATGCAGATTGGGATGTCGATTTTCTGAAGGTGGATAACTGCTATTATCTCTGGGATAACGCTACATTTTCGGATGCGGCAAATGCAAAGTATGTTTTTGCTCCGGCTATCGGCCAGGTGAAGATATGCTTTGAAGGAGATAAAGAAACAACTGCGGATAAAAGCAAACAAGATATAACTTTCGCTGATGAACAGATTTTTACTCCCGGAGTAAATATGACAACGGAGGGTGATGGCTTTAAAACTAAGACAATAGAAGATAAGGTGTTCTTTACAGATATAGGAACCTTTGACGGAACCGGTCCTGCAAGGACTCCCTACGGATGTCAGAGCGGCGAGGTGAGCATTAGATTTAATGCTAAGGAAAGCGGCAACTACAGATTTACAATAGAGAATATCAAGGGAAAAGAAGAGGGGCTTGGAAGCTGGCTTCAGATCGCTGCTAATAATACAGATAAGGGCGGCGAAACGATCTACCTTTTTGACGGACTTCTTGAAGGATCTGAAGATGGTGCAATATCAGAGGATGAGTTTGTATTATTCCTTGAAGAAGGCAGTTATACAATAAGGCTCATGAACCACAGAAGACAGGAAAATACACTGTTTTCATATGCTAAGCTGCTTGAAGGTCTTAAAGAAGCCAAAAAGGATCACGACATAATCTTTTCTCTGTGTGAATGGGGCAAAACACAGCCACAGAACTGGGGTAAAAAGGTCGGTGACTCATGGAGGATACTCAATGATATTACTTTCTCCGTGGGAGCTGATGGAGATCCCGGAAATGCAGCATGGATCAATGATTATACATGCTCTGTCACAAGCCAGTACAACAAAGCGGTTATAATGGATAGCTTTGCAGGACTTGATAAGGGCTGGAACGACCCTGATATGATGGTTGTAGGCATGAATGGCCTTAGCCTGACACAGCAGAGAACCCACATGACTATGTGGTGCATGATGAATTCACCTCTTATGCTGGGGCTCGACCTTAGAAGAGTAAGTAAGGGCGATGACCTCTATGAGATAATTGCAAATAAAAAGGCTATAGATCTTAACCAGGACAGCCTTGGAATTCAGGCAAAGAGAGTTTTTTGCAGCCTCCTCGATAAGGATTTTGATACAGAATATGTGACAAGTAATGACAGAGTTGACATCCTTGCAAAGCCCTTGTCAGACGGAAGTATCGCGCTTAGCTTCATAAACTTAAGCGCAGATAAGATGGATGAGGAATACAGCGTATCAGTAAAAAAGGTCGCTTCTTTGTTTGAAGGAAGAGCTGAGCTTACAGCAATTAAAAATGCATCAGCATACAGACTGGAAAATATCTGGACTGGGGAGGAAAGCCGGGTATCCGGAGATGAAGTTGGAATTTCAGAACTTGAGCCTTACGATCAGGTTACACTTAAGATTTCCCCGCTGTAAAAAGTCACGTTATAATATAGACATGATCTGCACAATGATCATAATGATATAAGCAAAAATGGATAAGTTAAGAATTTTTTCAAAGACAGAAATGACTAAAAAAGAGGCCTCGAAAGAGGCCTACGAATATGTAAAAAACAGCTTGATGGAAGAGGATGAACAAAATTATATAAGGGCATCCGTCCTAAAAGATCTGTTTGACTGCGGAGCCTGCGTAATGAATGTTGCGCAGGTTTTTCTTAAAGGGATTATTTTGCCCAAAACAGATAGAGAATTTGGAATGAATGAAGAGCTGACACTGGCAGACCTTCTTGAAATAGAAGACAGGATATTTCATAGAGAAAAGCGGATTGTTCCTGAAAATGCAAAGGAAAACAGTGAGGCTGCATGCAGGATAGCTGCAGATGAATATAAGGGGAATCTCATAGTAGATGTGCGTGATGAAGAGAGCTTTTTGCAGGGGCATCTGCAAGGGGCCATAAACATCCCTCTTGAAAAAATAAGGATAAATCCGCATATCATAGGAAATGATAAATATGAACCTGTTTTATTTGTATGTGCAAGAGGCATAAAGAGCAGTATTGCTGCAGAATATGCCATCAGCGCCGGATATATGAATGTTTTCTATGGATCAATCTGATGTGCTAAAATATTAGAATGTGGAAAAAGATTTTTATCTGATAAATACTAATAATATCGATAAACAAGGGGAATCAGACCATGAATATATGCTTACTGAATGACTCATTTCCGCCGATAATCGACGGCGTTGCAAATGTAGTAATGAATTATGCCAGAATAATGACAGAGGATATCGGAGCGAAAGTAATAGTGGGAACGCCCAGATATCCGGGTGCAGATTACGATAATTATCCCTACAAGGTGGTTGCTTATCCAAGCCTTGATACTACTGAGCTTGTTGCGGGTTATCGCACAGGCAATCCCCTTTCTATAAGGGGAATCGGACAGATGGCTGCTTTTAAGCCTGACATTATCCATACCCATTGTCCTGCATCTTCAACCGTCATGGCAAGGATACTTGAAAATCAGGTTGACTGCCCCATCGTTTTTACCTATCACACCAAGTTCGATGTTGATATAGCAAGAGCTGTCGGTGAAGGCTTCCTGAAAAAAGAAACCATCAAAGCTATGGTGAAAAACATCTCAGCCTGCGATGAAGTATGGGTGGTTTCGGAAGGTGCGGGAGAAAACCTTAAGTCCCTTGGATTTGAAGGAAATTACAGAGTGGTTTCAAACGGGGTAGACTTCCCCAAGGGAAAAGCTTCGCCGGAAACGGTAAAGGAAGTTACCAGCCGTTTTGACCTTCCGGAGAATCTCCCGACCTATCTTTTCGTAGGAAGGATCATGAAATATAAAGGACTTCCGCTTATCATCGACGCGTTGAATATCCTTTCACAAAAAGGAATAGACTACAGAATGATATTTGTCGGCGGAGGAGCTGACAGGGAAGAGCTTGAAAATAAGGTAAAAGAGTACAAAATAGCGCTCGACAGCGTAAATGAAAAAGGGGAAATAGAGCATACAGAAGCAGCAAACGGCAAAAGCGGGAAGATCATTTTTGCAGGTCCCGAGCATTCAAGAGAAAGGCTAAGAGCTTATAATACGAGGGCGGATCTGTTCCTTTTCCCGTCAGTGTATGACACTAATGGAATCGTTGTAAGAGAGGCAGCAGCCTGCGGACTTGGAAGCGTTCTTATAAAAGGCTCCTGTGCTGCGGAAGGGATAACCGATGGAAGAAACGGCTATCTGATAGATGAGACAGCAGAGGCAATGGCAGAGCTTCTTGAAGAGACTGCGGATAAAAAGGACGAAATGCACCGCGTGGGAAACTGCGCTATGGATGAAATCTATATCTCATGGGAAGATAGTGTAAGAGATGCCTATAACAGATATGGAGAACTAAAGGCCATGTTTGACGACGGGGCTTTGCAGAGAAGAAGAAAACACAGCTCCGACTATGTTCTTGAAACAGCCTCGATAATCATCAAGGGAACGAACCATGTATTTGACCTGCCAAGGAATTTCTATGACGGCATGAAAGAAAACTTTGATGAATTCAAAGAAAACTGGGATGAGCTGAAAACCAACATAAATGATTTCACAGATGATATCAAAGGAAATATCACAGATTTTACAGATGATATCAAAGAAAATATCACTGACCTGACAGATGATATCAAGGAGCAGATTTTCCATGGAGATAAAAAAGCAGGGAAGTAACGATTGGTACAAAAAAATGAGCTTTTACCAGATATGGGTAAGAAGCTTTGCAGATGGAAATGGCGATGGAATAGGCGATCTGTATGGCGTGTATGACAAGCTGGAGTACGTAAGGGACCTGGGAGTTGACGGTATATGGTTTTCACCGCTCTACCCTTCACCCAATGCTGATTACGGATATGATATCTCTGACTACATGGATATTCATCCCGATTACGGCACGCTTGATCAGTTTAAGAAGGTTCTTGATAAAGCCCATGACCTTGGACTTAAGATAGTAATGGACCTTGTTGTAAACCATACCTCGGATGAGCACCGCTGGTTTATTGAGAGTAAAAAAAGCAGGGACAACCCATACAGCGATTACTATATCTGGAGAGATAAGCCAAATAACTGGGACAGTATTTTCGAAGGGAAAGCCTGGGAATATTGTGAGGAAAGGGATCAGTACTATCTTCACATTTTTGCAAAAAAGCAGCCAGACCTAAACATGGATAACCCCAAGGTCAGGGAAGAGGTTAAAAAGATTATGCGCTTCTGGCTAGATATGGGAGTTGATGGATTTAGGGAGGATGTCATCAATTTTATCTCCAAAAAAGAAGGACTTCCTGACGGACTACCCTTTATTCCTGCGGTAAATGGCTTGCCTTATTACAAGGACGGACCACATATTCATGAATATATGGCTGAGTTCAGACAGGTATGCAGTGAGTACGATTGCTTCCAGATAGGTGAGGGACCGATGACCACTTTGAATTCGGCCATGAAGTATCTGACAGGTGATACCAAATCGCTGGATATGATGATTTCCTTCGACCATATGATGGCGGACTGTATCTACACAGAATATGTGCACAGGCCTTTTTCACTTGTAAAGTTAAAAAAGGCATTTTCGAAGTGGCAGTACGGACTTGCAGGAAAAGCGTGGAATCTGCTTTATCTGGAAAACCACGATCATCCAAGAATTATCAGCAGGTATGGGAATGAGCATTACTGGAGAGAGAGCGGAACCATGCTCGCCGCAAGCTACCTGTTCCAGAGGGGTACACCCTTTATCTATCAGGGGCAGGAAATCGGCATGATGAACATAAAGCTCTCAAGGATAGAGGACTACATCGATGTTTCCAGTAAGAATAACTACAATACCTATCATTTAAAGGACTCTGTTGAAAAGAGGCTAAAGAGGATCCACATCTCAAGCAGAGACTCTTCCCGCACACCCATGCAGTGGAGCAGCGGAAAGTATGCAGGTTTTTCTACGCATGAGCCGTGGTTTTTCATAAATTCAAATTATGTCACGGTTAATGCAGAGTCTGAGATGGAGGATGAGAACAGCATTTTGAATTTTTATAAGAAGTGCCTTAGGCTGAGAAAACAGTCAAAAGCACTTCTGTATGGAGAGTACAAGGAATATTTTCCAAGCGATCCCAATCTCTATGTATACGAAAGAAAGTATGAAGATGTGCGATATCTTATTATATGCTCATTTACAAAATTCCCTTTGAAGGTCAGATTTCCCAAGGAATATGAGAACCTGAAAGGGCAGCTTGTTTTGTGCAATTATGTGAATAGCGATAGTAAGGGCGAAGGATATAAGGATTCTTTGGATGAAGGCCTTAGGGATAAGATGCACAGTACAGTTAGCAAAATAGCAGCTGAGCATGGATTTTTCAGACCTTATGAAGCAAGAGTCTACAGATTCAGAGATAAAAGGTAGTGTAAAGCAAGTTATGAAAACATTAGACCGTCCTAAGGAATCCACCGCAAGCGGTACCCCCTTAGGACCATAAATAAAGGAACAGATATGAAAATATGGATTACAAGGCACGGTCAGACAGACCTTAATGCCCAAAAACTAATGCAGGGAAGAACAGATATGCCCCTAAACGAAGTCGGCATTGCCCAGGCAAAGGCAGCCAGGGAAAAGATCGGAGACGTGAAATTCGATGCGGTATACGCAAGCCCTTTGGACAGAGCGATAACAACAGCATCCATTATAGCAGGTGTCGACAAGAGTCAGATAATAACCGATGAGAGAATTATCGAAACCGATTTTGGAAAATACGAAAAAAGACCTTATGGAAAAATGGGATTATCGATGTCCCTTTATTGGGCGCTCCCCGAGGTCTTTAAGGCTCCAAAAACTGTTGAGACCACCGACATGATGATTGAAAGAAGCCACAGCTTTTTAAGGGAACTTGAACAAAAGGATTATGAGAATGTACTTGTAGCTTGCCACGGCGGAATAATCCGTGTGATAAGAGGCTATCTTGAGGATGCAAAAAAAGGTTATATCTGGAGACCCAGACCTGAAAACTGCGAGATAAGAGTATATGAGTCTGTAAATGGTGCTCACAGACTTATAAAAGACATTCTTTAACAGGAATCTGATTAAAATCCGTTAATGTTTTTTTCACAAAAATATAGTAGAATATTGCCGTTATGGATTTATTTGATTATGCAAGACAAAACAGCATGAAGAGAGAGTCACCGCTTGCTGCCAGAATGAGACCTACGACACTTGATGAGGTTGTGGGACAACAGCACATTATTGGCAAGGACAAGCTTCTTTATCGTGCAATAAAAGCAGACAAGATAAGTTCTATCATCCTCTACGGACCACCCGGAACGGGAAAGACAACACTTGCCAAGGTTATCGCTAACACGACCAAGGCCGAGTTCATGCAGCTGAATGCTACCGTTGCAGGTAAAAAGGATATGGAAGAGGTCGTTGCAAAAGCTAAAGAGAACCTTGGAGGCTTTGGCAGAAAGACTATCCTTTTTATTGACGAGATACATAGGTTTAATAAGGGGCAGCAGGACTATCTTCTTCCGTTTGTCGAGGATGGTACTGTTATCCTTATAGGAGCAACCACAGAGAACCCTTACTTTGAGGTAAATGGAGCGCTTATTTCCAGATCTGTGATCTTTGAGTTAAAACCTCTTGAACCGGAAGATATCAAGGTTTTACTTAGACGAGCAGTTACGGATACAGAGAAGGGAATGGGCGGATATGATGCCGTTCTTGAGCCGGACGCAGAGGAATTCTTATCAGAGATCGCAGACGGCGATGCAAGACATGCGTTAAATGCCATAGAGCTGGGCATCCTTACAACTGACAGGAGCAGCGACGGCAAGATACATATAACTGCCGAAGTTGCAAGGGAATGTATCCAGAAGAGAGTTGCAAGATATGACAAAGATGGTGACAACCATTACGATACCATTTCTGCTTTTATTAAGAGCATGAGAGGCTCGGACCCTGATGCTGCCGTTTACTACCTTGCAAGAATGTTAAATGCGGGAGAGGATCCCAAGTTTATTGCAAGAAGAATAGTGATCTGCGCGTCAGAGGATGTGGGCAATGCTGATCCCATGGCGCTTCAGGTTGCGGTAGCAGCTTTTCTTGCAACAGAGAGGATCGGAATGCCCGAATGTCAGATAAATCTTTCACAGGCAGCAAGTTATGTTGCAACTGCACCTAAGAGTAACGCAGCTGTTAATGCGATTTTTGAGGCTACGGAAACAGTGAAAAAAACAGGAAATCTGCCGATTCCCACTCACCTTCAGGATGCACATTACAAGTCAGCATCCAAGCTCGGCCACGGGATCGGATATAAATATGCACACGATTATCCAAATAACTATGTTAAGCAGCAGTATTTGCCCTACGAGTTAAACGGCAAGGAATTTTACAGACCTTCCGGAAACGGATATGAGGTTAAGATCAAGGAACACATGAAGTTTTTGAAAGATAATGCCCAAGGAGACAGTAATTGAAAAATCCCCTTATTAAGATAAAGAAAGCAATAGATGGTTTTGCAGGGAAAGTCGGAAAGGTACCTGCAAAGAAATTAAAGATAATTGCAGTATCAGCAATAGCTGTAGCAATCGTAGCTATAGGATTTATGGCGCTATACACAAGCGGGGTCATATTTAAAAGCGATGACAACAGCGGCATAGAAGTTCAGGAAATAACTTACGAAGTACAAGAGAATGAAGCTGAAAAGAGTTATTTAAGTAAGGACCTCTTGCAGGCTATAACTGATTCCGGAGAAAGAGTTAAAAATGCAATCGATGCCAGACCTGCGACAGTGGAGGTTCCGGAGGAAGAGCTTTCATCTTATGTAAAGATCGACAACTGCCTTATAGCAGACGGAGGAAAGGTAGAAGTATCTGCCAGTGCCCAGGCGCTTCCCAAGTCTGATGATAAGTACTATTATCTCTTCGATATTGCAACCTACGAGGATGAGCTTCCGGAGGGTGCTGAGCCTATTGACAAGACCTATAAGGATACAGCATTTACTTTGGATGGCCTTTTAAACAAAGGACAGGCAGACTCAAGGCTCTACAGGAAATTCCTGGTAGCTGTAAAAAGCGGAGATACATACAAAACCGTAAGTCACCCTTCTTATGTAACAAATCCTGAATATATCGCTTCATATAATTATTCGGGAATGAGTCACAACTCAAAAAAAGGACTTTTGGTAGATCCATCAAGACTTTCAGAGCTTGACGATCTTGGAGTAAACTATGCTACCTACAACATACCGCTCAACAATTTCCTTACGACCAGTTCGGCAGGATCTGTTGGATATACTTATAATGGTGTGACCTATTATTTTAATGCGGCCATACTTCAGCAGTATGATTATCTTTTTACAACGCTTAATGCCAAGGGAATCGATGTTGCTGCTATTTTATTAAATAACGTATCACCATCCAATTTTCCCGAGATAACACATCCAAGTGCCAGAGGAGGCTCAACAGCACCTTATTATATGTACAACGCAACGGATGAGAGTGGAGTTAATGCACTTGCTGCGGTGGCAACCTTTTTATCATCGAGGTATTCAGGTTCTGGACACGGCAATGTTTCGATGTGGATAATAGGCAATGAGGTCAATGCCAAGAAGGAATGGAACTATATGGCTACCTCGGACATCAGCGCTTATACCGCTGCTTACACAAGAGCATTCAGAGTTTTCTATAATGCTATAAAGAGTGTGAATGCAGGTGCTGGTGTTTATATTTCCCTGGATCAGCAGTGGAACAGGAACAGAAGTAACAATCCCGATTTTGATGCAAGAGACATGCTTGATATTTTTGCGGCATCTCTAAGGGAGTATGGAGATATAGACTGGGGAGTTGCACACCACCCCTATTCATATCCTAATGAAAACACCCCTTTTTGGAATTCTTCAAGCCTTGTTACCAATTCCGCAGATACTTCTATAATTACCATGAATAACATAGAAGTTTTGACTAATTACATGCAGCAGGAATCGATGCTTTCTCCTTCTGGAAATGTCAGATCGATCATATTAAGTGAGATGGGATATTCGTCCACCTCTGGCGAAGCTCTGCAGGCAGCAGCTTTTGCCTATGCTTACACTAAGATAGCAAGTAACAGCTGTATAGATGCCATGATGCTCTCAAGACAGACGGATGCAGCTGATGAAATTGCCCAGTTCGGTCTTGCGCTTGGACTGTGTACAACATCCGGGGCTCACAAGTATATCTATGATGTGTATAAATACATAGATACTCCACGCAGGAACGAAGTTATAGCCTTTGCCAAGCCAATAGTCGGGAAGGACTTTTGACCATAGAAATTACTAATTTATCAAGCAAAACAGGAGGGTTATGAAAAGATGACAAACGCAGAAAAAGCATTGAAGCTTCACGAAGAGTGGAACGGAAAACTGGAGATCACATCGAAAGCCAAAGTTAGATCAAGAGAAGACCTTGCGCTGGCTTATACTCCCGGAGTAGCAGAGCCCTGCAAACTGATTGCAGAGGATAAGGAACTTGCTTATAAATACACTACCAAAGCTAACACAATAGCTGTAGTATCAGACGGAAGTGCAGTGCTTGGACTTGGTAATATCGGTCCGCATGCTGCAATGCCTGTTATGGAAGGGAAAGCAGTTTTGTTCAAGGAATTTGCAGGGGTAAACGCAGTTCCAATATGTCTTGACACACAGGATACCGAAGAGATCATTAAGACTGTAAAGTATCTTGCACCTACATACGGCGGCATCAATCTGGAGGATATATCGGCACCCAGATGTTTTGAAATAGAGGAAAGACTTAAGGCAGAACTCGATATACCTGTTTTCCATGATGACCAGCACGGAACAGCCATCGTTGTTCTTGCAGGTGTTATAAATGGATTAAAGGTAGTCGGCAAAAAGAAGGAAGACTGCAAGGTAGTAGTTAACGGAGCAGGAAGTGCCGGAATTGCAATAACAAAGCTCATGCTCAGATATGGCTTTAAGGACGTTACAATGTGTGACAGAAACGGCATTATCTGCAGCAGTTACGAGAACCTCAACTGGATGCAGAAAAAGATGCTCGATGAGACAAACCTTTCTGATAAGAGCGGAAGCCTTGCAGATGCTCTTGTAGGAGCAGATATATTCGTAGGTGTTTCGGCGCCCGGAATTGTTTCGGAAGATATGGTCAGGAGCATGAACAAGGATGCAATCCTTTTTGCTATGGCCAATCCCACACCTGAGATCATGCCTGACCTTGCCAAAAAAGCAGGAGCCAGAGTCATTGGAACCGGAAGATCGGATTTCCCCAATCAGGTTAATAACGTCCTGGTATTCCCCGGTATCTTCAGGGGAGCACTTGAGGCGAGAGTATCACAGATAACAGAGGATATGAAGCTTGCAGCGGCAAATGCACTCGCTGATCTTATCAGCGATGATGAGCTTTCAGAGGAGAATATCCTTCCTGAGGCATTTGATCCCAGATGTGCAGATGCAGTATCTTCAGCAGTTAAGAAGTTCGCAAAGTAAAAGCATTTTTTTGAGAGGCAATTAATGAGTTCACAGTATCTGACTTTATATAAAATGATAGTTTTGTATATGCTTAAGCGTTCATCAGACAGGCTTAGTAAAGCGCAGATATACGATTTTATTCTTGATAATGAATATACTAACTTTCTGACTCTCCAAGAGGTCTTCGGAGAACTTGCGGAATCTGAGCTTATTACGGAAACAAGCGAGGGTAACCGCACCTATCTTATGATGACACCTGCCGGCGAGGAGGCGCTTGGATTTTTCGGAAACAGGATCAATCCGGCAATAAAGGAACAGATAGATCTGTACTTCAAGGAAAACGGCATGAAGATGATAGATGATACATCCATAAATGCCTATTATAAAAAGACAGCAGAAAACGAATATACAGCCTATCTGTCTGCAAGAGAGGGTGGAAGTTCAATAATCGATATCTCCATTCCTCTTTTCACCGAGCCTATGGCTGAATCCGTATGCGACAACTGGAGAAAAAAGAACCAGGACATCTACCAGTACATTATGAAGGAACTTATGTAAGTAAGACCTGCGCATTTAATACCGTCGTCATGGCGCCTTGAAGCGGGTGCATGGCCTCCCGGTATGCGGGGGAACTTCGTTAAATAAAAAACCTTTGCTAACCTTAATAAATATTAAGGTTATGCAAAGGTTTTTTTTATATGCGTATAGTAATCTCTCTTTTGGACTTTTAGTTGAAAGGGGTAATTACTGATGAAGATAAAGGAACTGCTTGGAAAAAAGAAGACAAGAATAATAGCGATAGCTGTGACGGTAGTTGTTATCACTGCTTCTGTCTCGACATTTGGCGTGGTAAGAGCAAATAAGAAGGATGCCAATGAAATGGTGCCGGTTACTGAAACCTGTGAGGTTACAAGACAGGACCTTAAGAAGACGATCAGCCTAAATGGCACTATCGCCGCTCTTGATAAACAAAGTGTTGCCAGTGAACTTACCGGTGTAAAGATCAATTCGCTCAAGGTCAGAGTTGGTGACAGGGTTAAAAAAGGCGATGTGATCGCAGAGCTTGATACGACTAACACGCAGAAATATCTTGATAAAGCAAAGGATGCTCTTAATATAGCAAAACAGAAGGACTCTCTTGAACTTGCAGCAGCTCAGAGAAATTATGATGCGGCAGTAGAAACTGCAAGGATCCAGATCGAGAGAGCAGAAAAGGAAGCCGAAAAAGCTGACAAAGCCTTCAACGACGCAGTCACAGCATCAGATACGGCAAATGCAGAAAACAGCAGCGCTGCAAGTGATGTAAATGATAAAGTAAGTTCTGAAAACAGCGCAAAGGATGACCTTGGAAGCGCCGTGTCTGATGCTTCAAAAAGCGAAAAGAAATTATCCAAAGCGCAGTCTGCTTATGACGATGCCAATAAGAATGTATCAGACCTTGAAGGAACAATATCGAAATTAAAAACTGATTACGAAGCATATACAAAGGGCGATTTCACTACAGCT
Source organism: Butyrivibrio sp. NC2002 (assembly GCF_000702265.1). GTDB lineage: Bacteria > Bacillota > Clostridia > Lachnospirales > Lachnospiraceae > Butyrivibrio. The sequence goes on from NZ_KL370881.1 coordinate 102,713, forward strand.
TCCGGAAGATTTAACAGAGCAAGTGATGAACTAAGTTCAGCAAAGAATGCCCTTAAAACCGCAGAGGATAAAAAGACAGCGCTTGATGGTAATACCGAGGCAACAGACGAGGAACTGTCAAAAGCGCAGGATGATCTTGATAAGGCAAAAGAGGCTCTTGCAACAGCTCAGGGCGCTTATGACGAAGCAAAAGGATCATACGACAGCGCAAAACAAAAGCTTGATGATATATCAGCTCAGATATCATCTGCAGAGAGTGAATACAAAACCGCAGTAGATGAAAGAGATAAAAAAGAGAAAAAAGTAAACAAAGCCCAAAAAGAAAATGATAAAGATAAAAAAGAAATAGAAAGTAAGCAAAAGGCTCTTGATGATGCCCAGGAAAAGCTATCCGAAGCAAAATCAAAACAGGCAGAGGCAGAGAGCGAAGCAAAGAGTGCCAAGGAAGAAATAAAGGGTGCAAAAGACAGCGCAGAAAAGGCACAGGAGGCCAAGGAAGATCAGCAGAGAGAAAATGATAAAACTGTTGCCGATTCCAAAGACAGCTACTCAGAAGCTAAGTTAACAGAGGGCACAAACACCTTGGAAGCACAGCAGGAAGTCGATAAATATGAGCAGGAACTTGAAAAAGCAACTGTTGTTGCTCCCTGCGACGGACTGGTAACTTCTGTTGGTGTCAAGGAAGGCGGAATCTACGATAACGGAAACGAGATAGCTCTTATACAGAATGACAGCGGCTATAAAGTAACCGCAACTGTAGACCAGTACGACATCTGCGATATAAAGGAAGGGATGAAGGTTAAGATAAAAACTGATTCTGTAGATGAGGAGATGGATGGAACGCTTACCTTTGTTTCACCGATCCCGCAGGGAACTTCAGCTCAAAGCGATAGTGAGCAGAGCGCAACAGGAACTTCCGCAGACTATCCGATAGAGGTATCTATAGAAGGCGGAATGGAAGACAGACTAAGGATCGGAATGACAGCTAAGATAACAATACTCGAGGAAGAATCCGATAACTGCCTTACTGTACCTGACAACTGCGTACAGACAGCAGAAGACGGAAGTCTTTTCGTTGAGAAGGCAGTACCTGATGAAAATGGCAATCTCATGCCTTCAGGAGAACATATTACTGTGACCTACGGTGTAAAAACCGACTATTACGTAGAAGTTAAGGGCGAAGGCTTAGATGAAGGAATGAGCGTAGTTGTACCGCCTGCAGACGATTTTTCTTTCACGGATGAGGGAAATACAGATAATTCTGGCAGCATAGAGGAGTGGTGATGAGTAAAATAATAATTCCGGAAACAATGATCGAAGCAAAAGGAATAGTAAAACGATTCAACGTAGGTTGTGAAAATGAGCTTGAGATACTGCATGGTATTGACCTTAATGTGAAAAAAGGTGAATTCGTTTCTATAGTCGGCACTTCAGGCTCAGGTAAATCTACCCTTATGAATATAATAGGACTCCTCGATAAGCCTACAGAAGGCTCATATCTTCTGGACGGAGTCGACGTGTGCAAAGCCGGGGATAAAGAACTGTCGCATATAAGAAATAAAAAGATAGGCTTTGTTTTTCAGACCTATAACCTGATAGCAAGGACAAGTGCCTTAAAAAATGTGGAGCTTCCAATGCTCTATGCCAAAGTAAGTGCAAAAGAGAGAAAAGAGAGAGCTCTGGAACTACTTGAACTTGTTGAAATGAAAGAAAGAGTCGGGCATACACCTGATGAATTATCCGGAGGACAAAAGCAGAGAGTAGCGATTGCAAGAGCTCTTGTTAATCACCCTTCCATAATACTTGCAGATGAACCGACCGGAGCACTTGACTCTTCTACCGGCAGAAAAATAATGGACCTTTTTCATAAGCTCCATGAGGAACAGGGAATCACTATTGTTTTCATAACGCACTCTCCGGAACTTGCTAAGGAGACAGAGAGGATACTTACGCTAAAAGACGGCTCTTTCATAGATGAGAGGATGGGAATAAAATATGCTTCTTGAAAATGTAATGCTGGCACTTACCGGTCTTCTGGCAAATAAGATGAGAACTTTTCTTACAATGCTCGGAATAATAATCGGTATCGCATCTGTTATAGGAATAATGACTGTTGGAGATGCCATGAACAAATCGGTAATGGGCTCCATGGGAGATATGGGAGTTAATAATATCACGGTCTTCGTCACTCAGAAAATGGATGATGATTACAATTTTGAGAGTGAAGAATATGTCCGTGATATGAAGGATAAGGACTATTTTTCCGAGGAGATGATACAGGATATCTCCGGTCATTTTGCAGGCAGAATAGAAGGTGTGGCTCTTAAAAAATCCGCAGGAGAAGTCAAGATTGAGGACGGAAAAAAATATGCCAATATAAATCTTGAAGGTGATAATAGTGTTGCTTTTTCACAGGCAGGACTAAAGATCATCGCAGGCAGAGGAATAACGAAAAGCGAACAGCATGATGCGCGAAAAGTAATCGTAGTTTCAGACAGATATGTAGACAATATGCTGGGAGGGGATACGCAAGGCGCTCTTGGAAAAAATGTTGAAGCCGTAATAGGTAATAAGTACTACGAATATACAATAGTAGGGGTATATGAATACTCTGAGAGCAGCGGCCAGAGCCAGGGTGCAGGAAAATCCAGAAAGGATGTGCGGACAAATGCATATATTCCTTTAAGGACAGCGCTGATACAGCTTCGAGAAAAAAATCAGTATGACGAGATGGAGGTCATAGCCAAAAGCGGAGAGGACCAGGGGATTCTTTCAAATGAAATACAAAATTATCTTAATCAGAAATACTATAAGGATAATGATGCCTATGAGTCTTATGCCTATAGCATGAAGGAAGAGATAAAGTCCATGGAATCTATGCTGAACACACAGACCTATGCATTTGCGGCAATAGGTGCCATATCACTTCTTGTTGGCGGAATCGGAGTAATGAATATCATGATAGTATCCATAACCGAGAGAACAAGAGAGATAGGTACAAGAAAAGCTCTTGGAGCGACAAACGGATGCATAAGACTCCAGTTCATTACTGAGGCTGTAGTAGTATGTCTTATAGGTGGTATTCTCGGAGTAATAGTTGGTGAAGTTTTTGGAATGATTGCTTCCAAAATGATGGGATATAGCGGAACAGCATCACCTGGCGGTATAATATTCTGTGTAATGTTTTCGATGGCATTTGGAGTATTTTTTGGATACTACCCTGCAAACAAAGCTGCAAAGCTCAACCCTATAGAGGCGCTTAGATATGAATGATGGAAAATACAAGGTACTCATAGCTGAAGATGATGTAGATATAATAGCACTGCTTAGACTTTATCTTGAAAATGCAAGCTATGAAGTTGTTTCTGTAGAGAATGGAAACGAGGCACTCACTGCAATTGATAGGGAGCTTCCCGACCTTTTTGTATGCGATATCATGATGCCCGGAATGAACGGATTTGAAGTTATAAAAGCTGTGCGCGATAGCGGCAATAATATTCCTATCATGGTTTTATCTGCCAAAAATCAGGACAGCGACAGGATTCTTGGTCTTGATATCGGCGCAGATGATTACATGGTAAAACCCTTTAATCCACTTGAAATAGTGGCAAAGGCAAATTCTCTGATGCGTAGGTTTTACAAGCTTGGAAGCAGTGAGTTTTCACAGAATACTGTTTATACAATTGGAGAGCTTACTCTTGACGTGGAAAAAGCAAGGCTTATGAAGAATGGCGAAGAGGTCCTTCTTACTCCGACTGAATTCAAGATACTCCTGCTCCTTATGAAAAATCCGGGCCGCGTATTTACCAAGGTTCAAATTTATGAGCATGTTAACGGAGAATATTATGAAAACGATGATAATTCTCTTATGGTACACATGAGTAAGCTCAGGGATAAGATTGAAGAGGACAGCAAGAACCCCAGATATATAAAAACAGTCAGAGGCCTTGGCTATAAAATGGAGCGGAATGTCTAAATGAAAAAAGTATTTTCTTCCATGAAACGGGAAAAAGGCACATTATATTCGCTGGTTACCAGGTATTACATATTTTTTGCGGCAGCAGTCCTTTTGCTTTCTTTTATTATAGTAAACCTTACAGGCAGAGTCATCACGCAGATGGAGCTTGCTCCGGGAGTCAGTAGATTTATAAGTAATGACAGCCTTATACGGGCTGAAAAATATGACAAACTCAATATCAGAAAGTATCTTGGTGAAAAAAGCTATTTTGAAGTTCTTGATGAGAATGCGAATATTATTTATACAAGTGACGATTCAAAAAATAATGTCTATACTTTGGAGGAACTGGAGTTTATACCGCAGGAGTCGGGAGACACTTATTATTACCTGGAAAATGTCTTCGATGATAAGGGCAATATAACAGGATATCTTCTTAACAAGTATTCCCTTATAAAACAGGAGGACGGAGATTATTACGGACTTACAGGAACTGTGTCACTAGATGCGGACAGGAATGTTGTTTTTGCTGATTACGGAATAGGATTTGATCGCATTTCGAAAAAAGAATTTGACATCATCTATGGCAATGAAGAAGAAACATATCTTCAGAAATATGAATATACCACCAATTCCGGAAAACATAGGACTATGCTGCTCCATCAGAATTTCAATAATTCATCCTTAAACAGTGAGTACAGAAGGGTATATATGACGGCAATCCTGTCATTCCTTCTTATCTTTGCTATTTTTGTGATCCTGTTTGTTTTTCATACTTCACTTGCTGTGCGAAAGCCTATTACTATGCTGCAGGATGCTATGAAGGAGCTCGGAAGCGGCAACAAAGACATAGCGATTACCTACTCAGGTCCCAAGGAATTTGTAAGGATCGTCGACTCCTTCAATGACATGACAGGCAAGCTCTATGAAGCAGAACAGGAAAAAGGCAAGTTGGAAAAAGAAAGACAGAAGATGCTTGCAGACATATCACATGACTTAAAGACCCCTATAACTGTGATACAGGGCTATTCCAGAGCGGTAGCCGATGGAATGGTCCCGGATAATGAAAAAGAAAAGTATCTAAATACCATAAGCTGCAAGGCTGACAATCTGGCGGAACTGATTGATACATTTTCCGAATACTCAAAACTTGAGCATCCCGAATTCAAGCTGTATAAAAAAGATTGTGATATATGCGAATATCTAAGAGAATATCTTGCCGATAAGTACAGTGAACTCGACATAGCCGGGTACAGCATGGAGATAGATATTCCAGAAGAAAAGATAGTAAAGTGCATCGACACCTCCCAGCTAAAGAGGGTGTTTGAAAACATAATATCCAACTCTGTAAAATCCAATCCCGCAGGAACCCTTATATATGCAGGAATGAAGCGGGATGGGGATAAAGTCATAATAAGACTTGGGGATGATGGCAACGGAATCCCGGGGGCCATCAAGGATGACATCTTCAAGCCCTTCGTCGTAGGCGATGAAGCCCGCACAAGCGGAAGAGGCACAGGCCTTGGCCTGTCTATCGCCAAACTTATAGTTGAAGCTCACGGCGGCACAATCCGCCTCCTTGAAAAAGACGAAACAACTTACAGCACCGTGTTTGAAATAGTTCTGTAAATAGTAACTATAAATTGAAAAACAGTCATTGACAATTAGTATGACTGCTTGGTATTATATCATTTGTGACTAACACAGGTCACGGATTGCTGGCATAGCACAGTCGGTAGTGCGTCGCATTGGTAGTGCGGAGGTCACGGGTCCGATTCCCGTTGCCAGCTCGAAAATTAAAACTTGTTGGATCGCAGTATCCGCAAGGAGTTGCTCCCGATAAGGCTTTCGGATAAGCTTATCGGGAGCTTGTTATTTGTAAAATAAGTGCCCTAGAAGTGCCCAAAACAGTCTTTGAGTACAAAAATAAGTTTGTTAAAAATATTGAGCAGGAGATGACCTCTCCTGCTCAAATAAGGTTATTGTGCTTTTTGTGATGTAAAGATCAGATTTTCTAGCTTGTCAGCATAACTTAGCTTCTTTTCAAAATAACTGCTTGCATAGGTATCAAGAGTGATAGTTGCTGAGCTATGCCCTAGAATTTCTTGAACGGTTTTTATATCAGTACCATTTGCAATAGCTATAGAAGCATAGCTGTGCCTTCCAGCGCTATGGAGTGACAGATAGCGTAGCTTTTCTGAATGCGATTTCACAAATCGCGTAAATGTCTTTGAAAGCGAATCTGTGGATAGGGGTATGCCATATTCGTCAGAAAACAAGAATCTGCTATCATTGAATTCATTGCCGTGCTTAAGTTTGTTTTGGTTATAAATGCGTATCATTTTTTTTATTTCGGCACATAGAGATTCACTTAATGGAATATCTCTTATACCGCTTTCGGTTTTGGGTTCTTTTAGTATGTCATTTGATCCAGCAATGCTAATTTTAGATTGGGTTATATGCCATACTCTGTTATACAGATCCACATCTTCAATTCGTATTGCAGCCATCTCAGATCTACGTGCACCTGTACCTACAGAAAGATAAATTAGAAAATGGGTTATTTCATCTGCGAAGGTATCAGCTAAGTACAACAAAATCTGCACTTCGTCAGGATTGTATGATTGAATCCTTTTATGTCTGACTTTGGGAGTTTCTACTTCAGAAACAGGATTTGCACCTCTTTGTATATACCGACATTTGATTGCTCTATCCATGACTGAATGGAGAACGGACATGTAGTTTTTTATTGTTTTTGGAGATAAACCATCATCAGTAAGATAGTTTACATATTTCTGTATTTTTGTCGTGCTAAGTTTTGATAATTCAATGTGCCCTAAATGCCGTAGGATACCATGTGGATCAGCATTAGCTATTTGTACATAACTCTGAACAGTTGATTTTGACAAATCATGCGTATAGACATCAATGTATTCGTTAAAGAAAGACCTTAGGGTTCTGCAATCATAGCTGATTGCATTATCCTTATTGTGCTCAAGTTCCACTGCATTTACAAACTCCTTTACTTTTGCTAATGGAGTATGAGGTTGAAATGTTTTAGACTTCCTCTTTCGCTTACCTGAAATATCATCTACCTCATATATTACTTTATACCTTTTTTTTGATGGATTATCCTGATCCAGAATAGTAATGTGTGCCATACATAATTGACCTCCTATAGTGTTGCTTTATGTTACGTAATAATAATATATAGACGAACAATGCATAAAAACGAATATTAGTCTAAAATTAAAAGTTCCATGTCACGAGCAATTTCATCGATGGTGGGATGGTTTTTTCTTCTATAAACTTCATAATCATCCCATGAAAAGTTAATCTCAGGTAACAGGTTTTTTAGTTCCTCCGTGATTATCTTGTACATTTGTTCGTAAAATTGAGGAACCAGTTTGAAAGCATAGGGTAATTTAAAGATTACTCGATCAGTGTGGCATTGAATAATAATACCTGACATGTTATGCAACTCATGAAGCCTATGTCTTATCCTGTAAAAGAATTTCACCTGTGGATATGACTGTAGTATTCCATGTTCGGATAACTGCATTACCGACACCATAATTCATTCTTCCCTTTTCTTTACCCTCAGCAATTCTATAAATAAGTGAAGAAAATTCATGGCTTTTGGACATGCCAGCCTCATCTATTCCAATAGGGATACCAAAATTATTAGTCAGGAATTCTTGAATGGCATTCTCGGTGGCATTCCAGGTTGTGAATAAGCTTCTTGTTTCTGAAGTTGATGAAATCGTATTACCAAATAATGATAAGGCTAATTCAAGAGCAGTGCTTTTGCCTGAGGAAGATTCCCCAGAGATATGTATAAAGAGGTTATTTATGCCAATGCTTGCTCCTATATACCCAATAAGTAGTGAAGATGCGCCTAATGCAAGTGCTGTAGACATTTCAACTGACGAAAGAACATCATCGTTCAGCATCGATTTGTAGTCAGCCCAAGAACCTGATGAAGACAGATTTAGATCACCGTTATATCTGTATTTCAGTCGCATGATTCTCTTTTTTGTCGAGTCATAGTAAAAACAATTTCTGCCAAGGTAGCACCATCTGTTGTTTAACATTTTTATACCAGCAAACTCAGTAACCTTTGTTGTTGGAATTTTCCGCATTTCGTTATTTAGGTGTAGAATCACATTCGAGGCGTTTGATGTATTAACGTCAACACCAAACTTTGATAAAGCGACAACTTTATTTTTGTCTGATATTATTTCGGCAGCAACGGTAATTTTTTCTATATTGCCTTGGTGATTGAGGAAGGTCAGTACATATGTCTTAGAGTGAGACTCGATATCATTAAAGGCATCTGTGATTTCTATTCTGTTGCATATAAAATGCTTTGTGATTATTTGTTGATCATCGATTGACTCGTCTTTTAGTAAGTATACTCCATCGTCAAGAACAGCGATGTATGGGTAGTGGTATCCTTTGAGTTTATTATCTTTGATAATCGATAACAGCTTTTCCTGATTATAAGTTGTATTTTTATTTAGCATTTCTCCTCCACTTGTTTTTGATAAGAAGGGGTGAAGCAAATGCACAAATAGATCGAGCAGATGTCAAAAATATCGATCATAAAAATAAGTAAATCTGCGAGATATATTTGTGCAGAGGCTACCACCCTTTCTTATCAAAAAGATTAGTTTGTTTTTCCGTTTTGCCGTTTTTTTCTTAAGGTGTATAAATTTAATTTGAAAATTCACTGCGATAGATGTTAAGCATATACGATAAAAAAACGGTAAAACGAATGGTTGTAAAATGATTAGCCAGCAAATAAGGTAATGCTGGCTAAAAATTTTAGTATATTAAGGATTCCATGTAGCAGCAACAAAACAGTTTTTAAATATGCTGAAAGGTATCTTGTAGCGAAAGACTCCGTTGTAATCCTGGAAATTGTCATCTAGGTAGTCCTCTCTAGTCTTGTTAAACTGTTCTTTAGCAAGCATAATTCTAAATTTTTGGAGAATTAGCGACTTTTCGATAATTGCTTTGTGGGCGGCAAAATCATTTATTGAAAAGTAGCGTTCGATAGCTTTGTCAGGTACTATAATGTCAAATTGATCGGACCATGTATCCGAGTCAACGTATCTAAACGTTGCTACAAAAGAGCTGTCATCCTCGAAATCATTTTTGAATGAGTCATCGATTTTGCTAAGACCAATTATTTCTAGGACTAACAAATCTGATTCAGCAAGAAATGGTTGGGTGTTACACTCTGTAAAGCAGGTATTTTTCTTGATTTCCTTCAAAATTCTTTTTTTCAATTTTTTATGCATTTTAAAAAACCTCCGTTATTTCTCTTGGCCTTTTGCTTCATCATATAGATGGTAAAGTAAAATTGTCTTCTCCTTTCATTAAAACAGTCTGGGCATAAAAAAGGCCGATGCAATTGCCCAAACTGGCATCCGTTTTTGGATGCTGAATGGGTTCTGCATCGACCTACCATGGAACCTATATCAGGTTTGTGTCCAGCTTACAAGGATGGTTGATTAAGAACCAAAAGAGAGAAAATATCATATAAAAATAGACGCAATAACACCCGGGTAGCAATCCGTTTTTGAAGCAGAATATAATAATAAAATATCAGGGAAACTGTAAAATGTGTTAGGTTTTTCTCTCAGTCTTCATGCTCTGAAGCTAAAAAGATCATACTATTTTTGAGGGTGTACAACAATTGGCGGATTTACCAAAGTGCAGTTTTGCTTTGCTGCAGACTGATTTTTGAAAAAATAAAATTTCTTGATCTTTACAAATGTATTTGCGGCAGGTCATCCTGCCGCAAATAAGAAAGGTGAATACATAGACTATATTACGCCAACAAGATATCACAATTCAGTTATTGTGCATTATTACATATTGAATAGCTGCTTTGTTGCTTTATGCCAAGGAATGGATTCGATTTTTGTTAGACTTGTCTGATTTTGGATTTTGTTTTGCTCATGATGAAACAGTTGAGTCATGGTGAGAGTGTTGGAGAAACAGCGTTCTGTTATTACTTAGTAGTCTGATGAGTACTCCACTGATAGTGAAGATTGCAATCCATTGTGAGGTTGACAATCCTAAAGCCCATATTCCACGAATTATATCATCTCTTAAAAATTCATCAAAGAATCTTAATATTGAATATAATAGCAGATAGATGATCATTAGATTAAACTTTTTCAAATGATCAAGTTTTATCAGAATGAAGAATATAATAAGCTCTGCAAATGCTTCCAGAAGCTGAACAGGAAATCTTTTAATATTTGGCATAGCGGCCATTGCAATTCCTGCATGCCATGCTATTCCGTAGCAGCAACCACCTAGAAAACATCCGATACGACCAAATGCATGGAATATTGCAAACGACGGAGCCAAGAATGATAATAATGCTTTAGAATCAATAGCCAGTAGTCTTGCACACAAAATAGCGGAGAGTATTGCACCAAACAATCCTCCATAAAATACGAAACCACTTGTGATGATAATTTTTAAGGTTTTTGAGATTGAAAAATCAGTAATAACCTCAGGCAATTGTGTGAAAAAAAATAATGTTTTACTACCAATAAAAGCTCCTATTGTTATGAATAGTAAGACGACCAGTAGAATTCTCTCATTATAACAATTTTTCTTCATACGAAAAAAGCTTATCACAAGAGCTGTGCATAAACCTAAATCAGACATCAAACTGTATGAAGGTATATCTACTATAAAATGAATGTACGGTAACACGAGTTTTCACCAATGAAGATTTAGTATGTACTATTGCAAATGCCACATGTTAAGCAACCAGCGCATTTTGAGAACATACCACATGTGACGCAATCAGCACAACTTTGAAAGAATAACAGACCAACAAAAAGGGCTGTAATTAGTCCTCCTAATGTGAAAAAAACTCTAACTTCGCCGCGATTACTTTTTAACTTGTTAAGGCAAGAATTGTTTACTGTTCCACACCAAATTCTTAGAAGCTGAATAAGATTGTCCATGATACCTCCTTAAAAAGTGCCATTTCAAGAGTTTTAGATACAATGAATTCAGATATATGAGTAGATATCTACTCATATAATAATACCATATAAATGTATATCTATTATTAAATTTTCAGTAATTTATCATAAATATATGCGAGGAGAATAAAATGATAGATATAGATTATGGTTTTGTGCGAATTAGACTAAAAGAAGTGATGCAAAAACAAAATGTAAGTATCAACAAGCTTGCATTTCGTTCTGAAATGCAACGAACACAATTAAAGGCTTATATAGCTGGTGATATACAGAGAATTGATTTGAATGTTATAGCTCGCTTATGCCATGCGCTAGAGTGTGATATATGTGATCTTTTAGAATATATGCCGCCATCTAAGTAGATTTCATGGCTGTAGGATTTGAATTGCTCCTACAGCCATGATAATTTTTATCGTTTTTTATGTCTTTTTAGTTTTTCAGCTTCCCTTTTAATTTCTCTTCCCTTTGTGCTTTTTGAGTTTTTTACTATTTCAAAAATACTTACAACGCCACTAAAACCTATCATAAACATCATTACTTCTTCCATTAGAATCCTCCGTAATCATATAAAAGTGATTATTTAACAGAACATTTTTTACCTTACAAATATATACATGGCTTATTTGTCTGGTCTTGTTAAACGTGATTTTATATCCATTAAAAGCTTATACAAATGCCTGCTATAGTTATTGGAACTCTTTCCGCAGTAAATAGAAGCAGTTTGACCTGCATCTACGGATATTAGAAGATACTCTGAATCTTCAATAAGCAGACTATCAATCTCATCGTAATCAATGATGTATTGAAGACTATTGTTTTCCCAGAAATACATTTTTGCATCAGTAAATAATATTCCTATTTCCGGATTATCAGTAGAAATATCGTTATGAGCTATTAATAACATCTCCTGAATCGAACATTTTTTTTCAATGATATTTCTTACATTAAAGGCTAATTTTTCTCCTATCTTCCATGTACAACCATAACTATCAAAGGCGTATTCGTATGGATTTTCAAATTCATCTTTAGCTATCCATACCGTGTTTCCATTCCGAATATACCGTATAAAAGTATTATTTGAAGTATTCAGGTACTGATAGGCGTTTTTGATTATTAATCCTCGTATGCTGCCATCATCAGTATCTATGCGTTCAGATTCTTCCTTTAGAGCTATTTTCTTTTCAAGTATTAAATTTGCCTTTTTAATTATGTCAGCCCAGTTTATATTATTTTTATGCATGCCTACATGAAAAATGCAGGAATGCTTTTTTATGAAATTCTGTAATTCATCAATAGAAAGATCGGCTATTGCTTGTATTCTTTCATCATCAAATGTTGTTCCTACTTCAGAATTACAATAAATGATAAGCCGTTGGGAGAAGCCTAACCCATCAATAGCTGCTAGAACTTTTTTCTCTCGTTCGGTTAGTCTTTCTTCAGGCTGTACTCTTGTAAAATCTTCCATATTCTAATCTCCTTATTCAAAAGCATATTCAAATGCAAATATACAGACTATGCCTACAACCATGCCAGCTAACATATAATTCATTTCTGTGATTCCATCCTTTCTTGTGGGTATATCAGAACTAACCCTTCATCTGAGTTTATTAAGTATAGCTTTTCTATCCACTGTGTATGTTCTGTTTCTGTACCAACTATATAGTCAGCGTATTCATATAGTTCTGGACTAATCTTATAATGATCCCATATTTCGACAATTCCAGCTTCATAGCTTTCTTCATCTGGAAAAAACAAGACGTATCCGCCAAAGTCATTACGGTTACGTCCACCACGTTTATCATGCCTGTTATAATTGGAATCGAGAATAGTTGCCTGTTCTAGTATTTCATATCCGACATTTTTATTGATTCCACTATTTGCCATCTCTTTCAGTAGAAGCTTTGCTTCAAATGCGTGCATTATTCTATAGTACATTTGACCCCTTTCTTTTCTTATTGGTTCTTCCCGTTTTGCTAATAGGAATAGTTTTCGATTCTGTTTTCCTTTTATTAACTGAAGTACGCTTAGTTACAATGATACCGATGCGTTTGAACTCACTATCTAATGGGAATTTTTCGAGTTGCCAGCAGTTATCAGAGTATCTTAGACCAAGGAACAGAATATGACAGCCATCTGGAAGCATAGGGCTATCTGAACTTATTATTTGGTATGCATCTAAATTGTTTGCCATAATTAGTTCTAAGACTTTTAGTTTTGATCTGTTCACTATGAGATTTGTAATATGACTATTTCCCCATGCAATGATGACCTTCACATTGTTATTTATACTTTTGAGAGCTCTGCTGATATAATTCAAGTTCTCCTCATCAATTGTTGGTAAATCGCTAGAAAGAGGTTTTTGTGTTATGACTTTTGAAAACAGATTAAGAACATGAGCTTTTGAAATATTTAGTTCAGGCATTTTATTGATGAGATGCATTGTTGTAGTATCCAACACATATGGATTATCTACGCTGATCGTAGGATATAGTTGGATTATAATTGCTTCAGAACCATCGTTTACATGGCTTTCTCTAATGACTTCGTAGGTGTTGTTTGCTGTACCTATCACAGTTGTTTTGAATATAATTTCAGTGCTTTTTACATCCATAATTCCTCCAATTAAAAAAGAAGATAGAGCAGAAGCTGCTATCTTCGGTTACCTGTTAAAGCATAAATCATAATTCCGTTTTAAATTACAATTATTATCTTTTTATACTTGATGATATTTTGTACTATTGATTTTCAGATGATGATACTAAAAACTAAATCATTAGATTTGAAGTGCCCAAAAGTGCCCGAAGCCAAACGTAAAATCGGCAGGTCTAGCTGCCGTGTTTTACATTCTGCATTTTGAGGGGATTTTGTAAATACTTAAAAAACTGGATATACGGCTGTTGGAGCTGCCGTATATTGAAGTGATAGTTAATGTTATTTCGTTCATGATTCAGTTCCGATTCCCGTTGCCAGCTCGATAAAAAAGAGTCCCTCAAAGCTTAGGCTTTGGGGGATTTTTTTACACAACAAAATGGTATAATATAGTTATGCCTAAAAAAGATCATTGTTAAGAAGTATAAGGAGACTATATATGTGCGATGTTAAGAAATATAGTGATATATATAAAGAAATAGCAAAATTAAATCCGAAAGATACTTTGCAACTTGTTTTAGAGAGTGAGACTGAAGAGGAAAAAGACTTTTATGAGATGGTTGGAGATTTTTTGCTTCAAAAAAAGCAAAAAGAAGTAATCGAAGGAAGTGATTAACAGATTTGATTTTTCATCCTGGCTTATAGGAAAAATTGAATTTAATAGACATAATAGACTGAAGGATGTTCTTAATCTTGATGGTGTGGATTCTGGTATGGGCGGAATAGATATGGTAAGAGATTTTCTTATCAATGACAATTCATCACTTAGGAAATAATAGGTACATTTAAAACGTATCTAAAGCAACCATTGACCCTTTTATTAAGCCGAAAGTGGTCTTTTATATAAAATTGGGCGTGTGATTATTGCATGCTCTAATTTTATTTGTGTCTATTGGAGAATTATGAGGGAGACATTATGGTATAATTATTATAAATAGAAATATGAAAGAGTTAGAACATGGAAATAAAAATAAATGAAATAATTATTCCAGATGACATTGATTCGTTACCAGACTTTGATTGCTTTGACTCAGATGAGTGCAATGAATTAGTAAAAGGACTATGCGGTTATGTCTTATCTGAGTCTTCAAAAGAGATAAATAAGTATAGATATGGTGAAGTGGCCATTTCCTATAATACTGATAATGGAACACAAGCTACAATAAATGGTACATACCATCATATAGAACTTAATGAATTGTTGAATCCTTCGGCTAGATATTTTAACGACATCATAAGAAATTCTTCGTTCAACAGTGTGATTATTGTACATAATCATCCTAATAACCAGATTTTTTCATTTCAGGATGTAAGACTTTTTTATGGAAATGATTCGATTAGTGCCATTTTGGCCGTTGGGAACACTTCAGATATCTTCATCCTTGTAAATAATAATGTGGATGTGATGTCAAGGCGCAGGCTATACGCTCATATGGTTCGTATGAGGGCGGAAATTATTAAGAATAATTCAGGGATAAAAAGCTATCAGGTTGAGGATGCATTAAACCAGGAGGTTATGAGACTTCTTAGTAATCCAAAAGAATTATCTGATGAATATGGATTTAAACTGATTCATAAAAATAGAAAGAGGTGATTTTATGTCATCAGAAAAGGAAAGATGGGAAATACTAGATAAATTGGATATGGGATATAGTTTGGATGAAGATAATTCAGGACAAGTGATAGAAGATATTATTGTTGATGACAAGACTTTCCTTGAAGCATCAAATGGTCTTTATAGTAGATCAGAATATATGCAGGCGAAAACAGATGTTGAATTGTCATATGCACTTATGCAGGATCCACCTGAAGGGTTGGTAGAAAAACTGCTTAAGGCAAAAAGGAATGTTGAGGATTATATTAATTCCAAGCGAATTTTTATTCCAGCTAAGTAATGAAGGCGAATTAAAAGTGGTCTTTAAAGTGGTCTTTTTTATAAAAGAGAGCACCGAAAACCTCCTTTCCATACGGGTTTTTGTAACTGGCTATTATCCGATTTCCGTTGCCAGCTCGAATATAAAAGAACCCTCAAAGCTAGTAAATAACATGGCTTTGAGGGTTCTTTTTTAAGGCATTGCAATTTGACAGGAACGCATAGTTTCAAGTGCTGCAAGATGCTTCTTGGGAGTGACACCTGCACAGCAGGCAGGGTCTACAGATATCTTAACTTCCGGCATATAAGCCTTTAATATAAGCGCATTCGATACAACACATATGTCCGTGCAAAGACCGATAAGCTCTATTTCTATTTCTTCTTTATCGGCAATTTCCTTTATTTTTGATGCAAGCTCTGTTGAGCCAAAGGTGGGTTTATCAATTATAACTGCGTCCTTCAAAAGAGAAGCTATGCTGCTTTCAATCTCCCAGCCTTTGGTTCCGATGATGCAGTGTTCAACAGGAAGATTTGCACCTTCCTGAGTCTGCATATATTCGGGCTGATGGGTATCTCTTGTGACAAAAATGTCTTTTGTATTGTAGCTTTTGATCTTTTCTACAACACTAGGAACTATTGCAACTGCTTCCTTTGTCCCTAGAGAACCATCAATAAAATCATTCTGCATATCAATTACTACCAACAACTTTCTCATTTTCATCCTCCTGCGTTGCTTTATTTTATTTTTCCTTCTTGTAATAGTTTTAAGAAAATGTCTGCGATCTTTGGATCGAACTGTTTTCCTTTATTGATTTCGATTTCTTCTCTGATCTTTTCCGGAGACAACTTTTTTCGGTATACTCTGTTGGAATTCATAGCGTCAAATGAATCAGCAACGCATATCATTCTTGCTATGAGAGGAATATCTTCGCCGGATCTTCCTTCGGGATATCCGCGGCCGTCATAACGCTCATGGTGATATAGAGCACCCTCGCCAACATTTTCGAGGCTCTTAAAATTGCTGAGAATTTCGCCACCGCGAACAGTGTGCGACTTTATGATCTCAAACTCTTCATCGGTTAATTTGTCAGGCTTTTTAAGAATACTATCCGGCACGCCTATCTTTCCGCAGTCATGAAGCTGTGCGATATGATATATTCGGTCAAGCTCTTCACCGGAAAATCCCATCTCTTTGGCGATAGCCCGTGTATACTCCGCAACTCTTGCGGAATGACCGTTAGTGTAGGGATCCTTTGCATCAATAAAGCCGGTAAATGTCTCTATTGATTGCTGGATTATCTCGTTATCCCTCTGATGCCTCAGATTGTATTTCCTTATCTGAAAAGCGCTGATCACGTAACTGGCAAGCGATACCAGCCAGAAGAGCAGGCTGACGGTAGCTATCCAAAAAAAGATATCACTTTGTATAAGTCTGTGATACTTATAGTTAAGATCTATAGTCCATCCGTCTATCTCTTCACCTATAGGCGCATATAATATCATGCCCGGAACTGTACCTTCATAGGGCTTAATCGGAACCTCCATGGCATTTTCATCGGAGCTGGGAATATATACAAGATAATCTCCGGGATTCATACGAATTAAAGTCTCCCCATCAAAGGTGACCGTATCAAAAGAATACTCATCGGAATTAAAGACTCTAAGATCAGGTACCACGGCAACGTACTCATTTTCGTTGACATTCTGATGCAATTCGACTTTTCCGTTCCAACCTTGAGTTATGAATAATTCCTTATCAAAGGTCAGCTTAAATGAAAAATCGGAAACCTCGTCATCTGTGTTGTTTCTCACAGTAAAATCATAGGTGTATGCCTGATAATTGTGCTCAGTAAGACCTTCATTATTAAAATCGAATACTTTTGTCCATGTACTTTCTCTGGGAATAGCAGTGATCGTACAGCCTTTTGCTTTGGCAGATTCCTCCGAAAAAAGACGCTGCCCGGTGAATGTGTCCTTGTGAAGGGTATTGTTGTAATTAAATACCCTCAAAGCACTGATGGCATAAATAACTGAAATGAATATTATCGAAATAAGGAATACTACAGGGGCTTTGTTTTTTTTCATAAGGCCGTTCTCCTTATCATTTAGAGCGTTACAATTTGTGCCTTATTCCTATTTTACCATTTAATGGTGGAACGTGTGATATTTGATGACTCTTTTAATGATTTATTATCTCTATTAATGATATTATAACAATGGTGCCCAAAATATCTGTTGGCATCTACATAATATGAATCGAAAGTGAAAACGCGCTAAGCTTGATCTGTATTACCACAATGTTTTTGGTATAATAGACACAGAAAAGTGATCACTTAATTTTGTAGAAAAATACGTGTTTTTTAGTAATTGCAAGAAGGCAATCATCAAATGGGGAAAACAGCTATGAACTACAAATATCTATATGTCGGCTCCTATTCAGAAAAGGGGGAGCCGGGAATATATCTTTTTGATTTTGATCCTGAAAATGGAAAAGCAGATCTTAAAAGCACCTTTAGTGAGTGTGATAATCCATCATTTTTATTAATTGAAGAAGAAGCTGTTTATGCGGTAAATGAACTGGAAGAAAAAAGCCGCATAACAGCATTTAAGAGAGATACCTTAAGCGGAGAACTTGCCAAAACAGGGGAGCTTGAAACTGATGGAACCTATGCCTGCCACATTGGGAGAGTAAAAGGTACAAGATTTTTATCAGTGGCCAATTACGGTGATGGCAGATTTGAAGCAGGGAGTCTTGTCACAATAGATGCTTCCGGAGACGGGAGTGACATGAAGATCTGCTCAAATATTCGCTTATCCGGTGAGGGCTTTTTGAATTCAACCAGGCAGGAGTGCTCGCATATCCATTCTACTAAGAATGACCCGCAGACAGGCATGCTTTATGTCGCAGATCTTGGCTTTGATAAAGTTTATGCCTATGAAGTAGATGAAAAAGGGCAGGCTATTTTATCCGGAAGTGCCATGCAGATCGATCTTCCAAAAGGTGAGGGCCCCCGGCATTTTGTTTTCAGTGATGATGCAAGATACGTATATATAGTTGCTGAGATGGGCAGCAGGGTATATATATATGCCAAAAATGAAGCGGATAGTACCTGGGAATTAAAGCAGCAGATAAGCACCATATCGGATGACTACCGCAAGATGATGGGAGAGACAGGAAATAAAGAGGTTGTGGAGAACACGGCTTCTGAGATTGCCTTTTCCCATGATGGAAGGTATCTGTATGTTGCAAACAGGGGAGAAAATACCATAGTTTGCTTTGAGGTTAATAAAGCAAGTGGAGAACTTGAATTCATTAAGCGCTTTGACTGCGGAGGAGACTTCCCGAGGCATTTTTGCATAACGCCTGATGATAAATATATGGTAGTAGCAGATCAAAACAGCGGAAACATTGCTGTATTTAAGAGAAATACAAAGACCGGAGCATTGGAAGATAAAACATGTGACTACGAAATAATAGGCGCATCTTTTGTAGGTATTATATAAAAAACTTTTTATTTGGGGGACATTATGAACGCACATATCGAGGATATGGAAAAAGAATCAAAAAAATCTTTTATCCTGCGGGCAGGAGCCTTTGAGCAGGAAGGCAGCAGCATTGATGAGTATGCTGTAATAATAGAAGGGCTTCGTGCTCATTATGACAACTATGAGCTCTACTTTATGCTGGGGTTGTATTACAGATACAGAAATGCCAATTTATCCTATCTGTGCTTTGAGAATGCGCTTCATTACTGCGATGAAGAAGAGGATGAAAATTTAATAAAAAACGCGATGGAAGGGCTTGCGGACAGGGCAAAGGTTCGCAATACTTCCATAGTTATCGTATCCTACAATGATTTTGAACTTATGCGTGAGTGCATTCGGGCGGTAAGAAGATATCAGCTCGAAGAGATAACGGAGATAATTGTTGTGGACAATGCTTCTTCTGATGAGGATCTGCTTGATTATTTAAGGCAGCAGGCTGATGCCGACGAGCATTTTATACTTATCGAAAATGAGAAAAATGTAGGCTTTCCTGCCGGCTGCAATATTGGTCTTGCTGCGGCAAGCCCGGAAAATGATGTGTTTTTCCTAAATAATGATGCTGTGCTGATGCCCAATTCCCTTTTCTGGCTCAAAATGGGGCTCTATTCAGATAAGAGAAACGGTGTTGCAGGAGCTGTTTCAAACAGTGCTTCAGCGCAGGAGGTATCTGAAAAGTCAATCGAACCCTACATTGCCAAGGCACCTATGACAAGCACCAGAATGCTCGGCGCAGAAGACAAGGAAAACGATGATCCTCGCTGGTGGAGATCCATATCTTTGGACAGCGCCCTTGAAATATCCAAAAGCTACGCAAAGGATCACAATGTTCCTATGTGGAATCCTGTGGAAGTCAGGTGCAGACTGACCGGTTTTGCTCTGCTAATAAAACGCGAGGTCATAGGGGAGCTGCTTATTTGTTCTGAAGATAAAAAGGAAAAGAGAATGCTCTTTGATGAGCGCTTTACACCGGGATATTTTGAAGATGATGACCTTGGTATGAGAATGGGATTTCTCGGGTATAGGCAGGTGCTTTGCCACAATAGCTTTATTTTCCACTACGGCGGAAGCGGTTTTTCTTCGAATGCAGAAGAAATCGAGGACAGAAGATCGATATTTTCGCAAAAGTGGGGATTTGATATCTGGAATTACACATTGCCGGAAGAGGATAAGATAAATGCTCTTCTTGTTGCGGAAAAAGAGCGAAAGATCAAGAAGCTTGAAGATCCTGAAGCCCAAAAGCTTTTGAAAAATGATTCCGCAGAACTCAAAATCTATAACAGGGATTTCAGGATTCTGGATCTGAGTGCAGGACTTGGTGCTACGCTTTCTTTCATAAAATATATGGCTCCCGATTGCTATACAGCCGGGATAACACCTGCTGATGCGTTTGCTGCTCTTTCCTGTTTCATGGCTGATGACATCATATCAGGAAACCCTGAACTGGTTACTTTTCCATGGCCCATGAACAGCTTTGACTATATACTCGCGGGAGACGTCATAACTCAGGCATCGGACCCTGAGAAGCTCATAAGGAAACTGGAGAGTTATTTAAGGGAAGATGGCCGAATAATCTAAGCGAAAAAACGAAATAATTTTTCGCAAAAGTAGTCTTGAATTTGTATGTAATTTCGTTAAATATTTTGAAAAATATCAATTTTTCTAAAAATATTTTTCATTTATTGTCGAAAGGGTGGAAGAAGACGGACGAAAAAAAGTAAATATACGTCATTTTATGCTAATAAAATGAGTGCAAGAGCGAATTTCGTTAATATGTCCAAAAATCGCGCACAAATTTATTTAATTTTATTATAAAATTTAAGAAAAAAATAAGTGACGAAAAATCGTTTATACGTTATACTTTAACATGCTACGAAATAACGCAATAACATAGACTGGCAGAAAAGGAGGTAACGTGTAATGACTAAGGCTGAGATTTTAAAAAGGGAAATTTTGGCGCAGTATAAGAGTGTTAGACAGTTCGCGATAGATATGTCGATTCCATATAGTACACTTGTAACAGCATTGGATAGAGGAATAGAGGGTATGGCTTACGGCACGGTTATTCGTATGTGCGACAAGCTTAACCTTAATCCTGTTGATTTTTCAACTTTGGAAAAGGGAACCGATCTTGGAAATAAGATCGTTGAAAATCGCGTTATGCAGCAGTACATCAAGCTTAACAAGGTTGGACGTAAGAAAGTGCTCGATTATATGAGTGATATGACTGCACTTGAGAAATACCAGGCATAATAAAAAGACTACTGTTTCCCGGAGAAGACAATTCTCCGGGAATTTTTTATATCATTATGATAGAATAAAAGGTAGTGTAAAGCAAGTTATGAAAACATTAGACCGTCCTAAGGAATCCACCGCAAGCGGTACCCCCTTAGGACCAGATATGAGGGAATATGCATGAAATGGAGTGGACTTTTTAAGCAATGATTTTTTTAAAAGGCATTATTTACTTGATCCTGGGTATTATATCTTTCTTTTCTATATTATCAGATCATGATAAATCTTCTGAAACTGATCAATATGAAGAGATTATAAATGACTACTTAGGAATAGATGATGGATCATCAACAGATGACTATACAGAAGCTGATGCCGGTTCATCTGAATATGGCTACACAGAAGCTGATTCCGGATCATCTGATTATGAATACACAGATTATGATGATGATTTCGATGACAAATATTATTTTTACAATGCTCACCATGGAAGTGCTGATACCCCGGACGGAACAACTGTTGTCGTAACAATTTTTGCTGACGATAAGGACTATGCATGGGATCCGGACTCAGACCTCGACAATGCTACTAAGTCAGATGTCAATCAGTATCTTATAGTTGCAGCAGATTACCTTGAAAGCGTTGTTGCAAACTATGGAAAAACCGCCAACTTTATAACGGATTTTGAAACATATCCTGATCTTAAATACACTGCTTCCTTTGATCAGCAGATGACAAAAACTGATGATGTAGACTATCCTGCATGGGAATATATTGATGATAATATTGATATGGAAGCAATAAAGACTAAATATAATGCCGATAATGTTATCTTTTTCATGGTGTTTAATACTGATGAAAAAAATTCGGCAGTTACCTGTACCAGAAACTGGTATGAGGGTATGGAATATCCCTATGAGATTGTTTATCTATACAATTTTGATTATGATTGTATAAACGGACCTGCGGTATATGCTCATGAGATGCTTCATGCATTCGGCGCACCGGATCTGTATACGGAAGATGAATTCTACAGAATCGATTCAACGGTTATTAGTTATGTGGACAGATATCTTCCTAATGAAATAATGTATACATGTACTGATCTTGATTCTTATGAATATACCTATGACCGTGTGACCAATGAGGTCACTGATCTAACGGCATACTACGTAGGCCTTACCGATCATAGCGAAGTATATGACGAATTTTGCCTTTCCGGAAATGAGCACTTCGACGAGTAATGATTTTTCAATGAAAAAATAAAGCGGTATGAGCCGCGCGAGGGGGATTTGATTATGAAATATGCGATCACAACATTTGCACTGATCATAACTCTTGTAGGAGGGTTTATTTTCGGTGCTTATTATATGTATAACAAATACAATCCCAGCGCTGAAACAGTGAGCGCTCCTGAAACGGCAAGTACTGAGCAGACAGAAGAACTTGATAATTCCGGATATTATGATGAGAACGGAAACTGGATTTTTAAATACAGTGAAGATGAGAGCGGATATAAAGGAAATGGCAACACAATTTCCTCAGGTGGCAAGGCAGTTGAAAACATCGATTTCCGCATCACAGGAACGAATTTTGTATATGAGGACGATGGCGCATATTCAGGATTCCATGCGGTTGTGACTGTTGAAAATATAGGCGGAAGCAATCTGTATCTTGGAAGAGATTCTGTTTTTGATATAGAGGACAGAAATCTTGAAATTGTAGATTCATATAATTATGTCCGCGCAGTTCCTGATGTTATCGCACCCGGCGAAAAAGGCTACTTCTATGTTCCCTATGGTCAGATCAAAACAAATGAAGACAGCGTGACTATAGAAGAAGGCGATTTGTCAGGAGACACACTTGATCCGATGGACGAAAATACTTTGGAGGGCAATTTTAACTCTGAGGAAGAAAATAAAGCAATTGATATAGAAGAACTTGAAGATGCTCTTAGCGGTGAGGAAGAAACCTCTGCTTCAATAAAAAATGTAAAAGTTGTGGATTTTCCCACTCTTTTAGCACAGGCAAATGAAGCTGACACGGATTCTTCTGAGAACAGCGAAAACAAAGAAGACGAAAATAAAGAAAATGAGAGCGCTCAGGATTCATCTTCAGAAGCATCCACAGAAGTATCTTCTGAAGGAGGCTCATCTGAAAACGGCGCATCGGATGCAGAAAGTACGGATGCAGAAAGTACGGATGCTGAAAAGGAAGATGCAGAGGCCTTGGGCGCAGAAAAAACTGATGCTGATGATACAGAATCCGAGACAGAAGAAGCTGCTGAAGCAGAAGATCCCGCAGCTACAGCGGGGGAAAGTGCCAGTGCTTCCGAAGAAGAAAAGACAGAATATAAGGGACTTTCTCTTTATAAGGTTCATGAGTACTTTATACTTCCCAATCTTGATGTGCAAAAATGTTCTAATGAACCTCACTCGGATTTTAGTATTACCAATATAATATATGGTAGTAATGATGCCGGATATTTCACACTTACCGGTGATGTATCCAATACAACAGAGGCAAATATAGATTACGTTCCTGTTACGGTTGTGGCGCTTGACAGAAGGGGAAATGCCATAGCTGTGGGCAAGGATTCCATAAATGATTTTTATTCGGGGGCAACTAAGAATTTTGGTGTAAGCTACATCCTGACAAGAGAAGAACGTTCTAATATTGTTCAGTGCGTGGTTTATGCAAGGGAAGCAGTAAATAATTAATGATGATAACAGGTTTTTTGGAGGGCTTTGCGAAGACAGTAGGTAGAGTGATCTCTGATGTAGGAGGAACAGTCAGTTATCTGAATGTTGGTATAGTCGTTGCAATTATTTATGTTGCGCTTTATGTGTCTTATGTTTTTGTATGTCTTATTATCGGCAGGGACAGAAGATACAGGAAGGGACATGCCACATCCGTATTTCTTCTTCTGATATATGTTACAACGCTTCTTTACCTAGTATTTATGAGTAGAGAAGTCGATCAATATGAAGGTGTAAATCTGATCCTGTTTTCCACCTGGGGAAGAACCTATGTAACCAGGGCTCTGTTTATTGAAAATATAATAATGTTTATTCCTATGGGAATGCTTCTTCCAAGCGCTTTTAAAAAGGTGAGAGCTTTTTCAAGGTGCATTCTTATATGTTTTCTTCTAAGTTTTTTCATTGAAACAACGCAGTTTGTTTTTGGAATAGGTATCTTTGAACTGGATGACATCCTGACAAATACAACAGGAGGAATTGTAGGATGGCTGCTATGGCGGTCTTTCTACGGCTTTGCGCATTTCTTTTCCAAGGATACGGAGAATATGAGGCTTAAGTGATTTGTTACAAAAACTTGACGAAAACGTAAAAATGGGTTAATATTTTTCTCCGTGGGGAGCAGTTTAGCTCCCTTATTTCTTAATGTGCCGGTTGTAATTGTTTTTTTGGAGATTACCGAGTTCAATATGAGTAAAATGATAAAGAAAATACTGCACGGAACAATAAATCCATTACTTATAACTATTTTTTCGCTTTCAGCGCTTGTACTCACAGTAGTATTATGCGTTTACGTGTATTCAGATACTATGCTGGGAAGAGATATGTCTGAAGGTGCGGGAATAGAGTCGATTGCAATACAGGCAGAAGCAGCTACCGATTCTTTGGTCGTTAAGACGAGTACTGAGGAGAATCTTTCTGCGGCAGATGACGCCGAAGCTATTTCACTTGAATATAATGATGAGAATAAAGCAGAGTCTGATTATACAGTAAATGTGTTTGACGGTAATGAAACCTATTATGCTAACACACTTGTTAATGTCAGGAGCGGTGCAGGCACCGGATATGATAAACTGGGGACTATAGGAAGAGGAACTGATATCACTGTTACCGGCCTTACGGATAATGGCTGGTATCAGGTTCTCTACGATGGCGTAGCAGGATATATAAGTGCTGAATATCTTCAGACAAGTGCCCCCGGAACAGCTTATATTTTTGCAGGCGATTCCAGAACAGTTCAGATGAATATGGCTGTTGGAACAAATGGCAATAAATGGATCGCACAGGTAGGAGAAGGCTACAAGTACTTTGCAGGAACCGCGGTTCCTCAGATTGATGCGGGCATCGGTGAAGGAACTGTTGTTATCATCAATTTCGGTGTAAACGATCTGTACAATGTTGATAAGTATGTAAGCCTTGTTAATTCCAAGATAGATTCCTGGATCTCTGCCGGAGCTACTGTTTATTATGCAGCAGTTGTTCCTGTAAGCAATTACCCGACAATAACCAATGCCGATATCGAAAGCTTCAATGCCAAATTAAAGAGCGGCCTTGACAGCAGGGTTGGATGGCTTGACGGATATACTTATCTTACTACCTGCGGATTCAACACAAACGATGGTCTGCATTATGATGCAGCAACTTACAAAAACTTATATTCATTCTATATGAGTAATCTTACAGTATAGGATTGTATATAGTATAATAATGATGTATAGGGCAAAATTTACTTTTGACCTGTACATCATTTTTCAATTATGTGAAAAAAAGAGGGTTCGTGATGGTCTCCATAAAAGATGTCGCCAAAGAAGCCGGCGTAGCAATATCAACTGTATCAAAGGTCTTAAATAATTATCCTAACGTAAGTGAAGAAACAAAAGAAAAAGTTATGGAGGCTGTAAACAGGCTTAATTTTGTACCCAATCAGGTTGCAGCTGCACTTTCTTCCAAGAAATCAGGCAGGATTGCCCTTCTTATAAAGCTCAATATGAAGACGCAGGCAATCGACGAGATCGACATGCAGTATATTTCGGGCGCTATAAGCATGGCAAGGGAAAAACAGCTGGATGTAATTACTGTCTTTTATTCCATGATAGAGAAGATGAGCCTTGATGAGATGAGGAGGTATTTTGCATCTCAGAGCATCAGCGGGATCATCATCTTTGGAATGAACAATGAAGATAAGGTACTGCTTAAGCTGATAGAGAGCCAGACCTTCAAGATAGTAGTTGTCGATTCTCCGCTTGTAAATGAGAGCACTTCATGTGTAGGTATCAATCACTATCAGGCGCAGATCGATGTTGCGGAAAAGACAATAAAAGAAAACATGTGCAGAAGCATTCTATACATAGCAGGGATGAAGAACAGTTATGTAACTGAAGAAAAGATAAGAGCCATGAAGGATCTTGCTGCAAAAAGAAAGCTAAAGCTCTTTATAAGAAACGGTGATTTCTCGGAGCTGAAGGCAAGGCAGTTAACCTTCAGATATGCTAAAAACAAGGACATAGTTGTATGTGCCTCTGATCTTATGGCTATCGGAGCCATGAAGGCACTGATCGAAATGGATATATTCAGACCGGTTTGCGGATTTGATGGCATCATCCTTATGGGATATGTCGGAAAACAGATGAATACGGTAAAGCAGGACTTCGCCAATGTATCAGCTGAGGCAGTTCGTGAACTTAACAGACTTCTTAATGGATCTAAGGGCAGAAACGTGCGCCTTCCCCACAAACTTGTAAGAATGAAATATGAAGATATCATCTGCTGAATTGAGGCAGATGATATCATTGTAAAAAAATCATAAAAAATTAATATTTCAACTATTGCAGAAAACGTTTTCCTATGATAGAGTATATGTAAATTGAGAGAAAACGTTTTCTGCCAAAAAAAGGCAGATTTGATTGAAGGGAGAAAATTATGAGTCAGCATACTAACCTGCAGAGAGATGTTCTTGTTACCAATATGGAAGAACAGCTTGAGACAATTGCACAGGAGAAATTTGGCAAGAGCTTAAAGGATTGCTCAAATCAGGAAGCATACGTTGTACTTCTTGAGGTTACAAGCCGCCTTATGAAGGTAGCAGAGATTGAGGGTGGCGAGAAGAAGATTTACTACATCTCAATGGAATTCCTCATCGGTAAGCTTTTATCAAACAACCTTATCAACTTAAGAGTATATGATAAGGTAAGCGAAATCCTTGAGAAGAACGGCAAGAGTCTTGCAGAGATAGAGGAGTGCGAGCCCGAGCCTTCACTTGGTAACGGTGGTCTTGGCAGACTTGCAGCTTGTTTCCTTGATTCTATCGCAACTCTTGGCCTCTCCGGAGAGGGTATCGGACTTAACTATCATTTCGGTCTTTTCCGTCAGGTATTTAAGGATAACCTTCAGACAGCAGAGAAGGATTCCTGGATCGAGAAGGAGTCATGGCTTGAGAAGACAGACACTACTTTCGAAGTAAACTTTGGTGACAAGAAAGTGGTTTCAAGACTTTACAATATGAGTGTTGTAGGTTATGACACCGGTGTTAATAAGCTCAGACTTTTCGATGTTGAGACAGTTGATGAGAGCCTTGTTAAGAAGGGAATCAGCTTCGATAAGGAAGAAATCGAGAAGAACCTTACACTTTTCCTTTATCCCGATGATTCTGATGAAGCAGGTAACCTCCTTAGAATCTATCAGGAGTATTTCCTTGTAAGCAATGCAGCTCAGCTTATTTTAAGAGAGCAGAAGGAGCATCAGTATGATCTCCATGAGCTCAACAAGCATGCTGTAATACAGATAAATGATACACATCCTACAATGATCATTCCCGAGCTTATCAGAATTCTTGTTGAGGATAAGGCATTTTCTATGGATGATGCTATCGACGTAGTATCTAAGACATGCGCTTATACAAACCATACAATCCTTGCAGAAGCGCTTGAGACATGGCCTCTTAAGTACCTTGAGAAGGTTGTTCCTCAGCTTGTTCCTTACATCAAGGAGCTTGATAAGAGAATCCGCGCAAAGGTTAAGAATCCTGCAGTTCAGATCATAGACAAGGATAAGAGAGTGCACATGGCATTTATCGACATCCACTATGGCTTCTCTGTAAACGGTGTTGCTGCTATCCACACAGACATCCTCAAGAATTCAGAGCTTAATGATTTTTACAAGCTCTATCCTGAGAAGTTCAACAATAAGACAAACGGTGTAACATTCCGCAGATGGCTTCTTTCATGTAATCACCCGCTTGCTGATTTCATCTCAGAGAAGATTGGCGACGGATTTAAGAAGGATGCTAATAAGCTTGAAGATCTTCTTAAGTTTAAGGATGATCAGGAAGTTCTTGATAAGATTGCAGACATCAAGTTCAAGAAGAAGGAAGAGCTTGCTGCTTATCTTAAGAAAAAAGAAAATGTTGAGGTTGATCCTAACTCAATCTTTGATATTCAGGTCAAGAGACTTCATGAGTACAAGCGTCAGCAGATGAATGCTCTTTATATCATTCATAAGTACCTTGAGATCAAGGGCGGCAAGAAGCCTGTAAGACCGATCACATTTATTTTCGGAGCAAAAGCAGCTCCTGCATACGTGATCGCACAGGATATAATTCACCTTATTCTCTGCCTCCAGCAGATCGTTAATAACGATCCCGATGTAGCTCCTTACATGAAGGTTGTTATGGTAGAGAACTACAACGTAAGCTATGCTGAGCGTCTTATCCCTGCATGTGATGTATCCGAGCAGATCTCACTTGCGTCAAAAGAGGCATCAGGTACAAGTAACATGAAGTTTATGCTCAACGGAGCTGTAACTCTTGGTACAGATGACGGCGCAAATGTAGAGATCCATAACCTTGTAGGTGATGACAATATCTTTATCTTCGGTATCAGCGCTGATGAGGTAATTGAGCACTACAAGAAGGCTGACTATGTATCAAAGGATTACTACAAGAAGAGCAAGGTTATAAAAGAGGCAGTAGACTTTATCACTTCCAAGCAGTGCCTTGCAGTAGGTCACAAGGAAAACTTAAAGCGCCTTCAGGATGAGCTCCTTAATAAGGACTGGTTCATGACTCTTATAGACCTTGAGGACTACATCAGAGAGAAAGATCTTGCTTTCGCAGAGTACGAGAACCGTGATAAGTGGAAGAAGATGATGCTTACCAACATTGCAAAGGCCGGCTTCTTCTCATCTGACAGAACTATCGAAGAGTACAACAGAGATATCTGGAAATTATAATAAGTATTTTGGCTGAATTCAGCCTGTATGCATGGATTCAATGCATGGATTCCGCAGATTTTAAGGATCTGCGGAATCTTTTTACGTTAAATAATATAAAAGGGCTTTGAAAAAATGAGAGATCATCTTTTCAAAGCCCTGTATTATTATGATGATATTGCCTTATGATTTGAAGAACTGCATTTCCTCATTAAGCTGTTCTGCAATATCCTTTAGACCATTTGCAGAAGCTGCCAGAGTTGTAACTGTAGCGGAAAGTTCCTGCATGGAAGCTCCGGTTTCTTCTGATGAAGCAGCGTTTTCTTCTGAAATAGCTGAAAGTGCGCTCATTGTGTCAACAACTGCATTCTTTGATGTATCGCAAGTGTCAGCGCCTTCTGAAATGAGTTGAACACCGCCTACTGTACTACCGATATCTTCAAGCATTCCATTAACAGCATCAAGTGTTTCGCCCAGAGCAATCTGCTGTTCGTTGTTTCCTTGTCTTACGTCTTCAGCAGCAGCAACAGCTGCATCTGACTGTTCAAGAAGCATCGCCATTTCTGTCCTGATCTCATCGGCCATCTGCTTGGAATCTTCAGCAAGTTTGCCGATTTCTTCTGCAACTACCGAGAAACCTCTTCCTGCTTCGCCAGCTCTTGCGGCCTCTATAGAAGCATTTAGTGACAAAAGGTTAGTCTGAGTTGCTATAGAGGTGATTCCTTCTACTTTTTCACTGATTGAATTAACTGCGTCCTTAGTAGCCTTTATGGTCTGTGAAATATCATCAATTTTGGCTGTCATCTCATTGGAGGATTCCTGCAACGAGTGAAGCGAATTGCTGGAAACCTGTGATGCTTCCTTCATCTTCTGAGCAATACCGGATAGATCATCAGTGGAAGTCTGAACGCCGGCTACAGCATCACCAATCCTGCCAACATTCTCAGATGCAGATTGAATTTCGTCTGCCTGCTGCGTAGCTCCTGATGCAATTTCCTGAACGGCATTAGATACATCCTCTGCTGTCTGGGAAATCTGAGATGCCATATCTGATAGCTCACTGGAAGATCTTCCTACATTAGAAGCAGACTCTTTTATGTTGTTAACGATATGATCGAGCTTTTCAATAACTGAATTGGTGGCTTTGGAAATAGTTCCAAATTCATCTCTCCTCTTGTCATACTTATCGACTTTAACAAAACGTCCGTCGGAAAGAGCCTCAAGAGATTCATTAACTGCTTTGATCGGGTCTGTAAAGCTTTTAGCCATCATAAAGGATATAACAACAGCAATGATCAGCAATATGGCACCGACAACAATTACGATAATAGCGGATTGTCTTGCAGCACTCATGATAACACTGGCTTCTTTTCCTGTAACAACTATAAAACCTGAGTTTGGCTCTTTTACATAAGCCATATAATTGGTGCCAAAAGCTGACTTTGATTTATAAAAGCCCTGATCTTGTCCTGATGTATAGAACTCTGAAGAAGATACATCAACTTCATCATGCTTGCCGTCGCCGATTTCATATTCTGCATGTGCGGCAACCATGCCGTCTCTGTCGACAACAAATGCTGTCTTCGCATCAGCCGCAAGAGTCTCATGGAGGTTATCGAGATCATAATTTCTGTGAGCAATACCGATAACTTTATCACCATTTTTGATAGGTGCAGAGAAAGTTATCATTCTTTTTCCAGTTGTTTTGCTGACAGTAACATTTGAAATGTAGACATTGCCGGCCATAGCCTCTTTAAAGTACTCACGGTCAGATACATCTATGCATTCACCGGTGCCTCTTGCAATCTGCATACCCTGGTCATTGGTGATCGCGGTATTCTGTCCATCGTTCATAACCTGATCGTATTCATAAAGAGTAGCTGTAACAGCATCAAGCGGAATTCCTGCTTGACCAACAACAAACTGCACAACAGTAGGATTGCTTGCTATGCTCTTTACCATATTCTGATTAACTTCTATGGTTTTTTCAAAATTACTGTGCACATACCAGGCCTGCCACTCAAGTGATTCCTGAGCATCAGCCAAAGCTTTATTGGTAGATGTTACATAGCTAACAACTATTGCGACAACAAGAGGGATGACTATAACTGCCATCATAATTGCTATCAGCTTGGTTTTTACACTGTCAAAAAAGCCCATCTTATTATTGTTCATGTTAAATCCTCCAAATATAAGGCAAACACTATAATTAATGCATCTAATATAGATTATAGCCTACAAATGTTGGGAAAATGGTGGATTTAACGTTTATTTAATATAAATTTAATGTTTAATCGTATTTTTATAGATATTTAAGGAGTTGCATCAGATGGATATAGTAAAATTATAAGAAGAGTATTGTCCTTACAGAGTATGGACAAGAAGACCTATAGGTCAGTAGTGGAGAAACTAAAGAGAGCTGGTGCTAAAACTCAGACCTATATTTATAAAAAGAAATGATCATTAAGATTTTCTTTAGTGCAAATAAAACTTTATTGGTTGTAACCTGGCTAAAGAATATATAATGACCGGCAATTGTGTTGAGGGAGTAATGAGAATATGGCAAAGTATGATTTTGATTCATACACATTGTATGAGATAAAAAAGCGTAATGTTTACTCTGTCAGGATCAGAGTTGTGCTTAAAAACGCTATAGACGGAGAGGCGCTGAAAACTTCTGCTGTTAAGGCTTATAAAAGGTTCCCATACTACAGCAGGACGGTATCTTTAAATGAGGATGAAGCATACATTCTTGAGCCCTGTGATAAGCCCTTGGTTGTAAGTATGGGCAACAAAGTGATCAAACTTGGAACTGATGAGACAAATGGGCTTCTTTTTGCCATCACTTATGATAATAATAATATTTATTTTAATTTCGCTCACAACTTCTGCGGCGGTTGTGGAGCAATGCTGTGGATAAAAGCAACACTGTGGCAGTATTTAACGGATCTTGGGTATGATGTTGACAAGACGGGGATACTGACAATTGACACACCGATAACACTTAAGGAGCAGGCTGAACCAGACGTAGAACATATGCCTGTTGGTAATCCGGTTGGTAATTTTGACTTTCCAAAGGATTCATTTACTCCTTTAAACGACTATTTTGAAAGTATGAGGGATCCAAATGGCATTGATGGCTATTATCCCATAAAAATACCAAAGAAAAACCTTATGAAATATGCCCGTGATAATGATGGAAGTCCTAATTCTATTTTGTCAGCTCTCTTGTTCAAGATGCATATAAAAGTTCGCCCTGACGAGAATAGATTTATCGGTGGGATAGCCAATAACTATCGGGAGGATGTGGGGTGCCCGGAAACTTACAGAGATATGGTCAGACAGATGTATGTACAATATGATAAAAGGATGAAGGACTGGCCTGTTGAAAAGCTCTCTACCATCACAAGAAGCAGGATGTATGTTCAGATGCAGCCTGAGCTTAGCTGGGAAAAAATCAGAGAGGTTGAAGCATTTCGCAGGCAGATCGATAAACAAAATGGTATCGATAATAAAGTCACCTACGCGGTAGATAACAGTCCAACAACCCATGGCATACCGTCAGCTTTTCATATAAGCTACGTGGGTAAGATTGCATGGGGCGGTCTGGCACCTTTTCTTGATGGCGTTTACTCTCTGACAATGGGGCATCTTATGGTAGAAGTGAATGCTACAGAAGAAGATTTTTGCTTCAGTTTTCAAACTGTTCGACGTGATGGGATGTACATAAAGGAGTTCCTCGAGGCACTTGAAGAAGAAGGAATTGCATATTCTGCAGGAAGTCTTGAAGAGAAAAAACTGCCTGAAATAATATTGCCGCCCTT
Source organism: Butyrivibrio sp. NC2002 (assembly GCF_000702265.1). GTDB lineage: Bacteria > Bacillota > Clostridia > Lachnospirales > Lachnospiraceae > Butyrivibrio. The sequence continues at coordinate 135,772 of NZ_KL370881.1, forward strand.
TAATGATTAGAATATGCGAAGAGAGGATTGATAAATTCACTAAAACCCATAAGGATTGAAAAAAACGAGGAGGATAAGAGAATATGACGACCAATCAAGATAAAAAGGCAAGCCTGTTGATAATGATTCATGTGGTTTTAATGGCATTGATGGTGGTAGGCACTACCGGCGCCATGATACATTTTATTGTCGACAGTATTAACACTGATGTCACAGGTTTTTCAAATCAGGCCAATGCTTTTATGATGCTGGTGATCCTTGCTATGTTGATCGTCGGCATTTTATACCTGGTAAAGGGATATACGAAGCGGGCGGCGGTTTACTATAAACTGTTTTTGATCCTTAATGTTGCGGTATGTATACTGACTATCTTTATTGATCTATGTTTCTATCGAGTAACTATATGGATGATCACTATCAGCGTCCTTAATGTCTGTAAGATTATCCTTCTTCTCCTTATGGCTTTTGGACAAGATCTTGGAGAGAAAAGAACCTGGCAGATATTCTACATGCTTTTGGCAGCGGATGGGTTAAAGCTGATATTAGCAATCATAAATATGGTAGGTATCGGGTTTGATTTCAGCTTTCTGGGATATGTTACCGCTTTGATTTCTGATGGAACGATCGGACTAGCCATCAGGGGTAAGTATGAGAACAAAAAAATGCGCGGAAGGACATGATTTGTGTTGTAGCGAAAATTGGGGCGTATCCATTTTTTGCTTTTGCTGTTTTGTTTGGCAGATTCGATGTAATCATATTGTAAACTGTTCCTATTTATTATGCTATAATTTTATTAGTTGTTCCTCATTTTAATGAGGAAATAATAATAATGTGACAATTAACAATAAAAGGAGGATGTGTCATGGCACGTAAGGTAGTTTTAGCAGGTGCATGCAGAACAGCAATCGGTGTTATGGGAGGAGCATTAAAGGATATTTCAGCTCCCGATCTAGGAACAATTGTTATTAAGGAAGCTTTAAAGCGTTCAGGTGTTAAGCCTGAGCAGGTTGATGAAGTATATATGGGCTGCGTAATTCAGGCAGGAACAGGTCAGAACGTAGCACGTCAGGCAGCAGTTAATGCAGGAATCCCTGTAGAAGTTCCTGCTACAACAATTAACGTACTTTGCGGTTCAGGTCTTCACTGCGTAAACCTTGCTGCAAAGCTTATCTCCATGGGCGATGCTGATATCATCGTAGCAGGCGGTACTGAGAATATGTCTCGTGCTCCTTATGCTCTTCAGAACGCAAGATTTGGTTATCGTATGAACAATGGTGAGCTCATTGATACTATGATCAAAGATGCTCTTACCGATGCATTCGGCGGATTCCACATGGGTATCACTGCTGAAAATATCTGTGAGCAGTGGGGACTTACAAGAGATGAGCTTGATGAGTTTGCTGCTAACAGTCAGCAGAAGTGTGAGAGAGCTCAGGCTGAGGGCAAATTTGATGAGGAAATAGTTCCTGTTGAAGTTAAGGTTAAGAAGGACACAGTTCTTTTTGCAAAGGATGAAGGCCCCAGAGCCGGAGTAACAAAGGAGAGTATCTCCAAGCTCCGCCCTGCATTTAAGAAGGACGGTATGGTAACAGCTGCCAACTCTTCAGGTATTAACGATGGCGCTGCGGCTATCGTTGTTATGAGTGAAGAGAAGGCTAAAGAGCTCGGAATCAAGCCTATGGCTACATGGATCGCCGGTGAGCTTGCAGGTGTTGAGCCCCGTATCATGGGTATTGGTCCTGTTGCTGCTACCAAGAAGACAATGGCTAAGGCCGGATATCAGATTTCTGATTTTGACCTCATTGAAGCTAACGAAGCTTTCGCAGCTCAGTCAGTAGCAGTAGGAAAAGAACTTGGATTCGATTTAAATAAGCTCAACGTAAATGGTGGAGCTATCGCCCTTGGACATCCTGTAGGATGCTCAGGATGCCGTATCCTTGTAACGCTTCTTTACGAGATGCAAAGACGCGATGCCAAGAAGGGCCTTGCAACACTGTGCGTAGGCGGCGGTATGGGTGCAGCCTGCATAGTTGAAAGACAGTAATTATTTAAAATAGTAGAATTTGTCCTCCCTGTGGAAAACATGGGGAGGACATTTGCTCAAAACACAATTTTGAGGAGATTTTTTATGAAGGTTAACTTAAAAAACGGCTTTGGTCCTTTGGATTTTGATGAGAATGGAAAAATGTTTTCTATTTTTCCTGAAAATATGCCCTATGTAAATGAGGAAGAACTTCCTGAAGACATGGATTACTGCGTCTATGTGGATGCTGAGCTTGTCGAAGCTGTATGTAACGCAGGTCTTGATTTTGAGGAGTTTTTGCGCGCAGATTACGAGGGCAGAAAAGAGATGCTTGAGGAAGCCGGAGTAGATCCTTCTCAATATGATCTTGAATTTGACAGTCAGCTTCGTGAAAAGCTTGAGGAAGAAGGTCTTCTTGAAGAGTATTATCTTGACCCTGATGATTTTGATGAGGACTATGAAGATGATGAAGATTACGAAGACGACGAAGACTATTATGATGAAGATGACGAGGATGGCGAGGACGACGAAGACGAGGATGATGAAGACGAATATGGCGATGACGAAGATGATGATGACGATTATAACGAGCCTGAAGGAGACGAATTCTTTGGAGATTTGTGATGGAAATATCGCATTTTTCAATTTTTTGAAAGAAAAATTAAAAAAAGCTTGCACAATCTGTTAGCCTATGCTAATATTTCGTTGTTAGCAAAGACTAACACAAATGACATACATAGTCATAAGAAATCTCCTACCTGAAAAAGCCGCGTCTTGCCAACGCGGCTTTTCTATATGCATGTATTAAAAAAATGAAAATGGGAAATTATTCTTCGTAGGTTTTCATAATGCTTCTGACTGCTGTTTCAAGTTCAGGCATTAGTTCATCAAGAGGCATTGGCTGATTGTATACGATAGAGCTGTAGCCTGCGGAGCTGACCATTTCTACTATGAGGAACATCATTACCTCATGGTTTTTGTATTTTACATCTGAATGGTCAAACATGCTCTCGATTATTGATAAGAAGTTCTCATCGTCTTCGTCGCTGTAATTTGTTACGGCCTCTTTAAAGAGAGCCCAGCTAAGATCCTTATATATCAAAGCTATGAGCTTGGGATCTCTGCTTAGCTCAGAGAGGATATGTTTTACCATAAACACAACCTTGTCTTCAACGCTGGAAACATGTTCATGCATCAGGGCAGCGTATGCTTTTCCGAAAAGCTGGCTGGATTTCCTGGCTATCAGTCTGTTCCTTATATCATATTTGTCCTTGAAATATAAATAGAATGTTCCCTTGGCAACACCGGCCTTTTTAACTATGTCCGAAATGGAAGTCTGGTTGATCCCCTGGGAAGTAAACAATTCGAAGGAGGTGTTTAACAGAGAGTCTCTTTTTAGTTTTTTGTTGATATCCAATTTGCCCATAATATTTCCTCACTTTGGCAATTACATATTTATATTATTTTGGAAAAAATATCCTGAATGCAAGTATTTATCTCATTATTTCTATGTCCTGATATTTTTTCAAAAAAAAAGATTGACCATCGGTCACTTTTGGAGTATAACATAAAGTGTAAAAAATGACTAGTGGTCATTTTAAAAAATATTAAGTGAGGAAAGTGTTATGAAAACTTTATCGAGGGCAATAGTAAAACTTAGATTCATTATACTGATTGCCAGCCTTGCGCTGATGGTTCCGTGCTTTGCGGGATTTGCAGAGACAAAAGTTAATTATGATATTCTTTCGTACCTGCCCGGTGAGATTGAAACAATGAAGGGACAGGACATCCTCATGGATCAGTTCGGAACAGGTGCTTATTCACTGTTCGTTGTAGAGGGAATGGCTGATAAGGATATCGCGAAGCTTAAGGCTGACATATCAGAAGTTGAACATGTAAAAAAAGTCATCTGGTATGACACGTTTATGGATTACACAATCCCGAAGGAGATGCTTCCGGATGAAGTAGTCGAAGCTTTGGGAAAAGGCGACACACAGCTGATGTTTATCATTTTTGATGATACGACATCCGGTGACGGAACAATGGAAGCGATCACCAATATCCGTAAGATTGCAGATGAGAAATGCTTCCTTTCAGGTATGGCTGCAATAGTTCTTGATACCAAGAACCTTACAGAAAAAGAAACACCTATATATGTAGGAATGGCAGTACTGCTTGCAGTAATTGTTCTTTCACTTTCAATGGATTCCTACCTTATTCCTTTCTTCTTCCTTGCAAGTATAGGAATAGCGATAATGTTTAATATGGGAACCAATATTTTCCTTGGCGAGATATCGTTCCTTACAAAATCTTTAAGTGCGGTACTTCAGCTCGGAGTAACGCTGGATTACTCGATCTTCCTCTGGCACAGCTATCAGGAACAGCTTGAAAAGAGCGGAAGAGATGATAAAAAAGAGGCAATGGCAGAAGCGATTTCAGCTACTTTCCAATCGGTTCTCGGAAGTTCTATAACAACAATTGCCGGCTTCGTTGCTCTTTGCTTCATGAGCTTTAGAATAGGTCTTGATCTTGGAATAGTAATGGCAAAAGGTGTTATCTTCGGCGTAGTAAGCTGTGTAACCGTATTGCCTTCAATGATCCTTATCTGTGACAATGTGATTGAAAAAACAAAGCATAAACCGCTTATGCCTGAGTTTGTAAAGATTCCAAGATGGATATCAAAGCATGCTGTTGTATTTGGAATGGTCTTCCTGTGCCTGCTTCCAATTGCTATATGGGGTTACAATCACACAGCAGTTTATTATGACCTCTCAGAGACGCTTCCGGATCACCTCCCCAGCAGACAGGCGATGAAAGAACTTGAGAAAAACTTTGAGACAAATACAACCTACATGATCCTTACAGATGCAGACATGGAAAAAGCAACAATGCAGGCTATGGTAAAGGATCTGAAAGATGTAAAGGGAATAGATGCAGTCCTCGGTCTTGAATCACTTATCGGACCGTCACTTCCAAGTGAACTTATTCCCGAGGATCTTAAGAATGAACTTTCAAGTGACCAGTATCAGATGATGATGCTGACGAGTGAGTATAAGACAGCATCTGATGAAGTTAATGCTCAGATTGATGAAGTAAATTCAATAGTAAAGAGTTATGATGAAAATGCAATGGTTGTTGGTGAAGCGCCTTGTACAAAGGATCTTATAACTATAACCGATAAGGATTTTAAGACAGTAAGTGTTGTTTCCATAGGATGCGTATTCCTTATAATTGCTTTTGTAATGAAGTCAATATCACTTCCTTTTATATTAGTTGCAGTTATTGAGTTTGCTATTTTCATCAACATGGGTATCCCCGGATACACAGGAACTGTAATACCGTTTATTTCATCTGTAGTAATAGGAACTATACAGCTTGGTGCGACAGTTGACTATGCTATCCTTATGACAACACGTTATTGCCTTGAGAGGAAAAACGGTGAAAGCAAAAAACAGGCAACAAGGATTGCCCTTTCAACAAGTATGAAGTCTGTAATCGTAAGTGCGCTCAGCTTCTTTGCTGCGACCTTCGGTGTAGGACTTGTATCAAGTGTTGATATGATCGGTTCACTTTGCTTTTTGATGGCCAGAGGAGCAATTATAAGTATGATAGTTGTTATTCTGGTGCTTCCTTCGATGTACATGATTTTTGATGGCCTTATTATCCGCACAACCTGGGGAATGAGACAGTGCATAGAGATGGACAAGGAAAGAAAAAAGCAGAAGGTTGTAATGGCAAAAGCCATTTAATGCTAATGAGAAGCTAAACTTATTTAGATATAGAAAAGGGGAATGATTGTATGTATAAGAAGAATTTATTAAAAGCTACATCCGTATTCACTGCATTTGCGCTTGCATGCACATCCATGACAGGTTGTGGTCTGTGGGGCAATAAGGAAGAAACAACAGATACAGAAAAAACTCAAGAAGAGACAAAAGAAGATGAAACAGCAGAGGAACTTGTAGATACAATGACCAAAGCTGCTTACACAGGCTCAAAACAGGAATCAGACAGTGGAAAAGAAGAAACTGTTTATGTAATGACAGATGCCAAGGGCGATGTAAATGATGTTGTTGTTAGTAACTGGCTTAAAAATTCAGATGGTAGCGACACTATCACAGATACAACAAGCCTTAAGGATATCGTAAATGTTAAGGGTGATGAGTCATATACAGATAACGGTGACGGAACAGTAACATGGAATGCAGAAGGCTCTGATATTTACTATCAGGGAACTCCTACAAATGAACTTCCGATCGGAGTAAAGGTTACCTATACACTTGATGGTAAAGAGATGACACCTGAGGAGATCGCCGGAAAGAGCGGTAATGTTTCTATTCGCTTCGATTATACCAATACTCTTAAAGAGACAGTAAAGATCGACGGAGAGGACACAGAAGTAGATGTTCCTTTTACAATGATTTCAGGAACAATGCTTGATAACACAAAGTTTTCAAATGTTAAGGTTTCCAAAGGTAAGATTATTTCAGACGCTAACAACTATGTGATCGTAGGTGTTGCAATGCCCGGACTTAAGAAATCTCTTAAGATTGATGATGAAAAGCTTGAGGAAAACGACATAGATCCGGACGAAGTTGATATTCCCGATTATGTGGAAATAACTGCAAATGTGGAAAATTTCGAGCTTCCCATGACTGTTTCAATGGCAAGTGCAAACGTAGTATCAGACCTTGGTCTTGATAAGATCTACAATTCAGACAAGGTTGATACATTAAATGATGATATGGATGAGCTCTCAGATGCTTCAACTCAGCTTGTTGACGGCTCAGGAAAACTCTCAGACGGTACAGGAAAGCTTAAGGATGGCACCAAGGAATTAACAGACGGCGTATCAGATCTTAAGGATGGTACAGGAAAGCTTCGTGACGGAGCAGGCGAGCTTGCAAACGGCAGTGGTCAGCTCTCAGACGGTGCAAGTACTCTTAGCAATGGTATTGTTACTTATACAGATGGTGTTGCTCAGCTTGCATCAGGCACAACAACTCTTGATGATGGCGTAGGCAAGCTATCAAGCGGATCAAAGACTCTTACAACAGGAATCAAATCCGCAAAGGATGGTGCTAAAAAACTATCAGATGGCGCAGATCAGTTAAATGACGGTATTGGTACACTTTCAAACGGCATATCAACAAATCTGTCAGCTGCTACACTTGCAAAGAACACATTCGGCACAGCTTATGGAGATATAATCAAAGCAGTTGAAGCTATGCAGAGTGGAACAACAGTAACAAAAAATAGCAGTGGCGCAGACCAGGATGCTGAAATGGCAGCGCTTATAGCAGAAGTTTCACAAAAGCTTACTGAACTTAGTTCACAGATTCCTACAGAAGGTGAAGATGAGAGTGAAGAAAAAGATAGTAAGAAGAAAGCAGAAGCTGAGGAAGAGCCTGAAGTAGAAGAAAATAATGAGGAACAGATCCCGGAGAACGCAGAGGATCCTGCAAACGGAAGTGAAGAAGCAAATGATCCTTCTTCAGAACCTGGCAGCGATCAGAATGCTGATAATTCAGGTGAGCAGAGCTCTGACCAGAACACAGATAATTCAGGTGAGCAGAGTTCTGACCAGAACACAGATGAAACACCTGTAGAAAATACAGATGAGAGTTCTTCAGATAATGCTGATAGCAGCAGTGATTCTTCTGAGGAAAGCACAGAGCAGGCAGACAGCTCTTCTGAGGAGAGCACAGATGCTGCAGCTGATACATCTGCAGAAGATGGCTCAAATGAAGAAGCAGTTACAGATGCTCCCGCAGAAGGAGATGCAGCAACACTTGGTTCATCAGCCGAGAGCGTAAGCGGAGTTGATGAGTATGCACAAGATGCAGGATGGCAGGCAATTTACGGCCTTACAAACTATGACAAGACCTATTGGGATGGCGTATATGCCAAGGCTTCCAAGGTTCTGACCATGCAGACTGATATAGAAAATGCGCTGTCTAAGGATCAGAATGCAACCAATGCAGTATGCTATACGATTGTAGCAGATTGCTTTATGGCAAAAAGAAGTTTTGCACAGAAGGAACAGTATGTTTTCGCAAATTATGCTGATGCTGGTGATCCAGCACCCGATGGAAATCTGAATATTGCTCTTGCAGCAAAATATTATGGAAGAGCTCTTGAAAATGCATCAAAAGCTATATATTCAACAAACCCTGTCAGCGCACAGATGGCCGGCGAAGCATATTCAGCAGCTACACAGATTTACATGACATATCTTACTCTTGGAAGTGCAGAGAAGATATTTGATACGATCTATAACGGAACAGGCCAGGGCGGACTTAAGGATATTGCACAAGGAGCAGGTCAGATTGCAAAAGGAGCAGACGATCTTGAAACAGGTCTTGGAAAGCTCTATAAGGGCGGCAAACAGCTCAATTCAGGCATCGGCACTTTGGCAGATGGCACTTCAAAGCTTAAGGATGGAGCAAACGTTCTTGATAGCAACAGCGGAGCACTTAAAGATGGCGCAAGCAAGCTTGCAGATGGTGCACATGAGCTTTCAGAAGGCGCTACAAAGCTTAGCGACGGTACTGTTGAGCTCGATGATGGTGCAGGAAAACTCTACGATGGAACAAATGAACTTTCAGATGGTGTTACAGAGCTTGATGATGGAGCAAGAAAACTTGCAGACGGTATGATCGAGTTCGATGAAGATGGTATCCAGAAGCTTACATCTACTGTCGATGATGACCTCCTTTCAGTAACAGACAGACTTAAGGCTGTTGATGAAGCATCTCAGAGCTTCAAGACATTCTCAGGTGCTAACGACGATGAGCCCAGCTCAGTTCAGTTCATCATTCGCACAGAAGGCATTTCAACTGATGAGGATTAATACCTTGCACTAAGTAGGGAAAAATAATTAAATTAGAAAACCGGGTTTCGAAAAATCGAAATCCGGTTTTTTATTGTGCGTCTTGCGACGCACATTTGTATCACGCATTTTATGCTTATATTATTTTTCTGCGTAAGCATCAATTGCAAGCTTTAAGGCACCGAGGATACCCTGATCGTCATTGAGACTTGCAGGAACGATATAATCCTCGAGATGATCCATCTCTTCTGTTACAACATAGCCGTTCAAGGCTTCCTTAAACTTCTCTCTGATAAGAGGGAAGAGCTGCTCCTGGTGCATAACACCGCCGCCAAGAATGATCTTCTGAGGGCTTAAGGTAAGCACATAAGAAGCAAGAGCTGTTCCGATATATGTTGCCTCGATTTCCCATACTTCCTTGTTATCTACAAGAAGATCAGCTGTTTTGCCCCAACGTGCTGCAAGTGAAGGACCGCTTGTCAGACCTTCAAGGCAGTTGTCGTGGAAAGGACAGATGCTCTTGCCGGGATCGTTCTTAAGAAGGGGCATTCTGATATGTCCAAGTTCCGGATGAAGCATTCCGTGAAGGAGCTTGCCGTTAGACATAACACCGCCGCCAACGCCTGTTCCGATTGTAAGATAAATTGCATCTGTAAGACCCTTGGCACATCCATAAGTGATCTCTCCAAGAAGTGAGCCGTTAACATCAGTATCGAAACCGATAGGAACATTAAGAGCTTCCTTGGCAGCTTTTACTATGTTATAGCCTGACCAACCCTTCTTGGGTGTTGATGTGATGCTGCCGTAGTCTTTGGAATCTTTTCTTAAATCGATAGGACCAAAGCATGCAATACCGAGTGCCTGTACATTTTTGCTTTTGAAATAATCAAAAATCTGAGGCATTGTTTCCTCAGGTGTAAGAGTGGGAAACTTTACCTGTTCAAAGATTTTTCCGTTTTCGTCACCGATCGCGCAGACCATTTTGGTTCCGCCGGCTTCTAGTGAGCCATAAATCATAACTACCTCCCAAAAATAAATAAAGAATTTAGAAACTTACTACCATTTTTACCATGTATAATATATCATAAATTTATAACTTCTTGAACGCAAAAAAATGGAAAAAACGTTCAGGAATTCTATTATGAAAAAATGAAAAAGGAGAAAAGTGACTATGATGATTGAAATGATTGGATACATAGGTTCGGCATTGGTGCTGGTTTCATTTCTCATGGCATCTGTATTCAAGCTCAGAATTGTCAATACTATAGGAAGTACGATATTTACTGTTTATGCATTTATCATCCATTCCTATCCGACTGCGATCATGAATATATGCCTTGTGCTTATTAACCTGTATTATCTTATCAAAATGTCCAATACTGAAAAAAACTATGATTTTGTAGAGGTTGACAGCAAGGACAAACTCTTACGATATGTTATTGATACATATACTGATGATATTAAGAAATGCTTTCCGAACATATCTACAGAATTTAGCGATGCAGATCGGGGATATGTTGTATGTCAAAACGGCAAACCTGTTGGAATTATGCTTGGCAAATTAAACGGAAACGATCTTGATATAGAGCTTGACTATTCAATTCCTGAATACAGAGATTTTTCAATAGGGACCTTCCTTATGTCAAAGCTTGCAGCTGCAGGCATTGATAAATTGATTTTTACCGGTTCCGATGAACATCACAAAGAGTATCTTAACAAGATGGGATTTGTGAAAAAGGATGACTATTACGAGAAGGTTCTTTAATGATCCTTAGGATTTTTATATAAGACGACATAAATGATAAACGAGGATTTTGCATTTGTATTTGCAGAATCCTCGTTTTCGACTTGCGGTGCAAGTACTAATTTAGATCATAAGTGATGATTGTTCTAGCAGAATAGTTGCGGTAAACGTACTGCCCATTCCTTCTTCACTCTCAGCTGTAATATCGCCTTTCATGAGGCAGGCGAGGCGTTTTGCTACAGCAAGACCTAGTCCTGTACCTGTTCCGTATTTGCTGGGGTTGCGCTTTTCCTGGGCAAATGGCCGAAACAGGCTTGGCATAAATGAAGTGCTCATGCCGCAGCCTTCATCTTCTACGATGAATGTGATCTTATAGGAGTGATTTTTCTTTATGGACTGAACGGTTATGCTTATCTGTGAATCTCGTTCGCTGAATTTCACAGCGTTAGTCGTGAGATTTATGAGCATCTGCTGCGTTCTGCCAAGGTCACATATGATTTGCGGGTTTCCGCGATATGCACGATCTATGTTGACTGTAATATTTTTTTCCGAGGCAAGAGCTTTGGTTATGGTTTCAACCCCGTCAACTACCTCATCAAGAGACGTATCCATGGGAGAAAGATTTAAGTTGCCTCCGTCTATCTTGTCGATATCGAGAAGATCTGACATCAGACGAGCCAGATAATTACTGGAGGTGTAGATTTTTCTCATTTCTGATCTGAGCATTTCGGGGTTATCCTGGTTCATGCCAAGATAAGAAAGAGAAGCGATAGCATTCATGGGATTTTTGATTTCATTACTCATTCGGGACAAAAATTCGCTCATTCTGCGGTTTGCCATCTTCTCGTTTTCAAGAAGCCTGTCATTTAGACGGATTAGACGTTCGATTTTTTCCATTCTTTTGGCTTCATCAGTCACGTCCATAAAGGAGCCGACAAAACCTATTATTTCCCCTTTGTCATATATAGGGGTCTTGGAAGCTACGATCTCGCGCACTTCACCTTTTACAATACACTGACCGTGGACGTTATGAGTGCTTTCACCCTGCAAAACACGAAGCTCATCCTCCATGAAAGGAACAGGGTCGGGATGCCAGTTCATTTCTTCGTCGGTTTTTCCAAGAACTGCATTCACTGAGTCAAAACCATAAAAATCCAGAAATGCCTGATTTACACCGACAAAACGCCTTTCGGTATCTTTCCAGAAAAGGCAGTCCTGCGTGGTGTTTACAATCTTGTCAAATAAAAGGTCGAGACGCCCCTCAAGAGAAAAGCTTTTTAGCTTGTTTTCTTTTTTGGCTTGTACTACTTCGTTTTCATCTGTGTTGTTTGCCATTGTCCGATCCTCTCAATAAGAAAATTGAATAAATGAGGGTTAACTACGTGTGAATATTATCATTATAGCATAGATTTATGTTTGTCGAGCCATTTAATTTAATTAGGAAGAAAAGTATTATCGTTTTCAAATTCCGCTTTTATCAGATCGTACTCATCCCGGTTAAGGGAGAATAAAGAAGCACATAGTTGGTCAAGTTCTTCATACATTTTGGCAATGGCTTCTTTGTCGTCTGTGCTTTTTTTATTCTTATCTGCTATGGCAATAATATCATCGACTATGCTTATTATTTTATTTTGCATCTCTTCATCAGCATAAGGTATCGGAAGGCTCTCAAGATGAGATCTTAATACCTTTACTGAGCGGAACTTTTTTCGGTAATAAAATTCTGTGGCTCTGCAGTTTAATATGGCAAGGATATATTTTGTGCTGAGTCCCTCAATCTGAGGTATCAGTATGTTACAACTGTTTAGCGACAGAGTCTGCTTGTCATCGTAAGAAAATACAAGTCTGTTCCCGATAAATCTGTAAAGGAGCTTTTCCTTTGCTCTGTAGTATTCGGTGGGAGCACATTGCTGGCATTTGTTTCTGTCGAAAGCTATGTAGCATTTTGGGACGCTAAATGCATATTTGTAAATATCTGCGCCCTTAAGTATCACCTCGTTGAGGGGACTTTTCCTTTTTTTCAGCATGTCTTTGTTGGAGCCTGTGACTATTCCCAATGCAAAAATACCGTTACCAAGAAGCGTCTTTTTTTCGGGGACCATATCCATTTTGCTAAGAAGCTTATATTCTTCATCAGGCATCAGGAAATCGAAGATTTCGGCATTTATCTTCCTTTTTTCTCTGATGGTATAGGTGCGACCATCCTCAAAAACCTTAGGACTCTTTAGGACAAATTCATCTATGTCATTTCCATCCGAACCTGACCTTTTTTTTAGCTGCAGGATAATGGATGGGCATTGTACATGGTCAAACACTTCACCGAGGTATTCAAGGTGAGAGAGGGTGGTGTTTTTCAAAACATAATTTCTTATGGCTGTATGTGACCTGACATTTAGTATTGACTCTGGCAGCACATAAGATAACAGACCGTCTTCAGTAAGGCTTTCCACAGCCTTTTCAGTAAAGACGTCAAAGGATTCTATATTATTTGCCCCTCCGGACTCAAAGTTTTGAGACAAAAATAACTGCTGTGAATCTGAAAAACGTCCTCCCCATGGCGGATTTCCGAGAATGATATCATATTTTCTGCTTATATTTTCACACAGAAAATCCTGAATTTTTATATGCTCCTTGAAAAATTCGTAGTCGGGGCTGCCATATTTCATTGCGAGATTTATTCTGGTAATGTAAACGCTGATCTCGTCTATGTCTATTCCATATATATTTTCACGTGGGATCCCGGGAGGAAGCTGCAACAAGAAGTTTCCTGTTCCACAGCATGGATCCAGTATTGTTTTTTCAAGACCGCATGATAGAAGGGATGCCTCGAATAAATGACCAAGCAGCCGTTTGATGACTTTATTAGGAGTATAGTAAGCGCCTGTTCTTTTTCTTTGATCAACCATTTTTAGCGAGATATATAACAGCCCTAAAATATCCTCTCCCGGCTCGTAGATAAAGCGAATGGATGGAAGCGGGTATTTGCCAAAAAGGTCACTGAATAAGCTCTTATCGCCCAAAATATCGTCAATAAAAGGCGAGTATTCATCTATATCCAGATCGCCCTTTAAATATCTTATCAAGGCAGGCTCATCAGATTTGGGATTTTCATTATCAGGCCCTAGAAGTAAAGTGATCGCGGAGCTGGCAAGCAGAGCTCTGAGCAAAGTCTCCTCAGCATTATTAAACTGATCACTGCAGTTTTCATTTTCGATATTTTTTAGTATTTCCGAATAAGCTGACAGCAATTCTTCTGCCGCTTTTATATTGACTGATTTATCTGAAACATACGAACGGTACAGGAAATTACCGGATGCAAAACTCTTGTTGCGTCTGCTTTTTAAAAGCGTGCTGTCTTTTTGCAGACTTTTCTTTAAGTTTTCTACATATTCATCTGAGAAATTGTAGGCAGCTCCTCTTTTTCCCTGAGGAATCAGCTTTTTTAGTTTTACCCAGTTCCTGCCTGTAGCGGTAGATATGGATAGTTCCTTACATAATTCTGTCAGAGTATACATATAACTCCTTCCATGAGAATACTTAAAGGTAAATCAATATTTATTGTATCACAATTAAGATATGGTATATTTGTAAATTTCTGTTACTATAGTCTACATAGATATTTTTTAGAAGAGAACTATAAAAGAGGGGCTTTTTAAAACTATTATGAAAAAAGATGTGAGCAAAAAATCCGGAACAATGATTCCTTTGCTGGTTGTATTGTCGCTTGCGCTTGTCATATATCTTGCGGTGGCGCTGTATTTTACCGGACACTTTCTGTTTAATACTTATGTAAATGAGATAGATGCGTTCAATATGACTGCCTCGGAAATAGAAAAAGAAGTTTCGTCTGGTCTTGATGATTACAGACTGAGCATTTCTGCAAGAGGCGGGATAACAGAAGAAATAACTGCTAAAGAGATAGGACTGAGGCTTTTGTCGGGAGACCAGTTCGTAGTTGCACTAAGAGAACAAAATCCTTTTCTGTGGCCTTCTTATCTTTTTAAAGACACATATATTACTACAGAAACTATAGTTTCGTATCCCGAGGATGTGGTCAAAAAAAGAGTAGAAGAGATGCCGGTTTTTGATAAGGATATGATAAAGGAACCGGTAGATGCCTACATCTCCGATGAAGTTGGGGAGAATGGATTTTATATCGTACCGGAAGACCCCGGAACTGCCCCAAAAGAAGAGAAAGTACTTTCTTCAATATGTGATGCTCTTGATGTACTGGATACAGATCTCATTCTTCCGGATGAGTGCTATGAGGAGGCTGAAATAAAAGAGGGCGATCCTCAGCTTATAGAGTTATGCAATAATCTCAACAAGTTCTGCACCGCAAGGATAACTTATGAGTTTGGCGATGACACCATTGTTGTTGACGGCACACAAATTAAGAACATGTGCAATATATCAGGCACGGAGGTTAACCTTGATCAGACGCTTGTAAGGGAATTCGTCAATTCCATTGCAAGAAAATATGATTCTTTTGGTAAAAACAGGACTTTGACCACGCATAGTGGTGAAACAATTGAGATAACAGGCGGAGATTACGGATGGTGGATGGATAGAAGCACAGAGACAAAAGAACTGTGTGATGCCATCATAAACGGTGATAAAGTGACGAGAACGCCGGTATACTTCGGAAAAGCAGCAGTGTACGGAGATAACGACTGGGGTGAGAATTACGTTGAGATAAATCTCACAGAGCAGCATCTGTGGGTATATGTGGACGGAATGGTTGCAGAGGAATCTGATTTTGTTTCAGGATGCGTAAATAAAAGAACTCCCACACCAACAGGAACCTACGGGATAACCTATAAGGAAAGAGATGCAACCCTTGTTGGAGAAAATTATTCATCACCTGTTAAATACTGGATGCCTTTTAATGGCAATGTGGGAATGCATGATGCAAGCTGGCGTTCGGAGTTTGGCGGTGAGCTCTACATTACAAGCGGTTCGCATGGATGTATAAATCTTCCTGTAGATAAGGCGGCTTCAATTTTTGATATTATTTCAAAGGGCGAGGCGGTACTTGTATACGGCGGAGAAACAGTTCCAAGAATTCCCGAACAGGTGCCTGGAGAAAATATAGATGAGACTCCTGAGGGAGGTCTTGAAGGCACGCAGCAGATAGTTCCGCAGGATGATGGCCTGGTTGCTCCTGAGGCAATTGAGACTTTGCCGGGGAGTGCCGAAGAGGTTCCTTTAGAAGAAGGACAGGAGGCTGCTGCGCAGAACGGGAGTGAAACAAATCCCGAGATAAATCCGGAAACAGGAACGGGTGAATAAATAGTAAAAAAGAGGAAATCACATAAAAGTGATTTCCTCTTTTTCTTTTTACGGTTTACATTTAGTCACCGTTTACTATGCTTTCGAGTTCTTCCTGTGCCTGACTTATCTGTTCTGCGGCATTTTCAGCGCCTTCCTGTATTGCCTGCTGAGCTGTTTCTGCGGCTGAACTTTCAGGTGCCGGAGTTTCTTCAGCAGGTGTCTCGGCAGGAGTTTCTGCTGCAGGAGCGCTTTGGATGACAACACCGTTTGCAGCCATCTGTGCCTGTTCCTGCGCGATTATTTCAGCTATATTTGGCTGAGCCATGAAGTCTGCTGTGTGGTGACAGGTAGCAGTAGGAGTCATCACAGTATTACCGTTTTCATCAACAGAAGTAGTGTAGTTTGACTCTGTAGGAGCTACTCCGGATTGTGCCTGCAAAGCTGCCGGTTCTACAGGAGTGAGCTCAAATATTCCGGTTGTCTTAAACGGACATTGATCGGTTGCAGGAAGGTTATCGCACTGACAAAGTGTTCCTGCATAATGTACATCACAACTGTCTGTAGGAATAGTACCTTCTGCAAAGTATTCGGTCATGAGGGCACCGTCACATAGACCGGATATTCCCTGTTTTCCTGATCTCGAGCATACAGTTCCTGTTACTACTGAATCGGGCTTGGTGAACTGCGTAGCGGGAAGATCTTCATGTATCTTCTCCATTACCGCACGCCAGAGAGTCTTTGCAAGTCTTTGCTCTGCGGTAGAAGACAGGTCTACGTTGTTGTCATATCCTGCCCAGGTTGTTGCAGTATAGTATGTTGAATATCCTGCAAACCATACATCGTTTTCATCGGAAGTAGTACCGGTTTTTCCGGCAATTGCTGTGCCACCGAAGTTAACAGCTGTACCTGTTCCGCTTGTTACAACGTCCTGCATGGCGCTTGTGAGAAGGTAAGCTGTTGAATCCTTAAGGATTCTTGTTGACTCGGCAGAAGTATTGTCCAGGATTGTATTTCCATCATGGTCAACAACCTTTGTATAAAGCTTGGGCTTTATGTATACACCGCCGTTTGCGATTGCGGCATAAGCGGCATTTAGCTCTACGTTCTTTACACCGTGGGTAAGACCACCGAGAGCTGTTGGAAGCTGGATATCTGAATAAACTTTGCCGTTAATTTCTTCGCTCTCAACTATTGTTGTAAATCCGAAATTCTTCAGATAGTCAAAAGCAAGCTGAGGAGTGATGAGCGTCATTGTCTTTACGGCGATGATGTTCATTGAATCCTTAATAGCTGTTCTGATCGTTGTCAGTCCTCTGTAGGATTCGCCGTACCAGTTGTTGACAGGTCTTCCGTCCGGATAGTTGAAAGGAGCATCATTAAATACTGTTGCAAGTGTGAGTCCTGCGCTGTCAAGGGCGGGTGCATAGGTTGAAAGCACCTTGAAGGTTGATCCGGGCTGTCTCACAGTATCTGTAGCTCTGTTGAGCGTTCTGGATGCCTTCTTTTCACCTCTGCCTCCGACCATTGCAACGATGTAGCCTGTTGAGTGGTCTTCGACTGTTAGAGAAACCTGAGGCTGAGGAGTTAAGTTTATAGACTCACCCTCTACAGTATCTCCTTCGGACATAACTGCGGCTTTGTACTCATCGATAGCTGCCTGAGCTTCTTCTTCAGAAGAAAAGAGAAGATTGAAGCTGCTTTTTTGCTCCTGAAAATATGACTTCATCATTTCTGAGCTGTAGTTTGTTTTGTTTCCTTCTGAATCTACAGTAGTAAGAGCATATTCGAGAAGGTACTTGGTTCCTTCAGGATAGTTTGCTTCGTCAGAGAATACTTCATCGCATTTTCTCTGGATCTCAGGATCCTGAGTGGAATAAATCTTAAGTCCACCGCTGTACAGAAGTGTGTAAGCCTGTGTCTCGTTGTATCCTGCCTCGATCAGATCGTCGATCAGCTGATTTGTGAGAGCATCTACAAAGTAGGAGTTGATGCTGTCATCTGTTGTCTCTTCATCGACTACCTGGATTCTTGCATATACGTCGTCGGCCATAGCTTCATCATATTCTACCTGAGTGATATAGCCGTGCTTAAGCATGTGATCAAGAACTTTGTCACGTCTTACGACGTTGTTCTCAGGATGTGTGATCGGGTTATATCTGCTGGGGTTCTGAGTGATTCCGGCTATAACCGCACATTCTGAAAGTGTAAGGTTTGATACTGACTTATTAAAATATCTAAGTGAAGCAGCCTGTACACCAAGGGTATTACTTCCAAGGTTGATTGTGTTCATGTAGTTGAGCAGAATCTCGTCCTTGCTCATGGTTTTTTCAAGCTGTATTGCAAGATATTGTTCCTGGATCTTTCTCTTTACCTTGGCAATATCGGAACTTTCACTTGTCCAGCCTGTAAAAACATTGTTCTTAAGGAGCTGCTGGGTAATAGTACTGGCACCCTGAGACAACTCTCTGCTGGTGATACCGACAACAGCTGCACGGATGATACCCTGAATATCAATACCGTTGTGCTCGTAGAAACGCTCATCCTCTATTGCAACGAATGCATGGGCGAGGTTTTCCGGGATCATATCCCAGGTTACGGGTATACGGTTTGAATCGGTAGATACCAGTTTGGCTGTCTGATTTCCTTCGGTGTCGTAGACGAAGGTTGAATAACCGGTAGGTGTAACACTTATGTTTCCGATATCAGGAGCGGTATCTATAATCCCCCTGAAAACACCAATTCCTGCAGAGGTCAGGATAACGCAAAGACCGATAATAGCTACAAGAATCAGCTCGAAAGATATAAGGGATATTTTCTTCCCCCATTTTTTGGTACCTGAGAGGATCTCCTGTTGCTGATCTCTGATACCTTTTCTTCCAAAATTCATATATTCCTCCATTAATAATTTTCATAGATTCTTGCGGGCGATTTCCACTTTTGCCCGCAAGAAGTGATATATTTTTCTAATGAAAATTTGTATAATATTATAGCAAATAGTCAGATTAAAGAATAGGGTTAACTATGGAAAATAAAGGAAGTTATAGAGTGATCCTCACTGAAGGCTCAGGTGAAGTGGTCGAAAAAAAGTCCAGATTTATCGCAAATGTGTTTTCGGTAAAGGATGTGGAAGAAGCAGAAACAAGGATAGCAGCGATGCAGAAAAAGTACTGGGATGCAAGGCATAACTGCTATGCTTTTGTTATAGGCTCTGATTTTGGAATAAGCAGATGCAGCGATAACGGAGAGCCGTCAGGAACGGCCGGAAAGCCAATTTTTGAAGTTATAAAAGGCTCAGGTGTTACGAATGTTTTGATCGTTGTCACCAGATATTTTGGCGGAACACTCCTTGGTACAGGTGGTCTTGTAAGAGCATATACACAGGCTGCGCAGGCAGGACTTTCTGCCTCTGTAATAGGAGAGATGGTATATGGCGCTAAACTGCATCTTAACGCTGATTACAATCTTGTCGGAAACATACAGTATTATCTTAGAAATGAAGGTATACCTATTGAAAATGAGGTATATACCGACAGAGTTGAGTATGATATAACGGTAAAGATGGAAGACGTTGACAGAATAACAAAAGGGCTCACCGAAAAAACTGACGGTAAGCTCATAATAGAACAAAAAGAGGAGGGATACTATCCATTTTAGTATCCCTCCTTTTGAGTTGTTTTTATTTTTTATTTTTATCGATAAACTGCATCTTGTTATCGCCGGATGCATTATTCTGGTTAATAGCAACACCAAGCGTTTCTGATTTTTTCTTCATCTTCATACATGCAGGACATACCGTTCCGAAATTAAGCGGAGATCCGCATATCTGGCAATAATTTCCCATGATTACCTTCTGAATGGTGGGGTCATCCTTGTACTGGATACGTCCCTGTTTTATCCATTCATTGACTTTGGACAAAGAGATGCCGAAATGCTCTGCAACCTCATAATCCTTTACATCATTAGCACGAATGTAATCTCTTACATCAGCAAATAACTGAAGCTCTTTACACATAGGGCACAAATCGGCCTTGGGATCAGGATTGTACAGAATTTTCCTTCCGCAGTTTTTGCAAACACGGTCATGCTTGTGCTTGTTATTTAATTCATCCGGAACGCCAATAAATTTATTATCCATGTATTTATTGTATCACATGATGGAAGATTATTTACCAGCTTTTTGTTTTGCAGCAAAACCTGCTCTCTTTCTGAGTGTAGGATCAAGGATCTTCTTACGGATACGAAGAGAAGTGGGAGTAACCTCCAAAAGCTCGTCAGTATCAATGAAGTCGATGCTCTGCTCAAGTGACATGATCTTCGGGGGAACAAGTCTTAATGCTTCGTCGGAAGAAGATGTTCTTGTGTTTGTAAGGTGCTTTGTTTTACATACATTTACTTCGATATCTTCGCTCTTTCCGCTTGAACCGATGACCATTCCTGAGTAAACCTTGTCGCCGGGGCTGATGAAGAGCTGTCCACGCTCCTGAGCATTGAAAAGGCCGTATGTTACAGCTTCACCTGACTCAAATGCTATAAGTGATCCCTGCTTACGATAAGAGATATCTCCTTTGTAAGGAGCATAGCCATCAAAGATTGTGTTCATGATACCGTTACCCTTGGTATCTGTCATGAACTCACCTCTGTATCCGATAAGTCCTCTTGAAGGAATGAGGAACTCAAGTCTTGTATAGCCACCGTTGGCAATACCCATGTTGATCATCTCGCCCTTTCTTTCACCGAGCTTCTGGATGACACTACCTGAGAATTCTTCGGGAACATCGATATAACATTTTTCCATAGGCTCGAGCTTCTTGCCGTTTTCATCTTCTTTGTAGATAACTTCGGCCTTACTTACTGCGAATTCATAACCTTCGCGACGCATTGTCTCGATAAGAACGGAAAGATGAAGTTCTCCACGTCCTGAAACCTTGAAGGTCTCTGTGGTTTCTGTATCTTCAACTCTGAGAGATACGTCCGTGTTGAGCTCTTTATAAAGTCTGTCTCTTAAGTGACGTGATGTAACAAATTTACCTTCCTGGCCTGCAAGAGGTGAATCGTTAACAATAAAGTTCATAGAGATAGTGGGTTCTGAGATCTTCTGGAAAGGTATAGCAACAGGTGCGTCAACTGCGCAGAGTGTGTCACCGATCTTAAGATCATCGATACCTGAAATAGCAACGATAGAACCGATGCCTGCTTCCTGTACCTCGGTTTTTCCAAGTCCTTCAAACTCATAGAGCTTACTTACTTTTGTCTTAAAGCTTCTGTCGGGCTCGTGGTGGTTTACGATCATTACTTCCTGGTTAACTTTAAGTGTTCCGTTGTCGATCTTACCAACACCGATACGTCCTACATATTCGTTGTAGTCAATTGTACTGATGAGCATCTGTGTACCTGCATCAGGATCACCTACAGGAGCGGGTATGTAGTTGATGATTGTGTCAAGAAGAGGCTTTAAGTCGCTTCCGGGCTCATCAAGTGAAAGTGATGATGTACCTGCCTTTGCTGATGCAAATACGAAAGGACAGTCAAGCTGCTTGTCATCGGCACCAAGGTCGAGAAGAAGCTCAAGAACTTCGTCGATAACTTCCTCGGGACGTGCCTCGGGTCTGTCAATCTTGTTGATGCAGACGATTACGGGAAGCTTAAGCTCCATTGCCTTACCAAGAACGAACTTGGTCTGGGGCATTGCGCCTTCAAATGCGTCAACTACAAGGATAACACCGTTAACCATCTTAAGAACACGCTCAACCTCTCCTCCGAAGTCAGCGTGACCGGGAGTATCGATGATGTTGATCTTGATATCTTTATATGTGATGGCAGTATTCTTGGACATGATGGTGATTCCGCGCTCACGCTCGATATCGCCTGAGTCCATGACTCTATCTACGACATCCTGATTGTCGCGGAAAACACCGCTCTGTCTTAAAAGACCATCTACAAGTGTAGTTTTACCGTGGTCAACGTGAGCGATAATAGCAACGTTTCTGACATCGTTTCTTGTCTGTTTCATGGTATTCCTCCGTAAAATTAGTGAAAAGTTAAAATGATTTCCTTACATATAATAAGGAAAGAAAAATGCAAATTAAATTTGAAACTTTGATAGTATAGCATGACGCTTTTACAGTTTCAATATGTAATGTTCATAATAAAACTTCTTAATTAATTGCTTTCTATGTGCATAAAAAGTGTGACAACTTTATGTTCCTTATTCAATTTTCAGCATATTTTTGGTATAATAGACTAAAACAAAATAGTAAAAATATTATCTATATGAAGATGGATAAGAAAAAATATATTTTTGAGGAGGAACTTAACATGACGATTATAGATAAGATTTTTGGAGAACAGGACGGTATTCATACCACTACCTCCGAGGACGAACTTCAGCTTGAGCAGACCGGAACAAAAGAAAAGAAGCCAAAAGCAGAGATATCCGAGGAAAATACTGTCAGATTTACAGAACATGACAGATTTTGGGAGGGTATGAAATAATAAAAGAAAGTAAAGATTAATTTCGCTACATAAGTTATTACGGGTTTACTGTGTGATTTTAATTAGTTTAATTCGCCGTGTTGACGTGTTAAAGTGCTGGTGCTATGATTTTATGAGGCCGACTCACCATGTGATGGGTCGGCTTCATTTTTTAGATTATGAAGATTTCTTGAATCAGAGATTTAAGATGCTATTCTTTTGAAATATGAAAAAAGGAGAAGAAAACATGGCTGTATTCAAAGGGGCCGGAGTTGCTATCGCAACACCGTTTTATGAGGATGGGAGTGTCAACTTCGATGAGTTTAAGAGACTTATTGATTTCCAGATAGATAATGGAACAGATGCTATTATAGTCTGTGGCACAACCGGAGAAAGTGCCACAATGACAGAAGAAGAGCATATGGAGGTCACCAGATTCTGTATTGACTATGTTAACAAGAGAGTACCTGTTATTGCCGGTGCCGGTTCCAATTGCACCAAAACAGCTGTTGATCTGTCTGTAGATGCTGCAAGAGCAGGAGCAGACGCTATTCTTTCAGTTACTCCATACTATAATAAAGCTACTCAGGGTGGACTTTTTTGCCACTTTTCAGAAATAGCAAAAGCTGTAGATATTCCTGTGATCCTTTACAATGTTCCCAGCAGAACAGGCACCAACATTTTGCCGGAGACTGCAGCAAAACTCTGCAAAGAGGTTGATAATGTCGTAGGAATCAAAGATGCTACAGGTAATCTTGCCCAGACATCCAAGATGATGCAGCTTTGCGAAGGCAAAATGGATCTGTACTCAGGTGAGGACGGACTTGTAGTTCCGATCATGGCACTTGGTGGACTTGGCGTTATATCCGTTCTTTCAAACATTGCGCCCAGACAGACACATGATATGTGTGCTAAAGCTCTTGCCGGAGATTTTGGCGGCGCAAGAGAGATACAGCTTAAGGCTCTGCCTCTTATCGATGCTCTCTTTTCTGAGGTTAATCCTATCCCGGTTAAGTCAGCACTTGAAATGATCGGATTCAAGGCAGGCCCGCTTCGTTTGCCTCTTACAACAATGACTGATGAGCACAAGGCAGTTCTTGAAAAAGAGATGAGAAATTTTGGCCTTATAGATTAATTTTGGGGAGTGTATCGGTATGACAAGAGTGATCATGCATGGATGCAATGGCAGAATGGGACATGCTATTGCAGGACTTATTGAAGAAGATCAGGATATAGAAATAGTTGCAGGTGTAGATGCTTTCGGCGAGAGCAACTATTCATTTCCTGTTTTTAAGAGTATGGAAGAGTGTGACGTTTTGGCAGATGCGGTAATTGATTTTTCAAATGCATCAGCTGTGGACGGACTTCTTGCTGCATGTGAAAAGAAGAATCTTCCTGTTGTATTATGTACAACAGGTCTTTCCGAAGAACAGCTTGATAATGTTAAGAGAACATCTGAAAAGATTGCTATTTTGAAATCAGCAAATATGTCTGTCGGAGTAAATATGCTCATGAAGGTGCTTTCAGAGATATCACCCGTTCTTGCTGCTGCAGGATTCGATATTGATATTGTTGAGAAGCATCACAACCAGAAGCTTGACGCACCAAGCGGAACAGCTATCGCGCTTGCAGACAGCATTAATGCATCACTTCCTGAAAAATACGATTATGTATATGACAGAAGCACCAGAAGAGAAAAGAGACCCAAAAACGAAATCGGCATTTCGGCAGTTCGTGGCGGCACGATAGTTGGTGACCATGATGTTATTTTTGCAGGCATGGACGAAGTTGTTACTATTTCACACAGAGCATATTCCAGAAGCGTATTTGCCAAGGGAGCTATTGAAGCAGCTAAATTCCTTGCAGGTAAGAGTGCGGGAATGTATGACATGAGCGATGTGATAAAGTGATTTTTTCGGAGAGTATATGAAATTTCGCCCTTGTATAGATATTCATAACGGAAAAGTAAAGCAGATAGTAGGTGGCAGCCTTAAGGATAGCGGAGACTATGCTAAAGAGAACTTCGTATCCGAGCAGGATGCTGCCTTTTTTGCGCATTTATATGATGAAAAAGGCCTGACCGGCGGACATATAATTTTGCTAAATGCCGCAGGAAGCCCATATTATGAGGCAACTTTAAACCAGGCATTGTCTGCTCTTGGAATAGCGCCCGGAAAGCTTCAGGTGGGAGGCGGCATAAATGCAGAAAATGCAGAAATGTTTCTTGATGCCGGAGCTTCGCATGTGATAGTTACAAGCTATGTATTTTCAAATGGCAGAGTTAATTATGATAACCTCAAAAGGCTTGTCAGTGTTACCGGAAAAGAGAAACTTGTCCTTGACTTAAGCTGCAGAAAAAAGGATGGAAAATACTTCATAGTAACCGACAGATGGCAGAACATGACAGATGTTGAGGTAAATGAAGCGACTCTGGATGAACTATCAGGTTACTGTTCGGAAATGCTGATCCATGCAGTTGACGTAGAGGGAAAGCAGTCCGGGATAGAGAGCGAACTTGCAAAGGAACTTGGAAACTGGGGAAAAATGCCCATGACTTACGCGGGCGGAGTTCACAGTATTGAAGACATCCATGCACTAAAAAAGTTAAGCATTGGAAAGCTCGATGTAACTGTTGGAAGTGCTCTGGATATTTTTGGCGGAAGTCTTTCATTTGATGATGTAATAGAAGCATGTAAAGGGTAATGATTATTACTTAATGAGATATCTTTATAAAGATTCTGATGCATAAAAAGGGAGTTGCCAAAACGGGCAGCTCCCTGAATTTATGTATATCTGTTGTGGCAAGGATATTACTGATCCTTGTCTTTTAATTTGCTGAAAACAAGCGCGTAACCATCATCGCCATAGTTGAGAGATCTGTTTACTCTACTGATGGTTGCAGTTGAAGCACCTGTCTTTTCTGCAATTTCCAGATATGTCTTATGCTCTCTAAGCATAGCAGCAACTTCGAATCTCTGTGATAACGAGATGAGCTCGTTGACTGTACACAAATCTTCGAAGAAACTATAGCATTCTTCTTTATCATCCAAAGCCAGAATTGCATCAAATAAATGATCAACTGCTTCAGTTCTGATTTTTTTATTCATAAAAACGCCTCCATACCAATAAGCAGTTACTCGAATTTACAATATTTCGTCAATTCTATCTACTGCCTGCATATTTTAACACATTAAACAAGTAAAGTAAAGCAGTATGGTCCAAGGTCTGATAAATTGTGATTTTTTTCGCGAATATTTCAATAATTCCTTTACTTTTTATGATGCTTATGCTATCCTAATTATGTTGTTTTAATACAACAAATCGTCAATAGATAAATAATTGACGATAGAACTATTTTTCATTTTTAGTGGAGGTAAGATATGAACAAGGGTACAGTTAAGTGGTTCAACAACCAGAAGGGTTACGGCTTCATTTCTGATGAGGCAGGCAATGATGTATTCGTACATTATTCTGGACTCAACATGGAGGGCTTCAAGTCTCTTGACGAGGGCGCTGCAGTTGATTACGACGTAATCCAGGGTGAAAAAGGACCTCAGGCCGTTAACGTAAACAAGCTTTAATTTACGGTCAACATTTAATCAAGAATACAATGTGCCTTATTCTTATATAGATGTATATTTAGAATCAGCAGATGTACAAATGATTAATCATAAAACCCATCCGGTAATCGGATGGGTTTTATTGAGCTTATGGATTAAATAATACTGATTTAAATAGTTCTTTGTTTTCCTTAGAAAAACAAAAGTCATATATGGCAGCGGAAATCAGTTATCAGATGAGTTTCCGGCAGCTCTTTCTTTTGCAGTTTCTGCAGATGTTTTCTCAGTAGTCATAGTGCACTGTCCCTGGAAAACAGCATTTTCATCAATTACAAGACTTTTTGCAGTAAGGTCACCGATTAGTTTGCCGGTGTCGCTTATCTCAACTTTGCCGTTGCCACAGCTGACGTTACCGTTTATCTCTCCTGCGAGGAAGAGGTTTGTTGCGGTTACAGCGCCATTTATCTTGGCATCCTGACCAAGAATGAGAGAACCGTTTACAGTTACATTGCCGTTAACTGTTCCGTCAACCCTTGTGCTTTCTTTGGTTGTGAGCGGACCGTCAACGATTGCACCGGGTGCGATAAATGTGCTTATCTGATCTGATGCTGTATCAACTGTTTCATTTGGTTTCCCCGAGTTAAAAAGTGCCATTTTTCGTTTCTCCTTTATCCATTTATTTCTATTAAAGTTTCCGGATCTATAAACTCGCCATTATAAGTTATCTGATAACCAAGAGTTGTATTGGAGTCTCCAACTACGAAAAGAGTAGTACCTCTGCTGACTACGTCGCCTTCGTGTACGAGACAGTCTCCTGAATTTCTGTAAATTGAAACATAGCCGTTTCCGTGGTCTATGGAAATGCTGTTTCCATATTTTACATCTGCAGTAACGGAAGTAACGGTTCCTGCTCCGGAGGAAACGATTGTTGATCCTTCGGCTGTTTTAAATATAAGGATTGGATTGCCCGTAAGTTCAGCGGCTGCTTCACCTTCGCCGTCTTCATTATCTTCACCATCTTCACCCTCAGCATTTTCGCCATCTGTATTTTCATCAGGAAGAGTGATCTCTGCTGAATTAGGATCATCAAGTGTGTTGGTCATAGAAGCGGTTCCATCAAGGATAGGAAGCTGTGATGGCTGGCTTTGCTCTTCAGCCTCAGCTGCTGTCTGCTCTTCAACTTCAACCTTCTGATTGAGTGCCTGGCTTAGCTGTGATACTTCACTTTGCAGCTCTGAATTGGTCGCAGCAAGATTGGCATTGGTCTCCTCCAGATCGTGTATCTGTGCAACCTGCATGGCAGATGTGTTTTTTAGGTTTTTGATATTGATGGATGTACCAACTATGAAACATATGATGGCAACAAGGATCGCAAATAATGAAAAAGCAAGTACCTGCGTGGCAACATGGCCGAGGTGGAGACTTCCGCTGCTTGCGTCAGAATCGCCGGAGATGATCATGATAGTATAGTGTCTTTTATGTCTGTGCTTTTTGGGCTTGTTATTTTCAGTCATAAAAAAAACCCCCTTTATTTCTATGATATAATAGCACATCACTGTATATTATGGCAATTATGTGTGATCTGGCTCAATGTTTGGCTCATAATATCCACACTTTGATTTACAATACAGTGAAAAGATAATATAATAAGTAGGATTATGACATTAATTGTCGGATTATCAGTATTTAAAAAATTGGAAGTGAGGTTACAATATGGCTTTATTAAAACAGTGGCGTGATATGGCTTATTCAGAGAAGGCTGATAAGGCACAGCTGCAGAAACTTTGGACAGATTATTTTCAGAAGGAGCGTGATATCTACGCAATCCTTCTTAAGAACCCTGATGAGACAGTAAAGGGTACAGTCAAGGAATTGGCTGATAAATATGGCGTTGATATCATGACTATGACAGGATTCCTTGATGGTATCAATGATTCACTTAAAGAGCAGAACCCTATCGATGATATGGAAGAAGATACAGAGGTTCAGCTCGGATTTGATAAGGAACTGCTTTACAAGAACATGGTAGCTGCAGGTGCAGATTGGCTCTATGGTCTTGAAGAGTGGAATGAGATCTTTTCTGAGGAGAAGCAGAAGGAGCTTTACAAAGAGCAGAAGGCTTCTCAGACAGTAAGAAAAGAAAACAAGATCTATCCCAACGATCCCTGTCCGTGCGGAAGCGGAAAGAAATATAAGAAGTGCCACGGTAAGGGCAAATTCTAAAATGACTGTACCCGGTAGGTACGGTAGAAAGAGGAAAAAATGAACAAAGAAGAATTTCAGGAAGTTTACAGACATTCATTGGCACACATCCTGGCAAAAGCCGTAATCGAGCTTTACGGAAAAGAAACCCAGTATGCAATTGGTCCGCAGGTAGCTGACGGTTGCTATTATGATTTCGTTTTGCCAAAGGCTGTGACAGAAGATGATTTCAAGACCATCGAAGATAAGATGAGAGAGATCATCAAGAGAAGAGAGGACTGGACAAGAAAGGAAGTTTCTAAAGCGGAAGCTCTGGAGATATTTAAGGATCAGAAGTTTAAGACTGAGCTTATAAATGATCTTCCGGAAGGTGAGACTATCACTACATACAATACAGGTGATGACTTCATCGACCTCTGCAGAGGACCTCATGTGGATAACTCTCAGGAACTTATGAATGTATCATATAAGATCAAAGCTGTTTCAGGTGCTTACTGGAGAGGCGATGAGAAGAGAGATTCCATGACTAGAATCTATCTGTATGCATTCCCTTCAAAGGATGAGCTTAAGGCGCACCTTAAGATGATCCAGGAGGCTCTTGAGCGCGATCACAAGAAGATTGGAGCACAGCTCGATCTTTTCATGTTCGACGAGACAGCACCCGGTATGCCTTATTGGCTTCCCAGAGGCTGGAGAATGTATCAGACTCTGCTTAAATTCTCAAGAGACATTCAGGATAGACATGGCTACACAGAAATAGCAGCTCCGCTTATCGACAACAAAAAGCTTTGGCTTATCAGCGGACACTGGGCTCATTATATCAACAACATGTTTATTGTTCCCGGTGTTGCAGGTAATGTTCATGCCGATACAGAGATTGCTGATGTATATGAGAGCATGGAAGAGGATGCAGCAAAAGCTCCTGTAAAGATTGAGAGAGGTTCTGTGATCTATAATCGTGAGCAGATCGACACAATGGGAGCTAAGCCCATGAACTGTCCCAATGCCATGATGACTTATAAGAGAACTGTTCATTCATACAAAGAACTTCCTATCCGCTACAGTGAATATGATGTTCTTCACAGAAAAGAAAAATCCGGACAGATGAACGGACTTTTCAGAGTACAGGAATTCCGTCAGGATGATGACCATACATTTGTAATGGAGTCACAGATTGAATCAGAGATCGAGGATATCATCTCAATTGCAGATGAGATCTATTCTACATTTGGTGTAACCTACAGAGCAGAGCTTTCAACACGCCCTGATGATTTCATGGGTGACATCGAAGTATGGAACAGAGCAGAGGCTTCACTTAAGAAGATTCTTGATGATAAATACGGTGAAGGCGGCTACGAGATCAACGAGGGTGATGGCGCTTTCTATGGTCCTAAGATCGATCTTCAGATCAAGGATGCTCTTGGAAGAGAGTGGCAGTGCGGAACTATCCAGCTTGACTTCCAGCTTCCTCATAACTTCGGACTTACATATCAGGCACAGGACGGAAGCCTTGAAATGCCTGTTGTAATACACAGAGCTATTTACGGTTCACTTGAGAGATTTATCGGTATCATCATTGAGAACTACAAGGGTGCATTCCCGTTCTGGCTCAGCCCTTATCAGGTAGGTATTGTTCCTATCCGTGTTGAGCACAATGAGTATGCTAAGAAGATCGCTGACCTTCTTATGGACAACGGTATCAGAGCAGAAGCTGATTATTCCGACAACAACATGAAGGAAAAGATCAAGAAGTTCAAGAACTACAAAGATCCTTATATCATCGTACTTGGTGATAAGGAAGCAACTGAGAACACAGTATCTATCAACCTTCGCGGTTCAAACAAACAGCTTCAGAATGTACCGCTCGATAAATTTATTGAGATGTGCAAGACTATGAATGAAAAGCATCTCCTTGATCTTATCGATACTGTAGAATAATACTTTATAGTGAATGAGAGATTAATGGATACCATTAACGATTTAACAGGTTATAAAAAGAAGATATTATCGGCAGCAGGTATATTTGCATACTTCGTATCTGCAGCGATGCTTGTATATTCGGTATTTCTTTCTATAAGTACTGATATATGGTACGACGAACTCTTTAGTATGGAGTTCGCCTGCCGTGATATTTCGGAAATGATCCAATTAACAGCGGCGGATGTTCACCCGCCGCTGTATTACATTGTCATACATTTTTTCGTTTTTATATTTGAAAAAATAAATATTGATGCTGTAGTAGCTGCTAAGCTGGCAAGCGTAGTGCCATTTATTATTTTGTATATATACGCCATTACTTCAGTAAGGAAAAGATTCGGTACTTTTACAGGTGGGATTTTCTCACTGGCAGTTATAGGCATGCCAAATATTTCAGAATACCTGGTTGAAATCAGAATGTATAGCATTGCTATATTCTTTATTACAGCGCTTTGCATCCATTCTCTGCCGTTTCTTGAAGAGGATAAGGATAAGCAGATAAGAGGGCTTAAGTGGGGAAAAGCAGCGCCTCTGTTTATATACGGACTTCTTGCATGCTATACCCAGTATTATGCTGCTGTAGCTGTTTTTGCAGTGTATTTGTTCCTTGTTGTATGGTCGGTCAGAAAAAACATAATGCAGCTTGGTATTTTGCTTATAAGCGGAAATCTGACGGTTATATGCTACTATCCCTGGATAGGAAAAGTGTTATCACAGGTAGGAACGGTATCAGAGAATTACTGGATTCAGGAGCTGACTATAAGAAGCCTTGGCGGTGTTGTGAAGTATCTGATGAAGCCATCTTTTTTTAATGATAAGCTGTCGATTGTTCTTGCAGTTTTGATGACACTCCTTGTTTTGGCTGTAGTGATCCTGAATATAAGGAATGCAAAGGTATGGCTGATGTTCATGCCCATAACAGGTATTGTAGCATTCGGTTTTGCTGCATCTATGCTTATCAGACCGATTTTTATATACAGATATATGCTTCCCGGAATGGGCGCATTCTGGCTGGGCATTATAATCGGATGCAGAAATATTCTGGATAATGACATAAAAAGATCCGGTATTTTATGGCGCATTATGAGGGCAATCCCTTATGCTGCAGCGCTTTTTATGATCGTATTTAGTATCAGAGATTACTGGGCTTTCAGGGGAAATGAGTTGTACAGAAAAGTAAACATGGTAGAGACGAAAAAGCTTTTTGCTGAGATTTCAGATAAGGAAGATGCTCCGGTAATTATCTGCAATTTTGATCATGTCTGTGGTCTTATGGCCTATTATCTTGATGAGAAAGAGAGCAGAGACGATATGCCGGTTCTTTTATACGGAATGGAGCCTGAAAAGCTGATCATGGATATGCTTCCTGAGACAGGTCATATTGAAAATGCTCAAGACATAAAGAATATTTTATCATCAGGGAAAAAAGTTCTCTTTATGGGAAGCTTTAATTCCAGAGAAGACCTCCTGAAAGAATGGGAGAACGAAGCCGGAATTAAGAGTGAAAACAAAGGCAGTTATCTGCTTGAAAGATACTGGTTTGATGTATTTGAACTCTCGCTTTGAATAAACAGGCGACATATATAGATTGAACATATAAGGAGAAGTTTGTGAAAAAGGGACTATTTAGCGGAAAGAAAATAATTGCTATATTTATGACGGCAGGCATAGCTGCAGGTTTCTTGGAGAGCGCGGAGGTAAGCTATAGAATAAAAGCCGAGGCAAAAGTTGAGGATCTGAGCGAAGCTTCGGGATGCAGCTTTATTGTGCCCGCAGGCTTTGTTATGACAGCTGACGAGGGCGTTTTTGTCAATGAACACTATCCGCTTGAATCCGCTAATATTACTTATAAAGTCAGCTATCTTCCAAAGGAAAAGGTTCTCACCAACAAAGAAAAGGCTGATGGAGTTTCAGCTACCGAAAGCGATGAAGAACTACTTTATGATAATCTTACAAAAGATATCTATGAGGAAATACAAAAGGAAAACTATGTAAATCTCTATGGTGAGGATGTGGATTTTGGAGTAGATTCGTTTAATGAAAACACTATCGATGGATATCCCGGATATATGATCGAAACGCATCTAACTCCCACAGGTTCTCAGACAGTTTACCAGAAGATTTTCATCATCCTGTCCAGATACAAGGCTTTCAGCATAATTTATTCCCGGGCAGATGATGATGATTTTGAAGAAAGCTTTGCAGAGAGCATAGATAGTATTCACGTAAGATAAAGGCAATCCTCCTGCTTATGAGGAATGGTATAAAAAAGCTGGAAAAATGAGATAAATCATTTTTTCCAGCTATTCTTATCTTATCGTTTTGACCAGGTATCCGGTGAGAAGAGTATGAGCATTGGCAACAGCTCAAGTCTTCCTGCAAGCATGTCAAACATCAGGACAAATTTGGATAATACAGAGAAATGTGCAAAGTTTCCTGTGGGTCCTACCATGCCAAGACCGGGCCCTATGTTATTAAGAGTAGCAGCTACAGAAGTAAAATTCGTCTCATAATCAAATCCGTCTGCTGAAACAATCAAAGTAGAAACTATGAATATGATAACGTACATACTAAGGTAGGCAGATACGGACTTTACAACTGTGGTTTCAACAGGCTGTCCGTCCATATATACTCTTTTTACAGATTTGGGATGAACAATGTAAATAAGTTCATTCTTGATGGCCTTCAGTAATATAAGCACTCTGGATAGCTTAAAACCGCCTCCTGTTGAACCTGCACAGGCTCCGAATAACATAAGCAGAGCAAGGAGTGTTCTTGCAAATTGCGGCCATGTGTTAAAGTCGAGTGTGGCAAAGCCGGTTGTAGTCATGACTGAAACAACTGAGAACAGAGAGTGGTGGAACGATTCAAATGGTGTAGCGGTGATATTGGCTCTGTAAATGAGTATTGCGATTATGGTGGCAGATCCAAACATAAGGGCAAGGTAGAGCTTTACTTCATCATTTTTTAAGGCTTCCTTTGGACGCATGGTTATCAGGTAATAATATACACTGAAGTTTATTCCGCAGAGAATCATAAATACGGTTATTACTATCTGCGAAGGAGTATTGAATGCTCCGATACCTGCGTTTGTTATTCCGAAGCCACCGGTACCAACCGTAGCAAATGTTGTAACAAGTGCTTCATACAGGTTAAGCCCTGTGAAAAGCAGTAAGATCACCTGCGTAAGAGTTATGCCAAAATATATAAGGTATAGAATTTTGGCTGTTTCTCTGACCTTCGGAACGAATTTGCCAACTGAAGGTCCGGGTGACTCGGCTCTCATAAGATGCATGCTGTATCCACCGGACATAGGCATGATTGCAAGAATAAAGACTAAAACACCCATGCCGCCAATCCAGTGCGTGAAGCATCTCCAGAACTGAACACTCATATACATTTCAACATTGGACAAAATGGTGGAACCTGTTGTTGTGAGTCCGGAAATGGTTTCAAATAAAGCATCCACATAGCTTTTAGTAACTCCTGTCAAAGTAAAGGGAAGAGCACCGATCATACTGATTATGATCCAGGTAAGAGCGGTGACAACAAAGCCTTCCCTCGCATATAGTGCCACATTTGCCGGCTTAAAGGAAACACCTATGGCGCCGGCTACGAGACAGGAAACGGAAATAGCCATAAATACAATAATGCAAAGAGTCTCATGATATATGAGAGCTGTCACAAGTGGCAGCAACATAAGAAGTCCCGTTATCTGCACTACTCTAAAGAGCAGAAAACGAATCATTCCGTAATTCATAAAAATATATCTCCCAACTTTATTATTTATGCAAGGATGTCGGAAATATCCTGAAGTCCCATACAGCTTGTAATGATGATCACAGTATCTCCGGCTTGAATTGTGCTCTGGCCGGTAGGAGAGATGATTTCTCCATGTCTGTTGATAAGTGATACGATAACACCTTTTTTCAGGTTCATTTCTGCAAGAGGAACTCCGATAACTTTTGAGTTTTCGGTGACAAGAAATTCAAGAGCCTCTACC
The DNA here is from genome assembly GCF_000702265.1 of Butyrivibrio sp. NC2002. Classification (GTDB taxonomy): domain Bacteria; phylum Bacillota; class Clostridia; order Lachnospirales; family Lachnospiraceae; genus Butyrivibrio. Next base: position 169,858 of record NZ_KL370881.1, read on the forward strand.
TTGCCGTCGTTCATCTTGTAGAGAGCTTCGATACTGTTGTTCCCCAGGGAATTGCTCATTCCGCGCACGTACTTAAGTATCCTCTGAGCTGTGATATGTTTAGGATAAACAATACTTCCAATCTGCAAAGTATCGATGATATCACCATAATTTACGCGGTGAACCTTGGTTATGAGCTTTGCTTTTGGATTGACGCTCTTTACATACATAGAGAGCATTATATTTTCTTCATCAACGTTGGTGGTTGCAACGAAGGATTCTGTTCCCATAAGTCCTTCTTCCATCAGTGTATCCTTGTCTGTTCCGTCTGCATTGATTATAAGTGCTGAAGGCAGAAGCTCCGACAAAGCTTTGCAACGCTCAATATCTCTGTCAAAAAGTTTAACATCTATTCCAAATGTAATAAGCTGCTGTGCAAGATAATAACCGGTTGAACCACCGCCTACGATTATGGCAGAGCGCACTCTTGTGGTGGGTAGACCGATCTTCCTGAAAAAGTCAGCAATGTTTCTTGATGCTCCAACAATAGTAAGTTCATCTCCGGGACAAATAATAAAGTCACCGCGGGGAATAAAGACTTCGTCATTTCTTTCTACAACTGCGATAAGGACCTTACTTTTTATCTCAGACTGCAGATCCTTCAGGGATTTGCTTGCAATCCTGCTGTCCTCAGCAACAGTCATGTGCACTATCTCAGCACGACCTCTTGCGAAGGTTTCAATCTTAGTTGCAGCAGGGAATTTTAATAGTCTTGCTGCTTCGTTAGCGCATAATTCCTCAGGATTAACAATAAGTGATAATCCGAGTTCTTCCTTTATGAAATCAACTTCTTTTTTGTAGATGGGATTTTTAACACGCGCAATGGTGTTACAATGACCGGCCTTTCTTGCGATAAGGCAACAAAGAAGGTTAAATTCATCATTTCCTGTTACAGCGATCATAAGATCGGCATACTCTATGCCTGCATCCTTCATTACAGAATAGCTGGCACCATTTCCTACTATGCCCATAACGTCAAAATTATTAACCAGAGTCTGTATGACGTCACGTCTCTGCTCAATAACAGTAACATCGTGACCTTCTCCGCTAAGCTGTTCTGTAAGCGCCACACCGACGTTACCGCAGCCAACGATAATAATCTGCATTTTTATGCCTCCAATTTTTTAAACATACTGAGTATATTCTACCACAACTAAGCATATTAAGTATTAATATTTGAAACTTTCCGCATCTGGGCAGTTTCTGTTAATATATAGAAAGTGCGCATAGATTAGGGATTTTTTATAAATTAATCGTTAAAAACCCAGCATTTATCCTTTTTTTAGATTAATTTATATGCCATTCATTGTTTTTTCAACGGATGATACTTATACTTTTTGTTAGTGAGGGGATGAATGTTATAAGGAGATTACTTTAATATGAGAGATTTTCTTTATCGTTTTTTTCAGGGACGATATGGAGCCTATGGAACTGACAAGCTGACCAAGTTTATGCTTGCGATAGCTGTCATTCTGTTAGTGCTATCTTTCGCAACTCCCCTGGGATTTCTATATTATTTGGCCTTTGTGCTGCTGTTTTATTGTTACTTCAGGATGTTTTCTAAGAATATACCGGCAAGGTATAAGGAAAATGAGGCATTTGTCAAAGTCATTGATCGTATGGTCAACTTTTTTAGAGGTATTGGCTGCAACTTTTCTCAGCGAAAAAAATACCATATTTATAAATGCCCCAATTGCAAGCAGAAAATACGTATACCAAGGGGAAAGGGGAAAATCGTAGTGAAATGTCCAAAGTGCCAAAATGAATTTATCAGGCACTCGTAAACTTGTGATTTTCACTAGTGTACTACCGGATACCTGAGGGTTTGCGTATATCGAGGAAAGAATGCTTAAGTATTTAGTAGTGTATGCAAGTGAATCCGGAAATACCAAGAAAATTGCCGATGAGATATTTTATGCCCTTCCGTCTGATTCCAAAGAGGAGATAAATGTACGCAGCTGGAACGGCAGGCATGATGCAGAAACTTATTTTATCGGCTTTTGGGCTAACCGCGGAACCTGCTCCCTTGAGATAATAGATCTGATATCTTCACTTCATAAAAAGAACGTGGCATTTTTTGGAACGTGCGGACTTGGAAACGACGCAGAGTACTACAAGCTATTGGAAAAAAGCGCCGTTTTGTGGCTCGCCGATGACAACTTTTTTATCGGGTCATACTTTTGCCAGGGATCTATGCCTGCACTTATCAGAGAAAAGTATGAGACTTACAGGGACAGGCTGCCGGATTCGGATTTTAACAGAATGATGACAATAATAGATGAGGGACAAAAACATCCTGACAAGCAGGATCTTCTAAAGGCAAATGTGTTCACAGATACCGCGATCCACAAAATTCAGAATAACGACGAGTATTCACGACTTAAAAATATAATTTAAGAGGCAAAGCTTAAAAATGAAAGCTTTGCCTCTTTTTCAGTTCATTATGAAGCATCTCAAAATATAGATCAAAAGCAGATGCAATGGGTAAAAGGCGTAGAAGAAGTATTTTGTTTTTGAGGTGATAAAGCCGCGCTTTCCGCTGTAAAGAAGCATAAGAATAAATGCGGGTAGCGAAAATAATTCGCCATACATGGTTAATAAGGAAAAATATCCTGCACATGATGCAAGTAAGGGCATATTTCTGAAAAGGTACAAAACGGTTATAAGAAGTATGCCGTTATAATCATAGTCGCTTGATATGTATTCGCATAACAGCCCTCCTGCAACTGGCGGTATCAGATACAGAACTAAGTGCAGGGGATTTTTTAGTGCATATATGAGTGGGAAGTATGTGTACTTAGGAAAAAGCTCCGGGTTAATATTGCTTCCTTCAAAAAACAGATTTCGCTCAACATAATTCATAACAGCAATGACTATGAGTCCTACAAGAAGTGTGAAATAAACGTTGCATGCAGAAAAAATCTTTTCAGTGTTACCTGCAAGAAGTTTAAATATATCGGGATTAGCTACATCTTCCCGCACTCTTAGTGCTGCGTCGAAAAAAATTTCGGAGATAAGTCCAAATAGAGCCATGTTAAACACATATTTTTTGATGTTTTTGGTGTGAAGGAGTCCCTGGACCAGCAAAAAGCAATAAAGCGGAAAGGCAATTCTTCCTATATGGCGTATATTCTGGTAGAGAACTACGCTGCTTTCCCTGCTAAGACCAAAAGGGTATATTTCCCCAAGTACCATGAAATATAAGAGCCCGGCACCTATGTGATCAATAAACATGGTGATAAGAGCAATAAGTTTCAGGAAGCTTGAATTTATGAATGAATAATTTTTTTCTGAAATGATTTTTTTTATGTTAGACATAGGGTTATTATACCGCGCAAATGTGATATAATCCATTCTGATGATTCAGGAAAACGTTTTTTTAGGAGGAAAAAGTATGCCGGCATGGTTAAAAGATGCAGTATTTTACGAGATTTATCCACAATCTTTTAAGGACACAAACAGTGATGGAATTGGTGATCTTGAGGGAATAATTGAAAAACTTGATTATGTAAAGAGCCTGGGATGTAATGCACTCTGGCTCAATCCTGTATATGATTCACCATTTAAGGATGCAGGGTATGACGTACGCGACTACAAGAAGGTTGCTCCAAGATACGGAACAAATGAGGATCTTGTGAGACTTTTTGAGGAGGCTCATAAGAAGGGAATAAAGGTACTTCTTGATCTTGTTCCCGGTCATACATCAGAGGAGCATGAGTGGTTCAAAAAGAGCTGCGAAGCAGACAGAAACGAGTTTTCAGACAGATATATCTGGACAAACGGAGCATTCTGCGGAATAGGTGGACATCCTTATATCGGCGGCGAAGCGGAAAGAGATGGCTGCTATATGCTTAACTTTTTTAAATGTCAGCCGGCTCTTAATTATGGTGTTCTTAATAAGACTGAGGAATGGCAGACTCCCTGCGATTCTGAGGCGGCTATAGACACGCGTGAAGCTATGAAGGATGTTATGAGATTCTGGCTTGATAAGGGATGTGACGGCTTCAGAGTTGATATGGCGGATTCTCTTGTAAAAGAGGATGATGATAAAAAGAGCGCAACAGGAAGGATCTGGACCAATATCAGAGAGATGCTTGATAAGGATTATCCGGAGGCAGCCCTTGTTTCAGAGTGGTGCAATCCCGAATGTGCACTAAAGTACGGATTCCATGCTGATTTTTATCTTGATCATCACGGAAACGGATACAATGTTCTTTTCAGGGACAATGAGACAGAAGGACCTGATAACAGCTACTTTAATAAGAACTGTGACGAGGATCCCATGAGATTTTTGGATGATTATCTTGGCCGCTACAATAACTCCAAAGAGTATGGTTACATAAGTTTTATTACCTGTAACCATGATACGCCAAGATGCACCAAGACAATGACACCTGATGAGCTTAAGATAGCATATTCATTTATCTTTACAATGCCCGGCGTTCCGTTTTTATATTACGGGGATGAGATCGGGATGAAATACCTTGACTATGTAAGGACCAAGGAGGGCGGCTTCCAGAGAACCGGTTCAAGAAGCCCTATGCAGTGGGATAAGAGCCTTGATAACTTTGGATTCTCGGATGCACCTTTTGATAAGCTTTACATACCGGTAGATAAGGATGAGAATGCTCCATCGGTTAAGACCTGTGAGGAGGATGAAAACTCTCTTATCCACACTGTAAGGGATATTATTGCACTTCGTCATAAATACGAGGATCTTCAGGCAGATGCCGAGTTTAAGGTAGTATATGCCAAAAAAGGCGAAAGAATCTTTGTTTATAAAAGAGGAGATCTTCTTATAGCTGTAAATCCGGGACTTAAGGAAGTATCTGCAGAAATTCCTGCACAGGATTTGAAGACTAATCTTATTTTTAAGCTTGGAAGTGCCGATATATCTAGCGGAAATATTTGCCTTGGAGCACAGTCTTTTGCTATCTGGCAATAATATTGTGGTAAAATATTTCTAAATAAAACTTATGAGGGGAAACTGATGTTATGTCACAAAATATGGTACTGATGATCATGGCGGCAGCGGTGGAGAGCAAATTCATATTGAATATTGTTTTTGATGCATGCATTGCGGTAGCACTGCTTTTGTTTTTCCTGATAGTTGTCAGGGCAGTAATGTTTAACGGCGAATGGAAGGGCTATTCCAAGTTCGGTAAGATTCTGACTATCGTTTTTCTCGTTTTTATTTTACTGGTAATGGTTGCTTTGTTTTTCATAATGATGAGAACAGGAAATGAATGATATTACTAAGATAACAATAGATGTTTCCAAGGTTAGTGAGGCAGATGTAAGGCTCTCATACAGCTTGATAACGAAAACACTTATTAAGGAAAAATTGTATATAACTACTATGGAGAGCTGTACTTCCGGACAGATCGCATCACTTATAACAGACACGGAAGGATCGTCTGCAATAATCAAGGGAGCAGCCATAACTTACAGTAATGAAGCCAAGATAAAAGAAGGTGTTTCCTCAGATATTATAGAAAAATATGGCGTTTATTCTATCGAAACGGCAGGTGCCATGGCTGAAACCATATTACAAAAATATGGAGCAGACATAGGGATAGGTGTAACCGGAACATTTGGAAATACAGATCCCGCAAACAGCGACAGCATTCCCGGAAAGGTATACTGCGCAGTTGCGAGTAATACCGGAAAAAACAGTATTAAGCTTTTGGATATAACATTAAAAGGCGGCGGCAGCAGGTATCAGTATAAGCTTGCAGTAGCCGATGCTATTTCGAAGTATATAGTTTGAATTATTAATTCAAACCCGCAGAATCATCTGTTCTGCGGGTTTTCCTAATGTTTATAGATCAGGGAGCAATATTATCATGCAGCCTTTTCATCTTTTTTAGTGTTCTTGTTTACATGCTGAGCATAGAGGGTTTTGCCTGCTATTGCTGCAAGTACAAGTGAAAGTGCTACAAGAAGTACAGCGATTGTAGCCTGGATAAGTGCCCAGATGTCTGCTGCACCTGAAGTATAAGCAGTAAGCTTAGCTGTGATAGTCTGAACAAGTGAGCAGATAGTTACAGCAAGCATAAATACCATAGGGATGTAGAACATCTTGTTGTTTTTGCCTACGCTGCCAAGCCATGTGCATACAGCAAGGAGTCCTACTGCAGCAAGAAGCTGGTTAGCGGCGCCAAAGAGAGGCCATATCTTAGTGTATCCGGTCATACCAAGGCTTACACCCAGTACAACGGTTATAGCTGTTGCTACGTAAGGATTGGCAAGTACTTTCTTATAACCTGTCAGATCTTTTGCTGTCTGACCCTGCTCGATAAAGAATTCCTGGAACATATATCTTGCAAGACGAGTAGCTGTATCAAGTGATGTCAGGCAGAAGACTGAAACTGCAAGGATAAGCATCTGATACATTATGTTCTGAGCTCCGGGAGCAAATGATGCGATCATAGCTGAGAGACCGCCTGCAAATACCTGAGTGGGACTTGCGTATGTTCCGTCTGCTGCAGATGCCCATACAAAACCGATAGCACAGAGTGAGATAACAGCGACCATACATTCGATGAGCATTGAACCGTAAGCAACAGGCTTTGCATTTTTCTCGTTATCAAGCTGCTTGGATGATGTGCCTGATGATACGAGTGAGTGGAAACCGGAAATAGCACCGCAAGCTATTGTTACGAACAATGCAGGGAAAGCTGTTCCTGTTGTAAATACACCTGTTCCCTTAAGTGATGCATCACCCATTGCAGGGATACTGAACTGGCCATGACCTGTAAATACTGCACCGAGGACAGCAACAATACCTGCTGCGATCATGAAGTACAGAAGAAATGAGCTAAGATAATCTCTTGGCTGAAGCAGGATCCATACAGGTGTAACGGATGCTACAAGGATATATGCTCCAACTACCCACATCCATGTGTTGTATGAAAGTGAAATAGGATGGAAGTTAAGACCAATGGCTACAATAGCGATGATGCCGATGCATCCTGCTACGGAAGCTACACCAATATTTGCGTTCTTTCTATATACAAAGAAACCGAACAACATGGCAAGTCCAATGAACAGAATAGAAATCATAGCTGTAGACTCATTTGCTGCAAGAGCAGCACCTTCTACTGCTGCTCCGGCTGATGTTGTTGAGCCAAACGTGCTGGCAACGATTGAGCTGAAAGCTGCTACTACAAGTAGAAGTGTGAGATAACCAAATGTAAGGAAAAGCTTCTTTGCGGTTTTTCCCATGGAGTCATCAATGATTTCGCCGATGGACTGCCCCTTGTGACGAAGTGATGCGAAAAGTGCGCCAAAATCATGGACACCTCCAAAGAAAATACCTCCGATAAGAACCCAAAGTAAAACCGGAACCCAACCAAAAACAGCTGCCTGAATAGGACCGTTTATAGGACCTGCACCTGCGATCGATGAAAAGTGGTGCCCCATAACTACGGGTGTTTTTGCGGGAACATAATCCATTCCGTCCTCAAGCTCGTGAGCCGGAGTCTTGCGACTTGGATCAATCCCCCATTGTTTTGCAAGCCATCCGCCGTAAAATACATATCCGGCAACCAGTATCAATGTACTTGCAATAAGTAATACTGCTGCATTCATAACTTTCTCCTCCTTGTCATGCTGACATTTTTTTGTTTATAAAAGCATCTTCGAACATTTTTCGAAGCTCTTTCCCGGTTCTGCTTGTGTAAACAGAGTTAGTATCAAGGCCGGCAACAAGTACCCGTGCTTCGCTGTGACCTCTGAAATTAAAGAGGTAGCCTTTATCGAAACTAAATTTCCTGATAGCTTTTTGCGTCTCTTTATCCGGTGTTTTATCGGAAATGATCACAAAGGTGAGATAGCTGCACATGTGATCTTTTTCGGGATATTTTTGATTTTTCCTGACAAGATGGGGCTCTATTTTTTCTTCTGTAAGAGCCAATATTTTATCGAGGCTATCTTTAGTTACCTCATGCTCCTTTATGAAGAATACGTGCTCATAAGCTCTTATTGCCCAAAGCTGTGCTTCTTTTTTCAGTACGTATCTTTCACCAAATGAACTGAAATATGCGTAGGCAGGAAAAGTCTCATCGCCAAGCTTGTAATTTTTTGTGATATCAAAATTGGATCTGTATCTAAGAAGCAGTTCATCAAGATATGTCTCTGAGGTCATCCCGTGCCTCCTTTCTTGTTCGGAAATAATTTAGGGTTTACTTTATCACTTTGACGCGTTATTGCAAAGATGACAAAATTAATCAAAATTTTAGAATTAGATTAATTTTGTAATGGTTTTTCCTGAAAAACGTTAAAAAATTAATGCGATTGACCCGTCAAGGCGCTTATGTGCGTGTGCAAGTGCGGGGGCAAGGTCATGCAGCATGTGAGATGCGTGAATGATTAAATGTATGGGTGCAATTGGATTGGAGATAAAGTAAAATATAACGAAAGGCTTCTGTTTTTATAAAGAAAAACAGGAATTTATAGGTATTTTTATTCTTTTAAGGAGAAGGCAATGGGAGAGTTTAAGACAATGAAAAATGAGGGAGGACCTACACTTGGGTATACGACGGTTCCACTCATTGAAAAGGACGGGTTATTTTTTAAGGATATGGAAAGAAGCGGGGAACTTCTTCCGTATGAAGACTGGAGATTATCACCCGAAGAAAGGGCAGAAGATCTTGCAAAGCGCCTCACAACAGAGGAGATTGCAGGACTCATGATGTATTCTTCGCATCAGGTAGTCCCGGCAGATTCACCGGGGCCATTTGGAGGAACTTATGATGGAAAGAGCTTTGCAGACAGCGGAGCTGAGCCATCTGACCTGACCGATCAGCAAAGGAAGTTCCTTACAAAAGACCACGTAAGATATGTTCTTGCCGTGACATTAAGAGATGGTGAAACAGCTGCAAAATGGAACAATAAGATGCAGGCATTATGCGAGGACATGCCTCACTGCATACCGGTCAACACAAGTACAGATCCCAGGCACGGCGCAGGCGCTTCTTTTGTTGAATTTAAATCGGAGGCGCAGGGAACGAGCAAATGGCCTTTAGGACTTGGACTTGCTGCTACTTTTTCACCGGATCTGGTAAAGGAATTTGCCAGGGTAGCTGCCAGGGAGTACAGAGCTCTTGGCATAACAACAGAACTTGGACCTCAGATAGACCTTGGATGCGAGCCCAGATGGTTAAGAGTTCCGGATACTTTTGGACCTTGTACAAAACTGGTTACCGATTATGCCAAAGCTTACTGCGAAGGGCTTCAGACAGATCCTGAGAGCGCTTCAGGCGATGGATGGGGACAAAGAAGCGTTGCGGCGATGGTAAAACACTGGCCTGGCGGAGGAAGCTGCGAGTCCGGAAGAGATGCGCATTACGGATTTGGTAAGTTTTCTGTTTACCCCGGAAATAATGCCAAGGAACACTTAAAGCCTTTTATTGATGGTGCATTTAAGCTGGATGGAGGAACAAAGAAGGCTTCAGCTGTAATGCCTTATTACACAATAAGTTACGGACTTGATCCTTCGGGAAATCAGGTCGGAAACAGCTACAGTAAATATGTGATAAAGGATCTTCTTCGCGACAAATACTCCTTTGATGGAGTTATATGCACAGACTGGGGGATCACGGGTGACCCCGATCCCGAACTTGATTCATTTGGCTCAAGATGCTACGGGGTTGAGGATCTGTCTGTTGCGGAGAGACATCTTAGAATAATCGAAAACGGAGTTGATCAGTTTGGCGGTAACAATGATATCGAACCAATTCTTGAGGCATATCGCATGGGCTGCGAGAAAAAAGGCCAGGAAGCCATGAGAAAACGATTCGAGGAGAGCGCAAAGAGACTTCTGCTTAACAGCTTTAGATGCGGACTTTTTGAAAATCCTTATCTTGATCCTGATGAGAGCAGAAGAATCCTTGGCTGCAAAGAATTCGTGGATGAGGGATTTGAAGCTCAGCTAAAGAGCATAGTCATGATCAAAAACAAGGGCGTTCTTCCTGCAAGCGGCAAAAAGAAAGTGTACATACCGGGCAGGCACATAGATGCGCATAAGGGCTTTATACGAAACATGATACCTGCTATGGATATTCCTGGTGCTGATGTAAGCGTGGTAGAAAAGTTTTACGAGCCTGTTGATAAACCGGAAGATGCCGATTTTGCAATCTGCTTCATAGAAAGTCCGATGAGCGACGGATACACGAAGGAAACGGGCTACAGACCGATCACTCTTAAATACAGACCATATACTGCAACAGCATCAAGAAAAGAAAGCATAGGACAGGGAGATTTCAGGGAAAAGGATAACCCGAACAGATCTTACCTTGGAAAAACAAATACTCCTGCAAATGAGAGCGACCTCGATGCTGTAATAAATACAAAAGAGAAGATGGGTGATAAGCCCGTGATCGTAGTCATCAGAATGAACAATCCCTGCGTAGTATCTGAGTTTGAAAAATATGCGGATGCTATACTGGTTGATTTTGGAGTTGAAACAAGGGCTATACTTACTGTTATAAGCGGAGGAGCTAATCCTTCGGGACTTCTTCCTGTGCAGCTTCCTAAGGATATGGAAACAGTGGAAAAGCACTGCGAAGATGTGCCTCTTGATTATGAACCCTATACCGATTCCGAAGGGAATGTTTATGACTTTGGATTCGGCCTAGACCATAGCGGAATTATCCGGGATGAGAGATGGCAGAAGTACGTAAAAAATAATAGACTTATGGAGAACAAAGACTTATGAATGAGACAAAATTAAAACAACTTTTGGATGAGATGTCACTTGAAGAAAAGATCATGCAGCTGGTACAGCTTCCCGGATGGGCATACGAGGAAGGTGCTGCAGTTACAGGTCTTGCAGATGATGCCAAAAATGAAAATATGAAAAGGCTAGCCGGGAGTACCCTTGGAATTTACGGTGCTGACAAGGTAAAGAAAATCCAGGATGAATATATGAAAAATCATCCACATCATATTCCGCTTCTTTTCATGCTTGATGTAATACATGGACATAAGACAGTTTTTCCTTGCCCGCTTGGGCAGGGTGCAACTTTTGATACAGAGGTTGTAAGAAAAGGTGCTTCTATTCAGGCAAAAGAGGCAGCTGCTGACGGTGTTCAGGTTACATTTTCACCTATGGGCGATCTTGTAAGAGATGCAAGATGGGGACGCGTTGTGGAATCAACCGGTGAGGATCCGTACTTAAATGGACTGATGGTTTCAGCTATGGTCAAGGGATATCAGGGAGAAGATGTTTCTGATCCGGATCATCTGGCATCATGTGTAAAGCATTTTGCTGCTTATGGCGGAGCAGTTGCAGGACGCGACTACAACAATGTGGAAGTTTCTGAGCACACATTAAGAGAGCAGTACCTTCCTGCTTATGCAGAGGGCATCAAGGCCGGAGCTAAGCTTGTGATGACAAGCTTTAATACATTAAACGGAATTCCATCATCCGGAAATACATATCTTATGAGAGATATCCTCAGAAAAGAGATGCAATTTGACGGAGTTCTGATATCTGACTGGGGTGCGATCGCCGAAATGGAGAGTTGGGGATTTGCAGAGGATCTGAAAGACGCTGCAGACCTGGCAATGAAGGCCGGAGTAGACATAGATATGTGTACAGAAGCTTACAGCGGAAACCTTGGGAAGCTGATCGAGGAGGGCAAATTATCAGTTGATGGCCTTAACGAAGCTGTTTTACGAGTTCTCAAACTAAAAAATGATCTGGGACTTTTTGAAGATCCATACCATGGCGCATCGGATGAGAAATTTAAAAAAGTTGTTCTTAGCAATGAGAGCAGAGAAATTGCAAGAGATGCAGTAAGAAAATCTCTTGTCCTTCTTGAGAATAAGAAAAATGCTCTGCCTCTTAGCGGAAAGAGAATCGCCTTTATAGGACCTTATGCAAACGAAAAGAATCTGCACAGTACCTGGGCAATCTCATGTGATCCCGAGGATGCGGTTACAATAGTTGATGCTGCAAAGGAATGCTACGGTGATTCAGATGTTGTGTTCAGGACAGCTCAGGGCTGCAACATGCTTAAAAACGGCACAGACCTCGGAATGGGTGTATACGAAGTCAAAAAGGAGAAGAAAGAGAACGAGAAACTTCTGGATGAGGCTATCGACCTTGCAGAATGGGCTGATGAGATTGTATTGTGCCTTGGCGAACATATAGGACAGTCAGGTGAATCAACGAGCCGTGCTATGATAGACCTTCCCAAGCCTCAGATGAAACTTTTCAAAGAGATGGCTGACATGGGAAAGAAGATAATAACCCTTGTATTCTGCGGAAGACCTCTTGACCTTAAGAAGATTCCCGAAAAATCGGATGCGCTCCTTATATGCTTCAGACCCGGAACAGAGGGCGGACACGGTATTATGGATGTCCTGTCCGGAAAATATTCACCTCAGGGCAAGCTTCCTATGAGTTTCCCCTGGTGCGTTGGCCAGGAGCCTTTAAACTACAATGCTTACAATACCGGTAGACCTAAACCGCAGCAAAGACCTACGATCTTTACGACCAGATACCTTGATTGCCCTAATGAAGCAAGATATCCTTTCGGCTACGGACTTACATATTCTGATTTTGAAGTATCAAAGGTTGAGCTTGATAAGAAGGTACTTGGAAAAGATGATAAGATAACAGCTTCCGTAACTGTTAAGAACACCGGGGATAGCGCTGCAACAGAGACTATTCAGCTGTATATAAGAGATATGGCTGGCAGCAGGGTACGTCCTGTAAAAGAACTTAGGGGCTTTAAAAAGGTTTCGCTAAGCGCCGGAGAAACTGAGAAAGTATCCTTTGATATTACAGAAGATATGCTTCGCTTCTATACGATCAATAACTGCTGGGACAGCGAAGATGGCAAATTTACAGTTTACATCGGAACTGACTCCGCTACATTAAATGGCACAGAATTCGAACTTAAAAAACAGTAAATTAAACCAATAAAAGATTTCCATATGAAAATAAGCCGGCAAGGGATGTCGGCTTATTTTTATATCTTCATTTATTCTACTTCCAGTTTAAATACGACGGGAGCTTTAGTTGTTGTTTTGTAATTTATTGTGAGCTCTTCTTTGTTGTGATCAAATGACAGGTCGCTTCCGTTTTCAAGTGCGACTATCCTGTTTATTTTTCCGTTGTAGAAGCCCTGCTTTTTGGCAAAATTTTTAACGTGATATTTTCCGTCCTCAGATGAAGTCATTGCGATGATATAGAGCTTTCCGTCGCCTGCGGTAAATCTGAAATCGGATGAAGTAAACTGCTTTACGTTGCCATCCTGGAAACCGCCCTCTGCAACGGCTGTAGGGCCTTCTCCGAAGATTCTGTATGTATGTGCGTTTATCACGGCTTCACGGTTTTTATCCATCCAATCACCGATATCGTTTAGGATTTTCGTCTCTTCATCTGAAAATGTACCATCAGCCTTGGGACCGATGTTTAAGAGCATTGTTCCGTTCTTGGATACAATGTCCACGAGGTCGCAGAGAATATCCTTGGATTCCTTGAATTTATTCTGCTTGGTGTAGCACCATGAGTTAAAGCACATCGATGTATCGCTCTGCCATTTATAGGGCTTTTGAGAAGCAAGCTGACCGCGTTCTATGTCGGGAACGGCAAGGCCAAAGGGAATAGCATCGTGCTTGTAGTTTATAACAACTTCTTTTCCCCATTCGTTTGCGCGGTTATAGTAGAATGCCATCATTTTTCTAAGATAGGGCTTAAGCTCAACTCTCTGGATCCACCAGTCAAAATAGAGCATGTTCGGCTGATATTTATCGATGAGCTCGCAGGTTCTTACGAGCCAGTCCTGCATGAATTCTTCTGTGGGAGAGCAGTCGCCGTCACAAGCGTCAAAATCTGAAGGTGCCTTTTCTGAAGGCCAGTACATATCACCTCGTTTAAACTCACCTTTTATATCGCTGTCAAAATCTCTTCCTCCGCCCAGGAAAAAGAAGTGCTCGATTCTATGAGATGAAGTTCCGAAAACAAGCTTATGATCCTCGCAGCTTTTTTTCATAAGTCCCAGATAGTCCTTGCAAGGCCCCATGTCGACTGCATTGTAGGATGAAAGCTCGGAATCATACATCTGAAAACCGTCGTGATGCTCTGCAACAGGAATAACGTACTGTGCTCCTGCTTTTTCAAAAACAGAAACCCATCTGTCTGCATCGAATTTATCTGCCTTGAACATAGGAATAAAGTCTTTGTATCCAAATTCTGTATGTTTTCCGTATGTTTCTATGTGGTGCTTGTATGCGTCGGAGTCTTTGATGTACATATTTCTGGAGTACCATTCGTTGTCATTTTCCGGAACAGTGAATACGCCGTAGTGAATGAAAATACCGAACTTCATTCCATCGTACCAGGTGGGCACATGGTAATTTGACAGTGACTCCCATGTGTCGGTATAAGGACCTTGATTTATTACCTTGTCAATTTCAGCAAGTTTTTCTTCCATGTTGTAATTTTTCAATGTTTCCATAAGATAATATCCCCTTTAAATAGTGATAAAAGCATTTTTTGTAACCATAAGTGAAACATAACTAATTATATGAATTTTCATCTTTAAAAATACAGTGATTTTCGTACACAAAAACAGGAAATAATTGATGCAAAAATGTAATTGCATTTTTGGTGAAGATAGGGTAAATTAAATGTGTTATATGACTGGCGGATATGTGGGTAACCACAAGGGAGTATAACTGGTAATTTGAATTGTCGACCGCCTGGGCAGCCGCTGTTGTGGTATGCTCAGGCGGTTTTTCTATATCTAATAATTATTGGAGGAAACATGATCAATCTTGAACAGGAACTTAAATCAAACGAATATCCGGGACGCGGAATCGTTATCGGCAGAAGTGCTGATGGAAAGTATGCTGTAACTGCTTACTTTATCATGGGAAGAAGTGAAAACAGCAGAAACAGAATTTTTGTAACGGAGGGTGAGGGAATAAGAACCGAAGCTTTTGATCCCGCAAAGCTCGAAGATCCCAGCCTTATAATCTATGCTCCTGTCAGAGTAAGAGGTGACTACACTATCGTAACCAACGGAGACCAGACAGACACAGTTTATGATCTCATGGAAGCAGGACAGTCTTTTGAAGAGGCACTTAGAACAAGAGAATTTGAGCCTGATGCACCTAACTATACACCTCGTATTTCAGGCCTTATGCACATTGATAATGGTAACTATGACATATCGATGTCTATTCTTAAGAGTGATAAGGGTGATGCATCAAGATGCCTTAGATTTACATATACTTATGACAAACCGGCTGCAGGAAAAGGATACTTTATCCACACATATATGGGCGACGGCAATCCGCTTCCCAGCTACGAAGGCGAGCCTACAGAGGTTGAGATAAACGGTGATATCGACAGCTTTACAGACAACATCTGGAATGCGCTTAATGAGAACAACAAGGTTTCTCTTTTTACACGTTTTATAAACATCGAAACAGGCGAAACACAGACAAGAATTGTCAATAAGAATAAGTGATAAGGAGATTTTCATAGATGAAAGAACTGGAACTTAAATACGGATGTAACCCTAATCAGAAGCCTTCAAGAGTATATATGGAGGATGGTCAGGATCTTCCAATCGAGGTATTGAACGGAAGACCCGGATATATTAACCTTTTGGATGCCCTTAACGGATGGCAGCTTGTATCAGAGCTGAAAAAAGCAACAGGACTTCCTGCAGCAACTTCATTTAAGCACGTTTCACCCGCAGGTGCCGCAATCGGACTTCCTCTTAGCAAGATCGAGAAAAAGATTTACTGGGTTGATGACCTTGGTGAGCTTTCACCCATGGCAAGTGCTTATGCAAGAGCAAGAGGTGCTGACAGAATGTCATCCTTCGGAGATTTCATTTCACTCTCTGATGTCTGCGATGTTGATACAGCAAAACTCATAAAAAGAGAAGTTTCAGATGGAATCATTGCTCCCGGATATGAAGATGAAGCACTTGAGATATTAAAGGCAAAGAAGAACGGCAATTATGCAGTTATCAAGGTTGATCCTTCATATAAGTGTGCTCCTATCGAGAAAAAGCAGGTATTTGGAGTTACCTTTGAGCAGGGACACAATGATATTGAGATAAATGATGAGATGCTTTCAGATATTGTTACAAACAACAAGGATTTACCGGATTCAGCAAAGAAAGATCTTCTCATTTCGCTCATCACACTTAAATACACACAGTCAAATTCAGTATGTTACGTAAAGGGCGGACAGGCAATCGGTATCGGCGCCGGACAGCAGTCCCGTATCCACTGCACAAGACTTGCAGGAAGCAAGGCTGATAACTGGTTCTTAAGACAGGCACCCCAGGTACTTGAGCTTCCTTTCCTTGACAACATCAGAAGAGCTGACAGAGATAACACAATAGATCTATATATCGGCGCTGATTATATGGATGTTCTTGCAGATGGTAAATGGCAGAACCTCTTTAAGGAAAAGCCTGAAGTATTTACAGAGGAAGACAAAAAGGCATGGCTTTCAAAGAACACAGATGTGGCTCTTGGCTCTGATGCATTCTTCCCCTTCGGAGACAATATCGAGAGAGCAGCAAGAAGCGGCGTAAAATATGTTGCTCAGCCAGGCGGATCTGTCAGAGATGACAATGTTATAAGTGCTGCAAATGACCACAATATGGTCATGGCATTTACACATATGAGATTCTTCCATCATTAATTGTGTACTATAAAAATACCTCCAAAGATAATATAATCTTCTTTGGAGGTTATTTTTTATGTTCAAATTTGTTTACGGACCGTCAGGATCGGGTAAAAGTCATTATATCCAGGAAGAGATCATAAAAAGGAGTATCGATAATCCGAATAAGAATTATCTTATTATAGTTCCGGATCAGTTTACGATGCAGACTCAGATGGATATTGTGAAAATGCATCCGAGACATGGCATTATGAATATAGATGTACTTAGCTTTTCCAGACTTTCTCACCGCATCTTTGAGGAGATATCGGTTGAGACAGGAAGTGTCCTTGATGATATGGGTAAGAGTCTTGTACTTAGACACGTTGCGGAAGATATCAAGGATAAGCTGCCAATCATAGGCTCCAATATGCACAAAATGGGATATGTTGACGAGGTTAAGTCTACAATATCCGAGTTTATGCAGTATTGTATTGAGCCCGATGACCTGGACAAGCTAAAGGAGATTTCAAAAGGCAGGGGAGCTCTTTGTGCCAAACTCTCAGATCTGCAGCTTCTTTACAGCGAATTCAAATCCTACATAAAAGACAATTATATAGCTCAGGAGGAACTTCTTAACATTCTCTGCAGGATTCTTCCGGATTCTAAACTGATAGCCGGCAGCACTATAGCTTTCGATGGATTTACCGGTTTCACTCCCGTGCAGTATCAGGTTATAAAGCAGCTTCTTAAGCTATCTGAGGAGGTTGTCTTTTCATGCACGCTGGGAGATGATGAGAATCTCTACGAATACAGAAAAGAGTCTGAGCAGGATCTGTTTCTTCTGAGTAAAAAGACAGTCCATGACCTGTTAAGGCTTGAATATGATAACGAGAAAGAGGTAAATGCATCCAATATGCCTGATTTCGACAGGTGGGCGTATTACAGAAAAGAAAACAATTCCGATATAAGGATCATATCCTCTGAAAAAAGCAGACATTCTGGTAATCCTGAGCTTGCATTTCTTGAGCAGAATCTATTTAGATATTCCAATAAAAGCTATGACGGCGACTGCCGAAGCATAGCGATATTGGAGGCAGACACTGTTCAGGAAGAGGTGCTCATGGCATTTTCCAAGGTGCGCGAACTTATAAGGCAGGATCCGACGCTTCACTATAGGGATTTTGCTATAGTCTGCGGAAGTCTCGACAGATATGAGCCTATAATTTCCAGGCAGGCGGACAAGACAGGTCTTCCTGTTTACATCGACCAAACAGGGGCGATTAAGCTCAATCCTTTGATCGAACTGATAAGAAGCGCCCTGAAAGTAGTATATGAGCGTTATACCTATGAGTCTGTTTTTCACTATTTAAGAAGCGGTTTATCCGATTTTTCAAGAGAAGAAGCGGATAAGCTTGAAAACTATGTCCGCTCCCTTGGTATCAGAGGGAAAAAGAACTGGGAACAGCCATTTTCTCAATATCCCAAGTATATCAAGAGAAAGCTTGAGCTTAAAGATGACAGGCAGTCACAGGAAGAAGCGGCTGAGTATCTCGAAGAAATAAACGAGATGAGACTAAGACTTGTAAACAGTCTGGCTCCTTTGTTTGAATGTGAAGGAAAAACGGTAAGAGATATTTCGGTTTCGCTTTATGCTTTTCTTGAAGAGAACAGAGTCGAGGAAAAGCTTGCCGTTATGGAGCAGGAGTTTAGAGATGAAAATGATGAGATAAGAGCAAAAGAATACGGGATCATCTTTTCAAAGGTTATAAATCTGCTTGATCAGGTTACAGGACTCCTTGGGAATGAACCGATCGAACTTAAGGAATACAGCGATATTCTTGATGTGGGATTTTCTGACATTGAGATAGGCACGATTCCGCAGAGCGTGGATAAAATCGTGGTGGGAGATATAGAAAGAACCAGACTTAAGGAGGTTAAGATATTGCTGCTCCTTGGAGTTACAGATGATCTTATCCCCAAGAACGCGACAGGAGGCGGAATAATATCCGATATAGAAAGGCAGTTCCTTATAGATTCGGGGACGGACTTAGAGCTTGCGCCGTCACCAAGGCAGCAGATGTATACTCAGAGATTGTACCTGTACATGAACCTGACTAAGCCTTCCGACAAGCTTTTTATGTCATTTGCGCATCTTGACAGTGAGGGTAAGAGCATCAGACCGGCTTATCTTATAGGTAAGATCAGAACACTTTTCCCTTCGGTTGTTGTAGAAAAGGCAGATCCGTCAAAGCTTATCCAGACTACGGAAAACGGAATTGATTATATAGCTTCCAATATACAAAACTATGCTCTTGGCTATATGCAAAAGGAAGAAGAGCAGGAATTTTGCGCGCTTTTCCATGTTATAAATGAGGCGGGAGGAAAGAGCAGGCAGCGCCTTGCAAGGATGCTTGAAGCAGCGGGCATGAACTATCATCATAAGCCGCTTACGGATGCGGTTGCGTCCATGCTTTACGGAAATACTCTTGTAAACAGTGTCAGCAGACTGGAGAAGTTCGCGGAGTGCTCGTATGCACATTTCCTAAGGTATGGTCTTGGGATAAGCGAGAGAGAAGAGTTTTCTTTTAGCAGATCGGATCTCGGTAATGTGTTCCATGGCGTACTTAAGGATTTTTCTGAGAATCTGAAAAAGGAGAATCTCGACTGGTTTTCTTTTTCACCGGAGCAGGGCGAACGGATATTGAATTATACTCTTGATGATTATGCAAAAGAATACAGCGGCAATATACTTGGAAGCTCTATGCGCAATGAATATGCGCTTGAGAGGATAAGAAGGATCCTTCTTAGGAGTGTTGACACGCTTCAGTACCAGTTGTCAAAGGGCTCATTTGTTCCAAAGAGCATGGAGACTGCCTTTGACTCTGTCGGTAATATAGATGCGATAAATATTGACCTTACAGAGGATGAGAAGAGCAGTATCAGGAAGAAAATGAGACTTACCGGAAGTATCGACAGAATTGATACCTATGATGATGGCAGCCATGTGTACGTTAAAATTATTGATTTTAAGTCCGGAAGTAAGAATTTTGATTTGTGTGCGCTTTACTATGGCTTGCAGCTCCAGCTTGTAATGTACATGAATGTTGCAAGAGGTATGGAGGAAGCGGTAAATCCCGGAAAAGAGGTTATTCCCGCAGCGATTTTGTATTATCACATAGATGACCCTGTACTTAAAGGAAGCGATGTTGATAAAGAAAAAGAAGACGTTGATATCAATAAACTTATCCGCAAGGAGCTAAATAATAAAGGTATTGTTCGTGAGGATAAGGAAGTTGTCCGGATGATCGACAAGGATATAGTTGATAAATCTGATGTCATTCCGGTTGCCCTTTCCTCAAAGACCGGTGAATTTTCCAAGCAGGGAAACAGTACGATGACTGGAGAGGATTTTGACTTTGTATCCGAGTATGTTACAAGGCTTATAAGAAAAGAAGGCAGACAGATAGTTTCAGGGGATATCAATGTTAATCCCTGCACACTTGGAGACAGGGATGCTTGCAAATACTGCAAATTCAGATCTATTTGCGGATATGATGAAAACATTCCGGGCTTTTCCAAGACAGAACTAAAAAAACTTGATGACAGTCAAATAATAGAAGAGATAAAAAGAGAGTGTATTTAAATGGGAGTGGGATTTACTAAGGAACAACAGTCTGTAATTGATGAGAGAGGATCTAATGTCCTCGTTTCTGCAGCGGCAGGATCCGGAAAGACAACGGTTCTTGTAGAGAGGATAATACAGAAGATAACAGAAGATAACGGAACAAGCATTGACAGATTGCTGGTCGTTACTTTTACTAAAGCTGCAGCCGCTTCTATGAAGGAAAAGGTATTAAATGCTATTCAGAAAAAGCTTTTGGAAGAACCTGAAAATGAGCACCTTCAGAAGCAGGAGACTCTCGTTCACAGTGCGCAGATAACAACAATTGACTCATTTTGCCAGTACATTATAAGAAACAACTTCAATGAGATCGGACTTGATCCCGCATACAGAGTTTTGGATGAAGGAGAGAAGAAACTCATTATGCAGGATGTTTTGGAGGAACTTCTTGAAGAAAAGTATGCTCAAAAGGATGAGGCATTTATCGAGTGCATGAATTATTTTGCAACAGGAAGTGATGACAGTGCGGTCGAAGGCTTTATACTGCAGCTCTATGACTATTCAATGAGTATGCCCTGGCCGGAGAGGTGGCTTAAGGAGCGAAGCAGAGACTACAGAGTAGATGAGGATAATTTTGAGCAGCAGGAATTCGTCAGAAAAAGTAAGGAGAGCATAGCACATTCTCTTATTGAATGCAGGGACAAGATGGCACTTGCGGTATCAGTATGTGACGAAGGAGATGGCCCTCATATGTATGGCAAGCAACTGGAAAATGAACTTGACGTTTTTCAGGGAATTATCGATAAACTCGGGATTGAATCAGAATCAGGATTTGTTGCGGACAGTGTATCCTTTGATGAATTAAGATCGATGATCTTAAATATTGATTTCAAGAGATTGTCTGTAAAAAAAGATGACTCTGTAAATACTGATAAGAGAGAATACGTAAAAGCACTCCGAACTGAAGTAAGAGATAAAAATATCAAACAGATCAAAGACAAGTTTTTTTCAGAGGATAAGAAGACAATAATAAAACATATGGATATGGCGGCAGGTCCTGTGGAGGAACTGTGTAACCTGGCACTTCTTTTTAAAGAAAAATTCGATGCGAAAAAAAGAGAAAAGGGTGTAATTGACTTTGGTGATATGGAGCATATGGCTCTTGATATCCTTGTAAAACAGGATCCTGAGACCGGAGAAATACTTCCGACAGCTGCGGCACAGACTTATCGGGAATATTACGACGAAGTAATGATAGATGAGTATCAGGACAGTAACCATGTTCAGGAATTTTTGCTCAAAGCTGTTTCGGGAGAAGAGATCGGCAATTACAACAGGTTCATGGTTGGTGATGTCAAGCAGAGCATTTACAAGTTCAGGCTTGCAAGACCCGAGATCTTCATGGAGAAGATGCAAAGATATAAGTGGGATGAGGGCGAGAAAGAGAGAAAGATTGCCCTTCACAATAACTTTAGAAGCAGGAACCGTGTTCTTGACAGCGTAAATTATATCTTTGAACAGATAATGGGCAAGGATCTTGGCGGTGTATCTTATGATGAAGATGCTTTTTTGAGAACCGGAGCTTCTTATCCGGAGGCTCCTGCTGATATGGCAGATGCATTTGATACAGAGTTTTTATTTGCAGATACAGGAGATGAGAAGTCCAAGGATGCAAGGGTTACCGAGGCAAGACTCATTGCAGCAAGAATCAATGAACTTAGAAAGACCGGCATTGTAACAGATAATAATGAGTTCAGACCGGTAAAATACAGCGACATAGTCATCCTTCTGCGTGCGCAGAGTGGATGGGATAGTGTTTTCAAGAAGGAATTGGAGGATCGCGGGATTCCTGTATATGTCGAGTCGAGAACAGGTTATTTCTCGGCTGTTGAAGTTGTTACGATCCTTAATCTTCTTAGAATTCTGGACAATCCTCTGTGGGATGTGCCGATGGTAAGTGTCATGCATTCGGCTATAGGTGGATTTTCAGATGAAGAGCTTGCGATAATCAAGGCCTGTGACAAGAAGGTAGAGAAGCGGATCTATGACGGAGGGTCTTTCTACGAGATACTCTTTAGAAGCAGGCTTGCAGAAGATCATCCGGATCTATCGCAGAAAGTGTCTGATTTTATAGACATGATCGATGACTTTAGAGATAAAGCGGTTTATTTACCTGTAAATGAGCTCATTAGATATATTCTGGATTCAACGGGATACAAAGAGTATTGTGCTGCCCTTCCCGGAGGCGAAAAGAGACTTGCAAACATAGATATGCTCATCGAAAAGGCAGCTGATTTCGAGAAAACAAGTTATCGCGGAGTATTTCACTTTGTCCGTTATATAGAAGAGCTTGCAAAATACGAGGTCGACTACGGTGAAGCAAATACTCTTGATGAAAATGCAGATGTTGTAAGGATAATGAGTATACATAAAAGTAAAGGTCTTGAGTTTCCGGTTGTTTTCCTTGCGGGAATGGCAAAGAATTTCAATTTTATGGACACAAGCAAGCCACTGTGTCTCGATATGGATCTTGGCATAGGAACATACGGCTTTGATGTTAAAAACAGGGTTAAGTATGTAACACTCAGAAAAAGCACAATGGAAGACTGCATGAAAAATGACATAATCGCCGAAGAAATGAGAATTCTGTATGTTGCTATGACAAGAGCTAAAGAAAAGCTGATAATGACAGGACAGGTTTCTTTCTCAGAGGGTGAAAAAAGAAAAGCTTCCGATTTCAGACTGATACTTCAGAATCTAAGTAAATTAAGTGGGAGAAAAGAAGTTAAAGGGATACAGTCATATCTTCTTCCGTTTTACAGGAGAAAAAGGGCAACATCTTATCAGGATCTAGTGCTTTTAGGACTTGCCCGTCATCCTGCTTTTGCTAAGCTCTGCAATGAGGTGTGCCCGGGCGAAGCGCAGATATCTCTTGATGACATGGATACAGAAGATGCCGGTTATTCACCTAAGAAAGTCCCATTTATTTTGAGAGTTGTAAGCGATGATGAACTGGTAGCCGGGGAACTTAAGAAGGAAATATCTCATGAAATAAGACTAAGCAAACTGACTTCTCCTGCAGCAGAGGACATTGGCTGCGATACAGAGTTCTTTAATGAGAGGTTTAACTTTAAATATGCATTTGAGAATTACAATAAGCTCTTTGTAAAAACCACCGTTACCGAGCTTAAGAAAGAAAAGCTTCATGAGGCATCTGAAGGAACAAGAGAACTTATTGAGGAAGATAAGAAGATAGTGCCGGCTTTTATTGGAAATAAGGAGGAGCTTAAAGGCGCTGCCAGAGGAACTGTCTATCATAAGATTATGGAGCTTTTGTATGAAGATGGGAGTGAGAGCCCGGAGAAAAAGATTCAAAATATCAGTGGCTGGCTTGAAAGCCTTGTTACAAATAAGCGAATAGAAGCGGGGGACATTGACTGCATCAATCCGGCAGATATCATCAGGTTTTATAATTCCTCTGCGGGGCAGAGAATGAAGGATGCCTTCTACAAGAAGAGGCTCTACAGGGAATCGCCATTTATGATGGGACTTGAAGCTTCAAGAATCGACAAAGAACTCCCGGAGGGCGAGCTTGTGCTCATTCAGGGAATCATCGATGTTTGGTTTGAGGAAGACGATGGACTGGTACTTCTTGACTACAAGACAGATAAAGTAAAGGAAGGGTATGAGCTTGTAAAGAGATATGCCCTTCAGCTTGATTACTATCAGGAGGCTCTTGAGAAAATAACCGGTAAGAAGGTAAAAGAAAGGATTATTTACTCATTTACCCTTGGAGAAGTGATAAATTTGTAAGAAGTATCTTGACTTTTTTATAGAAAAGGCTTTAAATGATTCTTGCAGTTAAATATTTGCTAGGGGAGCTTTGCTGAGATGGACTCGTTCCGACCCTCATTACTTGAACCGGGTAATACCGGCGTAAGGAAGCATTTCTGATATGTTTTATGTAATTATATCAGATTACTTTATGAGCGATGAGATAAACCTCCCTTGGCTATCAAGGGAGGATTTTTTTATGGAAATTTTTTTACAGAGGGCAGAAGACACTTATGAGATAACAGGTGCAGGCTATGGGTTATTTATCGCACTTCTTATCGTATCTCTTCTGGTTGCATGCATGTTCACAGGGCAGGACAGCAAAAAACATTTTTCAGTTAAACAGCTTGTATTTGCAGCTATGGGAATAACCCTTGCGGTTGTAACATCTATGATAAAATTTTTGGAACTTCCAATGGGCGGATCTATAACTTTGTTCTCTATGTTCTTTGTCACATTTGTTGGTTATCTGTACGGACCAAGGGCAGGTCTTACATCTGCAATAGCTTATGGATTTCTGCAGCTTATATTAGGACCTTATATCATCAGTATTCCTCAGCTTATCTGTGATTATATTCTTGCATTCGGAGCACTTGGACTTTCAGGATTCTTTGCAAATGCAAAACACGGAATGATCAAGGGCTATATTGCAGGATGCCTTGGAAGACTCTTCTTTGCAACTCTTTCAGGTGTTATCTTCTTTGGTCAGTATGCAGCAGATTACGGAATGAGCCCGTTTGCATATTCACTTTCATATAATGGAATCTATATTGGAGCAGAGATGATCTTTACAATTGTGATTATTAGTGTTCCTGCAGTACACAAGGCACTTAATAAGGTTAAGGTTATGGCTAATGAAAATGAGATCAGGGAAAGACTTTCCCTTGTCTGATCATATGTAAGAAAGTCATATATTCCTGCTTTTTTCTCAGGAAAGCGGAAGCTATGATATCAAAAAGGCGTGGTGCATTTGATATATGTACCACGCCTTTACTAGTGCGCCAGAAGGCGCATGTCTTTCTTTTGTAGGTAGTATTCTTAAACGCTTTTTTATAATATCTGCAAGAGTTAAAGAATCTGAATGCCGTATTTTTCAGCTTCATTTGCTTCTTCTTCTGACCAGAGAGAACACTGAACTTCACCAATGTGTGCTTTTCTTAAGAAGAAAAGGCAAAGTCTTGACTGACCTATACCACCGCCAATCGTGTAAGGAAGTTTCTTTTCCAGTATTGCTTTTTGGAAAGGCAGCTCTGCTCTGTCAGTACATCCTGCCTTCTCAAGCTGACTCTTTAATGAATCCTCATCAACTCTTATACCCATGGATGAAAGCTCGAGAGCGATATCAAGAACAGGATAGTATACAAGAATATCACCGTTCAAAGCCCAATCATCATAGTCCGGAGCTCTTCCGTCATGTCTTTCACCTGAAGCAAGGACGTCTCCGATCTGCATGATAAACACTGCACCCTTTTCCTTAGTGATAAGATATTCCCTCTCTTTGGCAGTCTTGCCGGGATACATATCCTCAAGCTCCTGAGAAGTAATGAAAAATATATCATGAGGAAGTATTTCTTCTATATAGTCATACTGGATCGACATATACTTTTCTGTTTTGCGAAGCACCTTGTATATTGTACGAACTGTATCCTTCAAAAAATCTATATTACGATCTTCTTTGCTGATTGCCTTTTCCCAGTCCCACTGATCAACAAAAACAGAATGAATATTGTCCGGAACCTCATCTCTTCTGATGGCATTCATATCTGTATAGAGACCTTCGCCAATCTTGAAACCGTATTTCTTGAGTGCATAGCGTTTCCACTTGGCAAGAGAATGAACGATTTCTGCCTCGCGTTCGTTTTCATTTTTTATATCAAAAGCAACAGGACGTTCAACACCATTAAGATTATCATTAAGTCCTGATTCGGGCGCTACAAATAAAGGCGCGGTAACTCTGAGCAGATTCAGACTTTCAGACAATGTATTCTGAAAAAAGTCCTTAACAGTCTTAATTCCAACCTGAGTGTCGTGGAGATTAAGTGCGGATTTATAATCCTTTGGGATGATAAGATTTTCCATAATGTCTCCTCCTCGTATATTATGTATTGGCACGATTGCTCCGCAATCCTGCCCTATCGGTCGGAACCATTCCAAATCATGACTTCGTCATGATGGTTCCTCCCTTTGGCTTTGGATTCAGAGATGGTTTTCTGACTCTTTTGCCGAAATAATTATTCTCTTTTTTTTGTTTTTACGCTCTTTTTTTTCAATAATATCTCCTATTAAACCGCTTTTTGCCCGTTAGCGCAAGCATTAATAAATTCTTAAGAAAATCATAAGAAAAACACCATTTTAATTTTTAACGTTTGGTCTATAATGACTCCTTAGATAGGAGATAAGAATTATGGTAAATACAGTAAAGAAAGTTATTAAGCTCAGTCCTAATCAGGTAAAAGACTTCGTGAATGCTGCAACTAAGTGTGATTTTGATGTAGATGTTGCATACAATCATTTATCTGTTGATGCAAAATCTATTCTTGGCGTGTTTGGTCTTGATTTTGCACGCCCGCTTACTGTTAGCTATATCGGATATAACCAGGAATTTGAGAACTATCTTGATCAGCATGCACTTGCTTGCTAATCAGGTTAGAAACTAAAAATGAAAAATTGAATTAAAGTGTTGAAACTCCCCATGAGATAGGATTTAATTATCTTCATGGGGAGTTTTCATATATGAAGATAATTAAAATTTCAGTCAGAAATCTGGTGGAATTTCTATTAAGATCAGGTGACATAGATAACAGAATACATCATGCCCCCGACACAGCGATGCTGGAGGGCGGCAAGATACATCGGATGATCCAAAAGAGCATGGGACCTGAATATCAGGCGGAAGTGCCTCTGTCTTATACATACACCACGGACAATTACATACTGGTAGTCGACGGGAGAGCAGACGGAATAGTCGATAACAAAGATGGCACTGCGCTCATCGATGAAATAAAAGGAACTTACAGGGATATCAATAAGCTAAAGGAACCCGATAATGTCCATCTTGCGCAGGCAAAATGTTATGCTGCAATATATGCGGGGGACAATGATCTGGATGCAGTAACAGTCAGGATCACTTACTGCAACATAGACAGCAAGGAGCAGCGATACTTTGACAGTGATTTTACAAAGGATGAAATATCGGATTATTTCCGAATGTTGCTTGATTCCTATGACAAATGGGCTAAGTATATTACTTTCTGGGAGGATGAGAGGAATTCTTCTATCAAGAAAGTTGAGTTCCCTTTTCCTTACAGGGACGGGCAAAAAGAACTGGCGGCAGGAGTTTACAGAACAATTTATCATGGGAAAAAGCTGTTTCTTGAAGCACCAACAGGCACCGGAAAGACTTTAAGTACAGTATTTCCCGCAGTTAAAGCTATCGGTGAAAGCAAGGCGGACAGGATCTTTTATCTTACAGCCAAGACAATAACGAGGACTGTGGCGGAAGAAGCTTTTGATATACTGAGAAATACGCAAAAACTTAAGTTTAAGACAGTCACTCTTACAGCCAAGGAAAAGGTCTGCTTTGAAGACAAATGCGATTGCAATCCTTCTGCCTGCAAATGTGCCAAAGGCCATTTTGACAGGATAAATGACTGTATTTACGACTTTCTTACTCATGAGGATAATTTTGACAGGGAAAAAATAACAGAATATGCCATTAAATACAACGTATGTCCTTTTGAAATGGCGCTGGATATGAGTTTATGGGCAGATGGCATTATATGTGATTACAACTATGCGTTTGATCCATTTGTGTATCTCAAACGCTTTTTTGCGGAGGGAAAACGCGGGGATAATATCTTTTTGATAGATGAAGCGCATAACCTTTTGGATAGAGGAAGAGAAATGTACAGTTCATCTCTTTATCTGGAAGAGCTTTATCTGTTCAGAAAAGAGATAGAGCTGTCACATAAGAAAATAGCATCACTTGTTGCACTGTGCGAGACAGAACTTGAAAAGCTCATTCCGAGTGATGGAAAGTATTGCCTACTTTATGATATTTCTCCACTTATGAATAGGATAATGAGACTGTATTCTGTTTTGTCATCCTGGCTTGAGGATCATGCTGAAGGGAAAAAACGTGATGAGATACTCGAATTTTACTTTAAAATATCTGCTTTTACGACTATTTACGAACTAATTGACGATAAATATGTCATATACGCTGATAATACCGAAGATGAAGGCGGGAAAATTAAGCTTTTATGTGTGGATCCTTCTGAGAATCTAGCATATTGTATGTCGAGAGCCAGATCTACAATACTTTTTTCTGCGACTATGCTTCCTGTACAGTATTACAAGAGACTTCTTGGCGGGGATGCAACAGATTACGAGCTGTATGCACATTCTGTTTTTGACCCTGAAAAGTGCGCACATCTGATAGCGAGTGACGTTACAAGCAAGTACACCAGGAGAACCGAGGAAGAATACAGAAAAATAGCAGGATACATTTCAGATATAGTCAAGGCAAAATCGGGTAATTATATGATATTTTTCCCGTCCAGGATATTTATGGATGATGTTGGAATGATATACGAAAAGGAATTCTATGATGAGGAAAACGAGGAAATCCTTGTGCAGCAGGAAGTTATGACTGAAAGTGACAGAGAGGAATTCCTTGGAAGATTTACACCGGGAAATGACATTGATTTTACCGGGATAATAAATATGGAAATAGAGGTGGAAAAATCAAAGAGTGTACTGGGATTCTGCGTTATGGGCGGAATATTCAGCGAAGGGATCGATCTGAAAAAGGACAGCCTTATAGGCGCGATCATCGTTGGAACAGGCATTCCTATGGTCTGCAACGAAAATGATATTATCAAGAATTATTTTGATGAGAATGGAGAGGATGGATTTGATTATGCCTACAGGTATCCCGGAATAAATAAGGTTCTTCAGGCAGCCGGGAGGGTGATACGAACAGAAAATGACAAAGGCATTGTTGCACTTCTTGATGAGAGGTTTATGCAGAAATCATATTATGATCTGTTCCCAAGAGAGTGGAAGAATATAAAGCTTGTATCGACCAATACGGTCAAAAGTGATGTTAAGGCAGTGTGGGAGAGACTTTGAGATTAAATATATTTGGTGAAAATCATATAAATATGGCATACGTACAAAGTAAATTGTATAATGGTTTACATAAGTATGTGGATAAATTATATTATGTTAACCAAAACAATCTTGAAATTGTCTTAATTGTTGACAAAATTTAATGGTTTTACAAACAAAAGCACGGTTGTTCTAATGGAAATGACATAAATGTCAATGTGGATAACTCTGTGGAAATTGGGGATTATCCGGAAACGACTTTTTCGAGAAGCCCATAAAACATGGTGTGAGATAGGTTTACGATATTGAGTAATTTGAATACGAAAATCAGATAATGATACTTGATCGGTCAATAAAAATATGTAAACCATTAGTAGCATATGACACAAGTGTCACCACCCCGAATCGTTGACAAAGAAAAGGTATTTGAATATTATTTATTGGTATTTAATAAAATCGACTAACTTTATTTATCTTTATAATAGAAAGAGGATTTTATCTTATGAAAAAAGAACTTGCTAAAACTTATGATCCGAAGGGTATAGAGGACAGACTCTATAAGAAGTGGGAAGATAACAAGTATTTCCACGCTGAAGTGGACAAAACAAAGAAACCGTTTACTATCGTGATCCCGCCGCCGAACATTACCGGTAAGCTTCATATGGGTCACGCTTTCGATCAGACTCTTCAGGATATTCTCATCAGATGGAAGAGAATGCAGGGATATAATGCTCTTTGGCAGCCCGGAACTGACCATGCAAGTATCGCAACCGAGGTTAAGATAACTGATGAGCTTAAGAAGCAGGGAATAGATAAGCACGAGCTTGGTAGAGAAAAATTCCTTGAAAAAGCATGGGAGTGGAGAGAGGAATACGGCGGAACGATCGTATCCCAGCTCAAAAAGCTCGGTTCTTCATGTGACTGGGACAGAGAAAGATTCACCATGGATGAAGGCTGTAACAAGGCTGTTACAGAAGTTTTCGTCAAGATGCACGAAAAAGGATATATATATAAAGGAAACAGAATTGTTAACTGGTGTCCTGTTTGTAATACCTCTATTTCAGATGCTGAGGTTGAATACGAAGAGCAGGCCGGACATTTATGGCACATCAAGTATCCCGTTATCAATGAGGACGGCACAGTAAGTAAGACTGACTTTATCGAATTTGCTACAACACGTCCCGAGACAATGCTTGGCGATACTGCAGTTGCTGTAAATCCTGATGATGACAGATATAAGAGCTTTAAGGGTAAGAAGGTACTTCTTCCTATAGTTAACAGAGAGATTCCTATTGTCGAGGACAGCTATGTTGACATGGAATTTGGTACAGGTGTAGTTAAGATCACACCAGCACATGACCCTAATGACTTCGAGGTAGGTAAGAGACATGGCCTTGAAGAGATCAATATTCTCAATGATGATGCAACTATTAATAAGAATGGTGGCAAATTCGAGGGAATGGACAGATATGAGTGCAGGGATGCTATCGTAAAAGAACTTGACGAGATGGGCCTCCTTGTTAAGATCGAAGATTATACTCACAATGTTGGTACTCATGACAGATGTGGTACTACAGTTGAGCCTATGATAAAGAAGCAGTGGTTCGTCAAGATGGACGAGCTTATTAAGCCTGCGGTAAAAGCTGTAAAAGAAGGCGAGATCAAACTCATTCCTCAGAGAATGGAGAAGACATATTTCAACTGGACAGATAATATCAGAGACTGGTGTATTTCAAGACAGCTCTGGTGGGGCCACAGAATTCCCGCATATTACTGTGATGACTGCGGCGAAACTGTTGTAAGCAGAGAAGAGCCCACAGTATGTCCTAAGTGCGGCTGCACTCACTTCAAGCAGGAAACAGATACACTTGATACATGGTTTTCATCAGCGCTTTGGCCCTTCGAAACACTTGGATGGCCTGAGCAGACAGAAGACCTTAAGTATTTCTTCCCTACAGATGTACTTGTAACAGGTTATGACATAATATTCTTCTGGGTTATCAGAATGATATTCTCAAGTTACGAACAGATGGGAACATATCCTTTCAAGACCGTTCTGTTCCACGGACTCATCAGGGATTCACAGGGTCGAAAGATGAGTAAGTCACTTGGTAATGGTATCGATCCTCTTGAAGTAATAGATAAGTACGGTGCAGATGCGCTCAGACTTACAATTGTTACAGGCAATGCACCCGGCAACGATATGAGATTCTATTACGAGCGAGTTGAAAATAGCCGTAACTTTGCAAATAAGGTATGGAATGCTTCAAGATTTATAATGATGAATATGAGTGAAGATCAGGAGAGCGCAATACATCAGGATGCGCCTGCAGGTCTTGAACCCGTAGATCATTGGATTTTATCCAAGCTCAACAACACTATCCGTGAAGTAACTGAGAACATGGAGAAGTTCGAGCTCGGTATTGCAGTACAGAAGGTTTATGACTTTATCTGGGAAGAGTTCTGCGACTGGTATATTGAGATGGTTAAACCCCGTCTTTACAACTCAGATGATAAGACTTCACACGAGGCAGCGCTTTGGACACTTCAGACAGTACTTATTAACAGCCTCAAGCTGCTTCATCCTTATATGCCTTATGTAACCGAAGAAATATTCTGTACTCTTCAATCAGAAGAAGAATCAATAATGATCTCTTCATGGCCTGTTTATAAGGAAGAGTGGAACTTTGCAGAAGATGAAAAGGCAATAGAGACCATCAAGGAAGCTGTCAGAGGAATCAGAAACGTAAGAACACAGATGAATGTAGCTCCTTCCAAAAAGGCTAAGGTCTTCGTTGTATCTGAAAAAGATGAGATACTTGATATCTTTACAACAGGTAAGCTCTTCTTTGAGACACTTGGTGGCGCTTCCGAATCTGTTTGTCAGAAGGATAAAGCAGGAATTCCGGATGATGCTGTATCAGTAGTACTTGCTGAAGCTACAATCTATATTCCTTTTGCAGAGCTTGTTGATATCTCTGCTGAGATTGAGAGACTTGAGAAGGAACAGAAGCGTCTCGAGGGCGAACTTAAGAGATCCAAGAACATGCTCGAAAATGAGAAATTCCTTGCAAAGGCTCCGGCTGAGAAGATCGAGGAAGAAAAAGAAAAGCAGAGAAAGTACGAGCAGACCTTTGAACAGGTTAAGGAGAGATTGGCACAGCTTAAAGGCTAATCCATAAAAAACTATGAGTGAAGAATTGATTAATCACATAGATGATATGCTTGAAAGAGTGGATGCCGGAGAAAGACTTGGCTTCTATGAATGTGAACATTTCGTAGAGGGCATTCCGGCATTTACCGAAAAGCATTCGGTAGAACAGACCAGGGAGTTTCTTGAATATTTGGGAAGCCCTGACAGAAAAATGCAAATCATACATGTTGCAGGCACAAACGGAAAGGGATCTGTATGTAATTACTTATCCGAGATCTTAAGGCAGGCTAATTTTTCTGTCGGAATGTTTACATCACCGCATCTTATAAAGATAACCGAACGTTTTTGTATAAACGGCAAACATATAGAGGACAATATATTTGCAGAGATTTTTACCGATCTCTTAAGACAGATAAAAAACTATAAGCCGGAAAAATATTTCCCGACTTATTTTGAATTTCTGTTCTTTATGGCAATGCTTTTATATGAAAAATATCCTGTCGATTATCTTATTCTTGAAACAGGACTTGGCGGACGACTTGATGCTACAAACAGTATCCATAGTCCGATACTTGATGTTATTACCGAAATTGGTATGGACCATATGCAGTATCTTGGCAATACCATATCTGAAATTGCCGCTGAAAAGGCAGGTATAATAAGAGAAAATGTTCCTGTTGTGCTTTACAACAGACGTGATGCCAGTACTGAGGTCATTTCCAAAAGGGCTATGCAGCTTGGCAGCAGGATATATGTGGTAGAGCCTGAATTTGCTACCGATATTCAGTTTTTGCCCGATGATAATGGTAACATTTGCATTGATTTTTCATACAAATCTAAGTATGATAATTATTGCGGTCTGCGTGTTCAGACTGTTGCAAAATTTCAAACAGAAAATGCCAGTATTGCGATAATGTGCTCAAGAGCACTGATCGATATGGGAATCGAAATTACTGAAGATGACATCAGATTTGGCCTTAAAAAGGCTAAGTGGGGCGGAAGAATGGAACTCATCCTGCCCGGCATGTATGTAGATGGTGCTCACAATGTTGATGGCATGGAGGCATTTCTTGAGAGTGTGCAGAATGTTCCGTGTAAAGGTCACAGACATCTTTTATTCGGAGCTGTTGCAGATAAACAGTATCATCTGATGATCAGAATGATACTTGAAAGTGGTCTGTTTGACAGAGTAAGCGTATCGGTGCTTGATACCGGCAGAACCGTGTCGGAATCTCAGCTCAGAGGAGCTATTAGGTCTGAGACAGAGCATATGACAAAGAAACCGGATATCCAGTTTTCTTATTATGGCAGTGTAAGAGATGCACTCATGGATATTATTACAGAGAGGAAAGCAGGCGATGTTGTTTTCGCCGCAGGATCCTTATATCTGGTTGGACAGGTTAGAGAGTCACTGGGGATCATGCCCGGTTGATATATGAGGGAGCCTTGAAATGATAAATTTTGAAAATGAACTTAAGAAGTTCAGACCCAGTCTGGAAATCGAAGATGCTGAGGAAATAATATACAATCAGGATCTTGATGATATGGCTGATGTTCTTGTTGGACTTATCAAAGATGCGAAAGTCGAAGATGCAGGACATCAGAATCGTGTTCGTTCATAAAATATACAGAGGGGAAAGAACTTCATATTATGAAATGCTATCAGTGCGGAGCAGAGTTAACAGAGCGTGATTATTGTCCTAATTGCGGTGCTGGAGTGAAAGTATATAAGCGTATAATTGCTCTTTCCAACAAATATTATAACGAGGGATTGGAACGGGCAGGTGTGCGCAATCTCTCTGGTGCAACAGAATCACTGCATCAGAGTCTTAAACTAAATAAGAGTAATATTCAGGCCAGAAACCTTTTAGGACTGGTCTATTATGAATGTGGTGAAGTTGTTGCAGCCCTTAGTGAATGGGTTATCAGTAAGAATTTAAAGCCTGACGATAATGCAGCAGACGAGTACATGGAGCTTGTAAGAAATGATCCTGCCCGCCTTGAGATGTTCAATCAGACAATAAAAAAATATAATATTGCTCTTAATCATTGCCATCAGGACAGATTGGACATGGCAGTTATTCAGCTGAAAAAAGTTCTTTCCATGAATCCGGGATTTATCAGAGCTCATCTTCTGCTTGCTCTTTTGTATTTAAATGACGGTAACTATTCTAAAGCTAAAACAGAAGCAGAAAAGAGCCTTAAGCTTGACAGCGGTAATGTTATGGCTGCCAGATACCTCAAAGAAGCTGAGTCCATGATGCTTCCGCAGGATGTGAAGAGCCATGACGATTCGACCAAGAAGGTAACCGGAAATGTAGTGCGCTACCAGAGCGGAAACGAAACCATAATACAGCCCATTAAGACCAATGTATTTACCAAAAGCGGATCTGTATGGGGAATTGTCCTTGGTATCATACTTGGAATAGCAGCTGCAAATTATTTGATCCTTCCTGCCCGTATTCAGGAAGTAAATTCAACATTCAAAGAACAGATTGGTACAATAAGTGAGGAATCTGATGCAAAATCTGCAAAGATGGGAGAATATGAACAGCAGATATCTTCACTCAATTCAGAAATAGAGAACCTGAACGAAAAACTCAGCACTTATGAGGGCGCTGATTCAACAGGTTCAGCTTCAGAAAAACTTATGAAGGCAGTGGCTATCTATCTGGAGAGCCCTGACAATATTGATGAAATAGAGGCTCAGCTTGAAGATGTAAATATCGAGACCGCCGAGGATGCTTCTGTTTCCGGATTTATGGATCTATATAATGATTTTATGACACTTGTCGGAAGCGAATTATCCTCCAGAAGCTATGCCAAGGGATATGAGGCATACAGAGAAGGTGATTATGAGACTGCAATTGCAGCACTTACAAAGGCATTCCAGTATGATGAAACCAATGTTGATGCTTTGTATAATCTGGGTAACTCCTATTATGAAAGCGGTGATACGGATAATGCCAAGAAAACGTATGACAAAGTTATGAATGATTTTGCCGATACTTCCAGTGCTACATCTGCTGAAAACAAATTGGCTGAGATAAACAATGCTACAAATTAGTACAAATATGATTAATTTTTCGGATTTATCTTTTATATTTAGATTTTTACCGATATTCCTGCTGGTATATTATGTTGTGCCGGCGGGATATCGTGCATATATTACTATTATCGGAAGTCTCTTGTTCTATGCAGTAGGAGACTTTAAAAGTCTTGGGCTTTTTTGCGCCCTCATTGTTATTAATTATTTATTTTCCATCAAGGTCAAAGAACATAAAAAAATACTACTGATAGTTCTGCTTGATGTCTCGGTGCTTATGTTTTATAAGATTATGGTTCAGATGGGTAAATTTCCATCTCTTCCGCTTGGCATAAGCTTTTTTATGTTCAAAATGATCTCTTATCAGGCTGATATGTACAAAGGAAAGATGAAGGAAATGCCCAGATTTTCTGAGGTGCTTCTTTATTTCTCATTGTTCCCGCAGGTCATATCAGGACCAATCATGAGATATCAGGATATGAAGAAAAACAGGATAATGACCGGCATGGAAGATAGATTTCTTATCTTCAGGGACAGACTTCCTATCTATCTTGGAAAAATAGAGGAAGGTCTTGCTATTTTTGTGATGGGTCTTGCGATGAAGGTTCTTATTGCAGACAGACTATCAATGATGTGGAATGATATCGGAACCATAGGTTATGAGAGCATCTCGACTCCTCTTGCATGGGCAGGTGTTCTTTGCTTTTCGCTTGAGCTGTATTTTGACTTTTGGGGATATTCTCTTATGGCATCAGCTGTTTGTGTAATGATGGGATACCCTTTTATAATCAACTTTGACCAGCCTTATGCTTCAAAGAGCGTAAGTGAATTTTACCGCAGATGGCATATGACTCTCGGTTCATGGTTTAAGGATTACGTTTACATTCCGCTTGGAGGAAGCAGAAATGGCGATTTAAGGTGCGCCCTTAATTTGCTTGTAGTCTGGCTCCTTACCGGAATCTGGCACGGAATATCACTTAATTTCTTTTTATGGAGTGGTAGCCTGCTTCTGATGATTTATTTTGAAAAATTCTTGTGGTCGAAAAATGATAAGCTTATGGCTATAGTCGGCAGGATCCATGTGCTCCTGTTTTTGCCGGTTACATGGGTTATTTTTGCTCTTACAAGTTCAAATGACTTATGTGCATATCTTCTTAGGCTTTTTCCTGTTAAAGGTCCGGGAATAGCCGTTAATCCGGGAGATTTTGGCAAGATAGCGGGTAATTACAGATATATTCTTGCTGCAGGAGTGATACTGCTTATTCCGCAGATTTTTAAATATATCTATGATCACAGAAGAAATTGGTTTGTAAGATTATTTTTGATGATACTATTTTGGATATGTGCTGTAGTAGTATCAGGCAAAGCAGGAAATCCTTTCTTATATTTTGGTTTTTGAGGAAATATAAATGAAAACAGTTTTTCGGCATATCCTTACCTTGGGATTTATACTGGGAATCATTTTCTTTAGTGTGGATTCTTACATGGGTAGGATGAGTGCATATGGAAAATATGAATATGATGCTTCTGAAATGCCTCTGCTTTCGTTGTCCCTTAGGGCAATAGATTCAGGTGAAACACCTTATCTTATTGCGCTTGCAAAGGATAAGATGTTTGGAAAAGGTAATAATGATAAGCCCTCTTCTGAAGAAGAAAAGGCAAGTGACGTTGCCGATGCTGAAAATACAGGTGATACAGAACAGACGGCAGATAATTCCGAGGCAGAGAATAATGAGCAACAAGGTCAGGCTGCAGAAGAGGCAAATGCCGGCGCAACTGATCAGACGATTGAAGAAACGGATAACGATGGCGCTGACGAGGGCAATGTTGCAGCCACAGAAGTACCTGCAGAAGAAGCGGAAGTTCCTGTAGAGGAGCAGCCTGCAGAGGAAGTACCTGAGGAAGAAGTTTACGTGATGACAAGTGTAGACGATGACTATTTTTGTGATGCTCTTTTTATCGGAGACTCAAGAACGGTAGGCTTGTCAGAGTATTGCCAGGAACTGATAGACAGATCTACTTTCTATGCAAAGGTATCCATGACGATCTATGGATTTGATAAAATAGAGTTCGTTGAGGTGCCCGTATTACCGCAGGATCCGGCTGCCGAGAGTGCTGAAGGAACAGAGAGCGGGGAAAATATTGAAGATGCAGGTAGTCAGGCTGATACGAATGTATTGCCCGCGGAAGAAGCCCCTGCTGATAATAGTGTAACTCCGGAAGATGTCCCTACTGAGACCGTTACTATCGAGGAAGCTCTCTCAAGAAAACAGTTTGGCAAGATATATGTGATGCTTGGAATCAACGAGCTTGGAAGCGGAACAACAGAAACTTTCTGTGCAAAATATGCAGAGGTTCTTGCAAAAATAAGGGAAAAGCAGCCTGATGCAATAATCTATATTCAGGGAATAATGCATGTTACAAGTCAGAAAAGCTCAAAGGATAAAGTCTTTAAAAATGAGACCATAAATGAAAGAAATGAAGGGCTTAAAGCACTGGCTGACGGTGAGCATATTTTCTATATCGATATGAATGAGGCTACAGACGATGAGAATGGTGCTTTGAACAGCGAATTATCTTTTGACAGTGTACATTTGAAAGCAAAATCCTATGCTTTATGGTATGATTATTTGAAAAACCATGCTTATGTAAAAATGAAAGTAAGCGAGGTTCCGAATGAATAAGAGGCAGTTATGGGAAGACAAATGGTTTTTAAAATGGAGCGCCCCGGCCTGTTAAAGGAAGGCGACAAGGTTACGGTAACGGAAGGTGAACTTCCGAGTAATGTGTATTATACGATCGATCCGTCTCTTGCGATGTCGGCCAATTTTCCTTTTAGAGAGAGGATGGCTGAAAGGGAAGGCGTTGTATTAAAAGTTGAGGAGAACGAGCGCGGATACTATGTAACCGCTGAGTTTGGTTAAAAAAGTTTACGGAGGATGAAAAGATGAAAAAAATTTCTACAGACAAAGCACCTGCAGCAATAGGACCTTATTCACAGGCAATACTTGCAGGTAAATTTCTTTATGCTTCAGGTCAGATACCGATCAATCCCGCTACAGGAAATATTGAAGGTGAAGGAGTTTCAGCTCAGGCAGATCTTGTATGCAGAAATATCGGAGAGATCTTAATGGCAGCAGGAACAGATTATGAGCATGTTGTAAAGACAAGCTGCTTCCTTGCTGATATGTCTGATTTTGGCGATTTTAATTCAGTATACGAAAAATATTTCACAGGAAAGCCGGCAAGAAGCTGCGTTGCTGTAAAACAGCTTCCTAAAAACGTATTATGTGAGGTTGAAGTAATAGCATATCTTGGTGAGGATTGATTTAGATGACTGATCATGGGAAAAGAGTCGCTGCCATGCTCATGACTATGGGGGTCATATGTGCTTGCGGATGTGGTAGCAATTACAGACATGGTAACGTCGACTCTGCACTTACTCATATAGAAAACTTTGAATATGCAGAAGCAGAGGAAAGTCTGAACAATGCGGAAAAACAGGGTGAAGATGAAAGACTTTTGTGCAGAGCAAGGGGAATACTCTACAGAACATTGGGACAGTATGATCTTGCGATAGACGAATTCTTAAAATCACTTGCTGCAACAGACGGAATTCCTAATGATATGGATTACGATACTAATTTTTATCTGGCTGATGCGTATATCAAGCTTGGAAGATATCCGGAAGCTATAGAAGTATATGATGCTATTCTGGATATAAGAAAAAAAGATAAAGATGCGTTTTACATGCGTGGTATAGCAAGACTTAAAAATGAAGATCATGATGGCGCCTATTCTGATTTTTCCAAGGCTATGTCCCTTTCCCAAAGAGATTATGATCTTAGGATCATGATCTACAAGGCTCTTTCGGAAGCGGGATATGAGGATGAGGGCAAAGCCATACTGGAAGCATGTCTTAGTGATGGCGACCAGAATATGACCAATTATGAAAAGGGCCAGATATCTTATTATCTTGGAAATAATGCAGATGCACAGAGCTATCTGGAACTTGCCAGAAACGAACGCGATTCTCAAAAAGCACCTGTTGTCCTGCTGCTTGGTCAGACAGGCGAGAGACAGGGCGACTATAACTATGCGGTGAGCGTATATAAAACATTTCTTGCAGAGGATCCTAACCACCCTGATATCTACAATCAGCTCGGTCTTTGCCAGATCAGGATGGGGGATTATGATGGCGCAGTTTCTTCTTTTGAGGAGGGACTTGCCCTGAATGATACAGCATATTATCAGGCGCTTCTTCTGAATGAGATTACTGCATACGAGTATGCGGGCAATTTTACGCAGGCGAAAGCACTTATGGAAAAATACAGGAAGGCGTATCCGGATGACAAGGATGCGGAGAGGGAGGAGATATTTCTCTCTACAAGGTAAGTTAAATTGGGGAACAAGCATTACAGAAATTTGGACAGCAGCTACTATGTGAGAAGGAAACCTGCTAAAAGAAAGAAGAGGTTTATTCCTATTCTTGTGGGCGCAGGGGTGCTTAGTATAATCATAGCTGCAGTATTGATTTTTATTTTTACCGGAAAAGGGAATAAAGAGGAGGATGCGGCCGATCTTGCTTCAATAGAGGAGAGTATACCTCAGGAAGAGATTGAGCCACAGATTGAGGAAGAACCCGAAGCAGAGGTAGAGCAGGAAGAAGTAAAAGAACTATCACCCGAGGTTGCAAGCTTTGCAGAAGGGTATGAAGTGACAACATCTCCTTCAGTATCGGAGATATACAGCGAAGATGTCATTAGTGAAAATGCAGTTTTGATCGATGTGGATAAGGGCGAGATAATTGCTAAAAAAGCAGCTGATGCAACTATTTCACCTGCTTCAATGACAAAAATCCTTACTGTACTTGTTGCTGCTGAACATGTGACGGATCTTGATGATACGTTTACAATTACCAGGGACATAACAGATTATTCATTTTCAAATGACTGCAGTATTGTGGGATTTGATGTTGATGAGACTGTGACAGTAAGAGACCTGATGTATGGAACGATTCTTCCATCAGGAGCAGATGCCGGACTTGCACTTGCACAATATGTTGCAGGCTCTCATGAAGCTTTTGTAGACATGATGAACCAAAAACTCGAGGAACTGGGGCTCTCTGACAGTGCTCACTTTACTAATTGCGTTGGCTTATATGATGAAGATCATTACTGTACATTAACCGATATGGCGATGATACTTAAGGCTGCAGTTGAGAATGATCTCGCTAGAGAAATACTTTCTGCACATACATATACGACTTCTGCCACAGAGCAGCACCCGGAAGGCATAACGATTTCAAACTGGTTCCTTAGAAGAATTGAGGACAAAGAGACAAACGGTGAAGTGGTATGTGCAAAGACCGGATTTGTCAACCAGTCAGGCTGTTGTGCAGCGAGCTATTCGGTTTCGAACAGCGGTGGACATTATATATGTGTATCTGCCAACGCCTGGAGTTCATGGAGATGCATCTATGATCAGGTGGAAATATACAAACAATATTTGAGCTAAAAAGAAAAGGGAGCCGTGAAAGATGATGATTTCTCATTTTTCACAGCTCCCTTAAATATTTGAAATTACAGTATCAATCACCTATATCATCAAGGGTGCCGTCTTCTGCTGCAAAACTTATATCCTGCATATTAACAGTGCGCCTTCTTAAGCGGGCTTTCTCTGATTCCTGATTGATGAAATCCTTTATTTCCCTTCCGTGCTTTATGTTTTTCATGACAATGGTTTTGTCTGTAACATCTGAGGTAAAGCAGGTGATTGTTGAAAGTCCGAATATTCTCTGGATCAGGGATCTTGATAATTCAACGTCGCTTATTTTGTACATGAAACAGTCGTTTTCATGTATGCTTAAGAAGCCGGAGATGATTATCAGTTCATTATCATAGAGCTCATATTTTTTAAAAGGCCACGGAATTCCGAATAATGTGAGTCTTGAAACCTCCGTGTATTGAAGTGCACCTTTAGAATTTTGTGCTGCTGCGTTTTGCTCGGGATTTGAAATCTTAGACATATCTGTACCTTCCTTATAATGCTAAAAAACAGTTGATGTTAATAATTCACAAATACTATAATTAGTATAGCATAAGAGTTTTGTTTGGGGAGGGTTCTTTTAATCATGCCGGATAATCGCCAGGGGGCCTATGAAACCATAGGAAAAATCTTTGATACATTTGCAGTTACGTCAAAGAGCCGCTATGTTTACGTTTATGATATTGAACGCAACATGGCAAGGTGGTCTGAGAATGCTGTAAACTATTTTGGCTTGACAGGGGAGTATATCTACAAGGCAGATCAGGTGTGGGAAGCGCATGTTCACCCCGAGGATAGGGCGACGTACAGAGAACACCTTGCAACTGCTTTTTCAGGAAATCGAGTTAATCCCAGTTTTGAATACAGAGCCAGAAATAAGAGCGGAGAATATGTTGCCTGCTCATGCAAAGGAGTTGTTATAAAGGACTACTCCGGCAAGGCAGCCTTTTATGCATGCTCACTTATAAATAAAGGTATCGTCGACAACACAGATCCCATAACAGGATTGTCAAACCACTATGAGATGTACAATTACATGCACAGCCTTGAAAGAGAAAAGCTGGGCTATGTGCTCTTACTTGTAAATGTCATAGATTTTGGAGATATCAACAGACTCTACGGTTATATGTTTGGAAACAGAATGCTTAAACAGATGGGCGAATGGCTCGTTAAGGAAGTTGCTGAAAAAGGTCATGTTTACAGAGGGGACGGAACGATTTTAGGTGTCTGCAGCGTGAATATGACTATTGATGATATCAAGAGTCTGTATCAGAGAATGAGAGTCTATGTTAAAAACAGCATGAAGGTTGGAAATTCCAGTGTTTCCGCAGATCTTGGCGGAGGTGTGATCGCATGTGATGAGGCAGGGATTGACGTTCATGCAATTTATACAAGTGCCAAGTATGCCCTTGATTATTCCAAGACGAAAAAGCATGGCAATCTGATCATTTTTCATAACAATGAACTTGAATACAATAAGAAGACAATTGATCTTGTAGAGGCAGTAAGGGAAAGCGTTCTAAACAGATGCAACGGCTTTTATCTGAATTATCAGCCAATCATCTCCAAGACAAACGGGTCTCTTAGGGGAGCAGAAGTTCTGCTTCGCTGGAATAAGGAGCCTTACGGAGACGTTTCCCCAAGTGAATTTGTACCATGGCTTGAGCAGGACAGATCCTTTTATACTCTCGGGACCTGGATACTCGACAGGGCTATGAAGGACGGACTCGAGATACTAAAGGACCATCCCGACTTTTTCATAAGTCTGAATCTGGCTTATGTACAGCTTGAAAAAAGTGAATTTCGAACAACAATAGTTGAGCTTCTTCGCGGAAACAGATATCCGGGAACAGCTATGTGTATAGAGCTCTCCAACGTGACAAGGGATATAAACTTTGATTATCTTAAAAGTCAGGTAATCTTTTTAAAGTCCTGCGGAATAAGGATTGCTCTTGATGTGAGCGATTTTGCAACGCTTGATCTTGCAACCTCTCTTCCTATAAATATTATCAAGATCGGAACTGAGATCACAGAGAATGTCAGCAAGAGCCCACTGTCCAATTATATGGCCAAGGCAATAACCGGTTTTGCTGAGGATATGAGCATTGGGGTATGTGCTACGGGCATAGGAGATGCAGAAACAGAGCAGAAGCTTAAGGATTATCATATAGATTCGGTTCAGGGATATTATTATTCCAGACCGGTTAGTTTAGAAGATTTTAAGAAGCTGGATATGTACAAGCAAATATAATATGATGTTATAATATTATGGGTGGTTATACGAAAGGCGGCTTTTTAATGGCTCATATGTTTACCTACATAAAACCGGAATCTATGATATCTGCTTTCAATGAACAAAAAGAAACTGTGCTTAAGGAGCGCAGTATTTGTGTTGCAAGATTGGGAGATCTGGCGGTAAACATGTCCTATGTAAATGATGATGCCTTCACTTTAAGTCTTGAAGATCTAAAATACGGCACCCAGTATTCAGGGCGCGTTATAAATGTTGATGTTTCAGATGAAAAAGATGCTGCAGAGATGGTCGAGGGCTTTTTTCACAGAATGCAGATGATACATGATCAGGAAGTCCTTGAGATGAGAGAGCATATCTGGAAATGGTATGGTCTTAAGTGGCTTGAGAAAGAGGGGATCACTCTTGATGAGTATCTTGACAATATCATGTCCAATGAAGAATTAAAGGACAAGATACATTGGAAGAGCTTTGAAGAGTATATAGCAAGTGATTATCTTAATGTGGCCGACACAATGAATCTCATTAGTGAGTTTGCTTTGACGGAAGAAGAAAATAACATATACAGCAAATTTATAGCAAGTGACATAATTGAGCTAAGGCAAAGTCGTTCCTTTGAAGCACTAAAGAATCAGTTTGATCATGAGGATGAAGTTTTTGAAAATAAGAAATCCTTTACATTTGGTGTTGAGGTAGTTGCCGATAGCAGGGAGGAAGCACGGAAAAAGTTACAGTCAATTCTGACCGATGAAGAAGACGGGGATTTTTACATAATAGGTTAAAAACTGTTTTGCAAATGCCGATATACCATATGGAGTATTGGTGCTTTTGCGAAAGCTTTTAGATTGAGGTGGAATTATGAAAAAAAGCCTGTTTTCTTTTGCCTTTTATTTTTCACTGTTTATTATTGCCTTGTTATTAAAAGGTCCTGCGCCGGTCTATGCTACCGAGCTTCAAAATATAGATGACGAGCAGCAATTGGATGTAACGGTTGGTTCTGATGAAAACGGCAATGTCACCGTTACTTTTGGAAAATATCTGTTTGTAAGAAAATATAACGGATGGTACATTCCGGCCACATATATCTATAACGGAAGCGATCTGGATACTTTTCTTGACTCTGCTGTAGCGGGAACGAGGAGAACCAGCGTAAGATGCGATGGCTTTCTGTTTGTTAAAATGTCAGGTGGCTGGTACAGACATGAACTTCACTTTAATGACGGACGGTCGCTTGCCGAAGCATTTAATAAGGCAGCAGGTATTACCAGCACCTATAATCCCAATGGAGAACTGAGTTCTGATGACAATACAAATAATACGAATGTAAATCGCTGATGTCTTGATATTATTTTTTTTATTTGGTATCATGCCATAGTGTTAAAAAAAGGATGCAATGTGCATCCTTTTTTGTTCTTGAAAAAAAAACAGAAGGAGTAGTATGGCTGTAAAAGAAAATAAAATGGGAGTTCTTCCCGTAAAAAGATTAATAATTTCAATGTCACTTCCGATGATGCTCTCTATGCTTGTGCAGGCTCTGTACAATGTCGTGGACAG
This sequence comes from Butyrivibrio sp. NC2002, assembly GCF_000702265.1. GTDB lineage: Bacteria > Bacillota > Clostridia > Lachnospirales > Lachnospiraceae > Butyrivibrio. Next base: position 214,668 of record NZ_KL370881.1, read on the forward strand.
TATTTTTGTTGCGCAGATAGATGAGGCAGCTCTGACTGCAGTAACACTTGCATTTCCTTTGCAAAACCTGATGATAGCACTTGGCTCGGGAACCGGAGTAGGTATGAATGCACTGCTTTCAAGATCCCTTGGAGAAAAGAAATTTGAAAGATCAGATGCTGCTGCAAATACAACAATTTTGCTTACCTTTATGAATTTTGTCGTATTTTTCCTTATCGGTGTTTTCGGTGTAGAGCCCTTTATCAGAACGCAGACAAGCGATCCGCAGATCATAGCTTATGCGGTGATGTACTTAAGGATCATCTGTTGCATGTCTATCGGTCTGTTTTGTCAGATGAGTTTTGAGAGAATGCTGCAGTCTACAGGAAGAACTGTGTTTAGCATGGCTTCACAGATGACCGGTGCGATAATCAATATAATAATGGATCCCATCCTGATATTCGGACTTTTCGGATTACCTGCAATGGGCGTAGCGGGTGCTGCACTTGCAACAGTCATGGGCCAGATAGTTGGTGCATGCATAGGACTTTATTTTAACGTAAAGAAAAATAAAGATATAAATATCAAGCCTTCACTTATCTTTAATCCCAAGGCTGATATTGTAAAAGAAATATATTATGTAGGTATTCCCTCTATCCTAATGATGTCCATAGGATCGATCATGACATACGCCATGAACCTCATACTTACCACATTTTCAACAACTGCAACAGCGGTATTTGGAGTATACTTCAAGCTTCAGAGCTTCTTCTTTATGCCTGTGTTCGGACTTAATAACGGACTTATCCCCGTGCTGGCATATAATCTTGGCGCACGCAAAAAGCAAAGAATTGAAGAAGCGCTCAGATTTGCAATGCAGCTTGCAGTTACCATCATGGTAGCAGGCACGATCACCTTCCTTGTGATACCACAGGTACTGTTAAAGCTCTTTAATGCATCACCTGATATGACTGCGATCGGTGTTCCTGCCCTTCGCATAATATGTTTGAGCTTCCCTGTAGCCGGAGTTTGCATAGCACTTGGCTCTGTATTCCAGGCTTTTTCAGAGAGTATATATTCACTTATCGTATCTGTCGGACGTCAGCTTGTAGTTCTTATTCCGGTAGCATGGCTTTTGTCCCGCACCGGTAATTTAAACATGGTTTGGTGGGCATTCCCGATAGCAGAAATTGCATCATTTATCCTTTCCATATACTTCTTCAAAAAAGTCTATGGAAAAAAAGTAAAAACAATAATAGAAGCAGATGATTGATCACTTAATTAACTTTTAATAACCTTAATGATTTAAAATCTTGATATAATCTGCATTTTTTAGTAGAATTTGGGTGTAGTGCGTAGTAAACGATAAAAATTTATCATACTATAGTAAACACTAATTCTAAGGAGGTACTTATGATTTACTCAACAGAGGTAAAAAATATGTGTCCCGTAACACAAGGGGTACATCATGGTGCTGCTCCCATTCCTGAAGAGGCTAAGTGGGTTCAGTCCAAAGAGATTAAGGACATTTCCGGTTATACACATGGTATTGGCTGGTGTGCTCCTCAGCAGGGTTGCTGTAAGCTTTCCCTTAACGTTAAGGAAGGTGTTATCCAGGAAGCACTTGTAGAGACTATCGGATGTTCCGGTATGACTCATTCAGCAGCTATGGCAGCTGAAATTCTTCCCGGTCTTACAGTTCTTGAAGCACTCAATACTGACCTTGTATGTGATGCTATCAATACTGCTATGAGAGAGCTTTTCCTTCAGATTGTATACGGCAGAACACAGTCTGCATTCTCAGAGGATGGACTTCAGATCGGTGCCGGCCTTGAGGATCTTGGTAAGGGATCACGTTCAATGGTTGGTACAACCTATGGAACACTCAGCAAGGGACCTCGTTACCTTGAACTTACAGATGGTTATATCACAGATCTTGCTCTTGATGAGAATGATGAGATTATCGGATATAAATATGTTAACTTTGGTAAGATGATGGACTTCATCAAGGCTGGAGACGACGCTGCTACAGCACTTGATAAGGCTAAGGGTCAGTATGGCCGTGTTGCAGATGCAGTTCGTTTCATTGATCCCAGAAAAGAATAATTTAAGGTAAGGAGGAAAAATATAATGGCTTTATTTGAATCATATGAAAGAAGAGAGCCCCAGATCCTGGCTTGCCTTAAGGAGTATGGAATCTCTTCTATCGAAGAATGTAAAGATATCACAATGGCAGCAGGCATTGATGTATACAGCCTCATCGAAGGCATTCAGCCTATCTGCTTTGAAAACGCTAAGTGGGCTTACACAGTAGGTGCTGCTATCGCAATCAAGAAGAACTGCCGCAAGGCTGCTGATGCTGCTGCAGCAATCGGTATCGGCCTTCAGGCTTTCTGCATCCCCGGTTCTGTTGCTGACCGTCGTAAGGTTGGTCTTGGACATGGTAACCTTGGTAAGATGCTTCTTGAAGAGGATACAGAGTGCTTCGCATTCCTTGCAGGTCACGAGTCATTCGCTGCTGCTGAGGGTGCTATCGGTATCGCTGAGAAGGCTAACAAAGTTCGTACAAAGCCTCTTCGCGTTATCCTTAACGGTCTTGGAAAAGATGCTGCACAGATCATTTCCCGTATCAACGGCTTTACATATGTAGAGACAAAGTACAACTACTTCACAGGTGAGGTAGAGGAAGTATTCAGAAAGTGCTATTCAAAGGATGCAAATTCACCTCGTGCAAAGGTTAACTGCTACGGCGCTAACGATGTACAGGAAGGTGTTGCTATCATGTGGAAGGAGAACGTTGACGTATCTATCACAGGTAACTCAACCAATCCTACAAGATTCCAGCATCCTGTTGCAGGTACTTACAAGAAGGAGCGTACTGAGGCTGGTAAGAAGTACTTCTCAGTTGCTTCAGGTGGTGGTACAGGTCGTACACTTCACCCTGATAACATGGCAGCAGGTCCTGCTTCCTACGGTATGACAGATACTATGGGACGTATGCACTCAGATGCTCAGTTTGCAGGTTCTTCATCAGTTCCCGCTCACGTTGAGATGATGGGTCTTATCGGTGCAGGTAACAACCCGATGGTTGGTATGACTGTTTCAACAGCTGTATCTATCGAAGAAGCTGCTAAGGCTGGTAAGTTCTAATATCGGTCAATTAATAAGTTGATAATAAAACGGCGCAAGACATAAGTTTTGCGTCGTTTTTTATATCATAAAAATTGCTTTCCTATGATACAAAAACACTTCGTGAATATGCGCGAAAAGCGCATATTTATGATAATGCTTCTTTTTACAGAAATAGAAAAAACGCTTAAGGTTCTCGACTGGGAAAAAATAGAGAATCTTCTTAAAGAAAACTGATCATCGGCATTCTGATTTTTTCTTCCTTAATTTTTGTTAAGAAAGCAGTATTATGCGCTATTCAAACCGGAATTATGCTATAATTTTATCAGGTATGTTTTAAGTTTATAGCGGGAGGTTTTTATGAGGATTTCAAAAAAGATTTTTGCGGGAATAATTGCTGCTGCGTTGGCATTTACTGTAGTGCCTGCAATGCCGGCAAAGGCGGAGGTAAAGTATTCCGGAACATATACTAAATTAATCGAGATTGAGAAGCAGGAGATACCTGACTCAGCGAATTCTGCTGCATCAAATTCAGCAGCTACTACACCGGCAGGTCAGACCGGAACCACTCCAACACAGGTTAATTCAGAAACAGAGACTGAACTTGCCATTCAGCAGGAAACAGTTTCCGTCATGCCGAAGATGTCATTTGTTATTGCGGCAGAATTGGATGGAAAAATAATTAAAACAACCAGCAATAAAAGCAAGTTTAAGTATAAGTCATCAAACAAAAAAATCGCAAAGGTTACTAAAAAAGGAATAGTAACCACCTTGAAGAAAGGTAAGTGCGATATCACAGTTACGTCAAAAAAAGATGGGACACAGTATGTTCTTCACTTAAATGTTGCAAAGAAAGTAAAAGTAACAAAGCTTAAGCTTTCAGCAAAGAGCAAGGTCTTTGAAGAGAAAAAGAAAAACAAATTTACTCTTACAGCTACGGTCAAGCCTTCAAAATATGCTGATGTACCGCTTAGATGGTATAGCACAGACAAAGCCGTTGCTACAGTAGATGAGAGAGGTAATGTTGTAACAAAAGGCTATGGTTCATGTTCGATCGTATGCGTTGCCGGATCAAACAATAAGAGGGCAACATGCAGTGTAAAGGTTGTTAGCCCTTATAAAGAGCCTGAGACAGGCGGTAATGATACCGGAAAGGTTGTTGATCTGTCTCAGTTCAACACAGTTAATGACTGGAAGGAATTAAAAGATAACTGTGATGCTGTCATTATTCGTGTTGGCGGACGTTATTACGGAGGCGGTGCAGTATTCGAGGATTCCAAGTGGAGAAACCATGTATATAACTGCCAGCAGTATGGAATTCCTTACTCATTTTACTTCTACACAAATGCTGTAAGTGCAACTGAAGGTGCTGAAGAGGCTAACTTTATAGCTGCACGTGTTTCGGGACATGACAGAGCGCTTCCGGTATTTATGGATTCGGAGATTTCTCCAAGCAAAACCGGACGAGCTGACAACATATCAAATGCTGAGAGAACATCCGCACTTAAGTCAGCCTGCCAGACACTTCAGTCAAAGGGAATCACACCCGGCATATATGGTTCAACCAACTGGCTTGAATACAAGATGAACATGTCAGATCTTCCCTATGCAACATGGGTAGCGCAGTATGGACCTTCCTGCACATATAGTGGTGATAAACTTCTTTGGCAGTTTACATCAAGGGGACAGGGATATGGAGTAAACGCAGGTGTTGACGTATCCTACTGGTATAAATAATATAATAGTAACAGTTCAGATTATTAAGATGCCTCAAGCGGCTGTGCTGCTTGAGGCATTATACGGGGAGAAGAATTAATGAGTAATGATCTTTTGGGGAGCATGTATAACGATTTTTTTGGACCGGGCTCAGGCGGAGACGGTAAGCCTCCCGTGTTTGAAAAAAGCGGTGTAAAAGAAAGAAAAGAAACTAAAGAAACTAAAGAAACTAAAGAAAATGAATCCGGAAATGCCTCTGTAGGTGAGGATGACAAATTAAAACAGGCAAATGAGGCATTAAATGAAGCTAAGGCCCTCTTTGGAAATGCGCCTGAACCGGCAAAAGAGCCTGAAGAAAAAGAACCTGAAACAGATCCTATGGATGATTTAAATGAGCTTATAGGTCTTTCTACCATCAAGGATGACGTAAAGGAGCTTACCGATTTTGCCAAGGTTCAAAAGCTTAGAAAAGACAGTGGAATGAAGTCGGTTCCTGTTTCACTTCATCTTGTTTTTACAGGTAATCCCGGTACGGGTAAGACAACAGTTGCAAGAATTATTGCAAGAATATACAAGCAGATCGGAGTGCTTTCCAAGGGGCAGCTTATCGAAGTTGACCGTTCGGGACTGGTTGCAGGATATGTCGGCCAGACAGCGCTTAAGACTCAGGATAAGATAAACAAGGCTCTGGGCGGCGTACTCTTTATAGACGAAGCATATTCGCTTTCACAGGATAATGATAACTTTGGACAGGAAGCGATAGATACCATTCTTAAAGCAATGGAAGACCACAGAGACGATCTGGTTGTCATCGTAGCCGGATATACAGATCCAATGGAGAAATTTATCGGAAGTAACCCGGGACTTAAGAGCCGATTCAATAAGTATATTGAATTTCCGGATTATACAGTAGATGAACTGGAATCCATCTTCGACATGAACTGTAAAAAATACGAATATACTGTCGAAGAGGATGCCAGGAAACATATAAGAGAGCTCATCGCGGCAAGACGCAATGAACGCTTGGAAAATTTTGCAAATGCCCGCGAAGTAAGAAATATCTTCGAGGAAATTGTAACAAATCAGGCAAGAAGAATCGCCGGAATAGAGAATCCTTCAGAAGAGGATATAAAGTTAATTAAAAGCGAAGACCTTCTTTCCTAAGAACTTACCTACAGCTGTAATTGTGGGACCAAGGAGAAAGACCATAAGGATCGTAGCGATCTCAAGTCTGCCGCCCAAAAGAAGTCCTATTATTACAGCTGTTCCATCAAATGAAATTCTGATGTATTTGAACGGAACATTTTTAAATATATTTTCGCTGATGATGATCGGAATTGCGTCATAGGGAGCAACACCCATGTCGGCATTCATATAGAATGATGCTGCAATTACAAACAATATGAGTGCGGCTGCGAAAATGATCCCTCTGTAAGGCCATTTTGTGAAATAGTATTCAGGTATGGTCTTACTCCAGACATATCCAAAGAAATCTGCGATATATCCAATAAATACCATGTTTGCGATAGTCCCCGGACCGATAAGGTTCAGGGCTTTTATTATTACCGGAATAAACAGTACAAAATTAAGAAAGAGCTGCCAGGTTCCAAATAGAATTCCGAGTCTCTTTGATATAGTTACATTCATAAAGGTGCAGGGATCTGTTCCAAGATCAACCTTTATAAGGAATGATAAGAAGAATCCCATAAAGAATACGCCAACACACATGATGATAAATTTCAGCTTGAACTGAGGGTCGTTGGTGTAATGCTCAATATAATCTTTAAGTTTTGCTTTGATACTGCTGTTTTTGTTTTGTGACATTTTTTCTATCCTTTATTGCTTTAGTTATTTGTGTTTTTTCCGTAGACCTCGATCTGGGTAAGGGCAGGGAACGGGCTAGGGTCATCAGCCTTTATCAGATCACCCAGTTTAAGGTAGGTTATCGCATTTTTCTTTATCTTGAAAATATGAGGGTCATCCACATGTTTATCCATGGAAACAGTCTCGCTGCTTCCGTCAGAGAACTTGAAGGTTCCCTTTACCCACCAGTTATCATGAGGGAAATCTGCCCTTGTATATAATCTTATTTCATCAATATCAACTTCTCTTCCGAAATCGATAGTGATCTCGGCATCATCCTGTCTGTTGATGCCCCAGGATTCATAGGGCCATTCACCGTGGCTTCTTGTGGCAACAACACCGTCGATTGCATTTCTTGCAGCAAATACGGCTTCACCTCTTGTTTCCACGTTGGCATAAGCGTGAGGATAAACAGATGATTCTTCATGCTGATCGAAGGGATTCTTCGCAAGATTCCTGTATGATGAAATCTCATAGTCTGTAGCTTCCCTTATAGAAACATAATGCCTGTTTCCAACAAAAGCTATAGGATTATAGCTTGTTTTCTTTTCATAAAACGGTACGACATAAGTGATAGTGCTATCCTTAACAAGAACCAGTGCTTCGCCGACGCAGGGATCAACATTTACCACATAATAGGCATCCTTTGTGAGCTCTGAAAAAACGATGGAGTCACCCTTCCTGTATTCTCCATCCCAGGCGAGTCTGACATATTTTTCACCTTGGGCAGAGGCTTTTTCAGATTTGGACCAATCATCAACAACTGCGATTTTCATACAAACCTCCTCATTAAATCTATGATAATGTTATTTGTTTTTTGCAAACTATCCATTATTTTGAAGTATTTTAGATAGAATGTAAAGTATTACTGAACGGTATCTAAAAAAACAATTAAACAATCGAATGTGATGACTATGCTTTGGCTGATTATAGTATTATAACTATGTATTAATATTTCGGGAGATGAAAAAAACATGAATATTTATTTGTGCAAAGGGGATGAAACCTTAAGTCAGGCACTGGAAAAAATAAACCAGACTGATGCAGAGGGAAGAAAATTTGAGTTGGATGAAGAAAAAGACAGATGTTATATAGGCGATGAGGTATTTGCGACGGCGCCGGTACTAATTATGAGACAGAACCGATATTACGCACTAAGAGAAGTGTGATACAGGAAAATGTGAGGGGCTATGAATAGAAATGAGGAGATTGATGGACTGACCGGTCTGTCAAATATGTATGCATTCAGGAAAAATGCACAGGAAATAATTGATGATGAAGACATTAAGGAAAGAGGTCTCGCCATCATTTATTTTGATGTGGAAAATTTCAAGATTTACAATGCAAAATATGGATTCGAGGCCGGGGACAGATTCCTTCAGAACTTATCAAAGAACCTGAGCAAAATCTTTAACGATCTTCTTGTGGCAAGATTTTCAGATGATCATTTTGTTGTGCTCACTTACAGAAATGCCATAGAAGCAAGGATAGAGGACCTTCACAGAAGAGTTATCAACTATAATCCTGAGGCAGAGACAGGGCTTCGTGCAGGTATATATTATGTAGAGGTTAACGATAACGATATCAGTATCGCCTGCGACAAGGCAAGAATGGCATGTAACTCGATCAAGAAAAATTATGAGAGCATATACAGATTCTACGATAAGGAAATCGGTGATGAGATAAATCTAAGACAGTATATCATCCATCATATCGGGGATGCTGTATTAAAGGGATATATTCAGGTATACTATCAGCCTATTGTCAGAGTAATAAGCGGAAGAGTCTGCGGATTTGAGGCTCTTGCCAGATGGATCGATCCCGATCATGGATTTCTTATGCCGGGGGATTTTATTCCGATCCTGGAAGATGCACATCTTATCTACAAACTCGATGCTTATGTTATAAGGCGTGTTTGTGAAGATATCAAAGACTTTATGGGAAAGGGCAAAAAGCCTCTGCCTGTTTCCATTAATTTATCACGCATAGATTTTCATCAGCGCGATATGTACAGGATAGTTAATGATGCTGTAGTTGGAAATCACATACCAAGAAACCTTATTCATATAGAGATTACAGAAAGTGCTCTGGATGAAAGCTTTGACGTCCTTAAGGGAACTGTTGAGAAATTCAGACGAGGCGGATATCAGGTATGGATGGATGATTTCGGAAGTGGTTATTCATCGCTAAATCTCCTTAAGGATTTTGAATTTGATGTACTTAAGTTTGACATGAAGTTCCTTCAGGACTTTAGATCAAAACCAAAGGAAACAGCCATTTGGGAAAATGTAATAAATATGGCTGAGGAAATAGGAATACAGACTCTTGCTGAAGGTGTGGAAACACTGGAGACATGGGACTTTTTAAAACGCGTTGGATGCGAAAAGGCACAGGGGTACTTCTTTGGAAGACCTATGCCCAAAGAAGAGCTGCTTGATTATCTTGAAGAAGAAAGCGAAGAGATATCCACAGTCAGGCGTATCGAAGCAGAGATGAATGAGTCCCTTATGACAATAGATGCTCCTTATTTTGAGACAATTGATATTTCCGAAGATGAAACAGAAGAGACAATTGATGATGGCGCTGCTTATGAGGAAGGTGTGTTCATGGCAGAGTCTCCTATGTATACACAGCTTGCAGCAAAAGGATTTGCAGCACTGCTTGAGTATTCGTCCTATACGCAGTTCCAGAAATACTCGTTCTTCATAGTTGCGGATCTTACCAATGATAAGCTCCTCAATCTTCACCTTAGTAAATCAAGGAAAATACTTGATAAGGCATATCATTCGGATGAATCTTATCAGCAAATGATAGATGAGATCGTGGCAAACACTGTTATTGAAGAGGAACAGAGTAATGTTGCGGATTTCTTTAGTAAGGACAGACTGATTCTTGCATACAGAAGCGGCATAACAGGAGATGATCTGGAATTCCACAGAATTGTTAACAAGAAGATTGCGCCCAGATGGACTCACACCATATATCAGATAGTGGAAGAGGATGGCAAACTGATCGCCAATTTCCTTTCCTTTGATATCGATGAATACAGAAGATCCCAAGACCTTATAAGACAGATGGCGGAACGCGATGCACTTACCGGTCTTTACAACAGACATACTGCAGTACCGCTTATAAGGAACAGGATTTACAGGCACAAGAATGGCAAGGCTGCGCTCATAATGATGGACGTTGACGGCTTTAGGGATATCAATGACAGATACGGACACCTGGGCGGTGATGAGCTGCTTAGAAGATTGGCGGCAAGACTCGACGAATCATTTGGCTCTGACGGAATCTTATGTCATATAAGTCAGGATGAGTTCCTTATTTTTATAGAGACTGTAGAACTAAAGAGTCTGGAAAACAGGATAAATATGTTCTGTGGCCACACATTTAAGGTGAGATATCAAAATGACATTATTTCGTTTACTGTTTCATGCGGATATGTAGTTCACCCTGATGGCGGCAGAGGCTATCATGATCTGTATCGTAAGGCTGATACGGCACTCTACGAAGCCAAAAGCCGTGGTGAGGGACTTGCGATCAGATATAGCGAAACTAAAGATAAAGACTGAGGAAAAATGATGCAAAAGAGTCATTTTAAGGAAGCAGTTAAACAGCATATTGTAATGTTTATACTACTTTTCATATGTACTGTTTTGACTATCAAAAACAACGGACATATTGACAATAGTGTGGAACTTACAACCGGAGAATATGTGGCAGCGTATGTCTTTAAGTTTTCGCCGGTTATTGTTCTTGCTGCGCTTGAAGGTGTTGTTCCATCTATAATATGCTGCTTCTTTTTATTCTTTGCAAAGACAATGGTATATCAGGAGCTCGCATATACAGCTGCGATCTACTTTTTAGGCGGCGCATTAACTCATTATTTTAGTATGACCGGAATGTTTGGAAAGAAAAGAAAAGCATTCCTTATGATGGTTTTCTATATGTTCTTTTTTGGAAGTATCTGGGGCGGAGTGATCGGGATACTTGCAGGTCGTGGATTGGCGGAGTTTGCACCGTCCAGGTCTGTTTTCTATTTCTTAAATGAACTTCCCGAAGCGTTTATTGCAGTTGCAATTATATATATACTGCTCGGACAGGCACCAAACAGAGTCAGATCTCTTTTTATGAGCGGAGTCTTTTACAGGACTGACGTAGATGAGCTTACAAGGAAAATGGCTGATAACAGATTATCGAAGCTTAGCCGTTCACTTTCAATAATTATTTCTATCCAGGCCATCGCCCTTGGAATCGCCGCTGCAGTATATGCAAATACGCTTATTCCGACCATGTCCGGCAATAATATTAAAAGCGCTGATCCGGTAAGTAATGAAGTTCAGGAGTTAGAGTTAAGGCCCTGGGAAGAGGTTACGAATATTGTTGCCCTGGAGCAACAATTAAGCAGGATAGAACTTGCAAACGGTCATAATAAAACAAAGTTTGAGTTTGGACCTAATGTTCTTGTGTTTGACACCAAGCTTATCATGTTGATAATCATAGTTGTCATTCCGTTTAGCGTTCTTACCAATCAGCTTGCTCAGATAAGAATTGTAAGGCCGATCCAACGTCTTTCGGACAGTATTCAGTCCTTCTATGACATGGGTGCAAAAGGACTTGATGAAAACCATGAGAGACTAAAAAAACTGGATATCAGAACGAATGATGAAATTGAAAATATGTACAGAACCTTCGTCAGGACTTCTGAAACAATGATCAGTTATATCAGGATGATCCAGGCACAGAGAACACTGGCTGATGAACTTAAGGCTCAGCAGATGGCAAACGAGGCCAAGAACAATTTCCTATCAAGCATGTCTCATGAAATAAGAACGCCCATAAATGCAATGCTTGGATTTAACGAGATGATCATGAGAGAAAGCAAGGAGCCTGACATAATAAAGTACGCTGCAAATGTCAACTCATCAGGTAAGCTCCTGCTTGGTCTTGTAAATGATGTTCTTGATTTTTCAAGGATCGAGGCAGGTAAGACAGAAATCATACCTGTCGAGTATGACGTGAGTTCAATGATAAACGATATGATCAACACAGCTCACGTAAGGATGAAGGGAAAACAGATAGAACTAAAAACCGATATTTCCACTACTCTGCCCGTTGTGCTCTTTGGAGATGAGCTGAGGATAAAGCAGTGTGTAATGAACATTATGACCAACGCCATCAAATATACAAACGAGGGTAGCGTAACTCTTATTATCGATCATAAGAAAATAGATGATGAATATATTTCCCTTCGTATAAGGGTAAAAGATACAGGCATTGGAATACGAAAAGAGGATATGGAAAAGCTCTTCTCGCCTTTTGAAAGGATAGAAGAGGGAAGGAACCGTACCATTGAGGGAACGGGACTTGGAATGAATATTGTAAAACGCCTTCTTGAGCTTATGGATTCAAAACTTCTTGTGAGTAGTGAGTACGGAAAGGGAAGCGAGTTTTCATTTAGCATTAAGCAGAAGGTTATCAACTGGAATGAGATAGGCGATTTTGCTTCGACTTATGAAGAGACCCTCCTTGGACAGGATACCTATCACGAGAGCTTCCATGCCCCTGATGCAAGGATACTTGTTGTGGATGATACTCTTGCCAACCTCACAGTCATACAGGGACTTCTTAAACAGACGCAGGTTCAGGTGGATGTTGCAGAGAGCGGCTTTGAGGCACTAAATCTTGTGTGCGAAAACAAATATAATATTATTTTCCTCGACCACAGGATGCCCAAGATGGATGGTATCGAGACGTACAGGGCTATGCGCGAGCTGGATGACAATCTAAATAAGGACGTGCCTGTATTTGCACTGACGGCGAATGTAATAGCCGGTGCGAGAGAAATGTATATAGGAGAGGGATTTGCAGGATATCTTCCCAAACCTGTGGATTCTCAGAGGCTCGAAGATGTCATACTTAAAAATCTTCCGGAGGATCTTATCATCAGACCGGAGGATGAAGATTTTACTCCCGTAATTGCATCTAAGGAAATAGCTGCAGAGGATCTTGATGCCATAGCGATCATGACAGGAATAGATGGGATCAATTATGAAGAGGGTTCCAAAAACTGTGGCGGACCTCAGGCACTAAAGGATGTTGCTACAGATTTTGCTTATGCTATTCCCGAAAGATACCAGAATATAGAGGATGCCTGGAGAGCATATGATTATGAGAACTATACGACTTACGTTCATGGACTTAAGAGCTCTGCAAGAGTAATAGGTGCTACCGAACTGTCATCACTTGCAGCATTCCTTGAGCAGTGCGGAAATGAAAAAAATCAACACGAGATAGACAGACGTACTCCGGAACTTCTTAATTTATATAAAGAATATGAAGTGTATTTAAAGCCTCTTCTTGAGGAGAAAGAAGCTGCCCTAGAAGAGGATGAGTCAAAGCCTTTGATCGAACCTGAGGAACTAAAAGGTGCATTGAAGAGCCTTAGGGAATTCGTCGAAGGGTCGTATTTTGACAGCGCAGATGACGTGGTTTCCATGATGGATGACTACAGGATGCCGGATGATTTTAAGGACAAATACAGAGAAATAAAAAGATTACTATCAGCAGTTGACAGAGACGGGTTGTTGCGGATATTGTAATTCTATGTGAAAAGGAAGGAACTGCATATGGATAGAAGAGTCTTACTGATAGGCCCTACAAAAAGCTTCATGGTCAGTGCTATAGCCAAGGGACTTGAAAAGGAAAACTATGAAGTAGTTCAGAGCGAATTTGCTGAAAATATGGTAAGAGCTGTTGAAAATAAGCCGCAGCTTTATGTTTTGTACCTTGGAGATGTGGCGGATGATGGCGTGGCCACGCTTAAGTATCTTGATAATGCAATCGATACTGAGCGCTTTTACCTATATGAAGTTGGAAACAGGGAAGAGCTTGAATATGCCTCGGCTTTTTTGTCGGGGATAAAGGTCACGGAAACATATTTAAGACCGCTCGATGTTCAGCAGCTTGTAGACGACCTTGATACTGCTGTTACAAACGGCAATATAGATGAAGAACAGAAAAAGAAGATCCTTATTGTTGACGATGATGGTACAATGCTAAGGATGATAAAAACATGGCTATCAATAAAATATAGGGTGTATATGGCAAGCTCAGGAAAGATCGCGCTTAACTTTTTACAGAATAATGCTGTTGATCTGGTACTTCTTGATTACATGATGCCTCAGATGGATGGACCGGAGGTTCTGAAAAACATCAGAGCAGATGAGACTTTAAAAGATCTGCCTGTTATGTTCCTTACATCAAAAGGAGATAAGGAAAGCGTGGTTACCGCGGCTTCTCTTAAACCTGAAAAATACCTTTTAAAGACGATGCCAAAGGCTAAGCTGATTGGTGCCATAGATTCATTTTTCTACGGCGATATATAAATATAAATGTACTGGGAGGATATGAAAAAATGATACAGAAACTCGCACGCGCGATCGAGAGAACCAATGCGCCTATTGTTGTAGGTCTTGACCCCAAGGTGGACTTTATTCCTAAGAGGATCCTTGATAAAAACATCAAAGAATATGGTGAGACTGCTGAAGCTGTAGCAGAGAGCTTCTTTGAGTTTAATAAGGAAATAGTCGATCATATAAAGGATCTTGTTCCTGCTGTAAAGCCGCAGATTGCAATGTATGAGCAGCTTGGAATTCCCGGACTTATCGCCTACAAAAAGACAGTTGATTATTGCAGGGAAAACGGACTTCTTGTTATCGCTGATGTAAAGAGAGGAGATATCGGTTCAACATCTGAATCCTATGCTCTGGGACATCTTGGCGGAACAAAAGTTGGGAATACTCTTATCAAGGGCTTTGATGCTGATTTTGCAACAGTCAATCCGTATCTTGGATCAGACGGTGTTAAGCCTTTCATAAATGTTTGCAACGAATATGATAAGGGAATATTTGTACTTGTAAAAACTTCCAACCCTTCAAGCGGAGAGCTTCAGGATAAGATTACAGATGGGAAGCCGTTATACGAACTTGTAGGACGTCTTGTGGAAGAGTGGGGCGCTGATTCAATGGACGGCGCTTACAGTAACGTCGGCGCTGTTGTAGGTGCTACATACCCTGAGATGGGCAAAATACTTAGAGAGATCATGCCACATGCATTCATCCTTGTTCCCGGTTACGGAGCACAGGGCGGAAAAGGCAAAGACCTCGTTCACTTCTTTAATAAGGATGGACTTGGTGCGATCGTTAATTCATCAAGAGGTATAATAGCTGCATGGAAGAATGAGAAGTTTGCCGATCCTTCAAAGGAACTTGTTGGAGAAGCAGCAAGGGCAGCAGTTATCGATATGAGAGAGGATATAAAGAGCGCATTAAACTAAAAACTGAGCTCTGAAATGATAAAGAATACAACAAGGAGATTTACTTAAAATGGAAAGATATAAGGAAGAGTTTATTGATTTTATGGTAGACAGCAGCGTTCTTAAGTTTGGCGAGTTCACACTTAAGAGCGGAAGAAAGTCTCCCTTTTTCATGAATGCAGGTGCTTATGTCACCGGCACGCAGCTTAAAAAGCTCGGAGAATATTATGCAAGAGCAATTCATGATACCTTTGGCCTTGAATTCGATATACTGTTTGGACCTGCTTATAAGGGTATTCCGCTTGCTGTAATAACATCCATAGCAATAAGCGAATTATACGGAAGAGAAGTCAGATACTGCTCAAACAGAAAAGAGATAAAGGATCACGGTGATAAGGGAATCCTTCTTGGTTCAAAGCTTAGAGACGGCGACAGAGTAATGATCATTGAGGATGTAACAACATCCGGTAAATCAATTGAGGAGACTGTTCCGATCGTAAGAGCTCAGGCTGATGTGGATATCGTCGGACTTATGGTTTCACTTAACAGACAGGAAAAAGGACAGGATTCTGACGGAAGTGCTCTTGATGAAATAAGGGACCGCTACGGATTTGAAGCAAAATCCATCGTCACAATGCAGGAAGTTGTAGAGCATCTGTACAACAGACCGATTGACGGCGAAGTTATCCTGACTAAGGATATCAAGGCAGCGATCAAAGATTATTATAAGGAGTACGGTGCTGCCGGTATTAGCATCGGCTGATAGTCATGGAGGAGAGAAAAAAGAATCGCAAACTTAATATAAAGATATTAAAGCGCAAGAGAGACAGATATGTCTTTACAGATAAGAAACATCCGGACAAAGGAATCATGTCCTTTGTCTTTGGGGTGTTATCTGTTTGTACGATCTGCTATTCGATTTTTTTATCCTACAAAAACGGAGGAGAGGCAAAAGGCAGCTACGGTGCTGCAGTGCTGCTTTGCCTTATTTATTCTCTGGTTGGACTAGTGCTCGGGATCATCTCGCGAATGGAGAAAGATATCTTCAAGCTTTTCCCGACAGCAGGAATAGTCCTTAATTCAATAGCGCTCTTGTGCATAGGTGTTTTGTTGTATCTGGCTTTTGTGTGAGGTGCGCATATGGATCGAAGCAGGAAAGATGAAGAACTAAGTAGAAGTATTCAGGTTGTAATACTTGTTTGCTATTCTTTGTATGTGGCAGGACTTGTTGTCGGTTCAATAATAAAAGGCTGGGAACTATGGTCGATACCGATATGGATAATCGGCATAGTTGTATGCTGGAGCATATATATAAGACAAAAGCTCGATGAAGAGTTTACTATTTTTTTCTATGCGGGATTTATCTCGCTATCTAATTTCTATTACGGAACTCATGTAGAAGCATTCTACAATTCTACACTAATTATCGTGCTCGCACTTCTTTTGTTTTCACTTACCAAATCAAAAGATGTGCTGCGCATAATTGCGGTCTCTTATCTGATGATCCTTGTTTACCACGCTATAATGCTTGCACTGCACAGGGAAGATATTCACTCATTTTCTTTGTCTGTAACATTTATGCATATATTGATAGTAATAGTTGCACACAATGTGGCAGGATATCTGTGCGAGATGCTAATGGCATCAAAAAGAAATACAGAAGAACTTGAAAGATCGCTCGAATTGTCCAAGGAAAAATCTGAAGACTTTATGGCGAACGTATCTCATGAACTCAGAACTCCTATAAATGTTGTAACAGGGCTTTCTTCTGTCCTTTTGAAGGATGAAAAAAATGACAAGAAGAGAGCGGATATGTCTGCTATCCAGAGCGCAGGACGAAGGTTATTTAGCAGGATAGAAGACATCCTTGATTATACAGAGGTTGATACAGGCAGCCTTAGGATATCTGTGGATGAATACAGGATATCTTCGGTGGTGAATGACATTGTCACCGACTACAGAGTAAACATGAAGCCCAATCTTCCGGAGCTTATTGTGGATATGGACGTAAATATTCCCGCAAGGATCATGGGAGATGCCTCAAAAGTAAAGAGAATAATCCGCCACCTGATCGACAATGCAGGCAAATTCACAGATGAAAACGGCTGCGTTTACCTAAAGATATTCACAAGAAAAAAGGACTATGGCGTAAATCTGTGCATAGAAATAACTGATACGGGTATCGGTATGACTCCGGAGGAACTTGAAAAAGTGGTAAACGGCATTTTTCAGTCTGACTCCGGAAGAAGCAGACGAGCAGACGGTATCGGTCTTGGTCTGTACATTGTTTATGGATTTGTTACAGCCATGGGCGGATTTGTGCACATTGAGAGCGAAAAGAAAAAGGGCACAAAAGTCATAGTCAGCATTCCTCAAAAAGTCATCGATGAAAAGCCAAGTGTAACACTTGAGAGCCCTGAAAAGATGGAGATAGTCTGCTATCTTAACGACAATAAATATTCAAGCCCTGCCATTCGTGAATATTACAATGTGATGATCATGAACTGCATTAAGGGACTGGGACTACCGCTTCATAAGGTTACAGATTTTGATGAACTTAAAAAATTATGCGAAGATTCACAGATAACGCATATGTTTATTTCGCAGGATGAATTTCTGGAAGAAAGAGATTTCTACGAGTCCGTAAAATCTGACATATCTGTGATAGTAGCGGTTAATAACAACTACAGGATTCCGAAGAATTCAAAGATAACCTTCGTCAAGAAACCTGTCTTTTCACATTCACTTGTAAATGCAGTGAACAGGCAGATGTCTGTATGGGAATTTGATCCCGAAACCAGTGGCAAAAAGCTATCATTTAAGGGCGTTAAAACTCTTGTTGTTGATGATGAAGAGATGAATCTGATAGTGGCAAATGGCTTGTTATCCGGATACGGAATGGACGTTACGGTTGTTCACAGCGGAATGGAAGCAATCCATATCTGCGAGAAGCAGAGATTTGATGTGATCTTTATGGATCACATGATGCCCGGACTTGACGGCGTTGAAACTATGCAGATCATAAGGAAAAACGCAGGCTCTGAGGATAAGACGGCAATCCTTGCATTTACAGCAAATGCGGTAAGCGGTGTGAGGGAGATGTTTATCCAGGAGGGCTTTGATGAATTTTTGTCTAAACCTATAGAAACCTCTGAACTCGAAAGAGTACTCAAAAAGCTCCTTCCTTCTACTATGTGGGAGTATGTGGACAATACGGATGAAAATGACGAACAGATGCAGAATTTTGAGGACGAAGATGAGTACAGATTTTCGCTGCTTAATGCAAAAGAAGGGCAGCGTATCTGCAGAGGAAGCAAAGCTTTTTATGAAGAGATGCTCATGGAGTTTGCAAATAATAGCCAGGAGATAGTAGATGAGCTGCAGAAACTCTATGAAGATAAGAACTGGAAGGATTACAGGATAAAATTAAACGGTCTTAAGCTGTCTGCGAGAATAATAGGTGCAGATGACTTGTCGCGAGAGGCCAGAGAAATAGAAAGAGCTGCGGAGAGCAGCTGGGAAGCATATATTGTCGCAAACCATGATGTGCTGATCCGAAGAATCGGTGCCATTAAAAGCGAGATAGTCAGTGTCTGTGGAGGTGAGGCATCATGATAATAAACAAGATCTTTTCAAGGGCAGATGATCACTCGAAGACCTTGCAGGAGAGAATTTTTTCGTTCTTTCCATTCATTGGTCTGTTGACCTTGTTTGTGGTTATATTCATAGGTCTTATCGTAGGAGACGGTCTGATAAATACCATAGTACTTGCAGGATGCTTTATTATATTTTTACTGATAGTGGTATTTACGGTAAGAAAAAAGAAAGTCCAGACAGGTGCTACTTTGATAGGCGTGGTAATGGTACTGGTGCTTTTGCCTATAGCATTTATTTTTGGAGGAGGTCTTAACGGAGGGTCACCCTGCTGGTTTATTTTTGGCTTTGCCTATGTGGGAATGACGGTTGAAGGCAGAAGAAAATATGCTCTTATGGGAATTGGAGGGATCACCACTGCAATCTCATACTATATTGCCTACAAATATCCGGAGCTTGTTTCACAGCACTCAGCTGCAGCAGCATATTTTGATTCATTTTCAAGTGTGGTCCTTGTCAGCGGCTTTTTGCTGATATTGATCCTGTTTGAGAACAGGGTTTATCAATCTGAAAATGAACTCATTGATAAGCAGAGAAAAGAGATAGAAGAACTAAGTAATGCCAGAAACACTTTTTTCTCTAATATGAGCCATGAGATAAGAACACCTATCGATTCAATAATAGGCTTTAATGAACTGATACTAAGAGAGGATATATCCGGAGATGTTCTGGAGAATTCCCAGAATATAAAAAATGCAAGTAAACTGCTCCTTTCTCTTGTAAACGATATTCTTGATCTGTCAAAACTTGAATCGGGAAGAATGGAGATCGTTCCCTCAGACTATGATACGATCGGAATGATCTCTGAGTCTGTAAATATGGTTTGGGATTCAGCCATGAAAAAAGGACTCTCGTTTTTTATAGATATAAGCCCTGATATTCCATGCAGGTTGTTTGGCGACAGCATGAGAATAGAGCAGGTACTTATCAATATTTTAAATAATGCTGTTAAATACACCCAGGAAGGAAGCATCAAACTGACTGTTCAGGCAAAACACCTTGGAGACAGGCGGATAATGATGACCTTTTCTGTGGAAGATACCGGAATAGGTATTAAGAGAGATAACATAGCTCATCTTTTTGATGAATTTAAGAGAGTAAACGAGGATGAAAACGTAAGAGTAGGTGGCACGGGCCTTGGACTTACTATAGCCAAACAGCTGACAGACCAGATGGACGGAGAGATACTTGTTAACAGTATTTATACCAAGGGATCCACCTTCATAGTGAAGATTCCGCAGGAAATAATGGTGGACAGACCTGTAGGAGAGATTACTCTTGAAAAGATAAGGACACGAGAAGAAAAGCAGTTTTACAGGCAGAGCTTTGAAGCTCCTTCTGCAAAGATACTGATAGTTGACGATAATCAGATGAACCGCGTGGTCACAGCCAAGCTCCTAAGGGATACCAAGATGAAGATGGACCTTGTGAGCAGCGGAAGTGACTGCCTTGAAAAGTGCTCAAAAGTCAAATATGATTGCATTTTCATGGATCAGGAAATGCCCGAGATGGATGGAATAGAGTGCCTTAGGCAACTAAGATCCCAGGTTGGAGGACTATGCAGAGAGACACCGGTTGTTGTTATGACGGCTCACTCGGATACGGAGGCTCAGGCTAAGTTCAGAATGGCAGGTTTTGACGGATATCTTCTTAAACCGATAAACGGTGAGATGCTGGAAAATACACTGCTAAGAGTACTGCCTGCTGAAATAGTTCACAGAACAAGCCCTACTTATATCGACCCCGATGAGCAAAGACTTCAGAGAAATATCAAGCAGCCAATACTTATCACTACGGAGAGTGTATGCGATCTTCCTGCGGATCTTTTGGAGAAACTAAGAATACCTACCATATCTTTTTATATAAAAAATAAGAATGGCGTTTTCCTTGATGGAACTGAGGTTGAAACCGAGGGCGTCCTTAAATATATGGAAGAAGGCGGAGACAGAGACCTGTTTGCAGAGCAGCCAACAACTGATGACTACGAGGAATTCTTTGCTTCTCACTTGTCAGAGGCAAACAGTATTATCCATATATCAATGTCTTCCAAGGCAGCAAGCGCATACAAGAATGCTGTACTTGGAGCTTCGGCATTCGATAATGTAACTGTAGTTGATTCTGAAAACCTCTCAAGCGGAATGGGACTTGTCGTTATGGAAGCGGCAAGACTTGCTGAGAGCGGCAAAAGTGTTGAAGAATGCGTAAGAAAACTGAACCTGTATAAAAAGAAGATACATGCGAGCTTCCTTATAGATAATACAAGTTATCTTGAAAAGATAGGAAGGATCAATCCCAGGATGAGCGGATTGGCAAAGATATTTATGATGAGGCCTTCGATAATATTCAGGGATGGCATAGGCAGACTCGACAGGATGATGATAGGACCGGTCGAGAAAAGCAGAAGAAGATATGTCTCAAATCAGATAGAGAAGAATCCGGGTATCGACAAGAGCGTTCTTTTTATCACGCATACCGGGCTTCTGCAGGGAGAAATAGACGATATAAGGAGATGGATCGGCAATTATATGCTCTTTGACAAGGTATATGTCCAGAAAGAGTCTGCCGCAATGGCTGCGATCCATGGAACAAGGGCATTTGGACTTATTTATACAGTACAATGACTACTTTTTCGTTTTTCTGAAGGAAAACAGGAATCTGTAAGATTTAGTCTTGCGAGCATAACTAAAAAGCGATATTCTTGATTAGTGTGCCGCTGATTTTTGTAAAAAAGGTAAAAATCAGCCGCACACTAATTGTGCGTTAATATGGTTGAAATGGTACCATATGTTGTGGTATAAAGGAGGCAGAATGACACAAGTTGGAATTGTAATGGGATCTGATTCGGATATGCCTGTTATGCGTAAGGCAGCAGAGATACTCGATGAATTCGGCATTAGCTATGAGATGAACATTATTTCGGCACACAGAGAACCGGAAGAGTTTTTTGAATATGCCAAAGGCGCTGAGGCAAAGGGATACAAGGTGATCATCGCCGGAGCAGGAATGGCAGCTCATCTTCCCGGTATGTGCGCAGCTATTTTCCCGATGCCTGTTATAGGAATTCCTATGCATACGACATCACTTGGGGGAAGAGATTCACTTTACAGCATTGTTCAGATGCCTACCGGAATACCGGTTGCAACTGTTGCAATAAACGGAGGCGCTAACGCAGGTCTGCTTGCAGTTAAGATCCTTGCTACATCAGATGATGCGCTTCTTGGGAAATTAAAGGATTACTCTGAAAAACTTAAAAGTGCAGTAGTTGAAAAGGATGCACATCTTCAGGAAGTTGGATACAAGAATTATTAATGGAGGAAAACATGGCAGAGCTTAACTACAAAAATGCAGGGGTAGATATCGAGGCAGGTTATAAGTCTGTTGAGATGATCAAGGGTTATGTAAAGGAAACAATGAGACCGGAAGTTCTCGGAGGACTTGGCGGATTTTCAGGGGCTTTTTCACTTAAAGCCATTAAGGACATGGAAGATCCGGTTCTTCTGTCCGGAACAGACGGAGTAGGTACCAAGATTAAATTGGCATTTTTGCTGGATAAGCATGACACGATCGGCATCGACTGCGTTGCAATGTGCGTAAATGATGTTATCTGTGCAGGCGGTGAGCCTTTGTTTTTCCTCGACTATATAGCTTGCGGAAAGAATTATCCCGAGAAGATCGCAATGATCGTTAAGGGTGTTGCTGAGGGCTGCAAACAGTCTGAATGTGCGCTTGTTGGCGGTGAGACAGCTGAGCATCCCGATCTTATGCCGGAAGAAGAATACGACCTTGCCGGATTTGCAGTAGGTGTGGTTGATAAGAAGGATATGATCGACGGAAGTACCATTAAACCTGGCGATACACTTATTGCTGTTAAGAGCAGCGGTGTTCACAGCAACGGATTTTCACTTGTCCGCAAGGTTTTTGATATGACAAAGGAAAGCCTTGAGACATATTATGACGAACTTGGAACAACACTTGGAGAGGCGCTTCTTGCTCCTACAAGAATATATGTGAAGATGATCAAAGAGATCAGAAAGAGCGGAGTTGATCTGAAGGGCTGCAGCCATATTACAGGTGGCGGCTTCTATGAAAACATTCCGAGAATGCTTCCTGACGGAACAAAGGCTGTTGTAAACAAGAACAGCTATGAACTTCCTGCTCTCTTTAAACTTATGCAGAAGAAGGGCAATCTTGATGAGCACATGATGTACAACACATTTAACATGGGTGTTGGAATGGTGCTTGCTGTTTCTCCCGAAGACGCAGATAAAACACTTGAAGCTATCAAAGCTTCCGGTGAAGAGGGATTCGTTATAGGATCTGTTGAAGCAGGTGAAAAGGGAGTAGAGATATGCTGAATATAGCCGTTTTGGTTTCAGGAGGCGGAACAAACCTCCAGGCTATCATAGATGCTGTTGAGAGTGGCAAGATCGCAGATACAAAAATAGGCATGGTTTTTTCAAACAACAGAAATGCCTATGCTCTCGAACGTGCAAAAAAACACGGAATAAGGACTGAGGTTCTGGTTCCGAAGGAATTTGAGAACAGAGATGCATTCAATGATGCTTTTTACAAGCTCCTTACTGATGCAAATCCGGACCTTATAGTTCTCGCGGGATGTCTGGTAGTTATTCCGGAGAAGATAGTAAGGGCTTTTGCAGGAAGGATAATAAATATTCATCCTTCCCTTATCCCTTCTTTTTGCGGAACGGGTTATTACGGATTGAAGGTGCATGAGAAGGCTCTTGAAAGAGGAGTAAAGGTTTCAGGCGCAACAGTTCACTTTGTGGATGAAGGCACTGATACCGGTCCTATTATTCTTCAGAAACCGGTAATGATAAGGAATGATGATACGCCCAGCTCACTTCAGAAGAGAATAATGGAGCAGGCGGAATGGGTTATTCTTCCCAAGGCAATTGATCTTATTGCAAGAGGCAAGGTGTCTGTAGAGGGCAGCAGAGTAATCATTGATGACTATGATCCTGATGTGATATTTAACTGATGGAGCTTAATTGGAATTATTAAACGGTATTTACAGAGGAGAGAAGGTATGAACGTACTTATTGTCGGAGGGGGCGGAAGAGAACATGCTATTGCAGAGGCGGTTTCAAGGAGCGCAAAGCTTGATAAATTGTATTGCGCACCTGGAAATGCAGGTATAGCTGAGCTTGCAGAGTGTGTTCCGATCACACCTATGGAATTTGACAAGCTTGTAAAGTTTGCCAAGGACAATCAGATCGATCTGACCATCGTAGGAATGGATGATCCGCTTGTTGGAGGTATTGTTGATGCTTTTGAGGCTGAGGGACTAAGAGCTTTTGGACCCAGAAAAAATGCAGCAATTCTTGAGGGAAGTAAGGCTTTTTCAAAAGACCTTATGAAGAAATACGGCATCCCCACAGCTGCCTATGAGACCTTTGACAATCCGGAAGATGCACTTTCATATCTTGAAAATGCAAAATATCCTATCGTTCTTAAGGCAGACGGACTTGCACTCGGCAAGGGCGTTCTTATCTGCCAGACTAAAGACGAGGCCATTGAGGGCGTTAAGAGTATCATGCAGGATAAGAAATTCGGCGATGCCGGAAAGCGCATGGTAGTTGAAGAGTTCATGACCGGACGTGAGGTTTCTGTTCTGTCATTTGTTGATGGCAAAACGATCAAACTTATGAGCTCCGCACAGGATCACAAGCGTGCAGGAGACGGTGATACAGGTCTTAACACGGGAGGAATGGGTAACTTTTCACCAAGCCCATTCTATACTGAAGAAGTAGACAAGTTCTGCAGAGAGCACATCTATCAGAAGACAGTTGATGCGATGAGAGCTGAGGGACGAGAGTTCAAGGGTGTTATCTTCTTTGGACTTATGCTTACACAGGATGGTCCCAAGGTTCTTGAATACAATGCAAGATTTGGAGATCCTGAGGCACAGGTGGTTCTTCCCAGATTAAAGACAGATATGATCGATGTTTGCGAAGCTGTTATCGACGGCAGACTTGATGAGATCAATCTCGAATTCGAGGACAAAGCTGCAGTTTGCGTAGTCCTTGCTTCAGACGGATACCCTCTTTCATATGAGAAGGGCAAAGAGATAAAGGGTCTTGAGAACTTCAGAGGAAAAGATGGTTATTATTGCTTCCATGCAGGAACAAAATTTGCAGAAGATGGTAAAATAGTAACTAATGGTGGAAGAGTCCTTGGAATCACAGCCAAGGGTAACACCTTAAAAGAGGCAAGAGAAAAGGCCTATGAAGCTACCGAATGGGTAACTTTTGATAATAAATATATGCGTCATGATATTGGAAAAGCAATTGATGAAGCATAATAAAGGAGGAAGGTATGAATAATAAGAAAATGTGGAAGGTTTTGCATGTAGCAGCCTCTGCTTTATGTGCTTCTGTAATTATACTTGGCCAGCCTATTATGGCCTTGGCAGCAACAGGAACAGTAACATCAGCTAATGTAAAGGTAAGATCCGAGGCCAGCACTTCATCAGAGCAGGTATCCAGCCTTGATTCAGGTGATACCGTGGATATTATCGATGAGGCTACAGATTCACAGGGCTATGTTTGGTACAGGATCTATGTAAATGGTACTGAGTACGGCTATGTAAGAAGTGACCTTGTTAAAAAGTCAGGAAGCACAACTTCTTCAACTGCTTCATCAACTCCCAAAGAGTCTTTACCTCAGACACAGGTTACAGCAGTTGAGAACCAGCCTGCTACAGTTACTGTTGCAAGTGCAAATGTGCGTGCAGGTGCAGGAACAGGCTATGACACAGTTGGTACTGTAGCTAACGGAGATACAGTTACAGTAACAGGTGAGGCAAACGGTACAGATTCTAAGAAATGGTATCAGATTTCTTTTGGTTCAAACGGAAGAACCGGTTTTGTAAGAGCCGATCTTCTTCAGATGGGTGCGGCTGCACCGGCTGAGACAACAGAGACAACAGAGACTACAGAGACAGCAGAAGCTACAGATGCTCAAGAAGGAGAATCTGTAGAAGGTGAAGTAGTTGAAGGTGAGGCAGTAGAGGGAGAAGTTACCGAGGAAGCTCCTGTAGAGGAAACAGCAGAACCTCAGGTTGATCCTTCAGTTGTAGGTAACGGTGAGTATTCTCTTGCATATAAGGCAGACGAGACAGGTACTGATACCTGGTATTTATATGATAACGTAAACGGTACACAGGTTAAGCTCAGCGACCTCCTTGCTTATGCTGCAGAAGGACAGAAGACAAGCGGTCTTCAGGATCAAATCGGCAAATTAAAGCTTGCTCTTATCATCATGGCAGTTATTATTGCAGCTCTTGTATTTGCAGTACTTATCCTCATCTACAAGCTTCGTGATTACATGTACTATGAGGATGAAGAAGAGGAAGAAATCCCTGCAAAGAGTAAGGGTTATGATGATATCCCTTCACAGAAGAGCCATACAAGAAACGAGCAGCGTGTAACTCCTCAGAAGAGTCAGGGCAGAACAGTAGCAGACAGCAGAGAGATTTCAGAAACGGTAAAGCCGAAGAGAGACAGAAAAGCTCCTATGGGAACAGCAGAATCACTTATGCCTGAGAGAAAGGCTACAAGAAGTGAGAGCTCTGAAAGAAGATCATCTTACAGCCAGAGAGCTGAAGAGCCTGTAAGAGCTCAGTCATCCCGCAAGTCAAGAAACTTCCTTCTTGAGGATGATGATTTCGAGTTTGAATTCCTTGATCTCGACGACGAGGATAAATAAAAAGTTTATGTAAGGGTTAAGCCAAAGAGCTTAGCCCTTTTTCATTATAATGGAGCTGCCCGGGATTGCCGTAACTCCCCTTGACATAGATTGTGCCTCTGTTATACTGTTTATAACACAGAAGGGGGACGTTATGGTAATTGAAATTGATTTTAACAGTGACGAAGCGATATATGTTCAGCTGTGCAATCAAATAATATTAGGTATAGCCACTTCCCAGTTCAGGGAAGGTGAGCAGCTTCCCAGTGTGAGACAGCTCGCTGATACCATAGGTATCAATATGCATACTGTGAATAAAGCGTATTCCATTCTTCAACAGGAAGGCTTTGTTAAGATTGACAGACGAAGAGGAGCTATCATCGCTATTGATCTAAATAAGCTCGAAGCTCTTAAGGAAGCCCACGACATGCTAAGCGTTGTTCTTGCCAGGGCAATGTGCAAGGGTGTTTCTAAGGATGAAATCCATGAGCTTGTTGATAAGATTTATGGAAAATACGAATCATAAAAGGAGGATGATACTTTGAAAAAAAAGTATACGGACAAAGCTGAAGAAGTATTAAAAAATGCTAAGAAAACAGCCAGAACCCTCAAATTGAATTATGTTGGAACAGAGCACCTTTTGATGGGACTTATCCGTACGGAGGGCTGCGTAGCATCTAGAATATTGATAGATAACGGCATTAATGAGGACAAAATGATGGATATCATCAGAGACCTCATAGTAACCGGAGGCAATCTTACTGTTCTTGATAAAGAAGGCTTTTCACCAAGAGCTGAGAATGTTCTTGAGGAAGCTCAGAAACAGGCAGAACGGTTCCATGCCGACAAAGTAGGGACCGAGCATATTCTTCTGGCTCTTATAAAAGAGGGCGAGAATGTTGCGGTCAGACTGATTGGAACCATGAATGTGTCCATTCAGAAGATTTATGCAGAGACACTTGCTGCTATGGGCGAAGATGCCAACCTTGTAAAAGAGGACCTCGGAAGAAAGAACAACAAGAAAAAGGCTTCAACACTTGAACAGTACAGCCGGGATCTTACTGCTCTTGCAGCAGACAATAAGCTTGACCCAATTATCGGAAGAGAAAATGAAATACAGAGAGTTATCCAGATTTTAAGCAGGAGAACCAAGAACAATCCCTGCCTTATAGGTGAGCCGGGTGTTGGTAAAACAGCAGTTGTAGAAGGACTTGCTCAGAGGATCGTATCAGGCAACGTACCCTTTACTGTTCAGAACAAGAGACTTCTTACACTTGATCTGTCCGGCATGATAGCGGGCTCCAAGTACAGAGGTGAGTTTGAGGAAAGAATAAAGAGAGTAATAAGGGAAGTTATAGATGACGGCAACATCATCCTTTTTGTTGATGAGATGCACACACTTATAGGTGCCGGTGGAGCAGAGGGTGCAATCGATGCTTCCAATATCTTAAAGCCATCCCTTGCCCGCGGAGAAATTCAGATGATCGGTGCTACAACCATCACCGAATACCGCAAATACGTTGAGAAAGATGCAGCTCTTGAGAGGCGCTTCCAGCCTGTAAATGTTGAGGAACCTGACAGAGATGAAACCCTTGCTATATTAAACGGTATTGTTTCCAAATATGAGGAACATCACAACGTTAAGATCACTCCCGAAGCACTTCAGGCAGCTGTTGATTTGAGCAGCAGATACATAAATGACAGAAATCTTCCCGATAAGGCAATTGACCTTATTGATGAGGCAGCTTCAGCTGTACGTCTTAAGTTTGCAGGCGGCTCAAGCGACCTTCGTGATATGGAGCAGGAAATCCACAAGATAGATGAGCAGGTGGAAGAACTTCTTGCAAAAGAGGACTTCTCCGGAGCCGGAAAGCTTCATAAGGAGCAGGAGGCACTTATTAAGAAATACAACAGGAAGAAGGCTGCAGAGGAAAGAAAAGAGAAAAATGCAGACTTTATTGTATCAGAGAATGACATTGCAGAAGTAGTTGCAATGTGGACCAGGATCCCTGTTAAGAAGATAGCTGAGAAGGAGTCTGAGAGACTTCTTAAGCTTGAGAGCATTCTCCATAAGAGAGTAATTGGTCAGGAAGATGCTGTTACTGCTGTATCCAAGGCTATAAGAAGAGGAAGAGTAGGACTTCAGGATCCAAACAGACCTATCGGTTCATTCCTGTTCCTTGGACCTACAGGTGTAGGTAAAACTGAGCTTTCCAAAGCCCTTGCGGAAGCAATGTTTGGAGATGAAAATGCACTTATAAGAGTTGATATGTCTGAGTATATGGAAGGTCACTCCGTATCCAAGATGATCGGATCACCTCCGGGATATGTAGGATATGACGAGGGCGGACAGCTCAGCGAAAAAGTTAGACAACATCCATATTCTGTTGTACTTTTTGATGAGATAGAAAAGGCACACCCTGACATCTTTAATGTACTTTTGCAGGTACTTGATGATGGACATATCACAGATGCAAAGGGCAGAAAAGTCAGCTTTAAGAATACGATCCTTATCATGACTTCAAACGTTGGTGCACAGAGGATAATCGAGCCCAAGAGACTGGGATTTGATACTGCTTCCGATGCCGCAAAAGACTATGAGCATATGAAGAGCGGCGTTATGGAGGAAGTAAAGAGACTCTTTAAGCCTGAGTTTATAAACAGAATTGATGAGATCATGGTATTCCATCCTCTCAATGAGAAGGAAATGATGGAGATAGTAACTCTTCTTAGTAAGAACCTTAGCAAGAGATGCAAAGAGCAGCTTGGAATCGATCTTGTAATGAGTACACCTGTTAAGCAGTTCCTTGTTAAGAAATATGCTGATGCCAAGATGGGTGCAAGACCTCTTAAGAGAGCGATCCAGTCTGTTATCGAGGATGCAATGGCTGAGGAACTCCTTAAAGGAAATATCAAGAGGGATTCCAAGGTAACAATAGGTCTTAAGGATGAGAAGATTACTTTTACGCAGAAGGATGCGAAAACCTCTGCAAAAAAAGGTGCCGCTACAGGAAAAAAGGCTGCAACAGTGAAAAAAACCACAACGGCCAGAAAAACATCCAAGAAGGTTAAAAAGTAATATTTTTTTAATAATAATTACACAAATAATGACTTATAATATTTTTAGAAACAATCTTAATACACTTAATTTCATAGGAGGTATGAAATGGCTGTCGTAGAGCAGTTACTCAGAGCGGAAGCAGACGGAACGATCAGTTTTGGTAATTATGAATTATCAGAGAAGAAAAAGCTTGATAACTTCGAATATGAAGGAAATGTACTTAAGGTCAAGACTTATAAGGATATTACCAAACTGGAGCAGAACGAAATGTTCCTCTATGAATCCGTACCCGGAACAGCGGTTTCTCATTTCAAAGAATCAGAGAAAGGATTATCATTTGAGGTAGAGGCACCGGGCGATGCTCAGATTACTGTAGGTCTTGAAGAAAATGCCGAATATCACGTACTTGTGGATGGCAAGAATATCGGACCTATGAAGACCGGAGTAGGCGGAAAATTAAATCTTAGTGTTTCACTTGGAAACGCACCGGTAAAAGTAGAAATTCATAAATAAATAGAATAATAAAAGAGGGGCTTTCCCGGATTTTGGATGTCTGGAAAAGCCCCTTTTTACATGGTATGAAGGAGTTTTATGGCGACGAAGATAAAATCCGTTTTTTATTGTCAGAGCTGTGGCTATGAATCGGCAAAATGGATGGGGCAGTGTCCGGGATGCAGAGAGTGGAACAGTTTTGTGGAGGAAACAGTAAAACCATCTGTTACGGGGAAGAGATCAAAAAAGACATCTATAGGTATTGCAGGCAGTACATCTGATAATAAGCCCTGCAAATTATCGGAAATATCCCTAGGTGAAGAAGACAGATACGATACGCATATAGGAGAATTGAACAGAGTACTGGGAGGCGGTCTTGTACGCGGTTCTCTTATTCTTGTGGGCGGAGATCCGGGTATAGGAAAGTCCACGCTCCTTTTGCAGGTAGCAAGACTGTTATCGAAAGACAAGAGAAAGGTTCTGTATATATCCGGAGAGGAATCTCTTCAGCAGATAAAGCTAAGAGCCAACAGAATTGGCGAGTTTTCCGATGATATGAATCTTTTGTGTGAAACCGATCTGGAGACGATCGAGGAAATAATAAAAAGACATGAGCCCGATGTTGTCATTATCGATTCAATTCAGACTATGTTTAATGAAAATGTCAGCTCTGCCCCGGGAAGCGTGTCCCAGGTAAGAGAATCAACGGGCGTTCTTATGCGTATAGGAAAACAGCTTGGAATATCTGTCTTTATAGTCGGTCATGTGACCAAGGACGGAACCGTTGCAGGTCCCAGAGTGCTTGAACATATGGTGGATACTGTGCTCTATTTTGAGGGAGACAGGCATGCTTCATACAGAATACTAAGGGCTGTAAAGAACAGATTTGGTTCAACCAATGAAATAGGCGTTTTTGAGATGAGGCAGGAAGGACTCTGTGAAGTGGATAATCCTTCGGAATTCATGCTTGAAGGCAAACCGGAAAATGCCAGCGGATCTGTTGTTACCTGCTCTGTAGAAGGCACAAGACCCATACTTATCGAAATTCAGGCCCTTGTCAGCAGAACGAATTTTAACTTCCCAAGAAGACAGGCAAACGGCACGGATTACAACAGGGTCAATCTCCTTATGGCAGTTCTTGAAAAGCGCGTTGGACTTGAACTGTCATCTTATGATGCCTATATCAATCTGGCAGGGGGAATGAAACTTATAGAACCGGCACTTGACCTTGCTATGTGCCTTGCAATCGTATCAAGCTTTTTGAACAAACCTGTTCCGGACGATTATCTTGCATTTGGCGAAGTGGGACTCTCCGGCGAAGTAAGATCTGTAAATATGGCAGATGTCAGGATATCTGAGGCGGCAAGGCTTGGCTATAAGACCTGCATTGTTCCCAAGGCAGTTGAGAGCAAGGTTAAAAGCAGTTTCCCTGATATGAAGGTCATAGGCGTATCGTCAGTTCAGGAAGCGGTCAATTTTATAAGGTGAACTGTGTCTGCCTGATATGGGAGAAAAAGTTTCCTTCAAGATCCAATGTAATAAGTTCTTGACAACTACACTTTGCTGCTTTAAAGTATTGAATAACAGTTAGGATTGTATACAAGTATTAAATAAAAACAATAATACAAGATACATTTTAACTTAATAGTAGTGATAAATATCATGAAGGAGGAGAATTTATGAAGAAGTTCAAAGACTTATTAAGTGTAACTCTTGTATCAGCAATGCTTGCAGGAACCATCGCAGGATGCGGCAACGCCACTGAAGCAACAAGTACAGAGGAAAGCGCACAGGCAGACGGAGCTGTATTCAAGATCGGTGCAATCGGACCTCTTACCGGAGGAGCAGCTGCATACGGTAACGCAGTATGTAATGCAGCAGAGCTTGCAGTTGATGAGATCAATGCAGCAGGTGGTATTAATGGTTACCAGGTTGCTTACAGCAAGGAAGATGATGAGCTTAATGCTGAGAAATCAGTAAATGCATATAATACTCTTAAGGACTGGGGCATGCAGCTCCTTGTAGGATCAACTACAAGTGCATGTTCGATCGCAGTTTCAGAGTATACCAAGCAAGACAATATGTTCCAGCTTACACCTTCAGGTTCAGCTGAGGATTGTGTAAAATACGACAATGTATTCCGTGTATGCTTCTCAGATCCTAACCAGGGTATTGCATCTGCTCAGTACATCGATGAGCACTCACTCGCAACTAAGGTTGGTATCATATACGATAGTTCAGATGTTTACTCAAACGGAATATATCAGAAGTTTGTTGCTGAATCAGAAGGAAAAAACTACGAAGTAGTTTCAGCTGAGGCATTTACTCAGGACAACAACACAGATTTCTCAGTTCAGCTTCAGAAGGCTAAGGATGCAGGCGCTGACCTCGTATTCCTTCCTATTTACTACAAGGATGCTTCACTTATCCTTACACAGGCTAACACAATGGGTTATGCTCCTACATTCTTCGGTGTAGACGGTATGGATGGTATCCTTACAGTTGAAAACTTCGACACATCTCTTGCAGAAGGACTTATGCTTCTTACTCCTTTCGCAGCAGATGCAACTGATGATCTTACAGTAAACTTCGTAACAAATTATCAGGAAAAATACGGAGAGGTTCCCAATCAGTTTGCAGCAGATGCTTATGATGCAGTATATATCATCAAGCAGGCGCTTGAAGCAAAGGGTGCTACACCTGATATGAGCGTAAGCGATATCTGTGAGGCAGTTAAGAGTGCTATGACAGAGATCGAAGCTACAGGCCTTACATCATCCAAAATGACATGGGATGCGTCAGGCGAACCTAACAAGGAGCCCAAGGCTGTTGTGATCAAAGATGGAGCTTATGTCTCTGCTGATTGATAATAAGATCGATAATATTTGGTAATAAGCGGCGAGGAATGCTGTGATAAGTGTTCCTCGCATTTTTCTTATTTTGATGTAAAATATTATTTAGTTGTAAATTAAAAGGCATTACGAATAAAATGCCGGTGTTTGGAGGAATAAAGATGAGTTTTTTAACCTATCTGATTAATGGTCTTAGTCTGGGGAGTATATATGCAATAATCGCTCTTGGCTATACCATGGTTTACGGAATTGCCAAGATGCTGAATTTCGCTCATGGCGATTTTATCATGGTTGGATGTTACGTGATATTTACAGTAAGCGGTGCTCTTAGCGGCAACTCAGTTGTGGGAATCATTGTTGCGATCGTGCTATGTACTTTGCTTGGAATAACAACGGAATTTATTGCGTACAGACCTCTTAGAGGGGCAGCCTCACCGCTTGCCGTTCTTATTACCGCGATAGGTGTCAGTTACCTCCTTGAAAATGTAGCACTTCTGATTTTTGGCGCAGATATTAAATCATTTACATCGGTTATATCCTGGGAAGGCCTTTCTCTTGCTGGCGGACAGCTCAAGATCCAGGGTGTTACTATCGTGACCATAATAATAAGTCTTGTTATTCTTTTGGTCCTTCAGCTATTTATTAATAAGACGAAACAGGGACAGGCTATGCTTGCAGTTGCAGAAGATAAAGGCGCTGCAACTCTCATGGGCATAAATGTTAATAAGACCATCATGCTGACCTTTGCGATTGGCTCTGCGCTTGCAGCTATTGCGGGTGCGCTTCTCTGCTCAGCCTATCCTTCCCTTTCACCATATACGGGAGCTATGCCCGGTATCAAAGCTTTCGTAGCAGCAGTTTTGGGCGGTATCGGTTCTATTCCCGGAGCAATGATCGGAGGACTTTTACTTGGTATAGTGGAAATTCTCAGTAAAACCTATATTTCATCACAGCTTTCAGATGCAATTGTATTTGGAATACTTGTAATCGTTCTTCTTGTTAAACCTACAGGAATACTTGGAAAAGTCATTCAGGAAAAGGTTTGATAAAAGATTACGTATGAAAAGAGGATATTCAGGATGAAATCAAAAAAAATCAGAGATAATTATATAACTTATGCGGTAGTTATACTTGCATATATTATTTTTCAGATACTTGCATCTACGGGGCATTTGTCGAGTCATATGAAGGGACTTTTGGTGCCGATGACCTATTATGCGGTAATAGCCGTTGCGCTTAACCTTTGTGTTGGTATTTTGGGAGAGCTAAGCATCGGACACTGTGGATTTATGTGTATCGGTGCCTTCACAAGTGCTTTCTTTTCAAAGGTTACTGAGGAGTCGATCCCTCAGGCACCGAGATTTATACTTGCATTTATAATAGGCATCGCTTTTGCCGCGCTGTTCGGATTCCTTATAGGTATTCCGGTACTTAGATTAAAGGGCGACTATCTTGCGATCGTAACTCTTGCATTTGGCGAGATCATCAAGAACATAATCAATGCATTTTATATTGGAGTTGATTCAAACGGTATTCATTTTTCCATGAAAAATTCAATGGAGCTTGGAATGGATCCCGAAGGAGAGGTTATTGTAAACGGTGCGATGGGAATAACCGGAACACCGCATGATGCTAATTTTACAATTGGAATAATTGTGCTTTTGCTTACACTTATCGTTGTTCAGAATCTTGTTAACTCAAGAGACGGACGCGCAATCATGGCTATTCGTGATAACTACATTGCGGCCGAAGCAACAGGTATAAATGTGACACGATATAAGATGATGGCATTTACCATTTCAGCTGCCATAGCAGGTGCTGCAGGCGTTCTGTTTTCACACAACATCACTACGCTTACTGCATCATCGCAGTATTTTGGCTACAACGCATCTATTATGATCCTTGTATACGTAGTTTTGGGCGGAATAGGCAATATCAGAGGCTCTGTCATAGCAGCATGTATCCTCTATATGCTTCCGGAGCTCCTCAGAGGACTAAATACATATCGTATGCTCATTTACTCAATTGTCCTTATCGTGATGATGATCGTGAACTGGTCACCCAAGGTAATTGATTATCGCAAGAAACTTGTAGCAGGATTTAAGAAAGGATGAAGCCATGGCACTACTTGATGTAAACAATTTAAGCGTATCATTCGGCGGACTCCGTGCT
Organism: Butyrivibrio sp. NC2002; assembly: GCF_000702265.1. Lineage (GTDB taxonomy): Bacteria > Bacillota > Clostridia > Lachnospirales > Lachnospiraceae > Butyrivibrio. Next base: position 249,613 of record NZ_KL370881.1, read on the forward strand.
GTCGATGATTTTAGTATCACAATAGAAAAAGGTGAGCTCTACGGACTCATAGGACCTAACGGAGCAGGAAAAACCACAGTTTTTAATCTTCTTACAGGTGTATATAAACCAAACGAAGGCGTCATAAAGCTTGACGGCGAGGATATCACCAGAAAGAGTACCATAGAGATAAATCACAGCGGAATAGCCCGTACTTTTCAGAATATAAGACTCTTTAAACAGATGTCTGTTATAGACAACGTTAAGGTTGGATTGTCAGAGACATTTAAATACAGCGCTCTTGAAGGAATACTCCACATAGGAAAATATAAGAGTGTAGAAAAGAAGATGGACGATGAAGCAATGAAGCTTCTTAAAGTTTTTGACCTTGATAAAGAGAGGGACGTTCTTGCAAGTAATCTTCCTTACGGAAAACAGAGAAAGCTGGAAATAGCCAGAGCTATGGCTACTTCACCAAAGCTCCTTCTTCTTGATGAGCCGGCTGCCGGAATGAATCCAAATGAGACAGCAGAGCTTATGGAAACTATAGCCCTTGTTCGCAGGGAATTTGATATGACAATTCTTCTTATAGAACATGACATGAAGCTTGTTTCGGGGATATGCGAGAAGCTTACGGTACTTAATTTCGGGCGAGTCTTAAAGCAGGGTGAAACCAAGCAGGTATTGGCTGATAAGGAAGTTATTGCAGCTTACCTTGGACAGGATTAATAGATTGCGGCAATGCAGCAGATACTCGCTGCAGGATTAAAAATATGTAAGGAGACCTGATATGGCACTACTTGATGTGCAGAATCTGACCGTTAATTACGGCGTTATAAATGCATTAAAGGGAATATCATTCCATGTTGATAAGGGAGAAATAGTTGCTCTTATAGGGGCAAACGGAGCAGGCAAGACTACTACGCTACACACACTTTCCGGATTGCTTACACCTGAGAGCGGAACTGTTAAATATAATGATACGGATATAACAAAGCTTCCCGGACACAAGATCGTATCTCTGGGAATGGCTCATGTACCGGAGGGACGAAGAGTATTTGCCGACATGACCGTTCTTCAGAATCTTAAGATGGGTGCGTATACAAGAAATGACCAGCAGGAATTTAACGACACACTTGAACTTGTATACAAGAGATTCCCCAGACTACAGGAGAGAAAAAATCAAAGATCCGGAACATTATCGGGAGGCGAGCAGCAGATGCTTGCAATGGGAAGAGCACTTATGTCGCATCCTGATATTATTTTGATGGATGAACCTTCAATGGGGCTTTCGCCTATTTTTGTAAACGAAATCTTTAGCATAATAGAGGACGTTAATAAGGATGGAGTGACGGTACTTTTGGTTGAGCAGAATGCAAAGAAAGCCCTTACTATCGCAAACAGGGCATACGTACTTGAGACAGGAAGCATAGTAAAAGAAGGAACCGGCGCAGAACTCTTAAATGATGAGTCCATCCGCAAAGCTTATCTGGGAGAATAATTAACAGGGGGATACTGATAATGAAAAATATAGTTATTACAATTGCAAGACAGTACGGAAGTGGCGGAAGAACTGTTGGCAAGATGCTCGCAGACGAGCTTAATATCCACTACTATGACAAGGAACTGTCAAGAGTTGCATCCGAAATAAGCGGAATCAATGAGAGTCTGTTTGTGGATTCTGATGAGAAGGTAAAAAAGAGCTGGAAGAATAAATTGTCTCTTATATCAACAATATATGACGGCAATGTTAAAAAGCCGGGTGATGCTGATTATACCTCTGAAGAAAATATTTTCAGTTATCAGGCTAAAGCCATAAAGATGCTTGCGGAAAAAGGTGAGCCCTGCGTCATTGTCGGACGCTGCGCCGACTTTGTATTAAAGGATTATGAAAATGCCTTAAGAGTATTTGTCCATGCAGATCACGACTTCCTTATGCAGGAAGCAGGCAAGGTACAGAGTCTTAAAGGCAAAGAGCTTGAAAAGTTTATAGCCCAGATTGATAAAGGAAGAGCTGATTATTATGAATATCACACAGGTCACAACTGGACAGATGCCCTAAACTATGATCTGTGCCTTGATAGCGGAAAGCTGGGCTTTGAAAAGTGCGTAGAAGCAATAAAAGCCTATGCAAAAGTAAGATTCGGCGAAGACTGTTTTGATTAAAATTTTCTTATTTAACTCCCTGAACGTGATGAGAAATCATTCATCCGTTTGGGGAGTGTTTTTGTATTATGGGAAATTGCTTTTCTATGATATTTGTTTTTGAAAAATTAATATAAGTTTCATAAGTACAATAGACCATTGGAAACTCACAGATGATAAAATGTTTACATAGCATGGGATACTAAGTGCATGCGAAAACTGCCCTTACGGTTTTTGGAAAGAGGGGGAATGGCTATGAAAGAAAATTTAGGAATAAAAAGGCAGGTTCTTATTGTAGAGGATGAGAGAATTAATATGCTCATTCTTGGTAAAATACTCGGAGATGAATATGAGAAATTGCATGCCGAAGACGGTGAGCAGGCTATGAAGCTTATCAGAGAGAATGCCGATACATTATCACTTGTTCTTCTTGACCTTATATTGCCTCGTATGGACGGCTATAAGATATTGGATATCATGCAGAGTGACAATGCCCTTAAACAGATACCTGTAATAGTCTGTACATCCGAGATTAACTCAGAAGCAAGATGTCTTCAGATGGGAGCTGTGGATTTTATCGCCAAACCATATATACATCCGGAGGTTATCAGGGCAAGGGTAAAGAGAACTATTGAACTTAGTGAGGGTATAGACCTTATAAGAGCAACTGAGAACGATTCTCTTACAGGGCTATACAACTACGAGTATTTCTTGAAGTATTCAGCTCTAAGAGATCAGTATTACTCTGATGAAGATATGGATGCTATTGTTATAAACATAAATAAGCTGCACAGCATTAATGAATTTCACGGAAGAGAGATGGGCAACAGAGTAATACTTTGTACTGCCAGGTGTATCAGAGGGATTGCAGAGTTCTATCACGGCATAGCGGGAAGAGGAAGTGGTGACGAGTTTCTTATGTATATTCCGCATGAACGAAGACCGCGTGCCATTTTGAAGATCATTGAGGATAACATTACGGAAATTGTTGCTGACACAAAGATCACCATAAGAATGGGAGTATATCCCAAGGTGGATAAGACTATAAAAGCAGAAGACAGATTCGACAGAGCAAGGCATGCATGCAACAGTGTAAGAGGCAATTTTAATGTCAGACTGGCCATATATGACAAGGAAATGAATGAGAAGGAGATATATCAGGACAGCCTGGTAAACAGCATGGAAAAGGCAATGGAAAGCGGAAGGTTTGTAGTCTTTTATCAGCCCAAATATGCTATTCAGGGTGACAGGAATGTACTCTACAGTGCCGAAGCGCTGATAAGATGGGATCATCCTGATTATGGACTACTTAGCCCTGCAGCATTTATCCCTCTTTTTGAGAAGCAGGGTCTTATACATAAGCTCGATCATTATGTGTGGAATGAAGTGGCAAGGCAGGTTGGCGAGTGGATGATAAGATATGATTTCAAACTTCCTGTATCTGTCAATGTATCAAGGGTCGACATGGTGGCGCCTGATCTTGATGATGAGATATACTCGCTTGTTGAAAAGAACTGGATCACTCCGGATCTTCTTCACCTTGAGATAACTGAATCTGCTTATACGAGTAATGCAGATCAGATGGTAGAAACCGTGCAGGAACTCAGGGACAGAGGCTTTGAAATAGAGATTGATGACTTTGGAACAGGATACTCTGCACTCAACATGATATCCTCCATGCCTATAGATGTGATCAAGCTTGATATGTCCTTTATCAAACGCATTCATCTAAGCGATAAGGAGATGCATCTTGTGAAACTTATGCTTGATATGGCATCATTTGTTAATGCCAGAGTTGTTGCAGAAGGTGTTGAAAACAGAGAACAGTATGAGCTTTTAAAAAATGCCGGTTGCGATATGATACAGGGATATTATTTCTCAAGACCATGCCCGGCTTGTGAATTTGAAAAACTGATAGAAAAAGAGATTTCCTGCAGACATGCTGCAATAGCTTGAATTTATACAGGCAAAAAATGAATCCGGGATTTTTTTGTAAGAACCTTTTATATATGGTAGTATTATGTATATAATGGAAACTATAAGGAAGTTGATAGTTCCCAACAACTAAGAAAGAGGGGAATATGGACAACAAAATTTTGCTTATAAGCAGTGGCTCGACTTTCATGGTGGATGCTTTATCCAAGAACCTGACAGATGGCGGGATAAACATTGTGCAATGTGAACCCAGGATCAACGATCTTGAGAAGTACAAATCAGGTCCTGACATTTTCCTTTTTTATCTCGGAACCTATGTGGAAGATATAAAGGATGTTCTGGTCTATCTAAAGGATATGTGCATAGAAAAAGAAAAAATTCTTTGCATGATAGGAGATGCGTCCGAATATGACGTTGTCCTTAAGCGGATTCCGGCTGACATTATTGCCGAAAGATTTCCCAGACCACTTGATATAAAGAAGGTTGTCGACAGGATGAGGGAACTTCTTGCCATGAATGATGAGATGAGCAGGAGGAAAAACATACTGCTTGTTGATGACGATCCCACATTCCTTAAGCTTGTTAAAACCTGGCTTGAAGAGGAGTACAGGGTAACAATAGTAAATTCCGGAATGCAGGCTATTACATATCTTGCAAACAACAGACCGGATCTGATCCTTCTTGACTATGAGATGCCGGTAACGACCGGACCGCAGGTTCTTGAGATGATACGAAGCGAATCCGGAACGCAGGATGTGCCTGTTATTTTCCTTACGGGAAAGGGTGATAAGGAGTCCGTCATGAAGGTGGTCTCTCTAAAGCCCAACGGATATCTTTTGAAGAGTATGAAAAAAGAAGAACTGCTTAAATCGATAAGTGATTTTTTCTTAGCAAATAAAAAAATATAAATACAAGGAAAGGTAGACAGATGAACGAAACAAAAGTAAAAATACTGGAAGCTGTTCTCACAGAGTTTAAGAAGAAAGGCGCCAAGTTTACAATGGATGATGTGGCATCCGATCTTCATATGAGCAAGAAAACTATCTATAAGGAATTCAATGATAAGGAAGAGATATTCGACGCACTTGTAGATTACTGCTTTGATTCTATTAAAGAAAAGGAAGCTGAGATATTAAACGACAACTCATTATCAACAGTTGAAAAGATAGAGAAAATAATGATCTGCATGCCTGATAAATACAGGGATGTTGATTTTAGAAAAGTATTTGTAATGAAGGACAAATACCCTCAGATATATCAGAAGGTACAAAATCGTATAGAGAATGACTGGGAAGACACCATCGACCTTATTGAAAGAGGAATGAAGGAGGGCGTTGTAAGACCTGTATCCATTCCGGTCATTAAGGCAATGACAGAAGCTTCTATCGAGAAGTTCCTTGGAGAGACAGGAAGCGATGGGTCACCGTCCTATGGGGATTCTCTGCAGGTTATGGTAGACATTCTTATGAGAGGAATTTGCGCTTAAATACATACCGGGTATAGCTGCGTGATTGGGAGGAAACAATGATAGTCAGAAACAAAAACATATTTTTATTACAGACAAGAAGTTGCAGTTATTTTATGCAGGTTTTGCCTACAGGTCATATTGAACATATTCATTATGGGGAGTCACTTCTTTCAAAAGGTCAGTATAAGGAATTGCTCCGCGGCCCTAAGGAAGATACATCAATTCTAGCCAGAATGGCTGAGGCTGTGGGCATAAAACACAGACATGAGGGCGGCAATATGATTGCTTATTCTAAGGAGAGCGGTCCTTTATGTCTTGAAGTGATGCCTCTTGAAATGTCATCTTTTGGTAAGGGTGATATCAGAGAACCTTATATCGAGATCACTCATGCTGATGGCTCTGAAACCTGTGATTTTCTTTTTAAAGAAGCAGTGATAACAGATGAACTTTCATGTCCCGAAACTTTGCCGGGATCCTATAATGATGACAGCGTTGGCTTTGATATTGATGGAAAAGTTACAGTTCCTCTTGAAAACGGAGAGGCCAAGGATAAGGATCTTGCGGTTGATAAGGCACAGCAGCTTGTTATAACAATGGTTGATAAGGCATATGATCTTCGCCTTGAGATGATATACAAAGTATTTCCTGAGTGCGACACCATAACAAGAAGTGCTGTTATATATAACGACAGTGAAGATAAGGTGGTTGTTGAGAGGCTTCTCAGTAACCAGATAGATTTCCAGACAACAGGAATGCAGATGACTTCATTCCACGGCAGATGGGCTGATGAAATGGGAATGACAAAGAGTCTGTGCAATGCCGGTAAAGTGGTATGCGAAGAGCTTGCTGCCGGAGAGTCCGGAAGCAGAAGTAATCCCTTTACAATGCTCAGTATGCCTGATGCTACAGAGGATTATGGCGAAGTATTTGGATTTAACCTGGTCTACAGTGGCAATCATTATTCATCACTTTCTTCAAACGGAACCTACCTTAGCAGATTTGTAAGTGGTATACAGCCTACAGGTTTTGCCTGGACTCTGGAAAAAGGCGAAAAATTTGAAGCACCTGAAGCTGTAATGACATATTCACACAATGGCTTTAACGGTATGAGCAGAAGCATGCATGCTTTTGTCAGAAAGCATATCGTAAGAGGTGAGTGGAGAGATAAAGAGCGCCCGATCCTTATAAACAATTGGGAAGCAACATATTTTGATTTTGATGAAGCTAAGATCCTTCGCCTTGCAAAGGAATCTGCAAAGCTTGGAATAGAGCTGTTCGTACTTGACGATGGATGGTTTGGAAAAAGAAATGATGACAGAGCAGGACTTGGTGACTGGTTTGTTAATACCAAGAAGCTTCCCGGAGGCCTTAAAGGTCTTGCGTCCAAAATCAATGATCTGGGAATGAGCTTTGGACTTTGGGTTGAGCCGGAAATGGTAAATGAGGACTCAGATCTGTACAGAAAGCATCCTGAGTGGGCGGTCTGCGTACCGGGTCATCATCATTCACTTGGAAGAAATCAGATGATCCTTGATCTTACAAGGAAGGATGTCCAGGACTATATAATTCAGACAATGTCTGATGTATTTTCATCTGCAAATATCTCATACATAAAGTGGGATATGAACAGAATCTTTTCAGACAGATTTTCGCTTGAGCTTCCCGCTGAGCGAATGAAGGAGTTTACACACAGATATTATATAGGTCTTTACAGGATCATGGGCGAGCTTACAAAGAAGTTCCCTAAGATATTGTTCGAAGGCTGCTCTTCAGGAGGAAACAGGTTCGACCTTGGTATTTTGAGCTATTTCCCTCAGATATGGGCAAGTGATGATACTGATGCAGTATGCAGGATGGATATCCAGAGAGGTTACAGTTATGGTTATCCGGTAAATACCATCGGAGCGCATGTATCCGCAGTTCCCAATCATCAGACACTTAACAGAGTGCCTCTTGAAACAAGATTTTCGGTTGCGGCATTCGGATGCTTTGGATATGAGCTTAATATCACTGAACTTAGCGATGAGCAGAAAAAACAGATTGCAGATCAGGTAGAATTTTATAAAGCATGGAGACGTGTGTTCCAGTTTGGTGTACACTATAGACTTAGCCCATACAGATTCATGTGTGTTGATCCCAGCAAGTCTTTGGCAGTGGCTCTTGTATATCAGAAGGAGTCCAGACCAAATAATGACTATCTGTGTCTTAGAACCAAAGGCCTTGACCCTGACCGCGTATATACAGTCACAAACAGACAGCTTAAGATCAATATAAAAGAATTTGGCAGCCTGATAAATACCATTGCTCCCATTCATGTAAAACAGAACGGCATCGTACACGGAATGCTCGCAAGATTTTACAAGATGAAGAGCGAGAAGGAAGAAGTTACGACCTCCGGTAGTATACTTAACGGCTGCGGTGTAAGGCTTGGCCCTGATTATGGCGGAACCGGATACGGAGAGGATACCAGAATGTTCAGGACAAATGACACCAGACTATACGTAATGGCAGAGGTTAAGCTTGACGAATAATAAAAGTAATAGCATCATAAAATATTTGTATTTTGCAGTATCGGTAGCGCTGTTTTTAATGCTTGCATCCAGATCATCATTTCTGTACACCTTCAACAACTGGGATGATGCAAACAGCTATTTTACAATGGGGAAAGCGCTCTTTAACGGCAAAATGCTATATAGAGATGTCTTTGATCAAAAGGGGATGTATCTGTATTTTCTATATGGATTAGCATACCTTTGTTCCCATACAACCTTTCTGGGAGTATATCTTTTGGAGGTTGTGCTTGGCTTTATAGATGTCTTGTTTTTCTACAAAACAATAAGACTATTTGCCGGGGATAAGTTCTCGACAGTAGTTGCCCCTTTAACCTACGCAGTGATCGTCTCATCAAGGAGCTTTTGGTGGGGCGGCGCAGCAGAGGAAATATATCTGCCCTTTATGGTGATAGGGCTGTATCTGTTTGCAAGATATTTTGAAAGTGATTATTCCAAAAAGGTGATGCCGCTTAGAACAGTATTTGCAGGTGGTATTCTTGCCGGAATAGTTGCAAATACCAAATTTACAGGCCTTGGTTTTTACTTTGCATGGATGATGCTTGTGTTTTTTGCTTATCTGGTGCACAAGGATCTTGCAGGCGGAATAAAGGCATGCCTTGTATTTTTGCTTGGAATGTTTATTCCGTTTATACCATGGATCATTTACTTTGGGGTAAATAACGGTTTGTACGAATGGTATTGGGGATATGTATATGTGAACGTCTTCGTGTATCCTACTACAGGTGCCGGGGAAACTACTACGATTTTCAGTAAATGCTATGATCTTGCAAAGCTGTTATACATCCTCATTCAGGACAATATAGGTTATTTCTCTTTTGCAATTGCAGGCTTTATCTATACTCTGCTTAAGGGAAAAAGGAAGATATTTACAAGGATCAGCTATGTCATCCTGTTTGGATTTTTGTACCTTGGTATATTTGTAGGTGGCAGAAATCTTCCCTATTATTCCATTCCGTTATCTATGTTTGCGGTTTTTGGAATGGCCTTTCTTGCACAGATTCTGGAAAAGATATTAAAGGACGTAAGACCGGGATTTTATGCCTGGGCGATAACACTTATCCTTTCCATGATCTTTATAAGATTTTCTTCAATGAATGTTCCTTTTATGGAGGAGAGTAGAGATTTGTTCCTGTACAGATTCAGGGATGAGGTAAATACTACCGAAAATCCTACGCTTTTAAACGTGGGATGTCTGGATGCAGGACTTTATACACTATGTGATATCGTGCCTAATTGCAGGTGGTTTCAGACACAGACTCTGGATATAGAAGATGATGCCAACAATCCTTATAAGGAGCAGGCAAGATATATCCGTGAAGGCCTTGTGGATTATGTACTTGTAAGAGACCATATTCCTGATAATATCGATGATCATTATGAGCTGATCGATCAGGAGAAATACGGATGGGGAGACTACATGTTTGAGTACTATCTGTATAGGAAAGTATTTTAACTTAAAGTACCGAAACTATGGTAAAATAATATATGACTTCGTTTTTTATTCTATGCAAAAATTTCTTTTTCGGAGGGAACGTTTATGGTTACTAACAAAGTAATCGTCGTAGGAGGAAAGGAGTCCTTCTTCATCAGGGTTTTAGTGAAAAAAATACAGGATTCAGGACTTGAGGCTTCATTCGTTCCTGCAGATATTGACGAAATCAACAATTCCTGGGATGCAACCACGCTCCTGACTTATTACATGGAGACAGGTGAAGCATTGGACGAAGATATAAAGATGTATTTGCTTGATAAGCTTCGCGATGGTGATAATCATATGATCCTTATCGGTGACCCTGCAGATACCAAACATGTTACTGATATGATCCCTCTTGGTCTGATATACAGAGTTTTCCCTAGACCACTTGACAATGATGCATATATTTCAGCAGTCTTGGAATTTTTTGACAAGAAGGCACTTGGAGAATTCAAGAAGAGCATTCTTATAGTTGACGACGACCCTTCCTATGTGGGACTTGTCAGAGGATGGCTTAAGGACACATATAAAGTTGCTATGGCAGCTTCCGGACTTCAGGCTATTAAATGGCTTGGAAAAAATAAAGTCGATCTCATCCTTCTTGACTATGAGATGCCTGTGACTAACGGTCCGCAGGTCTTGGAAATGCTAAGAAATGATGAAGAGACCAAAGATATTCCGGTTATGTTCCTCACAGGAAAAAGTGATAAGACAAGCGTTATGGATGTTGTCGGACTTAAGCCTGAAGGCTATCTTTTAAAAACGATAACGAGAGAACATCTTGTTGCAAAAGTAGATGAATTCTTTCTTATGCGTTCTTGATTCTTTAACCTTACTAGGGAGATTAGACAGTGTTCGCAGGTAAGAGCATTATAAGGCAGATCGCAGTCGGATTTGCCTTACTCGTTTTTTTTACAGGCTGCTCATTTACAAGTTATGCGGATGAAGAAAACCATGTTAACATAATAGGAAAGGGCGATGGTTTCTCCGCAGTTTTATATGATAATACAAATGGCCTTCCGACGTCTGAAGCAAATGCTATAGCTGAAACGGAAGATGGCTTTATTTGGATTGGCGGATATAGTGGCCTTGTAAGATATGACGGCAATACTTTTCTCAGACTTGATTCCACTTCAGGAATCGCCAGCGTAGTAAGTCTCTGCGTTGATTCAAAACAAAGATTATGGATAGGAACTAACGACAGCGGTGTAGTCATAATGTCCAAGGGTAAGATTGAAAAAATCACCAAGGCAGACGGTCTTACATCTTCTTCAGTTCGCTCAATTATAGAAGATCCCGATGGATATATGTACCTGGGGACAACAAATGGTATTACCATTGTTTCTCCGGATAATGAAGTATTACATGTTACAGATGATAATTTAAGTAAAGAGCCGATAAGAAAACTCGTTGTAGCAGAGAACGGTAATGTTTACGGAATTACAAAGAGCGGAGCTGTATTTGTATTAAACAACGGCAAACTGATCGGATATTATACTGCAAAAGATGTTGGCATAGAGGATATCTATTCCATAAGTCCTGATGCTTCTAACCCGGGCTACCTCTATTTTGGAACAAAAAAATCTGAAATATATTACGGAAGCTTTGATGGCAAAAACTTTTCTATAAAAACCATGTATTCCACAGCTCCCCTTGAATATGTAAATGTAATAAAAGAAATAGGAACAGAGCAGTGGGTATGTGCGGATAACGGACTTGGAATATTGAAGGACGGAAGATTCTATAATCTTTCAAATCTTCCAATCGATAATTCAGTGGAAGACATAATGACAGATTATCAGGGAAATCTGTGGGTTGCTTCATCAAAACGCGGAGTAATGAAAATTGTTCCGAATCAGTTTGCGGATATCACACATCAATATGGACTCCCGGAAACTGTAGTCAATACTACCTGCGTTCATAAAAGCATGCTCTTTATCGGAAGTAAAAATGAAGGACTTACCGTTATCGGAAATGGCAGAGTGATGGATTCATTCCCCATAAGACATTTTATATATGCAAATGGTGCACCTGTTCCATCAAGAGATCTCATCAGCTTTTTAAAGACAACGACGGTTAAATCTATTGTGGAAGACAGCAAAGAGAGGCTTTGGTTTTCTACCTACGGCAACGATGCTCTTATATGCTATAAAAACGGAACTGCTATATGCTACAGACCTACGGACGGACTACCCAGCGACAGAATAAAGGTCGTATATGAAAGAAAAGACGGAAAGATAATGGTAGTCTGTACAGGTGGTCTGGCCATTCTGGACGGACGCAAGGTTGAGAGAGTATACAACGAAGCGGATGGTATAGAGAATACTGAACTTCTTACAGGAATAGAAGCCGAAAACGGCGATATGTTGGTTGGAAGTGACGGCGGAGGAATCTTTGTAATAAACGATGAGGGTGTAAGGCACCTTGGGATAGAAGACGGACTTGCCTCCGAAGTTATAATGCGTATCAAAAAGGATACGGAAAAGGATATATACTGGATTGTTACAAGTAATTCTCTTGCATATATGGATGCAGATTACAATATAACAACCATCAAACAATTTCCGTACTCAAATAACTTTGATATATATGAGGATGACTCCGACAACATGTGGATCCTTAGCAGTAACGGAATCTATGTTGCGGGAAAACAAGAGCTCCTTGATAACAAAACGATAGATCCTCTATTTTATGATGCTTCGAGCGGACTTCCATGCATAACAACGGGGAATTCGAACAGCGCTCTGACAGAGAACGGCGATCTGTATATATCCGGGTCTACAGGAGTATGCAGGGTCAACATAAATAAACCTTTTGAAGAAGTAAGTAAACTCAAGGTTACAGTTCCATATATAGAGTGCGATGGCAAACTGATATATGCTGACGCGGACGGCGTTTTTAATTTAGAGCCAAATGTCAGAAAGATCACCATTAGCGGATATATATTTACTTATTCACTCATGAATCCGCAGGTAACCTATTATCTGGAAGGGTTCGATAAAAAGAAAAATGTAGTAAAAAGAAGTGAATTCACGTCTGTTGACTATACTAATGTTCCCGGCGGCACCTACGAATTCAAGATGCAGATAAAAGAGCCGAGAAGTGAAGCCGTTAAGGATTTTTCATTTACGATCATTAAAAAGAAGGCTTTTTATGAGTATGTGATTGTAAGAGCGGGACTAAGTATTCTTGGTATGGTCATTGCAGGATTCCTGGTATGGAGGATCATGCATATCACGATCATCAGCAGACAATATGAACAGATCAGAGCAGCCAAAGAAGATGCTGAGCGCGCAAACAGCGCAAAATCAAGGTTCCTTGCCAATATGTCCCATGAGATCAGAACTCCCATAAATACAATTATGGGAATGGATGAGATGATATTGAGGGAAGATACGGAGAATGTGCCGAAGGAATATGCGGATATGGTTACCGGATATGCGCATAAGATAAAGCTTGCGTCGGAAACACTCCTTGGTCTTGTAAATGACCTCCTTGATCTGTCTAAGATCGAGGCTGGCAAAATGGAACTCATAGAAAATGAGTATGACACGCAGGATCTTTTCCAGTCTCTGGCTATGATGATAAGAGTAAGGAGCAATGAAAAAGATCTCGTATTTAAGACAAAAATAGATGAGCAGCTTCCCAAAAAGCTTTACGGAGACAGTGTAAAACTTAAAGAGGTTCTTTTGAATCTCCTTACAAATGCTGTCAAATATACTAAAGAGGGCGGCTTTACCCTTATTGTTTCTGTTATTGAAAAAAGCGAGGACAAGTGCGTTATTTACTACGGCGTTGAAGATACGGGAATAGGCGTTAAACCTGAAGATATAAACAAACTTTTCACAGCTTTTCAGAGAGTTGATGAGGGCAAAAATACCGCGATCAAGGGTACCGGACTTGGACTTGATATATCAAGGCAGTTCGTGGAACTTATGGGCGGATCGCTCTCATGTGAAAGTATATACGGAGAAGGATCGACATTCTCATTTAAGATTAAGCAGAAGATAGCAGACCCTGAGCCTATCGGAGAATTCATAGAGAAGGTGGAAAATAAAGAGAAGAGACAATACATTCCGGGATTTGTTGCTCCTTGTGCAAGGATCATGGTAGTTGATGATAACGAAATGAACCTTCAGGTGGTTAAGGGACTTCTTAAAGCAACTAAGGCAAATCTTACACTTGCCCTAAGCGGAAGAGAATGCCTAGAGGAGCTTTCAAAAAATGAGTATCATCTGATACTGCTTGATCATATGATGCCTGAGATGGATGGTATTGAGACTCTTGAAAAGATAAGGATCACGCATCCTGATATTCCTGTCATAGCTTTGACTGCTAACGTGATGAATGGAGGAAGTGATTATTATATTAAGGCAGGCTTCCAGGATTATCTGTCAAAGCCTGTAGAAGGCGGTGCGCTCGAACAGATGATAAAGAGATATCTGCCATCTGATCTTATAAGTGAGAGCGAAGAGGCCGCAGAGGTGCAGGAAGAGGTACTTCCTGAGTATTTGTCATGGCTTTATGAAATCGATGGGATATCTGTTGCAGACGGAATTATGTACTGCGGAAATGCTGAGTTTTTTGAAAAGTTCATCACATCGTTCTATGAGAGCATTGATGAAAAAGCAGATGAAATAAGTAATGCTTTTGAAAAAGAGGACTACGATAATTACACAATTAAGGTACATGCATTAAAGAGTACTGCAAGAATAATAGGGGCAGCAGAGCTCTCACACCTTGCAGAAGAGCTTGAGATGGCCGGAAAGAGCGGCAATATATCCTTTATAAAAGCTAACACCGATAAGCTCATTACAATGTTCAAAGGCTATAAGCTCATTCTTGAAAAGCTTTCGGAAAAAGAGGATCAGGAAGCGGAAGATAACAGCAAGCCGGAGATATCAGGGGCGGATCTTTCTGAGGCATTTGCTGCTTTGAAGGAATTTATTCCTCAGATGGACTATGATGCAATGGAGATGGTGCTTGAAGACCTTGATAATTACAAGCTTTCTGAGGAAAGCAGTAAGATCATAGCTGAACTTAAAAAGCTTATGAAAAAACTTGACTGGGAAAAAATGGAAGAGTTAATATCGAACTATAATGTAGTTTGATTTATCGAGGTTTGCGTTGTGGAGGATGAAAAAAGTTTAATAAGAAAATACAAAGGCGTGGCGCTCTTACTGTCGCTGCTTTTTCCCATGGCTGGATTTCTTGCGCTTTGCAAAGCTATGTCAATAACACCATTTGGGGATAATACTTTTTTGTATGAAGACATGAAGCAGCAGTATCTTGATTTTTACATGTATTACAAAGCTGTATTTAAGGGTGCTGATGGCTTCTTCTACTCGGATAACTGCGGACTCGGAAGTGATATGCTCGGAATTTGGGCATATTATCTGTCGAGTCCGCTTCTTGTGTTTTTGAATTTTGTTCCCGGTCATGTAATGCCTCAAGCCATAACATTTTTTATTATGGTAAAAATGATGCTTCTCGGATTTACCTCTACATTGTTTCTGTTAACAAGGCTAAACTCTGACGGCAGTGCTAATAAGATAAATATCCTTGCAGCTCCTTTTTTTGGTATGGCATTTTCATTAAGCGGCTGGGTGGTTGCCAACATAAGTAATGTGATGTGGCTTGATGCTGTGATCATGATGCCGGTAGTGCTTATATTTTACGAGCGCATGCTAAAAAAGCAAAGGCCTTGGCTACCCTTATATGTGTTATCAGTAGCAGTGATGATCGTATGCAACTATTATATTTCAGCTATGATAATGCTTCTTTTGGGGGCATTTACAATACTTCTTTTGTTGTTTAAAAAGATAAATCTAAAGGACTTTGCACGATTTATGTATTTAAGCCTTGTTGCAGTCGCAATTGATTTATGGCTTCTTGTTCCGGTCGGACAGTCACTTCTTGGAAGCAATAAGATAAGGAGCAAGGATATAGCAGAAGCTTTTTATTCATACCTGCCTACCTCTGAGGCTGTAGGCAAATACATCTCGCCATTATCTGTTGCATCAAAGCTCTTTTCATTAAGCTATGATGCAGGAGAAATCATGACAGGACTTCCCAACATATATTCCGGAATCTTGTTCCTTGTTTTGGCTGTGCTTTTTTTCACAAGCAGAAGAATAGATAAAAAAGAAAAGCTGTTGTATTTATCTTTTATTGCTGTTATCACATCTATGTTTTGCATAGCGCCTTTTAATAAGGTAATGCATGGTTTTACAGAAGCATACGGATATCTGTACAGGTATTCCTTCGTCTTTTCTTTTGTTGTAATATATCTGGCATTTCGCCTGTTTGTAAATCTTGATGCAGTCAAAGCAAAAGAAGTGCCCGGTGTCATTTTTGGACTTATTGTCATCCTGATATTATGCAAGCTTAACGGTGCCGAATTTATAGGGAAAAAGGCTCTTGTTTACAATATTTTTGTAGCTGTTTTTTCAGGGATAATGATATTTGCCGCATTATATTTTGCCGGAAAAAAGAAGGCAATATATGTGGCAGGACTTGTACTTATGCTCACATTTGGAATGACCGATATGATGGCCAACTTTGTAAAGGTGTACAGGGTATTTTTACCGGTAGCGGAAAAAAGCAGTGATTATAAGGCAAAGGATGAAATGCTCGAAGAGACGATTGATAGTATATCCGATAAATCAGGCTACAGAGTGGAGTCTGTTATAAAGAGAAGCCCCAATGACAGTCTGCACTACAGCTACAAGAGCATAACGACCTACAACAGTATTACGAAAGTAGAGGACAGGGTTCTCTTGTACAGAATGGGCTTTAATGACAATGGTATTTATACCGAATACGATGGGGAAAATACCAGGACTGCCGATGCTCTTTTGGGAATAAAGTATGTGCTTGTGCCGGAGGATACAGAGCCTCTTAAGGGGCAGGAGAAATATTCTAAAAATATAATTGAGAATGGCTACGTGCTTCCTGCAGATACAATATGCGAGAAAAACGTAGACGAGATATATGAATATCTGGAGAAGGAAGTGGATGAAAAAGCATCTCCATTTGATGTTCAGGAGGCAATCTGGAAAAAAGTAACCGGTAGCAATAAGGACTGCTTTTGCGATGCTGATATAAAGTGTGAGCAAAACGGAGACGAATGGGAGATTGATATAACACCCAAAGAAGATGGGGATGTATTTTTCTACATGAACAGGGACAAAGTTCAGGAAAGATCATTTGAGCTTACCAAAGATGGAGAATTTATCGGAAACTACGGCAATGCTTCATGCCAGAAGGTTAAATTTCTGGGCTATCACGAAAAAGGAGAAACCATAGAGCTGGTCATAAGATGTGCCGATGGCAATGATGATCTGCCCTCTCTTCCGACAGCAGTTACGGAGAGAATTTTCTGAAAATATGATTTTTGTTGTTGACAAATGGTTTTTCAAAGTGTAAACTTCATTTTCATAAAGACAAAGGCGTCTTGAAGCAAAGCTTCAAGGCGCCTTTTCTACATATCATGGATCCTTATGATATAAAACGTCAGATACGAACTCCGCGGTTAAAAGTATTTGATAAAAAACAAAATAGCTGGCTTTTAGTTGAGCGATGCAAAGGGGCATCATGTAAAAAATGATCATCCTTTGCATCGCTCATTTTTTTGGAGGAGAAAGTATGAGTGAAGAGATTTTAACTGCTATAGACAGTAGTGTTTTCGGAGTTTGGTTTTTGATAGGTGCAGCTTTAGTGTTCTGGATGCAGGCCGGCTTTGCGATGTGCGAGGCAGGTTTCACAAGAGCTAAAAATACCGGAAATATCATAATGAAAAACCTTATGGATTTCTGTATCGGAACTGTTGTATTTATCCTTATTGGATTTGGTCTTTTCCTTGGAGAAGATCTGATGGGCATCATCGGAAAGCCCGGTTTTGATATCTTTACGGATTATGCAAATTTTGACTGGTCCAATTTCGTTTTTAACTTAGTATTCTGTGCTACCACAGCAACAATTGTTTCAGGTTCCATGGCTGAGAGAACAAAATTTATATCATATTGTGTGTACTCGGCAGTTATCTCAGCAATCATATATCCTATTGAAGCTCACTGGACCTGGGGCGGTGGATTCCTTTCTCAGATGGGATTTCATGATTTTGCAGGTTCTAACTGCATTCACATGGTTGGTGGTATTTCAGCACTTATAGGTGCAGCAATTCTTGGACCCCGCATTGGCAAATTTGAGAGAGATGAAAACGGAAAGGTAATAAAGGTAAATGCATTTCCCGGACACAATCTGGTAGCTGCTGCACTTGGTGTATTTATTCTCTGGCTTGGCTGGTACGGATTTAACGGCGCAGCTTGTACATCAGTAGAACAGCTTGGTTCAGTTTTTGTAACAACAACAATAGCACCTGCACTTGCAACAGTTACCTGCATGATCTTTACATGGCTTAAATATGGTAAGCCCGATGTTTCAATGTGTCTTAACGCTTCACTTGCAGGACTTGTAGCTATCACAGCTCCCTGTGATGTAACAGATGCTTTTGGTTCAATAGTTATTGGTATTGTAGCCGGTCTTCTTGTATGCTTTGGTGTATGGTTTCTTGATTACAAACTTCATATCGATGATCCCGTAGGTGCAGTAGCAGTTCACTGCTTAAATGGTATCTGGGGAACAATCGCGGTTGGTCTTTTTGCTACAAATTCAGCACCGGGTTATGCGATTGCAGATGCAGCAGGAAACGAGATGGTCGGACTTTTCTACGGCGGTGGATTTAAGCTTCTTGGAATCCAGATGGTAGGAATGCTTTCCACAGCTCTTTGGACAACAGTGACGATCACAGTAACATTCCTTGCTATCAAAGCAGTACTTGGACTTAGGGTAACAGAAGAAGAGGAAGTAACAGGACTTGATTCCACAGAACATGGTCTTGCTTCAGCATATTCGGGATTTGCCATCATGGATGTTTCAAATACTCTGAACATGACAGTGAACGAAAATACGGATCTTGGCGTAAGCGATTATGACGAAGCATCTGAGTTCCAGAAGAGAGCATCTGTTCCGGTTGTAACAGCTCCTGTTGATACAGGATCAGGAATCCATAAGGTTGTTATCGTAACTAAGCTTTCAAGATATGACAAGCTCCGTAAGGCAATGAATGATCTGGGGGTAACAGGTATGACTGTGACACAGGTTATGGGATGCGGTGTTCAGAAAGGCTCCGGACAGAAGTACCGCGGAGTTGAGATGGACGTAACACTTTTGCCCAAGATAAAGCTTGAAGTCGTAGTAAGCAAGATCCCGGTTGAGGATGTTATTGAGGCTGCTAAGAGGACGCTTTATACAGGCAAGATCGGAGATGGAAAGATTTTCGTATACAGCATCGATAACGTTGTCAAGATCCGCACCGGTGAAGAAGGTGTCCTTGCTCTTGCGGATGCTGAATGATGCTAAACGCAATGAAGTTTTTGGATGTAGACGGATAAAAATCCGTATATCACAAATATATATGTTTCAGGAGGAAGCAGTATGTGCGCAATTCTCACATATGTAAAGGAAGAAGTAAGCAAAGAATTTTTTGAGAGTATGCTTTTGAAAACAGCATCAAGAGGACCGGATAAATCGAGGACTCTTAAGGTAAAAGGCGGATGGCTTGGTTTTAACAGGTTAGCGATAATGGGGCTTGACTGCAAGGGAATGCAGCCCTTTACGAGAAAAGGAAATGCAGTCATCTGTAATGGCGAGCTGTACGGATTTAATGAGCTAAAGAAGTATCTTACTTCACTTGGTTATTCGTTTGATAGTGACAGCGACTGCGAAATAATCCTTCCCTTATATGAGAGAGTTGGCACAAAACTGTTTTCACTTCTGGATGCGGAATTTGCAATGGTCATATATGACGCAGAAAAAGATGAGTTCATTGCAGCCAGAGATCCAATAGGAATAAGACCTCTTTATTATGGCTATGACGAGAGTGGATGCATTGTATTTGCATCTGAGCCCAAAAACATTATGGGAGTTTGCGATAAGATAATGCCTTTTCCTCCGGGACATTACTATGAGGGCGGAAAATTCATCTGCTACAGAGATGTCACAGAGGTTAAAAAAGAATCTGATGACAGCCTTGAAACCGTGCTGTCAAAGATACATGACAAGCTTCTTTTGGGAATAAAAAAGAGACTTATTGCAGATGCACCTGTCGGATTTTTGTTATCGGGAGGACTTGATTCATCACTTGTCTGCGGAGTAGCGGCAAGTCTTCAGGATAAGCCCATCGAGACCTTTGCTATAGGCATGGACATTGATGCGATCGATCTTAAATACGCAAGGGAAGTTGCGGAGTATATACACAGCAATCACCACGAAGTCATTATCACCAGACAGGATGTTATAGATGCTGTTGAGCCGGTTATAAAAGCACTTGGAACCTATGACATTACAACAATAAGAGCATCGATAGGAATGTATCTTTTGTGTAAATGGATCCACGAAAATACAGACATCAAGGTTGTGTTAACCGGAGAAATATCAGATGAACTCTTTGGATACAAATACACTGATTTTGCTCCGAGCGCCGAGGATTTTCAAGAGGAGGCTAAAAAGAGAATCAGAGAGATCCACATGTATGACGTTTTAAGAGCAGACAGATGCATAAGTGTAAATTCACTTGAGGCAAGAGTTCCTTTCGGAGATCTTGATTTTGCATCCTACGTAATGAGCATTGATCCCAAAAAGAAATTAAATACCTACGGAATAGGAAAATATCTTCTGAGAAAAGCATTTGAAAAAGACGAATTTATACCACATTCAATCCTTATGAGAGAAAAAGCTGCATTTTCAGATGCGGTAGGACATTCACTTCGCGATGACCTTATTGAATATGCGGAAAGCAAATACAGCGATTCCGATTATAAAAATGGCATAAAGAAGTATGATCATGCAACACCTTTTACCAAGGAATCGCTTTTATATAGAGATATTTTTGAAAAGTATTATGAAGGGCAGTCAGAGATGGTTACAGATTTCTGGATGCCAAACAAAAACTGGGAGGGCTGTAATGTCAATGACCCTTCAGCAAGAGTTTTGTCAAACTACGGTGCTAGCGGAAAGTAAGGCACTACAAATATAAACCACCACAGGAGGAATTGTTATGATCGAAGCAAGCAAACTTACAGAAGAATTTGGATGTCTTGTTTTTAATGACAAGGTCATGAGAGAAAGATTACCCAAGGATATTTATAAGGCGGTACATAAAACAATTGAAAGGGGAACTCACTTAGAGCTTGATGTTGCAAACTGCGTAGCTGCAACCATGAAGGAATGGGCTGTTGAAAACGGAGCGACACACTTTACTCATTGGTTCCAGCCGATGACAGGTCTTACCGCAGAAAAGCACGACAGCTTTATCTCACCCACAGATAACGGAGGTGTGATAATGGAGTTTTCAGGAAAGGAACTAGTAAAGGGCGAACCCGATGCTTCAAGTTTTCCTTCAGGCGGACTTCGTGCAACATTTGAGGCAAGAGGATATACCGCATGGGATCCTTCATCTCCTGCTTTCATCAAGGACGGCTCACTTTATATTCCGACTGCTTTCTGTTCGTATGGCGGAGAGGCTCTGGACAAAAAGACACCACTTTTAAGGTCAATGGAGGCTCTTTCAAAGGAAGCAGTTAAGATGCTCCACCTCCTGGGAGAGAGCGATGTAAAGCGAGTTAACACCACGATCGGATCTGAGCAGGAGTATTTCCTTATAGATAAAGATTACTACAAAAAGAGAAAGGACCTGCTGTTTACAGGACGCACACTCATTGGTGCACCACCGACAAAGGGGCAGGAGATGGAGGACCATTATTTTGGAGTAATTAAGCCCAAGGTTTCCGCATATATGCATGATCTTGACGAGGAACTCTGGAAGCTTGGAATACCCGCTAAAACAAAGCACAACGAAGTTGCACCTTCACAGCATGAGCTGGCACCCGTATTTGAAACAGCAAATGTAGCTGTAGATCACAACCAACTGACAATGGAGGTCATGAAGAAGGTTGCTGATAAGCATAACTATGCATGTCTTCTTCATGAGAAGCCATTTGAGGGTATCAACGGTTCAGGAAAACACAACAACTGGTCTATCTGCACAGATACAGGTATCAATCTGCTTGATCCCGGCAAAACACCCGGAGAGAATATACCTTTCCTTGTTTTCCTCATGGCAGTTATCGCAGCAGTTGATGACTATGCGCCTATTTTAAGGCTTTCTGTTGCTTCTGCAGGAAACGATCACAGACTTGGCGGAAATGAGGCACCGCCGGCTATCATCTCAATTTTCGTAGGAGATGAACTTGCAGGCCTTTTAAAGAGTGTTGAACAGGGAGAGACCTACCAGAGTCTTGGCAAAGTCCAGATGGTTATGGGAGCAACCGTACTTCCTCACTTTACAAAGGATAACACCGACAGAAACAGAACATCACCTTTTGCATTTACAGGTAATAAGTTTGAGTTCCGTATGCCCGGCTCTGCCGTATCAGTTGCTAATGCAAATATAGTGCTTAATACCGCTGTTGCAGAAGAAATAGCAAGACTGTATGAGAAGCTTGAAAAAGCAGGGGCAGCAGGTTCTAAGGACGCTATCTTCGAAGTACTAAGAGAAGAATTAGAAGCTCATAAGAGAATTCTCTTTAACGGAAACGGATACACAGATGAATGGGTTAAGGAAGCAGAAAAGAGAGGTCTTCCCAATCTTAAGTCACTTCCGGATGCAATGCCTTACTGGATTTCAGATAGCTCTGTTGAGCTGTTTACAAAGCATGGAATCTTTACAAAAGAGGAACTTGAGTCAAGATACGAGATCCTTCTTGAGAATTATTCCAAGTCAATCCATATCGAGTCACTCACAATGCAGGAAATGGTCAGAAAAGACCTTACAGAAGGAATCATTTCTTACGAGAAGGATCTTTCTAAGGAAATAATTCAGAAGAAGAGCGTTCTTGAAGGCGCAGAGTGCTTCCTTGAGAGCGGAATCCTGCGAGAACTTGAGGAAAATTCAGGCAAGATGTGCAAGGCACTTCTCAAGCTTTCAGAGGATACAAAGACTGCCGAAGAAAAGACAGATGCACTTGAAGTTGCAAACTACTATCAGAAGACTGTTCTTGCTGATATGGATGAAGTAAGAAAGTATGCTGATGCAGCCGAGGCAATCATACCGGATAAGTATCTTAGCTATCCCACATATGGCCAGATGCTGTTTTCACTTAGATAAGACATATAAAATGAGCAGGAAATAAAGGTAGGACGACGATGGAAACATGGATGAACGAAAGAGATGCATGCGGAATAGGCGCTGTTATCAACATTGATGGAAAAAGAGACAACAAAGTACTTGATGATGCTCTCTCAATTGTAGAAAAACTCGAGCACAGAGCAGGAAAAGATGCTACCGGCAAGGTTGGAGACGGCGTTGGAATCCTTGTTCAGATATCACATGACTTTTTTAAGAAGCAGGCAAAGAAGATTGGAATATCCCTCGGAAAAGAAGGCGACTACGGAATAGGTATGTTCTTTTTACCACAGGATTCCATGAAGCGCATGTTTGCAATGCGAATGCTTGAAGTGATCGCCGAGAAGGAAAACTTAAAGGTCCTTGGATGGAGAGATGTGGAAACTCATCCTGAGATACTTGGAGAAGTTGCTGTAAAATGCATGCCGCATATCAGTCAGTGCTTCATAGAAAGACCTGAAAGCGTAAAGAAGGGAATAGAGTTTGACAGAAAACTCTACTGCTTAAGACGCGAGTACGAAAAGTCTTCTGAAGATACTTATATCTGCTCTTTTTCATCCAGAACCATCGTCTATAAAGGAATGTTTCTGGTGGGCCAGCTGCGCAATTTTTATGAGGACCTTCTGTCTACTGAATATAAAAGTGCGATAGCTCTCGTCCACAGCAGATTTTCAACCAATACAACACCTTCCTGGCAGAGAGCACATCCTTACAGGATGATAGCTCACAACGGTGAGATCAATACCATAAGGGGTAACAGCGACAGAATGCTGGCTAGAGAAGAGACCATGTCCTCTGACGTTTTCGGAGATGACCTTGGCAAAGTATATCCTGTGATAGCTTCATCCGGCTCAGACTCAGCAATGCTGGATAATACCCTTGAATTTTTGTATATGAACGGAATGGATCTGCCTCTTGCTATGATGCTGACTATTCCTGAGCCGTGGAAACATAATGATTTCATGGATAAGGAGAGAAAAGATTTCTATCACTACTATGCAACCATGATGGAACCCTGGGACGGACCGGCAGCAGTTCTTTTTACAGATGGTGAGCTGTTTGGGGCTACGCTTGACAGAAACGGACTGCGTCCTTCCAGATACTATGTAACCAAGGACGGAAGGCTTATTCTGTCATCAGAGGTAGGCGTCCTTGATATTCCGGAGGAGAATATCCTTAAGAAGTCAAGGCTGTCACCCGGACATATGCTGCTCGTTGATACAGTTCAGGGACGGATCATTTCCGATAAAGAGTGCAAGGAAAAATATTCAGGATCAAAGCCTTACGGAGAGTGGATAGACAGGTATCTTCTTCATCTTGAGAATTTAAATATTCCAAATAAAAAGATCCCGACGCATACTCAAGCGATGAGGGATAAGCTATACAAGGTGTTTGGATACTCCTATGAGGACGTAAAGGATCAGATAATGCCTATGGCGACAAACGGGATAGAACCCACAGTTTCAATGGGAACGGATATTCCGCTTGCTATGCTCTCTGAAAATCACCAGCCACTTTTTTGCTACTTTAAGCAGCTTTTTGCACAGGTAACCAATCCGCCTATTGATTCGCTAAGAGAGAAGGTTGTAACAGATACCACCGTTTACATCGGATCCGACGGCAACCTCCTTATGGAAAAAAGCGATAACTGCAGAGTGCTGGAAGTAAATAACCCGATTCTTACAGGCGTTGATCTGATGAAGATAGCAGCGCTTGATGAACCGGGCTTTAAGGTCAGAAAAATATCTCTTTTGTACTACAAGAATACACCTGTAGAAAGAGCGATGGAACAGCTGGACGTAGCTGTTGACAGAGCTGTAGCAGATGGAGTAAATATCATCATTTTATCCGACAGAGGAGTGGATGAAAATCACATGCCGATACCTTCTCTTCTTGCGGTGTCTTCTGTTGAGCAGCATCTTGTAAGAACAAAGAAGCGCACAGCAGTATCTCTTATATTAGAGAGTGGTGAGCCAAGGGACGTACATCAGATAGCAACACTTCTGGGATTTGGAGCAAGAGCGATCCATCCCTATCTTGCACATGAATGTATAGCAGAACTTATAGATATAGGAATTCTTGATAAAGACTATCACACCGCGATTGCGGATTATAATAAAGCACTACTTTCGGGCGTAGTTAAGATTGCTGCAAAAATGGGTATCTCTACCTTGCAGTCATATCAGTCAGCCAGAATTTTTGAGGCTATAGGATTATCCAGGGAACTCGTAGACAAATACTTTACAGGAACAATCAGCAGAGTAGGAGGGATCGGAATTAGCGAGATCGGGGAAGATGTTGAGATCCGCCATAACAGAGCCTTTGATCCCCTTGGACTTCCAACAGACTCAACTCTTGATTCTATTGGCTTCCACAGCCTTAGAAGCGGCGAAGACAAAGAAAGCCACATGTACAGTCCAAAGACAATAGTTACTCTTCAGAGAGCCGTAAGAGAAGGCGACTACAACAGATTTAAAGAGTACACGGATATGGTTGATGCGGAGGATAAACCGCACACATTAAGAGGACTTTTATCATTTGAAAAAGTTCAGGATCCGGTTCCGCTTGAGGAAGTAGAGAGTGAAGAGGAGATCGTAAAACGTTTCCAGACAGGCGCGATGTCTTATGGCTCATTATCAAAAGAAGCTCATGAGACACTTGCAATTGCCATGAACAGACTCGGCGGAAAATCCAATACCGGTGAAGGCGGTGAGGACGAGAGAAGATTCGGAACTGAAAAAAACAGTGCGGTAAAGCAGGTAGCCTCCGGAAGATTCGGGGTCAGCTCGAGCTATTTAAAGAGTGCAAAAGAAATACAGATAAAGATGGCGCAGGGAGCAAAGCCCGGTGAGGGCGGACATCTTCCCGGGAAAAAGGTATACCCGTGGGTTGCCAAAACCAGATTTTCCACACCCGGAGTTGCACTTATATCCCCGCCTCCGCACCACGATATATATTCAATTGAGGACCTGGCTCAGCTTATTTATGATCTGAAAAATGCTAATGATAAGGCAAGAATATCAGTAAAACTCGTATCAGAAGCAGGTGTTGGAACGATAGCATCAGGTGTTGCAAAAGCAGGAGCACAGGTGATCCTGGTATCAGGCTACGACGGAGGAACAGGAGCTGCACCATCATCATCTGTTCATCACGCCGGACTTCCGTGGGAGCTGGGCGTAAGCGAAGCACATCAGTCTCTTATCGATAATGGGTTAAGAAGCAGGGTGGTTCTTGAAACAGACGGAAAACTGATGACAGGAAGAGATGTTGCGATCGCAGCACTTCTTGGTGCAGAAGAGTTCGGATTTGCCACAGCGCCCCTTGTTTGTATGGGATGCATGATGATGAGAGTCTGCTCAAAAGATACATGCCCTGTGGGAATAGCAACTCAGAACGAGGAACTAAGAAAAAGATTTGCAGGAAAACCTGAGCATGTTATGAACTTCATGATCTTTATAGCAAGACAGCTTCGTGAGATCATGAGCAGTCTGGGATTCAGGACTGTAGAAGAGATGGTTGGAAGATGCGACTGCCTAAAGATGAGAAGCTATGACGGCAGTGCAAATGTAATGACTATGAGAAGGAATTGTGCAGACCTTAGAAGAATTCTGGACAAGGGATATATCAGGGAAAAGAAAAATCATTTTGATCCAAAAGATGTCTTTGATTTTGGACTTGAAAAAACTCTTGATCACAAGAAGCTGATACCTGCTTATGAAAAGCATAAAGAAGAGCTTAAGAAGGGGCAGAGTATTGAGATAAGGGCTGATATATCAAGTACAGACAGAAGCTTTGGAACACTCCTTGGAAGCAGGATCACAGAAGATTTTGGAAATAAGCTCTCTGATGATTCTATTGTAGTAAATACCTATGGAGGCGGCGGACAGTCATTTGGAGCATTCCTTCCCAAAGGAATTACACTTAAGCTCTATGGCGATGCAAACGATGGTTTTGGAAAGGGATTATCCGGAGGAAAAGTAATAGTTCGTCCTTCTAAGGAAGCTACCTACAAGGCTCACGATAATATTATAATCGGTAACGTTGCTCTCTACGGCGCTACTGCAGGTAAAGCTTATGTATGCGGAATAGCAGGTGAGAGATTCTGCGTTAGAAATTCCGGAGCAGTTGCAGTTGCTGAAGGATGCGGAGACCACGGGCTTGAATATATGACAGGCGGAAGAGCAGTCATACTTGGCATGACCGGCAAAAACTTTGCAGCAGGCATGAGCGGCGGAATAGCATACGTACTGGATAAAGAGCATACCTTGTACCTTAGGATGAATAAGGACATGGCTTCACTTTACGAGCTGACAGAGAAATATGATATAGCTGAGCTTAAGTTTATTCTTGAGGATTACTTTAAAGAGACCGGTTCAGAATTTGCCGGGGAGATACTGGATAATTTCCCTATGTATATTCCTCATTTTAAGAAGATAGTGCCTAATGATTATCAGAAGATGCTCACTGCGATCGGGAAATACGAGGAGCAGGGTATAGATCACGATCATGCCGTTCTGGAAGCATTTAAGGAACTGACTTAAGTAATAGCAGAGGAGATTTTTAGAATGGGAAAAGAAACAGGTTTTCTTGAGTATGGCAGGAAAAATAATATAGATGTTCTTCCAAAGGATAGAATTAAAAACTTCGATGAATTCCATAAAATGCTTGATGCAGGAACCAGAAAACAGCAGGCAGCAAGATGCATGAACTGTGGAGTTCCGTTTTGCCAGTCTGCTATGAAATTAAGCGGTATGGTTACGGGATGTCCACTTCACAATCTCATCCCGGAGTGGAATGATGAAATATACAAAGGGCATGACAGACACGCTTTTTCAAGACTATATAAGACCAGTAATTTTCCTGAATTTACCGGGAGAGTTTGTCCTGCTCTGTGCGAAAAAGCATGTATGTGCGGACAAAACGGCGATGCCGTTACTGTTCATGACAATGAGCTCTACCTTATCGAAACGGCTTTTGCGAACGGATATATAAAACCAAATATTCCGGCTATAAGAAGCGGCAAAAGAGTGGCTGTAGTAGGAAGCGGACCTTCCGGACTTGCAGTTGCGGATGAGCT
The DNA here is from genome assembly GCF_000702265.1 of Butyrivibrio sp. NC2002. GTDB lineage: Bacteria > Bacillota > Clostridia > Lachnospirales > Lachnospiraceae > Butyrivibrio. Next base: position 277,510 of record NZ_KL370881.1, read on the forward strand.
AAATCACAGAGGACACCTGGTTGAAGTATATGAGAGAGAGGATGAAATAGGCGGCCTTTTGATGTATGGAATCCCCAATATGAAGCTTGATAAAAAGGTTATAAAACGAAGAAGAAGGCTCATGGAGGATGAGGGTGTTATATTTCACACAGGCGTAGATGTTGGAAAAGACAAGGAGGCAGCAGAACTTCTTGGCAGATTCGATGCTGTGGTATTATGCTGCGGAGCAAAAAAAGAAAGACCTCTTCCTGTTGCAGATCCCGGAAAAATAAAGGGTGTGTATAACGCGGTTGACTTTTTAAAGAGCACTACAAAAGCCCTCATGAAAGCAGATGGCAGAGATGCCGCAGACCTTGTAAAGCAGGGCGGATATATCGATGCCAAAGGAAAAAATGTAGTTATAGTAGGCGGCGGAGATACAGGTAATGACTGCATCGGAACTGTGATAAGACATGGAGCAAAATCTGTCACAGCTCTTGAGATGATGCCAAAGCCTCCGGTAGAGAGAGCAGCAAATAACCCGTGGCCTGAGTGGCCCAAGGTCCTAAAGACAGATTACGGCCATGAAGAAGCAATCTATGTTTATGGCGAAGACCCGAGGATATTTGAGACTACAGTTAAAAGTGTTACGACGGATAAAAAGGGAAATATTAAGCAGATAGAAACCGTAAAGGTTACTTTTAAGGACGGAAAGCTTGTAAACGTACCTGGCTCAGAAAAGACGATAAAATGCGATATGCTCCTTATCGCAGCGGGATTTGTAGGATGCGAAGAATATACCGCAGATGCATTTCTTGTTAAGAGGAGCGAAAGGGGAACTGTTGTAACAGCTGATGATGGCTATAACATTAAGGGCACCAAAATATTCAGTGCCGGTGATATGCACCGCGGACAGTCACTTGTTGTATGGGCAATAGCAGAAGGCCGCGCCTGTGCAAGAGAAGTTGACGAGTATATGATGGGGTATAGCAATTTGGGTAAGTGAAAATAAAAATATTGTCTTGACAAGGAAAGGGATATAGCGGTAGACTCTATCCATGTAAAAGACAAAGGCGTCTTGGAGATACGGTCTCCGAGACGCCTTTTTTCGATTAATCAAAAAATAATTCTCCGCAAAACATACTGATTATTTTTGGGATATCCATCTGGGCGAAAGGGAAAATGTATATGTATGAATCAGACAAACTCCATGAAGAATGTGGAGTTTTTGGTATTTATGAAAGAGCCGGCAAACAGGTTGCAAGGGATATTTACTTTGGACTGACAGCACTTCAGCACAGAGGTCAGGAATCGGCCGGAATGTCGGTTTCAGATACAGAAGGAGAGATGGGAAATATCTGCACTCATAAGGGAATGGGACTTGTGAATGAAGTTTTTTCCGGTGATGAGCTCTCACATATAACCGGCAATATCGGTGTAGGACATGTGCGTTATTCCACAACAGGCGGAAGCACTGCTGTAAATGCCCAGCCGATAGCAATGAATTATATCAAGGGAAGTCTTGCACTTGTCCACAACGGCAACATAGTAAATGCAGATGAATTAAAGACACAGCAGATGTATAGAGGACAGGCTCACTACACAACTTCTGACTCAGAAGTGCTTGCCTATGAGATTGTAAGTGAGAGAGTGAAGTCTTCATCAATAGAAGAGGCTGTAAAAAATGCTGCATCAAAACTTAAGGGCGGATATGCATGCATAATAATGAGTCCCAGAAAACTTGTAGGAATAAGGGATCCTTTTGGAATAAAACCGCTAGTTTTGGGAAAAAGAGATGATGCTTATATCCTTGCATCTGAAAGCTCTGCAATCCTGGCAGTTGGAGGTGAACTCATAAGGGACATTAAGCCCGGAGAAATAATAACAATAACAGGAGACGGAATTATAAGTGATGAGTCACTTTGCGGAAAAGCCCATGCGCACTGCATTTTTGAGTATATCTATTTTGCAAGAAATGACTCTGTGATAGATGGGATAGAGGTTCATGAAGCGAGATTCAAGGCAGGAGAAGCTCTTGCAAGACAATCCAAAACGGATGCAGATATAGTAGTTGGCGTTCCGGATTCGGGGCTTGTTGCTGCGGAAGGCTATGCTGCACAGTCAGGGATTCCCTTTGCCCTTGCTTTTCATAAAAACAGTTATATCGGAAGAAGCTTCATCAAGCCTACGGATGAGGAAAGAAAAAATGCGGTCAATATGAAGCTTAGCATCTTAAAGAGCGTGGTAAAAGGAAAGAGAATAATCCTTATTGACGACTCGATCGTGCGGGGAACCACTATGCGCAAGATCATAGAGATGCTCAGAAAAGCAGGAGCTAAAGAGGTTCATGTAAGAATAAGCTCACCGCCGTTTTTGTATCCCTGCTTTTACGGAACCGATGTGCCAAGCAGTAAGCAGCTGATCGCATCTGAGCATTCCAGCGATGAAATCTGCAGGAATATCGGAGCTGATTCACTTATATATCTAAAGATTGAAGATTTTAAAACAATGGTTGGGAACCTTCCTGTGTGCTCAGCATGTTTTGATAACAATTACCCGGTCAAGTAAATAGAAAGAGGTACGGTAAATGGCGACAATAAACAAAAATTATTTGAAACTTCCCGGAAGCTATCTTTTTTCAACCATTGGAAAAAAGGTAAAAGAGTATAGCGAGGGTCACCCTGATGCAAAGATAATCCGCCTTGGCATTGGCGATGTTACACTTCCACTTGCTCCTTGCGTTATTGAAGCTCTTCATGGTGCGGTTGATGAGATGGGAAGAGAGGAAACATTCAAGGGATATGCACCTGACCTTGGATATGAGTTTTTAAGATCCGCGATCGCTGAGAGAGATTTCAAAAAGAGAGGCTGCGATATATCTGCTGATGAGATATTTGTATCTGACGGAGCAAAGGGCGATTGCAGTAACATTCAGGAAATATTCGGACTTGATAATACGATAGCAGTCTGTGACCCGGTTTACCCTGTGTATGTTGATTCAAATGTAATGGCAGGAAGAACCGGAGAGTATGATCCAAAAACCGAGAGATTTAAGGGTGTTATCTATATGCCATGTACGGCTGAGAATAACTTTTTACCTGAGCTTCCCGCAGAGGTACCTGATCTTATCTACCTGTGTTTTCCGAATAATCCAACAGGAGCGGTCATGAAAAAGGATGAGCTGCAGAAGTGGGTAGACTATGCAAATAAGCATGACAGCATAATACTCTATGATGCAGCTTATGAATCTTATATTTCTGAGGATGACGTTCCGCACAGCATCTATGAGTGCGAAGGAGCAAAGGACTGTGCAATCGAGATGAGGTCTTTTTCAAAGACAGCGGGATTTACCGGTGTAAGACTTGGATACACGGTTATTCCAAAAGACCTTGAAGCTGGCGGTGAAAAGCTTTGGCCTTTGTGGGCAAGACGTCACGGAACAAAATATAACGGAGCTCCGTACATCGTTCAGAGGGCGGGTGCTGCTGTTTACACTGATGAGGGAAGAAAACAGGTTGAAGAGCAGATTGCTTACTACATGGGCAATGCGCGTATTATTCTGGATGGCTTAAAAGCAGCAGGCTATGATGTGTTCGGCGGTGTAAATGCGCCTTATATCTGGCTTAAAGCACCTTATAATCTTACAAGCTGGGAGTTTTTTGATCACCTGCTTGAAAAGGCTAATGTAGTCGGCACACCGGGATCAGGCTTTGGCCCAAGCGGAGAGCATTATTTCAGACTGACTGCATTTGGAAACAGAGAGAACACAATTGAAGCAATAGAGAGAATCAAGAAATTATAAAAATATGGAGAAGAAGATGGCAAAGTATATTTTTGTAACCGGGGGAGTTGTATCAGGTCTTGGAAAGGGAATAACAGCGGCTTCGCTTGGAAGACTGCTTAAGGCAAGAGGATATAAGGTGGCTGCGCAAAAGCTTGATCCTTATATAAATGTTGATCCCGGAACCATGAGTCCCTATCAGCACGGAGAAGTATATGTCACTGAGGATGGAGCTGAGACTGACCTTGACCTTGGTCATTACGAGAGATTTATCGATGAAAATCTTACAAAGTTCTCGAATCTTACATCCGGAAAAGTGTACTGGAATGTCCTTAATAAGGAGAGAAGAGGAGAATACCTTGGATCAACAGTTCAGGTTATCCCTCACATCACCAATGAGATAAAGGGATTTATCTACAGGGCAGGAAAAGAGACTGATGCAGATATCGTAATAACCGAAATCGGCGGAACAATCGGTGACATCGAATCACAGCCCTTCCTTGAGGCAGTAAGACAGGTATCACTTGAAGTCGGAAAGGAAAACAGCCTCTTTATCCATGTGACACTTGTTCCGTATCTTCACGGAAGCGGAGAATATAAGTCAAAGCCCACACAGCATTCCGTCAAAGAGCTTCAGGGAATGGGAATTAAGCCAGATATCATCGTTCTTAGATGTAATGAACACCTTGATGGAGATATCTTTAAGAAAATATCAATGTTCTGCAATGTTAAGGAAGACTGCGTTGTTGAAAACAGAAATTTGGAGAGCCTCTATGAAGCACCGCTTATGCTTGAAGAAGGCGGTCTTTCCGGAGTTGTATGCAGAGAGCTGGGACTTGAGGCAGGAGAACCTGACCTTGCCGAGTGGACAAAGCTTGTAGAAAGTATCAAGCACCGCGAAAAGAATGTAACAATAGGACTTGTAGGAAAATATGTAAAGCTTCATGATGCATATTTGTCTGTTGCAGAAGCTCTTGCACACGCAGGCTTTTATCACAATGCTCATGTCGATATCAAGTGGATCGATTCTGAGGATCTGGTAGAAAGTAATTATAAGGAAAAGCTTAACGGACTGGACGGAATAATCGTTCCCGGAGGATTTGGAGACAGAGGCATTGAAGGAATGATCCTTGCGGCCAGATATGCAAGGCAAGAAAAGATCCCGTATTTTGGAATATGCCTTGGAATGCAGATTGCTGTTATCGAGTTTGCAAGGAATGTCGCCGGAATCACAGATGCATGCTCAGGAGAGTTCCATGATGCATCAGATCACAAGGTAATAGATTTTATGCCGGGACAGTCAGAGGATGTTGATAAGGGAGGCACGCTTCGTCTTGGAGCATATCCCTGCCACATCGTACCGGGAACACTTATGGAAAAATGCTACAAGGAAAGTGATATCAGCGAAAGACACCGCCACAGATATGAGTTCAACAATGAGTACAGGCAGACACTTACTGATGCCGGTCTTGTTATTTCAGGTATGTCTCCCGATGAGAGACTTGTTGAAACAGTCGAAGTAAAAGATCATCCTTTTTACATCGGTGTTCAGTACCATCCTGAATTTAAATCAAGACCTAACAGACCGCATCCCATTTTTAGAGAGTTTATTGGAGCTTCACTGAACCTGGGGGACGGGGTTTGTGGACCACTTTTTTGAAAACAAAACACCGTGCCTGATTGATAGAAGTTGCTTGCAATTCCATTGTATAAAATGTATAATACACTAAATTGGAAATGCGAGGTAATGAGAAATGAGCAATTTTTTAGATTTAGCAAAGACCAGAAGAAGTGTAAGAACATTTGACGGAAATATGCCGGATAAGCAGATACTTGATGAACTTAAGGAATATGCGGAAAATGCAGGTAACCCATTCGGGGCAAAGATCAGGTTTGTGTTCCTTGATGCAGATGAAAACAAGCTTTCAAGCCCGGTGCTTTCAGGCGAAAAATGCTATGTGAGTGCTGTAACAAAAAAGCAGGATCGCGTAGATGAGGCATATGGATACAGCTTTGAAAAATTACTGATGAAGGCACATGAACTTGGCCTTGGCACTGTAATAATCGGTGGTACAATGCCCAGAGAAAAGTTTGAGAGCGCTTCAAATCTTACAGAAGGTGAGTTTATGCCCTGTGTAAGTCCTTTGGGAGTTTCCGCTAAGAAAATGTCCGTCAAGGAGTCACTTATGCGAAAGGGCGTAAAGGCAGATACTAGAATGAAGTTTGAGGATCTGTTTTTTGTTGGCGATTTTGATAATTCCTTAGATGAACAAAGCGCAAAAGACAAAGATCTGTACAATGCACTTGAAGCTGTACGACTTGCACCATCAGCAGTTAACAAGCAGCCCTGGAGAATAGTTATAGATGGCAATAAGGTGCATTTTTATGAAAAGCACGACAAAGGATTTCTGACACCTGATTATGACCTTCAAAAAATAGATATCGGAATTGCCATGTTCCACTTTGAAGCTCAGATGAATTCAGAAGGTAAGAATCTTGAATTGTTTACAGATGCACCTGCTATAGCAGCTCCCAATCAGGTGGATTATATTGCTACGTATGTAATTGAATGACCCTGGGGGGAACCTGGGGGACGGGGTTTGTGGACCACTTTTAAGAGAGTTTATTTGTCAGATACATAGGGCGGTAAAAGTCTGAAATATTCGATTTTTACTGCCCTTTTTTATTGGAGAGGAAATTTCTCCGAAATTCCTATTCAATAAAAACGCTCGCGACTCTTTGTTATGATATAATTTTTTAGAAAAATGGTTACGACCAAGAGGGCACTTTTAGATAATAAAACGTGCCAAAACATTTTGTATTACTATCATTGGAGTTCCTTTTGGCAAACAGTTCTTTAAGATTGCCAGGCTTTCTTTATTCCCGTTTGGAGCTAGAATTATACATGTTTGATAAAAGATCGATGGTTATTTGATCAAATAAAAGTTGGGGTGAAAAAATGAAAAACATAAGTATTGATGAGAAATGGACATTCAGGAATGGTTTTGTAGATTCGCTTGGGGCTTTGGAAGAAGATCCCGGAACAGAAGTAAATCTTCCTCATGACGGAATGATCGGAACACAGGTGAAACCTGATGCACCGGCAAAATCTGACAGCGGATATTTTGTCGGAGGTCTTACAAATTACACTAAATATGTAATGATTCCCAAGGAATGGGAAAAAGAGTGCGTTGGCCTTAAATTCGATGGCATCATGATGAATGCTACTATAGACGTTAATGGTTGCAAGGTAGGAAGCCAGCACTATGGCTATGCGCCTTTTTATGTTGACCTCACAAACTATGTTACCTTTGGAGTAGAAAACAGAATTACAATAAACTGCAATACCAGTATGCATGTGAATTCACGCTGGTATACAGGCAGCGGCTTATACAGAGGAGCAATGCTCTGTCATGGTCCAAAAGTGCATGTTGTAAATGACGGCATTTTTGTGCGCACTAAGGAAGTGGCCGGCGGATATGCATTTCTAGAGACCGAAGTGGAAGTAGAAAACAGCACTCTTGAGAACAGGCTTGCTGAAATAGAGCTTGCTATTTTCAAAGACGGAGAAGAAAAGCCGGATAGTGTTACAAAGAAGAAAATATATATTGGCTCTGGCAAATCAGAAGTTGCAAGGATTGCAATGAATGTGAAAGAGCCTCTTTTGTGGGACGCAGAGAATCCTAATCTTTACAAGGTTAAGGCTACTGTGAAAAATCTTGGAGTTTATCGCACACATTTTATTGCAGAAGAAAATGCAGATATAGATGAGGCAGAGACTTTATTTGGAATAAGAACAATTACAGCAGATGTTGTACGCGGTCTAAGGATAAATACAAAAACAGTGAAGTTAAAGGGAGGCTGCCTGCACCACGATAACGGACTTTTGGGCGCTGTTTCTCTCTATGAAGCAGAGAAAAGGAAAGTAAGAAAGCTTAAAGAAGAAGGCTTTAATGCTATAAGAACAGCTCATAATCCGCCGTCATCAGCTTTAATAGAAGCTTGTGACAGACTTGGAATGTATGTTTTTGATGAAGCTTTTGATGCATGGGGAATTGCAAAGCGCTCAGGAGATTACAGTCAGTTTTTTGAAAGTGACTGGGAGAAGGATCTTACTTCATTCATCAAAAGAGACAGAAATCACCCCTGCGTAGTTATCTGGTCTACAGGAAATGAAATTCCGGAAAGGGGAGGCCTTGATAACGGCTATCGCCTCGCAACACAGCTTGCGGAAAAGATCAGGGAGCTTGACGGAACAAGACCTGTAAGTAACGGTATCTGCTCTCTTTGGGCCGGGCTTGATGATGATCTTATGAAGAATCACAGTCAGAATCAGAATACATCCGAGGGTCTTATCGATACAACCTGGGAAAAGGCAACAGAACCTTTTACAAACGGTCTTGATGTAGTCGGCTACAACTATATGGAAGAAATATATGAGAGAGACCATGAGATGTTCCCTGAAAGAGTTATCCTTGGCTCTGAGAATTTTCCCAAGGAGATAGGTTTCAGATGGCCAATGGTGGAAAGACTTCCCTATGTCATAGGAGATTTTACATGGACTGCATGGGATTATCTAGGCGAAGCCGGTATCGGAAAAGCAGTTTACGTGGATGCGGACGACGATGTCGTAAAAACAAACGGCTGGGCACTTATGCCACCTTCCGGATCCCCGTACCCTTGGAGATGCGCTAATGATGCTGACTTTGACATTACAGGAAATATGATGCCTCAGGGTGCATACAGAAGTGTGGTATGGGGAAGCAAAAAGACACATATTTTCTCAATGCATCCGGAAACCTTTGGTAAGACAGAAGTTATGACAATGTGGGGATTCCCTGCACTTTTTGAAAGCTGGAACTACTCAGGATGGGAAGATAAAAATATTAGACTTGTTGTTTTCTCTAATGCAGAGGAGGTGGAGCTATTTGTAAATGGTGAATCAGCAGGAAGAAAACCTGTTTCTAAAGAGCGCCCTATGCCGAACTCTGTATTTTTCGATACAGTTTATAAGTCCGGAAAAGTAGAAGCTGTTAGCTATAGCGAGGGAAAAGAGATAAGCAGGGCAGTCCTTCTTACAACAGGAGAGCCGGCAAATATAAGACTTGTTCCTGAAAAGAAAGAGATGGCATCTTCCGGTCACGACCTTATATATGTTGGAATTAAGATCACAGATAAGGATGGAAACGTAGTCCCTGATGCAGAAATTGAGCTTAATGCTGAAGTTACGGGTAGCGCAGTGCTTGCGGGATTTGGCTCCGCTAATCCCATAACAGAGGACAATTACACGGATTGTGAGACTATTAGCTTTAAGGGCCGCGCTATGGCAATCCTCAGATCAGGCTATGAAAAGGGAACAGTCTCAATTAAGGTCACAGCCAAGGAAATTGGCAGTGCAGAGGAGTCTTTTGAAGTCATATAAAAATTATTGATGAATTAAATCTTATAATCTTAGAGCATGAAGCATCTGTAATAAGGAGTAAAGCGAGAGAGGAAGGCGGCTATGAAGTCTACATTCAAATGTAGCTATGAAAAAGCATATTATTTCTTGCGGACCTTTTCCTCATTTGCATTAAAAACAAACATCGTCAAATAAAAAAATAATTTAACATCCTCCCACAACCCCCCAGGGGGCTTGTGGGACTATCTTTGCAATGATATTCTTTCCATTGTGCGAGTTAATATGAGCACAATGGAGGGAAAAAATTATGAAGAAAAAACTTTTAGCAGCACTTCTTGCTGCAACCATGACTTTATCAATGGTTGCTTGTGGTTCGGGTGCAAAAACTCAGGAAACAGAAACAGAGATAACAGAAACAGAGACAACAGAAACAGAGACAACAGACGAAACACAGACTGCAACATCTGATGATCAGACAAGTGACGAAGATCAATCTGTAACTACAGGTGAAAAAATACTTCACACTGCAGCATCTTTTGCTTATCCAAGCCTTGATGTACATAAAGAGTACTATGGATGGTATACATCAATTTATGGTGTTTCAGAGGCATTATTTAAGCTCGATGAAAATATGAGCGCAGTTCCTTGCCTCGCTAAGGATGCAGTTGCTGATGGCAGCACATGGACAATTACTCTTAATGATGGTGTTCAGTTCTCAAATGGAAATTCGCTGACTGCTGATATGGTAATCAGGAATCTTCAGCGTCTTGCAACCGAGAACAGCAGATTTGCATATCTTGGTGATTTTGAAATGAGTGCTACAGATGACAAGACAATCGTTATCGATACAAAGGAAGTATATCCTACTCTTAAGAACGATCTTGCAAGTCCTGAGTGCGGAATGATAGATCTTGATTCAACAACAGATTTTGACAATGCGCCTGTATGCACAGGCCCGTTTGTTGTAAAAGAGTTTATACCTGAGGGTGATGTAACAGTTGCAAAGAACGAAAACTACTGGGGCGGTGATGTCAAGCTTGACGGCGCTGTATTCTACTACATGCAGGAGGATGATCCTAAGCTCCTTGCTATGCAAAGCGGAGAGATTGACTGCTACAACAGTGTTTCATCTGCAGCTCTTGAGGTCTACAATCAGAGTCCTGACCTGTACGATGTAGTTTCAATCCCCGGTGCACGTCTCCAGTACTACATTCTCAATGAGAATACTCTTGATGATTCTGTGAGAGAAGCGATCAACCTCACTGTTGATAAAGATAAGATCGCAGAGTATCTTTCAGGTACAGTATCCGCAGCAGTTGGACCATTCTCACCGTCAGCTGCTTATGGCAAGGTAAGTGTTCCCGCAGTAGATACAGACAAAGCGAAAGAACTTCTTGAGGCTGATGGTTACACACTTGGAGATGATGGTATATACGAAAAGGATGGCCAGAAGCTTAGTATCAGCATTGCATATTATGCTGCCAGATCTCTTGATACTCTTGCAATCCTGATCCAGGAACAGCTTAAGGCTATTGGTGTTGATTCAACACTTAGAGTTGAGGAAGATCCTGATGCTACCTATATTGCCAACGCTGACTTTGACCTGGCTCTTTACTGCATGATAGCTGATAAGTCAGGTGATCCTCTTTACTTCATTGATTCAACTCTTGCAGACGGAGCTTACTACAATGTAGGTGGATTTAAGAGTGATGAGTGCCAGAGCATGATCGAGGAATTAAGAACAGAGACAGATACTGCAAAAAGAGCAGATCTTGCAAATAAGATCGTTCAGATCGCTATAGATGATAATGCTTTTGGATATGTTGGACTTTTCAATAACACAACAGTTCTTCGTAAAGGCGTCAGCGGATTTGCTGAGTATGTTCCTTTCGATTTTTATGGATTAGACGCAGAGACAGACATTAATGGCTAAACAGATTATTAAAAGGATACTGGGACTTGTATTGATACTTTTTGTGCTGAGTTTTCTTGTGTTTGGCATAATGTATCTGGCACCCGGTGATCCTGCAGAAAAAAGGCTCACATCCCAAGGGGTGGTGGTTACAAAAGAAATACTGCAAGCGGAGCGGGAGAGGCTTGGCCTCCTCCGCCCCTTTATCGTTAGGTATGCAGACTGGCTAAAGAATGTGCTTGTAGGAGATTTTGGTGTTTCCTTTAAGGACGATCTCCCTGTAGGACCAAAACTGATAAAAGGTCTTGAGAATACAAGCGGGCTGGCTCTGTGCAGCCTGTTTTTGGCGCTTCTTATCTCTTTTCCTATGGGGATATTGTCAGCGGTCAAAAAGGGGCAACCTGTAGATCATGTGGTCAGGCTTTTTTCGTTTATAGGTAATTCTCTTCCGAATTTCCTGATATCAGTACTGTTGATGTATCTGTTTTGTATTCAGATCAAGATATTTCCGGTAATTGCTGACGGAAGCATCAAGGGACTCATGCTCCCGGCACTTTCACTGGCAATACCCATGGCGGGCAGGTTTACAAGACAGATAAGGAGCGAAATTATAGAGCAGCTTGGGGAAGAGTATGTTATGGGAATGAAGTCCAGAAAGGTCAAGGGTAGATATATTCTCATCAACAATGTTCTCAGAAACAGTCTTGGACATATACTTACGATAATTGGCCTTCAGATCGGAACACTGATGGGAGGCAGCGTTGTTATCGAGAACATATTCAGGTGGCCGGGCATTGGCAAACTTGTGATGGATTCCATTACAGCCAGAGACTACCCTGTGATAATGGGCTTCGTACTCATTATGGGAACAATCTATGTAGTTATAAATCTGATAGTAGATATCAGCTACAGATTTTTGGATCCGAGGTCTTTTTAAATGAACCATAAACGGAAAAAGATAAACAGAATAAAAGTAACAATTTCTGCCGTAGTTGCACTTCTTTTGGTGCTTATTGCTCTTATGGCAAGTGTTATTGCACCAAATGATCCTTATGTAACAAATGCATCAGCCATAAGGTCAGCTCCCTCGGCAGAATTTTTGTTTGGAACAGATAACCTTGGAAGATGTGTGTTTTCCAGGGTTTTATATGGAGCAAGGACAACTATAGCGGCTACATTCATATTGGTAGCGGTTTCTTTTCTTCTTGGAAGTTTTGTTGGAATCCTTAGTGGTTATTATGGAGGGGTCCTCGATGAAATAACTATGAGAATAGCCGATATTATGCTTGCTTTTCCACAAATGGTAGTAGCCATTGCAGTTGCGGGTATTCTTGGAGGAGGACTTTCAAGTGCCATGATCGCGCTTGGGATAACTATGTGGACCGGTTTTGCCAGACTTGCAAGAAGCCATACTTTTGCAATAAAAAACTGCCCCTATGTGCAGGCAGCAAGACTTGCAGGAAAAAGTGGACCTGCAATAATGATGTCCCATATTCTTCCAAATATAATTGCACCTCTTATCACTAACGCCCTTACGCAGATAGGGACAACAATGATAGGCATTTCCGGCCTGTCTTTTCTTGGGCTTGGAGTTGTGCCGCCTACTGCTGAATGGGGATCAATGATCAATGAGTCCAGGGCATATATACAGATAGCACCTTGGGCTGTGATGTATCCGGCAATTGCTACCATTGTCACCATAATTGTATTTAACTATCTTGGAGACTGTGTCATGGAATACAGGGATGAGGACTAAAATATGGATACAATACTCAGGATAAACAATCTGTTTGCCGGCTACGGAAAAGAGTGTGTTTTAAATGATATTTCTTTTGAAGTGGAAGCAGGTAAAAAAGTCTGCATAGTCGGAGAGAGCGGAAGCGGTAAGTCGACACTTCTTAAGTCTATTCACGGCTTCGCAGGAGTGTCGGTAACAGGCGGAAGCATAGAGATTGAAAGAAACATTTTACTTGGCATAGTGCCTCAAAATCCCGGTGGATCATTTAATCCTATAAGAACTTACAAGGCGCAGATAGGAGAAGCATTAAAAAGTAATAATATCGATTTTAAAATAGAAGAAGTGGAAAAAACTCTGCAAACTCTGGGACTTAGCGATGCAAAAAGAGCGCTCAGAGCAAGGCCCTATGAACTGTCGGGAGGTATGAACCAGCGTATGGCTATAGCCACAACTATGCTTTTGGAACCGGGGATCTTATTATGCGATGAAGTTACAAGCGCCCTGGATGTTAAGACTGCAGGGATTGTGGTGGAGCAGCTTCTTGAAATCAACAGACTAAGAAAAACAACTATTTTGATGGTAACTCACCATTTGGGAATTGCATCAAAAATGGCGGATTACATTGGAATCATGAAAAGCGGAAAAATGCTTGAGTACGGCCCTGCAAAAGAGATTTTGGATAATCCGCAAAATGAGTACACAAAGAACCTCTTAAAGGCTCTGCCAAGGCTAAAGGTGAACTGATATGCCAGATTCAGATATAGTTTTAACAGGAAAAAATATAAATAAATATTATGTCGATAAAGGCAAAAAAATGCAGGCTCTGAAGGATGTGAGTTTCTACCTGAAAGAGGGAGAAATCCTTGGAATCGTTGGAGAGAGCGGAAGCGGAAAGAGTACGCTCCTTCGCCATATCAGTTGCCTCGAAAAGCCTGATGGCGGAACTTTTTTCTATAAGGGAGTTGAGTATACGGGGAAGTCTGCATCTTTTGCCGGAGCTTTTTTGCAGATGATATTTCAGGATGCACAGATGTCTTTTGATCCTAGAATGAAGATGAAAAAAGCCGTCGTGGAGGCACAAAAAAACTGCAGCCACGATAAGTTGTCAGGAATTCTTAAGGCGGTTGGACTTGATGAGAGTCTTTTGGAGAAAAAGGCGGGCAATATGTCCGGCGGACAGTGCCAGCGAATGTCTATTGCAAGGGCACTGTGCTCGGATGCCAGAATTCTTTTGTGCGATGAGATCACAAGCGCACTTGATGTTACGACACAGGCTCAGGTAGTAGCTCTTTTGCAACAACTACGAGAAAAAGAAGGGCTGGCTATGATATTTGTCTCCCATGACATTGCGCTAGTTAGCATGTTGTGCGACAGGATAATGGTCATGAAGAACGGAGAGTGCGTGGAAGAGGGACAGACCGGCAAAGTCCTGGGAAATCCGCAGCATGAGTATACGAGAGAACTGCTTGATAATCTTATCGAGTTGAAAATGTAGTAGATAGAGGAATTAGTAGTAATATGACTAAACTTAAGCAGATTCCTTTTGAAGAGGAAGCGGCAGATATAAAGGATAAAGTAGTGACCTATTGGTCTAAGCGTGCTGAGAGCTTTACAGAGCACAAGCGCGAGGAAATCCACAGTATAAAGAAAAAACTGTGGCAGGCAGAGTTTTTAAGGCACTTTTCGGCAAATGACAAGCTGTCAGTGCTGGATGTTGGCTGCGGAGCCGGCTTTTTTGAGATGGTGTTGTCGGATTTTGATTTTGATGTTACAGGTGTGGATCTTACCCCTGAGATGATAGAAAAAGGGAATGAGCTTCTTTTACAAAATGGATCAAATGCGCATCTGGAGGTTATGGATGCGGAAAAGCTGGATTTTTCCGATAATTCTTTTGATCTGGTGATAAGCAGAAACCTGGTCTGGACACTTCCGCATCCGGTGGAAGCATATATGGAGTGGCACAGGGTGCTTAAGCCCGGAGGTATGCTGCTTGTGTACGATGCAGAGTATGCTAAGGGATTTCATCACTATGACCAGATGCAGAACCTTGCCCATAAAAAAGTATCAGACTCCATGGTAAAGGAATGTCACGACATTTATCACATGTTGACTATCAGCACTTTGGACAGACCGGAGTGGGATAAGGCTGCTCTTGAAAAAATAGGTTATGAAAATGTAATTACTGATCTGGGAGTCGGAGACCGGCTTTACAAAGAAAAAGATCAGTTCTATATGCCTGAGAGGATGTTTTTGGTAAAGGCAAGTAAAGCTGAAATCTGAAACGCAATAAAAAACAGTATTTACTATAAATAGAAATGGAGTTTGAGATGAGAAGAGGAATTGATACTACAGATATGATGGTATATGGACACGAAGCCTGGATAGTCACAGACAAGAGCGTCTATGAGAAGGGAGAAGAAGTCTGCGGGATAATGAGATGGGGACACCATATGAGACCGGACGGATTCTTTAGGCTTGATGAGATAAGAGCCTTTGCCACAGACGAAAAAGGAAACAGGATAGCAATAACTCCTATAAAGGGCCCTGGCGATGAACAGGGAGACTACTATGAGCTTAGATTTACTCCTGCTTCTGAAGGTGTTTATACCCTTATGTGCATCTATGACAACAATTATGTAAGAGATGAAAAAGATGTGTATTATGAGGGCGACAGACGTACATATCCTGATATTCTGGATGCAAAGAACTACCCACAGATATATGTGACTTGCATAAGTGTTGGAGAAAAGAAGCTAACTCCTGAATTTATACATGAATCCAGAGTGAGCTTTGTCCCCGAATCCTGGGAAGCTGACAGTGATGTTCTTCATTTAAAACTTATCCATGACAAGTTTCCTCTTAAAGGATCCACAGTAGTTGTTGTGTTCTATGATGGAAAAGAGTATTTTGAGAGAATCCTGAATACTGATGAGGACGGAAAGATATTCTTTTCAGTGGAGAAAAAAGGAGTGTATATGGCTGTTACAAGGACTCCCCTGGCAGAAGGGATTCCCGGGATCTATGACAGCAAAGAAATTGCGTCAACATTTACATACGTCAAGAGATGAAAAATATGACTGGCGGAATAATTGCGTAAGTATATTTGAATTTATCCAGTATATATACAAAAACAGGATGCGCTTAACATGCATCCTGTTTTTGTATTATCCCATAGGTCACCATAGGACCGTCTTTTATTATATTAAGTGAGGAACACTGATGGATCAGAACTCCGTCGGTGCTTGCGATGGCAGTATGCAAGGTTCTTCCAAAGTAGTCTTTTATCTCACCGAATTTTTCGCCCTTTGTGAATTTGTCTCCCACTTTTTTCTCCGGGTACCAACAACCGGTGAAAGGGGCATCGTCACTAAATTCCCTAAGTTCAGTTTTGGGATAGGTCTTAAATTGTCCTTCAATAAGACCAAGGAACTTCAAAATGTTTAATACATCATCTTTGTCGGCCTGAACCTCATCCCTTGGGAGAAGGCTAAGCTGACCTCGCTCTATGAGTACACTTGGTATTCCGGCCATTGAGGCAGTATTGTAGGCTCCTTCTGTGGTACAGGTGCTTTTTACGCAGTAGGAGACGTTGACACAGTCGACCATTTTTTTTGCTATATCGCTGACAGGAGAGGCCCCCACGTAGTATGCGTAAGGGATAAGAGTCTCGTATCCATCTCCGCTATGCAGGTCGATGTAAGCATCCACGTTTTTAATAAAAACATCAAACAGGATATTAGCCAGGCGGTCAGCAGTTGAACCGTCCTTATTCCCGGGAAAAACACGGTTGAGATTCTTGCCATCCTCATAAACAAGGGACATAGTTCTGTTTTCAAAACCGGATCTGTTGGCAAGAGGAATAATGATGACATTTCCTGAAAGACCACGTGGTGATATTTCCTCTGAAAGTTCGATGGCAGCCTGTATTCCCACGTATTCAGCATTGTGTATACCCGCTGTGACAAGAACGGTTTTGCCGGGCTTTTCTCCGCAGATGATGATGTGGGGAATGTGTATCTCAGTTCCATCGACATGTATATGATCTTTTATTGTTTTGCCGTAGCTAAGCTTGTGTCCGGCAATATTTAGTTCTTTCATAGTCTAAAACCTCGCTTCAGAAGCAAGGTTATCATGATAACAATCAAGCTTTCAAGCCCCCTGGGGGGTTATGTGGTCAATATTCGCTACGTTATGCCGGGATCGGACCGCAAAAAAGCGTTTTGGAGATTGGACCCGGTACAGGGCAGGCTACAGAACCGATCCTTCAGACAGGATGCGACTATCATGCCATAGAGCTTGGGGAGCATCTCTATGCAAAGATGAGGGAAAAATATGACCGGTTCCAGAATTTCCAAATCGTGAATGATGATTTTATTACGCATGATTTTTACGGCAAGCGTGAGATGAGCACGGATGAATACGTTTCTTTCTGCGGCACCCATTGTGATCATATCGTGATACCGGAACCTTATAAGACAGCTTTTTTATTGCGCTCAAATGCGGAAATATAGCTTATAGTAGGTGTTTTTTCTGTAAAATTCCCTCTTTTTTTATGATTTCTTAATGTTATAGGGAATAGATGCTATTTATAATCGGTTATAGATTACTGTTTTTCTTCAGAAAAGCATAACTCTTAGGTGCGTGTTTTGAAAGAGAACTGCGTGGTTGAAAAAAGATATGAGGAAGGGTGATTGAATGAAGAAAAAAATAATTGCGATTTTAATAGTGTGCACAATGCTTGCCGGATGTGCAAGTAATATCGGTACTGATCAGAATCAGGAATCGGAAGAACAAGTACAAATACAGGAAGCAAAAGAAAAAGATGCCAAAACATCAGATGATGCTTCATCCTCTGAAGAAGAGCAGGCTGAAACTGCACAGCAAAAAGAGTCGGAAGATGACGTTTTTTCAGAAGGGAATATTTATCATGGTTTTTTGCTGGGCGAAATAACTCAAAGTAAACTACTTAACTCTGATATGTATAGATTTAGGCATGAAAAAAGCGGGGCTGATCTTCTTTATATAAAAAATGAGGATCCTGAATGCTCATTTACAATAGCTTATAAGACTCCGTATGTCGATGAAACAGACACAAATCATGTTTTTGAGCATGCTATAATAGCATCTTCTGAAAAATATCCGGCAAAAGATATATTTTTTGATCTGTCAAATAAATCCTATTCGACTTTTGTTAATGCATTTACTTATCCGCAAACTACATTATACCCGGTAGCGAGCCTTGATCAGCATCAGCTTCTTAAAATGGCGGATGTCTATATGAGCTGCATGGTAGCACCGGATATTTTGAAGGATGAAAACTTTTTCAAGAGAGAAGCAATAAGATTTGAGCTTAATAGTCCGGAGGAAGAAATAGGTATCAATGGTACAGTTTATGCTGAAGATTATGGTTTTTTGACAGATAATGATGAAAACTGGATGGCAAACCTTTTGGATGAGCTTTACCCCGGTGAGTATGCTTCCAACTATTTAGGAAGAGCAGAGTACCACTACGAGGATCTGACGTATGAGAATACACTGGCGACTTATGACAGATGCTATCATTTTGATAATAGTTTAATTATGTTGTACGGCGACCTGGATATAGATATGTTTTTGGAATTTCTTGATAGGGAATATCTGTCCAAGTATGAAGTAAACGGAACAAATCTTAGCAAATATGATGATCCCCTGACAGCGGAGGGGTATATTGAAAGGGTGATGCCTATCTGCGCATTTGAGGGAGATACGGTAGAAAATAACGGAGTTATAACTTATGCCATTGACCTTCAGGGGACAGATCAGGAGACTCTTTTAAAATGGAATCTTCTTTGTGATGTTTTGAACAGGCAATCATCAGTATTAGGGCAAAAGCTTATAGAGGATGGAATACAGAACCCTGTGGAAGTAAGCTGCATGACAGAATCCCCCAAGCCATTTCTTCTTTTTAAAATGGAATATGCAAACGAAGATCAGATGCAAACATTAAAGGATATTGCAGAATATACGCTGAGTGATGTGGCTAAAAATGGTGTGTCACAGGAACTATTGGAAGCTGTATTGTCATCGGAAGAGATTGGAACAGTATTTATCAGAAATGATCGCAACGTGGGAGTTGATTTATCAGCAACAATTGCGCAGTATTGGGCAGTGGAAAAAAAGTCAGACTTATACGAGGCTTACGAGAGAGTATTTGACGAAATAAGTAATGATTCTTCGCAAACCATTTTTAAAGATCTTGCGGCTTCTGAACTTAATCCAAGAAGAAGCGTTCTTATAGCGCATATACCTGAGCCTGGAACAGGTGAAGAGTACGAAGAAAAGCTTACAAATTATCTGACAGACATGAAAAACAATATGTCTGATGAAGAGATAAATCAGATTATCAAGGATACGGAAGATTTTAATAAGTGGAATGAAGAAGAAATACCAAATACGGATTTTTTGATTGATCCGGCTTCTCTTGAAGATGCAAAGGTAATTCCCCTCGAAAAAGAGAAGATAGAAGATATAACTATGATCAGCGGCGACGTGGATACAGAAGGAGCGGGTGTATATAAGCTTTACTTTGATCTAAGCGGTATGACTAGGGATGAGATAATGGATCTTGTCGCATATACCAATATTTTGTGCGAAGTAAATACATCTAAATATGACAAGAATGATATGGATATATTGGGAAGCCGTTATCTTCAGGGATTTTTCACAAGTCTAACATATTCGGGAAAAACGGAGGATGATCCCGGAAGGCCAATTATGACAGTAATTTGGGAGAGTCTGACTGAGGATTTCGAGCAGAGCCTTGATATGGTTTTAAATCTATTGACCGAGACTGATTTAAACGATACGGATGACATTTCCTATGTTATCAGAAGAGATGCAGAACTATATGATTTAGGCAGAGGTGATGGCAATAATCTTGCATCAAGTTATGCCATGGCTGCATCCGGAGCACTTAATTCGGGTGACTTCGGATTAAACATGGATGTGAGCGGACAGGATTTGTATTATTATATGCTGGATGCGGTCAGCGGAATTGATAGTGATGAAAAATATATAAAAGAGCTTACAGAGAAATTTGACAATGCCAGAAAGAAAGCTTATACAAAAACGAATCTTATATTTGGAATAGCAGCTTCTGCAGATGATTGCGAAAAGATTAAAGAAATAGCTGCCGAAAAGCTTTCTCTTTTGGATACAAAAACAAATACAGATGTACTCTACGAGCTTCCTGTTTTTGCAAAAAGTACCGGGATATATATTGAGTCATCTCAGAATTATTCATATCTTATCGCTGCTTACAGAGATAAAGAGAATTTTAAAGGATCGTATATTCCATTTATTTATGCAGCTAATGATAAGTATGTTATTCCAACCATAAGATTCCAGTTAGGTGCATATAGTGCCGGAACCTACTCTGCCGAAACCAGTGGTGTTGCTGTGGCTTACGCATATTCGGATCCTAACGTTAAAAAGTCAATTGATGTTATGAAAAATATCTCCGATTACATAAATGATGCGCAGTTAACTGAGGATGAATTAAAGGGTTATATTCTGATCGCCTATGGACATGCCACAGGAAATAGTGGCATTTGGAATGACGTAATACGAGCAATAAACCGAAATGTAATGGGAGGCGATGAAGAGAAAATAGTTGAAACGACCAATGATATAAAGAATGCTTCACTTTCCATGAAGGATGAAGCTGGTGCATGCTTAGAAGAGGTTCTGTCAGACGCTGCAATTGTTACTGCGGGAAACGAATCAAAGATATATGCTGACAAAGATGTGTTTGATGAGATATTGAATTTTAAAGAGCAATGATCATTTTGATAATAAAAAATATCAATTGAATGGCTATAATAATCATAAATAAAGGGCGTACGGCATAGTTATTGTTATTGATGTAAAGACTTGAGTCGAAAAAATAAAAAATCCAAAAAAATCATTAACAGCTATTAATTATTAACACACATTATCCGATATGTTATTATGAAAAGGTAACATATCGGATTATGTGGCATTTTGAGGAGGTTTTCATGAAAAGAGAAGAAATGCTTCCTAGTGAGAGTGAATGGCTGATAATGGAGACACTTTGGGATGCTGGAAGAGACCTTACTTCTGTAGAGATATGTGAGAGACTTCCCGGACAGGACAAAATGTCGCAGCGAATGGTGAGAGTTCTTATCAACAGGCTGTGCAAGAAGAATCTTATTTCATATACAGTAGATGAAAAAGATAGCAGAGTTTATCATTATCTTCCCATAAAGACAAAGGAAGAATGCAGACGTGAAAAGAGCATAGATTTTGCCAATAATTATTTTGGAGGAAATAAACTAGGTGCGGCTTTTGCTTTTCTGGAGGCAGAGTCACTTACTGAAGATCAGATAAAGGAACTTGAAAACATTATAAAGAATGCAAAGAAGAATAAGTAGCTCACGGATGAGCAGAGGTATGTTATGCAAGGACTGCAGCAATTCTTTACAAATTTATCACAGTTTTTTGAATTTTTGGTCGTTTATTATTCGATCATTTTAGGTTTCTGTGCGCTTATATCAGTACTGGTTTTGGGGATCATTATGTTCCTTAGAAAGACTGTCTTAGCAGATAGAGTATTTGCGAAGGCTGCTTCTTGGGGACTATTGATCCTTTGTTTATTTTGCGGAAAACTTAAGCTTATTTTCGAAACCAAAGCCGGGTGGTATACATTGGGCAGATGGAATCTGCTATGTGCACACAGGATCGTTTCAATTATCTATATAGTTGGAATATTCATATTTGCGACATATTTTATATACAGAAGAAGGCGACTAAATAAATTTGTGAAGGGGCTGGATAAAGCCACGACCTGCGGCTTTGATAATGAAATTAGAAAATATCCGGGTACTATTTCCCCTTTCTGCATAGGTTGTATCCATCCTATAATAGTTATTCCGGAAAAGCTTGACGTGCAGAATGCTCTTATAGTTATAAAGCATGAAGAAACTCACATTAAACTGGGACAGCTTTGGATAATTGCCGGATATGATATGGTGCGGTGTCTTTTGTGGCCTAATGTTTTTCTTCATATTGCTGCAAAGTACATAAAAAGGGATCTTGAAGATGTTTGTGATGCTGTGACTATGCAAATGAATGGGATTGATCCTTTTGATTATGGTGAATCACTTCTGGCAAATGCCAGGGAAATCATGTTGTCCCGAAAAAACATGAAGTGCGAAGAAGGGTTCCTTTTTGCATGGGATGATAATTATAAGGCGTTAAATAAAAGGATTCACAGGATACTTGAGAGGAATGGCTATAACAGAAAAGTGGTTTTAGCCGGTGGTGTCCTTTTCATAATGGCACTTATAGCTTCAATCCTTGGAATAAAATGCTTTTCGTACAAGCGTAATAACCCGTTGGATATAAGTGGCATTTACAGCATGACAAAGATGGATACGGTTGTGCAAGATACAGAAGAAAAGGTAGTTACAGGGTACGATGGGGATTACATATATATTGATGGAGAAGCTTTAAAGGAAGCATATCCTGATGCTGAGATAGAAGAACAGCCTCTATTTGTATTTGTCGGGGGATATTATAAAATACCCGGAGTTGGCGGTGGAGGAGGCTGGGGAGAATTTTCGGCATCTGACGTTAAGGACGGAGTGTTCAGAATAGAGAACCATGATGATATAGACGTATGGAACTGGATGATAATGTGGTTATGAAAAATTATTATGCGTAGCGAAGCAAGGATGCTAGTCGCACTTAGCGAACTTGTGAGCTTGGTAAGACTGTATGCGGAACGAAGTGGAGAAGGCGATAACTATGTATGGATATGAACTACAGATCAGAGGAAATACAGAGTATTACTCAAAGCGTTTATATGACCTTAATGGTAACCATGTAGGGACTATCTCTATGTCCAGGCCAAGGAAAACGAGTAACAGCTCTAAAAAGAAGAGACCTGTTATGTATAGCTTCAAGCAGGTTTCAGCACAGGTATTAAGTGCCAAGACTTCCGCAAAAGCTGCTCAGGTTTCAATCGGGATCAGGATGAAAATCGGGAACCTTCAGAAGAAGCTGAAAACCGGAGAATACGATGATGAAGAGATTCTGAGGGCAATCCTGCATGCGGAAATGGTTCAACGTGCCTGTGAGAAGAAAAAGAAGAACCTGAAAATGGAAGAAACTGCTGAGCAGAACATGGACGAAGAATTGCCTTCTGAGCAGGAAAATCCTTTAGAAAAAGTTCAGTCGGATGAGGAAATAAGGGAACTTGAACAGGAAGAGTTCGAAGCTCTTATGGAAAAGCTGGAAATGTCTGCTGAGGAGATGTATGAAGAGGCTGAGGAAACGGCTCAGCTAGATCAGGAGCTAGATGAGATGGCTGAGGCACTTTCAGGAGCCATGGAGCCACAGGATCTTGAACAGCTAAAGGCTAAACACAGATCTGATGAAGCAAGGGATATCATGAAGGCTGACTTAAAATATC
Source organism: Butyrivibrio sp. NC2002 (assembly GCF_000702265.1). Classification (GTDB taxonomy): domain Bacteria; phylum Bacillota; class Clostridia; order Lachnospirales; family Lachnospiraceae; genus Butyrivibrio. The sequence goes on from NZ_KL370881.1 coordinate 300,795, forward strand.
TAAAGGCAATGTTTCAAAGACTTCAGGCAGAAAAAGAAAACCTGGGAAAATCTTCAGTTTCATCAGGTTTTGATAATGGTGTATCACTATCACTTGGCGGAGATGAGATGCCCGTGATGGTACAGGACTCTGGAATGACAGAAGTAGGTGGCATGGTTGATGCAGAAATATAGCTTTTTTATAACTAGATGATTAACAGATGTTAATAAAGGAGGTATTTGTTATGAGTACAGGATTAGTAGGAAACATTCAGAGTACTGATTATTCAGTCATGAACACAGAAAACTATAGTTCTGAAAACGGAAAGAAAACTGACAGTGTTCAGGAAGTAGCAAGCGAGAATAAAGAATCTGCGGCAGTTTACGAGAAGACGACTGAAAAGGATGCAGGGTTATATAGCATAAATAAGAAGTCACCTGCAGACAGAGCAGCAATAGTTCAGCAGATGAAACAGGCTGAAGAGGATCAGAGAAACAAGCTTCTGGAAATTGTCAGGAAAACATTGGAAGGTCAGGTTTCAGCTTTTGGAAAGGCAACAGATGACAGCTTTTGGAAAAGACTATCCGGTGGCAATTTCAAGGTAGATGCACAGGCTAAAGCTCAGGCACAAAAGGATATTTCTGAAGATGGATATTATGGTGTAAAGCAGACTTCTCAGAGACTTTTTGACTTTGCATCAGCTCTTGCAGGCGATGATGTAGAGAAAATGAAAAAGATGCAGAAGGCTATGGAAAAGGGATTCAATCTGGCTACAGGTGCATGGGGGAGAGAACTTCCATCCATATGCAATGAAACATTGAAGGCAGCAAACAAGCTTTTTGATGATTATTATAAGTCGAAGGAAGAGGAGACTGCAGCTACTACAGCAAATGCTACTGAGCAATAATCTATGGGAGGATCTGCATATGGGATAAGAAGGAGTAATGTCCACTCATGACATAAAACTGACCATTCATAACATTGACCTATAGAGAGTGCCGGCATAATGTTATGATTAAAATATAGTTGGAATACAAAAAGCTTACATGAAAAATCATGCTAAGCTTTTTGTTATGTTTATAGAGATAACTTAGTAGTTAGCGGCGTTATGATTGTTAGTTTTGAATGATATGGATGTAATTGCCAACAAAACAGAAAGTGGGTTCACATCTTATGGGAAAAATGTGTTTTGCAATCTGTGATGATGAAAAAGAAATAAGAGAACTACTACATGGATGGCTTTCCGGAAGTGTGTATAACGCAGAAATAAAGGAGTATTCATCAGCTGAAGGCCTCATAAAGGACATAGATTCAGGATCCAAAATAGATGTGCTTTTTCTTGATATAGCTATGGGTGGTACTGATGGAATTGAGGCAGCCAAAGCTCTGGGGGAAAGAATAGAAGAAAGTGGTCGAAGTATCAGGGCTTCAAGACCACTTATCATATTTGTCACAGGTATTCCAGACAGAATGGGAGATGCTTTTGGTGTAAGGGCATATGGTTATCTTCTTAAACCAATATCTAAGGCCGCATTTGAGTCTGAACTTCGAAGAGCAGTGGAAGAACTGAAAAAAATGGATGCCCAGATGATATGTGAAGCTACATATGAAGAGGATGCAGGGGAACAGTACACAACAATCCAGACAGGTGGAATAACAATACAGATAGCCATCAAGGATATTTTATATGTAGAAAGTAATGGCCGGAAAACTACTGTACATCTCAAAGGCAAAAACTATGAAGTGTATAAAAGAATGTCAGAATTTGAAGATGAACTAGGAAAAGAGTTCTTCAGAATACATAGAGGATATCTTGTGAATTTGAACCATATCAGAGGGTACACAAGGACAGAAGCCATTATGGACAGCGGAGATTCTATTATTATTTCCAAATATAAATATGCAGATTTTGTTAAAGCATATATGGATCATATTTTGTGACGAGGTACTTGGTGTATATGTCAGAAGTGAAAATTAGGATAATAGAAGAATTTTATGGAGTATCAATAATACTGATACGAGGCATATTTTTGTATTATTTCATTCGCCTGTTTATAAAAAAAGAGGTTTTGAACAGGGTAAAAAGGATTGTGTTATCAGCAGTAATTACGATAGAAGCATTATGTCTGTATTCTCTTCCCTTCCCTGTAAAAGGGCTATTTACCATAATAAGTGTTCTGACAATCATTGCCATATTCTATTTTTATGACAAAAAGGCAATGCCACATATGCTTTTTGTGTTTTTTCTCTGGCAGAACATATATTATGTCTGGCATTTGATCAATACAGCAGCTTCTAATTCAGTAACAGACAAAGTCATAGGAAGTATAGACTATTCGCTGGAGGGAGCGATAGAAGAACTGTGGCTCAGGATGTTTTTGCTGATGATGGCTCAAGTATTATTTATGACTGTTATGGTGGAGGTAGAATTTTTATTAATAAAAAGGATTTGTCCAGAACAGTATGATATGACCTGGACGGAAGCAGTCTATCTTTCAATCTACTCTGCGGTATCTTATTTTATCTCATACATGATCGTAGATGTCATGGTCGTTCCGCTACAAAAGGAAGTATTTGTTTTGCTGGACGAAAAGAGAAGCCTAAGATACACCCTGCCAATTCTTGCAGTGCTTATATTTATAGGTGAATTATCAGCCATAGCAACCTGGCAGCGGTATAGGCGATTAAAGGAAGAAGATCTTTTGCTTCAGGAACAGGTGCAGGAGCAGGAGTTTCTGAGAAAAAAGATAGAAATTACTGAAAAGCATCATGATCAGATCAGGACTCTGCGTCATGATATGGCAGGGAAACTGATGATTTTAAAGAGTTTTATCGAGAATAACCGCTATCAGGATGCAAGTGATTTTTTAAGTGAAATGGATATAGAGCTGAATGCCAGTGGGGTGAAATATTCTACAGGTAATCCGGTCACTGATGTTGTAATAAATGAAGCTGCAACTCAGGCAGAAAAGCAGGGATGTACCTTTGAGTGTGAGTTCTCTTACCCTGAGGATAAGAGTATCAGTGCTATGAATATGGCTATTGTACTCAATAACCTTTTAGATAATGCATTGGAAGCGGTGGCATTGGTATCGGAAAAAGAACGATTTATTAAGCTATACGGGACTTCAAAAGATAACTTTTATCTGATAAAAGCAGAAAATTCCTATGATGGAACTGTTATACGGGACAAAGATAGCTCGATAGTTAGCAGGAAAAAGGAAAAAACAGATACCGGGCAGCATGGTATTGGGCTAAAAAGTGTAAATAACATTGCAGAAAAATATCTTGGCGGAGTCAAAGTTGAGACTGAAAATAATATTTTTATCGTTACGGTAATGCTGCAGTCAAAAGAAAAATGACTATTCATTACATTAAACTGTCCGTTCGTTACAATCCTATTTAATTGCCTCATTTCATGGACGATACTTGAAATAGCAAAGGAAAAACTACATAGATTAAAGCTACGGAAAGCGCTTTGGTTCGAGGGATCTAATATGAACTAAGGCGCTTTTTGTGTCTCGGAAGTATCTGGAGGAAATATATATGCGAATTGATCAGAGTGAAATAAACAGTGCAGCTTCAAGGTATTATGATAAACAGTACGGCCAAACTGGAAAAGGCAGCAATATGGGCTTTGTCGGTCTTGTTGATAAAACAACTGAGACGGAAACGACAACCTATGAAGTTAGTGGAACAATCAAAACATCAGATGGCAGAAGTATTGATGTTGATATGAACACCTCTATGGAAAGATGCAAAGTGTCAGAAGTTTTTGTTCCGATGGCATCCCCTTTAGATGCACTGTTTGATCCTCTTATAATAAATACCGGAGCTGACACAGCGGGCCTTAGTGATAGGAAGTTCCAATTTGATCTGGATGCAGATGGAAAAGAGGACGAGATTTCTACGCTTGGTGAAGGAAGCGGATTTCTGGCACTGGATAAAAATGGAGATGGCAAGATTAACGATGGAAATGAGCTTTTTGGAGTGAAAAGTGGTGATGGTTTCAAGGATCTTGCAGAATATGACATAGACGGAAATGGTTGGATCGATGAAAATGATGAGGTTTTTGATCAGCTCAAAGTGTGGTACAAGACTGAAAACGGCGATGAGTTAAAGAGTCTTAAGGATGCTGGTGTTGGAGCGATTTTCCTTGGAGCAGAAGAAACAGAATTCAGAATGGATGGTGCAGATCAGGTTCTTGACGGAAAGATCCGGAAAACAGGCATGTTCCTAAAAGAGAACGGGGGAGCAGGGACTATTCAGCATGTGGATATGGCTATAAAAGGACGCGAGGCTGAGCTATTATCGGATGAAGAAAAGCTAGACCAGTTGATGGAACAGATAAGAAATCAGAGTACTCAGAATCGACAGAGAAACAATAATAATACTAACGCGCAGAGGAGAGCACAAAGAGCTGCCAGACAAAAGAAGCAGCTTGAGGAATACTACAAGAAAAGGGATTATCAGAAACAATTGACTGAGGAAGCTATTGAGCGTCGGGAAATGCTGTGATGAAGAGACTTTTGGATATATGAGTGGTAATATTTATTGGGAGACTTTAAAAGACAAAAGTCATAAAGAATAAAGATGGGGAATTATTAAATGAAAAAGTTATTGTCTGCAATAACTATATTGAGTCTTAGTATAGGATTACTTGGTTGCGGAAAGAATCTCTCGCTATCAGCAAATACACTGGATTGGATGCCAGGTGGAAAAACAGATGATCTGTGATTCATAGGCTAGTATTACAGTAATATGGAAGACCTTCAGGATTTGTTTTCTAAATGCCTTTTTTCGTACAACAATAAGGGTACAAAGAACTTTATATTTTTTTAATATTTTAAGGGTACATTAAGGCAGTAGATAAGACGATAAAAAATATATAAGAAATGGATAAGTGTCTTACTATGCTTTTTTAGATATATATGAATGAAATGGATGTCGTCTTTTTTTACAAGGAGGTAGATCAGTATGACAGGAATTAATGGCATTTCTGCATATCAGCAGATAAATCAGAGTGTCTATAACGAGAAATCGGGAGTGTCTAAGACTCCTGATACAGGTAGGGCAGATCAGGCTGGTTCAGCAAAAAATTCTCAGCAGGCTAAAGTAGAAACAAAAGCGTGGAGTCCGATAGATACCACGAGTTCACTTGTGCCCAGAAAAACTGAATATGGGATGACTATTGGAGATGTGCAGCTTTCCGATAAGGCAAAGGACTACTATAATTCGCTGAAATCAAAATATCATAATATGGAGTTCATTGCTGTCAGCAAGGATATGAAAGCACAGGTCCAGCAGAACGCTGCCTCCTATGGCAATGCCAATAAAATGGTAGTCCTTATAGATGAAGAGAAGCTTGAGCGGATGGCAACGGATGAATCATATCGCAAAAAATATGAGGGAATCATTGCCATGGCACAGACAAAGATGTCAGAGGCTAAGATGGGGCTTGCCAGCAGCGGCGCAAGTGTTAAGAATTTTGGGATGAGTGTTGATTCTAATGGTAAGGAGAGTTTCTTTGCCACTGTAAATAAATCTTCAGATCTTCAGAAAAAGCGTACTGAAAAGAAAGCAGCAGAGAAGAAGGCTCAGAAACTTCAGGAGAAGAAGAAAGCGGAAAAGAAGGCGCAGGAGGAACGTATTCAAAAAGCCAGGGATAAAAAAGCTGAAAAGGAAGATACTGATAAAGATGATTCCAGGATTAAAGATGATGAGGAATATGTAACATTCGAAGCAGATTCCATGGATGAACTTCTCTCTAAGGTGCAGACATACTCATACAATAATGCATCCGGAAAAGTTATGACTCAGGCTGAGCAGATGGTAGGAACAAAGATAGATTTCAGAGGCTGATGTTTTATGCACACAGCCGCACAGTGGAAATTGCTGCTATGCAGCGTGCGGCTGGCGCAAGAGGAATCGTATAAATACGATTCCTACATGTTATGAGGTACGGCATGAATATATCATTTATTGCGAATAATCTATATAGCTCACAGTACATGAAGAATGCCCAGGGGAATCTCTATGCTCAGAAGACTGACGGAGCCATGAAGAATACAATCATGGGAAAGATGCCGGTAAATCCTTTTGTATCAAGCTTTGACAGAAGAACAGACAATGAGGTTAATGATCGAAAAGGATTATCACAGCAGATGCGGCAGATGATACGCTCACTGAAGCAGGATTCTCAGCAAGATCAGAATAATAAAAAAATAAATGATTTTCTTACATCATCCGGTTCCCCGGATGCAGCAGAGGAAGAGACAGCGCCTAAGCCGACCTATAATTATAAAGAGGTTGCATCCAAAATACAGAGTGCCAAGACATCAAACAGTGCCGGGCAGGCAGTGCTTGCAGCAAAAAGAGCTGTGACGCAGATAAAGAGAAAGATTTCTGCGGGGGATGGTGATCCTGAGGAACTACAGTTTGCTTTAACCCATGCAAAGCGCATGGAAATGGTGGCAAGAAAAAAGAAACATCATCTGGAACTGGAAGAGATGGTGGCCCGTGCGCAGAAACAGGATGAGCGCCTTGACGAACAGGAAGATGCTGTCCGGGGTATTCAGAGTGCCATAACGCAGGCAGAGGAAGAAAAGATCACTGAGAAGGAAGATGAAATCTTCGATGAACGTGAGACAATGCTTGAAGAGGCACTGGCTCAGATAGAAGAAAGTGGAGCTGCTGTTTCGGATGAAATGATGGCAGACCTGAACAAGATGATCTCTGAATTTGGCGAAGAAGAATTGGAAGAGTTGGAAGAAACCATGGAGATGCTTGAAGATATGGAAGTCGTAGATCCGCATATGAGCAAAGAGGATTTCGAGGATCTTAAGAGAAAGCACCGGGCTTCGGAAAACAAGGCTATAGTAAAAGCAAATATGGAATATCTTAAAGATATGATCAAGCATGAGCTTGGAAAAGCCGGAAGTATTCCCGGTATGGGAGGTGGGCAGTCAGCTTCTGCAGCGGTTGGAAGCCCGGCAGTGCAGGGGGTAACCGTATCAATGCCTGCAATGGCAGCTCCGGTTTTAGATGGAGTTTCGATTGATGTTTCAATCTGAAACGGTGCGGTCTGCTGGAGGCATTTAATGAGATTGCTTATCTCGAAAAATTAAGAAAAATGCAGAAGCAGCTAACTGAGAAAGCTATAAAGGAAAAATGCTCATTCACATAAAATTACAGAGGAAAGGCAACAGCTTCGACATATAGCTTCTGTAATACTTTTATAAAAGTATCAAGACTTTGACGCTTGTCTGCTTTATGAGTGCACAATACGCAAGAGAAAGTATCATCACAATCATAAGGAATCCATGCGAACTGGTCGCTGTGGTCATTAAGAAAACCGGGAGCAAGGCAGATTCCCTTACCGGAAGCAACATTAGTAAGTGTGGTGTCATGATCCGGACTGTTAAAATACGCAATCTGTCCTGACGAAATAAGCTTTTGCTGAACAGAGCGAAGGAGTGTTGGTGAGCCGCCACCTACCATAAGAGTGCGGCTGTATATATCTTCATCAGTAATAAGATTTTTAGATGCAAGAGGATCATTCTTATCACAAATTAAATAGATATGACTTTTAAACAGCTGGTGGACAGTAGTGCCTGCCAGCTGTTTTGTCTGCTCTTCAAGGGCAAATACAACATCGGATTCATTTTTGAGAAAGCTATCCATACTGTTTCCGTAATGGAAACGTGGCGTGATCTGAGTGCCTGGAGCTTCCTTTTCAAATTCCCTGATTGCTTCCGGGAGGAAGTAAATAGCCTGCCGTACTGACATGCTTATAGTGATGTTTTCTTTGTATTTCGCACTGAAGTTTTGACCTTGTTCAATGGCTCTTTTCAGTTCCTCGCGCATATTGGAAAGGTAGGTTACAAATTGTTGACCGGCCGGAGTAAGGGTAGCACCTTTCCCGTTTCTTACAAAGATTTCAAAACCAACTTCCTCTTCAAGCAGTTTTATCTGATATGAAAATGTAGGCTGGCTTACAAACATGTTCTCGGCGCCTCTGGAAAAGCTCTCTGTGCGGGCCAGTTCTATACAATAATCGATTTGCTTTGTTGTCATAGCTTACCTCTGATATTTAAAAATTAAATCAACTATTAAAGCTTTCTATTGGATATTGTAGAACTGACATGAGATAATGTAAACAACAAAGGACAAAAACAATTTGGAATGCTTGATAGTGACATTGCTGTATATTTTGGTGTCGAAACAGGTGCATTAAACAGGGCTAGGAAGCGTAATGTAAAGCGTTTCCCGGAAAGCTTTTGTTTTCAGCTTACGGATGAAGAGGTATCGAGATGCCAATCTGTCATCTCGATGCAGACCGAGGGCAAAAAAGGTGGTAGAACATATAACCCTTATGTGTATTCTGAACAGGGCGTGGCAATGCTTACTTCGGTACTACACACAGATGTTGCAATACAGGCTAGCATAGGAATAATTGAGGCATTTGTTGAAATGTCACATTATATAAGACAGAATCAACAGTTGCTGCCTTATGAAGATCTTAAGAGCCTGGAATTAAGACAACATCAATTGTCTGATAGGATGGAAAGCATTGAAAAGAACATGGTGACCAAATCAGAACTATCAGATCTTATGAAGCTCTTTGAGAGTGGAATTACTGATGATGAAATTCTTATTCTCAATGGCGAACCGTTTAAAGCGGATTTGGCGTATCAAAAGATTTATAAGAAAGCCAAAGGACAGGTTAAACCTTCTAAAGAAAAGGTCTTGGCGCTGGCCGTGGGGCTTCGTCTCAATATGGATGCGACTGTGGATCTCCTCAAGCTGGCAGGCTACGCTTTATCGCCTATATCCCAGACAGATGCTGTGGTAGAATATTTCATAGAACATGAGTACTACAATGTATTAAAAATAGATATTGTACTGTTTGATTACGGCTTAGATCCGCTTTCAAATGGATGATCACAAGGTCGCCTTCAGGTTGACCTTTTTTCTATGGCCAATTGGTATCATCTAATCATCAAATAACGAACGTGGCAACGGCAGAAAGGCAAGGAGGTAATAGCGATGGCAGTAAAAGGCGCAGTGCTTGGAGACATCCTTGGTTCTCAGTACGAATTTGACAGGCCACTGGATCTTGATTGGAAGAATGTGTTGCTTATTAGCGGCCTTCCAATGGGATTCACTGATGATACAGTTATGATGCTGGCTATTAAGAAGGCTTTTGTAGAAGGGCTAGACCTGACTGATACTATGGTCAGGATAGGCAGAAGGTATCCTAATTGCGGCTATGGTGGCAGGTTCTATAGCTGGATCAATGATGAAGATCATAGACCATACAATAGCTGGGGCAATGGCTCCGCTATGAGAGTTGCTTTTGTAGGCGAGCATTATGAAGATTATGATGAGATGCAGCGTATGGCTGAGACTACAGCAGTTGTGTCTCATGATCATCCTGAAGGAATCAAGGGAGCAGTAGTTACCGCTAGTTGTATCTGGATGGCGAGGCACGGCAAGACCAGGCAGGAGATCTATGATTACGTATTGGAGCAGTATCCGGTTAACAAGTATGAGTATAGTATCGGATATAGCCTTGATGAGATACGTCCTAGATATGTTTGGAATGAGAGTTGTCAGGGGTCTGTGCCGGCGGCTATGCGGTGTTTTTATGAAAGTTCAGACTATGAGTCTTTCATTCGGAATATCTATAGCCTGCAGTGCGACAGTGATACCTTTGGAGCTATCGCGGGTGGCGTGGCAGAGGAGTTCTATGGTGGATTTGGGGATGTGGATGCTGAGAGGATTTTGAAGGAATATCTTGATCATGATTTGATGGAGATTTTGTTAGCGTAGGTAGTTTTTCTGATATAATAAACTGATTGAGGTAAATCATTTAAAACTATAATAAATCTTTTTGATACGTAGATAGTGATTGTAATGGAATATATCCTAATAGCTCTTTTTGTTGGCATTGTACTGGCAGTAATATTTGTAGTGTTTATCAATAATAGAAAAAAAGAGGAGTTAAGTTCTGAAGAAGATAAAATGAGTTTGGCAGTGTCGGAAAAGTATTAAGATGTTTGTATAAATCAGTACGCAACTTACGATGATTGTTAAATTATAATATCTGGACAAATAAGGAATTTAAATGTCAAAAAAGAAACGTAACAAAAAAACTAAAAAACTAAGTCCATTTTGGATACTGACAATAATATGCGGCGTAACATCTATAATACTGTTTGCCCTCGCCTTTACAGACAACAGACTATTTAATACAAACGTCATACACTTTGGGATTTCAGTGCATTTTAGAGAACCTCAGCCTTTTCACTGCTATCTGTTTGACGCTTTCTATTTTCTTTTTTCGTGGGGAGCACTTATTTTCGTCATAAGAAATTTACATGAACTCTTGCAGCCAGTTGGAGCACTCTTAATATATATGATTCCAGTTGGAGCCCATGTCCTTATAAACACATACGGTCCATGGTATGCAGATAGTGCAACAGATGCAATTGTCATGTATGTGATTTTTGCCATATTGGTTGTCCCCGGAGTCGCAATTGTTGCCATACAGGACTTCATAAAAAGAAAGCGTATACGAAAAAAGCATTAGCCAAATACACTTTTTTCTTTACCGTAAGTCTTTGGAAAAAGGATAATTCCGGCTATTATGTGGAAGAGTTTGCTGAGATATTAAAATCAATTTTCTGTCTTCGCATTACTCATGGCGGATGGCCTGGTCATGTGATCAAGGATATACAGAATTGCTGTGCCGGTGCGAAATTTCTTCCTGACATGAAGATACAGTTTGATTCACAGGGTGGAGCAAATATGTTGACTTCGCAGGCAGACATCAATGCGTGGATCGAGCGTGTAAAAAAGGCGATATTATCCGGAGGGAAAGCATATGAGATACAGAACACATCCGAAAACAGGTGATAAAGTCAGTGAAATAGGTTTCGGCACAGCCTACTTTTACGAAGTGGGAATGAAAGAAGGAACCCGTATCCTGCGCCGGGCTTTTGAGAGAGGGATTAATTATTTTGATCTTGCCACAAGTGATATAGCGACTTTTGCTATCCTCCGTGAAGCATTGCATGATGTCCGAAAGGATATATTGCTGCAGGTACATTTTGGCGCAGATTATTCTCGTGATGCTTATGGCTGGACGCTTGATCTTGAAAAAGTAAAACGCTCCGTTGATGTACAGCTTCGCAAGCTTCAGACAGATTATATTGACTATGGCTTTATTCATTGTCAGGATGAGCTTTCCGATTGGGATATATATAAGAACAATGGAGTTTTGGGTTACCTTATGGAACTGAAAAAGTCAGGGGTCGTGCGGCATATCGGGCTTTCGTCCCATACTCCGGAGGTTATTCAAAAAATACTGGACGATGCAGATGTAGATATGCTGATGTTTTCCATCAATCCTGCATACGATTACCATGAAGGTGCCTATGCAATCGGAAGCGTTGATGAGCGCAGCGGGATTTACCGTCGCTGTGAAGCAGAGAATATTGGCATTACGGTGATGAAACCTTTTTCCGGCGGACAGTTGCTTAACGCACATAGTTCTCCGTTTGGAGTTGCCTTAACACCGTATCAGTGCATGAAGTACGCACTCGACAAGCCCGGTGTGTTATGTGTGCTGCCGGGAATCCGGAGTGTTTCGGAACTGGATATGCTGCTTGATTATGAAAATCAGAGTGAGAAAGCACTGGACTATTCCGTAATAGGAGATTTTGCACCACAGGATGCGAGCGGGAAATGCGTTTACTGTAATCATTGCAAGCCCTGTCCTGTGGGACTGGATATAGGTCTGATCAATAAGTATTACGATCTTGCAAAGGCTGGCGATGTCCTTGCTGTGGAGCATTATAAAACCTTAGAAAAGAATGCTGCTGATTGTATTGGGTGTGGTCACTGCGACAGTCGTTGCCCGTTTAAGGTAGAGCAGAGTGATCGGATGAAGGAAATCAGAGCGTATATGGAGAGCATATAAATCTGCTTTGCTGTGGCTTTTTAGAGCAGAACTACGGTGACAGCAATGTATGATAATGCTCGAAAGAAAATAGCGAAAGTGCTTGTGGAGGGGAGGAGTCTTATCATTTCAGGTGGTAATGTAAGCTTTGACATTTCAAAAGGCGAAAGCATCAATAATATAAGAAAAAAAGGAGACAATGAGATGAGAGTTGCACTCAGTGAAGCAGGCATCAAACTCTACGGAGGTGTATCCGGTAATGCAGATGAAGCAGTAAAAGCATTGATTGAAGAAAAACTTGATTATAACCCTGATGTAAAGTGTGATCATCATGGTGAAGGCCATAATTGTAGTGATCATCACGATGAAGATCATCACTGTGGAGGCCATTGTGCTCATTGATCTGTTTTTAACATTTGCAAAGATTGGGGTATTTACATTCGGTGGTGGGTATGCAATGATCTCACTTATCGAAAATGCCTGCGTGGATAATAAAAAATGGATAACTCATGATGAAATGATGAACATTACTGTGATAGCAGAATCCACGCCCGGTCCCATCGCAATCAACTGTGCAACTTATGTCGGATATAAAAAGGGAAAACTTTCCGGAGCGATTATAGCTACTCTTGGGATGATACTTCCGTCTTTTGCTATTATATATGCTGTCTCAAGATTTCTGAATGGTTTTCTTGAAATAACTTGGGTCTCAAATGCATTTCGCGGAATAAAAATCGCTGTTGGGATTCTTATTGTTGATGCTGCTATAAAAATGCTGAAGAAAATGAAGCAAAAACCTATGCAGATAAGCATATTTATATGTTCTATGCTTACGATGTTCCTTATAAACGTATTTGCTGTTAATATATCATCTATGATACTTATGCTTGCAGCTGCATTTATCGGTATCATTGCTTTTGTCATAAAAAATAATATGGAAAAGAGGCGGGAAGAGAAATGATATATATTGATCTGTTAATCGGATTTCTTGAGGTCGGCCTTTTTTCTTTCGGTGGAGCTTATGCGGCAATACCTTTGATCAGGGATGTTGTCATGGCTCACGGTTGGTTGGATGATGAAATGCTCGCATACATGATTGCTATCAGCGAAAGTACTCCCGGACCGATTATGGTAAATATGGCCACATATATCGGAAGTGAAAAGGGAGGATTACTTGGTGCGATAATTGCTACCACAGCGGTTGTATTACCTGCTTTTTTTATCATTTTGCTTATAATGGCAGCAATGAAGAAATATCTTCAAAACCGCTTAGTCAAGGCTGCTTTATCTGGGTTACAGCCATGTATTATAGGAATCATCTTGGCAACAGGTATATTTATGATTATAAAAAACTGCGGTTTTGTTTTCAGTGGCAGGCCTGATTTTCTTACGGCAGGACTTACTGGTGTTATCGCATTGATATATTTTGGTTCGAGAAAAATCATAAAAAAAGGATTAAGCCCCATCACGCTTATTTGCTTTTCGGCATTTGTGGGAGCAATGGCTTACATGCTATAGATGGAACATTAATGATGAATAGAATACCCAGGGTAGAGAAACAAATAGAAATGTGGTAATATACAAAAGGTTATGACCAAAAGTGTCATAAATATTGAAAAACACAGTAAAATCAATACTTTTAGAAGGAGATATATAGAAAATGAAACTAGGAATCGTTGTTCAGGTGCAGAAATATATAAGTTGATATATGTGCTATAAAACCTTATATAAGTTCATAAGTAGTGGTTTTATTATAAGTCCGATTTTCATATATCTGTTATAAGATTTTTTATAAACGGATAGATAAAGGGCGTAAACTGGGCGTAAAATGAAACTACTAAAGAGCGAGGTGCAACAATTATTCAGGTCTGTCGAGTGATTTTCCGACAGACTTTTTATTTTGTCTTCTTGGTGGAGTTGTTAAGGAACGCTCAAGTGACCAGCCGTGGGAAATCCGATATTCATAAAGCTTTCGGTCTATATTCCAATGATTACACATTGAAGTGATGCTGTAATATTTCTTACCAAGGTGGTCATAGCATTTCAAACCTCCGTTAGACTTGACAGGCTTTGTCAGAGCCTCCTCCTGTGTCATTTTATAAACATTTATCCTTCTTGTATACGTTTCTGGCCTTATATTCCAGAATCTGCACATTAGTTTGATGCTGGTGAATATATTACCCATGTGGTCAATACAGGGGTTGTTATGAATGATTTTCATGAAAAATACCTTTTATAAAGTTTATTTATGCTTAGGCATGTAAAAGTATTTTATCGAAGAATGATGTAGGTGCCAAGAAAAGGTGAACTTTTATGAGGAAAAACGTAATATATTTGTTCAAGATGATAGAGAAGTCTTTCAATAAGTGGTTTTTGCTCTCAGAAGTGATAAAAAATATTTGTACAAAAAATCCCAGAATTCACCTGGGATTTTTTTGTTGGATAAAAAAGATAATCTATATAAAAAAATTCTGGAATATGATTTGTGAGATAGGTGAGTGTTATCTCGTTTAGTTTATTGATTTATCAGCCAATATTGAAATAAATGCTACATTAAACAGTTAAATATTTTTTAGTTAATGAAAAAACTTTTATTGTCGATTTTTATGAGGTTTTAGATTTTTATATATTAATAGAGATACTTTATATTTATATGTTTTATCAGGAAAGCAGAGCATTGGAGAATAAGAGCAAGTGTTTAATCCAAAACTATCTGTTAATTGGAATATTCATTCTGAGGCTTAACAAAAGAAGGATTGGGTAAACAAACTATGGAAAATGCTTCCGTTTTTTGCGATATTAGACCGAAATATGGCTGTTATGAAAAATAATAGATGCTTATAAGTGTTTAACGAGAAGAGAGGTAATAGGGAATATGATAAGCTTTTTTAGTTACTTAAAGATTATAGACCGGGAAATAATGAGAGACAGCGAATTTGATGAAATATGCAGGTTAGCCATTCAGAGGCTTAAAAGTTTTGTGGAAAGTGGTGCCTGTGCGAGGGGGTATAATACCGCCTGGATATGTCAGAGATGGCAACTGTCGGTAAAAGAACTTAGGGAAGAATGGGAGAAACAGACTGGGGTAAATAAGAGCGAAGCTGCCTTTCGCAGTCAGATATGCTCTCTATCAAAGACTTTGTACAAGCTGTTCCCAGAGGAGGATTTTGGAGAAATCCTTTCAGGAGACATGGCTGAAGGCCAGGCACCAAGGATGATTAACACGCTGGATGCACTCGAATATGACAATATACCTTTTTGTACATTATTTTCGGAAGAGATAAACACAAAGGCGCTGAAGGGGGATTGGGAAGATTACAGTATAGAAGAGCTGCATGATGAAATTAGGGTACTTAAGGCATACAGGACGGTTATGGATAAGATAATGACACTTGATACTAACAAACTGTCTTATATAAAACGAGTAATAGATTCAAAGGTGGTTGATGAACAAAGAAAACCGGAGCTGTTAAAGGTATTAGGATTGTGTTGAAAGAGAATAGTACCCCCATTCCGTTTAGATATTTTACCTATCATCATTGGATGGTGATAGGTATTTTTATATTATTAAATAATACTAAACAATTATTTCATCTATCTTTAAATTTGGATATATAATACTATACAGGTATAATTGTTTTGATTTTTAAAAGATTTTTATAGGAGTGATAAGCAGATGACTGAACAGACAATTGACCTTGGACCTGCTTTGAAAAAATATAGAAAACAGGCAGGGGTTACACAACAAGAAATAGCTGAGGCAGCAGGTATTTCAAAAAACTACGTATCCGCAATTGAGCGTGGAGCGCACCAACCAACAGCCAATATACTAATTACCTATGCCCGTAGTTGCCGTTTTAGTCTTGATGAAATGGTTAATTTAATACCCCGGTCAAAAGTTGACAGAAAAAATAAACAAGATGGATTGGATTTGCTAAGAAGTATTGGTGATGGCATTGCTTCAGCATGCTTCTTTGACCCGGAATATCATGGACTTACAGATAAGCTGCAATATGGTAATCTTGGTGTTGGTCGCGAAAAAGCACGATTTGAATTGCCACAGATGGACGAAGATAAGATTACTTGCTTTGTTATTGAAATTGACCGAGTTCTGAAAAAGAATGGGTATCTGTTCCTGTGGCTTGACAAGTATCATTTCTGCGAAGGAGTTCAAAGCTGGATAGCTGATACATCTCTGACAGTGGTGGATGCAATATGCTGGGACAAGGGACAGATTGGTATGGGGTACAGGTCCAGGAGTAGAAGTGAGTATCTGTTGATTCTTCAAAAACCACCCGCAAATACAAAAACATGGATAGACCATGCTATCCCTGATGTATGGAGGGAAAAAATACCAAAAAGTAACAGAATCCACCCGCATACCAAGCCTATTGAACTCACTAAACGGCTTATTGGTGCTACTACAGACGAAGGTGATTATGTTATTGACCCTGCTTCCGGTTCATTTATGGTGCTAGAGGCCTGTAAAAACCTCAATCGTCAGTTCATTGGCTGTGACATCCAATTTGGCGATTAGGGTCTTTTTGTGCATAAAATCGGTTATGTTTCAAAAAAGTCGCTGATATGTTGAGAAAAAGGGCATAGTTGCTACAATTGTTCAAATGAAAAAACTGTTTTCACTTTTTCTTATTTGATAGAATATTATCTTTTTTGATTTTGATTTTTCTGATGGTGTTCTTAGAAAATCTTATTTGATTTTAATTTCTCTGATTTTGATTTCTGAATATCTGATTTGATTGTCTACAGTCTTATTTTGATTTCATTCTTCTGTTTTTGATTTTACTTTTTCTGCCATGTTTTCATCTGTGTTTATGGTGGCTTTAAACAAGAATATATTTTTTTTATATACGATTATTGTATATATAGCTATTTTAAACCATTGAATAAACACTGGAGGAAAATATTATGGATTATGCGAAATTAAAAGAGCTGAATCTGAGAAGTCAGAAGTTAAATGGGGTAAGCAACTGTATATATATAAAAGACCCCTATGTACTGTCGGCAGATAGCAAGGCTGATATCGAAGAAATGAATAGGCTTATATACTGCGGCAATGGCGTGGTACAAAAGAACGTACCAGATGAGTTGGTTTGTTTTAGGATTGAATGTATGGACCAGTGTACATTTATGTCAGATATAGACATAAACAGGTTGGTTGCCTGGATAATGGCATGCGATGTCTGGGTATCAAATTTGGATGTCCTAAATGACCAGGAACTGTTACAGAACATACAACTTTTACCTGAATATGAATCAGTTATCGCGGAGTATATGGAAGAAGAACATCTCGTTAGGGTATATGTTGCAGGAATATTGGGAGCTGTGGCAACACTGCCAGAATTATATGGAACGGGGGCAGTATTTCAGCTTTTTAGCCGTGTACAAACAAATATGATTTCCTACGGTTTGCCGACTTGTAGCATTGACAACAAGCTATTAGTAGAGATTAATCGTTGCTTAAATGAAATAGTGGTTGATTTAACAAATGGAGTTGTAGTGGCGCTTTGATTAAAGGAAGGAGAAAGAATTATGAAATACGATAAATATAGAGAATTGATACCAGTGTATGATGATGTTGATGAAGACAGAACGCTAAGTCAAATAACATATAACAGTCTTGAAGATAGATTTGAAGAAAAAGAGGAACAAAAGCTCAGATATTATCTGTTCCGAAAAGGCCTTGGAATAAAACATACATTTTCAAGCCCTGATGACCCAATAAAGCCTAGTGGTGTTGAGGGATTTCCATTAGAGAGTTTTCTTGCTGAATTTTCAAATGATAAAACCATAAAGAAGTTAGAGATTGCGCCTATAACGGAATTATTTAATGGAGAGGATACGATTATTGAGTATGGATTAGTGGCTGATTACGACCATCTGCATGGTGAAGAAGAGTTCATAGACTGCTTAATCGTATCATCACCATTATATAGTGAGTATTCCGAACTTCCAGAACTGATAAAAGTGATAAATTCTCATCCTTCACCATATAGTATGGAATGGTACTCAAGCCAAATAAATCCGTATTACGTTCAACCATGTAACTGTGGTGCGGAGGTAATTGTAATTAAGTATTATGGAAGGCGATATACAGTAGATGAATAATGAGGTATTAGCATGAATGAGAATGATGTCAAGGAAAAACAGTTAATATATAGTGTAAACTTTGCTGACATCCTGGCCAAAGGCCAGGATGCTCCAGTAATAGCGAGAGAGAAAAAGAATATTTTTGATGATATTCAGCCGGGTGATGCTGTTACAGTGTCCATGATGGAGCATTTGTCTGGGATTTCCTACTATCCAGTGAGCGTAAGAAATGCAGTACTTATAGAGGGTAAGAAATTTAAGGATTTAGTTGAGAAGGTTGAAAGGCTGGAGAACGATAACCGAAAAATGAAGAAACTCTTGCAGGACAAAGGAAAAAATACGTATTGTATGAAGGATAAACTGGCTGCGCATAGCATAATTCTTATGGATGCGGCGTTGCTTGGAAAATCTAATAAAGAAATAGAACGTACAAGAAGGTATTCGCGTTCTGCTATTTCAAGAGTCCTAGCTATTTCCGTAAAGCCGGGAATGACAGAAGAAGAACTAAAGCTGGCAAGGCAAACTGACTTGGAACGGCTTAATGAGATATACAGGAGTAGAGATAAGTCGATAAGGTATCCTGATTTTGATGTTGTTGAAAAATGGTATGACAAAAAAGTAAAAGCTAAACTGGAGCATCACAGGTGATTTTCTGTTTTTAACATGGGATGAATAAAAATGATTTACCAATTTTATCCCACTTCTAAGATGGGACATTATTTGTTTTTGGTTTAGAAATTTTTTTTTAAATGCAGAATTTTGTGAAAACCTTGTTTTTCAAGGGATTGAGTGTTTAGGTGATGTTTATATTATTTTAGTTGTTAAAGTTTTTGTTTAGATTATTATTTAAATAATTTGAGAAAATTATAATTAATGAGGGGTTATATACATTGGCATTTCAAGCGGTTAAATGTATGAATCATGACAGAGAGGGTAAGAGACTTCTTACTCTCTTATTATTTGCTTATTGTTATAGAAAAATATATATCTGGTGACTATAAGCATTTAATGGGCTTTGGGATTATAGGGAAAGAAACTTTTACATTTGGGGTTAGATGTTCATCAAATATTTCAGATATACTGACAAATTGTTAAGTTACAAAAATAATCTACATATAACGTGCTTGGCACCTCGGCAGATACGGAGGTAGAATGCGAATGCAGCATTATAACGGTATGGAGAGGAAAGAGGATGAATAAGATGGGGATGGCATACTTCAATTACATGACTGAGATATACAGGAATACATTAAAAAAATTTCCAGATATACCACGCAAAACTAAAAACAAGTTGCTAAAAGAACTTCAGATGGAACTCTTGAGAAATGGATTATTTCGCTTCGATGTGGGTTCGGCGATTTTCTTTTATCTGGCGTATATTTCAGCAGGAGATATTGATGGTAAGGTTAAGATTCCAATAGCTAAGCGTGAGTTGATGAAACCTGATTATGAAATAAAAGTAGAGAGACTTAACGATGAGCAGGTCAGGACAATCCTATGGACTTCGGTTAGCTTCTTGGAACGTATGGGGTATTATTCAGACTTCCAACGCGTTTTATCAGAATTTGATAATAGCCTGTTAGGAAAAGATAATCCGTTATTACCTTGGAACAAATCGAGTGAATCAGGAGCGGTTGAACTATGGTTAGAGCAGACGTAAACGTGAAGATACACCATGATTGGGTAAAGATATATCAATATGGATGCCTGCAAGAGCCAGTTAGAGGATTATGTTGTGAGGAAAATATACAAGGGTACGGAGCAGAGCATTTCTTCTATGCCAAGGCCACAATAATAGGGTATAGTGAGGTGAACGTTGACACTTGTGAAGAGGATGTGAACACAAGGGTTCGTCACTGGGCTTTGTATTTTGATAACCGGGAGACAACAGCAATAGTAAGAATACCTAAGCCATGTGCATCATTTAAAGACGGTGTAGGAAATATTGGAAAAGAGGGTAATCGTAACGCTTGCAACCATTATTATAAACACTATTACTTGGATATAGGAAAGCTAGTCGGGATTTTTGAGACCAAGAAAAAAGCTAAACAAGTAGGGGAAAGGCTATTGGACCAGCGAAGATTATGGGTAGAGCAAAGGTTGGAGGTATTTAATAAGATGCAAAATAAGAGTATAGTTTCTGATGATATAGAATTACCTTTTGAATAAATGCTATGGAAAATAGCACCAACACAAGATTTAATAGTGTTAGAAGACTTTGAGAGCAACAAATGTTTGCTCTCTTTTTTTGACATAAAGTGGTAGCGATTATTCTTTTGGAAGAATAAAATAGTATATATGAGGTAATTGCCATGGGTGATTTTATTACAGTAAAAGAAGCAGCTGAAAAATGGGGTATATCCACAAGAAGGGTGGCTGTGCTATGCGTTGAATGCCGCATAGAAGGCGCAAAGAAGATAGGTTCTATGTGGTTTATCCCTGCTGATGCAGAGAAACCTGATGACAACAGAAAGAAAAACAAGGGAGAAAAAGCGTAATGGCGCATATTTCTGAGTATGAGGTAGAGACCAAGTTTATAGACCGCTTGGAGTCTATTGGATATGAATATGTTGAATTGAAGAACTATGATGATGTACTGAATAACTTCCGGGTACAGCTGTCAGAGTTCAACAGTAAAAAACTTATAGAAACAAAGGGTGTTGCAGATTTATCTGATACAGAATTTAACAGGGTTCTGATACATCTTGATAACAAGACGGTATATGAGTCCGCAAAGCTTCTTAGGGATAAGTTTGTTCTGCCCCTTGATAATGGCAAGACGGTATATCTTGATTTCTTCTCTTACGACACCGACAGAAATCTATATCAAGTGTCACATCAGATTACCATGGATAAGGAGCATAAAGATGATGTCAGTTATAAGAACCGATATGATGTGACGGTATTTATAAACGGTCTGCCATTGGTGCAGATAGAACTGAAAAGACCTGGTGTAGAGATAAACGAAGCAATAAATCAGATTAACAGATACCGCAAGTTTTCGTTTAAAGGGCTTTTCCGCTATCTGCAGTTATTTGTTGTATCGAATTCTGTACAGACAAAGTATTTCTGTAACGAGAATGAGATGCACAATGGACTGTATAATCCAATCCTCAAGTCTTTGGTATTCTTTTGGACGGATGAGAAGAATAAGCGTATCAACACATTAGAAGAATTCACATCAGAGTTCTTTCGTAAATCAGCAATTACAGAAATGATTGATAAGTTTATGGTCATCAAATCTACAGAGCCAATCCTGATGGTAATGCGGCCATACCAGATATATGCCGTAAAAGCAGCCAAGAAGAGGGTATTGGAAGCTAATCAGAATGGATATGTTTTTGCATGTACTGGTTCGGGTAAGACACTGACTTCTTTCAAATTGGCGCAGTTGTTGAGAGATGAACCCATGATTGATAAGGTTATCTTCCTCATAGACCGCAAAGATTTGGATGACCAGACTGTTGATGAATACAACAGTTTTGAGAAGGATTGTGTTGATAATTCGGATTCAACAGCGGTTCTAGTTAAACAGTTTAAGGAAACAGATAGAAAACTTATTGTCACAACTATTCAAAAGATGGCTAATGCTGTTAAGTCAAAGCGATATGAAGCTTTGATGGATGGGTATCGTGACAAAAAAGTTGTTTTTTGCATAGACGAATGCCACCGTAGTCAGTTCGGTAAGATGCATGGTGATATAGAAAAACACTTCAAAAGAGCTAATTACATAGGATTTACTGGTACACCTATTTTCGAAGCAAATAAAGGAGCGGATGGTAGAACTACAGCTGATGTATTCAATGCGGGGGTACTACCAAATGGAGAGAAAAGGGATGCCTGTCTGCATCGCTATATGATTAAAGATGCTATTGCAGATGGTAATGTACTGCGGTTCTCTGTTGAGTATCAACGAACCATATTTGCTCATCATGTAGCCATGAAGGGTATTGACCCAGAGCAATTGGATGACCCTGAATACTGCAAACGCCATAATATTGACATTGATGGTCTTTATCATGACGAAGAGAGAATACGTAAGGTTGCAGAGCATATACTAGAACATCACGAACAACATATGCATCCTCAGGGGGAACATATATATACTGCGCTTTTTGCAGTGGACTCAATTAAGACTCTTGGACAGTATTATGACATATTTAAAGAGTTGAACGGAAAGAGGGCAGAAGAAGAACAGTATAAAATAGCTGCCATATTTAGTTATGGTGCTAATGAGGACATGGACGATAAGGGCGATGAACATTCTGCAGAGCTATTGGAGCGTATTATAAATGATTACAATGAAATGTTTGGAACCTCTTTTAGCTTGGATGGGTTTGACTCTTACAGGAAGGATATTGCCAAAAGGCTTAAACAGAAGGATTTGCCACAGGTAGACATATTACTTGTTGTAAATATGATGCTGACAGGGTTTGATGCAAAGCCACTGAATACTTTGTACCTTGATAAAAACCTAATTTGGCACAGTTTGGTGCAGGCGTATAGCCGTACTAACAGGGTAGACAAGGTTACAAAGCAATTCGGACAAATTGTAACGTACAGAAATATAAAGAAGTGGCAGGATGACGCATTAAGGTTGTTCTCAGGAGATGGAGACCCTAATGAGTATCTACTGGAGAACTATGAGTATTATGTTAATAAATGGGTAAATCAGGTTCCGGTTCTGAAGAAGGTAGTACAGACGGTAGATGATGCCGGACAACTACAGAATGAAGATGAAATCAGAATGTTTATCATTGCCTTTAGAACGCTTGTAAGTACACTTGCAACGCTTAAGACATTCAGTAAGTTCGAGTGGGCTGACCTTGCTGTAGTTCTCGATGAAAATGAGTATGAAGGGTACAAGAGCTGGTATCTCTATTATAAAGACCAAGGAGGTCAATCAAATCCTAAAGTTCCAGTACCTGTAGATGTAGATTTTGATATTGAACTGGTCAGAACAGACAGGATAAATGTTGTTTACATTCTTAACCTATTGAAATCAGTAAATAAGGCAGGTAAAACTCCGGAAGAGAGAGAAGCTGACCTTGACCTTATCTTAAGAGAGATTGAAAGGTCTAACAACGAGTCACTGAGAGCTAAAAAGGATATTATGGCAGAGTTTGTCAGAACCAGGTTTTATGATTTATCAGAGGATGCAGATGTTCAGGCTGCTTTTGAGGATTTCACAAAGGAAAGAGAAAAAGCGGAACTGGAAGAGTTTGCATTTGAAAACGGTATTGATTATATGATAATCAATGACATTATGACGGATTATATTTTTAATGGTCAGGTATCAGAAGAAAGTATCAGAAAGAGACTGGAAGCATATCAGTTAGGACTGTTAAAGATTACAAAACTAACTAAGAGTATTCATAAGTTTATAAGTGATACATATATCAAATTTAAAGCGGAGGGTGAATAATAAATGGCAATAAATACAGACAGAGCACAAGCTCAGGCGGCAGAACTGTCATCACAGTTATGGTCTATTGCAGATGACCTCAGAGGAGGCATGGATGCTAATGAGTTCAGAAATTATATTCTGGGTACTATTTTTTATAGGTATCTGTCAGAACGTACAGAGCTTTATATGCAGGATATATTAAAGAACGATAATCTGACATATGAACAGGCTTTCAATGATGCTGATTACAAGGAAGTAGTAGAGGACTGGAGCCTTGAACATCTTGGATATATCATCAAGCCCGAAAATCTTTTCAGAGAGCTTAATCGAAAGATAGTAAAACCGACAAATGATGGAGAAAAGTTCAGTATAGAAGATTATGAGAGGGCGGTCAGCGAACTCACAGGATCCACGCTGGGCCATAAGTCAGAGGCGGCTTTTTCCGGGTTGTTTGACGATATGAGACTACAGGACACAAGGCTTGGAGATACGGTAAGTGAGAGAACTGACAAGATAGGGAAGGTAATAGCCAAGATTGGTGAGATAGATATGGATTTGCAGGACCAGGAGTTTGATGTACTGGGTACTGCTTACATGATACTGATTGGGCTGTTTCAGAGTGGCGCTGGTAAGAAGGGTGGTGAATTTTTTACTCCTGTTGGACCATCAACGTTATGCGCTACACTTGCTACTATTGGGTTAGATGAAGCAAAGACAGTAGGAGATTGTACTTGTGGTTCGGGTTCCATGTTGCTTGATGTCAGAAAACATCTCACAACTGGAAGGGTAGGTCATTTCTATGGTCAAGAGAATAATCCTACTACTTTCAACCTTGCACGCATGAATATGCTGATGCATGGGGTAGATTACCAGAATTTTAGCCTTTATAAAGGCGATACTCTGACAAATGATATGTATGGTGATGACCTCAAGCTGACTGTGCAGGTATGTAATCCTCCGTATTCATTAAAATGGGATGCAAAGTCAGAGTATCTGGACGACCCAAGATACTCAGGGGTAAATAAGCTTGCACCAAAATCCCATGCTGATTTTGCCTTTGTACAGCACATGGTATATCACATGGACGAAGCAGACGGTAGGGTAGCGGTTCTGCTACCACATGGGGTATTATTCCGTGGCGGTGCAGAGGAAGATATAAGAAAATGGCTTATTAGTACTGTGAACCGCTTAGACGCTGTAATAGGATTACCAGCTAATCTGTTCCATGGAACTTCAATTCCTGTTGTTATTCTTGTACTTAAATCAAAGAGGAATGGCAATAGCGATAATATTCTTTTCATAGATGCAAGTAAAGAATTCATAAAAGGTAAGAACCAAAATGAATTACCAGATGAAAGCATAAAAAAGATAGTAGACGCATATGTTGCTAGAACTGACATTCCGCAATATGCCTATGTTGCGGATATTCAGACGGAGATAATAGATAAAAATGGATACAACCTAAATATTCCGAGGTATATTGATACCTCCGAAGAAGAGCAAGAGATTGACATTGCTCATATAAAACATGAGTTGGAGGACATACAAAAACAGAAAGATGAGCTGCAAAATACGATTATTGATACTATGAAATTGCTTGGGTTATAAGAGGTGATAATGGATGGATACAGATTTACATGTAGGGTTTAATGCCCCTTTGAATAATCTAGACACGGAAGATAGGACATATGGATGCAGAGCAAATAATCCAAATATTTGTGCAAATAATGGAATAGAGGGAATATGTGCGTTCAGTTCTGATGATAAGATGTGTAAAAAACCCTCAAGAGCCTGGAAAAAGCAGTTTTATAAATTGGGAGATACAAATAATGAGTAATAAGCCAAAAGTACGTTTTTCTCAATATGTAAATGAGTGGAATAAAGCAAAACTACAGGATTTTGTAGTGGATATGGTTGGAGGAGCATCACTTACACCTGATGATATTTTAGATGAAGGTGACTATAAAATCATACCCAAGAAAGCTATTCAAGCTGGTGGCAAGATTGTTATCGATGATGAATGTAACTATGTGACAAAAGAGACTTATGAGCGATTTAAGGCTAATCATGTAGATAAATCACATACTATAGTAGTTTTGAGGGATTTGGTACCAAGTGGACCAAATATAGGCTATATTGTGGAAAATGATAAGGTGGATGAGGGAATACTTGCACAAGGGGTTTATGGAATGCATTTGAAAGGTATTAATCCTCAATTCCTTATTCAGTATTCCAATTCGTCACAGTATCGTTCTTTAATGCAAAAGCTAAAGGTTGGTAGCACACAAGTCCACATAAGAAATACTGTATATTTGGATATTGATATACATTATCCAGGCGCTGAAGAACAGCAAGCAATCGCAGATTTCTTTGGAAAAGTGGATGATTATATTAGAGCGTCTGAGACAGAAATACTTAGATTAAAAGAACTAAAAAAAGGTTGTTTACAAAAAATGTTTCCCAGAGATAGCTCAAAAGTGCCAGAAATAAGGTTTCCTGGATTTTCTGACGATTGGGAACAGCGTAAGGTTTCTGAAATAACATCGGTAGCACCGTTCAAACCATATCTTAGTGATATTGAAGATGGTGGAGAATATGAGGTCATACAGCAGGGAGATAAACCCGTTCTTGGCTATGCAAATGGTAAACCATTTATGGAGTATGAGAAGACAACTTTGTTTGGGGACCATACATTGTCTTTGTATAAGACAAAATCCCCATTTTTCGTGGCTTCAGATGGATTAAAGATTTTGTATTCGGAAGGGATGGATGGATATTTCTATTATTATCTTCTTGAGAAATACAAGCCTGAAAGTGAAGGATATAAAAGACATTTCTCTATACTGAAAGAGTGTGAATGTGCTTTTCCTAAATCGAGCGATGAGCAAAAGAAAATAGGGCAATATTTTGATTCACTTGACAACCTTATCACCCTTCATCAGCGTGAGTGTGATAAGTATAAGGAGCTAAAAAAGGGACTTTTGCAAAATATGTTTGTGTGACCTAGCTCTAAATGAAGTGGTTGTCGTATTTGTAGATTTCTATCGAGCTTGAAAAATAACTATTCAGAAAGAACATCTTTTTCGGGATATAGGGAAAGGATGTTCTTTGTTGTTTTATTTTTTTTCATGATTTTATAATGGTAATTCAGATTATGAAGAAAGCATATTAGAAGTGAATAGAAAATGCTTAGAAAAAAGAAAAGTTAATATAAATTAGACGAACAGGAGAGATGATGGTAGTGAAAAGCTATTTTTTAAGAAAAAGAAGAAAGAACAAAAGCGTCAAAATAACTTATGGATTAAATAGATTTAACAAAAATGTCAAAATATATTGATTTTGAGTTAAAATTCCAGTATTGTAAAGCGTGAATATAACTATAGTTTAATTGATATACGGAGAAGATGAGATGGGAAATTATTATAGCTACAAGAGAATTTCTACAGATACGGAAAAGCAAAACTTTAATCGACAGATTAAGTCTTTGGAACGTTACGCTAAAGAACATGATATTGAATACTTGATAGAGTTTACGGAGGAAAAGTCAGCTAAAAATTTTTCTGAAAGACCGCAGTTCAAGAAGTTGGATAGAATACTACAATCTGGTGATACTGTTGTATTCAAGGACTTATCCCGTTTCACAAGAGAGGCTGAAAACGGATATAAGAAGTATATGGAATGGGTTGAGCGTGGAATATCAATTGTTTTCATAGATAACCCTACTGTCTCTAGCGATTATATTTGCCAGATGATAAAAACCGCAGAGTCGCAGGACATTGTGACCAAGACTGCCATGGAGGGGGTAATTAAGCTTTTGCTGATTGTTGAACTTGATAGAGCCGAGCAGCAACGCAGATACATTTCCAAGGCTATTGCAGATGGAATAGCGGCAAGTGATAAAAAAAGTGGCAGAAAGCCCGGACAATTAGATAAGCTGACAAAAGAACTTCAAATGGATATTGAATTGTATCTGGGTGACCGTTCTATAAAACAGATAGAGCTAATGAATAAGCACAAGATAAGCCGTAATACGCTTAAAAAGTATATTGCTAATGTTCGTGGGTAAAAGGATATTGCAGCAGGTTTTTCCGCTTATGATATTGGTATTCTTGGCTAAATTTTTAAATGAAAGAAATGTATACTGTCCAATTGATAAAGACCGCACCGATAAGTTAATCGGAACGGTCTTTTTATTGTTTAAAGGGATAATCCAGCTTTATCAATTTCGGAATGGTCGATGCCAGTTTTTATATAGGACTCAGTAAATTTCTCTCCGTTGAAGTAGATTGCAGATATAATCAAGTTAAGAGCAGGTATGTTCATGGAAGTTAGTCTAGTAAACATGGTTTTTGAGTCAGTGACAAAACTGTATTTGACCTTTTTGTCACTACCGTCTCCGAGTATATTGTAAAAAAAAGATTGTATGGGGCTGATACCTGTAATTCCATTGTAAAAGTCAAATGCCCAATAATCTATTGGAGCATTTTTGCTAGAAGAATAATCACAAGTTAAGTCATGGTAGAAAGCCATAGTACTAGTATGCCCGTCCTCTCTCACGATTACACGTTTGCTGAAAGAACACTCTTTAGGCATTTTACATGGGATTTGTAGGTTGATGATGACAGGCATCAGTTCTGATTTGACGGTATCATCAGGTATATGGGGAATGATTTCTTCTGATGGATTAAATGGATATTTCTTTTTATAATCCAGTTTAGCCGCTTCCATTAATTCTTTGTAACAGTCTTCTGCATTAATCTTTGAGTTGATTTCAGCAATTTTTTTTGCAAGGGTCTTATAGGTTTTTGGCGTCTCTATGCCGTCAGTATCAGGATTAAACATACGGTTAAGTATTGTTAGACTCATGCTGGGCTTAAGACTAGCAAATTGTTTCATGGTTAGTCCGGAGGACTCAATCACTGGTTTTACAATTTCTGCAACTGCTCTTTGAGTTTGATTTGTTATATCAGACAATTCATGTCTTTTTTTTCTTGGTTTGGTCATATCGGCCATGTTAATACCTCCTCATATTAATTAAACAAATAATGTAGAAAAGTCAGTTATAGAGCCGGTTGTCGGCTCCTCTTTATATGTATAATAGCATTCTGCTTTCTTAACGTCAATATGATGTTAAGAAAATATTTAAAAAATAACAAAATAAATGTTGACAAGCATTGGAAAGTGTGTTAAGGTAAAATCACTTAAGAACATAATGGCGATAAGGTAATGACTCTTGAAATGGTTTTAAGTAAGCAGTGAGATAGGAGATGTTATTTAAGAAACAAAAGCGGCTCAAAAATAAGGAGGGCAAGAAAATGATTAAGAATGAGGTTGTTACAGTGAAAAATGGAAATGTTGTTAATGGTAGCTTGGATTTTAGAGATATGGAGGAAATGACTATGTACGAAGAAAACAGGATTTATGAAATTGTAGACAATTTTGAGACGGAATGCATGATAGTGGAAGCTTTTTTTGACAGAAACGGTATAGACCTTGATGAAATAAGCACAGAGGAAGAAGCAAAGGAAGTCTACAACGAATATTTAGAGGAGGAAATCTGTATGAGTTTCGAAGAAGCTCTTGAGGACCTGGAGGCTGTCTCTACTGATGACTATACCGACAACTACAAAGGAATGCTATATGACATGTTCCTAAGGGAATTAGACAGAAGGTTTGACTATTGGGACGAACTGATAGACGAGTATGAGCTTGAAGAAAAGCTTGCTTATCTGGGATACATTGAGTATGTGGACGATGAAGAAGAGGAGTATGCGGAAGTGGTATAAGTCCAACTTGTAACAATGGTAAATGTTGATTTTATTTGGAATACCAATAAGTACATAAACAATGATGGAGGATAAGGATATGTCAAAGGAAGTAATTTTAAAGATTAAGAATGCAGAAGTAATTAAAGAAAATACCATGCCCAATATTTCAGTTTCATTAAAGAATGTGGGTGACACAAAAAATATTATTGACATACAGGATGTAAATGCGGCTAGAGAATTAGAACAATCATTAAGCTCTTTATATAGTGCGGAGATGTTAGATTATCTTGAAGAATTGCGTGAGATTATTGAAGACATTTCCTCAGTATTAAATATTTCGATGGGAGAAATAGAACTATACGAACCTAGTGATATGCCTACACCTACAACAGCGGCAGCGATTTCAAATACTACAGACTCTATTATGCTAAATGTGGAGGTGTTTAACCCGGATAGAGGTATAGAACTATATCAAATTTTTTCATTGGCAAACGTAATACGTATGAGTTGGCAGCAAAGGCAAGGAAAACTTAACTTGCTTAGAGTGAAGGCGTCTAACGATTGCTCTATTTCAGAGTACAATTCACAGAAATTCCAGATAGATGCACATGCGTTTGCATATCTTTATTTGTTGGCTTTTTATGATGAAAGTGAATATGACAAGGTGTATGGTTTTTTTCTAAATTTTGTGTCAAATATATCATCGGATAAAGCAAGCTTTGAACTGGTTATCAACAGGATTATGAATAGGGCAGAGTATATATTGAGGACAGAGCAAAATTTGTTTTAGGAATGCTTAAAAGGTATAGATGTTTAAAAATTGATGCAAAAAAGCTGCCTCAATAAAAATTGAGTCAAAGCTGATAGTCTTGCATTGTTAGGAAATCCAATAGAGGCAAGTGATAGAAAGCGAGGTGATGAAAAAAGTGCCTCAATCCAGATTTCATCCAAAGTAATAGGTTTAGTTTATGAATATGATGATTTTTAAATCAAAAAAGGAGAAGAGAGATGAGTAATTATAGAGTTGATTTTCAGATGAAGGATGCTAATAAGAATGAAAATGAGAGTTTTGAGGGGATTGAAACGAAGTGTACAGATAAAAGCAATACTATTTCGGATATTGGCAAGGTGGGTTCAATGATAGTAGATGCATTTGAAGCCAGATATAATCTTTGTAATTTGGAAACGATTGATAATGCTAAGGAATTATATGAGTCACATTACTATGAGCTATATGAGAAGGATTTTGAGGAAGCATTGGATGAATTTGGAGGAGATATTGCAGAATTACAAGAAGAATGTTTATTACGTCTTGCTATGAAGCTATATGCTTTTAAGGATTGGTATTATTGGAAAAAGTTGATTTTGGAATTGAAAATAGGTAAGAAAAAGTTTAATTCCAAACATCATGGCTTAGTTTCACTGAGCAAGTTTGTCAACATGATGATATACGCAAGCTATCTGCGCAGTAAGTGACTATATGACCATTTAAAGAATGTTTTAATAAGGAGGTGATTAATAAGTTCTCTAGAGCGTGAGGCCAAATGTTTATTGTTTTGGATAATAATTTTAGAAAGGGGAAAGAAATGATTAAAGCGTTAAGATTTGCTATGACCAAATCGGTATCGCATGCATTTTTAAGGAGAAATTATGGAGAATATGAAAGTGATTGGTAGCATGGATGGGATGACAACAACAGTGTCAGAGAATAGCGCTGATGATATTTTGAAGAATACACATATTGTAATTCCTGTCCAAAACAAAGTTGCGTTAACTATATCCGAAGCTGCTGCTTATAGCAATATAGGCCAGAACCGGATAAGTAATCTGCTTAGAACACCCAATTGCCCATTTGCTCTTTTTGTGGGTAATAAGAAACTCGTTAAACGGCGAGAATTTGAAAAATTTTTAGAGAGCAGATTGACAGTTTGAACGGCATAATGTTGAAACATCTATTGAGAAAAAAGGGCGTAAATGGTACACTTATAAAGTTGTACCGAGCTCTTTTTCATGAATGAAAGGAGTTCGATATGGGACTAGATTTAAAAGGTAAAGAATTAGGAAAGGGGTTATCACAGCGTAAAGACGGCAGATACTCAGCGAGATTTAGGTCAAAGACAGGCAGAATAGAAAAGTATTTTGACTCTGTTCCAGAGGCTAGAAATTGGCTTGAGGATGCAAAGTATAAAGCCAAACATAACACTGTATTAGCACCATTTGAACTGACAGCAGATGAAATAATGAATTCAGGCAAGTGCCCACAGGATTTATCTGATATGACTGTGGATGAATGGTTTGATTTTTGGATGGAAAATCTTATTCCGAAGCTCTCATATAATACAAGACGTAATTATCGCGAGCGTTATACTAAAAATGTAAAGCCTGTTGTAGGTAAACTGAAGATTACAGATGTAAAGCCTCTTCATTGTACGAAAGTTCTGCTTGATATGAATGATGACTATGCTGGCTCTACAATTCGCCAGACGTTCATACAAATGGGAACAATGTTTAAATCGGCTTTAGATAATGATATTATACAAAAGCATCCCATGGATGGAGTAAAATATACAAAAGCAGTCAAAAAAATGTCAGATATTAAGGTTCTTACTGTGGAAGAGCAGAGAAAGTTTCTTGAAGTGGCTGAAAGGTCACATAATAAAGACCAGTACAACTTCCTTTTGCAGACAGGACTTAGGACTTCCGAACTTGTAGGGCTGACTTTTAGTTCAATTGATTTTGAAAAGAAGACCCTGACTATTGATAAGACTCTTGAATATCGGCATAATGTTGGAGAATGGAGAGCGGGTTCACCGAAGACAATAGCGAGCTATAGAACAATTCCGCTTACAGAATGTGCATACAAGATTCTAAAGAGGCTATATGATGAAAGAAAAAATAGGTTCGAAGCTAAAGAACTTAATCAGGTTCTTTCATTTGAGGATAGGCTTACTGGAGAAACAAGACAACTCGATATGAATGACCTTGTGTTTGTGAATTATCGTACAGGAATGCCAACCAAGAACAGCTCATACGATACACATTTGTACAAACTGTGTGATGAAGCGGGAATAAAACATTTCTGTATGCATGTACTGCGTCATACTTATGCAACGAGGGCTATTGAGCGTGGGGTAAGTCCTAAAGCTTTACAAAAATTATTAGGCCATGCAAGCCTGCAAGTGACTATGGATACTTATGTTCATGTGACAGATGACTCTAAGTTTAAGGCTGTGAGACAATTTGAGGGCAAGAATCCAGAAGAAAATAATTGATATTTGAGAAATCTACGCCCTTGTTGTATAAAAGGGCGTAGAACTATTTTAAAAAAGGGCGTAAAAAGGGCGTAAACTTCCCTGATAAAACCCCAAAAACCCTTTAAAATAGGGAAAGGAGAAATATTTATGAAACTAGGAATCGTGGGACTTCCGAACGTCGGAAAGAGTACCCTTTTTAACTCACTTACAAATGCAGGAGCACTTGCTGCTAACTATCCTTTCGCAACAATTGATCCTAACGTTGGAATCGTTGCTGTTCCGGATAAGAGACTTCAGCTTCTTGGAGATCTATATCATTCCAAGAAGGTAACACCTGCCACTATCGAGTTCGTAGACATTGCAGGACTTGTAAAGGGTGCATCAAAGGGTGAAGGCCTCGGAAACCAGTTCCTTGCTAATATTCGTGAGACAGACGCAATCGTGCATGTAGTCAGATGCTTCGATGATCCTAATGTTGTTCATGTAGATGGATCAGTTGATCCTGCAAGAGATATAGAGACAATCAACCTCGAGCTTATTTTTGCAGATCTTGAAGTTCTTGAGAGAAGAATTGCCAAGACAACCAAGGCTGCAAGAATGGACAAGGCAGCAGCTAAGGAACTTGAACTTCTTAACAAGATCAAGGCAGTTCTTGAAGACGGCAAGATGGCTAGAGAGCTTGAGCTTGATGATGAAGATGAGAAGGCACTTATGAACACCTATGACCTTCTTACATGGAAGCCTGTTATCTATGCAGCTAATGTCCTCGAGGATGATCTTGCAGATGATGGAGCTTCTAATAAATATGTAGCAGCTGTCCGTGAGCTTGCATCAAAATCAGGCAGTGAAGTATTTGTGATCAGTGCTCAGATTGAAGCTGAGATTTCAGAACTTGAGGCAGATGAAAAGGCTGAGTTCCTTGAAAGTCTCGGTCTTAAGGAGTCAGGCCTTGATAAACTAATAGCAGCAAGCTATAGAACTCTTGGACTTATGAGCTTCCTTACATCCGGCGAAGATGAGACCAGAGCATGGACCATCAAGATCGGAACCAAGGCACCTCAGGCAGCAGGTAAGATTCATACAGATTTTGAAAGAGGATTTATCAAAGCGGAAGTCATCAACTATGAAGATCTTCTCCGTGAAGGTTCCCTTGCAGCAGCAAGAGAAAAAGGACTTGTCCGCATGGAAGGAAAAGAGTACGTCGTTCAGGACGGCGATGTGATATTGTTTAGATTCAACGTGTGATACTGCAAAGTATCGCAGCAAAATAAAGAAGGACACCAATGCAAGCTCGCTTGCTTATTGGTGTCCTTCTTTATTTTGGTATGAGGCGCGCAGCGCCTCAACGAGAAATCGCTAAGCGATTTCGAGTCTGCGGTGCTTTGCAGTATCACTTCTTTATTTTGCCAAATTGGCAGTTTACTTTTGAAATATTAATGATATCATAATGATATCAGATAGATAATACATATGAAAACCGCAAGTAAATCCTTCGGAATTTTCATAGAAATTGGAGGGAATTATGGAAACTGATCAATACACAAACCGGAATTTTAGTAAGTACCTTCGCTGGGTATTTATGATCGCCTGGGTAATGCAGGTAGCGATATGGATGCTCTACCAAAACGGCGGAAGAGTACCGGGACAACTACTAATGTCAATCATGATGTATGCGCCACTTGTTGCGGTACTATTAGCAGGTGTGAAGCTTAAGGGCATGGGATGGAAGCCGAGGCTTAAGGGCAACATAGGAGTTTTGCTTTTTTCATGGTTTATGCCGACAATCCTGACATTTATCGGAGCTGCTTTATACTTTGCTATTTTCACAGGCCATCTTGATCTGACAGGAGAGAGCATAATGGCATCTCTTGGGGATGCCGGAACTGCCGCGTTGGAACAGCTTAAAGCGCAGGGAATCAGTTATGCTACTTACATGCTTATGACTTCCATAGGGGCTTCGATATATGCACCGCTTTTAAATATGTTTTTTGCAATCGGTGAAGAGGCAGGCTGGCGAGGCTATATGTACCCGGTATTAAAAGAAAAATATGGGAGAAAGAAAGGTGTCATTATCGGCGGAATCATTTGGGGTATCTGGCACTGGCCTCTTATAGGTCTTATCGGATATGAGTATGGATATGAATACGTTGGCTTCCCAATAACCGGTATGCTTATGTTCCTTTTATTTACGATTGCACTTGGAATTATGTGTGACTGGGTTTATGAAAAGAGCGGATGCATCTGGTTTCCTGCAATCCTTCATGGATCAATCAATGCTGCAGCGACTATTCCGATAGCTGTATGCAGGGCTGATACAGGAAGCTTTAGACTGCTTGGTCCTGTGCCTAATGGTTTGATCGCAGGACTTCCGATAATACTGGTTTCATTATGGCTGTTACATAAAAATTATAGTGCAAAAAACATTAAAAACTATCAGCAGTAAAGACTGGTTTATAAATAATAGGAGGAAAGATCATGAATGAAAATGTAAAAGAGAAAATTTTAAATGGACCAAAGAACGGAATGGTAATGATGTGCATCACAATGTGCGCATACGCAGCAGCAATAGCGCTGCTTGTTGTTACTGCTATAGGGCTTGATGGCGCTGCGGTTCTTATTACCGGTGCTACATCAGCAGGTTTTAACCAATTCCTGTTTATCCTTAGCTGTGTATATGTAGCTCTTGGATGGATCCCGTTTCTTGGACTTAAGGTGTTAAAACCGGGCGAAGCGCTTGTTCTTACACTATTTGGGAAATACATTGGAACACTCAAGGAGGATGGATTTTATTATGTAAATCCTTTCTGCATAGCATTTAATCCTGCAGCAGATACTAAGCTTGGACAGAGCGGAGACATCGCTGATAAAAAGATGATAGCAGGAGTAAAAATTTCCGGCGCTGACATGGAACTTAGTGGTTCATCATCCAAGAAGATTTCGCTTAAGGTTATGACACTTAGCAATTCGAAACAGAAGGTAAATGATCTTCTTGGTAATCCTGTAGAAGTTGCTGTTGCTGTTATGTGGAGAGTTACTGATACCGCGAAAGCTGTTTTTGCAGTGGACAATTATAAGGAATACCTGTCACTTCAGAGCGATACTGCTGTAAGAAATGTTGTTAAGCTATATCCTTATGACATTACAGAGAATGTCGATACTACAGGCGATGGCAAGGCGGATGACGGAAGTCTTCGCGGTTCTACTGAGGTAGTAGCACAGCGTATTAAGGATGAAATTCAGGCAAAGGTTTTGGATGCCGGAATAGAAATAGTTGATGCCAGAATTACTTATCTTGCTTATGCACCTGAAATAGCCGCAGCAATGCTTCAGAGACAGCAGGCTGCAGCAGTAGTTGATGCAAGAAAACTCATAGTTGACGGAGCTGTAGGAATGGTCGAACTTGCCTTGGAGAGACTTAATGAAAAAGACCTTGTTGAACTGGACGAGGAGAGAAAGGCAGCCATGGTTTCAAATCTTCTCGTTGTTCTGTGCGGAAATCATGATGCTCAGCCCGTTGTTAATTCAGGAAGCTTGTACTAATGGCTGAAAAAAAGCAGGTTCCCTTAAGACTGAGCGCAAAGTTATATGATGCCATTGCTGCCTGGGCAGAGGATGACTTTCGATCGGTAAACGGGCAGATAGAATATTTGCTCACGGAATGTGTAAAGCAGAGAAAAAAGGACGGCAAGTATGTTTCAGAACATCTCGATGAGCCGCCTGAATTCGATATTAAATAAGATGAAATATAAGAAAACCCTTACTGCATTTCTTTTCTTTCTTTTAGAAACAGCGGTAAGGGATTTTTCTTTAAATAGAGCTCTTAATAGGACTCATAACAGAATTCATAACAGAATTCATAACAGGACTCATAAAATAACTCTTATTAGAGCTTCTATAGATGCTTACAGTTTTGCGCATGTATAGACATCAAGGCCTTGCCCTAAAAGCTTCATTATTGTTAATTCATCAATTGCATCTTCTATAGCATTGTGGACTTCACTGTAAGCGGCATCTTTACGGAGCATCTTTAAAATATTTTCAACTGAATAGCCGCTCTTTAGACGACCGCTTTTGCATAACGCGGCATCGTCGGGAATAGAATGGTTGAACTGCTTGTATGCCGCAATGCGCATGATGTCATACCACTCAAAACCTGATAATTCCATGAGGTGACTGCGGTCAAATCTTGCGTTGTATGCATATATTCCGGTAACACCATTTTCTTTGAGATAATCGCTTATCCCGGATATGGCTTCTTTTCTGGAAACAACCTCCATGGGGACGCTGCAGGAAGTCCTTAGCACTCCTGAAAACATACCGCCGACTCTGTATTCGGGATCGATCACATAATACTTGGAATCTATGTGCTCAAAGCCTGCGGGATCGGCAAGAGCTATTCCTATGGACATTACTTCATCATTCCAGTTAGTTTCTGTATCTATAACAGCAATCGTTTTATCTGGCTTTTTTGCTCTTTTTGTTGTGGGAACTTTTGAACTGTTCTCAGAGCTGTTTTTTATCATGTTTAAAAAATCAAGGCTGTAACTCATGTTTCTCCATATTAATAAAAGTAGTTTAATAAAGGTATTTTGCTATTACCAATATATAAGATAAGCGCCTTACGGGTAATAGCCACCTAAAACATCATAATTGATTATCGTTTTTGAGACAAGGAAAAGCTTCCCTGGTATTATTCTTTTGCAAAAAAACACATAAATTAATTTTAAATATTTATTAAGTATATATAAAAATATTATTAAAACTAAATATAGATATTATAAAAATCCAATCCACAATATCTTGCGCAACACACCTTGAAAATTTGTCTCTAAGGTGTGTTTTTGTTAGTGGAAATCAGCATTTCAAAGGACTCAAACAGTTGTTAAAAATATAAAAATGGTTTATTATACATTTAGGTGGTAAAAAGTGTCACTTTGTGGTGGCAAATGGTAGATAAGTGGTAAAAAATTATGGGAAGGGCATACAAAGGCGAATACAGCCATTCAATCGATGCAAAAGGACGACTGATCATCCCATCCAAGTTCCGCGATTTGCTAGGAGAGCAATTTGTTGTGACTAAAGGATTTGATGGATGTCTCTTTGTGTTTGATCAGGATGGATGGGACGCTTTTGAAGAAAAGCTCAGAAACCTTCCTATGGATATTCCCGGAGCTAGGCAACTTGGCAGATTTTTCATGGCAGGTGCCGATGATGTAGAAGTTGACAAACAGGGAAGAATACTACTTAAGCAGAATTGGTTACAACATGCCGGAATTGAGAAAGAGGCAGTGGTAGCCGGCGTTGGAAACAGAGTTGAAATCTGGAGTAAGGATAAGTGGGAAGAAGCAACCACATTTGATGATATCGATAGCATTGCTGCTAAGATGAGCGAATATGGACTCAGTATATAAGGTAATAAGGTATACGATATGGATTTTAAACACTATTCAGTACTCCTAAATGAGACGATTGACAACTTAAATATTAAACCTGATGGCATTTATGTCGACGGAACCCTGGGAGGTGCCGGACACAGTAGCCACATAGCTGCAAAGCTTTCAGATGGAGGCAGACTGTTTGGAATTGATCAGGATGAGGATGCTATAAAAGCGGCATCCGAGAGACTAAGGCCATACGAGGATAAAGTGACGATCATCCGCGACAACTACGAAAATGCCGTGAGCAGGATAAAAGAGCTCGGGGTCAATGAAGTCGACGGAATAATACTCGATCTTGGCGTTTCTTCTTTTCAGCTTGACAATGAGGAACGCGGCTTTAGCTACAGGTATGATACTCCAC
Source organism: Butyrivibrio sp. NC2002 (assembly GCF_000702265.1). GTDB lineage: Bacteria > Bacillota > Clostridia > Lachnospirales > Lachnospiraceae > Butyrivibrio. Next base: position 339,075 of record NZ_KL370881.1, read on the forward strand.
TTGACATGCGAATGGACAGAAGACAGGAACTCACTGCAAGAGAGATTGTAAATGAGTTTTCTGAGATGGAGTTATTCCATATTATAAAAAATTACGGCGAAGATAAATTCGCCAAAAATATAGCAAAACATATAGTTGCAAACAGAAAGCAGAAGCCAATAGAGACCACTTTCGAACTGAACGAGATCATCAAGGCAGCGATTCCTGCCAGGATGAGGGAGAAAGGCGGCCACCCCTCAAAAAGAACTTTTCAGGCTTTGAGAATAGCTTGCAACAGAGAATTGGAAGTGCTTGAAAATTCGCTCGATGGAATGATCGATTTTCTTGCACCCGGCGGAAGAATCTGCGTGATCACATTCCATTCTCTTGAGGACAGGATTGTCAAAAACAATTTCAGGAAAAATGAAAATCCCTGCACCTGCCCTCCGGAAATACCTATCTGTGTGTGCGGAAAGAAATCAAAAGGAAAAGTAATCACAAGAAAGCCGATCTTGCCGTCGGAAAAAGAACTTGAAGAAAACAGCAGAAGTAAGAGTGCTAAGCTCAGAGTCTTTGAAAAAATAACCAAATAGCAGTTTCAAAGTAGCTTTGTTTGCGCGTTTTTATGAGGAAATATTATGGAAAAAAGATATGTTTACGGCAACACGGCAAGAAAAATAAATAATCCCCAAAGAAGAGATGACATACCGCTTCACGTTCAAAAAAGAGCTCAGGCAAAAAGACGTGCGCATAGAATGAGTTTTGGATATTTGTTATTTTTGACACTTGCAGTCGTGGCCACAGGGGTTATACTTACATGGTACATAACTCTGCAGGCGCAGATAAAAAACAGTGTAAAGACAGTATCCACACTGGAAGCAAAATTAAACACGTTGAGACAGGACAATGACGAAGCTTACAACAAAGCGGTGAGCAGTCTTGACCTTGAAGAGATAAAGCGAATTGCTATAGGCGAGTATGGTATGACCTATGCTACTGAAGGACAGATTGTTGAATACTCAAATGAGGGAGGAAACGATTACGTCAGACAGGTTGCTCCTATACCTGACGGGAACTGACAGGGGATAAAAAGGTGGCTTATATGCAATAGAGCAGTATTGGTAGATGGTATGAGCAGAAAGAAAAATAAAACACAGAAGTTTACATTGGGAATGAAGAAAAAGCTGGCAGTGCTGTTTGCGATAGTACTGGCAGCTTTTGCCTGTTTAAGCGTCAGATTATTCCTTATTACAAGAAATAACGGCGAAAAATATCAAAAACAGGTTTTGTCGCAGCAAAAATACGATTCCCTGACTATACCTTACAGGCGCGGTGAGATCATCGATTCCACAGGAACGGTTTTTGCTTATAGTGAAAAAGTATATAACATCATACTGGATGCAAAACTTATTTTGTCGGATGAGGCATTCCTTGAGCCTACTGTTACAGCTCTTGTCACATACTTTGGATTCGATGAAGGTGAGATAAGAAATTACATATCAGATCATCCGACCTCACAGTATTACGTCCTTGCAAAGCAGTTGACTTACGCGGATATAAGTGATTTTCAGGCGCTTATAACCTATGGAACGGATACTTACGACAAAAATATCCAGGGTGTTTGGTTTGAGGAAAACTATATAAGAAAATATCCAAATGGTAGAATGGCCTGTGATGTTATCGGTTTTACGACAAGTGACAATGCAGGAATATTTGGCCTTGAAGAATACTATAATGACGAACTCTGCGGAACAAACGGAAGAACATACGGATATCTGGATGAGGACTCAAATCTTGAGAGAACCACAATACCTGCAACAGATGGAAATACGATAGTAACGACCATAGACGGAAATCTTCAGTCCATAGTTGAAAAGTATCTTTATGAATACAATGAGACAAATAAGAATGCCATAAGAGAAGGAAACGGAGCTAACAACGTTGGCTGTATCATGATGGACATCCATAACGGTAATGTCCTTGCAATGGCAAGCTACCCTAATTTTGATCTGAATGATACCAAGAACACTGACAACCTGCTTGGAATGCCAAGGGTAAATGAGAATGGTCTGAAAATGGACGGAGAAAGTCAGCTTGACTCAGGTGTTTACATCACTCAGGAAATGCTTGAGGAGATGACGGATGACGAAATACTTTGGAATCTGAATGCGCTTTGGAGAAATTTCTGTATCTCCGATACTTATGAACCGGGATCTGTCGCAAAACCGTTTACAGTAGCAACCGGCCTTGAAAACGGCAACATTACCGGAAATGAAGTGTATCAGTGTGATGGTGTGATGGAAATTGGTGGATGGCCAATCCACTGTCATAACAGATATGGTGACGGACAGGTGTCTGTAGCGCGTGGTATAGAGATATCATGTAACGTTGCTATGATGAAAATAGGTCAGGCAATAGGAAGTGAGACCTTTAGTAAATTCCAGAAAGAATTCGGATTCGGACTTAAGACAAACATTGACCTTGCAGGAGAGGCAAGAACCGAGGGACTTACCGTATCTGCTGATGATATGGGATCGGCAGAACTTGCGACAGGAACCTTCGGACAGGGCTTTAATGTGGATATGATCGAGATGATCACTGCTTTTTGCTCCCTTATAAATGGTGGTAATTTCTATGAGCCTCATATGGTTAAGGAGATAAGAAATTCATCCGGTGCTACTATAAAGAGCATTGAGCCCAGGGTTTTAAGACAGACTGTATCTGAATCTACATCAGATAAGATCATAGAATATTGTAATCTGGTTGTTTCAGGTGAAGAAGGAACAGGTAAAACTGCACGTCCTGCAGGCTACATGATAGGGGGAAAAACAGGTACTGCCCAGACTCTTCCCAGAGGAAACGGGCAATATGTGGTATCATTTATGGGATATGCTCCTGCAAATGATCCTCAGATCGCAATATATGTTGTCGTGGACAGACCAAATACTGCAAGACAGGATGATGCTAAATTTGCAACAGGAATAGTAAGAAAGGTCCTTACTGAAGCACTTCCGTATCTCAACTTCCCCATGACTGAAACTGTTACGGAGGAAGAACAGGCTGAACTTGATGCATTAAGGGAGCAGGAAATAATGATGTCTGCTGCAGCAAAAGCTGAGGTTGAACCTTCGGAAACCGCTGAGGGCGAAGAAACAGCTGAAGGCGAAGAAACAACTGAAGGCGAAGCTTCCGCAGAGGAGGGCGAAAGCGCTGAAACTGCAGAAGGAGAGGAAGGAGATAATTCTTCCGAAGAAGGTTCATCAGATGGAATCTGGGAGGCTATACCTGAGGGCGAAGAAGGCGCTACGGAGGAAGAAGAGGATAAGGAACCTGTCTGGAAGTCATTTGAGATAGATGAAGAAACCGGATTTTACGTTGATCCTGATTCAGGGGCTCTTATAGATCCGGAAACCGGAGAAGTCTATGGAGGAGACGTACTTCCTGATTTTGGAGGCTGATTTAATAGCCAAACTTACTCCATTTTTGAGGGTAGTGTAAAGCAAGTTATGAAAACATTAGACCGTCCTAAGGAATCCACCGCAAGCGGTACCCCCTTAGGACCATAAAAAGAGGGATAAATATGAATGCAAATGATATAAGAGGCAATAAAGTTCTCGTAATAGGTACCGGCATTTCCGGAATAGGAAGCGCAAAGCTGCTTGGGAAAGTTGGCGCAAAACCTGTTATTTTTGATGAAAATAAGAATATATACGAAAGAGAAATAAGAACCAAGCTTGAGGGCTATAAGGGCGATGAACCTGAAATAATAATCGGTGAGCTTCCCGATGAAATAATAAAGGAACTGGTGCTTGTTGTTCCGAGTCCTGCAGTTCCTATGGATTCTCCTATAATGACAAGACTTATAAATGCAGGGATTCCGGTATGGAGTGAGATAGAGCTTGCCTTTAATTTTGCTAAGGGCAGAATGGTTGCGATAACCGGAACAAACGGTAAAACGACAACGACAACTCTCGTAGGAGAAATTATGAAGGCTCATTTTTCATCAACTTATGTTGTTGGAAATATAGGCTATTCTTATGCTGAACGAGCACTTGAAATGAATGACGATACTGTTTCAATAGGCGAGATAAGCAGCTTCCAGCTCGAAGCGGTGGACAATTTTCATGCAAATGTATCTGCAATCCTTAATATCACACCGGATCATCTTAACAGACACCATACTATGGAGTGCTATGCACACATGAAGGAAAATATAACAAACAGACAGACAAAAGATGATACCTGTGTACTTAATTTCGATAATGACTATACAAGAAAATTTGCAGACAGATGCCCTGCAAAAGTTGTTTTTTTCTCAACTCAGAGTAAGCTTGAAAACGGTTATTATCAGGATGGCGAAGAGATATTCTTTGCTGAAAACGGAAACAGCACAAGAGTCATGAATATACATGATATGAATCTTGTCGGCAGCTGCAATATTCAGAATGTCATGGCGGCAATAGCAATGGGCAGAGCCATGGATGTTCCGATGGAAACAATCCTTAAGGTTGTAAGGGATTTCAAGGCTGTTGAACACAGAATAGAATATGTCGCTACCAAGAATGGAGTTGATTATTACAACGACTCTAAGGGCACTAACCCCGATGCGGCCATACAGGGAATAAAGGCAATGGATAAGCCTACATACCTTATTGGAGGCGGCTACGACAAGGGAAGTGAATTCGACGAGTGGATAGAAGCTTTTGGTGGTAAGGTTAAAAAGCTCGTACTGATGGGCGCTACAAAGGAAAAAATAGCCGAGTGTGCAAAAAAACACGGCTTTAATGATTATGTTTTACTTGATACTTATGAGGAAGTTTTGAATTATTGTTCTGAAAATGCGAAGGAAGGGGAAGCTGTTCTTCTTTCTCCTGCCTGCGCGAGTTGGGATATGTTCCCGAGCTATGAAGTAAGGGGAAAACAGTTCAAAGACTATGTAAATAGTTTATAAGGGGGATTTTTATGCAGACTGCAAGACAGATGGCAGGAGGCAGACAAAAAAGAGAAGTGAAAAAAGAGGTTTATGTGGATTATAGTATGATCTTTATAACACTTTTTTTGCTGGCTTTTGGTCTTATAATGGTTTATTCAACAAGTTCATACGAGGCAAATATTAGTAAGGGCGATTCTGCCTATTATTTTAAGCATCAGCTTTTGCCAACAGTTATAGGTGTAGGGGCTATGTGGTTTGTTTCAAGGGTGCCTTATCATGTATACAGAAAGCTGGCTGTACCGGCTTATTTTGGATCCATGATCTGCATTATGCTGGTTAAAACACCACTTGGAATGACAGTTAACGGAGCACGAAGATGGTTCAAACTGTGGAAATTCTCAGTTCAGCCGGCGGAAATAGCTAAGCTTGCTATGATCATTGTTCTTGCTACACTTATCAGTACTCTTAGCAAGAGGATAACTCAGCCCAGAGCCTTTTGGCTTGTTATGGGGGTCCCGCTCCCTGTATGCGCACTGGTTCTTGGCGTTACAAAGAATCTGAGTTCTGCGCTTATTATTTTCGGAATTGCGTTTACCATGTTGTTTATATCAACACCGGGATACAGGAAGTATATTCTGATCGTTCTGGCTGTTTTGGCAATTGCTGCGGCAGTTGTACTCTTTGTTGTAAATGCCGGATATCATAGCCAGTTAAATTACCGTTTTGTGAGAATCCTTGCCTGGCTTGATCCGGAGGCTTATGTAAACGACAAGGGATATCAGACTCTTCAGGCGCTGTATGCCATCGGTTCCGGCGGCATATTTGGAAAAGGTCTTGGCGAAAGTATGCAGAAGCTCGGCTTTATTCCCGAAGCTCAGAACGATATGATCTTTTCGATCATCTGCGAAGAACTGGGATTATTTGGCGCAATTGCGGTCATGCTCATGTTCCTTATCCTTATATGGCGCATGATGGTTATTGCCAACAATGCCCCTGATATGTACGGCGCACTTCTGGTAATCGGAGTTATGGGTCATATTGCTATTCAGGTTATTCTTAATATCGCAGTTGTAACCAATACTATACCTAATACAGGTATTACACTGCCTTTTATAAGTTACGGCGGAACGGCTACCATATTTTTGCTTATGGAGATCGGTATAGTATTTAATGTTGCAAGACATATCAGGGTTGACTGAGCATGAAAAAAAGAAGACGAGTAGTTAGAAAAAGGCAGAGACCTTCGGGCGGCATAAATAGCTTTAAAATGCCCGGGCTTAAATTGCCTGATATAAGATTTAGAATGCCGGAATTTAATTTTGGCGAGTTTGTAAGGCTCCACAAAAGCATATGTATAATAGCGGCCTTTTTTCTCATAGTTTGTGTATTGGCGCTGGGCGGATGCCTTTATATATACAATAATTACACGATAAAACAGGTCTATGTGGACGGAAATACCCACTACACGGATCAGGAGATCATGGATATGGTAATGACAGATTCCCTTAGCAGGAATTCAATATATCTGTCATTCCTGTATAGGAACAAGGAAATTACCGGAATACCGTTTGTTGAAAAAATGAATGTCGAGGTCTTATCTCCCGACACGGTAAGAATAAACGTCTATGAAAAAGCTGTTGCCGGATACGTCAAATACCTGGACAGATTCATCTACTTTGACAGAGAGGGAATGGTCGTGGAAACCTCAGAAGAGGCTTCCGATGATGTTCCGCTTGTACTGGGGCTTGATTTTGATTATGTGATACTTCATGAGAAGCTTCCTGTAGGAGATGAGACTGTTTTTGCAGAAATACTCGATATTACACAGCTTCTTGCAAAATATGATCTGGATGCTGACAAGATATTTTTTGACAGTGAATATAATATTTATTTGTATTTTGACGGAGTAGAGGTTAATTTGGGCACAAATGAAAATATTGATGAAAAAGTCATACAATTGCAGTATATATTGCCCGAACTTCAAGGAAAAAGCGGAATTCTTAAAATGTCAGAATACAATTCGGGCACTCAGAACATTACTTTTGAAGAGAAAAAATAAAAATTCTATGTTGCGAATTTTAGCAAAAGATTATAATATAGCATGTAGGAGTTTTAGGTTATGAAGGAGGAGCACTATCTTGCTTGAACTAAAGTCGAATGAGGCAGAATCCGGTGCCAAAATTATAGTTGTTGGGGTTGGCGGTGCAGGAAATAATGCTGTAAATAGAATGGTAGAGGAAAATATTTCCGGTGTTGAATTCATCGGAATTAATACTGATAAGCAGGCTTTGCAGCTTTGCAAAGCTCCCAAGCTTCTTCAGATCGGTGAGAAGCTTACCAAGGGTCTTGGTGCAGGAGCAAAGCCTGAAATTGGTCAGAAGGCCGCAGAGGAGAGTATGGAAGAAATATCAGCAGCACTTAAGGGCGCTGACATGGTATTTGTTACCTGCGGTATGGGTGGCGGAACCGGAACCGGTGCTGCACCTGTAGTTGCGAAACTGGCCAAAGAGATGGGCATTTTGACCGTAGGTGTTGTTACAAAGCCTTTTGCTTTTGAAGCACGCGTACGTATGCAGAATGCACTCGCTGGAATTAATACTATCAAGAATAATGTGGATACACTTATTGTCATCCCCAATGACAAGCTTCTCCAGATTGTTGATAGACGTACAACTATGCCTGATGCGCTTAAGAAAGCCGACGAGGTTCTTCAGCAGGCTGTACAGGGAATTACTGATCTGATCAATGTTCCGGCAGTAATCAACCTTGACTTTGCAGATGTACAGACTGTAATGAAGGATAAGGGAATTGCGCATATCGGTATTGGTTCAGGTAAGGGCGACGATAAAGCAACTGATGCTGTTAAGATGGCAGTTGAGTCTCCTCTTCTTGAGACAAAGATAAATGGTGCTTCCAATGTTATCATCAATGTTTCCGGTGATATCACACTTATGGATGCATCTGTTGCATCTGACTATATCAGAAGTCTTGCAGGAGATGATGTTAATATTATCTTCGGTGCGATGTATGATGAGTCAATGTCTGATACATGTAACATCACTGTTATCGCAACAGGAATTGATGAGAAGGCAAGCACAGGCGGTTTAACAAACACAGCTAAACCTGCAGCTCAGACAGCACCTCAGCAGCCTTCAGCTCAGCAGATTACTCCCAACGTAACTGCTCAGCCAGCAGCTCAGACAACTGTTCAGCCTACGATCAGTACACTGGAAAGTGCAGCAGCACAGGCTCCCAGAGTACAGGCAACACAGCCTCAGGTTTCAAGACCTGCAACAGGCCTTAATCGTACACCGGAAGTTCGTAGCTCAGTAGAAGCTAAGAGCCTTAAGATTCCGGATTTCTTACAGAAGAAATAATTTTCAGAACATTTAGAGCGCTACACCTAAGCAGGGTGTAGCGCTTTTTTCGTATAAAAAATATCAATCCCAATAAAAACCTCACATGCTATCCCTTATCACGCATTTTTTTGTGGAATATTTCGTTAAACAATGATACAATAACTTGTGTGGGATTTTTTTATCATACAAAATATTGACGTTGGGGGAAGTGCTAAGCACGGAAAGGTTATTGTTATGAAGTGTCCTTTTTGCGGTAAAGACAACACTAGGGTTATTGATTCGAGACCTGCGGATGAGAATACATCCATAAGGCGTAGAAGAGTATGCGATTCATGCGGAAAGAGATTTACTACTTATGAGAAAGTAGAGACCATACCGCTTATTGTTATCAAGAAGGATAATAATCGCGAACCCTATAATCGCGCAAAGATTGAAGCGGGTGTCTTAAGAGCATGCCACAAGAGACCTGTTAGTGCAGAACAGATCAGCAAGATCGTGGATGCTGTTGAAACAGAAGTTTTTAATCTTGAGCAGAAAGAAATACCGAGTAGGATCATTGGGGAGCTGTGCATGGATAAGATGAAGAATCTTGATCCTGTTGCATATGTAAGATTTGCATCGGTTTACCGTGAATTCAAGGATGTTAATACGTTTATGGATGAGCTTAAGCTTGTTCTCGAAAAAGAGGACGAGGGACTTATAACTGATAATACTGATAAAAACACACCTTTACTTAAAAAAGAATAATTGGATTTTATCGTTAAATATCAGTAAAACTGCTTGACATGGTTATCCGGTTTCCTTATAGTGTTAAAGGCACCAATAAAACTAAATAAGGAAAGAAGGATTGTAACATGATGAGAAAAGGTTATGGGAGGAGATCCCTTTCAATTCTTTTGGTTGTGTTATCGACACTGACTATTACATTGGGTGGATGCTCAAGTAAAAAGGCAGAAGATTCCGCGGAAGTAACCAACGAGCAGGTGGCAGATGCCAGCCAGGAAGATGGCGGTGAAGTCACAGAAGCAGATGGAGAAAACAGTTCGGATGATCTTTCAGAGATTACCGTAGGTATCCCACAGGATATTGACAGTATGGACCCGCACACAGCTTTGTCGGCAGGATCCAGAGAAGTACTGTTCAATGTATTCGAGGGACTCGTTAAGCCTGATGAAGAAGGTAATCTTAAACCTGCTGTAGCCAGTGACTACTCAATTTCAGAAGATGGAAAGGTTTACACTTTCACACTAAGAGATGGAATTAAGTTCCACGACGGAACCGAGGTTACTGCAGAGGATGTAAAATATTCTATTGAGCGTAATGCCGGTACTGACGGAACTGATCCGTTGATATCGGCATTTTCTAATATAGAAAGTGTTGAAGTAACGGATGAGAAGACTGTAGTAATGACACTTAAAGAGTCAAATACAGAGTTTCTTGCATATATGACAGTTGCCATTATTCCGGCATCAAATACAGATACTGAGACAAATCCTATCGGCACAGGCCCTTACAAATTTGTTTCACGTTCACCTCAGGAGAACATTGTTCTTGAGAGATTTGATGATTATTGGGGCGACAAGGCATATATCAAAGACGTAACATTTAAGATTGAAGCAAATTCTGATTCTGTAGTTATGGATCTCGAGGGCGGGTCAATCGATCTGTATCCCAGAGTAACAAGTAATCAGGCTTCACAGCTTTCTGATAACTTTGAAGTATATGAAGGAACAATGAATCTTGTTCAGGCACTTTACCTGAATAACGATGTAGAGCCTTTTAATAATCAGTTGGTGCGCCAGGCTCTTTGCTACGCTATTGATCCTCAGACTATCATGGATTTTGTTTCAGATGGTAAGGGTACAGAGATCGGAAGTAGTATGTTCCCTTCATTTGGAAAATATTACCTTTCAGAGCTTACAGAAACATACAACCAGGATATCGACAAGGCAAAAGAGCTTCTTGCAGAAGCAGGATATCCGGATGGATTTGATTTCACAATTACTGTTGCTTCAAACTACACACAGCATGTAGATACAGCACAGGTTCTTGTAGAAGAGTTTAAAGAGATCGGTGTAAACGCAACTATCCAGGAAGTTGAATGGAATACATGGCTTTCTGATGTTTACACAGGCAGACAGTTTGAATCAACTGTAGTTGGTGTAGATGCTTCAACACTTACAGCATACGCTATGCTCTCAAGATTCAGGTCTGATGCTAACAACAATTTCATTAACTACAACAATGCAGATTATGATGCTGCTTTTGACGCTGCTGTAGCTGCTGTAGATGATGATGAGAAAACAGAGCATTACAAAGAGTGTGAGAGAATTCTTGCAGAGACAGCTGCGAATGTTTACATTCAGGATCTGCCGGAGTTTGTAGCACTTAACAAGAAATTTACAGGATATACATTCTATCCTCTTTATGCACAGGATATTTCAAAGATTCGTCCTGCACAGTAATTAAGAATTGAGGTACACGCATATGAGATACGTATTAAAGAAAGTTCTTAGCATGGCTTTGACACTATTTGTAGTATCCATATGCGTGTTCTTTGCTTTTAGCCTTATACCCGGTGATCCTGTCACCAGAATGTTCGGAACGGAGGCAACTCCGGAGCTTATTGCACAATACAGAGAAAAGATGGGGCTAAATGATCCCCTTATCGTTCGATATTTCAGATGGCTCTTTGCATTTTTACAGGGAGATATGGGAACCTCGTATGATTACAAGATCCCGGTTGCGGGAATGCTTGCTGAAAAGGTTCCGATCACACTTACACTTGCAATCATGTCTTTTGTGATCATGACTATCATCTCAATTCCGCTTGGCATATATACAGCGAAGCATGAAAATGGAATCGCAGATCATATAGTTAACGTGATCAATCAGATAATAATGGCTATTCCGCCATTTTTTTCAGGAATAATAATGACATTTATATTCGGTCTGGTGCTTAAGATGTTTAAGCCCGGCGGATTTGTATCATATACTAAGGACTTTTGGGGATTTATAAAGTATCTTATTTTACCGGCTATAGCAATAGCGCTTCCAAAAGCAGCGATGGCGACCAAACTCCTTAGAGGTTCTGTTATAGACGAGGCTGCCAAGGATTATACAAGGACGGCCTACAGCAGAGGAAATACGACAAACGGCGTTTTATATCTGCATGTATTAAAAAATGCGATGATTCCCGTTGTTACTTTTATGGGAATGGCGCTTGCCGACATGGTTGCCGGAAGTATAGTAATTGAGCAGGTTTTCGGAATACCCGGAATCAGCAGGATACTTCTTACATCCATAAACAACAGAGACTATCCTGTGGTAGAAGCGATCATCATGGGAATATCTGTATTGGTACTTCTTATAAACCTTTTGGTTGATATTATTTACAGAATTATTGACCCGAGAATAGAGGTCGAGAGCTAATGAATATATTAAAAAAGATATTTAAAAAGAATAAAGCGACCGGGCAAAGAAATACTTTCCTTATCATGGGAACGTTTATCACCGGGATAATCGTACTTCTTGTTATAGCAGGTATTTTCTACACGCCCTATGATCCGACTAAAATGGATTCAAGTGCCAAGCTTCAGGGCATTTCGCTGAAACATATCATGGGAACCGATCACATGGGAAGAGATGTGTTTAGCAGAGTTCTCTATGGAAGCAGGGTTACTCTTGCCATTGCAACTTCAACGATAATAATAGGCGCCGGAATAGGAACGATAATCGGTGCTTTTACCGGCTATTTTGGCGGAATTGTGGATGAAGTCATAATGAGAATAATCGATGCTATGCTTGCATTCCCCAGTATTTTACTGGCGCTTGTATTCGTGAGCTTATTTGGCACAGGAACGTATCAGGTTGCTATAGCACTTGGAATTTCCTTTATCCCGAGTTTTGCCAGAATTGTAAGAGGCGAGATACTAAGATGCAAAAATATGGATTATGTAGAGGTTGCAAGGCTTCAGGGTGTATCTGACCTTAGGATCATATTTGTGCATATCCTGCCAAATACAGTTGGGGTCTTGATGTCTACAATAATGATTGGTTTTAACAATGCTGTTCTGGCAGAAGCAGGACTTAGCTTTTTGGGGATAGGCGCTCAGCCTCCCTATGCAAGCCTTGGAAATATGCTTTCCGATGCGCAGAGTTACCTTTTTACGCAGCCAAGCTATGTTCTATCAATCGGTGTAACGATTGTGCTTACAGTACTGGGATTTTCATTCCTTAGCGAGGGTATTAAGAGATGGGAATAATACTTGATGTTACGGATCTTCATATAGAATTTCACGATCATGATCTGCCGGAGACGGTTGTTGAGGATTTTGACCTCATGCTGGAGGAGGGCGAGATCGTAGGCATAGTAGGTGAGTCGGGTTCCGGAAAAAGCATGAGTGCTCTTGCAATCGCGGGACTTTTGAAGAGACATGCGCTTACCAAAAAGGGAAGGATCATGTTTGATGGACACGACCTTCTGACCTGCGACAGAAATACGCTCAGATCCTATCAGGGAGACGAGATATCAATGATCTTTCAGGAGCCTATGACTTCTCTTAATCCGGTTAAGAAGATAGGCTGGCAGGTTGAAGAATCTCTTAGAATACATCATAAAGAGATAAGCCGCGAGGAAAGGAAAAAGCGCGCTATTGAAATGATGGATGCAGTAGGGCTTCGCGAACCTGAGAAAGTATACAGCATGTATCCTCATGAACTTTCGGGCGGAATGAGGCAGAGAGTTATGATCGCCGCAGCCATGATCGGTCAGCCGAGAATACTGATCGCAGATGAGCCCACGACTGCACTTGATGTTACGATTCAGGCGCAGATAGTTGAGCTTCTAAGGAAAATCAACAAAGAAAGAAATACAGCTATCATTTTCATATCTCATGACCTGTCACTTATCAGGCAACTTTGCCAGAGAGTAATCGTAATGCAGGGCGGAAATATAGTTGAGACCGGAGATGTCGAAGAGATTTTCAGATCTCCTAAGATGGGATATACCAGAAAACTTATTGCTGCCATACCGCAGATCAATCTATAAGAGAGAACTATGGAACAGGAAAAAGTAATAGAAATTAAAAACTTAAATGTATATTACAAAAACCACAAGAAGTCACCGCTTAGCAGAGATAAAAAGAAACATGTCCTAAAGGGCATTGATCTGGATGTTTATGAGGGTGAGATCCTGGGACTTGCAGGGGAGTCAGGCTGCGGCAAATCTACACTTGCCAAGGCTATTGTCGGGATGAACAAAGACATTACGGGAGAGATCATTCAAAAATATTCCGATTCTCAGATGGTTTTTCAGGATCCTTATTCTTCACTTAATCCCAGCAAAAAAATAGGCTGGCTGTTTGAAGAACCGCTTCGTGTTGATAAAAAGCGCAAGTGGACACCAAAAGAGATGAAAGAACGCGTTAAAACCGTAATAAAAGCGATAGGGCTTTCTGAAAATATGCTGGATAGATATCCAAATCAGCTCTCCGGCGGACAAAGGCAGAGAGTCAGCATAGGTGTTGCGCTGATGAGATCGCCCAAGGTGATAATCGCGGATGAGCCTGTTTCTGCGCTTGATGTTACTATTCAGGCTCAGATACTTGAACTTTTGCGCAGCCTTAATAAAAATATGGGGATTACTATCCTCTTTATATCTCATGACCTGAGAGTTATTTATCAGATATGTGACCATGTTGCCGTAATGAGAGGCGGAATTATAGAAGAATATGGGGAGCCTTCTTCTGTTTACAGGAATCCTCAGTGTGATTATACAAAGGAGCTTTTGAATGCTGCAGGAATAATTAAAAAAAATTTTAATAAATGACTAAAGTTTTATTTCAAATTGCCGATAATATAAACATAGTAAGGAAATGCAATTGATTATAATGGCTAAAAGAAGTAAAATAATTCATTGAAAGAAAGGAGGGGGAACATGAGAATAGACGCTTCATCAGGTAGCGAAAATTTATATGGAATCTATAATCGGATCCCCTCAGCTGTATCGTTCCTTTCCGGTAAAAATCCGTCAGAACAGAAAAGCGCAAATAGTAAAGAAGATAATATACAGAATGAACAGGCGGTGGCTTCCACTCAGAGAGTGAATTCCACGATCGGAGATCTTTCAGTAACATTTGGAAACAAAGATGAATCGCTTGTTGGTCTTGGAAATATAGGTGGAATACAGTCTAACGTAATGAGACAGGCTGTAAACAATATGCAGAAGGATTCAGTACTTCATGAATATCAGTACTTTGTAGGATCCGGAGCGATCAGAAATACAGCAGATCAGGTTAACGGTAATTCTAAGGTTATCGTTGATGACGAAGATGGTGTTATCATCCGTAAGAGCTAATTAAATACACTTTGACCATTTGCTATTTATTCGGGCAGGAATTTTTATTCCTGCTCGATTTTTCTTTTTATATAGGTTAAAATTTGGAGTAATGAAAAAACTATCGGAGGAGACAAAATGGGGCAGACAGTAAAGGGAACGACAAGGGTGTGCGGCCTGTTCGGATATCCTGTTCATCATACGGTATCGCCTGCCATTCACAATACACTGGCTGACAGGCTTTCATGCGACCTTGTATATGTTCCGTTTGAGGTAGAACCGGAACATCTAAAGGAAGCTTTTTATGGTGCTCTTTCCATGGATGTATTGGGGCTTAATGTTACGATCCCGCATAAGAGTGCCGTTATTCCTTTTTTAAAGGAAATTGATCCCATGGCAAAGAGGATCGGGGCGGTAAATACACTTGTAAGGACCGCTGATAATTCCGGATTTAAAGGGTACAATACAGATTATTTCGGGATAAAGAAATCATTTGAAGAAGCATCCTGCAGTCTGAAAGATGAAAGTGTGATCATACTTGGCGCAGGCGGAGCGGCAAGGCCGGCAGCTTTTTTATGCGCTGACGAAGGCGCAAAAGAAGTATTTATACTAAACAGAACACTAAAGAGAGCGCAGGAACTTAGCGACAGCGTAAATGATTTTGCAGGGAAAAAGCTCTGCAGCGCGATGAAGCTGTCTGACTACAAAGAGCTTGATGCATCAAAAAAATATATTTGTTTTCAGGCTACATCTGTTGGACTGTATCCTAAGTCTGACGAAGTTATTATTGATGATGAAAACTTCTATAAATTGATCCACACCGGCTTTGATGCGATTTTTAAGCCTTACAGGACGAGATTTATATCAATGTGTGAAAAACAGGGAGCAAAGTGCATTTCAGGCATCAGAATGCTTCTGCATCAGGGAATATGCGCCTATGAACTGTGGAATAATGTAATAGTTTCGGAAGAAGATATTCGAATTGTATACGGACGGATGCTTCGCGAACTTTTAGATGATGAGAATATCGTGCTTGTGGGATTTATGGGCAGCGGAAAAAGCGCTGTTTCTCTGGAAATTGCTGACTTCCTTGGTTATGACAGGATTGATTCCGATGAGGCGATAGAACAAAAGGAAGACAGAACTATAAGCGATATTTTTTCAACTGATGGAGAAGAAGCTTTCAGGCAGATGGAGACAGATTTTCTTAAGGAACTTATAGCTGATAAGAGGAAGAAAACAGTCCTTGCGTGCGGAGGCGGTCTTCCTATTAGAGAGGAAAACAGAAAGCTCTTAAAAGAGTTCGGAAGAGTCATCTTTTTAAAGGCAGAGCCTGAAACTGTCTATGACAGAGTGAAGGATGATACTTCACGTCCGCTTCTTCAGACAGGAGATGTACTTGGGAGAATAAAAAAGCTCCAGGATGATAGACGGGATATATATGATAAGGCATGTGATTTTGGCATAGACACAGATAAAAAGATCGCAAGAGCAATTGCAGAAGAAATAGTGCATTTGCTTTTGTGATGGATCAGGGGGTGATGATTGGACATGAAGATACTTGTTGTAAACGGTCCAAACTTAAATTTTTTGGGCATAAGAGAAAAGAAAATATACGGAGACAGGGATTATGACTACCTGACCAAAATGATCATGGATAAGGCAAAAGATATAGGCGCTGACATTGAAGTCTGGCAGTCAAACCATGAGGGCGCGATCATTGATAAGCTGCAAAGCTGCTATTTTGACGGCACCTGCGGGATTGTTATAAATCCGGGAGCCTATACTCATTATAGCTACGCAATCCATGATGCATTAAAGAGCCTTGAGGATATAATAAAAGTCGAAGTGCACATTTCTGATATTAAAAACAGGGAGGATTTCAGGGCAAATTCTGTGACCGCGCCTGCCTGTGACAAGCAGATTTACGGAAAAGGCTTTGACGGTTATATAGAAGCGATAGATTTTATCATAAAAGGTATTGAAAAATAATAAAACATAGTATAAACTATTAAAGTTGTTTGATTTGTGAGAATTAGGAGGATTTTTTATGATTTCCGCAAGTGATTTCAGAAACGGTATGACCATTGAAATAGATGGTAATGTATGTCAGATAATAGAGTTCCAGCATGTTAAGCCCGGTAAAGGTGCTGCTTTCGTAAGAACAAAGCTTAAGGACGTTATCAATGGTGGTGTTAAGGAAACAACTTTCCGTCCTACCGAGAAATTCCCTGCAGCTCGTATCGACCGCAAGGAGATGCAGTATCTTTACGCTGATGGTGATCTTTACAACTTCATGGATAATGAATCTTACGAGCAGATCTCACTTACACAGGATCAGGTAGGTGACGCAATGAAGTTCGTTAAGGAGAACGAGACAGTTCAGGTTAACTCATATAATGGTAATGTATTTGCTATTGAGCCCCCGCTCTTTGTTGAACTTGCTATCACAGAGACAGAGCCCGGCTTCAAGGGTGATACAGCTACTGGCGCTACAAAGCCTGCTACAGTTGAGACAGGTGCAGTTGTTCAGGTACCTCTTTTCGTTGCAGAAGGTGATGTTATCAAGATTGATACCAGAACAGGTGAATACCTCTCCAGAGTTTAATACCGTTATTTTCTGAAAATTGAATGTATAGACTTATAAGACAATGATGAAGGATTATTAAATGCTTCGCATTGTCTTATTTTTTCGCTTATTTTTAAGGAGAATAACAATGAACAGAGATAAATTTTTTGATGAAATAAAAAACAGTATTACAGAGCATTATGGCGATGAAGCCTCGGTTTCAATGCATAATGTAAGAAAAAATAATGACGTAGTTTACACGGGAGTATGCGTTACGAAGAAGAACAGTAACTGTGGACCTACGGTGTACCTGGATAACTACTATAACAGTTATAATGATGGAAAAGAGATAAGCAAAATAGTAGAGGAAATAATAGGTATAGTTGAAGAACACGTTCCCTCAAATAATGTGGATATGTCTTTTTACAGTGAGTATGCATCGGTTGTCGATAAGGTGTGCTTTAAACTGATAGGAAGAAGTGAAAACGAAAATCTTTTGCTTGAAACACCGCACAGGGACTATGAGGATCTGGCAATTGTGTATTTCGTACCTCTCAAAGTTATGGGAGTTGAGGGTAGTATTCTGGTAAAGAACGAACATCTGAAATTGTGGAATGTAAAAGAGGATGACCTTTATAATGCAGCTCTGGTCAATACGCCAAAACTATTCCCTGTAACAACAAGAAATATTTTCGAAATAGTGGGAAATATGCCCGGAATGGATATTTACGATAAGGAAGATGAACTTCCCGAGATATATGTAGCATCTAATACTTCCGGACATTTTGGAGCATCATGCATTCTCTATCCCGGTTTTCTGCCGGATATGCGTGATAAACTTTCAAGTGGTTTCTACATTTTACCCTCATCAATTCATGAAGTAATAATAGTACCCTATAGCAAAACTACGCATGATGTGGATTCTCTGATAAATATGGTCAGGTGTGTGAACACGCAGTGCCTGAATACTGAAGATATACTCTCGGAGAGTGTTTATTACTATGATTTTAGCGGTGAAAATAATGTGAAAAAGGTTGAACATGATAAAGAGGCTATGGTATTATAGTTCGGTACGTAATAAATCTGTAACATTTTCGCACCCGTAGTCTAATGGATAGAACGGAGGCCTCCGACGCCTTTAATGCAGGTTCGATTCCTGTCGGGTGCATCTCTTAGTTACAGATAGAAAGAGAAAAAGGAACGAATGAATTTTAAAAAAATGAATTTTAAGGGTAATAAAAAACCGGAGAATCCGTTTGCCAATCAGGACAAAAGAACTTTTTGGGAGTATATATCAGATAATAAGAAGATAGTCATGCCAATTATTTTGGTAGTTGCTGTGGCTATAACCATAGGTATAGCGCTTGGCGCAAATAAAAAAGATGCAGGAGAAACTCAGGAGAATGCAGCTGTAGAGGTTGATGAAAACGGAGGCTACATTGTTCCCGAGGTAGATCTTGAGAAGAATGCATATGAAGATGTGAATAATCTTATGAATACATATTTCACAGCTTATGCACAGGGTGATATGGATACGATCAAATCCATTTATACCGGACTTGAATCTACTGAGGAATTAAGACTTCAGGAAGTTTCTGCATATATTTCAGGCATACCTACCGTAGATGTTTATACAAAGCCGGGGCCTGTAGATGGAAGCTATGTTGCTTATGTATATACAGAAGTTCAGTTTGACGGATATGATACTCCACTCCCGGGTATGCAGACAATGTACGTATGTACCAATGAAAACGGAGAGCTCTATATCAACGGTGATGTAGTTGATGACAGGGTAACAGAGTATATCAGCGCTATTTCTCTTCAGGCTGATGTTGTGGATTTAAATAACAGCGTTGCTGCTGATTACAATGATATTATTGCTTCCAACACAGAGCTGGCAGATTTCCTTTCACAGATGAGTGCAAATATTCAGGTATCTGTTGGAGAAGCGCTTGCAGCTATAGAATCCGGTCTTTCACCTGACGCTGCCCTTGCAAACACTCAGGAAACAACTGATGAGACTGCAGCAGAGGGCGAGGCTGCAGAAGGAGAAGCTGCGGAAGGCGAAGCTGAGGTGGCAGAGCAGGCAGAAGCTACTGAAGTAGCAGAGGCTGAGGCAGAAACAGCTGAAACGCAGGAAGAGGCTGAGCCTGTATCAACAACCAAGACTATCAGGGCAACCGATGTCATCAACATAAGAAAATCTGATTCCGAGACAGCAGATGTTCTTGGAAAGACAGAAAAGGGACAGACCTTCACACAGCTTGAGGCTCTTGAAAACGGATGGAGTAAGATTTCCTACGATGGCGGAGCTGCTTATGTTAAGACAATGTACTTTGAGGAAGTAACTGAGGATACAGCAGAAGCTACCGAAGAAGAGACAGAAACTACTGAAGAAACTACTGAAGAAACTACTGATACAGCAGAAGCTGAGACTGAAACTGAGGCAGAGACTGAGACAAAAGAAGAGGATACTTCAGATAGCAAGTCTTCTGTAAGCGCTTATGCAACCGGTAAGATGAGAGTCTCTGAGACAGTACGACTTCGTAAATCTCAGAGTACAGATTCTGAAGTAGTTACAAATGTTTACGCGGGCGATACTATAAATGTAATTGAACAATATGCTAGCGGATGGGCTAAAGTAGAGTATAATGGAGATACAGGATATATTAAATCAGAGTATCTCATGGATTAAAGCTTGTTAATTATGGCACGGCAGAGATACTGCCGTGCCATTTTTTTCCTTTTTTATTCTAAAACCGCAAACTTTTTCAAATCGATAGGAGAGCATATGTTTAACAAAGTAAAAGTTGGAATAATGGGAACCGGTGACATAGCAGTGATGATGGTCAGGACCTTAAGTCAGATGCGAGGTGTTACCTGTTATGCTGTTGCATCAAGAACTGAGGAAAAAGCTAAGGAGTTTGCACAAAACCATAAGATCAAGGTTGCGTATGGTTCTTATGAGGATTTATGCAGAGATCCCAAGATAGATTTTATCTATGTAGCAACGCCTCATTCAGCTCACTTTGAGAACGTAAAGCTTGCCCTAAATAACGGTAAACATGTTTTATGTGAAAAAGCATTTATGTTAAATGAAAAGCAGGCAAAGGAAGTATTTAAGCTGGCTGAGGAGAAGAATCTCCTTCTGTCTGAAGCTATGTGGACAAGATTTTTGCCTCTTGGCTTTAAACTAAAAGAAATCCTTGCAAGTAACGTTATTGGTGACGTTAACATGGTCACAGCTGACCTTAGCTTTAATATTTCATGGAAAGACAGGATACAGAATCCTGAGCTTGGCGGCGGTGCGCTTCTTGATATAGGCATATATGGTCTTACATTTGCTTCCATGATACTTGGCGATGATGTTATCGATATTACATCTGTATGCAACAAAAATGAGAAGGGAATGGATCTTCAGGACGTGATCAACTTAAAATACAGATCGGGACAGATGGCGGTTGTTACGTGTTCTACACTTGCCTGTGGACCTTGCTGCGGCATGATATTTGGAACAAAGGGACACATACAGGTTGATATGATAAATAACTTTGAGAGTATTACTGTATTTGACAATACAGGTGCTAAGACCGGCTTCTATAAGAAGGAAAAGCAGATTACAGGTTATGAGTATGAAGTTATGTCTGTTATGAATGCACTTAAGGAAGGATGGCTTGAGTGCCCTGAAATACCGCATGCTCAGTCTCTTCGCATTATGAACATGATGGATTTCATAAGAAAACTGCTTGATATCAGATTCCCCGGAGAGGAGCCTGAAGCAGTCACAGAGAATACAGAAGCTGAAGCTGCTGCAAATGCAGCTACAGAGGCGGCCGAGGAAACAGATACGAAAGTTGCTGATGAGACAAGTGGCGAAGCAGCCACTGAGACAGAGAGCATAGAGAAAGATAGATCAGAAGAGTAATATTTTTTCGTTTTAAAGCGATAAAGTGCTTGACGATTTGAAGACGGTGTGAAATAATACTTGTCAGACAGTGGTGTCTGCGCAAGGGAGCGTAAAGACCGATGAAGCTTTACGCTCTTTTTTTGTACATTTTTTTAGCTTAAGGTCTATACGCCGGAAAAATAAGCCCAATTAAATGGGTAAAGATGATTCAAAAACAGGAGGAAAAATCAAATGTCATACGTTGATGAAGTCTACAATTACGTTGTTGAGAAGAATCCCGCTCAGCCTGAGTTTCACCAGGCAGTAAAAGAGGTACTGGATTCACTCAGAGTTGTTATTGATGCTAATGAAGAGGAATACAGAAAAGATGCTCTTCTTGAGAGACTTGTAACACCTGAGAGACAGATCCTTTTCAGAGTACCGTGGGTTGATGATAAGGGACAGGTTCAGGTAAACAACGGTTTCCGTGTACAGTTTAATTCAGCTATAGGACCTTATAAGGGAGGACTTCGTTTCCATCCTTCAGTTAACCTTGGTATCATTAAGTTCCTTGGCTTCGAGCAGATCTTCAAGAATTCACTTACAGGCCTTCCTATCGGTGGTGGTAAGGGTGGTTCTGATTTTGATCCCAAGGGCAAATCAGACAGAGAGATCATGGCATTCTGCCAGAGCTTTATGACAGAGCTTTTCAGACACATTGGTGCTGATACAGACGTACCTGCCGGTGATATCGGTGTTGGCGGACGTGAGATCGGATATATGTATGGTCAGTACAAGAGAATCCGCGATACATACGAAGGTGTGCTTACAGGTAAGGGTCTTACTTACGGCGGATCACTTGCTCGTACACAGGCTACAGGTTATGGTCTTCTTTATCTTACAGCTGAGCTTCTTAAGTGCAATGGCTCAGACATTAAGGGTAAGACAGTTTGTGTATCAGGTGCCGGTAACGTTGCTATCTATGCAATCGAAAAGGCTCAGCAGCTTGGTGCTAAGGTTGTTACATGTTCAGATTCAACAGGTTGGATATATGATTCAGAGGGGATCGATGTAGCTCTTCTTAAGGAAGTTAAGGAAGTTAAGAGAGCACGCCTTACAGAGTATGCAGCTGCAAGAAAGTCTGCAGAGTATCATGAAGGAAGAGGAGTATGGAGCATTAAGTGTGATGTTGCTCTTCCTTGCGCAACACAGAACGAGCTTCACCTTGAGGATGCTAAGCAGCTTGTTGCTAACGGCGTTCAGGCTGTATGCGAAGGTGCTAATATGCCTACTACAATCGAAGCAACTGAATACCTTCAGGAGAACAAGGTAATGTTTGTTGGTGGTAAGGCTGCAAACGCAGGTGGTGTTGCTACATCAGCTCTTGAGATGAGCCAGAACTCTGAGAGACTTCACTGGACATTCGAGGAAGTTGATGCCAAGCTTCAGCAGATCATGGTTAACATCTATCACAACATTGATGATGCAGCTAAGAAATACGGCATGGAAGGTAACTATGTTGCAGGTGCTAACATTGCAGGATTCCTTAAGGTTGCAGAGGCTATGAAGGCTCAGGGTATTGTTTAATACCGTATATTCATATCCCGAAAAGTAAATAATTCAGTTATTTATTAAAAACATTTGACATCTTGGATCATAGATTCAAGATGTCATAATTTTATATCGATTAATTACATGCACTTTAGTATAATAAAGTGTAGTTTTTGTTTTTCTGACGAAGAACAGGTAATCTATAAAAATGCGGGAGGGAAAATATGTTTGTTGATACTTTTTGGGCGCTGGTTCCGGCGATAATAGCTATAGGACTGGCACTTATAACTAAGGAAGTTTATTCTTCACTCTTCATTGGAATTATTGCAGGAGGACTGTTGTATTCCGGCTTTAATCCGGCAGGGACAATGGAACATGTTTTTGTCGAGGGTATGATCGGACAGCTTTCTGACAGCTGGAATGTAGGAATACTTATATTCCTTGTGGTTCTTGGCAGTATGGTAATGCTTATGAACAGAGCCGGTGGCTCGGCGGCTTTTGGAAGATGGGCTGTAGCGCACGTAAAAACCAAAGTTGGCGCTCAGATAGCTACTATTGTTTTAGGATGTCTCATTTTTATTGATGACTATTTTAACTGCCTTACTGTTGGATCAGTTATGAGACCTCTTACAGATAAGCACAAGATTTCCAGAGAAAAGCTTGCTTATTTGATTGATGCAACAGCAGCACCTGTTTGTATAATTGCACCTATTTCGTCCTGGGCAGCTGCTGTAACCGGATTCGTTGACGGGGCAAATGGTCTTACTCTTTTTATAAGAGCAATCCCTTACAATTTCTATGCGCTTCTTACTATAGTTATGATGCTGACTCTTACACTTGCCAAGTTCGATTATGGCCCGATGGCGCATGCTGAACGAGGAACGATCCTTGGGAAAAAAGGTAAGAATATCCACTCGAGTATGACGGGTGCGGAAGATCAGCCTAATCCACCTGTATCCGGTAAAGGAAGGGTTATTCATCTTGTTCTGCCTATTGTTGTGCTTATTATCTGCTGCGTTATAGGAATGATATATACAGGCGGATTCTTTGAAGGAGAGAGCTTTGTTGATGCATTCTCAGCATCAGATGCCTCTGTAGGACTTGTATATGGCTCTGTAGTTGCACTTATCTTTACAATTATATTTATGCTTGCTACCAGAGTTCTTAGCTTTAATGAATGCATGAACGCAATTCCCGATGGATTTAAGAGCATGGTTCCCGCAATACTTATTCTTACATTTGCATGGACACTTAAAGCTATGACAGACTCTCTGGGTGCAGCAAACTATGTTGCAGGCCTTGTTGAACATATTGCAGATAATCATGCACTTATGAGCCTGCTTCCAGCTATTGTATTCTTGATTGGCGCATTTCTGGCATTTGCGACAGGTACAAGCTGGGGTACATTTGGAATTCTTATTCCTATAGTTGTTAATGTTTTTGGAGCAGATATTAACAATGAGCTCATGCTTATCGCTATATCTGCCTGCATGGCAGGAGCAGTTTGCGGTGACCACTGCTCACCTATCTCAGATACAACTATTATGGCAAGTGCGGGGGCTCAGTGTGACCATATTCAGCATGTATCCACTCAGTTGCCTTATGCTTTGACTGTAGCAGGCGTTTCATTTGTGGCTTATATTATTTCGGGATTCGTAAGAAACTGGTATATATGCCTTCCGATAGGAATAGTACTCATGATTGCCACATTGCTCTGTGCTAAGACAGTTAGCTCAAAGCGCTGATGTATTTTGTGATATAGGCATTTTATCTAAAATAGTAATACTTTTTTCACAAAATCTTAAGTATTTATCTCTTGTGCGCAAGCCCAATATGCCTTATGATATTGCTTGCATCAAAAAATATAACGCCTAAGGGGGGAGAGCGTTGGTTGTAGCAGGTGGGGACCTGCATTAAAAGAGGAGATGAATACTATGGAATGGAAGATTGCATTTGATCGCATTATGGATCAGCTGTATAACCATCCGGAAGAGATGCGTTACAAGCTTCTTGGCAAATACAACGCCCCTACAATGACAATAACTGTAGCAGAAGGAAAAACAGCAATCGAGATGCTGCAGAATATACAGAATGCGTAATGCGTTAGTGATTATAAAATGAATAGTAATTGTAAAAAGACTGCGAGTTGATCGCAGTCTTTTTTTATGAGATAGAGAGTTATAATATCATTCGATAACTTTATTATTGGCTATGCGCCAGTCCTCATATTCTTTTACATCATCTTCAACTAATTTCCAACAAGCAGTTACAACAGCGGCATTATTAAAATATCCCAGCATGGGTATGTTATCTGGAACAATATCAATTGGTGAGACAAAATATGTTAAGGCACTAATTATAGCGATAATTGTACAAATAGGAGGATCAGTGTATTTAAGAAATAGCAAGCATTGCTATGAATGTGTTAACAATATTATTTTATCAGCAGCTATTAAAATATAGATTAACTGAAAATAATTATTATATAAATTTCGCATTGCTGACAGGCAGTAATAATTATCTAAATTGGGCAATTTGTAATAAATCTTCTATAGATATGGTGATAGCTGTATAAAAAACATTTGATTTAATTACATCATTGGATATCTAATTGCATCATTGCTTTTAATTTGATGTAATTAACGTTGATAATGAGTATATTGAGTGGTATTATTTAAGTGCATCATTTTATCCACTCATGAGTGAATTGATGTTTGAATGAGGATATTGATATGAGAAATTTTGATTACAGTAAAAAATGGGAAAAACTGCTGACACCGGAAATCGTGGCATTGCTTACGCAGATCCATGAGTATAAAGGTGAGCAGTCACTTTTTATAGAAGCGAAGGCATATACGCTGACGCAACTTGTTGAGATTGCGAAGATTCAGAGTACCGAAGCATCCAACAAGATTGAAGGTATCTATACTTCCGATGCGAGACTGAAAGCACTAGTTAAAGATAAGACTACGCCTAAGACGAGAAACGAGCGAGAGATTGCCGGATACAGGGATGTACTTAATACTATCCATGAGAGTCATGATTACATCTCGATAAGACCGAATATGATCCTTCAGCTTCACAGAGATTTATATAAGTTTGAAGGTTATGATATCGGTGGAAAGTATAAAGCAGCGGATAACATCATTGAGGAAGAGGATGAACAGGGCAACAAATTTGTAAGATTCAGACCGGTTCCTGCATGGGAAACACCCGAGGCAATCGAGAATCTTTGTAATGAATTTGACAAAGCTCTCGGAACCGGAACAATAGATCCGCTTCTTCTGATACCAATGTTTATACTGGATTTTTTATGCATCCATC
The DNA here is from genome assembly GCF_000702265.1 of Butyrivibrio sp. NC2002. Lineage (GTDB taxonomy): Bacteria > Bacillota > Clostridia > Lachnospirales > Lachnospiraceae > Butyrivibrio. The sequence continues at coordinate 365,013 of NZ_KL370881.1, forward strand.
CGTTTAATGACGGCAACGGAAGAATGAGCAGACTGCTTACATTGCTAATGCTGTACAGAGCCGGATACATTGTAGGAAAGTATATCAGTATTGAACATCTGATAGAAAAGACTAAGACATCATATTATGAGTGCCTGCAGGAAAGTTCCCTTAACTGGCATGAGGAAGAAAATAATTATGTTCCATTTGTGCAGTATATGCTTGGTGTTGTAGTTGCAGCATACAGAGATTTTTCTGACAGGGTAGAGACTTTAGTTACCAGTGGCCTTTCAAAGCCTGAGCGTGTGGCTGAACTGATTAAGAACACCTATGGCGAGATCACGAAGTCGCAGATTATGGAGAAATGCCCTGACATAAGCCGCATAACTGTTGAGAGGGCTCTGTCAGAACTTCTGTCATCGGAAAGCATAATAAAAATTGGTGGCGGCAGATATACAAAATACGTTTGGAACAGAGATAAGGAATAAAGGAGAACGATAATGACCGGAGAACTTGGTAATAAGATTGATAGTTTGTGGGAGATTTTCTGGAACGGCGGGATTACAAATCCGCTCGATGTTGTTGAGCAGATGACATACCTCATGTTTATAAAGGATCTGGATGATACTGACAACCTCCGCGCTAAGGAAGCAGCCATGCTTGGACTTCCTTACAAGAGCATCTTTGCTGATGAGGTTGAGATCGGTGACCGAAAGGTTGATGGTAATCAGCTTAAGTGGTCTACCTTCCACGACTTCCCTGCACAGAGAATGTATTCGGTTGTCCAGGAATGGGTATTCCCTTTTATAAAGAATCTTCATGGAGACAAGAACTCTGCCTATAGCAAATACATGGATGACGCAATCTTTAAGGTAAATACTCCTTTGATGCTCTCCAAGATTGTTGACGCTATGGATGAAATTTATTCCATGATGGAAGAACTACACCAGACTGATATCCGTGGTGATGTATATGAGTACCTTCTTTCTAAGATTGCTCAGTCCGGTGTGAATGGTCAGTTTAGAACGCCGAGACACATCATCCGTATGATGGTAGAGATGATGGATCCGAAGCCGACAGACTTTATCTGCGACCCGGCTTGCGGAACTTCCGGATTCCTTGTTACCAGCGGAGATTACATAAGAGAAAAATATAAGAAGGAGGTCCTTCTTGATAAGCATAACAGAAATCACTTTATGAATGACATGTTCCACGGATATGACATGGACAGAACCATGCTCCGCATTGGCGCCATGAATATGATGACCCATGGTGTTGAGAATCCGTTTATCGAGTACCGTGACAGCCTGTCAGACCAGAACCCTGATAAGGATATGTATTCCCTTATTTTGGCGAATCCGCCATTTAAGGGCAATCTTGATGCAGATACCGTATCAACAGATCTTCAGAAGGTATGTAAGACCAAGAAGACAGAGCTTTTATTTCTGGCGTTGTTTGTAAGAATGCTTAAGATTGGCGGAAGATGTGCTTGCATCGTTCCTGACGGAGTACTATTTGGTTCTTCCAACGCTCACAAGGCAATCAGAAAGGAAATCGTAGAAAATCAGCGCCTTGAAGCAGTAATCTCCATGCCTTCAGGTGTGTTCAAACCTTACGCCGGAGTATCTACTGCAATACTAATCTTTACCAAGACCGGTCATGGCGGAACAGATGATGTGTGGTTCTATGAAATGACCGCTGACGGCTTCAGTCTTGATGATAAGCGTACTGAGATTAAGGATAACGACATCCCTGATATCATTAGCCGATTCAAGAATCTTGAGGCTGAAAAGGACAGAAAACGTACGGACAAGTCCTTTATGGTTTCCAAGAAGGAGATTGCGGATAACGACTATGATCTCTCCATCAATAAGTACAAAGAGGTTGAATACGTTGCAGTAGAGTATCCGCCTACATCAGAGATTATGGCAAATATTAGAGAAATAGAGAAGCAGATCAGTCAGGAGATGGATGAGCTAGAAAAACTTCTTACTGTGTAACTGTAGTGTCCTTCGGGACAAGAATAAATTGAGATTTGTAGGGATGATAGATGGATAAAGTTAGACTTGGAGATATAGCGACACTTATTAATGGAGATCGAGGAAAGAATTACCCATCACAAGCGGATATAACTGATGAAGGGGACATACCATTTGTGAATGCGGGGCATTTAAATGGACGAAGTATAGATTTTGAGGAAATGAACTATATTTCTCAAGAAAAATATGATTGTCTAAGTTCGGGGAAGTTTATTAAGGGGGATGTACTTTACTGTCTCAGAGGGTCACTGGGCAAAAAAGCTATTGTTAATGATGATGTTGAAGGAGCAATTGCGTCCTCACTCGTAATAATAAGACCCGATTATAAACGAATTGATGGTGACTACCTGATGTTTTCGTTAGATTCACCGTCGATAAAAGAGCAGTTAATCAAGGCGAATAATGGTAGTTCACAGCCTAATCTTTCAGCAGCAAGTGTGAGAGAGTACCAAATAGAACTTCCGGATATGCAAATACAGAAAGCTGTTGTTGAAAAGCTTGCCAAGGTAAGGGAAGCAATAGATAACAGGCAGTGTGAATTAGACTTGCTTGACCTGCTTATCAAAGCCCGATTTGTCGAGATGTTTGGTGGTCAAGAATTTGAGAGAAAGCAACTTATTGATTTGATTCAAGAGGGAGCGGGTTTATCATATGGAATAGTAGTTCCAGGTGATAATGTTGATGATGGAATCCCGATGGTAAGACCATCTGATTTCAAAAATGGAAGATTGAATTTGGATAATGTTTATAGAGTTGCATTAGATATAGAGTGTAAGTATAAAAAAACAAGATTATTGGGAGATGAAATTTTAGTACAAGTTATTGGTCAACCCGGGCAGGTTATGCTTAGCGATGAAAGATGCAAGGGGATGAATGTTACAAGAAACTTAGCGGTTATAAGAATTGATAAGAATAAGGCTGACAGACTATTCATAAGTCATTATTTAACTACAGAAGAGGCACAACGGTTTATGTTTGGCTCAACGAACCAATCGACATTAAAACAACTGCCTCTTAATAAGTTGAAGGAATTACCTGTTCCAATGGTTCCAATAAGTGAGCAAGTACAATTTGCGGACTTTGTTAAACAAGTCGACAAATCAAAAGTTGCCGTACAGAAGGCGTTGGATGAAACCCAGACTCTTTTCGATAGTCTGATGCATGAATACTTTGGGTAGGAGTTGTTATGCAGGATTATTTACCATACATTGTGTCTGTGTTATGTGCTTTGATATCAGGGATATCAAGTTATGCGATAGCCAGAAAACAAGCAAAGAATGATATAAAGGTTATTGTAAAGCAGCATGAAGTTGACTTAGAGGCATTAGAACGGAAGCATCAGATGGAACTCGAAAAGTTAAATCTGGAGCATGCGCATCAGTTAGAACTTCAAGCAAAAGATTTTGAAGCTAATCTTAGTTCGTCTTTGCTGACAGAAGCAATGAAGATGCCGGAAATAAGGCAACAGATTTCACAGGGAATAAAGAAAGGTAAACGGTAGATGAGCGTATAAGTTGATAGCATAACTGAAAAAACATTTGATAATTTCAAAAAGATAACGCCGGCACTAGTTGCTGTCGCAATTCTGTCAGGCTTACTACTGTTTCTGCCTGAGAGTATTCTGAAGAAAATGAGTCTTGATGAACTGCCGGTTTTGTGGAATCGGATTATTGGCATAGTGTTTCTGCTGAGTGTGGCTCTCATTTCAACGATGATAGTTTTTTCTGTGATTTCACACATTACAGAAAAACGAAGAAATAAGCGAATCAGAGTAAACCTAAAGAAAAAGCTTCAGACATTGAACCTAAGGCAGAAAGCAATCATTGTGCAACTTTTAAGGAGTGAAGATAAGACAATTAGCTTGGATAAGAATTCCGGAGATACAATTTATTTGGTGAACAACCTGTTTTTACATATGCCTGAACAAGCATTTACGCTAGGCTGGAACAATGAAATGATTTTGACATATGTCCCGCAACCGTGGTTGTTAGATTTATATAACGAAGAGCCTGAATTGTTTAAATAGAGATCATTGTAATATTGGAGGGAATAAAATCATGCTTACAAAAGCAACTTGGCCATTATTTACATTATCAAAGAAAAGAAGCAAGATTAATACAAATCCAGATTATCAAAGGCCATCGGTATGGACGAAAGCTCAGAAACAGATGCTTATAGATTCTATTCTGCGTGACTTTGATATTCCAAAGATTTATCTTCACAAAACATCGGATGATACGTTTGATGTTATTGACGGTCAGCAGAGAATCAGAACTATCTGGTCATTCTATGACGATGAGTTTGCACTTCCGAAGGATGCGGAGCCTGTAAATGGTATCGTTGTGGCGAACAAGAAATATAGTGAGCTTCATATGGATATCGCGACCATCATAGATAGCTATAATCTTGATTTTGTAATCCTTGATAATGAAGATGAGGACGAAATCCGAGAGATGTTTTTACGTCTCCAGAATGGCACTTCACTTAAGGCTCAGGAAAAGCGTAATGCAATGCCGGGGCAGATGCGCGACTTCATTAAGAAAGTTTCTGCGCATGAATTCTTCCAGAAAGTGTCATTTAATAATAGTCGTTTTACATATGATCTTATAGCGGCCCAGGTAACTCTTTTCTGCATTAAGAAAAAGATTTGCAATATTAAAGACAAAGATCTTAATGCCATGTATGAGGATAACCGCGACTTTAATGATAATTCTGCTGAGGCTAAGACTGTTTTTAAGATATTGGATTATATGAATACAATGTTTCCATCAAAGTGTCCGGAGTTAAAACGATACAATGTTATTTCATTGTTTGCTCTGATCATGGATATGATGCCAAATTACGACATCAGAGACCGTGAAAAGGATATTGCGGATTGGTTTATACAATTTGAAACGGATAGAATCCTTGAAGAGGAAAAAGTACCGGAAGAACAGGATCCCATATTGGTTTTGTATCACGAAAAGGTATCCCATTCTACGGATACAGTTGATTCCCTTAAATTCAGACATGATCTTTTGAAGGAAAGCTTACTTACCAAGGTGCATAACCTCCCGTTGAAGGATTCAAAAAGGAACTTTGATGAATCTCAGAGACAGGTTATATATCGCAAGGATAGGGGAATATGCCAAATCTGTGGTAAGGCTTGTGAATGGAATGATTGGGAAGCGGATCATATTGTTCCTTGGAGTAAGGGCGGTAAGACAGAGATAGAGAACGGACAAGTGCTGTGTCCAACCTGTAATTCAAAAAAGAGTGATAACGTATGAAGTTTAGGTTTTACGAGGTGAATTGTTGATAGATAAAACTCTTAAGGAAAAAATGTTAGATTCACCGTTGATTATTCATGGGTTTGTAAACGATGAGCCAAAATGTAACTATTAGCGATACATGACGGAGCTGCTTAATTGTTCTGATTTTTTCATGGATAAAACAGGTGGAGAAAAACTATGTTGGAATGAAAAACAAGATCATGGGGAATGTGATGCAACCACATCAAGTTATTCAATAGATTATAAGTTACTTGCGACCAAGTCTTCTCTTCAGGCTAAAAGAGAAACGAGCGGAAGCATTACTAAAATGGCAGATGGATGTATTGCCTTTGGGATTGGAAGATTGCCTGAAGGAGAAAAGTTTACATATATACGTACTGCAGCGGCATTACGGGAGTATTCGTTAGAAGGATTGGAAAAGATTTCTGCCGATAGTAAAGATAATGTTGAAAAGAATGTTTATGTGATACTTAAGAACATTAAAACAAAGAAGAATTTGCTTTTGTTTTACCCGTATACTATGTCTTTTTCAGAACCGCATACATTTAAGGATGGATGTAAAAGTATAGAGGATGCGTTTAATGAAGATTTAAACCAAATTAGGCTTTATCGTGAGCGTAATGTTCCGGGCTTTGAAACATATATTTGTACGATTTATGAAAACAAGCTTCTTATATTTGAAAACGATGGTAAGCATTGGGTATTACGGGACAGTATTGATATGATGTCCAGTAAAATATATAAAGACTTATATTATTCCTATGGGAACAATGGTTTCAATTATTAGAATATCCCTTTGAATAGGAGGTAGTTACATGACCAATTTCGATTATTTGAAAAAAGAGCCGAAGTTCAACACATTTTCCGATGTGGCAATAGCGGCTGAAAAAATATTATATATAGATCCTACCTCCTGCATCATTAACTGCCGCAGGGCGATGGAGTTTGCCATAAAGTGGATGTATTCGGTTGATGCTTCCCTATCTATGCCGTATCAGGATAATCTGATAAGTCTTATGAGCACAGAGGAATTCAGAGATATCATCGATGAAGACCTTATGAAGCGTATGGATTTCATCCGTAAGATGGGTAATAATGCGGCTCACTCCGGCAAGAAGATTACAGAAGATCAGGCGATACTTTGCCTAGAGAACCTCCAGATTTTCTTTGATTTCGTCTGCTACTGCTATGCTGATGAATACGAAGAGCATAGTTTTGACAAGTCTTTGCTCAAAAAGGACGAAAACGAACTGGTTAAAAAGGATTTCCCTGATGTTGATATAGAAAAGCTGATTGCAGAGAACTCTGCACTGAAGAAAGAACTGACATCCCGTCGAGAAGAGCAGGCGGAGACCTATGTTCCGAAGCCACTGGATCTTTCGGAGTATAAAACACGAAAGATTTATATTGATGCTATGCTCATGGATGCCGGGTGGAAGGAAGGCTCTGACTGGATCAATGAAGTAGAACTTCCGGGAATGCCTAATAAATCAGAAGTTGGCTATGCGGACTATGTTCTTTATGATAATTCACATAAGCCACTTGCCGTTATTGAAGCAAAGAGAACCTGTGTTGATGTGTCAAAAGGAAGACAGCAGGCAAAACTTTATGCGGATCTTTTGGAAAAACAGTATAAGAGAAGACCGTGTATTTTTCTGACCAATGGTTTTGAAACAAGAATTATAGATGGACAGTATCCTGAGAGAAAGGTTGCCTGCATTTATTCTAAGGCAGACCTTGAAAAGATGTTCAATCTCAGAAGGATGCGTACATCCCTTGATCATATAAATGTAGATAAGAAGATTGCCGGTCGTTATTATCAGGAAGCTGCAATTAAAGCTGTATGTGACAGCTTTGATAAGAAGAATCGTCGAAAAGCCCTTCTTGTCATGGCGACAGGTTCCGGTAAGACAAGAACTGTAATCGAACTGTGCCATGTACTTCTTGATGCAGGATGGATTAAGAATATCCTTTTTCTTGCTGACAGAACATCTCTTGTAACTCAGGCAAAGAGAGCGTTTGTAAACAACTATTCCTCCCTTTCGGTGACAAACCTTTGCGAAGAGAAGGATAACTATAATGCACATTGCGTTTTTTCAACCTATCAGACAATGATGAACTGCATTGATTCGGTAAAGGTTGAAGACCAGAAGTTGTTTACTAGCGGACATTTTGACCTTGTCATATGCGATGAGGCGCACAGGTCCATTTATAACAAATACAGAGATATCTTTACTTATTTCGATGCACCGCTTGTAGGTCTTACGGCTACACCTAAGGATGATATCGATAAGAATACTTATGAAATATTCGAATTGGAGCCCGGAGTTCCTACATACGGTTATGAGCTCGGTCAGGCTGTAACCGACGGATATCTTGTTGATTTTTTGTCTGTAGAAACTAAGCTTAAGTTTATAGAACAGGGAATCGTTTATGCTGACCTTTCCGATGAAGATAAAGCTATTTATGAGAGCACATTTGAGATGGAGGATGGAGATGTTCCAGAGGCTATCAGTTCATCTGCGCTCAATTCATGGATATTCAATGAAGATACCATCCGTCAGGTACTGCACACTGTTATGACAGAGGGTATCAAGATAGATTATGGCCAGAAGCTTGGTAAGACTATCATTTTTGCAAAGAACCATGATCATGCGGAGAAGATTCTTGAAATCTTTAATAAGGATTACCCGCATTTGAATGGATTTGCTCAGGTAATCGACAATAGGATCAACTATGCCCAGACTCTTATTGATGAGTTTTCTGAACCTAATAAGTTGCCTCAGATAGCAATATCTGTCGATATGATGGATACCGGTATCGATGTACCGGAGGTATTGAACCTTGTGTTCTTCAAAAAGGTGATGAGCTATGCTAAGTTTTGGCAGATGATCGGACGTGGAACCAGGCTTTGTCCGGGACTTATCGACGGGGAAGACAAGAGTAAGTTTTACATTTTTGATTTCTGCGGTAACTTTGAGTTTTTCCGCATGAGCAAGGGAAAACCTACTGCTAATATGATTGCGCTTCAAGGAGCAATCTTTAACTTGCAGTTCGAGATTACATATAAGCTACAGGATCTGGAATATCAGGTGGATAAGTTTATAACGTATCGTAATGCGCTTGTAGAGATGATGACCGGTAAGGTACAGGAACTTCCACGTGAAAATTTTGCGGTAAGGCAGCACTTGAAATATGTTGACTTGTATTCTAACGAAGCAAATTATCAGACGTTGACATATGAAGATACATTGATCGTTCGTGAGGAACTTGCTCCGCTGATTCTTCCGAACGATGACGAGGCAAGTGCGGTTCGCTTTGACGCCCTTATGTACGGTATAGAACTTGCATACCTTGTTGGTAAGAAATACGGAAAAGCCCGCAGTGATTTGTTTAAGCGTGTTAGGGGTATTGCCAGCGTTGCAAACATACCGGAAATAAAGGTGCAGGCAGAACTAATCGATAAGATCCTTCATACGGATTATATCGATAACTGCGGCATAAACGAGTTTGAGGAAATCAGAGAAAAACTTCGTAATCTTATGAAGTATATTCCTCATAATAAGCTTCGTTATGATACGAACTTTGAGGATGATATCCTTGATGTTTCATGGAATGAGTCGGAGCTTGAGAATGATGATCTGAAGAATTACAAGGCAAAAGCTGAGTACTACATCCGTGAACATCAGGATAACGAGGCAATTAAAAAACTTAAGTCCAACATACCGTTATCCCACGATGATATTGAAGCATTGGAAAAAGTTCTCTGGTCTGAGCTTGGCACAAAGGAAGAATATGAGCAGGAGTACGGTTCTAAGCCTTTGGGTGAGCTCGTGCGTGAGATCGTTGGACTTGATATGAATGCAGCCAAGGCTGCTTTTTCAGAGTATTTGGATGGCGCCAACCTTGATAGCAGGCAGATATACTTTGTTAACCAGATAGTTGAGTATATCGTACATAACGGTATGATGAAGGATCTGTCCGTGCTTCAAGAATCTCCGTTTACGGATCAGGGAAGCGTGGTCGAGATATTTACAGATCTTAATATCTGGATGGGAATTCGGAAGATTATAGAAAGCATAAATGATAACGCAATAGTAGCGTAAGAATACAGAGCGGATTTGAATGGAAAAACGTACTGGTTTTTGCGAAAATTCTATTCCAGTACATTTGACTTTAATGAGAGATGATGCTAGCATAATATAAAGAATATTGATAGTAGGGCAGAAACAATCTGCCACGGTAAGGAAATCCATAATCCAAGAGGGTTATGGATTTTTTTGTTGAATAGGTAATTTCTCCGAAATTCCTATTCAACAAAAACGCTCCGCTAAGGATGCGCACTCGCGCACATGGTAATTGTTGCATAAATGCAACCGCGCTCGGCGCGAGCATGTTGCAAGCAACATGCTTTTTTAGAAAAGATAATTATAGGAAGGATTATATAATGGAGAACGAATTATTTGAAAAAGCACCAATACCGAAGGCATATATGAAGATGGCGCTACCGGTTGTAATGGGTATGATAGTAACACTGGTTTATAACCTTGTTGATACGTATTTTATAGCCCTTACAGGCAATACAAATCTTATTGCAGGAATATCTATCTGTGCGCCGCTTTTTACGCTCCTTTTGGCTATAGGAGACATATTTGGCCTGGGCGGAAGCTCTGTAATATCGAGACTTCTTGGAGCACACAATTTGGATGAGGCGAAAAAGAAAAGTGCCTTTTGCTTTTACACAGCTATTATAGTGGGTGTGATCTTTACAGTATTTATGCTCTTATTCAGTAGGCAGATATTAAATATTCTCGGAGCTACAGAGCAGACTTATGAATATGCAGCGCAGTATTACTTTTTTCTGATACTTGGCTCGGCCTTTGTTATTTTTTCGCTTGTTCCAACTAATCTACTCAGATCTGAAGGAATGGCAATGGAGGCCATGACAGGCTCTGTACTTGGTACTGTGGTGAATATCATACTGGACCCGGTATTTATCTTTGGACTGAGACTTGGGGCTGCGGGAGCCGCTATTGCGACAGTAATAGGATACATTAGTACCTGCGCTTTCTATGTTTATTGTATATGTAAAAAAAGTAAAGTTTTGTCACTTGATCTGAAGCTGTTTAGCTTTGATGCAGCTACTGTGGCGGGTGTTTTGTCTATAGGACTTCCTTCAAGCATCACTAATCTGATGCAGACAATAGGCATAACAGTGACGAACAGGTTCCTTCAGCCTTATGGTGATGAGAGTATAGCAATCATGGGAATTGTACTAAAGATTGTTAATATATCACTTCTTGTGATAATAGGTCTTAGTTTTGGTGGACAGCCCCTCATTGGATACAATTACGGAGCGGGATTAAAAGACAGATTTAAGAAGATAATCGGCTTCGGAATGGCTCTTACAGGTCTTACCGGTGTGGGATTTTTGGTAATACTGTCACTGTTTGCAAATGCAATTATTTCAAGATTTCTTACGGATCCGGAAATGATAAGTTCAGGGGTAACAATGCTGAGATTTCAGCTTCTTGGAGCACCGTTTATGGCTGTATGCCTTATAATCATCTGTACATTTCAGTCAACAGGAAAAGCTACAGGAGCCTTTATTCTCTCGGCCTGCAGACAGGGAATCGTATTTCTTCCTGTCATAGTGATATTGTCAAAAACTATGGGATATACAGGCGTAATAACTGCTCAGTTTGCATCAGATATAGTTACAACAGTTGTCGCCTTTATACTTTTGAGAATCTTTCTGTGGAACGATATTTTTGAAAAATGAAGAAATGACCATAGAAATAAAAAGGATGTCACTCCGGACTATGACCGGAGGACATCCTTGTATTTTTATTCTTTAGCGGCTTCTTTTAAGGTAGCTACTATTTCTTCTTCTGTGGCAAGGCTCATGACTTTTTCGGTAAGTGCATCAGCCTCTTGTTTGGTCCACTTGGAGATGATGCAGCGGGCGGTAAGTACGAGTACCGGATTTACGCTGTATTCGTCGAGACCAAAGGACATAAGAAGCGGTATCATAAGAGGATCGGCAGCGGCTTCTCCGCACATTCCTACGGGGATTCCTGCGGCTTTTCCGCACTCAATAATATGCTTGATGGAGCGAAGCACTGAGGGCTGATATGATGAATAGAGATAGGCTACTTTCGGATTACCTCTGTCTACGCTCATTGTGTACTGTGTAAGGTCGTTGGTTCCGATTGAGAAAAAGTCTGCTTCTTTTGCAAGAAGATCAGCGATCAGGGAAGCAGAAGCAGTCTCTATCATGCATCCAACTTCGATATCACTGTCATAGCCGATACCTTCGCTATCCAGATCTTTCTTTATTTCAGAAACAAGTTCTTTGACTTTCCTTACTTCGTCAACTGTAGTAACAAGAGGGATCATTATCTTTACTTTACCAAAAGCGCTGGCTCTGATGATCGCTCTAAGCTGTGTTTTATAGATGTCAGGATTACCAAGGCAATATCTGACAGCTCTGTATCCAAGGAAGGGGTTGTCTTCTTTTTCAAGACCTAGATAAGGTATATCCTTGTCGCCGCCAATATCAAGAGTTCTTATGATGACGGTCTTTCCTTCCATAGTCTCCACAGCCTCTTTATATGCCTCATATTGCTCATCTTCTGAAGGAAGACGGGTGTTGTCCATAAAGAGGAATTCGGAGCGGAAAAGGCCTATTCCTTCGCCGTCACAGGCAGCTGCTTTTTTGGCATCCTTGGGAGTTCCTATATTACAGAAGAGTTCCTTCTTATCGCCGTCAGCAGTTAATGTCTCTTTGCCGATAAATCCATCAAGTTCAGCCTGCTTGCGGATGAATTCTTCGCGCTTTAGCATGTACTTTGAGAGAACTTCTCCATCAGGATTGATATAAACATCGCCTTCAGTTCCGTCGATGATGGCAGTATCTTTATCTTTTACCTCATCAACGATTCCGGAAACAGAGAGAACAGCGGGAATTTCAAGTGCTCTGGCAAGGATTGCAGAGTGCGAAGTTTTGCCGCCAATCTCTGTGATTATTCCTGTAACATTCTCTTTGATGATCTGAGATGTCATTGAGGGAGTAAGGTCCTTGCAGACAAGGACAGTACCGGGTGCAACTTTGCTGATATCTACGTCTTCAATGCCAAGGAGCTTTTTTAATACGCTTACTTTGACATCTGCTATATCAGAGGCGCGCTGCTTCATCATTTCATCATCCATCTTGGAAAACATACCGATGAACATGTCGCATACAGCGGTGAGAGCAGCCTCAGCGCATTGACCCTGATCGATCATCTTATCCATTTCGCCGGACATGGCAGGATCCTGCATCATAACAGAATGGCCCATGAGGATTTCTGCTTCCTTGGGACCTATTCTATTTCTGATATCCTCAGCCATCGCATTTGTTTCTTCTACAAATTCGTCGATCGCTTTATGAAACCTTGCTTTTTCAGCTTCGGGATCATCTATTTTTTTAGCTTCAAAGGAGAGGTCATGTTCTATGATACGGCAAATACTTCCGATGCCGATTCCCCTTGATGCGGCTATTCCTTTATACATATGTTTTCCTCCAAGGTTGGGCAAATGGTGAAATTATTATTGTTGTGGCTTATACAATCGTAACGTATCAGTCGCCCATACCTGATTCAATGAACTCTGAAAGCTCAGCAAGTGCTTTCTCTTCATCAGGACCTTCGCATACGAGTTCAATCTCAGAACCACACTTGATGCATGCGCTCATAAGGAACATAACGCTCTTGCAGTCATAGCTATTACCGTTGAAATTGATCTTTACATTGCTCTCAAAAGGAGTTGCCTTCTGAGAAAGAAGACTTGCGGGTCTCATGTGCATACCCTGCTCGTTCTTAATTGTAATTGTCTTAGATACCATATTTTATTACCTCATTTCTTTTAAATACTTGCCGCAAATTGCGATTTATAAACCATTATGTGCCCGCCATTTTGCAGGCGGGCAACATATGTTTTAACAATAATTATTTTTCTACAGGCTTCTTGAGCATTCCGAGCATAACTGCTGTGATGATTGAACCAACGAGCCATGCAACGATGTAGAGAAGCGGATGACCTACTGTAGCGAATACGAAAATACCGCCATGAGGTGCCATAAGTGTACATTTGAATAATGCAGAGAGGAGTCCGGCTACACCTGAACCTACAAGTGTGCAGGGGATTACGTGAAGCGGATCTGCTGCTGCAAAAGGTATTGCACCTTCTGTGATAAATGAACTACCCATTACGATGTTTGAAAGCCATGAAGCTCTTTCAGCTTCTGTGAAGCGGTTAGGGAATATTTTGCAGGCAATCGCTATTCCTACAGGAGGAACCATACCTCCGACCATGATAGATGCCATTGCAATGTAGCATGCCTGTACGTTAGGATCTGTAGCCTGAGCACCTGCTTCCATAAGTGTAGCTGCTGTACCAAGCATACCTGTACCGAATACATAAGCTGCCTTGTTGATCGGGCCACCCATGTCGATAGCCATCATAGCTCCGAGGATAAGACCAAGGAGAGCAAGCATGTTGGCTGCACTGAGTGCTGAAAGCATAGCTGAAAGGCCTGTGTTGATAACACCGATGATAGGATTGAGTACAAAGCACATTGCTACGCCGATAATAAATACACCGCAAAGAGGATATATAAGTGTAGGCTTGATTCCTTCGAGTGACTTCGGGAATCCTGATGTTATCTTCTTAAGCCAGAGAACAACAGCACCTGCAAGGAAACCTGCTGCGATACCGCCAAGGAAACCTGATACTGTAGCACCTGTTCCCTGGAAAGCGAATTTTGCAATGAATCCCTGGAATCCGGAGAGTGATGAGAGGGCAGCTTCATCTGCACCCCATACGAATCCGGAAATTGCTGCGTTACCGTTAGCTGCAAGGAGACCACCTGCAAAACCTACTGCAAGACCGGGACGATCTGCGATTGATTCTGCGATATAACCTGCAAGTACGGGAACCATAAGTCCCATTGCAAGGCCTCCGACATATTTAAAGAAGGATGAAAGTGGTGTCATGCTACCGAAGTTTCCGCCACCTGTAGCACCGTAACCTGCAAGTGTATCGATAAGGAATGCAAGAGCAACCATGATACCACCACCGATTACGAAAGGAAGCATGTGTGAAACACCGTTCATCAGATGCTTGTAAAACTTACGACCAAGGCTCTCGTTATCATCAAAGCGGTCTGTTGTAGCTGTAGCGGCTCCTGAATGATGATAAACAGGAACATTACCTGAAACAGCTTTACTTATAAGATCAGATGCGTGATGGATGGCATCTGCTGTAGAAGCTTTTAATACTTTCTTGCCGTCAAAACGTGACATCTCGACGTTCTTGTCAGCTGCAATGATGATCACATCAGCTTCTGCGATTTCTGAACTTGTAAGAACATTTTTTGCACCGCCTGAACCATCGGTTTCAACCTTGATAGAGTAGTTCTGGTCCTTGGCAGTTTTATCAAGTGCTTCAGCTGCCATGTATGTATGTGCGATACCTGTAGGACAAGCTGTTACAGCGAGGATCTTAAATACATCCTTTGAAGGAGCAGGAGCTTTGCCTTCTGATTTGGCCTTATTTTTTTCATCCCTTTCTGATTCCTGTTTATCGATCAGTGAAAGGAATTCGTCAGGTGTCCCTGCTGCAAGAAGCTTTGAGCAAAAACTCTGATCCATAAGCATGGTCATGAGCTTTGAAAGAACTTCAAGGTGTGTGTCTGCAGCTCCGTCGGGCGCAGCGATCATGAACAGGAGATTACTGTCCTTCTTATCAAGAGACTTGTAATCTACACCATCCGGAACAGTGATTGCAACGAGGCCGGCCTGTTTAACGGCTGAAGACTTTGCATGCGGAACAGCTATCCCCATACCTACCGCAGTGGAGCCTTTTTTCTCTCTCTCCTCGATTGCCTTTTTGAATTCGTCTTTGTTTGCAAGGTTGCCAACCTTGTCATGAAGTGAAACCATGAGATCGATTGCTGCATTCTGATCAGCAAGCTTTACTCCCAGGTTGACCCCTTCGGGTTTGAGTAAATCTGTTATTTTCATATTTCTCCCTTTCCGTGCTTATAGCACTTGTTTTGGGATCAGAACCCCAATACATTAGTTTTTATATTTTCGAAACAGTTATTATTTGAGTGTTTCGTAAATACTGTTTATAAGCTCGCCTGTCGCGAGGTCATCTGAAAAAGCAGTAGCGCTTCCTGCAGCGGTACCCATGTTGAGGGCAACTCTATAATCCTTTGTCTTCATGTAGCCTGCGACAAAGCCTGCTACCATTGAATCTCCTGCGCCTACGGAGTTTTTTACAGTTCCCTTGGGAACGCCTACGCGGAAACACTCGCCAGTTTCTGTTACAAGCATTGCACCGTCTCCGGCCATGGAAATAAGAACATTTCTTGCACCCATTTCCTGGAGCTTTTTAGCATGAGCTTCAATCTCATCGTCTGTTTTAAGTACAGTATCGAACATCTCGCCAAGCTCGTGGTTGTTGGGTTTTATAAGGAAAGGATGATACTTAAGTACATTCTTAAGAAGATCCTTGGTTGCATCAACAACGAAAGTCACATCCTTGTCTTTTAGTCTGTCCAATATGATCTCATATACATCACTTGGGAGAGTACTCGGGATACTTCCTGCAAGGATAAGTACATCACCGGCTGTAAGTTTATCGAGCTTTTGAAGCAGCTCTTCAAAGGCTTCTTTGCTTATCTTGGGTCCCTGAGCATTTATCTCTGTCTCTTCATCAGATTTCAACTTAACATTGATTCTGGAAATTCCTTTCTTAAGCTTGATGAAATCAGCGATGATCCCTTTCTTCTGAACACTTTCAACTATTGCATCTCCCGTGAAACCGGCTGTAAAACCAAGTGCTGTGTTTTCAATTCCCAGATTCTTTAAAATCGTGGAAACATTGATTCCTTTTCCTCCGAAGAAACAATCCTCAGATACGGATCTATTGGTCATTCCGATATCGATGGGCTTGTCCATTCGGACTATGTAGTCGATTGCCGGATTGAAAGTTACAGTGTAAATCATTTTGTTCTCCCTTCTTTTAGACAAGTGAACGGTTTTATTTTTCGCTAACAGCTTTGATTATTGTCTGGTCGGAATATTTTTTGTCCGGGTTTTTATCGGTAATAATGCAGCAGCTTCTAAGGTCTGAAAAAGTAACGCTGCTTACTACACCGAATTTACTGCTGTCAGCAAGTATATAAGACAGGTAAGTATGCTTGATTGCTTCTGCCTTTACAAGTGCTTCATCTACGTCCGGAGTAGTGAATCCGGCTGTGATCGAGATGCCGTTTGTTCCCATAAAAGCTTTTGTGAAATGGAATTTACTAAGTGATTCCACGCACTCAGGACCTACAACAGCTTCGGTGACCGGCTTTATTCGTCCGCCTATGATCATGGTTGAGAGACCTCTCTCGAGCATTCGCTTGGCATGAACAATTCCGTTAGTAATGTATTTTGCTTTTTTGTTGGTTATATGGTCGATCAGGTGAAGTGTTGTAGTTCCTGAATCGATATAAACAAAATCATTATCATTGATAAGCGAAGCTGCATATTCGGAAATAATACTTTTTTCTGCTGTATTGTGAAGCGCTTTCTCTGCAACGGAAGGCTCAATGGTATTTACATCCTTGGCATTAAGTGAAGTTGCACCGCCAAAAACCTTGATGATCCTTCGTTCGTCGCTTAGCGCGATCAGATCACGCCTGATAGTAGCAGCTGATGTATCAAGAAAATCGACAAGTTCCTGAACAGTTACAGCTTTGTGCTCTTCTATATAAGATACGATTGCATTCCTGCGTTCTTCTGTGAGCATATTTGATTATCTCCCTCAAATGGCATATTATGTCTGGATTTATTAGCAATTTATTACCAATCTATGAAAAGAATATCATCACAAATAATCAAAGTCAATCACAAACGAGCAATATCAGGGTGAAAAAATACACAAATATAATCAAAATAATTAGCGAATAGTCATAAAAAGTCAAAAATGATAAAAGAAAATGCCAAATTCGATCACTCTTTGATCACCTGATCGAAATGAACAGACGTCCTTTCAAAAAGTTGTTCATAAAAAACTATTAAAATAGTAAAAAACACATAGAAAATAGCTTTTTATTTATAGTACATTTATAGTGGCTTTTTAAATGAGATTTCTGAAATCCGCATATATTGCTGATTTTTAGAGAATATGTTACAGGAGGTTTTAACAGATATGAGTGAACTTAACTGGGCAAGAGAAGCTCTTGATAAGGTTATAAAAAAAGAGAAAAAGGTGCTTGAAAGAAACAAGGGGAAAATTCCTTATACTGCAGTAGATCATGTTTTTGACGATAAGTCGGGGGACAATATCTGCTGGTGGACGAACGGTTTTTACGGCGGACTTCTCTGGCAATTATATAAGGAAACAGGGGATGCTGAGTATAAAGAATCTGCGGAAGTAATAGAAGAAAAGCTTGATGCTAACTTTCTTGATTACAACGGAATGGATCATGACAGCGGATTTAAATGGCTTTTGACAGCAGTTGCGGATTACAAATTTACAGGAAATAAGAAATCAAGAAACAGAGCGCTTCTTGCTGCAGCAAATCTTGCCGGAAGATATAACATAGAAGGTGAGTTTATAAGAGCGTGGAATGACTGGGGAGATGACAGGGATACCAGAGGCTGGGCGATTATCGACTGCATGATGAATCTTCCTCTTTTATATTGGGCAAGTAAGGAACTCGATGATCCCAGATTCAAGCATATTGCGGTAAAGCATGCAAATACAGCTATGGAATCATTTATTAGAGAGGATGGTTCTGCAAGACACATAGTTGAGTTCGACTTAAATGAGAAGAAGTTTGTGAGAGAATATGGCGGTCAGGGCTACGGCGAAGGCACAGCCTGGACTAGAGGACAGACCTGGGCTATATACGGCTTTGTCATGAGCTATATTCACACAGGGGATATAAGGTATCTTGAGGCATCGATGAGAGTTGCTGATTTCTTTGTTGACCATATTCCGGATACGAATCTTATACCGGTTGACTTTTTGCAGCCCGCTGAACCTGCCTATGAGGATTCAACTGCAGCAGCGATCGCAGGATGCGGACTTTTGCATCTTGCAGATGAACTTAAGAAATTAAAAGAAAAGCAGATAAAAACAGGTGAAAATGAGCAGGAGCTTTTGGATAAGCTTACTTCAAGCGCTCCTGTAAAATACAGTGAAGCAGCGCTCAGAATATTAAAAACTCTTACAGAATCAAGATGCGATTTTGATCCTGAACATGATGATCTTGTTATTAACTGCACGGCTGCTTACCATGATAAGGACCATCATTTCCCTATCATATATGGTGACTATTACTATATAGAAGCCCTTTTGTATGTGCTTGGAAAAGGCGAATATCTTTGGTGAAATGAGCGCAAAAAAATAAAAAGACGAGGAATGATTATGGGTGAAAAAAACGTATTTGTTGTAGAAGATCCTGACTATGATCTTAGCCCTTATACAGGTATGACAAGGCGCCATTTCGTAGATGCAGGAATATATTTGCTAAAAGGCTTATTTGAAAATCTAGGCAGCATCGATGATGCGCCGCTTGTTCCGAGAACTGAAACAGAGGTTACATATCCTCATCTTGGAGCATCCCCGGAGCAGATAGAAACTGAGAGAAAGGCTGAGATTTTTGAAGGGCTTACCAGAACATTTTTCATAGGATCGGTCCTTATCCACGATGATCCTGAGCTTGTGATAGGTGGCATAAAATTAAGGGACTACTACAAACTCCATATTTTAAGGGCACTTTCTGATAAAACAAGCAGAGAGTATATAGGAACTTTTGAGGAATTAAAGGAACTCGTTGGAAAAGATGATCCTACAAGGTGCTACCAGCAAACGGTAGAAACCTGCGCACTTGTTATCGGGCTATGGGCATGCAGGGATGAAATCTGGGATACTTATACCAAAGAAGAAAAGGATAAGATAGCGCTTTTTCTAAAGGGCTATGCGCATACAGCGACGGTGCCTCAGAACTGGCGCCTTTTCAATATGCTTGATATGGCTTTTCTTCACATGGAAGGATATGAGATAGATGAGCATGTAATGAGAGAGCATGCACAGGCAATCCTTCATTATTATGCAGGTGATGGCTGGTATCGCGACGGACAGAGCTTTGACTATTATTCGTGCTGGGCATTTAATATGTATGCTCCGATATGGAACGTTTGGTATGGCTATGAAAATGAGCCATATCTTGCAGGAAAATTCGAGGAAGCTTCTAATGAGCTCATGAAGACTTATCCCGATTTCTTTGACGGCGACGGATATACCATGATGTTTGGAAGAAGCTGCATCTACAGATTTGCTGCAACTTCAGCATTTGACGGTAATTTTCTACTTAAAAACAGTGTGATGGATCCGGGAAGAGCCAGAAGGATTACGGCAGGTTCTATCCTTCAGTTCCTTGAAAGAGATGATTTTCTTGAAAATATGGTACCAAGTCTAGGCTTTTACAGGCGGTTCATGCCGCTTGTTCAGGGATACTCCTGTGCTGAATCTGTCTATTGGCTGGGAAAGGCTTTTTTGTGTCTGCACCTTCCAAAAGATCACCCCTTCTGGACAGAAAAGGAAAATAACGGTGACTGGGGAAATGACAGCTTTTACCTGAAAAATCATCCAAAGGCAAAAGAGGAAGATAAATATATAAAGCATATCAATACCGAAGTAAAAAAGGTAAGTCTGGATGGCCCCGCGATCAGTATTTCTAATCATAAGGCCAACAGGTCAACTGTGATAAGAACCGGCAAGGTTGTGAAAAACACAGGTGATGAGCATGGTATGTGGAATTACAGCAAGATATCCTTCAATTCCAAGTATCCCTGGGAAGGCGGCCTTATCGATCCCGAAAGCGGTGAGAGAATAAAAGACATAGAGTCAATGCAATATGTTTTATATGATGAAATAGCTGATGAATATCAGAAAGCAAACGTGACCTTCTGGCACGGAGAAAAGGACAATGTTCTATACAGGCGTCAGTACTTCAATTACAGGCTAAGCGATGAAACTCATTGGATAAATGCTGTGAACCTTGCGGATATTCCTGTTTCATACGGAATACTTAGATTTGATAAGCTTAGACTTTTCAGACCGAAGATGAAAATAACCCTTGGTTCTTACGGATTTCCCGATAATGGAAAAACCACTGTTGAGAAGAAGGAAAAGAATGGAGCAAAGGCTATCATCCTTAAGGGCTATGATTCTCAGGGAAGAGAAAAACAACTTGCCATGACTGTGTTCTTTGGCTTTTCATCAATTGATGTTGTAAAGAGCAAAGGCTCTAACCCTGACTCCGATAATTCAATGATCATCTATGGAACATACAATAAGAACAATCTTTATGACAGTAGCGAAGACTACATGCTTATATCGCAGGTCATAACAAAAGAAAATCATGAAGATTTTTCTGATGAAGAGCTGTTTTGCATAAAGAAGCTTGAGTTTTCGGATGCGGATAAGACAGGAGCATACGGCGATATAAATGTAAAGCTCAGCCCTGCTGTTTGCGCTGTAAAAACTTACCGCATAAATTTTGAGCAAATTGAAGGAAAACTCATGCTTTGATTTTGCGTTACAAAACTTTTAGATTTTCGTTAAGGAAACTTTCTTTACACCTCACTTTTCATAGAATAAAATATAATTAGCTGTTTGCAGATTCATTCTGTATGCGGCTAATTAGTCAAAACACATCTTATTTTTATTCTGTCTATATTGGAAATGAGGGCTTATATGGAACAGGTACTTACAAATGATCAAGTTGATATCTTAGGTGAAATCGCAAATATCAGTATGGGCAATTCAGCAACCACATTGAGTATGATGGTAAACAGGAAGGTTGATATCACAACCCCGAACGTATCCATTGTAAAAAGAAGTGAAACCCTGGATGACTACGAGAGAACATGTATTTTTGTTCAGATTCATTATGTAAAAGGGCTGACCGGTAATAACGTCCTGATCCTGAAGGAACATGATGTAAAATGTATGACAGATCTGATGATGGGCGGCGACGGAACCAACACTTCAGGCGATATTTCAGACCTTCATTTGAGTGCTGCATCAGAAGCTATGAACCAGATGATGGGTGCAAGTGCTACTTCGCTTTCTATGATGCTGGGTGTTCCAACCGATATAAGTACTCCCGTTGTTAATCAGATTGATGTAGACAGTATTAAAATCTTTGAGAAGAGCTTTGAAACAGGCTATGACAGCTTTGTAAAAATTGCATTCAGGATCACTATCGCAGATCTTATCGATTCTGTGATGGTTCAGCTGTATCCTGTTCAGTTTGCAAGGGAGATGTGTCAAAAATTTGTTGCAAAGGATTAAGTTAGTGGAGAGGTATGAATAAGGCAGAAGTATTAGAGATCAGAAAACAGTTTACCCCGGACAGATGTACAATTGACCATATCTGCGGGTGTTATGTAGATTACGAAAAAAACAAAAGACTTACTTTCAGGAAAGCATTCGGAAGTATTCCGGAGGAAGAGATGTTTAAATACCTTGATATTTTCAAGCATACTCTTTCAGGCGTTTTTGGAAGAAGTCTTATTAATTTGGAATTTCCCATGGATCAGGAGGAAGAGGGCGGAACTCAGGAATTTCTTCTTCGTCTTCGCGATTCTCATCTTGAGGATGATGCCCTTGTTGATGAGTTCTATGACAAGATCATTGCCAATTATGTAAATCCAGAGAATTATTATATTATCCTGGTACATGCAATATATGATATTCCCGGTATCACAAACGATGGAATCGAAATGGAGGATGCATCAGAGAATATCTATGATTACATCCTGTGCAGTATCTGCCCGGTTGGCCTTTCCAAGGCAGCCCTTGGCTATAATGAAAAGACTAATGAGATCGAAGACAGATTCAGGGATTGGGTAGTTGACGGCCCTACGAAGGGATTCCTTTTTCCTGCATTCATCGACAGAAATACAGATATCCACAATATGCTCTACTTTACCAAAAAAGCAGATGATATCCAGCCTGAATTTATCGAGGCTCTCTTTGGCGGAAAATCACCGATGTCTGCCCCTGAGCAGAAGGATCTTTTCCAGACTCTTGTTCAGGAGACAATAGGAGACGGCGCAGATTATGACGTAATGCGCAACATCCATGATAATCTGAGCACCATGATAGAAGATCATGAAGATGACGATGAGCCGCTTGAACTTGGAAAAGAGGATGTAAGGCATCTGTTAAAGGACAGCGGTGTTCCCGATGAGCGCATGGATTATTATGAGCAGAACTTTGAGAAAAATGTGGGAGATGATGAGCAGAAATTCCTTGCATCAAACATTGCAAGTGTAAAGAAGTTTGATATTGAAACACCCAACGTTGTGATCAAGGTTAAACCTGACAGAACAGATCTTGTTGAATCAAGGATCATTGACGGAAGACAATGCCTCGTTATAGCTGTCGACGATCATGTTGAAGTAAACGGGATCAATGTCAGAACAATTCTCGCCAGAAAAGACGAGGAGTGATCGGAAAATAAAATTTGTTAGAGGGTTTTAACAAATTGGACACAAATAAATAGTATAGTAGATATTTGAACATAGGAGAGAGCGCAGAACCATAGGCGTTCTCTCATAATTTTTTAGAAAAGGGGATGTATATGATAAAAAAGATACTGAGGGAATTAAATGAATTTAAGCTCCCGAGTGTCCTTACACCGATATGTATGATCGGCGAAGTTATAGCCGAAATGATCATTCCTATCCTCATGGGAAATATTGTTGATAAGGGCATTAACGGAGGAAGCCTTGATTACATAATAAGAACAGGTCTTATTATGATCCTGGTTGCACTATTCGGACTCCTGGCAGGTTTGGGAGGCGCTTATTTCGGAGCAAAAGCTTCAACAGGTCTTGCGAGAAACTTAAGAAAAAAGATGTTTGATAACATTCAGACCTTCTCATTTTCAAATATCGATAAGTTTTCTTCTTCCGGTCTTGTGACCAGACTTACAACAGATGTTACAAATATTCAAAACTCATATCAGATGATACTTAGAATGGCGATGAGAGCTCCGGCTTCAATGATCATTGCGATGGTAATGTCATTTATAATAAGCCCCAGGCTTGCAAGCATTTATCTTCTGGCAGTATTTTTCCTTGCTTTGGTAATGCTTTTTATCATGAAAACAGCCGGCAAATATTTCAAGGAAGTATTTGAAAAATACGACAGACTAAATGAAAGTGTTCAGGAAAATGTATCAGCCATCCGTGTGGTAAAGGCATACGTTCGTGAAGAATACGAGAACAACAAATTTAAGATTGCGGCACTTAATATCTATGAGATGTTTGTAAAGGCAGAAAAGACGGTTACTCTTGTAAGCCCTATCATGATGGGTACGGTTTATGCATGTATCCTGCTCATAAGCTGGTTTGGTGCGCATATGATCGTCAGTAACGAACTTACAACAGGTGCAATGATGAGCCTTCTTACCTACTGCATGAACATCCTGATGAGTCTTATGATGCTTTCCATGATCTTTGTAATGATCACAATGTCAGAAGCCAGTGCCAGACGTATTGCGGAAGTAATTGATGAAAAGACAAGTCTTGGAAATCCCAAGAAGCCTGTCATGGAAGTAAAAGACGGAAGTATCAGATTCGACCATGCAAGCTTTTCATATAACAAAGACTCAAAGGATCCTGTTTTAAAGGATATTAACGTTGACATAAAAGCCGGTGAAACAGTAGGTATTATCGGAGGAACAGGTACGGGAAAATCTTCACTTGTAAATCTTATAAGCAGATTGTATGACGTAACTAGCGGAGCTGTGTATGTGGGCGGTGTCGATGTAAGAGAATACGACATGGATACTTTAAGGCAGCAGGTATCAGTTGTTCTTCAGAAGAATGTGCTCTTTAGCGGAACTATCTATGAGAACCTCAGATGGGGAGATGAAAATGCTACTGATGAAGAGGTTCAAAGAGCATGTAAACTGGCATGTGCTGATGAATTTATAGAAAAAATGCCTGATGGATATAACACCTATATCGAGCAGGGCGGTACAAATGTATCCGGTGGTCAGAGACAAAGACTTTGTATTGCCAGAGCACTTCTTAAAAAGCCAAAGATACTTATCCTTGATGACTCTACAAGTGCGGTTGATACTGCGACAGATGCTAAGATCAGAAAAGCTTTTGCAGAGGAGATTCCCGGAACGACCAAAATCATTATCGCTCAGAGAATTTCAAGCGTTCAGGACTGCGACAGAATAATCGTTATGGAGGATGGCCGTGTTAACGGATTTGGCAGTCACGAAGAGCTTCTTGAAAACAACCAGATTTACAGAGAAGTCTATGAATCGCAGGTTGGTGCAAGCGGAGATGCGGATTTTGACGAAAAGGAATAACACTGGAGGATAAATATATGGCAGAACAGGTAAAAGTAGTTAAAGGTCCCGGTGGCAGAGGCCAGAGAGGAATGCCGAGACCAAAAATAGAAAATCCCGGAAAGCTCTTTATGAGACTTATGAGCTATGTCTTCAGAAAATATGCGATCCACATGATCCTTGTAGTGATCTGCATAGTGCTTTCCGTTATCGCAAATGTTCAGGGAACAATGTTTACCAAGTCCCTCATCGATACTTATATTACACCTATGATAGGACAGACAAACCCTGATTACAGCCCTCTTGCACATGCTATCATGCGCGTTGTGCTTTTCTATGCACTTGGTGTTCTTGCTGCATTTGTTCAGGCAAGACTCATGATATATGTAGGGCAGGGAACACTTAAGGATTTAAGACAGGAACTGTTCACTCACATGGAATCACTTCCTATAAAGTATTTTGATACTCATGCTCACGGCGATATCATGTCAATCTATACAAACGATATTGATACCTTAAGACAGATGATCTCGCAGAGTATTCCGCAGCTTTTAAATAGTGCGATCACTATTGTGAGCGTATTTGTATCCATGATAGTACTTAGTGTGCCTCTTACTATTGTGACGGTCATCATGGTTGCGCTGATGCTTTTTGTATCAGCCAAGGCTACCGGAGCTTCGGGAAAGAACTTTGTTGCTCAGCAGAAGAATATCGGTGAACTTAACGGATACATCGAAGAGATGATGACAGGACAGAAGGTCGTAAAGGTCTTCTGCCATGAAGAAAAGGCTATCGAGAGATTTGATGAATTAAATGAAATGCTTTATCAGAGCGCATTTAAGGCAAATACTTACTCGAATATACTTGGTCCTATAAATACTCAGCTTGGTAACTTAAGTTATGTTGTCTGTGCTATCTTTGGTGGTGCACTTGCTCTTAACAGTTATTTCGGCTTTACTGTTGGCGGACTTGCAAGTTTCCTTACATTTAACAAGAGCTTTTCAATGCCTATAAACCAGGTATCAATGCAGTTTAACAGCATAATCATGGCACTTGCCGGCGCTGACCGTATCTTCAAGCTTCTTGATGAACAGCCCGAAACAGACGATGGATATGTAATGCTTGTTAATGCCAAGGAAGAAAATGGCGAAATAGTTGAATCCAATGAGTTTACAGGACACTGGGCATGGAAGCATTATCATAAGGCAGAAGGAACAACTACTTATCAGCCGATGGAAGGTGATGTTACTTTTAACGATGTAGACTTTGGCTATTCAGACGATAAGATGGTCCTTCACAACATAGTGCTTCATGCGCTTCCGGGACAGAAGGTAGCCCTTGTTGGATCAACCGGTGCAGGAAAAACCACTATAACCAACCTGATCAACAGATTCTATGATATTCAGGATGGTAAGATCAGATATGACAACATCAATATAAACAAGATAAAAAAGGAAGATTTAAGAAGATCCCTTGGCATGGTACTTCAGGATACTCACCTCTTTACCGGCACTGTTGCAGAGAATATCAGATATGGCAAACTTGATGCTACGGATGAAGAAGTTGTGGCAGCAGCCAAGCTTGCAAATGCTGATGGATTTATAAAAAGACTTCCGAACGGATATGATACGATGCTTACCGGAGACGGAGCAAATCTGTCACAGGGTCAAAGACAGCTTCTTGCTATCGCAAGAGCAGCGATAGCAAATCCCCCGGTCCTTATTTTGGATGAGGCTACAAGCTCTATTGATACCCGTACAGAGAAAATAGTCCAGGATGGAATGGACAAACTTATGCACGGAAGAACAACATTTGTCATTGCTCACAGATTATCTACTGTTAAAAACAGTGATTGTATTGTAGTTCTTGAACAGGGAAGGATTGTTGAAATGGGAACCCACGATGAGCTGATGGAACTCAAGAAGAGATATTATCAGCTTTACACAGGCAACAAGCCTGAAATGGTCAGTGCATGATCATGATCTGCCGGAAAGCTTATGAATGTTATTTGAGCACCGGCAGATTTTCATCAAGTTCAATTCCTTCAAGATGAGTTACGACCTGCCATTTGGTTATTCTAAAATACGGGTCGTAACTTTTTTGTGGGAAGAGTGGCGCTATTGCTATTTCAAGATTCTGAGTTTCGTTTATCGGTATGCTTTTTTCAAGCTCGAGTTCTCCTGCAAGTGTGAGATATTCCTTTTCGTTTTGAGTAGACGCGTGAATGCCTCTGAGTGCTTTGTCTATGGAAGCAACGTATCCGTTTCCCTCATGGCATGCGCTGTAAAAGGCATTCGATTTGACGAGGAGCTTCTGGCTAAGAATATAGTCTGCTCTGGAATTGATCATGGCGAGAGCTGCGAAGGACACAAGACTTAAGACCATGAAAATAAGAAGTATGGATGCAGCTCCGATATGAGTGCTGTAAGGAGTGTTTCTTTTCATGATATGTCTCCTTTGCCAATATAGTAATCTATGATGCTGGTTGATATGACACCATCTGTATTTTCATCAGGATATTCGTAAATGAGGTTTTTGTCTAAAACTTCAAGGATCGAGATTTCTCCAAGGGCTGCTGTTCCATCAAGTTTGCCGGAATATGCGGTATCTGAATAAACATCTGCAGCATTTTTCTTTGATACCCTCAATATCACCTCGTAAAATGCCTCATTTTGTAGATCTGAATCATTAGCCGGGTAGTTTATTATTTCCCAATCTTTGTCAAAAAACAGGATCAGGGTGGAATGGTTTTTGGGATCATTTTCGGAAGCCTTGATGATTGAATTCTCTGAATAATACGATGCTATTTTGCTTATATCTCCGCGGCAGCTGTAGAATATTTCCGATACATTCTGCGACCAGAGACAGGTGTTATTAACATTTATTGAACGATTGGACAGAAGATGGGCATTTACAAAAAGGCGCACACAAACAGCTCCCGATATTGCAAAAAACAATATCGCGATTATCAGTTCCATCAGGAATAAGCTGGATTTGTTGTGCTGCATTCTGTTCATGTTTCCCAGTCCCTATCCGAGGATCTCTTGGCTGCAATAAAGCTTACAGTGCCGGCATCCTCAAGTTCAATATCTATCTGGAGCGTATCATGTTCGAGCCTTATTACCTTAAAATCTTCTATTCTCATTATTTTCTGACCTGCTTCAAACAGCAGATCATCTTCGTATTCACCTGATAAAAGCTCCATGAGATATCCGTCGTAATAGTAAATAAATGTTTGGTAGTCCCTTCCTTCAAGATCGGAATGGAGTACGATAGCATCATGCTTATTTATTTTTTTTAGTTCTACGATGCCGGTGGAATCGCATTGCCTTAGTTTTTCAGTGATATAGGCAAAAGCTGTGCGGTTATCGTAGTTATTTTTCATTATGTCAGTACTTCTTTTATAGATACTTGCGCCGAGGGCAATAAGCATAAGAGCGCTCAGAGCAAATAGTAATAAAAGTGATATGACAAACAGCATATCTATCATATGCCGGGTCCGGTCCTGCTGTCTCATATATGACTCCTCTATTTAATCCGCAAAATGGTCACATCGGGATAAAGATTTGAAGCTATCGGTCTGTAATCGACAAAAAAGTAGTTTTCATCGTACACAAGGCCGTAATGGTCCTTTAAATAGTCAAGGCTTGGAGGATATGTCCCTTCCAGGCAATAACACTGTATAATATCGCGGTCAATCGCAGTTTCGAGGCTTTTTTGCTGCTTATCTATCGTACTTTTCTGAATACGCATGACTCCTATAAGGAATAATATAGCTATCAGAATAAATACCAGGATTACAACAGCCTGCATTATAGCTGAGAAAAATCTTTCAGTTTTCTTTTTGGATAATAAACCTGCCATATTTTTTCCTTACCCGATCGATGACATGATTCCCATAAGAGGGAGGATTACTGATAACAAAATGACGCCGACAATAAGTGAGAGCACGATGACAAGTGTGGGCTCAAGTATGGCAATAAAGCTGTACATCTTGCGCTGAGTCTCCTCGGCCTGGCGTCTGGCAATCTGTTTCATAATGGTATCCATGGAGCCTGACTGAAAACCTATGAGAACCATTCTGGAATAGAAGGTGTTGAGAATTCCTGTTTTGTGAAGCGCATCCGGGAAATTGTCACCATCAGCGATCAGGTTTCTGCAGGATGCAATTTTTTCTGAAAGCTCCGGAGATTCCACGAGGTTCTGGACAAGACGCAGACCTTCGTAGGTATCCATTCCACTTGATAAAGTCAGCACCATACCGTTTGCAAATCTTGCAGTTGCAACCTCCTCATATATTTTTCTGAGCGGAGGAATGTGCATAGCAAAACTCCTGAACATCTTTTTGCCTTTTGGAACCTGGGAGCAGAATATAGCAATAGCGAGCAGCAAGATGAGCAGAAGAATAAAAATAAAGGAGTACCTGTTAAGGACAGTTCCAAGCGTAAGAAGAGAAGAGGAAAAGCTGTTCATCTCAGTTCCCAGCTGCGCAAATACCTGCCCGAAAATAGGAAGAACCTTGGTTATCAGCACGATAATAACAACAAGCATCATACCTATCATGATGATAGGGTAGGAAATTGCGCTGTTGATATTCTGCCTTATAGTGGCTTCCTGCTCGTAGTAATCAGCAAGAGAATCCATTACCAGATCAAGGTTTCCGGATTCTTCGCCTATTGCCAGCATGTTGATAACGTATACCGGGAAAACTCCTGTCATTTGAAGAGCAATGTGGAATTGTTCACCCGATCCCAGTATCTGCCTGATGGTCTTAAGCATATCTTCGTCGCCTTCAAACTGGAAGTCCTGAAGCATGATATCGATTCCTTCAGCAGGGGTTATTCCGGCTTTTATCAGAACAGCCATCTGTCTGCAGAAAACAGATATTTCATAATTTGTCAGCTTTTTGTGTGCTTTTCCTGTCATATTATTTCCTCAACATTATTTTTTAAAACAATTAGTATACGTATTTTGTCTTGTAGTTTTCGCCATCGCCAATGAAGGATGCCAGTTTATCGGTATCGGTTGTGGATGCGAAGGTGGGATCCATGAGCGACCAGTCTTTGCCGTCAAATTGGATTATTCCGTTTACCCATCCGATGTCTTTTATGTAGGTGCTGATCCACGCATGGTAAGCAGTTCCTGCGTATCCAACTTCCATTCTGGTAGGTATGCTCTGTGACCTTAACATAGCAGACATCAGAACGGCATAGTCGAGACAGATTCCTGTTCGCGTATCGAGAACTTCGTCGATATCGGGAATGTAACCACTCTCTACAGACTGGGCTTCCTCATAGTCATAGCTCATTGTGGAGATCAGGTCGTTGTAAATAGCAGATACAACATCCAGATCGCTGTTGGCTGTATAGGATAAGTACTCTGCGTATTTTATAGCGGTATCATCTTTTTTGAAATCCACATATTGATTCGGATATAAAAAGGGTAAAAACTGATCCCTTAGCGTAACCTTTATTGATTTTGTAAATGCCGTTAAATACTGCGTCCCTGTAAGGTTTTCATATATGCAGATAAGATATTTACCGTCTCCTTCGGGAAGGGGGAACACTTCATCTTTTCCGCCTCCTGTAGCAAGGTTATAGGTGTAGGTAATATCAGTTGGACCGGTTATCTGCAGCTTTACCTTGTCCGATTCTCCGGTGTAGTGAACTATCACATATCCTTCAGAAGCATTTGAAGCATCAATTGATGCCACGTCATTAGAGAAAAAGGCACTCGTTCCGCGTTCTGGTACAAGGCAGTCCGGCTTATTGTCGCGGCTTCCTTTTTCAAGACCTGAAGTGTCAAAATTGATAGCCTGTGCTTTTTTATCACTCGTACCTGCAACTTCTGTGATCTGCCTGAAGTCTATTTTGACATCGGGCGCTATCAGCATGACCGGAAGAAGGGCAGTAAGTACAAGCATTGAGAGAGCGATTTTTATACCAAGACTTCCGGGGCTTTTCTCCTCATTCAGAATACCGATAAATCTGTCCGGAAGGACATCGGGCATCTCCTCATAGTGCTGGTCGTTCCTTAATAGAACGTCCTTTAAAATGCCTTCGGCTACGCTATCACCTATATGAAATTTATTGGTTTTGTTTTTGATAAATTTCATTTAAAAAGTTTGTCCTTGATCCTTGTGACGTCAGCCTGCATTTGTTTTGAGCTTAAGCAGGTTATTTCTTGCGCTTTCAAGCTTTTTTGTTACAACCTTTTTGGGAATGGCAAGAGCATTTGCAATTTCATCCTCCGAAAGGTTTCTGTAGTCATGGAGAAAGAAAATCTGCCTCTCTGAAAAGGAAAGAGCTTCGAGTGTTGCGGGATTTATCATCGAAGATATATCAAGCTCCTGCCTGTTTATCGCTATTTCCATACATTCATGGAAAGATATTCGCATAAGCCATTTTTCAAAGAGCGTGGGATCCTCAAGAGTTGTGATGTTTTTGTATGCATAATCATAGATTGCCATCATCACTTCGTGGGCTCTGTGCTCGTTTTGCAGAAAATGCATGCAATAATTAAATGTATCGTCGCATGTAAGGGAGTACAGCATGGAAAAAGCAGTAGTGTCATCGTTCCATGCAAGAACTACAAGTTTATTTATTTTTGCTGAGCTTTTTTTCATATGAGGCTCTCCAAAAAAGTGTTACATAAGTGTCAGCGGGTGTTCGTTAAATCGTCTGTACACACCTGTTATAAGTGTATAGAAATGATCTGCATATATATCATTGCTTAGTACGTATGAGTACATGATCCTCAATGGAATTGCGGGATTAAGTGTGTTGTGATTGCTTATCCTTCTCTGAAAATCAGATAGGAACATTTCTATCGATTGTTTGTTACTGTTTTCTATAACGACTATAAATTCGTTACCACTGTTTCTGCCGATAAGACCATAATAGCGGCCTACTGATTCAAGGATTTCGCAGAAATCGGAAATTGCCTTATCACCCATGTCACGTCCGAGCTTTTCATTTATTTCCTTAAGATTGCTGATCATAAAGAGAACGCAGCCAAGATTTTCCATTTTTTCCGGAGTGTTGTATTTGGAAGAAAATCTGTCAATGGAATATCTGTTGGGAAGACCGGTGAGAGTATCGAGGAAAGATAGCTCATCCAGATCCCTTGCCAGGTCATGATGCTTTTTTATCACATAAAAATCTATTGCCAGATGTGCAAATGAAACGATCAGGCAGATCCATGTAACAGTGCAGATCGCAAGAAGCAGAGGATTGACGCTTATCATTCCTCTTAGTGCAGGATTTAATGCAAGTATGGAAAAAAATATACCGGCAAGGATAATTATGATTGCCATGACTGTGAGCTTGAAAATATGAAGTTTTTTGGCAAAATTTTTTTTGTGGTTCATTTAAATGCTCCTATAAGTGCCCTAAAAAATCACATTTCTAATTAAATATTATACTTTAAACTTGGGGGTTAAAAATGTACCAATAATTAAGTAAAGATAAAAAGTTAAATAACAATTAGGATGTGTTATTATGTTATCTATAAGGGGGCTTTATTATATGTTACTGTATACTGTTTTTTCCTTGCTGGGAATAGGTATCGTACTGTTTTTGTATGATTACCTGGAAAAGGTGAGAAAAATAAAGAATCGTTTAAAAATCCTTGGAGTTCCACCGCAAAAGCAAAAGGGCGGACTATCCCATCTAAGAGAGATTTTGTACGACAAAGAAATGGAGTTGTCCGAGAAATCATTTCTTGTATCCGAAGAAAATGATATTTAACTGCATGGATAAAAGAGTCTGTTCTCCTACCATTACAGGTCAAAGAAAACAGGCTCTCTTTTTATGAACTGACAGTACCTATCAAAGCCGGCTGAGGAGGCGATCTCTACTGCTTTTTCGAATTCTCTTGATACATCCGTGCTCTTGTGTGCATCCGAACCAAATGTGATGATCTTGCCTCCCAGCTTTTTGTATCTGCACAGGATATCCTTGCAGGGATTTGGCTGAGAAAGAGAAGATGAGTACAGTGATTTTGTATTTACATCAAGCCCTTTGTTTTTGGATATAAGAAGAGAGAGGATTTCATCTATGATCTCTTTGTGATCTTCGTATCTGAAATTCTTATCTCCATTTGGCGCATAGCGGACTACGTAATCGAGATGTCCGTATACATCAAAGTCATCGAAGTCCTGTATGTTTTCAAGAGTTGTTTTGAAAAAGAAAGAAAAAGCTTCTTTTTCTGTGCGGTTTTCATAAAATTCGGGATAGTAGGGATCCTGACCGTGGCAAACGTGTGTTGAGGCAATTACAAAATCAAATGGATATTTTTTTACATAGTCTGCGTTAAAATCTACGATCTGTGGCTGGAGACCCAGTTCTACTCCAAATCTTACAGGAATCATGTCTTTGTACTCGTCTGCAAGTTTTTGATGCTCCGAAAAATAAGCATCTGTATCCAGTTCAAACTGTCCTTTTTTAATATCGGGAAGGTCGGGATAATCCATATCCATGTGCTCAGTAAAACACATAGCCGGAAGCTTTCTTGAAACTGCAGCTTCAATAACGTCTTTCATAGGTGAATCGCAGTCCCCTGAGTGGTGGGAGTGTATATGATAATCTGCCGGAAGCATTGTCATTGCATCATTCCTCCTGTTTCGCTAATAAAATGCTGCCACTTCGAAATGAAGCGGCAGCTAATTTTATCATTATTTTTATCTTTTTGGCTATTATGACTTGAAAAATGCCATATCGGAATTGAGTTTTTCTGCAATTTCTTTCAGGCTGTCTGCTGAACCGGCAAGTGTTGTAACTGTTGCTGAAAGTTCCTGCATGGATGCTCCTGTTTCTTCTGATGAAGCAGCATTTTCTTCAGAAATAGCGGACAATGCGCTCATGGTATCAACTACTGCATTCTTTGAGGAATCACAGGTTTCAGCGCCCTCTGAAATAAGGCCGACACCGCCGACTGTGCTACCTATATCGCCCAGCATACCGTTAACTGCATCGAGGGTTTCGCCAAGAGCAACCTGCTGATCCATATTGCCCTGTTTTACATCGGCAGCAGCGGAAACGGCTGCATTACTCTGCTCAAGAAGGATATCCATTTCTCTTCTGATATCGTCAGCCATCTGCTTGGAGTCATCAGCAAGTTTGCCGATTTCCTCAGCAACGACTGCAAATCCTTTTCCGGCTTCTCCGGCTCTTGCAGCCTCAATTGATGCATTGAGGGACAACAGATTGGTCTGCGTTGCGATGGATGCGATTCCTTCTACCTTGTCGTTGATATTAGTAACTGCTTCCTGAGTAGCTGAAATGGTGCTTGATATATCATCTATCTTTTGGGTCATTTCGGTAGAGGACTGCTGCAGTGATTCAAGGGATTTACTTGAGATCTCTGATGCTTCTTTCATCTTCTGTGCTATATCTGAAAGGTTATCTGTAGAAGACTGTACATCTGCAACAGCATCTCCAATCCTTCCAACGTTTTCGGAAGCACTCTGGATTTCATCAGCCTGCTGCGTTGCACCGGATGCAATTTCCTGGACTGCGTTTGAAACATCCTCTGCGGTCTGGGAAATCTGGTTAGCCATATCTGATAGTTCTTCTGAAGAAGTTCCAACAGAAGAAGCGGACTCTTTGATACTGGCTACGATTTCATCAAGCTTGTCAATAACGCCATTGGTATTGCGCACCATCTGACCAAATTCGTCTTTTCTTGTACTGAATTTGTCAACCTTTGAAAATCGTCCGTCTGCCAGTTTTGAAAGAGATTCATTAACTGCCTGAACCGGTCTTGTAAATGACAGAGCCATTTTTATAGAAATAAATGCTGCGATAATAAGCATGATAACGCCAACTGCAACAACCATAAGAGCAGAAGAGCGTGCGGCTGCATTGACTTTTTTAGTGTTGGTTGCAGTACAGATGGTCCAGTTGGAATCTGCATTTTTAACGTATGTAACGATTGCGCGGTAGCCTTTTCCTGTATCAGTTTCATAATGGCCTTCTGTAAGACCTGATGTCATGAATACTGATTTGCTTCTGTCATCTTCATTTTCAGGGGTAATCTCATATTGTGAGTGGGCAGCTACAAGACCTGTTGTATCACATATAAAAGCATCTTCACTTTCTTTGGCGAGAATAGTGTGGAAATCATTCAGGTTGTAGTTTCTTTGAGCTATGCCAAGAACATTTCCGGATTCATCCTTGATGGGGGCAGAAAAAGTAATCTGTCTTGTTCCTGTTGCTGTGGAAATGATCACATCAGAAATGGAGGTTTTTCCAGCCATTGCATCTTTAAAGTATTGTCTTTCACTTACGTCAACAGGGTCTTTTCCGTCTGTTCTTAGAACCTGTATTCCGTCAGGACCTGTTAAAACTATAAGACTGTTATCTGCCATCATTGCGTCTACTGATTTTAGATAATCTGTCTCAGCCTGCTTTAGTCCCTCGTCATTCATATCTTTCATGAAAGCAACTGTAGCAGGAGACATAGCGACTGTCTGCAAAGCTCTTAAGTTGTTGTCGATAACACCCTGCCACTCACTGTCCAGATACCAGGCTTCCCAGTTCATGGAAGTTAAGGCATCTTCAAGTGCTTTGGAAGTAGAGGTTTTATAGCTTACAGCTGAAGAAATGATCAGCGGAACAGCACATACAAGGAGCATAATGACTATAAGTTTTGTCTTAATGCTGTCTTTTGTACTTATTCCATTATTTTTGCTAGTTTCTTTGTCACTCATAAGAATTCCTCCATAAAAATAATTATCATAAAATATCGCCCAACTACATAAAACTGTGTAAAAATTATTATATCACTATTGGCAGTTCATGAACGATATATAAATATTAAATATACATAAAAACATCATTTACAATTTGTAAACACAGATATAATGTAGAAATTTAACTATATGAATTTTTGAGATTTTTATAAGAAAAAATAATCGTCAGGAAAAAAATAACTGATAAATTTAGGTTTTGAACTAAAGATTACTTGAAAAATCGTTAGAAGTTAGATAGAATAATATTGCTGTCAAATTTTTGACAATCAGTTGTAAAGAATTAGTAACAGCAAATAAATATTTTTAATCATTTTAGGAGGACTTAAAATGGCAGTAAAGGTAGCAATTAATGGTTTTGGCCGTATCGGTCGTCTTGCATTCAGACAGATGTTTGAGCACGAAGGAACAGAGATCGTAGCAATCAACGATCTTACAGCTCCTAAGATGCTTGCTCACCTTCTTAAGTATGACTCATCACAGGGCAAGTACAAATACGCTGATAAGGTATCTTATGGCGAAGATTCCATTACTGTAAACGGTAAGGAAATCAAGATCTACAAGGAAGCTGATGCTAATAACCTTCCTTGGGGCAAGCTCGGTGTAGACGTTGTTCTTGAGTGTACAGGTTTCTACACATCAAAGGACAAGGCTCAGGCTCACATCAATGCCGGTGCAAAGAAGGTTGTTATTTCTGCTCCTGCAGGAAATGATCTTCCTACTATCGTATATAATGTTAACCACGAGACACTTACAGCTGATGACAACATCATTTCAGCTGCATCATGCACAACAAACTGCCTTGCACCTATGGCTAAGGCTCTTAATGACTTCGCACCTATCCAGTCCGGTATCATGGCTACAATCCATGCTTACACAGGTGATCAGATGATCCTTGACGGACCTCAGAGAAAGGGTGACCTTAGAAGAGCTCGTGCAGGCGCTGTTAACATCGTTCCTAACTCAACAGGTGCTGCAAAGGCTATCGGCCTTGTTATTCCTGAACTCAACGGCAAGCTCATCGGCGCTGCTCAGAGAGTACCGGTTCCGACAGGTTCAACAACACTTCTTTTCGCAGTTGTTAAGTCTGACAAGGAACTTACAAAGGAAGCAATCAACGAGGCTATGAAGAAGGCTTCTGATCCTGAGACATTCGGTTACAACGAGGATGAGATCGTTTCATCTGATATCGTTGGAATGACATATGGTTCACTCTTCGATGCTACTCAGACAATGGTTACTAAGGTTGGCGATGGCCTCTATGAAGTTCAGGTTGTTTCATGGTATGACAACGAGAACTCATATACATCACAGATGGTTCGTACAATCAAGTACTTTGAGAAGTTCGTTAAATAAGAATCCGTCTGGTTCTTTTTGAACTGATGATTCGAACTTGCTTAATGAATCATTTTAAGAGAGATCTTATGCGAGGTCCGGTCCAAATGGACCGGACCTCATTTTTTATTCAATAAAATTATTCCAGGAGGAAAACAATATGGCACTTAATAAGAAATCAGTTGACGATTTCAGCGCAAAGGGCAGAAGAGTTCTTGTTCGTTGTGACTTCAACGTACCGCTTAAGAACGGCGAGATTACAGATGAAACTCGTATCAATGCAGCACTTCCTACAATAAAGAAACTTATGAATGATGGTGGCAAGGTTATTCTTTGCTCACATCTTGGTAAGGTTAAGAACGGCCCCAACGAGGGTGAGTCTCTTGCACCTGTTGCTAAGAGCCTTTCAGCTAAACTTGGCAAGGAAGTAAAATTCATCGCTGATTACAATGTTACAGGCGCTGATGCTACAGCAGCTGTAGAAGCTATGAACGAAGGTGATGTAATCCTTCTTCAGAATACACGTTTCCGTGGCAAGGAAGAGACAAAGCCTGAAGAGGCTGGTGAAGCTTTTGCAAAAGAGCTTGCTGATCTTGCTGACGATTATGTATGTGATGCTTTTGGTTCAGCTCACAGAGCACATGCTTCTGTAGCAGTTGTTACTAAGTATATTACAGAGAAGGGCGGCGTTAACGCTGTTGGATATCTTATGCAGAAGGAAATCGACTTCCTTGGAAATGCAGTTGAGAATCCTGTAAGACCTTTCGTTGCTATCCTTGGTGGTGCTAAGGTCGCTGATAAGCTTAACGTTATCAACACTCTTCTTGACAAGTGCGATACTCTTATCATCGGTGGTGGTATGGCTTACACATTCCTTAAGGCTAAGGGATACGAAGTAGGTAAGTCACTTCTTGATGATACTAAGGTTGAATACTGCAAAGAGATGATGGAGAAGGCAGAGAAGGCTGGTAAGCAGCTTCTTCTTCCTGTTGATACTGTATGTATCGATGAGTTCCCGAATCCTATCGACGATCCTTCAATCAAAACTACTATCGTTGATGCAGACAAGATTCCTGCAGACAAGGAAGGCGCTGATATAGGACCTAAGACAATCGCTCTTTACTCAGAGGCTGTTAAGTCAGCTAAGACTGTAGTATGGAACGGACCTATGGGTGTATTCGAGAACCCTGTTCTTGCTAATGGTACTAAGGAAGTTGCTAAGGCACTTTCTGAGACATCTGCTACAACAATCATCGGTGGTGGTGATAGTGCAGCAGCTGTTAATCAGCTTGGTTATGCTGACAAGATGAGCCACATCTCAACAGGTGGCGGCGCTTCTCTTGAGTTCCTTGAGGGCAAGAAGCTTCCCGGCGTTTATGCTGCTGATGATAAGGACTGAGCACTTTACTAAGGGTTTCCCTTATTCAGTGTAAACTATGTTCTGCCTCGCATCTTTGTATGCGAGAGCAGGACTTCCATAATAAAATGAAATAGGAGGCCAAAATAATGGCAAGAAGACGTATTATTGCCGGTAACTGGAAGATGAACAAGACTCCCAGCGAGGCAGTAGCTCTTTGCAATGAGCTTAAGGATTTAGTAAAGAATGATGCAGTAGATGTTGTATATTGCGTACCTGCAATCGACATCGTTCCTGTAGTAGAGGCTGTTAAGGGTACTAACGTACACGTTGGTGCTGAGAACTTCTATATTGTTGATAACGGCGCTTTCACAGGCGAGATTTCAGCTCCCATGCTTAAGGATGCCGGAGTTGAGTACATCATTATTGGCCACTCTGAGAGAAGAGATATCTTCGGCGAGAATGATATCCTTATCAACCAGAAGGTTAAGAAGGCATTTGCTTCAGGTCTTACACCTATCCTTTGCTGCGGCGAATCTCTTGCACTTCGTAAGGCTGATACTTACAAAGAGTGGATCGAGAGACAGATCACATGGGATCTTGACGGCGTAACAGCTGATCAGGTTAAGAAACTTGTTATTGCTTACGAGCCTATCTGGGCTATCGGCACAGGCGAAACAGCTACAGCTGATCAGGCAGAAGAGGTTTGCGGACTTATCCGTAGCCTTATTGCTAAGCTTTATGATCAGGCTACTGCTGACGAAGTTCGTATTCAGTACGGCGGATCAATGAACGCAGGCAATGCTGCAGAGCTCCTTTCAAAGCCCAACATCGATGGTGGCCTTATTGGTGGCGCTTCACTTAAGCCTGACTTTGGCAAAATCGTTAATGCTTAAATTCTTGTTTTTGTCAGAAAAACAAGGATCATGATGACTTCAAATGGCTGTCGCATAAAAAGCGGCAGTCATTTTTTCATAGAAAAATTCTCTTTTCGTAATTATGTTTTTATGCTATATTCTTATTGTTTTGTTTACATTGTTTTTAGGAGGAGAGAAAAAACATGTTGGAAAAACTATTTAAGTTAGAGGAACATAATACTACGGTAAAAACCGAGATTATTGCCGGAATTACCACGTTCCTTTCAATGGCCTACATTTTGGCTGTTAACCCCAGCATCCTGGGCACGGTAATGAATCCCAGTGGTGTATTTGTTGCCACAGCAATAGCTTCTGCAATTGCTACATTTTTCATGGCTTTTTTGGCTAACTATCCGATAGCTCTTTCAGCAGGACTTGGACTTAATGCATATTTTGCGTATACAGTATGTCTTGGAGAGCTTGCAAGTGAGGGAGAAAACGCGTTTAAGATATGCTTAACAGCGGTATTTGTAGAAGGCGTGATTTTCCTTCTCCTTTCAAGAGTAGGAATTCGTGAGAAGATCATTAACAGTATTCCGAGAAACCTTAAGTTTGGTATCTCAGCAGGTATCGGTCTTTTCATTGCATTTATAGGTCTTCGCGGTGCAAACGTAATCGTTCCTGATGAAGCAACAACTGTTGCTCTTGGTAACTTTGCAGAAGCTGACGTCGTACTCAGCCTTATCGGACTGATCATAATTGTTGTACTTGAGCACTTTAATATCACAGGCTCAGTTCTTATAGGTATCGTTGTAACATGGATACTTGGCATGATTGCTCAGTCAACAGGCTGGTATACAGCAACAAATGTATTCCCGGATTTTTCACAGGGGCTTCAGCTTGGAGGAATTGCAGATACAGCATTTAAATTCAACTTTGGATGGGCTGCATCACATCTTATTCAGTTCATTGCTATTGTATTCAGTTTCCTTTATGTAGATATCTTTGATACAGTTGGAACAGTAGTAGGTGTCGCTGATAAGGCCGGCCTTCTTGATGAGAATGGTGATATTCCTAATGTTGGTTCTGTATTCTTTTCAGATGCTGTAGGAACAACTGTTGGTGCATGTCTTGGTACTTCAACTGTAACAAGCTTTGTTGAGTCAGGTGCCGGCGTAGCTGCAGGTGGTCGTACAGGCCTTACAGCTTTTACAACCGGTGTAATGTTTGTAATATCATTGGTGCTTAGTCCTATCTTCCTTGCAATCCCTTCATTTGCAACAGCTCCTGCTCTTGTATATGTTGGTATGCTTATGGTTTCTAGTGCAAAGAACATAGAGTTTGACGGAGATATTGCTGATACTATCGGTGCATATCTCGCACTGCTTATGATGCCTCTTTCATATTCAATCGCAACAGGTATCATGTTTGCAGTACTTGCATGGGTAATTGTTAAGGTATTCATGGGTAAGATCAAAGATATTTCACCTGTAATGTGGGTTGTATTTGCTATGTTTGCATTCCGCATTTGGGCACTTATTACTAATTTCCAGTAATTTCGGAGATTTAAACAAGAATAGTTGATTAGTTAAACTTCCCGCATACCGGGTGCATGGCACTTAAAATGCGGGAAGTTTTTTCGGTTTAATACCATTGACACAAGGGGTTGTAATCACTAAGATAATAACGTATGCTATCTAAAGGATATAACATTTATCTGTCTTACGACTTACTTATAGAGGCGTGCCAATAAATTTCAGGAGGAATATCTCATGTCCAGAAAAGCGACGATCACACAAGAAGAGATAATAAATGCGGCATTTAAAATTACCAGGAAAGAGGGCTTTGATCAGATCACATCAAGAAGACTTGCAGGAGCTGCAGGTTGCTCTACTCAGCCTATTTTCAGAATCTATGAGAATATGGATGAATTAAAAAAAGATGTTTTTGACAGAGCTGTATCATATTTTGAGGATTATTGCAGACACAGCAAGAAAACACATGAGACACCTTTTGTAGATCTGGGGCTTAGCTATATTGCTTTTGCCCAGTCAAATGCAAATCTTTTTAAGCTTCTTTTTATATCTGCTGACAGCAAGGATAGCAAGAGCATGTATGATATCGTAAACGGCTCAGATGAGAATATTGTAAAAGAAGTGGCAAGAGCCAAGGAACAGGGTGTTCAGAATGCTGAGCAGCTTTTCATGAAGATGTGGATATTTATTCATGGAGCGGGATGCATGGCTGTAACAGGAGATTATGATTTGGAAGAGGCAGACTCTATAGCTATGCTTACATCTGCTTATGAAGCTTTCAGACAGGCATAAAGAATGAAAAGAATTGCGGTTATTGGCTGCGGTGCAGCCGGAATGATGGCAGCTATCTCTGCTGCGGAGAGTGGAGCAAACGTCATAATTTTTGAGAAAAATGAGAAACCAGGTAAGAAAATATACATTACCGGAAAAGGCAGATGTAATGTGACAAATGCCTGTGACATATCGGAGTATTTTGATAAGATACCACATGGCTCTAAGTTTTTATACAGTGCTCTTTACGGATACGATAATACCCGTGTGCAGGATTTTTTTGAGAGCAACGGATGCAGACTGAAAATAGAGCGTGGAGACAGAGTTTTTCCTGTGTCGGATCACTCTTCGGATATTATAAGCACACTTGTAAAAGTGCTTAAAAAGAAGGGCGTGGAGATCAGATATCAGGATGAAGTTACATGGATACAGGTTGATGCAGATGACCATGTAAAAGCGGTTGTTTCAAAAGATTCAGGAATTACCGAAGTTGATTCCGTGATAGTATGCACAGGCGGCTTGTCGTATCCATCCACCGGATCTACGGGAGACGGACTTAAAATAGCTAAAGAGCTGGGGATCAAGGTGACAAATACTTCGCCGTCTCTGGTTCCTTTTGAGATTGCTGAAGACTTTTGCAAAAAGCTTCAGGGTCTGTCATTAAAAAATGTTGCAGTTAAGCTTGAACAGTTAAAAGAAGAGAATCCGGAAGGCAAGAAAGCAAAGAATAAGACTGTTTATGACGGTTTTGGAGAAATGCTTTTTACGCATTTTGGTGTCAGTGGACCGCTTATTTTAACTGCAAGCTGTTACTATGAGGCTAAGGACAAAAAGGGAAATAAGAATTCATATATCCTGCGACTTGATCTAAAGCCGGCACTAACGCACGAACAGCTTGATAAGAGGCTGCAGAGAGAATTTGACCTCTCAAGAAACAGACAGTTTAAAAATTCCTTAAATGGTCTATTTCCGTCTAAGCTCATTCCGGTCATGATAGAGCTGTCGGGGATCGATCCTGAAAAACAGATTAACGCTATAACAAGAAAAGAAAGACAGGACTTCGTTAATCTTATAAAGGATATGAGGATGACCGTACAGGGACTTAGAGGATTTAACGAGGCAATAATCACAAGGGGCGGAATAGCCGTTGGTGAGATAAATCCTTCCACAATGGAGTCTAAAAAAATCAAGGGACTTTATTTTGCAGGAGAGATAATTGATGTAGATGCGCAGACAGGCGGCTTTAATTTACAGATAGCATGGTCAACAGGCCATCTGGCCGGCGAATGCAGCGCAGAAGAGTAAAATTATTGGAGAATGATTATGGCAAACAGCATAGCAATAGATGGACCTGCAGGAGCAGGAAAAAGTACGATCGCAAAAATAGTTTCAAAGAAGCTTGGATTTATATATATTGATACAGGCGCAATGTACAGAGCTATGGCAGTCCATCTGACAAGGCTCGGAGTAGATGGAAACGATTTTGCGGCAATTGAAGCAAATATTGACAGTGCAGATATTTCAATAGGTCATGAGAATGGAGAGCAGGTTGTTTATTTAAATGGCGAAAACGTCAATTCTCAGCTAAGGACCGAGGAAGTATCAAGCATGGCTTCTAAGAGCAGCGCAAATGCCAAGGTCAGGGAGAAACTTGTTGAACTTCAGAGAAAACAGGCTAAGACTACTGACGTTGTGATGGACGGAAGAGATATCGGAACCGTTGTGCTTCCTGATTCTAATTTAAAGGTTTATCTTACTGCAAGCAGCAGAGTGAGAGCAGAGCGCAGATATAAGGAAATGATTGAAAAGGGAGAGCAGTGTGATCTTGATACCATCGAGAAGGATATTATCGAGAGAGATCACAGAGACATGACAAGAGAAAATTCACCGCTTAAAAAGGCTGATGATGCTGTTGAGATCGACTCATCCTACATGACTATAGAAGAGGTTGCAGACAAGATAATCAGCCTCTACAACAATCTGTGATCATCTGCAGACATGTTTGTACCGGACGGATGTATAAAGACACAAACGCAAAATAAATGAGGAAAAATATGGATGTAATACTTGCAGAACACGCCGGATTTTGCTTTGGAGTGACAAGAGCTGTGGACGAAGTCTACAAACAGATTGACAAGGCATCCGGAAAAAAAATATACACCTATGGACCGATAATCCACAATGAAACTGTGGTTTCAGATCTGGAAAAAAAAGGAGTGAGAGTCGTAGAATCTC
Organism: Butyrivibrio sp. NC2002; assembly: GCF_000702265.1. GTDB lineage: Bacteria > Bacillota > Clostridia > Lachnospirales > Lachnospiraceae > Butyrivibrio. Next base: position 408,569 of record NZ_KL370881.1, read on the forward strand.
CTGAGGATCTAAAGACGATAGGTGATGGAATCCTGATAATCAGGTCTCATGGAATAAGAAAAGAGATCCATGAGAAAATAAAGGATATGGGTATCGAATATGTCGATGCAACATGCCCGTTTGTTAAAAGAATACATAATATAGTAGAAAAAGAAAGTGCTGAAGGGAAAACTATCATTGTTGTCGGAAGTGCTACTCATCCAGAGGTTGATGGCATAGTCAGTTACGTATCCGGACCGGTATATGTGATAGAGACTTTGGAGGAAGCGGAAAAAATCCAGTTTCCGGAGGGCACAGAGTTATATATAGTATCTCAGACGACATTTAATCAAAATAAATTTCAAGAAATCGTTGAAAAGTTTTCTAATTCGCGCTACAATGTTAATGTTGTGAACACTATTTGTAGTGCAACAGAAGAAAGGCAGACCGAAGCAGAGGATATTGCCGCCAGAGTTGATGCTATGATAGTGATAGGCGGAGCGCACAGTTCTAATTCAAGGAAACTGTATGAGATATGCAGTAAGAAGTGTGCCAATACATACTTTATTCAAACACTGGATGACTTGCATTTAGAACTGCCTAAAGCGGTTAAGCTAGTGGGAATTACCGCCGGGGCGTCCACCCCAAAGAACATTATCGAGGAGGTTCAGAATTATGTCAGAACAATCTTTTGAACAGATGCTCAATGAGTCGTTCAAAACAATTCATACGGGGGAGGTCGTAGAAGGCACTGTCATTGCTGTAAAGCCGGATGAGATTATTCTTAACATTGGCTACAAGTCAGATGGCATTCTCACAAAGAATGAGTATAGTAACGATAGCAGCATCGATCTTACTCAGGTTGTCAAGGAAGGTGACACAATGGATGTCAAAGTCCTTAAGACAAATGATGCAGACGGTCAGGTTATCCTTTCATACAAGCGTCTTGCCCTTGACAGAGGAAATAAGCGTATCGAGGAAGCATTCAACAATCAGGAAGTACTTACAGCTAAGGTTGTACAAGTTCTTGAAGGCGGACTTACAGTTGTAGTTGATGAAGTTAGAATCTTCATTCCTGCAAGTCTTGTTTCTGATACATACGAGAAGGATCTTTCCAAGTATGAAGGACAGGAAATCCAGTTCGTTGTAACTGAGTACAATCCTAAGAGAAGAAGATATATCGGTAACCGTAAGATGCTTATTACAGCAGAGAAGGCTGAGCAGGCTAAGAAGCTGTTTGAGACAATCGGTGTTGGCGATATCGTAGAAGGTACAGTTAAGAATGTTACAGATTTCGGCGCATTCATCGATCTTGGCGGTGCAGATGGACTCCTCCACATCTCAGAGATGTCATGGGGCCGTGTTGAGAATCCTAAGAAGACATTCAAGGTTGGCGATATTGTTAAGGTTCAGATCAAAGGTATCGACGGCAACAAGATCGCTCTTTCAAGAAAGTTTGATGATGAGAACCCTTGGAAGGATGCTGAAACAAAGTACGCTGTTGGTAACGAGGTAACAGGTAAGGTTGCCAGAATGACTGACTTTGGCGCATTTATCGAGCTTGAGCCCGGTATCGACGCACTTCTTCATGTTTCTCAGATCGCTAGAGAGCACATCGAGAAGCCTGCAGATGTTCTTAGCATCGGTCAGGAAGTTACAGCAAGAATCGTTGACTTCAACGAAGCAGATCGTAAGATCAGCCTTAGCATCAAGGCTCTTACAGCTCCCGAGAAGGAAGATGAGGCTGATGACAATGCAGATGTTGCAAGTGTAGACATCGACAAGGTTATCGCTGAGCAGGATGCTGAATAATTATTGAGATCTAGGGACTGTCACATGTATAGTGTGGCAGTCCTTTTTATGTCTAAAAATAATATGCATTTTGGATGGTCTTACCAATGCCTTACATTTACTTAATTAAGTTTATGTTTATTTTATTTTACATAAACTAGAGGGTTGGTTATACTTAAATCATAGTAGTAACTGTATGTTTTTTTATAAGCTTACTTTAAGAGGGGGTCTTGGAATGGCAGTTGATTATGAGTGGTTTAAGGGCGAGGTTTATAAGCTTACAAAGATTGATCTTAATGCTTACAAAGAAAAGCAGATGAAGCGTAGGATTGATACCCTTATTGGAAAGACAGAATGTAAAGGCTATGACGAATATATGGATCTAATTAAAAAGGATCAGACTGCTCGTGAGACCTTTATAACATACCTTACGATCAATGTTTCTGAGTTTTTCAGGAATATTGACCAGTGGAATCTGATGGATAAGCAGATGGTTCCGGAACTGATAAGTAAGTTTGGAAACAAGCTTAAGATCTGGAGTGCAGCGTGCTCTACAGGTGACGAACCCTATACAATAGTTATGCTTTTATCTAAGCATATGCCGCTTAATCAGATAAGTATTACAGCTTGGGATATTGATACTGTGGCGCTTGCAAAGGCAAGAGCCGGTGTGTATGATGCCAAGGAAGTTCAGGCAGTACCTGCTGATCTGAAATCAAAATATTTGAAGCAGGAAGGCGACAAATGGAGAGTTGCCGATGAGATAAAGCAGCGCGTTACATTTAAGCAGGCGGATCTTCTGCGTGAGCCTTATCCAAAGGATTATCATCTTATTGTTTGCAGAAACGTTCTTATTTATTTTACTGAAGAAGCAAAGGATGAGATATTCAGAAAGTATTATGATTCTCTTGCTCCGGGCGGAGTACTTTTTATCGGTAGTACAGAGCAGATCATAAATTATAAAGAAATTGGCTTTATCAGAAAGAGCTCATTCTATTATGAGAAGCCGGGGAAATAAATATAAAGAGTGAAAAAAGTAATTTGGGGGTAACATCATGAGAAAAACTGGGAAATGCGTAAAAGCAGCAATCATTGGGACAATCGTAATAATGGCAGGCAGCCTGTTTATACCCGGAAAGGGGGCACAGGCTGCCTCTTTACGTGGCAAAAGCAACGAGGAAAAAGTATTCTACTATCTGATATCAGATGGTGGATTCAGCAATGCTTCCGGATGTGGCGCTCTTGCCAATATTTCCAAGGAATCATCCTTTAATCCAAGTGCAGTTGGTGATAACGGAACAAGCTTTGGAATATGCCAGTGGCACAACGACAGGGCATCAAGACTTCGTGCATGGTGTGGTGATCATGATTATGATTGGCACAGCCTTGAGGGACAGCTTAATTATTTGAGCTATGAATTATCTACATATTATCCAAACACGCTATCTCTGATGAAGGGTGTTAAAAATTCCAAGAGCGGTGCCGGAAAAGCTGCATACTATTGGTGCAAGTACTACGAAGTGCCTGCAGATACTGAAACCAAAGCAAAAGAGCGAAGCAATCTTGCAAAAAGTAACTACTGGCCAAAATATAAGGATGCAAAAGTAGGACTTAATAAAGGTCAGACCTATATTGTTGATGATCTGAAATACAAGGCAACAGGTGATTTTACAGTAACATTTAAGGGAGTCGCGAACCCTGAATTAACTGAGGTTGATATCCCTTCAAAGATTGTAGTAAACGGGATTTCAGCTAAGATTACTCAGATTGCAAACAATGCCTGCGCAGATAATGAAATCATTACCGCAGTATCTATCGGCAAAAATGTTGAGAAGATTGGTAAGAAAGCATTTTACGGGTGCAGTAATCTAAGCAAAGTCGAAATCTATACAACAACGCTGAAAAGTGTAGGAAAGAAAGCCTTTAAAGAAATAGCAGATGGATCAAAGTTTGCTGTGAAAAAGAAGTGCAAAGCAAAATATAAAACAATGTTAAAGGGCAAGATTCCTTCAGATGCCAAGATTACAAAATTATAAATGTCCTTTAAGGAAGGGATAAGATATGCATAATAATATTTATGTGATATATACCGTAGTTCTGTTTTTGCTTGGAGTGGCATTTTATATACTGGGTGAATTCAACAGGGGTGCTAAGCCGGAACTGCCTGATCCGAATATGATAGGAAAAGAAGATCAGGAAGTGATTTCAGATGAGCCCGGAGTTTCAGAGATATCACCGGATGAAGTGGAAATGCCGGTTCCTGAGCCTGAAAGCGCTGCCCTTGAAGATATTTCCCTTGAGGAAGAAAAAACAGGGAATGAAGAAAGCGGTGGAGAAGAAGGCTCTGATACAGAAGAAGAGCCTGAGCCTCCTATCTATGACGGCTTTGAAGAGCAAAGAATACAAATGATAAAGGATAACTATGTTATCCAGGAGAGATATGACAGCCTCAAATGGATGACTTATATAGCATTTGTATTTTGGGTTATGGCGCTTATCTGTGGGATTTTATACATTCTTTCATAACAATTTGCATTAAAGATTTTACCTTTTTAACAGAAGTAAATAATAATCAAGACATAAAAAAGGTGGTCACGTTTTATAACGTGATCACCTTTTTGACAGTATTTAAATCAAATCTTTGCAGGAACCCAGGTAACTTCATAAATGCTTTCCATTATTTTTCTAAGTTCCTCTTTCATGGATTGGCAGGCGCTGTTTTCATCAGGAAAGAGCATTAGACCTACCTTCTTCTTTGAATCCATAAAGAAAAGCTCCCATGAGTCTCCCGCTTTTGTCAGGCAGATTCGGCCATTCTTTTTCTTTCCGATAGTGTAAAGCTTGGACGGTACAAGGTGTTCTTTGAGAAAGTGTTTGAGTTCTTTAGTATTCATTTTTCTCCTCCGTAAAGATATATATTCTAAAATATAGTTTTGATAAACTTTGTTATGTAGTATTAAATACTACATATACTTTATCACATTACTACATGAGATTCAAGTGTAGTGAAATTAGTAATTTTGTTACATAAATTTCATTTTTTCTGTATTTTTGTGTAACTATATTTCATAGATAGTTTAGAGCTTTTTCAATCTGAAAATGTGATAATTATTACAAACTAAATACTGATTGCGTTAAGCATGTAATGAAAATAGTTGACCGTCCTAAGAAAACTACCGCAAGCGGCATCTCTTAGGACCATATTCGAGGGGGGACATTTTATGAGGAGCGTGAAAAAAATTGTCTACATGTTTGCAATGGCAGGCATGCTCTGTTTGGTTACCCCTGGGATCATCACCAGGGCTTGCAGTACAGACGTAAGCCAGGTGCTTGGTTATATGAATCAGTTCAGAGCTGAGATAGGACTTGGTCCTCTTACTTTTAACGATTCACTTACGCAAGCTGCACATATTAGAGCAAAAGAATTGAAAACACGATTTTCGCATACCAGACCTGACGGTAGTGCATGGTACACGGCAGGTGCGAATTTGTGCGGTGAAAATCTGGCAAGAGCAGAAAATGAAGAACAAAGCAGGTCTCTGAATGTTGCCTATGCGTGGTATATTAGCCCGGGGCATAGTGCTAATCTCCTTAGCGGATATTTTACTCAAGTTGGTATATCCTACTACGAAGAAGCAGGATATACATATATAGCGTGTGAATTCAGATAAAATTTGTATAGATTTAAAAAATAGTTTGTGCTAAAATAAATTGTGCAATTGCTATTTATGGAGTTAGTATGCCCTAAATAGCGTAATAGTAGTGTACGAGGAGGAAAAAAATGTCTATAAAAAGATTATTAGCAATAGCTCTTACAGCAACTACATGTATGGGAGTTTTAGCAGGATGCGGCGGCAAAGGCCAGAGCACAGGAACTTCAGAAAGCGTTGATACAACAGAAAGTGCTGCAGAGGCTACAGAAGCAGGAAGTGACCTTCTTGCAAGCATTCAGGAAAAAGGCAAGATCGTATTTGCTATGGAAGGACAGTGGGCACCCTGGACTTATCATGATGAGGCAGGTGACCTTGTTGGATACGATACAGAGGTTGGAAAGGCCATTGCTGAAAAACTCGGTGTTGAAGCCGAATTTGTTGAAGGCGAGTGGGATGGACTTTTTGCAGGACTTGATGGCGGAAGATATGATGCTATTATTAATGGTGTTGAGATAACCGATGAGAGAAAAGAAAAATATGACTTCACAACACCTTATGCATACATACGCACTGCACTTGTTGTAGGTCAGGACAATTCAGAGATCAGCACATTTGAGGATCTTGCAGGTAAAAAGACAAGCAACTCTCTTGGTTCAACTTATGCAGATCTTGCTGCAAGCTACGGCGCAGATGTACAGAATGTCGATACATTATCCGAAACAATCGATATGGTTCTTTCAGGAAGAGTTGATGCAACTTTAAATGCTGAGGTATCTTTCTACGATTATCTTGGTGAACATCCTGATGCAGCTATTAAGATCGTTGCGCTTACTGATGATGCTTCTGAAGTATCAATACCTCTTAGAAAGGGAAGTGAAACCGAAAGCCTTAGAGATGCAATTAATAAGGCTATTGAAGAGCTTTCTGCCGATGGAACACTTACAGAATTATCAAACAAATATTTTGGAAGTGATATTTCACAGGCAAATGCTAACTGATACATTATGAGTGAAAGACTAATTGGAATACTAACAAGTTCATTTTTAAAAATACTTATACCCGGCATCAGAGTAACTGTGCCGCTTACGCTTCTGTCATTTGCACTTAGCTTTGTAATAGGATTGTTACTTGCTCTTGTGCAGGTGGCAGGGCTTAAATTTTTGAGTCTTATCGCAAGATTCTATATATGGATTTTCAGAGGAACACCTTTGATCGTGCAGCTCTTTATAGTGTTTTTCGGACTTCCGAGCGTAGGGATTACGCTGGATGCTTTCCCGGCTGCAGTAATAGCATTTGGAATGAACCTTGGGGCTTATAACGCTGAGATCTTTAGATCCGCGATACTGGCAGTTCCAAAGGGACAGACGGAAGCTGCATATATGATCGGGCTTAACTACCCTCAGACAATGGCGAGGATAATTCTGCCTCAATCGTTTCCAATCGCATTTCCTTCTCTTTTCAATAACCTGATAAGTCTTTTGAAGGATACATCTCTTGCGTCGAGTATTACGGTCATAGAACTATTTACCACAACGCAGCAGATAGCAGCAAGAACATACGAGCCGTTTGCGCTTTATCTTGAGGCGGCATTTATATATCTTGTTTTTTCAACTGCTCTTTCTGCCCTTCAGAGATGGCTTGAAAAGAAGCTCGTATGGGAGAGTAAGAGTGGAAAATCCGATAAGGGTTCCGGGATAAATAAGGCAATGATAGGGTAAGGGTTTTAAAAATGCTTGAAGTTCAGAATTTATACAAAGTTTTTACCGGTTCGGAGGTCTTGAACGGAATTGGTTTTAAGGTTGAAAAAGGAGAGGTTGTTGCCATAATCGGTCAATCAGGCTCAGGTAAGACAACACTTCTTCGTTGCATCAGCTTTCTTGAGAAGGCGGATAGCGGAAGAATCATTTTTGACGAATATGAAAACGATATAACCAAGGTTTCCAAAAAAGAAATTAAGAATCTCAGAATGCGAATGGGATTTGTATTTCAGGGATTCAATCTCTTTAGCAACATGACAGTTTTTGAAAATGTCATGGAAGGTCTTGTTACCGCAAGAAAAATGAATAAGGATGTTGCACGGGAAAAGACCATGAAAGTCCTTGATAAAGTCGGAATGAGCAGCTATGCTGACAGGTATCCCGGAGAGCTCTCAGGCGGACAACAGCAGAGAGTTGCGATAGCAAGAGCGATCGCGCCGGATCCCGAGGTGATATTATTTGATGAGCCCACCAGTGCGCTTGATCCTGAGCTTACCGGTGAAGTACTCGAAGTAATGAAAAAGCTTGCAAAAGAAGGCACGACGATGGTTGTTGTCACCCATGAAATGGGATTTGCAAGAGAGGTTGCTTCACGCGTGGTATTTATGGATAAGGGCGTTGTAGTAGAGGAAGGCACTGCAAAAGAGGTTATAGACAATCCGAAAGAGGAGAGGACAAGACAGTTCCTTAAAAAGGCCGGTAGTAAATTTGAATTATAAAAATCTTACCCACATCAATTTACTGTAAATGTAGTAATGATGTGGGTTTTCTTTTTGTTTACTTATTTTACTAAAATTTACCACTTGAAATTAAAAAGCATTCGGATTATAAGTAAAAATATGGTGTATAAACTTTGAATGACTAGAGGAGGAGAAATGAACATTAACGATTTTGCTAAAAGACCGCCTATGGGGTGGAACAGCTACGATTATTACGATACAAAGGTTACAGAGGACGAGGTTAAGGCAAATGCAGACTACCTTGCCAAGAACTTAAAGGACTCAGGCTATGAATATATAGTTGTTGATATTGAGTGGTATTCCAATGACGCCGGAAGAGTGAGAGACGTTTACCAGTACATTCCTTTCGGCGAGGATGAAATGGATGAATTTGGAAGGCTGCAGCCATCTCCTGTCAGATTCCCTTCATCTGCAGACGGAAGCGGATTCAAGCATCTTGCTGATTATGTGCACAGCCTTGGACTGAAATTCGGTATCCATATCATGAGAGGTATTGCGCGTCAGGCAGCTCACAACAGATGCCCTATACATGGGACAAACTACACAGCGGATCAGGTTGCTGATGCATGGTCAATATGCGGCTGGAACCCTGATATGTATGGAGTAAAGCCCACAGAAGCAGGACAGGCATATTATGACGATCTGATCAGGATGTATGCGGACTGGGGCGTTGACTTTATAAAGTGCGACGATATCTGCGACAGCTTCCTGTATCCTGACAACGGGCGCATCAGATTCAGCGGATATGAAGAAACTAAGATGATCCACAGAGCCATAGAAAAGTGCGGAAGAGAAATAGTTCTTTCTCTTTCACCGGGACCTGCACATGTGGACATAGATTTCTTTTACGAAGAAAATGCCAACATGTGGAGAATCACAGATGACTTCTGGGATGACTGGAAGCTCTTGAAGGAGATGTTCTGGAGATGTGAGACCTGGAACGGCAGAACATCAAAGGGCAATTACCCTGACTGCGACATGCTTCCTCTGGGACAACTTGGCTATGGATTTGGTGCGGAGAGAACTTCCAACTTTACTCCGGATGAAATAAAGACAATGATGAGTCTGTGGTCACTTTTTGGCTCACCGCTTATGATTGGTGCAGAACTTACCAAGCTTACAAGTGAGAACCTGTCATATCTGACAAACAAAGAGCTCTTAAAAGTGATGGATGGAAATCATACCGGACTTCAGGTCAGAAGAAGCGATGAAGAAGCTGTATGGAAAAATACAGATGATAAAGGAACAGAGCTGTATGTTGGACTGTTTAACCTTACCGATTCCGAGAGGGAAATCACCTGCAGCATAGATGAAATCTGCCTTGCCAAGACATCCGGACGTGATATGGGAGAGGATGTAACAAGGAAAATAATAGAACAGGCAAAGATAGTAAGTGATGTATGGGCACATTCCGGAAGAGAAGTGACAGCTAAAGACAGAGAGAGCATCACGGTTAGTGTTCCTGCACATGGCGTTGTTGTTTATCATTTTCAGTAAATAAAGGGTGTTTATGGATAAAAAAGTAATTAACTTAAATGACAATTGGAAATTCCACTATGGGGACTGCGAGCCTGCATGGTACAAGGGCTTTGATGACAGCGATGAAAATGAGTGGAAAAATGTCCTTATACCGCACGACTGGTCGGTCACCATGCCTTTTTCAAAGAAGTGCTCAAGCGGAACGGGCTACCTTGAAGGTGGAACAGGCTGGTACAGACTAAGGTTCAGGCTTCCTAAGGAGTATAGCGGAAAAAATATAAGACTATGCTTTGACGGAGTGTATAAGAACAGCTCAGTATGGTGCAATAGCTATTTCCTTGGGAAAAGACCCGGCGGATATATTCCTTTTTCTTACGATATAAGCGATATGGCAGTTTTCGGAGAAGAGGAAAATGAAGTCAGCGTAAGAGTTGTAAGGCAGGAGCTGGCTGATTCCAGATGGTTTACCGGTAATGGCATTACAAGAAAAGTATATCTTGTTGTCCAGGATGAGATACACCCAAAAGAACACGGCGTATTTTTTAAGACAGTTGATGTAGCTTCTGACAAGAAGAGTGCAACAATATCTGTAATGCATAAGATCGAAAAACCTTCAGAGGAAAAGCTTAAAAAGTATGAGAGAAGGACACTCATAGTCGAAAACAGATTTTTGGACATGGAAGGCAATCTGGCTTATGTCCTGAAAGACGAATTTGTTTTAAGGAAAGATGAGAGCTGGAAGGTCCTTCTTAAAGGCACTGTAAAGAATCCGCACTTATGGACGAGTGATGATCCCTATCTGTACAAAATGCAGACATGGTATCTTGTTGAAGATTCAAAAGAAGGCTACATATTTGCGGGCGAAGATATGGTCGGAATAAGGAAGGTGGTTTTTGATCCGGACAAAGGCCTGTCTGTAAACGGAGAAAGCGTAAAGCTAAAGGGCGTATGCGTTCACCACGACGGCGGATGCCTTGGCGCAGCCATGAAGGCAGAAGTGTGGCAGAGGAGACTTAAAAAGCTCAAGGAAGCCGGATGTAATGCCATCAGATGCAGCCATAATCCCCACATGGAAGAACTATACAGTTTGTGCGATCGCATGGGCTTTTACATGATGGACGAAGCTTTTGATGAATGGGAGAATGCAAAAAACAAGTGGTCAACCGGCCATAATGTATATCCTCCGAGGCATCAGGGATACTTTGAGGATTTCCCCATGTGGCATGAAGCCGATCTTAAGGCGATGATAGGGCGAGACAGAAATCATCCATCCGTAATTATGTACAGCATAGGAAATGAAGTTGACTATCCAAACGATCCATACTGCCATCCAATGTTTGATACTATGACCGGTAATAATGACAGCGGAAAGCCTGAAGCTGAGAGGATGTATGACAAGAATAAGCCCAACATGGAAAGACTTTCTAAAATCGCAGCAGAGCTTACAAGGATAGTAAAAAAAGCTGATGATTCAAGACCTGTTACTGTGGCAGCAGCTTTTCCTGAGCTGTCTACCAAAATAGGATTTATAGACGGACTTGACGTTGTCGGATACAACTACAAAGAGCATCTCTATGAAGAAGATCATAAGAGATTCCCTAAAAAGACATTCCTTGGAAGTGAAAACGGTCATGGATATAAAGAATGGAGAACAGTTACAGACAACGATTATATCTGCGGACAGTTCCTTTGGACGGGAATTGATTATCTTGGAGAAGCCCATGGATGGCCTGTTCACGGATCCACCGCCGGTATTCTTTCAACTGCAGGTCTTGAAAAACCTGATTTTTCAAGAAGAAAAACCTTCTGGTCCGATGAGCCTACAGTATGCATTATGACCAGAAGAGCTTCGGATGGTGATGAGAACTGGCTTCCGTGCAGTAATGCCTGGGACTACGAGGATGGCGAAGAAATATATGTAAAGGTATATGTTACAGACTCGCTCCTTCACGAAGGAAACGGAATACCGGGAGTTCAGCTATTTGTAAACGGCGATAAAAAGGCAGAAGAAAACAGCCGGACAAACGATAATGCGTTTGAATTTAGGATACCTTTTGAAAAGGGAACCCTGGAGGCAAAAACTGTAAATACAAAAGAAAACCTGTCTCAGAAAATTACAACTCCAAGCCACGAAAATACTCAGATATCATGTGAAGTGTGGAAGGACTTTGATATTATATCCGGAGATGATTTTGAAACAGCATCAAGACAAAAAGGATATATATACCAGATCCATGTACAGGCACAGGATAAAGATGGGAATATACTTAGAAGCGCAGTATCTGCAAAAGACTTTTTTGTAGACAGAAATGCCGATGAGTCCCTCTTTATGAATGAAAAGACCAAAAATCCGAAGTTTATGGATAAGCTTCCGGAAATAGATGTGGAAGTAACGGGCAGCGGAGAGTTCCTGGGAATAGATTCCGGTAATCTGGCAGATACAACAGCATTTACGGAAAAAAGAAGAAAACTATGGAATGGTGAAGCTGTGGTTTATGTAAGAAGAACGGGTGATGGAGAAATAAATCTGAAAATTTCCGGAAATGAAATTAATATTTAATAATGCAGATAATATCTTTTTAAATTTGCTTTTCTGCGGAAGGAAGTGAAATATGTTCACTTCCTTCTGTTTTTTTCTTCTTGACATGTGTATGAGTTTTCAAATAAGATGAAATTGCAACCGGTTTCAAATAAATACGAAAGCGTATAAAAAATATGGGTACATCTGATAACAAGGCCATAACCATATACGACATTGCCAAGGAAGCAGGGGTTTCTCCTGCTACCGTGTCACGCGTTATGACGAACAGTGCCAATGTTCGTGAGGAGAAAAGAAACCGAGTACAGAGTATAATTGAAAAATACAATTTCAAGCCCAATGCACTTGCCAAGGGACTATCCGATACTTCTACCAAGTCGATCGGCGTAATTGCAGCCGATGTCCGAAACCCTTTCTATGCGCAGCTTTTTGTGGCATGTGAGGCAGCTGCTCAGAAAGCGGGATATACTGTTTCTTTGTACAATTCGTTTGGTATAACCGAGAATGAGATTGAGCAGCTCGAACTGTTCGCGCATCAGAAGGTAGATGCAATAGTTCAGATCGGCGGACGTGTAGATGATACTGAAACAGACAAAAAGTATAAAGAAGCTGTCAAAAAGCTTCCGGCTAATGTCCCCCTTGTGGTAACCGGCAGACTATCCGAGGATATCGAAAGCCATAGTGTTGAGATCGATGCGGCAAGTGGTATGGACCTTGTGATGGAGCATCTTTTGGGGCTTGGACATACCAGAATAGCACTTGTTGGTGGTAGAACTGACGTAAGATCTACTACGGAGAAAATCCTTCTCTACAAGAAAATGCTCGCTGCTCATGACATCGAGGTTATCCCCGACTATATCGCAGGCGGTAGTTACTCGATTGAGAGCGGATATGAGTGCATGCAGAAGATATTAAAGCTTCCGAAGCTTCCTACTGCGGTTATTGCGATCAATGACTTTACGGCAGCCGGCGTCATCAGAGCAATTGAAGATAGCGGATACAGGATTCCGCAGGACTTTTCGGTTGCGAGCTTTGATAATACTTATATATCCGATGTAATGATACCTAAACTTACAAGTGTGGATTACAATTATGAAACATTCGGACAGTGCCTTATCGATACGGCTATAGCTGTTTCAAAGGGCGAAGATATGCCAAGGCATCAGACAGTTCAGCCTACTCTCATATCAAGAGAGAGCAGTGGACCCAGCAGAGCCTGAAATAACTAAAAAAATGAATGAAATGATATAAAAGAGAGTGATTTTTGAAAATGGTTTCAGAAATCACTCTCTTTCTATGTCCAAAATTGTACCAAATATTGCCAATCTTGTAATGCTCTTATAAAAATGCACCAAAAACGACAAGTGCAACTTGTGAGTATTCAACAATATTGAAACCGGTATCAGAAAATTCATTGACGTATGTGTGGCAATATGTTTAAATAATTATATGAAACCGGTTGCAAATTAACAATAATTACGAGATAAACATAAAAGGGATGTGAGCTTTATGGGGAATACTAATAATATTGCGGCAGCGCCGCGTAAAAAAAGAGGATTTTTTGAGAATATTGTAAGATACAGAACTTTGATTCTGATGTGTATACCGGCAATAGTGTTCTTTTTCTTATTCAGCTATATGCCGTTGCCGGGAATATGGGTTGCATTTGTAAAATATAACTATGGAAAAGGAATTTTCGGAAGTAAGTTCATAGGACTTCAGAACTTCGAATTCCTTGCAAGTTCAGGAAAACTTTTAACACTTACAAAGAACACAATTCTTTACAACCTGGCATTTATTCTTTTGGGAAACTTGCTTGCGATCATAATGGCTATACTTCTTAATGAGATGCAGGCAAAGCTTTTCAAGAAGATTTCGCAGACAATGATGTTTCTTCCTTACTTCATTTCACAGGTTCTTGTAGGAGTCCTGGTATTCAACCTTCTTAACTATGATACAGGTTTTGTAAACGGGATCCTCGACATACTTGGAATGGAGAAATGGCAGCCATACGCTGATCCTCATGTATGGCCGGTACTTCTGGTAGTTATTTACCTCTGGCAGCAGACAGGATACAACTCAGTTGTTTACTTCGCAGCAATCTGCGGTATCGATGCTGAGATAATCGAAGCTTCCAAGGTTGATGGTGCTAACGCATTCCAGAGAATAAGATATATCATTCTTCCGAGCCTTAAGCCTACAATCATTATTTTGTTATTGTTCGCTCTTGGCGGAATTGTAAAAGGTAACTTCGGTCTGTTCTATAACATAGTTGGTACGAACTCACTTCTCTACGATACAACAGATATAATTGAGACATTCGTATACAGAGCTACAATGACAGACTTTAACTTCTCCACAGCATCAGCAGTTGGTCTTTATCAGTCTATCGTAGGTTTTGTAATAGTTATGGTAGTTAACGGCGTTATCAAGAAGATCGACCCTGAGTATTCATTATTCTAATTATTTGGAGGAGCAGAAAAAATGGCAAAGACAAAAGATTTAGACATGATGGAAAGCGGAGCCAAGGTAAAAATTGGCGCAACCGATATGGTTGTCCGCGGGGTAGGTTACTTCGTAACTACATTTTACGCACTGGCTTGTATTTTTCCTTTCCTTATAATCTTGGCATCAAGCTTTACATCAGAGAGCTATATAAGAGTTCACGGTGTTCAGCTTATACCACATGAGTTTACTTTAAAAGCATATGAGATGGTAACAAAATCCGGACTTATCTGGAAATCATATGGACTTACAATTGCGATGACATTTGTTGGAACATTTGTAGGACTTTCAATCATCTCCATGACAGGTTATGCACTTCAGAGAAAGGACTTTCCTTTCAGAAATGCAATTTCATTCTACATTTACTTTACAAGTTTGTTCTCAGCAGGTCTTGCACCTTACTACCTGCTCATGACACAGACTTACCACTTAAAGGATAGCTACTTCGCAGTACTTCTTCCTTTGATGATGTCACCCTGGCTCATCATTTTGATGAAGAACTTCGTAAAGCAGATTCCTCACGAGATCACAGAGTCAGGTAAGATTGACGGCGCAGGTGATATGACAATTTTCATTCGCCTCGTACTTCCGATGCTTAAGCCTGCACTTGCAACAATCGGACTTTTCCTTGCACTTGGTTATTGGAATGAGTGGTATCAGTCATCACTTTTCCTTTCAAGTAAGGTAGATGTTAAGCCACTTCAGTACATGTTGTATGAAATCGTAAATAAGACACAGGCTCTTAAGAACTCAGTAGCCGGTCAGTACGTATCTCTTACAGATATCCCTACAGAGACTGTTAAGATGGCAAATGCAATGCTTGCAACCGGACCTATCGTACTTCTTTATCCTTTCGTTCAGAAGTACTTCATTGGTGGTATCACAGTTGGTGCTGTAAAAGGCTGAGCTGCGATAACCTGACGAGGTTTTTTCGAGTCTGGTTAGAGCGTGTTCCGGCGAGCGAAGCGAGAGCGGAACTTCCTTAGATGGCGAAGTATTTTTGAGCCTGGTTCGAACGCGTTCCGGCGAGCGAAGCGAGAGCGGAACTTACTTATTAGATCTCTACTCGAAATGAGTTCAGATATATACATTTATTCATTATTTCAATAGGAGGGCTTTTTAATGAAGAAAAAGGTATTGTCAGTTTTACTGAGTGCCACAATGGTATTCTCACTTGCAGCTTGCGGTGGAAATTCAGGAAGCGACCAGGCTACTGAGGCACCTGCAGCAGAAGCATCAGAGGAGACTACTGAGGCAGCGGAGGAGACAACAGAAGAGGCTACTGAGGAAACAGCTTCTGAAGACACCACAGAAGAAGATACTGCAGCAGCTGCAGATATCGACACATCTGAGCATGTAGTTATCAACTATATGACAACAGGTGACCGTCCGGAGGGTAAAGCAGCAGAGCGTCTTGATGAGATGCTTGCAAAGCTCAACGAGATCCTTACAGAGAAGGTAAATGCTGAGCTAGAAATCTACTACATTGAGTGGACAGATTATCTTTCAAACTACAACCTTACACTTGCACAGATGGATGGTTCTGTAGACCTTGTTGGTACAGCATCTGACTGGCTTGATGCTTGGCCGAATGCAAAGAATGGTGCATTCCTTCCTCTTTCAGAAGATATGCTTAAGACTTATGCTCCTAAGACATGGGCTAGCGTACCTGCTGATCATTGGGAAATGTGTAAGTATAATGGTGACATCTACCTTATGCCTGAAGACAACTATGCACAGTGGACAAACCACGGCTTCATCTATCGTCTTGACTGGGCTAAGG
Organism: Butyrivibrio sp. NC2002; assembly: GCF_000702265.1. Taxonomy (GTDB): domain Bacteria; phylum Bacillota; class Clostridia; order Lachnospirales; family Lachnospiraceae; genus Butyrivibrio. Next base: position 424,795 of record NZ_KL370881.1, read on the forward strand.
ATGCAGGACTTGCAGACGGTGTTCACAGTTGGGAAGACCTTACAACATATTTCTCTTATGTAAAAGAAAATCATCCTGAACTCAAGGCTGTTTGGGATTCAGATGGAACACAGTACGCACAGATGGCTAACGGCTGGATTGCATCACACACTAACTTCGTAGCTATTGATGGTCTTGCTACAGGTGCTCTTTGGGGCGGCACAAAGGATGACCTCTACACAGTTGTAACACCTGTTATGACAGAGACAGATTCACTTGTTGAATATGCTAAGATGATGAAGGAGTGGGATGAGATTGGTGTATGGCCTACAGACGTTCTTAACAACACATCTTCACAGAACAGAGATGAGTACCGTGTAGGTCAGGTTGCAGCTGAGCAGCACCACACACAGACATGGACAGATCTTTGCTCTGCAACAGAAGCAAACACAATTTATGCTGATGATGAAAATGCTGAGTCAGGCTTCTTCTACTTCGGTGAAGAGACAGACAACGTTGTAGCACTTTCAATCACACACGGTGCAATGGCAGTTTCTGCAGCTTCTCAGAATCCTGAGAGAGCACTTATGGTTTATGACCTTATCAGAAACGATCCTGAGTGCTACAAGCTCTTCAACTATGGTATCGAAGGTGTATCTTACGAGATCAACGATGAAGGTCTTAGAACTACTCCTGAAGGATATGATTCTTCAACAGATAACATCAACGGTATGACAAACTACTGGTGGGGACGTAACGATGACATCGAAGTTAGAGATGCAAGCCGTAACTGGGATAAGATCGATGAGCTCTATGCTAAGTATGACTCTGTAAAGATTGACTATCCTTATGGACAGTTCGTTCCGGATGTAGATTCTATCCAGGCTAAGATTGATAACTGTAACGAAGTTTATACAAACTACATGAAGCAGATCTCATACGGTAAGTACACAGGTACTGCTGAGGAAATCGTAGCTGAGATGCAGGATGCTCTTGAGCAGGCAGGTATCGCTGATGTAGCTGCTGAGCTTCAGTCACAGATGGATGCTCTTTACAAATAATAAGGAGCGATCATTCCTTATATTTAAATGAGGATACTAAAAGGGAATACCGGTTTATATAGGCTGGTATTCCCTTTTTATGTGAAAAATTTGGTTTTTTATGAGGGATTACTGAAAGAAAACGGGGATTATATTTATGAGCAGATTTGAGATTAAAGATAAATTTTATCTGGATGGAGAGCCTATTAAAATTATTTCCGGGGCATTTCATTATTTTCGTACTGTTCCTGAATACTGGAGGGACAGATTATTAAAGTTGAAAGCAATGGGTGGAAACACCGTTGAGACATATATTCCATGGAACATGCATGAGCCTAAAAAAGGAGAGTTTACTTTTGAGGGCATGCTCGATATTGAGAAATTTATACAGACAGCTCAGGATTTGGGATTATACATTATCCTTCGTCCATCACCGTATATTTGTGCTGAGTGGGAATTTGGCGGTCTCCCGGCATGGCTATTAAAAGAAGACGGAATGAGACTCAGGGTTAATTATGAGCCTTTTATGAAGCATGTTAAAGATTACTATGATGTTCTTATGCCGATCATCACTAAGTATCAGATAGATAATGGCGGCAGAGTCATCCTTATGCAGATTGAAAATGAGTATGGCTACTACGCAAATGACAAGAGCTATATGGAGCGCATGAGAGACATGATGCGCGGATATGGTGTGACAGTTCCGTTTATAACAAGTGATGGACCTTTCCATGAAAATATAAGAGGAGGCATGCTTGAAGGAGCACATCCTACAGGCAATTTCGGCTCCAGAACAAAGGAAAGATTTGATGTCCTTAAGAATTACACAAATGGCGGACCTCTTATGTGCGCAGAATTCTGGGTTGGCTGGTTTGATCACTGGGGAAACGGCGGTCATATGAAAGGTAATCTCGAAGAGAGCGTAAAAGACCTTGATGATATGCTGGATATGGGAAATGTAAATATCTACATGTTTGAGGGCGGCACTAACTTTGGCTTCATGAATGGCAGTAACTACTATGATGAGCTTACACCTGATGTCACAAGCTATGACTATGATGCGATACTGACAGAAGATGGCTGCATCACTGAAAAGTACAGAAGATACAAGGAGGTAATATCAAAATATGTTGATATTCCTGAAGTGCCGGAGCTTTTAGAAAGTAAGATAGAGAGAGGCTCTTACGGAGAACTTAAGGTAGAAGATAAGGTCAGCCTGTTCTCTGTCCTTGACGATATAAGCACTAAAACAAGCAGTGTTTATCCTGTTAGTATGGAGAAGCTTGACCAAAGCTATGGCTATATTCTCTACCATTCAACTCTTGAAACAGAGGATGCTGTTGCCAAGATAAGACTTTGGGAAGCCGGAGACAGAGCAAATATCCTTGTTGATAAGAAACCGCTTATTACTCTGTATGACCTCGAGCTTGGAAAAGAAGCTGAAGTTATGAGTGATGAGGAGGTTCAGAAGGCATTACAGCTTCCTTTGGAAGAACAGATGAAGCTCTCACAGAGAGGAAAAGACATAGATATCCTCATGGAAAATATGGGACGCGTTAACTTTGGACCCAGGATGGAACACCAGAGAAAGGGTATCGGCCAGTGCGTTCAGATAAATGGTCACATGCACAACAACTGGGATATATATACACTTCCTCTTGATAATGTCGATAAAGTTGATTTTTCAAAGGATTATATCGAAAACACACCTGCCTTCCACAAGTTCTCATTTGAGGCTAAAGAGCAAAAGGATACCTTCCTCGATTTTGAGGGATGGGGCAAAGGCTGCGCATTTATCAATGGCTTCAACCTTGGAAGATACTGGGAGATCGGACCTCAGAAGAGACTCTACATTCCTGCTCCTCTTATCAAAGAAGGCAAAAATGAAATAATAATGTTTGAGACCGAAGGAAAATATAAAGACACAATCAGCCTTAAGGACGAACCTGATATAGGCTGAAAAGCATAAAATACTTAAACTTCCAACATCTTGAGGGGGCATGCACCCGCTCCAATATAAGATCTAAGGAGTTCAATTTCCTGACATACATAATGCAACAATTAGTGATTTTTTAGCAAAAAGTGTAATGCGAAGAGCTGAAAAAATAAGTATAATTAGTAGTGCAATTTATTTTTGATGCTAAAAGATGTTATCACTACATTTTATGTATGAAAACGGGAGGTTAGGTATGTTATATATAGGCGTGGATTTAGGCACATCTTCTGTTAAGCTTGTGCTTATGGACGAGACAGGTAAGATTCATGGAACTGTTACTAAGGAGTATCCGCTTTATTTTCCTCAGCCGGGCTGGTCTGAGCAGAAACCCGAGGACTGGTATGCACAGTCTGTAGAAGGCCTTAAGGAACTTCTTAAGGATGCTGATAAGTCACAGGTAGCAGGCATCAGCTTTGGCGGACAGATGCATGGTCTTGTAATTCTTGATGAGAACGACAATGTTATCCGTCCCGCTATTCTCTGGAATGACGGCAGAACTCAGAAGCAGGTTGATTACCTCAATAATGAGATCGGCAAGGAAACACTTTCAAAATACACAGCAAATATCGCATTTGCAGGCTTTACAGCACCCAAGATCCTCTGGGTTAAGGAGAATGAGCCTGAGAACTTTAAAAAGATAAAGAAGATAATGCTTCCTAAGGATTATCTTGCATACAAGCTTTCAGGAACCTTCTGCACAGATTATTCCGATGCATCCGGTATGCTTCTTCTTGATGTTAAGAATCGCAAGTGGTCTAAGGAAATGTGCGATATCTGCAGTATTACAGAGGATATGCTTCCTACACTTTATGACAGTTCTGATAAAGTCGGTGAACTAAAGCCTGAGCTTGCTAAGGAACTTGGACTTAAAGAAGGCGTTGTTATCGCAGCAGGTGCAGGCGATAATGCGGCAGCAGCAGTAGGTACAGGTACTGTAGGCAATAACAGATGCAATATCTCACTTGGTACAAGCGGAACTATCTTCATGTCATCAGACAGCTTTGCTGTTGACAGTAACAATGCACTTCACTCATTTGATCATGCAGACGGTCACTTCCATCTTATGGGATGCATGCTCAGCGCAGCCAGCTGCAACAAATGGTGGAATGATGAGATATTAAAGACCAAAGATTATGCTGCAGAGCAGGAGGGCATTAAGAAGCTCGGTGAAAACCATGTATTCTTCCTTCCTTATCTTATGGGTGAGAGATCTCCCTGGAACAATCCCAATGCCCGTGCAACATTCACAGGCATAACAATGGATACTACAAGAGAGGATATGACTCAGGCAGTTCTCGAAGGTGTTGCTTTTGCAACAAGAGATATGTACGAAGTTGCCAAGTCGATCGGAGTTAAGCCTGAGCGCACGATGATCTGCGGTGGTGGTGCAAAGAGCCCTCTTTGGAGAAAGATGATAGCTAACATCCTCAATATCACAGTAGATGTTCCTGCATGTGAAGAGGGACCCGGAATGGGTGGCGCTATGCTTGCTATGGTTGCCTGCGGTGCTTATGCAAGTGTTGAAGAGGCAGCAGCTGCTATCGTTAAGGTTTCTAAGACAGAGGAGCCTGATCCTGAACTTGTAAAGAAATATGAAGCAAAGTATCAGCAGTTTAAGCAGATTTATCCTGCACTCGCAGATACTTTTGACAAGATTATCTGATTTTTAAAGAAATTAATATAAATCAATTGACGAAAGGCAGTATATTGCTATAATGAAGTCGTAACAAAAAAACTAGCAGAGTAGAATTCGATGCGTTAAGTGCCATCCGGACAGGGACTGCCGGAAGGACGAAGGGCAACCGCGGTATCGGATTCGGTTCCCACTGTTGCATATAGAACGTGTTATGAATTCATACACCTCCTTGTGCATTATGTGGATGCGAAGGAGGTGTTTTTATGGAAAAAAATCTATCAGTAAACAATGACAAAAAGCTCAAGGTGAGCACATGGGTCAGATCCCTTAACGAATTCAAAAGTCTCAGAAATGTTGTATTTTGCGGAATGATGGCTGCCATTGCTATCATTCTTGGGTATGTTGCTACTATTAAAATAGGTAACTACATAAGGATCGGTTTTTCGGGTCTTCCCAATCAGGTAGTTGATTATCTGTTTGGACCTGCTATCGGAGCGATATTCGGAGCAAGCCTTGACGTCATCAAGTGGTTTTTGCAGCCTTCTGGTGATTTCTTCCCCGGATTTACAATAAGTGCTGCTCTTGGCGGAATTATTTACGGATTTGCTTTTTACAAAAAAAGCATAACTCTGGGCAGAGTATTTATAGCTCAGTTGATCGTAAAGGTTTTTGTGAACATCGGGCTTAACTCAATCTGGCTTAAGATGCTCTACGACCAGGCAATCATAGCACTACTTCCGGGAAGAATCCTGTCAAATGCAGTAATGCTCCCTATTGATACGTTTATCACTTATGTGATGCTGACTGCTGCAGCCAGGACTGTAAGGAAGATGATCGGCAATACTTGACGAAAAACAGTCACGGTGCTATATTTAGTCTAGTAACTTAAAATTATGCAGACTAGAAGTGGACTTTCGCGAGTCCACTTTTTTCATGCATATCCGGTCTGAGTGTGGAAAACAGAACCGGTCAGACAAATAGGGAAGGTTGTTTATGTCGAGAAAAGAAGAGATAGAAAGAAAAACAGAGGCACTCCTTGGTCCCATTGCTGAGAAAAACGAAGTTCGAATCTACGATGTAGAATATGTCAAAGAAGCCGGAGAATGGTATCTTAGAGCTTACATCGACAGGGATGGCGGAGTTGATATCAATAAATGTGTTGATGTCAGCCATGCACTTTCAGATGCACTCGATGAGCATGACTTTATAGAAGATGCCTATACTCTGGAGGTTTCAAGCCCCGGTCTTGGAAGACAGCTTAAAAAGGACAGACACTTCGAATACAGCCTCGGGCAGGACGTTGATGTAAAGCTTTACAAGCCGATCGACAAGGTAAAGGAATTTACCGGTAATCTCAAGGCATATGATGCTGATACGGTTACGGTCATGATCGGTGACAAGGAACAGGTTTTTAATAGAAAAGAAATATCTAGTATCAGATTAACACTGGATTTTTGAGTTTTCATAATTAAAGGAGAAAAATCATTATGAGCAAAGAATTGATGGATGCACTCGATGTGCTGGAGAAGGAAAAAAACATCAGCAGAGATTCGCTGTTTGATGCAATTGAGAATTCTTTGGTAACTGCCTGCAAGAACAACTTTGGCAGAGCAGAGAATATTCGTGTCGAGGTAGACAGAAACACTTGCGATTTCAAGTGCTTCGCAGACAAAGAAGTAGTAGAACTTGAGGATGATGTAATGGATCCTCTTCTTGAGATTTGTCTCGATGATGCACGTAAGATAGATAAGAAGGCACAGATAGGTGACATCGTTCCTGTAGCCCTTAATTCAAAAGAGTTCGGTCGTATCGCTACTCAGAATGCCAAGAACGTTATTCTTCAGAAGATCAGAGAGGAAGAGCGCGGAGCTATCTATAATGAATATTATGAACATGAGCATGACATTGTAACAGGTGTTGTCCAGAGATTCATCGGCAAGAACATCAGCATCAATCTTGGAAAAGCAGATGCAATGCTCAATGAGAATGAACAGGTTAAGACAGAGCACTATCGCCCTACAGAGAGAATTAAGGTTTACATTCTTGAAGTAAGAAACGGAAGCAAGGGACCTCGTATCCTTGTATCACGTACACATCCTGATCTTGTTAAGAGACTATTTGAACAGGAAGTTGCTGAGATCCAGGACGGTACAGTAGAAATAAAGAGCATCGCTCGTGAGCCCGGCAGCCGTACCAAGATCGCTGTTTATTCAAACAATCCTAACGTAGATGCTGTAGGTGCATGCGTAGGTGTTAACGGCGCCAGAGTTAATCTTATAGTAGACGAATTAAACGGTGAGAAGATAGATATCGTAAACTGGGATGAGAACCCCGGAAACCTTATTCAGAATGCTCTTTCACCTGCTAAGATCGTAGCAGTATTTGCCGATCCCGATGAGAAGAGCGCTAAGGTAGTTGTTCCCGATTATCAGCTTTCACTTGCAATCGGTAAAGAAGGTCAGAATGCCCGTCTTGCAGCACGTCTTACAGGATATAAGATCGATATCAAGAGTGAGACTCAGGCTAAGGATGCTCCCGGATTCAGAATCGAAGATTACATGGATGATGAAGACGAGTATGAAGAGGATGAATACATCGAAGAGGATGATGATGAAACAGAAGTATCTGATGAGGTGTATACAGACGAGGATGTTGCCGGGGAGGATACAGAGGAGTAATCCTTTGCCCCTGATAAGTTAAGGCAAAATTATGGAAAAAAAGAGACCAATGCGCAGATGCGTAGGATGTGACATAAGCAAGGATAAAGATGAACTTGTGCGAATTGTCCGCGATGCTAACGGTGAATTACATGCGGATTTTACCGGAAGAGCAAATGGCAGAGGCGCGTATATATGTAACAATTCAAAATGCCTTGAAAAGGCTGCAAAGAGGAGAGGTTTTGAGAAATCTTTCAGAGAAGCAGTACCGGTAGAGGCACTTAAGGAACTTGAAAAGGAGCTTGCACAAAATGGATGAAAAAATCTATTCGCTGCTGGGACTTTGTCAGAAGGCAGGGAAGCTTGTGAGCGGTGAGTTTTCAGTTGAGAATGCTATAAAGAGCGGAACGGCTTTGGTTGTTTTGATAAGCCTTGATGCTTCTGAAAACACTAAAAAGAAGTTCCATGATAAATGTGATTTTTATAATGTGAAGGTGGCCGATTTCGGTTCAAAAGAAAAACTTGGACATGCGATCGGAAAAGAAGTCAGAACAAGCGTTGCAGTCACGGATGCAGGATTTGCTAAATCGCTTTGCGAAAAGCTTGAACTTCAGTTATAAGGTAAGATGAAAAGTACGGAGGAAATGCGAATGTCGAAAATTAAAATATCCGAACTCGCTTCGGAGCTTGGTATAGAAGGAAAGGAGCTTGTTAATTTCCTGCAGGAGCAGGGAGTTGAAGCTGCAAAGAGATCTACCAGCTCAATAGAAGACGAAGATGCGGAGAAAGCAAGAAAACATTTCGGAAGCGGCAAATCCGGAGAGAAGTCTGTAAATGAGGAGAAGAAGGCTGCATCAGAAGAATCTGATGATGCAAAAAAAGCTGAAAAGAAAAAACCTGAAGCTCCCAAGGGCGGAGACGGTGCCGTAAAGAAAAAGAAGAAGATTATTATTACAACAAACCCCGGTAATTCTAAGAATGGCAATTTCCAGGGTGGAAATAACAACAATAATAATCAGAATCGTGGAAGCCAGAACAAGAATTTCGGCAGAGATAACCGCGGAGGCCAGAAGCAGAGTACATTCGCACGTTCACAGAACGCATATCATCCGATTAAGCCTTTAACTGCACCATCACAGCTTGAAGCATACAACACGGAAATTCCGAAGTACCACGAACCTGCACAGCAGGCTCCTAAAGCTGAACCGGTTCAGAAGACCGAAGCTGCACCCAAGGAAGCTCCTGTGCAGACTCCTGCTGCAGAACCTGTAAAGGAAGTACGTTCAAACGAGAATCGTCCTACTGAGCATAAGGAAAATCGTCAGAACGAGCAGAGAGAAAATCACCAGAATAATGAGCGCTCAAATAATGATCGTCAGGGTCAGGATCGCCAGAGAGATAATCGTCAGGGCGGCGAGCGCAAGTTCGGCAATAACCAGAACGGTCAGCAGAGAAGATCTGATGACAGAAACAGAGATGGTCAGAGACAGGGACGTCCCGGTCAGAATGCAAGACCCGGACAGGGACCTGCAAGAGGCACATCTGACAGACCTCAGGGCAAAGGTAAGGACTTCTCTAAGGGAGCCGGAAGAGGCGGATTCGATGCACCTCCGATCAACGAGGGCAAAGGTGAAGGAAAGAGACGTTCTACTCAGGATAAGGATAAGAGATCCAAGAAGGATCATATCTATGAAGAGAATGACGAGATGATGCCAAGAAGTAAGAGAGTTGGCCGTTTCATCAAGCCTGAGGTTAAGAAGGTAGAAGAGCCTGAGGAGCAGATCAAGGTAATTACAATCCCTGATAAGCTTACTATCAAGGAACTTGCTGATAAGATGAAGCTGCAGCCTTCTGCTATCATCAAGAAGCTTTTCCTTGCAGGTCAGGTAGTTACGGTTAACTCAGAGCTTTCATATGAGGAAGCTGAGAATATTGCGATCGAATATGACATCATCTGCGAGAAGGAAGTTCAGGTAGACGTGATCGAAGAACTTCTTAAGGAAGAAGAGGAGAATCCTGAGGATCTTACTCCCAGACCTCCGGTTGTCTGCGTAATGGGTCACGTTGACCATGGTAAGACATCACTTCTTGATGCTATTCGTGATACAAGCGTTACTGATAAGGAAGCAGGCGGTATTACACAGCGTATCGGTGCTTACCAGATCAAGGTTAATGACAGAAAGATCACATTCCTTGATACACCCGGTCACGAAGCTTTTACAGCTATGCGTATGCGTGGTGCTAATTCAACAGATATCGCCGTACTCGTTGTAGCAGCTGATGATGGTGTTATGCCTCAGACAATAGAAGCTATCAACCATGCTAAAGCAGCAGGTGTTGAAATAATCGTTGCAGTAAACAAGATTGATAAACCCAGTGCTAACGTAGACAGAGTTAAGCAGGAAATGACTGAATACGGTCTTATCGCTACTGATTGGGGCGGACAGACTGAGTTCGTTCCCGTATCTGCAAAGACAGGTGAAGGTATGGATGTACTTCTTGATACCATCCTCATCACTGCAGATATTCTTGAGCTCAAGGCTAATGCGAACAGAAGTGCAAGAGGTCTTGTACTCGAGGCTAAGCTTGATAAGGGCCGTGGTCCTGTTGCAAACGTACTTGTACAGAAGGGTACTCTTCATGTTGGGGACTTCATTTCTGCAGGTGCATGCTCAGGTAAGGTTCGTGCAATGATAGATGATAAGGGCAAGAGACTTAAAGAAGCCCGTCCTTCACAGCCTGTTGAGATCCTTGGACTTTCAGATGTTCCCGGAGCAGGTGAGGTATTCCTTGGTCATGAGAGTGATAAGGAAGCTAAGCAGTATGCTAACACATACCTCCAGCAGCAGAAGAAAGACCTCATCGAGGAGACAAAGGCTAAGATGTCACTTGATGACCTCTACTCCAAGATTGAGGAAGGTAAGCTCAAAGAACTTGATATCATTATCAAGGCTGACGTTCAGGGTAGCGTAGAAGCACTTAAGGCAAGTCTTCTTAAGCTTTCCAACGACGAAGTTGTTGTTAAGATCATCCACGGCGGCGTTGGTGCGATCACAGAATCTGACGTATCACTTGCTGCTGCATCAAATGCTATTATCATCGGTTTTGATGTTAGACCTGATGCTGTTGCCAAGAGCACAGCTGAGCACGAAGGTGTAGAGATCAAGCTTTACAAGGTTATCTACCAGGCTATCGAAGATGTTGAGTATGCTATGAAGGGTATGCTTGCTCCTGTATATGAGGAGAAGGTTATCGGACATGCTGAGATCCGTCAGCTCTTCAAGGCTTCCAAGCTTGGTAATATTGCCGGTTCTATCGTTACTGACGGTATGATCCAGAAGGATTGTAAGGTTCGTATTAACCGTGGCGACGAGCAGATATTTGAAGGTGATCTTGCTTCACTTAAGCGCTTCAAGGATGACGTCAAAGAGGTTAAGGACGGATACGAGTGTGGTCTTGTATTTGACGGATTTGATCAGATCCAGGTTGGTGATACAGTAGAAGCTTACATTATGGTTGAGGTTCCTCGCGAGAAGCTTGAGAATAAATAAAAGGGATAATCAATGAGAAAAAACAGTATCAAAAATATCCGTATTAACGGAGAGGTACAAAAAGTAATATCAGAGGCTATCAGATTTAGTAAGGATCCCAGGATCAGCCCCATGACATCCGTAATGGATGTTGAGGTTGCTCCTGACCTTAAGACCTGCAAGGTATGGGTTTCTGTTATGGGTAATGATGAGGACAGACTCCGTACCCAGGAAGGTCTTAAATCTGCTGCCGGATATATCAGAAGTACTCTTGCAAAAGAACTGAATATGAGAAATACTCCTGAGCTCAGATTCATCATGGACGATTCAATAGAATATGCTATTAATATGTCTAAGAAGATTGATGAAGTTGCAGCCAAGGATGCAGCAGCCAGAGCAGCAAGAGGCGAAACAGAAGACGAAGATACAAGTGATGGTGATGATGAATGAAAATCGATGAACTGCTTGCCGGTGTAAGCACCGTCGGAATCAGTGGTCATATACGTCCTGACGGTGATTGTATCGGCTCAAACATGGCATTATACAATTATCTTAGGAAAAACTATCCTGATATCAGGGTAGACGTGTTCCTGCAGGAAATACCTGAATGCTTTTCTTTTCTCGATGGCATAGAGGATGTAAGGACTGATTACAAGACAGACATTGATAGCTATGATCTCTTTTTTGCACTAGATTGCGGAAAAGAAAGACTTGGCGATGCTGAGAAATTTTTTGATGCTGCAAAAAAGAAGATAAACATAGATCATCATATCAGTAATCCGGGGACGGGTGATGCTAATTACATAGTTCCTACAGCAAGCTCTGCATGCGAGCTTGTATATAACTGCCTGGACAATGAAAAAACAGATGAGGCGGTTGCCAAGTGTATCTATACCGGAATTGTAACAGATACCGGTGTATTCAAGTATTCCAACACATCTCCGGAGACACTTAAGGTAGTATCTGAGCTTATCAAATTCGGTTTTGATTTTGGAGCTTTGGTCGATCACGTATTCTTTGAAAAGACCTATGTGCAGAACCAGATACTTGGCAGAGCTTTACTTGAAAGCATGCTCTTTATGGATGGAAAATGCATAGTAAGTGTAGTTTCCAGACAGACAATGGATTTCTATATGGTTACATCAAGTGACCTTGACGGAATTGTAAGCCAGCTCCTTTTGACTTCAGGAACTGAGTGCGCTATGTTCTTATACGAGATAGGAAGTATGGAATACAAGGTTAGTCTGCGTTCAAAGGGACTTGTGAATGTGGCCAAAATAGCTGAACTGTTCGGAGGCGGCGGACATGCAAGGGCAGCCGGATGCACTATGAACGGAACACAGCATGATATCATCAACAATCTTTCGGAGTACATCGAAAGACAGCTTAAAGGTATATAAATGTATAACGGACTGATCAATGTTTACAAGGAGGCAGGCTATACATCCAACGATGTTGTGGCGCGCCTCCGCGGCATTTTAAAAATGAGAAAAATCGGACACACAGGGACTCTGGATCCGGATGCGGTCGGAGTCCTTGTTGTTTGTGTGGGAAATGGAACAAAACTGGTCGAGATGCTGACAGACCATGATAAGGAATATATTGCGGTCTGCAGGCTTGGTGTTACAACAGATACACAGGATATGTCTGGCAATATCCTCTCAGAAAGTGATGTTGATGTTACTTCAGAGAGACTCCGCGAAGTCGTAAAGAGGTTCGTAGGAGAATACGACCAGATTCCTCCTATGTATTCCGCAATCAAAGTCGGTGGTAAAAAGCTGTATGAACTCGCAAGAGCCGGTAAGGAAGTAGAGAGAAAACCAAGAAGAGTAAGCATACCTTCGATTACTATCCTTGACGACAGCAGACTATCATCGGACCACATTTTTACTATGGAGATAAAGTGCTCCAAGGGTACATATATCAGAACGCTCTGCAATGACATAGGCGAAGCCCTTGGCTGCGGCGCTGCGATGGAACATCTCACAAGAACCTGCGTGGGAAGCTTCCATCTTGATACAGCTGTAACTCTTGATGAAATTGAAAAAAGAAGAGATGAAGGCAGGCTGGATGAAATAATATACCCTACAGAGAGCATTTTCAGAGATCTGGATCTGTGCATTATAAAAGACAGCCACAGGAGACTTCTTGAAAATGGAAACGGATTCAAGGTTGAAAATATTTTAAAAGAGACGCCGGATGATGAGATGGATCACATAGATGATTCGGAACTGTATGAAGATGGCGTAAGAGTCAGGGTATATTCAGAGGATAAGACCTTTTTTGGAATATACAAATATGACAAGAGATTAGAATCATTCAAGGTTGAAAAATTTTTCTATCAGCCTTGAGAATAATAAAATGGAGAAAGCAAATGCAGATAATTTCCTGCACGAAGAAATTTCATATAGAAGATAAAACTGCAGTTGCTATAGGCAAATTTGACGGAATTCATTTGGGTCACCAAAAGCTTCTTTCACACATCCTTGATAAAAAGGATAAGGGCATGAAAGCAGCTATATTCACATTTGATCCGTCGCCCGCTGTATTTTTTTCTAATATTTCAAAGAAACAAGCCGGCGCTAAAGTTTTTGATGATAAACGAAATGATGAACATAAAATGATGATTTCGCAACTTCTTACAAAGGAAGAAAAGCGTCGCAAATTTGAAGAACTTGGAATAGATATTCTGGTCGAGTTTCCGATGGATGAAGAGACTGCTCATATTTCACCGGAAGACTGTGTAAGAAATATTCTGCACGATCAGATGAATGCAGCATATATCGCTGCGGGAGACGATCTGTCTTACGGCTACAAGGGTAAGGGAGACTTCGCCCTTTTAAACAAACTTGCACCGGAACTTGGATACAGAACCCATGCAATAAAAAAGCTTCAGATGTTTGGACGAAATATAAGTTCAAGCTTTATAAAAGAAGAGATTCAAAAGGCAGAAATGGAGAGAGCAGCAGAGCTTTTGGGCGAGAAGTACTATGTCGGCGGATTGGTGGAGCATGGTAAAAGACTTGGAAGAACCATAGGTTTTCCTACAGTTAATATTTTACCTCCCGACGAAAAATGTCTTCCTCCTTTTGGAGTTTATTTTTCTGAAGTGAGGATAGAGGGACAAAAATATCATGGAATGACCAATATAGGCGTAAGACCTACAGTTTCCGACAACAACAGAGTAAGTGTTGAAACATTTATATATGATTTTGACGGAGACTTGTACGGAAAATATCTGGAAATAGCTCTTCTTACATTTCACCGAAAAGAGCAGAGGTTTTCCGGTGTGGATGCCTTAAAGGCACAGATGGATCATGACCTGGAAGCGGGAAGAAATTTTTTCAGCAGAGACTGAACTTTACATTTGTTAATACCTGTGATAAAATAAATCGGTTTCTTACATGAGAAACAATATGCAATTACCGATACTCGGATCGAGGCTTCTCCAGCCACTTCCTGGTATACGGCAGATCGAAGTAAAAAGGAGAAAGAGAATGATCGCAAAAGAGAAAAAGACAGAAGTTATCAATCAGTTCGCAAGACAGGCTGGCGACACAGGTTCACCGGAGGTTCAGATTGCTATTCTTACAGCTCGTATCAAAGAGCTTAACGAGCATCTTGATGTACATCCCAAGGATCACCACTCAAGAAGAGGACTTCTTAAGATGGTTGGTAGAAGACGTGCTCTTCTTTCTTACCTTAAGAAGAAGGATCTTGAGAAGTATCGTAAGCTTATCGCTGATCTTGGTCTGAGAAAGTAATGGAAAAAAGGCGGGGTTGGTCGATTTTATTATCGGCTTATTCCGCCTTGTTTTTGTTCTTTTATTATCGATCGGACTTAAAACTAAAGTCAGCAATTCAAGTTTCCATACAAGCCTGCCGCTAAAGATGAAAAGTTGGCGGAGTTTGTTGGTTCTTAAGGATTAAAAATGCGCCCGAGGATGGCGCGAGAAGGAGATTAATATGAAAACATTTTCAATGGAACTGGCTGGTCGTACACTTAAAGTGGAAATCGGCAAAGTAGGTAAACAGGCTAACGGATGTGCATTTATGCAGTATGGTGATACAACTGTTCTTTGTACTGCAACAGCATCAGATAAGCCCAGAGACGGTATCGACTTCTTCCCTCTTAGTGTAGAGTATGGTGAGAAGTTCTACTCAGTTGGTAAATTCCCCGGAGGATTCAATAAGCGTGAGGGTAAGCCTTCTGAGAATGCTATTCTTACAAGCCGTGTTATTGACAGACCTATGCGTCCTCTTTTCCCTAAGGATTACAGAAATGACGTAACAATCGAAGATATGGTTATGTCAGTTGATCCTGAGTGCCGCCCTGAACTGGTTGCAATGATCGGTTCATCAGTAGCAGTATCTATTTCAGATATACCTTTCGACGGCCCTTGCGCAATGACACAGGTAGGTCTTGTTGATGGAGAGTTCATCATCAACCCTTCACAGGAAGTTTGGAATAACGGCGATATGCGCCTTACAGTTGCTTCTGTAGGTGAGAAGGTTATCATGATCGAAGCAGGATGTAATGAAGTTCCCGAAGATAAGATGGAGGAAGCTATCTATCTTGCACATGATGTAAACCTCAAGGTTATCGAGTTCATCAAGGGCATCGTAGCAGAGGTTGGTAAGCCAAAGCATTCATACGAGAGCTGCGCAGTACCTCAGGAACTCTTTGATGCTATCAAGGAAGTGGTTCCTCAGGAAGAGATGGAAAAGGCTGTATTCACAGACGAGAAGCAGCAGCGTGAAGCTAATATTGCAGAGATAACAGATCGCCTTACAGAGAAGTTTGCAGACAACGAAGAGTGGCTTGCAATCCTCGGCGAAGCTATTTATCAGTATGAAAAGAAGACAGTACGTAAGATGATCCTCAAGGACCACAAGCGTCCTGACGGAAGAGAAATCAAGCAGATCCGTCCTCTTTCAGCTGAGATCGATCTTATTCCCAGAGTTCATGGTAGTGCAATGTTCACTCGTGGACAGACTCAGATCTGTGATGTAACAACACTTGCTCCTCTTTCAGAGATGCAGAAGATTGAGGGTCTCGATGCTACAGTAACAGGCAAGAGATATATTCACCAGTACAACTTCCCTTCATACTCTGTTGGAGAGACAAAGGTTTCAAGAGGTCCCGGACGTAGAGAGATCGGTCACGGTGCACTTGCAGAGAGAGCACTTCTTCCTGTACTTCCTTCAGTTGAGGAGTTCCCTTATGCTATACGCTGCGTATCTGAGACATTTGAAAGTAACGGTTCAACATCAATGGCTTCAACATGTGCATCATGTATGTCACTTATGGCAGCCGGTGTTCCTATTAAGAAGATGGTAGCAGGTATCTCTTGTGGCCTTGTTACAGGCGATACAGATGATGATTTCGTAGTACTTACTGATATTCAGGGTCTTGAGGACTTCTTCGGAGATATGGACTTCAAGGTTACAGGTACTAAGGATGGTATCACAGCTATTCAGATGGATATCAAGATCCATGGTCTTACAAAGCCTATAGTTGAGCAGGCTATTGCACAGTGCCGTGAGGCTCGCCTCTTCATCATGGATGAATGTATGAGCAAGGTAATTGCTGAACCTCGTAAGGAAGTTAGCAAATATGCTCCTAAGATCATCTCAATTGAGATCGATCCTGAAAAGATTGGTGATGTTGTTGGTCAGAGAGGTAAGACAATCAATGAGATCATCACACGTACAGGTGTTAAGATCGATATCACAGATGATGGTAAGGTAAGCATCTGCGGTGAAGACATCGAGATGATGCAGAAGGCTATTGATTACATCAACATCATCACAACTGATTTCGAGAAGGGTCAGGTATTCACAGGTAAAGTTGTAAGTATTAAGGAATTCGGTGCATTTGTTGAGTTTGCTCCCGGAAAAGAAGGCATGGTTCATATCTCTAAGATTGCAAACGAGAGAATCGACCATGTTGAAGATGTTCTTACACTTGGCGATGAAGTTAAGGTTGTTTGCCTTGGTAAGGATCGCATGGGCAGAATCAGCTTCTCAATGAAGGATGTAGCTCAGAAATAATTTCATTTTTGAAAAATGAAATGATACACCTAATGTGATAAAATAAAGGGGATGCGTGATATCGCATTCCCTATTATATTTGGAATGATTTTTCAGGATTTTCAGGAGGTTAATAATGGGAAGAATATTTTTGATAGTTCTCGATAGCTTTGGAGTAGGTGAAGAACCTGATGCAGCTGAGTATGGAGATTTTGATGTAAATACTTTAAGATCTTGTTCTACAAGTAAGTATTTCTCAATGCCCAACATGGGTGCTATGGGACTTTTCAATATAGATGGTGTTGACTGTGTCGATGGAGTTGAGAGCCCTACAGCAGCTTATGGTAAATGCCAGGAAGCAAGTAAGGATAAGGATACAACCACAGGACACTGGGAGATAGCAGGTATCGTATCACCCAGACCCATGCCGAAATTCCCTGACGGATTCCCCAAGGAATTCCTTGACGAGTTCAGTAAGAGAGTAGGACGCGGCGTTATTTGCAACAAACCCTATTCCGGAACAGAGGTTATAAATGATTATGGTGATGAGCATGTTAAGACAGGAGATCTGATCGTTTATACATCAGCAGACAGTGTATTCCAGATTGCTGCTCATGAGGATGTTGTTCCTCTTGATACTCTTTACGAGTATTGCCACATCGCAAGA
The DNA here is from genome assembly GCF_000702265.1 of Butyrivibrio sp. NC2002. Classification (GTDB taxonomy): domain Bacteria; phylum Bacillota; class Clostridia; order Lachnospirales; family Lachnospiraceae; genus Butyrivibrio. The sequence continues at coordinate 442,333 of NZ_KL370881.1, forward strand.
GAGATGCTCACAGGAGATCTCGGTGTAGGAAGAGTAATCGCAAGACCTTTTGTCGGAACAAGCGGAAATTACACAAGAACACCCCACAGACATGATTATTCACTTAAGCCGCCGAAGACAACAATGCTTGATCAGCTTAAGGCTGCAGGCAAGGAAGTACTTGGCGTTGGTAAAATAAGAGATATCTTTGAGGGACAGGGTCTTACAGAATATGTATTTTCAGAGAGCAATGCTGACGGTATAGAGAAGACTCTTAACTATATGAACAGAGACTTTGACGGTCTGTGCTTTGTAAACCTTGTAGATTTTGATATGCTCTACGGCCACAGAAGAGATATTGATGGTTATGCAAAAGCTCTCAACTACTTCGACAGTAAGCTTCCTGAGATGGTAGCAAAGCTTCATGATGACGATATCATTATGATGACTGCTGACCATGGATGTGACCCTGCTTATCTTAAAACCACTGACCATACAAGAGAATATATTCCTTTTATCATGTATGGTAAGAATGTAACACCAAGAAACCTTGGTACAAGAAGCTCCTTTACCGATATTGCAGCAACTGTACTTGATTACTTTGGAATTAAGCCTGAATTTGAAGGTACTTCAATGCTTCACTGACATTTTATTGACTTTACGCGCACTCTTTCATAAAATAGGAAGAGTGCGTTTTTTTTCGCATTAAACCAGGTCCTCGCAAAACGAGGGATGTGTCCTGCCAAATGCAGGATACTGGCGGGCAATTTCCGCTTTTACCGCAAGAAGTCAAGTTTTTATATTCAGAAAGGCTAAATAATGAGTAATAACCATATTACAGAAGAGATAAATAAGAGACGTACTTTTGCGATCATTTCTCATCCTGATGCAGGTAAGACTACACTTACAGAGAAATTCCTACTCTATGGTGGAGCGATCAATCTTGCAGGTTCTGTTAAAGGTAAGGCTACAGCCAGACATGCAGTATCTGACTGGATGGAAATAGAGAAACAGCGTGGTATTTCTGTTACATCTTCAGTTCTTCAGTTCAATTTTGAGGATTGCTGTATCAATATTCTTGATACTCCGGGACACCAGGATTTCTCTGAGGATACTTATCGTACACTTATGGCTGCCGACTCTGCGGTCATGGTAATTGATGCAAGTAAAGGTGTTGAGCCTCAGACAAAGAAGCTTTTTAAGGTCTGCACAATGAGACATATTCCGATCTTTACTTTTATCAACAAGCTTGATAGAGATGCGATGGATACTTATGAACTCCTTGATGATATTGAGAATCATCTTGGGATCGCAACATGTCCTATGAACCTTCCTATAGGCTCCGGTAAGAATTTCAAGGGAATCTATGACAGAAGAGAGAAGCATGTAGTTACTTTCCAGGATACCATGAAGGGAACCAAGGAAGGTACTGAGACGATAATTCCCATGGATGACAGGGATCAGCTTCTTTCAACTATTGGTGAGGAAGCACTTGATAACCTGGAGGGAGAGATTGAACTCATGGACGGAGCAGGTGCTGAGTTTGACCTTGATGAAGTAAGGGCAGGTAATCTTACTCCTGTTTTCTTCGGATCAGCTCTTCAGAACTTTGGTGTAGAACTCTTTCTTCATAATTTCCTTCAGATGGCTACTCCTCCAAGTGGAAGAACTGATGCCAATGGAGATGTTATTGATCCTAAGGAACACGATTTTACAGCATTTGTATTCAAGATCCAGGCAAACATGAACAAGGCTCACAGAGACAGAGTTGCTTTCATGCGTATCTGCTCAGGAAGATATGATGCAGATAAGGAAGTTAAGCATGTTCAGTCAGGAAAGGTATTCAGGCTTTCACAGCCTCAGCAGCTTATGGCTGATGAAAGAAAAATTTTAAGTGAAGCCTATGCAGGTGATATAATGGGTGTATTCGATCCCGGTATTTTTTCAATCGGTGATACGGTATGTATGCCTAAGGATACCGTTAAGTATGAAGGAATTCCCACATTTGCACCTGAGCACTTTGCAAGGGTAAGACAAGTTGATACAATGAAACGTAAGCAGTTCGTTAAGGGGATCGAACAGATTGCTCAGGAAGGTGCCATTCAGATATTCCAGGAATTTAACATGGGAATGGAAGAGATAATCGTCGGCGTTGTAGGTGTCCTTCAGTTTGACGTACTTAAATTCAGATTGCAGAGCGAGTATAACGTTGAGATACTTCTTGATATGCTTCCGTATGAATATATCAGATGGGTGGACAATGAAGACATTGATATGAACTCACTTGTCGGCACATCAGATATGAAGAAGATCAAGGATATGAACGGCAGACCGCTTCTTCTGTTTGTAAATGAATGGAGTCCTCAGATGACTGTTGACAGAAATAAGGGACTTATTCTTAGCGAATTCAGAAAGAATTAATTTGATACGGAACTTAAGACAATAGTTATTGTTAGGGGTGGATATGAAAAAAGGCAGATGTAACTTTGAAAATTTCATAAGGAAAGCATCGGCCTTTTTTGCCGTTTTTTCACTTTCTTTTCTGACCGGATGTAGTGACATGGTCACTGATTATCTGCAGGATAATAATATTCTTGATCCGGATAAATACTCAGAAGATAAGATCATATCTAAAAAAATTGAAGATCCTGATACCGCTGACTCTAAAGAAACAGATGCAGGGGGCTCATCAAATGCAGATTTTTCATCAAATGAAGAACCTGTAGAAGGGACGGATAATGATGCTGAATCGGATGCCGGATCTGATGCAGCTTCAAGTGCAGGCGCTGATACAAGTGCGGATGCCGACTCGGGAAAATCTGTTTTTGATCCCGATGCTATAAATGAGTCAATAGACAATCTGATTACCGAGATAGAAAATGAAACAGGCAGAAAACGAAATGATAAAGAGGTAGAAAGATCAGATTCTGCAGGGCAGGATGCTACCAGTTTTTTCAGTGATACATATCAGAACAACATGCGTGCCGAAATAGGGCTTACGGATGAAGGGATTGCTGAAATAAAAGAATCCCAGAAGGGAATGTATGCTTTCGAGCATTTAAATGACGAAGGCAAGACTCTTTATGCGGAGCTTTTGACTATTATCCAAAACAGATCCTCCGATATCGTTGTGTCTACTCTTGATGAGGAGATTCTTGATGTTGTTTGCCAGTTTGTCCTGGCAGATCACCCGGAGCTTTTCTATATGGACGGATATACATATACAAGGTATACGATAGGCGGAGAACTTAACAAGTTATCATTTACGGGTAATTACATATATTCAGACGAAGAAATAGCTGCAAGGCAGACTAAGATAGATGAGTATGTAAATAACTGCATAGCAAGGATTCCCGAAGAACTTGATACCTACGGAAAAGTAAAGTACGTATATGAATATCTGATTTCAAATACGGAATATGATTTTAATGCGCCGGATAATCAGAATATATGCTCGGTTTTTATCTATGGAAAGTCAGTTTGCCAGGGCTATGCAAAGGCTACGCAATATCTTTTGAATAAACTGGGAATTCCGGCAACTCTTGTTACAGGAAAAGTCAACGGAGTCGGTCATGCCTGGAATCTTGTCTATGTCGATGGCGACTATACTTATGTAGATACGACCTGGGGAGATTCTTCCTACCAAAGAACAGAGTCCTCCGGAGATACCGGAAAGATCCCGCTCATAAATTATGTTTATCTGTGCTGTACAACGCAGGATATTTCAAGGACTCATACTATTGCAGAGACACTTCCGATGCCAAAATGCGATTCCATGAAGAATAACTATTTCGTGAGGGAAAACGAGTATTTTGTTTCACCGGATATGGATGCTGTCGGAGAGCTTTTTAACAGAAGATATGCAGATGGCAGCAATAATGTCACTATAAAATGCGGAACTAAAGAGGTATATGACAGTCTGTTTAACAGTCTTATAACAGATCAGAAGGTGTTCGGATTCCTTCAGGGTGCCAATAACACCGTATCCTACACGACATTTGACGATCAGTACATACTTATTATATGGCTGTATTAGTGAGCGGTTTTTATGATATAATGATATAAGTTTTTAGTGAAAGGATGATTTTTCATGGATAAGGAATTACAGAAGGCTTCAATAAAGAATACAAAGGGAATCGGCCAGGTTAAGATCGCCGATGATGTTGTTGCAAGAATTGCTGCGCTGGCTGCACTTGAGATCGATGGAGTAAGCGCTATGGCAGGCAACTATACAAGTGAGAATATAGATAAGGTCAGCCCCAAGAATCTGCAGAAGAGTTCTAAGATTGCAGTCTCTGAGGGCAAAGTAAGAGTGGATATGTCTATTCTTATGAAGTACAGCTACAACATTCCTGCTACAAGCAAGCAGGTTCAGGACAGAGTTCAGAACTCTATTCAGAGCATGACAGGTCTTGATGTTACAGATGTTAACGTTCGCATTGCCGGAATCACAATGCCCGAATAATTACAGAAAGCAGGATATTATTAGAAATATGAAGAGATCAGAACTTAGAGAGCAGGTTTTTAAACTTCTTTTCCGTGTGGAATTCAACACACCCGAAGAGATGAATATTCAGGAAGACCTTTTTGCAGAGACAGCTGATGAAGAGATGAGTGCTTCTGATGTTGACTATATAAAGGGACGTCTTGAACAGGTAAGAGATAAGCTCCCCGAAATTGATGAACTTATCAATAAGGAGTCAAAGGGTTGGGATACAGCCAGAATAGGTAAAGTAGAGCTTGCGATTTTAAGACTTGCAGTTTTTGAAATTAAATTTGATGACTCCATTCCTACAGGAGTTGCAATAAATGAAGCAGTTGAACTTGCCAAGAAATTCGGTCAGGACGGCTCATCTGCATTTGTAAACGGAGTGCTTGCAAAATTTGCATAATGTATATACAGTAGGCCAGATAAATAATTATATAAAGAATATGTTCAGGCAGGACTTTCTGCTGTCGTCCCTGACGGTTAAGGGAGAGATAAGTAACTGCAAATATCACTCCTCCGGTCACATCTACTTTACTCTAAAGGATGGAGCCGGAGCGATAGCATGTGTGATGTTTCGAGGCAGCAGAGAGCGTGGACTAAAGTTTCAATTACAGGAGGGCCAGCAGGTCCAGGTCACAGGAAGCGTTGATGTGTATGAAAGAGACGGTAAATACCAGCTCTATGCGTCTTCCATTGTGCTGGATGGTGCAGGGGCTCTTTTTGAGCGTTATGAGAAGTTAAAAAAAGAGCTTGAAGAAAGGGGAATGTTTGCCCCTGAGTACAAGCAGGAAATTCCTAAATATATCAGGACTTTAGGCGTTGTAACCGCCCCTACGGGAGCAGCGGTAAGAGATATTATAAATATCGCTACAAGAAGAAATCCTTATGTTCAGATAATCCTCTATCCCGCAATTGTTCAGGGAGATGAGGCAAAAGCAAGCATAGTCAAGGGAATACGGACTCTTTCGGAGCAGAACGTGGATGTTATCATAGTTGGACGAGGCGGAGGCTCTATAGAGGATTTATGGGCTTTTAATGAAGAAGTGGTGGCTGAAGCTATATTCAACTGCCCGGTTCCGATAATATCCGCTGTGGGGCATGAGACTGATACAACGATTGCTGATTATGTTGCTGATCTTAGGGCACCGACACCCTCGGCTGCAGCTGAGCTTGCGGTTTATGAGATGGATCTTCTTTTGCAGGATATAAACGATTATCAGAATATCCTGTGCAGACGGATCGAGGAAAAAATCTCGAAATTAAAAATTAAATCCGCGAACGACAGAAGGCTCCTTGAACACCTTTCACCGCAGGCGCGTATAAGAGAAAAGAAAATGCGCGCGGCAGCAAGCTATGAGAAGTTAGAGATGCTGATGCTTGATAAGATAAAAGGCAAGAGACATCAGCTTGATGTAGATATACAGAGATTAAAGGCTTTGAGCCCTCTTGAAAAGCTTAATTCCGGTTTTTCCTATGTCTCTGACGAAAACGGTAAAAACATAAGAAAGATCGAGCAGGTAAAAGAGGGAGACAAGCTTGATATATATGTAAGTGATGGAATCATTCAGTCTGTGTGTCTTGGGACAAGCGGGCGAAATGAGCGATAAACATGTATCTGTTTAGAATTTTTACGGAGATATAAAATGGCTAAAAAAAGCGAAGCAAAAGAGCTTACCATAGAAGAAGCATTTGATGCTGTTGATGAAAAGATAAAAGCCCTTGAAAGTGAAGACGTATCACTTGAAGATTCCTTCAATCTTTTTAAAGAGGGAATGGATCTGCTAAAACACTGCAATGATTCCATAGACAAGGTCGAGAAAAAAGTTCAGAAGATCATGGAAGACGGCAGAATGGAGGATTTTGAATAATGGCTTCTTTGACAGAAACGTTAAATGAGAAAGCAGCGCAGGTAGAGGCTGTCCTTAAAAAATATCTTCCAAAAGAGGACAAATACAATTCAGTTGTTGTAGATGCCATGAACTACAGCCTCCTTGCGGGAGGAAAGAGGATCAGACCTGTTCTTATGAAGGAAGTGTACAGACTCCTTGGAGGGAACAGCTTAGATACAATAGAGCCTTTCATGGCAGCTATCGAAATGATACATACATATTCGCTTGTTCATGACGATCTTCCGGCTATGGACAATGACGAGTACAGAAGGGGCAGAAAGACAACGCATGTTGTATACGGTCCGGGAATGGCAACCCTTGCAGGAGACGGACTTTTAAACTTTGCTTTTGAGACAGCGCTTAAATCTTTTTTGTGTGCCGACAAACTATCGGACTATGACGGAGAAATAAGTGACAGAAGAGTATATGCTCTTAAGATACTTGCAGGTAAGGCCGGAGTATATGGAATGGTTGGCGGTCAGTGCGCTGACATTGAGGCTGAAGGAAAAACATCTGCAACTGAAGAAGAGCTTATTTATATCCATGAAAATAAGACTGCAGCTATGCTTGAGAGCAGCATGATGATAGGCGCGATTCTTGCAGGCGCAGACAGCAAAAGGGTAAATGAGATCGAGCAAGCTGCAAGAAAGATCGGAGTTGCTTTCCAGATTCAGGACGACATACTCGACATAATCGGTAATCAGGATGAACTTGGCAAACCAATAGGCTCCGATGAAAAGAACGAAAAGACCACTTATGTTTCTTTAAACGGACTTGAAAGATCAAAAGAAGATGTTAAAAAGCTTTCTGAAGAAGCTATCGATATTTTAAAAGACATAGAAGGCAGTAGCGAATTTTTGCTTCCGCTTGTTGAATGGATGATTTCAAGGAATAAATGAGGGCGATATGCTTTTAGATAGTATAAATGAACCAAATGATATAAAGAAAATTCCAAAGGGAGAACTCGATAATCTTGCACTTGAGATCAGAGAGTTTCTGATAGACAAGATAAGTATTACCGGAGGACATCTCGCATCCAATCTGGGTGCGGTTGAACTCACCATGGCACTTCACTATGAGCTTAATCTTCCAAAGGATAAGATTATATGGGATGTGGGACATCAGTCATATACACATAAGATTCTCACAGGCAGAAAAGAGGGCTTTGATAAGCTTAGAAAATACGGCGGAATGAGTGGCTTCCCTAAGAGAAGTGAGTCCGATTGTGATTGCTTTGATACGGGACACAGCTCCACAAGTATTTCGGCAGGCCTTGGTATGGTAAGGGCCAGACAACTTTCAGGTGATGACTATACAGTTGTATCTGTTATCGGTGATGGCTCCCTTACAGGCGGACTTGCTTATGAAGCGCTTAATAATGCTGCTAAGCTCGATACCAATTTTATAATCGTTTTAAATGATAATGAGATGTCCATTTCGGAAAATGTCGGAGGTATGGCTAAATATCTTAACGTTGTCAGAACAAACGAAGGATATCTTAACTTAAGGGATGATATATACAATTCACTTAAGCATTCAAATCCTAAGATGGTCAATTCTATTAGAAAGGCAAAGAACAGCTTTAAGCAGCTTTTTGTGCCCGGAATGGTATTTGAAAACCTGGGAATTACTTATCTTGGACCCATAGATGGACATGATATTCCTGCTATGAGAGCTGCCATTAAGGAAGCAAAAAAGGTAAGAAAAGCCGTAATGATCCATGTTGTTACCAAAAAAGGTAAGGGATTTGAGCCTGCAGAGAGACATCCTGCAAGATTCCACGGAACGGAGCCTTTCCTTCCTGAAAACGGAATTCCGAGAAATCCCAGGACAACAGCTAACTACCAGGATATTTTCAGTACGGTCATGTGTAAGCTTGGGGAGAGAAATCCCAAGGCTGTAGCGATAACTGCGGCTATGGCGGACGGAACAGGTCTTAAGAGATTCAGAAATATGTATCCGACCAGATTCTTTGATTGCGGAATTGCAGAGGAACATGCTGTTACCTTTGCTGCAGGACTTGCAGTTGGTGGATATCATCCTATTTTTGCGGTGTATTCATCTTTCCTTCAGAGAGCTTACGATCAGGTGATGGAGGACGTGTGCCTTCAGAAACTCCCTGTAACTTTTGCAATTGACAGAGCCGGACTTGTAGGAAGTGATGGTGAAACGCATCAGGGTATATTTGATATCTCGTATCTTTCAACTATGCCGGGTATGCATATTATGGCGCCTAAGAATAAGTGGGAGCTTTCTGATATGCTGAAATTTGCGGTGGATTTTGACGGACCAAGCGCAATCAGATACCCCAGAGGAAATGCGTATGACGGTCTTGCAGACCACAGAGCACCTATAGAGATGGGTAAGGCGGAGCCTCTTTATGAGGAAAAAGACATCCTGCTTTTTGCCCTGGGAAGCATGGTTAAGACAGGCGAGAAGGTTAGGGATATTCTGATCGACAAGGGATATAACTGCTCACTTACCAATGCAAGATTTGCTAAACCTTTTGATACTGAATATCTAAAGAAGGCAGCAAAGAATCACAAGCTTATAGTAACGATGGAAGAGAATGTGATCACGGGCGGATTCGGACAACAGGTCAGAAGCTATATCGTGGATGAGGGGCTTAATATTGAGCATCTCATAATAGCGATTCCCGATGAGTTTGTAACTCACGGTTCATGTGATGAGCTCTATAAAGAGCTTAAGATAGATGCCGAGTCAGTGGCACAAAGAGTAATAGGAAAATACGAGGAAATAAATGTCTAAGGAAAGACTGGACGTCCTTCTTGTTTCAAGAGGACTTGCTTCTTCAAGAGAAAAAGCAAAAGCAATAATTATGGCCGGAGATGTGTTCGTAAACGGCCAGAGAGAAGATAAACCGGGAACTTCTTTTGATGAATCAAAGATTAAGTCACTTGAAGTAAAAGGTGATGAGCTGCCATACGTAAGCAGAGGCGGGCTAAAGCTTGAGAAAGCAATGAAGAATTTTGGCCTTAAGCTTGACGGATTCGTATGTATGGATATAGGAGCATCAACCGGCGGATTTACCGACTGCATGCTGCAAAACGGGGCTGTTAAGGTATATTCGGTTGATGTAGGACACGGACAGCTTGCATGGAAACTCAGGTCGGATGAGAGAGTTGTCTGTATGGAGAAGACCAATTTCAGATATCTTACAAGGGATGATATAGATGATGATCTCGATTTTGCTTCAGTAGATGTATCATTTATATCGCTTACCAAGATACTTATTCCCGCACGAAAGCTTTTAAAGGACGGAGGCGAGATGGTATGCCTTATCAAGCCCCAGTTCGAGGCAGGAAGAGATAAGGTTGGTAAAAAGGGTGTTGTAAGAGAGCCTGAAATACATAAAGAAGTAATTGAGAAAGTAATAGATTTTGCCGATCTGATTGGCTTTAACGTTCTTAATCTGGAATTTTCACCGGTTAGAGGACCTGAGGGAAATATAGAATATCTTGTCTATATCAGGAAGGATGAAAGCAGAAACAGCGAAGTTGAGAATATAGATGAGGCTACGGGAGAAAAGCTCTTAAAAGAGATAATTCTTAATAAAACAGGGCTTTCAAAGAGCGAGGATATGAAAAAGCTCATAGATGGAACTGTTGAGCACGCACATGGGGAGTTATAGGGGAGTATGGAGCATTTTTTCATAATCACTAATAAAAGTAAGGATCCGGAACTTGAGGCTACAAACAGGGTTTGTGAATTCCTTAAACAAAATGGCGCTACCTGTACAATTTTTGATGCAGATATCACTTCGGAAAAATATGAGGTTACAGGCAAGCTTAATATTCCGGAAGACGCAGAGTGCTGTATTGTACTTGGCGGTGATGGAACAATGCTTCAGGCTGCAAGATGCGTTTTTGAAAGAGATATTCCTATTCTTGGAATAAATCTGGGAACTATTGGATATCTTGCCGAAGTTGAGATGGCAGACCTTGAAAGCGCACTTGCAAAGCTTTTGAATGATGAATTCGAAATAGAACAGCGTATGATGCTAAAGGGGGTACTCAAAACAGAAGGAAACCCCAATCTTGTAAATTATGCGCTTAATGATATAGTTATTGCGAGATGTTCATCTCTTAAGGTTCATAATTTCAATATATATGTTAACGATATGCTGCTTACAAGCTATCAGGCAGACGGTATTATCATTTCATCTCCTACAGGCTCTACAGCATATAATATGTCTGCCGGCGGACCTATCGTGGATCCCAAGGCGCAGATTCTTCTTTTAACACCTATATGTCCACACAATTTAAATAAGAGCACTATTGTTTTGTCAGAGCACGACAGGATCACCGTTGAGATAGGAAAAGGGCGCGCCGGTGCATCGCAAAAGCTTGAAGTTTCACTTGACGGCGGAAGCGGAAGATACATGGTGAGCGGAGACAGAGTGGATATTACTGCGGCAGACAAGGTTACAAGGATCGTGAAGCTCAGAAGTGAAAGCTTTTTAAACACATTAAGGAAAAAATTAGTATGAAAAAAAACAGACAGGAAAAGATAATTGAGATCATTCAGAACAATGTCATTGAGACACAGGAGCAGATAGCTGATATGCTTAATGCTGAGGGCTTTAGTGTAACTCAGGCAACGGTTTCAAGAGATATCAGACAGCTTCGACTGACTAAGAGATCCACTCCGGATGGAAAAAATAAGTATGTTTACATTCAGGATGATATGGGAATGAATGATAAATATGCAGATGTTTTGAGAGCCGGTTTTGTAAGTATGGATCAGGCGCAAAATATTCTGGTGATAAGAACGGTGTCAGGTATGGCTATGGCGGTTGCCGCGGCTCTTGATGCTATGGATTTTGAAGAAGTTGTAGGATGCATAGCAGGTGATGACACTATTATGGCTGCAATCAGGACAAATGGGGATGTTCCCCTTGTTATGGAACGCATCAAACAGATACTCCATTAAATAGATTTCCAGGCCCGGAGAAGCATGGAAAGAGGAAACTATGTTATACAGTTTAAACGTGAAAAACCTGGCTCTGATAAATGAGCAGGAAGTGGAATTTGAAGAAGGACTTAATATCCTTAGCGGTGAAACAGGCGCAGGAAAATCAGTTATCATAGGTAGCGTGAATCTGGCACTTGGCGCAAAGGCAGACAGCTCGATGATAAGAACCGGGGCAGAGTATGCCCTTATTGAGCTTGCTTTTGGAATTAAGAATAAAAAGCAGCTTGAGATTTTAAAAGAGCTGGACATTCCCGTGGAGGAAGACGGAACTCTGGTCCTTCAGAGAAAGATCATGGAGAGCAGAAGTGTCTGCAAGGCAAATGGTGAAACTGTGAGCGCAAAGCAGCTTAGAGAGCTTTCAAATGTGCTCATAAACATCCACGGTCAAAATGACCATCAGGAGCTTCTGCACAAGAAAAAGCATCTGGAGATCCTGGATGATTATACGGGAGATGAGCTGACAAAGCTTAAAGAAAAATGCCATGACGCATACGCAGAATGGAAGGCTGTTTTAAAAGAGCTTGAAGATACCAATATCGACGAACGAGAGAGGGAGAGAGAAAAAGATCTTGCCCGATTTGAGTTTGAAGAAATAGATGAAGCCATGCCTGAAGTAGGCGAGGACGAAAAGCTCGAGAGCCGCTATAAAAAGATGGTAAATTCAAGGAAGATAGCGGAGGCAGCAAACATTGCCGCAAATATCACAGGCGCAGGAGACAGCGAAGACAACGCCGCCGATGCGATAGGAAGGGCAGTGAGAGAACTTACAAGTGTTGCATCTTATGATGACAAACTTGAGGAGCTGCTGGATGAATTGTCTAATATTGATAATTTGTTGTCGGATTTTAGACATTCATTATCTTCATATCTAAGCGACCTTGAATTTGACGAGGAAGATTTCAGGACTACCGAGGACAGACTAAATATCCTCAATCATTTAAAGGATAAGTATGGTGGATCGATCGAGGCAGTTCTTTCTTACAGAGATGAAAAGGAAGCTGAGATAAGGAAGCTTGAAGATTTTGAGAGCTACAGGGATTCTCTTTTCAGAAACGAGAAAGAAAAAAAGGACAGACTCCTTAAACTCTGCGAAGAGATGTCAAAGATCAGAAGAGAATCCGCAAAGAAACTGGCTGAGGAACTCAAAAAGGCACTAATTGACCTTAATTTCATTGATGTGATTTTTGAGATAGCGGTTGAATCTGATGAAGAAAAGGTATCAGCAAACGGTTATGATGAAGCAGTATTTATGATATCAACTAATCCGGGAGAAGCAATAAGACCTCTTGACCAGGTTGCGTCAGGCGGCGAGCTTTCCAGAATAATGCTTGCAATAAAGACTGTAGTTGCTAAGAAGGATGACATCGATACACTTATTTTTGATGAGATTGATGCAGGAATAAGCGGACATACAGCATGGAAGGTTTCTGAAAAACTCGGAATGCTTTCATGCGACCATCAGATAATCTGCATTACGCATCTTCCGCAGATAGCTGCTATGGCTGATGCTCATTATGAAATTAAGAAGAGCACCCATGAGGAAGGCGGAAAAGAGAGAACGATCACTCAGATCACTAAGCTTTCCGAAGAAAACAGGGTATATGAGCTTTCAAGAATGCTCGGAGGTGCAGAGGTTACAGATTCTGTCCTTGAGAATGCTAAAGAGATGATGAAGCAGGCTAAGAGCGTTAAGAAAAGATAGATTGAAACGGAGCAGACATGACACTTGACTACGATGATTTATTAAACAGCATAATGAAGAGCCTGGACCGCATAAAGCAGGTTGACGTAAATGACATACCCAATATAGATCTGTATATGGATCAGCTTCTTCCTTTTATGGAGGAAAACCTGAAGAAATCGGTAAGGCACCCGGGAGTAGACAAGATACTTACCAAGACCATGATAAACAATTATGCCAAGAACGATCTGCTTCCGCCTCCGGTAAAGAAGAAGTATTCAAAGGATCACATTATTCTTTTGATATTTATCTATTATTACAAGAATATGCTGTCCATAAATGATATTAAGACACTTCTTGGACCCGTATATGAAAAGTTCGGAAAAGATGATGAGGATATCAATTTAAAGGATATTTACAGAACGATCTACGATGAACAGGGTTATATTATCGATCATCTGAAGTCAGACATCAAAGAGAAATACGCAGTTGCCCAGAAATCATTTGAAAACGCAAAAGGCGAGGATAAAGAAAAGCTTCAGATGTTTAATTTCATTTCGCTTTTATCCTATGACGTTTTCATGAAGATGCTTCTGGTTGAGACGATTCTTGACCATGTGGCAGAAATTACGGACAACTCGTCTGAAAACAAAAAGAAGAAAAAGTAAGAACGTGAGGAATAGATTTATTGAGTATTTACGATACATTAAACAGTGAACAGAAAAAAGCAGTTCTTGAGACTGACGGTCCTGTACTTATTCTTGCAGGTGCAGGCTCCGGAAAAACAAGAGTTTTGACACACAGAATTGCTTATCTTATAGATGAATGCGGGGTAAATCCCTGGAATATACTTGCCATAACTTTTACAAATAAGGCGGCAGGCGAGATGAGGGACAGAGTTGATAAGATTGTTGGATTTGGCTCGGAGAGCATCTGGGTTGCGACTTTTCATTCAACATGTGTGAGAATCCTCAGAAGATATGCGGATAAGATCGGATATGAAAACAATTTTACAATCTACGATTCAGATGATTCCAAATCAGTTTTAAAGGACATCTGCAAGAGATATCAGCTTGAGAGTCAGCAGCTCAAATTAAGAAATATACAGACTGCGATCTCACATGCAAAAGACAACTGTGTCGATGCACATGAGTATGCTACGGCCGCAGGCACAGAATACAGGAAGCAGAGGATAGCAAAGGCATATCTTGAATATGAAAGCACTCTGAAAAAGAACAATGCCATGGACTTTGATGACCTGCTTCTTAATACGGTTAAGCTTTTTAGGGATAATCCGGAGATACTGGAGCAGTATCAGGAGAGATTCCGCTACATAATGGTTGATGAGTACCAGGATACCAACAATGTTCAGTTTGAGTTTATAAGGCTTCTTGCTGACAGGTATAAGAATCTGTGTGTTGTTGGTGATGATGATCAGAGTATTTACAGATTCAGAGGCGCTAATATCAGAAACATACTTGATTTTGAGAAGGTATATCCCAATGCGTTTGTTGTAAAACTCGAGCAGAACTATAGATCAACTCAGAGCATCCTTGATGCGGCTAACTGCGTTATAAAAAATAACTATGGAAGAAAAGAAAAAGCTCTTTGGACTGATGAGGGTAAGGGTGAGCCTGTCAGATTCAAAAGATGCAACACCGGTCCGGAAGAGGCTGAATTTATAGCATCTGACATAGTAAAGTTAAAGAAACAGGGCAGAGCAGATTACAAAGACATTGCTGTTTTATACAGAACTAACGCACAGTCTCGTCTTTTAGAAGAAAGATTTGTCTACGAGGGAATTCCTTATGATCTTGTGGGCGGTGTGAACTTCTACGGAAGGCGCGAAATAAAAGACCTTCTTGCCTATCTTAAAACTATTGATTCCGGTGCGGATGACCTCTCTGTAAGGAGAATAATAAATGTTCCAAAGCGCGGAATTGGTGCAACCAGTATTGAACATGTGCAAAACTATGCAGACAAGATCAATATCAGTTTCCTTAAGGCCTGCGAAGAAGCAGATATGATTCCGGGGCTTAACAAATCGGCAATGGCAAAGTGCGTTGCCTTTGCAAATATGATCCGTGTTTTCAGGGCATACGAGAAAGAATGCACTCTGGAACAGTTATTGCAGAGAGTAATCAGAGAGATTAATTACCTCGACTACCTGGCTACGATTGATGACAATGCTGATACAGAAGATAATGAGAGAGAGCAGAACGTAGACGAACTAATTTCCAAGATGGCGGCTTATGAAGAGAAGGAAGATGAGCCCACTCTGACAGGATTTTTGGAAGAAGTTGCTCTTGTAGCGGATATAGATAATGTATCTGATGATGATGATAAGGTTCTTCTCATGACTCTTCATTCGGCAAAAGGTCTTGAGTTTGATCATGTTTACCTTGCGGGAATGGAGGAGAATCTTTTCCCGAGTTATATGACACTTATGAACGAAGATTCAGATCCCGAGGGAGTCGAAGAGGAGAGACGTCTTGCCTATGTTGGAATAACCAGAGCAAGAAAACAGCTTACTTTGTGCTGCGCCAAGGCAAGAATGACCAGAGGACAGCTTCAGTACAATGGTGTAAGTAGATTTGTTACAGAGATACCAAGAGAAATGCTTAATGATATAAGCGTTTCGGATGGTGGATTTTTGTTTGACGGAGGCGAGTCTATCGACGACGATGACGATATCGATCTCGACACCGGAATCATCTTCAAAAAGAAGATGGATTTTTCAAAGAGTACCGGATATGGTGCTTCACCTGTTGCAAAGAGTCCTTATGCAGGGACAAAGGCAGCGGTTTCATATTCCGGAGGAAGACCTGTCGCCAAGGCCGCACCTGCGAAAAAGCGAGCTGTTCCAAAGGACAAACCTTTTATAGCAGGCGCAGCAGCAACTCATAAGAAGGCCGGAATCACCGGACTTAAAAAGGGTATGCCGGGAATGGAGATTTTGGACTATGGCGTTGGAGACAGAGTCCTGCATGTAAAATACGGCACAGGAGTTGTAAAAGAAATAGTAAAGGAGCCCAGAGACTATAAGGTCACAGTCGATTTTGACGAGTTCGGACAAAAGATAATGTTTGCGGCATTCGCAAAGCTGAAAAAGCTTTAAATATTTTGAGATGTTTCCGGAAATACTTTTTAGTAATTAAAAAATAATAAAGTATTGGGTTTTACGTGGAAACATCAGTGCTTGTCGTGTAAAATATTATATATGAAAAATACACAAATAATTATGTGAGGGGGTTAACCATGGACAAAAGTAGAATCGAGGATCTTCTTGAGGTTACAAGAATCAATGAGTTATTGGAAAAAAAGGAAGCAGCTAATGCAAGAAAACCTTCAAATGTAATTTTGTGGGTACTTGCAGTGCTCGGTGCAATAGCAGCTGTAGCAGCAATTGCTTTTTGCGTATTCCAGTACATGATGCCTGAATATGAAGACGACTATGATTTCGACGATGATGACTTTGACGATTTCGATGATGATTTCGTCGATCTGGATTTGGAGAAATGAAACGAAAAGATATAATAAGCGGTAAAATTGTAAGAGTAGAATTCCCGAATAAAGGAATTATGGAGACGCCTGAAGGCCGGGTAGTGGTAAAGAATACCTTGCCCGGTCAGAAAGTGTCTTGTGTTATAACAAAATGCAGGAACCAAAGAGCAGAAGGAAGACTTCTTGAAGTTCTCGAGGAGGCAAGAGATGCTATTGAAAGTCCCTGCATTCATTTTGGTAAATGCGGCGGATGCAGTTATCTTACCATGCCTTACGTAAAAGAGCTCGGAATGAAAGAGCAGCAGGTAAGGAGAATTCTTAATCCTATTCTGGAAAAGCAGGAACAGACTTATACCTGGGAGGGTATTAAAACCAGCCCGGTTAAATTTGAATACAGAAATAAGATGGAATTTACCTTTGGTGACGAGGAGCTTAACGGACCCCTCGCTCTTGGAATGCACAAAAGAAACAGCATGTATGATATTGTAAGCGTTACCGGATGCAGGATTGTGGATGATGATTATAACCAGATCCTTTCTGCAACGCTTTCATATTTTTCTGAGATGTATAAAAATGGTGAGATCACCTTTTATCATAGAATGAGACAGGAAGGCTATTTGCGCCATCTGCTTGTAAGAAAGGCAGTAAGGACCGGTGAAATCCTTATAGATTTAGTTACTACAACTCAGGAAGATCATGATCTGTCAGGTTACAAGGATATGCTTCTTACACTTGAGCTGACAGGTCACATTGTGGGAATACTCCATACCAAGAATGATTCAAAGGCTGATGCCGTAATCGATGAGGGTACAACCTTATTGTACGGTCAGGACTATTTCTACGAGGAGCTTTTGGGACTTAGATTCAGGATTACTCCTTTTTCATTTTTCCAGACCAATTCCCTGAGCGCTGAAGTTCTCTATGACACGATAAGAGAGTACATAAGCGGACTGTATGATAACACCAGTGAGGACCCCGGAGATAAAGTTATATTTGACCTTTACTGCGGAACCGGAACAATTGCGCAGATAATCGCTCCTATTGCCAATAAGGTAATTGGTGTCGAGATTGTAGAGGAAGCGGTTGCTGCAGCCAAGGAAAATGCAGCCAGAAACCGCCTTACTGACTGCGAATTTATAGCCGGTGATGTACTTAAAGTTATTGATGAAATTGAGGAAAAGCCTAATCTCATAATCCTTGATCCTCCCCGCGAAGGAGTTAATCCCAAGGCTTTAACCAAGATAATTAATTACGGTGTACCTCATATGATCTACGTTAGCTGCAAACCCACATCTCTTGCAAGAGACTTGGAACTTCTCAGCGAAGGCGGCTATTATGTCCAGAGAGCTGTAGCAGTCGATCAGTTCCCGTGGACAAATCATGTTGAAACCGTCGTCCTGTTAACGAAGACAAGCGGTAGCGAAGGCTGAGTGTTACAGGCGCGGTTGTTCTGGCGAGCCCCGTATTTTGGGGCGAGAGCAGA
>NZ_KL370881.1:460362-689060 GCF_000702265.1 Butyrivibrio sp. NC2002
CCTATCCGGCGCGGGCGTAGGATATCTGAGAGGAGCTGTCCTTAGTACGAGAGGACCGGGATGGACGGACCGCTGGTGTATCAGCTGCATCGCCAGATGCATAAGGCTGGGTAGCCAAGTCCGGAAGGGATAAACGCTGAAGGCATCTAAGCGTGAAGCCCCCCTCAAGATGAGATATCCCTGCTTCGGCAGTAAGACCCCTTAGAGACTATGAGGTAGATAGGCACAAGGTGTACGCACGGTAACGTGTTCAGCTGATGTGTACTAATAGGTCGAGGGCTTGTCCAAGAAGGACATAGAACGAAGAAGGATCTGAGATGTATTCAGTGTTCGGTTTTGAAGGTACATGCCTTTAACAAATGGCCCGGTGGCTCAGCTGGTTAGAGCGCCGCCCTGTCACGGCGGAGGTCAGGGGTTCGAACCCCCTTCGGGTCGCTCATTATCTAATAACTGTATATTGGGGTCTTAGCTCAGCTGGGAGAGCATCTGCCTTACAAGCAGAGGGTCACAGGTTCGAGCCCTGTAGGCCCCACTATTTCAAAGATTTTCTTTGAGATAAGCCGATGTGGCTCAATTGGCAGAGCAGCTGATTTGTAATCAGCAGGTTAACGGTTCGAGTCCGCTCATCGGCTCTTTATATGGATGGCTTCCCGAGTGGCCAAAGGGGACAGACTGTAAATCTGCTGCAAATTGCTTCGGTGGTTCGAATCCACCGCCATCCATTCAATTTCATATCGCGGGGTGGAGCAGTCTGGAAGCTCGTCGGGCTCATAACCCGAAGGTCATAGGTTCAAATCCTGTCCCCGCTACTCAATTTGCCTAGATAGCTCAGTTGGTAGAGCAGAGGACTGAAAATCCTCGTGTCCTTGGTTCGATTCCGAGTCTAGGCATCTTTTTTTATTCTTTTTTATCCATTTGTTTATTGATTTATATCTCCAGCCTTATATAATAGAGATTAGGTTTGTTAGCATAAGCTTTCAAATTTGAAATATTAGATTTAGGAAAGATATAAGCTATTTATGACAAGAGAAGAAAAACGCAAAAAGATCAGAGAAATTCTTAAGAAACATGGTCATGAAATATTAAATTCCCATTCGTTTTTAAAATCCCACGGATTCATACAACATGGTGATATGTCAGTATATGAGCATAGTGTTAATGTTGCGGATAGAGCCTTGAGGATCAATCGTTTTCTGCATGCTAAATGCAGCGAGAGAGAACTAGTACGTGGAGCTTTATTACATGATTATTTTTTGTATGACTGGCATATAGACGGAAAAGATAAAGGAAATATACATCCAAAGCTTCATGGCTTTTTTCATCCCTCTACGGCCCTTAAAAACGCTAATAGGGACTTCATATTAACAGATAGGGAAAAGGACATAATTAAGAAGCATATGTGGCCTTTAACGATTGTGCCGCCGCTCTGTAGGGAGGCATGGATTGTTACACTTGCCGATAAATATTGCTCGACTATGGAAGCACTAGGTCTTCATCGTGCAAGGATAAAGGTTAAATATATTGATATGACAGACGATGCGGAATAAATGATCTAGACTATATATAAAATTTTAATATATTACTATAGGTTTCTGTTTTCTCAGAAAAACGAGAAATACAGCTGAACTAAGCAGCAAAAAGCGGTGATCATTACGATCACCGCTAATTTTGTTACCTAATTTGGATTTAAATTAAAGCTGGGGGCCTGCTGAAACAAGTGCCTTACCTGCTTCATTTCCTTCATACTTCTTAAAGTTCTTTGTGAATCTCTCAGCAAGATCCTTAGCCTTTGTTTCCCATTCAGAAGCATTAGCATATGTATCACGAGGATCAAGAATTGTAGGATCAACGCCCGGAAGAGATGTAGGAACTTCGAAATCGAAGATCGGAATCTTCTTTGTCTCTGCCTTGTTTACATCGCCGTTAAGGATTGCGTCGATAATTCCACGAGTATCCTTGATTGAGATTCTCTTACCTGTGCCGTTCCAACCTGTATTTACAAGGTAAGCCTTAGCACCAGACTTCTTCATCTTCTTTACAAGCTCTTCGCCGTATTTTGTAGGATGAAGCTCAAGGAATGCCTGACCAAAGCAAGCTGAGAATGTAGGAGTGGGCTCTGTGATACCACGCTCTGTACCAGCAAGCTTAGCTGTAAAGCCTGAAAGGAAGTAGTACTGTGTCTGCTCAGGAGTAAGGATTGATACAGGAGGAAGTACTCCGAATGCATCTGCTGAAAGGAAGATAACATTCTTAGCATCAGGACCTGCTGAAATCTTGTTAACCTTCTGAACGATGTTCTCGATGTGGTTAATAGGA
The DNA here is from genome assembly GCF_000702265.1 of Butyrivibrio sp. NC2002. Lineage (GTDB taxonomy): Bacteria > Bacillota > Clostridia > Lachnospirales > Lachnospiraceae > Butyrivibrio. The sequence continues at coordinate 462,679 of NZ_KL370881.1, forward strand.
TAAGAAACACGAGTATTCTCTGTTACGCTCTTATCATTAAAGTCGATCTTGCCATCTGCAGCAACCGTTACGTTCTCAAGAAGAGCATCTCTCTTGATAGCGTTGAAGATATCAGGCTCAGCTTCCTTATCAAGGCCGATAACCTTTGCATAGCAACCACCTTCGAAGTTGAATACGCCGTTGTCGTCCCAACCGTGCTCATCATCACCGATGAGGAGTCTCTTAGGATCAGTTGAAAGAGTTGTCTTACCTGTTCCTGAAAGACCGAAGAAGATAGCTGTGTTCTTACCTTCCATATCAGTGTTAGCAGAGCAGTGCATTGAAGCCATACCCTTAAGAGGAAGGTAATAGTTCATCATGGAGAACATACCCTTCTTCATCTCACCGCCGTACCATGTGTTGATGATAACCTGTTCACGGCTTGTGATATTGAATGCAACGCAAGTCTCAGAATTAAGACCAAGTGCCTTATAATCTTCTACTTTAGCAAGTGAAGCATTGTAAACTACGAAATCAGGCTTGAAGTTAGCAAGTTCCTCATCTGAAGGCTGAATGAACATGTTCTTAATGAAATGAGCCTGCCAAGCAACCTCAACGATGAAACGAACTGCCATACGGGAATCTTTGTTAGCACCGCAGAAAGCGTCAACAACAAAAAGTCTCTTATTGCATAATTCATTCTTTGCAATTTCCTTAACTTTTTCCCATGTTTCCTGGCTCATCTCGTGGTTATCATTGGGATATTCAGGTGTATTCCACCATACTGTATCTTTGGAGTTCTCATCCATAACGATGTACTTATCTTTAGGTGAACGTCCTGTGTAGATACCGGTCATAACATTAACAGCGCCGAGCTCTGTGTTCTGACCTTTCTCATAACCTGTAAGCTCAGGTTTCATTTCCTCTTCATATAAAAATTCATATGAAGGATTGTGAACGATCTCAGTTGTACCTGTGATACCGTACTGTGTTAAATTGATTTCTGCCATCTTTTTAACTCCTTTTCTTTTTCTATTGTGATAGCATGTGATAACAAATATCAATGCTAAACGCTCATGTAGATTATTATACAATAGAAATTCAGTAAAAAACTATAAAATTGCTATAAATTTAACAAAACGTTCAGAATTTTCTTAATTTATGGGTAAGATAAAATAAATGTCCGTCTCTTATATATATGACAGTAGGAACTACAACATATGCAAACCTTGACGTGTTAGATCAGGTGTCATAAAGTTAGATTTAGCACTTTGATTGATTTCGTGAGGGAATATTTTGAGATATATCATTTTTCCGGAGAACAGACAATTTAAATATGATTACACAGGCAAATTTGAAGCTTTGTCCTCAGAATGGAAGCATGAACAGTTTAATCTTGAGGATTATGAACTGATCGTAATGACAGAGGGGATTTTGTATCTGGGATATGGAGATGACAGATTTACGGTAAAAAAGGGTGAATACCTTATTTTGCCTCCAAGCGATGGATACAGGGAAGGATTCAAGGAAGCATATTGTTCTTTTTACTGGGCTCATTTTTCAGTAGGGAAAACTAATCTTCCGCTAACGGTAAATATTCCAAGAGAAAACTTTGATGATCTGGATGGTAAGGAGTATATAGCAATTCCGCAGCATGGGAAGATACCAAGACCGGAGAAGATGGTTGTGCAGATGAAGCAGCTGCAGGATATAGTCAAAAATGAATATCCATCTATGTCTATAAATGCGATGATAACGAGCATCGTAGGAGAATTATACGGGCAGTTATCGGTAAGAGAGCCTTTTTATAAGGATCTTGCAGGAAGAAAACAGATTTACATGGATATAATTGATTATATACAGACAAATATTAACAGAAATTTGAGAATATCGGAGATAGCGGATGTATTTGGATATAACCCTAAATATTTATCGCATCTGTTTGCTGAGATCAGAGGAATTCCGCTTAAGCAGTATATTTTGAATCAGAAGATTGATGCGGCAAATTTTATGCTCTCTGACAATGATAAGGCTGTGACAGAGATAGCATCTGAACTTGGTTTTTCGGATGTACACAATTTCGCAAGAGCATATAAGAAGATAACGGGGCTTACGCCAAGTGAGTATAGAAATGCATACGCAAAGAGAATGCTTTTTCATGTATAACGCGCTTATGAAGAAGGGACAGAGTTGGAGAGTTTAAAGAAAAAATTAGAAGAATTAAATGAAAAAAACATATATCCGTTTCACATGCCGGGGCATAAGAGAAGTAATGAAGCAGGCATAATGGCCGGGTATTTTGACATTGATATAACCGAAATAGATGATTATGACAATCTTCATGATGCTGAGGGAATAATACTTGATGCAGAAAAGAGGGCAAATAGGCTGTATGGTGCAGACGAAACACATTTCCTTGTAAATGGCAGTAGTTGCGGAATACTATCTGCTATATCCTGTGCGGTTTCTGATGGAGGGACAATACTTGCAGGAAGAAATTGTCACAGATCGATGTTCAATGCAGCTTATTTGAAAAATCTAAGCATCGAATTTCTGATCCCGGAAAACAGGATAATCAGTAAAGATAGAAATATTATGGTTCCGGGGATCATCACACCTGACTTTGTCAGAAAAGCTTTCGAAAAAAACAGGGATATAGAAGCTGTTTTTGTTACATCACCAACCTATGAGGGTTTTTCATCAGATGTTGAAGAGATTGCAAGGATAGCACATGAAAATGATGCAATACTGATAGTTGATGCTGCGCATGGAGCACACTTTGGACTTGATAAGAGGCTTCCAAGGGATGCGGTTAGCCAAGGGGCAGATATAGTTATTCATAGTGTTCACAAGACTCTTGCTGCGATGACTCAGACGGCACTTATCCATGTAAAAGGAAACAGAGTTAATATTGATAGGCTTCGCAGATATCTGCGTATTTATCAGTCAAGCAGTCCTTCATACGTATTAATGGCATCAATAGATTCAGCTATGGAAGATATTGAAAAAAGGGGAGAGGAAGTATTTTCAAAACTGCTTTATTACAGAGAAAAAGTAGAGAAGCTCCTAAATGACACTGAATATATTAAAGTGTATGGAATTGGGGAAAATGATGATCCGGGTAAGCTCCTTATATATTCAAATGAGCCTGGTATTACAGGGCAGATGATATATGATATACTCAGAAGAGAGTATGGGCTTGCACTTGAGATGGTAGGAGATGGTTATGCCCTTGCTATAATTACAGGCTATGATACAGAAGATGGAATAGCTAGACTGATAGATGCAGTCAAAAAAATAGATGATGAAATAAGATCAGGATATATAGATAAATATTTAGATAAAGATTTTGAAAAAAAGAAGATCCCTGAAAACGGTGAAGATCCTGAGGGTGAAGACTTAGGATCAGATGGCAAAATAACTCTTCCAAAGAAAGCTATTTCATTAAAAACAGCTTGGGACAAAGAATCTGAAAAAGTGGTACTGGATGAAGCTTCAGGGAGAGTAGCAGGTGATTTTGTGAATTTATATCCGCCGGGAATACCACTTATAATACCCGGAGAAGAAATCAGTAACAGCCTGATATTTGAGATAAAAAGGTACATTAATGAAGGGTATAATGTTCAGGGTATTTGTGAAGGTAAAGAATATATGATTACCTGCGTGAAGAAATAATTGTTGGAGCATAGAATGGGTAAGATTTTTATAATAATGGGACGAAGCTCTTGTGGGAAAGATACGATATACAAGCATCTTCTTGAAAGGGAAAACGTAGACCTGAAAAAAGTAATAATTTATACAACAAGGCCTATGAGAGAGAAGGAAAAAGAAGGTGTTCAATACTTTTTTCGCAGTATAGAAGAATACGAAAAGCTTAAGAGTGACGGAAGGATAATTGAAGAAAGAACATATAATACCATGTATGGGCCATGGCATTACTTTACGGTTGATGACGGACAGATAGATTTGTCAAAAGGAAATTATCTGATGATCGGAACCATAGAGATGTTTAAGTCAATAGAAGCATATTTTGGAAAAGAAAATGTCTATCCGGTAATGATACATGTGGAGGATGGCAATATTCTTAAGAGAGCATTACACAGAGAGCTAAAGCAGGAAAATCCAAAATATGATGAGATGTGCAGAAGATATCTTGCAGATCTTGCAGATTATTCCGAAGAAAACTTAAAGGATGCGGGCATAGACAGAAGCTTTTCAAATGACGAAGACATTAATACCTGTATTGAAGAAATAGAAGAGTTTATAAAAGAGGTAGAATCCAAGAGGTAACCTTATGGATATCAGGATTGATAACGTACAGCAGACTCAGCAAATTCAGCAGACACAGCAAAGTCAGGAAGCCAGCGGTGACTTCAAATTTACATTGACCAGTAAGATTGAAGATTCAGCACTTGCGGAGAGACTTAATCTCATGATGGAGGATATTGTTCAGCAAGGCAAACAGATAGCCAAGAAGAATGATATCAGAGACATGCAGAGATATCGATTCCTCATAAAAGATTTTTTAAATGAGATTGTAACGAGATCCCATGCTTTTTCGAGAGAAAATTTCCTGGACAGAAGAGGAAGGCACAGGGTTTACGGAATAATAAGGCTTGTTGACGAGAATCTGGATGAACTTGCAAAGGAACTTGTGAAGGATGAGAAGGATAATATCGGTATCCTTGCAAAAATAGGGCAGATAGAGGGACTTCTTCTGGATATTTTTACATAAAGACTTAATAAGAAACGAAAGGAAATGCCATATATGGCGCATTTTTCAGATATATTAGATCAAGATCAGATAAAGGATCACATGCAAAATGCCATAAAGACAGGGAAACTCTCTCATGCGTATATAATTTCCGGAGAGTCCCACAGTGGCAAAAAGATGATCGCAAATATTTTTGCTAAGACCATCTTGTGCGAAAACAAGGTGACAGCAGGCGACAATATAGAGAGTTGTGATGAATGTCATTCCTGCAAACAGGCAGAGAGCTTTTCACATCCGGATATAAAAATCGTGACACATGAAAGACCAAGGCTTATTCGAGTTGATGAGATTAGGCAGCAGGTGTGCGATGACGTATATATTAAGCCATATTCTGACCATAAGATTTATATAATACCGGATGGGGACCTTATGAATCAGGCTGCGCAGAATGCTATATTAAAGACATTGGAGGAGCCGCCTTCATATGTCGTCATTATCATACTAACGTCAAATATTGACGCGTTTCTTCCGACAATCCTTAGCAGATGTATAGTATTTTCCATAAAGCCTGTAAGAGATGACCTTCTTATGAAATATCTTATGGAAAAAAGGAAGGTTGTTGATTATAAGGCGAGATTATGCGTGTCTTTTGCGCAGGGAAATGTGGGAAAAGCAATACTGCTATCCGAAAATGAGGAATTTGAGAAGCTAAAGAATAATGTTCTTGATTTTATTTCAAGACTTGAGAGACTTCAGATTAATGAAATAGCAGACAGGATAAATATGATGCTCACCTCGGAATCGGATGGGGCTGATGATGAAGATGGACAAGAGGATGATGGCGAGGAGAAAAAATCAAAGAAAAAGACAAAGAAGCTTGATCCGGAGCTTATCGTCAACTTTTTCGATATAATTACTTTTTTTATAAGGGATGCCCTTGTTTATAAGGCGGAAGGGGTGCCAAATCACTTGATTTTCGCCGATAAACTGTCGTATATTAGTAGTGTTACGGATAAATGCTCATATGAAGAATTAGAGACAATTTTAAAGCAGATTGAGATAGCAAGAGCGCGAATTAATGCCAATGTAAATGCGCTTCTTACGCTACAGATGCTTATGATAAATGTTAAGGAGAATTTATGACCACTGTTATAGGTGTCAGATTTAGAACAGCAGGAAAGATTTACTATTTTGATCCTGCGAATTTCGATATAAAAAAAGGCGATCATGTTATTGTAGAGACTGCTCGTGGTGTGGAATTCGGAACTGTGCTTACCGGTCCAAAGGAAGTTGAGGATGAGGAAGTCAGTAAGCCACTTAAAGCTGTACTTAGAATGGCAAATGAAAAAGATGAAGAGCAGGAAGCTGCAAACAAGCTAAAAGAGAAGGACGCTTTCAAAATCTGCAAGGAAAAGATAATAAAACACGGGCTTGAAATGAAGCTCATCGATGCAGAATATACTTTTGATAACAACAAGGTTCTTTTTTATTTCACAGCTGATGGAAGAATTGATTTCAGAGATCTTGTAAAGGATCTTGCTTCAGAATTCAAGACAAGAATTGAACTAAGACAGATCGGTGTAAGGGATGAAACAAAGATAATCGGTGGATATGGCATATGCGGAAGACCGCTTTGCTGCCACTCATATCTTTCAGACTTTATTCCTGTATCAATTAAGATGGCAAAAGAGCAGAGTCTTTCACTTAATCCGACAAAGATTTCCGGTGTGTGCGGAAGACTTATGTGCTGCCTTAAAAATGAAGAAGAAGTATATGAAGAACTCAATCGTAAGATGCCCGGAGTTGGTGATATCGTTCAGACACCGGATAAGCTTGAAGGAGAGGTTTCTTCAGTTAATATACTTAGACAGACAGTTAAGATACTGGTCGATGTTGATGATGAGAAGGAAGTTCATGAATGTCATGTGGATGACCTTACTTTCATAAGGAAAAAGGCAAAGCACAAGGGCAATGCTCCTAAGGAGAAGGATGCTGAGGAAGAAGCTCTTGAAGCATTGGAGGAAAAAGAGCAGGAATTGCTGGAGGAGAGTCTTGAAGGCGATCAGAACAGCCAAAAACCTGCAAACAATGGTCAAAGGAACAAGAACCAGAACAGAAATAACAAAGGTCAGGACAGACGTAAAAACTTCAATAATAAAAATAATAAGCCTGAATCAGACACAGGCCGCGTAGATGAGGAAACTGTAAAAGAAGCAGAAGGCGGCGAAGGACAGGGTCCTCATAAAAAGAGAAATAACTTCAAAAAGAAGTTTAACAAAAACAATAAGAACAAATATGGAAACGGCGGAAACAAGGATAATTCCGCAAAAGAGGGCGGCAATGGAAATAGCCAGGGATAAGAGTTTATTCCTTAAAGAAGGCGAAAGGCTTGACGATCTTCAGAGAAACGGGTATCAGATAATTCAGAATCCTGAAAAGTTCTGCTTTGGAATCGATGCGGTTCTTCTGTCAGGATTTGCGACTGCAAAGAGAGGGGATAAGGTTCTGGATCTGGGATGCGGAACCGGGATCATCCCTATTCTCATGGCAGCAAAAACAGATGCCGATGTGTTCTATGCGCTTGAAATACAGGAAGAAAGCGCGGATATGGCAAGAAGAAGCGTAGAAATAAACGACCTTCAAAAAAGAATACATATTGTCAGCGGAGATATTAAAGAGGCAGCGAATATTTTTGATCCTGCCTCTTTTGATGTTGTAACAACTAATCCTCCATATATGATAAGTGGGCATGGGATAAAGAATCCGGACAGTCCAAAGGCGATAGCAAGACATGAAGTTCTGTGCGATCTGTCGGATGTATGCAGGGCAGCCTCATATTGCCTGAAGAACAGTGGGAAGCTATATATGGTTCACAGACCATTCAGGCTTGCTGAGATCATCAGATGTATGAGCGAGTATCACATTGAACCAAAGAGAATGCGCCTTGTTTATCCATACGCTGATAAGGAACCTTCAATTGTGCTGATAGAAGGGGCAAAGGGTGGAAAGCCTAGGATGACAGTTGAACCGCCACTTATAATCTATGAAGATAAAAACAAGTATTCGGCTGAAATGGTTTCAGATTATGGTTTTTAAAATGTTATACAAAGTCGAAGAAGGCAGGATTAGACTATAAAAACTATAAAGACAGAGTACACGATATGAGGCATGAATGTCTATAATGACAGGGCAGATGTGATCAGGTAAAAAGCGGAGATAATTATGGAAGTTAATGAAAATAGCGCAGGCGGACAGGGAATGTTATATCTGTGCGCAACGCCTATAGGGAATTTAAAAGATATTACACAGAGAGTGCTCGAAACATTAAGTAGTGTGGATGTAATTGCAGCGGAGGATACTAGGAACAGCATTAAACTGCTTAATCACTTTGACATACATACTCCGCTGACAAGCTATCATGAGTATAACAAAGTAGAGAAGGCAAAGTATCTTATTGGAGAAATGCTTTCAGGTAAAAATATAGCATTGATAACAGATGCGGGTACTCCTGCTATTTCAGATCCTGGAGAAGTTCTTGTTTCTATGTGTCACGAAGCAGGGATAACTGTCACATCGCTACCCGGACCGGCTGCATGTATAGTTGCGCTTACTCTTTCCGGACTAAATACCAGAAGATTTGTTTTTGAAGGGTTTCTACCGGGACTTGATGAAAAAAAGGAAAGAAAGAAGAGACTGGGACTTTTAAAGGACGAACACAGAACCTTTATCATATATGAAGCACCTCACCACTTAAAGGGGACTTTAAATGATCTGCTAGAAACTCTCGGGGACAGAAGAATATCCATTTGCAGAGAACTGACAAAAAGATTTGAAGAGGTTATGCCAACTACCCTTGAGGCCGCAGTAGCATATTATGAGGACAATGAACCAAGGGGAGAGTACGTACTTGTTATAGAGGGCGTAGATATTTCGGACCTTGATAAGAAGGAGCAGGAAAAGTGGAGTGAAATGAGTCTTAAAGACCATATGGCTTATTATGAAAATGCGGGAATGAGCCATAAGGATGCAATGAAGCAGGTGGCTCAGGACAGGGGAGTAGGAAAAAGAGAAATCTATAAAGCGCTCCTTGAAGAGTAAAAATATAGTGTTAACGCAATAAATAAAGTATTTTTCGCAAGTATTGATATGCCATATATCGCTAAAATTCGTAGAATTAAAGTGATATATGGCATTTTTGCAAATTAAACCAATTATTTTACAAACTATGTGCAGGATGTCGCAAATTAAAATGCATGAACTTATTTGAATTAGCGGGAGGAAGAGAAAGTGAGTAATGCCAAGTGGACACAGCTATGGCTTGAATATCATAAGGTAGAAGATATAACAAAGCCTTTTGCAATAGTAATTGATGGATTTAAAAAAGAAAACAGGATTATAAAGAGCCTTATTTGTGAGCTCAAGACAGGGCTTGAAAAAATGACAGGGGCAAAATGCACTGAAGAAGAAAAGACAACAGATGGTGCATACGTTGTAAATATAAGAAAAAAAGAAGATCTGGCTAAAGAAGGCTATAGAATTAGCAAAAACGGCCTTTCTATTAATGTCGATTCATCTGATGAAAACGGCGCCCTGTACGGAGTTTTTGAATTCTTAAGAACGATAGCTCTTAAGAAATTTGATGAGAATTTTGAAAAAAAATGCGTTCCGGATAATCCGCTTAGAATGATGGATCATTGGGATAATATGGACGGAACCATAGAGAGGGGCTATTCAGGAAACTCTTTCTTTTTCGTTAATAATGAAATAATTGTTGATGATAGAACGAGAGACTATGCAAGATTTCTTGCAAGCGTAGGTATTAATGGAGTAGTTATTAATAATGTAAATGTCAAACAGTGCGCAAGCCTTATGATAACAGATAGGTATTTTGATAAGCTTAAGGAGCTGTCTGATGTTTTTGCTGACTATGGAATATCAATGTACATGTCTCTTAACTTCGCATCACCGATTGAAATCGGAAATATGGATAACTGTGATCCACTGAATGAGGATGTCATCGCATGGTGGAAAAAGAAATGTAAAGAAGTATTTGAAGCTCTGCCGAATCTTGGAGGATTCCTTGTAAAAGCTGATTCCGAAGGACGCCCGGGACCTTTTACATACGGAAGGACACAGGCCGACGGTGCAAATATGCTTGCGGATATCGTTAAGGACTACGGGAAGATCATAATCTGGAGATGCTTTGTATATAACTGCACCCAAGACTGGCGCGATACAAAGACAGATCGCGCAAGAGCAGGATATGATCACTTCAAGGGACAGGACGGTCAGTACCACGACAATGTAATACTGCAAATCAAGAACGGACCTATGGATTTCCAGATAAGAGAACCCGTTTCACCACTTCTTGGCGGACTTAAAGAAACCAATCAGATGCTTGAAGTTCAGATTGCACAGGAATATACGGGACACCAGATAGATCTTTGTTATCTGATTCCAATGTTTAAAGAGGTTCTTGAATTTAAGACTTATTGCCAAAAGGAAAATGATACCGTAGCAGATGTAATAAGCGGAAAAGCATTCGGCAATAAAAACTGCGGAATTGCAGCTGTGATCAATACGGGAAATGATCTTAATTGGACAGGAAATGACTTGGCAGCAGCGAACTTTTACGGATTTGGAAGACTAGCTTTTGATATGAGCTTATCCTCTGAGGAGATTGCCAGAGAGTGGACCATGCTGACGTTTTGTGCGGATGAAAAAACTACGGATGTGATTGTGGATATGCTCCTTCGATCAAGGGAAATATATGAGAAATACACCTGCCCTCTTGGTATAGGCTGGATGGTAACACCCCAGACTCATTATGGTCCAAGCGTAGACGGATACGAATACTCAAGATGGGGAACTTATCACAGAGCTGACCATTTAGGACTTGGTGTCGACAGAAGTAGTAGCGGCACGGGATATGCCATGCAATACTATAAAGAAAATGCGGATATGTATAATGATCCCTCTACTTGCCCTGAAGAACTTCTGTTGTTCTTCCACCACATTCCTTATACGTGGAAATTAAAGGATGGAAGGACGCTTATCCAGTATATTTACGATACACACTTTGCGGGAGAAGAGGAAGCAGAAGAAATTGCAGCAAACTGGAAGAAGCTGGAAGGAAAGGTACCGGAAGGCACATTCAATACAGTATCTCACAGATTTGAAATGCAGATTTACAACGCAAAAGAATGGAGAGATCAGGTTAATTCATATTTTTATAGAAAAAGCGGAATTCCCGATGAGAAAAACCGCCCAATCTATTAATATACTGAAATTCTAACATGCCGGGAGAGACCATGCTCCCGGTATGTGTAGTTTTAGTTGATCAAAGAGCATGACAATAATAAGTTCAAAGTATCAGTGTTTGACGAAATAGTGTCTGCCGAGCCATCTTGATAAGCCGTCGAGACCTGGATATACAATGCGCTCAGAAATATTCTGGTGATCGAGCATATCACGGATCTGCCAGCGGAGCTCCTTTTTTATAACGTATTTTACAGTCTGATCGCACTTTTTGTTGAGGAAATCTTCGACGTATTCCATGGAGCTTGGTACGACTGAGAAGAATGAATATTGATTGACAATGCGGACATCTACGGAGGGTGGCTCTATCATGAGCATGGAATCGGTGCCCATATCCTCATCATATTGCTCAAGACTAGAGCAGACTTCCTGAAGCATGTCGACAGAAAATACAGTAGTGCAGTACTTCTCACAAATTTTCTGGTATTTTTCGGGCAAAAGATCGTGAAGCTCATGGATGTCAGTTCGCCATACGGCGCTGTCGTGAGCTTCCATCATGTCCATATCATTTTCTGTTACAGAAAAGTGAAGTGCTATAAGAGGAGAAAACGACCAGTCAAGCAGCCTTGTGGGGAGTCCGTGATGCTGACCAAAGATCATCTGCCTCCAGACGGATCGTTCGATTGTTGGCTCTTCAAGAGCGGCATATTTTGTAAAATTCCTTAGAATGCAGGGCTCTAAAGTTTTGCGCTTATCTTTACAATTTCTCTGAAGGCTTGTTGTGAGGGGAAAACTTGCATCCGGCTGGCCGCGATAGACATAGAGATTGCGGTTTCTTCCGAGGTCGCTTCTGTATTGCTGCTCGGAAACCATGTCAAAAAGAGAATTCATGTCGGAAATTTCTATAGTTTTAATCATATGATCACCTCACGATTTCGATTCGTATTCGGAATAAAGAGGATATATGTTTTCTGATTTAATTATAATATTTTTCTTTCCCGCGTAAAAGCAAATATTAAGCAGCAGACCGCAATTTGTGAGAAGAACAGAGGTTTTTTTATAAGTAAAATTGTACATAAATAGTTTATATGATGTATTAAGGGGAAAGTTTTTATGAACAGAGAAGAGGCAAGAAAAAAAGCTAAAGAACTTGTTAGTAAGATGACTGTTGCTGAGAAGGCATCTCAGCTTAAATTTGATGCGCCTGCAATAGACAGGCTCGGAATACCTGCATATAACTGGTGGAATGAAGCACTTCACGGAGTTGCCAGAGCAGGCACCGCTACAATGTTTCCACAGGCAATTGGACTTGCAGCTTCTTTTGATGAAGAGCTTATGCAGGAGGTCGGCGAAGTAATAGCAACCGAGGGAAGAGCAAAATACAATGAACAGTCTAAAAGAGGTGACAGGGATATATACAAGGGGCTCACATTCTGGGCACCTAATGTAAATATATTCAGAGATCCCAGATGGGGAAGAGGACATGAAACCTATGGAGAAGATCCATTTCTTACAGGGAAACTTGCTGTTCCTTTCATAAAGGGCATTCAAGGAGACGGAGAGCACATGAAGGCAGCAGCCTGTGCCAAGCATTTTGCTGTACATTCAGGTCCTGAGGCTGACAGACATCACTTTGATGCAAAAGCTTCAAAGAAAGACCTTGAAGAGACATATCTTCCTGCGTTTGAAGCCTGCGTAAAAGACGGCAAGGTGGAAGCTGTAATGGGCGCTTACAACAGGACAAACGGAGATCCCTGCTGCGCGCATGAAGTGCTCATGAAGGACTACCTCAGAGGAAGATGGGGATTTGAAGGACATTATTTATCAGATTGCTGGGCAGTTAGAGACTTCCATGAAAACCACCATGTGACAAGAATTCCTGAAGAATCAGTAAAGCTTGCACTTGAGATGGGATGTGACCTTAACTGTGGCTGCACATATCAGAAGGTAATGAACGCATACCGCGCCGGAATGATAGATGAAAAGGTAATTACAGAGTCATGTGAGAGACTATTTACAACAAGATTCCTTCTTGGAATGTTTGAAGAGACAGAATATGACAATATTCCTTTCACAGTTGTTGAAAGCAAGGAGCACCTTGATATAGCAGACAGAGCAGCACTTGAGAGCGTAGTAATGCTCAAAAACGATGGAGTCCTTCCTCTTGATAAAAATAAGATAAAGACAATCGGAGTTATAGGTCCCAATGCAGATTCAAGAGTAGCTCTTATGGGTAACTATCACGGAACATCTTCAAGATATGTGACTATTCTGCAGGGAATACAGAATGCAGTATCAGAAGACACAAGAGTTCTCTATTCAGAGGGATGCGATCTATGGAAAGAGAATATAAGCGGACTTGCCAATCCTTTCTATCCCGACAGACTATCAGAAGCTCAGACAGTAGCAGACTATTCTGATGTTGTAGTTGTAGTACTTGGACTTGATGAAACACTTGAGGGAGAAGAAGGAGATACAGGAAATCAGTTCTCATCAGGAGATAAAAACGATTTAGAGCTTCCTATGTCTCAGAGACTCCTTCTTAAGGGAGTTTTAGATAGAAACAAGCCTACAATCGTGATAAACATGTCCGGCAGTGCTATTAACCTTGAACTCGCAGAAGAGAGAGCAGCAGCAATTCTTCAGGTATTCTATCCCGGTGGAATGGGCGGAAAAGATGTTGCAAAGATCCTGTTTGGTGAGGTATCACCTTCCGGAAAATTGCCTGTTACATTCTATGGCGATGGAAAAGACTTGCCTGATTTTGCGGATTACTCAATGAAGAACAGAACTTACCGCTATTATGAGGGAACTGCTGAGTATCCATTTGGATATGGCCTTACATACGGAAACTGCCTGGCTGAAAAAATAGAAGCAGAAGTAAATACTAAAGCAGGTGATAAGGATTATGCTTTGGTAAAAGTTACCGTTAAAAATACCGGAAAAGTAGATACAGAAGACGTTCTTCAGGTATATATAAAGGACGAAGATAGCGAATTTGCAGTAAGAAACCATAGCCTCTGCGGATTTAAGAGAGTAAAGCTCTCTGCGGGTGAAACCAAAGAAGTTGCGATAAATCTTGATAGAAGAGCCTTTACTTCTGTTGACGAAGATGGAAACAGAGCCATCTTTGGCAAGAACTTCACACTGTATGCCGGCTTCTCTCAGCCTGATGACAGATCCAAAGAGCTTACCGGAAATGCTTGTGCAACTACAAAAATTAGCATTAACTAATTTATTTTTTGCCCTGTTTTCTTTTTAGAACGAAAAACATGATAACGTAAGAAAGTGTTGCAAATACGGCTCCGAAAATAAAGGAGCCGTATTTTTGTGTGGTTAATTGTCTTCCGGCAGTAGTGTAGATAAGAATATGCGGAAATCTGGCTATAAATGTGATGAGGATCCACTGAATGAGGTTTTCTCCTGAGTAGTATCCAAACCAGGCATAGGTATCCTTGGGAAGAGCAAGGAGCATGAAAAGAAAATGAATGAGCTTGGGATTGCGCTCATCAATATATTTTTCAACACTCTTGATCTTTTTGTCTGAGAAAATTTCGCATAGAAGCTTCTTTCCGAATCTTCTGCCGATAAGAAAAGCAAAAGTATTGCCTATTGTCGATCCAAGGTCACATAAAAGTGCTGCTTTAATACCTCCTAAAACATAACCGGATGATAAATAAAACGGCATGCCGGGGATACAGTTTGAAAATGACTGAACAGCGACAAAGGCGCAAAAAACAGCATATCCGGAAACGCCTTTGTCTTGTATATATTGTGATAGCTTATCAGGTTCCCCAATAAACCTAAGCATCGGTCTGCCGACAAGGAAGTAAAAGCTAATGAGGAAAACAGCTATAAAACATATTAGGATTATCAGTTTTCTTAGTTTCTTTTTCTCCATTATCTAGCCATCTGCTCTAACATAAATTCTTTTACAGCCTTAGTTACAAGCTCAAGGTGATGATCATAACAATGAGTATCTCCGGGAATGGTAACAAGTCTGCAGTCTTTGTAAAGCTTTGAAAATTTAACTGAAGTTTCGTAAGGAACAGCTTCATCCTGATCTCCGTGTACAAGAAGAACAGGCTTTGTGTATTTATCTACAAAGTCTTCAACCTTAATAGTCTGAGCAACTCTTGCATAGTTTCCGCTTAGTTTTCTTCCGTCCCAGGCTTCCAGATATTCAGGGATGTTTTCAGGGTCGAATTTAAGCCCCAAAAGCTCGCCGGTCCTTGCAATTTCGGGAATCATGGCAGCAGGAGATAAGGGCATAAGCGCTTTTATAACATCTCTTTCCATAGCTGCAGAAAGCATCACAGAAAGACCGCCCTGAGAGTGACCTGCCATATAAATATCAGTTACAAAATCAAGAGACTTGGCATAATCTACAACAGCTATAATGTTTGTCAGCCACTTAAAAAGTGTGTGGTCCTCAAATTTTCCATCACTCTTTCCGTGTCCGTACATATCGGCACGAAGAGTAGCTATGCCGATCTCATTTAGAGTTTCCTGAACAGCAACAATGTGTCTTTCTTCGCTGTGTCCTGTAAAACCATGAATAATGATACATAAGGGGCATTTATCAGGACCGTTTTTGGGCATATCAAGATATGCATTTAATTTTATACCATCACAATCAATAAACATTTTCTGCCTCCAATTTATCTGCATACATCCATAATAGCATCTACGACGCTTTCACGATACCAGCTTAAGTCATATCTGTTGAAAATAGCGAAATGTTCGTTTCCTTCTTCGTATTGCCCGTTGTCCCACCAAACGCAGGGAACACCGTTGTCTTTGGCAATGGTCAGATAATCTGTGACCCATTTGGTGACGTCTTCTATGTCATCGTTTTTGTGTATAGCACCATATTCAGTGATGATCACAGGAATGCCTTTGTCAAGAAAGGCGCGCTTTATGTCTCTGAAAACAGTCTGGATTTCATTTTTATGGCTGCCATCCCAAGAGTTAAGCTCCCAGTCTTCATCAATATCAAAAGTAAACGCGTAAGGCGTATATGCATGAATAGAAACGCCAAGATGCGCATCATCGGGTATTTCGAGAGCATTAATTGTGACCGGCAGCGGAGAAGCCGCAACTGATGTTATGAGAAGAAGCCTCTTTTCATTTTTTCCACCGGATGCTCTTACTGTATCAACAAAAGTTTTATTTAAGCGGTTTAGGCAATTTCTAACTTCATCTGTGCCGCCATCCCACTCGTGTGCATCGTTTTTTATCCTTGGCTCATTTAGGCCTTCGAAAATCAGATGATCGCCGTAATCAGCAAAATAGTCGGCAATCTGTGTCCAAAGAGCCTTGTGCTTTTCGTCTACTTCATCAATATGGGCATCGTCAGGAATACGCCAGTCCTCTTCGTGATGGGTGTTGATTATTACGTACATTCCATCATCAAGAGCGTAGTTAACAACTTCTTCTACACGGGCAAACCATTCGGGATCAACAGTATAATCAGGTGCATCGCCCATATGATACATGTATGTTGTGGGGATTCTTATAACATCAAAACCCTTGGCATGGACAGCATCTATCATCTCCCTGGTGGTTTCGGGATTCCCCCAGCTTGTTTCGGCAGATAGTCCCGAGGTACCAAGTGAATCAAAGGTATTTCCAAGATTCCATCCTGTGTGCATTTCTGCGACGAGATCTGTAGGTGTTATATCACGCATCTCCATCTTGTCAAAATCTGTCACGCTTGTTTCCTCCATGACTTCTTCGGCAACTTCAGTCTCCGAAGACTCTGAAGTTGCTTTTTCTGCGTTCCCGCATCCTGCGAGGCAGCTTAATGAAAGAAAAGCTGCCGCAGAAACGGAAATTGTTTTTGTAATAGTTTTTTTAAACATAGTAACTCCTAAAAATAATATGATCAGTCGTGTAAAAATTCGATGGAAGCAAGGCTGCATGCTCCGCTTCCCTTGCAGCGAAGGTAAAGTGCATGAGTTCCTGAAATCTTATCAAAGTGAGTTTCGCCTGCAGTCCATACATTAGTTCCGATAACGGAAATCGTGCCGAGAGCTTTTTCATTAATGCCTGTTGCTACTTCGAATTCGCCATTGAAATAAGCCTTTGTGCGGATTCTAAGACCGGTTACATCATGGAGATCAAAATACTTAAATCCAATGACAGTTCCGTCTGTGATCGCCTTAATATATCCGGGTGCCTGAACACCGTCGCCGCCTTCCTGGACAACTCTGGGAGCATCACCTTCAACATATATAGAATGCTTCTTAGTAAATATGTTACATGCGATGTATGCCGGATACTCGCCTATATCTGATAAGGGAGCACCGTTAAGACCGCAGGATGTTATCTCAACCTGAGGAATTTCTCCGTTATCATTTATGTGTAATTTTTCTGCGCATCCCTGTCTGCTGAACCAGTTACCATTAGTATGTCTGTGGTAGAAAATATACCAGTCATCACCAATCTGGACCATGCTTCCGTGGTTGTTTGCACCGTAAGCTGAAGGAACCTCAGCTTCTTTGTAGCCGCCAATATGAAGGTCACAGTTACTTACCAGTACGCCGCCGTATTTGTAAGGACCTTCCGGACTTATAGAAGTAGCATAACATAATTCATGCATAACTTCAGAAGAATAAATGAAGTAGTAAGTATCCTTGCATTTCCTGATAGAAGGTGCTTCAAAGAATGCATGTCCCTCAAATTCTGTTCCTGCACTGTACATATTTCCGGGAGCTATGAATTTAGGCGCTTTTTTTACAGTGAGCATATCTTTGTCAAGTACTGTCAGCATGGAGCCGTGGCGGGATTTATCGCCTTGTCCGCAAAAACCTGTGAAAAGGTATGTTAAGCCGTTCTCTGTAAGTACGCCGGGATCAAACTGCGGCTCATCTCCCTCTTTATCGCCGAGTTTTGTTCCGTCCTCATAGTGAACATATCCATAGAATTCGTAAGGGCCTGCAGGCGTATCACTTACGGCAACGGAGACAACCGATACCTTATCAAGTACATAGTAGAGATAGTATCTGCCGTCAGGACCAACGGTAACATCGGGAGCATATAGACACATATGACCATCTTCGTTGAGAGGATCCTGGGTTTTCTTATATATTACACCTTCGTAGTGCCAGTCGCCCAGGCTGTTTATTGGAGCTGACCAGCAGACATAGTCTCCAAGGCAGAATGTCTCACCGTTATAGAGGTCATGCGAACCGTAAACATATACCCTGTCACCAAATACGTAGGGTTCTCCGTCAGGAACATATTCCCATGAAGGAAGATAAGGATTAACAGCCTGTTTTACGGTATTCTGTCTGATGCCGCCTTCCATCCTGGGAGATGCGCCATAGCCCATGAATTCCATCTCTGCATGGAGGTCTTTTTTATAGGGCTGCCATGTGGGAAGGCTGTTAGTATCTCGTCCTGTTCCGTTAGGGTCACCTGTCTTTATGAAATTTGCGAAATAATCGCACATCTGTCCTGCAAGGTCGTAATGTCTTCCTGTGTATGGTCTGTGGCACATATCCATATTGTCGAAGAAAAACCACAGATCACATGAATGGAAGGTTCCGGGATAGGAATCATTCTTGTGACCGTCTCCGGGGATATCGGGATCAAAGCGGTAGTAGTACATATTCTGTTTTGATCCGGCTTCTTGTCTAAGCAGGAATGTGGATTTGACAGCCTGTTCAACGACACTTACTCCGTTAACAAGGAATTCATCTGTAGTATTACCGGATACGATCGGAGCATTAGCGCAATCGCCTCTTGCGATCATATCTATTGGACTTTCGCTGCAGAACTTGCCATCAAGTATCGGGAACATACGAGGATGATCCTTAACATATCTGTTATAGCCGTTAAATATTTCTTCAAATGGAAGCTCTCTTGCTTCCTTAAGAGATTTTACCCCGAGGAAATCAAAGAAATCCTTCCCTCTTTTTTCTGCTTCAGCAAGATTTATAGGCTCGAAAATATCATCACTATGATTGGGAAGTCTAATCATGCCACTCATAATGAAGGCGCCTTTTACATATTTTCTGCTCTTTTCATTTACAAACTGATGCATTGTGCTGGCGCCGCCTGCTGACTGACCTGAAATTGTTATCTTATCGGGATCTCCGCCAAATGCTGCGATGTTTCTGCTTACCCACATAAGTCCGGCCTGCTGATCAAGAAGACCAAAGTTGCTTGGAGCATCCGGAGCCTCGGCTGTTATTTCGGGATGAGCCATATAGCCAAAGCAGTTTAGACGGTAGTTCACAGTGACAACGATTACTCCGCGTCTTGCAAGCTTTTCTCCGTTAAATTCCATTTCGGATGGATAACCCCACTGAAAACCGCCGCCGAAGTACCATACAAGTACAGGGAGCTTATCATCTGCAGAGTTTGCAGGAGTCCAAATATTTAAATACAGACAGTCTTCGTTTATTTCGACACCGGAATCTACATGCCACTCGCGGCAGTAGAGATCGTCTCCCATGCCGGGTTTGTCCTGAACGGAAATAGGACCAAACTCAAAACAATTAAGCGTTCCATCCCAGTCCTTACAAGGCTGTGGTGCACGGAATCTGTTTTCGCCAACAGGCGGTGCGGCAAAAGGAATCTTCTTAAATACGGTTACTCTGGGATCGTTTCCGGGTAACCCTCTGACTTTACCATTTTCAACTTTTGTTTCTCTTATCATTTCATAACCCCATCTTTCATTTTTGTTTTTGTAATATAAGAGCTCTGGACTCTTACCCATTTTTTATATCCATAAAACCATTTTAAGTATTTGTCTTTTTCCAAGTCTTATCAGATATTGTCACCTAATGATCAAAGTTTGCCAAAATAAAGGAAATCGCAACGCATGAAATGATTTCCGCAATTTTTTTGTGGCGATATGGTTTCACATTTTATATCTTATGCTGTAGGACAAAATATACCTTAAGTGAGAGGGCAACAAATTATAAAAACCATAGACTTTTGCAGGTGATTTTTTGTTTATGCCTGCATGAAGTCACAGAAACAGAAAGGGAAAGTGTATGGAAACAGTAGCGACAGAAGTTAGTATTGAAGAGAGTTACAAAAAACTGTCAGATCACAATCCGCTCATGGTTCAAAGATTTGGCGCAGATCCGTATGCTCTTGTTTATGAGGACAGGGTATATATGTACATGACGGGGGATGATTTTAGTTATGATGAAAAAGGAGAGGTTACAGAAAATACTTACGGTAACATAAATACAATAAACGTAATATCTTCCGACGACCTCGTTAACTGGACAGATCACGGAACAGTATATGCAGCAGGAAAAGACGGAGCTGCAAGCTGGGGAAACAACTCATGGGCCCCTGCGGCTGCTTACAAAAATATAGACGGACAGGATAAGTTCTTCTTGTATTTTGCAAATAACGGGAACGGAATAGCAGTTCTTGAAGCTGATACGCCTTACGGGCCTTTTACAGATCCAATCAAGAAGCCGCTGATCTCAAGGGATACACCTACATGCGCAGAGGTTACATGGCTTTTTGATCCTGCAGTACTTATGGATGATGATGGATCAGCATATATTTATTTTGGAGGTGGTGTGCCTTCACCTGATAAGGCAGCGAACCCCGGAACAGCAAGAGTTGCAAAGCTCTCTGACGATATGATCCACATCGAGGGCGACCCCAAACCAATAGAGAATGTTGATTATCTGTTCGAAGATTCTGGAATAAACAAGATAGATGGGACATATTATTACTCTTATTGCTCAAACTTCAGTATGACAAAAGCAGCAGAAAAAGAGCTCGGCTTTGATCAGGGCGAGATCGTCACCATGAAGTCAAAAAATCCGATGGGACCTTTTAAGAGATGTAATCCGGTACTTAAAAATCCGGAGCATTTCTTTGGTCTTGGCGGAAATAACCACCACTGCATATTTGAGTTTAAGAAAAAATACTATATAGCATATCACTCAAGAATTCTTGAAGAGAAGATGGGAATCCTTAAGGGCTACAGAAGCACCAATATTGATGTTCTTTCCTTTAATGAAAAGGGAGAGCCCTCTGCAAGCAGAGGAACGAGAAAGGGAGTAAAGCAGCTTAAACCGATCGATGCTTTTAAAGAGAACATGGCTGTTACGATGTCCAACTCAGCCGGAATAAAAACTACCCAGTATGGCGAAGATGCTGTTAAGTACGGATCCGGAGACATGATCGTTACGGATATAAGTGACGGAAGCTGGATAAGTGTAAGCGGAGTGGATTTCGGAATAGACGGAACTGATTCTCTTACAGTATGTATAAGAGGAAAAAGCGGCGGAAAAATACATGTGCGAGTAGAAAAACCTGACGGAGAAGAAGCGGGAGTTATTGATTTAAAAGGCATTACAAGTAAGTTTAAGGAAAAAACAGTAAAACTTGATAATAAGATAGTCGGAAAACATGACCTCTTCTTTGTATTCGAGGGAGAAGACTTTGAGATGCTTTCATGGAAGTTTAACTAATTCATAGATGATATATGTAAACTTTGCCTGCCATTTTTAAAAGAGGAGTCGGATGCTTTTTAAGCGTCCGGCTCCTGTGATACATCGCCCATATCCTGATTGGATATTCCACCTGAAAACAGGGTCCTGTACTCGCCCGGAGTGCATCCCTTTTTCATCTTAAATGTTCTGTTAAAAGTAGGAATACTTGAAAATCCCGCCTGAAGAGCAATATCTGTAATTGAAAGATCGTCCCTTGTAAGAAGAACTTCTGTTGCCTTGATCCTTCTGTTTATCAGATAGTCATAGAAAGTGCAGTGCATGTATTCCTTAAATAGTCTTGAGAAGTGGAACTTGGAAAAACCGCTGAAAGAAGCCACATCCTCAAGGGTCAATTTGCTGGTATAGTTCTCATCAATGTAGTCGATAGCATTGTTTAATCTGTCAAAATACTCACGCCTCTTAACAGGTGAAGTCTCATTAAAAAGCTGCAACTTGTTTAAGTGATATCTTGAAAGAACGGTAAGTATCTGGAAAAGGTGCGAGTATATCGAGAATTCATAGAATTCTGTTTTCTGGAAATACTCAGTCCAAATTTGTGAAAACAAATCGTAAATCTCATTATATATAGGAGCATATTCATCAGGAGTAATGTGGATTGCATCCTTTAGCATGGAAATAAGTCCCGAATAGCCTCTCATAGATGAAAAGAAATCGATGTCAAAAAGGCAGATATATCTCTCTCCGGAGCTGGGTGCATGGAGATAGTGAGATTTTCTGGGCGGGATAAAAAGAATATCACCGGGCAGAACATGATGCCTCTCCGTATCAACATCCACATCATAGTAATTATTTATAGGTAGTATTATCTCAAGGGCGTTATGCCAATGTGTTGCGAAATCAATTGTCTCGATATTGTGCCAGATTCTGATAGAACTATCCTTGGGGAAAATATACTTTTCATTATTACCTTCAACGACACGTTCTCTGTAATCTGTATTTTGCTGATAATAATTTAATTTGAGATTGTCATTTATTTTAATCATGATTCCTCCGGCACAATGCAATCGAAATGCATTAAAATGCGTCTTTATCTAAGTAAAATGCACAACGAAAAATGTTTCGTGCAGTGCCATAATAACACAAATGAAAACAAAAAACTATCAGATTTTGCTATTTGAATAAATTGTGAACAGAAAAATTGTTAATGAAAATCGCGATTTTTAAAGAGTTTTGTAAAAAGTGCACAAAAAAGTGAGGTGCAATTTTTATACCAAATCGCAATATCTGAAAGGCTAATTGCAACAAATGGTAGGCGACGCAGCAATAAAGCCATTATACTAACCATTGTCAAAATCAATATGGATTAGCAAAATTTGGGAATTAAAAATTTGGGAGGATACACAATTTGTATCGAAGGGGAAAAACAGTTGGCTCTATTTTGGCGCTGGTAGCAGCATCAGTACTTGCTTTGGAAGGCTGTGGAGCGCCTGTTCAGAACAATATTTCAGATAATAAAAAAGGTACAGAATCTTCCGCTAATGAAACTCCAAATAACAGCGACACTGATGAAAGCTCTGAAGAAAGTGATGCCGCGGAGGCGGGATCAGCAGAGTCTTTAGAAAAAGATGGAGAAGAGATGGGAGATAATAATGAGGTTCAGGAAATTCCCGCACTTCGTGACTGCGTAGAACAAAAAATGGGATGTAGGATCGGATGTGCGATAACCGGACAGGAACCATGGGATATACCTCTGTGGAACCTTGTGACCACACACTTTAATGCAGTGACACTTGGGAATGAGTTAAAACCGGATTCGCTTTTTGGATATAGCGTTGAGAAGTGTCCGGGAACCGAGGAAGCAGAGCTTAACGGAGAAACGATCACGGTACCTGTGCTTGATTTCTCCAATCCGGAGAAGATACTTAATAAGCTTCTTAAATGGAATGAAGCAAATCCGGACAGGAAGATCGAAGTCAGAGGACATGTGCTTTTGTGGCATTCGCAGACACCTGAGTGGTTCTTCCATGAGGAATATGATAAGACAAAGCCTTATGTAACAAAAGAAGAAATGGACAAAAGGCTTGAGTGGTACATAAGAGAAGTTCTCACACACTTCACCGGCGATGAGAGCGAATACAAAGATCTGTTTTACGGATGGGATGTCGTAAACGAAGCGATTTCAGATGCGACAGGGTCTTTCAGAACGGATACGGAAAATCCCGATGAAGATCTTCTTTCAGACAGACATGGTAATAATTCAAGCTGGTGGCATGTATACCAGAGCGAAGAATTCATAATAAATGCTTTTAAATATGCAAACAAATATGCACCGGAAAATCTGGAGCTTTACTATAACGACTACAACGAATGCGTTCCTAAAAAGAGAGAAGGAATCATAAAGCTCTTAAAGGAAATTAAAGATGCACAGGGTGCTCCCGGAGAGGGAACAAGGATAGATGCGATGGGAATGCAGGGACATTACAATGTGGCATCTCCTTCGGGGACAGAGGTTCAGGCATCTGCAGAAGCCTACGGCGAAGTAGTCGGAAATGTCCAGATAACAGAGTGGGATCTGAGTGCATCTGATGGATATGACGGAAGCGAAGAAGCCAAAGAAGAAGAGTACGAGAAACAAAGAAAGCAATACAATCTCATGTACTACGGATTGCAATCAGCTCAGAAATCCGGAAAAGTGAAGATCACGGGAATGACATTCTGGGGAACGGTTGATAAATATTCATGGCTTAACTTTAGAAGTAATGTCGGCGGCGGAAGCAAAAAAGATCAGAAACAATGCCCGCTTTTGTTTGATGATAAATATGAGCCAAAGCCCTGTTTCTGGGTGTTCGCAGATACTAATTAAAGATAAAGGAAAAGAGTAAGCATAACATGAGCAAAAAAGTAAAAACCACATTAGTAGTTATAGCAGCCTTAGCAGTTGTCTCATGCATATTGGTCTTTCTTTCAAGAACAGAAAAGAAAGACTTCCATGAAAAATATGAAGGCGTGGATCTTACTGCAGATGTTGCGGGAATGGAACGAGAGGGAAGCTATTCAGGATACCTTGCCGACCACAAAGATGCAAAGATGCAGACAAGTGATGTAGATGTAGATCTTTTCACTTACGAATCTGAAGGAACTGTAAGAGTTGAAAAGGGAGAAGCAAAAGACGGAAGCGATGCTCTTTTTACAGACACAGGATCCAAGGTAAGCTGGAACGTAAATGTTCCCGAGGAAGGAATGTACAGATTGTACATAGAATATAAGCTTCCCGAATCACGTGGAGTTCCTGCCGAGAGAACAGTTTACATCAACGATGAGCTTCCTTTTGAAGATGCAAGAAATATTTCATTCACAAGAATGTGGATGGATGATGGAGAACCTAAGGTAGATAACCAGGGTAATGAAATAAGACCAAGACAGGTTGAATATTTCGACTGGCAGAGTGCTTACTTTAGAGATGATATGGGATATATCGCCGAACCCTATATCTTCTATATGAATAAGGGCGATAACAAATTGACATTCGAAGCTGATAACGAACCGATGCTTCTGCAGAAGGTAGTTGTAAAGGGAATTGAGGAAAGACCTACATACGAACAGTATTTTGCAGAGTGCAATTCAAAGAATGATTCAGATGAAGCAAAAAGCTTCAAGGAAATTGTTCAGGGTGAAGATTCAACACTTAGATCAGAATCATCTCTTTATGCAAAGTATGACAGATCATCACCGACCACAATGCCGAACAGCGTAACAACAACAGTGCTTAACTATGTTGGTGGTGAGAGCTGGAGAAGCTCAGGTCAGTGGATAGAATGGAACTTCGAAGTTCCTGCAGATGGTTTTTACAATATCTGCGTAAAAGGACGTCAGAACTACGCAAGAGGTTCGGTATCAAACAGAAGCGTATATATCGATGGCGAGATACCTTTTAAAGAACTTGAGGAAATATCATTTGACTACAACAATGACTGGGATAGCCTGACACTGGGAGATGATGAAAACAATCCCTACAACTTCTACCTCACAAAGGGTACTCATACATTAAGGCTTGAGGCAACACTTGGAGGCATGGGTGCAATCCTTGAAGAAATGGAGGATTCAACCTACAGACTTAACCAGATTTACAGAAGAATACTTGTTTACACAGGAGCAAATCCTGATGTTTACCGTGATTATCATATAGATACAACATATCCTGAGATCATGGAAGCTATGGATCTCGAGGCAAAGCGTCTGTACAAGATAGTTGATGACATGGTTGCATACTCCGGACAGATGGCGGATAACATCGCAACAGCACAGACGATCGCTCAGCAGCTTGAGAGATTCTGTGAGAAGCCTCAGAAGATAACAACAGAGTTTACAACATTTAAGGACAACATTACCTCAATGGGTACTGCTTCCCTGAAAATGAGTGAGACAAAGCTCGATATTGATTATCTGGTTGTTTCAGGAACGCAGGCAAACTTTAAGAAAGACAAAGCAAACTTCTTCACCAAGGCAGCGCACGAAATCAAGTCATTCGTTGCATCATTCGTAGTTGACTATAACTCAGTAGGTGATGTCTATGAGGAAGGTAAGGATAGTGACGTAGTAAAGGTTTGGGTTTTAACAGGTCGTGATCAGGGAACAATACTTAAATCCATGGTCGATGATGACTTTACACCAAACTCAGGAGTAAAGGTCAACGTAGAAATTGTTGATCCGGGAGCACTTCTTAATGCGGTACTTGCAGGAAGAGGACCGAATGTAGTTCTTTCAGTCGGCGCAGATCAGCCTGTAAACTACGCACTGCGTGGTGCAGCAGAAGATATCACACAGTTTGAGGGATGGGAAGAAGTTATGTCCCACTACTCAGAAAGCTCATATGAGCAGTACAGACTAGATGATCACATCTACGGTATTCCTGAGACACAGACATTCAACGTAATGTTCTACAGAAAAGATGTCCTTGATGAGATGGAACTTGAGATACCGCAGACCTGGCAGGAACTTATAGAAATGCTTCCTACGATCCAGGGAAACAACTTATCGATCGGTATCCCTACCGCAGCAGGAAGTAGCGGTGCTACAGCAGCTTCAACTTCCATAATGTCAAATGTACCTGATCTTTCAATGTATTTCTCACTCCTGTATCAGTATGGCGGAGATATGTACAACGAAAACGGAACAAAGACAACAGTCAATACGGAAGCCGGTGTAAGAGCATTTGATGACTATGTAAGATACTTTAACGATTACAATATACCTACTATTTACGACTTTGTAAGCAGATTCCGTTCAGGAGAGATGCCAATAGGTGTAGCACCATATTCAACATATAACACACTTATGGTATCAGCGCCTGAAATAAGAGGCCTTTGGGACTTCACTCTAATACCTGGAACAGAGGTAACAAGAGACGGCAAGACATATATAGACAGATCTGATTTCATCACTGGAAATGCAACGATGATGATAAGCACAGAAGATGAGAGTCTGAAACAGGCTTCATGGGAATTCATGAAGTGGTGGGCTACTGCAGATACACAGATAAGATTCGGTAGAGAAATAGAAGCTCTTCTTGGATCTTCAGCAAGATATGCAACAGCCAACAGAGACGCATTTAAAAATCTTTCATGGAGTGCAGAAGACATAGAAGTACTTGATGACCAGTGGGATCAGACCGTAGGAATCAGAGAGGTTCCCGGCGGATACTTCACCGGAAGACACATTTCAAATGCAATACGTAAGGTACTCAATCAGAAGGTTGACTCACGTGAAACAATCATCGACTACTCGATCCTTATAGATGAAGAGATAGAGAAGAAGAGAAAAGAATTTGGAATGCCGGTGGAATAAGAAAAAGACCGATTTTGGGAGAATAAACATGAAGGAATATCTGCATAAATATTTTGTACTGCGTAAGCACAATATAAATGTAGCCATGAAGAAGGCAAAAAACCGAAAGATGTGTTACCTCTTCCTGGCACCGTACGCAATCTTATTTACGATGTTTTATGTGTTTCCTGTAGTTGCTTCAATCTACTACAGCTTCACATATTACAACATACTCGAACCTCCTCGGTTCATAGGACTTCAGAATTATGTCAGTCTTGTACTTCAGGATGACATCTTTCTGATAGGTGTGAAAAACACATTGATGATAGCGCTGATAACCGGCCCGCTTGGATATATTTTGTCCTTCCTATTTGCCTGGCTCATCAACGAGCTTCCAAGGTGGGTACGAAGCATAGCTGTCATCGTGTTTTACGCACCGTCTATAGCAGGTAACTGCTATGTTATCTTCTCAGTATTCTTCAGAGGAGATGCTTACGGATACGTAAATGCATTTTTGATGAATTTGGGAATCATCGATGCTCCTAAGCTTTGGTTCATCGATCCAAAATATATGCTTCCCATCTGTATGCTGGTTATCTTATGGATGAGTTTGGGAACAGGATTCCTTTCATTCGTAGCAGGTCTTCAGGGTGTAGATAAAGCACAGTTTGAAGCAGGATACATGGATGGAATCAAGAACAGATGGCAGGAGCTTTGGTACATAACTCTTCCGAACATGAAACCTATGCTTATGTTCGGTGCCGTAATGTCAATCACACAGTCCTTTGGTGTTGCGGATGTTACCATGGCACTTTGCGGATATCCAAGTACGGATTACGCAGCAAGAACAATAGTTACCCACTTGTTTGACTACGGTTTTTCAAGATTTGAAATGGGATATGCCTGCGCAATAGCAACAATATTGTTCTTAATGATGATTCTTTGTAATAAAGCAATTCAAAGTCTGTTAAGGAGAGTTGGAACCTGAGATGAAAGGGAAGATATTAAAGAAAAGAAAGCCAAACAGATCAATTGCAGGAGATATAGCACTTTATCTGTTCCTGCTTCTCGTAGCATTTGTTATGGCATTTCCAATTATATATGCTGTCAGCAGTGCATTAAAACCGCTTGATGAATTATTTAAGTTTCCGCCCAGAATATTTGCACAGCATCCCACACTGGACAACTTCTCTGATCTGTTTGTCACTATGGGAAAATCATGGGTTACCTTTTCAAGATACCTGTTTAACACTGTGTTCATTACATTCTTCGGAACATTTGGACATCTGATCATTGCTTCCATGGGTGCATTCGTACTTGCCAAGTATGACTTCCCCGGAAACCAGACGTTCTTCAAAGTTGTTACGGTAGCCATGATGTTCACCGGTTGGGTAACACAGATTCCCAACTACCTGATCCTCAATAAACTTGGATGGATCGATACATACTGGTCAATCATCATTCCTGCATTTGCTTCACCTATGGGCCTTTTCCTTATGAAGCAGTTCATGGAAGGGCTTCCGACATCACTTATAGAAGCAGCCAAAATTGATGGTGCTAATGAATGGCTTGTATTTTCAAAGATTGTTATGCCCAATGTTAAGCCTGCTTGGATGACACTTATCATCTTCTCTGTACAGGCTCTGTGGAACAACAAGGCATCAACATATATCTACTCAGAAGAGAGAAAAACACTTGTATATGCCCTGCAGCAGATTCAGTCAGGTGGTATCGCAAGAACCGGTCAGGGTGCAGCAGTACTTGTTGTAGTAATGATCGTACCGATTATCATATTTGTATTATCTGAGAGCCAGATACTTGAAACAATGGCTAGTTCAGGTCTTAAAGACTGATGCGGAAAGGATGAATGGATGATGAGTAGAAAACTTGGAAAACTGATAAAATCCTCTGCCGCAATAGTGACCGCGCTTTTCACACTGGTATCGCCGATCACGGCTTATGCAACAAGCGATGGCGGATACACATACAATTACGATTACTGGGGAGATTATCAAAACAGTGCGGATTGTTACAACGTTTGTAAGGTGTTTACATCCACTGAGTTGGGACTTGATGTAAAGCTTAAAAATCCTCAGGGTATGTTCTCCTTGGGAGATAGCATTTATATCTGCGACAGCGGAAACAACAGGATCATAGAACTTCACATTGCTTCTGAGGAATCACTTGAAGTTGTAAGAATCATAGACAGCTTCAACGGAGGAAGCGGAAACAATACCTTTAACAATCCAACAGATATTGCAATATCGGATGAGGGAAACATCTTCATTGCAGATCAGGGAAATGCGAGAATTCTTAAGCTCGACAAAGACCTTAACTACATTATGGAATTTGTAAAGCCCGATGATAATACTCTTGATCCCAAGCTTGTATTCCAGCCAAGTAAGCTTGCTGTTGATACGGCTGAGAGAGTTTACTGCATAGCAACCGGTATTAACAAAGGTCTTGTCAAATATGAAAATGACGGAGTATTTTCCGGATTCGTCGGAGCTACACCTGTTTCCTTTGACTGGACAGATTATATATGGAAGAAACTGGCATCTCAGGAACAGAGAGCTAAGATGGAATCCTTTGTACCTACAGAGTATGAAAATATTTTCATGGACTACGAAGGTTTCATATATGCAACCAAAGCTCGTACCGTAGATCAGGCAAGAGCGGATGAGAACGCAGTAAGAAAGCTTAACCTTATGGGTAACGACATCCTGGTTTCAAACGGTGACTGGTCCGTAGGTGGTGATCTGTATCTTGGATCCGGTGGTGGTTATGAAGGTCCTTCAATTTTTACAGATATAACAGTTATGGAAAATGACATCTATGTATGCCTTGACCGTAACAGAGGAAGGCTTTTCGGATATGACGATCAGGGTCACATGGTATTCGCATTCGGCGGAAACGGTAACATGGATGGTTATTTCAGACAGCCTTCCGCAATAGAGCGTCACGGACATGAGTTATATGTTTTAGACAGTCTTGATTGTTCAATAACAGCTTTTGTTCCTACAGCATTCGGCGATCTGGTTTACCAGGCTATCGAAGAATTCGACAAAGGTAACTATGAGGCATCCGAAGCAGCATGGCAGGAAGTCATGAACCAGAACGGTAACTATGATCTTGCTTACATAGGAATAGGAAGAGCACTTCTTCGCCAGAAGAGATATAAAGAGGCGATGAACTACTTTGAACTTAAGTACGACACAGAGAACTATTCAAAAGCCTACAAACAGTACCGTAAAGAGTGGGTTGAGGATCACATCGTAATAATCGTAATCGTTATTCTACTGCTGTTCCTTGTACCGCTTTCAATCGGCAAGGTTAAGAAAATACGCCATGAGATTGATACTGCAGATATCTTCGTAGCTGGCAGAAATGGGTGACTAAATGATAGTAAGTACAACAAAAGAAAAATTCGACTGGGCAAAATATAAAGATTCGCTGAAATTTTCGCTATATTGCATCACTCATCCACTGGATGGATTTTGGGATCTGACACATGAGAAAAGAGGCACGATAGCTGCAGCGAACACAATACTGGCGCTTACGTTACTGATAAGAATAATGAAGCTTAGATATACAAGTTTCATATTTATGCAGGTTTACTGGGAAGACTTAAATATCTTCCTGTACCTTGCAAGTATTCTGTTTCCGCTAGCCTTATGGGTAGTAGGAAACTGGGGACTTACAACACTTTTCGATGGAAAAGGAAGACTTGATCAGGTGTACATGGCAACATGTTATGCACTTACACCTTATCCGCTTATACAGTTCCCGCTTATGGTGTTTAGTAATTTTGTAACCGTTGACGAGGCGGAATTCTACAGCGTAGTGAGTGCATTATCACTATTCTGGGCAGCAATGCTTGTAATCGCTGCTATGGGGCAGATACATGAATACTCAGCAAAAAAGAACATTTTGTTTACGGTGGCTACACTGTTTGCAATGCTTGTAATGATATTCATTTTGATGATTTTCTTTAGCATGATTTCCCAGGGCGTCGCATACTTCATATCCCTGGCAAAAGAATTGATGTTCCGAATATAACAAGAGGTGACGAACTTGAAAACGAATGATAGAGCAAAAAAAATAGGGAAGGCACTACTTAGTCAGCTTCCTAAAATAATATTGGCACTTGTCATCCTTGCGGGTGTTCTACTGGTAATCAATTATAAAAATCCGGAAGAGAAAAAGGAAGCTATCGCACCATATGCTTATTCGGGTTCCGAGGAACAGACAGTCATCGAAAATGATGAGCTTAAGCTTGTGATGGATAACGCAACAACCGAGTTTTCTATAGAGGTTAAGGATTCCGGAAAGATCTGGTATTCAAACCCCCAGGATGCAAACGAAGATCCGGTCGCACTGCAGGATGAAAAAGCTCTTCTCCAGTCTCCACTCGTAATGAGCTATGCAGTTACAACAGGTCTTGAAACAACCTACAACTCATTTGGATACAGTGCACAGAACGGAATATATGAGATTATTCCGGGAGAAAATGAAGTAAGAGTTAACTACTCCATGGGTACGGTAGCAAAGGAATTCACAATTCCTCCGGTGCTTACCGAAGAAAACATGGATAAGTGGCTTGGAAACATGGATTCAAAGGATGCTGATCTTGTAAAGCAGTACTACAAGAAATACGACATCAACAAGTTAAAGCCCAAGGATAACAAGGACGAGCTTGTTGCAAACTATCCGGTTATAGAGGAAAGCGTAATCTACGTTTTAAGACAAAAGACTAAGGATAATACAAAGAAGCAGATTGAAGATCTCTTTGCGGCAGCAGGTTATACATATGATGATTACACAGCTGACAAGGCACTTGATATGTCAAGCAGCTCATCAGATAACCCGATCTTCAATGCAAGCGTTATCTACAGACTTGAAGGAAAAGATCTGGTAGTTGAGATTCCTTATGATTCGCTTTCATATGACAAGGAAACTCCTATTTATACAATTACACCTCTTCCGTATTTCGGAGCAGGCGGACCAAACGATCAGGGATTTATGTTTGTTCCTGAGGGCGGCGGAGCAACGATCAACTTCAATAACGGTAAGACAGCACAGAGCAGTTACTACGCAAATGTATACGGATGGGATATGTGCCTTTCAAGAGATGCGATAGTACATGATACAAGAGCTTACTATGGAGTGTACGGTATCTCAGAAGGTGAAGATTCATTTATCTGTATCCTTGAAAACGGCAGATCCTATGCAGCTGTACAGGCTGACATAGCAGGAAAGAACAACAGCTACAACTTTGTAAATGCTATTTACTCTGTAACACAGAGAGAAAAATATGATGTAGGTGATATCGCAAACAGTGATATTTACCAGTACCTTCCCAAGCTTCCCGATGAATCACTATCACAGAGATATTCATTTATCGGTTCAGGAAGTTATGTAGATATGGCAAAGGATTACGGTTCATATCTGCAAAAAGAGTATGAGGGTTACATGGAACCCTTGACTGATGAGAGCACACCTGTTGCTGTCGAAATCGTAGGAGCAATTGATAAGGTTGAACAGATTCTTGGTGTTCCGGTTTCAAAACCTCTTAAGCTTACAAGCTACAATGAAGCAAGCGACATCATTAAAGAAATGAGCGCAGGCGGCATGAAAAATATGGACGTTAAGCTTACAGGTTGGTGCAACGGCGGAGTAAAGCAGAAGATTTTAAAGAAAGCTAAGACAATAGGAGCTCTCGGAAGTAAGAAAGATCTTCAGAATCTCGTAAATACCGGAAAAGAGTGTGATGCTCAGGTTTACTTAAACGGAATTACACAGTATGCATTTGAAAGCAATATTCTGGACGGTTTCTTCTCTTACAGAGATGCAGCCAAGTTTATCAGTAAGGAAAGAGCCGAGCTTTATGAATATAGCCATGTAACATATGCACAG
This sequence comes from Butyrivibrio sp. NC2002, assembly GCF_000702265.1. GTDB lineage: Bacteria > Bacillota > Clostridia > Lachnospirales > Lachnospiraceae > Butyrivibrio. The sequence goes on from NZ_KL370881.1 coordinate 495,808, forward strand.
AGAGAAAATGCTGATCACAACTACTTCTTATTACATACTGATCTTGCTTCAAAGATGGCAGGAAATCTTGTAAAGAGTGCAGACAAATACGGTGCAGGCGTTTCATTCCAGGATTTGGGAAAAGACTTATCTTCTGATTTTTATGAGAAGAAGACATATTCAAGACAGGCAGTTCTTAATAAACAGACAGAGCAGCTTAAGGAAATCGCAGATTCAGGTACACCTATCATGGTAAACATGGGTAATGATTATGCCGTACCTTTTGCGAACATGATTACAGGAATGGATCTTCGCGGAAGTGAATACACAATCCTTGATGAATGCGTACCTTTCTTCCAGCTTGCAGTACATGGAAGAACAAACTACACAGGAGAACCGATAAATATCTGCGGCAATCCTGAAAACGAGATTTTATACAGTGCTGAATATGGCGCTGGACTGAACTTTACGTTCATGGACGAGACATCATTTGCAACACAGAAGACATTGTATACAGATTATTACGGTGCAAACTTCGATGCTTGGAAAGACAAGATGCTTGCTATTTATACAAAATATAATGATGAACTCGGTCATACATTCAATCAGGAAATGGTTGGGCATGAGAACTTAACCGGTGATGTTTCCAGAACCGATTATGCAGACGGAACAAAGGTATATGTAAATTACGGATACAGCGATTATGTTGCAGACGGTAACATAACAGTTCCGGCAAGAGATTACGTGGTAAGTAGATGAGAAAGGGCTTTAGATTATGAGTAAACAAAAAAACAAACTTGCCGGACTTCAAAAGAGGAAGGCAATATCAGGATATTTGTTTATATCCCCGTTCATCTTTGGTTTTCTGGTATTCCTCGTAAAGCCTATGTTCGAATCTCTGTATATGAGTTTTTGTAACGTTGACCTTGCAGCAGGAACGGTAACCAAGACATTAAACGGTATTCAGAACTTCATATTTGCATTCAGAGTTGATCCTGAATACAACAGACTCTTGTTTGAGGAACTGTCACGAATGATGGTATACTCACTGGCCATCATAGTATTTTCATTCTTTGTGGCACTGATACTTAACCAGAAGTTCCATGGAAGAGCACTTGTAAGAGCGATTTTCTTCCTCCCTGTTATTCTTTCATCCGGTGTTATCATCGGACTTGAATCTAACAACCAGCTTATGGCTCAGCTTGCTCAGACTATTGAGCAGACAACTGAGGGAGTCAGTGTTACCGCAGCACTTGAGGAAGTTTTAAGAACAGCAGGTGTTGGTGTAAGAGCTTACGAGAAGGTCTTCGAAGTTATAGATAATATCTATGATGTAGCACTTGCTTCAGGTATTCAGATCATTATCTTCCTTTCAGGTCTGCAGACAATCTCATCAAGTATGTATGAGGCAGCAGATATTGAGGGATGTACAAAGTGGGAGAGCCTTTGGAAAATTACTTTCCCCATGATCAGTTCTTTGTTCCTGGTTAACTGGATTTATACAGTAGTTGACTTCTGTATGAGATCTGATAACGCAGTAATTGAGAAAATTCAGAAAGTAATGATTGAGCAGCAGCAGTACGGTAATGCATCGGCAATGTCATGGATCTATTTCATATTAGTACTTGCATTTGTCGGTATCACATCATTCTTTATCTCTAAGAGGGTTTACTACTATGACTAATACAGATACACAGACATATAAAAAACTGGGATTTTGGGAAAGAAATAGACTTTCCGGAGGATACCTTTTAAAGAAGGTTGTGGGTGAAAAGGCAGTAAGCATCATAAGATTTATTCTTCTTTTCGGAATGTGCTTTATGATCATTCAGCCCATATTAAATAAGATTTCTGTCAGCTTCATGACAGAGCAGGATTTGTATAACCCGATAGTTATTTCAATTCCGGAGCATTTTACAACAGCTAACTACAGACTTGCAGCGGAACTTATCAGTTTAAAGGAAGCAGTATTTAACTCACTTATCATATCTCTTACAATTGCAGCTCTTCAGATCGCAATGTGTACACTTGTAGGATATGGCTTTGCAAGATTTGAGTTTCCTTTTAAGAAATTCTGGTTTGCATGTGTGCTCCTTGTTATCCTGATCCCGCCGCAAACAATTGCAAGTTCACTTCATCTGCACTTTAGATATTTCGATATACTTGGAATTTTCAAGTTAATAACCGGCGAGACGATAAACCTCCGTGGTTCCAAGCTTCCCTATTACCTTATGAGTGCAGGCTGTATGGGACTTAAAAACGGATTATACATTTACATGATCCGTCAGTACTTCAGAAATATTCCGGGAGACCTTGAAGAAGCAGCTTATGTTGATGGATGCGGAACACTTAAGACATTCATTACTATCATGCTTCCTCAGGCAAGACCTATCATCACTTCATGTTTCCTCTTTGCATTTGTATGGCAGTGGACAGACGGATTCTATTCCAGAATGTTCCTTGGAAACACCAAGCTTGTAAGTACAGGTCTTTCAAGAATCGTTGATAGCCTCGGTGCATATATCCAGCGTATAAACGGAGTAAAGACAACAATTTCCGTAGCTTATTCAAACTGTATTCTTGCTACAGGTACACTCATAATAATCGTACCTCTTATCATAATTTACCTGTTTGCACAGCGTGAATTCGTAGAGAGTATCAGTAGTACAGGTATCAAGATGTAATTTTTTTGATCAACTACCGTAATCTTGCGCCTGCAATTATAAGCAGGCGAAGAATATAAAGGTTCCTATGAGTAGGAGTAAAAAAGGAGGATTAGAGTATGAAAAGATCTCTAACAACAAAGACAACAGCCGTTATCACAACGGCAGCTATGCTCATGAGCATGGCAGCTTGCAGTGGCTCATCATCTGACGCACCTGCAGAAGCAGATTCTACTGAGGCAGCTTCAACAGAAGAGACTGCTGAAGAGACAACAGAAGAAGCAGCTGAAGAGACAGACGATGCTGAAGCTGCAGAGGAGACAGAGGAAGCTGAAGATACAGCAGAATCTGATTACGATCCTTATAAGGTTATCACAGATGAAAACGGTGATCCCATCGACCTTGGTGGCATGGACATCATCATCCGTGACTGGTGGTCAGGCGATCCGGCAGAACCTCAGAACGATTATGAGGAAGCTCTTCAGGACTACAGAGATTGGATCCAGGAGACATACAACTTCACAATCAAGCAGCAGGCTATTTCTGATTGGGGTTCAACACCTACAGATTTCGTAGACTATGCTACAACAGGTGGCGATGAGAACTACCTCTTCACACTTCGTGATGATCCGGCTATCACATCTGCTATGGCTAACGGCCTTATGTATGACCTTTCAACACTTGACTGCCTTGATTTCTCACAGGACAAGTTCCAGAGAAACAAGCTTCATGAGCAGTATTCTGATGGCGACAAGATCTATGCTATGTTCGCTGGCTATTCAGAAGCTCGTACAGGTGTATACTTCAACAAGAGACTTCTTACAGATGCAGGTATCGATCCTGAATCAATCTATGATATGCAGGCAGACGGAACATGGACATGGGATGCTTTCGAAGAGCTCCTTTCCAAGGTTCAGAGAGATACAGATAACGATGGTGTTATCGATGTTTACGGTCTTACACTTAACGAAGGTGTTATGACAACAGAAGCTGTATTTGCTAACAATGGTTCATTCATTGACAAGGATGCTAACGGATTTGTTTACAACCTTGAGTCTCCTGAGACACTTGAAGCACTTGAGTGGTGCGTAAAGATCTATGACAACTATGATATGCCCGATCCTGAAGGCGCTGAGTGGGATTACTACAAAGAAGCATTCATTAACGGACAGGCTGCATTCCTTGTAGAAGATGAGTATGCTGGATGCCCTGGCAACTTCCTTGAAGATATGCCTGATGAACTCGGTTTCGTAATGTTCCCTAAGGGACCTAAGGCTACTGACTATATCAACGTATGGACAAACAACCCGGTTTCAATCCCTGCTTGCTATGATGCAGATAAGGCTTGGAAGCTTGCATTTGCTTGGAACCTTTACACAAATGCTCCTTCAGCTGAGTATCTTGACTACAATGGATATCTTTCAACAGCAAGAAATGGTATCTTTGATAGCAGAGCAGTTGATGAGACAATCACAATGATGACTGAAAAGGGAACAATCGCATACCATGGTATGGTTCCTAACCTTAACCTTGGTTCTGATTTTGTATGGAATATTGCTCCCGGCGCAGTTGTATCTGAGCAGGTTGAAGCTATCCGTGATACATGGAAGGCTTATGTAGATGACGCTAATAATAAATAATTAGAGTTACTTTTAGCACCTTCTCTTATTAGTAAGGGAAGGTGCTTTTTAGTATCAATAGGAGAAAAAAACCTGTTATAGGTGGAGAAACAGCATGAAAACTATGGAGAGAAAGGGGCCGAAAGCTCCAAAGGATCCCGAAAAGAAGCGCCCTTATTTTTTTGTGATGCAGTCAAAGGGCATATATGGATCGCCTCAGCCTGATGGGAGAGGTATTCAGTTTATTTATGCAAATGATGGAAGAGTGATAGATGCTGCAAGACTTGCGGGTAATCTGTCAAATGAGGAAATGCTTGATAATCTTAGATCCACAGAAGGATTTAGGAAAATGGTACACAGTATAGGTGTAAGTGTGTCTTCTAAAAACAGTGAAGATGTACGTTTTGTTATGCAAATGTATCCCGGAAACCCCGGAGAAGAGTCAACGGAAATCTCAGAGACATTTGCAGCTGATGGTATGGAACGGATAATAGTTCTCTCAGAGGTGGACTGGAAAAAAACTGACAAGGAGATAGGTCAGTTCCGCTTTGAATTTGCAAAAAGCGGAGTACAGGGAACTGCCGATGTGAGATTTTATTTAAATGATGGATTCGAAGCACCGGAGCAAGCTGCCGAATTTGCGGTGGATTTTGAATCAGATAAATATAAAAAAATGATAGGAAGAAGCCTTATGCAGGCAGGAAACACAAAAAGGCTTGAGAAGCTTCTTGAAAAAGCAGCACTTGGTGAAGATGTAACCCTTGGATTTATAGGAGGCTCAATCACTCAGGGCGCAGGCGCGGTTCCTATTCATGAAAAATGTTATCCGAGAATTTTTGCCGATGCTTTTAAGAAAAAGTTTGCCAAGGATGGAAATGTGGATCTGGTGAAGGCCGGAGTTGGCGGAACACCTTCAGAGCTTGGAATGATCAGATTTGACAGAGATGTCCTTAGAGACGGTCAAAAGAAGCCTGATCTTATAGTCATAGAATTCGCAGTTAATGATGAAGGTGATGAAACTAAAGGAGTTTGTTATGAAAGTCTTGTAAGGAAGGCTTTGGCGCTTCCATGGAAGCCGGCTGTTGTACTTTTGTTTGCGGTATTTTCACATGATTGGAATCTGCAGGATAGATTATCACCGGTGGGAAGGAGATATGATCTTCCTATGGTCAGCATTTTAGATGCGGTTTCACCTCAGTTTTCACTTCTTCCGGAAGATGGAAGGGTTATGTCTAAAAACCAGTTCTTCTATGATCAGTATCACCCAAGCAATCTGGGACATCAGGTTATGTGCGATGGACTGATAAATCTTCTTGATGAAGTAAATGAAGGAAAATACAAGGGGAGCGATGAATATGAATTATCATCGATAGAACCGGAAATAGGAGCAGACTTTGAAAACGTTAAGCTCATTGACAGGAAGGAACTTCCCTTGCTGAAAGCAACCTTCGGAATTACGGAAGTAAATCCGGGTTCCTTTGGAGAGGTGGATAAAGATCTTCAGAAGGTTGAAATGGATTCGGAAATAGAGCCTGTTCCGGAGTTTCCTTATAACTGGTGTCATGTAAATGGCGCAGGCAACGAACCCTTCAGGATGCAGATAACCTGTAAAAAGCTCCTTGTTGTATTCAAGGATTCAGGTCTTCCGGATCACGGAACAGCAGTTGTTAGTGTTGACGGAATAAAAGTGATGGAGCTGGATCCGCTAAAGGTTGGCTGGACCCATTGTGATCCGATAATCATATTTAATAATGAAGAATCAGCAAGGCATAATATAGAAATAAAAATGATTGAAGGTCACGAAGACAAGAAATTTACTATTCTTGGATTTGGAGTAGTTAAATAAAAACCAAAAGACGGCGCATGGGCAACCTGCGCCGTTTTTTGTAAATATGTACATATACAACTTTGCAAAGTTGTATAAAATGACAATACAATTTGGATTGACTGAAAAGAACTCCGAGGATATGATAATAAGGCGAGGTCAGAGAATTTAATTAGCATATTCGATATAAATACAACTTCACAAAATGAGTACAAGTTGAGAAAGAGGAGACAACTTTTTGTCAAAATATCAGGAAATCATTGATTGGATTCAGGAGCAGGTTGGAAGCGGTAAGCTTGGACCCGGTGATAAGATTCCTTCAGAGAATGAGTTATGTGAACAATTTAATATGAGCAGGCAGACTGTCAGACATGCCATAGGTATTTTGACAACCGAAGGAATCCTTACGGCTGAGCGCGGAAGCGGAACCTATGTCACCGATGAGAGAGCCGGAACCCATGAGAGAAACAGGATTGCTGTTGTGACGACTTATGTGGACAGTTATATTTTTCCCAAGATGATTCAGGGGATAGAGTCAAAACTGCGAGAGCTTGGATATTCCATGCAGATATTTTTTACTAACAACTCTCCTGTAAGGGAGAGGGAAATTTTACAGGATATTATAGATAAGGATGAGGTAGCGGGGATTCTTTTAGAGCCTACAAGAAGTGCGCTTCCGACTCCCAATGCGGATTTGTTTGTGAAAATATCCGAGATGAAAATACCAGTACTTTTCATAAACAGTTATTATCCGGGACTGCCTCAGTATGTGGGAGGGACAGAACCGATTCCCCATGTATCCATGAATGATGAGAAGTGTGCCTGCAAAGCAGTTAAGTTTCTTATTCAGAACGGACACACGAATATAGGCTGTATTTTGAAGCTGGATGACAGACAGGGACTTGACAGATTCAGCGGCTTTCAGAAGGCAATGATTAACAGCCGCCTTACAGTCAGGGAAGAAAATACGGTATGGATTGATACAAGAGATCTTACAGATACGGAGCTTATCAGGGAAAAGATTATTAAGAGATTTTCGGAATGTACAGCAGTTTTTTGTTATAACGATCAGGTTGCATCTATGGTCATTAATATGCTTCAGGATGAAAACATAAGTGTTCCGAAAGATGTGTCAATAATTAGTATGGATGATTCAGATCTTGCACAGATGGGTAAGATTCAAATAGATTCTATTCCGCATCCCAAGGAAAGACTTGGAGAGAGGGCAGCAGAGAATTTAATAAGACTTATACACCATCCTAATTTTCATGCAAGTTATGAATTTGAGGAACATATCAATGTAAAGGGATCTGTCAGAAATCTGGCTGAAAAAAAGGAGGAAAAATGAAAGGAACAAGAAATTACAAGTTTTGGTTTGCAACAGGATCACAGGATTTATATGGAGATGACTGCTTAAGGAAAGTTGCCGAGCACTCACAGAAAATAGTTGAAGCTTTGAACGGTACAGGAAAGCTTCCTTTTGAAATCGTGCTTAAGCCGACTCTTATCGACCAGGCTTCTATAAGAAAGACATTTAATGATGCAAATAATGATCCGGAATGTGCCGGTGTAATTACATGGATGCATACTTTTTCACCTGCAAAGATGTGGATAATCGGACTTCAGGAGTACAAAAAGCCGCTTTGCCATCTGCATACACAGTTTAATGAAGAGATTCCCTATGACACTATAGATATGGATTTCATGAATGAAAACCAGTCGGCTCATGGTGACAGAGAGTATGGACATATCGTAAGCCGTATGGGTATTGAGAGAAAAATAATAGTTGGACACTGGTCTGACCCTAAGGTAGTAGATGACATTGCAGGCTGGATGAGAACAGCAATAGGCCTTATGGAGTCATCCCATATAAGGGTATGCAGAATCGGCGATAATATGAACAATGTAGCCGTTACAGAAGGCGACAAGGTTGAGGCTCAGATTAAATTTGGTTGGGAAATCGATCACTATAATGTAAATGATGTTGTAGAAGTTGTTAATGCTGTATCAGAAGGGGATGTAAATGCTCTTACAGATGAGTATTACAACAAATATGAGATTCTCCTTGAGGGAAGGGACCCTGAAGAATTCAGAAGACATGTCGCTGAGCAGGCAAGAATTGAGATTGGTCTGGAAAAATTCCTTGTAGATGGCGACTATCATGCAATTGTAGATCACTTTGGTATGCTCGGCGGACTTAAGCAGCTACCGGGTCTTGCTATTCAGAGACTTATGGAGAAAGGCTACGGCTTTGGTGCTGAGGGTGACTGGAAGACAGCAGCTCTTGTAAGGCTTATGAAAATTATGACAACCGGAATCAAGGATGCAAAGGGTACATCTTTCCTTGAAGACTACACCTACAATCTTGTTCCCGGGAAGGAAGGAATTCTGGAAGCTCATATGTTAGAGGTCTGCCCTACAATAGCAGAGGGACCTGTCTCAATTAAGGTTCAGCCTCTTTCAATGGGAAACAGGGAAGATCCCGCACGTCTTGTATTTACAAGTAAGACAGGTACAGGTGTTGCCTGCTCACTTGTTGATTTGGGAAATAGATTCAGACTTATTATAAATGTTGTAGACTGCAAGAAGGTGGAAAAACCTATGCCAAAACTTCCTGTTGCGACAGCATTCTGGACACCTCAGCCTGATCTTAAAACCGGGGCAGCGGCATGGATACTTGCAGGTGGCGCACATCATACAGCATTTTCCTATGACCTTACTGCAGAGCAGATGGTTGATTGGGCTGATGCGATGGGAATTGAAAGCATAGTAATCGATAACGATACTACACTTAGAGGACTTAAAAATGAACTTCGCTGGAATAGCGTTGTATACAGATAATACGGAAAGGGATAATTATGGCAGATATTAAACAGGCAATAATAAATGGAAAAACATTACTTGGAATCGAATTTGGTTCAACAAGAATAAAGGCAGTTCTTACAGATTTTGAGCATAATCCGATAGCTCAGGGCGGCCACGGCTGGGAAAACAGACTGGAGAACGGAATCTGGACTTATACACTTGAGGACATCTGGACAGGTCTTCAGGACTGCTATGCAAAGCTTGCAGAAGATGTAGAAAAACAGTACGGCGTGAAGCTTGAGACTGTAGGTGCTATGGGCTTTTCAGCAATGATGCACGGATATATGGCATTTGACAAGGAAGGAAATCTCCTTGTTCCTTTCAGAACATGGAGAAATACAATTACTGAAGAAGCTTCCGATAAGCTGACAGAGCTTTTTGGATATCATATTCCTCAGCGCTGGAGCATTGCGCATCTTTATCAGGCAATCTTAAACGGTGAAGAGCATGTTGGAAAGATTGACTTTTTCACAACACTTGCAGGATATATCCACTGGCAGCTGACAGGTGAGAAGGTACTTGGCGTTGGAGATGCATCAGGTATGTTCCCCATTGACTCTGCAAGCTGTGATTACAATGAGAAGATGGTTGGTCAGTTTGATGAGCTTATTGCTCCTAAGGGATTTTCATGGAAATTAAGAGATATTCTTCCTGTATCTCTTGCTGCAGGTAAGAGCGCAGGATCACTTACACAGGAAGGCGCTAAAAAGCTTGATCCTACAGGCACTTTAAAGGCAGGTATACCTGTTTGCCCTCCCGAAGGAGATGCAGGAACAGGTATGGCAGCAACTAATTCAGTTGGTGTAAGAACAGGTAATATTTCAGCCGGAACTTCTGTATTCTCAATGGTAGTTCTTGAGCATGACCTTTCAAAAGCTTATCCGGAGCTTGACCTTGTGACAACTCCTTCAGGTGAGCAGGTAGCGATGGTTCATTGCAACAACTGCACTTCCGATCTTAATGCTTATGTTGGACTTTTCAGAGAATTTGCAAAGGCGGCAGGCAACGAGATCGATGATGATACACTTTACGGAACTCTTTACAGAAAGGCTATGGAAGGGGATGCTGATTGCGGCGGACTTCTTGCCTATAACTATTTTTCCGGTGAAAGCATCACAGGCTTCAACGAAGGAAGACCTCTGTTTGTAAGAAGACCCGATGCAAAGATGAATCTTGCAAACTTCATGAGAACACACCTCTATACAGCTCTTGGAGCTCTCAAGGTTGGTAATGATATCCTTATGAAAGAAGAAAATGTAAAAGCTGATTTCTTCTTCGGTCAGGGCGGATTCTTCAAGATCCGCGGTGTTGGCGACAGAGTAATGGCAGCAGCACTCAATACTCCCATTAAGCTCATGGAGACAGCAGGAGAAGGCGGCCCCTGGGGTGAAGCAATACTTGCAGGATACATGCTTTTAAAAGAAGAAGGCGAAACTCTTGAGCAGTACCTTAACAACAAGGTATTTAAGAGCGGCAAGGTTGAGACCTGCGAGCCTGTGGCAGAGGATGTTAAGGGATTCGATGAATTTATGAAAGACTACAACGCAGGTCTTTCTATTGAGAGAGCTGCTGTAGATTCACTTAAATAAGGAGCAAAAAATGTTAGAAGAGTTAAAAAAGAAAGTATATGAAGCAAACATTCTTCTTCCCAAGTATGGCCTTGTTACTTTTACCTGGGGAAATGTAAGCGCAATTGACAGGGAGTCCGGTCTTTTCGTAATAAAGCCAAGCGGCGTGGATTATGAAACCATGACTCCTGATGATATGGTTGTTATGGATCTAAACGGCAAGAAGGTTGAGGGAAAATTAAATCCCTCTTCCGATACACCTACTCATGTAGAGATTTACAAAGCATTCAAGGAAGTAGGCGGCGTTGTGCATACACATTCTTCTTATGCAACAAGCTGGGCGCAGGCAGGAAGATCTATTCCCTGCTACGGAACAACCCATGCTGATTACTTTTATGGCGAGATTCCTTGCGTAAGATGCCTCACAAAAGAAGAAATAGAAGATGCCTACGAGGAAAACACAGGACATCTTATAGTCAATGAATTTGAAAGAATGGGAAAAGATCCTGTGGCAGTACCAGCAGTATTATGCAAAAACCACGGTGTATTTTCATGGGGTAAGGATGCCCACGAAGCAGTTCACAACGCAGTTGTTACAGAAGAAGTTGCTAAGATGGCTTACAGATGCGAGGTGATAAATCCCAGAGTAATGCCTGCACCGCAGGAACTTCAGGACAAGCATTATTACAGAAAACACGGCGCAAACGCATACTATGGTCAACGATGAGTACCTGACGAGCGAAGCGAGAGCAGAACTATCTTGTTTAAAAATTTTGCTAACAATATTTAAGAAAAACTGCGCAAAAAAAAGATAGTTAAATATAAATATATATGCTAAATTAAAACTGCTAATAATTAGGAATAAGGAAGTGGAGGAATTATGACAAACAAAGAATTGCAGAAAATTGCAAATGAAGTCCGCAAGGGCATAGTCACAGCGGTTCATTCAGCAGGTGCAGGACACCCGGGTGGATCACTGTCAGCAGCAGATATTTTCACATATCTGTACTTTGAGGAGATGAACATCGATCCCAAGGATCCTGTAGCAGAAAATCGCGACCGTTTTGTTCTCTCAAAGGGACACACTGCTCCCGGCTTATATTCAGCAATGGCTCAGCGTGGATATTTCCCTGTAGAGGAGCTTAAGACTCTTCGTAAGCTTGGATCAAGACTTCAGGGACATCCCAGTATGCAGTACCTTCCCGGACTTGATATGTCTTCAGGTTCACTTGGACAGGGTATTTCAGTAGCATGCGGTATGGCTCTTTCTGCAAAGCTTGATAATAAAGATTTCAGAACTTATACACTGCTTGGTGATGGTGAGATCGAAGAAGGACAGGTTTGGGAGGCTGCTATGTTCGCAGGTTTCCGCAAGCTCGACAATCTTGTTGTTATAGTTGATAACAACGGTCTTCAGATTGATGGACCTATAGATCAGGTTTGCTCACCTTATCCAATCGATAAGAAGTTTGAAGCTTTTAACTTCCATGTAATCAACATAGATGCACATGACTTTGATGCTATAAGAGCAGCTTTCAAGGAAGCAAGAGAGACTAAGGGTCAGCCTACAGCAATCATTGCTCACTCCATAAAGGGTAAGGGCGTATCCTTCATGGAAAATCAGGTTTCATGGCATGGCGTTGCACCTAACGATGAAGAGTATGCAAAGGCTATGGAAGACCTGAATAAGATTGGTGAAGAATTAGCCTGAAGGCTAGCATTATTAGGAGGTTAAAATGAGCGAAGTTAAGAAGATAGCTACAAGAGACAGCTATGGTAAAGAACTTATAGAGCTTGCAAAGGTTAATGACAAGGTTGTTGTCCTTGATGCTGACCTTGCAGCAGCAACAAGAACAGGTTGGTTTAAGAAAGAATTCCCGGATCGTCATATCGACTGCGGCATTGCAGAGTGCAACATGATGGGTATAGCAGCAGGTCTTGCAACAACAGGAAAGATTCCTTTTGTAAGTACTTTTGCAATGTTTGCTACAGGACGTGCTTTTGAGCAGGTTCGTAACTCTATCGGATACCCTCATCTCAACGTAAAGATAGGCGGAACACATGCAGGAATCACAGTTGGTGAAGATGGTGCCAGCCATCAGTGTAACGAGGATCTTGCACTTATGCGTACTATTCCCGGAATGGTAGTTATGTGCCCCGCTGATGATATTGAAGCAAGAGCATGCGTAAGAGCAGCTGCTGAGCATGAAGGCCCTGTATATATCCGTTTTGGACGTGCAGCATGCCCCGTTGTTAACGACAGACCTGATTACAAGTTTGAGCTTGGCAAGGGTACAGTTCTTCGTGAAGGCACAGATGTTAGTATCATCGCTACAGGTATCGGTGTTGGCTCAGCTCTTGAAGCTGCTGAGAAACTTGCAGCAGACGGAATAAACGCAGAGGTAGTAAACATCTGCACGATCAAGCCTATCGACAGAGAGCTTGTAGTTGCTACAGCCAAGAAAACAGGCAAGGTTGTAACAGTTGAAGAGCATTCAGTAATAGGCGGACTTGGCAGTGCTGTTTGTGATGTACTTTCTGAAGAATGTCCTACAGTAGTTAAGAAGATCGGTATGCAGGATCGCTATGGCGAATCAGGACCTGCAGCTGAGCTTGTTAAGAAATACGGTCTTGATGGTGAGGGCGTATATAATTCTGTAAAAGAATTTCTTAAATGATTTAGATCTGAATCTGTAAATGATTGACTAATGGCCCACATATGTGATATATGTGGGCTGTTATATTTTTAGATTTTTTAGGAGTAGCAGTTATGAATATTCTTGCACCATCAATTCTTTCAGCAGATTTTACAATTCTTGGAGAGCAGATAAAAGAGACTAAAGAGGCAGGCGCGCGCTATTTACATTTTGATGTTATGGACGGCGTTTTTGTTCCATCAATTTCCTTTGGGCTTCCTGTTCTTAAGTCGATAAGAAAAGCATCAGACCAGATATATGATGTTCATCTGATGATAGAGGAACCTATCAGATATGTGGAGCAGTTTGCAGAGAGCGGAGCAGATATTATAACTTTTCATGTTGAAGCAGCATCCGATCCAAGAGAAGTCATTGATAAGATCCACAGTCTTGGCAAAAAGGCCGGAATGGCTATAAAGCCAAAGACAGATGTGAATGCATTTAAGCCCTACATGGAGAGCCTTGATATGCTCCTTGTGATGACTGTAGAACCGGGATTTGGCGGACAGAAATATATCGATTATTGTACGGACAAAATAAAAGAGACCAGAAAAATGCTGGATATGGCTGGTCTTTCTACAGATATAGAGATTGACGGAGGAGTAAACAAGGACAATATAACGATTCCTCTCGAAGCCGGAGCCAACGTAATAGTTGCAGGCTCTGCTGTATTTAATGGCGACATTTCAGAAAATGTTCATGAGCTTATGAAAAATATGTAAAGTTATAGACTGCTTAAATATTTATTAAAAAACCCTTAATTTGTGAAACGGAGCTTTTTTTCGCGTATAATTACATATAGAAGTTAGCTGTTTTTCATTTGTTAAGAAGGTGATATCATGGCTCATAACGTAAGAAATATGTGCATTAATTGCGGAAGATTTTTTACTGCAAGGGAAAGCCGCCATGCGTTCTGTTCACTTGAATGTAAGAAGATGTATTCGAATCATTCAGGCTACAGATGCAGGGATTGTAGAAATGCGTCCTGTAAGGTGAGAAATGATTCACTTATGAACTCACCGCCTAATTGTGAGAATCTTGAGAAACATAAATCATATAAGACGAGCTCTTAATTTACTTGCCGGAGGCTTTCCTCCGGCAGTTTTCATATACCTGCTTTGTTGACAATGAGGGCACAAAAAGGCATACTAGATATTGGCTCATCAGCTATATACATATTAATATGGAGATTTCTGGTTGGATTTATAGAATTTATAGCTGATAGAAAGGCATGAGATGTATAAGAAAATAGAAAGAAATGCACCATGTTGGTGTGGAAGCGGAAAAAAGTATAAGACTTGTCATGAAGCTTTTGATGACAAGATAATTGCTCTTCAGAGAGAGGGAAAGATCGTTCCCAAAAGATCTCTTATTAAGACAGAGAAAGATATTCAGGGCATAAAGGAAAGTGCCAAGATCAATATGGCTTGCCTTGACGAGGTAGGCGATAAGATAAAGGCCGGAATGTCAACGCAGGATATCGATGACATCGTAGCAGATGTTACAAGAAAAATGGGCGGAATTGCTGCTCCTTTGAACTACGAAGGATTTCCCAAGAGTGTTTGCACTTCGATCAATGATATGGTATGCCACGGAATACCTTCAAAGACGGATATTTTGGAAGACGGCGATATTATAAATGTAGATTGCTCTACTATATTAAATGGATATTATTCAGACTCTTCACGAATGTTTTGCATAGGAAATGTGCATCCGGAATGGAAGAGACTAGTAGATGTGACGAAAGAGGCTGTTGAAATCGGAATAAAGCATGTAATTCCATGGACACCTCTTGGGGATATGGGACATGCAGTTCATGACCATGCTCTTATGAATGGCTATAGCGTTGTAAGGGAAATCGGCGGTCACGGCTGCGGCAATGAATTCCATGAAGAGCCTTTTGTAAGCTTTGTATCAAAGCCCGGAACCGAGATGATAATGGTTCCCGGAATGGTATTTACCATAGAGCCTATGATCAACATGGGTGAAGATAAGATTTTCATTGATGCTGATAATGACTGGACAGTATATACGGAAGATGGCTCACCTTCTGCACAGTGGGAAGTTGAACTGGTTGTTACAGAAGATGGATGCGAGCTTCTTTGCTGGTAAAATATAAATCATAAGGAGATTTTTTATAGATGCAAAATAAAGGAAAGTATTACATCACAACAGCGATTGCCTATACATCAGGTAAGCCGCACATTGGCAACAGCTATGAGATAGTGCTTGCTGATGCAATTGCAAGATATAAGAGAAAAGACGGATATGATGTCCATTTTCAGACAGGTTCTGATGAACATGGTCAAAAGATCGAGACAAGAGCTATTGAGGCCGGCTGCAGCAGCCCTAAGGAATTTGTTGATGGCGTAGCAGGAACAATAAAGGGTCTTTGGGATATGATGGATACTTCTTATGACAGATTTATCCGTACTACAGATGAGGACCATGTAAAGCAGGTTCAGAAGATTTTCAAGAAATTCTATGATCAGGGCGATATTTATAAGGGATCTTATAAGGGAATGTACTGCACAGAGTGTGAGGCTTTTTATACAGAGTCACAGCTTAAGGATGGGAAATGTCCTGAGTGTGGATCTGACGTACATCCCGCTGAAGAAGAGGCATATTTCTTCAAGATGAGTAAGTATGCTCCCAAACTTATAGATTATATCAATGAGCATCCTGAATTTATTCAGCCTGTATCCAGAAAGAACGAGATGATGAACAATTTCCTTCTTCCCGGACTTCAGGATCTGTGTGTATCAAGAACATCCTTTAAATGGGGAATCCCTGTAAGCTTTGATGAAAAGCACGTAGTTTATGTATGGCTTGATGCGCTTACAAACTATATCACCGGAATCGGTTATGATGTAGATAACAGCAGTGATGAGTACAAAAAGTGGTGGCCTGCTGATCTTCATCTTATCGGAAAGGATATCATCAGATTCCATACAATTTACTGGCCTATTTTCCTTCTTGCTCTCGGTGAGCCTCTTCCTAAGCAGGTATTTGGACATCCATGGCTCCTTCAGGGCGGCGAGAAGATGAGTAAGTCCAAGGGAAATGTTATCTATGCTGATGACCTTGTAAGTCTTTTTGGTGTAGACCCTGTTAAATACTTCGTTCTTCATGAGATGCCCTATGATAATGATGGCGTGATCACTTGGGAACTTATGGTTGAGAGATACAACTCTGACCTTGCAAATACACTTGGTAACCTTGTAAACAGAACAATTGCAATGTCAAACAAGTACTTTGGCGGAATTGTTGAAAATAAGGGTGTTGAAGGCGGTGTTGATGCTGACCTTAAGGCAGTATGTACTGGCGCTTATGACAGAGTTGAGAGAAAGATGGATGAGCTCAGGGTTGCTGATGCTCTAACAGAAATCTTTGCGGTATTTAAGCGCTGCAACAAATATATAGATGAGACAGAACCGTGGAATCTTGCCAAGGATGAGGCACAAAAGGACAGACTTGCGACAGTTCTCTACAATCTCGTAGAAGGCATAACAATCGGAACAAGTCTTCTTGAGCCCTTCATGCCAAGAACTGCCAAGCTTATATTTAAGCAGCTTAATACTAAGAGCCGTGACTTTGATACTCTTGAGACTTTCGGATTATATGAGAGTGGTAACAAGGTTACTGATACTCCTGAGCAGTGCTTTGCAAGAAAGGATCTGAATGAGGTTCTTGCAGATGCTGCCAAGATCACAGAAAAGCAGAAGGCAGAGTATGTCGAAGCACAGAAGAGAGCAAAGGAAAACCTTACTAAGGCAGGTATGCTCAAGGAAGCTGCTGCAATTGTTATTGGCGGTGACGGTGATCAGGATGAGAGTGACAAGGCTGACGATGGAATAGATATTCCTGCAAAGGATGAGATTACTTTTGATGACTTTATGGGAATGCAGTTCCAGGTTGGTGAAATTGTTGCATGTGAAGCAGTTCCCAAGTCCAAAAAGCTTCTTTGCTCACAGGTAAAGATCGGAAGCCAGACAAAGCAGATTGTTTCAGGCATTCGCAAATATTACTCTCCTGAAGAGATGGTTGGCAAGAAGGTTATGGTACTTGTTAACTTAAAGCCTGCTATGCTTGCCGGAGTCAAGTCAGAAGGTATGCTTCTTTGCGCAGAGGATGCTGAAGGCAATCTTGCGCTCATGGTACCTGAAAAAGCAATGCCTTCAGGAGCAGAGATTTGCTAAAATGAATATGTAAAACTATGGAGGGCCAATATGACGACGATTATAAGTGCTGATAATCATTGGATGCTGATAACAGTCATGTTTTTATCCACGGCTGTGGCAATATTCCTTGAGCAAAGGTATAATTGGGCAGCAAAGATATCAGGAGCAATTATCACGCTCATTATCGCCGTGGTATTGGTTAACATAGGCATTATTCCCACAAGCGCACCGGTTTTTGATGATGTGGTGTGGGGATATGCAGTGCCTCTTGCGATTCCTCTCCTTCTCTTAAAGACAAATGTCAGGAAGATAGGAAAGGAAGCAGGCAGATTTCTTATTATTTTTCTTATAGGCTCTCTGGGAACTGTGACAGGAGCTTTTCTTTCAGCATTTCTTTTAAGAAAATATATTGACGGGATTGAAGGCATTTCAGCGGTAATGACAGGTTCATATATAGGCGGCGGAGTAAATTTTACTGCTGTATCAGATGCTTTTCATGTAGATCCGACTCTTATATCTGCGACGACGGTTGCAGATAATCTAAATATGGCCATATATTTTGCGGTTCTGTTGGGAATAGCAGGTAGCGCCTGGTTTAATAAGTATTACAGCCATCCTCATATCGATGAGGTAAAAATGACTGGGAATAATGCGAATGAGACCACAGCTTCCGCTTACTGGGGTAGAAAGGACATTTCCCTAAAGGACATTGCTATATGTATGGCTTATTCAGCATTAGTTGTCAGTATTTCGAGACTTATCGCTGATTTTCTGGGGAATATTATTCCTGATGGAAACTTTATTTTCCAAATGTTTAAGGTGTTTTTGGGAAGTCAGTATGTATGGATTACTAATTTTTCAGTTCTTTTTGCTACAGTATTTGAAAAGAAGGCTCTTGAAATGCATGGGGCAGAGGAACTAGGTACATGGCTTATTTACCTTTTCTACTTTGTTATAGGTGTACCTGCCTCTATAGTTCTTATAATAAAGAGGGCGCCGGTTTTGCTTGTTCTATGCATGATCATAGTTATTGTGAATATGCTATTTAGCTTTGGCTTTGGTAAAATTTTTAAATTTGATCTTGAAGAAATAATTCTTGCCTCAAATGCAAACATAGGAGGTCCTACAACAGCTGCAGGCATGGCAATATCACAGGGCTGGACGAGGCTCGTTGGCCCTAGCATCTTAGTGGGAACACTTGGTTATGCGATAGGAACCTGGCTTGGGATACTTGTAGGTTCCATATTGGGAGCATGATGAATATGGATGATAAGATGAAAATGACACTATCTGATGATTCTTCCGGTTTTGTATCAGTTACAGATGTTGTGCCTGATGCAATACTTGATATAAGGTATTATTCGGAAAATAATTTCATTGGCGAAAGGATAGACGGCTATGAGGAGCCCATTGCGCTTTTGACAAAAGAAGCAGCTCTTGCTCTTAAAAAAGCTGCAGATGAAATAAGAAAAAGAGGGTTGTGTTTTAGGATATATGATGCTTACAGACCTCAAAAGGCAGTCGACCATTTTGTAAGGTGGGCGAAGGATCTTGGTGATACCAGAATGAAAAAATGGTACTATCCTGATATTTCAAAACAGGATATTTTTCCATTGGGATTTATAGCAGAGCATTCAGGGCATTCAAGGGGTAGTACTGTTGATCTTACATTGTATGACTGCGATGGGAGATGCGATGTTGACATGGGTGGAACCTTTGATTATTTTGGAGAAATTAGCCATTCCGACTATGCAGATCTATCTTCAGAGCAGCTAAGTAACAGAAAATATCTTAGGGAAGTTATGGTAAAAAATGGCTTTATTCCTCTAAAAGAAGAGTGGTGGCATTATACACTTAAGGATGAGCCCTGCCCTAATACATACTTTACATTTCCAAACAGGCGACTTTGATGGGTGCACTTTACTACTAAATTGGAGGGCGCATGAAATTTAAATACTGCAGAATTCAGGGAAAAGAGCTTGCGGCTAATACCAGAACCGGTAAAGGGATTTTTAGCATGCTCAATCAGATGGTAACAGATAATGTAATGGATGAGGAAGATGTGGGTCTTTTTAAGGAAATTGATTCCTGGTTTGCAGAGGAGCTTCCCTGGCCGCCTCAGTGCAGAAGGCAGGAGAAGGTAATCTGCTACTTTAAGGTGGATAATTCAGAACTGATGATGAAGATGATAAATCCTCTGTGCTGGCTCCTTGAAAGATACAATCATCCTTATTATGTGGTATATACAAATTTCCCAGGAGAAATAGTATATGAAGATGAGTACCAGATAGTGGTAAAAGTTGATGAAAACGTAGTGATTGAAGATGTACAAAAGAGCTGGTCTCCGGAAGATTAGTACACGGAATAAGGAATTATAGCGTTGATGACTAATCCATATACTTTCCAATGATATAAAATTGTGCAATATTGTGAAATTATTGAACCAAAACCTATCAAATTGTGGTAAAATTAAGGAGGAAGACTAAAAAAGTCTTCCTCCTTTATCATTTTTTATGAGTAATCTGTATATTACAAAACTTGGTAAATCTATGGAGGGGTTAATATGGCACGCAAAGAGGAGCTTACTTACAAGTCGAGAGATCGCAAAACTACAATACATGCTATCAGATGGATACCTGATGAAAAGCCCATCGCAATTCTTCAGATTATTCATGGTATGCAGGAGTTTATAGATCGTTACGATGAATTTGCTAATTACATGACCGATAATGGGATAATGGTAATAGGCAATGATCATCTTGGACACGGGGAATCCATTTCAGAAAGTGTACCTTTTGGTTACTTCTGCAAAAATGATCCCGCTACAGTTCTTCTTAGAGATGCACATAGACTTAAGAAGATGACTCAGGAAGAGTATCCGGGAGTTCCGGTGATCATTCTTGGTCACAGCTTTGGATCTTTTATTGCAAGAGAGTATCTTACACGCTATGGTACCGGTATTCAGGGTGCTATCATTCAGGGAACAGGATGGCAGACTCCGGGAACTCTTAAGAGCGGCAAAGCACTTACAGCATTTATAAGCGCTTTCCTTGGAGAAAAGCATCGCTCAAATATGATAAACAATATGGCATTCAAGAATTACAATAAGAGAATTCAGAATCCCAAGACCAAGGTTGACTGGCTCTCACATAATGAAGAGAGCATAAACAAATACATAAATGATCCGAGATGTACTTTCATATTTACGATAAACGGATTTGAGACAATGTTTGAAATCCTGACAAGAGTACAGGATGTTGGCAAGATGGAAGATATTCCGAAGAAGCTTCCTATCCTTCTTACAGCAGGAAAAGAAGATCCGGTTGGAGATTACGGAGCAGCTGTAGAGCAGCTTTACAAGATTTATACAGAGCAGGTAGGCCTTACAGATGTTGAGTTAAAACTCTATGACGGAATGAGACATGAGCTTCAGCAGGAAGTTGGAAGAGAGCAGGTTTTTGCTGATCAGCTTGCTTGGATTAAGAAAACAATAGGTAAATAATAGATATTTTTTAAATAAAATAGGTAATGTAAATAATGCCCGGGCATGTTATTATTGTGCTTGGGCATTTTTTTGTTTTATTAAGGAGGATTAGTTTTATGGGTAAATTATTTGATCTCGACAGCCCAATAATGCGAGTGTTGAACAGAGTGGCTGATTTAATGATATTAAATCTTATCGTTCTTTTGTTTGTGCTTATTCCATTTACCGGCGGCGCTTCCCTTACTGCAATGCATTATGTAATACTCAAGATGGTCAGGGATGAGGAAACCTACACTATCAGGGGATTCTGGAAATCATTTAAGCAGAATTTCAAGCAGGCAACAATTCTTTGGATAATCGTATGCATTATAGCGATGATAATAGCTGTGGATTTTATCTGGATAAGAGCAAATGTGCAGATTATTCCCGGATTCTATGTATACGTGATGTTTGGTCTTTCCATCATTTTGTATATGTTTTCATTATGGATTTTTCCGCTTCAGGCAAGATTCGAAAATCCCATTAAGAATACACTTAAGAACGCGGTTATGTTTGCAATCCTTGGTCTTCCGAGAACAATAGGTATGGTAATTGTTTCTGCGATTCCTGTGGTTTTGGTGTACTTCTTTGATATACAGATATTACCTATTCTTATTTTGTTTGGATTTACAGCTCCGGCATATCTTATGGCAATGATGTATAACGGTCTGTTTAAAAAGTTTGAGCCCAAACAGGAAGAGGTGCAGGAAGATAGAGAAATCCTGAGCGATGAGGATGATGAAGAGCTCCAGGCAGCAATTAAGCGCATGCAGGAAGCAAGAGACAATAAGTGATGCATGAATTCAGCATTTGCGCCAATGGTGTTGTCAAAGTGCACATAAGAAATTATTAAATTTGTGCAAAAATTCCTAATAGATTTCTAAAAAAAAAGTAAATAAGCAATTTTTACAACGATTGGAGAAATCTTTGTATAATAGTTGCATAGCCAAAGCCACGCGCTTTGGCTATACTTTTAAGGGTAAAGAGCAGGTTGCTCTTCATTTGCACAGAGGAGGAATAAGAAAATGGCAAGTTTAACACTTGAGAATGTATGCAAAGTATATCCTAACGGTTTCGAAGCTGTTAAGAATTTCAACCTTGATATCCAGGATAAGGAATTCATTATCTTCGTAGGACCTTCAGGATGTGGTAAGTCAACAACACTTCGTATGATCGCAGGTCTTGAAGATATTACTTCAGGTACACTTAAGATTGGTGATCGCGTTGTTAACGACGTAGAGCCTAAGGACAGAGATATTGCGATGGTATTCCAGAACTACGCTCTGTATCCTCATATGACAGTTTATGATAACATGGCATTCGGCCTTAAGCTTCGTAAGGTTCCGAAGGCTGAAATTGATAAGATGGTTAAAGATGCTGCTAAGATCCTTGATCTTACAAATCTCCTTGATCGTAAGCCTAAGGCTCTTTCAGGTGGACAGAGACAGCGTGTAGCTATGGGTCGTGCTATCGTTCGTAATCCTAAGGTATTCCTTATGGATGAGCCTCTTTCAAACCTTGATGCTAAGCTTCGTGTTCAGATGAGAACAGAGATTGCTAAGCTTCACCAGAGACTTGGTACCACAATCATCTACGTTACACATGACCAGACAGAGGCTATGACTCTTGGTACAAGAATCGTAGTTATGAAAGATGGTGTTGTTCAGCAGGTAGATACACCTCAGAACCTCTATGACAAGCCTTGCAACCTCTTCGTTGCAGGATTCATGGGATCACCTCAGATGAACTTCCTTGATGCAGAAGTTGAAGTATCAGGCGACAAGGCTAGCCTCAAGATCGCAGGTCAGTCAATCGAGCTTCCTCCGGCTAAGGCTAAGAAGGTTATCGAAGGTGGTTATGCTGGAAAGACAGTTACATTCGGTATCCGTCCTGAGGATGTTGATGATTCTGAGATGGTTGTTAGCACATCTAAGGCTGTATTTGAGTCAACAATCAACGTATACGAGCTTCTTGGTGCAGAAGTTTATCTGTACTTCGATCTTGCAGGCTTCCCTGTAACAGCACGAGTTGATTCTCGTACAACAGCTCGTCCCGGCGACAAGGTTAAGTTCGCATTCGACGTTGAGAAGATTCACATATTCGACAAAGAGACAGAGAAGGTTATCACAAACTAATCTGGAATTTGATAAAGAATTTAGAGCAGGTACAATCGCAAGGTTGTACCTGTTTTTATGATATAGGAATTTCGGAGAAATTTCCTATATCATAAAAAACGGGGCATGATGCCCCGCTATAAGACTGATCTTAGAATTCTCTTGAATCTACGTATTTCATATAGTTAATAACCATAAGTGCGATCTTGAATGTGAGAGCTTCATCGAAGGTTCTGATATCAAGACCTGTTGCTTTTTCGAGTTTCTCAATTCTGTAAACAAGAGTGTTACGATGTACGAAGAGTTGTCTTGAAGTCTCTGATACATTAAGGTTATTTTCAAAGAATTTATTTATTGTATTAAGTGTCTCTTCATCGAGGTTTTCGGGAATTTCTTTTCCTCCGAAAATTTCATCAATGAAGATTTTGCATAGGTTAATGGGAAGCTGATATATAAGTCTTCCTATTCCTAATGTGTTGTATGCATTTACATGGCGCTCAGCATAGAATATTTTTCCGACATCAAGTGCCATTTTTGCTTCTTTATAGGATTTGCTCAGATCTTTTAATTCGTTTACGATGGTTCCGTAAGCTACTCTTACATCGAGCATTGCCTCAGTATTCATCATAGAAGCGATAGAGGATGCAACTTCTTCGATTTCTGGATAGCCCTCGCCGGTCTTTAGAGATTTAACAAGGATCACACTTGTTTCATCAACAGCTGTGACATAATCTCCGTTTTGGCTTGAGAACATTCCGGAGAGAAGCTCTGAAGCGGTTGAATCTCTTTCTGCTTTGGTTTCAACGATGATAATTACTCTTGGAACTGTGACTTCAATTCGTAATTTTTTTGCTCTGTTATAGATGTCTATAAGGAGCAGATTATCGAGAAGAAGGTTCTGGAAAAAGTTATTTCTGTCATATCTTTCCTTATATGCAACTATAAGATTCTGAAGCTGACTTACGCAGATCTTTCCGACCATGTAGGCATCATCTGACTGACCGCTGGAGAGAAGAACGTACGCAGGATCGCCCTCATCAAGAATCTTTAATAGGTGGTTGTTGCCGATAACCTGAGAATCTACAGGCGAAGAAGCAAAATCAGCGATCATTCCGGCATCAAATGAAGTGATCTCTGAAGTGGATGCGACCACCTTTCCTTTTAAGTCATATACGCAAAGCTGAACTCTTGTAATAGCTGACAATTCATCTATGCTGTTTTGGATTATCTGTGATGTGATCATTTTCGCCTCCACCGGAATACTTGGAATTTATTAACGTGACTTCCTGAATGCAAATAGGAAAAGGCATTTAGGAATCCTGAGTTCTATATTATTGTAACACAATTTGGCAAGACAATAGGAAAAATGATGTCTTGTGCCTTATGCTGAATAAAAACGATCCTGTAAAGGATGCATGCGGCGAATCCAGGCACCCCTACAACACATGAGAAATTCCGCTTAGTGCTGCTTCGTTCCCGACCTGACACGGTTCGCAGGCTCTCATTGCGTAGGACCCGGGTCCGCACAGATGCATGCACCCGTTACAGGACCGTCAATTATTCATGATACTTAGAGATGACATCTTTGTCAACAGTCAATTGGTGCAGAAAGATCTTCATCCTTTATGGTGCGACCGACGAGATCCTTTAATGTAAAGCTGTCAACATAATCGTTAATAGCTTTATCGAGACCTTTCCAGAAGCTGATGGTGGGACATCTGTCAAGTGCAGGACAGATGATATCGTCTCCCTCCAAACATTCGACAGGGGCAAGATCTCCTTCTACAGCTCTTAAAATATCGCCAACCCTGTATTCTTCAGGCTTCTTCTTTAGTCTGTGACCACCGTTGTTGCCGCGCATACTCTTAATTAGCCCGGCTTTTCCCAGGTTTGTGACTATCTGTTCCAAATATTTTATCTTAAGATTCTGTCTTGCAGAAATATCTTTAAGTGCTATGTAATTGCCATCATCATGGAGAGCAAGGTCAATCATGACTCTAAGTGCATAACGCCCCTTTGTGGATATCTTCATTTATAAAAAACCTCTTTAAAAAACTAATACGCTTACGGATTATGGGGAAATTTACTTTTGCCCCATATATCATATATAATTCGTATTACAATATGATAACAAATAAGTACTTCAAATTCTAGTATTTGGGTAGGAATAGAAAATATGATAAGTTCAGACGAAAAATATATGAAGGCAGCCTTGAAGCAGGCGAGAAAGGCTATGGAGCTTGGAGAGGTGCCGATTGGCTGCGTTATAGTATATGAAGATAAAATAATAGGACGTGGCTATAATAGGAGAAACACGGATAAATCCGTACTCTGCCATGCTGAGATCACCGCAATAAAAAAAGCCTGCAAAAAAATCGGAGATTGGAGGCTTGAAGACTGCATACTCTATGTTACTCTTGAGCCGTGCCAAATGTGTGCGGGGGCAATAGTTCAGTCGAGAATACCAAAGGTTGTGATGGGGGCACTTAGCCCTAAATCAGGCTGTGGAGGATCGATTTTAAATATCCTTGAGAACCCTGAATTCAACCATCAGGTAGAGGTGGTAAAGGGAGTTCTGGAAGAAGAGAGCAGTCAGATACTTAAGGAGTTTTTTACCGGATTAAGAAAACGCAATAAGGCTGAAAAAGAAGAAAAGAAGAGGATGCTTGCAAAAAGTGAAGTGTGATTTATTGGACAACTGCATGATCTGCCCAAGAAAATGCGGTGTTAACAGAAATAAGAAAGAGCTTGGTTTTTGTGGCCAAACAGGTAAGATAACGGCAGCCAAGGCTTACCTTCATGCATGGGAGGAACCGTGCATATCCGGCAAAAACGGTTCAGGAACTGTGTTCTTTTCCGGCTGTAATCTGCAGTGCGTATTTTGTCAGAACAGGCAGATAGCTACAGGTGAAGTATCAAAGGAGATTACAAAAGAGCGCCTTAGCGAGATATTTCTGGAGCTTCAGGACAAAAAGGCTTCAAATATTAATCTGGTCACCCCGACTCACTTTGTTCCACTTATTATTCCTGCTATTGAAAGGGCCAGAAATGAGGGGCTAAAGATACCTGTGGTATATAATTCCAGCGGTTATGAGCTTGCAGAAACCTTGAAAAGTCTGGAGGGCCTTATTGATATATACCTTCCGGACTGCAAGTATTATTCAGATGAGATAGCGATAAGATATAGTAATGCTCCAAACTATTTCAATATAGCAATTGCAGCGATAGATGAGATGCTAAGGCAGGTTGGAGAACCTTTATTTGAGATAAAAAGAAGCACAGAGGACAAAAAGACTGAGGGTGGAGAAACCAGCGATAGTTTAAATGATAAAACAATAAGTGCTTCATTATACAATGAATTAATGGAAGATTGTGAGGATGACTATTTAGGACCTCTGATGAAAAAGGGGGTTATAATAAGACATCTGGTTTTACCGGGACAGATTAATGATTCGAAAAATGTTGTTGAAAGGCTTCTTGAAAGGTACAGGGACAAAGTATACCTTAGCATAATGAATCAGTTCACTCCATTTGGGGATTTGAGCAAATATCCCGAGCTTAAAAATAAAGTTGAAGAAAGTGATTACGAAGACCTTATAGATTTTGCGATAGATAATGGAATTGAGAATGGATTTTTTCAGGGAGAAGGTACAGATATGGCGAGTTTTATCCCTGCATTTGACTACAAAGGTTTGTAAGATCAAATGCAGGTTATAAAACGAAAAAGCTCTGAAAAGTCATACTTCTTTTGGAAGAGCGAAATCATCTCTTGTTCGGTACATGTTTCTGAACTCTGTTGGTGTGCAGCCCTTTATTATCTTAAACATCCTGATAAAAGATGACAGCGAAGGGAAACCGCAACAAAGCGATATATCCGTGATCGAGTTTCTGGGCTCCATGAGCAGGATTTCTGCCTTGGCGATCCTTTTCTGATTGACGTATTTATAGAATGATACACCGGTAAACTGCTTGAAACGGCGGGAGAAGTAAAACTTACTAAACCCGGCTTTTGCAGCAACATCGTCGAGATTAAGATCTTCTATGCAGTGTGCTTCAATATAATCACATACTTCAATAAATTTCTCGAAGTATTCATCCCCCTTTTGAAAAGTGGATACATCAAGTTCCGGACTTTCCTTTACGAAGTTTTTCCCGATTAAAGAGAGCATCTGCAAAAGCTTGCAATAGATATCAACTTCAGAGAAGGAACTGCTTTGTCCGTATATTTCATCTATCTCAAGGAAGAGGCTTTTTACCTTATCATGGATATGCGGATAGTTTTCGGGAGAGACCACTATAAAAGGACTCATAACATGTATGAGACTGTCCACATCATGCATAAAGCGAAGAGAAGCGGAATCAGGCTGGAAAATAATGCGCTTTCCCGTTTTGGGAGCAGTTATTGAGTGAATGCAGCCCGGACAGATTATTATGATATCGCCTTCCCTAAGATCTATCTTTTTTCCTGCACAATTTAAGTGATAAGCATTTTCTGTGGGCATTACGATCTCGATCGCAGCATGCCAGTGAGGAGGATAGTTTTCACATTCATCATTATCGTAGAGCTTAATTGATGTGCTCTGTCTGAAGTTTACAGTTTCAACTATGCCGTTAAGTGTTTCAATCATAACTTTTTCCTCTTAATAGTCAATAATTCTATAGTTGATAGCAATATTTTATAATAAAAAGATGCTGTTTGAATTATTAAAAGTTGCTATTATTGAGTTAAATATTGCGGATTAATTTTTCCTTATGATAATTAAAAATGGCGCAGCTACGGGAACGATAAAAAATATCAAGTAAACAAAGACAAAAAAATTTGTGGAAAATCACGGCAATAATTGATAGTTAATTAACAAGTATTAAAATGCTGTGGCAAAGGATATCATGTTATCTTTTTATCTGAAAAGTCAGTTTATATAAATTAGGAGATAGCGATGAGTAAAGAACGTGAGCCTTTAGTTACACATATTTTTACTGCTGATCCTTCAGCACATGTGTTTAACGGCAAAGTATATGTATATCCGTCTCATGATGTTCCGCACGACGGAGAGGACAATGACAATGGTGATGAGTATCAGATGGAAGACTATCACATACTGTCAATGGATAAGATTGGCGGTGAAGTGACAGACCATGGCGTAGCTCTTTCAATGCACGATGTGCCCTGGGTAAGAGATCAGATGTGGGCGCCGGATGCGGTATTTACAAATGATAAATACTACCTGGTATTTCCGGCCAGAGATAAGGAAGGAATGTTCAGACTCGGGGTTGCTGTAAGCGATAAGCCTGAAGGTCCTTTTACACCTGAAGAAAACTATATAGAGGGAAGTTTTAGTATAGATCCATGTTCATTCAAGGATGATGATGGAAAAGTATATGTATATTTCGGTGGTCTCTGGGGAGGTCAGCTTGAAAAGTATAGGACAGGTAAATTCGAAGAAAACGGAACAGAGCCCGAAAAGGATGAGCCGGCTGTATGTCCCAAATGTGCACTTATGAGCGCAGATATGAAGTCGTTTGCAAAAAAGCCTGTGGATATACAGATTGTTGATGAAGATGGAAAGCCACTTCTTGCAGGTGACGAAGAGAGAAGATATTTTGAAGGCCCATGGGTTCATAAATATAACGGCAAGTATTACTTCTCATATTCAACAGGAACTACTCATTATATCTGCTACGGAATATCAGATAATCCGTATGGACCGTTTACCTATAAGGGAAGGATACTTGAGCCTGTTATCGGTTGGACAACGCACCACTCCATAGTAGAGATTGAAGGAGAGTGGTACCTTTTCTATCACGACTGCGAACTTTCAGGTGGCATAAATCACAGAAGGTGTGTTAAATACACAAAGCTTAGCTATAATCCTGATGGAACAATTAAGACCATAAGGCCCTATGAAAAGTAAAAAAATAAAGAAACCTATTACAATTTAAAAATATGCGCAAATACCAACGAAGGCGATATTCCTCATAAGAATATCGCCTTTGTTTAGCTACTTTTTTAGTTTTTTATCTATGACGGATCAGTTTTCTACATCAGTCATGTCGAGATTGCCCATTTGATCAAGGAGCCTCATCTTGGTGTCGTATAGCCTTCTTGAGAGATCGACATGAACCTGATGAGGGTTAAAGAGTCGTCTTGTTTCCTCCCAAAGTGTGTTCTGCTCCTCTAAGCAGTATGAGCGAATATCCATGGTCTTGGGAGATGTGTAAACACACTCACCTTTTTTGAATATGGGAACCATGATCTCGCGGAGAGTATAACTTGAAGCGGGAAGCAGAGTCTTTTTCCAGGGTTCCTGGGGATCGAATAAAAGAAGCTGCTTATCATCTGTAAAGGTCTCATTCTCAAGACAGATCAGGTCAGCCTTGATCTTGCCGCTTGCCTTATCATAAACGCGGTAAATCTTTTTGTTTCCAGGGTTAGTGATTTTTTCAGTGTTTTCCGAAAGCTTTATTTTGGGGACAAAGGTTCCGTTATCATCCATAATTGCGGAGAGCTTATAAACGCCGCCAAATGACGGATTGTCCTTAGCTGTGATAAGATTCGTTCCAACACCCCATGATGTGATTGCTGCTCCCTGAGTTTTTAATGATGAAATAAGGTATTCATCAAGGTCATTTGATGCGGATATCACAGCATCTGTAAAGCCTGCGTCATCGAGCATTTTTCTTGCCTGCTTTGAGAGATATGCAAGGTCTCCGCTATCAAGACGGATTCCGTAAAATGACAAGTCAATACCTTCTTCCTTCATTTCCTTGAATACTCTTATAGCGTTCGGAACACCAGAGCCTAAGGTGTCATAAGTATCTACGAGAAGGATGCATGCGGAAGGATAAAGTTTTGCATAGGTTTTAAATGCAGTATATTCGTCAGGGAAACTCATGATCCAGCTGTGGGCATGAGTTCCTTTTACAGGAACATCAAAGAGCTGACCGCAGAGAACATTACTTGTTCCGATGCATCCGCCTATCACAGCAGCTCTTGCACCATAGGTTCCTGCATCAGGTCCCTGGGCACGTCTTAAGCCAAACTCCATTATTCCATCGCCTTCTGCTGCATAACAGATCCTTGCTGATTTTGTGGCAATAAGAGACTGGTGATTTATGATATTAAGGATGGCGGTTTCGATAAGCTGTGCCTCCATAATAGGAGCGATGACTTTTACAAGAGGCTCTCTGGGGAAAATAATAGTTCCTTCCGGAATAGAATAAATATCGCCGCTGAATTTAAAATCTCTTAAGTATTCGAGGAAATCTTCATCAAAAATGCCGACACTTCGAAGATAATCAATATCTTCTTCGTCAAAATGCAGCTCTTTTATGTACTTAATGAGCTGTTCAAGGCCGGCCATTATGGAATAACCGCCGCCGAACGGATTGTTTCTGAAAAATGCATCGAAAATAACTGTTTCATTCTGGGACTTGTTTTTGAAATAGCCCTGCATCATGGTAAGCTCGTACAGGTCTGTTAGAAGAGTTAGATTTTGTCTGTCCATTGAGATACCCCTGTCATTGTTTTTTCTTTTTAGTTATTATACAATATTTGCTGGTAACCTTTTTTGCGTTACTCACATTATTATAGAAGATTTACTGTATGTATACAAATAAAATCGGTTGGGAGTAGTATGAGCAACATTGACGATTTCATGGAAACGG
Source organism: Butyrivibrio sp. NC2002 (assembly GCF_000702265.1). Lineage (GTDB taxonomy): Bacteria > Bacillota > Clostridia > Lachnospirales > Lachnospiraceae > Butyrivibrio. The sequence continues at coordinate 526,506 of NZ_KL370881.1, forward strand.
GAAACAAGATATTAAGTGACGTCAGCAAGGCTGTGGACACAGGGGATTATTCAAGACTTGGCGATCAGATAAGGGTATCTGTACAGAGCGCGGTCAACAAGGCTAAAACCAATCCTTCTTACAATTTTCAGGGTAGAGCTTCTGCGCCAAGGACCACAACTTATGCAAGTGGCTTTAGCTTGAAAACTCCTTTTTTTGCCGGAAAAATAAGTAAGTCAGCAGGTGTGGGGAAAATAATAGGAGGACTCTTCGGAGCAATTCCTTTTGGAATGGGTGCTCTGACAGGTCTTATTCTTTTAATTATTGGTTTTGCAGGAGGTTTCGAATCTTTGGCGATAGCCGGAGCGATTGTTTTGCCGATTACAGGGCTTATAACGGCATTTTTTTCAACTCTTGTCAGCAAAGGCGCTAAGCAGAACAAATTGACCGGAAGCTATTATAAATACGGTAAAATACTTGGAAATTCCGAATACTTTAGCATTAGAGATCTCGCCCGTGTTGCAGGTGAAGACGAGAAGCTTGTCCTGGACAGAATAAAGGAAATGATGAAGCTCGGATTTTTCCCATTTATTAAGTTCGATAATGCAGAATCTACTGTAATGCTAACATGGAGAGCTTTTGATCAGTACGAACAGGCCGAAAGATCAAGGCTTGAAAGAGAAAGCGTGAATGTAGCTGCTTCTATGGAACAGCCTGTAAATAATGCAAGCACAAGCGGAATCCTTGAGGATGGAAAAAACTATCTTAAGACCATAAGAGCTATCAATGACCAGATTCCCGGAGATGAGATGTCAGATAAGCTCTACAAGCTTGAATCGATCATGAAAAAGATATTTACACAGGTTGAGAAAAAACCTGAGTGTGCTGATGATTTAAGAAAGTTTATGAACTATTATCTTCCGACTACAACAAAGCTGCTAAATGCATATGTTGATCTTGCAAAGCAGCCTGAAGCCGGAGAGAATATAACAAAGACAAAGAGAGAAATAGAAGATGCCATGGATGTTATAAATGCAGCTTTTGAAAATCTGCTGGATAGCCTTTTCCAGGATATGGCATGGGATATTTCTTCGGATATATCGGTAATGAAGACCATGATGGCGCAGGACGGTCTTACAGAGAGTGAGCTATTTAGTGCCAGTGCACAGGGAGCTGCTTATCAGGAAGCTCCGGCACAGGCGGTGGCACAAAGTACAGAGGAGAATGCGCAAGGTATAGAACTAAAGTTTTAATTATTATTTTGGGAGGATTAAGTAATGTCAGACGAATTTAAGGAATTTGAGGATTCAACACCCACTCTTTCATTTGGGGAGCCTGTCGCAAGTCAGGCAATGGAGGCTCCGGAGCCTGAGGTAAAGCAAGAGCCTGTAGATTCAGCAGAGGTTAAGCTTTCAGCAGAAGAACTTAAGCAGATAGATGCTTTTGTGGATCAGATCGATATAAAGAATACACAGGCTGTAATGAACTATGGCGCAGGAACACAGAAGAAGATGGCTGATTTTTCAGAGAAGGCCATGGAAAATGTGCGCACAAAAGACATGGGCGAGGTCGGTCAGATGATAGCAGGTCTCGTTACAGAGCTTAAGGACTTTGACATCGAAGAGGATGAAAAGGGAATAAAAGCACTGTTTAAGAAGAGTGCGAACAAAGTAACAGCAATGAAGGCCAAATACGCTAAGGTTGAGACAAATGTTGAAACCATTGCAAGCGAGCTTGAAAAGCATGAGCAGCGCCTTATGAAGGATGCAGCTATGCTTGATACAATGTACGATATGAACCTCAATTATTACAAAGAGCTTTCTATGTACATAATTGCCGGTAAGAAGAAGCTTGCCGAGGTTAGAGAAAATGATCTTGTGAAGGCACAGGAGAAGGCTGCTAGCAGTGGACTTACAGAGGATGCTCAAGCAGCAAAGGATCTTGCTGCTCTTTGCGACAGATTTGAGAAAAAGATCTATGATCTCGAACTTACAAGAACTATTGCTATGCAGACAGGCCCTCAGATCCGTATGGTACAGAGCGCTGATACAACAATGGCTGAAAAGATCCAGTCCACTATTGTTAACACAATTCCGCTTTGGAAGAATCAGATGGTCATTGCTATCGGAATAGAGCATTCAGCACAGGCAGCAAGAGCAGAGCGTGAGGTTAACGATATGACAAACTCACTTCTTAGAAAAAATGCTGACGCACTTAAGATAGCTTCTGTAGAAGCAGCAAAAGAATCTGAGCGCGGAATTGTTGATATGGAGACACTTAAGCATACAAACGAAACTCTTATTTCTACATTGGATGAAGTAATGAAGATCCAGACAGAAGGAAAAGAGAAGAGAAAAAATGCTGAGGCAGAGCTTTCTCAGATAGAAGGTCAGCTTCGCCAGAAACTCATGGAAGCAGCTAAAAACTGATATCCGTGATATTTTAGGGAACGTTTGGGCAAAATAGTTGGAGGTATTTTAGAAAGATGGATCAGAACATGAAAGACAAAGTCCTTGAAGGATTTGAGAAAATTTACGGCAAAAGAGATGATGTAAAGGCTTACTTTGCTCCCGGAAGAGTTAACCTTATCGGAGAGCATACTGATTACAATGGTGGTCATGTTTTTCCCTGCGCACTTACAATAGGAACATACGCAGCTTGCGCTAAGAGAGATGACAGAAAGCTTCGCTTTTATTCTATGAATTTTGATAATGCGGCTGTTGTGGAGGGATCACTTGATAATCTCGATCCTGAAAACAATCCCGGATGGACAGCATATCCCAAGGGAGTTGTATGGGCTTTTGAAAAGAAAGGCTTTAAACTTGATAAGGGATTTGATCTTGTGATTTACGGTAATATTCCCAATGGATCAGGTCTTTCATCATCAGCTTCTCTTGAAGTACTTACAGGATATATTTTAAGAGATTTATACGGATTTGATGTTACAAATCAGGATCTTGCTCTCATCGGACAGTATTCCGAGAACAACTACAACGGTTGCAACTGCGGAATAATGGATCAGTTCGCAGTAGCTATGGGTAAAGAAGATAACGCAATTTTCCTTGATACTGCTGATCTTTCATTTGACTATGCGCCTATCAGCCTTAAGGGATGCAAGATAGTTATCGCAAATACTAATAAGAAGCACAAGCTTACAGATTCTCAGTACAATGCAAGAAGAAGTGCTTGTGAAGAGGCTCTTGCTGAGCTCCAGAAGGTTGTTGATATAAAGGGACTTGGCGATTTATCTATTGAAGAATTTGAGGCACACAAAGATGCTATAAAAGATGATGACAGAAGAATAAAGGCAAAGCATGCTGTTTACGAGAATCAGCGCACAATAGAAGCGGTAAAAGCTCTTAAGGATGGAGATATCAAGAAGTTCGGAGAGCTTATGAATCAGTCACATGTTTCTCTTCGTGATGATTACGACGTTACAGGTGTTGAGCTTGATACACTTGCTGAGGAAGCATGGAAAATTCCCGGAGTTATTGGTTCAAGAATGACAGGCGGCGGATTCGGTGGCTGCACAGTTTCTATAGTAAAGGATGAAGCAATAGACGAATTCAAAGAAAAGGTTGGAAAAGCCTACAGAGAAAAGATCGGATATGATGCTACATTCTATATCGTAGAAATCGGCGGAGGCCCGACAGTACTGTAATTAAATAAATAAAAATAAGCCATCACTAAGGCATCTGCTTTGGTGATGGCTTTAGTAACGTTTTGGAAGGAGATACTATTTTATGGAAAAGATTCAGGAAGCTATTACAAAGCTTGTAGGATATGGTGTAAAGACTAATCTTGTGCCGAAAGAGGATATTATATATACGGTAAATAGCCTTATCATGACTCTTGGTCTTGATGAATATGAAGGAAGTAAAGAGGATATTATAAGCGAATCTGAAAAGATAGGTGATGACGAGATAGAAAGCGGAGAATTTCTTCAGAAGACTCTGGCTGATATCCTTGATTATGCCTGCGAAAAAGGTCTTACAGGTGGAGACAGTGTAACCTACAGAGATTTGTTTGATACTAAGATCATGGGAACACTTGTCGGAAGACCAGGTGAGATCATAAAGAAATTCAATGAGGAATATGCAAAGAGTCCTCTTGATGCGACCAATTTCTATTATGAATTTTCTAAAAACACGGATTATATCAGAAGATACCGCATATCAAAGGATGTTAAATGGGTATCTGCTACAGAATATGGTGATCTTGATATTACTATCAATCTCTCCAAACCCGAGAAGGATCCTAAGGCTATAGCGGCAGCAGGCAAGGCAAAGCAGAGCGGATATCCTAAGTGTCAGTTGTGTGTTGAGAATGAAGGTTATGCCGGAAGAATAAATCATCCAGCAAGAGAAAATCACCGTATAATACCTGTGACTATAAATGGAAGTCAGTGGGGATTTCAGTACTCTCCTTATGTTTACTATAACGAACACTGCATTGTGTTTAACTCACAGCATATTCCGATGAAAATAGAGCATGCAACATTCTGCAAGCTGTTTGATTTTGTTAAGCAGTTTCCTCATTATTTTGTAGGCTCAAATGCAGATCTTCCGATCGTAGGCGGTTCAATCTTAAGCCATGATCATTTCCAGGGCGGTCATTACACATTTGCAATGGCAAAAGCTAAGGTGGAGAGATCATTTACTGTTTCAGGCTTTGAAGATGTAAAGAGCGGAATCGTAAAGTGGCCTATGTCAGTTATTAGACTTTCAGGAAAAGATACAGACAGGATCATAGCTCTTGCTGACAGGATCCTTGAAAAATGGAGAGGCTATACAGACGAGGAAGCATTCATTTTTGCTGAGACTGACAACATACCTCACAACACTATCACACCTATTGCCAGAAAACGTGATGATGAGTACGAACTGGATCTTGTTCTTAGAAACAACATTACTACAGATGAGCATCCGCTTGGCGTATATCATCCTCATGCAAAGCTTCATCATATTAAGAAGGAAAACATAGGTCTTATTGAAGTAATGGGACTTGCCGTACTTCCTGCAAGACTTAAAGGTGAAATGGCCGACTTAAAAGAAGCCATATTAAAGGGTGAAGATATCCGGGCAAACGAGGAACTTGAGAAACATGCTGACTGGGTAGATGAGTTCTCAAAGAAATATGATAAGATCGACGCATCAAATATTGATAAGATCATAAATGACGAGATCGGCGAAGTATTCATGCATGTTCTTGAAGATGCCGGAGTTTACAAGAGAACACCTGAGGGACAGGCAGCATTTGACAGGTTTACAAACAGCCTCTCATGAAGTCTGATTTAAAGATTCAAGAATCTGGGATTTGCTAAGAGAGTTCAGGGATTCAGCGATGGGAACAAGAGCATCTATCTTTTTCTGCATCTCATCCTTGGACAATCCAAGCTTTGTCCTGTACATATCGCAGAGGAGTCTGTAGCTGGCCGTAACATCAGATCTTGTGGAAACTGAGAACTCAAGTATGGTTGTAGCTTCCTTATAAAAACCGGCATTATACAGCTCCTTTGCCCACTTCTGGAGAGTGGTTACAAGGACGGTATAGTTTTGATCGTAGTTTGAAAGTGACGTTATGTTGGCAGTGCCGTACTCAAGTTTGAGGTCAGTATTTGACATACCTGTGAAATTCACAATCTTTTTATCGGAAAGATTTTTTATGCTTTTTTCGCAGGAAAGAATTTCGTCGTTACCTTCAGTTACCCCAAAAGGAAGTCTATCCATTGGAATGTAGATGTAGTTAAGATTTTCGAGACTTTTTTTTCTGGTGCTGTTGGCTCTTCGCTCCCTTTCCCAGAATTCTTCCTCTGATTTCTGAGCCTTGGAATCGCTACGCCTTATGGCTAATTGAGTGATGAGAACCAAAATTATGAAACTTGTAAAAAAGGGTAAATTCATCTATAATATCCTTTCAGTAAATGAGGAGTATATTTTATGTTTAGGTTTTTTAATTCCGGTAAGAATAAAAAAATCATCTCAGCGATAATAATCATTGTGCTTATTCTTGCAATGGTGATTCCGCTTGCAAGTAGTGCACTTACTACTTTTTGATGATAACACAAACCGGCACAGCCATGAAGTGGCGAAATGGAGAAGTTTATGAAAAAATTTATATGGGCTGCGGTAGCTATTACGGCACTTTTTTTATTTGTGCCTTCTGTTAAAACACAGGCAGCCGGAGATGCTATTTTTAATGGCATTTTTATTGGTGATGTTGATGTATCCGGTATGACTAAGGAGGATGCAAAAGCTGCAGTAGACAGCTATGTGGAATCTCTTAAGTCAAAGCAGCTTACACTCAAGGGTAGAGATGCAGATCAGGCAGTTACTGTTTCAATTGCAGAGACAGGACTGGAATGGGCTAACACTGATGTTGTTGATGAGGCATATGCGCTTGGAAGAGAAGGGAATATTATCCAGAGATACAAGGCTAAGAGAGACCTTCAGAACAGCACCAAAAGATTTAACATAGAATATTCTTTTAATGATGAAGCAATTTATCAGGTTTTGGAAGTAAACTGTGCGCCTTTTAATGTAGAAAAGCAGAACTATTCTCTTACAAAAGAGGGCGGAAGCTTTGTGGTATCTGATGGAAGAGTAGGATATCTTCTTGATGAGAGAAAATCCTTAACTGTTATAAAGGACTATCTTCAGAATAGCTGGGACCACTCAGATTGCAGTATTGATGTGGTTATCGAAGAAGACCAGCCACTTGGAAGCTATGAGGATCTGAGCAAGGTTAAGGATGTCCTTGGAACTTATACTACAAGTTATAAGACGTCAGGTGCAGCAAGAAGTGCCAATGTGGCAAACGGATGCTCACTTATAAACGGAACTACACTTTATCCCGGTGAAGAGTTTTCAGTACTTGATACGATTACTCCTTTCACAGAGGCAAATGGTTATTTTCCTGCAGGTTCATATCTTAATGGTCTTGTTGTTGAGAGTGTTGGTGGCGGTATATGTCAGGTATCGACAACCCTGTACAATGCAGTACTTGGTGCAGAGCTTGAAGTAACAGAGAGACATAATCATTCAATGATCATAAGTTATGTAGAGCCTTCAATGGATGCTGCAATAGCAGAGTCCGGCGGAAAGAACTTTAAGTTTGTAAATAGCACCGACTATCCTATTTATATAGAAGGATATACAACTTCTGACAAGCATATTACATTTACAATTTACGGTGTTGAGACAAGAGATTCATCCCGTAAGGTAACTTATAAGAGCGAGGTTATTGAGACAACTCCCGCCGGAGCAGATCAGATTGTAACAGATCCCAGCCAGCCTATAGGAGTTATCAGTACACAGTCAGCACATATAGGATATAAGGCTCAGCTTTGGAAAATCGTTACTGAAAACGGAACCGAAGTTTCAAGAGAGGTTGTAAACAGCTCAAACTATAAGATGGTTCCGCGAATTGTTACTGTAGGTGTGGCAACAGGTGATCCTACGGCAGCAGCTCAGATTGGAGTTGCGGTTGCTACAGGTGACATAAATCAGATTTCAGCGGTGGCAAATGCCATAGCAGCTGTTCAGGCAGCAGCATCAACAGAGGGTGCAGACGTACAGGCAGCTCAGGAAGCGGCAGCTGCAGCTACTGCAGGAGCTCAGGCACAGCTTGATGCTCAGAATGCGGCAGCACAGGCGGCAGCGGAAGGAACACCGGCTGAAGCACCTGCCGAGGAGACTGTTCAGGAAGCACCGGTAGAGACACCGGCTGAAGAAGTGCCTCAGGAATAATAATGGAGCCCAAAAATGAGAATCGGTAAGATTTCAGAGAACGTACTTAAGCGTTCTGTTCTAAAAATAATAGAAAATAAAAAATCAAACAACGTAAGCGCAGCTGTAACAGCAGACTGCGCTTATTTTGCAAATGAAGACAGTTATGTGACTTCTTCTGTAAATACCTTTACTGAGGACTGCGAAGATGCAGCATATTTTGCCATGCATAGTGCGGCGAACAATCTGTATCTAAGCGGAGCAAGGCCTGTGATGGCCAGCCTGGGGATAGTTCTTGGAATAGACCATGATGAATCGGTATTAAAGCATATTATGAAGAATGCCAGACTTGCAGCGGATGAGCTTGGAATAACCATAGCAGGCGGACATACTGAGGTTTCGGATACTGTGACCAAACCGGTAATAACCGTATGTGTAACAGGAAGTAGTAGTAGAGAGCCCCAAAAGGCTGAAGCGAAATCCGGAGACTATATAATAATGACCAAATATGCAGGGATCATAGGAAGCTCAATACTTGCAAAAGAGTGCAGAGAAAAGCTGAGTGAAAGACTTCCCATGCACCTTATCGAAAAGGCGAGTGGATTTTCCAATATGGTTTCGGTAAAAAAAGATTATGAGATAGGAAGTATGTCCGGAGCAAGATGTTTTCATGATGTGTCAGGTGGCGGCATATTTGCAGCGTTATGGGAAATGTCGGTGATCACTTCAAAGGGGCTTGACGTAGATATAAAAAAGATTCCGTTAAAGCAGGAAACAATAGAGATAACCAATAACCTGATGATAAATCCGTATCAGCTATTGTCGGGTGGAAGCCTTTTGATGCTTACGGATGATCCTAAGAAAGTACTTGAGGCATATAAAAATGCCGGTATACCGGCAAGTGTGATCGGCAGAATTACAGATAATAATGATAAAATAATCAGAAATGAAGATGAGATAAGATTTCTGGATAAGCCTCAAATGGATGAAATTCATAAACTAGGGAATTTGCCAGCGTAAGATATTTGTATATTTCGTGGAATAAAACTTTGTAATTGTGATACAATAGACCAATATATTTACTTTTCATAAAGAGGAGGCCGGTAATGGTAAAAAGAGAGGAATTACTTCGCAGTATTGATAAAAACAGCCGTATAAGCATCAGTGAGCTGGCGGTTATGCTTGGAGAAAATGAGATTGATGTCGCGAATGAACTTAAGGCCCTGGAGGATGAAGGTATCATCTGTGGCTATCATACCATGATCGACTGGTCAAAAACTTCTATCGACAAAGTAATGGCGCTGATTGAAGTTAAGGTTACTCCTCAGAGAGGAATCGGATTTGATTCAATCGCAGAGAGAATTTATAAATATCCTGAGGTAACAAGCGTATATCTTATGTCAGGTGGTTTTGATCTTATGGTCATGCTCGAAGGAAAGACTCTTAAAGAAGTCGCGAGCTTTGTGACCAATAAGCTGTCACCACTTGATACAGTACTTAGTTGCTCTACGCATTTTATCCTGCAGAAATATAAGGAGCACGGAACTATACTGACAAAGAAATACGATGATACGAGGGAGATATTTACGCCATGAGAAATCCGCTAGCAGATAAAATTGTAGATATAAAGCCTTCAGGAATAAGAAAATTTTTTGATGTAGTCCAGACAATTGAAGGAGCTATATCATTGGGCGTTGGTGAGCCTGATTTTGATACACCCTGGCACATCAGAGATGAGGGCATTTATTCTCTTGAAAAGGGTAGAACCTTTTACACTTCCAACTCCGGTCTTAAAGAGCTTAAGGTGGAGATATGCAACTACACAAATAGAAAGCTTGGAGTAACTTATTCTCCTGATAATCAGGTACTGGTAACAGTAGGAGGTTCCGAGGCTATAGATCTAGCTCTCCGTGCGATGATAAATCCTGGGGATGAAGTACTTATACCGCAGCCAAGCTATGTTTCTTATGAACCCTGCGCTATTTTGGCAGGAGCAAAGCCTGTGATAATCGAGCTCAAAGAAGAAAATGAATTCAGGCTGACTGCAGAAGAAATTCTGGAACATGTAACTGATAAGACCAAGATTCTGGTACTTCCTTTCCCAAATAATCCTACGGGTGCGATCATGGAGAGAAAAGATCTTGAGTCTATCGCAAAAGTAATAATCGAGAAGGATCTGTTTGTTCTGTCAGATGAGATTTATAGTGAGCTTACATACACAGACAAGCATGTTTCTATTGTTGAGATTCCCGGGATGCTTGAGAGAACGATCATGATCAATGGCTTTTCAAAAGCATTTGCAATGACGGGATGGAGACTTGGTTATGCTTGCGGACCAAAAGAAATCATTGAGCAGATGGTAAAGATTCATCAGTTTGCAATAATGTGCGCTCCTACAACCAGCCAGTATGCTGCTGTTGAAGCACTGAAAAATGGTGATGATGATGTTGCCATGATGAGAGAAGAATATAATCACAGAAGAAGATTTCTTTTAAATGAGTTTAAAGACATGGGGCTCCCGTGCTTTGAACCATTCGGAGCTTTTTACATGTTCCCGTCAATTAAAAGATTTGGAATGAGTAGTGATGAATTTGCCACAAGACTATTACAGGAACAAAAGCTTGCTGTTGTTCCCGGAACAGCCTTTGGCGATTGTGGAGAAGGCTTCATCAGAATATCCTATGCCTACTCACTTGATGATCTTAAGAGAGCGATGGAACGCTTAAGAGCATTTACGACTCAACTCTAGTATCGAATAGATTACTTTCCATAAGTCTGTTATAACCTAGCCAGCCTACTTCGTTAGTGCTGGCTAGTATTTCTGTAAAGGTTTCCATTTTAGCATCAGTATTATCAGCAAGATGAAGTGCCAGAGCTTCGATGATAGCGGGCTGCTTGGGTGAACCATATTCAAATTTTCCGTGATGAGCTAAAATACAGTGCTGGAGCTCCTGCTTAAGAAGTGTAGGAAAACCGGGTATTCCCAATATTTTTTCAGAAACCATTTCACTGCCCATTACAATATGACCAAGGAACTGGCCTTCATCAGTGTAGTCATTTGTAGGGAAAAGAGACAGTTCTTTGGTTTTTCCTATGTCGTGGCAGATTGCTGCTGTTATAAGAAGGTCTCTGTTGAGAGCAGGATATGCTTTGCTGAAATAGTCACACATCTTGGTAACACTAAGAGTGTGCTCAAGGAGGCCACCGATAAATCCGTGATGAACAGATTTTGCGGCAGATGATTTTCTAAAAGCCGTAATAAATTTCTTATCATCTATAAAGAAGGCATTAAGGAGATCCTTGAGATATTTGTTTTCAACAGTTCCAATTAATGCAAGAAGCTCCTGATACATCGCATCATTATCTTTTGATGAAACAGGGAGGTAGAGTGACTGATCATACTCGCCTTCGTGGCACAGACGTGCTCTTTTTACATTGATCTGCAGAGCGTTGGCAAAAGATGTTACTTCTCCGAAAACGTCAATGTAATCAAGATCGGAAAAATCATCTATACCTTCACTGTTAGGATCCCAGACTTTTGCATCTATGGTTCCGGTCTTATCCTGAAGTGTTACAGAAAGATAGGTCTTTCCGTTCTTTGTAGTCGCCTGCTGTACATGTTTGCATAGATAGATGTCAGCAATTCTGTCGCCTGAGTTTAAGTCTTTAATAAATTTCATGTAAAACCTCAATTCTAATTGTATAAATAAGTTATGTAATGTTTATTCTGCGCCTTGTGTGGAAGAAGTTGGTGTAGCTTCTACGGCAATCTCTATATAACCTTCGGTTGCCTGCCTCATGAGTGTCATGGATGCGTCTTCTCCAACTGTAAGATCGGAAATCTTGGACACAAGTGCATCGTATCCTGTAATGCTCTCGCCGTTAAGTTCGGTGATTATATCACCACTTTGAATACCTGCAGCCATGGCGGGTGAATCCATGTCTGTGCGGGTGACATATGCACCTGATGGTATTTCCTGATTCTCCATTATGTAATCTGGAATAGTCTGACCGTGTATTCCCAGATAAGGCTTTTTGGTTTCGTTAGAGAGATCCTCTACTAAGGGGCGGAGCTCAGTTATCCCGATAGCACACAAAACGTTAGGAACATTCGATGAATTATAACTCATATCGATGAATCCAACAATAGAGCCTGACAGATTTATCAGCGCTCCGCTTGCGTCGGTACTGCCGTAAATGTCGGTCGTAAGGATCTTGTAATTGGAGTCGGCAAGATCGAGGGATGAATTGCTTGAAGTTACAAATCCATAGCAGATAGAATCCTGCGTTCCCGTCGGACTTCCTATAGCAATTACCGGTGTTCCAATAACCACTCCGGAATTAGAGCTTCCAAGTGATGCAGGAGCTATCTTTTCCTGGGTATCTTTAGAAACATCTTTTTTATTCACAGCGATGACGGAAAGTGAACTGATTGAATCCTTCGTTTTCAGGTATGCACTGCAGTTTGAACTGTCAGAAAAAGTAACCTGGATCGACTGGGCATCGGCTATAGCGGATGATGCTACCAGTATGAGGTATTCTGTGCCATTATCTGCAACTATAACACCTGAGGCGTTGCCTTTACTTTCATAAGGATCATTAAACCAGGTGGTGTCTGATGTTACACCGGTAACGGTGACAAGACCCTTCGATGCTTTTTGAGCGATTGTTTTTAGTGAAGAATACATTTCGATGTAGTCGCTTGAATCGAAGTGATAGGTTGTCATCTGCTGTTGTATGCGGCTTATCTCGCTTGATGCCATATCAATTGCTGCGCTGTATGCTTCAGCAGCTATAGCACTATCGTCTGCATACATATCTTCCGGCTGCATCTCGTCTGTAACTGTTTCCTCTGTCAAGGCAATCGGCGCGGGTGTTTCCTCCGGATACAGAGTATTATTAATAAGCGGGGATAAAAATACAAAGGTAAGGCAGGCAACCGCTCCGAAAATGACAGCAAGAGAAACGGTAATAAGTGTACTCCTTATAAGTTTCTTTTTATTTATGGGACGTTGCTTGATCTTTTCCCTCATAAAATTGGTATTTGCAATAGGACTGGTTCCTTCTTCATCCAGATTTTCGTGGTTTGTATTTATTTCCGGTTCCATATTCCCTCCATATCAAAGGTTAAAAAACATGTATTCATTTTAGCATAGCGAAGCCTTAAGTAAAATGCTATTATACAAAAGGCAAAGTGTATAACAAGAGGAAAAAAAGATGAATGAGAAAGTATTACATGTACTTGAATATGACAAAATAATAGATGAATTGACAAAGCATGCAACTTCAGAGCCGGGAAGGAAACTATGTAAAGAACTTCTTCCATCTTCAGATAAAAGAGAAATTGACAGAAACTTAAAGAAAACGGATGCAGCAATATCCAGAATCTTCAAAAAAGGATCGGTATCTTTCGGAAGTAACAGAGACCTGACAGGGTATTTAAGGGCTCTTAAAATAGAGAGCTCGCTTGATGCTGCACAGCTTTTAAATATTGCCTCTTTCCTTGATAATGTGGGAAGAGTAAAGGCCTATGGAAGAAATGACAAGGAAGAGGATGTACGTGATGTTCTCAGCGATTTTTTTGATGGACTTGAACCTTTGACACCTGTTGCGACGGAGATAAGAAGATGCATCATTTCAGAGGAAGAAATAGCATCGGATGCAAGCCCTGCTCTCAGAAGTATCAGAAGAGACATACAGATCACCGGAGACAGGATCCACGAACAGCTTGTGAAAATGGTCAACGGATCACTCAGGACTTACCTGCAGGAAGCAGTTATTACAATGCGCGGAGACAGGTATTGCATTCCTGTTAAGGCGGAATATAAGAATCAGGTAAACGGAATTGTTCACGACCAGTCCTCAACAGGGTCCACTCTTTTTATAGAGCCTGCAGTAGTAGTGGAAATGAACAATAAGATCAGAGAACTTGTAGCAAAAGAAAAAGCCGAGATAGAAGTGATCCTTTCTAATCTGTCTGCGGAAGTTGGAAGTTATCTGACGGCTCTTTCCGATAATTCCAAAATCATGACTGAGCTTGATTTTGTTTTTGCAAAAGCGCAGCTTGCACTTGAGCAGAATGCGACAATACCAGTTTTTAACGAAAACAGATACTTCAATATCATTAAGGGACGACATCCGCTTCTTGATAAGAAGAAAGCTGTTCCGATTGACGTTTATGCCGGTAAAGAGTTTGACATGATAATTATTACCGGACCTAATACGGGAGGAAAGACTGTTACACTAAAAACTGTGGGTCTTCTTACGCTGATGGGACAGGCAGGACTAGCAATTCCGGCAGGAGACAGATCGGAACTTGCTGTGTTTAAGGAAGTTTATGCTGACATTGGTGATGAGCAGAGCATAGAGCAGAGCCTTTCAACTTTTTCTTCACATATGACAAATACTGTGCATATTTTGGAAAATGCTGATGAGGATTCGCTTTGCCTGTTTGATGAACTTGGAGCAGGAACCGATCCGACAGAAGGTGCTGCCTTGGCGATTTCTATTTTGAATAACCTTCATGAGCGCGGGATAAGGACCATGGCTACAACTCATTACAGCGAACTTAAGGTTTATGCGCTTACAACAGAAGGAATTCAGAATGCAAGCTGCGAGTTTGATGTGGAATCCTTAAGACCTACATACAGACTTCTTATAGGTGTGCCCGGAAAAAGTAATGCTTTTGCTATTTCAAAGAGACTTGGTCTTTCGCAGGATATAATTGATGCTGCGGGCGAGCAGATAAGCCAGGAAAACCGGAAGTTTGAAGATCTTTTGACAGACCTTGAAACCAGCCGAATAACAATAGAAAACGAGCGCCTCGAAATCGAGAATTACAAAAAAGAAATAGAGAAATTAAAAGAAGAGCTTACCAAAAAACAGGATAAACTCGATGAATCAAGAGAAAGGATCCTGCGCGAAGCAAATGAGGAAGCAAGACAAATGCTTCAGGAAGCTAAAGATACTGTTGATGAAATGATAAGAACTGTCAGAAAGGCAGAAGCAGGAATCCCTATGAGGGATCTTGAAGAAGCAAGACAGAGTCTAAACAAGAAAATTTCCGATAAGAATCAGAAGCTTCAGATGAAGAACAAGAAGGATTCTGCTCCCAGAAAAACACTTAAGCCAAGCCAGATCAAGCTGGGGGATTCTGTGAGAATCATATCCATGGGACTTAAGGGGACGATCAGCTCAAAGCCTGATAAGGATGGGAATCTTATGGTTCAATGTGGTATTATGAAATCAAGAGCCAATATTAATGATCTGGAGCTTATAAAGGAAGAGAACGGAAAAGAACAGATGAAGAAGTTTTATGGAAACCATAAGATGGATTTATCTAAGGCAAGTCATATAAAAACTGAGATCAATCTAATAGGGCTTAACAGTCAGGACGCCATTGCTGAGCTTGATAAATATCTTGATAGTGCTTATGTGTCACACCTTCCAAGCGTAAGAGTTGTTCATGGAAAGGGATCAGGTATTTTGAGGCAGGCAGTACATAACCATTTAAAGTCTGCTCCTTATGTTAAATCATTTAAGCTGGGTGAATTTGGTGAAGGCGACAGTGGCGTTACGATTGTTACATTTATAAAATGAGGGAGGAACTTATGGTAGCAAAGCAAAGGATTTTAGTTGTTGACGATGACAGTAACATCGCAGAACTTATATCTTTATATCTGATCAAGGAGTGTTTTGAAACACTCATAGTAGGGGACGGAGAATCAGCGCTTCAGGCAGTTGATACTTTTGCACCTAATTTGATATTACTTGACCTTATGCTTCCGGGAATTGACGGATATCAGGTATGCAGAGAGGTAAGGACAAAGTCACAGATTCCGATCATCATGCTTTCTGCAAAGGGAGAGGTTTTTGATAAGGTTTTAGGGCTTGAAATGGGAGCTGATGACTATATAGAAAAACCCTTTGATTCAAAGGAGCTTGTAGCCAGAGTTAAAGCAGTACTTAGAAGATACAAGCCACAGGTTCCCGAGCAGGAAGAGTCGGATGATAAGGTTGTAAGGTATGAAGACCTTGAGATCAATATGACTAACTACTCAGTAAATTATCAGGGTTCAAGGATAGATATGCCACCAAAGGAACTGGAACTGCTTTATTTTCTTGCATCCTCTCCAAACAGAGTATTTACGAGGGAGCAGCTTCTTGATCAGATCTGGGGTTATGAATATGTAGGCGACACCAGAACAGTTGATGTACATATCAAGAGATTAAGGGAAAAAATAAAGGATCACGATACCTGGAGAATAGCTACTATATGGGGTATCGGATATAAATTTGAAGTTTCGGAATAAACGGAGATATTGTAATGAAGCGTACGCTTTATCTTAAATTTCTAATTGCATATCTGCTATTTGGCA
This sequence comes from Butyrivibrio sp. NC2002, assembly GCF_000702265.1. GTDB lineage: Bacteria > Bacillota > Clostridia > Lachnospirales > Lachnospiraceae > Butyrivibrio. Next base: position 542,590 of record NZ_KL370881.1, read on the forward strand.
TATTCGGATTTATTATGGTTGCTACATTTGTTTCGAATATGACTTATGAACATTGCAGAAGAGATAAAGCTGAGAGCCTGTATGCTGAGGCCACGCAGATAGCCAATACATATGCTGCAGATCTGTATAACAGTGAAACCTCACTTGATGCAGTAAAACAGCAGCTAACGGCTTTGTCTAAATATATGGATGGTGCAAAGCTCTGGATAGTTAACCCGTCAGGTCGACTGGTTCTTGACTCTTCAAGGACAATTGATCCAAGTGAGGAAGTTGTAATTGAAGGATTTGACCCTACTGTGACAGCCGGAACCTATTACACTATAGGTAATTTTTGGAACAGTTTTAAAGAAGATCATTTGAGTGTCTTTGCACCGATCACAGCCAATTACAAAGTACAGGCTTATGTTGTAATACATATGCCTATAAGTGCGATCAGGCGTACAGCAGATGAATTCCTTAACATTTCATACCTGATGCTTATCGTAATGTTTCTGTTATCTCTGATAATCCTTATTTTCTTTACGGAACTTGTATATATTCCGCTTAAAAAGATAACTCAGGCTACTGAACAGTATGCAATGGGAAATATGGACTATGAGTTCTCTATTGAATCAGAGGATGAAATGGGATATCTTGCGGCATCTCTTTCATATATGGCAGGCGAAATTGCAAGGCAAGAGGATGATCAGAAAAAGTTTGTGGCTAACGTATCTCATGATTTCAGGTCGCCTCTTACATCTATAAAGGGCTACCTTGTAGCAATGCTTGATGGAACGATTCCTGTGGAAATGCATAATAAATACATTGGTATAGTATTAAATGAGACAAACAGGTTAACTAAACTTACCAATGGACTTCTTACGCTTAATAATTTAAATGCCAAAGGAATGCTTCTTGAGAGAACTGATTTTGACATCAATCAGGTAATAAGGAATACAGCTGCTTCATTTGAAATCACCTGCCTTGAAAAAACAATCGCTATTGAATTGGTACTTACAGATGATAAAATGCTTGTCAATGCAGATATGAGCAAAATACAACAGGTGTTATATAATCTGTTGGATAATGCGATCAAGTTCAGTCACCGTGATTCTGTAATAAAAATCGAAACCACAGAAAAAAAGAATAAAGTGTTTGTGTCAGTAAAGGATTCCGGAATAGGAATCCCTAAGGAAGACCAGAAGCTTGTCTGGGAGAGATTTTATAAATCGGATGCATCAAGAGGAAAAGATAAAAAGGGAACAGGACTTGGCCTTTCGATTGTAAAGGAAATCATAAAGGCTCATGGCGAGAATATAAATGTTATAAGCACTGTGGGAGTTGGTACCGAGTTTATTTTTTCAATTCCTAAGTCTGCTGCGATGGACAGGGACGAGGAAGAATAAGAAGATATTATAGAATAAAAGTTATTTTAAACAAGAGAAAGAGAGTTTTTCATGAATATAGTTTTACATCAGCCGGAGATTCCGCAGAACACAGGGAATATAGGCAGAACATGTGTGGCAACAGGTAGTAGTCTGCATCTTATAGAGCCACTAGGATTTGCACTTAAAGGAAAAGACTTAAAGCGGGCGGGAATGGATTATTGGGATAAATTAGATTACACCCGCTATACAAATTATGAGGAATTTAAAGAAAAACATCTGGGGGCAAAAGTATGGCTTGCTACGACTAAGGCTAAGCGATCATATACAGATGTTTCTTTTGGACCTGATGATTTTATCATGTTTGGAAAGGAAAGCGCTGGAATACCGGAGGAAATACTGGTGGATAATGAGCAGGACTGCATAAGGATTCCCATGGGACATGATATAAGGTCGCTTAATCTCTCTAATTCTGTAGCGATTGTTTTGTATGAAGCATTGAGACAGAATGGATTTCCGGGAATGGAAGAGGCTGGAGAACTTCACAGGCTGCATTGGAAAAATAAATAATTATTGTTATTAAAAGCAGGAGATGATATGACAAAGACACAAAGAAAGGGAAAATCATCATCCAAACGAAATGGCTCTGATACAGGTGCTTATAAAAAGGGTGATATTCTCACTGTGAAAATAGAAGATATAGGAAATGATGGGGAGGGTATTGGCAAGGTTGATGGCTATACCCTTTTTGTAAAGGATGCAGTAATAGGTGATCTGGTAAAGGTTTCTATTATGAAGAGCAAGAAAAACTATGCCTATGCCCATCTTGATGAAGTTATTGAGGCATCTGAGTATAGAATCGATCCTCCCTGCAAGGTGTCAAAAGCATGCGGTGGGTGTCAGCTCCAAAACGTATCTTATAAAAAACAACTGGAATTTAAACAGGCAAAAGTCAGAAATAATCTTATACGAATAGGTGGTTTTGAAGAGCCTTTTGTAAATGAGGTAATGAAAACGATTGTTGGCATGAATGGAAGTACTAACGATACATGTTTCAGATATCGCAACAAAGCTCAGTTTCCAATAGGTACTGATAAGTCCAGGAACCCTGTCGCCGGTTTTTATGCCGGAAGAACGCATGCTATCATTCCGGTGAGCGATTGCCTTTTGGGAGTTGAGGAAAACAAACTTGTTTTGGATGCTGTCCTTAATCACATGAAAAAATATAAGATTCCGGCATATGATGAAAGTACGGGAAAGGGTTGCTTTAGGCATGTCCTGATAAGAAAAGGATTTTCCAGTAAAGAGCTAATGGTATGCCTTGTAATAAACCAAGACAAAAGCAGAAAAAATAATGATAAGTGTTATGAATATATTCCAAAACAGTCAGAACTAGTAGAAGAGATTAAAAAAATTCCCGGAGTTAAAAGTATAACAGTCAACATCAACAATGAAAAAACGAATGTTATCCTCGGGAAGGAAGTATATACATTATTTGGAGGAGAAACAATTACTGATATTTTGTGCGGGAATATTTTTAAAATATCACCGCTTTCTTTCTACCAGGTAAATCCGGTCCAGACAGAGAAATTATATAATCTGGCTGTTTCTTATGCAGGTTTGACGGGTACGGAAACAGTATGGGATCTTTACTGCGGTATCGGAACAATAACACTTTCTATGGCAAAAAAGGCTAAGCAGGTATATGGAATTGAGGTTGTACCTCAGGCCATAGATAACGCAAGAGAGAATGCTATGCTCAATAAAATAACAAACGCAACGTTTTATGTGGGCAAGGCCGAAGAAGTTCTTCCTGATTTTTATGAAAAAAGGCTTGGTGACGAGGCAGCTTTAGCAGATGAAAATGCATCACACCCAGATGTTATTGTAGTAGATCCCCCAAGAAAGGGCTGTGATAAAGAGTGCCTCGATACGATGCTTAAGATGTCCCCCGACAGAATAGTATATGTAAGCTGTGACAGCGCTACTCTTTCAAGAGACCTCAGAATCCTTGTTGATGGTGGATATGAGTTAAAGGAGGTCACTCCTGTTGACATGTTTCCACATACGGTTCATGTGGAGACTGTGGTTCTGCTAACAAGGCAGAATACCTGACAATCCTTGAATTTACGCACTTTTGCGAGTTTTTCTCTTTCAATTATGTGGAGGAAAATCGCAAGGAAAAAACCCTGATTCAGAAAATTACCGTGGCGGTAGCTTTTGAACTGGAGACGGGGAACACAAAAAATCCGGATATAAAAGTGAATATGGATACCATCGAATGATGGCTTTAAATAGGGATATTGGCAAGAGATGCTGATATCCCTTTTTGCGTATAAAACATGGAAGGAGGGCTTACATATTATGACCTTTACAGCGATAGGTGCAGTTGGCGGGATATACTTCATAATCTCCCATGGAAAGATTTTAAAACCAGGGAGGATGGAAAGATGGTCAAAGTCAGATTGCAGGGCACGACCTGCGAGATCAAGCGTATGAAAAGGTGTATCGAAAGAAATAAGAGAATTAAGGTTATAAGCGTGTCTGACGCCTTCCCAAATAAGGGAACCAAGAAGTATTTCAGACAGTATATGGATGTAATGATTGATCCAAACAGCGAGAAAAAAACAGTTAACCAATAAAAAGGGAGGACGGAGATTATGTGCAAAGTGATATCTGTAGCCAATATTAAAGGCGGGGTAGCCAAAACAACTACTGCCGCAAATTTAGGAGTAGGACTTGTAAAAAAGGGGAAAAGAGTTCTTTTGGTAGATCTCGACCCACAAGGTTCGCTTTCATTGGGACTTGGGATTAGAAACAATAAGGAGCTTCCATATACGGTAAGCACAGTTATCCAGAAGGTTATCAATGAAATAGAAATCAGCGAGGGAGAGGGAATAATCCATAACGACGAGGGAGTAGACATACTTCCGAGTAATCATAGTCTCCGGACAGTTGAGCAGCAGCTGGATGAAGTGATGAGCAAGGAGCATATCCTTGAGGAGTACATCGACGGCATTCGTGATAGGTATGATTACATCATTATTGACTGCAATCCCGGTGTTGATAATCTTATTCTCAATGCCCTAACCTGCTGTGATAGCGTCCTGATTCCATCGCCGCCTGAATATCTGTGTGTAGAAGGTTTACAGGAAATCATTAGAACCATCGGGCAGGTAAAGAAAAGATTAAACCGAAAGATTGAGATTGAGGGAGTGCTTCTTACCATAGTAAATGGCAGGACAAATATTGCCAGGGACATCATGAATAAGATGGAAGAAGCTTATGGTCAGCATTTGAAGATTTTTCAGACTGTTATTCCAGAATCCGTTAAAGCGAAAGAAGCTGTTGCAAACGGCATAAGTGTTTATGAGCAGTCTCCAAAGAGCAGCGTGGCTGTTGCGTATGAGGCATTCGTCGAGGAGGTGCTGGATAATGAGTAAGAAAAGAGCTTCTGATAATATCAGCCTTACAGCGTTTGATGACCTTTTTGGGGCACCATCTGAGGGAGAACAGATAGTGGAGGTCGCTTTAAAGGAATTGCATGAATTCCAAAATCATCCATTTAGGGTTCTCGATGATGAAAAGATGTATGAAACAGTAGCAAGCGTTAAAGAGCAGGGAATAATAGTTCCCGGAATTGTAAGACCACGTAAAGAAGGCGGCTATGAGATAATTGCAGGCCACAGACGTAAACGTGCTGCAGAACTTGCAGGACTTAAGACTATGCCTGTATATATCAGAGAATACTCTGATGAACTTGCGACCCGTCTTATGGTTGATACGAATATCCAGCGTGAAGATATCCTTCCCAGTGAAAAAGCTCACGCTTACCGTATGAAATACGATCAGATAAAAAGTCCTGGTGTTAAAGGAAACTCTCTCGATGAGCTTGGAAATGCAGCTGGCGAGAGCGGGAAGACTGTTCAAAGGTATCTATGGCTTTCAAATCTGATAGATGGATTGATGGAACTTGTAGATACAAGAAAAATCGGAATGGCTCAGGGAATAGATTTATCTTTCCTGTCTGAGCAGGAGCAGATTTGGGTACTTAACGCAATAGGTGAGCTTAAATGCTCCATGAGCATGGCTCAGTCTGCACGAATTAAGGAACTATCAAAAAACGCTGAACTTACGGAGATAGCGATAAAACTTATATTAACCGAAACAAAGCCAAAGCCTAAGAAGTTTGTCTTAAAGGCTGAAAAGATTGCGGATTATTTTCCAGAAGATATGTCTGATGAAGATATAGAGGAGACAATTATCGGTCTTTTGGAAGAATGGAAATCAAAAAGGAATTAATACAGCGAGAGGAGGAGAACAGCGATGGGCTACAGGTCAAGCGGCAACCTGACGGTAGATGCCATGGGAAGCATAGCCATAAGCGGCAATGTTATACCCGAAGAATGGTATAAGCATATTCTGAAACCTACCACGGGAAAGCCTTATCTGTTGGCAATTACTATATTAGCTGATCTCGTATATTGGCATCGCCCTACTGAAGTCAGAGACGAAAGGACAGGCGAAGTAATTGGATGGAAAAAGAAGTTTCATGGGGAGATGCTCCAGAAGAGTTATCAGGAGTATGCAAATAAATTTGGTGAGTCAAAAAAGACAATCAAGCTTGCTTTTGATCAGCTTGTGGAGATTGGTGTCATCAAAAGATTTTTTTACAATATAGAATACTCCAACGGAAGAACTATTCCAAATCAAATGTTTATTGATCTGAATATATTGGTTTTGAAAGAAATCTCATATCCAAAGGAAGAAGGCGGCACTACTTCAAAGCAGGTTTCAAGAAAATTAGTGCCAAGTAATTGTAATGAAAGTGCCGAGAATGCTGATGAAATGGGCGTTCTGAATGATGCTGAAAAAACAGACGGGATATCAGGACAAAATGAGGAGGATATACTGACAAATTTGTCAGGATACCCTGCCGAAAATGTACCCATATCCCAGCCCGAAATTTCAGTATATGGTGACAGTAATGAAATGGAATCCTGCAATTATGAGGATGGATATCCCTCCGGGAACTTCCGGACAAATACAAATAATACTACAAATAATATTTACAAAGATCACATCATATCTATCACGCAGGAGACTCCTGTGCAGAGACAAAGGCGGGAAGAGATTGATGCGATAAGACAAAAAACAGAATTTTGGGATCAACTGATAAAAAGGCATATTAACTACGATTGGCATATGGAAAATGACGATGTTACCAGACGTGAAGATTATCATGAGTTATATTTGATCATGCACGATGTTATGTGTGGAGAGCACTCTGGACCAATGATTGTCAATAAAACACCGATGGATCCGGAAGAGGTGAAGCGCAGATATTTACAGCTTAATGATTCTCATCTTGAGTACGTTATAGACAGGCTTCACGATAATCCGAACCAGGACGGTATCAGGGATATCAGGTCATATATGATTACCTGTCTTTATAATGCCCCTGCGACTATTGGGCAGTATTATCAGCAGTGGGTAAACCATGATAATACAAATGGCGTATTTCTGAAAAACCGGAAGGAGAATGAAGGGTATGAGGATTAAGGAATGCTCAGTTATCTTTTTTAAAGAAATACTGATTCCGCTAATAGCGATAGCTGTAGTGCTATGCTTTGCATATCCGATATGCCATAAAGCAGAAGGTATGGACTATTTTCTGCTTTGGCTTATTGTAGGATTCCCCTTCGGAATCAGACGTATGATGCTATGGCTTATCCCGCATAATTATGGGATTTCCGGCAGTATTGGAATTATAGGACTTGACTGTATCATAGGTGGAATTATAGGAGGATTTGTTGTTATCTACATGATTGGGAGAAGCATAGTAGCTTTGGTCAGAATAATCATTACGATTGCATTTGGATAAAGCTTTGGACAAGTTGTCCAAAGGCTGCCATGGATGTAATCCGTAATATATGACAGTAAGCTCTGGACAAGTTGTCCAAAGGTTAAAGTTAAAAAATATATTTACAGCGATAGGGAGCAGTTTTTGACCTCAATGGAGGAAAGAAGCTGCTCCCTTTTTTGCGTTAAGGAGGTTTTTATGTCAAAGGATTTGAAAACGCTTGTAGAGAAAGAGCTGGAAAAGGGATCTACACCACTTGTGTTCGATAGCGTGATAGTTCCGCCGGAGGGCTTTCGTGAAATTGACAACAGAGAACGACTTCTGAATGTTCTTCAGTATCTTCTCAGGGTAAAGGAACACAGGAAGCTGATATGGAATGATACTCTCTCTGCCAACAATGTTTACATGGATGTATTCCTTGGAAAGAGAGATTTTCACAGAGCTGCGCTTATTACCGGAAGAGAAGAAATCTATCAGCATATCAACTGGTACGGAGGAAAACTGAAACCGGATTACAATGGCAAAACCGTAATAGAAACGGATATCTGTGCTTTTTCCATAGCAGAGGATGAATTGGAAAAATGCAGAAAGACCTACGAGGGAAAAGATGCCTATTCTTTCTATTTTGGAAAATATCAGATTCGCTCACTCTATGCGAATTGCCTTGAATACAGAAAGAATATGGCACGGGATGAGGATAAATCCCATGCGGCTGATGATGGTACACAGCAGGCGGCTTATGGAAAATATACAGAGCTTTTTAGGCTGAACGATGATGTGATACGTGATGTGCTGTTCCAGTGCCTTCTGTTGGATGACTTGAAGATCGAGGACGGTACGATATTTGCAAATCTTTACACCATTTATCTTTTGAATTAAAAGTCCTGCGGGACGGAAAGGAACTATATGAGAAAAATATATTTGCGGAGGCTGCTGGTGCCTCCCTGGCTGTAAACATTACCAGAGGATAAACGAAAGACAGGAGGATGATGATGCAGGAAGAAGTAACACAGAAATCTATTGCCCTTGTGATCAGAACCTCCAAACTGACCGCCGATGTGCTGAAGAAAGCTATGATTGCCTACTTAAATCATCTTAAGAATAAGCAGGCTAACTGGCATGGGAAGATTTCCGTAAAGAAGCTCATGGGCAAGGATCAGGGTGCGAACACCATGGAAATAACGGAGAACAACATCAAATCCTTTGAGCGTGTTGCGAAGAAGTACAACGTTGATTTTGCCGTGAAAAAAGACAAGACCGTGGATCCGCCAAAGTATGTTGTTTTCTTCAAGGGCAGGGATGCCGACGTGATTGCGATGGCATTCAAAGAATTTGTGCATGGAAACGAAAAGAAGCAGAACCGTGAATCCGTAAGGGATAGGCTGAACCGTTATAAGGAACTCTGGACTCAAACAATGAACAGGGAACGCGCCAGAGAAAAAACCAAGGATCGGGGACAGAGCCTATGAGTAAGGTAGTAGACGGAATCTTAAAGGATTTAAAGAACATACCCGAATCCTTGCGGAAAAAGATGAAAGGCACGGATAAGAATAAGCTGATCCGTATGAGCATTCCCTATGTTATCGTAGGATATTTCTGTGATAAGTCAGCATGGATGTTCAGACAGGTCGAGGGAGATTTATTTCCAAGACTTATGGATACGGCTTCAAGGCTGGGAGAAGCTTTTGCAAATCCTTTGCCGAGTTTCAATCCAATGGATCTGCTTTTTGGAGTAGCGTGTGGAGTTGGCTTTCGCCTGATCGTGTATTTCAAGGCGAAGAATGCCAAAAAGTTCAGACACGGAGTGGAGTATGGCAGCGCAAGATGGGGAAATGCCAAGGATATCGAGCCATATATGGATCCGGTATTCGAGAACAATATCATCTTAACAGCATCGGAGAGGCTGATGATGTCGGGCAGACCAAGCTCACCCAAGTATGCCAGGAATAAAAATATCCTGGTCATAGGTGGAAGTGGCAGCGGAAAGACCCGCTTTTTCGTGAAGCCGAATTTGATGCAGATGCATAGTTCCTATGTAGTTACCGACCCGAAAGGCACGGTTTTGGTTGAGTGCGGGAGGATGCTTAAAAAGGGCATTCCGCTCTTAGATGATAACGGTGCCGTGGTGAAGGATGACAAGGGAAAGACTGTCTATCAGCCATACAAAATTAAGGTCCTGAACACAATAAACTTTGCACGCTCCATGCACTATAACCCCTTCGCCTACATCCGTAGTGAGAAGGATATCTTAAAACTGGTAAACACGATCATAGTAAACACGAAGGGAGAGGGCCAGCAGTCCGGGGAAGATTTTTGGGTGAAAGCCGAGAAGCTGTTATATACGGCATACATTGGCTTTATCTGGTATGAGGCTCCGGAAAAGGAACAGAATTTCTCTATGCTGATTGACATGATCGACGCCAGTGAGGCAAGAGAGGATGATGAAAGCTTCAAAAACCCTGTGGATCTGCTCTTTGATGAGCTTGAAGCAGAGAAGCCGAATCACTTCGCCGTGCGCCAATATAAAAAATATAAATTGGCCGCCGGCAAGACAGCGAAAAGTATTTTGATTTCATGCGGTGCAAGGCTTGCTCCGTTTGATATCGCAGAGCTTCGGGAGCTTACCAGTTATGATGAACTGGAGCTTGATAAGCTGGGTACTGAGAGGACGGCATTGTTTGTAATTATCTCCGACACTGATGATACCTTCAACTTTATCGTCAGTATCATGTACACCCAGTTGTTTAACCTGCTTTGCGAAATTGCAGACAATGTTTATAACGGGAGACTGCCCATCCATGTGCGATGCCTGTTGGATGAGTTCGCAAATATCGGCCAGATCCCAAAGTTCGAGAAGCTGATAGCGACCATCAGATCGCGTGAAATATCGGCTTCTATTATTTTACAGTCGAAGTCCCAGCTCAAGGCTATTTATAAGGACAATGCGGACACCATCGAAGGCAACTGCGACACGACCCTGTTTTTGGGAGGCAAGGAAAAAACGACCTTGAAAGAAATGGCAGAAATCCTTGGTAAAGAAACCATTGACCTTTATAATACCTCGGACACAAGAGGTACAAGCCAGTCCTATGGTCTGAATTATCAGAAGACCGGGAAAGAACTCATGAGCCAGGATGAGATAGCAGTCATGGACGGTGGGAAATGTATCATGCAGCTGAGAGGCGTGAGACCTTTTTTCTCAGATAAATACGATATAACGCAGCATAAGCAGTACAAGAAGCTGTCCGATTATGACAAGAAAAATGAATTTGACATTGAAAAATATGTCAAGAACCTCTGTCATGCGGTGGTTAAGCCGGAGGACAAGATGGATGCGGCATTTGAATATGATGCCGAAACAGGAAAAATTGAACAGGTACAAGGCGAGAAGGAGGAGAAATCCCAAACCTGAGCCGGAGCCACACTTACAACTTCATAGGATGAAGCTAAACGGATCCTTGCGGATAAACCTGATGCGGATTCCACCCATAAAGGAAGCAGACGATGAGCGCCTACCAAGCAAACATCATCATCTGCCTCAAGCGGGAATGGCATAACCAAACCCTGCGTTCATTTTATCAGATATGTGCGATATCGCATATAAAAAGGATAGATGAAGCAGGGTATTTTTATGCCTTCCAAAAGTAACTATCAAAAATCAATTAACAAATTTGGAAGGAGGAAAAACTGGCTTAAAAAGTCAGTTTTAAACAAAATCATGGCATTTTTTACTAATAGCGTAACAGCCCTTAAAACCGTCGTAACCGCCATCGGCGCAGGTGTAGCCGTATGGGGAATCATCAACTTGCTGGAGGGCTATGGTAACGATAACCCTGGTGCTAAATCTCAGGGAATCAAGCAGCTGATGGCGGGCGGAGGTATCGTAATCATCGCCCAGACGGTGATCCCTCAGCTTACTTCTCTCTTTTCATAAGGAGAAAATCACGATAGATGAACACTATCGTTGAAAAGATTACCGAACTCATAAAGGAAATGCTGCAAGGTTGGGTAATGTCTAACCTCGAAGGAATGTTTACCGATGTGAATACAAAGGTAGGAACAATCGCCGGAGAGGTTAGCCAGACTCCCAGCGCATGGAACGCAGGTATTTTCAATATGATCAAAAACCTGTCAGATACGGTCATCATACCGATAGCCGGGATCATCATAACCTATGTGCTGTGTTACGAGCTGATAACGATGGTAATAGACAAGAACAACATGCATGAATTCGATACGAGCCTTTTCTTCAGATATCTTTTCAAGGCTTGCATAGCAGTAATGCTGCTTAGCAAGACCTCGGATATCGTTATGGCGATCTTCGATGTGGGTGGTCACATGGTAAGTGAGGCTGCCAGTGCCATCACGGGTTCCACTTCGCTTGATGTGGGAGCCACGATTCAGTCAATGTTTTCGTCACAGCTGTCAACCATGGAGATAGGCGAGCTGATAGGTCTTGGCATAGAAACGATGTTCTGCAGCTTTTGTATGAAGATCATGTCCGTTTTGATCACCGTCATATTATACGGGCGCATGATTGAAATCTATCTTTATGTTTCGGTAGCGCCGATGCCTTTTGCAACCCTTGTGAACAGGGAGTGGGGAAGCATCGGGTCAAACTATATCAAAGGATGCATAGCACTGGCTTTCCAGGGATTTTTCATTATGGTTTGCGTGGCAATCTACGCAGTCCTTGTAAATGCTGTGGCAGTGGCTTCAAATCTGCACTCGGCACTTTGGCAGGTAATGGCTTATACCGTTGTCCTGTGCTTCTCCCTGTTTAAGACCGGATCACTTGCGAAGAGCATCCTTCACGCGTCGTAGAACGGAGGTGACTAAAAACATGGCAATCGCAGTTGATGTGGCAAAGGACCCGAAGGCGATCAAGTCGAAATTCATCGGGAATTTCACAAAGCGTCAGGTTATTTGCTTTGGAGCGGCTGCCGTGGTGGGAGTACCATTTTATCTTCTGACAAGAAAGGTAATCGGGACGGACGTGGCTGCCCTCATGATGGTGGCAGTCATGCTCCCGTTCTTCTTTATAGCAATGTATGAAAAGGACGGAGTGCCTGCGGAGCAGTATTTGAAGCAGGTTATTGAGATGAAATTCATCCGGCCCGGGATAAGAAGGTACAAGGTGGAAAACCTCTACGAGCAGTTAAGAGAAAGAGAATCTATGGAAAAGGAGGTGGAAGCTCTTGAATGCAAGCAAAAAAAGTGGAAAGAAGAGCGTTACGGCAAAGTCTCAGAAAAGCACAAAGAATCCGAAGAATAATAAGCTGCAGACAAAGGCAGGAAAATCAATCTTTGAGAGATTCACGGGACTTACGCTTGCGGAGTTCTTAAAGCTGAAAAAGCTTAAGAAAACGCTCTCCGGAGATAATGGTCAGTCCGGCAAGCAGATTTCCACACAGCAGACCATAACTTTTGACAAGATGTACCAGGATGGCATCTGCAAGGTTAGAAAGAATTATTACACTAAGATGATCGAGTTTTATGATCTGAACTATGTGCTTCTGGATGAGGAAGAGAGGGCGGATATACTGGGGTTGTATTCACAGCTCATAAACTATTTTGATCCGACCATCAGCTTTCAGATCTTCCTCTTTAACAGGCATGTGAATGAGGAGACGCTGGCGGCACAGTTTGAGATCTCTCCCCAGGGAGATAAGTTCGACGATATTCGTGAGGAGTTTTCGGATATGTTAAAGAGCCTGTCTGCAAAGGGGAATAACGGAGTCATCAAGAGCAAATATATCATTTTCGGCATTGAAGCGGAGAATATCAAGGAAGCAAGACAGAGGTTTATAAGCCTTGAGGCAGATATCATAAAGAACCTCAAAAACCTTGGTACCAATGCGAAGTGTCTCGACGGAAAGGAACGATTAAGAGTCCTGTATGAGTTTTTCAATCAGGACAAGATGGAACCTTTCCATTTTTCATTTAAGGAAATGGCAGAGTCCGGCAACACGGTAAAGGATTATATCGCACCGCAGGGCTTTGAGTTCCGTTTCCCCGGCAGATATAAGATGGGGCATATGTTTGGAGCTACGAAGTATCTTGACATCATATCCCCGAAGCTCAATGACGAGCTGCTTAAGAGGCTCTTGGATATAGACAGCAATATCTCTATATCCATCCATATGAGGACCATTGAGCCAACAGAAGCTATCAAGCTCTTAAAAAGAGCACTGTCGGATGTTCAGAAAACAAAGATCGACGAGCAGAAAAAAGCGGTTCGTGCCGGATATGACATGGACATTCTTCCTACGGATATCGTTTTGTATGAAAAGAATACTATGGAGCTTTTGGATGATCTGAATACCAGCAATCAGAAGCTCATCTGGACAACGATCCTGATTTCGAGCTTTGGTAGAAACAAGAAGGAACTGGAAAGCGTGTCACAGAGAGTATCGGGTATCATTCAGCAGGCAAACTGTAGGCTTATCGACCTTCAGTACAAGCAGGAGGTGGCCATGAATGCCGCAGCTCCCATCGGTATCAATGAAACGAAAGAGGGCAGGCATCTGATCACAAAGAACCTGGCGATCCTTGTACCGTTCAATACGCAGGAGCTTTTCCAGTCGGGACAGTCTTTGTATTACGGGCTGAATGCCCTTTCCAACAACATGATTATGGCAGACCGTAAGAAGCTTCGTACACCGAACGGCGTAATCTTAGGTACGCCCGGTTCCGGCAAATCATTTTCTGCAAAGCGAGAGATCCTTGGAAGTTTCCTTGTATCAAGGGATGACATTTTGATCTGTGATCCAGAGGGTGAGTATTACCCGCTTGTAAAGGCACTTGGCGGTGAGGTGGTTAAGCTTGCGACCAATTCAAAGGATTATCTGAATCCTATGGATATACAGCTTTCCCATAAGAATGACAGGGAGGCACTTAAGCTTAAGTCAGACTTTTTGATCACGCTCTGTGATGCAATCGCAGGCGGGGAAACAGGTCTTGCCAATGATGAAAAAGGTATCATCGACCGCTGTATCGAGGGTATTTATGATGAGTATTTCAAAGACCCGAGACCGGAGAATATGCCGATATTGGAAGATCTCTACAATGCTCTCGTAAAGTATGAGCCGGACAAAGCGGTATCGGAGGAGCTTGCCATTGATGCAAAGCAGAAAGCGGTTCGTATCGCAAACAGCCTTGTTTTATATGTGCATGGTTCTCAGAACTATTTCAATCACAGGACAAACGTGGATTCTCAGAACCGTATTGTCTGCTTTGATATCAGAGACCTTGGAAAGCAGCTGAAAGAACTTGGAATGCTGATAGTGCAGGATGCGGTATGGAACAGGGTTTCCCGTAACCGTGAGCGCAGGGTGGCTACCCGTTACTACTGTGACGAGTTTCACTTGCTTTTAAGAGATAAGCAGACAGCGCAGTATTCAGTGGAGATCTGGAAGCGTTTCAGAAAGTGGGGCGGTATTCCCACAGGTTTGACGCAGAACGTGGGAGACTTCCTTCGTTCGGAGGAAATCGAGGGTATCCTTGGTAACTCGGACTTTGTTTATCTCCTTAACCAGAACGCAAAGGATCAGGTGATCCTGGCAGATAAGCTAGGACTTTCTGAGAAGCAGCTCCAGTATGTAACAAACTCTGAATCCGGATGCGGACTCATTCTTTTTAATGATGTGGTCATTCCGTTTGCGGACAGGTATCCGACAGACACCAAGACGTATGCGATCATGAACACTCGTCCACAGGAGGAAGAGGAACATACTGCTGACAAGGGAGATGATGCAGATGGCGAAGAAAAAGAATAATACGGCAAGGAAGGCAGTATCGGACATAACCGGGGCAAAACCCGAGGGATTTGATGCGAAAGCCGATGCCGGAGATTTTAAGAAAGCACGGGCGGGTCCTACGGGATCCGCTGATGGAAGAGGTAAGGGCAGTGCCGTAAAAAGTAAGGCTGTAAGCGAAGCACAGGAGATGTTTAATGCTACGCCTGCAAATACGGTTTCCCAGGCAGAAGAAAAGAGCAGAAAGGTCAATCAGGAATTCTTTAAAAAACATGAGAATGAAGATGATAAAAATACCGAGTATGCTTCTCAGCGTGAAGAAACAAGGGCACTCCGTAAGCACAGGCAGCATGAGAGCCGTGTAAGGGTAAAGGACAGCTTTATACAGTCAGATGGAGATTTCCATGGAAAGACCGACTTTGTGGAAGAGGCAGGAGCCGAGACAGCAAAGAGCCATAAGCTTGAGATGCTTGAAAAGAAAGTGGAAAAAGCTGGTGCCAAAACCCAGAAGGCGAGAAAGAAGCTGCCACAGCGTAAGGAGTACAGGCTGGTGCGGCATTTCGATGAAAAGACCGGGAAAGTAACTTATGAGCTTCAGACCAATAAGGTACTTAAGAAGCCGAAGAGTGATAATCCCATAACTGCCGCAAACCGCAGGGCGATGATGGAAGCGCAGGGACTGGTGCATGACAAGATATCGGAGGATGAAAAGGATAACTCCGGTGTTGAAGCTGCCCACAGGACAGAAGAGGCCGGTGAAGCCGTTATCGTTCATGCGAGAAATATAAAGCACGGCGTACAGGCAAAGCGAAGCAATAAGGTAGCGGCTCTTGAAAAGAAGCAGTTCAAGGCGGAGGTGAACTTCAGATATCAAAAGTATTTGGAAGAAAACCCGGAGGTCAAAAAGAAAGCCATACAGAAGCGTCTTCAGAAGCAGCGTATCAAGCGTGAGTATGCCAAGGCACTTAAGAAAGGAACGACTGAGGCAAAGCAGGCTGCCGGATATGCAAAAAAAGCGGCAACAACAACCACAAACATGGCTAGAAAAGTAGCAGAGTTCGCAAGGAAGCATATCGGAGCGATAGCGACAATAGGCTTGTTCGGACTCTTTTTTATGCTTATAGCCGCAGGTATATCAAGTTGTTCTGCCATACTTAACGGTGGCTTGTCAGCTACTATGGCAGGAAGCTATCAGAGTCAGCCAGCTCAGCTTGATGCATCGGATGAAGCCATGACTTCAATGGAAATGGCATTGCAGAACACCATAGACAGCATCGAGGAAGATTATCCCGATTATGATGAGTACAACTATAACCTGGAAGAAATCGGGCATAACCCTTTTACGCTGATCAATTACCTGTCAGCCATAAAGGTTGATGTGGTGGCAGCGGACTGTGAGGCGGAGATCGAATCGCTTTTTGATGAGATGTATGAGCTGACCCTTACACCAAGGGAAGAGACACGAACCCGCACGGTAACTGTTACGAATGAGGAAACCGGTGAAGAGGAAGAAGTGGAAGAGGAATATACCGTTACGATCCTTGATGTGGAGCTTACAAGAAAGCCTTTGGAGGATATCGTTTCGGAGCGTCTTACCGGGAATGATGATGCGAGCGTGTTATATGCGGCATATCAGCAGACCAACGGTGCATTACAGCAGTTTTACACGCCTCTTGATACGGACTGGTACAGCCTTATAAAGAGCTATTACGGTTATAGGAAGAATCCCATTACCGGAGAGAATCAGTTCCACAGGGGCATTGATATCGCAGTACCGGAAGGGACAGAGGTTTATGCCGGGCATGACGGAACAGTTACCACGGCAGCCTATGACGATGATTACGGGAATTATATCGTGATCACGGACTCAAAAGGCTTTACTACGAAGTATGCGCATCTTGAAAGTATGAATGTCAGCGCAGGGCAGACAGTAAGGCATGGAGAGATTATAGGCAAGACCGGAAGTACGGGAGCCGTAACGGGAAGCCACTTACATCTGGAGTGCTTATCAGATGGAGAGTATTATAATCCGCTTTTCTATTTTGAAAACGGTAACGGATCCATTTATGGCACGACAGATCCTATCGGTGGCAGTGGCGATGTAGCTGCACTTATAGCAGAAGCGGAGAACTATCTCGGATACCCTTATGTATGGGGCGGTAGTAGTCCTTCAACGAGCTTCGACTGTTCGGGCTTTGTGTGCTATGTGGTGACTCACAGCGGATATTACAATCTGCCACGTACCACAGCGCAGGGCATCTATAACCAGTGCCAGCATATCAGCGCATCAGAAGCGAGAGCCGGGGATATTATCTTTTTCACAGGTACATACAATTCCGGCAATCCGGTAACCCATGTTGGTATCTATGCCGGCAATGGTCAGATGATCCATGCAGGCGATCCCATCAAATACTCTTCCATTAACACACCATACTGGCAGAGCCATTTCTACGCATTTGGCAGATTGCCGGGACATTAAGGAGGCAAGATGAAAAGAGAAACAATCAAGAAAAACCGTATTCATGCCGCCGAGAAGAAAGAGTATTACACCGAACGTGAGAAATACTGGGCAAGACTCGAACAGGAAGCGGATGATGCGGAAGCGATGAAGATCATTAGAAAGAAACATATAACACCGGAGCAGCTGGCACTGTTTAACAGCCTTTCTGAAAAAGAGGTTGCGGACATGATAGCTGCAAGGGATAAGGAAGTAAAACAGACCCCGCCCGATGAAGGCGGGGCCTTTCATGCAGAAAATGAAAAGGAGACAAACGAAAATGCAAAGAAAGTTATCAGTTAGGATTATTGCATCGCTGATCTTATCGGTGATGCTATTTGCACTGCCGGTCGGGGCATTCATTGCGAACAGTTCCACGGCGGTATCGGTATATGCCGAAGAGAGCGTGACAGGTAATGAAGCAGGAACTACAGATGATTCGTCATCAAGTGATGATGCTTCAGATAGAGGTTCTACAGATGAAGGAACAGATACAACAGTTGAAAATCCTTCGAGCGGGGATAATTCCGATGCCGAGGATACTTCCAACACAGGAGACAGCGCCTCCGAAAATGAATCCGGGGATGGTGAGGACGGTGGTGAGACTGGAGAAGATGATCCCACACCGACTCCTGAACCTACACCTGAGCCGGAACCTGAGTGTATCTGTGACCACAAGTGCAGCCAGTATGATTACAACAAGGACTGCCCTGTATGTAGTCAGAACTATAAGGACTGCGCATATAAGGAGCCGAGCGTAAAGATTACGATCAATACTCCTTCGGGATGGTACTCAAGCGGTACATCTGCAAAGGTCACTTTTAAGGTCGAAGATATCCTTGATACAGGGAACTTTGCCATAAAGTCCGTGAAAGCAAAGATCGGACAGAATGGCAGCTACAACGATGTAACAGAGGATATGTTCCTTGAGATTTCCGAGAACTGCACCGTATATGTGCTTGTGACGGATGCTAATGATAAGAGCTATGAGAGAAGCCGTTCCATCAAGTGCTTTGATACAAGCAAGCCTACGCTGAATGCGGCGGTATCGGACGGACTTCTCACTATCCAGGCATCCGATAATGACTCCGGCGTAAAGGTTATCTATGTGAACGGATATGAGTTTACTGATGTTACGAACGGAACCGTAAATATCAGGCTTTCCCAGTTCGATGCAGGCTATGAGTATTTCACGATCACAGCCATGGATAATGCCGGGAATGTATCGGAGGTTTATAAGACAAAGAATCCTTACTACAAGGATCCTAACTCTGATGATGACAGTAATCCGGCAGAACAGCTTCCTGCAAGTGCGGAGGCTACGAAGCCTTCCAGTGCGACCGCAACGGTTACAGATCACACAAAGACTGACAGTAATGGAAATACGACAAGCACTACAAGTACCTCAACCAGCACCAATACATCTCCCGAGGCGCAGAAAAAAGCCGAGTTTGCCAAGGCTGATGCAGAGGAGGCTGCTTTATCAGATGGAGAGAACGGCGAGGATATGAACCTTGGAAAAGAGTTTTATACCATCGAAGCTGCAAGCGGCAAGGTCTTTTATCTGATCATTGATCGTGACGGACAGGAGGAGATGGTTTATTTCCTGACAGAGATCACGGAGAATGACCTGCTTAATGTAACAACAGATAATTCGGAGACTCTGCCTAAGAACTCAGCGGCTCTTGAATCGCAGATCCCTGTGACGGAGAGCGCATTGCCTAATAACAATACGGATATCGACGATACCCACGAAGTTGAGACTCCTACTGAGACACCGAAGGAACCACAGGAGACTGAACCGGAAGAGCCTGCCGAAGAGGAGCCGGAAGAGCCTGTTAAGAGCAATCCGATTTTGGGATATATCATCATGGCTATCTTTGGCGGCGGTGTGATCGGGGCTGCATATTATTTCAAGGTAGTTAAGAAAAAGCAGGACGGCGATTTTGTCGAGGATGAAGATGAAGAAGCCGAAGAGGAAGTATATGCAGACGATGCGGATGAGCAGGAAAAGGATCCTAATGACGCCTGGTTTGATAATGCCGATGATGCGGCAGATTATCCTGAACCTACAGAAGAACAGAAAGACAGACCTGCTCCTACGGCGGAGGATATGGAAGATGCAACAATAGCTGATACGGAAGAGGAGAGCGCAGCAGATGTATCAGAAAAAGATGAATAAACACATTTACGGCGGAGAGGATAACCTCTCCGTCATCTTTTGAAAGGAGAAATGAGTTTTATGGAACAGACAGCAGAAAAAAAGAAGATGGATGAGATCACCATCAAGTTTGGCAAGGGATGTGTCGGAGAGCCTTTTACGGGTAAGGACGGCAAGGAGTATAAGCAGATCCTTATTCCTAACAAGGATGAAAATGATCATAGTCCCTGGGCAACATTTGTAGCAAGGTCAAATGCGGTGCATGAGGATCAGTATGGTAAGGGCATGTGGATGAAGCTACCTGCTGATGGCCATACCACAGTACGCAAGGATCACTGCGTCGGTGAGGGCGCAGATGGAAAAAAGATCTGGGAGACTGAAAAGACCAAGGTATCCAACAGAGATCTGAAGGGCATGGTGGAGTTTTATAAGTCCAGAGGCAAGGAACAGGAGGAAAAGCCGAGAGAATCTCTTAAGGACAGGCTTTCCGAGAAAAAGGCGGAAGTATCACAGCAGAAGCACGATGCTCCTCAGAAGACTGCCACCAAGTCAAAGGAAGCTTCTTTATAAGGAGGCTGCTATGGGATACAAGTTAGTGGTTACTGAAAAGCCCAGTGTGGCCAGAGCCTATGCGGATGCACTGGGCGTAAAGAATGCACAGGACGGTTATATCGAGGGAAACGGTTATATCATTTCATGGTGCGTAGGACATCTTATCGAGCTGGCACAGCCGGATTCTTATGATCCTGCACTAAAGAAATGGTCGTATAATTCGCTCCCGATCATGCCGGGGAACTGGCAGTATGAGATCAAAAAGGATACAAAAGCCCAGTTTAAGGTACTTAAGAAGCTCATGCACGATAAAGGTGTGGATGAGACTATCTGTGCTACCGATGCCGGACGAGAGGGCGAGCTTATATTCAGACTTGTATATGAGCAGGCAGGCTGTGATAAACCCATCAAGCGTTTATGGCTTTCATCCATGGAAGAGAGTGCCATAAGGGAAGGCTTTGCCAATCTGAAACCCGGATATATGTACAACGACCTGTATCAGAGTGCTTTATGCAGACAACAGGCTGACTGGCTTGTGGGTATCAATGGTACAAGGCTTTTCACGGTGCTTTATAACAGACTTTTGAAAGTCGGAAGGGTGCAGACTCCTACACTTGCAATGCTTGTGGACAGAGACGAAGCAATCCGAACCTTTAAGAAAGAGCCGTTTTATACCTGCCATATAGATGTAAATGGCATGGAAGCGGTATCCGATAAGTTCAAGACCGAAGATGAGGCAATGTCCGTAGAGGGATGTGCCGTATTTAACCCGGTGCGTATTACGAAGGTGGAGGAAGAGGAAAAGAGTATCGCACAGCCGAGACTTTATGACCTTACCACCCTGCAGAGGGATGCCAATCGTATCTTTGGATTTACGGCAAAGCAGACCTTGGATTATACCCAGAGCCTTTATGAAAAGCGTCTTTGTACTTATCCGAGGACGGACAGCCAGTTTTTATCCGATGATATGGGACAGACTGCGGAAGATGTGATCGGAGCGGTGTTTAAAAGCATATTAAAGATTCCGCAGGATTATTCGCCGGATATCGGCAGAGTCTTAAACAGTAAAAAGGTCACAGACCACCATGCCATCATTCCCACGATGGAAATAGGCAAACAAAATATGGATGCACTTGCAGAGGGAGAGAAGAAGATTCTTTACCTCATTTCATATCGTGTTCTGTGTGCTACATCCGGGAGGCACATTTATAAGGGTGTAAAGGTGGAACTTGACTGTGATGGGTTTAAGTTTCATGCAAGCGGAAAGACGGTCATATCCGAAGGCTTTAAGAAGTATGAAAAGATGCTCAGGAACCGCTTTAAGGTAAAGACTGATGCGGAAGATGAAGAAAAGCCTATTCCAGTAATAAGGGAAGGACAGTCATTCCGTGATGTGAATCCGAGAGTGGTGGAGGGCTTCACGCAGCCACCAAAAGCTTTTACGGAAGACACGCTCCTTAAGTATATGGAGACTGCCGGTGCTTCGGAAATGGACGATGATGTAGAGCGTAAGGGTCTCGGCACACCTGCCACCAGAGCGGATATCATCGAGAAGCTGGTAAAAGACGGTTTTGTCAAAAGAGATAAGAAAAAGCTGGTTCCCACGGATGATGGAATCAAGCTCATAACCATCCTGCCTGATGCGGTGAAATCTCCGCAGATGACGGCGGACTGGGAAAACGCACTTGTCCTTGTCTCCAAGGGTGAGATGAGTGCGGATGCCTTTATTAAGGGCATTAAGGACATGGTAACTGATTTGATAAAAACATACAGTAGCGTAAGCGAGGAGGAAAAGAAGATGTTTGGTTCAGAAGAAGCAATCGGAAAATGCCCTAAGTGTGGCGGAGATGTTGTTGTCGGCAAGTATGGAGCATACTGCACCGAGAAGTGCGGCATGAGCCTTGGCTATGCCATGGGAAGAAAGCTTGACGAGGAGCAGATCAAGAAGCTTCTTGCAGGAGAAAAGATCTTTATGAAAGGTCTTAAGAGCAAGAAGGGCAAGAGCTACGATGCTTTTCTTAAGCCTGAAGGTGTGGAGGCGTATGACTACACCAATAAGGATGGCGAAGAGAGGAGCGGTTTCCAGTTCAAGTTTTCCATGGAGTTTCCGGAGCGTAAGAAGAAGGGAGAGTGAGCAACATGAAGAAAGCAGTAAAGGTATTACTGGGCATTGCGGCGGCAGGAACCATTGTTTCCGCCGTCGTTTATGCAGTAAAGAAGTACAAGGACAGAAAAAACAAGGATTTCTGTGATGATTATTTTAACTATATGGAGGAGGTTACAGAAGATGCAGAATAACAACGTGATCGCAACAGAGGTTGCAGAAAAGCAGAGGACAAGCGGCAAAGCCCGCTTCACAGCCTATATGCAGGGCATGAAGAAGTTGGAGCGTAAGGCACAGATGCAGAAGGAAGCTATGATGAAGGGAGGAACAAATGCATGAATTACGAAGAGTTTAAGCAGGAAGTGGCAGACCGTATCAAGGAGTTTCTGCCTGAGAAGTATGAAAATGCGGATGTTTCCATTCAGACCGTTGTAAAGAACAATGATCAGAAGCTGGATGGTCTTATGGTAAAGCTTGAGGACAGCAATATCGCTCCCAACATTTACCTTAACCAGTTTTATGAGCAGCATGAGGACGGCAGACCTATGGATGATATCCTGGCTGCAATCGCAGATGTCCGCACTCAGCATGAGATGTCACAGGATTTCGATGTTAGCAGGCTTACGGATTTTGACAGCGTGAAGGATCGTATCACCTGCCGTCTTATCAATGCAGAGCAGAATGCGGAGTATCTTGCAGATAAGCCTCATACCATGGTGGATGACCTGGCTGTTACATACCATATCGCAATCGGCAAAGAAGAGAGCGGCAATATGTCTGCTCCTATCACCAACAGGCTCATGGAAGGATACGGTGTGGATGTAGAACAGCTTCATCAGATTGCCCTCGATAACATGGACACACTTACTCCGGCAACCTTTAAGAGCATGACGGAGACCATGGTTGATATGATGCTTCCCGATATGATGCGAAGCGGAATGTCTGAGGAAGAGGCAAGGGAGGCCATCGCCGGTATGATCCCGCCTACACCTGATGAGATGATGTATGTACTTTCCAATGAGGATAAGCTTAACGGTGCGGCAGTTCTCCTTAACGATAAGGTCATGGATGATATCACCGAGAAGCTGGGTCAGGACTACTTCATTTTACCTTCGAGTGTGCATGAGGTGCTGATCGTACCTAAGAATGACCAGATGGATCTTAAGACACTGGAGAGCATGGTGCAGGATGTGAATGCCACACAGGTAGCACCGGAGGAAAGACTCTCCGATCACGTATATGCCTATGACGCAAAGGAGCATGAGCTTTTCCGTGCTGACAAGGCAGAGGAGAGAGCTGCGGCAAAGGAAACCGAGGCTTCAAAAGAAACTGCTGTAGTAAAGACTGCGGCAAAAGAGGAAAAGAAGCAGGAGCGTCCTTCCCTTAAGGAAAGACTTGCTCAGAAGAAAGACATTGTTGCCAAGAATGAGGCAACCAGGGAGCCTCGTCAGATGAATAAGGACAGAGGACAGGCTTTGGCATAAGGATTTTTGTTTTGGAACGGGAGAGGGGCAGCGATGTCCTTCTCCCATAATCTTTATAAGGAGAAACAGGCTATGGCAAGAAAATATGATGAGATCAAATGGCTTGCACAGGCTACGGCACAGGATTTATCGGCAGATATGGAAAAGTGGAAAGGATTCCTTACCACTGCCGGAAGGCTATACCGGTATCCTTTCATGGATCAGCTGCTTATCTATGCCCAGAGACCGGATGCCACAGCATGTGCAGAGCTTGAAACATGGAATCAGAAGATGAACTGCTGGGTCAACCGTGGGTCCAAGGGTATCGCTCTTTTGGATGAAAGCAGCGGCAGACCAAGACTTCGGTATGTATTTGATGTGTCAAATGTGCATCCCGGATGGAATGTTGGAAGACTCCCGTACATATGGCAGGTCAGGGAACGGAATGAACAGACAGTTCTCAACAGACTTGAAAACATATATGGAAAAACGGATGAAAGCAGACCTTTCGGAGATAGGCTGGTGGAGCTGGCACATCGTATTGCGGATGATTATTACAGGGATGTAATGCCTGATCTGCAGGACCGGGTGGATGGAAGCTTTCTGCATGGATATGATGAACTGAATCTTGAACTGCGCTTGCAAGAGACCATGAGAGATTCCATCGCATATACGCTTCTTACAAGGTGCGGTGTGGATACAGAACTTTATGATTTTGATTTTCGTTATCTGCATGAGTTCAGCGATGTGAAAACGCTGTCGGTACTTGGAAATGCAGTATCGGAAATGACTGAGCCGGTACTCATGGAAATCGGAAGAGCGGTAACGGTACAGGAACGTCATATCGCCAGATATGGCGAAGTAGAAAGACAAACGGAGAATATATCACAAGCCGTAGAAAAAAGCCAAAATTCGCTTGCAAATGAGGCTCAGAATGAATATAATGCTTTAAAGCGTGAAAGCGAGCGGCAAGGTGATATTTCCACCGATGATTATGAAAAAGGCGAAAGCGCTAATATTTCAGAACAAGGAGGAAATGACCATGGAACTGACTTACATGCAGAGCGGGGATTATCTGATCCCGAACCTGATCGCGAACAGCGAGCCGGAGGAACCCTTAACGAAGTACGGACTGATGCGGAGGAACTTCTTAAAGGAACACAGGAGAGGAACCTACAGCGGGATGATGTTAGAGGGGAATCTGAAGGAGCACTGCCTGATGATTCAGAAGCAGGCAGAGGAGAGGATGGATCTGTTGACATCCCAGATGGCGAAGTCCCAGGGAGTGAACGAAGCCCTGAAAGCATCAGACCAGATGAAGTGGGTGGGTCTGATGAACAACATCCGGGCATCGGCGGAGGAGATAGTTTTATCGGAGCTGATCTACAGCTAAACCCTCCGGATGCAGAACCCGAACAACTGAATATGTTTGACCTGTTCCCATCATTTGCGGAACAGGTGGGAACGATAGCAGCAGCGGAAGCAAGCGTGAAAACGAAGGCTCCCGCTGTTTTTATGCTAAAAGACGACCAGCTTCTTGATGTGATCAGATCCGGTGGTGGCAAAGAGAATAACCGTAAGCGTATCTATGCAAAGTACCAGGCAGGAAAAGATGCTGCGGAAATGACTGATTTCATAAAGAATGAG
This sequence comes from Butyrivibrio sp. NC2002, assembly GCF_000702265.1. Classification (GTDB taxonomy): domain Bacteria; phylum Bacillota; class Clostridia; order Lachnospirales; family Lachnospiraceae; genus Butyrivibrio. Next base: position 567,998 of record NZ_KL370881.1, read on the forward strand.
ATCGGAACTACCGGTAAGGGCTTTGAATTTGACGGGCAGAGGGTATCTGTTTGGTTTAATGAAAATGGTATGAGCATCGCACCGGGCAATTCCGCTCAGGTGGACTTTGCCACTACCTATAGTTGGAGCCTTGTGGAAGAGTTCACCCGTCAGATGGTGGAAAACGGCTCATATATGTCGAGAAATGAAGCCTTTCTTGTGGACAGCACCGAACGGGCGAGGGTGGCTGATCAGATTTATTTCTTTTTCCGTGACGGCATTGATGATATGCCTGATTCTCTTTCTATCCAAGGAAGTAATTATCCCGACAGCCAGGCACATATCGTAGAGCTGCTATCTACCCATGAGGGAAGAGAGCTGCTTGCAGAGGAAATCGGCAGGGCTGCGGACAGGATAGAGAGCGGAGAGCTTCAACTTCGGTGGCGATATGTAAAAGAGCCGGAGTATCTGCTTTCAGAGATTGCCGACCTCGATGCTGAGCGTAGGGAGTTTCCTCTTGCAGATGAGGTAAATGTAAGGCTTGAAAACTTCATTACCCAGGATGAGATTGACAGCAGGCTCACCCATGGAAGCGGTGTATCGCAGGGACTTTTCCGTATCTATGATTATTTTAAGGAAGGGCATGACAGCAAAGATAATGTAGCGTTCCTTAAGAGCGAATACGGTACTGGTGGTCAGTCAGATGCACTGATTGGAAATGATAAGAGTTGGGAAGACCATGATGCAAAGGGCATTCAGCTTGACAAAGGCAGTATCATGGAGCCTTATACATCCGTGCTTCTTAACTGGAATGTGGTGGAAAAGCGTATCCGTGAACTGATTGCAGAGGATAAGTACCTGTCTCCAAAGGCAAAGGAAGCCTATGCAGAGTATAAAAAGGAGCAGGAAAAGGAAGCTCTTGCTGATGAGCAGGAAAAACTTGTTGATGCCATTGAAGCCGGGGATGCACAGGAAGAGCCTGAAAGCAAAGAGGCGGATCATAATCCCGAATTCGGTCCGCCTGTCGGACGGGGAGAGAATAGCCTTTGGTCGATAGTCCATGAAGCGGATGATGAAAATGATAATCCCCAGGAGTGGGCAACAAAGCTCCCTTCCGGTCAGTATGTATGGATAGACCGTGAGGAAGATGGTTCATATGGGATTCATCCGGTTGCTGATTCTCTTGCTGCTCCTACGGAGACCTTCAGGACTCTTGAAGAGGCGCAGGAGTATGTTGACGAGACCATGCGGGGAGAAGTGCTTAAAGAGCAGGCTTTAGAGCAGGAATCTTCAACATATACAATCTATCAGATATCGGATGAAGCTGAGGACAGACGGGATATCATCTTTGAAAATCTGGAGCACCTGCAGAACAGAGGACTGTCTGTTGATGCGGCAAACTATGAGGCAGTATATTCCGGAGAACTGGAGGAAAGCGCTACTCTCGATGACCTGTATGAGAAGTTTAACATAGACCATCCGGCAGATTACAAGGGACGCTCCATGTCCGTATCGGATGTGGTGGTATTGCATCAGAATGGTGAGGACAAGGCATATTTCGTGGATTCATTTGGATTTTCGGAAGTGCCGGAGTTTCTTCGGGAAAAAGAAGCAGTCCTTACTCCGGAGCAGGAGCAGGCAAAGGAGCTTATCAATGAGTTCTGCTACAGGGAGTATGATCATGATGCAGATTTCTCGGATTTTTCCAATGTGGAGATAGCTTATACCGACCTTATAGATGAAGCAGATGGAAAAGAGTACCCGATACAGGCTTCTGTAGACCTTGAGCATAACAGCATCCGCCTTGCGATTGACGGGCAGATCATTTCTCAGAATGAATATGATACCCTTACTGACCTTATAGAAAATGAGCTTAAGTACCTTGATTTTGACGAGCTTACCTATGTATCAGAAGAGGACTGGGAGAAGTTCCATAACATGGAGCTTACCGCAGAGGATATACAGAACATTTCCTATATTGGAGCGGAGTACAGCAATTTCGGGCATACTGCGGAGTATGAGCTTGAAGCCGATATCCGGGGAGAACATCAGAAGATCCGGTATGAGGTCACAAGGCATGACGGGGATGAAGAGAGCTTTTCCATCCATACTGAAAGTAACGATATTTATGACAGGCTTTCTGAACCGGAGCTACGCAAGCTGGAAGAGAAACTGTCAGATGAAGTAAGGGTCGGGCAGTATGAAAAGAAGATTGAAAAAGCTGATAGCCTTGATGCAGTTAAGAACATCCAGTATGAGTTTATGGATGATGAGAGCTTTCCAAGGAGGCTTGTCGGAAGGTTCTGGGAATCCTATAACGCAAGGGAAGCGGAACTGTCTGAAGACGCAAGAGCTGCGGCAAAGAATTTCCGCATTACAGATGATGACCTGGGAAAAGGCAGCGCAAAGGAAAAGTTCCGTGACAATATCAGGGCGATTACAACTTTGAAGCAGATCGAGGACGAACACAGGACAGCCACGCCGGAGGAACAGCAGATTTTATCACAGTACGTCGGCTGGGGTGGTCTTGCAGATGCCTTTGATGAAACCAAGAGTAACTGGTCTGCGGAATATCAGGAATTAAAGAGCATTTTGACACCGGAGGAATATAATTCCGCAAGAGAGAGTACCCTAAATGCCCACTTTACAAGCCCCGTAATCATAAGAAATATCTATGAAGCACTGGGACAGATGGGATTTGAAAAGGGAAATATACTTGAGCCTGCCATGGGTGTAGGTAATTTCTTCGGTATGCTGCCAGAGGAGATGCAGGACAGCAAGCTATACGGAGTGGAGCTGGATGATTTGACAGGCCGCATCGCAAAGCAACTCTATCCGCAGGCAGATGTGCGTATCAGCGGATATGAAAAGACCGATTTTCAGAATGATTTCTTTGATGTTGCTGTGGGAAATGTGCCGTTCGGGAATTATAAGGTAAGTGACAAGCCTTATGATAAGCTGAATTTCCAGATCCATGATTATTTCTTTGCAAAGACACTGGATAAGGTAAGACCGGGCGGTATCGTGGCATTTGTTACAAGCAAGGGAACCATGGACAAGCAAAGCCCGCAGGTGAGAAAGTACCTTGCTCAGAGGGCAGAACTGCTCGGAGCGGTGAGATTACCTAATACAGCTTTTAAGGAGAATGCCGGTACAGAAGTCACGTCCGACATTCTTTTTTTCCAGAAAAGGGACAGGCTTATGGATATCGAGCCGGACTGGGTACACCTCGGCATGGATGCAAACGGTATAGCCATGAACCAGTATTTTGCCGACCATCCGGAGATGATCGTAGGGAAAATGGAGATGGTATCGGGACCCTTTGGTATGGAGAGTACCTGTGTACCGGATGAGAGCAGACCATTTGAGGAGCAGCTTCGTGAGGCAATCAGCAATATTCATGCAGAATATGAAGCGGTGGAGCTTTCAGCGGACGAGCTTGGAAAGTCTGACCTTGAAGTAATCCCAGCAGATCCGAATGTGAAGAATTACAGCTTTTGTATGGTGGATGATCATGTGTATTATCGTGAGAATTCCGTCATGAAGCCTGCCGATGTGTCAGATACCATGGAAGACCGCATCAAAGGTATGATCGCTATCCGTGACTGTACGCAGGAACTAATTCAGATGCAGATGGAGGATTATCCCGACTCAGCCATTACGGACAAACAGGCAGAACTGAACGGATTATATGATAAGTTCTCCGATAAATACGGGCTTATCAGTTCTCAGACCAATAAGAGAGCCTTTAATCAGGATTCTTCATACTGCCTGCTCTGTTCTTTGGAGAAGCTGGATGATGAGGGGAAGTTTCTTGGAAAAGCGGATATGTTCACGAAGCGTACCATCAAACACGCAGAGGTGGTGACAAGTGTTGATACCGCAAGCGAGGCATTGGCGGTCTCCCTGGCTGAAAAAGCCAAGGTAGACCTTGACTATATGGCAGAGCTTACGGGAAAGGAAAAAGAAGCCATAACTGAGGAGCTTGCAGGAGTTATCTTCCGGAATCCGCTGACCGACCAGTGGGAGACAGCGGATGAATACCTGTCCGGTAATGTCCGTGAGAAGCTTTCCATAGCAAAGAACTATGCGGAAAATCACCCTGAGTATCAGGTGAATGTGGTGCATCTTGAACAGGTAATGCCGAAAGACCTTGAAGCATCGGATATAGAAGTCCGTCTTGGGGCAACATGGGTTGACCCGAAGTATATCGAGGACTTCATGCGTGAGACTTTCCAGACACCGGGATATCTTTTTGACCGGAATGTCATGGGCATACAGTATTCGGATGTGACCGGGCTTTGGAATGTAAAGGGTAAGAATGCAGACTATGGCAATACCCTTGCCAACATGACCTTTGGTACCGGCAGGGCGAATGCCTATAAGATACTGGAGGACAGTCTGAACCTTAAGGATGTGCGTATCTATGATACTATCGTGGAGGATGGCAAGGAAAAGAGGGTGCTGAATAAGAAGGAGACCACCCTTGCTGCACAGAAGCAGGAGGCAATCCGTGAAGCTTTTAAGGACTGGATTTTTAAGGATCCGGAGCGGAGAGCTGATCTTGTAAAGGTTTATAATGAGCGTTTCAATTCCACAAGACCAAGGGAATATGACGGCTCACATTTGCAGTTTCCGGGTATGACACCGGATATAGAGCTTAAGCCGCATCAGAAGAATGCGGTAGCTCATGTGCTGTATGGAGATAACACGCTCCTTGCACACTGTGTAGGTGCTGGCAAGACCTTCGAAATGACTGCGGCAGCTATGGAACTTAAAAGGCTTGGGCTTGCTCAGAAGTCGCTGTTTGTAGTACCAAACCACCTGACAGAGCAGTGGGCATCAGATTTCCTGCGTCTGTATCCCGGAGCGAATATCCTTGCGGCTACGAAAAAGGACTTTGAGCCTGCAAATCGCAAGAAGTTCTGCTCCCGTATAGCAACAGGCGATTATGATGCCGTGATCATCGGCCATACGCAGTTTGAAAAGATCCCGTTGTCACAGGAAAGGCAGGTGGCGATACTGGAGCGGCAGATAGATGAGATCACGGAGGCTATAGCACAGGCAAAGGCTGACAGGGGTGAGCGATATACCATCAAGCAGATGGAAAAATCCAAGAAGCAGCTCATGACAAGGCTTGATAAATTAAATGATCAGAGCCGTAAGGATAATGTTGTAACCTTTGAACAGCTTGGCGTAGACAGGCTTTTTGTGGACGAGTCGCATTCGTACAAGAATTTGTTCTTATATACGAAAATGCGGAATGTGGCAGGTATTGCACAGACTGAAGCTCAGAAGTCACAGGATATGTTTAACAAGTGTCAGTACCTCGATGAACTGACTGGTGGTAAGGGCGTGACCTTTGCAACCGGAACACCGATCAGCAACAGCATGACGGAGCTATATACCAATATGAGATATTTACAGTATGGTACGCTTCAGAAGCTGGGACTGGGACAGTTCGATGCATGGGCGGCTAACTTCGGTGATACACAGACGGCGATAGAGCTTGCACCGGAGGGAACCGGATACAGGGCAAAGACAAGGTTTGCAAAGTTCTTTAACCTGCCTGAGTTGATCGCACTCTTTAAGGAGAGTGCCGATATACAGACACCAGATATGTTAAAACTCCCTGTGCCGGAGGCAGAGTATGAAAATGTGACATTAAAGCCGTCCGAAGCGCAGAAGGAAATGGTGGCATCTCTGGCAGACAGAGCAGAGCGGGTGCGTAACCGTATGGTGGATTCATCCGTCGATAATATGCTTAAAATTACTAACGATGGGCGTAAGCTGGCACTGGATCAGCGTCTTATGAACGATATGCTACCGGATGATGAAAACAGTAAGTCCAGTGTTTGCGTGGAGAAAGCTTTTGAGATTTGGGAGGAGACAAAAGATAAGCGGTCAGCCCAGCTCATTTTTTGCGATTTGAGTACACCTAAAGGAGACGGAACCTTCAATGTATATGAGGATATCAGGGACAAGCTGATAGCAAAAGGAGTACCACCGGAAGAGATAGCTTTTATCCATGATGCGAATACCGAGACGAGGAAAGCGGAGCTGTTTGGCAAAGTAAGAAGCGGACAGGTCCGTTTTTTATTGGGATCAACGCAGAAGATGGGAGCCGGTACCAATGTGCAGGACAGGCTGATAGCACTTCATCACTTGGATGTGCCATGGAGACCCTCTGACATTGAACAGCAGGAAGGTCGTATCTTACGACAGGGCAATACTAATCCAAAGGTAAAGATCTTCCGCTATGTTACAGAGGGTACGTTTGATGCGTACTCGTGGCAGCTCATCGAGAACAAGCAGAAGTTCATCGGGCAGATCATGACCAGTAAATCTCCAGTCAGAAGCTGTGAGGATATTGACGAGGCGGCACTTACCTATGCGGAGGTCAAGGCTCTTGCTACGGGAAATCCTTATATCAAAGAAAAGATGGATCTCGACATCCAGGTATCAAAGCTGAAGCTCATGAAAGCGAACCATACCAGTCAGAAATACCGACTGGAGGATAATATCGCAAAGAACTACCCACAGCAGATATCAGCACTGAAGGAGCGTATCGCCGGAATGAAGGCAGATATTGCAACATACAATGCCAGCAAGCCTGCGGATAAGGATGTCTTTACCATGACGGTAGCCGGAAAGACCTATGATGACAGGAAGGAAGCCGGAACAGCAATCATCGGTATCTGCAAGGAGATGAAGCAGGCCAATGTGGCTGTGCCAATCGGTGAGTACCTTGGCATGAAGATGAATATAACCTTTGATTCATTTTTCAGGAAGTTTACGCTGAACATGAAAGGAAAACTCAGCCATGAAGTGGAGATTGGCTCTGACCCGTCCGGTAACATTACCCGTATCGGTAATGCCATGGAATCCATGACAAAACAGCTTGAGGATGCGATTGCGAAGCATGCCAATGTGGAACAGCAGCTTGAAACCGCAAAGATTGAGGTGGAAAAGCCATTCCCACAGGAGAAGGAGCTTAACGATAAGCTGACAAGGCTTGCAGAACTGAACAGCCTGCTTGATATGGATGAAAAAGGCGAGGATGCAGTTGATCTTGATGAAGATGCTCCAAAGCCGGAGAAAGAAACAGCAGAACAGACCGAGACGGTAATGCCGGCACAGGAGGCTACCAAAGAGGCAGGTCACATATCGGAGGATAAGGCTGAAATAAGCGAAAAAGCTGAGGAGGCTGATATATCAGAAACAGAGGATATGGGGAACCCTGCAACAAAACCGGAGACAAAAGAGGAAAGACCGTCCCTTGTCGCAAGGCTTAATGAGAAGAAGGCGGTTGTAGCTGCCATGGATCAGAAAGCACCTGCGGTAGCAAAGAAAAAAGAAGAGGTTATAGCATAAGATCAAAGGGCTTCGGGGATTATCTCCGGAGCCTTTTAGAAAGGAGCTGAAATGGCAAAAGACGAAACAAAAGGCGAAAGCCTTAACGATGCCGCTGTCATAAGCGCATTTAAGGATAAGACCAAAGAGAAGTTCCATGAGCTTGACGGCATGGATCCTGAAACGATAGAAGCTAATGTTAAAACAATAGTGCAGGGCATAGTGAATGATTATGGGATGGATGTAATCATTGAGGATGTCGTTGTATCCGGCAGTCGTTGCAGGGGTATGGAGGAGAAAGGAGCTGACCTTGATGTGGTGTTGTATTACAGCGGCTCGGTGAGGGAGGACGATCTGTTTAACACTCTTAATCAGGGAAATATCATTATGGGTGGTGTAAAGCTCGATATAAACACGATATCACAGGAACAGCATGGGAGTCTTTCCGAGTATCTGACCGGTGTGGAAGCGTACCTTACAGAAAAACAGGCTCAAATAATACAGGAAGCACAGCAGCGTAACACAGAGATAACCTATACCGTTGCGGAGTGCGGCGAATTTCACAGCATGGGAACCTATCATGAGGGAATTTCCACTATAGAAGAGGCAAAAGCTCTGTTTGAGAGCATCCGTGAAAATCATAGCAATATGATCCCTGCTGTCGGCATCAACATACATGAAGCTGGGACACCGGAGATAGATGATGTGCAGATGGATGTCCTCTATGGAAACACCATAGATCTTGATAATCTGCGGTATGTTCCTCAGATATGGAATGATCAGGAGGGACTGTCAAAGATCGGGCAGATCATAGATGCATTCCCGGATGTAAAGGTAATCGGGACACTGCCGGGATTGACTGTACAGGATAGACCGGAACAGGATATGGATGCCGTAAAGCCGGTATATGTGGACGAGGCTGCGAAGCTGGCGGCTGAAATAGACCGCTTTTCCAGTGACTTTGATCCCTATGAGTACAAGGATACGGTCGATAACTGGGAGTTACAGGTGCAGAATATAGCGGATGATATCCGAAACGGCAATTCTGCGGATTATAAGAAGTACCTGGGAACTGTGATAGAAGAGAGTGACAACATCGAGGATGTCCGCAAGGCGGCGGAGCTTCTTGTGAAGTTGGCTGAATACAAGCCGCTTGCCAAGGTGGAGGAGCTTGAGGAGGTAAATCTGAACCAGATCGACAATGTACTCAGCAATACGGTTCCAAAATCTGAGGAGAAAAGGGAAGCCCGGCAAGCGGAGCAGGAACGCTTGGAAGAGCTGCAACGCATCGAGGAAGAGGAAAGAAAACGCAGGGCAAGAGGGGAACGCCCATCACTACGGGCGAGACTTGCGGCCAAGAAAGCTATAGTAGCCGCAAACAGTGCAGTCCCCCAAAGAGAAACACAGCGACAGGTGCAAAATGAGCCGGTAAAACCACATATTGAGCTTTAAAGGTGTTTTTATTGGACAGGTAAATTTGTAATATGAGATCAGGATGGGGAAATACCCTGTTCTGGTCTCTTTTTTTATATCAGGTCAAATTTCGTGAAGATGTAGCAAATGGTAAAATAAAACTGTAAATGCCTATGCCGTTATGCTATGAGCATAGTACATAGCATAACGGCTTCTCTTTCGTTGAGCTAGCAAGGAGGGTGAATATGTCTTTATCCATACAAGAGCGATTAAAAGACCTACGTGTGGAGCGTGGCTTGACGCTGGGGCAGCTTGCGGAGCAGACCGGGCTTTCCAAGTCTGCGCTGGGCAGTTACGAAACGGAAGACTTCAAGGACATCAGCCACTATGCCCTTATCCGGCTGGCGAAGTTTTACGGTGTGACCGCTGATTATCTGCTGGGGCTGTCTGAAATGAAAAATCACCCAAACGCCGATCTTGCAGACCTGCGTTTGAGTGATGAAATGATTGACCTGCTGAAAAGCGGGAGGATAGACAATACCCTGCTGTGTGAGCTGGCGGCGCACCCGGATTTCCCCCGGCTGATGGCTGACCTTGAAATCTATGTGAACGGAACGGCACTGAAACAGGCGCAGGGTGCAAACGCCATAGTGGACACGATGAGCGCAACTGTTATAAAAAAGCATAATCCTGGCATGAGTGATACGCAGTTAAGACAGCTTATCACCGCCCATATTGATGAGGACGAGTTTTGCCGCTATGTGATACAACGGGACATAAACGGGATTGCCCTTGCTCTGCGGGAAACACACAAGGACGATTTTTTCAGCGTCCCAGAGGATAACCCGCTAAAAGAAATGCTGGAAACTGCTGGTGAAATCGTCAGCCAGGACAGCGACACGGAACAAGCGTACTTGGCGTTTATCTGCAAACGGCTCAAGCTGAATTTTAGGAAGCTGTCAGTAGAAGAACGGAAGTGGCTGAAAAAGATTGCGGAAAAATCCGACTTGCTGAAGAATCCAAAACCGCAGAGAGGACGAAGATAAAAAATGCCTGAAGGGCGTGTCCGCACAGGGACATCTTGAAATTGAAGGTACTACACCAGCCGATTGAGGGATGAAACGAAAAATCCGAGGCAGAGAGATATTCTCTTCCTCGGATTTTTTTATTTCAATAGACTCTCCGCCTCGAACTTGGTATATTGTGTTGCTGAGAAATGCGGTGCCATACACCACACATGGTTCGGAAAGTATGCTGTGAAAAAATTGCATCTTTTTTAATGCTGTCAGCGGTCTTTCCCTCTTTTCTCTTGTACGCATTGTATCGTCAGAGGCGTGGTTCAGAGCTTCCTTGTAACCCAGAGAGCAACGACCTGTATGTTTGGCTTCAGGAAGCCGCCCGCATCGACGAAGAAGAATATTCCTTCCATGGCATCCATACTGTCGATTTTCCAGTTCCCGGAGGGCCTGTAATTACAATAATTCTTCCTCGCTCCATTTTCGCCCTTCCTTCAACTTCGTGCTCTGTTCACCTTTTCACAACGATTCAATAGGCAAATTATGCTGTAAACATTTCACGGATTGCATCTATCCCAATCACGGGATCATTGGTCACCTGATGATTGGTTGCGTTATCATGGTACAAGCTCATAATTGCCTCTACATCATGGTTGTTAAAGGCATCTACCCATTTACATACTATTTCTTTTGGCCGTAACATAAATATTTCCTCCATATATCGTTAGCTGCTGTTTTCAAGATACACGATTCATGTAACATCACAATTCCCGCCGTTTCCACTGATCCAGGGCAGCTGCGACACAAATACCTGCCACAACGATCGTTAAGACGAGATAGGGAAGGTGGAAACCGTGCAGTGCTACCTCGTACACATCAAAATAACGCAATGGGGTCAGGTAGTCCAGGAAATGATTTCCTGTGTACTCGGCAGTAAAGGCCAACCCATAGGCAGCCAGCATGGAAATTGTTCCTGTCCGCACCGCAGCCTTATAGGATCGAAGCACACTGGAAAACAGCAGACCCAGGGCAAAAAAGAGAGTCTGGGTAAAGAACATTCCCATCGTTGTGGAAAGCACCGCTCCCGGCTGATCCAGACCGCCCAAAGGAAGAACGATCGTGAAATAATTACACACGCCGCTGAACAGGGCGAACACCAGCAGGTTCACTGCCGAAACGATCACCTTCGCCAGAACAATGGTTTTCCGCTTCACAGGCTTTGTGAACAGGTATTCCGATGTTCCGAATTTCTTTTCCCTTGCCACACAGGACAGTCCCAAAGACATGGCATAAGGAAACGCCAGCAGTCCCTCCCAGAAATAGATGCACACATACCAGCCGGTGGATGTCGTCAAGTCGCCTTTGACTCCGAACATGATCATGATCAGTCTCGGAAATTGGCTGACCATCGCTGCCATTTCATCCAGACTGTCCCGTAGGGACAGAAGCTCAAAATAGCAGAAACCGCACAGAAGCAGCATGATTCCCAGCCAGATCAGCAAAAGTCTTCTGGTTTGGCGGAATTCATTTTTAATCAATGTTTTCATGTTCACACCTCCTTAGCTGCGGAACTGAATGTCTTTTTTCAGAAAGACACCGTAAGAAAGCACCAAAAACAAGGCAAACAGCAGCACGCACCACCCAAGATACCGGAGGTCATAGAAGCCGGCTTTGGAGATCTCGGCGGCTCCGAAGAACGAGTAGGGAGACAGAAAACTGATAGCCCGGTTACTGACGATGTTGGAGAAGCTGGTAATGCAATACTCAACGAACACAACCAAACCGGCAGTCAGCAGCGGACTGCGGTTGCGGGAAAACAAAACTCCCACCATCAGCCCCATTGCAGCGAAGAACAGCGTCACAAGGGTCAGGGACAGGGCAATCAGGAAAAACTCTCCCCAAGGAGTTCCGGAACGGAATGTTGCCATGGCGAAAAGGGAAGCCAGCAGATACGCCGCACCCACGATCGCCACGCCGACAAACACCGTCCATGCCTTTGCCCAATAAATTGCTTTCCGGGGAAAGGGCTTTGTAAACAGGTATTCCGAGGTTCCTTCCGTACATTCTCTGGTGTGAATGGAAATGCCGAAGTGCATCCCGAAAACGCCGGAGGCAATCATGAAAAAGCTGGTCAGGAACCCGTAAATACCCAGCGGAGAGGTCAGGTATTCCATCGATACGCCGACGCTCCTGTAAAAGTCCGTGGTGCCCATGGTTTCAAAGAGTTCCACGGAGGCCGCATCCAGAAAGCTGTAATAAGTCGGTGTCATGAAAAAGATGCACGCAGCCAAGGCGATGGCCCAGCCCAGGATATAGGTTCGATGCCTTCTCAGTTCATATTTCAAAATGACCATGCCTGACACCTCCTTACGCATAGTAGTGCAGGAAGATCTCCTCCAAAGAGGGTTCTTCCAAAAGCACATCGTCCAAATGCAGCAGGTGAAGCTTGTCAATGATCGCCGTGATATTGCCGTTATACATAAAGGAAACAGAGGTCTTGTCAGGACTCTCGGTGTAGTTGGCAATGCCGGGCAGGCCCCAGAACTCACGGGGGATGGCCGTTTCAGCGGTAAGGCTGACCTTTTTATAGCCGCTTTCCCGCAGCTCTCGGATGGACTGAATGCCCACGAGCTTGCCCTCTTTTAAGATCGCCACCCGGTCACACAGCTTCTGCACCTCACTGAGGACATGGGAGGAGAAGAAAATGGTGGTTCCCCGGCTGTTCTCCTCCTTCAGAATATCGTAGAAAGCCTGCTGGATCAACGGGTCTAAGCCGCTGGTGGGTTCGTCCATGATCAGCAGCTTGGGCGAGGTCATGACGGCAGACACGATCCCCACCTTCTTCTTGTTGCCCAGAGACAGGTCTGCGATTTTCCGGGTCAGATCCAGATTAAGGCGCTCAGAAAGCTCATACATTTTCGTTTCGCAGTCCATGCCGTACAGGTCAGCGGTGTATTGCAGCAGGTCCCGCACCTTCATGTTTTCATAATAGCTGTTCTCGCTGGGAAGGTAGCCCACATCTCTGGCAATGACACTGGCCTTGGTCTGACAGTCCAGGCCGAAAATAGAGGCGTTGCCGCCGCTGGGATGGATCAGGCCCATCAGCGTGCGGATGGTGGTGGATTTTCCTGCACCGTTGGGGCCAATGAAGCCGAAAAACTCGCCCTCATTCACCGAGAAACTGAGGTCGTTGATCCCCCGATGGGTTCCATAGTGCTTGGTCAGCTGGTTTAAGACGATTGCTTGCTCACTCATTTTTGATACTCCTCCTTATAAAAATTTTTCCGCAGAATTGCGATGTTCTCCTCAAAATTCTCCATGACAGCCTGAAAATCGAAGGCCGCCGCCCCACGGTACCGGGCCGCATAGCCCTCAGCCATCAGAAGCAGCATTTGAAAGACCGGCTGGGCATCCTCCGGGTTTTTGAACTTCAGCGCATCATCTTCCCGAAGAACCATATCGTTTCTGAATTTGCAGACTTCCTCGGTCAGAATCACCAGCGCATCGGCTACTTCCGGAGAGGTTTCCTCCCAGACGCTGGTAATAAACTGCAAAATAAAGGGCTGGTTTTGGAAGCTCTCCATTTCCATGCGGCTGGATGCCAGGATTCTGTCGAACAAATCTGTTTGGGAATTGAGGGCTTCCTTGTCAAATATTCCCTCTATGATTTTCTTGCAGTATTCCAGTAGGTAAATGTAGAGCCGCTTTTTACTGCCGAAATACTGAAACACAGACGCTTTGGAAATGTGTGCGGCTACCGCAATATCATTGATTGAGGCTTTTTCATAACCAAACTTGCCGAAACACTGGAGCGCCGCATTGAGAATAGCCGTTCTCTTTTCTTCGGTCAGGGCCAAAAATTTGTCCAATTCATTTTCTCCTTTTTACATAATAACCGATTCGGTTATTTAGAGTATAGCACCAATAACCGAATCGGTCAAGCAATAAAAATTATCATTTGAAAACAGATACTCACCTAAAAAGCCGTCTGTACAAGCATTTCTCATGCCCGCACAGACGGCTTGCTTTATCTCTGGTAATCAGTCCAAAGGGTTGTATTCCGTAACGGTTTTCAAGTATGTTTCCGGGTCACCATTGAGAATTAAATTCACATAGGCTACCGGGTCATTGTATATCAGATAGTCAAGCTCTGACCTCTGGTACATATTGTCTGCGACCTCGTTCTCAACGGCGGTGCAGTCTATAGAAATCATGCTGCCATCAGCGAAGCAAAGCTCCACACAGGCAGTATCGATATTAAATTCACAAGTTAATAAATCGCTCATTTTGATTTTCTCCTCATTTTGGTATCCTATTTTCGCAAGTCTGACTCTCCAGAAATATTGGTAAATCTTTGGTAAAATTGAGAGCGAAACACAAAAAACGCTTATTTTCAGGTCTTATAAGACGATTTGAGACTTTTCATCATGCCCGGTAAATCCTGCCGTGGCATTGGACTGTTTATGGGAGATAACAAAAAGAAAAAGGCACATATAGCTGTAGGTGCAAACGAGGTGGCTATAACGGAAGCTATGACAGAATGCACGGAAAGAAATTATAACAGTGTAGTCATGCTGTTTAAGGGTGCCGGCTTTTTGAATGTAACTGCGGTGCCGCTCAATGATCTTAATATGTTTAATCAGAAGAAAAATGGGCAGGTAGAAGAGGTTACTATCAACGGAAATAACGAGTTTGAGGAAGGAGATATCTTTCCGAAAAATTCTAATGTGCTGATTACCTACCATAGCAAGTAGGAGAAGGGAGAAAAATATGGCTTTTTGTACGAATTGTGGAAGTGAGATTCCTGAAGGAACAAAGTTTTGTGCTAATTGCGGTGCGCCGGTAGGTAATGCTCAGAATGATGGGACCAATGCTGGCGGAAATAGTGTGCCGGAAACTTCGTCTGTATCTTCGGCATATGCCGTAAATAATCAAAGCGTATATGAACAAGATGTATATCAACAGCAGACCAGTAAGAGAGGACTGGTGGAGACAGATAATGTAAGCGGCCTTGAAAAATATGGAAAGTTCATAGGTATAGGTCTTTTAATCCTTGCAGTGGTTGATTTCGCCACTGATCCGCCAATACTTACAATAATACTTTCAACGGCAATTATCGGAGGAGCGATCTTTTGCCTTACAAAGAAGTATAAGCTTAAGGGCTTCCCTATAGCAGCTATAGTTCTTGCAGCATTTTGTCTTTTAGCGGGAGTAAACCAGGCAAATAGATATGGCATGTTTAAGATTCCCGGTAATGATAAGATAGCCGAGGATTTAACGGAGGAGCGGGCATCAACAGCAACAGCAACCGAGCAGGTAGCAAGTGAACCACCGTCCGTGAATGATGGGACTAAGACAGAACTGTTTAATCAAAAATTGGATAATGAACCTGCAGGCAATCAGGATGATGCTGTGGCTGCAACGGATTCCGATATGACAGATGAGAGCAAGGACGAGGATATCACTGAAACCACTGATCAAACATCTGGCGTGGATCCGGATTTAAAGGCATTTCTTGATAGTTACGAGGAATTTGTTGATGAGTATGTAGTGTTTATGAAGAAGTATATGGCAGATCCAACAAATGCCGTTTCAATGCTGAGTGAGTATTCTGAGATCATGGGAAAATATTCAGATTTCGCGGAAAAGGTAGATCAGTATGATTCAAAGGAAATGTCTACTGAAGATGCCAAATACTATCTTGAGGTGACCACGAGGTGTTCGCAGAAGATGCTTGATATTTATTCAAATTGACGTAAAGGATTAGTTGAGAATTTGAGGGAGTGGTATTCACTCCCTCTGTTTTAAGTTCTACTTTTATCGTGCCCTGTAGTGACTTGCTGTTGAACATAATCGTGAGAACTGTCTCTTCCAACATACTTTTGTACGTTGTCCATTTTCTGTTGAAGTGATTGGACTTCATTCTCAGCAGATTTATAAGTTTTTTCGAGGATAGTCTTTCGAGATTGCATGGCTTCATAGTCGGCCCGTATCTCTGACGGCTCGACAGATTTTGGGTCAAGTCCCATCTTTCGAAGCATTCGTTCAGCACCGTCATATAGAATAAGCTGAGTTTCATGCATACGAAGGTATCTGTCCGGATCCTTGGATTTCTTGTATTTATCCTGAAAGGGTTTATTGTCCCTGTACTGTTCCGCATATAGGAGCAGTTCGGAGACTTTTTTCATTTGATGCTCCAGCTCTACAAGCTCAGTACGGGCAGATTTCGCCTCGGCAGTCTTTTTGTCAATTTGCTTCTGAAGCTGAGAAAGGTTATCTGCAACGGCATAGCTGGCGGCGGCAGTCTTAAGGTTTTTGACGGAAGCCCAGTGCTGGAGACCGGGGCTGTTTTGAAATTTTTCTCCAGAGGTATCTATGAGCGTTCTGCTTGCACCGGTTCTGGTGACGATATCCTTCTTTGGTATCTTGATCCGTGATTTCTGCTTTGGAGCTTCTGTGGTGTTTGGCTCCTGTACAGTTTGTTCTTTTTTCTGCCATTTCTCGGGATTTTCAATCCTGTCTTTGATTTCTTCTTTTGTATAACCTGCTCCAAAATTGCGGAAGCTGCCACGCACAGGTCGCTCTTGGCCCGGGGCGGTGAACTTTATGTATTTTGCGTGAGGATCTCCGATTATTTCACCGGTAACTGTATAGCCTTTTTCTCTGATAAGGCGTAAAAAGTCCTCGTAGGATTTGGCGATTCTAATGCATTCGTCGATATCTTCCTGAAGCCGTTTTTTCCATGATGTGCCTTCCTGTTCAGCTTTCCACTGAATATATTTTTTACCTTTTCTGCCACTTGGCTCAATGATGGAAAGGCTGTGTTCTTTGCATAATTCATCGCTAAGTTGCCTGATGTGATAATAGCTTTTCTTGCAGGCATTGTATTTTTTGTGATCTATGTTATCGGCGGCGCAAAATATAATGTGATTATGTGGGTGACCTTTATCTGTATGGGTTGCGACAACATAGGAGTATTTGCCACCGAGCAGTTTGTCTGCGAGTTCGATCCCGATACGATGTGCTTCTTCATGAGAAACCTCGCCTTTTGCAAAAGACTGGATCAGATGATAAGCCTGATTTTTGTCAGATTGCTTTGTTCGGGAAAGAGCATAGTCAAAGTCATGCCTGGCTGTTTCGGGACTACAGCCAAATGAATCAACGAGCAGTTGCTGCTCGGTCTTATCCGGATTGCAAATATAAGCTACAGCTTTTGTAACGGTACTTTTGATAGCATGGATTCGTGTGTATGCCATATCTTATCCATCAACTCCTTTATCTCATTTAGATCTTCTTCGTAAGCGTTCCCGGTTTTCATAATCCGCTCTCTGATCATGTTTATGTTTCTGCCGAGGGCGGCTATCTGGTAGTTGTATTCCTTCAGTCCGTTATAGTCGATGTCATAGACATAACCGTATAGGATCAGGTGGCGGATATACTCAGATATATTCCGCATTTTGGATTCTTTGATTTTCTCATCGAGGACATATTTTTCATTTTCGCTCAGATACACCTGGATGGGTATCTTGCGATCACGTTCTTTGCTCATATAGGGCACTTCCTTTCAAAATTGCCGTATCCGGCGTGTTTGATTTTTGGCAGAAATGCTCTTTTTTCGGAAAGGGAAAAGGATGCAGTTCTGCATTAACGGGGGTCAGGGGGAGTATCCCCTTGCAAGCTCATTTGCTGTCATTTTGCCGGCAGGGAAAATGGTCAGTAAATGTGGATGTGTCATGACACATCCAATGCTTGGTATTCTTCTTGCAAATCGGTTCCGATTTGCGGGTTCAGACCGCCATAGGGCGGTTCGCTTTGAACCCATAACGCCGTATCCGGCGATTGCCTTTATGCTTTTGTACTGTGGGGAATAAAGAGAAAATAAAAAACTGCCACAGTACGGCGCACGGATAGCGCCGGTATCTTTAGCAGTTTTGGTGTTTTATGAGCCATATCATATCAGAGTGCGAAATGACTGGCAATAGATTTACGAAAATATATCAGAAGAGCTTTTCTGCGATTTCTCTCAGAGTGAGAGAAGTCTGCTCATAGGTCACATCATCGGAGATCAGCGTTCTGGTGATGTTATCGTAGTCGCTCTTATAGAATTCTTTATCAAGGAACTCCGTTATGAGCGATTTTATATCTACGCCTTCTTTTGCGGAAGGGCAGATAGGAAGCTTTGAACGATGCTCACGAACCTGTTGTATAAGTCCCATAAATGAATCATCCACAGTAATGGTCGGATAGAGCATATGGAGATCATACAGGTGTCTTGAAAAACGTTTCGTTTTATCTTCCATGTAATAATCGCAGAGGGCATAAATCTTATCAATGAATGTCCTGCTGACTGACTGCACTTTCATCGAAAACGGTTCAAGCCCGTAATCTGAGATGATGTCTGATGCAGAGTCTTTTATTGCTCCATAGATAATCGAGTCAACATCCCTTTCTTCGGTCGGGAAGGAATAGGAGACAAGGGCGGTTTCAAGTTTTACTCCGGGCATGATGCCTTCCACCGGGTAGTCGTTTGCAGGTTGATAGCCAAAGAGGTAATAGTTGTAATCTTTATCGCTCTCGATACTGTCCCAGTTCTCAATGGGCATACCCAGCTCATCACTGATCGGTTTGAGGATATTGTATTTGAGTTTCTTTCTCCGGGATTCTCCGATATGTTCAGAGAAGGTGATATCAATATCTTCGGAAAACCTGTTGATAAGGTGGAAACACTTCGATAATGAGGTTCCCCCTTTGAAAACTATATCAGGATTGCTCTTTGCCAACAGTTTTAAGATCATGGTAACGTAGTAATCCTTTTCAATGATGGATTCTGCGATGCCGGTCTGTGCGTTGGCTTCTGTTATGACCTCTGTAAAGAGATCCTTATCATTATGCAAGTACATGGTCTAACCTCATTTCATAATAATACCGGAAGGTTGAATCCGGATATCGTCTTATATATTGGTCAACATCGTCTCTTGTAATATGGTTCGCAAGAGAATATTTTTTTAATTTTTCCCTCGCTTCATCATAATCGCTGTCAAGGTAAGAGTCCAGATTTTTTAATAATTCCAAAAGCTGAAGAACCTTAACATTATCATCGGAGATGGGAACATTGGTCTTTCTGACAATAAAGGACTGCTTGCCGATCAGCACTTCCCTTACGATGGCGGCTATGTTGTTGCTGACGATTTCCTTCTTCATAGGTACCTGCAAGGACAGTCCGATGATGTTGGCAAAGGTGCTGCCGGAATAATAACCGTCAGTCTTACCACCACGGGAGATATATTTGTACCTTGCTACCGTTTCGGGAGTCGGGCCGGCGGATGAGCTGAAGCGGGTTTTCTTCGGAATATAATAAATCCCTTTCTCATATCGCACAATCTTACCTGCGTCTGCAAGTGTCTTGATCTGCTGGCGGAAGTTATCCCTTCGCATTCCTTCTATATGAATATCATCGAGGAAGATAGGCTCCCCGTCATCGTAATGTTCTTTCAAATATTCAAAAAGCATAGTCTGCTCCTTATAAAATCACGCTATATAATATATAATATGATACATAGTGAATTATAAGGCATAAAAAATCGCAAGTCAACCCCTTATGACTGGTTTTTTATGGCTTTTTTACGGCTATTTCAGGGGAGGTGATGCCTATCGGAATAAAAAAATAAAAATTTTTTTATTTTATCCGTGATGTTTTGGCATATCAAAACACAGTAAAGGAGTGTAAGGATGTTTTGAAAGTTCCTTGCGAAGAGGAGGAACTTTTGAATGAACGAATCTGAAAAGCGGGAGGTGGAGGAAGACTTCTGGAAATTTATGAGAGACTCCATCTGGTACTGTGCAAGGAACGTGACAAGAAGTGCCAGTGCTGCGGAAAGAAGAAACAGCGGCATTTCACTTGAATCTCTCAGTGAAGGAAGCTTAAGAGACTATATCGCAGTGGAAAACAGTCACGAACTGGGGGAAGAAATTGAGATGATTATCAGAAATATACGCTTCGCAATTAAAAGCGACGGCTTTGGCGATGTTTTTGATAATCTGACGGAAAGGGAAAAAGAGGCACTCATTTTATTTGTAGGCTTTGGCTACGATTTTGATTCGATTGGAAAACTCCTGGGGATCACTCCTGAACGAGCAAGGGACTACAAATATAACGGGCTGAAGAAAGCGAGGGCTAAGAAGAATGGAAGAAGAAAAAATCATAATTGATTACGACATGATCATTGCTGCCAAGAGTGGAAGTATGCAGGCTCTCGGATACATACTCGATCGTCACAGCGACTATATAAACAGAGTGGTGTATCATATAGCACCTTGGCTTAACAAGCAGTGTCGAGAAGAATGCAGCCAGGAAATCATGATGGCTCTTATGCGGCTCATCAGAGAGAAATACAGAGTATAACAATAAAACGGAACTTTCTGGCATTCTTACACCTTTTATTTGTCATTCTCATAAAGTCCATAAGAGTTAAGTGTTTTAGCAGGCATGGTGTCTCTTATAGGCTTTTCGGGCTGACAAGTCCGATGTAAGAATTGCCACCACTACGGTGGGAGTGAACCTTGAAAACAGAATATGGTCATTCTGCAAGACGTATGGAATGTGGAGCTTGCTAAGTGGATGGTGCGATGATCTGCGGTTATATTGCAGCGAGCGTTATCTGTTCTGGCTAACGACAGTAAGGGCTGTCGCGGCGATGATACTTCCAGTGATAATGATACATTTTCCCGAGGGAAACCAATTAGCGAAGGTGGTGCAACGCCAATGTGGGTTACGAACCTGGTAACTACTTGCAGGATTTTTTTGAATGTCTGTGGGCAAAAGCCTATCTGTGAATCAGACAGTTTTTTGCCTGCAGATATTAATTAATGGAGAGATGAGAAGTGGAGGTGGTCGCTATAGATAATAAGAAGCTATTACGTTATAGCATTCAACTGTCTATGCTAAAACAGCTCCTTATCAAACACCTGATTGATGATAGGGAATATAAAAGAATATTAGTGGTACTTATGCGAGATTATGGCGTAATATCTGATCTTAAAACTTGACTTATCTACCGTATTATTTTATATTTATCATAGTACATTACGATAGTGATACAAAAATGAGAGGTGGATATGGAAGTTGAAGTTATAAAAGCAAAGACAAACTTTGACAATTCTGCGGCGGTAGGCAGAAAAGACCGCCTCAGAGTAGCTGCGTATTGTCGAGTAAGTACTGCGGATGAAGAGCAGATCAAGAGTTATGACTCTATGGTTAAGTATTATACTGATTTAATAAAGAAGAATCCCGATTGGAAATTTGTTGAAGTATATGCTGACAAGGCTTCTACCGGAACCAAAGCAGAGAC
The DNA here is from genome assembly GCF_000702265.1 of Butyrivibrio sp. NC2002. GTDB lineage: Bacteria > Bacillota > Clostridia > Lachnospirales > Lachnospiraceae > Butyrivibrio. The sequence goes on from NZ_KL370881.1 coordinate 589,107, forward strand.
GAGAGAGAACTTCCAAAGGCTTATAGCAGACTGCATGGCTGGTAAGATCGACATGGTTATTGCAAAGAGTCTTTCGAGGTTTGCAAGGAACACACTGGATACCCTAAAGTATGTGAGGCAGCTCCGAACAAAGAATGTTGCTATTTATTTTGAGGTTGAGAAGATTAACACTATCAAGGATGGAGAATTCCTTCTTACCATTCTAAGTTCTGTGGCACAGCAGGAAGTAGAGAACACTTCTGCATATGTAAAAAAGGGTCTTAAGATGAAGATGAAGCGGGGTGAGCTTGTAGGATTTCAGGGCTGCCTTGGCTATAAGTATGATATAGAGACCAAAACGATATCGGTAGATGAAACAGAAGCCGAAACTGTCAGATATATGTTTGAAAGATATGTGGCAGGAGCCGGAAGCACGATGATTGCCAGAGAGCTTAATGAGCAAGGCATCATGACTATACGGGGTAATCCTTGGACATCTTCAAGCGTCATGGGGGTTATCAATAATGAAAAGTATACAGGTGACATTCTGTTAGGAAAGACATTTACTGTTGATCCTATAACTAAGAGAAGGCTTGATAATCTTGGAGAGGAAGATCGCTTTTTTATAAAAAATCATCATGAGCCAATTATCTCACATGAGACGTTTGAAAAAGCACAGGCTCTGAGAGAAAGGCGTAATGGTGGAAGACAGCACCATGTTGAGATTGGCAAGAGAGAAAAGTACAGTAGAATGTTTGCGTTTAGCTCTCTTATAGAATGTGGTTTTTGCGGTGGTCATCTCACAAGAAGAAAATGGCACAGCTCATCCAAGTATAAAAAGACTATTTGGCAGTGTGTTACATCTACGAAGGGTGGCAAAAAGCTATGTCCCGATTCAAAAGGTATTCCGGAACAGGTCATAGAGGAAGCATTTATAGAATCATATAGACTTTTGTGTTCAGATAATCAGGAAGTAATGAATGAGTTTCTGAGTAGGATAGAGAAGACTCTTGGAGATGATGCCAACGAGAAGAACTATCAGAAGGCTAAGAAAGAGGTCAAGCAATACAAAGAAAAAAGAAAAAAACTTCTTGATAAATATGTTGATGACGGGATAGATAAAGAAACCTATATGTCAATGGATGCTGAATATGAGGTTAAATATGCAGAAGCACAGTCTCAGCTTGAATACTATGAAAAGCAGGTACAGGGAGACGATAGTCTTCGCAAGAGAATAGAAGGCTTCAGAAAGACTCTTACTCAGAATCAGGTTCTTGAAGAATTTGATAGAGCGGTTTTTGAAAGTATTGTTGAAAAAGTCATTGTCGGAGGGTACGACGATGACGGAAATGCAGATCCCTATAAGGTCACTTTTATATACAAAACCGGATTCAAGGATAGCTTCGATCATGCTAAAACAAAGTTTGGTCCGAAGAGTAAAAAGAGCGACGAAAATGTGTCCTCAAATAGTAGTGTACATCAGGAAAATCAGTGCTCAAATCATAGTGTAGACACATGTTGAGACCGTCGTCCTGTTAACGAAGACAAGCGGTAGCGAAGGCTGAGTGTTACAGGCGCGGTTGTTCTGGCGAGCCCCGTATTTTGGGGCGAGAGCAGAACTTCCTTGTGAAATAGTGGTGAGACATGACAAGCGCATAACCAAATCGATTTACTTATCTGAGATTATTCTAGTTACCACGGCTGGCCATCCAGTGCCAGCCGCGTTTCTAATTCACGTAGCAAATCAGTTTGCTACGATCGAATAATTTTCAAGGAATATTTTTCGACTTTATCAGAATAAAAAAGGCTTAGTTTACTGTCTAAATTTATGTGTTCTAGTTTTCGACAGTAGAATTCTATGGTGTATTACGGTTGATTTTAATAGTCTTTTCAATTTGGATCGTAATGTTTGTGAGATGATTACGGCAGAAAAAATGATATGCGTGGAAATCGACAGTAGGTAAAGAATGTTTACTACGTGAGGTATTTACATTTTGATGATACTGACCGTAATAAGATCCTTGGTACTACTGTCGATAAATACACTTTGGTAAGAGGCGACCGTAATTGGCGTGCGAGCACTACTGGCGGAATTGGATAAATATTTAGAAAGACCGTAACGGCCGGGATAATGTTACTGCCGAAAAAGTAGATAATGCCAAAAGAGTACGTAATGAGTGCTATAAAAGAAAAATAGAGAAAAAATAGAAAAAAGAGAAATCGAAACTTGGACTCGGTTTGGGAAAATTTGAATTCTACCTCATCCAAGTATACTGATTATCTGATCCCAATCTGCATTTCTGATCGCACTCTTTAGGGCCTCAAATCTCTCTTTTTCATCATCCGGCATTTTGTATTTTTCTATAGAATCAAGCAACATGAGAATACTGTCATAGTCAAACATCTGGGCAATTTCCTTCATGGCAGTGTAGGCCTCCTTTAGCTTGTTGGGAGTGATTACTTCCTTTTCGGAATCGTCTTCAGCCTTTTCAAATATCTTTGCCAAAAGAGCTGTCGCTTCTCTGTACATTACAAGAAGCTTATCGGTATTTTTCTTAATGAAGCTTAAATCGCCTTCATTTCCTGCTTTTTCAAGGCTTTCTGCAAGATTTCCAAGCTCCATAAGACCTACAATTCTAGAAGAACTCTTAAGTGCATGAACCTTGGTTGTATAATTGCCGAAACTCTCAGAATCATAGTAATCCTTTATCTGCCTTGAATTATCCTGATATGAATCATAGTAGGATCGCAGGGCATCCATTAGTCCCTGAGACGATCCGCAATTTGCTATTGCCTTTTTTATATCAAAGAGAGAAGAGTGCCTGATAATCTCCGGTATGATTTCTAAACTGTCATTTCCAACATCATCCTGCTCAGATATTGTGGCCTTTTTTACCTTGTCCCCCGGAAGGAACTTGCAAATAATACCCTCAAGAATATCCGTTTGGATTGGCTTAGACAGATAATCTGTAAAGCCTGCATTTATATAGAAATCCCTTGATCCTGACACTGCATTGGCAGTAAGGGCAATTATCGGAAGGTCTCCATCGATGGTCTTATCCTTCTTAATCTCTGAAAGAGTCTCTATACCGTCCTTTCCCGGCATTCTGTGATCAAGGAAGACCATGTCATATTTCTTTTGCCTCATCATCATAAGACATTCATCACCGCTTTGAGCTGTATCGATCTTAACGAGAGTTTTTTTAAGTAGGTTCTTAATAACAGTGAGATTTATCTCAGTGTCGTCAACTACCAGAATCTCAGCATCAGGCGCTGTAAAGCTTTCCTTATATTCTTTTCTGACGGATATGGATCTCTTGAGGGCTGTATCGTAGTCTCCAAGCGGTTCAGCGTCAATTATCTTCTGGGTAATATCAAAGTAAAAATCAGACCCTTCGCCGTAAACGCTGTCTACTTTAAGTTCACTTCCCATCATTTTAAGAAGGCGCTGAGTTATGGGCATGCCAAGTCCTGTTCCTTCAATCGACCTGTTTCTCTTTTCCTCAATTCTCTCAAAAGCTGAAAAGAGCTTAGGAAGATCCTCTTCTTTGATGCCTATTCCAGTGTCTTTAACAGAATAGCGCAAAATGATATCATCATCATCTATCCTTGTTATATCAACAGATAGGGTTATGCTGCCTTTTTCCGTGTATTTAACTGCGTTGGTGAGAATGTTTGTTGCTACCTGCTTGAGCCTTATTTCATCCCCATATAAAAGGTGCGGAATCTTAGGATCCACCTTTACTACAAGCTCCAGGTTTTTATCATCAGCCCGTTTCTTGATCATGTTGACAAGATCATTAAGAATAGACGCCACATCATATTCAACCGGAACAATCTCCATCTTTCCGGCTTCAATCTTGGAAAAATCAAGGATATCGTTAATAATGCCCAGTAGAGAATTACCGGCGCTTCTGATGGCTTCGGCATATTCTAAAATACTATCCTCTGTACTTTCCCTAAGGATCATTTCATCCATTCCCAGCACTGCATTTATCGGTGTTCTGATTTCGTGGGACATATTGGATAAAAAGGCGCTCTTTGCTTCATTGGCAGCCTGGGCATCCTCAACTGCCTCAACGAGCTCGCCTGTCACGGCTTTTAAGAAGTGCGAGAGTCTCTCGGAAAGAGGGATGAAATCATCATGATGATGAGTAACAGTCTGCTTTATTAATATGTGGGACTTTTCTGTTCCCAGTCCTTCTCTCATTCCTGTGGCAACAAGCGCACTGTTCAATATGCCGCCCTGTCCTTTGTATCTGTAAATTTCACCCATGCCAAGAATGGGAAGAGGCTCCTCGTCTCTTCCTTCACTATAAAAATCAAACTCCAGATGATAATCGCTCTGAAGAAAAATAATTCGGTTGCCACAAATAACTAAAGAGAGTGCTTCAGGGCCAAAACCAGCCATTCGCATGGCAGCATTTTTTGTCCCATTTAAAATGTCATCATACTCGCCATAGGAAAACCTTACCTTCTCACCGGGCAGTATATCTGCTTCAAGGTAAACCTCTCCATTTTCGCCAAAACCTGATGGAGTCCTTCCCATGAACACACCGTTTCTTTTAACAATAAGGGGGAATTCACAGATATTATGGACAAACATTTTGTCCGGCTTAACTCCAAGATATTTTTCATAAATATCTGTAGATTTCATGTCGTCTATTGTAAATACAGTAGTTCTGCCGTCATTGGTTATATTGCAGGCGCATACGTCCATCTCTTTGCCAACAGGTTCCCAGCCAAAGAGATAATCACAATAAACATATAAATCTTTACCGGAGTAGACTATTACCGAAACTCCCGGCCCCACATTTCCCTGACCTATAACTACGGTGTCATTATTACTTCCTACAAAATCGTTTAAATTTTCAACTGAGTTGGCATTGGCGATTGCCCCATATATTGGGACATCCTCAAGACCTTTAGAGAGCTCATCAATAAATAATGATGCAGAAGCTTTTATCCTGGCAAAATAAATCTCGACTGCCTTTACATTTGGAATCTGTAAAATATTCTCTCTAAGCTTTCTGGAATAAAATAAGACATCGTCAACCAGAGTATCTGAATTTCTGTCAAAGTTTTTGTAAAAAGAGGTAATATTTGCCTCCCTAACAAATGTAAAGCTGATGATAATAAGACTTTCAACATGATAAAAGGGCAGAATGCCTCCTGCAGACATTCCTATGGTTTCCAAATTACTAAAACTGGTATTAAGTATTCTTTGAAGCTCGGCTATATCTTCTTCCGGATTATTGGCAAACATGATTTCAGCCACAACTTTTTTATATTCGATGTCAGAAGTTGCTTTTATAAACCCCGGGAGCTCTTTCTTGAATTCCTCCAAGTTCTTTACAATCAGCTTTTTTTGAACCATATACCACTTCACCCTTTATTTTTCAAAAAACACAGTGTTGATAATATCATATCGTATAACTGATAAGTGTTCATGACTCATTATAACATTATAAGGTAGTTCCTGCCGACTGTTTTATTCTGATACAAAGTCGTGTCCGACGCTTTTGGCAGTGAAAAGAAGAGACCAAAAGACTCAAGGACGTTATCAACGAAAAGAGTGCCGATACCAGAAACAATGATTTTACAGTTACTCAGGAAACGAATTTGCTGATATGCAGATATGAGACAATATGAAGTGTTATTCTAAAAGACATTGACGCAAAGATCCATTAATGACTATAATTATTTAGATATAAAAATACTAAGGAAAGAGAGGTAATCATAATGTGTGTTGTTAAAAGAGAGATTGTAAATGTAAATAGTATGATGACCTCGGTTTCTGCCCTTTAAATCTTATAGGGATAAATGTTATGACTTTTAACCGTGGCATATTTGTCGCGGTTTTCTTTTGCTCGTTTTGGGCGGTTTCCGTTAAATAAGATCTCCATACTATCAACCCGATTTGAATATTGATCATGCTAAGATAAAAGGAGACAACAAATTGAATAATATTATTATCCGAAAAGAAACAAGAGAAGACTATCATAATACTGAACTTATGACCCTGCGTGCATTCTGGAATCTGCACGGTCCTGGATGCAATGAGCACTTACTGGTAAACAAGCTTCGAACTGATGACGAATATTTGCCAAAGCTTAGCCGTGTGGCAGAACTTGACGGAAAAGTAGTAGGGGCTATTTTTTATTCTAGGGCCAAGGTGGTAGATGGCGATGAAGAGCATGAGGTATTAACATTCGGACCACTTGCTGTGGAACCTACGTGCTGTAATATGGGAATAGGAGCGCTTCTTTTAAAAGAAACTCTGTCTTTAGCAAAGGAAGCAGGATATAAGGGAATTGTGATCTGCGGCGAACCGGGATATTATCCAAAGCACGGATTTAAGACATGCGATCAATATGATATCCACCATCCCATATTTGGAAATACAGATGCCTTTATGGCACTTCCACTTAATGATGGTTTTGAAGATGTTCATGGATATTTTTACGAGGCTCAGGTATTTGAAACGTGTGAGGACGAAAAGGAAATAGAAGAATTTACCAAGAATTTTCCCTATTACAAACCATTAAAGCTCTCCTGCCAGTGGCTACATGTTGAAAAACTAGGAAAAATTTCGGAGGTAGGCAAAAACAGTTATAAGATAAAGTTCTGGGAGCAGGAATTGCCGGCTAAGCTTAAGGGAAGTTTCTATGAGGAAGATTCTTATAAGCTCCCTGTTGTAGGTGACTATGTGACATTTTTGTACAATAGGCATGGAGACTGCACAATTCTTTCTGTCTGTGAGAGACAAAGTTTTTTGCAAAGACCTGATCAGGCTAAGACCGGAGTTATGCAATATATGGCAGCTAATGTAGATTATCTTTTTATCGTCACATCACTTAATGAGGACTATAGCTATAATCGTATAGCAAGATACGTAAGTATTGCAATTGCCGGCGGAGCAGAGCCGGTTGTAATCCTGACAAAATCAGATCTTTGCAACAATCCCGGAAGATATGTACGTGAAGTGGAACAGATATCAGATAAAGTGCGAGTCCATGCAATCTCTGCCATGTACGGTATTGGCAATGAGGAACTACAAGAGTACATGACACCCGGAATCACTATATGCCTGATGGGCTCATCCGGCGCAGGGAAATCGACGCTGATCAATTCCATTACAGGGAAAGATATCATGAAAACATCTACGATCAGAGAAGATGATGGTAAGGGAAGACACACAACCACATACCGTAAGTTGATCGAACTACCAAGAGGTGTAACTCTTATAGATACTCCGGGTATGCGTGAAGTTGGTATGGCAAATGTGCAGGAAGGGATTGATGAGACTTTTTCAGATATCGTTAATCTGGAGAGCCGATGCAAATTCAGTAATTGCAGGCATGATACAGAACCCGGCTGTGCAATTAAGGCGGCCATTGCAAGCGGGGAATTATCTTTAGAAAGGTATGAACTGTATAAAAACCTGGGCAGGGAAAACACCAACAATCATGCTATGAAAAAGCAAATTTCCAAGTGGGCAAAGGCCTATAAGAAGAGCAACAAGAGAAATATGTGGGACTGAAGGAGAATATAGAAAGGGAGTAGCTGATATGCATTTTGTTGATGCAAAAGGAATACTAACCACAAATGGAGGGCGCTGTGGCATGAACATCTACCGCGGATGCAGTCATGGCTGTATATATTGTGATAGCAGAAGCAAGTGTTATCAGTTTACGCACCCTTTCGAAGATATTGAAGTTAAGCAGAATGCTCCGCAGCTTTTGGAAAAGGCGCTGAGATCAAAAAGACGAAAGTGTATGATCGGTACGGGCTCAATGTCAGATCCATATATGCATATCGAGGAAGAGCTAGGGCTTACAAGGAGATGTCTGGAGATTATCCTGCAATATGACTTCGGGCTTGCTATACAGACAAAATCTGATCGTATCCTTCGGGATATTGACATTTTGGATGAGATTAACCGCTCTGCAAAGTGTGTGGTACAGATGACCCTTACGACATATGATGATGACTTGTGTAAAAAAATTGAACCAAATGTTTGTAACACAAAGAGGCGGATAGAAGTGCTTGAAGAGATGCAGAAAAGGGGCATTCCAACAGTTGTATGGATGACCCCGATTCTGCCCTTCATCAATGATACTGAAGAAAACATTACATCTATTCTGAATGAGTGCGTCCGGGTAGGAGTAAAAGGCATTATAGATTTTGGAATGGGATTGACGCTTAGAGATGGTGACAGGGAATATTATTATGCAGCGCTTGATAAGTACTTTCCGGGAATGAAGGAACGCTATATCAAAAAATATGGAAATGCCTATGAACTACCAAGTCCAAAAGCCCGGGAACTGACTGAGGTATTCCGAAAAATCTGTAAGGCAAATGGGATTATGTCAAGCCCGGAGGATTGTTTTCGCTTTATAAATGACCTGCCGGAGAAATATTCGCAGATGAGTATTTTTGACCTGTAAAGGCTGCTAAACAGACACTGGGAAAAGAATGAGTTAACCGGTTTTTGCCACTATCTATATCAGACTATTGATAATATGATAACAGCATAAGATATCTTATTTAGAAAAATGACGTACTTATAAATCTATCATATTGTCAGGAAGAAATGAGGGTTACAACTATGAATAAATTAACAGATTGGGTCATAAATAAGATTAAAAGCGAATACAAAGAAGATGTCGCCCTGCTTCTGGCGCTGCATGGACATAACACGGCAGATGACGGGCATGGTCTATGCTTTGACTATTTTGTTCCGGCAAATGAGAGAGGTAACGAACTTGCAGAAACATTCATTATTGATGGAGTGGGGCATGACCTTTATCCCCGTTCATGGGAACGATTAGAGGAATCGGTGCAGATGAATGACATGCCTATTATCCTGGACGGTGCAGAAATCCTGTATGCACGCTCTGATGAAGATAGAGAAAGGTTTCTTAATCTTAAAAAGAGACTTCAGGATAATCTCCATGATCCAAAATTTGTTTATGGAAAAGCGCTGGAATATATGGATAAAGCGCTTGAAATATATCGCATACTTATCTTTGAGGACAGCCTTTATAGAGTGCGTTCGGAAGTTGGGTATATCCATTATGAATTGACAAGGGCTGTGGCAGTTATGAATCACACCTATGCGGAAGAGCCGATATTTAGCACCAAACAGGCTTACAACGATGATCCTGATAGTCGTATGTATCACTGCCCTATGATGAAGCAGGTTCCGGATGGCTTTTTTGAAAATGCTTCTCGCCTTTTAACTGAGAATGATCCCGAGAGGATTAAGGAAGTGATCTATTCTTTGCTTAAAGCGACCAGAAAATTCATATTGGAAAGAGAACCTGCAAAAGAGCCCAAAGTCATGGATGAAGCCAACTACAAAAACTTTTCTGACTGGTACCGTGAGATGAGTCTTACATGGCGCAGGATCCGTTACTTCTGTGATAATGATATGAAAGAGCCTGCCTTTTGTGATGCTCAGTACCTTCAGGAAGAATTATTGTATATAACGCAGGAGTATCACATTGAGGAGATGAACCTGCTTGATTCTTATGACTACAATAATTTGTCCGGATTAAAAGAGAGGGCAAATGACTTGGAAAATCGAATCCTTGAAATACTTGCAGGTCACAGTGCACCGGAAAATAGTTATGGATCAATAGAAGAGTTTCTTAAGATCAGAGGCCAGGATATATGAAATATCGAAATGCGAAAGAGCTTTTTCCCGATGAACTCCTAAAGGAAATCCAGAAATATACTTCAGGTGAGATGATATATATACCGGAGAAATCTGAGAAAAAAAGCTGGGGAGAAAAATCGGGAGCAAGGGATTTTTATGTAAAAAGAAATGCTGACATAAGAGCTAAGCATAGTGCGGGAAAATCCATACAGGACCTTGCGGATGAGTACGGATTATCCCATGATTCTGTCAGAAGAATCTTGTATAAATAATTTTTTTGATCGGACTGTGAAAAAACACTATAAAAATCAGGATGAAAAAGTTAACATTATGATGTAAGGGAAAAATTCTTATCCCTTACATCATATTGTTTTAGAAGGTTTTTTTGGAAAAGGTGTTGTTGATTATGTCAATGGAGGCGGAGGATCGGGAGATGTCCACTGAAGATGGGAACAGGATATACAGATCGTCTCAGGGCAGCCGATGAAAAAGGCGCTCTCGATCATGAGCAGCTTAAGCTCAGCGCAAAGAGAATATTAAATACTATTTTGAAGTTTGACTAGGAGAGATGGATGGGAATTACGTTTTATTATTCTTGGGAAATAGCCCTGATAGAATGGATACAGAGCAGAATGGGGACTTTTGGAACATCGCTTGCCGGATTCTGCTCTTTCTTCGGAGAAACCACCATAATTATTGTGGTGATCGGTATTTTATACTGGGGATTTAATAAGGACTATGCAAAATATGTTGGACTAAATGTACTTGTGGCAGCAGTATTAAGTCCCCTGATAAAAAATATTTTTATAAGAAGGCGACCTTATTTCGACACCCCCGAAATAAAGTGTCTTAAACCTGCTGAAAAAGGGGCGGATATATATGATATAGAAGCCCAGGGATTTTCGTTTCCCAGTATGCATTCAACAATCGGAGTTGCTCTCTATGGATCGCTTGGCAGATACTCCGGGCTTATATGGGTTAAAGTAATAGCGATCATATTTCCGATACTTATCGGTATTTCAAGATTCAGCTTGGGAGTCCACTATCCGACTGACGTTCTTGCCGGTTGGATTTTGGGACTTTTTACTATGCTTCTTATACCTGAAATAGAGAAAAGAATAGATAATAAACTAATATCATACGGCATTTATGCTTTGATAGGACTTCCGGGATGGTTTTATTGCACAAGCGATGATTACTATGCGGTATACGGAATTCTTGTGGGAGTCCTCTTAGCATTTTTGTTTGAACAAAAGTATGTTAATTTTGAAAACACAAACAACGTAGTATACTGCCTTACAAGATTAATTTGCGGTGCAGTTCTGTTCATCGCTATGAGTAGTATACTTAAAGTGATCTTCAATGCAGATATTATCAATAATAATGACCTGCTGTACAGATTTGCGAGGTTTTTCAGATACTCTGTCAGCTCATTTGTGGTAATTGGTATATACCCGATATTATTTAAAAAGTTTAGGAGAATATATGGCTAATCATAAGAGCAGAGAATCAAACATAGAACTTTTAAGAATTTTAGCTATCATAGGAGTCATAGTTCTCCATTACAACAATCCTGTTTATGGGAAAGGATTTGTAAATTATGATAAAGGCATAGAAAGGATCATCCTTATTGTCCTTGAGAGTTTGTCCATCTGTGCAGTTAACTTATTTGTACTTATTTCCGGATATTTCATGGCAGGCAAAAACAAAAGAGATTTTCTAAAACCCGCAGAGCTTTTATTTAAGGTGGCATTATTTGGGAGCGTATTCTTTTTGGTTTCCATCTTTGCTACAGGGATGGAAATAAATTTTGACAATTTCCTTAGATTCTATATTCCCGATAAATGGTTTGTTTTTGTCTACATTGCTCTGTATCTTTTTTCGCCATATATAAATATTGTATGGAAAAACCTTGATGCATCCGGAAAGAGGCTGATCCTTATCATGTCTGCGATTGCTTTTTCCATATATCCTACGATTGTCGATGAACTTGCATTATTATCCGGAAGACAGTTAAACGGGACTATGCCAATTGGAGTGACCGGTGATGCAGGAGGATATACATTAGTCAATTTTGTCTTCATATATTTAATAGGCTGCTATATAAGAGACTGTGCAAATGAAAACAGAAAAATAGCCGGTCAAAAAAAGCTTTTTATTTTTCTTATAGCGGACCTGATCCTCATTTCGCTCTGGGCCTATGCAGATATTATGGCAAAAGGAGTAATGCCCGGGGACTCGGTTTCATATAATTACAACAATCCGCTTGTGGTGATAGAGACAGTTCTTATATTTTTACTGTTTAGAAATATGAAGAGTTTTGAAAGCGGTCTTATCAACTACCTTGCTGCAGGAACATTTACCACATACATAGTACATATAAGATTTATAGAGATATTTCAAATAGGAGAAAAAGTAAATTCTTCAGTATTTATGCTTGCTATGGACATAGTAAAAAGTGTGATCATGGTTTATGCTTCCTGTATCCTGGTATATGCCCTCTTCGAGCTTATTTTAAGACCGATCAGATCATTTGTGATAAAGCGCTGGAAAACGCACAGATTTTTTGAAGTGTGATCACAGGTTTGTGTAGTTACTGTTATATGTGGTGTTCGAATTTTAAATAATAGTTTATCAATATTTTACTAATAGTTTAAGGCTGTTATGTTAGAATAAAATTAACCTTGAGATATTAGGAGGTATGCAATGAATCCGGCTAACAGTATCTATGATAAATGCAAGATAATCGCAGAATCGGTTGCAAACCCCTGTGCAATTATGCAGGTAAAAAGAGACCGGGAGGGAAACTGCGAGGAAATTATTATTTTTGCCACCAATCCTCAATATAGTTTGACGGGAGAAGACGTTGAAGGACACAATTATGTTGACTTTATTCCCCGTGAACCGGAGTTTGAGGATATGTGTGTTCGTGCTGCTTTTGGCGGCGAGAAGTTTCATACTTACGTAGATACCACCAAGATGCTGGGCGGGTGGTCAGACAATCTTATATTACCCCTGAAGTTTAAAGATGAAGAAGATATAGGCTATTGCCAGTTTATATATGAAATGAATAAGGCCATGGAACCTGAAAAGTTTTCCACGGTCTCTCCTTTAGTTGCTGGATTTATCATTCAGTGCGGATTAACTCTTAGAGAAAATAATATTTTTGAGCAGAACATTGATAAGGTGTCAGATGATATAAGGCAGTTTACAGGAGCAAAAGCAGTCTGCATAATTTCCGCTGACTTTGAAAAAAGAAAAGCTAAGATCATGAGTCTGGCAAAGGATCCGACAGAGATCGTGACAGAGCAGTTTCTGGCAAATATTTCAATAGATATGGCAGAGAGCTGGAGCAGGCTTATAGGAGAGAGCAACTGTTTTATCATGCGAGATAAGAGTGACCTTGAGAGAGTAAGTGAAGCCGCTCCTGAATGGGCCCATTTCCTTAAGCTTGAAGGTACGAAAACAATATGTCTTATCCCGATTGTAAAAAGGAATATGACTCTTGGATTTCTTATATTAAATGATTTTCCTGTAGAAAAAGTTACCACAATAAAGGAATCTCTTGAACTTGTTGCAATTCTCCTTGCTTCGGAATTTTCGAACCACCAGTTTATCGAGAGACTGGAGTGGCTTACAAGCGTTGACCTTTTGACAGGTGTCAGAAACAGAGCGACCATGAACAGAGTGGTCGATGAATATGCTGAACAGCTTAAATGGAAAAAGTTCCCCTTCGGTGTAGCATTTTGCACAATGAATGGAATGAGGGCGCTCAATGATAAATACGGTCATGATGCCGGGAATAAATGTCTCGAAAAAGCAGGTGAAATCTTAAGAAGCGTATTTGATGAGACTGAAATATTCAGATCGTCAGGAGAAGAATTCGCAATAGTAGCAATGGGAATGGATGCGAAGGATTTCGAAGAAAAAATAGAAAAATTAAGAGTGCTTTGCAGTGATCCAGACGGAGTATATTTTGCCATCGGAACCCGTTACGACGAGGAAACAGGCGATATCAGGCAGGCTCTTAGGAACGCCAGCAGGGATATGCTTACAGAAAAAGCGCAGTTTTACATAAAATATCCAGAAAAAGATTTATAAATTGCATAGAATTTTCAAGAACGAAAGAAGAATTCTCTATGTTTTTCTCCAAAATGCACCACTATAATAGGCAATGTAACAAAAACATGTACGTTTTGACCAAAGGCGTGCAGAGTGTATTAGGAGGAAAATATCATTATGAAAAAGAAAGTAGTAAGTCTTCTTACAGTTTCAGCTCTTTCACTTTCAATCCTTGCAGGATGCTCATCAAATTCAGCTGACACAGCTGCTGATGTTGCAAGCTCTGTAGAGGAAGCAGCAGAAGAGACAACAGAGGAAGTATCTGACGCAGTTGAAGAGACAGCAGAGGAAGTTACAGACGCAGTTGCTGGTGGCGACCTTGCTGATAAGAAGGTAGGCGTTTGCATCTATCAGTTCTCAGATAACTTCATGACACTTTTCAGAAACGAGCTTGAAAGCTATCTTGTAGCTCAGGGATTCTCAGCAGACAACATCACAATCGTTGATGGTGCTAATGACCAGGCTACTCAGACAAACCAGATTCAGAACTTTATCACAGATGGTGTTGATGTTCTTATCATCAACCCTGTTAACTCATCATCTGCAGCTACAATCACAGACCTTGTTGTAGCAGCTGACATTCCGCTTGTTTACATCAACCGTGAGCCCGATGCTGATGAAGAGCAGAGATGGCAGGACAATGACTGGAACGTAACATACGTTGGATGTGACGCTCGTCAGTCAGGTACATATCAGGGTGAGATCATTGTTGACCTTGGACAGGACGTTGTAGACCTTAACGGCGACGGCAAGATCCAGTACATCATGATCGAAGGTGATCCTGAAAACGTTGATGCTCAGTATCGTACAGAGTTCTCTGTAAAGGCTCTTGAGGATGCTGGTTGGACAGTTGACTGCCTTGATGACGAGGTTGGTAACTGGGATCAGGCTACAGCTCAGCAGCTCGTTGCTAACGCACTTTCTGCTCATCCTGAGACAGAAGTTGTATTCTGCAACAACGATGCTATGGCACTTGGTGCTCTTCAGTCAATCGAAGCAGCTGGCCGTACAGTTGGCACAGATATCTATCTTGTAGGTGTTGATGCTCTTTCAGAGGCACTTGAAGATGTTATCGCAGGCACAATGACAGGTACTGTATTCAACGATCACTTCTCACAGTCACACTCAGCAGCTGATGCAGCTATCAACTACCTTACAGGCGCAGGCAACGATCACTACATCGGATGCGACTATGTAAAGGTTACAGCTGACAACGCTCAGGAGATTCTTGACTCTGTTAAGTAATCATCTGTCGTGATAGTGACAGCTATTAGTAGTTAGACCATATATGGTGCGGATGCGCGCGTAGTGTCCGCACCATTTTTGATGAAAAAATATTGATTAATCCAGCAAAAAAAGGTAAAGCACGAAGGTATTCAAAGATTTTAGGAGGGATTATGGCAAACGAATACAAGTTGGAACTTAGAGGTGTATCCAAGTCATTTCCCGGCGTAAAGGCACTAGATAATGTTCAGTTAGCTGTCCGCCCCGGAACAGTCCATGCTCTTATGGGCGAGAATGGCGCCGGAAAATCAACTCTGATGAAATGCCTTTTCGGTATCTACAAAATGGATGCGGGAGAGGTTCTTATAGACGGACAAAAAGTAATTATAAACAATCCTGATGAAGCAATGAAAATGGGAATTGCCATGGTGCATCAGGAATTACAGCCGGTACCAGCAAGAAGTGTTGGCGAAAATATGTATCTGGGAAGATTCCCCGTATGGAAATTCGGACCATTCCAGATAATTAATCATAAAAAGATGTACGAAGATACAGAGAAGTGGCTAAACGAAGTAGATATGCACTTCGATGCCAGGGCTCAGCTGTCTACACTCTCAATCGGACAGATGCAGTCAGTAGAAATAGCCAAAGCAGTTTCTCATGATGCTAAGGTTATCATTTTCGACGAGCCTACATCTTCTCTTTCAGATAATGAAGTAGAAACATTGTTCAAGATCATGGAAAACCTGAGAAAACGTGGTGTTGCCATGATATACATCTCGCACAAGATGGACGAGATCAAGCGAATCGCTGACGACGTAACAGTAATGCGAGATGGAACATATATCGGAACATGGCCTGCAAAAGATCTTACAATTGATGACATCATAGCTAAGATGGTAGGTCGTGAACTTACAAACATCTATCCTGCAAAGGACAGAACACCCGGAGAAGTCGTTATGGAAGTTAAGGATTTATCTTCCATACACGAAAGATCATTCCAGAACGTATCATTTAACCTTAGAAAAGGCGAAATCCTTGGATTCGGTGGTCTGGTCGGTGCTCAGAGAACAGAGCTTATGGAAGGTCTCTTTGGAATAAGAAATCTTTCAAAGGGTGAAGTTATAATTCACGGTAAAAAAGTAGTTATCAAGAATCCGAAGGATGCGATGAATGCAGGTATCGGAATGATAACAGAGGATAGAAGAGCAAGAGGTATTTTTGGTTGTCTATCCATTAAGGACAATGTAGGCGTATCTGTTTACAACAAGTTCTTAAAAGCAGGATTTATTCTGGATCATGCAAAGATCAACAAGGTAGTTGATGAAAGCATAAATAAGCTTAGGATCAAGACACCCAGCAGTAAGGAACACATCGCAAACCTCTCAGGTGGTAACCAGCAGAAGGTTATCGTATCAAGATGGCTTGCAAATGATCCTGATATCCTGATCATGGATGAACCTACAAGAGGTATCGACGTAGGTGCCAAGCATGAAATATACGAGATCATGACAGACCTTGCAAAGCAGGGAAAAGCAATCATCATGATTTCATCCGAAATGGCAGAACTTCTTGGAATGAGTGACAGAGTAGTTGTTATGTGTAACGGTAAAAAGACCGGAGAAATAGACACAGAAGACGAGATGACTCAGGAAAAGGTAATGAGCTACGCAACAATGTTCTGAAGACAGTTACTTAACGAGGTGTTTTCGAGTTTAGTAAATGTCTTCGCTCTGGCGAGGGCAAAGCCCGAGAGCAGAGCTTCCTAATAAACAAATAAAGGAGTATAAAAATGGAAAAGACAAAACAGCAGAAAATGAGAGATTTTCTGATAAATAATGGTGTTATTATTGTTATGTTCATCCTCGTAATCTATACAGGTGTAACAAACAAAAACTTCCTCACAACAGGTAACTTTACAAACATTCTCATGAATATGAGTTCACGTCTTGTTATCGCTCTTGGTATTGCAGGATGCGTTATCACAGCAGGATGTGACCTTTCAGCAGGTCGTATGATCGGTTTTGCGGCATGTATCGCAGGAACACTTCTTCAGAAAGTTGATTATTCAGGCAAGTTCTTCCCCGGAATGAAGCCTCTTAACATCTTTGTTGTACTTCTTATAGTACTTGCGATCACAGGACTCTTCGGAGCTATTACAGGATTTTTCATTGCATATCTTCACGTTCCTCCGTTCATCGCAACACTTGCTATGATGGAAATCGTTTATGGTCTTGCACTTATCTATACAAATGCAACACCCCTTGGTGGATACGTAACACAGTATACAGACATTGCTTCAGGTAAATTCCTCGGTGTAAGCCATCTTATCTGGATCGCTATTATTGTAGCAGCAATCACATGGTTCATCTTCAACATGACACGTCATGGAAAATACATGTATGCTATCGGTGGAAACCCGCAGGCAGCAGAAGTAGCAGGTGTTCCTGTAAAGCTTACAATGATCCTCATCTACATGAAGGCAGCTATGATGTATGGCCTTGCAGGTTTCATGCTTGGTGCAAAAGCAGGTGGTGCTTCAGTAAACCTTGGTTATGGTTACGAGATGGAAGCTATTGCAGCTTGTACAATCGGTGGTGTATCAGTTACCGGTGGACGTGGTAAAGTTTCAAGTGCGATCATCGGTGTTGCCGTATTCGAACTTTTGAAGGCAGCTCTTCAGTACCTCGGAGTAAATGCAAATGCTCAGTACATTGCAATCGGCATCGTTATCTTCGTAGCTATCTCACTTGATATCAGAAAGTACGTTGCTAAGAAGTAATCAACATTAATTCAGTCTTTATTCACCCCTTGGAAGTTGATTCTAAGGGGTGATTTTGTTATAAATGACTTTGAAAAAATCATTTGGGAGAGATAACATGAAGAAAAAATACCTATTTTTATTATCACTTATAGGAGCTGTGACGATATCTGCATGCTCCGCAACAGAAACTAAAGAGCAGAGCGCGCCTTCTATAACTGAGGAAACCAAAAGCGTAGATGAAGAAGCTGCAGCAGATGAAGAAACTGCCGAAAATACGGAAGATAGCAGTGCCAAGGAGGAGATTTCTTCAGAAGCTGAAGATGCAGAGCAAACAACAGAAAACATAGAAACAACTAAAGAGACAGAAGAATCTACAGAAGAGGGAACACAAAAGTTATCAGAAGATGATGATTTTGCCGCAGAAGCAAGGGAAAGAGCAGCAAAAGAAGCAGGAAGCAGCATAGAGGATGCAAGGTACTGTCTATCTGATGACTTTGACGGAGACGGCGAGACAGAAGCCTTCGTATTTGTAGGATCTGAGGTTGATGATGAGTGGAGCTCCTGCGATGGTGACATTTGGTATGTTACCAGGGATAAATGTGAAAATGTAAGAAATGGTAGCTTCTATGCCTATGATGAAGGCGTTTTCAGGGTATTTGATACGGGTTCAAAGAAGTTCATTGCATTTAGTGATGTCTATGCGACAGCAGCTCCGACTAATCTTTATTATGTAGAAAACGGTGAACCTAAGGAGTCGATCGTTTCAGGAATCGGTTCATTCTTTGTGCCGGATTATATAGACGGTTACTGCATCAATCTTGATTCCTACGACAATCTCGGACACTACGAAAACGGCGAGGAATCATTCGTTGGCCACACCTGGAAGAACTACTATTTCTACTATGATGAGACTTTGGGTGATTTTAAGGAATATGTAGGACATGACATCACGGAGGATGAGTTAAATGCAGCCTGCAATATGGACCTTACAGGCGAGATCAGAAGTGAAGGCTATGAAATAGACTCCATGTTTAAAAGAGATAACGGGATATATCAAGTGAACTACTCTGTTAGAACAGATAATGAAGACGGCTCCTATGATGTAGAATACGGAAATGCCACATATAATGCAGGTGCTGGTGAGTTTATCAAGGTTTGGGATCCGGAAAAAAGTGACTGGAAGTCTTCTGATTACGGCGGAACTATCCTAAAGAGCATTACAGAGTAAAGAATGCAGATCATACACTTTAACAAAAGTCACTAAGTTTTTCATTATATAGCAAACAACATGGCAGAGGGCTTATAATTGTAAGTGGATTTAGAAAGGAAATGTCCGGCTTTCGCAGGGCGGACTAAATAAAGAAAAATGGATATAAATAAATTTTTGGAACAATCGGGAATATCACTTTTGCTCTTTGCAATATGTGTTTATTATGCATGGCGCCTTCTTTTTATGAAGGACTATACAGCTGTAAGAGGAAAAGATCAGGATCCTCCGAAGGATATTGAGGGTTACTGCAGGGCAGCAGGACTCATAGTAGTTTTCTTTGGAATAGCAACTCTTGTAATGGCAGGACTTGTTCTTATAGATCCTACAATTGGATTTATCCAGATAGTAATATGCACTGCGATCATGGTCTTTCTGTGGAAAAAAATGACTGACAAATACGCTTAAAGGGAATAGAGATGAAATATAAAGTCTTACTGGTTGATGATGAGGAAGAAGTTTCTCAGGCTATAAAGAGAAAACTTGATTGGGATGAGATTGGTTTTGAAATCCCGGAATATGCGCACAACGGTCTGGAGGCTCTTGAATTTGCGGAGGATAACACACCGGATGTTGTAATGACAGATATCCAGATGCCGTATATGACAGGGCTTGAACTGTCTAAAAAGTTAAAGCAGTTATATCCCGGGATAAGGATCATCATTTTTTCAGGATATGATGAGTTTGAATATGCCAAGGAAGCAATACGCCTTGAAGCTGAAGAATACATATTGAAGCCGATAGATGCAGAGGAATTAAAAAATGTATTCACCAGAATAAGGGAAAGCCTGGATAAGGAAAGAGATGACAGGCAGAACCTTGAGAAATTGCAGAGCTACTATATGGAATCCCTTCCTCTTTTGCAGGAGGACTTTTTTGCTGCGCTTCTTGACGGAAAAGTTGATGAAAAAAGAATCGACAAATATATTAAGGACTACCAGATAGATTTAAAAGGACCTTATTATTGCACGGCGATAATACACGCAAGCACAACAGATTTGCCGGAGGGTATGAGCCATGTTCTGTTATCCGTATCGGTAAGGAGACTTGCAGAGGAGAAGCTATCTCCCATGTGGAATGCCAAGTTTTTCTCATATCTTGGTAATACGGTTGCAATAGCTCAATTTGATAATGAAAATGAGATCATAAAGTTTACAGATGAATGTGACAGATTCTGCAGACTTGCGCTGTCTGTATGTAAGGCCAATGTAACGGTGGGAATAGGCCCTGTTGTAAGCAGTGTGGATGCGATCACAACTTCTTATTCCGGCGCAAAAGATGCTCTTTCTTACAGAGTTTTGTATGGAACCACCAAAGCCATAAATATATCGGAGATAGCGCCTGCCCAGGGAACCAAAAACAATCAGGATAACGAAGCGGATTTCCATGACATCTTTAAAAAGATAAAAATGGAAGACGAAGAAGCTCTTTTAAATACAGTTGAAAACTATGTAATGCAGAGCACCAGAGGGCAGATGTCAGTTCAGGACTACAGATTTTTTGTAATAGATATCATAGGTGAATTGTACAGATTTATTAAGGGCAATCAGATAGACCCCGAAAAGATATTTGAAACAGGTGAAGATATCTACGCAACAGTTTCACAGCTTGATAAAAATGAGCTTATAAACTGGCTTAAAGCATCATGCAAAAAACTTCAGCAGATCATGCGGGAAAAAAGAACCGATACTACAAAATCCTTTGTCGGAAAAGCAATCGAGTATGTTGAGGATCACTATGCAGATCAGGATCTGTCTGTAGACAGGATATGTATGGAACTAAGTGTGAGCAGTGCATACTTTTCCACGGTATTTAAAAAAGAAACAGGAAGGACCTTTGTTACCTATCTTACCGACTACAGAATGGAAAAGGCGCTCCAGCTACTTATTGAAAAAGATGAAAAGACCTACGTTATCGCTCAGCAGGTCGGGTATGCTGACCCTAACTACTTTAGCTATGTTTTCAAAAAACAATTTGGAACTTCACCTTCCAAGTACAAGCAGGGATTGACGGGAGATGGAAACAAGAAAGCTTAAAGATGCTGTAAAAAAGATATATCCAAGGAGCATACAGGTTACCATCCTGATATCATTCACGGTGGTATCCTTTGTTTGTATGCTCTTTTTGGGTGTTGCAATGTACCAGAGATTTGAGTCCAGATCAAGGCAGATGGTAACTGACAGCTCTACCAGACTTCTTAATCAGACAGTAAGTGGCATAGAGGACTATCTTAGAAATATGCGAAGAATATCTGATGCCATGTATTATGATGTAATAAAGGATAGTGACCTCTCTGAAGAGAATATTGGCAGTGAGATGAGTCTTTTATATGAGGCAAACAAGGATAATCTTATAAGCTTTGCACTTTTTACTGATGCTGGAAAGCTTGTAAGTGCTGCTCCTATTGCTGTGGAAAAGGAAGGCGTTCACGTGACGGAACAGAGCTGGTTTTTGGATGCGCTTGACCGAATGGACAATCTTCATTTTTCAGTACCGCATGTGCAGAATCTCTTTACAGATGATACTGACTATCGCTACCATTGGGTAATATCGCTAAGCAGGGCTGCAGAGCTAAATTATGGCGGAACACCAAGACAGGGCGTGCTTCTTTTGGATATGAATTACAACACAATAGAGCAGATGCTAAAAGAGGTCAATAATGCAAACAGTGACCAGTATGTGTATCTGGTAAGCGGGACAGGTCAGATAATCTATCACCCCAAAAAGCAGCAGATTGATACGGGGATTTTCCATGAGAATATAACTACACATTCAATGTATGACGACGGAGCTTACGAGGAGTCATTTGAGGGCGAAAACAGAATAGTAGTTGTCGATACAGTAAGCTATACCGGCTGGAAGCTGGTAAGCGTAACTCCTATAAAAAGCCTGTATCTGGGACTGACAAGTACAAGATATTTCGCTATCATGATCCTTTCACTGGCTATTCTTGCACTCATCATAATGAACAGACTTGTCACAAAAAGAGTAACAGGACCACTCCTTAAGCTTAATGAATCCATCAAAAAAATGGAGGCAGGAAGTCCTGATACCAGAATATACATAGGCGGTTCCTACGAGGTAGAGCATCTGGGCAGGACACTTCAAAAAGCTATGGACGAGATCAGCAGACTAATGAAGGATATCGTCACACAGCAGGAAGAAAAAAGAAAGAGTGAACTGGATGCACTTCAGTCGCAGATAAATCCTCACTTTTTATATAACACTCTTGATTCCATTGTGTGGATGATAGAGGGTGATCATAACAAAGATGCAGTATTTATGATAACCCAGCTTGCCAGCCTGTTCAGGGTAAGTCTAAGTAAAGGCAGAACAATAATACCTATCGGAGATGAGATAAGGCATGCGGAAAACTATATGAATATCCAAATGGTAAGGTTCAAGAATTCGTTTTCTTTTAAAACAGAGATAGAACCTGAGGTAAAGGAATACCTTACTGTCAAGCTGATCATTCAACCAATCCTTGAAAACGCAATTTATTATGGTGTCAAAAATATGGAGGATGAAGGAAAAATAGTTTTAAGAGCCTACAAGCACAAAGGAGAAATCTTCATAGAGGTTAAAGATAATGGCTATGGCATGCCCAAAGAAAAGGTGAAGTATCTTCTTACAGATGATACAAGGGCATCCAAAAACGGCTCAGGTGTGGGTCTTATAAATGTTCACAAAAGAATACAGCTCAGGTTTGGTCAAGAATACGGCCTTCATATTGAAAGTGAACCGGATGAGGGAACGATAGTAATGATACATCTTCCCGCTATTGAGGGAACAGAAGAAAACAGAATAAGACTTGAAAACGGAGGCGGTGAGAATGAAGAAAGATAGATATACACTCACAGGCATAGTGGTGCTTCTTGTTGGAATAATCGCCATTTCCGCTTATGCAATGATCAGAAGTAATTACGATGATGATGTATACAAAATAGCTGTGATAGTCGAGAATCCGGGTGACGATAAATGGGCGTCCTTTAAAGCAGGTGCCCAGGATGCCGGATCTGACAAAAGGGCTGTTGTGGAATTTATAAATTCATCTGATATTTCAGATATAAGTGATCAGAAAACGATCATAGATAAAGAGATTGCAAACGGGGCTGATGCGATAATAACCGAACCGGTAACAAGTGTTGGCACAGAGGACATTATCAGGGAGATAAGTAACAAGGCGGTCCTTGAGCTTGTGTGCTCCAACGCGGAAGCAGATATTGATGTTGAAGGAAAATATGCTGTTACTATGCCGGATAACTATCAGATAGGAAGAGCGATAGGCAGTGAAATTCTTATCAGACATACAGATGATATAAAGAATAAGACTATTGGAATAATAACGGGGGATCAGGACAGGGAAAAATTCAGCCAAAGATATAAAGGACTTATAGATTCTCTTGAGGGGAAGGGTGTAAAAATTGTATGGCAGGTTTTGATAGACGATGAAGACGAAGCCTCATTAACTGAAGCTATACAAAACAATCCGGTTGATGTGATCGTTGCTTTGGATGATGAAGGACTTACGCTTGCAGCCCGGGCGACTGCAGAGAGCTCATATCTTCCGGAAATATATGGAGAAGGAAACTCTG
This sequence comes from Butyrivibrio sp. NC2002, assembly GCF_000702265.1. Lineage (GTDB taxonomy): Bacteria > Bacillota > Clostridia > Lachnospirales > Lachnospiraceae > Butyrivibrio. The sequence continues at coordinate 612,722 of NZ_KL370881.1, forward strand.
TAAGAAACATTTGCTATGTGGACAGGGGAAAAATAACGAGCATGATCGTCCCCGACTATTTCAGAATAGGGTATCAGAGTGTTGTAAGCGTTGTGGAAAAAATAAATCACAAGCTCACACCAATGGAGGATGAAATAGTAGACTACAGGGTTATAAACAGGGAGAACATTTTTAATGAGAAAAATCAGAAGTATTTATTCACGAATGTTGAATAAAAAAAGAGGGGGATTTTTCCAAAATTCATTTATAAAAGCTTTGCTTTTTTGCATGGTTTTACCTGTGATAACAGGATGCGTTCCTGAAAAGAAGCCGGATGATGAAATAAAAATCGGGGTATGTGTATATGATCAGTATGATACTTTCCTTACACAGCTTCTTGAATGTTTTGACAATGAAGTAAATGGCAATGAAGTAAATGGCAATGTGTCAGTAGAATATGTATATGCGTCACAGAATCAGATGACCCAGAACGATCAGGTTGAAGAGATGATCGAAAAGGGAATGGATGTGATATGTGTAAATCTTGTGGATAGGACTGCGCCTACTACGATCATAGACCTTGCCAGAAAAAACAATGTACCTATCGTCTTCTTTAACAGAGAGCTTGTAGGAGAAGACCTCATGCAGTGGAGTAAACTCTATTATGTCGGAGCAGATGCTTACGAATCAGGAAGACTCCAGGGAGAGCTTGCTGCAGATGTTTGCAAGAGAAACAGAATAATTATAGATAAAAACGGTGATGGCCTTATCCAGTATGTGGTGCTTGAAGGCGAAGCAGGACACCAGGATTCTATTATAAGAACAGAGTATTCTGTAAATACAATGATAGATATGGGCATCGAAGTAGAGAAAATAGGTTATGCCATAGCCAACTGGAACAGAGCGCAGGCTCAGACTAAGATGGCGCAGCTCATTGAAAGAAACGGCGATGAGATCGAAGTCGTTCTGGCAAATAATGATGACATGGCACTTGGAGCTGTTGATGCCTACGAAAGTGCAGGAGTGCCAAAGACAGAGAGACCGGCGGTTTTCGGAATCGATGGTACTGATGTGGGACTTAAAGCAGTCGCTGATGGAAGTATGCGTGGAACGGTATATAATGATAAAGAGGGTCAGGCAGAGGCGATGTATAAACTTGCGATCGCCCTTGCAAATAATGATGATCCGGATGAACTTGGACTTGTAGACGGAAAGTATAAAAGACTTCCCTACACAATTGTTGATGTTAGAAATGTAGATGATTATCTGGAAAAGAAATGATGATAGTTAAGCTTAAAGATGAAATAGATTTAAAAATAATACAAAAAAGCGGTCAGTGCTTTAGAGTAAAGGAAATAAAAGACGGACTTTTCAGATTTATCACAGGAAAAAATATTGTATATATAAGGGAAAAAAGCAAAAAAGAGATAGAAGTATCCTGTGATGAAAAGACCTGGAAAAACGTCTGGGAAGAGTACTTTGACCTGGGGACTGATTATGCAGAAATCTGCAAAGAAGAGAGAGGCAAAAATTCATTTGCGGATGCAGCAATGGAATTTGGAAGAGGCCTTAGAATCCTAAAACAGGATGAATGGGAGATGCTGATTTCATTTATTATATCCCAGAGAAAAAGCATACCTGCAATATCATCCTGTATAGAAGCACTGTGCGACAAATTTGGAGAAAAGATAGAGACTGAATATGAAAAAGTAAATCTGTTTCCAACGCCTCAAAGCCTTCTAAATGCGAGCGCAGATGAGCTTAAGGCTTGCGGACTTGGTTACAGAGCTCCGTATATAAGAGATGCAGCAATGAAGGTAGCAGCGGGAGAACTAGACCTAAATGCTATTTCAACGCTTTCTGATGACGAACTCTTTGAAAGCCTCCTTAAGGTACACGGAGTTGGCAAAAAGGTAGCTAACTGTGTGCTCTTATTTGGATATGCAAGAAAAGAAAGAGTTCCGATAGATGTCTGGATAAGCCGCGTGATAGATGAAGAATTCGGAGGAGAAAATCTTTTCCCGATATTTGGTAAAAACGGCGGAATAATGCAGCAGTACATTTTTTATTATGAAAAAAACAGGTAATAAGGTAATAGGAAAACTTATGAGGAAGAAATTATTATCCATTACTATTGCGGCAGCTTTAATATCTGTGATATTCACAGGCTGTGGCAAAAAGGAAGAAGCAGAGCAAAAGGTCAGCATAAGCCCTGAGGAAGCCATAGAAAATGCAAAAGAAGAAATGGCTAATGCTGAAAATCTTTTAAATGAAAAAAGAAAAAGTGACGGGCAGGAAAAAGTATCTTCAAGTGAAGATGAAGAAAAAAGCGCTGTAAATGCCGAGCAGTCCTCAAATAAAATCCTGAATGACACAAACAAAGTCAGCGTTGTCGAGGGCGGCTATGCAAGTGGATATGGTGTTTACATCGGAGCAGATGATGAAGCACTTATGCAGAAGCTATCGAATGATACGGAGATAGGTCTTGCAATAATTGACGCTCAGTACATTTCACCGGAGAATATAAGTGCTCTTAAATCAAGAGGCAAAATGATCTATAGCTATATAAATGCCGGATCACTTGAAAACTTCAGGGATTACTATGACACCTTTAAGGAAAAGACACTGGGGGCTTATGAAAACTGGGATGGCGAGTACTGGATGGATACCTCGGATGAAGAGTGGCAGAATTTCTTGTGCAATGATCTTGCACCATCTCTTATGGAAAAGGGAATAGACGGCTTTTTTGTGGATAACGCAGATGTGTATTTTAACTACCCACGAGAAGATATCTATGAGGGTCTTAAAAATATTGTAAGTAATCTCTCTAAAATGGCGGTAGGAAGAGTAATAATAAATGGCGGAGATGCCTTTGTTTTAAGGCTTATAGAGGATAACAACCTGGGAGTCATAGAAGGCATAAATCAGGAATGTGTCTGCAGTAAGGTAGATGATTACTCTGGAAATGTCTTCGCTCCTCAGGATGAGGAAACAAAAAAATATTATCTTGCCTATCTTGACGAAGTATCAAAAAACGGAGGGGACGTATATTTAATAGAATATACTGAGGATGAAGCAATAATAGATGAACTTAAGAAACTCTGCGATGAGAAAGGATATAAGTGTTACGTAACTAATTCACTTGGGCTTGCAGGGTAACACAAAAGGGGATGATTTTTTGAAAAACAGATGCGTTATAGTTGGCGGCGCAAGGATAAATAACTATGATTTTGTGAAGAATCATATTAAGGAAGATGACTTCATAATATACTGCGATGGAGGCTTGTCACATTTGGAAGGTCTTGGCGGGAGTGTAGACCTTATAATAGGGGATTTTGATTCTCATGATAATCCCAATATGGATAAAGAGACAATCGTTCTTCCGACTGTTAAGGACGATACCGATACCGTTTATGCGGTAAAGGAAGCAGTAAAAAGAGGATTTAGAGATTTTGTCATGGTTGGCGTTATTGGCGGAAGATTTGACCATACTCTTGGAAATCTCTCAATGCTTCTTTACCTTGATAATTTAGGGGCCAAGGCGATGCTCGTAGATGACTATTCGGAGATCACACTTTTATCTGCGAAAGATGGAGCCCATTCAGAATGCAGAGTAAAGGATGACTGCAAGTATTTTTCAATAATATGCGCCGAAAAAAAGGCAAGCGGGATAACAATAAGAAATGCCAAATATGAAGTGGAAGATTTTGAGATGACAAACGATACTCCGATCGGCGTTAGTAACGAAGTCATAAAAAACAAAGAAGCTGTCATAGAAATAAGAGAAGGAAAAATATTTGTCATAAAAGTAGTATCAGAATAATTTGTGTAGAATTTAGTGCTTAATATGTACAAAAAGTACTGTTATAAAAAATGTATTTTTTTTACATAATATTGTGATGATAGGGTTAAAAGCTAAAAAGGAGGATATGTATAATGCTTTTTTCAAACGAGAGCGGGGCACTTGTCGCAAAGCGCCAGGGAGAAACTCTTAGGATCGAAGCCTGGGGAAAGGATGCATTTAGAGTAAGAAGTACCATGTATCCGGAATTTACCGGAAATGATTGGGCACTTACGGAAGAAAAACCGGAGGCAAAAACTGTTATTTCAATTACGGAAAGAGAAGACGGTCCCTTTGCGGAAATATCAAACGGAAGAATAAAGGCAACTGTAAATTTTGCAGGTGTTCTTACATTTTATAGAGATGACAAGATGTTTTTGAGGGAGTACTTCAGAAACTACGGCGGCACAGAGTCCAAAGAATCAAGATGTCTTAAATATGTAAACAGGGATTTCAGACCTTACGTAGGTGGAGATTATCATCTTACAGTAAAGTTTGAGAGCAATGACGGCGAGAAGATCTTTGGTATGGGTCAGTATCAGCAGCCCTACACGAACTTAAAGGGCTGTGTTCTTAATATGGAGCAGAGAAACTCTCAGATAACAGTTCCTTTTGCTGTTTCAAGCCTTGGCTATGGCTTTTTGTGGAACAACCCGGCAGTTGGCCGCGTAACTTTCGGCAATAACTATACAGAGTGGATCGCAGAGGCTACAAAAGAGATGGACTACTGGATAACAGTAGGCGATGCGCCAAGGAACCTCATTGCAAATTATACAGAAGTTACAGGAAGATCACCCGAGATGCCCGAAGACCTGCTTGGATTATGGCAGTGTAAGCTTCGCTACCGTACACAGGAAGAGGTTCTTAAGGTTGCACATGACTGCCAGAAAAACGGTGTGCTGATCGACTGCATCGTAATAGACTTTTTCCACTGGACAGTACAGGGCGATTGGAAATTCGATGAAAAATACTGGCCTGATCCCAAGGCAATGGTGGATGAACTCCACAGCATGGGAATAAAGGTTATGGTTTCCGTATGGCCTTCAGTTGATAAGAGAAGTGAGAACTTCTATGACATGCTCGAGAGAGGTCTTCTTCTCAAAAATGAAAGAGGCGGACTTCAGAACTACGATTATCAGGGAGACTGCACAATATTTGATGCAACCAATCCTGAGGCAAGAGATTATGTATGGAATATCTGCAAAAAGAACTACTACGATCTCGGAATAGACATGTTCTGGCTTGATAACTCAGAGCCCGATCTTGTTAAATATGATTTTGATTCACTCAGATATCATATGGGACCTGCACTTGAAGTAAGTAATATTTACCCTCAGTGCTATAGCAGAGTTTTCTATGACAAGATGAAGGATATTCAGGACAGACCTCCGGTTAATCTGCTTCGTTCCGCATGGGCTGGAAGCCAGAAATACGGTAACGTAGTATGGTCAGGTGATGTTCCGAGTACATTTGAAGCATTCAGAGATCAGCTCGCAGCAGGTCTTAACATGGGTCTTGCAGGTATTTCATGGTGGACAACTGACATCGGCGGATTCATGACAGATGATGTAAATGACCCCGATTTCAGACAGCTCCTTGTCAGATGGTTTGAGTTTGCTGTATTTTCACCTGTTCTTCGTATCCATGGCGACAGAGGACCTTACAATATCCCTGCGCTTGATGATAGAGATTTCGGTGGCGGATACCTCCATACCGGTCAGGATAATGAGCTTTGGAGCTACGGCGAAGACAACTTCAAGATCATGAAGGATCAGCTCGCACTTAGACATAAGCTTATTCCTTATATCAAAACACTTTATGAGGAGACATCAAAGAACGGATCACCGATCCTTCGTACACTCTTCTATGAGTTCCCTGAGGATGAAAAGTGCTGGGAAACTTATGATGAGTACATGTTTGGTGATAAGTACCTTGTAGCACCTGTTCTTAATCTTAACGAATATGAGAGACAGGTATACCTCCCTGCAGGTAAGTGGGAAGATATAAGAGACGGCAAGGTTTATGAAGGTGGACAGACAATAACTGCCAGTGCACCTATTGAATCTATTCCTGTATTTGAAAAGAAGTAAAACATAGATTATGAAAAAACGTTTTGCACAAACAATTTCGCTTATATTGGCAGTCTGCACTCTTATGGGGTGCAGACTGCCTTTTGATGATACTAATCTGACAGAAGGAGAGAGAAAGTATCCTGAATTTTTGACGATCGATGTGTTTGATATCCAGTCAAATACTCAGGGGCTGCAGATTGGATGGTTTGCAAAAGCTGTAAAAGAGAAATTCAACATGCAGCTTAATATAATTGCTCCAAATAAAGAGGGGAATGGAGACGCCACTTACGAGAGCATGAGAGCATCGGGAAAACTTGGAGATATCATTATCTCCAATGCCGGTGATGGTATGCTCAGAGAACTTGTAAGAGAAGGGCTCATACTTGATATGTCGGATTATATATCGACCTGCGATAATCTGATGAAAAACATAGAGCAGATTGAAGTTACGTCTTCCTATGCAGATGCCGAAGGAATATGGGCTATACCAAGTGAAATATCGGATAAGCCAAACACAAGACCTGCTGATTATGATGAACCGACCAATGCCCCGTCTATAAGATGGGATTTGTACAGGCAGGCTGGCTATCCTGAGGTTGGGACAATCGAAGATTTACTGCCCGTTCTTTTAAAGATGCAGGAAATTGCCGGTACGTCAGATAGCGGAAATCCGGTATATGCATTTAGTCTGTTCAAGGATTGGGACGGCGGAGCTATGCAGAACGCGGGAGCTCTTGCTTCGTTATACGGTTACGATACTTTGGGTTTTGTGATGATGAATCCCGAAACAGGAAAGATGCAGAGTATAGCCGATGAAGATTCAATATATTTCAGAATGCTCAGATTCCTTTTTGAGGCAAATCAGATGGGACTTGTGGACCCGGATTCGCCTACGCAGACCTATGAAAAAGTTGCAGAAAAATTTAAGGATGGTGCAGTTTTGTATTCCTTCTGGCCCTGGATGGGAACGTCGCTTTACAATTCAGAAGAAAGGCTTTCAGAAGGAAAGGGATTCGCATCCCTTAAAATAGAGGATGCAAGCTACCTTACCTGGGGAAATGATCCGAACGGCAAACAGGGATTTTCTCTTATGATAGGAAGCTCCACCAAGGATCCTCAGAGAATGGTTGATTTCGCTAACTGGCTTTATTCACAGGATGGCACTGAAAAATGCGGATCACCTACAGGAGATTTCAGAGGCCCCGAGGGACTTACCTGGGAGATGACAGATGATGGTCCAAAGCTTACGGAATTTGGTGTAAAGGCATTTATAGATATGAAGCAGGATCTGGAAGTTCCCAAGGAGTACGGAGGAGGCCTCTGGAGCAGCGGTGTTTCATGGCTCAACTTTAAACCGGTAGATAAGCAGGAAGTCGATGATAACGGCGTTCCGTATTATTACACAATGTGGGACGATTACAAAAAGTATACCAAGACAAAGCTTTATAGTGATTGGGCAACATTTTATAAGACAGATCTGGAGCCTATAGAGTATTTTGAAAATGAAAACATGCTCACTATAATTCCCGGAACCGAATGGGCAGGCTATGAATATCCTTCATATATAGAAACAATCGAAGAAAGCAGCAGACAGACTATAGTTGATTATTCATGGAGAATGGTCTTTTCATCAAGCAGAGCTGATTTTGAATATCTGAAAAAGACGATGATAGAGACACTTGGAAGGATCGGCTACGACGAAGTTCTTGAGAAGAACATGGAGGCTGCACAGTCAAGGTATGAGCTCTTTAAGTCTGCATTGGAGGTGAAGGAGTGAAGAAAAAATCACGAGTTGGCAGACAGATGTACAACGTCCTGTTTTTTGCATTTATCATTCCGATAGCCATCATAGGCATCATGTCTGTTTTTATCCTCTACAGAGAGATGAAGGATAGATACGAGGCTCAGATCAAGGCAGAGAATACCAGGATCAAGTCCATAATGTTTGACATTACTTCAAGCGTTTATACAAATCTTGAAACGATAATGTCATCTCAGGATTATAGGGACATGTTCACCTCCTCTCACTTTGCAAGACAGGAGCAGGAGCAATATATATCTTTGACAAGAGCGATAGGGTCTCTTAGGGGAACAACAGCTGCAATTTCTTCTATAAATATTTATACAAATAATCCGGTTATTCCTACTGGCAACAACATTGTTAATGTCGGAAAAAGCGGGGAAGAAAAACTGGGAGATGATGCGAAGCTTGCTGCAGGAAGCGGAAATGCCGGAGATCCTTTCAGCAGATTTGAGTGGTATGAGCAGATAGATACCATGGCATGGAATTCATATACCTGCAGCCATGTACCATTAAATGATTATGAAGATGCATACGAGCTTACGCTTGTAAGACGTTTTAATACCGGCTCAAGTGAAAACAAAGCATACATGGTTGTGACTGTAAGCACAAACTATTTAAGGAACAGACTTATAAATAATGACGAATACATGCTGATATGTCTTTCCGGATATCCTGTATTTTTTTCATCTCAGTACGGAGAAACAGAGATAGAGATGCCCGAAATAAGTGAAGAAGGACCTGATAAGTACAACTTTTTAGGGGATATGATGCTTGGAGATGGGCTTGCGCTTACGTATATTTCGAGCTTTGCGCCATACAAGGTAGATAGCAGATTCTTTGTGCTGGTAGGTGACTATGAAGCACATGATCAGATAAATGCCATATTAAGAGAGTTCATGGTGATCCTTTTGCTTACACTTATGACGCCTATTGTCATAGTTATTATGTATTCAAGATTCTTTACGAAGAGAGTAAATGCATTAAGGCAGGCCATGCACAGGGCAAGCGTCGGAGACTATGACATAATTGAAGATGTGACTGGTGATGATGAGTTGTCAGATACCTTCAATGATCTTAAGCTTACAACTGAAAAAATAAGAGAAAACGAAGGAAGATATTACGAGCAGAGGATCCGCGAACAAGAGCTTATCAACATGCAGCAGAATATGGAATTTAAGATGCTATCGGGCCAGATAAATCCGCATTTCTTATATAACACCTTAGAGGCCATAAGAATGCAGGCGATAAGAGGCGGAGACAGAGACGTAGCTACTTCTGTCAAGTACCTTGCCAAGATCATGCATTATGTTCTTGAAAGTACCGGGAAAACAACGGCAACTCTGGCAGATGAACTAAAACATGTCGAGAGCTATCTGCAGATACAGAGACTAAGGTTTGGAGAAAAGGTCAGCTGGAACTTTTATATAGACGGAGAGTTTGACCCTGAGAAATATCATATTCTTCCGCTACTTCTTCAGCCAATAGTTGAAAACGCGATAACTCATGGCCTTAAGGATATGGACAGGAATGGGCACGTGAGCATAATTGTTGAATACGATATGAAAAACAGAAACTCCATGGAAGATGAGAGTGGACTTAAGTTATCTGAAACGACAGATAAGAGGAAGCTTCTTATCACGATAAATGATGACGGAAAAGGAATGACACAGGAAGAAGTAGAAAGACTTAATGCTTCCTTATCCGAAAAAAGAGTAGAGGGAGATGAGAAGGCTGCCCAGAGTATAGGTCTTTATAACATTCATCAGAGAATAAAGCTTGTATGCGGTGATGAATACGGAATGACTATCCGTGCACAGGAAGGAAAGGGAACCAGCGTAGAACTTCGACTTCCGGGCGACGGACTAAGCATAGAAAAAATGAACACTTTGGTAGTGGAGGAGAAAAAAGATGAGAGACAAGAATAAACTGATCAAAGACTGCATGGATAAAGCAGTTGAAAGCGGACATCTTGCAGGATTAAACCTTCTTGTATTAAAGGATGGCAAGGAAATATCCTATAATGAAGCCGGTTATGCCAATATTGAGGAGAATAAACCTTTTAAGAGAGATACTATCGTAAGATTGTATTCTCAGAGTAAACCTGTTACTGCAGCCTGTGCGATGCTTCTTATCCAGGACGGAATAATCGAGCCATATGAACCTGTCGGGGATTATATTGAGAGCTTTAAAAATCAGGAGATAGTTGAGGGCGGAGTAAGAAGGAGTGTAAGGGCAGACAGACCCATGTTCATAAAGGACCTCCTTGATATGACATCCGGTCTTGTATATCCCTTTGTCAACACACCTGCAGAAATCGGAACAGGAGAGATTTACAACGAACTTATTGAGCGCCTTACTTCCGATAACATGATGAGCACAATGGAATTTGCTGACAGACTAGGGGAGGTTCCGCTTAATTTTCAGCCGGGAGAACATTTTCAGTATGGAACAAGTGCAGATATACTTGGCGCTGTTATTGAGAAGGTATCAGGACAAAAGCTCGGCGAATTCATGAAGGAGAGATTGTTTGATCCTCTTGGAATGAAGGATACCGGATTCTATGTTCCGGATGAAAAAATGGACAGATATGCTATGGCATATAACTGCTATGGAGATCACCCTGTTCCATACAGCGGAAACAATCTGGGAATAAGAGATGACGGCAAAAAGAATGCCTTTGAGTCAGGCGGTGCAGGACTGTTTTCAACTGTTGATGATTATGCTAATTTTGCAAGAATGCTTATGAACGGCGGAACTTTTGAAGGAAAAGAGATACTTACAAAGAGAACCGTGAAATTCATGACAAGTGCAAAGCTTACTCCCTGGCAGCAGAATGATATGTACAGCTGGCAGACACTTGGCGGATTTTCATACGGTAATCTTATGCGTATCATGAAAGATCCCGAGAGGGCAGGCATCATGGCAGGAGAAGGTGAGTACGGCTGGGATGGCTGGCTTGGACCATATTTCTGCAATGATCCTGAGAGCAGAACAAGTATAATCATGCTCACACAGAGAGTTGATTACGGCACAGGCCCTGTTACAAGAAAGCTTAGAAACATTATATTCTCCTGATAACATCAAAATGACCATGTACAAAAATTACTGTAATTTTTGTAGAATTGAAAGGGTGCTGAAAAAATATAGATATTCATAAAATAAAACCTGTAGGAAACATAACTAAATGTTTCTTGCAGGTTTTTTGTTGTGCAGAGCACTTGGCGAAGATATTTGTGAGCCGGGTGGAAATTTCTGTATCAGCAACAACAGGGAGGATGAAAGAGTGTCTAAAGAAAAAATATCTAAAGTAGTCTATTATCCATATAGGATAATTTCCATGCTTCTTTTGGTTATTCTGTTCTTTCCGGGACTGAATGTTGCCAGAATAAGTGGTCTTATAAACAGAAGTACATCACTTCTTACTACAGGTTTTTCCTATGGTAATTTAATATCCAATTTTGGACGTGCGATAAAAAAAGGTTGGGTGCTTGAGTCTACTATGAGACTTCTTAATATATCCAGTCTTCTTATCTGCGTAGGCATAATAGTATGCGCTGTTGCAGCATGTCTTTCACTTGGAAACAGAAAATGCAAGTTCCTTGGTAATGCAATAAGTCTTACAGGTTCTGTTCTTGCCGCTGTATCTATGGGAGGGATCTGGAATGCATATTTCCAGATAGCAGCAACTACCAAGCCTTCCAAGGTAGAGCCCATGTTTCAGAATTTTTACTACATAATGCTTGTTCTTCTTGTGGCAATGGTTATCTTGTCAGCAGCTGAACTTATAACAGTTGGAAAACCCGGTAAAGATGAAAAATTTGAGATGGAAACGAAATTCAAATTATTCCTGATGTTTCTTCCTTTCATCTTACTGACATTTGTATTTTGCTATCTTCCGCTTTGGGGATGGAGATATGCCTTCTTTGATTACAAGGCGGGAGATACTCTCTCCTTTGATAATTTCGTAGGCCTCAAGTGGTTTGGTCAGCTTATAAGAAACAAATCAACAACGAGGGACATCATAAATGTTATGAAAAATACCCTTGCAATGAGCGGACTTGGAATAGCCACAAGCTGGATGCCGATGGCCTTCGCTATTTTTCTTTCTGAGATCAAGAATTCAAGATTCAGAAGATTTGTCCAGACATTTACAACTATTCCCAATTTCATAAGCTGGGTACTTGTATTCGCGATTGCATTTTGTATTTTTTCAACAGATGGTTTTATTTCATCACTTATGATAAACCTCGGCTTCTGGTCAGAGGGTAAGAACTTCCTTATGAGCGGATCTCATACCTGGATCAAGATGCTTTTGTGGGGCTTATGGAAAGGCCTTGGATGGAGCGCGATCATCTACATCGCAGGTATATCCGGTATCGATCAGCAGCTTTATGAAGCAGCAACAGTTGATGGTGCAGGACGTTTTCAGAAAATGTGGCATGTAACTGTTCCGGGGCTTATGCCTACATTTTACGTACTGCTTCTTATGGCAGTAGCCGGAATCCTTTCAAACGGAATGGATCAGTACCTCGTATTTGAGAATTCTTCGAACACAGCACAGATCATGGTACTTGATCTGTACGTTTACAAGATGGGTATTGTAAAGGGTGCTATTCCTCTTTCTACTGTTGTGGGAATGCTCAAATCAGTAATAAGTGTAACTCTGTTATATGTTGCAAATACCATCAGTAAGGTTCTCCGCGGAGAAACGATTGTATAAAGCGAAAAGCTTAAAGCAGCAAAGTTTTAAAACAAGAGGTGAAAAATGAGCAAATCAGAAATTGCAAAGAGGGAAGCTCTTTTAGAAAAAAAGTATGAAAAAACACACAGACCGCACATGAGATTAAAGGCCGGGGACATAGTATTCAGTATTATAAACTACACAGTTTTTGCACTATTTACGATCATATGTATTTTCCCTTTTTACTACCTTTTCATAAACACCATAAGTGATAACGAACTGGTAAGAAAAGGACTTATAAATTTTGTTCCCAAGGGGATACACTTTGAAAACTACATCAGACTTCTTCAGGTAAATGACCTGTTTGGAGCATTCGGAATAACAATTGCAAGAACAATCCTTGGTACGCTCCTTATGGTACTTGCATCAGCATTTGTAGGTTATCTTGTGACACAAAAGGATATGTGGGGAAGAAGCTTCTGGTACAGATTCCTTGTTATCACAATGTATTTTAATGCCGGTATCATTCCCTGGTACCTTAACATGGCAATGCTCGGACTTACCAATACCTTCTGGGCATACATTATCCCGGGAATAGTTGCTCCTTATAACATCATTCTGGTAAAGACCTACATAGAATCAGCAATTCCCGGAGAACTTCAGGAGAGTGCATCACTTGATGGTGCATCTCATATGAAGATTTTCTGGACAATAATACTTCCGCTTTCAAAGCCAATCCTTGCTACAATTGCAATCTTTGGTGCGGTAGGACATTGGAACTCATTCCAGGATTCACTTATCCTTATGCAGTCTGCTCCCAAGCTCTATACCTTGCAGCACAGACTGTACATATACCTTAATACAACAAGTAACCTTTCAGCACTTATGAGTGCAGGAAGTACTTCAGGAATAAGCAAGAGCGTTCTTGATTCTGCCCTTAACGGAAAAGTAATCAAGTACACAATTGCGATGGTAACAATAATACCGATCCTGTTGGTTTATCCTTTCATGCAGAGATATTTTGAAAAGGGAATCATGATCGGTGCAGTAAAGGGCTAAGAGCACTTGGTGTGTTAGTAATGTGAACAAACCCAAAAGGTTTAAAATAAAAGGAGGAAAATATGAAGAAAAAGGTATTATCAATTTTACTTGCTTCTACAATGGTATTTTCACTTGCAGCATGTGGAACAAGTAATCCTGCAGGAACAGTTGAGAATGCAGACACAACTGAAGAAGCAGAAGAAACAGAAGATGCAGCTGAGGAAACAGAAGAGGAAACAGAAGAGGAAGAAGCTTCTGAAACTGAAGCATCTGAAGATGCAGAAGTTTCAGAGACTGCAGAAGCATCAGGCGATCTCGAGGGTGATCTCTCAGACATTATCCCTGAAGAGACAGTTACACTTGATGTATATGATCAGCTTGCTAACTATTCAGGCGAACAGACCGGTTGGTTTGGCAAGATCATGCTTGATAAGTTCAATGTAAAACTCAATATCATTCCTGAAAACGACGGCGTATATGACACACGTATGGAATCAGGTAACCTCGGTGACATCGTAATCTGGGGTGCTGACGGTGATGACTATCAGCAGGCAGTAGACAAGGGAATGCTCTTTGACTGGGAAGAGGATGATCTTCTTACAGAGTATGGCCCTTATATCAAGGACAACGTTAGTGCAGCTCTTGAAAAGAACAAGAGCATTTCATCAGACGGAAAGCTCTACGGCTTTGGCTTTGACGTAACACGTTCTGCATCAGATCCCGGCTCATTCATGTATACATGGGATCTTAGATATGATCTGTACAACGAGATCGGATCTCCTGAAATTACAGATCTTGACAGCCTTGTAGATGTTCTAACGCAGATGAAGGAAGCATGCCCTACAGATGATAACGGAAACCCGACTTACGGTGTATCACTGTTCAATGACTGGGACGGCGACATGGTAATGTTCGTTAAGTCAACAGCTACAGCTTATTATGGATATGATGAGTTTGGTCTTGGTCTCTATGATCCCAGCACTCAGACTTTCCATCCCGTACTTGAGGAGAATGGTCCTTACCTTACAGCACTTAAATTCTATAACACACTTTATCAGAAGGGACTTCTTGATCCTGATTCACAGACTCAGGGATTCAACGGTATGCAGGAAGATTACCAGAATGGTACAGCATTCCTCAATGTATTTAACTTCATGGGCTCTGCACTTTATAACACACCCGATCACCTTGAGGCAGGAAAAGCTATGTTCCCTGTAAAGCCTTCAGAAGCTAAGCCTATCCGCTATGGTCTTAATGTTTACGGTGGAAACAGAATCTGGTCAATCGGTGCAAATACAGAATATCCTGAGCTTTGCATGGCTATCATCAACTGGCTCACAACACCTGAGGGACGTATGACCGCTGAATATGGTCCTAAGGATGTTTGCTGGTACTATGATGAAAACGGCAACACATGCTTCACAGAAACAGGTCTTGCCTGCAAGACAGACATCTCTACAGAGATGGGCAACGGTTACGAAGGAACATATGATGATGGTTCATTCAAGATGAACAACTCTACTTGGGCTCTTGATGCTCCTAACCCTGACAGCAACGGTGAGACATTCAACTATCGTAACTGGGCAAGCTACTCTACAGAAGCAGGCTCTGAGATCGAGAAGAAATGGAGAGACTGGGCAGGAGCAGCAACACCTGATGAGTATCTTGATAAGTATGACTACATCCTTTCACCCGGTACAATGTACATCGGCGGAGTTCGTTCTGACGAGCTTCAGGTTGTATGGGATCAGGTTTCAACCTGCGTAAAGGATAACTCATGGAAAGCAATCTATGCTGAATCTGATGAAGAGTTTGATTCAATTGTAGCTGAAATGAAACAGCAGGCTGAAGAATACGGCTATGAAGAGTGCATCGAGTTCCAGGAAAATGAAGCAAAACTCCGTGCAGAAGCTGAAGATGCTGCAATGGCAGAATAATAATTGCTCCTAATTGTTTTGAAATATTTATGTGGAAAAGCTGTAGCCTTCTGACTGCAGCTTTTCTTATATCATAGCGTTTTTATCATATAAAACGCTCCGCTAAGGATTTTACCGGATGAAGTATTAATTTTTTAAGAAATGAATAATCAGTGTTATGGTAAAATTATTAATGCGCAGATGAAGAAGGCAGAAAGGATACTTTTCATGGAAACCGTTTTAATTGCGGATGATGAGGAAAATATCAGAGAAGGAATAAAACTGATAATAGACTGGGAAGAACTCGGTTTTGAAATAGCAGGAGATGCAAGTAACGGAGAGGAAGCGCTTTCTGCTATAAAAAAGCTGAATCCTTCTCTTGTTGTCATGGATATGCAGATGCCCAAAATTCATGGGATCGACGTTATAAAAATGGCCAGGCAGCAGGGGTATGAGGGCTATTTCATTATTTTGTCAGGGTATTCCGATTTTTCATATGCAAGAGATGCGATAAGAAACAATGTGACCAATTATATAACCAAGCCTGTTGATGAGGATGAATTATATGACACGGTCAAAAAAATAAAAGAGCAGATAGACAGACTAAGTAAAGAAGGCGGCAGGCTCGGCAAGATAAGGAAGAAGGCGAGAGGAGTTGTTGTGAATGAACTTCTTCTTGGCACTTATTTTGAAGAAGACAACAAGGAAGTAGATGAAGAACTTCTTGATGAACTTGGTAACATGAAGCTTTTGTATCCGCAATATCAGGTTCTTATACATGAAACCTATCATACCGGAAGTGAAAGGAAGGATTACAGACTGCCTGATATTCTCCCCACATTTCTGGATGATGGCAGCTACGAAATAACTACGATAGACAGAGACGAGTGCGTCCTGCTAAAAGGAAGGGCAGCGGTATCAAGGTTTGAAGATTTTATACTTCATTATGAGAAAGCTCCTATAGAGTCGGATAGCCCTTTGGATGCGATCTTTATTGCACTTGGGGAGAAGGTAGATTCACCTGATAAGATCGCAGCCTCTTATGAATCTGCAAAAAAGCTTGCCGGAAGGCGTTTCTTTTGTGACTATGGAGAGCATTTTGTAAGAGAAGAAGATCTGCTTAATGTTGATGGAAGCAAAACAAACCTGGAGAAGGAAGACAATTTCCTTGATAAAAACAGGCAGAAGGATATTGCCGAAAGCATTATAAATGCAGTGGTTTCCGGAAACAGAAATGCAATGATAAACGAGCTTGTAAACTTATCTGACTATGTGAAAAATTCAGGTGAAGGAAGCAGTGATGTATGTTTGTATCTCACAGAGATACTTCTTCAGATAAAGGACAGGCTCTCAAAGCAGTATGTCGGATTATCAGATCTGTTCGACACCCATGCGGGAATAATAGAATTTGTAGAAGGCAGATTTTATCTGTATGAAATAATCCAGTATATGACGGACATTCTTGACGAAGCTATAAAAAGGCTCCATGACAGGCAGGGTTCGGAAAACGTAATAGCGGATATTATTTCCTATACAGAGAGAAATTATATGCAGCCTCTTACACTTGAAGATCTGGCTTTAAACTTTGGATATAACAGCGGATATCTGGGGAGGTTATTCACCAAGACAACAGGTACCGGCTACAACTATTACCTTAATGAGTGCAGGATAAAAAAAGCTAAAGAGCTCTTACTTGAGGGTAAATATAAAGTATATGAAGTCGCGCAGCTTGTAGGATACAGCGACGTGGACTATTTTGGTAAGAAATTCAGAAAACATGCGGGGATGACACCCCAGGAATTCAAGAAAATGAATTAATATATTTAGGAGGCATGATGAGCTGGAATAATAGTTTGAAAAAGGTTCCTTATGGTGGAGATTATAATCCGGAGCAGTGGCCGGAAGAAGTATGGGAAGAGGATATGAGACTCTTTAAGAAAGCGGGTATAGATACCGTTACTCTTAACGTCTTTTCCTGGGCATCCCTTCAGCCTTCTGAGGACGAATATGATTTTGACAAGCTTGAAAAAATCGTGAAGCTTGTAACAGACAATGATATGAATATAATCATGGCAACATCGACTGCAGCGCATCCTGCATGGATGGCAAAAAGATATCCCGATGTTTTGAGAACCGACTACGAAGGCAGAAAAAGAAAGTTTGGCGGAAGACACAATTCATGCCCGAACAGCCCTACTTACAGAAAATATTCGGCAAGACTCGCGTCCAGACTTGCAGATAAATTTAAAAACCAAAAGAACATAATCGCATGGCATATATCAAATGAATATGGCGGAGAGTGCCACTGCGAGAGGTGCGAAGAAGCCTTCAGAAAATGGGTGCAGGAAAAATACAAGACAATTTACAACGTAAATAAAGCCTGGAACACATCCTTCTGGGGACACACCTTCTACGATTTTGATGAAATAGTAACTCCGAATGCCCTCTCGGAGGAATTTATGATGGGTTACAGACCACACACTGACTTCCAGGGAATATCACTCGATTACAGAAGATTCATGTCTGATTCCATACTTGAGTGCTATTGCATTGAAAGAGACGAGGTTAAAAAAGTAATTCCGGATGCATACGTTACGACAAACCTCATGGAGTTCTACAAGCCTCTTGATTATGCAAAGTGGGCCAAGGAAATGGACTTTGTTTCCTGGGACAGCTATCCGCAGCCTGACTACACACCTCAGAAAACAGCCATGGGCCATGACCTTATGAGAGGCATAGGAGACGGAAAACCATTTGCACTGATGGAGCAGACACCGAGTGTTACCAACTGGCAACCCTATAATGCTCTTAAGAGGCCCGGAGTTATGAGGCTTCTTAGTTATCAGGCGATGGCTCATGGAGCAGATACGGTTTTGTTTTTCCAGATGAGAAGAAGCATAGGAGCATGTGAAAAATATCACGGCGCTGTCATAGATCATGTGGGAACAAGTGAGACCAGAGTATTCAGGGAGGTTTCAGAGCTTGGAAGAGAGCTTAAGGAGCTCGGGAAAAAGACAATAGGCATGACTACAAAATCCGATGTTGCTGTCATGTTTGACTGGGATAACTGGTGGTCAGTTGAATATTCAGCAGGCCCAAGCAACGATCTGTATTACAGGGATCAGATCACCAAATATTATGAAGCTATAAGGAAGATGAATATCAATGTTGATATCATATCTCAGGATAGCGATCTTTCGAAGTACAAGGTTGTAATAGCACCGGTGCTCTATATGATAAAGAGTGACCTTGATCAGAGGATCAGATCATTTGTTGAAAACGGCGGAAGCTTTGTGACAACATTTTTCAGCGGATACGTGCAGGAAAACGACCTTGTAATAACAGGAGGATATCCGGGAAAGCTTCGCGATATTCTCGGCATATGGGTTGAAGAAACGGATGCTTATCCGGAAGGAAAAAACAATTCATTTAGCTATCATGGCAGGAGATATCCTGCAAAAACTCTCTGTGACCTCATCCACCTTGAGGGTGCAAAGATGCTGGATGATTACGGATATCTTGAAGACTTCTATCAGGGTATGCCTGTTGTTACATCCAAAAAGCTTGGCGGCGGAAGAGCATATTATGTTGCAACAGAATCCGATATGGATTTTTACAGCGCCTTTTTATCAGATGTATTATCCAAGGCAGGTGTCCACAAGGTGATGTATACATCGGGCGATGTTGAAGTAACTAGCAGAGAAGATGAAGACAGAAAAATGTTATATATCCTTAATCATGGAGATGGCGAGGGTATATATGAACTTCCGGAGGACGGAGTTGAGCTCATAAGCGGAATAGAACTTGCATCAGGTATGCACAGGATTGCAGCAAAAGATGTACATGTTATAGAAATAAAGAAATGAGAGGGAATCAAATGGAAGGAAGTATTCAGACACTGAAACTTAGAGCTGAGGAAATACTTGAACAGCTTACACTTGATGAAAAAATAGGAATGATCCACGGCAATGAACTCTTTAGGACGAAAGGTGTGGAGAGACTTGGAATACCGCCTCTTACTATGTCTGATGGACCCTGCGGAGTAAGAGCTGATTTCAAAGAAAGAGAATGGATTCCTGTCGGAAATACGGATGATTATGTTACTTATCTTCCCTGTAACAGTGCGATCGCATCTACCTGGGACAGGAATCTTGCAGGCAGGGCAGGCTCCATACTTGGCGAAGAAGCAAGAGGACGCGGAAAAGATGTTATTCTTGCACCGGGCATGAACCTGAAAAGAACTCCTCTGTGCGGAAGAAACTTTGAGTATTTCAGCGAAGATCCATTCCTTACATCACAGCTGGCAACAGAGCATGTAAAGGGTGTTCAGAGCTGGGACGTAGCAGCATGCCTTAAACACTTTGCTCTTAATCATCAGGAGACAGCAAGGCTTGAAGTTGATGAAGAAATAGATGAAGAAGTTCTAAGAGATTTGTACCTTCAGGTGTTTAAGGATGTAATAGATGATGCCAATCCTTACAGTATCATGAGTGCTTACAACAAAATCTATGGAGAGTACTGCAGCCAGAGTAAGTTCCTGCTTGGTGATATCTTAAGAGGTGAGTGGGGCTATGATGGCTTTGTAGTATCAGACTGGGGTGCTGTACATGATACAGTAAAGGCAGCAGAAGCAGATATAGACTGTGAGATGTCAGTAACTTATGATTTTGATGATTACAAATTTGCCAATCCGCTCAAGGAAAAAGTATTAAGCGGCGAAGTGGATGAAGCACTTATAGATAAAAAAGTTCTCCATATTCTGATCCTTATGCTCAGACTGAATATGATCGGTGAAGACAGATTAGAGAGAAAAGATGCTTCCTATAACACAATGGCTGCAAGGCAGAACTGCCTTGAAATAGCAAGAGGCAGTGTTGTCTTATTGAAGAATGATGGAATCCTTCCTTTGATAAGACCTGTGATCAAGGAAAAGAAGATCCTTGTTATAGGCGAAAATGCAAACCGCATTCATTCAAACGGAGGCGGAAGTGCTGAGATCAAAGCGCTTTATGAGATATCTCCTCTTATGGGACTTAAGTCAAGGATCGGAGGAAGTACTAAGATAGATTATCTTCCGGGATATTGCAGCAAGATAGACGCTGACATGACCCCCGAAGGAACAAACTGGCAGGCGATAAGTCTTGAAAACAGCGGCGGCAAATCTGCCGGTGAAGAAAAGGCAAAGAAGGAACTTTCGGAATACAGAAAAAAGATAAGAGAAGAAGCTCTGTCTAAGTGCATGGATTACGACTATGTTATTTTTGTGGGTGGTCTTAATCATGAGATTGACACAGAAGGCTTGGACAGAAAAGATATCAGCCTTCCCTATGAGCAGGACGAGCTTATAGAAGCACTTCTTGAAAAAAGACCTGATACTATTGTCTGCATGATAGGCGGCGGAGCAGTAGATATGACAAAATGGCTTTCAAACTGCAAGGCTCTTATCTATATGTATTATAATGGCATGGAAGGCGGTAATGCCCTTGCAGAGGTTATCATTGGAGATATAGCTCCTTCCGGACACCTTGCAGAGACATTCTACTGTTCCGCCAAAGATTCATCGGGTGTTTCACTTGGTGACTGCGGTGATGAGAAGCTTGTCCATTATAGAGAGGGATTCGATATTGGTTACAGATATACCTGTAAGCACAACATCCCTGTACAGTTTCCTTTTGGCTACGGTCTTACATATTCCGAGTTTGAATTGTCAGATCTTCAGCTTAAACTAAACGGCAGAATACTGAAAGGAAAGCTTGAAAATAAGGGCGAAGTCGATGCAACACAGGTTGTTCAGATATACAGACTTGCGGATGAAACAAAAGATTATATCTCTCTTGTAGGTTTTGAGAAGATTTATTTGCGTGCAGGTGGTATTATGGACTTTGAAATTCCTGTAAAGGATAAGTCAGGAATGGGTAAATATGCTGTGGGATTTGATGTTTTGCATCTTCAGGAAGTGTGACATTTAAAGGGGGTCATATGTACAACATAAAGTGTGATGTACATACGCATTTGCTTAGTCTTTTTGGGGAAGTATCTTTGGATGAAATAGCTAAGGCAGCAGATATGGCTGGCATTGAGCTTATTGCAGATACAAAAGGCTTTAGCTCTCTGGTTGTTTCATCAGATGAAGACATGAGGGTTCATGGTCTTTTTAAAGAAAAAGATGATGTGAAAATAGCAGAAAGCAAAGTAAATATCCTTCAGGGCTGCGATGTTAATATCGCAAGCCCTGAGGGTTATCTTTTTGGTATAGGCCTTCCTGTTTGCAAAGAAAAAAGAGAAGATGCTTTCAATAATTTAAGAGACATTGTAAAAGCAGCGAACATGCCGGATTTTCTGGTTGCTCAAGCATCGAAAAGACTTGGCTTATATGGTATAAACAGTATGGATGCAACCAAAATGTTTATAAAAGTTGCAGAAGATCCAAGGATTTTGATGCTAAGTTATCTGGGAAGATGTAATATAAACTTTGAAGTTAATGAACTTTTGAATAGACTTCGTGAACTTGGCAAGCCTATTGCGATCAGTGAAAAGAGCCTGACCATAAGTGATGATATAACAAACAGAGTCAGGAAAATAATGGAAAAGTGTGCTCAGCTGTCAGTCATGGTCTGCATTTGCAGTGAAGCACAGAGTATAGATGGAATAGGAAATTTTGAAGAAGTTAAGAAGCTTCTTCTGGAAATAGATTTTCCGGGAGACCTTATAATGAACAGGGATGCAGAAACATTTCTTGCAAAATATAAGGCTGCCGGTTTTTAAAAAACATATTCTAATGGTGGAGAATACAGGGAAATGAAAATAGTTTTGGATCATATCACAAAAAAATTCCCAAACATAAATAAAAAGGAAAAATCCGAAGTCACTGCTGTAGATGACTTTTCCTACGAGATACCGGATGGCAAGCTTGTTGCGCTTCTTGGCCCTTCAGGCTGTGGTAAGAGCACGATCCTGAACCTCATAAGCGGACTTGAAAAGCCTACGCAGGGAAAAGTGTTTTTTGGAGATGATGATGTAACAGGACTTCCTGCAGAAAACAGAGGAGTTGGTCTTGTTTTTCAGAACTATGCACTCTACCCTCATCTTACGGTAAGAGAAAATATAAGATTTCCTCTTGAAAACCTTAAGGGAGACAAAAAGCTTTCCAAAGAAGAGATGGAAGAGAAGGTCCAAAGAGTGGCAAAGCTTGTGCAGATCGAAGCGCTTCTCGATAGGAGACCTTCGGAAATGTCCGGCGGACAGCAGCAGAGAGTGGCAATTGCCAGAGCTCTTGTGAAAAAACCAAAGGTTCTCCTGCTTGATGAGCCTTTGTCCAATCTTGATGCAAGGCTGAGACTTCAGACAAGGGAAGAGCTTAGAAGAATTCAGCTTGAAACAGGCATTACAACTATTTTTGTAACGCATGATCAGGAAGAAGCCATGAGTATTTCTGACTATATCGTGG
The DNA here is from genome assembly GCF_000702265.1 of Butyrivibrio sp. NC2002. GTDB lineage: Bacteria > Bacillota > Clostridia > Lachnospirales > Lachnospiraceae > Butyrivibrio. The sequence goes on from NZ_KL370881.1 coordinate 635,503, forward strand.
TTATGAAAGAGGGAAGACTTATGCAAAAAGGAGTTCCCCAGAAGGTTTATGACAGCCCGGATAATCTCTTTGTTGCAAAGTTTTTGGGAACGCCCCAGATCAATGTGTTTAGCGGAGAGATAAAAGACAATGCCCTTTTCATTGGAAAAGATAAGATAAGGGATGGAATAAACTCTATAGACAAAAAAGTCTATGTAGGAGTAAGACCGGAAGGCTTTGAGCCCTCTAAGGATGGTGTCCTTAGGTGTGAATTCCAAAAGCTTGAGGTTATGGGACGAGATGCAAGCATCTTAAGTCATAATGACAACTTCGACGGAACAGTGATAAGGTCTATCATTCCTTCAGATACAGAGGTAAAGACTACAGGAGGGGAGATTGTATTTAATCTTAAGCCGTGGAAAACTTTTGTATTTGATAGCGTAAGCGAAGAGAGAATTCTTATAGATTAACACTTTTAGAGGACTTTACTGATGGGGAATGATCGTAAACAGAGCATAACTGCATGGCTTTGCCTTCTGCCGGCAATTATATTTTTGGGTGTATTTTTAGTATACCCCATGATAGATGTACTAATCTATTCTTTTGAAGAAGGCTATAATTTTGCATCGCGGAGCTTTCTGGGGATAGGAAGCTACAACTATTCTTATGTGCTTCATGATCCTTACTTTATCAAGGCTCTGAAGAATACATTCATTATCGTAATAATTACAGTTCCCATGTCGACGGGAATTGCACTTATTATATCCATAGCACTTAGCCATATAACAAGGCTTAAGGAACTTTTTCAGACGATATACTTTTTGCCCTACGTCACTAATACGCTGGCGGTGGGACTTGTATTTATGATACTTTTCAGAAAGACAGCATATACTGATGGTATGGTAAATATTCTTATAAATGCTTTTGGCGCAAGATCCATAGATTTTATTGAGGGACCTTATTGGGCCAAAATGTTTGTCATGTGCTTTTACACGATATGGGTCGTTCTTCCGTTTAAGATCCTTATCCTGACAAGCTCTATAGCATCTGTTGATCCTATTTATTACAGAGCTGCAAAGGTTGACGGAACTTCAAAGCTCAGGATGTTTTATAAGATAACGCTTCCCATGATATCACCTATGATCTTTTATCTGATAATTACAGGTTTTATCGGTGCATTCAAAGCATACAGCGATGAGGTTGCTCTGTTTGGAACGGATTTAAATGCAGCGGGTATGAATACCATCGTAGGTTATATTTACGATATGCTCTATGGAAACAGCGGCGGCTATCCTTCGTATGCATCGGCAGCAGCTATAATACTGTTTTCAATTGTGTTTACGATAACGGTGATAAATCTGATAGTCAGCAAAAAGACCGTATACTATAGCTAAGTAAAAAGGATATGAAAATGACAGGCAACACTGATTTTGAAAAAATTGAAAGAGAATACAATGCTAAAGAAATAGCGGGAAACATATTAAGATATGTGTTTCTTATATTCTGGGCGCTTATAGTCCTGTTCCCGTTTTATTTCATGATACTGACATCGTTTAAGAGCTATAGCTCTTACAACGGGGAATATGTTCCCAGACTTATAGTGACATCTCCTACGCTTCAGAATTATGTGGATGCATTTACTCAGGTAAGTCTCCTTAGGTATCTTTTAAACACACTTGTTTTTACAGTCCTTACAACTGCGATCATGCTTATGATCGTTATATTATCCGCATTTGCTTTTTCAAGGCTATCCTTCAAAGGTAAAAATCTGTTATTTGCCCTTTTTTTATCACTTATGATGATACCAAATGAGCTGGTGATAATTACTAATTATGTGACGATCACTAACCTGAAACTCAGAAACTCAATGCCGGGTCTTATTTTTCCTTCGGTAATCTCGGTATTTTATATCTATCTTCTTAAAGAAAATTTTGAACAGATTCCGGACGAACTGTACAAAGCAGCTAAGGTGGACGGAACATCAGATATTAGGTATTTAAGAAAAGTAATGATACCTATCGCAAGACCTACGATCATTACTATTACAATTCTTAAGGTTATAGAGTGCTGGAATTCTTATGTGTGGCCGAGACTTATCACCGATGATCCTAAGTTTTTCCTTGTATCAAACGGAATACAGGAACTTAGGGAGAATGGTTTTGGAAGAGAAAATATCCCCGCTATGATGGCGGCAGTCGTTGTTATATCAGTTCCGCTTATGGTTCTTTTCCTTGTTTTCAGGAAAAAGATAATGGAGGGAGTAGCAAGAGGAGGCACAAAGGGATGAAATTGAATTTTGCAAAAAAGATCATGCCTTTAATATGTGCGTTTGTATTTGGATTATCGCTTACAGGATGTCATGGAAAGCCTTCATCTTCGGGCTTTGAAATACCGGAAAGTCTTGATAGTAGTGCAGAATATGAACTGACTTTTTGGGCTAAAAATGATACCAATAAGGCGCAGACTAAGATATATGAGAAGGCAATTTCAGATTTCGAAAAGCTCTATCCGAATGTACACATTAAGCTTAGGCTTTATACGGACTATGGGAAAATATATAACGATGTAATTACCAATATATCGACGAATACAACTCCTAATATATGTATTACTTATCCCGACCATATTGCGACATATCTTACGGGAAGAGATACTGTTGTGCCACTTGACGATCTTTTTGCGGATGAAAAGTACGGTCTTGGAGGATCTGAACTTAAGTATGACGGTCCTAAAATTGATGAGATAGTGCCTGAATTTTTATCAGAATGTAAGATAGGTGATACTTATTATGCACTTCCATATATGAGATCGACTGAGTGTCTGTATGTGAACAGGGATTATGTAGAAAAACTTGGCTATAAGCTTCCTGATGTGATTACCTGGGATTTTATATGGGAGGTCTCTGAAAAGGCACTTGAAAAAAACAGCGACGGAACATTTAAGCTTAATGGACAGAATGTACTTATTCCTTTCATTTACAAGTCAACGGACAATATGATGATCCAGATGCTCAGGCAGCAAAACGCGGATTATTCCGATAGAATGGGAAATATACTTCTGTTTAATGATGTGACAAAGGCTGATCTTTTAAACATTGCGCAGCATGTAAGAAGCGGGGCCTTTTCCACATTTAAAATATCGGGATACCCGGCCAATTTTTTGAATGCAGGACAGTGCATATTTGCAGTGGATTCTTCCGCGGGTGCAACCTGGATGGGATCAAAAGCTCCATTATCGGATATTGCAGAGGATAAGATACTAGACTTTGAAACGGAAGTTTATCCTGTTCCGCAGTTTACGCAGAATCCCGGAGATAAGGGCTATACGATGATCTCTCAGGGGCCTTCTCTTTGTATTTTCAATAAGGAAGACAAACAGGAGGTGCTGTATTCCTTTATATTTATGCAGTATCTTCTGACAAACGAGGTACAGATTGCATATGCAGAAACCGAAGGATATGTTCCGGTAACAACAAAGGCACAGGACTGCGTTGACTATCAGGATTACCTCTCAAGACAGGGAGAAGATAACAGTAAATACTATGATGTAAAGCTTAAGGCAACTAAACTTCTATTGGAAAATCAGCAGTATACCTTTGTCACAGATGTATTTAACGGATCTGCTTCACTTAGGGACGCAGCAGGTGGACTTATAGAGAATGTGACTAAGTCAGAGAGACGCCATAAAGAAGTAGATGAAGCCTATATTGATGATCTGTATGGCGAGATGACGAGTTTATATCATCTTGACCAGACCTCGGCAACAGGAGGTACCAAGGCAGACCTTGGAGAACTTCCAATGGAATCAAGGCTTTTGATAAGAGGGCTTATTCTAATATGGCTGTGCATCATTTTATATTTCGCGAAGGGGTATCTCGGTAACATTGGTGATCGCTTTAAAAACGTTAAAAAAATATCAAAATAAGCCATTTATATATTTGCATATGTATAAACTGTGATATAATACCTTTCGATACAAATTCATTTTTTCGCTGAGTGCGAAAGGGAGGAAAATTATGAAAAAGAATATCGTAGCAATGATGCTTACATTGTGTTTTGCAGTAAGCGCAGTTGCATGCTCATCCAAGGCTGATGAGGCACCTGAAGAAACAGCTGTAGTAACAGAAGAGACTACAGAAGAAGCTCCTGCTGAGGAAACAGAAGAAGCTACAGAGGAAACTTCAGAAGAGGCTACAGAGGAGACTACAGAGGAAACTTCAGAAGAGGCTACAGAGGAGACAACAGAAGAAGCTGCAGAAGAGACTGAGGCAGCAGGCGAAGTAATGACTCACGATGATTTTGTAGCAGCTGAGGTTGACACAGAAGTTACTGTTGAAACTTATGTACAGGCTAAACAGGGCTGGTGGGAAGACAACGGTGTAGGTCAGGCTACAATCTATACACAGGCTGAGGACGGTGCATACTTCCTTTACAACATGCCTTGCACAGAGGAAGAATACAATCAGCTTACTGAAGGAACCAAGATAAGAGTAACAGGTTACAAGTCAGAGTGGGAAGGCGAAGTAGAGATTACTGATGCCAAGTTTGAGATTCTTGATGGTAACTTTGTAGCTGAAGCAAAAGATGTAACAGCAGAACTTGCTGCAGATACACTTATCGATAGCCAGAACGAGTTCGTTTCCTTCAAGGATATGACAGTAGAACCCAGCACAGATGCTGATGGAAATGAAGTTGCTTTCCTTTACAACTATGATGGCTCAGGCGAGCAGGGCAGCGACCTTTACTTTAACGTTTCTGCAGATGGCAACACATATACATTTACAGTAGAATCTTATCTCTGCGATAAGGATTCAGACGTTTACAAGGCTGTTGAAGGCCTTAACGTTGGCGATGTAGTAGATATGGAAGGCTTCCTTTACTGGTATCAGGGAGTTAACCCTCATATCACATCTGTTACAGTTAAGTAATTACAATTCCCTTATACCGGGAGGCTATAACCTTTCGGTATAAGGGAATTTTTAATTGAGAAAAAAATGTTGGGCTTTGCCCTTTAATCTATTATAATTAAATCAATACCGCAAACGATTCAGAGCCTCCAAGGCAATGAGGTACACTATGAAAAAAATCATGATCGTAGATGATGAAGAGATTTTTCAGTTTCTGGCAAAGAGCATGCTGGAAGGCACGTATGACGTGCTGTGTGTATCATCCGGCCTTGAGGCTCTTTCTGTTTTTGATAAGGAAAAACCGGATCTGGTTCTGGCAGATCTATTAATGCCGCAGATGTCAGGACTTGAGCTTCAGGAAAAGCTCAAGGAAAAATATGATGGCAGGGTGCCCGTTGTATTCATGACTTCAGATGACAGAGAGGAAACAGAGATAAACTCTCTAAATGGCGGTGCCATGGATTTTATCAGAAAGCCCTTTCAGAAGGATATTCTTCTTAGAAGAGTTGGAAACATCCTTACAAATATCGAAAAGATGGAGGATCTTAAGGAAGAAGCCAGAACAGACCTCCTTACCGGACTTTTAAATAAATCCTATTCGGAGAAGGAAATATCAAGCTGCTGCAAAAAGGATCGGGGTGCTCTTATGATATTTGACCTCGATTCATTTAAGCTCGTCAATGATCTTGCGGGGCATGATAAAGGTGACGAGATCATCGTTGCTTTTGCAAATATTTTGAAATCGGTTGTAAGAAGTACAGATATTGCCGGAAGAGTAGGCGGTGATGAGTTTGTAGCTTTTTGTACCAACGTAACTTCAAGGATCATAGTCGAAGCTAAGATAGGTCAGATAACTTCCATGTTTAACAGCGCGATCAGGGAAATTCTTGGAGAGGACAATACAATTCCTCTTGGAGTATCTACCGGGGTGGTCTATGTCCCTTTGGAGGGGACGGACTATAACGACCTGTTTAAAAAGGCAGATAAGGCTCTGTACAATGTAAAGCAGAACAATAAACACGGCTTTGCAATCTATAATGAAGAAGCATCGGAAAATATAATAAATCAGGAAGCAGACCTAAAAAAGACAAGAGTTATCCTGGATGAGAGAAATGAGCCAAGAGGAGCGCTGGAACTTGGAAAAGACGGCTTTAGGGATGTGTACAGATTTTTAAAGCGTTCGGTGAAGAACTATCATTCTGTAGTTCAATATGGAATATTTACAATAGAGATTATTACTGAAGAGAATGAGGACAGTAATCTGGATGAGATCATGAATGCTTTCGGAGTCACATTGTGCCATTCACTTAGATGCAGCGATGTGTATTCCAGGAGCGGAGCAAATCAGTATTGGGTTCTAATGCCGGAGTCAAACACTGAGGATTGCATAGCTGTAGCTGTAAGGCGCGTAATAGATAACTGGAAAGAAACCGGAAAAGCCAAGGGCGTTCACGTAAGCTACGAGATAGAAGATATCTGATTTATCAAAACTTCCCATATCCCGAGAGGTCATGGCGCCTTGGAGCGGGTGCATGATCTTTCGGGATATGGGAAGTAACATTAATTAAAAATAATCATTTAATTTTGAGTTGATCTGTGAGATAATATATCCATAATGTTGTATGTTTTTTAGGGGAGGCCACAATATATTGTGGAAAAAGTGGGGAGTATGGACTACGATTATCTTTCTTCAATTGTTTCTAACTATACTAATTTGCCTTCACTCACGAACAGGACATGGGGAGTCCTTAATACGTTCGGAACTCAGAATGCAGAGAATACACTGAATTCTCTTGATTCACTAAGCTCGCTTAATTCGCAGAGGGCATATTCATCTATTCAGGATGCTGTAACACTTCTTAAGCAGAATTCTTCATTTTCTTCGATACTTGAGAGTGCGGTAAAGGCAGCGGGAATAGACGAGGATACAGCAGATAATCTTATGAATATCGCTTCGGTAAATACAGATAATGCTTTTGAGAGTGAAGCCAGAAGTGATCTGATCATGCAGAACTATTTATATGCAGCCCTGATTGAGGAGAGCCTGAAAAATCAGGTGAGTAAAAATGCTGATTTTACATCAGGACTTTTGCAGGGACTTGCGCTTGGCGATAACACGAGCTCACAGAATGCGGCTGCGGCAATGCAGAAAATAGCTATTGCAGATACACTTAGCGCACAACCAAATATTGAAGCTTTTGTATAGCTTTAGGTACACGATAGAAATTGCATCCCATATCAAGAGATGCAATTTTTTTCATGTCTTCAGGATCCAGGGAGAAATTACCAAGGTGGAAGTTTCTCTGGATATGATAAGGGTTTGATGATCTTGGTATGATTATGTTGCCCACCTGAATATGCCACTTAAGGATGACCTGGCAGATTGTAGTGTGATGTTTGGTAGCTATATCCATTAGAATGGTATTGTTTATAAGGAAAGAAGTTCCGTGTCCCAAAGGATACCATGCTTCAAGTCTGATATTTTCCATTATGAGTTTTTTTCTGAGACGATGCTGCTGGAAAAAAGGATGACATTCAACCTGATCGACTACAGGAGCGATGTTAGCCATTGAACACAGTTCGTCTATCTGATCATCAAAATAAAAATTGCAGACACCAATTGATCTTACAAGGTGCATATCTACAGCTTTTTCCATCATTTTCCATGCATTTTTCCAGCCTTCGATCAGCGGAGATTGAAGCAGGAGAAGATCCAGCTGATCAATACGAAGTCGATTCAGGGTCTTTTCTATAGATTTAAGGGCAAGCGATTTATGATAACTGGTAGGGATGACCTTGGAAGTTATAAAGATATCTTCCCTTGGAATATCGGTTTCCGAAAGAGCAAGCCCTATAGCATTTTCGTTGTGATATAAAGGCGCAGAATCAATGAGCCTGTATCCTTCTTTTAAAGAATACAACACAACCTGTTCACATATATCCGGGTCATTAAGACCTTTTGTTCCTATACCAAGCATTGGCATTTCAATATTGTTATTAAGTAGTATGGTATCCATATCTCACCCTCATGCTTTCCATATTTTTAGGATAAGAGATTATGCCTGTATATTCAATAAATCGAAAAAGTATTTTATAAAAAATTAACGAAAATACATATCTGAAATATTGTAATAAGGAAAACTAATCTGATACTATGAAGGTGCATGGTGCATCGGAGGTATAGTGGATGATCATCAAAAAAGATTCTTCAAAAATCATAAAAACTATCATGAGCACAGTTATTTTATGCATTCTGGCCGTTTTATTATTTATCACTCATGTTTTTAAGGATAATCTGGTAATAGATATTTACAGTTCAAAAGTTGACCTTACTATTCTCATAGCTATAGGCATAGCTGCATTTTATGGCTATTTTATTTCTCTGAATATTTATCTTGTTATTTTTTTGTGCGCTGCTATAAGGAATCCGGAATCAGCATTTATGCTTGCTCCTACCATGATAATAATGTTTATGTACTCTATGTTTTCGCAGTACAGATGGTTCAGATTAAAGATAAGAACAATAATGGCATTTGTTTTGTCATTTATGGTTGAAATATCATTAAATGTTCTTTTTAGAGAATATATCATGGAGTATGATTTTCATATGAAAAAAAGCGAAGTGATCATGACTCATATCATGGATCCGCTCATTGCTAATCTATTCAGCTGCTTTTTCTTATATATATTCTTTAAATATTTTCCGGATGCAGTAAAAGAGATATTTCCGCTTGGTACAATGTATACACGTAGATATGTACAGAATCTGCTTTTCCAGACAAGAATAAGGAAAACAAGACTAAGTGTTAAGATAACCTCCTATATCATTATTGAAGCGCTTGTTCTGAGCATATGCTCTACTGTTTTTGTAGGTGCTCTTTTTCCGGATCTTAGATATATGATGAATGCGGGGCTGGACGCTGCTAAGAAGATAGATAGCGGAATGGGATTTAGATATAACAATTATGGTCTGGCTTTTGTTATAAAAATGCTGTTTATGGAACTGTCCATAGCGTTACCTGTTGCAGCAAACTTAAATTATGCTACGAAAACCAGGATAGGTGCGCCGATAGGCCAATTATCCGAGTATATGATGGGGTTTACGGATACAACGGATGAAAACAGAAACGAGTATCTTCAAGGGATAAGAGAAAATCCAATAAATACGCATGATGAGATCACAGATTTATATTATTCCCTTGTAATAACATTGAATGAAGTGACAGGCTATATCGAAAGAATGAAGGAAGAGCAGAGACTTAAAGAGGATCTTAGGGTTGCACAAAAGGCAAGCGAAGCCAAATCTGCGTTTCTTTCGAATATGTCTCACGAAATAAGGACTCCTATAAATGCCGTTCTTGGCATGAATGAGATGATCCTTAGAGAGAGTAATGAGAAGCAGACACTTGAGTATGCAAGTACGATTGAAAGCGCCGGAAATACGCTTTTGTCCCTTGTAAATGATATCCTTGATTTTTCAAAGATAGAGGCAGGAAAAATGGAGATCCTGCCTGTTCAGTATAACCTTAGCTCTACGATAAACGATCTGGTAAATATGATAGCTCAGAGAGCTCAAAGCAAAGGCCTTGAGCTTAAGATTGAAGTGGATAAGGAGCTGCCAGATCTATTGTTTGGTGATGAAATAAGACTTAAGCAGTGCGTCACCAATATTCTTACAAACGCAGTAAAATACACGCAGGAAGGATTTGTTTTATTAGAGGTAACAGGACAAAAAAAGGACGATGCCCATGAGATAATAACATTCAGGGTTGTTGATACAGGAATTGGGATTAAGGAAGAGGATATAGCCAAACTTTATTCGCCCTTTGAAAGAATTGAAGAAATCAGGAACAGGACTATTGAAGGAACCGGACTTGGCATGAGTATCGTAAAAAAACTTCTTGCCATGATGGACACGAGGCTTGTTGTTAAAAGCGTGTACGGAGAAGGTTCTGACTTTTCCTTTGATGTAGAGCAGGAAGTTGTCGACTGGAGTCCTATCGGTGATTTTAAAGAAAGATATAAAGCGACTATAAAGGAGAGAAAGCGCTACAAGGAGAAATTCCACGCTCCATCTGCCAAAATACTTGTTGTTGATGACACAAGCATGAATCTTACAGTAATAAAGGGGCTGCTTAAGAAAACTCTTATTCAGATAGATACAGCGGAGAGCGGAAAAGAGACGCTCAATATGGTCCAGAGTCAAAAGTATGATATGATTTTCTTAGATCACAGAATGCCTGAAATGGATGGTATTGAAACCCTTGAAGCGATGAAAAAGCTTGAAGGAAATCTCAACAAAGACACCATCTGTATAGCGCTTACAGCAAATGCAGTTTCGGGAGCAAGAGAAATGTACATAGAGGCAGGTTTTGCCGACTATCTTGCAAAGCCTATAAATGCAGGTAAGCTGGAGCAGATGCTTGCGGACAATCTTCCTAAGGAAAAGCTGATATTTGAAGGTGACGATGGATTTGAAACTTTTAAAGAGCCTCTTACTGAAAAAAAGGAAATGTCTCAGAATGAGAAGAAAATAAGAAGCCTCAAGGGAATAGACGTAGACGAAGCAATAAGTAATGCCGGTGATGTAGATACGCTAATAAGTGTGATCGAAGATTTTAAGGACAATATCCCGGCTAAACTAAAGAAGATACGCGAATATGAAGAAGCAGGGGATATCAAGAACTACACTATTCAGGTTCATGCACTTAAGAGTTCTGCAAGGATAATAGGAGCTTCTGAGCTTTCGAAACTTGCGGGGCATCTGGAAAACTGCGGAAATAATGGTGATGAGCAGGAGATAAAAGAAAAGACTCCGCTCTTATTGGAGCTTCTATCTTCTTATACAGATAACCTGTCTTATGATTCTGAAAGCTCAGCAGGTAAAGACAATAGCAGGGGTGAATCTGCGGAAGGTGCAGATAATAAGAAAACGATCACAGCTGAAGAGCTCGAAAATGCATACAGAGATATCAAAGAGCTGATGCAGATGTTTGACTATGATAACGCAAACGGAATATGTAATATGCTAAAAGAATATGATATTCCGGAAGAATACAGGGAGAAATTTGACAATCTCTGCCGGGCAATGAGTGCCGTCGACAGAGAAAAAGTGCTGGAGATCATTTAGCTTTAGAAAATGAGTTATCTGATCTACGCAGAAAAAAGGTATGAAAATGGTTTTTTCGTGTGATAAAAGCGGGGTGAAATTAAAAGACTATATAATTGCCAAAGGCATAGAAATGGACTTTCCGTGCGGCGGAGAGGGAAGATGCAAAAAATGCAGAGTCAGATTCATAAACGGAGCCCCGAAACCGACTAATGCAGATGAGCAGGCCTTTTCACAAAAAGAGCTTGATGAAGGTTTCAGACTTGCCTGTAAGGCACAGATAAATAAACCGTGTAAGGTAGAGATCATCACTTCCCAAGAATTATCGGAGGATGAGAGGACTATAAACAGCACCGGGACTATTTATGATGAGACGGCAGAAAGCGCGCATTTTAAGGGGTATGCTGTTTCGATAGACCTTGGAACAACTACAATTGCAGCAGCTCTTCTCGGCGCCGGAAATGATGGCGCATCCGGTTCATATAAGGAGATAGTAAAAAAGACGATCCTTAACGGACAGAAAAAATACGGAGCAGATGTAATAAGCAGGATCAAAGAGGCATCTGATGGAAAAGAAAAGCAGCTAAGAAGGATAGTTCTTTCTGATCTCTTTGATCTGATCGTATCACTTGTTTTGCCGCTTGATAAAAAGATAAGTGAATTGTCTTATATAGTGATAGCGGGAAATACAACAATGATGCATCTGCTTCTTGGTGATTCCTGCAAAGGACTTGGAAGTGCACCGTACTCTCCGGTAAGACTCTCATACGATGAGATGGACTTAAGAGATGTTTTTTCTGATTCTTTTATTCCGGAGCATGATGAAAAACTTTTTGAGGAGCTCTTATCTGTTCCCTGCAAACTGTTTCCCGGAATCTCGGCATTTGTGGGCGGGGACATAGTTGCAGGCATGTATGCGCTTTCATTTGACAAGATTGCTGATGATAAAAAGATCATGCTGATCGACCTGGGGACAAACGGGGAAATGGCCCTTGCGGATAAAAACGGAATAAAGGTGTGCTCAACGGCAGCAGGACCTGTTTTTGAAGGCGGGGAAATATCCTGCGGAATGGCCGGAGTAAAAGGAGCTATAGAACACGTTTATATAAATGAAGGCAGCACAGTAGAATACTCTGTCATCGGAGGAGAAGACGAGGAAGGCATTGGAATGTGCGGGAGCGGTGTGCTTGAAATTGTATCGGAACTAAGGAGAAACCGCCTTATTGATGAGACAGGTCTTTTAACTGATGAATACTTTGATGATGGGTTTGAAGTAGGCAAGATCAGATTTACGCAGAATGATATCAGACAGGTTCAGCTTGCCAAGGCTGCGATAAGAAGCGGGATAGAAGTGCTTTTAAAGGAAATGGGAATCAGTGCCAAAGATGTGGACAAAGTCTACCTCGCAGGAGGTTTTAGTATGCATATATCCCCTGAAAAGCTGAGTTTTCTAAGCATCTTTCCCAAGGAGTTTTTAAGGGATGGCGTGATCGAATGTGTGGGTAATTCCTCTCTTTTGGGATGCGAAAAGTACATGATGGCAAAAGCTTTAAGAGAAATCCCGGATGAAAGAATAAAAAATATTACAGGGAAATCCTGTGAGATAGAGCTTGCGTCCGCAGATCAGTTTAATGATTTTTACATCGAAGCCATGAATTTTGATATCTGAGTTTATAAATTTTTAATTTTTTTATCATCTGATTTAGGGTGTGCACAATTGATTTATGCTTTTGTTATATATATAATAGAACGATAATGTTTGTATAAGGGCTATAAGTTTAAAATAAATATAAGGAAGTAAGAATTATGGATAATAATGGTGTAAATAATTCCGGAAACGGTGGAGATAACAATCCTAAAAGACAAAATATTTTGCTTCTTGTCATTTCTGCTCTCGTCATAATCCTTTTTATGACTTACTTTATGAAAGCGATGACCTCTAATTCAAACAAGGAGGTCACCTATTCAGAGTTTATCAAGATGCTCGAAGAAGAGAAGGTTGAGAGCGTAGTGATAGAGGATGACAGGATCCATATCATTCCGAAAGTAAGTGCCGATGAAATTAATTACAATATCTTTTCAGGCGCTGCTACTGTGATTACTTATTACACAGGAAAGGCTGAAGATAATACTACTCTTACGGACAGGCTTTTAAAAGCAGGAGTTCCGGTAAGCAGTGAGGTTCCGGATTCATCAGGCGTTGTGATGAGTTTTGTCATCTATTATGTTCTGCCTATCATACTTATGTGGGTTATCTTATCCTTTGTCTTCAGACGTATGTCAAAGGGCGGAGGCCCCCTCAGCATCGGAAAAAACAATGCTAAAGTGTATATGCAGCGTGAGACAGGTGTCACATTTAAAGATGTGGCAGGTGAGGATGAAGCCAAGGAATCACTTGTCGAAGTTGTAGACTTTCTCCATAATCCGGGAAGATATGTCAAGATTGGTGCGAAGCTTCCCAAAGGAGCACTGCTTGTAGGACCTCCCGGAACAGGTAAGACCCTTCTTGCAAAAGCGGTAGCAGGTGAAGCTCATGTTCCGTTCTATTCACTTGCAGGTTCTGACTTTATTGAGCTCTATGTCGGCGTAGGTGCAAGCCGTGTTCGTGAGCTTTTTGCAGAGGCAAGTAAGAATGCGCCCTGCATTATTTTCATCGATGAGATAGATGCTATCGGTAGAAGCCGTGATAATAAATATGGCGGAAATGAAGAGCGTGAACAGACTCTTAACCAGCTTCTTTCTGAAATGGATGGTTTTGATTCTTCAAAGGGTGTGCTTGTACTTGGTGCTACAAACAGACCGGAGATCCTTGATAAGGCGCTTCTTCGTCCGGGACGATTCGACAGACGTATCATAGTTGATAAGCCTGATCTTAAGGGCAGAGAAGAGATACTTAAGGTTCATTCCAAAGATGTAAAGATGGATGAGACTGTAGATCTTAAGGGAATAGCTCTTGCAACAAGCGGTGCAGTTGGATCAGACCTTGCCAATATGATCAATGAAGCTGCGATCAATGCGGTCAAGGCTCACAGAGAATATGTATGCCAGCAGGATCTTATGGAAGCTGTTGAGCAGGTTCTTGTAGGTAAGGAAAAGAAGGACCGCATACTTAGTAAGGAAGAGCGCAAGATTGTTTCTTATCACGAAGTAGGACATGCTCTCATAAGCGCGATCCAGAAAAATACTGAGCCTGTTCAGAAGATCACTATTGTTCCCAGAACAATGGGAGCTCTTGGATATGTAATGCAGGTTCCCGAGGATGAAAAGTATCTTCAGACCAAGGATGAGATAATTGATGACATTATAGTTACTCTTGGCGGTCGTGCTGCTGAAGAGGTTATTTTCAATACTGTAACAACAGGTGCTGAGAATGATATTGAAAAAGCTACGTCCATGGCAAGAAGCATGATAACAATGTTTGGTATGAGTGAAAAGTTCGGGCTCATGCAGCTTGAAACCGTGCAGAACAGATATCTTGACGGAAACAGAGTTCTTAACTGCTCTCCTCAGACAGAATATCTTGTTGATGAGGAAGTTAAGAAACTGCTTGCCGACTGCTATGAAAAGGCTAAGAAGATAATCCGCGATCACATAGATACAATGGATAAGATCGCGCAGTTCCTTATTGAGAAGGAAACAATTACCGGTAAGGAATTCATGAAGATTTACCGTGAAGTGGAAAACATACCCGAGCCTACTGAGGAAGAGATCGAGGCTGCAAAGCACGGAAGGATCTATGCACTTCGTCCTGAGTCAGCTGCTGTTGGTGAAAATGTTCCTGTAAAAGAAAAGCCTAAGGCTGCAGAAACAGATACATCTTCTGGAGGAACGGATTATTCATCGGGCATAGACTGGTCTATGAATGATCAGAGAAAAGACGATCCTGTAAATGCAAATGAAAACAGCAATACAGGCTTTGAGCAGCAGATGAATGATGCCTCCGTTCAGTATGGAGAAAGCACGGATGAGGAGAAATCACAGGGCGGAAGATTTTCACATGTTCCCGATGATTTTAGCTGAAGAATTTAAATTGAAGTGATTATGGGCTGTCGCTATGCGGCAGCCTTAATGCTATAGTAAAATATCAGATATGGAAGAAAAATTTAACGTACAGGAAGAATTAAAAAAACTCCCGAATCAGCCCGGAGTTTATATAATGCGAGATGAAAATGATACCATCATGTATGTGGGTAAGGCAGTAAACCTGCACAACCGCGTGCGGTCATATTTCCGCAAGATAGTTGGAAGAGGACCGCAGATTGACAGGATGGTTGCTCAGATTGCGCGCTTTGAATATATCGTAACTGACTCAGAGCTTGAAGCACTTGTTCTTGAAAACAATCTGATAAAAGAAAACAGCCCAAGATATAATACCCTTTTAAAGGACGATAAGACATATCCATATATCAAGGTGACGGTGTCAGAGGATTTTCCGAGAATCATTTTTTCAAGGCTTATGAAGAAGGATAAGTCCAAGTATTTTGGCCCCTTCACAAGCGCTGCTGCAGTTAAAGATACAATTGAACTTATAAATAAAATATATGGTCTTAGAACCTGCAACAGAGTTTTGCCAAGGGACATAGGAGTAGGAAGACCCTGCCTTAATTATCATATGGGAAGGTGCAGTGCGCCGTGCGATGGTAAGATTTCCAAAGAGGAGTACGCAGAAAGGATCAAAGGAGCACTTGATTTTCTTGAGGGCAACTATAATCCCATACTAAAAAAGCTTTCTGATGAAATGGAAAAGGCTTCTGAAGAACTCGAGTTTGAGAAGGCGGCTACATACAGAGATCTTTTAAACAGTGTGCGCCAGGTTGCTCAAAAGCAGAAAATGACTGATGCTGCCATGGAGGATAAGGATATCCTTGCGATAGCTTCCGACGAAAACGATGCTGTAATACAGGTGTTTTTTGTGCGTGACGGAAGGCTTATTGGAAGAGAGCATTTTTACATGACTCACATATCCGGCAATCCGCAGGCAGAGATATTGAGGGATTTTGTCAAACAGTTCTATGCGGGAACCCCGTTTATTCCCAGGGAGCTGATGTTGCCTGAAACAATAGAAGACATGGATATCATTGAAAAGTGGCTGACAATGAGAAAGGGCAGCAGAGTTTATCTTAAAGTTCCTGAAAGAGGACAAAAAGAGAAGCTTATGGAGCTTGCGGCGCAGAACGCACAGCTTGTATTAAGTAAGGATAAAGAGAGACTAAAGAGAGAAGAAGGCAGAACCATCGGAGCTGTTAAGGAAATAGAGAATATCCTGGGAATAAAGGGTTTAAACAGAATGGAAGCCTACGATATTTCAAATATAAGCGGCTTTGCAAATGTAGGCTCGATGGTTGTTTACGAAAAGGGTAAACCCAAAAAGAGTGACTACAGAAAGTTCAGGATAAAATCCGTCGAAGGCCCCGATGACTACGCCTGCATGAAAGAGGTCCTTACAAGAAGACTTCTTCACGGCCTTGAAGAGAGAAAAGAATTTGAACTTCGCGATATTGATGCCAGGTACGGCAGCTTTACCAAGTTCCCAGATCTTATACTTATGGACGGCGGACGGGGACAGGTGAATATCTGCCTGCAGGTTCTTGAAGAGATAGGAGTAAATATTCCTGTCTGCGGAATGGTTAAGGATGATAACCACAGAACAAGAGGGCTATATTTTAATAATGTGGAACTGCCTATAGACAGGAGATCTGAAGGCTTTAAGCTGATAACAAGGATCCAGGATGAAGCCCACAGATTTGCCATCGAATATCACAGATCTATAAGAAGCAAGGCTCAGGTAAAGAGTCTTCTTGACGATATAAAAGGTGTAGGACCCGCAAGGAGAAAGGCCCTGATGAAACATTTCGGATCAATAGAGGATATAAAAAATGCAAATATCGATGAACTGTCAAAGATACCTGAAATAACTCCGAACGTAGCCCGTGAAATATACGAATTTTTTAGGAAGGATGAGACCGCTTCCAATTGATATGAACCTAAGGATATGCTAAACTGTGTTAGTCTATAGTGAGGGAGGCAGAACATGGCAAGTGTTAAGCTTAAAACAGTAATCAAAAAAATGGATCTGGAGAATCTTACTCCGGAGCTGGATATTTCCAAAATCAAAATTCACCAGCCGGATATTAACAGACCTGCGCTTCAGCTTTCAGGATATTTCGAACATTTTGAAGCTACAAGACTTCAGGTAATCGGCTTTGTTGAATACTCCTACATGGAGTCATTGCCCAAAGAAACGAAAGAAAAGGTATACAGGGAATTTTTGGAATTTGATGTCCCCTGCGTAGTATTTTGCAGGAATCTCATACCGGATCCGTTATTTATAAAAATAGCTATTGAGGAGCAGGTACCGATCATGGTAACTAAAAAGCCTACATCCTCATTTATGGCAGAGATAATCAGATGGCTGAATGTAGAACTTGCACCGTGCATTTCTATTCATGGTGTTCTTGTTGACGTATACGGTGTCGGACTTCTTATTACAGGTGAGAGCGGAATCGGTAAATCCGAAGCAGCCCTTGAGCTTATAAAGAGAGGACACAGACTTGTTTCGGATGACGTAGTTGAGATCAGGAAGGTAAGTGATGTTACTCTGATCGGTTCAGCGCCCGATATAACAAGGCATTTTATCGAGCTTAGAGGTATCGGTATTGTCGATGTTAAGACACTTTTCGGTGTTTCAAGTGTGCGTGATACACAGAATATTGACCTTGTTATCAAGCTTGAGGATTGGGACAAGGATAAGGAATACGACAGACTTGGACTTGAAGAAGAATACACGGAATATCTGGGAAACAAGATCGTATGTCACAGAATACCGATCCGCCCGGGTCGAAATCTTGCGATCATCTGCGAATCTGCTGCGGTTAACCACAGACAGAAGATGATGGGATATAATGCGGCTCAGGAGCTTTACAACAGAGTACAGAACTCTCTTACACGCGGAAGAGAAGATGATGATTAAAGTTTAAGGAATAGGGGTTATAAATGGAAAACAAGACTAACGGAATTATTGCAAAATATGTATTTGGTGTAGATATAGGGGGAACAACCGTTAAGATAGGTCTTCTTGATCTTGACGGTCATAAGATTGAAGTATGGGAGATACCTACAAGAACTGAGAATGGCGGAGAGAAGATTCTTCCCGATATTGCAGAATCTATCCGTTTTAAGATGGAAGAGAGAGGAATAAAGGATTCTCAGGTTGTCGGCGTAGGTGCAGGTGCACCCGGACCGTTCTCTGATGATGGTACGATCCTTAAGGCAGTTAACCTTGGCTGGAGTGAATTTAATTTAAAAAATGAGCTTCATGACCTTGTAAAGATTCCTGTTAAGTGTGGTAATGATGCTAACGTGGCAGCTCTTGGCGAATGTTGGAAGGGCGGCGGCCAGGGCTATAAGGATATTCTTATGGTTACACTTGGAACAGGTGTAGGCGGAGGAATCATCCACGAGGGCAAGATCTTTAACGGTGCAAACGGTGCCGGAGGTGAAATCGGTCATATTCATATTGAAGATAATGAGACAGTTGAGTGTAACTGTGGAAACAAGGGATGCCTTGAGCAGTACGCAAGTGCTACAGGTGCGGTTCTTCTTATGAAGAGAATTCTTGAGAAGAGCGATGAAGAAAGTGTTTTAAGAGGAACACAGTTTGAATGTAAGGATATTTTTGATGCTGCTGCAAATGGAGACAAGCTTGCGATAGAAGCTACAAAGCAGTATGGCGACTACCTTGGAAAAGGTCTTGCAATGATCGCTTCAACAATCAACCCTGAAATAATAGTATTTGGTGGTGGTGTTTCAAAAGCCGGCGATGTTTTGTTTGATCTTATCCGTCCTTCTTTTGAAAAGTATGTATTCCACGGTGCTAAGAGAACCAAGTTTGCACTTGCAAAGCTTGGCAATGATGCAGGTATTTACGGAGCAGCAAAACTTGTACTTGATACGGTTTCTTAAGAGATGAAATTAGATATTAGAGAAGAACTGTCCGGTATCATATCGGAAGATAATTTAATAATAAATGAGATGATGAGCAGGCACACCACGTTTAAAACCGGTGGGCCTGCCGATTATTTTGTGAGAGTAAATACTGAGGATGAGCTATCACATCTCCTTTCTTTGCTTGATGGGAAGGGCCTTACATTTGCCAGGGATTTTTATATAGTTGGAAACGGCAGTAATCTGCTTGTTTCAGACGAGGGATTCAGAGGCGTGATAATAAGCCTATCGGGTGATTTTTCCAAGGTCAGTATTGACGGCAATATTGTTAATGCAGGATCAGCAGCCCTTAATTCCATGGTTGCTTCTTCTGCAAAGGATAAGAGCCTTACAGGCTTTGAGTTTGCGCATGGAATTCCCGGAACAATAGGCGGAGCAGTTGTAATGAATGCAGGTGCTTACGACGGCGAGATGAAGCAGGTTATAAAAAGTGTAAGAGCAATGAATCCCGACGGAAGCATTGAAGAATATGATAACGAGTCCTGCGCATTTTCCTACAGAAACAGTATTTTTAAGAAAAAAAAGCAGATAATCTTAAGTGCAAAGATAGAACTTTTGCCCGGAAACAAGGCTGAAATAGAAGAAAAAATGAAGGACCTTATGGGCAGAAGAAGAGATAAACAACCTCTTGAATACCCAAGTGCCGGCTCGACATTTAAGAGACCGGAGGGCTATTTTGCAGGAAAACTTATAGAAGATGCCGGACTTAGGGGATATAGTCACGGCGATGCACAGGTGTCTGAGAAGCATTGCGGATTTATAATAAATAAAGGTCAGGCATCCTCAAAGGATATTTATGAACTTATAACTTATGTTCAAGATAAGGTAAAGGAAAATTCCGGAGTTGATCTTGTTCCGGAGGTTATTATGTTGGGAGAATTCTAAGCTATGAGAATTGTAATTGTTACCGGAATGAGCGGAGGCGGTAAATCTACTGCAATTCATATGTTGGAAGATGCAGGCTTTTACTGCGTTGATAATCTTCCGCCGATGCTTTTTGAAAAGTTTGTAGAACTTGCATCTATGCCGGATAGTGAAATAACCAAGGTTGCTCTTGGCTTTGACGTACGAGCAGGTCAGCATTTTGAAGATGCACCAAAAATCATACAGAACTTAAAGGACAGAGGTTTTCCTGTAGAAATACTGTTCATGGAATGCTCTGACAATGTCCTTGTTAAGAGATATAAGGAAACCAGAAGAAGGCATCCCCTCTCACCTGAAGGCAGAATAGAAGACGGAATAAGCAGGGAAAGGCAGATCCTTGCTCAGATACGAAAGAGTGCAGACCACGTTATAGATTCGTCTCAGCTGCTTACCAGAGAACTTAAGGCAGAGCTTGATAAAATATTTGTAAGCAATGAAAAGCACAATAATCTCATGGTTACAGTTTTATCGTTTGGCTTTAAATACGGTATTCCCTCTGATGCTGATCTTGTATTTGATGTACGATTTTTGCCGAATCCATTTTATATAGATGAATTAAAGCATCTGACCGGAAATGATAAACCGGTACAGGATTATGTTAAGGGATTTGCTGAGTGTGGACAATTCCTTGATAAGCTTGAAGATATGCTGCAGTTTTTAATGCCAGGCTATATTAATGAAGGAAAATATCAGCTTGTTGTAGCTATCGGCTGTACAGGCGGTCAGCACAGATCGGTAACGATTGCTAATGAGATTTATGACAGACTTAAAGCAAAGGATGATTTCGGAATAAAGATCTATCACAGAGATCTTAAACATGCAAGGTAATCAACATGTCATTTTCGAGTGAAGTAAAAAGTGAACTGGCAAAACAGATAGGATCTGCAAGGCATTGCCAGATTGCTGAACTTTCTGCGATAATGCATAACTTCGGATTGGCCTATAGAAACAGGGGCGGAATATATACAATATATTTGCAATCCGACAATCCGCAGGTATCCAGAAAGTTCTTTACAATACTAAAAAAAGCATATAATATAGAACTTAGTGTACTCGCAGGGGTAGAAGAAAAACACCTCATGGGACGCATATATCAGCCTGTTCTTCAGGGCGGAGAGAATGTTGCCGCTATACTAAAGGCAATGCATTTCCTAAGTGAAGACGGAACAATAAGAGAGGACGATTTCCACGTTAATCCGATGGTAGTCAGAAACTCTTGCTGCAAGAGAGCTTATCTTAGAGATGCATTTTTGTGTATCGGTTCGGTAAGTGATCCAAGTAAGTCTTATCATTTGGAATTTGTGTGCCTCAATGAGGAATACGCAAATGATCTAAGGCAAATGATAGAGAGCTTTGACATAGATGCACGTATTATTACCAGAAAGAAATACTTTGTTGTCTATATCAAAGAAAGCACTGCAATAGTTGATCTCCTCAATGTCATGGAGGCTCCGGTGAGTCTTATGAACATGGAAAACGAGCGCATTGTAAAAGAAATGCGTGGCCAGATAAACAGGAGAGTCAATTGCGAGACTGCTAATATTACCAAGACGGTAAATGCAGCTTCCAGACAGATTAATGATATTTTGTATCTCAGAGATCACTATGGTTTTGAGAATTTGCCAGAGGGTTTAAAGCAGATGGCGGAGGCTAGACTCCAATATCCTGACGCGACACTGTTGGAACTGGGTAAATACCTTGATCCGCCGGTGGGAAAATCTGGTGTAAATCACAGGCTCAGAAAGCTCGGTGAGCTTGCTGATAAGCTCAGAAGTTGAGCAGAGGAGGAATTTATGTTAACAAAATCTATCGAGATTAAGCTGCCGGGTGGACTTGAAGCAAGACCGGTTGCAGAGCTGGTGCAGATTGCAAGCAGATATGACAGCACTGTTCATATCGAAGCTCAGTCAAAGAAAGTCAATGCCAAGAGCATCATGGGCATGATGACACTTAGCTTAAACAGTGGTGAAGCTGTTACTGTTATCGCAGATGGCTCAGATGAGGCTGACGCAGTTGCAGGAATGGAGAGTTTTCTTCTCGGAGAGACAACGGTTTAATAATTAAATTATATATGGATTATGGGACTCGATTTTGCTGTTTGACAGTGAAACCGAGTCTTTTTGGATAGGAGCACTTAAAATGGAGGAACATATGAAAAAGAAGATGCTTTTTGTATATAATCCAAAAGCAGGAAAAGAAAGGATACGTAGTAATCTTCTTGATATTATTGATATTTTCTCGAGAGCTGACTATGAAGTAACAGTATATCCCACTCAGGAGAGGGGAGATGCTGAAAAAGCTGTTATGGAAAGGGATGAGAAATTTGATATTGTCGCCTGCAGCGGTGGGGACGGTACCTTGGATGAAGTTGTTAACGGAATGTGGAAGAGTGGCAGGAATACTCCCATAGGCTATGTTCCGGCAGGTTCGACCAATGATTTTGCCGTCAGCTTGGGAATCCCTTCAAAGATGCATGAATCAGCACTCAGTCTGGTTTCAGGTAAACCATTTGCCTGTGATGTAGGGATCATGAATGAAGAGACCTTTGTGTACATAGCGGCATTTGGCTTATTTACTGATGTTTCCTACCTTACAAGGCAGGAGATAAAAAATGTCATCGGACATATGGCATATATTTTGGAGGGCGCAAAAAGACTTTCTGAGATAAAGAGTTATCATGTCAAAGTCACGTACGACGAGGGCGTTATAGAGGATGATTTTGTAGTAGGAATGGTAACAAATTCAACCTCTGTGGGAGGATTTAAGGACATAACAGGAAAACATGTTAAGTTAGATGACGGGGTATTTGAAGTTACTCTGGTAAAACTTCCCGATAACATGGTGGATATGAGTAATCTGCTTGCTTCGTTTATAAACAGGGATATCGATACCGAGCACATGTACTGCTTTAAGACAAAACATGTTGTATTCGAATCAGATGAAAAGATCGCATGGACAAGAGACGGAGAATATGGCGGCGATCATAATGTTGTGGATATCAGAAACGAAAATAAAGCATTGACACTTATAATTCCGTGATAAGGCGCGTTCATTTTTTGTTCATAAAACGTTAAAAGACTATTTACCTCAGATTATTTCTTGGACAAATATTTTCGATATACTAAAGATGTCAGATGAAGAGAAGGCAATACCAATAAAAATAACTTTTTCATAATATGCCAAGGAAACATGAGTTTCCTTGGCATCCTCCCTTTTTTGGGGGTTTATTCTTATCAGTCGAGTATTTCCGGTTCCGGATAAGTAACTCCAAAAGTATCAACAGTAACAGATTCCATTACTTGATCCTCAAGAGGTCTGTCGTTCCAGTCTGTTTTTGTTTCAGCTATTTTGTTTACTACGTCCATACCTTCGATCACTTTACCAAATGCAGCATATGCACCATCGAGATGTGGAGAGTTTTTGTGCATGATAAAGAACTGTGAGCCTGCAGAATCAGGGAACTGGGTTCTGGCCATTGAGAGAACACCTTCTGTATGAAGGAGGTCATTTTTAAAACCGTTCTGAGAGAACTCACCCTTAATTGAGTAACCGGGGCCGCCCATTCCGGTTCCGTCCGGATCTCCGCCCTGAAGCATGAAGCCTTTGATAACGCGGTGGAAGATGACTCCGTCATAGAAATTATGGTTTATAAGTGAAATAAAATTATTGACGGTGTTCGGAGCAATTTCGGGATAAAGCTCAGCCTTTATGATGTCGCCGCCTTTCATTTTTATTGTAACGATAGGATTTTGATTATTTGCCATTTTATGTCTCCTTATAATATATGTTTACATGGAACTAAACCGGGATTAATTATACAATAAAAGAAATAGAACTTGGAAGAATCGAAGGAAGAAAAGTTGCTGAAAGAAGTTGTTTTTTGTCTTTATTATGATAATGACGATATCAGGGGGAATATAGAAAAGTCCATAGAGGTAATTCAAAACTCAGGCGTTAGTGCAAAAGCTGTTTTCTTGAATGATAAAGAGATACCAAAGGAATGTTTCCCGGCATCTTTAGGAGTCTATAATTCTGATGATGTCCTGTTTTTGACAGATTCAGCCATGATTGCGTCTGCTCTTTTGGAACAGAGAGCTTTTGTGATAGGCATCATGCATGACTATAACCAAGGTGCAGACTTTACAGGCCTTAAATATGTGTTCTCTGACATTGAGGATGTGGAATTTGACTCCTATGAGAAGGCGTATCAGAGATATGCTCACCTTCCGTGGATAATTATGGAGACAGAGCGCTGCATTATCAGGGAAACAACGGTTGAGGACGTGGATATTTTCTATGATCTTTATAAAGATCCGGAGATGACAAGATATATGGAGGGGCTTTTTGATGACCCCGAAGATGAGAAACAATATACAAGAGATTATATAGACAAGGTATATGGACTTCTGGGATTTGGAACCTGGACTATATTAAAAAAGGATACCGGAGAGATCATAGGGCGTGCGGGATTTAGCATCAGGAACGGTTTTGACGATATTGAACTGGGATTTCTTATAGGAACAAAATATCAAAGGCAGGGATATGCCTACGAAGTGTGCTCTGCAATAATACAATACGGAAAGGAAGTACTGCTTTTTAAGAGCCTTCAGGCACTGGTAAAAAAAGAAAATGTAATTTCTATCCATCTGTGCGAAAAACTCGGCTTTAAGACAGCCACTGAAGTTGATGTGGAAGAGAACATATATGGGGATAATTACGGCAACGGAATCAAGGTCCCCGCTTCCAAAGCACAGTACGGAAGATACTTGAAAATGCTTCTTGATTTGGGTTAATACAAAAAATCTTCATAAATTTGTAGTTGCCATTTGAATTTTTTTCGGTTACGATACAAATTGGACTAAGATGATTAGAATAATAACGTAATACCTGAGAAGATTAGGAGGTATGGATGGATTACAGAGATTTATTTTCGCTGGTAGCAGGTCTGGTAGGAGGACTTGCGTTATTTATGTACGGTATGAACGTAATGAGTGGAGGACTTACCAAGACAGCAGGTGGTAAGCTGGAAGCAGTCCTTAGCAAAGTTACAAGTCATCCTGTCATAGCTTATCTGTTTGGTGTAGGAGTTACTGCACTTGTTCAGTCGTCATCGGCATCAACAGTCATGGTAGTTGGTCTTGTTAACTCAGGAATAATGACACTTAAGGAAGCAGTCAATATTATTCTTGGAGCTAACTTGGGTACAACATTCACAGCATGGCTTCTTTCATTAAATGCAATCAGTAGTGATAATTTTATTATCAATCTTTTAAAGCCCACATCGTTTACACCATTTTTGGCGATAATCGGTATCGTGCTTTACATGTTTTCCAAGTCTGATAAAAAGAATAATATCGGTCTTATTCTCATTGGTTTTTCAGTATTGATGTTCGGAATGAGCATGATGTCTGATGCAGTTTCACCTCTTGAAAATGATGAGGGATTTCAGAGACTTCTCATGACTTTCAGCAATCCTTTCGTGGGATTCCTGGTAGGTGTGCTTTTCACAATGATCATTCAGAGTTCCGCAGGAACGATCGGTGTTATGCAGGCTCTGTCTGCATCGGTATTTTTGCCATATAGTGTTGCACTTCCTGTTGTAGTAGGTGCAGAGCTTGGAACATGTATTACAGCTATTCTTTCATCTCTTGGAGCAAATAAAAACGGTAAGAGAACAGCTCTCATGCATTTGTATTTCAATGCGATAAAAGCTGTCTCATTCATGATCATTTTCTATATAATACATGCATTTGTACATTTTGCTTTCATGGATAAACAGGCAGGAATGGTAGGTATCGCTTCGATACATACACTTATAAATCTTGTGGCAACCCCGCTAATGGTGCCGTTCTCAGGCATCCTTGTCAAGATGGCTTATGCAACTATTCCGATCGATGAAAAGGAAAGGGAAGAACAGGAAGAGATGCAGAATATTACAAAGCTCGATTCCAGATTCCTTTCAAATCCGCCATTTGCACTTGAACAGAGCAGACAGGTTGCAATCGATATGGCTCTCTTTGCAAAAGAAGGTCTGGAGAAAGCTGTCAGACTTATGGATGAATATGATCAGGAAGAGGCCGATAAGGTTAGAAAGCTTGAGGAAAAGGTTGACAGATATGAGGATCAGTTGGGAACCTATCTCATGCAGATAAACAACCATCACCTTTCAGAAAAGGATTCCAGAACACTTTCTATCGTGATCCACTGCATCACAGACTTCGAGAGAATAAGTGATCATGCATTAAATGTTGCTCAGACTGCAAGAACCATGAACGATAAAAACGAGAAGTTTTCATCTAAGGCAAAGGAAGAACTTAGAATCTTTACTAATGCAGTTGAAGAAATAGTAGATCTTTCAATTAAGGCTTTCAGAGAACAGGATCTTAAGCTCGCCAAGGCAGTAGAGCCTTTGGAAGAAGTAATTGATGGTATCAACATGGAAGTAAAGCGAAGACATGTCAGAAGACTTCGCAAAGGAAAATGTACTATAGACATGGGCTTTATTTTATCTGATCTTGGCACGGACTTTGAGAGAATAGCAGATCATTGCAGTAATATTGCAGTTTGCATAATCGAAGGCAGCGAAGGACTTTTTGATACTCACGAGTATCTCGGTCAGCTCAAAGCTGAGAAGAATCATGACTTTGAGGTTCAGGTTGATATGTATGAGAGAAAATACAGACTTCCTGCGATCAAGAGAAGCGGCGAAGATGAGGATGAGATCAATCCTTCATTTGCTGAGGATCATGAGATCATTGCGAATATAATGAACTTGGAAGAAGAAAAAGAGCCAAAGTCCGAGAAGAAAAAGGATAAGGCTAAAAAGAAGAAACAGAAAAAACAACAGGAAAAGTAATATATTGTCAGTTGTTTATTGAAAGGAAGTATTATAAATGAGTACCAGAGTAATTGAACTAAAGAGAAGTGTTTTTGAGAGCAATGATGAGAGAGCAGAGCTTCTTAGAAAAGAGCTTAAGGAAAAGAAGATATTTCTTCTAAACCTCATGTCATCACCCGGATCAGGAAAAACAACCACTCTTAAGGCTACAATTGCAGCACTTAAAGATAAATACAATATCGGCGTAATGGAAGCTGATATTGATTCTGATGTGGATGCGAAGAAGATAGCAGATACCGGAGTTAAGGCAATTCAGCTTCACACAGGCGGCATGTGCCACCTTGATGCTGACATGACAAGACAGGGACTTGATGCACTTGTAGAGGGAGATGTTGACCTTGCTATTCTTGAGAATGTAGGAAATCTTGTATGTCCTGCTGAGTTTGACACAGGCGCTTCAAAGAATGCAATGATCCTTTCAGTCCCCGAGGGACATGATAAACCTCTTAAGTATCCTCTTATGTTCAGCATCTGTGATGTTGTGCTTATAAACAAGATAGATGTAGCTCCGTACTTTGACTTTGATATGGAGAAGTGCAAGGAATATATCCATATGAGAAATCCCAAAGCTGAGATCATTCCTATCTGTGCAAAGACAGGTGAAGGTGTGGATGTATTCGCAAAGTGGCTCAGCGACCAGGTTGATGAATGGAAAGCGTGAGAGATTGACTGAAGGAAGAATACATTCAATTGAAACCTTTGGATCAGTTGATGGACCCGGAGTAAGATTTATCATATTCCTTAAGGGCTGCAATCTGCGCTGTAAATACTGCCATAATGCAGACACATGGAATCCTGAATCAAAGGATATAAGAACACCGTCAGCTCTGCTTGACCAGGCTGAAAGGTACAGATCTTATTGGGGAGAAGAAGGCGGGATAACTGTAAGCGGCGGTGAGCCTCTTCTTCAGCTTCCTTTTTTGATAGAACTATTCAAGGAGGCAAAGGAAAGAGGTATCGATACCTGTATAGATACTGCGGCAGAGCCCTTTACTTTTGAAGAACCCTTTTTCTCACAGTTTGAGACGTTAATGAAATATACGGACAGACTGCTTGTTGATATCAAACATATCGACGAGAACGAGCATATTAAACTTACAGGTAAAACAAACAAGAATATTCTGGAGTGCTTCAGATATCTTTCTGACATTGGCAAACCTATTTGGATAAGGCATGTACTTGTGCCCGGAATAACGGATAATGATGAGTACCTGAAAAAAACCAGAGAATTCATCGATACTCTAAGCAATGTTGAGAGAGTAGATGTGCTTCCTTATCACTCGCTTGGTCAGTTCAAGTGGGAAGAGCTTGGTATTGAATATGGCTTAAAAGATGTGGAAGCGCCATCACCGGATAGAATAGAGAATGCTAAGAAAATTCTACAAGTAAACCCATAGAATGCGTTAAAAAATTGTCATTATATATAAAAACAAAAAACACTGGTGAAAAGCCAGTGTTTTTCTGCGCGCTTTGTTAGCCTATGCTGACAAAAATTGTCAATAAGCATGTTTTTGCTTGGCCTTGGGTTGCAAAGTAAATCGATATATGCAAGAATACACTTCGGGTGCAAAATGCACCGTATACATATTGTGGTATTTATATTACAATATACTATATATTGTGGTCATGCATTTGATGCATTTTATATAGATTGTTCTAATAACACAATAACTAAACCTTATTCTAGTTATCATATGTACCAGAGAGGAGTAATTTAATGAGAGAAGAGTGGAGAGGTTTTAAAGGTAACAAGTGGACTGATGAAGTAAACTTAAGAGACTTTATCCAGAACAATTACACAATGTATGAGGGAGATGAGAGCTTTCTTGCAGATGCTACAGAGGCTACAGATAAGCTTTGGGGCAAATTGCAGGAGCTTCAGAAGAAGGAGCGTGAGAACGGTGGTGTTCTCGAGTGTGAGACAGAGGTAGTTTCAGGTCTTACAGCTTATGGCCCCGGATATATAGATGAATCTATGAAAGATCTTGAGAAGGTTGTTGGTCTTCAGACAGACAAGCCTCTTAAGAGAGCATTCATGCCTTATGGTGGTATCAAAATGGCTGAGCAGGCTGCAGATACTTACGGATATAAGGTAAATGAGAAGTTCCACAAGATCTTCACAGAGTATCACAAGACACACAATCAGGCTGTTTTTGATGCATACACACCTGAGATGCTGGCTGCAAGACACAGCCACATTGTAACAGGGCTTCCGGATACTTACGGACGTGGACGTATCGTAGGCGATTATCGTAGAGTTGCTCTTTATGGTATCGACTTCCTTATTGAGCAGAAGAAAGAAGACTTCGCACTTTGCGGTTGCGGTGTTATGACAGATGATATCATCAGACAGCGTGAAGAGATCGCTGAGCAGATGAGAGCGCTCCGCGGAATGAAGGAAATGGCAGCTGCGTATGGTTATGATATTTCACAGCCTGCTAAGAATGCAAAAGAAGCTGTTCAGTGGTTATACTTTGGATACCTTGCAGCAATCAAGACACAGAACGGTGCTGCTATGTCAGTTGGCCGTGTTTCAACATTCCTTGATATTTATATTGAAAGAGATCTTAAGGAAGGCACACTTACTGAGAGTGAGGCACAGGAGCTTATTGATCATCTTACAATGAAGTGCCGCATGGTTAAGTTTGCACGTATCCCCAGCTACAATCAGCTGTTCTCAGGAGATCCTGTTTGGGCAACTCTTGAAGTTGGTGGCCTTGGAATGGATGGTCGTCACATGGTTACAAAGAACGACTACAGATTCCTTCATACACTTGAAAACATGGGACCTTCACCCGAGCCTAACCTTACAGTTCTTTACTCTTCAAGACTTCCTAAGAATTTTAAGAAGTACGCTGCTAAGATTTCAGTTACAACATCTTCTATCCAGTATGAGAATGATGATGTTATGAGACCTGTATGGGGCGATGACTACAGCATCTGCTGCTGTGTATCAGCTACACAGACAGGTAAGGAAATGCAGTTCTTCGGTGCCAGAGCAAACCTTGCAAAGTGTCTTCTTTATGCTATCAACGGTGGTAAGGATGAGAAGTTCCTTGATAAGCAGGGCAACCACATGCAGGTAGGTCCTGAATATGCGCCTATCACATCTGAGTATCTTGACTATGATGAGGTAATGGCAAAGTATGACAAGATGATGGATTGGCTTGCAAGCCTTTATGTAAATATCCTCAACCTCATCCAGTACATGCATGATAAGTACTACTATGAAGCAGCAGAGATGGCTCTTATCGATACAGATGTACGTCGTACATTTGCAACCGGCATCGCAGGATTTTCACATGTAGTAGACTCACTTAGTGCTATTAAGTATGCTAAGGTAAAGACAGTTCGTGATGAGTCAGGTCTTGTAGTTGATTACAAGGTAGAGGGTGACTTCCCTAAGTATGGTAATGATGATGAGAGAGCTGATGAGATAGCAGTATGGCTTCTTAAGACTTTCCTCAAGAAAGTTAAGAAGAACCACACATATAGAAATTCAGAGCCTACAACATCAATCCTTACAATTACATCAAACGTAGTTTACGGTAAGGCTACAGGTGCTCTTCCGGACGGAAGACCGGCATATGCTCCATTTGCACCCGGTGCAAACCCGGCTTATGGTGCTGAGCAGTCAGGACTTCTTGCTTCTCTTAACTCAGTTGCTAAGCTTCCTTACGAGTATGCTCTTGATGGTATTTCAAATACACAGACCATCAATCCCGGTGCTCTTGGACATGACGACAACGAGAGAGCAGACAGACTTGTTAATGTAATGGATGGATACTTCGATCAGGGTGCACATCACCTCAATGTTAACGTGTTTGGTGTAGAAAAACTTAAAGATGCTATGGAGCATCCTGAAAAGCCTGAATATGCCAACTTCACAATCCGTGTATCAGGTTATGCAGTTAAGTTCATCGATCTTACTCGTGAGCAGCAGATGGATGTTATCAGCAGAACATGCCATGAGAGTATGTAATTGATACGCACAATCGCATAATATAATTAGCAGTTATGCTATAATTATAAACTCATTAACGAAATCGATCAGTATTTCGTTAATGAGTTTTCTTTTTCGTTATTTTATGGAATGTTTATGGTCATTAGGCTTTAAGTGAAATATAATCATTTTAATGAATGAGTATATATTGCTATGGAGGTGTTTTTATGCTTAATAGAAATAAAATTATATCGGTATCCCTTGCAGCACTTCTTTTTGTTCCTGCTTCACTTGCTTTGCCGGGAACAGGGGTATCAGTAAAAGCGCAGGGAACTTTTAATGCGGCGGATTACGGAGCTTATCCCGGTGATAACAAAAGTGATACAGACGAAATAAACAGTGCTATAAGAGCAGCTAATGAGGCAGGCGGCGGAACCGTTGTGTTATCTTCGGGAGAATATAATATTAAACTAAGTGAGTCTGGCGGAAATGGATATGGACTTGAGATGAGGGATAATGTAACCCTTCAGATGGATAAGAACACAAAGCTTGTTGTTGAACCAAGCAAACTGGACAATTATCAGGTTCTTAGGATTAAGTGGTGCAATAATGTCACTGTATCCGGAGGGCGGATCGTAGGTGAAAAAAATAAGCACAGTGGCCAGGGGGAAGCAGATGAAGGCCATGGAATAGTTATAGCCGACAGTACTAATATAAGTATTATCGGTATGAATATTTCTAACAACTGGGGTGATGGAATATATATTGGGAATGGCGGAAACAATGGCTGTAATACAGTCAAGATAAAGGACTGTACAATTACCGGAAACAGACGAAACAACATAGCTATTGTCGATGCTGACAATGTAACTATAGATAAATGCGTGATCAAAAATGCAAAAGGTGCTGCGCCTCAGTGCGGAATACTTATAGAGCCCAACACTAGCGGTGGAAATCTCAAAGGGGATGAGGTCTGCAAGAATATCACGATCAAAAATACTACAGTTAAGTCTGCCAAAAAAGGAAATAAAAATGGACAGTTTATGGCAGTCATGATACTCAATCCTTATTATGCAAGTAATAACAAGACAGTGGCCAAAAATGTGACAATATCAAAATGCACCTTAAATGGTGATTGCGGTAACTACTCAGGGAAAAAGGTGTCCATAAAAAACAGTAAGATAAAGGGAACCTTCTATGACCACATGAAAACAAAAATAAAGAAGACAACAATTAAAAGTCACTACAAATTTTAATAAATATTTTGCTAGCAGAAAACCCGCAGACTTCCATAGCCTGCGGGTTTGTTTTGTAATTTAAACTTGAAGGTGTAAAAGATGAGTTGCAATTGTAAAGTATGCAAGAAGTGATACAGCATCTACGATTGTAGTGATCATAGGAGATGCCATAACAGCAGGGTCGAAACCAAGTCTGTCTGCGCACATAGGCAGTAGACACCCGATACTTTTTGCAATGATAACAACAATTAGCAGTGTGATGCACACAACAGCGGCAACTGAAATAGTAAGCTTATCCAAAAAAAGCAACTTTATAAAGTTTGCAGCTGAAAGCGTAATTCCGCAAAGGAGTGCGACTCTGACTTCCTTCCACCATACTTTGAATATCTCAGGGAATTCTATTTCTCCAAGTGATAAACCACGGATGATGGAAACGCTTGCCTGTGAACCTGCGTTACCACCTGTATCCATCAGCATCGGAATATAAGCTGTAAGTACCACATAAGCTGACAGGGCATCTTCAAATTTAGTGATTATGGCACCTGTAAATGTTGCACTGATCATCAAAAATAAAAGCCATGGCATTCTGTTTTTATATGTGTCCAAAATACCAATTCGGGAATATGGCTTATCTGAGGGAATGATAGCTGCCATCTTCTCGATATCCTCGGTAGCCTCTTCTTCGATGATGTCCACTACGTCATCGATGGTGATGATACCGATCATCCTGTTTTCGTTATCAACAACAGGCATGGCTGTAAAGTCGTACTTTTTGAACATGTTGGCGGCTTCTTCCTGGTCGGTCATAGTATTTATGCTAATGACCTTGGTGTTCATTATGTCGCCAATCTTTTCATCTGCTTTTTTGATAAGCAGATATCTTAAAGCTACGGTACCAACAAGAATTCTTTGATTGGTCACTACGTAGCAGATATTAACGGTTTCTGAGTCAAGACCGATTTTCCTGATCCTGTCTATTGCCTGAGATACGGTCATGTCTTCTTTTAGATCCATATACTCCACAGTCATGATAGAACCTGCGGAATCCTCAGGGTATCTTAGAAGATGATTAATATCTGCTCTGGTATCGGGTCTTGCATTGGCAAGAATTTTCTTTACTATACTTGCGGGCATTTCTTCCAGAAGGTCAGTTGCATCATCGGCCATCAGGTTATCGATGATGTTACCGGCTTCTTTATCTGAAAGAGACTGAATTATATACTGCTGATCCTCAATTTCAAGGTCGGCAAATACATCCGCAGCAATATCCTTTGGCAGGATGCGGAACATTTTAAGAGAGTCTTCGTTCTCCATGTCGTCCATGATAGCAGCTATATCGGCCGTGTTCATCTCAGCAAGTGTCTGACGAAGCTTGGTGTATTGCTTGCTTTCAAGGAGCGAGCATACTAAATCCATGATGTTGTTTTCTTCCATGGGAAAATATCTCCTTTCGATGAGGTTTTACTAAGCGTGCTACTTCGGGGCACAGGGTTATCGTTTGATATATGTTTATCCTGCTTCATAAAACCACCACCTTTCATTAGGAGATTTAATTAAGAATCAGAGCTGTATCACTTTTTTACATAGAAAGTGTATGTGATAAAGCTGTAAGAAACTAATTAGTACACTTAAGTTTAGCACAAAATATAATAAAATTTAATACAATGTTTATTTTTTTGAAATGAAAGTTAATTGAGTGGGTAATAGCGTGATGATAAAATTAATTTATACTTTAGGTAAACAGAAGAGTTGATGTTTTTTACATGTTTAGCAGTTTCTTTTGGGGGAAGGCGATGAAGAAAATTGGTGGATGGCGTGGCCTTGTGCTTATCGCTGTGTGCATTGTTATGAACCTCATAGGAAATCAAATTGCAATCAGATTGCAGCTGCCGTTCTGGCTTGATGCAATAGGTACGCTGATATGTGCAATAGTATTGGGCCCTGTAGGAGGGGCTCTTTGTGGTGCACTCACCAGTATAGTTACAGGTTTTATGAACCCCGTTTACCTCATCTATATCGTAGTATCGGTAGGTATAGGAATTTCTGTAGGATTATTGTTCCCCAAAACGCAAAAATATTCTATTATTTCCGTTGCTTCTACAGCTGTTTTTGCAGGTATAGTAGCAGTCGTACTCTCTACTCCGATCAATTTTATTATGTACAATGGTTACACAGGCAATATATGGGGTGATGCCCTTGTTGATATGCTTTCAAGAAATGTCCATGTGCCTGTTTTGTGTATGGTTTTGGGTGAGGCTTTCGTTGATATACCTGATAAGTCTATAAGTGTGTTCATAGCAATTGGGCTTATTTATGCATACAGGAAAATCTTCGACAGGCGAAAATGCACAAAGCTTGTTTTGCTTCTAACTGCGGCTGCTTCACTTATGTTTTTCAAAACAGAGGCTTATGCGTATGATTTTAGTGCTGATTTTGCGGCAGTAAGATATGATACCGATGACGGACTTGAAACCATTGAAATAAATACTATTGCCCAGGGAGCTGACGGCTATATTTATGCGGGGGCATATTCAGGTTTGTACCGCTTTGACGGATACCGGTTTGAGGCGCTGAAAATAGACGAGAGAATTAATAATGTAATGTGCCTGTTTGTTGACTCAAACGGATATCTCTGGATTGGAACGAATGATAGCGGAGTTGCTTGTTGGAGGGGCGATGACGACATCATTTTTTACACCAAGAAAGAAGGACTTGCTGCTAATGCGATAAGAGCGATCTGCGAGGATAATGCCGGAAATATATATGTCGGTACTACAGCCAATCTTTCTGTAATAGATAAAGAAGGGACACTCTACAGATTCACTGACTTTGGGATAATAGGTGTATATAACCTGACCTGCGGTTCAAACGGAGTTGTTGCCGGCATTACAAATAGCGGAGATGTTGTCTTTGTCAGGGGAAAAGAAATAGTAACAAAGCATTATCTTATGGATGAAAATGTCGACTATTCATCTATTACTGCGGTACGAAACGGTATGTATCTTGTTGGAACTACTTCAAATTATGTTCAGCAGATTGTCCTTGAAAATGACAAAGCGGTATCAAAAAAGAAATATTACGTCGAAGGAGTTTTTAACTTTAACAAACTCATATATTCCGAGAAATACTCCGGATATTTTTATTGCTGTGAAAATGGCAAAGGATTTTTGACAAAAGAGGGAAAAGCAACTTATCTCATAGATGAAGACTTTGACTCATCGATAAGTTGTTCAATGATCGATCACCAGGGAAATATCTGGTTCTCCTCCAACAAGCGCGGAATAGTGAAGTATTCATGGAATCCCTTTGAAAATATATTTGCAAAAGCTGATGTAGACAGCGAGGTCGTCAACAGCGTTCTTGTTAAGGACGGTCTTTTGTATGTCGGAACGAATACGGGACTTGTGACGATCGATCTGAAAACATATTATTCTGTTCCCATCAATCATCCTGAAATATTTGATGGAGTCAGAATACGCCATTTAATGGAGGATTCACGTGGGAATTTATGGGTAAGTACCTATGGTGAAAATGGTCTCATTGAAATTACTGACAATGGGGATGTGATTTTCTTTAATGAATTAAAGAAAAAAACCGAAGGCAGCAGATTCAGGATGACCTTGGAACTATCTGACGGAACAATTGTAGCTGCATCAACCACGGGTCTGAGCTTTATTAAGGATGGAGAAGTTGTAAAGACAATGGATGAAAAGCAAGGTCTTACAACTCAGGTCCTTTCTATGGTCGAATCACAAGATGGTGTTATTGTGGCGGGTACGGACGGAACCGGCGTTTTCATCATTGATAATGGAAAAATAGTAGAGCATTATGATGAAAAAAACGGTCTTGATTCACTTGTGATATTAAAAGTTGTTCCCTGTGATGATGGATATATCTATGTTACGAGTAATGCACTTTACTATCTGGATAAGAACAACAACCTTCGTAAGCTTGCCGGATTTCCGTACAAGAATAATTATGATGTTTTCCTGGTGGCGGACAATAAGGTGTGGATCACATCAAGTGCGGGAATATTCGTTGTCGACAAGGCAGATCTTCTTGCAGATGGTGAATACAGTTATATGCTCCTGAATAAGGGGAGGGGATTGTATTCCTCTCTTACAGCTAATGCGACCTGCTGCTTTTATGGTAACGATCTGTTTTTGTGCTGCTCTGATGGCGTACAAAAGATGGATATACATGGCATCTATGACAATAATACTAATTATGATATAAGGCTTACTAAGCTGCTGCTTGGTGACGAAATAATAAAGCCGAATGAAGAAGGTAAATATATCATTCCCGCATCCATGGACAGGATTCAGATAAATGTATCTGTTCTAAACTATACCCTTTCAAATCCTATGTTGCACATATATCTTGAGGGAACCGAGGATGATGGGGTTATCTGCTATCAGAGGGAGATGAAAAATCTTAGTTACCTTAGTCTTCCGTACGGAGAATATACACTTCATGTGCAGGTACTTGATCTTGCAGGAAAAAAGGCCGTTAAAGAAGAGACATACCTGATCGAAAAAGAATCACAGATGTTTGAAAGAACTTACTTTAAAATATATCTGTTTACTGTCTGCGCTTTATTTGTTCTGTTTGCCGGTTGGCTGATAGGTAGTATACGAGTAGGGATGAACAGCTTTGAAAAGCTGAAAACAGAGATAAAGATTGACGGCCTTACCGGATTTTTTAACAAAAGCTATTCCGAGCAGGAACTTCGCACTATATGCAAAGAAAAAAGCGGTGCGCTTTTGGTACTTGATATTGATAACTTTAAGCTTATCAATGACCTTCACGGGCATGAGATGGGAGATAGTGTCCTTATGGGGTTTGCAGATATAGTGCGTGCAAATATCAGAGACGAAGATTTTGTTGGAAGGATCGGCGGAGATGAGTTTGTAATGTTTATAACAAATGCAACAGAAGAAGGAACTATTTCCGAAAAGGTCAGAATCCTCAATAATGAAGTGAAAAACGTCGCAATAAACCTTATCGGTGAAAATGTGAACATACCGATAGGCGTTTCTGCTGGAGTTGTTTTGGTACCTGATGGAGGAACTGATTATAATGAGCTTTTCAGGAATGCGGATAAAGCTTTGTATAATGTCAAACAAAACGGCAAGCATGGATATGCGCTTTACAGAAATGATAAATCCTCGCCCGGCAGTAAGAAGACAAATGCAACCGGGATCGACTCGATAAAAATGATCCTGGGAGAGCGTAATCCCGGCGATGGAGCTTATTATGTTGACTTTGATAAATTACAGGTTGTATACAGACTCTTAAAACGCTTGTATAAGAGGACGCTTGTCAATGTCTGGCTTGTGGAATTTGTTTTAAACGGAAAAGACGGCAACGAGGTAGACAGTGAGGTCATGGACAAATTCCTTGAAGTTCTGTCTATTAATATACGCAGTAACGATGTGGTGTCATTAAGCGGCAAAAACCAGGTGGTTGTCATAATGACTGATATAGCGCCGCATGACGGAAATACTCCTATAGAGAGAATCATAAGGGAATGGAATATGGTTCCCGGGCATGAAAATTATGAACTAAGTTATGAAGCTGATGCCATGTGAGATTTAAACCTTGTTTTGAATTTTGAAAAGGTATAAAATGTTGCAGTGATTAACTTAGAAGAATTTTAATGCGTTATAGAAGGAGTAGTAACATTATGATGCAGTCGCGTACACATACATGTGGAGAGCTCAGAATAGAGCATGCCGGTCAGAAGGTCAAGCTTGTCGGATGGCTTGAAAATCTTCGTGAAGTCGGCGCAGAGCTCGGATTTGTGGTTTTGAGAGATTTTTACGGAACCACTCAGGTAGTCATCGAAAATGAAGATATGATGAAGACCGTTAAGGGAATCAATAAAGAATCAACTATCTCAGTTGAGGGTACAGTCAGAGAGAGAAGCTCTAAAAACCCCAAGCAGGCAACCGGAGATATCGAAGTTGTGCCTGAAAAGGTAGAGGTTCTTGGTCGTTGCAGATATAACGAACTTCCTTTTGAAATAAACAGAAGCCGCGAGGCCGATGAGACAACAAGACTTAAGTACCGTTATCTTGATCTTAGAAATCCGGAAGTTAAGCAGAATATCGTTTTAAGATGTAATGTAATAGCTGCACTCAGACAGGCTATGACAGAGCATGGCTTTATGGAGATCACAACTCCTATTCTTACAGTATCATCACCTGAAGGCGCAAGAGATTACCTTGTTCCTGCAAGAAAGCACCCCGGAAAGTTCTATGCACTTCCTCAGGCGCCTCAGCAGTTCAAGCAGCTCCTTATGACTTCAGGCTTTGACAGATATTTCCAGATCGCACCCTGCTTTAGAGATGAGGATGCAAGAGGAGACAGAAGCCCGGGAGAATTCTATCAGCTTGATATGGAGATGGCTTTTGCTTCTCAGGAAGATGTCTTTTCTGTTTGCGAGGATGTTCTTCCTCCTATTTTTGCTAAGTATGGCACTTATGACAGAGCATCTGAGGCACCTTTTGCACGTATTCCTTACCTTGAAGCTATGGAGAAATACGGAACAGATAAGCCTGACCTTAGAATTGACCTCACAGCTACAGATGCTACAGAGGTACTTAAGGATTGCGGATTTGGACCTTTTGCAAGCACAGTATCACAGGAAGCTGCAGATGCAAGCGAAGGCGCTTTAAAGGCCGGAGACATCACAGAAGTATGCATTAAAGCTGTTGTTATTTCTGATTTCAAAGAGAGCCGTAAATTCATAGATAAGACAATTGCAGAAGTTGAAGTACAGGCAGGCTCTAAGCCTTACTGGTTCAGACTTGATGAAAACGGAGAGATTGTCGGAGGAATTGCAAAGTTTGTTCAGGAAAGAAAAGACGAAGTGATTTCCGCACTTTCACTTAAGGCAGGCGACCTTGTTGTTATAGGCGCAGGCAAAAAGGGAATGGCTCAGAAAATCGCAGGTGTTTCAATCAAGACATTTGGTGCAGCAGTACCCGGACATATGGATAAAGAGCAGTACGCATTCTGCTGGATCGTTGATTTCCCTATGTACGAAATCGGCGAAGAGTCAGGAGAGCTTGAGTTCTGTCACAATCCTTTCTCAATGCCAAGTGGCGGCATGGAGACTCTTCTTAAGGCAGAGAGAGGCGAGATCGATCCGCTCGATATCATGGCAGATCAGTATGACCTTGTATGTAACGGCGTTGAGCTTTCATCAGGTGCTGTTCGTAACCATGATCCAGAGATCATGATCAAGGCATTTGAGATGGTAAGACTTGGCGAGGAAGATGTTAAGGCTAAGTTCCCTGCTATGTACAATGCATTCTGCTACGGTGCACCGCCGCACGCAGGTATTGCACCTGGTGTAGACCGTATGGTTATGCTTCTTGCAGGCGAGAATTCAATCAGAGAGATCATTCCGTTCCCTATGAACAAGAATGCTCAGGACGTAATGATGAATGCTCCCGGCGAAGTAACAGAGAAGCAGCTTGAAGAACTCCACATCAGAACTGTCGTAGATGACGCAGAATAAAATGAAAAATATATATACCCCGGAATGCCGATGCAAATATCGGTATTCCGGGGTATTTTTTTAATTGCATATCCAATTTGCAAAATTGGATTTTTATACAGGTAATTTTTGCCAAAAAATGAATTTTTTAAGTCTCAAAATAGAAATAAAATGGAACTCGAGTTTTAGAGATGAACAAAACTAAAATGTTTGTAAAATCTAGCCTAAGCAATTGTATTTTCTGAAAAACACTTGTATTATTGAAATATATGTTGCGTAATTTCGGATTTGTACAAATTATCAGAATGAAGAGTCGAAATCAGTTCAAATGATTAAAAAATCAAAAGATTTTTCCAAGTTAATGACGCAGTTTGCAATGGTGGGGCAACTGGGGTTATCCCTGGTAGCGCCGATTCTTGTGTGCATTTTTATATGCTATCAGCTAACTACGGGTATGGGACTTCCGGGGTGGATCTACATCATTGGAATATTCTTTGGACTCGGAGGCTCGATCATGACCGGATACAAGGTTTATCTGGAGGTAATAGGCAAAACGGAGAAGAAAAAACGTGACGAAAAAGAGGTGTCTTTTAATAAGCACGTCTAATGGAGAGGAATAAGTTTTGTATGGGAGTTCAGGAAGCTGTTAAGAAGGAAACTTCATTTATATTGATAGGCACATCAGTTGCTTCAATACTTGTTATTATTTGTTTTTTTATTTTGCATCAAGTGGTGCCTTCATATGCACCTTTTGATTATACGGTCTTCGTAGGCGCGGCAGGTGGAACTATTGTCGCAGTAGGCAACTTCTTTTGGATGGGGCTTACAGTACAGAAGATCGCCGGAATGAATCAGGAGGAAGATGACAGAGCCAGAAGTACCATGGCAGTAAGTCTTCGCTACCGCACATTGATCCAGTTGGTATGGGTTGTTATAGCAATCTTTGTTCCGGCTATAAATCTTGTGACAGGTATCATTCCTCTTTTTATTCCAAGCTTTTTAATAAAAATTCGCGGAATACTATCTGCGAGGAAAGGAAGGTGATACTAACGTATGAACTTTGAAATTACTGGCAGTAAGATCTTTTACACCATCCATACGCCAATCCCGGTACTTGGTGATTTTCAGATCACTGAGACACTGATTGTCAGCTGGATCGTAATGGTCATCATAACACTGCTGTGTATCTTCCTGACGAGAAATCTTCAGGTCGAGAACATTTCAAAGCGGCAAGCAATTGCAGAAATGCTGGTCGAGACTGCCAACAATTTTGTAAGAGGCAATACCGGATCAACCAAGTTTGATAAGTTGATTCCTCTGGTTGCAACTATTTTTACAACCAGTGTTGTTTCTAACCTTATTTGTCTGGTAGGACTTAGAAGCCCGACTGCGGATCTGGCGACAGAAGCTGCATGGGCTGTAGTAGTATTTGTGATTATCACTGCAACCAAGATAAAAGCAGGAGGAATAGGTGGTTATCTGAAAGGATTCACTCAGCCTATCCCGGTACTTACGCCGTTTAATATTCTTTCAGAGTTTGCAACTCCGGTAAGTATGGCGTGCCGTCATTTTGGTAATATTCTTTCCGGCGTAGTTATTGACGGACTTATATATGCAGCACTTGCACTTGCATCATCAGCTATTTTGGGTCTGATCCCCGGAACAGTTGGAGCAGTGCTTTCACAGATTCCGATTCTAAGTGTTGGTATTCCTGCAGTCTTAGGCGTTTATTTTGACTGGTTCACAGGAGTTATGCAGGCATTCATTTTCTCAATGCTTACTATCATGTACATTGCGAATGCCGCAGAAGGTTGATACACAGAAAAACTAAATACAGTAATTATTATTTATAACAAAAAACATTTTTTCTAGGAGGAAAAAAACATGGGTGATTATCAGTTGTTAGCTAGAGGTATTGCACTTGCAGGCTGTGGAATAGGTGCAGGATGTGCGCTTATCGCAGGTATCGGACCTGGTATAGGTGAAGGAACTGCCGTTTCTAAGGCTCTTGAAGCTATCGGACGTCAGCCTGAGTGTAAGGGCGACGTTACAAGTACTATGCTTCTTGGTTGTGCCGTAGCAGAGACAACCGGTATTTATGGTTTCGTTACAGGTCTTCTTCTTATCTTCGTTGCACCTGGAACATTCATGAATTATCTGAAGTAAGTTTGTTAGTACGGAGGTACGCGAATGGATACACAGGGATTAGTAGGAATAGTTCCGTGGACGTTCATTGCCCAGCTCTGTAACCTGTTTATTCAGTTGTGGCTCATTAAAAA
This sequence comes from Butyrivibrio sp. NC2002, assembly GCF_000702265.1. Classification (GTDB taxonomy): domain Bacteria; phylum Bacillota; class Clostridia; order Lachnospirales; family Lachnospiraceae; genus Butyrivibrio. The sequence goes on from NZ_KL370881.1 coordinate 677,290, forward strand.
ATTTCTTTTCAAGCCTGTCAATGACATTCTCGAAAAGAGACAGAAGATGACTGAAGCTGAATTAAAGGGTGCGCGTGAAGCAAAAGAAAAAGCCGAAACCATGAAGAAAGAATATGAAACAAGTCTTTCATCAGCACAGGCACAGGCTGCTGAAATAGTTGCTACAGCGCAGAAAGAGGCTCAGGGTAAGGCAGATAATATTGTGAAGGAAGCCAAAGAACAGGCTGCACAACTTACTGCCAGAGCAGAAGCGGATATCGCGCAAGAGAAAAAGAAAGCCATCAACGAGGCTAAGGACACTATCGGCGGACTTGCGATGGATATTGCAGGAAAAGTCGTAGAAAAGGAAATCAACGAGAACGATCACAGGAAACTGATTGATGAGTTTATTAACAATGTAGGGGAGGCGTCATGACAAAGGCTGGAGATTTATACGGACAGAGTCTGTATGATCTGGCACTTTCGGAAAACCTTACGGATGACATTCTTGTTCAGATGGAATCGGTTAAAGAGATTTTCAAGGAGAATCCCGACTACATAACACTTCTGTCGGAGCCCTCGGTTCCAAAGAAGGAGAGACTGAAACTGGTAGATGAAGCATTTGACGGACAGTTACAACCGTATCTGCTCAACTTTATCAAGATCCTCGTTGAAAGAGGATTGCTCAGACAGTTTTCAGCATGCAGCCGCAGATTCAGGGAGAGCTACAATAAAGATCACGGAATAGCAGAGGCCATCGTAACAAGTGCGATCACTCTAAACGATTCCCAGATAGATGCTCTTAAACACAAACTCGAATCTATTACGGGAAAAAAGATTCTTTTATCCCAGAAAATCGATGCATCTGTTCTTGGAGGTATTCGAGTTGATATCGAAGGCAAGCTCTTTGACGGAACAGTCCAGGGACGCCTTGATGAACTTCGCAAGAAGGTTGACGAAACAGTCATGTGATTGGTGCACAGGGATTTGTCCCCGGCGCCGGTTGAATAAAATTGTAAACCACGGAGGCTTTTAGAATGGAATTAAAACCAGAAAAAATATCCGAGGTTATTCGAAGCCAGATCAAAAACTATCAAAATGCGATCATTCAGAATGAGACCGGAACAGTTCTTACCGTTGGTGACGGTATTTCACGAGTAAGCGGACTCCTGAACTGTATGTCAGGAGAGCTTCTTGAGTTCGAGAACGGAACATTCGGAATGGCTCAGAACCTCGAAGAAACAGTAGTATCTGCGGTTTTGTTCGGAGAAGATGTAGGAATCAGTGAAGGACAGACCGTAAAACGTACCGGAAGAGTTGTATCTGTTCCGGTAGGCGATGCAATGATAGGACGTGTAGTTAATGCTATTGGACAGCCGATAGATGGCGCAGGCCCTATCGAATCAGACGATTACAGACCTGTTGAGATCAAGGCACCCGGAATTATCGAAAGACAGCCGGTTAAAGAGCCTTTGCAGACCGGTATCAAAGCAATCGACTCCATGATCCCGATTGGACGTGGACAGCGTGAGCTTATTATCGGTGACCGTCAGACAGGTAAGACCACAATTGCTATTGATACGATCATCAACCAGAAGGGAAAAGATGTAATCTGTATCTATGTTGCGATCGGTCAGAAGAGATCAACAGTTACTTCACTCGTTGCTGAACTGCAGGCAGCAGGCGCTATGGAGTATTCAATTGTTGTAGCTGCTACAGCATCTGAACCCAGCCCTCTGCAGTACATTGCTCCTTATACAGGCTGCACAATGGGTGAGTACTTTATGAACAAGGGTAAGCACGTATTGGTTGTCTATGATGACCTTTCAAAGCACGCTGTTGCTTATCGTGCTCTCTCCCTTCTTATCAGAAGACCCCCGGGACGTGAAGCATATCCCGGTGACGTATTCTATTTGCACAGCAGACTTTTGGAGCGTGCGGCTAAGCTTTCCGATGAGAACGGCGGTGGTTCACTTACTGCTCTGCCTATCATCGAGACACAGGCCGGAGACGTATCCGCATACATTCCGACAAACGTTATCTCCATCACAGATGGACAGATATTCCTTGAGACGGAGCTTTTCCACTCGGGCATCATGCCGGCTGTTAACCCCGGTATCTCAGTATCCCGTGTAGGTGGTAATGCTCAGATCAAGGCCATGAAGAAAGTTGCCGGAACACTTAAGCTTATTTATTCACAGTATCGTGAGCTGCAGAGCTTCGCTCAGTTCGGATCAGACCTTGATGAAGATACCAAGGCGCGTCTTGCACAGGGTGAAAGAATTGTGGAAGTTCTTAAGCAGGATCGTAGTTCACCGGTACCCGTAGAGAAACAGGTTGCCATTCTGTATGCTGTTATCAACAACGTCCTTACAGAAGTTGAACCTTCAGATATCGCTGAGTATGAGGCTGGTCTGTATGAATTCCTTGATACCAACCCTGATGGAAGCTCTGTAATGCAGGCTATTCGTGATACAGGAAAACTTGAAGGCGATTCAGAAGAGAAGCTTAAAGGTGCACTTAAGGCATACACAGACAAATTTGTTGCCGGAAAAAAATAACGGAGGATAATACATGGCTGCTAATATGAAAGCTGTGAAGCTCCGGATAAAAAGCGTACAAAGCACCATGCAGATTACAAAGGCGATGCAGCTGGTTGCTGCAAGTAAGCTGAGAAAGGCTAAAGAAAAGGCTAATAAGTCAAAGCCATATCTTGGAACATTGCTTAGCACACTAAGAGATATCGCTAACAGTAACCGTGATTTTCAGTCCCCATATACAAGACAGGGCAAAAGTGATAAATGGTTATACGTAGTAATCGCCGGTGACAGAGGCCTTGCAGGAGGATACAACTCAAACCTCTTCAAGTTTATGGAAAGTGAGACAAAAGGACGTGATATAGAAGTACTTCCTATAGGAAAAAAATCTGTAGAGTACTTCAAACACAGAAACGTTCCGATCTTCACAGAGGATTTTGCTGAAGTTGCTAAAGTAAATATATCTGATTGCTTTTCGGTAGCAAAAATCTTGTGTGACGCATACAAAGAAGGAAGATTCGGACATATTTTCCTATGTTACACGGACTTTATATCGATGATGTCTCAGGTTCCAAAAGCATCACCAATACTTCCGCTTTCGGATCTTAAAGGTGAAGATGGAGAGGCTGTAAGGTCAGGATCTCTGATTTTGTACGAACCGGACAGCGAAACAGTATTCAATACGGTTGTTCCGGAGTATTTGGCGGGGGTGCTCTATTCCAGTATTAACATCTCGGTTGCAAGTGAACTTGCAGCCAGAAGAACTGCAATGGAAGCAGCTACCGACAACGCAGAAGAAATGATCGAAACTTTGAGTTTGTACTATAACAGAGCAAGACAGGCAAGCATCACGCAGGAAATCACAGAGATCGTTGCTGGTGCGGAAGAACCTTGAATTTAACATTTCTAAAAGGTGTTAAATAAGGGATTAGTAAAAGAAAAACAAAGGAGTACTCACAGATGAGTGAAAAACATGTTGGAAAGGTAATACAGGTAACAGGACCTGTCCTTGACATCCGTTTTGGCGAGGGTGAGCTTCCCGATCTGCATAATGCTATTGAAATAAAAAATGGTGATACAACTCTTATTGCCGAGGTTGCACAGCAGATTGGTGATGACGTAGTCCGTTGTATTGCGATGAGTTCTACGGACGGACTTGTCCGTGGAATTGATGCGGTAGATACAGCCGGACCAATCTCAGTTCCCGTTGGTGACGAATGTCTTGGAAGAATATTCAATCTTCTAGGTGAACCGGTTGATAATCAGCCTGCACCTACAACTCAGGAGAGATGGCCTATTCACAGACCTGCTCCTTCTTTTGAAGATCAGGTCCCGGCTACCGAAATATTTGAGACAGGAATCAAAGTCGTTGACCTTATCTGCCCCTATGCAAAGGGTGGTAAGATCGGTTTGTTTGGTGGTGCCGGAGTTGGTAAGACAGTCCTTATTATGGAGCTTATCAATAACGTAGCAAAGGCTCACGGCGGTATTTCCGTATTTACCGGTGTAGGTGAGCGTACTCGTGAAGGTAATGACCTTTACGGTGAAATGAAAGAAAGCGGAGTTTTAAATAAAACAGCGCTTGTTTACGGACAGATGAATGAGCCCCCGGGAGCACGTATGAGAGTTGCTCTTTCAGGACTTACAATGGCAGAGTATTATCGTGACGTTAAGAATCAGGATGTGCTTTTGTTCATTGATAACATCTTCCGTTTCACACAGGCTGGTTCAGAGGTTTCAGCGCTTCTTGGACGTATGCCTTCAGCCGTAGGTTACCAGCCTACACTGGCTACTGAAATGGGTGCTCTTCAGGAGCGTATTACATCTACCAAGAAAGGATCAATCACATCGGTTCAGGCCGTATACGTTCCTGCCGATGACCTTACTGACCCTGCTCCTGCAACTACATTCACACACCTTGATGCGACCACCGTTCTTTCCCGTGACATTGCGTCAAAGGGTATTTATCCCGCTGTTGATCCTCTGGATTCAACAAGCCGTATCCTTTCACCTGATGTAGTAGGAAAGGAACACTATGAAGTTGCCAAGGGTGTTCAGCAGGTGCTTCAGAGATATCGTGAACTTCAGGATATCATTGCTATCATGGGTATGGATGAATTGTCTGATGAAGATAAGCAGACCGTATTCAGAGCTCGTAAGGTTCAGAACTTCCTTTCACAGAGCTTCTCAGTAGCAGAGCAGTTTACAGGACTTCCCGGAAAGTATGTACCTCTTAAGGAAACAATTCGCGGATTCAAGATGATCCTTGACGGCGAGTGTGATGACCTTCCGGAGTCAGCATTTTTGCTTGTTGGAACAATTGATGAAGTGTTCGAAAAAGCAAAGAAGGGATAATGTATGGCTACCTATCATTTACAGGTCGTATCCCTTGATGGGGTTGAATATGAGGGTGATGTTGAGAAGATCATGCTCCGTACAGTAGATGGCGATGTAGAGATACTTGCCCGCCATATCAACTACTGCACCGGTATTGGCATGGGAACAGCTCACATTACACTGGCCGATGGAACAGAGACCAAGGCTGCCTGTATAGGTGGTATGCTCTCTGTAATGGACGGCGAGGTTCGTGTTCTTCCTACAACCTGGGAATGGAGCGACGAAATAGATGTGGAACGTGCTAAAGCTGCAAAAGCCAAGGCTGAAGAAGCGCTTAAAGACGCGAAGCTTACAAAAGAATCCAGAGTCCGCGCGGAAGCAAAGCTCTATAGGGCTCTTGTAAGAATCGGTTCCGCAGATAAAAAATAATAAAATAATAATCAAAAAAAGACCTTTATCTGATATCGCTAAGATACAGATAAGGGTCTTTTTATGTTGATAAAAACGCAGAGCGTGGGATTTGAACCCACGCGCCGGAGACCGGCCTAAAGCATTTCGAGTGCTCCCTCTTGGACCTCTTGAGTAGCTCTGCAAACATGAACAACAGCCCTTTCAGGCTGCTTTTTCATTATACGTTTGAACTCCTTTTTAGTCAATAAAGTTATTGTTGCATCAGGCATTATTCGGTATAATTATTTGGAAGTTTGAGGAACTTTATATCAGCAAATGTTCATTATAAAGTTTTAGTTGGGAGTATCTAATTTAGATGGCTTATGTAGCACTATACAGAAAATTCAGACCACCTGTATTTGATGATGTCAAAGGGCAGGATCACATAGTTACAACACTTAAGAATCAGATAAAATCAGATAGAATCGGCCATGCATATCTGTTTTGCGGAACACGTGGTACAGGTAAAACATCAGTGGCAAAGATACTTGCCAGAGCTGTTAACTGCGAAAGTCCAAGGGATGGCAGCCCATGCGGAGAGTGTCCCACCTGCAAGGCAATTGAGCAGGGCGCTGCAATGGGAAATGTAATAGAAATTGATGCCGCATCAAACAACGGTGTTGATAACATCCGTGAGATAATAGATGAAATATCATATTCACCAACAGTAGGAAAATATAAAGTATATATTATTGACGAGGTTCACATGCTCTCTGCAGGCGCATTCAATGCCCTTCTAAAGAGTCTTGAAGAGCCGCCGTCATATGTGATATTTATCCTGGCGACTACGGAAGTCCAGAAGATACCTATAACCATCCTTTCAAGGTGCCAGAGATATGACTTTCACAGAATTACGATAGATACTATTGCTGACAGACTGCGTGAAGTAGTTGATGCAGAGCAGGTAAAAGTCGAGGACAAAGCACTTCGGTATATTGCCAAGGCAGCAGACGGATCAATGAGAGATTCCCTCAGCCTTCTTGACCAGTGCATAGCTTTTAACTATGGCGAAGAACTGACTTATGACAGAGTTCTTAATGTACTTGGCGCTGTTGACACTTCGGTTTTCGGAAAACTGTTTTGTTTTCTTATTAAACAGGATGTGACCGGCGCGCTGGATCTTTTATCAGAGATAGTGATCCAGGGTAGAGAACTGACACAGTTTGTAAGCGATTTTATCTGGTATTTGCGAAATCTAATGCTTGCATGTACATCTGATCACATGGAGGATGTCATCGACATGTCCTCTGAAAATCTGCAGAACTTAAAAGAAGTTGCCGCAGAAAGTGATATAGATACTATCATGCGCTATATACGTGTCTTTTCAGAGCTTTCGTCAAACTTGCGATTTGCAACACAAAAACGTATTCTTATAGAGGTGACTTTTATAAGAATCTGCAAGCCTCAGATGGATGAAAATATAGATGCCTTTGCGGACAGGATCAGAATCCTTGAAGAAAAAGGTGAGGAGATGGACAGAGTTTTGGGAGGCATCAAAAGCGGAGAAATAGGAATAAGCCGTGGAAATGCACCGAAAGCTCAGATGGTTGCAGCACCTGCTCCGAAGGAAGAAAAGCAGCTTGAAATAGCAGTTGCGGAAGATGTAAAAAGAGTTGTAAATGAATGGGGCAAGATTCTTTTTGGAATGCCAAATCCAATGAAAACTTATCTGCAGGGAGCGATTTTAAGCCAGGGCAATGACAACAAACTTTTTATAGTACTTGATAATAAAGAGCGTGTTGAAAAATACTCTGTAGAGCCCGGACATTCAGAACTTGGTACTATCCTGGATAATGCGATAGGAAAGCATGTGGAATTTGAGATGCGCTTTGCAAGCCCGGACAGACCGGCTTCGGAACAGTATATAGATCTCAAAAACATTCATTTTGATATTGTAACGGAAGATGAACCTGACATGCCGGAGTTCGATTTTGCAAATCAGGATTTTGATCCTGACAGAGAAATTGACATGGGCGATGATCTTGGCCATGAAGAGGCAAGCGCCTATACCGATTACAATTCAGGGGCTTCTGATACAGATAATAATGACCTCGATGATGAAAACGCTTTTGAAGAAAAAGACAATGGCGAAGACGAGGATTAATTTTTAGGAGGAATAAAATGGCAAAACGTGGTGGATTTCCGGGAGGAATGCCCGGCAACATGAATAATCTTATGAAACAGGCTCAGAGAATGCAGCGTCAGATGGAGGAGAGCCAGAAGGAATTAGAGACAAAGGAATTTACAGCAAGTGCCGGTGGCGGTGCTGTTGAAGCAACAGTTACAGGTTCTAAGAAGCTTCAGGCAATTAAGATTGCAGAAGATGCAGTTGATCCCGAAGATGTTGAGATGCTTCAGGATATGATAGTTGCAGCAGTTAACGAGGCGATGGATCAGGCAGAAAAAGCCCAGAGCGATATCATGGGTAAGATGACCGGTGGCCTCGGCGGACTCGGAGGACTTCCTTTTTAATGGATTTATACAGCGGACATATAAACAGGCTGATAGAGGAACTATCGCAGCTTCCAGGAATTGGCGGCAAGTCGGCTCAAAGGCTCGCATTTTATATTATTGGATTGCCAAAAGACAGAGTAGAGAGGCTAGCCAAGTCAATAACAGATGCCAGAGAGAACGTTCATTATTGCAAAAAATGTTTTACTCTCACGGATAATGAAATCTGTCCGATCTGCGCGAATAAAAGCAGAGATCACAGCACCATTATGGTCGTTGAAAATGCAAGGGATCTTGCAGCTTATGAAAAGACCGGGAAATACGAGGGAATTTATCATGTTCTTCATGGGGCAATTTCACCAATGCTTGGGATTGGTCCGGGCGACATTAAGCTGGCAGAACTTGTAAAAAGACTTGAAACCGAAGATGTCAATGAAGTGATAATCGCAACCAATTCAAGTCTTGAGGGTGAAACAACAGCGATGTATATCAGCAAACTTATAAAACCAACCGGAATAAAGGTCACCAGAATAGCCAGTGGGGTACCGGTGGGCGGTGATCTTGAATATATAGATGAAGTAACGCTTTTGAGGGCTCTGGAAGGCAGAACAGAACTGTAAAATTGCATAATAAAGAATTGGCAATGCGCTGATTCTTACCACAAGGAGGACAACAATGAGTGTGAAAAGAGAATTTTTGGGAGAAACAAAAACAGGCGCGCCTATATACGGATATCATCTTACTAATTCATCAGGCATGGAAGTATGCGTGCTTAATTATGGTGCAGCCATCAGAAATATTTTTGTTTTTGATAAAAACGGAGAGAAAAAGGATGTAGTTCTTGGATACGAAGATGTCTCAGGATACTTTGATAATGACTGCTTCCTTGGAATAGTAGTTGGCCCTAGTGCCAATCGTGTTGCAAATGCAGCTTATTCTATAGATGGTAAAATTTTTACCATGGAAAAAAATGATGGACCCAACAATCTTCACACCGACATGGAGAACGGCTTCCATAAGAGAATATGGGAAGCAAGCGAGACAGAAGACAGTGTTACTTTTACATTAAAAGCTGAGGATGGGGATCTTGGATTCTCCGGAAACAGAGTATTTACTGTGACATACACTCTATCAAACGACAATGCTCTTTCACTTCACTATCATGCAACAAGTGACAAAAAGTCATTAATGAACCTGACTAACCATTGCTATTTCAATCTGGGAGGACATAACTCAGGATCTATCCTGGATCATGTAGCTCAGTTTAATGCAGAAAAGACAACACCGGTAAGAGAAGGACTTATTCCTACAGGTGAAATAAAGAGTGTTGAGGGTACTCCTCTTGACTTCAGACAGGCCAAACCTATCGGAAAAGATATTAATTCTGATGATGAACAGATAAAGATAGCCGGTGGCTTTGACCATAATTTCTGTGTAGATGGCGCAGATGGAACAAGAAGAATATTTGCCACAGTAACATGTCCTGAAACAGGAATAACCATGCAGTGTTCTACAACTCTTCCGGCATTCCAGTTTTACGCAGGCAATTTCCTTAAGGCTGAGGGCGGTAAAGAAGGTGCTGTGTACAAGGAAAGAGACGGATTTTGCCTTGAAACGCAGATTCATCCTAATGCAGTAAATCAGAAAGAATTCCCGGATTGCATATTCGGACCCGAGCGTGAATACGATACAACAACTGTTTATCGCTTCATGTAATTGTACTAATTATAGAAAGAACTGTAATGGCAGAAGTCAGAGATTTTACTAAATATATAAATAAAAATACTGATGAAGACAGCAATCAGCAGGAAATATCATATACTGAAAAAATCAGAAAACATAGGATTGCTGTAGCGGTAAGAACTGTAATTATAATGATTTTGACTGTGCTTCTGGTAATGGCAATCTACGTCAGCTGGAGAGATAAAACATATACAGAAGTGCAGTTTTCATCAGCAATCAGAATATCAGACACTTCAGGGGCGGAAGCGATGAACCTTGACGGCTACGTCCTGCAGTACAGTAAAGACGGTGTTAGCTGCTTAAACGCACAGGGAGAAGCATTGTGGAATCAAACCTATCAGATGCAGAACCCGACTGTCCACACCTGCAAAAATGTAGTTGCTGTAGGAGATTATAACGGACACAACATATATGTAGCCAATACATCCGGAATATTGGGAGAAATAGATACGAATCTCCCTATAAGAGATTTTTGCGTTGCTTCTCAAGGTGTGGTCGCAGCAGTGCTCGATGATCAGACAGTGACATGGATATATTTGTTTGATGCAAAAGGCGAAACGCTTGCCAGTTTCAAGACAACAATGCAGGATAGTGGATATCCGGTTGATGTAAGCATATCTCCAAGTGGAGAACTTGTATGCGTTTCATATTTGAAGGCTGATAACGGAAGACTTAAAACCAGTGTAGCCTTTTTCAACTTTGGAGCTGTTGGACAAAATGCCACAGACAATTATGCAAGTGGATTTGATTATCCTGGCACAGTGGTACCTTATGTCCAGTTTATGAATGACAGCAAGATTTTTGCAGCTGCTGACGACAGAATAATGTTTTTCTCCGGAAGTGAAGTTCCTACAAGCCAGACAGAAGCTATGACTGGTGAAGAAGAAATCCGTTCAGTGTTCTACAATGACTCTCATGTGGGAGTTGTATTTGTGAATAATACCGAGGAAGGTGCGTACAGACTTCAGGTTTACGGAAATACCGGGACACTGGAGACAACTGTATATTTTGACCTTGAGTATGTTGATATTCTTTTTAATGATGATCAGATAACAATATATGGTGAGGATGAGTTCCTTTTGTGTGATATGAATGGAAATGTTAAGTTCGGAGGGAACTTTGATAATGCGGTTCGAGTAATGATTCCGACAGGTATTAGAAGTAAGTTCCTTTTGGTGACACGCAATTCAATTGAAACTATGGAGCTCAAATAATAATGGAAATTATGACTTTTATAACACAGCCGCAGGTGATGGTTTCGCTTGCGGTTTTAATTTTTCTCTTATGGAGAATATCATATGGATACAAATACGGGCTTATCGCAGAGCTTCTAGAAATAGCAGCTATCGCGGTTGGCTTTTGCATTCTCAATATTGCTTCGGATACAGTAGATAAATTCCTCGGAGGAGAAAAATTACATATTGTAGCAATTGCTTTTAAGATAATTGCAATCTTGCTTGTATATAGAGCAATCCAGGGGATATCAAACGGAGCCAGAGGCGTAAGAAAAGTACCGATCCTGGGAACAACAGACAAGCTTTTGGGAGCCTGCTTTGGACTTGTAGAGATATATATTTGGTTAAGAGTCCTGAATTATATAACAGGCTATGATTTTGAAGGAGCTGTAAGATATACATTCAATGGGATTATCGGACTGATACATATATGATGTAATGCGCTTGTCTTGGCTCATTGTAGCCTGCTTTTACATATGCACAATAAGTAAAATTTTACCATTTTACATATAATAATAAGAAAATTCTTAATAATTTATTAATTGCAAAATATGTGATTGACACATACAGGGGTGAATGGTATATTTATATTCGCTCGCTACGAGTGACAAGCGGTCTGACCGGAAGGAATCAGCGCTGTTATTCAAAAGAGAGTAAAAAGATAAATCAAAAAAGTGCTTGACAAAAAGCCTGCTAAATGATATCCTATCAGAGTTGCGGCTGACAAGCCATGACACAAAAGCACATTGACAATAAAATAGTAATGCAACCCTGAAAATTCCATTAAAGAATATTCAGAGAACAAAACCTAACAAAGGTAAAACGGACAGAACAAAGCCAAGCTTTAGTTCTGGTCAGACGAACGATCAAATCACCGAAAGGTGAAGAGATAGATTTTTAACGTGAGAGTTCGATCCTGGCTCAGGATGAACGCTGGCGGCGTGCCTAACACATGCAAGTCGAACGGAGATTTAACGCTGCAGAGATTTCGGTCAAAGCTTGTTAGATCTTAGTGGCGGACGGGTGAGTAACGCGTGGG
>NZ_JNKZ01000007.1 GCF_000702265.1 Butyrivibrio sp. NC2002
GAGACAGTTCGGTCCCTATCCGGCGCGGGCGTAGGATATCTGAGAGGAGCTGTCCTTAGTACGAGAGGACCGGGATGGACGGACCGCTGGTGTATCAGCTGCATCGCCAGATGCATAAGGCTGGGTAGCCAAGTCCGGAAGGGATAAACGCTGAAGGCATCTAAGCGTGAAGCCCCCCTCAAGATGAGATATCCCTGCTTCGGCAGTAAGACCCCTTAGAGACTATGAGGTAGATAGGCACAAGGTGTACGCACGGTAACGTGTTCAGCTGATGTGTACTAATAGGTCGAGGGCTTGTCCAAGAAGGACATAGAACGAAGAAGGATTTGAGATGTATTCAGTGTTCGGTTTTGAAGGCACATGCCTTTAGTAATATATGTAAATCCTTTTTGTAAAATGATTAAAAAAAGATAGTTTTTAGCTATCTTTTTTTGTTTTATAAATAAATGATATACATTATTATATAAAAGTACTTAACTTTTATGAAAACGAGGAGAAAAATTATGAAGAAAAGAGTTTTAGCTACAATTATCAGTGCTACATTAGTATTGGCTTCTATTGAAGGATGCTCAAAGGCATCAGATAATGGTGAGACAGAATCAGATGAAACTGCAGAAATTGCTGATGGAACTATTACAGACAGAAGTGGCAATAATATAGTTGTACCTGAAGAAGTTAATTCAATAATTTCTATGGCTCCTTCTATTACCAGAGTTTTAATTGACCTTGGTTTATCTGACAAAATAGTTGCATGTGATACATATTCTTATGGCAGTTATTCATCAGAATTAAATAGCGATATTCCTCAGTTTGATATGATGACTCCTGATCAGGAGCAGATTATTGCACTTGGCGCAGATGTTATTTTCACAACAGGAATGAGTATGAGTGGTGGTACTGATGTATATGAATCTGTAAGAGAGTCAGGTGTATGCATAACAGATATTCCCAGCAGTGCTACTTTGCTTGACATTGAAGAAGATATTAATTTTATAGGTACTGTTGTAGGCGAAGAAGAGAAAGCTGATGCAATTGTAGAAGAGATGGATAATACTATACAAGAGATACAGGCAATCGGTGAATCTATTCCTGAAGAAGAAAAGAAGAGTGTATTATTTGAATTATATACACCCTCTGCAGATAATCCGGTTATTTATACAGCAGGTAATGGCACATATATCAATGAAATGCTTGAAATTATAGGTGCAAAAAATGTTGCTGCAGATGAAACAGAAGCATGGCCTGCTCTTTCAGAGGAAGCTGCGATCGGTATGAATCCTGATGTTATTTTGACAGCGGATATGTATACAGAGGACGTTATAAATGTTATTCTTGGTATGGACGGTTGGAATGATGTTAATGCTATTGCTAACAGTGAGGTATACCAGCTTAGCAGTGATGAAGTAAATCAGCCTAATCAGCATGTGATTTCTGCTTTGAAAGAGATGGCTGAAGATATTTATCCCGATAAATATTCATTTGCAGAATAAGAGGAAAATTTAGAATGCAGAATAAGTCTATGACGCTGCTTAAAATTCTGGCTGCCGGTCTTTTTGGCCTGGCAGCCATTTTACTTAGTATATGTATTGGAAGCGTATATATAAATATAGACGATACATTAGGTATTCTGGGGAATAAGCTTTTTAACATGCGCCTTGTAGATAGTATCGATAAAAATATGGTTTCGATTCTTTGGGAAGTAAGAATTCCAAGGGCACTTACAGCTTTTTTTGTTGGAGGAGCGCTGGCGGTAAGCGGTCTTATCATGCAGAGCATTTTACAGAATCCACTTGCCTCATCGTATACTCTTGGAGTTTCTTCCGGTGCATCTCTTGGAGCTGCTATTCTCATAGTAATGGGAGTCGGAGGAACAATATGGGGATTTTTTCTTCTTCCATTTGTTGGTTTTATGTGCGGCTTTCTTACGGTGCTAATTGTTATACTTATTGCCTCGAGAATTGATGAAGGACTCCATAATCATACGATTATTTTGTTCGGAATGGTATTCTCACTATTTATAAATGCGATTCTTACAATGATTTCAGCGCTAAACCAGTCACATATGCAAAGACTGATCTTATGGCAGATGGGAACTTTTTCCGGAAAAAGATGGAGCCACGTAGCGGTTATAAGTATTGTGACTATGATTGTTCTCATTATAACCAGCTTCTTTCATAAGGAACTTGATATTATCTCATTTGGTGATGAGGGAGCTATGAGCATTGGGGTTAATACAAGAAAAACAAAAATCATACTCATTGTTTTAGCTGCTGTATTTACCGGAGTGTCAGTATGCTTTGCGGGTGTAATAGGCTTTGTGGATCTTATGGTTCCTCATATAGTTAGAAAAATTTACGGATACAATCACAGAATTACGATTCCTATGAGTATGCTTGTTGGTGGAGCGTTTATGAGCTTATGTGATCTTATAGCAAGGGTTGTACTTGCACCACAGGATATTCCGGTCGGCGCGATAACAGCTCTTCTTGGAGGTCCGTTCTTTTTGCTTGTTTATTTTGGAGGCAGAAAATAATATGCCGGAAAAGAAAAATATTATTTCTATATCGCATGTTTTTGCAGGATATAGCAGTGGAAAAAAAGAGAATGACTATGTCTTAAAAGATATATCGCTTGATATAAGAGAAGGCAGTTCTGTTTCAATAATTGGTAGCAATGGTTCCGGAAAAACAACTTTGCTCAGAGTGATAGCAGGTCTTCTTCGTCATAGAGGGAAAGTACTGTTTGATCAAAAAAATATAGATACCATGACCCGAAAACAGATTGCAGCCAGGATTGCTTTGCTTTCTCAAGTATCACATGTGTATTTTTCCTATAATGTATATGATACGATCATGCAGGGGAGATATGTCCATAATTCTTTTTGGGGAGATTACAGCAGGGATAATAAAGAAATAGTCGATGAAACAATAGAAACGTTTGGCCTTTCACAAATTGTGGATAAGAAAATCACTTCTTTATCCGGAGGACAGCTTCAGAAAGTTATGCTTGCAAGATGTATAGCTCAAAGAAGCCCTGTGATCTTACTTGATGAACCAATGAATCATCTGGATCTAAAGGTGCAGGCAGAATTCATGCATTATCTTAATGAGTGGAAAAGAAATGGTGTGGCATGGGCCGACGGTAAGAAATATATGCCGACAATTATAGGAGTTTTTCATGATATTAATATTGCGGCAAGGATGGCAGATGATGTAGTATGCCTAAAGGATGGGAAAATACTTCTTTCAGGAGAAAAGAAGGAAGTGATTACTTCAGAAACACTATGCGATGTTTTTGACTTTGATATAGTGTCCTTTTTACGTGATGTTTGGGCGATGTAATTAATGAAAAAAGTGGGGATGGAAAATGATAACAGTTAGAAAAGCAAAGCTAAATGATGCCGGAAGATTATTGGAAATATATGCATATTATATTACCGATACAGCGATAACTTTTGAGGAGGAAATTCCTTCACTTGAAGAATTTGAGAACAGAATAAAAACTATTTCAAATGAGCATCCTTACATAGTACTCGAAGATGATGGCGAAATCTATGGATATGCGTATGCCAGCTCTTTTGTAGGAAGATCGGCGTATGGTAAGTCATGTGAACTTACTATTTATCTTGATAAAGATGCAAGGAAAAAGGGCTACGGAAGAATATTATATTCAGAACTTGAAAAAGAACTTAAAGAGCTTGGATACACCAATATGTATGCTTGCATCGGTGATCCTATTTTTGAAGATAAATATCTTACTAAAAACAGTGAACGATTCCATGAGCATCTTGGTTTTACTAAAATAGGATCTTTTTATAAATGTGGTCGTAAATTCGGAAACTGGTATAACATGATATGGATGGAAAAAATTATTGCTGACCATAATATGAAAAGTGAAAGGATAAATATTTGGAAAGATGGAGAATATAATTATCCTTATGCATTTGGGTTTGAGCCAAATATGGTGAGCTATCTTCACGATGATGATGCAAAGCATCCTTGCATGATCGTTGTTCCCGGAGGTGGCTATTACATAGTTTCTCCAACTGAAGCCAAAATAGTAGCGGATAGATTCTATAAGATGGGCTATAACACGTTTGTTGTGACATATACAACAAATCTTTTATGGAAAGAGCCTTTAAAAGATCTGCCGATGGAAGATTTATCCAGGGCAATAAGATTGGTAAGAGCAAATGCTGATTCCTATGGAATAGATGAAAATAAAGTCTATGTTTGCGGCTTTTCAGCCGGAGCACACCTTGTTGGATCTGTCTGCGTACATTTTGATGATATTAAGGATCCTGATGATCAGCTTGAAAATATTTCAAACAGACCTGATGCGGCAATTCTTTCTTATCCGGTTATAACATCCGGTGAGTTTGCGCACAGAGAATCATTTGATGCGCTTGTAGGAAGTGATGCCAGCAAAGAAGAATTGGATTATTATTCACTTGAGAAGCAGGTGACAAAAGATACTCCGCCAACATTTTTGTGGCATACAGCTACTGATGAGACTGTTCCTGTTGAAAACAGCTATTTGTATGAGTCCGCACTTAGGAAAAATGGTGTTCTTTATGCTCTGCATGTTTTTTCAAAGGGACACCATGGACTGAGCCTTGGCAATGCAAATTGGGCAAGGCATGAATTCGGGGATCCATATACTTACGAGCAGGTTTTCAAAACGATGGAAGCTATAAAGAATAAAGAAGTAGAGGTTTCAAAAGAGAAGGAAGAGGAACTTATAAGAGATTATGGCGAAGTAAAGTATGTGCCAGACGTAACTTATCCGGAAATCAAATTGTGGCCTGAACTTGCTGATGATTTTTTGAAGAACATGTAAAAACTCATAATCAAAACGGAAAAATTATTATCTGTAAATGCAGACACTACACAATTTCTTAAGTTTCTAAAATACTTATTAACAGTTTCTAAAAAGACAGTCAATTCGGCTGTCTTTTTCATTTTTTCTATTTATTTTCAAAACGTATATGCTATACTTAATTAGGATATTAAATATATATTCAATCGGTTTTTAGTTTGTTTTGAAGCAATTACATTGTTGTAAAAGCGTGAGGTGAAAATATGGAATCTAAGATCTTGCTTGAAAACGGTACGAATGAGCTTGAAGTTCTCGAATTCAAGATTGACGATCATTGCTACGGCATTAACGTTGCAAAGATTAAAGAAATTATAGTTTATCAGGAGGTCACGCCAGTTCCTAACGCGCATCCCAGCATAGAAGGAATTTTTATGCCGCGTGATACTATGATTACGGCAATTGATCTTAGAAACTGTCTGCAACGTGGTGCGTCCAAACCCGGTGGACTTTTCATAATTACTAACTTCAATAAGCTGGATATCGCTTTTCATGTTGATGCTGTAATTGGAATTCATCGTGTTTCATGGGCAGATATTATTAAGCCCAATGCGACAATTTCAAAAGCCGAGGAAAGTATTTCAACAGGTATTATCAAACTTGAAGAAAGACTCATAATAATTCTTGACTTCGAGAAGATTGTATCTGATATCAATCCTAATACAGGTCTTAATGTGGCTCAGCTCACGGAGATCGGACCGAGAACAAGAAACGAGATTCCGATTGTTCTTGCAGAGGATTCACAGCTGCTTAACAAACTTATTGTTGACTCTCTTAAGAAGGCCGGATATGACAATGTCAGACACTTCGAGAATGGTAAACTGGCATATGATTATATCAAGGGATGTAAGGACAGAGGACAGCTTGATAAGGTTAAATGTATCATTACAGATATAGAAATGCCTATCATGGATGGTCACAGACTTACAAAGCTTGTTAAGAGTGATGATGAAACAAAGCAGATTCCTCTTATTATTTTCTCGTCGCTTGTTAACGAAGAAATGCGTAGAAAGGGTGAGTCCTTAGGAGCTGACAGGCAGCTGTCAAAGCCGGAAATCGGTAACCTGGTATCTGTTATTGATGAACTGGTTCATGCTGATGGCGATGCCCAATAAAGATATATGATTTGAAGATAACTCCCTTTATTGCTTCAGTTGTGAAAAATCTTTCAATAACTGCTACAATGAAGGGAGTTTAAATTTTTTAGGGGTAGGGGTAGACAATCATGAAGTCTAAAAATGAAGAGTACTTGGATAGTCTTTTGAATTCACTTAAAAAGGATGCTAATTCCGGTATTGCCAAAACTACAGTATCTGTAAGTGTTTCAGACGAAAATTTGAATGAGGCTATGAGCACATCTTCGAACAGTGAGCTTGAAGAAATTGGGGATATGTTTAACAAGCTTGAAAGTGGGGAGATTCTGGATTCAGGAATGGAAAATGTCCTGGAAACTATTAGTGCACCAAAAGATGAAAATTTGCAGCAATATACTGTTGGGGAGGATATTCCGGACTCTTATGTTAAGGATGCGGATGAGCTTGCGCTTGATGAGGCTATAGCAAAAGCTGAAGCTATGTCTGTTTCAGAAGAAAAATCTCCAATGGAAGAAACTGATATAATGGATGAAGTTGCGCCCGAAATACCGGAAGGTGCGGATGAGACTTTATTTGAGATGGCACCGGAGACTTCTGCGGAAGAAGAACTTATGAACTCAGAGCTTGATGATTCATTATATGAATCTCCTGAGAGCATAATGAATACCCTTGGAGCTATGGAGGATGCTAAAGCTCAAGACAATATCAGTGAAATGCTTGATAATATGGAAACTGAGAGCGAGGGAGAGGCTGCTGAGCAGATATTAAAAAATATTGATAATATTGGAAGCCTTGAGGATGTTGAAACTGATGGACTGGTAGATCTCGATGGATTTTTAGACGGAGCAAAGAGCGATGAAAGTGCTGTGACCGCTGATCATGCTGGAAAATTCGGAGATCTGAGTTCCGACAGTATTGCTACGAATAACGAAGAAGCTATGCCGGAAATAGATTTAAATATTGATGAACTGTCGACGGATAGTATACCTCCGGAAGAAACGGTTTCTGATATATCTATGGAAGATATACCTGCGGATAATCAAGGGGGAGATATGTCCTTGGATGAATCGCAGATGAATGTTGATGAGATGGATGCTGCTTTATCTGACGGAGTTGAAGCGGCGGCTTCTGATGAAGCGGCCTCAATGGATGAAGCTTCTTCAGATGCAATGCTGGCGGACGAAAGTGGTGCCGGCGAAGCTACGATGGAAGGGCCTGTGATAGACGAGGCTGCAGCAGAAGAGCCTGCGGCCAGCGAAATAGCGTTAGATGAAGCTGCGATGGAAGAGCCTGTGATAGACGAGGCTGCAGCGGAAGAGCCTGCAGTTGAAGAGATAGCGATAGACGAAACCGCGATGGAAGAACCGGCAGTAGAAGAGCCTGCAGTTGAAGAGATAGCGATAGACGAAACCGCTATGGAAGAACCGACAGTAGAAGAGCCTGTAGCAGACATGGCAGCAGAAGAGTCTGCGGCCGGCGAAGCTGCGATAGAAGAAGCTGCAATGGAAGAACCTGTAATTG
Source organism: Butyrivibrio sp. NC2002 (assembly GCF_000702265.1). Taxonomy (GTDB): domain Bacteria; phylum Bacillota; class Clostridia; order Lachnospirales; family Lachnospiraceae; genus Butyrivibrio. The sequence continues at coordinate 7,491 of NZ_JNKZ01000007.1, forward strand.
AAGAGGCAGTATCTGAAGAGGCAGCATCGGAGGAAATTACTATGGAAGAGCCAGCAATGGATGAGGCTGCTCAAGAGGCAGCACCTGAGGAAGTGCTTGAAGAAATAGACCTTGATGCCATGCTTGCCGGGGATGAGCCTTCAACGGAGAGCCCTTCTGAAAGTGCGCCAGCAGATGATGCAGCATTGGAAGAGGCTTTGGCCGGTTTTGATGAGGCAATGGCTCAGGCAGAAGGGGCAGAGGAGAGTCAGGATGATTCTGACATAAGCCTTGATGATGTAAATGCTGAGCTTGATGATATGCTAGGGGATGTAGGTGAAACCGATGAATCCGCCAGCGCAGAAGGTGATGATATTGGTTCTGAAATGGATCTTGATGGCATGCTTGCAGAGCTTGGCGGAGCTGATGGAGAAGGAGAGGTTGAACCATCAGATGTAGATATGCCGGACCTTGATGCTATAATGAACTCTCTTGCGAGCGATGATGTTGAGGATCTTGAGAATACAGCTCACCTTGATGCAAAAGAAGGCGGCGAACAGGAAGAAATAAATCTAAATGATATAGTAGAAAGCGATGGAGCAGGCGAAGAGGGACCGGCTGAAGGAAGCGAAGAAATGAATCCTGACGACCTCCTTGGCGCATTGACAGAGGAAGGCCTTGACGATATCGGCTTATCGGATGATATTCCGGATCCTGATGAAGTTGATGATAAAGGCGGAGATTATGATGAACTTAGCCTTGGCGAAGGTGAAGGAGCTCCAAAGAAGGGTAAGAAGAAAAAGAAAAATAAAGGTCCCAATCCTATACTTGCATTATTTGCCGCTCTTTTCAAAACTCTCACACAGACAGATGAAGAGCTTAATCCAAAGCCCGAGGGCGATGAGCTTGCAAGCCTGACAGATGAAAATCAGCAGGTTCTCGATGAGCTTTCCGCAGAGGATAAGAAGGGCAAGAAGAAAAAAGAAAAGAAGCCAAAGGAGAAAAAACCTCCGAAGCCAAAGAAAGAAAAGAAGCCTAAGCCGCCAAAGGAAAAGAAGCCAAAGAAAGAAAAGAAGCCTAAGGTAGATGACGGAAAACCGGAGAAGGCTCTTGCGCCTAAGAAAGTGGCTATTTCCATGCTGTTTGCATTCAGTATAGGAGTTCTGTGCTGTCTGCCGACAATTGTTCTTCCTAACAGGATAATTACGAAACGAGCAGAGAGTGCTTATAATGTAGGAGATTATACTACCGCTTATAAGCTTTTGTACGGAAAGAAGCTTAGCGAAGAGCAGACGCTTTTGTATCATCAGGCAAGACTTTTGACAAGTGCAAAGTATTACCTTGATTCGTACAACAACTATAAAGCAATGAATATGAAGGACGAAGCGCTCGATAGTCTGCTTATAGCAATGAGATCCAAAGACCAGATTTTGGCAGAGGCTGAGGAATATCAGGTTGCAGGCGAAGTTGAAAACGTGTATTCTAATATCGAATCGATACTCGCTGAAACCTATGGCCTTGACAGTACGGGAATAGAGGAAGTAAACAAACTCGATGATCCTGCAGCTTACACCAAACGTATCATGGAGATTACCGGTACTATTAATGATATTTTGCCAAAAGAAAGCTGAGAATCGATATCTTAAAATGGGGATGTGATTTGATGCTTGCAATTATTGATTATGATGCCGGAAACATAAAGAGCGTTGAAAAAGCTTTTAGATTTTTGGGTAAAGATGTATGCGTAACCAGATCAAAAGACGATATCTATCGTGCTGACCATGTAGTACTTCCCGGGGTTGGTTCTTTTGGCGACGCAATGAAAAAGATCGACGAATACGGTCTTAATGATGTAATAAAAACAGTTTGTGATAAAGATGTCCCATTTTTGGGAATATGCCTTGGCCTGCAGCTGCTTTTTGATTCCAGTGAGGAATCAAAAGGTGCTACAGGTCTTGGTATTTTAGAGGGAACCATCAGGAGAATTCCCGACGATAATGGACGACTTAAAATACCACAGATCGGATGGAATAATTTAAAGCTTCAAAATAATGGAAGACTTTTTAGTGGTATAGCGGAAGATTCTTATGTCTATTTTGTTCATTCTTATTATCTTACAGCAAAGGATGAAAGCATAGTGAAAGCTACATGTGAATACGGAACAACTATCCATGCTTCGGTTGAGAAGGGAAATGTTTTTGCATGTCAGTTTCATCCGGAAAAAAGCTCTGATACCGGAATGATGATTCTTGAAAACTTCACTAAGATATAAACGGAGAATGACAAATGCTTACAAAGAGAATAATACCGTGCCTTGACGTCAAGGACGGAAGGGTAGTAAAGGGAATAAATTTTGTGGAACTAAGGGATGCGGGGGATCCTGTTGAGGTAGGAAAAGCGTATTCAAAGGAAGGCGCTGATGAACTTGTTTTTCTTGATATAACAGCGACCTCTGATGCCAGAAATACTGTTCAGGAGCTAGTAAAACGTGTTGCGGATGAGGTCTTTATTCCATTCACTGTAGGTGGAGGAATAAGGACTGTCGATGATATGAAGGCAATCCTAAGAGAAGGCGCTGATAAGGTTTCTGTCAATTCAGCTGCAATCAACAGGCCCGAGCTCATCAAAGAGGCTTCTGAGAAATTCGGATCTCAATGCGTTGTTGTTGCTATCGATGCCAAAAGAAGGGACGATGGCGGATTTAATGTCTACAAAAACGGAGGCAGGATCGATACCGGACTTGATGCGATAGAGTGGGCTAAAAAAGCTGAAAGCCTCGGTGCAGGAGAGATACTTCTAACCAGTATGGACGGTGATGGAACAAAGGAAGGATATGACATTAAACTGACAAGGCAGGTATCTGAGGCTGTTTCGATCCCTGTGATCGCATCAGGAGGTGCCGGCACAAAAGAGCATTTTTATGAGGCTCTTACCGAAGGAAAGGCTGATGCCGCGCTTGCAGCTTCACTTTTTCATTATAAGGAACTTGAGATAAAAGACTTAAAAGAATACTTAAGGGATAAAAACGTTCCGGTTAGAATCTGATGCCTATATCAGAAAATGTAAGAGCATGATCAAAAATAATTGTTTGAATTATTGAATAAGTTTTCAGATTTGTATATTATATTAGTAGTAATACAAACATTTAAAAAGAGAAAAGGGGAGAATATTATGTGGACTAGAGCTCAACTTAAAACAAATGGCAAATTGAATTTCAAAAAGAATTACTGGCCTTCTGTTGTAGCTTCAATCGTTTTGGGGATTGCAACAGGTGCTGCATCAGGTAGTACGTCTCGTGCTGCTTCGAATGAAACACAGTCTTCTGATTTAGCAGCTATTGATCCTGCAGTTCTTATTGCAATTTTTGTTGCTATCTTAGGAGTAGTAGTAGTTTCATGCGTAATCGATATTTTTGTAATGAATCCGCTTGAAGTTGGTGGACAGAGATTCTACATTGTCAACCGTCAGACCGAGAAGGCCGATCTTAAGGAACTTACTTTTGGTTTCAAGAATAGATATATGAATATTGTTAAGACAATATTCTTAAGAGATCTGTTCCTTTGCCTGTGGACATGCCTCTTCATCATTCCCGGAATCATCAAGTCATATTCATACAGACTGGTTCCGTACATCCTTGCTGAGAACCCTGAAATCAGTGCTACAGATGCTATCACACTTTCAAGAAACATGATGAATGGTCATAAGTGGAATGCTTTTGTTCTTGATCTTTCATTCCTTGGATGGAACATCCTTGCTGCATTCACATGCTTCATTCTCAGAGTTTTCTATGTTGCTCCTTACCAGGATGCTACAAATGCTGAACTTTATACCGCTATTAAGGAAAACTATCATCCTGAAGCAACAATCTGATAATTATCAGAAAAATTAAATAATTAAGTTAGCCCTCGGTGATTGGAGATGATTGCCGGGGGCTTTTTACAGAACAAAAGGGAGGAACCATCATGACGAAGTCATGATTTGGAATGGTTCCGACCGATAGGGCAGGATTGCGGAGCAATCGTGCCAATACATAATATACGAGGAAGAAACAATTATGCCAATGATTTCTAACGACTGGTTGCCGGCACTTGAACCGGAATTTAAGAAGGACTACTACAAAAATCTCTACAAATTCGTGATAAGTGAATACAACACCCGAACTATCTATCCGCCTGCAGATGATATTTTTAATGCACTTCACCTTACTCCCCTTAAAGATGTAAAGGTTCTTATACTGGGGCAGGATCCGTACCATGAGCCGGGGCAGGCTCACGGCTTATCGTTTTCAGTCCTCCCCGGACAGGATACGCCTCCGTCACTTGTAAACATATATAATGAGCTTCAAAACGACCTTGGCTGCTATATTCCCAACAATGGATATCTGAAAAAGTGGGCGGATCAGGGAGTGCTTCTTTTAAATACTGTACTTACAGTAAGAGCTCATAATGCCAATTCTCACAAGGGAAGAGGTTGGGAGCAGTTTACCGATGCCATTATACGTGCGCTTAATAATGAGGACCGTCCTATAGTCTATCTGCTTTGGGGAAAGCCCGCTCAGTCCAAGGAAGTAATGCTAAATAATCCTAAGCAGCTTGTATTAAAAGCGCCTCATCCAAGCCCGTTATCTGCATACAGAGGATTTTTTGGATGCAAACACTTTTCGAAGTGTAATGAGTTTCTTGAAAAGAATAATATAGCCCCCATAGACTGGCAAATTGAAAATATATAAAATTTTAACTGTACACAATCTTTTTTTCATGGTAACGTATTAAAGTGAAATGCATAAAATGTATTTTTATTTAATACTATGAAAAAAAGGACAGTTTTATTTCTGCCGGATTGCGAGGAGATTATGAAGAAAGCATTTGTAACCAAAGAACAGATCGAAGAGATAACAAAAAAGTATCCGACACCTTTTCATATTTATGATGAGAAGGGAATTATTGAGAATGCAAGGGCTGTCAATAAAGCTTTTTCATGGAATCCCGGATTTAGGGAATACTTTGCGGTAAAAGCAACTCCCAATCCAGTTATAATGGATATCCTGATGAAAGAGGGATGCGGCTTTGACTGTTCATCAATTACAGAGCTTATGCTCAGTAAGGCAGTAGGTGCCAAGGGAGAACTTATCATGTTTTCATCCAATGATACTCCTGCATCTGAGTTTGTATATGCAGATAAGATAGGCGGTATCATTAATTTCGATGATATTACTCATATTGAATTTGCAAGGCAAGCGCTTGGAGGAAGACTTCCGGAAACCATAAGCTGTAGATATAATCCGGGCGGAGTATTTCAGATGAGCAACGGCATCATGGATAATCCCGGAGATTCTAAGTATGGCATGACTAAGAAACAGCTGATAGATAGCTATAAGCTTCTTAAGTCATACGGAGTAAAGAGCTTCGGAATTCATGCTTTTTTGGCAAGTAATACAGTTACCAATGAATATTATCCTATGCTCGCAGGTCAGTTGTTTGAGCTTGCCCGCGAGGTACAGGAAGAAACTGACTGTAAGATTAAATTTATAAATCTCTCCGGCGGAGTAGGAATTCCATACAAGCCTGATCAGGAACCCAATGATATATTAAAAATCGGAGAAGGCGTAAGAGAGCAGTTTGAGAAGCTACTTGTTCCTGCAGGAATGGGTGATGTCGCTATCTATACCGAGATGGGAAGATTTATGCTTGGCCCATATGGTGGTCTTGTGACAAAGGCAATCCATGAAAAGCATATTTACAAGGAGTATATAGGCGTAGATGCATGTGCTGTAAATCTGATGAGACCAGCTATGTACGGTTCTTACCACCACATAACAGTTCTTGGAAAAGAAGATGCAAGGTGTGATCACATTTATGATGTTGTCGGTTCTCTTTGCGAAAACAACGATAAGTTTGCAATAGACAGAGAACTTCCGGAAATTGAGATGGGAGATTATCTGTTTATACATGACACTGGTGCTCACGGATTTGCAATGGGATATAACTATAACGGTAAGCTCTGGAGCAGCGAACTTCTTCTTAAAGAGGACGGAAGAGTAGAGTGTATAAGAAGAGCGCAGACTCCAAGGGATTATTTTGCTACACTTGATAACCTTGAAATGTTTGCTAAACTTGATGAAATCCTTAAGGAAAACGAATAAAGTATGGAAGAAGTTCAGAAATATATAACTGAATTAAAACTTGAAGGACGGATGAGTGAAAACACCATCCGTTCTTACGCAGTAGATCTAAATAAGGTTGCTTCCTTTGCGCATGAGAAGGGGATTTTTTCGGGAGAGGAACTTACTTCGGATTTTTTGGCGGAGTATATAGAGAAGCTTAAGGATGAAGGTAAATCTGCATCTACCATAGCAAGAAATATTGTATCTATAAAAAGTTTCTGCAAGTATCTTTGCGGTGTGAAAAAACTAAAATATGATATTTCAGAGAATTTAAAGTCACCGAAGGTGGAAGGAAAGGCTCCGGAAATACTTACCAGAACTCAGATAAAAAAGCTCTTTGAAATGCCGGAATCAAATAGCCCAAAAGGCCAGAGGGATCTGGCAATCCTCAATTTGTTATATGCCACCGGAATAAAGGTGTCAGAGCTTGCAAAATTAAAACTCGAAGACCTTGATATGCAGATAGGAAGCATAGAGGTTAGAGGTGCAAAGAGGGAGAGGATGATTCCTTTTGATAAGGCTACGAGGGATGTCCTTATGAGCTATCTGAATGAGGGCAGAAGACATCTGATAACTTCTACATCTGAAAGTCTTTTGTTTGTGAACTACAAAGGGGAAAGTATCAGCAGGCAGGGACTCTGGAAGATGCTTAGGACTTATGCAAAAGAAGCAGGACTTGATATGACAATTACTCCGGAGATGTTAAGACACAGTTTTGCTGCGCATATGGTTGAGAGGGGAGCTGACCTTGATGCTGTTCAGTTTATGATGGGACATGTAAGCCCTTCCTCTATGAAAAAATATGCCAAGGAAACAAAGGACTATATAAGAGATGTCTATAATAGTACGCACATCTGACAAAAAACTTAAAAAGAGTAATGATTGATTTAAAAAATATTAAAAACAGATAAATTAAGAATCAAAAAAGCTGTGATAAGTGATTTTCGTTTTGTATCATTTGTCACAGCTTTTTATTTTATATGATAAAAAAATTTTTTTATTGAAGAATTTTAGACAAGATCAGCGATATCTAGAAGGAGTCTTTCTGTATCATTCCATCCAAGACAAGGATCAGTAATTGATTTTCCATATATACCTTCGCCAATTTTCTGGCTGCCTTCCTCAATATAACTCTCTATCATCACACCTTTTACAAGGTCTTTGATATTGGTGTTCTGACTTCTTGAGTGAAGCACTTCTTTTACGATTCTTATCTGCTCGCGGAATTTTTTACCGGAGTTATTATGGTTGGCATCGATGATCGCAGCAGGATTCTTGATATCTCTTTCAGCATAGAGTTCAGAAAGCAGATTCAAATCCTCATAGTGATAGTTGGGCTGAGACTGACCGTGCTTATTACTTGAACCTCTTAATACGCAGTGAGCAAGCGGATTACCATTAGTCTTAACTTCGTAACCTCTGTAAACAAAAGAATGAGGAAGCTGTGAAGCATATACTGAATTGAGCATTACGCTTAATGTGCCGCTTGTTGGATTCTTCATTCCGGCAGGAACATCGAAACCACTGGCAACCATTCTGTGCTCCTGATCTTCAACTGAACGTGCACCGATCGCTACGTATGAAAGTATGTCAGCAACATATCCCCAGTTTTCGGGATAGAGCATCTCATCAGCAGCAGTAAGTCCGGATTCTTCAATTGCCTTTATCTGCATGTGTCTCATAGCAATAAGACCTGCACGGAAATCTGTTTTTCCCTCGGGATCGGGCTGGGAAGTGATACCTTTGTAGCCTTCACCGGTAGTTCTTGGCTTGTTTGTATATATTCTGGGAACAAGAATGAGCTTATCCTTTACCTTCTCATTAACCTTAGCAAGTCTTGAAACATAGTCACATACGGCATCTTCATTATCTGCAGAGCAGGGACCTACAATAACCATGAATTTGTTGCTTTTTCCGGTAAGAATATCCGAAATCTCTTTGTCATGTTCCTTTTTTAATGCTAAGAGATTCCCGGATAAAGGGAACTCTTCACGAATTTCCTCAGGAGAGGGAAGTTGTTGTATATATTGAAAAGACATGTTTTCTCCTCCAATCTTGGCATGAAAAGCCATCAATAGACACTATATCACGTTAAAGTTTGAAAGTAAATGGTGAAAACCGCAGTAGTTAAAGAAACTTAAAGATGATATTAAATTTTCGTAAATATGAACATTCATACACGATATATGATATTCTATTTATGTAATAATTCAGTATTATTCGCAGTTTATGAATGATTATATTTTGTCTTATGAGGGGGACATTATATATGGTTAAAAAACTGTTTTATTCTATTATGTGCATGTCTGCATGTCTCATTATATTTGGGATGAGCGCAAGAGCAGATGGGTTTGATGCAGCTTATTATGCAGCAAAGTATCCGGATGTTGTAAACGAGCTTGGTACAGATCCGCAGACATTGTACAATCATTATCTTACTTTTGGGATAAAAGAAGGAAGATTTCAAAATGCGGTGGAAGAATATGAAGCATACAACAATCCTTCCGTGCAGGTAGTAAAGACGCCTTCTTCAGATGAGCCCACATACCAGACTTACGTTGATATAAATATAGAATCACAGACTGTTACCTATTTTGAAAATGGAGAATTAAAACTTCAGTCTCCGTGCGTAACAGGAAATACAAGCCTTGGCAGGGGAACGCCCTGTGGAATATATAGTATTACAACACAGGTCCCGGGAAAGTTTCTTACAGGGCCTACATGGAATGTATGGGTGGACAGATGGATGCCGTTTAACGGTAATATCGGAATTCATGATGCCTTGTGGCGTGATAGCTTTGGAGGAACAATATACCAGACAAACGGATCTCATGGATGTGTCAATCTGCCACATGATGCAGCGGTCAGTTTATATGATATGGCAAAGGTCGGAACTACAGTAGTGGTGCACTGATAAAAGTTTTCTATAAGGAAGGGGAATTGATATGTTTAAGAAAATGAGCATCATGACAAAAATGTTAATAGGCATAATTCCTGTTATTACTATTGCTATGATACTTATGACCTATGTGAGCATGACAAACAGCAGGAGTATTATTCAGGAACAGACAACTGAGAGAAATGCTGCTATCACAGCTTCTAATATCAACACAATTGACAGTTATCTGGATGTAATTCGAAATACTGCAGTTGTTTTATCAAGATCTGTTGGCGGCACTTATAAGACTTCCAACATGGAAGAATATAAGGAAATATTTAGTAATGCTCAGCTTGATAACGACATGATCTCCGGCTGCGGTATATGGTTTGAACCCTATGCTTTTGATGAAAATGAACAGTACACGGGACCTTACTGGTACAAAGATGGGGGAAACATAGTTGAAACATGGGATTACAGTAATGCCGAGTACGACTATTTTTCTCAGGAATACTATACTAATGCAAAGGCAATGGCCAAAGGAACAAGTGCCATCACAGATCCATATTACGATCCGACATCGGGAACAATAATGTCTACGTGCTCTGCACCTATTTACAATGCTCAAGATGAGTATATTGGCTGTGTAACAGTTGATATAGTTCTTGATACGATTTCTGAAATTACCTCTGCGATAACTGTTGGAAAAACCGGATCAGCTATGATGGTTACATCATCAGGAACATATCTCTATACAAAAGATGAAGCTAAAGTAGCAGACGGCGTTAATATAGCAAATGATGATAATACTTCCCTTGCATCAGTTTCTTCTGTGATCCTTTCACAGGATAACGGATCTATCAGATATCTTGAAGACGGAGAAGGAATAATTGCTTCTTATGGAACAGTTCCTGAAGTTAACTGGAAACTAATTATCAGAATGAATCAGTCAGAGCTTGATGAGGAGATGAATAGGCTTACAATTCTTATGATCACCATCCTGGTTATCGCTATTGTAGTAAGCTCAATCGTTGTTCTTATCCTTGTAAGCTCTATTGCTAAAAACCTTGCAAACGTTAAGAAATTTGCGGGATCACTTGCAAGCGGTGACTTTACAGTATCTAAGCTCTTTGCAAAATCCGGTGATGAACTCGGACAGATGAGTGATTCACTTAACAACATGTATGAGAGCAACAGAAATGTTATCAGTCAGATTTCGGATGAGTCTGAACATATAAGTTCTGCCAGCAGCTCACTTTCATCAATGGCTAACGAACTTACCAGTCAGTTTGAAAAGATCCAGAGCAATATGTCCGGCGTTAATGATGCAATGATGTCATCGGGCGCTGCAACTGAGGAAGTTAGTGCATCTGTTGAAGAAGTAAATACATCGGTTCAGAGTCTTGCAGATGTCAGTGAAGAAAGTCTTGCAGCAACCAAGAATATCATGAAGAGAGCTCAGGAAATCGAAGAGAGCAGCCAGAAGGCTTATGACAATGCAATCAACATTGCAAAAGAAAGAAGCCTGGAGCTCAGCGAAGCTTCCGAAAAAGCTAAGATTGTTGAAGAGATTAGCGGAATGGCTCAGTCGATCGCAGAAATTGCAGATCAGATCAACCTCCTGTCACTTAATGCTTCTATCGAGGCTGCAAGAGCAGGTGAACATGGTAAGGGATTTGCTGTTGTTGCTTCTGAGATCAACAATCTGGCAAATGATACAGCAGAAGCAGTTCAGCAGATACAGACAACGATTGATGGCGTTCAGGATGCATTTAAGACAATAACAGACAGTTCACAGGAACTCCTGAACTTTGTAAACGATACTGCAGCTCCGGATTATGAGAACTTTGTACATGTGGCACAGCAGTATGGCGATGATGCTAAACAGTTTGGTTCACAGTCAGATCAGATTGCTCAGATGGTTGAGAATATCAGAAATGCCATGAACGAAGTAAACAATGCAATCCAGAATATTGCAGAATCTACTCAGGAAACTGCATCACACAGTTCTGATATTACAGATTCCATCAACACAGCGGCAGATGTCGTTGAGAATGTAAGTGACATGTCTAGCAAACAGGAAGACATAGCAGGAATTCTTGATGGAATTGTTAAGAACTTTAAATTAAAATAAGGATATCTACTATAACTTGTTTTAAGGAACGATTTAAATGATGGCTTGTTTATATAGCGCAGGGATTATTCTATCACTTAATGCAGCAGCTTTTAGTGGAATAATCCCTGATGCTGCGTTTGAGAGAAAATTAAATGAGATAAAAATTGAAGAGGCACTTCTTATTGATGATGAGGAGGAAAATCTGCTTGATGCTTCAAACAGGCAAAAAGACGATTATCCTAAAGATGCTAAAGAGGAACTTCCTGAATCATATTTTTCGCTAAATTATGATGATAGGGAATATGTGACCTCTGTAAAAAATCAGGGATACACATCTCTTTGCTGGTTATATTCCTCTTTGGGCGCGATTGAGTGCGATCTTTTAAAGCATAATGATGATCTGCAGGCAGATGATTTAAATCTGTCTGAAAAGCATGCAGGTTTTTATAATATGAACAAGGCGGAAAAGTCATACACACGCGGGATTGATAATGACTACAGAGAATTTGTTTATGACGGGGAAAGCGATGAGTGGATCGGAAACTACGGCACAAGCTATTTAAGCGTGGGTGGAGTGACTGACTATGCTATTTCTTTATTTACCGCATGGAAAGGCCCTGTTAAGGACACAGAAGAGAACTCATTTAATATAATAAAAGGACAAACCGCTATCTACACTGACAATAGTGAAAAGCCGGGGAAAGCATACGAGGATCCGTTGTGCCATGTACAAGGGGTATATGAAGTTCCGGGAACAATCAAGAATCAGGACATAATAAAGCGGATGATAATGGAACATGGCGGAGCTACATGCAGTATCTGCGCTGACAACAACTATTTTACCAACCACTTTTCATCTCTTTTTGACTACAAGAAATATGGAGGAACAAATGTCGCAGATCACGAAGTTTTGATAGTTGGTTGGGATGACAGCTATAAGGCAGAAAATTTTGTCACAAGACCTGAAGGCGATGGTGCATATATATGCAAAAACAGTTGGGGAACCGGGAGAGGAATAAAGGGTTATTTTTATATCTCTTACTATGACAGTATATTAAACAATAATAATGTGGTAGCGTACGACTGTGCGATGGAGGGCGATGATGACTACTATGATAATAACTATCAGTACGCCGGTTTTATGACTCACACAACAGATGCAATTGTTGATAATAAAAATGTAGTATATGCCTATGAGGATAACTGCGCATCTTACGGTGCTCTTTACAAGGCACAAGGAGATGAGAAGCTTTCTGCAGTAGGGATGTTTATCAGTAAAACAAATTCTGATTTTCTGTTAGATATATATGTTGTTCCAAAGAATATAAATACGGACAATGATTATTTGCTCCTTCAGGTGCTGGGAGAACCTAAGCTTACTATGTCCATAGGTGCTTTAACAGGCGGATACCATACGTTTAAGCTTGATGAAGCGATCGACCTTAATAAGGGGGACAGATTTATTGTAATGATAAAGCCAGGAGCTCCTCAGAAGCTTATTTATGAAAAGGCTATGGATGTGACAGGTGAAGTTAACTATGATGAATGGAAACATGATCTGGGTGCTATCCATACGCATTATGAAGCCTCAGGACACTGCTTTTTAATCGATGAGTCAGGAAAGTATCTTGTTAAACAAAAGGATAAGGACTTTTTTGTAAAAGCTTATACCATCAATAAATAATATGCTTAAGCGATAGTTTCATAGGAATGGGATAGAAATAAAGAAAAGCTGCCATCATGGCAGCTGATTTTTTTGGGAGGTGGCTGTATGATGGGGAGTCATACAGCCATGTTGTATGAAAAAAGTTTTTTGGGGTTCAGAAGATGTTCTTCATCTCTGATATATATATGTTATGATATATTTGTTGACAAAATATGGCGGTTTTATAAAGAAAAACTGTTATGTTTATAAAGTATAAATTTGACTTTTGTTAACCAAAAATAAAAATTATCGTATAAACGTATTAAAGATTTTATGAAGGCAAAGGAAAGCCTTGTAGGGAGTGATTTCGTGAAAAACAGATCGATATATAAGTTATTAAATTTGGCTCTTATGGCAGGTCTTACTGTTAATATTTTGGGATGCGGAGGAAGTGCTCCGGCGTCTGAAATTGACGAAGTAAATACGGATACTTCCGAAGAAGCAGAAACTTTGGAAGATAACGAGGACAGCTATGAAGATATAACAGAAAACACAGATTCTAAGGAGAATGCTATGGTGCAGGATGTTTCTATACAGGCAGGAAATCTGGCGATTTCTATTCTTAAAAATGATTATAGTGAAAATGCCCTTGTATCACCTCTGTCTGTGATGATGGCCGGCGGAATGGTTTTAAACGGTTCAGCGTCCGAAACAAAAGATGAACTTATGAACGTTTTTGGCTTAGAGGACATAGACTCTTTTAATGCTTCAATGAAGTCTTTTATGGAAATAAACGATGATCCTGAAAATAAGCTTAAGTTTGCAAACGGAATCTGGGTAAACGGAGACGATATTCTCTTAGATACCTACAAGACCAAAATGGAAGATCTATATGGGGCAAAGCTATGCGATGAACCGTTTTCTGATGAGACATTAAGTGACGTAAACCAATTTGTCTATGATAATACGGATGGAATGATAGATAAGATAATAGACTCAGTTCCTTCACTATCTAACATGATATTGGTTGATGCCCTGTCTTTTGAGGGAAAATGGGATAAGGCATTTGAAGACGAAGATATAGATGAAAATGGTACGTTTACTTTGGAGGATGGAAGCTCTAAGACTGTGACTATGCTAAATGGCAAAGCAGGAGAGTACTTTGAAGTATCAGGAGGGTGCGGGTTTATCTATCCATATAAGGGAGACAGGTATTCATTTGCGGCTATTCTTCCCGAAGAAGGCACCAAAATGCAGGACTTTATCTCTAACGTTTCGGGAGAGGAAATAGTTGATTCTATGAAAAACTGTGAATATACAAGAGTCGTTTTCTCAATTCCGGAATTTACATTTGATTGCAGCATGGAATTATCCGATACTTTTAGGAAAATGGGCGCAAATAGGGTATTTACAGGTGATGCGGATTTCTCTAATATGTTAACAGAGAATGGTAAGTTTTCTCTTGATAGCATATTACATAAGACACATATTGAATTAAACAGAGAGGGGACGAAAGCTGCCGCAGTAACGGGGATGGTTTTAAATAGCGCAGGACCCGGCAAAGCGGATGTAAAACAGGTAATATTAGACAGACCATTTATTTACATGATAATTGATAATGAGACAAAAACTCCCATATTTATGGGGCATGCTGATAATATAGAATAATCACATTATTGCAAATAGAACCGGATTGTGCTATATTTTGTGGTAGAGAGTTTCTTAAACACAAATACTGCTAATTGTATTTAATAGGAGGTTTGTAGTGGGGAGAGAAGAGAGAACACCAGCAGAGATTCGCACCACAGATAAGCTGAAGATTCAGAAGATCCTTAATGACGCCGGATACATCGTTGAGATGGGGAGCAGTAGTGTTCCTACCGTTGTATGTAAGAGGCGTGAGGACATGAGTAAAGATTTGGCGACTATTCGCAAAATCCTGAAAGAGCAGCGCTACGAAGGAAGCTTTGGAGTGAGAGCTCCCAGGAAGACAGATGAGCTTCCGGTTTCTGAGAACGCAGAAGTAAAAGACATAGAAGATGTGGTTGCCGCAGCAGGCTAATGATGAATATGATAAAAGGAGTTGTCTTATGACAACTCCTTTTGTTTACATTTATATATATTCTGATTATGATGCTGATTCATCATGGACAATAACGTTTGAAGATGATCTTATTTTTCTCTGTTCTTCTTTTTGCTCTTTAAGGTCTATGATATAACCCATCATGGTACTGTCTATAGACTGGATTTTGCAGCCAACAGCATCAAATGTTCCAATTTTGAACAATCTTGCCACGCAAAGGGTTAAATCTATGCTTTTAAGATATCCTTCTGGCTTAAATGTCAGCTGGATATGATCGCCCTTATTGGCAACAGCGCCCTTTCCAAGGAGAACGGATATTCCTTTAATGGACATATCATAAACGATAGCGCTGGTGGTGTGATTGTGGTTGATAACAGCCTTACCAAGAATATTGACTACATAACGTTCTGCTTTTCTGTTGTTGTCTGCCTGATTTATAACCTCAGAACCTTTGATCAGGTAATAGGTATCATTCCAGTTCTCGAATGGAACAACAGATTCCAGATTAAAGTCTTTCTTGATGTTGCCATACATAACGACACTTGCAGTTCCATGAGTTGAGGCAGGAATAGGAATTCCATGATACTTTAGCGGACTTACAAGTGCAGCACCATCCATAACTGATATAATTTTAGATTTTAAGGATACAGGCATATTATCTATTAAAGTAGAAATGGTTATGTCTGTTCCGGGGGTTAACTCAGTAATATTCATAACACAATCTCCCATATTTGTTAAAATTATATCATTTATATAATAAAAAGTAAATATCAATACTACAAAAAATAGGTGAAATATGATTAAAAATGCTAAAGTTTTCATAAAACGCGCACCACTATTTATTCCTAACAAAATAATTTTTTGGGGGTTTACTCTGATTTCTTTTTTTACAGGGCATGTCAACAAAAAACTAAGGAAAGAACACTATCGGGAAAATGGTGACAAGAATATCGACAGTAGAATATTTTGCATAGATAAGTACATAGAAAACCAGGCTGAGTGGGTCAAAGTAAAACTCGGATCGGGCAAACATTCCAATATGGAGTACTCAGGATGCACTATAATAGCTGTTTACAATGCACTTCTTAATTTAAAAGACAGTGACAGAAATATATTAAATATTATAGATGACTTTGAGAAAAAGGGTCTTGCACTTAAAGGCGACTTCGGGATATCTCCTTTTTATGCTTACAGATTCTTTAAAAAGAGGGGGTACAAAGCAAAATATATAACGAGCAGAAATAAAGACTTGATAAGGAGCTTTGGGGATAAGTTTGACACGTTTATTGTCACATTTTACTGGGATAAGAAGAATATTTTTAACAAGCTTCATACAGTAAACATCTCTAAGAGCGATGATGGTTTTGTTGCGCACAATATGTACTTCAAAAAAAGTGACGGGAAGTACCATGCAAAAGAGGCGTGCAATGACCTGTTTGAAGCAGTGGAGAAGCTATCAAAAAGCGGTGCACCAATTTCAATTATAGGAATTAAAAGGCAAAAAATGGGGAGAGAAAAATGTTGATCGATCATATAGGTGAAAATATTAAAGATAATTACAAAAACATTCTTGATATACCTTCAATAGATAACAGAGAATTCTGGGACAGCTTTCCTACGGATCTTAAGGAAGAACTGATAAAAGAGGGAAAAAGGCAGAAAGAATTGCCCTGGTCACAGATCCTTGTATCTGACTACAGAGAGGTATACATAAACGGTAACAGGGTGAATTATGAAGACAAATGCTTCATGAGAAGGATAAAATTATCGGCTCTTACAATGGCTGAATGCGTTCAGAACAAGGGCGAATTTGTAAGCGATATCCTGGATGGTATTTATCTGATCATGGAAGAGAGCAGTTGGTGTCATCCGGCACATAATTCACATATAAGGGATGCCAAGCAGAAAAACATACCGGATATTATAAAACCTGTTATTGATCTGTTTGCAGCTGAGACAGGCGCTGTAGTTAGTTTGTGCGAGTTTATTCTTAGGCCTGTACTCCAAAAAATAAATACTGATATTGAAAAACAGATCGACAGATCAATAAGGGAAAGACTTCTGATTCCTTATCTTAATGAACATTTTTGGTGGATGGGAGACGACGAAACAGAGGCAATTAACTGGACTGTATGGATAACGCAGAATATTTTATTGTCCTTCTTTACAAGAAATGAAGAATTCTTATCTTCTGATGAAAAAGAGAGTGTGATAAAACAGGCGGTAATATCTACGGATTACTTCATTAAATCCTACGGCGAAGACGGATGCTGTGATGAAGGTGCTCAGTATTATACACATGCAGGGTTGTGCCTTTTTGGAGTAATGGAGCTTCTTGATGATTTAAATTACGGCCGTTATACACCAGCATTTTCAGATGAAAAGATAAGGAACATTGCTTCATACATAAGAAAAATCTATGTTGGAGACGGATACTACATTAATTTTGCCGACTGTGCTGCAAAGGCGGGGAACAGATCTGCAAGAGAATTTCTATTTGGACTTAGATGCGGCGATGTTTCTTTGTGCAGCTTTGTAGCAGAGGATTACAGGAGACAGACCTTTGATGAAAAGCTTATAAAAGATGAACATAACTTATGGTATCGAATGTTACAGGCCCAAAACCACAAGAAAATGATGGAATATGAGACTGATGATAAGAACGGACTGTCTGATGTTTATTATGAAAGTGTTGGACTGATGGTCAGCAGAAATGAAAACTATGTACTTGCTGCAAAAGCAGGCGATAACAACGATAGCCATAATCACAATGATGTAGGATCTGTCACTTTGTATAAAAACAATAAACCATTTTTGATCGACTTGGGTGTTGAGACGTATACAGCAAAGACTTTTTCTGAGAGGCGCTATGAGATATGGACTATGAGGTCTCTATATCATAATGTTCCATCATTTGCAGGTAATGAAGGCGAGATAGAGGAACTTCCCGGAGAAAAATATAGAGCATCAAATGTTATTTATAATGAAAAAGAACAATCCCTTGATATGGAAATAGCATCTGCATTTGATGATCACAATATAAAAAGCTACAGAAGAAAGGCTAAGTTATGTCAAGATAGAGTAGTGATAGATGATCATTATGAGGGAAATATCGTGGGTTATTTAAATTATATAACTTATGAGAAACCACAAATAACAACTGAAGATGCGAAAAAAGGAGAAGTCATACTATCTGTAGGAAATCTTGGAACGATCACCGTAAAGACTGATAGTTCGCAGAATTTGGATGAAACAGAATATAAAACACAGATAGAAACTCTAAAAATAACAGATGAGAGACTTAAAAAGAGCTGGGATAAGGACTGCTACAGAATAAGGATCCCATTTGCTCAGGGGCAAATAACAACTGAAATAAAATAAGATAAAAAGATAGAAAGATAGAAAGGAATGATAGCTTTGAATACTAAAAATAATAACATAAGATTTTCTAATCGTTCCTCGATGGTACTGTTTTTTATGAAGGGGAGTATATTCCTCTTTGTCATGGGAATAATATGTTCGCTTGCGGTTGCATTTCTTGACATGATAAATCCCAAGATAATTCAGTATACAGTGGACTACCTTATAGGTGATACTGCTTCGAAAATGCCATTCTATATGGAATTTATAGTGTCACATACAGGAGGAAAGGAATATCTTAGAGGTCATTTGTTTGTAATAGCTGCTGTGGTTATAGCTATTGCACTTATTTGCGCCCTCTTTAGATACCTGAACAAGCTTTTTAACTCGATGGCATCAGAGAAACTTATTAAAAGGATGAGAGATACACTCTTTGAGCATATCTTAAAACTACCTTTTTCCTGGCATGGTGAGCATCACACGGGTGACATAATCCAGAGATGCACTTCTGATGTTGAGACCATAAAGGTGTTTTTGTCGGAACAGCTGACTTCACTTTTCAGGATAGCGATAATGATAGTTCTTGGCATGTATTTTATGTTTCAGATACATACCGGGCTTACACTTATTTCCGCTGCCTTTATACCTGTTCTTGTCCTGTATTCCCTGTTTTTTCACAACAAAATAGGGGAGTCCTTCAGACATGCAGATGAGGAGGAGGGCAAATTATCAGCTATAGCGCAGGAAAACCTCACGGGGGTACGAGTAGTAAGAGCCTTTGGACGTGAATCCTATGAAAGAAGCAGATTTGAAAGCAAAAACAAAGACTATACCAGAATGTGGATTCATCTGATGATGCTTTTATCAGCATTCTGGACATCGAATGACTTTATTTCGTCCATGCAGGGAATGCTTGTTGTAATATTTGGATCAGTATTTTGTGTAAGAGGAGAGCTGACAGTTGGTGAGCTTATAGCTTTTGTTTCGTACAATGCCATGATTTCGTGGCCTGTACGTATGCTTGGACGAGTTATCTCAGAGATGAGTAAAGCAGGCGTCTCTGTAGACAGATTAAGGGAAATCATGAATTCAGAGCCTGAAAAGGATATAGAAAATCCTAAATGCCCTGACCTTAAATCAGATATTACCTTCAGCAATGTCAGCTTTTCCTATGAGGAAGATGCGTCACTTATCTTAAAAGATGTAAGCTTTAAGATAAAAGCAGGAAGCACATTGGGAATACTTGGAGGTACAGGTTCTGGAAAATCAACACTTATGTATCTTCTTGATAGATTATATGAACTACCTGATGAAGCCGGCAGTATCAAGATCGGCGATGTTGATATAAAGGAAATTGACAGATTTTACTTAAGAAGAAATATAGGCCTTGTTCTGCAGGAGCCATTCCTGTTTTCCAGGACCCTTTCCGAAAACATCGGTATAGCCGGTAAGGATCCGGAGATGAAGGATATAAGAAGAGCTGCAAAGATGGCTTCACTTGATGATACCATCAGCAGTTTTGATGCAGGATATGAGACCTTTGTTGGAGAGAGAGGCGTTACATTGTCAGGCGGTCAGAAGCAGAGAACCGCAATTGCTCAGATGCTTGTAAGCGATCCGCCGATCATGATCTTTGACGATTCACTGTCTGCTGTTGATACGGAAACCGATGCAAAGATAAGAGCAGAATTAAATAAGCATGCAGGGGACTCAACAACCATCATTATTTCTCATAGAATCACAACACTTATGCGTGCTGACAACATAATTGTATTAAGTCATGGAAAAGTGGTTGAAAGCGGTACACATGCAGAGCTGCTTGAAAAGAACGGTTTATACAGAAAAATATACGATATACAGGTTCAGGGAGGAGAAGAAGAATGAGCATAAATGATTCAAACAATAAACAGACAAAGCTTCCCTTTCTTGGAATTCCGAAACTCTTACCTTTTGTAAGACCATACAGAAAACAGATCATCACAATGATGATTCTTGGCGCAATGGTAAGTATGATAGATTCATTCGTGCCTTTGTTTAACAGATATGCGATAAATAATTTCATCGCAAAAGGTACGACCAAGGGAATGCATATTTTCGCGCTTGTATATGCCCTTACGCTGCTCGCTAAGCTGATCATGGACTTTACGAGTGCATATCTGGTTGGAAAAACCGAGATGTCGGTAGACAAGGACCTTAGAAATGCATCCTTTAACCATTTGCAGGAGCTTTCTTTTTCATACTTTAATCAGAACAACGTAGGATATATTCACGCAAGAGTAATGAGTGATACCGGTAAGATTGGCATGATGTTCTCATGGCGCATGATGGACATTATCTGGAACGGAAGTTATATCATATTTGTTTTTGCTGTCATGATGGCAATAAACATAAGACTTGCTCTATATATGCTGATGCTGGTTCCTATTGCGGCCTTTTTGGTAATGTATTTTCAAAAGCACCTTATTGTACTTAACAGACATATAAGAGAACTAAATTCCAAGATAACAGGTAACTTCAACGAGGGAATTACAGGCGCCAAGGCAATAAAGACACTGGTTGTAGAAGGCAAGATCACTTCGGATTTTGAAGAGGACACGGAGAACTACAGAAAAAATGCAGTTAATGCTACGCATTTTTCCGCGCTGTTTACTTCATCTGTTACGATGCTTTCTTCATGCGCACTGGCTCTTATATTGTGGAGAGGCGGCAAGATCACTATGGATGGCGTTATAGAAATAGGAACGCTCTCTGTTTTCCTATCTTATGCGCTTGGAATACTTGAGCCAATACAAAACATAGTTGTGACTATTTCAGACCTTATTGCGATACAGGTAAATATTGAGAGATTTATCAGACTTATGGAAACAACCTCAGATGTTGCGGACTCAGTTGAAGTTATAGAAAAATACGGCGGCACTTTTGATCCAAAGAAAGAAAACTGGGAGAAGCTTATCGGTGATGTTGAATTTAAAGATGTATCTTTCCATTATCCTGACGGAACAGAATATGTTCTTGAGCATTTTAACTTAAAGGTTCCGCAGGGCACAAATGTTGCGATCGTTGGTGAAACAGGTGCGGGAAAATCAACACTTGTAAATCTCGTTTGCAGATTCTATGAGCCTACAAGCGGTCAGGTCCTGATAGATGGAAAAGATGCAAGAGAAAGGTCACAGCTGTGGCTTCACAGTAATATAGGCTACGTTCTCCAGACTCCGCATCTGTTTTCCGGAAGCGTAAGAGATAACCTCAAATACGGCAATCCTGATGCAACAGATGAGCAGATAATGGATGCTTTAAAGCTTGTATCAGCTGATGGGATCATAGAGAAAATGCCAGACGGACTTGACAGTGATGTAGGAGAGGGCGGAGATGCGCTTTCAACCGGTGAAAAGCAGCTATTGTCATTTGCAAGAGCTATACTCGCAGATCCCAGGATCCTTGTTCTTGATGAAGCGACCTCTTCTATCGATACTGTTACTGAAAAAGCGATTCAGGATGCAATATCAGTTGTGATCAAGGGAAGAACTTCATTTATGATCGCACACAGACTTTCAACTGTTGTTGATGCAGACATGATCCTTGTTGTAAAGGATGGCAAGATAATAGAGAGAGGAACGCATAAGGAACTTATGAAGAATAAGAAGGGATATTACCATCAGCTCTTCTCAAGACAGTTTGAGGAAATGTCACTAAATGAAGCTTCTAATTTTTGATAAAAATCACAAATATAATACTGTTTACAAAATCGCGTAAAAATGTTATTGTATTAATTAACTATAGGTTATTCTGCCCATTGT
The DNA here is from genome assembly GCF_000702265.1 of Butyrivibrio sp. NC2002. Taxonomy (GTDB): domain Bacteria; phylum Bacillota; class Clostridia; order Lachnospirales; family Lachnospiraceae; genus Butyrivibrio. Next base: position 29,512 of record NZ_JNKZ01000007.1, read on the forward strand.
GGCAGAGGACAGGAAGGATCCTAAGTATCATTTTTTTGATACTGAGCAGCCGGATGAGTGGGGACTTATTGATGGCTGCGGCGCAAGAATGGATTTATCCTTGTTTCATGGAGGAAGAAAGGAGCGCTTATGATAGGTGGTATTAGTAACAGTAGTTACAGCAACTACTCATCCTATGGCAAGATAGCCGGCGGAAACAAGATACCTACTGCTGCTGATGGCGCTGCTGAGCTTGCTATCAAGGAAAAGATGGAGACTCAGCAAAGAACTGCCAAAGCCTACATCAGAAACGGTTCCGAAAACATCTCACGTATGAATATACGTGATGGCGTTCTTGATGGAGTCAATGATTATCTTCAGGACATCAGAGAGAATGCGGTTTATGCTCAGAACGGAACTCTTTCTGCAGGTGAGAAGGGTGACATTGCGAATGCAAGCTCCCAGCTCATGAAGGGTATTGGACAACAGCTTAGCAGTCAACAGATGTCTGCACTTGGTCTTGATAAAGTAGATCTTAGTGACGTCAATTCAATTGATGCTGCAATTAAGAGTGTTAATGATGCAAGAGGTCAGGTAGGTGCAGTCACAAACGGACTTGAGCACAACGTAAGCTACAACTCAATCGCGCGTGAGAATCTTCTTAGTGCAGAGAGCAGCATAGCTGATACGGATATCGCTCAGGAGATCACAGAACTTCGTAAGAACCAGACACTTGATGCTTATCGTACACAGATGCAGAAAAAGCAGATGGAAGATGAGAATCAGAAAAATAATATGAATCTGATGCTTTGATATTAATTCAAAGGGAAGTTATCTGTATTTACAACTTCATAATTGTCTTTTATAAATAAGACCTGAATTTCGGGGATGGAGCTTGCAAGTTCCATTCCCTTTTTAGTGCCTAGAGATAACATGATGGTTGAGAGGGCATCTCCGTCAACTGATGAATCCGAAACAACGGTAGCACTCAAAGAATCTGTTTCTACAGGATATCCTGTTTTGGTATCAAGGATATGGTGATATATTTTGTCATCTGCTTTAAAATACCTATCATACACGCCGCTTGTAACAATGGATTTATCTGAAACATGGATAAGGGCAGATGTTTCATCCGATTCTCCAAAGGGCTTCTGGATTCCTATAACGAAATCTTCATCAGACATTTCTTTGTTTCCGGATCCTTTTTTTGAACCGATGAGCAAAATGTTTCCGCCCAGGTTGATGATGCCTGAGCCGATTTTTTCTTCTTTGAATTTTTCTTTTAATTTATCAGCTATATAACCCTTTGCGATTCCGCCAAGGTCGATTTTTGAAAGGGGATCAGTTAGCGTAACATAATAGCTATCATCATCTGATTCTGAAAACTCTATATTTTTGTAATTAACATGGAGAAGAGCGTCCTTTATTTCAGCGTCATTCGGAATCTTTTTATCAGTATCTGCAGAAAAATCCCATAACTCAGAAACACTACCTATAGTAGGGTCGAAAACTCCGCCTGAAAGCTCTGCATAATATACAGATTTACTTAATAAATATGCAGTGTCAGAAGAAACCAAAACAGCTTTTCCATCTGCATGATTTATATTGTATATATCACTTCCTTCTTTTGTTTTAGAGAGCATATTTTCGTATTTCGATGCTTCCACAAGGCAGGAGTCAAGAAAAGCATCAGCTCTTTCTTTTACCATTTCGTTTCGCGTAAGGAATGGATCGCCTTTTTTTGCAAAATCGGAAGTATAGGCAGTAATAGTGATGATCGTATCAAAATAAAAGCCTGTCTTTGACAGCGCAGTATTTTCAGGCAAAATAAATTCATGGCCGCAAAGAGCTGCAGCCATGATAATAGCAAGGATCAGTATTGAAAATATTGTCTTTTTAATTGATGTCATACTCATCAGATCATGCGTCCTGTTTTAGTTTTAATATTTTGGGTGAAATCTTGATCGTCATATATATATCAGCATACTGAGAGGCGGTCAGATTTTCTATATAATTGAGCATATAGTTTTTGTCTATGCCGTTTTTCTTTAATGTATCTGCAGCTTTGTTATAAGCTATCGCAGCTTCGTTTTCTGTATTGTATTTTCCTACAATAAAATCCCCACGAACATGGATGACTGCCTTATATTTAAGGAATCCTCTGTCTGCATATTGCCTGACTCCGTGATAGCGGTTTAAGATTTCGATATTTTCATAGCGAAGATCATTTGGGTTTCCGTTTTTGAACCTGAAGTCTCTGCCTTCTACAGCATAGCTTTTTATACCGTATCTGCTCAGAATACTAATCTGTGAGCCGTAGTCTGCAACAAAAAGATGAGATCCCCTCTGCATTATTTTGTGAGATGAATAGTAAAAAAGGTCATCAATATCGAAAATAAGCGAATGAGTAGGAGACAGATAGTATAAAAAGAACTTCTTTTCAAGGTAGATCGGATTGGGAATATAAAGCCCTTTGTCCCTGTAATTGACCAAAACAACACACTTTTCGAAGCTCAGCTTTTGACTTTGCCTGTAATTTTTCAAAGTCCAGTCCTTGTTTTCAAGTATTTTGCCGGCTTGAATATAAGCACTGCTCGCGCTCCTTTCGGTTGAAAAGGAACCCAGGGCAATGTGCTTACCCTTGTAGGTGATGGAAGCGCGAAAAGACTTGCTGCCATCTTTTAAGTGAGTTTCATAAACACCGGTTGTCTTTTTTTGCATTTCAGTTTACCCCCTCATTGATATTCTGAAAAAAAGCCCGTGTAATTATTATTCATTTTATGGTATAATTTTTTATCAAAAAGAATGCTCTGAAAAATCAATCTTTATCGACTCACATGTGTAAAGTCGTCTTTTGATTATTTTATCATAATGAACTGCATAATAACAAATTTAATGGAGGAAAAAAGCGTGGCTGAGATTTTATATTCTAGTACCAGAGGGGACAAAACAAAGGTAACTGCTTCACAGGCAATTCTTAGGGGACTTGCTGCTGATGGAGGTCTGTTTGTACCGGACCATATTCCGCATCTTGAGAAGAGTCTTTCAGAGATTTCCAAAATGGATTACAAAGATACTGCTTACGAAGTTATGAAGCTTCTTCTTTCAGACTATACAGAGGAAGAGCTCCGCTATTGTATCGACCATGCTTATGACTCCAAATTTGATACAGAGGAGATGGCTCCCATGACCGAGGCAGGCGGTGCATACTATCTTGAGCTTTATCACGGCAAAACGATCGCCTTTAAAGATATGGCACTATCAATTCTTCCTTACCTAATGACAACCGCTGCTAAGAAAAACAATATCAAAAATGAGATCGTAATTCTTACAGCTACAAGTGGAGACACCGGAAAAGCTGCACTTGCAGGCTTTGCAGATGTTCCCGGCACAAGGATCGTTGTGTTCTATCCAAAGCACGGCGTTTCACCAATCCAGGAGAGACAGATGGTCACTCAGGAAGGCGACAACACATGCGTTGTCGGAATTGAAGGTAACTTTGATGACGCACAGACAGGAGTAAAGAAAATCTTTACAGATCCTGCATTTGCCAAGGAACTTGATGAAAAAGGATTCCAGTTTTCATCTGCAAACTCAATAAATATCGGAAGACTTGTTCCTCAGATCGTTTACTATGTTTATTCATATACAAGACTTTTAAAAGAGGGCAGGATCGCTGAAGGTGATGAGATAAATGTTGTTGTTCCGACAGGTAATTTCGGCAATATCCTTGCTGCTTACTATGCAGGTAAAATGGGTATTCCGATTAAAACATTTATTTGTGCTTCAAACTCAAACAAGGTTTTATATGATTTCTTTGGAACAGGAACCTATGACAAAAACAGAGATTTCGTAGTTACAAGCTCACCCTCAATGGATATTCTTATTTCATCAAATCTTGAGAGACTTATCTATCACATTGCAGGTGATGACGCCTCAGTAGATGCAGCATATATGAAAAAGCTCTCAGAGGAAGGAAAATATGAGATAACTCCCGCAATGAGAGAGAAGCTTTCATGCTTCTACGGAGGATATGCAACAGAAGATGAAACAAAGGAGGCTATCAGAATCCTCTTTGACAACACAGGATATCTTATTGATACTCACACTGCTGTTGCATCAAGTGTATATTCCAAATACGTTAAGGATACAAATGACAAGACAGTAACAGTTATTGCATCTACTGCAAGCCCTTACAAATTCACAAGGAGCGTAATGGAAGCACTTTCACAGGGTGATGACAGCGTAGATGATTTCGTACTCGCCGACAGATTGTGTAAGGTTTCAGGTGTTGAGATACCTGAGGCGGTAACATCTATCAGAGATGCTAAGATAAGACATGACAAAGTAGTTGAAAAAGATGCACTTGCAGATGCTGTAAGAGAGTTTCTTTTCAAATGATATCAGGTTATCAAATATTGCTGTAAGGAACCTATTTTAGCATCAAAAAATTAAACTAAGAAGGGAGCATCAATGACGAATATTTACGAAAAAAACATTTACTCAGATAATGCATCGTTTATGGATCTTGCCCAGATAGTTGAAAAGGCAGATGCAATTGATCCTGAGCTTTTTACCAAATTCGACGTAAAAAGAGGACTTAGAGATTTAAATGGTAAGGGTGTACTTACAGGCCTTACGAATATCTCTACGATAAATGCGACTAAGATAGTAGATGGGGAGACAGTTCCCGATGATGGCGAACTGTTTTACCGCGGAATCAATGTAAGAGATATAGTTCACGGAACAGCTACCACCGGTAAGTTTGGATTTGAGGAGGCAGCATACCTGCTTTTGTTCGGCAGCCTTCCGAATAGACAAGAGCTCGATAAATTTAGTGAACAGCTTGGATTCTACAGATCCCTTCCTACGGGATTTGTCAGGGACATCATCATGAAGGCTCCAAGCAGAGATATGATGAATACACTCGCAAGAAGCGTGCTGACACTGTATTCTTATGATGATTACGCTGATGATGTTTCAATGCCAAACGTGCTTAGACAGTGCATGCAGATGATCAGTTTGTTTCCTCTGCTTGCAATTTACGGCTATCAGGCTTATAACCATTATCATGAAGGGAAAAGTTTGTTTATTCATCCGCCGAAGGCAGAACTGTCAACGGCAGAACACATTCTTTACCTTTTAAGACCTGACAGCAAATATACAGAACTTGAGGCAAAGCTTCTTGATATATGCCTTATACTTCACATGGAGCATGGTGGTGGTAACAACTCATCATTTACAACGCATGTTGTCAGCTCCTCTATGACAGATACATATTCTGTTATAGCAGCCGCTATCGGATCCCTCAAAGGACCAAGACACGGCGGGGCCAACATAAAGGTCATCCACATGTTTGACCAGATGGAAAAAGAACTCTCAGACTGGACAGATGAGGAAGAGGTTTCAGATTACCTTAAGAAGCTTCTTCACAAGGAAGCCTTTGACAAGGCAGGCCTTATCTATGGTGTGGGACATGCTATATATTCCAAATCAGATCCAAGAGCTGTTCTTTTGAAGGAGTATACGATCAAGCTTGCAAAAGAAAAGGGCATGGATAAAGAGCTTGCTCTCTATGAGATGGTTGAGAGACTTGCACCACAGGTCATCAGCGCTGAGCGCAAGATGTACAAGGGCGTAAGCATAAACGTCGACTTCTATTCCGGATTTGTTTATAAGATGCTTGAACTTCCGGAAGAACTCTTTACACCTATGTTTGCTATCGCACGTATTGTGGGCTGGAGCGCACACAGAATGGAAGAGCTTGCAAACAACAGTAAGATCATTCGTCCTGCATACAAGGCAGTCAGCGATACCAGGGAATACATAAAGATGGAGGACAGATAAGAAAGTGGAAAACAAAGTAATTAAAGACAGACTTTCTGCCTTAAGAGAAAAAATGACAGCAAACGGCATAGACTATTATCTTATGCCGACATCAGACTATCATAATTCAGAGTACTCAGCTGATTTCTTCAAGGCAAGAGAGTACTTCTGCGGATTTACAGGATCAAACGGAACACTGGTTGTAGCCAAGGATTGGGCAGGAATGTGGACCGACGGAAGATATTTCATCCAGGCTGAAAGAGAGATGAAGGGAACCGGTGTAACGCTTTACAAGATGGGTGAAGAGGGCGTTCCTACAATCAGTGAATATCTTTTATCCAATATGGAAAGCGGACAGGTTCTTGGTTTTGACGGAAAAGTAGTACCCGCCGCTGAAGGAATGTCCTATGAGAAAAAACTTAAGAAAAAACAGGTAAAGATAAAATACGACAAAGACCTCGCTATGGAAGTATGGACAGACAGACCCAAGCTTCCCTGCAATCCTATATATGTTTTGTCAGATGAGCTTTGCGGCAAGTCCTTTGAAGAAAAACTTGCAGACGTTAGAAAGTTCATGGATGAAAATGAGGCAGGTTCATACCTTCTTTGCAAGCTTGATGACATTTGCTGGCTTACAAACATAAGAGGCAATGACGTAGAATGTAATCCTGTTGTTCTTAGCTATTTATTCATTACCAAAAAAAGCGTGAAGATGTTCGTTCAGTTCGATGAACTTACAGATGAGAGCAGAAAATATTTTGAAGAAAAGGGTATTGAGCTCTTTGAATACAGCAAGATAATCTCCTGGCTCGATGAGTATGAATATGAAGGACTTACACTCTATGATGAGAGAAATGTAAGCTACAGCGTATACAGAACTATAAGTGATAATGCAAAGAGCAGAGGAGCTAATGTTAAAAATATCTTAGATCCTACAGAGATGATGAAAGCCTGCAAAAACGATACCGAGCTTTCAAATATCAGAGAAGTATACAGAAGAGATTCTGCAGCTCTTACTAAATTTATCTATTGGGTTAAGAAAGCAGTTAAGACGGAAAGCCTCAATGAGTATACAGCTGCAATGCACCTTGATGATATGAGAAGAGCGCTTCCCGGATTCATAGAGTTGTCATTCCCTACAATCAGCGCATACAAAGACAATGCAGCAATGATGCACTATGAAGCTACCGAAGAATCAAACGCTGCTTTGACACCTGAAGGATTCCTTCTCGTTGATTCAGGCGGAACATATATGGGTGGTACAACAGATGTCACCAGAACAATCGTACTTGGACCTATATCTGATGAGGAGAAAAAGCATTACACACTTACAGCTGTAGGCATGCTCTCACTTGCAAACGGCTGGTTTCTTGAAGGCTGCAGCGGAAGAAATGTTGATATTCTTGCCAGAGCACCCCTTTGGAATATCGGAATTGATTACAAGTGCGGCACAGGACACGGAATCGGATATATGCTCAACGTCCATGAAGGCCCTCACAGCATAAGATGGAAGTCACGCTCCGTAGAAGATGATGCACCCTTAAAGAAGGGAATGATCGTATCTGACGAGCCCGGCGTATATATTGAAGGCAAATACGGAATCAGAATTGAGAACATCCTCGAAGTTGTTGAGAAAGTGAAGAACTCAGACGGACAGTTTCTTGGATTTGATCAGCTGACTTACGTTCCGCTTGACCTTGATGCGATAGATAAACAGTATCTTCAGGCTAAGGATATAAAAGCCATCAACGATTATCATGCAGAGGTTTATAAGAGAATTGAACCTCTTATAGAAGAACCTGAGATAAAAGAATGGCTCAAAGAAGCAACAAGAGCTATCTAAGCTACATTAATGAAAAATTCATAAACAATTTTGATAAAAAGCATTGATTTAGCGCGGTTTAGCTCTATAATAAAAGCATAAGAACTGCAGATGCAGTTTATATATCAGGCATTATACCTGACCTGGAATGTTCGACAACTCCGGTGTAATTTGAACCTACATTTACTTTAAACGGGACACCTAATTGAGGATCGGATGCCACGCCTTCGGCCCTGCACATGTGCAGACCAGCTATGGGAGAGGAAGGCAGATGTAACCTCCGCGGTAACCCACCTGGCGTTAGCTAGGAGTCAAATAACCGGAACCGGCATCCCGGGGAAACTTTTAAACAGCCTTATGGCTGTTTTTTCTTTGCAATTATGGTATAATGAATTATCAGAAAATTAAGTTCGATATTTTGCAAATAGTCGAAAGGAGAATGCAATGCTAGCTTCGTTGATTCCACTGTTTGATGATGAAATGAAAGTATGTGCATATTCTGTCTTTGCCCAGAGGGAGAACCATCTCATGAACCCTCAGCTCATGGGCACCGGTTTCCTTGACAATGTCGTTAATATTGTTGGTCTTGATATCGTGGACAGTATTGGCACAAATGTATTATCAGGCGATAAAGAAGTGTTTGTTGAGATAAACAATATTTCGTTATTTGCTGGTATTGAAGAACAGTGTAGTGCTCCTAAGGAAAGAATCGTTCTCCTTCTGGATAATTCGATATTACCTGAAGAACCGTATCTTGCAAGGCTCTGGGACCTTAGAGGACAGGGATATAAGATAGCTATAAGAAAGCTGGCTGGCAATCAGTTTGAATCCTACAGATCCATCCTCAATATGTGTGACTATATACTTCTTGATCACAGGAAGATAAATATAAGGAGCGCCAAGATCTTCTTTAAGAAGGCTTTTCCTGAAATCAAGCTATGTGCAGTTGGAGTTGATTCCAAGGAAGACTATGAAAGATTATCATCTGACGGATCGTACGATCTGTACGAAGGTAACTTTTTCAGAGTACCGGTAGAAGAGTCTGAGAGAACTGTTACACCCTTAAAGGTTACATATATTGAACTCTTAAATGTAGTCAACAGTCCTGATTTTGATCTCCAGGATGCTGCGGATGTAATCGGTAAAGATGCGGCTCTTGTTATTTCGCTTCTTGAAATGGTAAACCACATGACCATCAATTCTGAGATAACATCTGTAAGACATGCTGCAGCAATGCTTGGCCAGAAGGAACTTAAGAAGTGGATAAATACAGCAGTTACAAAGGAACTGTGCGCTGACAAACCAAGTGAGATCACCAGAATTTCCATGGTAAGAGCCAAATTTGCAGAAAATCTTTCAGAAGTATTTGGTATGAAGGGACTATCAGCAGAGCTTTTCCTTACCGGATTGTTTTCACTTCTTGATGTCATGCTTGATCAGACAATGGAACAGTCACTTAAACTGGTACATGTCAGCAAGAAGATCGAGGATGCACTTCTTCGAAGAACCGGTGAGCTGTGGCCTATAATGAACTTCGTTTTTGAATATGAAAATGCTTCATGGCAGGAAGTATCAAGACTTATGATACTAAATGAGATCGATATGAATGAAGTATATTCTGCGTATACTTCAGCTCTTAAGTGGTACAGAGACCTTATCGATCCCATTAAATGACACAGCGTTTTCTATAGCGCAGGATAGTAAAAAAACAAAAGCATTATTTCATGTATATTTATTCACATGGAATAGTGCTTTTTCTGTGCAAATTGATTTAATTTTGGTATAATACTTTCAACTTTGAATTTAGAGGAGATGTGCTATGAAAAAATATCTTGAGATGAGCAAAGAGGAACTTGAGCAGGAAGTCGTTAAGTTGAAGGCCCAGTACAAAAAGTACCAGGACATGGACCTTACACTTAATATGGCAAGAGGAAAGCCGTGTCATGAACAGCTTGATCTTTCAATGGGAATGATGGATGCACTTAATTCAGATGCAGATCTTTCCTGCGAGGATGGAACAGATTGCCGTAACTACGGTGTCCTTACCGGTATTCACGAAGCCAAAGTACTTATCGGAGCAATGATGGAGAACAAGCCTGAAAATATTATTATCTACGGCAATTCTTCACTTAATGTTATGTACGATACAGTATCTAGAGCATATACACACGGAATAATGGGTAATACTCCTTGGTGCAAGCTCGATAAAGTGAAATTCCTTTGCCCTGTTCCCGGATATGACAGACATTTTGCCATAACAGAATATTTTGGAATAGAAATGATAAATGTTCCCATGACACCACAAGGACCTGATATGGACATGGTTGAAAAGTTTGTTTCTTCCGATGAAGCGATAAAGGGAATCTGGTGCGTTCCTAAGTACTCCAATCCTCAGGGTTATTCATACTCTGATGAAACTGTAAGAAGATTTGCAAGACTTAAGCCTGCTGCAAAAGACTTTAGAATTTTTTGGGATAACGCTTACGGAATCCACCATCTCTATGATAAAGATCAGGATTACCTTATTGAGATCCTTGCTGAATGTAAAAAAGCCGGAAATCCCGACCTTGTTTACAAATTTGCTTCAACATCCAAGATCACTTTCCCCGGAAGTGGTATTGCTGCACTTGCAACATCTCCTAACAATATGGAAGATATCACAGCTCAGCTTCAGAATCAGACAATCGGTCATGACAAGGTTAACCAGCTCCGTCATGTAAGATTCTTTGGCGATATTGAAGGCATGAAGGCTCACATGAGAAAGCATGCAGACATCATTCGTCCTAAGTTTGAAGCAACTCTTGAGATACTTGAAAGAGACCTTGCGCCTCTTGGAATCGGTGAGTGGACTAAGCCAAAGGGTGGCTACTTTATAAGTTTTGATGCACCTGAAGGCTGTGCTAAAGCAATCGTAGACAGAGCCAAGAAAGCCGGCGTTACTATGACAAACGCAGGTGCAACCTATCCTTACGGAAAGGACCCCAAGGATTCAAATATCCGTATTGCTCCTACATTCCCTTCTCTTGGAGAACTTAGGAATGCTATGGATATCTTCACTGTTTGTACAAGACTTGTATATGCCATCAAGCTTCTTGACAAGATGGGAGAAAACATTTCCCTTACCGAAAACAGATATGAGGAAAATATGAAAAAAGCCAGCAAGGCAAAAAAGTAATACTGGAGTAGATAATATTTATGGCAAAGGGTTTTCCACCTGTTAGCAAAAAAGATATGGAAGAGATGGGGATAGACCAGGTTGATTTTGTCTATGTACTTGGAGATGCGTATGTAGATCACTCAAGCTTTGGTGCCGCCATCATTGTAAGGACACTAGAGGCTCACGGTTATAGCGTGGGCCTTATTTGTCAGCCTGATTTCAGAGATGAAAAAAGCATAACCGCTCTTGGGACGCCTAGGCTTGGATTCCTTGTTTCAGCTGGAAATATGGATTCGATGGTAAATCACTATACTGTTGCCAGAAAAAGAAGAAAAAATGATGCATACAGTCCCGGCGGGGTAATGGGGAAAAGACCGGACTATGCTGTAATAGTATATTGCAATCTGATAAGGAAGGTGTATAAAAAAGAGCCTATAATCATAGGTGGAATAGAAGCAAGCCTTAGAAGACTCGGACACTACGATTACTGGTCGAATAAGGTAAGGCGTTCGATACTCCTTGACTCAGGTGCAGATATTATTTCATACGGCATGGGTGAGATAAGTATAGTCGAGATAGCAGATGCACTTGATGGAGGAATCGCCGTATCGGACATCACCTATATAAACGGAACAGTCTTTAAGACAAGAGATGAAGAAAGCATATATGACGCTATAAAACTACCTTCTTTTGAGGAAATAAAAGAAGATAAAGAAAAATATGCGGAAAGCTTCAGAATCCAGTACCAAAACACTGACCCGTTTAATGCTAAGAGAATATATGAGACCTACGATAACAAGCTTTTTGTAGTTCAGAATCCGCCGTCCAGGCCTCTTACCACCCAGGAGCTTGATGATGTATATGACAGAGAATATACAAGGCGCTGGCATCCAATGTATGACAAAGACGGCGGAATACCGGCTTTTGATGAGATCAAATACTCAATCACATCTAACAGAGGCTGCTTTGGAGAGTGTAATTTCTGCGCGATCACATTCAATCAGGGAAGGATCGTCCAGAGTAGAAGTCATGAATCTATAATAAGAGAGGCTCTGCTTTTTAAAGAAGAGAAGGAATTCAAGGGATATATCCATGATGTAGGTGGTCCGACTGCGCAGTTCAGAAAGCCTGCCTGCAAAAAACAGCTTACGCACGGTGCGTGTAAGAACCGCAAGTGCATGTATCCAGAGCTTTGTCCAAACATGGAAGTTGACCATAGCGATTATTTTGCCCTGCTTAAGAAGCTAAGGAAAATACCCGGAATAAAGAAGGTATTCGTAAGGTCAGGTATGAGATTCGACTATCTTTTGGCAGACAAAAAGGCACTTGAATATATGGGCGATTTTTGCAAATACCATATAAGCGGACAGCTGCGAGTAGCTCCTGAGCATATTTCTGATAATGTTCTATCACTTATGGGTAAGCCCAAAGTAAAGGTATATGATAAGTTCATCGAGAAGTTTGACAAGACCAATGAGAAGCTTGGACTTAAACAGTATGCCGTTCCGTACCTTATGTCGTCGCATCCCGGCAGCACACTAAAAGACGCGATAGCTCTTGCGGAATACCTTTGTAAACACAGGCTAAATCCCGAGCAGGTGCAGGATTTCTATCCAACGCCGGGAACAGTCTCAACCTGCATGTACTATACAGGAATCGATCCTTTGACGATGCAGAAGGTGTATGTTGCCAGAGATCCGCATGAAAAGGCAATGCAGAGAGCACTCATACAGTTTAAAAAGCCTGAAAACTATGAACTTGTAAAGGAAGCTCTGCTGAGAGAACATCGGGAAGACCTTATAGGCTATGCTCCGGGCTGCCTTATTCCGCCAAGGAAAATTTCTTTTGATAAACAAAATAAAAAGAATCCTGCCGGCGGCATAAAGAAAAATAAGGCTCAGGATAATAAAAGGCATACAAGCGACAATAAAAAGACTCGCAAGAGAAAAGCAAAGTAAAAAAGACAAAAAAAGAAGCTTATTAAAAGCTTTCTGTTTTTGGGAGGAGGAGCTGTCAGATGGGGAATCTGACAGCCCTGGTATGAAAAAAGTTTTGTTGGGGGAGTCAGAAGCTCTTTGCTTCTGATATGTATATAATACAATTGATTTTTGACAAAAGTATGTACACACCCTAAAAGAATAATAAGAATTGTAATCAATGGATTAATAAAATATTACACAATCATAAACAAATACATATTTGCAATATGGTTTTGAAATATGATTTATAAAACTTAAAAAGAGGTGTCAGCATGAACAGAGACAAGATTATAGTAAGAACCAGCATTTTGGGAATAATAGCCAATTGCCTTCTGGCAGGTTTTAAGGCTGCAATCGGTCTTATTTCAGGGTCTATCGCCATAACGATGGATGCAGTAAACAATTTAAGTGATGCGCTTTCTTCTGTTATAACAATTATCGGAACCAAGCTTGCAGGCAAAGCTCCCGACAAAAAGCACCCTCTTGGTTACGGAAGAATTGAGTATCTAAGTGCGGCTGTTATCTCTGTGATCGTACTCTATGCCGGTATTACATCACTTATCGAATCAATTAAAAATATTATAAATCCCAAGGTTCCTGAATATTCGATTCCGAGCCTTATTATTGTAGGAGTTGCAGTTGTAGTGAAGATTGTTCTGGGAACTTACGTTAAAAAGACAGGGGAGAGTGTTAATTCAGATTCCCTTATCGCTTCGGGAGAGGATGCAAAAAATGACTCGATCATTTCTTCAGCAACCCTTGTTGCTGCTATTATATTTATTCTTACAGGATTAAAACTGGAAGCTTATCTGGCAGGAATTATTTCAATAATAATTATAAAATCAGGTCTTGAGATGCTTAGAGACACACTTTCGCAGATTCTTGGTGAGAGAGTAGATGCTTCAATAACAAATGAGATTAAGAAGACAGTAGCATCTTTTCCCGATGTACTCGGTGCTTATGACCTTATCCTTCATAACTATGGCCCGGATAAGCTTGTGGGTTCTATACATATAGAAGTGCCTGAAGGTATTTCAATTAAGAGACTTGATCAGCTTGAAAGAGAGATAGCCATGGAAGTATTTAAAAAGCATGGCGTAGCACTTGAGGGAATTGGTATTTACTCCAATAATTCAGATGATTCTGCAGCAGGAAAGCTTAAGAGCGAAATTGTAAAGATAGCTACCAAGTACGAGCATGTTAAACAGATTCATGGTTTTTATTTAGATGAAGTAAAAAAATATGTTTCCTTCGATATAGTCATTAACTTCGATGCCGATGACAGAAAGGGATTGTTTGACACGATAATGAAGGAGATAAAAGATACTTATCCTATGTATGAATTTGAAGTAGCAATGGACAGAGATTATAGTGACTAATAAAGAAAGACAGCTGAAAAAGCTGCCTATCTTTTATAATCATGAGAATATGTCAGATATCAAGATCTCTATGAATTATGAATGTGTATTCCGGGAAAGCCTCTTCAAGGTGCATCTGAGCATGTGCTCCTGTTTCCTCGGGATATTTATCATCAAAGCTTGTAACAACATCCAGATAAACCTGTTTTTTCTTGGAGTCTATGTATATTCCATGAACCTGGATGATTGATTCGATATGTTCAAGTCTTTTTTCTATCTCCAGACGCATGGCCTTTGTTTCTTCATCGTAGGAGCAGGTTCCTATGCTTGATAGAGTGACGCCAAATTTTTGGTTAATGTCGCGTTTTAAATCCTGCGTCATTATGGAGATATCAGATGCTGTCATTTTGCTGTCTATATCGACCTCTACGGAACCTATATATCTGCTCGGACCATAGTTGTGAAGGATGAGATCATGAACACTAAGTACGTTTTCATTTTTACTTATTTCTTCAATTATCTTGTCTGTGAAACTTCTATCCAGCCGCCTTCCCAAGATATCGTTTAGATCATCAAATAATAGTTCAAACCCGGAACGCATGATAAGGATTGCAATTAGTAGACCAACGATAGCATCAAGCTGAATGTGCATCGTAATGTATATCACAGTTGAAACAAGTACTGCAACAGATATAAGGCAGTCATTAAGCGCATCAACTCCGGAGCCGACAAGTGCAGGTGAATTGTACAATTTACCCCTGTTTTTGACATATGTACCAAGAACGCATTTAGTCACTATGGTAAAGACAAGAATAAGAATTGTATATACTGAGTAGTTTGTTTGAGTAGGCTCAAATATCTTTTTTATTGCTTCAAAACATGCGGTCATTCCTGCGTAGATAACTATGATCGACACAATGATCGCACTTAAATACTCAATTCTGCCGTGCCCCATTGGATGATCTTCATCAGGTTTTTTGGATGCAAGAAGAAGACCTATTATTGTTATAATAGAGCTCACAGCATCAGTCAAATTATTTAAGGCGTCGAGAACGATAGCAATAGATCCGGATAAAATGCCTACAACAGCCTTGCACATCACAAGAATCAGATTTGCGACAATACTTATTATCGACGTATGTACGATTTTTTTATCACGATTATTTGTATTATTCATGCCAATATTATAGCAACTTATATGTAAAAAGTTAAGAAAGCAAATTTACAATACTGAATTTGTGAATAAGCACTATAATGAAAAAGGCAAAGTCCAAAATCGACCAATAATACAGGAAAAACTACATTATATGAACAAACCAAATTTTAAAGATTTAAAAAAGCTAATAAAAGCAATAGATGATACTAATGAAGTATTCAAAAGTATATTTAATGACCGCATATTGCAGGAAAACAATATCAAAGATCTCTGCAATAAGATTGCAGGAATGGAGGCCAAAAAGGCACTTTTTGATGTTTCCGTGGATGAGCTTAAAAATGCAAAGGCAGGAATAAGAGTTCAGGCACTTGTGGATGCAGGATACGCTAACCTTGGGCAGATAGCAAAGGCAACTGACTATGAAATTCAGGCAGTTGATGGTATAGGAGAAAAGCAGACGGAGGCAATACGAAATATTGTAACTGAGTTTGCAAATAGCCTGGCATCCGGAGTGACGATCCACCTTGATATAGAGGATGGCTCTTATAACGCAGCGGAAAATGCTGCGCTTATTACTGAGCTTGCAAACTACATAAATTGCGAAAAGATAAGAAAAGATGTTTCGATAGGAGCATCAAATCTCAATACCTTTGCTCAAAATATAAAGGAAAGCAAAATAATCAGAAACAGTGTGCACTGGCTTTTTTCTTCTCAAGCATCCAAACAGAATACTGCTTCCATGGCTGAAAATATATATGAGTTTTGTAACAGCGATTTCTTTGAGAAAATGCTTCATACCATAGATCTGTATCAGGAAGCATCTCATACTCCGCAGAGTGTTGCAATAGAGTCATTTAAAAGGAACAGTGCAGATTTCTATGCGCTTTTGGAAAACTTGGGAAATGTAACGGGAAACAAACCGTTCATTTATGACAGTATTCCCGCTCAGCTTGCAGAAAAGATAAATGAAACAGAATTAAATCTTGATGATTTTAGAGGGACGCTCAGAGCTTATCAGGCTTTTGGAGCCAAATATGTTTTGCATCAAAAGAAAGTACTTCTTGGCGATGAGATGGGACTTGGAAAAACAATCCAGGCAATTGCTGCCATGTCACATATACAGACAACAGAACAAAAGAATTGTCATTTTCTCATTGTCTGCCCGGCCAGCGTGCTTATCAACTGGGCGAGGGAGCTAAAGAAATTTAGTACGATCGAAGCTTTTGTTCTACATGGGCAGGCACTTGAAGAGGCTTTTCAAAAATGGCGTGAAATTGGTGGCGCCGCCATAACCAATTATGAATCTCTGGGAAAAATTGTAGATAATATAGATGATCATATGTCGCTTTCAATGCTGATAATAGATGAAGCCCATTATATGAAAAATCCTGATGCAAAAAGAACTATGTACATCAGAAGGCTTGATAATGAGTCAGAGAGAATTCTTTTGATGACCGGAACACCTTTGGAGAACAGAGTTGATGAAATGTGTAACCTTATTGATTTTATTCGCCCGGATATGACAAAAGAGGTAAAATCTCTTGCTAATATCAGCCATCTGCCTCAATTTAAGGAAAAACTCGCTTCTGTTTATATCAGAAGAACAAGACAGCAGGTCCTTAAAGAACTACCTGAAATCGCACAGGAGCAGGAGTGGTGCAGCCTTACTGAAGAAGATAGAGAAAGCTATAAGGAAGCAATTCTGAGTGGAAGCTTTCCCGCTATGAGAAGGGTTTCGTTTCTTCAGGAGGATATGAGCACATCATCTAAGTGCACCAGGTTATTGGAACTTCTTGATCAGGCCTCAGATGATGGGAGAAAAGTGATCATATATTCATTCTTTAGAGATACATTATCGAAGGTCAGCGCCATTCTGGGAAGCAGATGTATAGGTGTGATCAGCGGTGACACTAATATGAGCACCAGACAGCTTTTGGTGGATAAGCTTTCTGATGCTCCAGATGGTAGTGTGCTTGTTAGTCAGATAATAGCCGGTGGTGTTGGTCTAAATATACAGGCAGCCAGTATCGTTATATTCTGTGAACCGCAGATTAAACCTTCGCTTGAAAGTCAGG
Organism: Butyrivibrio sp. NC2002; assembly: GCF_000702265.1. GTDB lineage: Bacteria > Bacillota > Clostridia > Lachnospirales > Lachnospiraceae > Butyrivibrio. The sequence continues at coordinate 46,864 of NZ_JNKZ01000007.1, forward strand.
CGCTTTCAAGAGTTTACAGAATGGGACAGGTTCGGAATGTTCTTGTGTATAGACTACTGTGTCCGGATACGATAGATGATGAGATGATGCTGATCCTGGATGAGAAGCAGCTTGAATTTGATAACTATGCAGATGAATCAGTAGTTGCAGGTGCTTTTGACAACATCATGGATAAGGAGTGGATTACCAGGGCAATAGAAAAAGAAAGACAAAAATATTTGCCCATGGTGATAAATGCTGATTGAAAATGTGCAGTGTATTTTAGACCTTCTATTTCTGATTATGTATAAGCAATAAAAATATTTATAGTGCAAAAAGACATTATGGTGTATTATTTTAAATTATGAATAATTTGATAATCTTTTTCATTAACTCAACTCTACTTGGCGTAGGCCTTGCGATGGATGCATTTTCGGTTTCTGTTGCAAATGCACTTTCTGAGCCGGCAATGAAGCTTTCACGAAAGAGACTTGTTGCAGGGACTTTTGCCTTCTTTCAGTTTTTGATGCCGCTTATTGGCTGGATGTGCGTTGTAGGCGCTGCATCTGCATTTGCTGAGTTCCAGAAATTCATTCCGTGGATTGCTCTTATCCTTTTATTATTTATCGGTGGAAAAATGCTTAAGGAGGGCATTTTTGAGCAGAATAAGGTTGCAGCAGATGAACTGGAAAATGAAATTGAATCCGGAAAAATCTCAACAAAAATGCTTATGGTTCAGGGAATTGCCACATCTATAGATGCACTTTCCGTTGGATTTACAATATCCGATCACACATTTAAGATGGCTTTTTTTGCCTGCCTTATAATCGCTGTTGTGACCTACTTTATATGCAGACTGGGTCTTAAGATAGGGGCAAAATTCGGACTAAAACTTGCAGGAAGGGCGACAATAATTGGTGGTATAATACTAATCGGAATAGGTATCGAAATATTTGTACGCGGTATCTTCGGAATCTGATAACACTTTTGATTTTTCTAACAATATGAGAGGTCCCAAATGATCAATGTAAAAAAGATAGAACAGCTTACGCAGAATAAATTTGTCAACCTTTTTCATTTTTCAGGTGAAAATAAAAAGGGACATAAATCCAACTATTTTGTTGCATCAAGGGCAAAGAGCGAGGATGAGCTAAAGGCCGTAACAAGGAAGGATACTCCGGACGGTGTTTCAATCTATGCTTTATACGGAGAGAAGAAAGATAAAGTTGTGCTTATCAGACAGTACAGATATCCTATTGACGATTTTATCTATGAGTTCCCGGCAGGACTTTGCGAAAAGGGAGAGGACTTTAAGGAAGCTGCAATAAGAGAACTTCACGAGGAAACAGGCCTTGTATTTACACCTCTTGATGTTGACCCCATGTTTGAAAAACCAAGATATACCACAGTTGGAATGACGGATGAATCCGTTGCCAAGGTTTATGGCTATGCAGAGGGAAATATCAGCGACAAATATCAGGAATCAAGTGAAGAAATCGAAGTAGTGATCGCAGACAAGGATGAGATCAGAAGGATATTAAAAGAAGAAAAAGTTGCTGTTACAGCAGCTTATCAGCTCATGCATTTTCTTTCAGATGATGAGCCTTTTGACTTTTTGAATATCTGATCTTTTTATAAATTTCTGACATAAGGGAGGAACCATCATGACGAAGTCATGATTTGGAATGGTTCCGACCGATAGGGCAGGATTGCGGAGCAATCGTGCCAATACATAATATACGAGGAGAGAATGCTTAAATGTCCATCAGGGAAAACCTTATAAACGTTGAAGAGAAAATTACCAAAGCCTGCGAAAGAGCAGGCAGAGATAGAAGCGAAGTTACACTTATTGCTGTGAGCAAAACCAAGCCGGTATCTGATCTTGAGGAGGCAATGCGCTGCGGCATTACTATATTTGGCGAAAACAAGGTTCAGGAGATCCGCGATAAATCCGAGGCGATAAAAGAACCTGTAAGCTTTCATATGATAGGACATCTCCAGACAAACAAAGTTAAATATCTTCCGGGAAAAGTTGTCATGATACATTCTGTAGACAAGATAAGTCTTGCGGAGGAGATTGAAAAACAGTTTGCTAAAACAGATTCTGTAATAGATGTTCTGTGCGAAGTAAACATGGCAGGAGAGGATACTAAATTTGGCCTTGCACCTGATGAAGTATTTTCCTTTGTAAGAGAGATAGCAAAGCTTTCCCACTTAAGAGTAAGAGGTCTTATGACCATAGCACCCTTCACAGAAGATCCGGAGAGCAACAGGCAATATTTCAGAGCTCTTAGGGAGATGAAGGATAAGCTTGCTCTTGAAAACATTCCGGGAACTAAGATAGATACACTTTCTATGGGAATGACCGGAGACTACGAGGTAGCAATTGAAGAAGGTGCAACCTTTGTCAGAGTCGGAACAGGCATTTTCGGCGCAAGATAACTCTTCTTCTCATCAGTTTATTTTCTTTTCATAATCGTTTTCTTGCTAATTTTAGAGATAATATTTAGAATAGAAGTAGGGGCTGAGTTAGCCGTAATTTTTCTTGAAGGGATTTATCTGATGCAGAGAACCATGATGCTCAATAAAAACTTCACATTGGATCAGATCAATCACTTGATAGATACGGGGCATATCTTTGTTGCGCCCCTTGGTCTAAATAGTACGGCATATATTGTTATTAACCACAAACCTTTTATGGTGGTTGTGACCGATGTGTCGATGTTTGCCATCCAGCTTTCCGGTTCCTGGTACGCTTGGGACGAGCTTGAAAAGATGGGCGGCGTCTATGCATCAGAATTCGATGCACTAAAAGCAGTTGCAAACGGGGTATAAACATATAAAGGATGAAAATGGCAACGATACTTCAAAAGGCGTTACTGTTAAGTAAATAATGAGCAAAAATAGGAGCTGTAAAAATGATTTCTCGTTTTTACAGCTCCATTTTTTACGTTCTGTTGTGTTTCATATGATATAGATCTGTGTCTGCTCTGGCTATTAGTGATGGGATAGGAACGGGAGCAGAGTAGTCAAATTCGGCAATTCCTACGCATACCGATAAGTTGTAGGGAGCGCCGGCTTTTTCGTTTAGCATTTTTACATTTGCTCTTATTTTTTCGGAGAGCCAGTTTATCTCGCCCTTGTATTCAGCTTCTGCGATAACTATGAACTCATCACCACCAAAGCGGGATACAAAGAAACGGTTTCTGTGGGCCTGGCAGGCTTCCTTCATGGCAGTGGCAACTCTAATAAGAGCCTTGTCGCCTTCTATATGACCATATCTGTCATTTATCTCCTTGAAGTGATCAACGTCAACAATCATGAGATAGAGAGACAGTCCCGGTGTCTGTGTATGCATCTTCTTTAAGAGATAGCGCTGCATCTGATTTCTGTTGTTTACCTGAGTCAGTGAATCCATGGAGATCAGATTTTCCATAGCTGTAAGGTAGACAAGTAAAACAGATATCGTTGCGCCGTAGCAAAGGATCGGAACATAGATAAATACTGTCTGTAGTACACCTGTTACCAAAGGAAGCAACGGAAAAATTCCGATCACAAGGTAGAGCTCATGATCATAATATTTGTCCTCATTAAACGCTCTGTAGAAAGCTTTTCCTGCGGCAATTAGCATATAAACAACAGGAATACATACTAAAATCCCGTAAAGCGGACCATACTGGATACGATTCTGATCATCAAAATAAAATACAACGCCTGAAAAAACAGCGGAGATGATCATGATGATCGCAATAAGTACAGGAATTGCTACAAGGAGTCTTCCTTTTGAAGTCATGACAAGACTGTTCTTCTGGATCATCTCGCAATATACGTACCAGAAATAACTGGAGCATACTATAAGAATATACGGAACAATGGTTGAAAAATACATGATCTCTTCTGATCTGGGAATTATTCCGAATTCCAAAAGTACCCACATTGAGTCGGTAAAAAAGTAAGACATTAAAACTATAATTAGACTTCGCAGAACTATTGTGGAAGTCTGACGATCGATGCCCTGATTTATTTTAAAAAGTAACAGACCGATTATAACAAAACAAGCAAGATTAGCCTGAACATAATAAAATGCTTCGCTCACTTTGAACCCCCAAAATGTTACTGATCGCACGGGACGACTAAAAAATATTGTAGCATGAAATCTAAGCATTGGACGACATTTTAAAATAATTTATTTTTTTTTAATCATTTTTTTCGAAGAATGTAAAAATAGAGTTAAATTATAAAAATGACTTAAAATGATGTATAATTAATTAGTTAAAAGTTTTGTTAATTTAACTATATTTTTTTTTATGCAGAAAGGGGAAGCCATGCAGATTTATGTTTCACAAAGCGTAGTTCGAAGTGGCGACGGAAGTAGAAATCACCCATTCAGGTCAATTCAGGAAGCCGCCAACATTGCCATGCCCGGAGATGTAGTTATTGTTGCACCGGGAATATACAGGGAGTCTGTTCACCCTGTAAACAGCGGAACCAAGGATGCTCCGATAACTTATTGCACTACGATACCGCAAGGTGCGATCATTACAGGTGCTGAGGAGATAAAGGGCTGGGAAACTTTCAAGGGCAATGTATATAAGGTAAATATACCTAACAGTATTTTCGGTAATTACAATCCCTTCACAACACTTGTTTCGGGAGACTGGTATTTTGGTACAAATCCCGTTCATACAGCAGACGTTTATTTAAACGGCAAATCTATGTATGAAACTTTTTCTCTTGAGAGTGTAGAGAATCCTGTAAAAAGGGAAAACTCCTGGGAAAAAGAAGCATCAGCCTATGTCTGGTTTGCTGCGCAGGAGAATGATGACACCGTGCTGTTTGCCAATTTCGGAGGCAAGGATCCAAATGAAGAAAATGTGGAAATAAGTGTCAGAAGAAACTGTTTTATGCCGCTTGAAGACCACATCGATTACATTACTGTTTCAGGATTTGCATTGAAACAGGCAGCTACAAACTGGGCTCCGCCCACAGCTTATCAGGACGGACTAATTGGTCCTCACTGGTCAAAGGGCTGGATAATCGAAGATTGCGAGATATCTGAGTCCAAGTGCGCGGGAATATCTCTCGGAAAATATCTTCAGGGACAAAATGAAAACAAGTGGAGCAGAACTCTGATAAAAGACGGAACGCAGACACAGAGGGATGCTGTATGCGAAGCTGTAAATGATGGATGGGATAAGGAAACTATAGGTTCCCATATAATCAGAAGGTGCGAGATACATGACTGCGGACAGGCGGGAATAGTAGGGCATCTTGGCGGAGCATTCTCCGTAATTGAAGATAATCATATATTCAGGATAAATAACAAACAGGATATTGAAGGTGCCGAGATAGGCGGTATAAAGCTCCATGCGGCAATAGACACAGTGATCAGAAGAAACCATATCCATCACTGCACAAGAGGTCTGTGGCTTGATTGGGAGGCACAGGGAACAAGAGTTACAAACAACTTTTTCCATGACAACACTCCGCCTGAGGGTTGTCATATAAGCGGAGGCTTAAGCCTCGGAGAGGATCTGTTTGTTGAAGTATCTCATGGACCTACGTTGATAGATCATAATATTTTCCTCTCTGATATCGCATGCAGGCTCAGTACGCAGGGTATAGCACTTGTACATAATCTTATAAACGGATCGTTTTCATTTGTCGGAAGCGGATGCGATAACGGAAGCGTAAGATTCCAGAGCTGCAGGTATACGCCATATCATGTTAAGCACTCGACAAAGATTGCGGGCTTTATGACTATACTTCATGGCGATGCAAGATTTTACAATAATATCTTTGTTCAAAAAGAAGTTAAGCAGAATATAAGAGATTATGTCACAGCGATGCACATGGATTCGTTAAATGAATATAATCTTATCTGCGGAACAAAGCCCTATGACGGATATCCCACTGAGGGTGCGTATTTTGCAAGACTTGCCAATCCGCCAAAGGAATATGATGAAAACTTTAATGACAGATTTTACGATCATCTGCCTGTTTATACAGGTGGCAACGCATACTTTAACGGAGCAATGCCATGTGATACCGAGATTAATCCGTACATAGAACAGAATCATTCTGTTAAAATATTTGTATCTGAAGAGGATGGACATTACAGGCTGCATACCAATCTGTACGAATATCTGCCGAGGAATATCGCACGTCCTGTATCTACCAAGGTTTTGGGCAGTGCTTTTGAGAGTGAGCAGCGTTTTGAAAATCCGGACGGAACAGATATAATCTTTGATATGGACTACTTTGGTAGAAAACGCGGAATACATCCTCTTGCCGGTCCTTTTGAAGAAGGTGCGGCAGACAGATTTACCGTTTCAATGCCTACTATGAGTGAGAGAAGCCTTTATTATCGTCAAAGTTCAAGGCTTGAGGGAAAAGAGAGAAGAAGGATATCCGACACTCATACCGAAGTCGAAAAAGAGGCACCTTTCTTTGATCCGGAAGATGCAAAGGGTCCCGATAACGACGACTCCTGGAGTATTCCGGAGAGTGAGACGGTTTACAAGGTTCAGGCCAATGTGACTATGACAGGATGCGAAGATGTATCATTTCCGTACAATGGCACGCTTTTCCAGGTGCAGGATATTTTTGTAAAGGGAAATACCGCATGGCTTCGTGATCTGAAAACGCAGAGGCTTATTGAAGTTGATTGCGAATATGGAATTTATTCCGAAAAAACAAAATGGAGTGTAAGCTCGCTTCAGACTATTGATGCGTCTTCAGATAATAACGTCGGAGGCCTTGTTCAGACAGTGGGAACGCTTCTGTGCGTTCTTAGTAAGAGCATGACTCATGATCCTGTCGATGCATGCAAGACCATAAGCGAACGTGTAAACAGAGCGCTTGAGCCCAGAATAACGATGAGGCTTACACCTAAATATCTTAAATTTATACAGGAGAAAAAATTCATCTCGCTGGAGGATGTAATTTACAGAGTAAAGACATCTCCGATTGAGCCGGTCACTGAAACAGTTGAAAATCTGTGACCATTCGAATAATAGTAATAATGGATAAAAGTTCTAACTGGTACAAACTCGATAACGCAGCAAAAATTATTCCTTCTACGGTTCGCGGGGCAAATACGAGAGTTTTTCGTATTTCCTGCGAACTTATAGAAGATGTTGATCCAAAGATTCTTCAGCAGGCACTTGACGAATCTATCATTGAATACCCATTTTTTAATTGCATATTAAGAAGAGGTCTGTTTTGGTATTATCTGGAGGATTCTCAGCTAAAATGCACAGTTGAAGAGGAGAATCTTCCTGCCTGCAGTCCTTTATATCTTCCCGGAAAAAAGAGCCTTCTATACAGAGTCTTTTATTACAAGAGAAGGATAAACATGGAGATGTTCCATGTCCTTGCAGACGGAACAGGCGCATTCATGTTCTTTAGGAGAATGGTCACAAGGTATCTGGAAATAGCGCATGATTTCCGCGTAGACAGTGACTTTTTTGCCAATGAGATTGCATCTCTTCAGGAGAGAAATAACGACTCATTCACCCATTATTATCAGAATCAAAAGGGACTTAAGCAGCTAAAGAGCTTATCATCAAACAATGCTTTTCAGTTAAATGGTGAGACCGACAGCAATAACAATTGCCACCTTGTAGAGATAATGGTTTCCTCTAAGGAATTTAAGGCACTTGCTGAAAAATACAATTCGACAGTAGGAGTCTTATCTACTGCAATCTATATAGCAGCAATCATAGATACCATGTCATCAGCTCAGAAGAAAAAACCTATCGTAGTAAGTGTTCCTGTCAATTTAAGGCAGTATTTTAAATCCTTTACTGCAAGGAATTTCTTTGGTGTTATCAGCATAAAATATGATCCTATGGATTTTGACAACACGCTTTCAAGCATTATAGGTGTTGTAAATGCCTCCTTTAAGGAACAGCTTGATCCAAAGAGAATAAATGAAACAATGAACTCCTATGCGGCGCTTGAGCATAATATAGCGATAAAGGTTGTTCCTCTTTTTATAAAGGATTATGCGATCGGGCAGTTTGATGCCGCGGCTAAAAAGGGTGTCACCACATCTATCTCCAATATGGGCGTCATAAAAATGCCGGCAGAGGTAACACCTTTTATTGACAGATTCAGCGCATTTATGACAGCTGCCAAGGAGCAGATCACAATCTGCAGCTTCAGAGACAGGCTTGTATTTGGCGAGTGCTCAGCTTTTGTAGACCACCCTACCATGCTCAATCTCTGCAGAAGATTATCGTCAGAAGGAATAAGAGTCGAGGTTGCAACCAACGACTATGATGATCTGACTGAAGAAAAGAAAGAGGAGACTGTCTAAAATGTATTATTGCCCTAAATGTAAGATAACGATCAGAGGAAAAAAGACCTGTTGTCCTCTCTGTGAAGGAAAAATATTGACCGGTGTAGAGCTTAAGAGAACAGGCATAGATGAATCTATATATAATTCCGATGATTTTACGGAAGATTATAATGAAGCATTTCCTATTTTAAATACAGGAAAAATGTCAGGAAGCACATTTAAGAAAATCTGCACATTTCTTTTGGCTATCGTGTTTGTAATGTGGATTACACTCAAATATCTTTTTAAGGATGCGGTTTCATGGATGGATGCCTTTATGCTGGGGACTGTGGTTGCATGGGCAGATATTATGGCAATCATGAGATACAGATATAACGTGCTTAAGGTTTTGGCTGTAGAAGTTCTGTTTGCGATAATAATTGACTATTACATCGACAAGGTAACGGGCTTTAGGGGATGGAGCGTAATCTGGATGATTCCATTCTGCCTGGTTGGACATTCTGCTGTAACTTTTGCCATATCCAAATTCATGAAGCTTAGATTTGTTGAGTACATCATCTATATTGTTATGGATGCGGTACTTGCGTTTGGCCAGATATTCTTTATATGGAATGGTGAAAATACACTTCCCTATGCAGCTGTTTTTGTAATCGCTGCGTACACGATTGCGATCATTGCAGCAATTATCTTCAGATACAGAGAACTGAAATTTGCAACTGAGAAAATGTTCAATGTCTGAAAAAATGTAAATGTTTTGATGAGGGGAAAATGGACAGAGAGGAATTTAAAAACAAAAGACAGATAAGGAAGCAGAAGATTGGACTTCAGATCGGTGATTTTGTCGATAAATCAATAAGTAAAAGGATCAAAGATAAAGATCTTCTTGCGCCAATCCTTCCGGATGATCCCAAATCCCATACTTGGTACAGAGTGCCTATTGAAAATGGGATGGCAGGTGACGGCTCTGAATATCATATATATGTTAAGATTGCAGATCCCGCAAAACTCTGTATCTTTTTTTCCGGCGGAGGAGTTGCCTGGAACGAATATACGGCTGCAAGGCCTGTTTCAGGCGGAAAAACTCTTGCCGAACTTCCCAATTATTACTGGAACAACTTAAGACCGCTTACTCAGATAATGAACATTGATATCGGCATTATGAATATGCGTGATGCCGATAATCCCTTCAGGGACTTTAGCATAATAGATATAACCTATGCTACAGGCGATTTTCATGTGGGAGATAATGATTTCCCTTATGTGGGTGAGGATGGAGAAGATCACATCCTTCATTTTCATGGATACAAGAATTTCAAGGAATCCATGAAAATAGCAAAGAAGCTTTTTAAAGATCCCGAGCACCTTCTGATTGCAGGAAACAGCGCGGGCGCTTTTGCTGTGCCGGCACTTACGGATGAAATCCTTACAAATGTGTATCACAATGTGTCGGACATTACGCTTTTATCTGACAGTGCGCAGCTTCTTTACAGCAAATGGAAAAAGACGGCAACGGATGTCTGGCATGCTCCAAAGAAAATCTGTGATGATATCTCGTCAGATAACATCACTCTTTCATGGTACAGAAAGCTGTATAAAAAGTACGGCAACAGCCTAAGATATCTTTATGCCAGCTCAACAAGGGACTATCTTCTTAGCGCCTACTACAACGATGTAACAAACAAGGTATACAAGACTGACAGCGACGTGCAGAGCGCTTTTTATGAACAGTTAAAGGAAATGGTTTTGGAGCTTAAAAAACTGACTCCCGATTTTGGTATGTACATAAATGAATGGGAGATACCGCTTATAACAAAGGGCGGGACAGTTCATACTGCGGTCAGGGAGCCATACTTTACCAAATTTACGCAGGATGATGTGACTATGGCCAGATGGCTCTATGATGCTGTAAACGGAAATGTATATGATGTAGGAATGAGTCTTTTGTCTAATGAAGAGGAGAAAAGGGACTAAACAAAAATAATATTCGTGCCGAAATACCATATGATAAATAAGTAAAGCGGGGAGTTATCTATGCGCAGGGGATTCATTATAAAGACAATAAGAAACACTGTCCTCTCGTTGTCCTGCATTACCTTCATGGTGGTGACAGGCATTTTTGCTGCAGAAATATATATGGAGCAAAAATCCGGGGCAAATATGAAGAAGGTCCAGGAGATGGCCGACATTACGATAAACAAATCGGTAAGTGCCGTGTCTGCAGAAGAAGAGGTCGAAGAAGCACAGAACCTTGTGGCTTTAAAGATTGAATATCTTACCAAAAAGAATACAGATCTCTCAGGATGGCTTAGGATCCAGGGAACGGATATCAATTATCCCATAATGTTCAAAGAAGGAGATAATGATTATTATCTTCAGCATGATTTCTTCGGAAATGAAGACAGGAACGGTCTTCTTGTTCTTGATAAGAGATGCGACAAGGATATGTCCGACAATCACCTGGTAATACATGGACACAACATGAAATCCGGAGCTATTTTCGGAACTCTGAAATATTACAAGGATCAGACATATTTAAAAAAGCACCCGGCAATAGAAGTGGATACTCCCGATGAGCAGAGATTTTATGAAATAATTGCGGTGGCTTCCACATCCGCAAACGGAGAAAACGGATTTAACTATTCCGACTATCTGAATATAGGCGACAGAGATGCTTTTTCAAGATACGTAGATAGCGTAAAGGCAAGATCTATGTACAAAATAGCTGCATCTGCGAACTATGGAGATCAGCTTTTAACACTTTCAACATGTGACTATACTATGAAAGACGGAAGATTACTCGTTGTAGCTAAGAGAGTAGGTTAAGGGGTGTCATTATTATGAAAAGAAGAAAACTATTATATGTTATTCCTGTTTGTATGATGCTTTTAACAAGTCCTGTTTCATCTATAAGAACTGAAGCTGTAACAGTAGATATTAAGGACAATTATGATGCTGGGCTTCTTGAGCAGGAGCAGGATTCTCAGGGATCAGGCTCTGAAAGTTCAGACAGTGCTTCATCTGCAAGTACTCAGAATAATCAGACCGGAGCTCAGGCTTCAAATGCAGCTGCAAGTACTCCCGCTGCAACAGCCGCATCAAATACGGCTTCGTCACAGGCACCTGCAGCGGCGACTACTGCCAGTACAGTAGCAGATGCTGCAACTACTGCATCAACAACCAATGACCTGCCAAAAACCGGTGATGATGACAGGATCCTTATTACTTTTACTGTAATGCTCACATCATTTGCTGTTTTTATGACAACACTTCTTGCGGGAAGAATTGGCAAAAGAGCTTAAAAAGAATAAAATAAAAAGAGAATAAATAAGTATAGAATAATTATAGGGGTATATAACTATGTATTTGAGCATGAAGAAACACCTATTGTCCAAATCTATTCTATATGTTGCGCTTGTAAAGATAATCTCTGCTATATTCGAAGGTATAGTAAGGATTATCTTTAATAATAATGTCAAGTCACCCGATATGCTCGATGACATGAAATTTTCTCTCACGGTCTATTCCTCTATTTTTCAGATACTGGTAATAGCTGTGATATTTTTTTATTCAGCAAAAGAAATGAAGCATTACATGGGGCTTATTCCCGAAGAAGACAAGCAGGAAATGGCAGATCTTCAGAGAAATTATCTTGGAAATTCTCTGTCTACTCTAAATGCAGACTCAGTCGGAATACTTTTACAGCTCTGGGCTATGATTTTTATAGGTGCGGAGCTTGTCTATGATTTTTCATCCATAATGTACAGGAAATTTATATCTGCTCTCATCGGAGTATTGTCTCCTGATGCAGGGGAGGGCACTTTTGTTATGCTCTATAACATGACTCACGGCTTTAAATATCTGGAGATCCTTACAGCGATATTGCTTGGCGTTATAATTACAGGAATCTTTTTAAATGACAATTTCCTAAAGGTAATCGCTACACTTATTGCAGTTTTGTTTTTGTTTTCTTTCGGACTTCTTGAGATGAAGACCTTTAGCTTTCTTGGCAGAGAGATAGGAATAGTCTGGTCTTCGCTTGTCTATCATTTTACAGAGACCTTGGGTCTTGTTCTTTTTTCTTTGTATCTTCAAAAAAAGTACAAAGGATTGTAAAATTGAATTGTTTTAGAAACGATGATAGTAAGGGGATTAGTATGGAAAAAAACAGAGCTTTGATAGGTGCGCTATCTTTTATCAGTGCTATTTGTATTCTTTCGGGCTGTTCTAATAGAGCGGACGAAGTGATGGAAAAGACAGACGAGGCAATTAAGGAAGCCGCAGATATACTGACAGAAAAACATGAAGAACTAACGGTACCTATCGGCGAAAGCACCGGTAGTGAAAGTGATAATGCCGTAAGTGAAGCAAGTGATACAGAGCTTTCTGATGATAGTAGCGATACTGTTAGTGTTACTGATGAGAACACTTTTGAAGGGCAGGATGATCAAACTGACAGTATAGATTTATCCAAATATCAGGAGGAGACAACGTCACTTTTAACTTCCAAGGATGATATTAATTTAAGGGATACCGACGGAAAAGGCACAAATTATCTTTTTACCTATAATGAAGAAGATTTTAAAGCGCTCTATACAACGGATAACTGGAAGATATTTGATTCCTACAAGATAGAAGATGAAAACGACATTATTCTGATATGTCAGGCACTTATTGATGAACACCCGGTTCACGGAAGCGATATGGTATCCTTCAGGCAGGCACAGGACATGGCAGAGGAATGGATAATCCACAATGTTGCATACGAGATGCTGCCTGATACGAGCGACTTTAAAAGCCATGCAGGAGATGTTGACTTTGATCCTAAGGATCAGAATAAGTCTCTGGAAGAAATATATGAAGACAGAACCGGCAAGGAATTTAATTTAGATGAAATAATGGACAGTTTACTAAAAAACAGCTGATTTACATCGATTAACAGACGCACCCCGTTTTGTGTTTACTAAACTTTAATATATAGGTATCAAAAAATCGTTTATAATAATAGATGTAGTGTTAGGAAGTACCTTTAACCAATTGTAAATTCTGCAAGAGAGATATTATGGGACTTATTCAGTTAAAGAAAAACGAAGTAATACACAGGAAGGGCGATACAGTACAGACACTTGAAATTCTTGTTAAGGGTAAAGTGGCTGTAACCATAGATGGCGAATCTATTGAGCTTGACGTGGGCGGAATCCTTGGATGCAGCGAACATCCCGGAGAGAAGTATCTTTTCACCTATACAGCTGTTGAGGAATCATCTGTTTTTTCTTATCCCTATACCAGCATAGATGATATCTACAAAATAATAAACGGTAATCCGAAAATATCTCCGATCCTTGCAGCTGCTGCTGTAAAGACGGTTGTTTATGCCTGCGACAGATTATCCGTTGATCAGGACAAGCTCATTGAGGATTATAACAAGATCAAGGAAGAAGTTAAGGAATATCCGATGATGGCAGTTTCCGTCGGAATGGAAGCTGAATCTTTTCCTGAGATCAATCAGCTTACAGAACCTGAAAAAGTGAAGGCTTTAACTGATTGGCAGGAAGCATTTTTTAAAAGCCTTGCCGATAATGAGGATGCGCTCAAAAAATATGTGTATTCGTTATCACCGGATGCGGCAAACGGCATTATCATGTACTGTATTCAGGCTATAGCATTCATTTCTGCATGCAGAATGCAGCTTGATGAGTACAAGGCAGAGTATAATCAAAAGACAAATCCGTTCAGATCCAAAATGCAGCTATGCAGAGCAAAACACTCCGATATGATGCGGAATGGACAAAACGGAGAGCCTACCGACATTGACATTAAGGATGCGCTTAATACAATTCTTCAATATGCTGATGCTGATCCTAAGGCAACTGAAGAGTTTAAAAATATTATCCATGAGTTTAAGAATACCAGAACCAGATATGATTCATCTGATGAGAGCAGAGCTTTAAGAAGATCTGTGGGAACGCATTTCTACACAATTTATACCTGTGCTTTTTTAAGAAGCTTATCTGATCCGGCGGTACCTTCCGAAGTGAAAATGTTTTTGATGTTCGGATTTGTTGATGAGGAACTGGCCGGCCTTGAAAATACAAGGCAGCTCTATGCTCTTATGAAAACATATAAGCCGGACCCGGAGGGCAAGGTCTTAACTGCTTACGAATGGCTTAAAAAAATTTACAACATGGAGATTGAACCATCCAGAAATGAATTTGACGAGGATTATTTCACAGCATTAAGAACGCTTAAAACAAGCGGAGATATAACCGAAGGCCAGATGGAGCTTATGAAAAATGACCGAAATGAAAGGCTTCATTTTGAAATCAAAAACCTCCTTGCTCTTGGAAACAGGATGAGCTATGGAAGACCTTCTACCTATACGCCTGTTTTTGATGCGGAAAATGTAATAAGGCCTCTTGATGCATGCTACATTGATGCTCAGAAGATACATGACTTTTACAGATATATACGTTCTGTTGATTATTCAGTTTTTTGCAGACAGGGCTTATATTCCAATCCCGAGATCGGCATCACTCAGGTGTTCCTAAATGAAGACGTGACACCATACATGATCCTTATGCCCAATGTAGGTAGCAGGGCAGGACTTTGGCAGGAAATTGAAGGCAAAAAGAGAAATACACCCGCCAGAATGATCATTTCAATATTTAATGTTGAAAACTATGAAGATATAATGATAAAGTTATGTGCGGAATTCAGATGGGAGATGTGCAAGACGGAGCAGGGCGTTCATTGGAACGATGTCACCGATCCATCCCTTACATCTATGTTCTGCGATTATCTGCAGTTCTACAAAAAGAACCATACTCTTTCTTCAGATATGAAAGAAAAGCTCAAGATGCAGCTGCAGAAAAATAATAACAACTACAAAAATGTATTTGTAAGTGACTATATGTACTATATCAAGTTTGAGGCTAATGCTTCTCCGAGATTAAACAAGATATCGAGAGAGATACTCTTTACCTTCTGTACTTTCTCTAAAGAGGTAAGGGACAAGCTGGCTGATAATCCTCAGTATGGAGAACTCATTAAAAAGCATGCTGCACATACCGCTGGACTTGCAAGGCCGCTTACGAATATCATTAAAAAGCTTCAGAAGGAAGACATTCCCGTACCTGAAGTTTTGAAGACTCAATATGAGTACTACCAGAAATAAGTTAAATTAAGGAAGTGAAGAAATATGCAGATGCATTGTGATGATTGTGTTTACTATGAGTATGATGAAGATGATGAGGCATACTATTGCAGCGTAAACATGGACGAAGACGATTACGCGAGACTCATGCAGAGAAACTCAAAAGAGTGTCCATATTACAGAAATGACAATGAATATGAAGTAGTAAAACATCAGATGTAAAAAAATACTCCCGGGCAGATGAAAGCATTTCAACAAGCTTTTAATCCTGACCGGGAGTTTTTCTTATAATTTTATTCATTTTAAATCTGATGTACAGCAAGGGCACTTTGTAGCTTCGATATTGATCTCGCTCTTGCAGTGAGGGCAGATCTTGGTTGTGGGTGCTGCTTCTTCCTGTTCTTTTTTCATCTTGTCGCTAAGCTTGTTAAGGGACTTAACGATGAAGAAGATAACAAGAGCCATGAGAAGGAAATTGATGATAGCTGTGATGAACACGCCATAATTAAGAGTAGCTGCGCCTGCTTCCTGAGCCTGTGCAAGTGTGGGATAGCTTGATCCGTCAAGAGTTATGAACCAGTTTGAAAAATCAATTCCACCTGTGATAAGACTGATGATCGGCATGATGATATCATCAACAAGAGAGCTGATGATCGACTGAAAAGCACCGCCTATGATAACGCCGACTGCCAGATCCATTACATTTCCGCGCATGATAAATTCACGGAATTCATTTGCAAAACCTTTGCCTTTTTCTGCTGCTTTTTTTGTATCTACTACCATAACCTTACTCCTCCGTTTGAAAAAAAACGTTGCCAAAACTACTTGAAATTATATCATAATTTCGTTATTATTTATACATTGTTAATAATTTTGCAGGATTAGTACATCGGTAGTATATCAGCTTCCCAAGCTGAGGAGGCGGGTTCGATTCCCGTATCCTGCTTTCTTTTATAACTTCTTGCGGGCAAAAGCGGAAATCGCCCGCAAGAATCCTGCTTTGCAGGACACGCCCCTCGCTTCGCGAGGACCTAGTCCAGTACGATTATTGTTTTTCTGATGAAAAACAATAATCTATGCCTTTTTAGCTATGATTTGTTTGTAAGCTTTTGACATAATCTTGTTAGAGCCTTAATTCTTCTAAAAAATAGCTTGAAAAATGGTAATAAAAATACTATATTAAATTCATAAGTTGGGAGGACATCTATTGGGTGACCTCTCATTTTTTTTCTTTTTTTCATAGGAAATGCCTATGGAACTTATTTTTGTATATAAAAGACTTTTTTATTATGCTAAATCATTGAGGATACTATGGAATTTGCTTATCAATTTGATGTGGCCGGAATACTGGTTATTCTTACAAGTTTAGTATGTGCTTGGGTGCGCCCCAAACTACTTGATAATTTCACAATCAATTTAAAACTTCTGATTGTGCTGTCAATTGCTTATGTTCTTACAGATGGCTCAACCAGTATCCTTTTGCAACTTAAAGATCCGCGCCTTTACTATTTTACATATGGACTTCTTATACTTTACTTTGCGGTATTGTTTTTGTTTCCTTTCAGAGCAACCATGTATTTCTATGAATTGTGTGGTGAAAAGCCCAACGAGATCTTGCTCAGAGGCACATTATTTGTGATGCTTTCACTTGCCGTCTTTGGCAACATTTTCTTTAACTTTTTCTTTTCACTCGATAGGGAGACCTTTAGTTATTATCCGGGAGTAGGCGCCTTTACTACTTTTGTATACTATTTTTTGTGTGCGATATTAGTCGGCGTATGTGCAATGAAACACAGAAGATATCTGGGGCAGATACGTCTTCGACTTTTGATCACTATACTTTTCATAACGGTATTTACGATCATTTATCAGAACCTGATTCCGCAACAGAGTATAACGGGTCTTATTATTTCACTTAGCGTAGCCATGACTATTGTTGTATTTTGCTTTATTGACGTAACGGTCGATGAGCTTACCGGAATAAACAATAAGGTTGGTTTTACGAGAGCCTGCGATGAGATCATGCATAACAGCGACGTGTCCGGATATAGTATGATAAAGATCCAGATCTATCACATGCAGGAGCTTAACGAGAGAACAGGAATGGAAAACGGTGACAGGCTACTTATGCTCCTTGCTGATACTATCAGAAAAAGCTGTGCAATGACTAAATCCAAATCGGTATATGGAAGGATAGGCGGAGATACATTCGGTATATTTACAAGGGACGAGATAGAGATAAATGCATTGTCCGAAGCTTTATCCGGAGATCATATTCAAAATCCCATTACGGGGCTTGATTATGCGGTTTCTTTTTATGCAGGAATTTACAGATTGGAAGATAAGGAGATGGATATCGAGAGCATGCTTGATCATGCAAGCTATGCTTTAAAGTGGGTATCCGGCAACTTCAAGACCAATGTTGCTTTCTATGATGATGATATCAGACAAGAGGATGAGCACAGAAAAGCTGTAGAGCGGAAGGTCAGAAGTGCGATAATAGATAAGGAATTTAAAGTTTATCTTCAGCCTGTTTACGACACAATGACAAGAGAAAGAGTAAGTGCGGAAGCTCTTGTTAGATGGATCGATAAAAAGAACCAGATGATAAATCCGGGAGATTTTATCCCGATCCTTGAAAAGAACGGATTTGTAACAGAGCTTGACCTGTATATTCTTGAAGAAGTCTGCATGATGCTCAGCGAATGGAAGGGACGCGGCTTTAAGATAGTGCCTGTATCTGTTAATTTCTCAAGAGTGGATGTGAACCACCCCGGACTGGTTGATGAGATAACCGAAATAGTCGACAGATACGGACTTGATCATAGCCTTATCAAGATAGAGCTTACAGAGAGCGCTTTCAATGGCGACATGGAAAGCATAATCAAAGTGCTCAATCACCTTCACGAAAAAGGCTTTATCATCATGATGGACGATTTTGGAAGCGGATACTCTAACCTTAATATGTTCAAGGACATGCCGGTTGATGTTGTTAAGATTGATATGTATTTTCTTAGAAACATTGAAAACAATGAAAAGGGCATGATAGTTCTTGAATCTGTTGTACAAATGGCAAAACGCCTCGGGCTAGCAATTGTAGTCGAAGGCGTTGAAACTCAGAAACAGTACGATTACATCAGAAAACTTCGCTGCGAGATGATACAGGGCTTCTACTTTGCAAAGCCCATGCCCTCAGACGTATTTCCTGACCAGATAACCGCTGGGTGATGTAAGGAGTTTTACTAAATAACAATGATCTGCGATCTGTATTCGCTTATTGTAGTATCGCCGCGAACCATATTGTAAATTTCAGAAGCAGATATTGTTTCTTTAAGCAGTGATAGCTCGTTATCGTCAAGAATCTTATATGCATCTGCAAGCTTGGAGATTATGGGAATGGTTGAATTTTCCTGTATTTTCTTTAGCATAGCGGATGCATTTTTGTTAAGGCCTAATATTCTTCCGTATCCGGTAAAAGAGTTATCTTTAGTATATCTATCAGAGCTTTCCTTAGTGATTCCCAGCAATATGTGAAGAAGTGCCCTTGATATGCGGCTGTAGGTAAGGTCTTTTGTCTTTAACTTCATTGTAAAATCGCTTATCGATTCAAAGCTGTTTATGTTATTTATTATTTTATCCGACAGATCTTCTGATACGTCGGCATATTTATTAAATCCTTCGCTTTTTTCCAGAAGGAGCCTGTAGTGAAGAAGAGATGAAAAGTCATCCAAAGTAGTTATTTTCTCATTGTAATAAAGTGGGAGCGTGCTCCCGGGGACAACCTTTTGCAATAATTTATCGGCATCTTCTTTTGCCGGAATATGACTGTTTACAGATCCTTTTTCTATGATATTTCTTATAGCGGTAGCAGAAGAGAAGGCATTTTCCTCATCTGAAATATTAAGGCTGTCGTATCCTTCGCCAACTCTTTTTGTGGTAACAGGTACAATAGAGCTGTTTTTCCATTTAAGAGCCTTTAAATACTCGATTGCAAGGACGTTGTTAGGAGATGAGAGAATATCGGATATGTAATCTTTTTTATCATCAATATTTTTTGCAGACAAAGCATCAGCATTTAAAGTCTCTGAAACAGCTATTGCTCTGGCAGAAGCATAGCTTAGCCCTTCCTTTAAATGCTTTTTTATCGAGAACTTAAAATCATCGGGCTCAGATAATAAAACGTCTGCGATCATGGAAATACTTTCAACGTCTCCTGATTCAGAGCCAAAGCCCAGATAGTCGATGCAGCCAAAATCATCAAGGATAGAAACAGCTCCCTTTGCGAAAAACTCTGCGCTCTGCGAACTGTAATAAATCGGAAGCTCCAGAACAAGATCTGCTCCTTCCATAAGTGCCATGTGAGCACGTACGTCTTTTCTTAGTATGGCGGGGCAGCCGCGCTGAACATAGTCGCCGCTCATAATTACAACGACATAGTCAGCTCCTGTTTCTTTTTTTAATTTGTCTATAAGGTATTTGTGCCCCTTGTGAAAAGGGTTGTACTCTGCAACTATTCCTAATGTTTTCATAAAATTATGGAAATTCCTTTGTTTATTTTGGGCTGCTGTTTTATACTAATTATAGTGTGCCAAAATATTAAAGCAAGGGTACATTAAGTACATAATTAGGTATATGGAGGTCTTTTACATGAAAATACTCGTTATTAACTGCGGTAGTTCTTCACTTAAGTTCCAGCTTATCGATTCAGTAAGTGAAGAGGTTATCGGAAAGGGACTTTGCGAGAGAATAGGAATTGACGGAAGGATAAGCTTTACACCTGAAGGAAAGGATAAGATCACCAAGGATACTGCTATCCCTGATCATAACAAGGCAATCGAGCTTGTTATCGAAGCACTTACAGATCCTGAAAACGGCGTTATCAAGGGACTTGATGAGATAGACGCAGTTGGACATCGTATTGTTCATGGCGGAGAGAAGTTTACAAAGTCTGTAATTATAGATGATGAAGTTATTAAGGCGATTGAAGAGGTATCAGATCTGGCACCTCTCCACAATCCTGCTAACCTTATTGGTATCAGAGCATGTCAGAAGGCTATGAGTGGTGTTCCCATGGTTGCAGTTTTTGATACTGCATTCCATCAGACTATGCCCAGTGAAGCATTCCTCTACGGAATACCTTACTCATTCTATGAAAAATACAAGATCCGCAGATACGGTTTCCACGGCACAAGCCATTCTTATGTAAGCAAGCGTGCCGCTGAGATGCTTTCTAAGGATTACAGCGATCTTAAAACTATAGTATGCCACCTTGGTAACGGCGCATCCGTTTCAGCTGTAAAGAACGGCAAGTGCGTCGATACTTCAATGGGTCTTACTCCCCTTGAAGGCCTTATCATGGGTACAAGAAGTGGTGATATCGATCCTTCAGTAGTTGAGTTCATTATGAAAAAAGAGGGCATTGATGCTTCTGAAGCTGTTAATATCCTCAACAAAAAGTCAGGTGTCCTTGGACTTTCAGGTGATGTTTCATCTGATTTCAGAGATCTCGAGGATGGCTACAACAAAGGTAACGAAGGCTGCATAAGAGCTATCAATACTTTCTGCTATAGAGTTTCAAAATATATCGGCGCTTATGCTGCAGCAATGAATGGTGTTGACTGCATCTGCTTTACAGCAGGTGTTGGCGAAAACGGTCCTCTTGTAAGAAATATCATCTGCGAGCGACTTTCATACCTTGGTGTAGAAATAGACAAGGAAGCAAACGAAGTTCACGGCAAAGAGAAGGTTGTTTCAACTCCTTCTTCTAAGGTAAAGGTTCTTGTTGTTCCTACAAACGAAGAACTTGCTATTGCCAGAGATACAGCTGCACTTTGCAAATAAACTGCCGGACGTGCAATTGATCAAAAAAATAATAAACTACGAAAGAAGGCTTTTGAATCTGAAAGCCTTCTTTTTGTGCCATATTTTAAAAAGGTAATAATTACTGAACTTAAAGCAAAAATTTGAAAGACTTAAGATTCTATATATGTAAGTATTTAAGAGGATTTTTAATCACATTCAGGAGGGAAATTTAGTGAGTGCATTTGATAGCAAAACATACAGAAATGTATTTAAAGAGATTGGTAAGACTGATAAAGAGATTGAAGATAAGATAAAAAAGGCAGTAGATGTTTTTTTCTATGATGAGCAAGAGAGAATATATCATGAAGCCGGTGATGATATGGGATATCTTACCGACACAGGCAACAACGATGCCAGAACAGAGGGTATGTCTTATGGAATGATGATGTGCGTTCAGCTTGACATGAAGGAAGAGTTTGACAGGATCTGGAAGTGGTCCAAAACATACATGTTCATGGATGAGGGCGAAAACGAGGGCTATTTTGCATGGTCCTGTCAGACAGACGGAACAAAAAATGCCATGGGTCCTGCGCCTGACGGTGAGGAGTTTTATGCAATGGCTCTTTTCTTTGCATCTCACAGA
This sequence comes from Butyrivibrio sp. NC2002, assembly GCF_000702265.1. Lineage (GTDB taxonomy): Bacteria > Bacillota > Clostridia > Lachnospirales > Lachnospiraceae > Butyrivibrio. The sequence goes on from NZ_JNKZ01000007.1 coordinate 68,743, forward strand.
TGGGGTGATGGAGAAGGTATATTTGAATATAGCAAAGAGGCGAGAAGTATCCTAAGCGCTTGTATTCACAAGGGTGAAAATGGAAGAGCAGGATGCCCTATGTGGAACAGAGACAACAAGCAGATTCTTTTTGTTCCAGGAAGTCCGCATACAGATCCTTCTTATCATTTACCTCATTTCTATGAGCTCTTTGCATTATGGGCAAATGATGAGGATAAGGAATTCTTCAAAGAGGCAGCTTCTGTGAGCAGGAAATTCCTTGTAACAGCCTGCCATAAGGAGACAGGACTTAATCCTGAATATGCAAATTTTGACGGAAGCCCTATGGACAAGCAACTTCCCTGGGGACAATTTGGAGATTTCTTCAGTGATGCCTACAGAACCTATGCAAACATAGGCCTTGATGCTGAATGGTTTGGAATAGATGAGGGACAGATCCGGATTCCGATTCGTATGATGAAGTTTTTCGGTACAGATCTTGAAGCTGTAAGATGCGCTTACAAGGTTGACGGAACTCCTCTTGAAAAGCCGGTTCTTCATCCGCTTGGACTTCTTTCGACAATAGCTCAGAGTGCGCTTTCTGTTCCATATAGTGATGAAGAAAACAGCGATTTTGCTATGGCTTCAAAATGGGTTAACTGGTTCTGGAATCAGCCTCTTAGACGCGGAGTCAGAAGATACTACGATAACTGCCTGTATATATTTGCGCTCCTTGCTCTGTCAGGCAACTACAGAATCTGGTAAATTTTCATTATATAAAAATCCCACTTACTTAAAGGATCTTGGTTTAGTTACATGACCTCAAAGTATGTGGGATTTTTATATAAATTTTATAGTAGATATTCCGATATATTAGATAGCAAAGTTATTGGGTTATCAAGTAATCGGAAGGATTCGATTAAATGCGTATACAACATAATATGCAGTCTATGAACGGCAACAGAATGCTTGGCATAACTAATCTTAATGTTCAAAAGTCTGCAGAAAAGCTGGCATCAGGGTATAAAATCAATAGAGCGGGAGATGATGCAGCAGGGCTTTCGATATCTGAAAAAATGCGTAAACAGATGCGAGGTCTGGACAGGGGTGTAGATAATGTCTCTGACGGAATCTCATTTTGCCAGGTGGCAGATGGCGCACTTAATGAAGTCTGTGATATGCTCAACAGGATCAAGGTTCTGGCTATTCAGTCTGCAAATGGGACAAATTCGCCTTCCGACAGAAAAGCGATCGATAATGAAGTCCAGCAGTTAAAAGCGGAAGCAGAGAGAGTTTTTCAGACTACATCTTTTAACGACAGCCTTATCTGGGAGCGTATTCCGGATATGAAGGATGTTGTTGAAAATGTTGACTATTATGCAGTTACAATTAATTACAGCCATCCTGCAACAGAGCTTACTGCTGATAACGTGAAAACATGGCCAAAAGACGGTTTTCAATTAGAAGAGACGGGCGACGGCGTTCGCTTTAAATGGAATGCCATCGATGGAAATACATATTATTCTGAGCCAATTCCATGGCCGACACCAAATACAGCCGGCATGTCTATGAATCTGAAAGACCATCTGTCAGATACTCAGCTTAACGATCCCAAATTTAAAGGCTTAAACTGCAATATCAGCTATAGCACGACGCCTTACACTACATTTGATGAGGTCAGGCAATATGTAACTCAGGCCAGAGTTTATGCATATCCGCAAAAACCTACATCCGCTGAAATATATGGAACAAATGCTGTAAGCGCGAGTTTTAGTATAAGTTCTACAGGTATTCAGAAAAGTAATATAAATCTTGAGGGCAATGCCGACACTTCTTTTGCCGGTTTTAAATCCATGACACAAATTGGCGATACTGATACTGATTCCGCTAATAAACTCACCTTTACTTTTGAATTCGCAAAAAGAGATGATCCGGATACTAAGATTACAGTAAATGCCGTCCCCAGCAGTGTTACCATGACTAAATGGGTAAAAGATTTTGACCCTGGCGACAGGGTAAAAACAGATGATGAGACAAGAGGTGAAAACTGGGGTAGAAACTATTTTTCAAATGATGGATGGTGGGGAAAAGAAGGCTATACCTATCCCAATGGTGTTAAATATTATATGAATGCGATCAGTGATGCTGATCAGAGCTTTACAAATTTTTCAGCTTCCGGCATAAAAGAGCTACTTGAAACAAACTCCGCAAATCCTGATCTTGGCGGACTTCTTCAAAGCTTTGACTCACATGGAGATGACACGGTAGCGCTTCGGCTTAATTATAATCTTGTGTCGGGAAATGACAATTACGGATCTTTTTCACTTACACTCTACGGTGAAGAAGGCGTTCAGCATTCTGCTGATTTTCTTAATAATCTAAGAAAAATCACAGGCGCAGATCTATACGCAAGTAATATAGGAAATACAGATAGTCCTGAAAGCGGAACCGGAACAAGCGATTCCGTTAGTTTATCCGGACTCTATGTTTCTGTTCCTAAACAAACTGCTCAAAATGTGCTTCATTCAGTACTTGTAGGGTATAAGGACCTTCACAAAAATATTCATACAGCACCTGAAGCTGATATGGAGGTTAAGATTTTCATTGACTATGCCTGCCTTTCTAATCTGGGTCTTGGTATTGAGGACATGAACGTATTGACCATTGATAATTCCGAAGATGCAATGAGCCTTGTTGATGAAGCAGCCAGAAAAGTTGTAGCTCAGCGTTCATTATTTGGCGCTTATCAGAACAGGCTTGAGCATACATCCAACAACCTTGGAAATATTGTGGAAAATACCACTGCCGCAGAATCAAGGATAAGAGATACGGATATGGCAGACGAGATGGTCAAGCATTCCATGGAAAATATCCTTAAACAGGCAGGACAGTCTATGCTTGCTCAGGCAAATCAGACAACAAATGGCGTTATGTCACTACTTCAATAAAAAAATTATGATAAAATATTTTCATTAGTATTTGTCACCTTAAATTGCGGGAGGATGCGGGATGAATAAAAGTTCGGGGAAGATACAGATTAATGAGAATGTTTTAAAAAAGATGGACAGCAGTCTTTCTCAGTATCTTTTTGATCAGCGTGAAAACAGCATAGTTCATGCTACTCTTAGCGAAGAGATGTCAGATTTCGGACCGGTTGTAGCTGGGGATATCAAGACTGTTCAAAGTGATCTGATAAAGCATAGAAGCCGTGTTTTCCCTAAGCTTTCCGAATCACCCTTATTACAGAGAAAATATCTATTTGTATCAAGTATAACTTCCTGCTGCAGATTTTGTATTGAAGCCGGAATGCCGGCAGACGAATCCTATGGTTTATCCGATCTGTATATTTTAAAAATGGATAAATGCAAAACTGTAGAGGAAGTAACTGAAGTATATGAAGAGATGATGATTGACTACACCAAGAGAATGCAGGCTATTAAGGGCAAAAGCACTCAGCTTTCTCCCAAAGTCATAGCCTGTATGAACTATATAGATAATCATATGCATGACAGGATCACTGTTCAGGATCTTTCAACCGAGCTTGAGATGAATGCTTCATGGCTATCAACTGTTTTTAAGAAAGAAGTGGGAGTATCTGTTTCTGAATACATTAAAGCAAAGAAGATAAATGCGGCAAAGCATCTTCTGACATTTAATGAATACTCATGCACGGATATTGCCGAATATCTGGGATTTGCCAATGAAAGCCATTTTTCGGCTGTTTTTTCAAAGATGGAGAAGAAATCACCCAAAGAATATAGAAGAGAGCACTTCCAAAAACATTTTTCGAGGCTTGCCAAATAAATATATATAAAAACAAATGAATATTGTGTTTTGGGTTCATAATTCGGTATATCCTTAGGTCATAAAGAAAACAAAAGACAGCAAACATAAGTCAGATACATGACCATGAAAGGGGTAGATTATGAGATTTCACGATGTTCAGGATACACGTAAAGCAGAAGTTAAGAAAGAGCAGAGAAATGAAGCAATGCGCAAAATGTATGACGAATGCCTTGAGAAGCTCTCAGTTTTATATAAAAAAGAGAGGTTGGCTACTGTTTCCGGAGTGACATTTATTTTATAAAAGTGTTGTATTTAATCAAGACTGGATAATAGAAGCCAATAATAATTAATTGAATCAAAAAAGGGCTGTGAAAAAATGATCTCGCATCTTTTCACAACCCTTTATTTTTGATTCGATTTAAAATTAATCTTCGTTTACTACAACGCTCTTCTTATTGTAGTAGCCACACTTCTTACATACCTTGTGAGGCTGCATAAGAGCACCACAGTGGCTGCACTTAACCAGTGTAGGAGCAGACATCTTCCAGTTAGCTCTTCTCTGGTCTCTGTGTCCCTTGGAAGATTTATTCTTCGGGCAGATAGACATTCGGTAACACCTCCTTACAGCGTTCATATCATGAACCATAAAATGGTCATTTGCATTAGTTAACACACTCATGCTATTATATGCGTTGTAATCGTTAATGTCAATGAGTTTTTTATCATATAAGAATTTTCTTCTTATATTAAAAAATATCTAAAATAATAAATCAGGCAGAAATATGAAAGAACTTAACTCATGTAAGCAGGCAATGCTTGAATGTATGGAAAATAAATACTTTTCGATCGCACATCTATATAAGGATGAGAAAGCGATGGAAATGCATATACATGATTGTTATGAGGTGTATTTCTCGATATCCGGAGGTAAACAGTTTCTTATAGACAACAGAGTATATGACATAAAACCCGGAGATCTGTTCCTTATTAATCAGTATGATTCTCATTATCTTACGCAGATAGATAAGGAAGTCCATGAAAGGATCGTCATCATGATAGATCCTGATTTTATGAGATCTCTTTCAAGTAATGAGACTTCTCTTGATTTTTGCTTTACAGACAGGGGAGAGGGCTTTTCTCATAAGATAAGTCTTAAGGAAGAGCAACAGTCGAGATTTTTATATTTCATAAATAAGATATTAACAAGTAACGGATATGGGCACGACCTTCTCGAAAAAGCAATTTTTACAGAGATGTTTGTTATGATAGGAAAAATCATAAGGGATAAAGAAGAAGGCAATGCCGGTATGCAGTCAACATATAACGAACAGGTTGACGCTATCTTATCTTATATTAATAACAATATTCAAAATCCTGTAAGTATTTCGATGCTGTCAGCACATTTTTATCTAAGCGACAGCTACATCTGCAGGATATTCAAAAATGCAACGGGAACAACAATAAATAAATATATAACTGCCAGAAGGATCAGTATCGCAAAGTCGCTTTTGGCAGAAGGATACGGCGTCAGTGAAGTGTGCGAGAAATGCGGCTTTTCAGACTATAGTAACTTTTTAAAAGCCTTTACAAAGTCAGTTGGCATTTCACCAAAGAAGTATTCTCAGAATTGCAATAAATAAAACATTGTGTAAAATATATAGTGTGCCTTGAGCATACTAAGTAAAAAAGATTGTTATGGAGGACGGTATGGCAGATCTTGTGAGAGTTGCACTCGATGCAATGGGCGGCGACAATGCACCCGGGGAAATTATAAAAGGCGCTATCGACGCACTTAATGAATCAGACAAAGTAAAGATTTTTCTTGTTGGAAAAGAACAGGTCATTAAGGACGAGCTTTCCAAATATACATATGATGAAAACAGAATAGAGATAGTTAATGCCACAGAGGAAATTGAGATGGCAGAACCGCCTGTAATGGCAATAAGAACCAAGAAGGATTCATCCATAGTTAAGGCTATGTTCCTTGTTAAGCATGGCGAATGTGATGCATACGTTTCCGCCGGAAGCACAGGTGCAACACTTGTTGGCGGACAGGTTATAATCGGCAGGATAAAAGGCGTTGAAAGATCACCTCTTGCACCGCTTATTCCCACAGAGAAGGGCGTTTCACTTCTTATAGACTGCGGCGCAAATGTGGACGCCAGACCTTCTCATCTTGTTCAGTTTGCGAAGATGGGATCGGTTTACATGAAGAATTTCTGTGGTATACAAAATCCTACAGTCGGCATTGTAAACATCGGTGCTGAAGAGGAGAAGGGCAACGCACTTGTTAAGGAGACATTCCCGCTTCTTAAAAACTGCCCTGATATCAACTTTATCGGATCTGTTGAAGCAAGGGATATTCCAAACGGCGTTTGCGATGTAATCGTATGTGAAGCATTTACGGGAAATGTTATCCTTAAGATGTATGAAGGCGTTGCGACAACCCTTCTTAAAGTAGTTAAAAAGGGACTTATGAGCAACTTAAGGGCCAAGATCGGAGGTCTTTTGATAAAGCCCACTCTTAAAAATGTCCTTAAGGATTACAGCATGGACCGGTACGGAGGCGCTCCGATGCTTGGTCTTACAGGTCTTGTTGTTAAGACTCACGGAAGTTCGAAGGCCGTTGAAATTAAGAACAGCATACTTCAGTGTGTGACATTTACTGAGCAGAATATCGCTGAGAAGATCAAAGAATCAATCAGCACTGAGAACTAAACATTTTACAAATGACAGGGGCTTTTCTTAGTGAAAATAATACTTGTATCATAGGATAAAAGGTATTATATTCTTTATCATATAAAATAGGTTTTTGTTTTTTGAAAAAACAGATACTGATTTAGACTTTTTAAAAGAAATACATAAAAGGAATGGGAGAACTTATGGAATTCGAGAAGTTAAAAGAAGTTATCGCCGGCGTACTTAATGTTGATGAGAATGAGATCACAATGGAGTCTACTTTTACAGACGATCTTGGTGCTGATTCTCTTGACGTTTTCCAGATCATCATGGGAATAGAGGATGAATTCGATGTTAAAATCGATGCAGATCTTGCAGAAGGCATTACTACAGTAGGTGAAGCGGTAGAGCTTCTTAAGAAGGCAAGAAAAGAAGCCTGAACAACATTTATTTGTTATCATGAATGATATGAAGCAGGGCTTCTTAGATGGCTCTGTCTCATATCATTTTTCTTTGAAGGGAGGAACCATCATGACGAAGTCATGATTTGGAATGGTTCCGACCGATAGGGCAGGATTGCGGAGCAATCGTGCCAATACATAATATACGAGGAGATAAAAGGTATGGTTACTGAAGAACAGATTGCAGAATTACAGCATAAGATTGGATATACCTTTAAGAATACACTTTTGCTCAAACAGGCACTTACTCACTCATCATTTGCCAATGAACAAAAGATAAATAAGCGCGGCGATTATGAGAGACTTGAGTTTTTGGGCGATGCCGTACTTGAGCTTGTTTCAAGCACATATTTATACAATAAATATCCGGATAAACGTGAAGGCGAGATGACAAAGATGAGAGCATCTATGGTCTGCGAACCTGCACTGGCTTACTGCGCATCAAACATTCATCTTGAGGAGTATATTATTCTCGGAAAAGGTGAGGAGCAGACGGGCGGAAGGTACAGAGAATCTATAATTTCCGATGTCATGGAAGCCATTATCGGAGCCATTTACCTTGACAGCGGTCTTGAAGCTGCCAAGAAGCATATCGAGAAATTCATTCTGGACAATCCTGAAGAGAAACAGATTTTCTACGATAGCAAGTCAGTACTGCAGGAAATTGTGCAGCGCGACGGCAATGTTGAAATACGGTATGAAATTTGTGGCGAAAAAGGACCCGAACATGATAAAATATTCGAGTCTGCGGTTTATATCGGAGATAAAAAATTGGGAGAGGGGTCAGGTAGAACAAAGAAGGCGGCAGAGCAGAAGGCGGCCTATCAGGCTATCCTGGAACTAAAGAAACAGTAATATGTATTTAAAAAGCATAGAAATTCATGGCTTTAAGTCGTTTGCAAATAAAATAAAACTTGAGTTCCACAATGGAATCTCAGGTATCGTCGGACCTAACGGTTCAGGTAAAAGTAACGTTGCGGACGCTGTAAGATGGGTTCTTGGTGAACAGAGGATTAAACAGCTCCGTGGCGGTACCATGACAGATGTAATATTCGCGGGAACAGAACTGAGAAAACCTCTTGGTTACGCGTATGTTGCTATCACTCTTGATAATTCAGATCATGCACTTCCTATTGATTATAATGAAGTAACTGTCTCCAGAAGACTATATCGTTCAGGAGAGAGTGAATATATGATTAACGGCAATATCTGCCGTTTGAAAGATGTTAACGAGCTTTTCTTTGATACAGGTATCGGTAAAGAGGGTTATTCAATAATCGGACAGGGTCAGATCGATCAGATTCTTTCCAGTAAGCCCGAGGACAGACGAAACCTTTTTGATGAAGCTGCAGGTATTGTTAAGTTCAAGTCAAGGAAAGATACCGCTATCAAAAAGCTTGAGCAGGAGAAACAGAATCTTGTTCGTGTAAGCGATATCCTCTCAGAGCTTGAAAAGCAGGTAGAACCTCTTGAAAAGCAGTCTGAGATTGCTAAGATATACCTTAAGAACAAGGAAGAGTTAAAGACTCTTGACGTTAACATGTTCCTTTTAGAGAACGGAACCCAGAAGGAACAGCTCCTTGAATCAGAGAAAAACCTTGAGATTTCTTCCAAACAGCTTGAAGATGCCAGAGAAAAGTATGATGACACCAAAGCTGAGTATGAGAAGATCCAGGAAGAACTCGAAACTCTCGATCATGATATTGAAGAAGTCAGAGCTAAGATAACGGATACTTCAATTAAGAGAGAAAAACTCGAAGGTCAGATCGGCATCATGAATGAGCAGATAAAATCAGCAACAAATGAAGCTGCTCATTTTGAGAAGAGGAAAAAGGACGAAGAAGCTAAAATAGCCGAGAAGGAAAAGGAAAAAGAGGCTGTTTTAAAGGAAAAAGAAGTAATTGATAAAGAGCTATCAGCCCTTTCCGATGACAGAGCAGGTGCCAGAAAAACTCTCGACGGAATAATCGAGAAGATAAATGAAACAAATACTGAGATAGAAAACTGTAAGAGCAGGATAATCCAGACTTTGTCTGACAGATCCACTATCAAATCAAAGCTATCATCACTTGATACAAGGCAGGAGCAGATCAATATAAGAAAAGCAGAACTCACAGGAAAGCTTGTAAAAGCCAGATCCGATGAGTCTTTGCAGGAAGAGATCATTAAAAAGCTCCAGGCAGAATTTGATGATATCACAGCTGAAATCCGTACAATGAATCAGAAGCAGAAGGATTCGGAGAATGAGCTTGCAGGTATTCGTGATAAGTTATCTGCCAAGGATACTAAGCTTCGTGATGCTCAAAATAAGTATCATCAGGAAAAGTCCAAACTTGATGCGCTCTCTAACCTTACTGAAAGATATGAAGGTTACGGCGGAAGTGTAAAGAAAGTAATGGAGCGAAAGGACGACACACCAGGCATCATAGGTGTAGTTGCCGATATCATAAAGACTCAGCCCAAGTACGAGACAGCTATCGAGATTGCGCTTGGCGGTAATATTCAGAATATCGTTACTGACGATGAAGATACAGCCAAGGAAATGATCGAATACTTAAAGCGCTCCAAGGCAGGACGTGCGACCTTCCTTCCTCTTACAAGTATCAGAGACCCTCAGGAGTTCAAGGCTCAGGAGGCCTTAAATGAAAAGGGTGTACTCGGAATGGCAGATGAACTTGTTGAAACTGAGGACAGATACAGAAGCGTTGCCAAAGCCATGCTTGGAAGGATTGTAGTTGTCGATACGGTTGATAACGCGGTTTTGATCGCAAGAAAATATAAATATACTATCAGAATGGTAACCCTCGAAGGTGAACTTCTTGTTCCCGGTGGTGCCATAAGTGGTGGTACTTTCAGAAATAACTCCAATCTTCTTGGTAGAAGACGTGAGATGGATGAGCTTGAAAAGAACATTAGGAAATGCAAAGAAGACATCGCACTTTATCAAAAGGAAATAGAAGATACAAAGAAGAGAAGAAATGAACTGAGAGTAACTGTTGAGGAATTAAGAGGTCTTCTCCAGACAAAATTTATCGAGCAGAATACTGCAAGAATAAATGTTGAGAATGAGAAGGAGCGCCAGGAAAAGCAAAAGGGCGATTACACAGACCTTAAGACAGAGAGTGAAAGCATTGAGAAGCAGATGCTTGATATTAAGACCGAGAAGGAAGAAGCAGAAAAATCTCTTGAGCTTTCTATAAAGACCGAGGAAGAGGAATCTGCAAAGGTTGCGCAGTTCCAGACAGAACTGGAAAAGCTCCACGAGGCAGAAGAAAAAGAGTCCGAGAATGTTTCATCCTGGGATATCGAATACGAGAAGATACTTCAGAAGGCTTCATTCGAGCAGCAAAATGTCGATCGTATAGAAGGCGAGATAAGTGAAGAAAAGAAAGCTCTTGATGAGATCATCACTGCAATGAATGAGAACAAAGAGCTTCTTGATCAGAAGAAAAAAGATATCGAGGAGATCAAATTAACTATTGAGACTTCGGTTGATGTTCAGAGTGATGCAGGCAAGGAACTTGAAGACAAAAAGGCGAGAAAAGAAGAACTTACTCTTTCTCAGAAGAACTTCTTTAAACAGACGGAAGAACTAAACCAGACCATGAACGGTCTTGATAAGGAAGTTACAAGATTAAATGCCAGATGTGAGAGAATCAAGGAATCCATAGAAACCCAGATAAATTATATGTGGGATGAATATGAGATAACTCTTACAGATGCTTCATCCATGAGAGATGAGTCAATGACAGATATGTCTGCTATGAAGAAGCGCATTAACTCATTAAAAGACACCATTAGAAAACTTGGTGATGTCAATGTAAATGCCATTGAGGATTACAGAGTCCTTATGGAGAGATACACATTCATGAAGACTCAGCATGATGATCTGGTAGAGGCTGAGAAACAGCTTAGAGATATTATCACAGAACTTGATGAATCAATGAGAAAGCAGTTCATGGAGCAGTTTACCAAGATCCAGAACGAGTTTGACAAGGTGTTCAAAGAGATGTTTGGAGGCGGTAAAGGTACTCTTGAACTTGTTGAGGATGAGGACATACTTGAAGCAGGAATCAGGATCAATGCTCAGCCTCCGGGAAAGAAGCTTGTTAACATGATGCAGCTTTCCGGTGGTGAGAAGGCACTTGCGGCGATCGCACTGCTTTTTGCGATCCAGAACCTTAAGCCTTCACCATTCTGTCTTCTTGATGAGATTGAGGCTGCGCTTGATGAAAATAACGTAGTAAGATTTGCACATTATCTGCACAAGTTAAAGTCTACACAGTTTATTGTAATTACACATAGACGTGGTACAATGGAAAGCGCCGACAGACTCTATGGTATCACCATGCAGGAGAAGGGTGTATCCACACTTGTTAGTGTTAATTTGATTGATAAGGAGCTTACGAACTAATGTCGAACGGTTTTTTTGCCAAACTTACAGAAGGTCTTTCGAAAACTAAAGACGGTGTAGTAAAGGGAATAAATAATGTCCTTAGTTCTTTTACCAGCATTGATGAGGATTTCTATGAAGAACTCGAAGAAACTCTTATCATGGGAGACATTGGTATCAATGCTACCAGCAGGATCATGGATAAACTAAGGGAACAGGTAAGGGACAGACATATAACCGATACCCAGCAGTGCAGAGAGCTTTTGATCTCAAACATAAGAGAGCAGATGAGAACAGATGACAATGCTTATGATTTTGAGAACGATAAGACCGTTATCTTCGTAATAGGTGTAAACGGCGTAGGTAAGACCACTTCAGTCGGCAAGCTTGCGGCTCATTTCAGGAAAAAAGGAAAGAAGGTTCTTGTTGCAGCTGCAGATACTTACAGAGCAGGTGCTACAGAGCAGTTAAGAGAATGGACAGACAGGGCGGAAGTTCCGCTTATTGCAGGAAAAGACGGAGCTGATCCGGCAAGTGTCATATATGATGCTGTAAATGCCTTCAGATCCAGAGACTGCGATATTTTGATGATAGATACTGCAGGCAGACTCCATAATAAGAAAAATCTGATGGAAGAGCTTGCCAAGATGAACAGGATAATAGATAAAGAGCTTCCCGGAATTCGCAGGGAAAACTTTATCGTACTTGATGGCACCACAGGTCAGAATGCGATTTCACAGGCCAGGGAGTTTGGAGAAGTTGCAGATCTTACAGGTATCGTACTTACCAAGCTTGACGGAACAGCCAAGGGCGGAATTGCAGTTGCGATTGTTTCAGAGCTCAATATTCCGGTTAAATACATTGGTGTCGGAGAAGGACTTGAAGATCTTGAGCGTTTCGAGTCTGATGAATTTGTTGATGCATTGTTTTCATAATACAGTAGGGCAAGGAGGAGCATATGTCTTTAGGGGAAATAAAGTCTCTTACACTTCCGGCTTTTGAGGAAGCATATGAAGATGTAAAAAAAGTTACACTCGATACAAAGCTTATCTACAGCGATTATTGGAGTAATACTACAGGTAACAAAGTTTACCTTAAGCCTGAAAATCTTCAGAGAACAGGCGCATATAAGGTTAGGGGAGCTTATTACAAAATCTCTACTTTATCCGATGAAGAAAGAGAAAAAGGACTTATTACCGCATCTGCAGGCAACCATGCACAGGGCGTTGCTTTTGCGGCAAAAAGTTATGGGGTCAAGGCAACGATCGTTATGCCTACATCTACTCCTCTTATAAAAGTAAACAGGACCAAAGCTCTCGGAGCAGAGGTTATCCTTCATGGCGATGTATATGACGAAGCTTGCGAGTATGCGCTTAAGCTTGCAGATGAGCACGGTTATACTTTTGTTCATCCCTTTGACGACCTCGACGTAGCAACAGGTCAGGGCACAATTGCCATGGAGATAATAAAAGAACTTCCTACAGTTGATATTATTCTGGTTCCCATCGGTGGAGGCGGCCTTGCTACAGGTGTCAGCACACTTGCAAAATTATTAAATCCCAAGATAAGGGTAATAGGCGTTGAACCTCAGGGTGCAAGCTGCATGGCTGAGAGCCTTAAAAACGGCAAGGTTACTACACTTCCTACTGTTAATACAATTGCTGACGGTACAGCAGTTAAGACTCCGGGAGAAAAGATATTCCCTTATATTCAGGAAAATATTGATGAGATTATCTCTGTTCCCGATGAAGATCTTGTAGTTTCTTTCCTTGATATGGTTGAGAACCACAAGATGGTTGTTGAGAACTCAGGCCTTTTATCAGTAGCAGCTTTAAAGCAGATGCATGAGAAAGATAAGAGAATCGTATGCGTACTTTCCGGCGGAAACATGGATATTATCACCATGTCTTCTGTTGTTCAGCAGGGACTTATTTTAAGAAACCGTATTTTCACTGTTTCAGTGCTGCTTCCTGACAAGCCGGGACAGCTCGCACAGGTTGCACAGGTTATTTCCGAGACAAACGGTAATGTCATAAAGCTTGAGCATAATCAGTTCGTTTCAATTAACAGAAGTGCTGCGGTAGAACTCAGAATTACATTGGAGGCATTTGGTAGCGACCACAAGGAGCAGATAATAAAAACCCTTGAAGATCACGGATATAAACCGAAGATCGTTCGCACAAATATTTAATTTATGACTTACGTAGAAAAGATAACAAAAAAAGGTACAGATTATTTACTGATTACTTTTGCAGCATTTTTGTATGCTATAGGAACCAGTTTGTTTAATGATCCCAACAATATAGCACCGGGTGGAATTACCGGTGCTGCTATTGTGTTAAACAGAATTATCCCTATCGGAACCGGTATATGGTTCATGGTTATGAACATTCCGATATTGATCCTGGCTATAACCAAGTTTGGCATCAGATTTACCATATCAACTGTTTATGCAACAGTGATGAACTCTATTTTTACTGATCTTATTGCTAAATATGGCAAGGCATTTGCGGTTGATGACGTAATTCTCGGTGTGATCTTTGGTAGTGTTTTTGTTGCTGTCGGTATAGGAATTACATTTAAATGCCATGCGACAACGGGTGGAACGGATATCATTATCAAACTTCTTAGAATCAAGTACCCGCATATCAAGACAGGCGTGTTGTTTATGATGCTTGATATCTTTGTAATACTCTTTGCGGGATTTGTTTTAAAAGACACTAAGGTTGTACTGTATTCATTCCTTGGTGTAATGATAACTTCTTATGTTATTGATTTTGTGTTATATGGTAGAGATGAGGCTAAGCTCATATACATAATTACCGATAAGACAGATGATATAACAGCCAGACTTCTTGAGGAACTGGATGTGGGTGCAACACATATTTTCGGTCAGGGAGCTTACAGCAAGGAGGAAAAGAAGGTCATCCTCTGCGCAATAAAGAAGAGACTTTCTCCGCTTGCAGAAGATATAGTAAGAGAAGAGGATCCTGACGCATTTATGATCGTTACAAGTGCATCTGAAATTTTTGGTGAAGGCTATAAGAGCTATTTTGACGAGCGTATATAAAATATGAAAAATAACAGTAATAAGCAAAATCGCATGCCCTTTAATAATTCGCAGAACCTTATCTCGATTATTTTTTTAGGACTGGTAAGTGTTCTTGCTCTTTCATACTGTATTGCCATACTTCTTTCCAACGCATCGCTGAAAAGACAGCTTGATGCGGCAAAAAGTGAGCTGGCAGCTCTTGAATCAGAGGGCTATTATACCAAGGCTGAAACGGATCAGATGATCGAGATAGCAACAAATGAAGTTCTCGAAAATGCAGGTGATTCCGTAAAGGAGAAATTTAAGGAAGACCTCATTGAAAACGGGACAAGTGATGCTATAAAGAATCTTTTCCCTGGACAGATAGTTCTGTCTTATGGTAATGAATATCAGTTTTTTGATATATCTGAAGATATAGACAGAAGTTCTTTTCTGGAAACTGATTTTGAGATGGATAAAGAGAGCGGATTCCTTGAATACACAGGCATAGATGAGAGTGTTGTTTTCACTAGAGGAATAGATATTTCCAGAGCTCAGGGAGATATCGATTTCTCAAAAGTAAAGGCATCCGGTATTGATTATTGCATGATAAGAGCAGGACTTAGAGGTTCAACCGAAGGCACTGTTCTTGAGGATGATCTTTTTAAGACCTATGTTGAAAAAGCAAGGGATGCAGGGCTTGACGTAGGGGTGTATTTCTATTCGCAGGCTACAGATGCCACGGAAGCTAGAGAAGAAGCTCGATTTGTGCTTGATCTTATTGAGCCTTATGACATTACGTATCCTGTAGCAATCGACATTGAGGCTAATGAATCCTCTGATGCAAGGACATTTGGGCAGACTCCTGATGTGTATAAGGAAGTTGCCAATGCTTTCCTTAGCACAGTTGAGGCATCGGGATATACACCGATGATCTACGGTAACACCAAAACCTTCGTTGATCTGCTTCAAGATTTTGATATAAACAATTATGCAATCTGGATTTCTGATCATAATATTCCAATCTATTATCCTTACAGATTTGATATGTGGCAGTATTCCGGAGAAGGAAATATTGACGGAATAGAAGGTAGCACAAATATAAATATCTGCGTAACTGATTTCGCAGAATAACAGGGGTAAAAAATGAAGGTATTTAATAGTGATATTTTGAAGGATCCCAATATTTTCAAGGAGAACGTTCTGGATGCTCATGCAGATTTTATAGCATACCCATCACTTGAAGAAATGCGCTTAAAAAAAGGATCTGCAAAAAACAGAGTGATTTATGACTCTTCTCTTAGAATGAGTTTAAATGGTGTTTGGAAATTTTGTTATTCAACAAATATTAAGCTTGCGCCTGCAGGATTTGAAAAAGAGGATTTTGATGATGCGGGATTTGATGAAATACGAATTCCCTCAAATATGCAGTTTGAAGGCTATGATGAGCCAACCTATGTTAATACGCAGTATCCATGGGAAGGACATGAGGATATAGAACCCGGGCAGATTCCGGAAATCTTTAATCCCACGGGAAGCTATATCAGATATTTTACGATTCCCTCTTCATGGGATAAAAACCAGCCTGTATGCATATCATTTCAGGGTGTTGAATCCGGATTTGCCCTGTGGGTAAACGGAGAATATGTTGGTTATAGTGAGGATTCTTTTACTCCTTCTGAATTTGATATAACAGATCATCTAAAAGACGGTATCAATAAGCTTGCAGTTCAGGTATATAAATGGACATCTTCAAGCTGGCTTGAGGATCAGGATATGTTCAGATTATCCGGTATCTACAGAGATGTATTTCTTTATACCAAGCCAAAGGTTCACATTGAAGATATTAAGATCACAGCAAGTCCTGATGCAGATTTCTCAAACGGTATTTTTGCTTCTGACATAAAAACTTCCGGCAGCGAAGGATATGTTAAATACAGTATTTTTGAAGCAAAAGATTTCTCCAAAGCTGATAACTTCCAAAATATGGAAAGGAATATTATCTGCAGCGGGGAAGTGAAAATAGAAGGCAAGTGTGCAAGAATTGGCGAAACTATCAAGAATGCCAGACTGTGGAGCGCAGAGGAACCGTATCTTTATGAGCTTGAAGTTGCAGCTTTTGATAGTGACGATAATTTATATGAAACTACTTCGATCCGTTTTGGTGTCAGAAAATTCGAGATGTCGAACGGCATCATGCATCTTAACGGTAAAAGGATAGTATTTAACGGCGTTAACAGACATGAATTTTCATGTGACAACGGAAGAAGTCCAAGAGCAGAAGATGCTTGGCTTGATCTGTGCACGATGAAGAGAAATAACATAAATGCGATCAGAACCTGCCATTATCCTGATGATGTATATATTTACCATCTTTGTGATGAACTCGGTCTTTATCTTATCGCAGAAAATAATATGGAGACACATGGAAGATGGAATTCCATCATAGCAGGAGAAATCCCGATTGAAAAATCACTTCCGGGTGATGATGCAAATTACCGAGCAATGATGCTCGACAGGGTCGATTCTACATATAACAGAGACAAGAATCATCCGGCTATACTTATCTGGTCCCTTGGAAATGAGTCCTTTGGCGGCAGCATTATTAAAGAAATGGCTGACAGATTCAGAGAACTCGACGGTGAAAGACTCATACATTACGAGGGTCTATTCTGGGACAGAAGATATCCCGAGAGCTCCGATATGGAAAGCCAGATGTATACATCTGTTTCCAATGTTGAGAAATTTATTGAAGAACATCCCGAAAAGCCTTTCATCATGTGTGAATATATGCATGCCATGGGCAATTCTATCGGAGGAATGTTCAAATACATAGAGCTGACTGAGAGAAACGAGAAATTTCAGGGCGGATTTATCTGGGATTACATCGATCAGTCTGTTAGAACGAAGAACAGATTCGGTGAGGATTATCAGGCATACGGCGGAGATATAGGAAGACGCCCCTGCGATTATAATTTCAGCGGAAACGGAATTGCATGCGGAACAAGAGAAGCCTATGCAAAGATGCAGGAAGTAAAGGCATGCTATCAGCCATTTAAGATAACAATACAGACTGACGCAAGCGAAAAAGAAAGTAACTACCTGGCGCCCGCTATTCACCCAGAGAAGATAACTGCAACTATCTATAATAAGAATCTTTTCAGAAATGCATCTGAGTATGATTTTTACATGATCGTATCTCATGAGGGCGAGGTTTTATCAAGAACCGTGCTCGATGTTGATATTAAGCCCAAGGATACGAAAACCATCGATCTTACGGATGCCTTTAATAGTATAAAGAAAAATGCAGAAGGTATTTATTCAGAATCGGATAAAGCATTTTTGGATAATTCATCTTGTGATGCTGAGCTTGTTGTATCTGTAGTTGCATGCATCAAAGAGACTCATTTGTATGCTGATGCGGGATATGAAATAGCATTTGGAGAAAAGGCAGTAAGAGTTGCAGCACAAAATGATGCTTATATCGATAATACTAAGGAAGACTTAAAGCTTAGAGCAGAGAGCAGATTTAAATTTATAAACAGCCACGACAACCTGGGAGTAAGAGGCGAAAACTTTGAGGTATTGTTCTCAAAGGGTCAGGGAGCAATTGTTTCTTACATTTATGCAGGAAAAGAAATGCTAAGATCAATCCCCAGACCTAACTTCTACAGAGCGGCTGTTGATAATGATCACGGCTCAAGAGATCCCATGAGAATGGCAATGTGGAAGACTGCAAGCTGTTTCCAGCATAAGATATGTCCGAACGGCGTAAGCAGCTACAGCGGAATAAAAGAAGACTCAATATACCCGATCATTTCAGAGGGCAAAGATTATGTAGAAGTTACCTTTAAGCGCTATATAGCTACTTATCCGATAACCTTCTGCATGATCACATATAGAGTCCTTGTTGACGGAACGGTAAGGATAAGCCTTGACTATGATAAGAAACAGGGAACACCGGATATGCCTGAATTCGGCTTTATGTTTACTCTTGATGCCGACTATGACCACGTAAAGTGGTATGGTCTTGGACCTGATGAGACATATTGCGACAGAATGCATGGCGGTAAGCTCTCTGTCTATGAAAATCTGGTCGAAGAAAATGTTCAGCCCTATCTTGTTCCACAGGAAACGGGAAACAAGGTTGGCGTAAGATGGGCAAAGGTTACAGATAGAAAAGGAAGAGGACTCATATTCAGAGGCCATGATGATGGAAATAAATCATCCGATAATTATGAGAGTATTCCCGGAACGATGGAATTTTCTGCACTTCCTTATACACCGGATCAGCTCGATGAAGCAAAACACTTCTACGAGCTTCCCAGAGTTTTCCAGACAGTTGTAAGGCTCAGTCTTAAACAGACAGGTGTTGGAGGAGATGATACCTGGGGAGCATTGGCACATCCGGAATTCAGGATAAGCGGAGAAAGAAAGCTCCATTTTAGCTTTGAATTCAAAGGAATTTAAAAAAATACAAAAGTAAAGTAGAAATACTTGACACTTATATGACAATGCGGTATGATAGGCTTCGTGCTTGGAATATCGCATTTCTTTTTAGTTTACTTTACGGAGTGATGATGGAGAAGATAGTTGAACAGGGTCTGCTTTATGACTTTTATGGAGAGCTTCTGACAGACCATCAGAGAAAAATATATGAAGATGCTGTTTATAATGATCTTTCTCTTGTAGAGATAGCTGAGGAATATGACATCAGTAAACAGGGTGTACACGATCTTCTCAGGAGATGTACCAAGTCACTTGAAGGCTATGAAGCAAGGCTTCATATGATTGAGAGAACAGACAGGATCAGGAAGGTGCTTGGAAGTTTATCAAGCGCAGCAGATGATCCGGGTTTTGATAATGATAAGCTTCGCAAGATGGTAAAAGAAGCAGTTTCAGAGATTACGGAGGAATTGTCATAATATATGGCATTTGAAAACTTATCCGATAAATTACAGAATGTTTTTAAGAATCTTCGAGGAAAGGGTCGTCTTTCAGAAGAAGATGTAAAGGCGGCTATGAAGGAAGTCAAGATGGCTCTCCTTGAAGCGGATGTTAACTTCCGGGTCGTAAAATATTTCGTAAACAAGGTACAGGAGAGAGCTGTTGGTGAAGATGTTTTAAACGGTCTTAATCCTGCACAGATGGTTATCAAGATTGTTAACGAAGAGCTTACCGAGCTTATGGGGCATGAAACTACTGAGATTCAGTTTCAACCCGGTAAAAGCACCACAGTTATCATGATGTGTGGTCTTCAGGGTACAGGTAAGACAACCACAGCAGCCAAGATCGCAGGCAAGGTTAAACTTAAAGGAAAGAAACCTCTTCTTGTTGCCTGTGACGTTTACAGACCTGCTGCTATAGATCAGCTCGAAATCAATGCCAAAAAACAGGAAGTTGATTTCTTCTCAATGGGAACGGATGTTAATCCCGTTGACATAGCAAAAGCTGCTATGGAGTATGCTGAGAAAAATAATGATAATGTAGTTATCCTTGATACTGCAGGACGTCTTCAGATTGATGAAGACATGATGCAGGAACTTGTTGCTATAAAAGAAGCTGTAACAGTACATCAGTCACTTCTTGTAGTTGACGCGATGACCGGTCAGGCCGCAGTTGATGTGGCAGTACAGTTTAATGACCGCATTGGAATTGACGGAATCGTACTTAGTAAGATGGATGGCGACACCCGAGGCGGTGCTGCACTGTCAGTCAGACAGGTTACAGGCAAGCCTATTTTATACGTAGGTATGGGTGAAAAGCTCTCAGATCTTGAGCAGTTTTATCCCGACAGAATGGCAAGCAGAATCCTTGGAATGGGTGATGTCTTAAGCCTCATCGACAAAGCGGTTGAAGCTAATCGTGAGCGTGATGAACAAAAAGAACGCGAAATGGCTTCAAAGATGAAAAAAGGTAAGATCGATTTTGAGATGTACCTTGAGTCAATGAAGCAGATGAGGAATATGGGTGGTCTGTCCGTTATCATGGGCATGCTTCCCGGAATGGGTAAGATCAGTGATGATCAGCTTCCCGATGAGAAAAAACTTGCCAAGATTGAAGCAATCGTATTGTCCATGACACCTGAGGAAAGAAGAAATCCTAAGCTTATGAATCCTCAGAGAAAATACAGGATTGCTAAGGGCTCCGGTAATGATATTGCCGATGTAAACCGCTTTATCAAGCAGTTTGAACAGATGCAGAAGATGATGAAACAGATGCCCGGAATGATGAAGGGCAAAGGGATGAGAGGACTTGGCGGATTCGGCAAGGGCGGCTTCCCGAAACTATTTTGATATGTGTCTTCGGCCTCGCCGAATTTCATATATAAGTGATAATTTATTTTTTTATTTTAATGGAGGATTATTAAAATGGCAGTAAAAATTAGACTTAAGAGAATTGGTAAGAAGAAGCTTCCTTTCTATCGTATTGTAGTTTCAGATTCTAAATTCCCTGTAGCTGGTAGATTCATCGAGGAGATCGGTACATACGATCCTAACACAGATCCCAGCACATGCAGAGTAAACGAAGAACTCGCTAAGAAGTGGCTTGCAAACGGTGCTCAGCCTACTAACGTTGTAAACAAGATCTTCAAGCAGGCAGGAATCAAATAATAATTCCAAATGAGATTGGGGAAAATTCATGAAAGAATTGGTTGAAGTAATTGCAAAAGCTCTGGTAGACAACCCGGATGAGGTTGTAGTCAATGAGAAAAATGAAGGTCACGGCACCATCCTAGAGCTTCATGTTGCTCCATCTGACATGGGTAAGGTAATAGGCAGACAGGGAAGAATTGCTAAGGCAATCCGTTCTGTAGTGAAGGCTGCATCTACCAGAGAAAATCTTAAGGTTGACGTTGAAATAGTTGACTGATATGACTATGCCCGGAACTGATTATTCAGCTCCGGGTTTTTTAGCAGGAAAGAGCATAGATGAATTTTTATATAATGACGTTATTCCCTGAAATGGTCATGGAAACACTTAATACAAGTATTTTAAAGAGAGCAATTGATAAGGGAGTAATCTTTGCAAAGGCTGTTAACATCCGGGATTATGCAGGAAATAAGCATAATAAGGTTGATGATTATACATATGGCGGCGGTGCAGGTATGCTTATGCAGGCACAGCCGATATACGATTGTTACAAAGCAATTCTTGAGGAAATAAAAGAGAGAAATCCCGAGGCAAAACCTAGGGTTATATATGTTACACCTCAGGGCAGCGTTTTTTCGCAGAAGGTGGCAAGAGAATTATCAAATGCAGAAGATCTGATCTTTTTGTGCGGCCACTACGAAGGAATAGATGAGAGAGTGCTCGAAGAGATTGTAACAGACTATATTTCGATTGGTGACTATGTCCTTACAGGCGGCGAACTTCCGGCAATGGTCATGATCGATGCAGTATCAAGACTTGTTCCCGGAGTCCTTAATAATGAGGAATCTGCGCAAACGGAATCTTTTGATGACGGACTTCTTGAATATCCTCAGTATTCCAGACCGGAAGTATGGATGGATAAAAAGGTTCCACCGGTACTCCTGTCAGGAAATCATGCAAATGTCGATGTGTGGCGATTCCAGAAATCACTTGAGAGAACAAAGGAAAGAAGACCCGAATTATACGACAAATATGTCGAGGAGCACCCTGAACAGTTTACAGGAAAAGCACTCAAAAAACGAAGCAAAGTATTGGATAAGATAAATGAGGACTTAAAATGACAGATTATTTTCAGGTTGGAGTAATTGTAAAGGCGCACGGACTTAAAGGCGAAGTAAGCGTATTTCCTACAACTCAGGATCCGGAGAGATTTCTTGATCTAAGGACAGTGATTTTGGATGAGGGAAGAGGTGTAAAAAAGGAACTTACAATTGAAAAAGTCCGCTTTAACAAGAAGTTTTTGATCATCAAGTTCAAGGAATTTAATGATATAAACGAAGTTGAGAGATTAAGACAAAAAGAGCTTATAGTTAGACGCGAAGATGCAATTGAGCTCGAAGAGGGCGAGTATTATCTTGCCGATCTTGAAGGAATGAGCGTAGTTGACGAGGATGGAAACGAGCTGGGAGTTATAAAGCAGGTTATTCAGACAGGCGCCAACGATGTATATGAGATGAAGAGAAATAATGCAGCTGACGGAGATGATACAGTTATGATCCCCGGAATTAAGGAATGCGTTAAGAACATCGATATAAATAATAAAATAATGACTATACATATTATGGATGGATTGTTAAATTAAAACTATAATAAATGTGTAATATTTTTATATTCAGGAGGTTTTAATTATGGTTGATTATACAGAAGGAGCAGGCTATCAATATCATATTCACCTTAAGGAAGGGGATGTGGGAAGGTATGTTATTCTTCCCGGCGATCCCGGCAGATGCGAGAAAATAGCAGCTTATTTTGATGATGCAAAGCAGGTTGCTTATAACCGCGAATATAATACTTATACAGGCTACCTTGATGGTGAGAAGGTAAGTGTTGTATCTACAGGTATAGGTGGAGCTTCTGCTTCAATAGCAATAGAAGAGCTTCACAAGATAGGAGCAGATACATTTATAAGAGTCGGCACTTGCGGTGGAATGCAGCTTGATGTTGTAGGCGGTGACCTCATTATCGTAAACGGTGCAATAAGAGCAGAGGGTACATCCAAGGAATATGCGCCTATTGAATATCCGGCCGTTTCAACTTTCGAAGTTACGGATGCTCTTAAGAAGTCCGCAGAGGAACTTGGATTTAGACATCACGTAGGTGTTGTTCAGTGTAAGGATGCATTTTACGGACAGCATGAGCCTGAGACAAAGCCTGTTTTCTATGAGCTTCAGAATAAGTGGGAAGCATGGAAAAGATGCGGATGCCTCGGATCAGAGATGGAATCCTCAACACTTTTTATTGTTGGACAGTGGCTTAGAGCAAGAACAGGAGCTATCATGCTTACTGTAGCCAATCAGGAAAGAGCTAAGGAAGGTCTTGATAATCCTCAGGCTCACGATACTGATTCTGCTATAAAAGTAGCTATATCTGCGATCAGAAAACTGATAGCCGAAGATAAGGCAAAATAATAATACTCTAATCGAGGAGAAAAATAATGATTTCATACGACGAGCTTATTGAAGAAGCTTTGGAAGCAAGAAAAATGGCTTATACGCCTTACAGCAAATTTAAAGTAGGTGCAGCCCTTCTTACAAAGGACGGAAAAGTCTATAGAGGATGCAATATAGAGAATTCCTCATATACACCTACTAACTGTGCTGAGAGAACAGCTATATTCAAGGCTGTCAGCGAAGGCGATTATAACTTTGAGGCTATGGCTATCGTAGGCGGCTTCGAAGATCAGAAGGAACTTGGACTGTGTGCTCCTTGCGGCGTTTGCAGACAGGTAATAAGAGAGTTTTGCAGTGATGATTTTAAGATCATCCTTCTTAACGGCCAGACAGATGGCAAAAACACTTATGATGTTTACAAATTAAGTGAGATACTGCCACTTAGCTTTGGTCCCGAAGATATGAAGATCAAGCCCAGAAAATAATGGATTAATGCCATAAAACGTGCATAAATATTACATAAAATGCTTGACTGAGCAGGTTCTCCATGTTATCATTTTGTATGTTGCGAAAATGACGGTCCTCTGGTACGACAGAAGTATTTAAGAACGTCCATTTAGATATAGGAGACAAACTATGAACACAATTATTGCAGAGATCGAGAAGGAACAGCTGAACCAGAATGCACCTGAGTTCAACACAGGTGACACAGTTCGTGTTCACAACAAGATCAAAGAAGGAAACCGCGAAAGAGTTCAGATTTTCGAAGGAACTGTTAAGAAGATTCAGGGTGGTAGCAACCGCACAACATTTACAGTTCGTAAGATTTCTAACGGCGTAGGTGTTGAGAAGACATGGCCTCTTCATTCTCCTCTTGTAGAGAAGGTTGAAGTTGTGAGAATGGGTAAGGTTAGAAGAGCTAAGCTTAACTACCTTAAGGGTCTCACAGGTAAGAAGGCTAAGGTTAAGGAAAAGGTTCGCTAAGAACTTTTTGAGGGCAGTTACTTATGGTAATTGCCCTTTATCTTTTCTTAAAGAAATTTTTGTTTGATATATTAAATGTATTAGCTATATTTTTTGAGGAGCCATAAATATGTTCAGAAGGAAACGATATCATTCAATGTTTCATGAAAAAAAGCAAATAGTGACTCCGGAGCTTCTTCGTGAAGTCTTTTCGTGGCTTTTTTATACCGTCCTTGCGGCCTTTGTAGCCTTTGTACTTGTGATTGCTTTTGGTAAGCAGGTAAAGGTTATAGGTGATTCCATGGAAGAGGCGCTCTATAACGGCAAGACAGTACTGGTTGACAGGATCATCTATAAGTTTATGGCACCTTCAAGAGGAGATGTTATCGTATTTTTGCCAAACGGTAATGAGAAGTCACATTTTTATGTAAAACGAGTGGTGGCAGTTCCCGGAGAGACGGTTCAGATTAAGGACGGAGTCCTGTATATTGATGGAGAACCCGCCCCTAATGATGGCGAATATGATAAAATGGAAGAAGCAGGAATAGCTGAAAATGAAATATCTTTGGGGAGCGGAGAATTCTTTGTTCTCGGAGATAACAGAAACAGCAGTGAGGACAGCCGCAGTGCCAATATTGGAGTAGTTAAAAGCTCTACAATTGAGGGCAAAGCATGGTTTTTTTTCGGAAAAGGTGAAGGCGGAAGCGGATTTGTAAACTAAGGTAGTGTAAAGCAAGTTATGAAAACATTAGACCGTCCTAAGGAATCCACCGCAAGCGGTACCCCCTTAGGACCATAGAGGAATATATATGAACAATTACCAGTGGTATCCGGGGCATATGACCAAGGCGATGCGTATGATGCAGGAGAATATTCGTCTTGTTGATATGATAATAGAGCTTACTGATGCCAGAATACCCATGTCCGGAAGAAATCCTGATATTGATAAGCTTGGGCAAAATAAGGCAAGATTAGTGCTTTTAAATAAATCAGATCTTGCTGATCCGGAAGTCAATAAAGCATGGATAAAGTATTTTCAGGATCAGGGTGCCCGTGTATTGGAGATGAATTCAAAGCAGAGCGGACAGGTCAGGAAGGTTCTTGATGAGGTTAATATCTGCTGTAAAGATAAAATTGAAAAAGACAGACAAAAAGGAATTGTAAACAGACCGATCAGAGCGATGGTTGCAGGCATTCCCAACGTCGGCAAATCTACATTTATAAACAGAATATCCGGAAAAGCAGCTGCTAAAACCGGAAACAAGCCCGGTGTAACCAAGGGAAAACAATGGATAATGCTTGGCAAAAACCTTCAGCTTCTTGATACACCAGGTGTGCTTTGGCCAAAATTCGAGGATGAAAATGTTGGGCTTAATCTTGCGCTGATAGGTTCTATGAATGATGAAAACCTCGATAAGGGAGAACTTTGTGTCAGTCTTATAAGACTTCTTGAAAAGTGGTATCCCGGAGTTATTTGTGATAAATATGATATAACCGATGAGCAGAAAAATCTGTTTGAGACAGACCAGTACGAAACACCGGAATCATCTATACTTACAGCGATAGCTGTAAACAGAAAACTAATAAAACAAGGCGGAAAGCCTGATATCGACAGAGCTTGTGCACAACTTCTGGACGACTTCAGAAACGGACGACTTGGAAAAATATCATTGGAGAGACCGTAATGGATAATAATAAGAAAAATTTTTTAATGGAATCGGGTAGTACTATACTTACAGTTGTTGTAGTAGTTTTGCTTGCTCTTTTGTTTATGAAATTTGTTGCGCAGAGAACCGACGTAGAGGGAGAGTCAATGATGTACACTCTTCACGACGGCGATGCACTTATTGCGGATAAGCTGACCTACAGATTCAGTGATCCTAAGAGATTTGATATCGTTATCTTCCCTTATGCTCAGGACCCTGATAGCTATTTTATCAAGAGAATCATCGGTCTTCCCGGTGAAACGGTCCAAATCGATTATGACGGAAACATCTATATCAACGGAGAGATCCTTGAGGAGCACTACGGCGCAGAAGTCATACAGGATCCCGGAAGAGCAGCCGAACCTGTGACTTTGGGTGAGGATGAATACTTTGTAATGGGAGATAACAGAAACTACAGTTTTGATTCAAGAGAAGAGGCTGTTGGCAATATAAAGAAGAGCGACTTCATCGGAAAAACTGTTTTCAGAGTATTTCCGTTTTCATCCTTTGGATTTATAGACAAGAACAAGTAATTCGGGAGTTTTTATGCTTGAAAAAATTGGGGATATAAAAAAGGAACTTGCTGCGATCAATGAGCCTGAAGGCTACAGATCTTTTTCTTTAAAATATGAAAATGATGAAAGGGCAGGGGTTGCATCTCTTGTTAAGATGGCCGGTAAGAAATACGATGCTTACCAAAAAGAACTCATAAGACTTGAGGGGATGAAAAAGTATGAGCTTTCACATCCCGATCTTGAGTACATTTGCGGTATTGATGAAGTTGGAAGAGGCCCTCTTGCCGGCCCTGTTTATGCCGCAGCGGTAATTTTACCGAAAAATTCTAATATTCTATATATAAATGATTCTAAAAAATTATCCGAAAAAAGAAGAGAAGAACTATATGATGTCATAATGAAAGAGGCAATAGCTGTTGGAATCGGCTATTCAACGCATGAAAGAATAGATGAGATCAATATTCTTCAGGCTACATACGAGGCAATGTATAAAGCTGTTAACAGTCTTTCGGTAAAGCCACAGCTTCTTTTGGTGGATGCTGTACATATTCCCCAGCTTGAAATGTATGAGCAGGAATCAATTATCAAGGGTGATGCAAAGAGTATGTCGATTGCTGCAGCCAGTATAATTGCCAAGGTAACAAGGGACAGGCTTATGAAGGAGCTTGATGAAAAATACCCCGGTTACGGATTTGCATCAAACAAAGGATACGGTAGCGCAGAGCATATTGAGGCTTTAAAGAAGCTTGGACCTACTGAAATTCATCGCAAGAGTTTTATAGGGAATTTTATTTAAGCTTTTATGATAAAAACACGCAAATGAGAGGGGCAATATGAGTGATATACGTATATCACAGGGACGGCCTGTAATCCAGATCAACAGCCAAATAGAAAGCCAGGTTGGCAGTAAAAGCTCTAATACTCCTCAGGGGAATTTGCGCTCACTTGACACCGGAGACAGATTACAGGGCAAGATTCTCTCAATGAGTGAGGATGCCTCCGGCAGAACAGCTACGATAAGTCTTGGCCAGGATGAAGTGATATCCGCCAGATTATCGGACGGAATGTCACTTAGAGAAGGACAGACTGTATCTTTTGAAGTAAGAGGAACCGGCGGACAGATAACCCTGACTCCTTTATTTGAAAATATGACCGCAAGCCAGACAATGCTTAAAGCACTTACAGCTGCAGGACTTGAGGCTAATCAGGATAATCTAAATATGATAAAGACTATGATGGAGAACGGCGCTTCCATTGACAAGGATTCGCTTACTTCCATGCACAGCCTTGTAAGTTCTCATCCGGACACCAGTGTAAATACTCTGGTTCAGATGAAATCACTAAATATTCCTATAAATGAAAATACAATAACCCAGTTTGAAAGCTATAAGAACTACGAGCATAAAGTCGTTGAAACAATGGACTATATAATGGATGAACTTCCGGGAGCTTACAATGAGCTCTCAGAATCGGGTAATGTCCGTGCTGCGAACGATCTGTATGGAAAAATTTTAAATATGCTTTCAGAGGGTGCAGAGGGAATGTCTGCAGGCGCTAATCCGGAAGCTTCTGCTGTTACCGTTGGCGGTGGCAATATTGCAGAAGGAGTAGAGGCTAATATCAAAGCTGCCCAGACAGATGGAGTAATACCGGATTTTGCTTTTGAAGAAGAGCATGTAGAACCATCCAAGATTCAAAGTAACTCTGTTATGGCATCTCTTGAAGAAGTAGACTCAGGTATCCATGAAGAAGTGATAGAAAATACAGCTAAGGGTGAGCAGAACGTAAATGGATTACAGAATCCGCAGTCTTTAGAAAATGCAGTCAAAAACGAAAATGCCAATTTCAGTAATAATCAGATGCTATCAGCGCTTACAGATAAAGAGCTGCTTGAAGTATTAAAAGGCTTAAATAAAGAGGCCGGTCCACTTGGAAATGAACTTCAAAAACTTATTGCAGCAAACACTTTACCTGAGCTAGAGCAGATAGATGCTGCAAAGATACTTAAGGAACTCTCTGAAGCCTATCAGAAAAATGCCGAGAATGCCTATAAAAATGATGAGGCATTTTCAAGGCTTTTCCAAAATGATGGATACAACAAGCTGATAAAAGGCGCAATGAAGGATGAATGGCTTATAAAGCCTGAAGATGTTGGCAATAAGGAAAACGTTGAAAATCTCTACCAGCGCCTTAATACTCAGGCGCGTCAGCTTACAGAGTCACTTACAAATGCTCTGGGGGCTGAAAACAGAGTAGCTCAGAGCGCAGCTTCGCTTCAGAACAACATTGATTTTATGAACCAGATAAATCAGATGTTCCATTATATTCAATTACCGCTTAAAATGCAGGATCAGGATGCACATGGAGATCTGTATGTATATTCAAACGGCAAGAGAAAATTTGAACCGGGCGAAACAGTAAGTGCCATTCTTCATCTTGATATGGATAATCTGGGACCTCTGGATGTTTATGTAAAGATGAAGGAAAACAATGTAAAGACCAATTTTTACGTAGCTGACGAGAGCGTGCTTGATCTTATTGAAGAACATATAGACATGCTCAACGAAAGGCTTGAAAAAAGAGGCTATTCCATGCAGGTCAGGACAATGCTTCATACAGACATTGACTCTGACAGTGAGGATATGCCTGTTGATGAGATGTTTAGTGTGAAGAAGGTAACCATGCTATCTGTTACTTCTTTTGATGCGAGGGCATGATCATGGCTGAGAGTGGAAAAAACAAAGATGGAAAACCAAAACAGGCGATAGCGCTTGCGTATGACCCCAATGAAGACGGCGCGCCCAGAGTTGTAGCGAGCGGAAAAGGCCAGATCGCGGAACGAATTATTGAATCCGCTGAAGAAAACGACATACCGGTTCATGAGGACAGTAAGCTTGCTGATACGCTTTCAAAGCTTGAGATCGGTGAGATGATCCCTCCTGAGCTTTATGAAGTTGTGGCTGAAATTCTTGTTTTTGTTGATGCCATGGACAAGATCAAGGCAAAAGACCAAAGGTTTAACATATAATTTAATAAATAGTATTTAGAAAAATGTGGTATAATATTCGGATGAACAAAAGAGAAATTGGAAATTACTATGAGTCTCTTGTTTGTGAGTTCATCAAAGAAAAAGGATATTCTATTGTAGAGCGGAATTTCAGATGTAAAAGCGGAGAAGTGGATATCATCGCAAAGGACGGCAGGTATCTGATATTTATAGAAGTGAAATTCAGAACAGGAACTGGCTATGGTTCTGCGGAATACGCTGTTGATCACCGTAAGATGCGGACTATATGCAGGGTTTCTGATTTTTATTGTAAGAGATATTCAATTGGTGAGAACCATTCAAGGAGATATGATGTTGCAGCCATAAACATAAGTGAATCGGGTGCAGCGACGATCAACTATATTGAGAACGCATTCGAGTATATCTCGGAGGGTGTTTGGAGGAACAGTAGATGCAGAATGTTTTAGTATGTGATGATGATAAAGAAATTGTAGACGCTATAGACATATATTTACAGCAGGAAGGTCTTAAGGTTTTCAAAGCATATAATGGGCAGGAGGCTCTTGATATCCTGGAAAAAGAGGATATTCAGGTTGCTGTTATAGACCTTATGATGCCGGTTATGGATGGAATTCAATGTACTATGAAGATAAGAGAGCACAGTACCATTCCGATAATCATCCTTTCTGCCAAATCAGAGGATGCAGATAAGATACTTGGACTTAATATAGGCGCCGATGATTATGTTACAAAGCCCTTTAATCCATTGGAACTTGTTGCAAGAGTAAAGTCAAACTTAAGAAGATATACTCAGCTTGGAAATGTGGATAAGGCTCAGGACGGCGACAATGTTTTCAGAGCAGGAGAGCTGGTTCTTGACGACAATGCCAAAACAGTTACAGTTGACGGCGAGGAAGTCAAGCTTACGAAAATCGAATATAATATTCTTCTCTTCCTTGTAAAAAACAAAGGCAAGGTTTTCTCCATTAATGAAATCTATGAGAATATCTGGAATGAGAATGCAGTTGCGGTTGATAATACCGTAGCAGTTCATATAAGACATATAAGAGAAAAAATAGAAATTGATCCCAAAGATCCCAAATATCTGAAGGTTGTATGGGGCGTGGGATATAAGATTGACACCGAGGGTTAATAATGATTGAAAAGATTCTCAGAAAGAAAACCATATCCTGGACGAGCAGAAATATACTTAGAATATTTCAACATATAAGTATTGCCATTGTGGCAGGAATAGTTTTTTATGTTGTAACCGGATCAGCTTTTACAGGTGAAGATGGAAAAGAATACAGGATCAGCCAGAATGATTATGGCCATTCTTATGAGGAGTCGAAACTGTTTTCTGATATTCTTAAGAGCAATCTTTCAAATATAGCCGCATATGCCGCTGTGAGTACGCTTCTTGAAACAGATGGTGAATATAATGCGGATAAAACTATTGATGTTACTGCGTTTGTTAACCGAAACTCCATGCTGCAGGGAGATTATATAACTGCAGTTTATCGGGTTTCGGATCTTATAAAGTGGGCTCAGAACGGTTTTGAGTATGATGAGAAAAAATATACTGCCAGTGAGAGTTCCAACTTTTTCGGAAATACAACTGTTTATACGCATCTCATGAAAAATAATGTTGAGAGCGGAATGAACAGTTTCCTTAGTTCCCAGCTTGATAATAATACTGTAAGGACCAATGCAACTCAGAACAGTTTATATGACGGTTCCGGCGTCCACACAATTCTTGTTCCCAGATATAAGACCATTTACGGTGAAGATATCGAGGATATAGTTTCCAATTGGGAAGACTACAACGATCTGTGCGCAAATATTACGGAAGCTGCCTCCACGATGGCTACAAATTACGAAAACTATTCAGATTATAAGAAAAAATATGGTTTTTATAAGTCAAATCTCAGATTCTATATTACAAGAACTATAAATGCAAGGACAGAAGTTTTTACCAATGTGGAATCCTTAAAAAGGAATACAACAGGTATTAACATCGGAGATACATTTAAAACTTACGGAACATATATATATTATTGCCCTTATGAAATTGATTATTCTACCAATACATCAATTACTGAGGAAGAGGTCAGAAATATCTTAAGCAGTTATGACTACGCTTTTCCGGATCAGATGAAGTTCTACTTTGCTGTTGATACGGGAAACCTCTCAAGAGCTGATGATTTTACGCTGGGTCAGGAAATTTTTGACAGATATATGCCTTATTTCAAACAGTTTTATGCACTTATATTACTGTTTAGCGTGATCTATGTAATCGTTATCATTCACCTTTCTATTTACGAGGGAAAGACTGAATACAGCGATGGCTCAATAGGTGGTCTTGAAAGGATAGACTCTATTCCTTTTGGACTTGCGCTTGCTATTTGCGTTATTCTTATTGGATCACTTGCCGTAGTGCTTAATTATTTATATGACCTGTACCCGCATTATTTCAAAAATATACATTTTACCTGCCTGATCATTGCAGGTGCTGCATTTTTTGATGATAATGCAATTTCTTTTGTTTTTTACAGTACAATAAGAAGAATCAAGTACAAGGTGTTTATTAAAAACACTCTTTTGTACAGATTTGGAGGAGTGGTCAGAAAGATTTCGGATAAGCTTACGATCAAGCAGAATCTGTTCCTTAGAACCTTTGTACCCTATATTATCTCTGTGTTTATCAATTTTATAGTTGTTTATAAATTGGACTATGTGGGAATTGCAATTGCTGCGGTTTTGGATATAGGAATCGGTATCTATATATACAATCTGAGCAATGACAGAGTAATAATGATAAGAGCCCTTGAGAAAATAAGAAAAGGTGAGCTAGACGTAAAAATAGATACCAGTAAGGTCCATGGATCAAATATCTATCTTGCTAATGAGCTTAATTCAATTGCTGATGCGGTTGAAGAAGCTGTTAACCGAAGTATGAGAGATGAAAAGCTTAAGGCGGATCTTATAACGAACGTATCCCACGATATCAAGACACCTCTTACATCGATAATAAACTATGTTGATCTGTTAAAGAGAGAAAATATACAGGATACAAGAGCAAGAGAGTACATCGCGATTCTTGAAAACAAGGCTCAGAGACTTAGGCAGCTGACTGATGACCTGGTTGAGGCATCTAAGATTTCATCAGGAAATATAACACTTCATCCGGAGCAGATAAACTATGCGGAGATCATTAATCAGATTCTTGGTGAGTTCTATGAGAAATTTGCCGACTATGAGCTTACACCTATTCTTAAGTGCGAAAAATATGATGTTCTGATCATGGCGGATCCGAGACAGCTCTATAGAGTCATAGAAAACCTGCTCAATAATGTATGTAAATATGCACTTCCCGGAACCAGAGTATATCTTGATTTGGAGGTTCAGGAGGATGATGATGGAGAACACGCCGCAACATTTTCTGTAAAGAACATCTCTAAAAATGAACTCAATATAAAGGCAGACGAGCTTACAGAGAGATTCATCAGAGGAGATATTTCCAGAAGTACTGAAGGAAGCGGACTTGGCCTTTCGATAGCAAAGAGCCTTACATTAGCAATGGGCGGAAAATTCGAGATAATCCTTGACGGTGACCTCTTTAAGGTAAATGTCACATTCTTTACTTCTCATTTCAGTAAAGGCAATCCGTCTGCGGAAACCTCTGATGTTAATGCGATGAGATAATTATAATATGATATAAAAAGGACTTCTTCTTAATCGAAGAGGTCCTCTGTTTTTGCACTTCTTGAGTTGTATTTTTCAAGGATTTTATGAAGCTTTTCTATAGGTGTGATAACAGAACTAAGAGTACTGTCATGATTCATGAAATCGATGATGGTTGCAAGGAACTTACTCATGTCACTTACTATATAATAAGGTCTTTCCATAAATTCCGGATTCTGGTAGATCAGGTTGGTTGTGATAACCGCATCGAATATACCGTTCTTATATGCTTCATCAAATGATTCCATACCATTTGTGAAAAGTCCGAAGGTTGTGCAGATAAATACGCGCTTTGCCTTCTTTAACTTGAGCTGTCTTGCAGTATCGATCATACTTCCGCCGGATGAGATCATGTCATCGATTATGATAACGTCTTTTCCTTCGATGGAAGAGCCGAGGTATTCGTGTGCAACGATAGGATTGGAACCGTTAACCACCTTGGAGAAATCACGGCGTTTGTAGAACATACCGGTATCAACTCCCAAAACGTTGGCAAATGTAACAGCGCGGTCCAACGCACCCTCGTCCGGGCTTATTACTGTAAGATGTTCCTTATCTACGGTAAGGTCCGGAATATTTGAAATAAGAGCTTTCATAAACTGAGGCGAAGCCATGAAATTATCAAAGCCTGAAATAGGTGCTGCATTTGAGATCCTGGGGTCATGAGCATCGAAAGTGATGAAGTTATCAATACCCATTTTGTAGAGCTCAGCGAACATTACTGCAGCATCAAGGGATTCTCTGTTATTTTTATTATGCTGTCTTCCTTCATATAAGAAAGGCATGATCACATTGATTCGTCTGGCTTTTCCGTTGATAGCGGCGATAACTCTCTTAAGATCCTGATAGTGGTCATCGGGAGAGTAATAGTTGTCATATCCGTACATTTTGTAAGTCATACTGTGGTTCATTACATCAGTAAGGATAAAAACATCTTTACCTCTAAGAGATTCGAGCATCTGGGCTTTACTTTCTCCACTGCCAAATCTGGGATTTGAGTATCTCACCATGTAGTTGTCTCTTGAATAGCCCTGAAAAGCCGGGTCATTTGTCTCAAGGTTGTGAAAATTGTGACGGAAATTAACTAGATGATCGTTTACAAGGGTTCCAAGTTCCTTTGCTGAATCCATAACAATTACGGCCAAAGGAGCTACGGGAATTGATGAATCAAGTTTTTGAAAATCAGGCATTTTATCTCCTAACATATTTGAAAAAATATTATTTATAAAATACATAAAACAATGAATTTTATTCAGCTATTATCTTAGGGTATGAATACTGACACGTCAAGAAATTTCATGTATAATGTTTAAACAGTACAGATTTTTTGTTGTTCTTATATAGGAAAACAAAAGCTCTATTTTTTTATGGTGGTTTTAATGAATAAAGGACATTTAATAAGCAGAGTTTTGGAAGGCAGCATCGCCATGGAGATGGAAATTGCTCCCATGGACAGGCTCCTTGAAATAAATGGTGAAGTAGTAGAAGATATTTTCGATTATCAGTATATGATCCAGGATGAAGAAGTTACGCTCCTTATAAGGAAGCCGAACGGTGAGGAGTGGGAGCTTGATATCGAAAAAGATTATGATGAGGATCTGGGCATCGAATTCGAGAACGGACTGATGGATGACTACAGATCATGTTCCAACAAATGTATTTTCTGTTTCATAGATCAGATGCCTCCCGGAATGAGGGAGACGCTTTATTTTAAAGATGATGATGCGAGACTTTCGTTTTTACAGGGCAATTATGTAACACTTACAAACATGAGTGACAAGGATATTGACAGAATACTGAAATATCATTTGTCACCTATTAATGTGTCTTTTCAGACGACTAATCCGGAGCTTCGCTGTAAGATGCTAAACAACAGATTTGCGGGAGAGGCTCTTAAGAAGGTGGACAGACTGTGCGCCGAAGGAACAGGCATTGAGATAAACGGACAGATCGTTTTGTGCAAAGGTGTCAATGATAAAGAAGAGCTTCACAGAAGCCTTTCGGACCTGTATAATTACAGACCTAACCTCAAAAGCGTATCAGTTGTTCCTGTTGGACTCTCAAAATTCAGAGATGGGCTTTATCCACTTGAGCCTTTTGAAAAAGAAGATGCTCTGGAAGTTATAAAGGAGATTAGCTTTTGGCAGGAAAAGTCTTATAATGAATATAAGGATCATTTTGTCCATGCATCGGACGAATGGTATATGATCGCAGATCTTCCGATTCCGGAGGCTGATATATATGACGGGTACGGCCAGCTTGAAAACGGCGTCGGAATGGTAAGGCTTTTGATAGATGAATTTGAAGAAGCCTTAAGCGAAATTAAGGAAAATGGCATAGAGGGTATAGATTTTAATACCTTTTCAGATGAAGTATCCACAGTTTGCGGTAAGCTTATTTATCCATATATCTGCAAGATGTCGGAAAAGCTTATGGAACTTGTGCCGAATCTGAAGATTCATGTACATGAGATAACAAATAACTTTTTCGGTGAGAGGATCACCGTGACAGGGCTTTTGACAGGGTGCGATATAATAGAACAGCTTACAGGTACACCGATAGGAAGTAAGGTATTTCTTCCAAGAAATGTCCTAAGGGCAGGAGAGAACTACCTGCTTGATGATGTGACCATAGATGAGATCGCAGAAAAGCTTGGCACTGAAGTTAAGATCCTAGGTCCTTCCGGCAGGGATTTTATATTCGGAATATTAAGCAGGGTAGTGTAAAGCAAGTTATGAAAACATTAGACCGTCCTAAGGAATCCACCGCAAGCGGTACCCCTTAGGACCATAGACAGGATGGTAATTTATGAAAAGAAAAAATATAGTGGCTGTTGTGGGCAGACCAAATGTAGGAAAGAGTACTTTCTTTAACGCAGTCGCTGGAAAAAACATATCAATCGTCGAGGATACTCCCGGCGTAACAAGAGACAGAATATATCAGGATGTGGAGTGGCTTAATTACAACTTTACACTTGTTGATACAGGTGGTATCGAGCCTGATTCCAACGACACGATCCTGACACAGATGAGAGACCAGGCGGAGATAGCTATTGAAACTGCTGATGTCATAATATTCATGGTTGATGTCAAGCAGGGACTTACCGATGCGGACTCTCAGGTTGCCGACATGCTCAGAAAATCCAGAAAGCCGATTGTTCTGTGCGTAAACAAGGTTGACAGCTTTAAGCGTGACAGCCTTGATGTGTATGAGTTTTACAACCTCGGTATAGGTGATCCTATATCTATAAGTGCTGCAAACAAACAGGGAATAGGTGATCTTCTTGAGGAAGTTGTTAAATACTTTAATCCTTCAGATGCTGAAGAGGAAGAAGATGACACAATAAGAGTTGCTGTTATCGGTAAGCCGAATGTAGGTAAGAGCTCTATTATCAACAGGCTCTGCGGCGAGAACAGACTTATTGTTTCTGACGTTGCAGGTACAACGCGTGATGCAATCGACACGGAAGTAAAATATAATGGCAAAAAATATACCTTCATTGATACAGCCGGACTTCGAAGAAAGAACAAGGTTAAAGAAAAGCTCGAGGAGTACATGATACTAAGAACCGTTACTGCGGTTGAAAGAGCAGACGTAGCGGTTATCGTAATAAATGCCGATGAAGGCGTTACCGAGCAGGATGCCAAGATTGCAGGAATTGCGCACGACAGAGGAAAAGGCATAATCATTGCTGTTAATAAATGGGATCTTATCGAAAAAGATAATAAGACCGTAAATGAGTTTACCAAGGATGTTCGCACAACACTTTCATTTATGCCTTATGCTGAGATAATTTTTATTTCCGCTGAGACCGGACAGAGACTTGTTAAACTCTATGACATGATTGATGCGGTAAGTGAGAACCATGCAATGAGAGTTGCAACAGGTGTGCTTAATGAGATAATGATGCAGGCAGTTGTAATGCAGCAGCCCCCGTCAGATAAGGGTAAGATGCTCAAACTATTCTATATTACCCAGGCAGCGGTC
The DNA here is from genome assembly GCF_000702265.1 of Butyrivibrio sp. NC2002. Classification (GTDB taxonomy): domain Bacteria; phylum Bacillota; class Clostridia; order Lachnospirales; family Lachnospiraceae; genus Butyrivibrio. Next base: position 106,038 of record NZ_JNKZ01000007.1, read on the forward strand.
AAACCTCCGACCTTTGTAATCTTTGTTAATGATAAGAAGCTTATGCATTTTTCATATACCAGATATATAGAAAATCAGATAAGAGCATCATTTGGCTTTAAAGGAACGCCACTTAAATTTATAATAAGAGAAAGAAAGAACGAAAAGTAATTCAGGGGGAAAAAAGTTTTGGTAAGGGTTTATTGTTTACTTATTGGCTATGTTTTTGGCATGTTTCAGACTGCAGTACTTTATTGCAAGTTAAAAGGTGTCGATATAAGAAACGTAGGGAGTGGTAATGCGGGAACCACAAATACTCTTAGAGTACTCGGTGCAAAAGCCGGATTTACCGTGCTCTTTGGCGATATGCTAAAGTGCTTTATCGCTGTAACACTCGTAGGTGTTTTGTTTGGAAAAAGTCATCCTGACATGGTTTATCTTTTGAAGATTTATGCTGCAGCAGGATGTATATTGGGACATGATTTCCCTGTTTTCCTCAAGTTTAAGGGAGGAAAGGGAATAGCCTGTACAGCAGGTTATATCTGCGGCTTCTTAAGACCGGAGTTTCCGCTTGTAGGCGTACTTGCATTTCTTATTCCTTTTAATATCACTCACTTTGTATCACTTGGATCACTTTGCCTTTATGCTGCATTTTTTATTCAGGTAGTGATAGAAGGGCAGATGGGAATATTCGGAATGAGCCAGATACACCTTATTGAGATGTATATTATTGCATTTGCTCTTACGGCGCTTGCATTTTATCAGCACAGAGCAAATATAGAGAGACTGCTTAAAGGTAACGAGAGAAAAACTTATATTTTCAAAAAGAATAAAGTTGATTAAAAAAGGAGATCATTTTGGACTGTAAAAACGTAGCTGTCATAGGTGCGGGAAGTTGGGGAATAGCTCTTGCATACAGACTTAGTAGTAACGGACATAATGTGACATTATACGCTAGAAGATTAGAAAGTGCTGACAGATTAAAAGCTGACAGAGAGGATAAGGATAAGCTCCCCGGAGTTTACCTTGATGAAAAGATAAATATTACTTCAGATATGGAAGAAGCTCTGAAAGATATGGACATAATAGTCCTCACAGTTCCGTCTGTGGAGATCAGAAATGTATGTAAAAAGATGAGACCATATCTTGCAGGGCCTGAGAAGAAACAGATAATTGTCAATTGTTCCAAGGGCATAGAGAAGGATTCACTTATGCTGATGTCGGACGTAATACTTGATGAACTTCCGGGTTCAGAGGTAACCGTCCTTTCCGGTCCTTCCCATGCAGAGGAGGTTGGAAAAAACCTTCCGACCACGATTGTAGTCGGTGCTTTTTCCAAGGAAGTCGCTAAAAAGGTACAGGACGTATTTATGTCTGATACCTTCAGAGTATATATAAGTCCTGATATGCTTGGAATAGAGATAGGAGCGGCGCTTAAAAATGTGATAGCGCTTGCCGCCGGAATAGCTGATGGTATGGGCTATGGAGATAATGCAAAGGCAGCTCTTATAACAAGAGGAATCGCAGAAATGTCCAGACTTGGTAATGCTATGGGCGGAAGATTTGAGACATTTGCCGGTCTTTCAGGTATTGGAGACCTTGTAGTAACATGTGCATCAATGCATTCAAGAAACAGAAAAGCCGGTATCCTCATGGGACAAGGGCTTAGCTGTGAAGAAGCCTGCAAACAGGTCAAAATGGTGGTTGAAGGTGTAAACAGTGCCAGATCAGCATACCTTCTTGCTCAAAAATATAATGTGGAAATGCCCATAGTTGAGCAGATAAATCTTATAATCTATGAGAATAAATCTGCAAGGGAAGTTGCAAAAGACCTCATGCTGAGGGATTCAAAGGCTGAAAATGATGTCATTGATTGGTAAAAGGGATTTCTATGACTGATATTTTTTATCATCGCGAAAATAAGATGAATTATCTGGAATATGACAAATTCTTATCCGCGAACAGGCTTAAGGTCAACAGACGCCTGAATACTATATTATGGCTTTGCATTCTGGTAGGACCTGCAATTGCGCTTGGTATAAAGCTGCAGGTTTTTTCCGCTGCGAAGTATTCTATTTGTGCTTTGATTTCTGCCGGAATGCTTATAGTGGCAATTGTGCACTACTTTTTGCTTAAGAAGTATAAAGACTCGATCCCTGCAGGAATGTTTGCGTTTTTCTTTATGGATGTGCTCATTATGATCATGGAGTATGAGCATATTCATATAAATTTAACATGGTTTTTTGTTCCTATGCTGAGCATACTTTATACCGAAATAGGTGTGTTTTTGTATGCCTCAGTATCTAATTTCATTTTTATGGTCATCTCTGTATGGCTTATATCGCCATATAACTCAAGTATAAACTTAGATTATAATACAGTTCCGAAGTATTTTATGAATACCATTTCCGATTACGTCATTGAATACATTCTTATGTTTGTTGTTGGTTATACGATCACCAAGATTTCCAACATATATTTTGGGGATCTGTTAAAAAGGCATAATGAAATCAAAAACCATGCGGATATGCTTAACGCACAGATGGATATTCTGGATTCAATGGCAGGCATTTACGAATATGCTAATCTACTTGATTTTCATAAAATGACGGAGATGTCCCTTCTTGATAAGGGATACCGTGCGCATGATATCAATCTTGAAATCCATGCTCACAGCAGAATGAATCATATGATAAAGAGAAAAGTTGTTGAGGAGCATCTTGATGCATTTCTTGACTTTACAAATATGCGTACCATCCAAAACAGACTGTATAAAAAGAAGATTATCTCAGCCGAGTTTATAGATAAAGACAATGGATGGTTTCGTGCTCAATATATTAACGTTGAGAGTGACGAAAATGATATTCCTTTCCTTGTTATATATACGATACAGAATATAGATGAGGCAAAGAGAAGAGAGGAGACTCTTGTTCGTATATCTTATACCGATGAACTCACCGGACTGTTTAACAGAAGAAGTCTGGATGAAGACATCAAGGCAAAAGATGGAAAAGCGATCGAAGAAGATTTTGCGGTTTTAAGTATCGATCTAAACAGATTAAAACATGCAAATGATACCAAAGGTCATGCTGCAGGTGATGAACTTATAAAAGGCGCAGCAGATATTATTAGAAATGCTATCGGAAGCTCCGGAAAAGTATATAGAACCGGTGGAGATGAATTTACGGCATTGGTTCACACTAAAGATGTGGATAAACTGTCTGACAAGATCACACAGATGTCAAAGGGGTGGAGCGGTCAGATTATTGATGAACTCTGCATGTCTATTGGTTATGCAACCCATAAGGATCATCCTGATGCTGATACCTGCGAGCTTGAAAAGATAGCTGATATGATGATGTACGAAGTAAAATCCCGTTATTATCAGGAAAATGGAATTGACAGAAGAGGACATAAAAAAAGTACTGCAGATAATTGAATAGATAATTTTTAATTTTTTGCAGGAAAGGAAATATAAACAAATTACAGATAAACTATGTGATTTCTTTATTGACGAGATATAGTATATATGATTAGATTGTTCTTGTTGAAAAAAGTTTTTAGGAGGAACAATTTAATGGGAAACAGTTTTAAACAAAGCGCATGCAAAAGTATGATCAATTTTGTATGCGCAATTTTTATGGGTGTACTTATCACCTGTGCATTTGGGTTTACTGCAAAGGCAGCTAACAGAACGTTCGAAATTGACTTAAGTAACGGTCAGAAATATGTTGTTAACGATGACTATGATACTCCACAGTCCGGATTATCTGAAGAATCTAAAAAATGTGTTGCTACGCTAGTAAGTGCCATGGCATATTCAATAAATGAGCCTGATTTAAATAAGAATGAGGTGCTTTTTAAACTAAGTGAATCACCAAAACAGTACATTTATGGTGTAAAAGGAAAAGATACTACAACTTTTTATGCAGATTCTGATTGTGTCGGAACCGGTATATATGTTTTGGATAAGAATGCCATGCAAAAAATTGCTAAAAGTGAAATAAAAGAATTGTCTGATGATCCTTCCGAAATTGAAGAAGTTACAAAGCAATTCATGATGATGATGGAAGAAATGATCGAGGGCAAAGCGGGTGACGGCACATCTGTATATACAGTTGTTGTTAAATATTCCGATGCTGCAATAAAAGTAGATGCTGCAAGCAACAAGGTTTCTTTCACACCCGGACAGGAAATAACATACGGTAACAATAAGTATGTTATCGCTGATGCAGAGGGTAACCTCCGTTTTACAGGTGTTGTAGCATCTGCTAAAAGCGTAGTGATCCCTGACACAGTTAATTATATGGGCTATGATCTGAAGGTTACTGAAATCGGTGACAAGGCTCTTATGAAGGACAAGAAGGTTAAGACAGTAACTCTTGGCGCTAACGTAACAAAGATTGGCAAACAGGCATTTTTCAAAGCAACAAAATTAAAGAAGCTTAAGATTAATTCAAACGTTCTTACAAAGGTTGGCAAAAAAGCTGTTGGAAAAAATGCTGATGGATTTGTTGTAAAGGTAAATAAATCAGCTAAGAAGTCAATAAAGAGAGTATTTAAAAAAGTTGGCCTTAAGTCAGTAAAAATCAAGTAAAACAATATAAATCCCACACACAGAGTATTTTTTTCTCAGTATGTGGGATTTATAATTTATTATTTTTTTAAAAAGTTTTAACACAATTTTCACAAAATGTGGTATTATAGAGGAACGTTGTTGAAAAGTAAATCTTTTCGAAAACAGTGTTGTAAATCACTAAGTAATAAAGGAAATGGGAGAAGAAAAAATGAAAAAGATCGTAAAACAGATTCTTGCTATGGCTCTTGCCCTGGCAATCGCATTCACATTCGCACCTGTTGAAGCACAGGCTGCCGGTGTTAAGCTTACTAAGAAGAACTCAGGTAAAGTTAGCTGCGTATACTACAAGGGAGCAAAGGCTAAGAAGGCTTCATACTCAATGACAGCTGTTAATAATGGCGTAATTAAGGATTATCGTACAGGCGCAATTTACAACAAGTACACAGTTTCAGTAAAGCTTAAGAGATCTAATCTTTCTAAGAACGATATTGTCAGAACTGTTCAGGAATCAAGAAAAAAGGGTGGAAACATCTCCGATTATGTACTTATAGTAACTGATGCTCAGGGTAATGCTCTTAACGATGTTGCTATTGATGGTTACATGGACTATGCTAACTCTTCTTCATCTAGAACACTGAAGGCTAGATCCGGCTATACAACATATTATATTTGGGGCTGGAGAAAAACAACAACATATACATATACAGTATATGTGCCTTACGAAAAGGCTGGTGTTTATATTGGCTTTGCCGGTCTTAGAAATGGTCAGATTAAGAAGTCAAAGGCTGACGCTTATACAGATGGCGAAATCAACTACTATCAGGCTGGCTTTGGTAAGAACAAGAAGGGCTTTGCAATCGCAGGCTGCATTCAGTAATTTTTATTGATCATGATGAGCTGTAGAATGAGAAATCATCCTACAGCTCTTTTTCTTTAAGCTGATCAAAAAACAGCCTTGACATATTGTCTAAAATATTGATAATTTTTATTTAAAGGCTTTGAACGGAACAAGTAGTTTACTGTACCTGCCACAGAGAGTTGCCGGTTGGTGAGAGGCGCGGAGACTGGACTTTAAATGAATACATCCGGGAGCTGCACGGAAGAATGATTTTGTTTTTGAAAAAAATTTAGTAAGCCGTGACGAGAATTCGAGCGTTAGTCGAAAGAGTATGATGTCTGAATCCGGTTAAGGATATGCGATATATCGCGATCATGGATAGTGGGCAAAGTACTTACTGAGGTATGCAGAGTGATTTGCATATGAATGAAGGTGGTATCACGAGTTAATTCGTCCTTCGCAGTCAATTGATTGCGGAGGACTTTTTTATACTCCGCAAAATTTCAGGAGGTGCGTTATGCAGATTTACGAAGAACTTAAAAGAAGAGGCCTTATCGCTCAGGTTACAGATGAAGAGCAGATAAGAGAACTGGTGAATGCAGGAAAGGCAACATTCTATATTGGATTTGACTGTACTGCAGATTCACTTACAGCCGGTCACTTCATGGCTCTTACACTTATGAAGAGACTTCAACAAGCCGGAAACAAGCCGATCGCTCTTATTGGCGGCGGTACAACAATGATCGGCGATCCTTCAGGAAGAACCGACATGAGAAAGATGCTTACAAGAGATGACATCGACCACAATGCAGAATGCTTTAAGAGACAGATGGAGAAATTCATCGACTTCGGCGAAGGCAAGGCTATGATGGTCAATAATGCTGACTGGCTTATGAACCTTAATTACATCGAGCTTTTAAGAGAAGTTGGTGCATGTTTTTCTGTTAACAATATGCTTAGAGCAGAGTGTTATAAGCAGCGTATGGAGAAGGGACTTAGCTTCCTTGAGTTTAACTACATGATCATGCAGTCCTACGACTTCTATTACATGTTCCAGAAGTACAACTGCAATCTTGAGTTTGGTGGTGACGATCAGTGGAGCAACATGCTGGGCGGTACAGAACTTATCAGAAGAAAGCTCGGCAAGGATGCTCATGCAATGACAATCACACTTCTTACTGATTCAAACGGAAATAAGATGGGTAAAACAGCCGGAAATGCAGTATGGCTTGATCCTAATAAAACAAGTCCTTTTGATTTCTATCAGTATTGGAGAAATGTCGGTGATGCTGACGTTGATAAGTGCCTTAAAATGCTTACTTTCCTTCCTATCGAAGAAATCGAAGAGATGGAAAAATGGGATGATTCAAGGATCAATGAAAAGAAAGAAATCCTTGCATTTGAACTTACAAGCCTTGTTCATGGAAAAGAAGAGGCTACAAAAGCTCAGGATGGCGCAAGAGCACTTTTTGCAGGTGGCGGAGATATGTCAAATGTACCTGCTGTTTCTCTTAAGGAAGAAGACTTTAGAGATGGTGTGATCGATATTCTTCAGGTACTTGTAAGCGCAGGACTTTGCAATACAAGAAGTGAAGCAAGACGTGCAGTAGAGCAGGGCGGCGTAACCTTTAAGGATGAGAAGGTTACAGATGTAAAGACTACATACACAAAGGAAACATTCGCTGAAGGTGTAATGGTTCGTAAGGGTAAGAAGTCATATAAGAAAGTAGAGCTTTAAGCAAAAATATGTTCAAGCGGACATGATATCGTGTCCGCTTGGATTTTCATTTGATAAGAGCAATTCGCGAGTTGTTTTAAATAATCTCGCGAGAGCCTATTATCAGAGAATCGTTAAGAGGGGACTAAAAATGGTCATTCGTCCTCGATTTTGTGCATTTCGTCGCGGAAATGATCATTTACACACTTTATGTAGTATTATTCGTTGGTGAGGAAAAATAAGAGCCGGATAATTTTGTCTTTTTGCGTATGCAATATACGTGATTGAATGAAGTAAATAGGATTTTGACCGGTGTTAATAGAGGAGAGTATGTATGATTAAAACATTTCCAATTGGGACTGTTGTTCAGCTTGGTGGCATGAAAGAAAAGATCATGATTGCCGGAAGACAGCAGATCAATAATGAAGAAAACGGTAGAGTATATGATTACTCAGGATATCCTTATCCGCAGGGAATGGATGGAGATGATGTTTATCTCTTCGATGCTGAGCAGATTGTAATGGTTTACCATATTGGATATCAGGATCTTGATGAAGTTAATCAGAAGTTCATCATAGCAGAAATTGCAAAAGAAGTTGAAGCTGAGAGGACTGAGAAAGAATAACACTAAAGTTTAGTCGGAGGGAATCATTTTGGGGAAGTTTTATTTAGATGTGGATCAGGCAACTGCCCAGGTCACTCGTCTTAGAAATCACAAATCAGGTTTAACAGCTCGTAAATCCAGACTTATGGAAGTTCACAGCGACTTGTGGATTGGCGTTGAAACAGAAGCTATAAGGGAAGTGCTTGAAAGGCTTAATTCAAATCTTGAATTAGAAGCAAATCAGGTCGAGATTTTAGCGACAGCACTTGAAAAAATAATTGCTCTTTATGTAAAGGCTGAAACAGATATCACTAATCATATAAATGGCGGTCAGGCTACGACTCCTCCAAGTGGTAACGGTAATGGGACAACGCCATCAGATAACAGCGGTGATGGAAGCAAACCTTCAAAGCCTGAGCAGGGAGATAATTCAGGTGATGAAGAAGATCCTGATGAACCATTTAATGTTTATGATTGGCTGGCAGAAGAATCAGGTTTGCCAAAGGATGTTATCGAAACGATAGCATTGATCCTTAGTTTTATTCCTGTTATAAATTGCCTTACAGATATAATCGATATTATAAATCATGTATCTGAGGCACTTGGTGATGATGGCAAAATATCGTGGGTGGAAGGTGGAGTAATAGCTTGGGATATTGTAAATCTTGGACTTGATATAGCTTCTGCAGGCGAAATCATTAAGGGAGCTACTAAGGCAGTTAAGTCAGTTAAAGCAGCAAATACAGCAGCTAAACATGCAGACGATGTCGCAGAAGCAGCCGCAAAAACTGCAGCTAAAAAAGCAGCAAAATCAGGCGGCTCAGTTCCTGCAACAAAAGCTGCAAAAAAAGCAACAAAGGCACTAAAGAGAGCAGAAAAGGCTGCAGATAAGGCTAAAGCTGCAAAAGAAGCAGCAAAGCAGGTTACAAAAGAAACCGCTAAGAAAGCTGCGAAAAAAGCTGCCAAAGATACAGCGGGAAATGCTGCAAAAGGAGTACCGAGAGGAAAAGCTAAGGATTATCTAATTGATAAGTATTAAGTATTTCGGAGGTATATTTTGAAAAGATTATTTAGCAATGCATTTTATAATCACAGACATTTTTTCAGACGGATGTGTCTTATTTTTGCAGCACTTGCTTTAGTTTCTGCAATAAATGATTTTCATACGGCTGAAGTAGTAAATGATTATATTTCTGTCCCCGGATATCTTACAGATGTTGAGTCGTTTACGACATACAGAAGATTAAGACAGGTTACAGAATATAAATACACGGTGCATTGGTTATATGATGGCGAAGAATATACAAAAAGAATAACCGCAATAGAGAAGCCTGATCTTGATCTTTCTACTGTAAGAATAAATGCTGAAAATACAGATATGACAATGGGGAATTCAAAAGACATAAGAATAAGTGCATTTGGCTCACTTGCAGTTTCCATTCTGCTTTTTATTATATGGCTTTTCTTTTACAAGATGGATAAAAAAAGGCACAACATAAGCAGAGATGAGTGGAGTTCAATATATTATACTTCACTTGTAAGTTCTGTAGTAATGCTTATAGGAGTTATATATAGTTCGGTAATTGTTTTTAAAGTAGAGGGTAAAACCATGCAGTCATCAATGACTACGCTTTTATTAGTTTCTGTTTTTGCGTTTGTATTATCTGTTATCATCAACAGAGTTGCAAGAAATAAACAATAAATACTTCTCGTCGGTGTTGATGATGAATTCTCCATCGACTGGTCAGGTTTTGAAATGCCTAAAATAGATTGGCCCTGGTAATAACGGAGTATGTGATGAAGTTAAAACTTAAGCAAAATAGTAAATGGTTTGGAAATGTAGATTTTTCTCTTATAAATATGAATGGTGAAAGCCTGGGTAATATTGCTATTACCGCTAAAAGGACATACTATTCTATATCTGCCATGGTGCAGATAAATGGGAAAAAGGCGATAATAAAACCAATTCGTTTACTTGATTCTATAATGAATAATCCATATAGGGAAGTAGTATTAAGACCAATTAAGCCTTTTAGGATAACCGGATATTATTCTGAAGGATGGATGTTTGAAAAAGACACTAAGCTTGTTACAAACAATAGATTTGTTTTGCAGAGAATGTTTCTGGATACCGGAAGTTATGTTATGTACAAGGCAGGCTTTGGAAAAGAAGGCATGACCTGTGCTGTTTATAAGGATGATACAAAAATTGCTACTGTCCATCAACCGTCCAAAATAATAAATGATGTTTATGATTTTGATATGGATGTTGATGAAGGATATCTCATGGAAGCAACACTTATGGTCCTGCAATGGTATCTTGGACATTACCACACATTTAATCAAATGATTAAGAGTGTTAGTGTATCAAACATAACTACCAGAGACGAATTTGTTTTATCAAAAGTAATGTAAGAAAGAGGATGAAAAAATGTTTAATGAATTACTTTTACCTGTTGGTTCGGTTGTCTTATTAAAAGGCGGAGAAAAGAGAGTAGTAATCTGCGGCCGTATTCAGATGAAGAACGGTGATGATAAAGTATATGACTACTCAGCATGCACTTTTCCCGAGGGAATTGTAGATCCCGGGAAGATGGTATTCTTTAACAGAGATATGATTGAGAGAGTATATTTTATCGGATGTCAGGATGCTGAAGAGCTTGCTTATGCCAGCAAAATAAAAGAGATTGGCGAGTTTGTAGTAAAGGACGGAAAAATTGTTCCTAAGAAGGATATAGAAGCCTGACTATATTAAAGAAATTCATTTATTACATTTGGGGTGTAGTGTAAAGCAAGTTATGAAAACATTAGACCGTCCTAAGGAATCCACCGCAAGCGGTACCCCCTTAGGACCATAGAAAGAGGGAACGGTATGAAAAAGCAAAAATTTCTAACTAAATTTGGCGAACATATGTAGAGCACAACAATACAAGGTATTACTCAGACTGGTCTAATGTAAAGAGCACAAAAATAAAATAAATGAAATAAAGCAAGGGCTATCGGCGGGATGTGTTATCGGATCCTAAGCGATAGTTCTTTTTATTCAATGGCTCTTTTTATTATATTAAATTGTATTGACATAAGCATTTTTTGGAGGTATATTATATTCAAACATATGAATAAATGTTCATATGTTTGGAACTTAAAATATAAAAACGTAACTAATATCACAAATGCAGGAGTTATGAATTTTTCCTGCAACCAAAATAAGGAGCTTAGCCAATGGACAACAAATTGACATGCAAGCTTGAAGAACTTCCGGATGAGGAAGAGATGTATGATCTTGCAGAACTTTTTAAAGTCTTTGGGGACTCGACCAGAATAAGAATCCTGTTTGCACTGTTTGTTTCGGAATTTTGTGTGAACGATCTTGCGGAGAACCTACAAATGACGCAGTCTGCAGTGTCACATCAGCTTAAGATCTTAAAAGTAAATAAGCTGGTAAACAGCAGACGAGATGGTAAGCAGATATATTATTATCTTGCAGATGATCATGTAAGAACCATTATTTCTATGGGAAGAGAACACATAGAAGAAAAATAATGATAATAAAAAAGAAAAGTGAGGATTATAACAATGAAAAAGACCTACAAATGTGAAGTTGATTGTGCTAACTGTGCTGCAAAGATGGAGGATGCCATCAAGAAGCTTGATGGAGTTAAGGATGCAAGAGTTAATTTCATGACTCAGAAACTTACACTTGAAGCTGATGAAGACAACTATGACAACATCCTTCAGCTTGCTGTAAAAGCCTGCAAAAAGGTTGAACCTGATTGTGAAATTGAAATCTGATGACATAAGGAAACTGATATGACTAAGAAGATGAAAAAGACCAGAAACAGAATAATTGGAGTCCTTATAGCTTTTATAGTTTTGATGATCCTTGAGCATATAGGACTTTTTGATAAGCTGCCTAAATTGCTTATTTTTATAATCTATCTGGTTCCGTATCTCGTAATAGGATATGACGTACTTAAAAAGGCATTCATAAATATTTCTCACGGACAGGTTTTTGATGAGAATTTTCTTATGATGATCGCTACTTTCGGTGCTTTTGGAATACAGGAGTACTCAGAGGCGCTTGCTGTAATGCTGTTTTACCAGATCGGAGAACTTTTCCAGAGCTATGCGGTTGGCAAGTCCAGACAATCTATTGCTGATATGATGAGTATTGCTCCCGAATATGCAAACCTCCAGGGAGAAGATGGCAATATAGAAGAAGTTGATCCTTCAGATGTGGAAATAGGTTCTGTAATAGTCATAAAACCGGGCGAAAAAGTTCCACTGGACGGAATAGTGATTGAAGGTGAATCTTTCCTTGATACGTCAGCAATAACCGGTGAATCTGTCCCCAGAAGAGCTTCTACAGGCTCGGAAATATACAGTGGCTGCATCAATAAGGACTCTGTTCTTAAGCTTAAAACCACTAAGAAATACGAAGATTCAACTGTTGCCAAAATTCTCGAACTTGTAGAAAATGCAAGCAACAGAAAATCAAGAATGGAGAACTTCATAACAAGGTTTGCAAGATACTACACACCAATAGTAACGATAGGCGCTGTACTTCTTGCTGTTGTACCTCCGATAGTTGGACTTCTTCCTCTTTCAAGTTCGATAAAAAGAGCATGTATTTTCCTTATTGTTTCATGTCCCTGCGCGCTTGTTATATCAGTCCCGCTTGGATTTTTCGGCGGAATCGGTGCAAGCTCTAAAAAAGGCATCCTCGTTAAGGGAAGTAACTTCCTTGAAGCAATCGCCGATGCGGACATACTTGTTATGGACAAGACAGGCACTCTTACAAAGGGTGAATTCAAGGTTAAGGATATCGATACTGAAGGTAAATTAACTAGTGATGAGCTGTTAAAGATTGCCGCACATATAGAAAGCTTTTCAAATCATCCAATTGCAGGATCTATCATAGAAGCCTACAAAGAAAAAACCGGCAATGCGCCTGACGAAGCACTGGTAAGTAATGTAAGGGAAGTTGCAGGTCACGGTATAATTGCTGCTTTTGAAGGAAAAGAATATCTTGCCGGAAATGAAAAACTCCTTAAGGAAAACGGAATTACAGATATTCCCGAAGGAAAATCCGGTACTGTAGTATATATAGCAGATAAAAAAGTTTTACTTGGAACGATTACGATATCTGATACAATAAAGGAAGGGGCAGCACAGGCTATAAGAGATATTAAACAAGCCGGTGTGAGAAATGTTGTAATGCTCACCGGAGACTCTAAAAAGGCCGCACAGGAAGTCTCAGGTGAACTGTCTATTGACACAGTATATTCGGATCTTTTGCCTGCAGATAAGGTAACAAAAGTTGAGGAACTTTTATCTGATACAAACAGAGGTAAGCTCGTGTTTGTAGGTGATGGAATAAACGATGCACCTGTCCTTATGAGAGCAGATGTCGGAATTGCCATGGGAAGTCTTGGCAGCGATGCGGCAATAGAAGCTGCTGACATAGTCCTTATGGATGATGATATAAGAGGCATTTCTAGCGTTATTGCCATTGCCAGAAAAACAGTCCGAATAGTCAAAGAGAACATTGCCTTTGCCCTTACAGTAAAAATACTAATACTTGTTTTGGGTGCTCTGGGGCTTGCCACGATGTGGCTTGCTGTTTTCGGAGATGTAGGCGTAGCCGTACTTGCAATTCTTAACTCCATGAGAACCCTTAGCGAGGGGAAGAGGCAGTAAATGGCAAAAACCGAAATGGAAGTAGTTCAGCTTGTTTTAAAGCTGATAGGCCATAAGACCGGTGATATATGTAAGACAACTTATTCACCTCAGAAGGTGAAATTTCCAGAGCATGCGGAGGGTGAGACACACCTTCCGCATGCTACGCCTGAAGAAATGGGCGTTGATACCTCATTTATATATGAACTTTTTTCTAATCTATATGACCAGAACAATTGCCACATGCACAAGATCATGGTGGTGAGAAAAGGTCATATTATCGGAGAGTGTGCCTATGCTCCTTTTGATATGGATACATGGCACATTACTCATTCTATGTGCAAAAGTGTAACGGGAATGGCCATTGGCTTTCTTATCTATGAAGGAAAGCTTTCACTTGATGACAAAATTTCCGACATTTTTTCAAGTGTAACATCTCCAATAAAGAGTTTAATTTCAAATGGAATGACGATAAGGAATCTGCTAACGATGACAAGCGGGTCTTCTTTTAATGAGACCGGAATGGTTGTTGGCGATGAATGGAGTAAGCTTTTCCTTGATGCGAAATTAAAAGTTTCCCCCGGCAGTACATTTGATTATAATTCCATGAATTCCTACATGCTATCAAGTGTTGTGACTAAGATCACAGGTATGAGCATGTTTGAATATCTAAAGCCAAGACTGTTTGATAAACTTGGAATTAAGAGAGTATTTTGGGAGGAGAGCCCGGAGAAGATAACTAAGGGTGGATGGGGAATGCTCCTTCGCATGGAAGATATGGCAAAGCTTGCAATACTCTATATAAATAAGGGAATGTATAACGGCGAGCAGCTCCTTCCTCCTGAATGGGTGGAAGATGCAACCAAGGCTCATGTGGAGACGGGGAAGATGAATGCTCCCGGATACGGCTATCAGCTTTGGACTAATGTATGCAGAGAAGGCGCATATACTTTCAACGGTATGCTGGGGCAGAATGCCTATGTTTTTCCTGATATAGATATGGTTGTTGTGACCAATGCCGGAAACGAGGATCTCTTTCAAAAGGGCAATCTGTCAAACACCATCTACTCACATATGAAAAACATCAAGGTTAGTGAAAATGCGCTTCCTGTCACGGACAAAGTTAAAAAAGACAGGCAGATGCTTACACGCTTTTTAAATAACGTAGAAAATACAAATGTATATGAAAATAAGATTCTATTTGGAGGCTGGAATAACAGAAGGGTTAAGGTTACAAACGGCAGATCCAAAAACTCTCATATGAGGATCCCGCTTAATAAATCGGGCAATGCCGCATGCAGTATGCAAATAAGTCCTTATATTCGCACAAAGATAATGAAGTGCCTTGATAATGTCACTTATGACTTAGATGATCAGGGAGTTGGCATAATGCCTATTCTTATCCAGATACTCCACAACAATTATACTGATGGTATTAAGAGTATCGGCTTTAGATATGATGAAAAGAAAAATCTCTTTTACCTTGTGATAAAAGAGGGGGAAGCTGAAATAGAGCTTTTGTGCGGCTTTGATAAAATAAGGCGTATCACCGATATAGATGAGCATGGTGAATCCTACAAGATCGCAACAGTATCTGAGTTTTCAACTGATGAATACGGAAGAGTTGTACTTAGAAATGAGTTGTATTTCCTTGAAGATTCATCGACAAGAGTGATGAATATATATTTTGGAAAAAGAGAACCCTTAGATCACGGCAATTCTTTTGGCTTTGAATCTATGCTTGCGCCTACAAATATCGGGGTCAGATTTGATGAGATACCCGGAAATGGCATAATATACGGCGTTGTTGATATGTATGGCGACTCCCTTGATGTTAAGGGATTAAACGGATTTGTATATAATCAGCTAAATAACTACGGCGCAATGGATGCAATCTATGTCGCTATAAGGCATACTATGAGACCAAGACTTCACGGAACGATACATTTTGATGAAAACATAAGTGATATTGGAGTGGGAATTAATCCTGATTTGGGTTATGATAATGTAGATAACGAAGCTATTACGGAGGAAGATTAAATGGCTGAAAATAAGATTTATGAAAAAGTAGAAAACTGTGTAAAGGCAATAAGAGAGGTGACTGATTTTGTTCCCAGAGTTGCCATAACTTTAGGATCAGGACTTGGAAACTATGCAAATCAGATAGATGTAAAGTGTGAAATCCCTTATTCTAAGATTCCGGGATTTCCTGTTTCAACTGTTCCGGGACATGACGGCAAATTTATATTTGGTTATGTTGGAGAAGTTCCTGTTGTTTGCATGAAGGGAAGAGTACATTACTACGAAGGATATGACATCACAGATGTTGTACTTCCTACAAGAGTTATGAAGATGCTTGGCGCAAAGATTCTATTCCTTACAAATGCATCAGGCGGAATCAATTATAACTTTGAAGCAGGCGACCTTATGCTTATGACTGACCATATTTCCATATTTGCTCCTAATCCGCTTATCGGAGCCAATATAGACGAGCTTGGAACAAGATTCCCTGATATGAGTGAAGTCTATGACAAGGATCTTAGACAGATCATCATTGATACAGCAATTGAGAATAAGATCCCGCTTAAAATGGGCGTTTATGCTCAGCTAACAGGACCTTCTTTTGAGTCTCCTGCTGAGATCAAGGCTCTTAGAACAATGGGCGTAGATGCTGTAGGAATGAGTACAGTTGTTGAGGCTATTGCTGCTAACCACATGGGAATGAAAATCTGTGCAGTATCATGCATAAGCAATCTTGCAGCAGGTATGGGAGATCCGCTTTCACATGAGGATGTTCAGAAGGCTGCTGATAAGACAGGACCTTTGTTTGAAAAACTGGTAACTGAGTGCGTCAAAAAGTTTTAACTCAGTCGGAGAAATCCCCTACCTCTAAGCGTTAGCGTAGGTGGGGGTTATGACAAACTATACTCAGTCGGGGTACAAGCTCCGACTGAGTTAAACGCTCCGCGAGGATGCGCACGGATTCGGACAGGAATTTGTCTGCTGAAGCAGACCCGAATCCGGCGCGCAAGACTCGCGAGCGAGTCTTGAATAAACCGGAGGGCATATGAGAATCAGATTTTATAACGCAAGAGTACTTACAATGAGAGATGGCGAGGACATCTTTGAAGGCGAGGTTTGGACACAGGATGACAAGATCATTTTCTGTGGCAAAAAATCACAGGTAGATGAGTATTACAAGGAAAATCCTCAGAGTAAGCTTTCATTTGACAGAGAGATTGACTGTAAGAAAAATCTTCTTATGCCGGGCTTTAAAAATGCGCATACTCATTCAGCAATGACTCTTCTTCGTTCAAGAGCTGATGATCTGCCGCTTCAGGACTGGTTAAACGAGCAGATTTTTCCTGTTGAAGCAAAGCTTACAGCAGAAGATATCTACTACCTCACACAGCTTGCAATACTTGAATATATAGAGGGCGGTATCACATCTATTTTTGATATGTACCTTACTCCCATGTCTATAGCTGATGCGTGTAGAGATGCGGGAATGAGATGCGTTCAGGTTGGAGCTGTAAATAATTTTTCTCAGTCTGTGGAGCTTGTTGAAGAGTGCTACAACACATTGAACGGCAGAGACAGCTACAACTCATATATTTTGGGATTCCATGCTGAATATACATGCTCTAAAGAGCTGCTTGAAAAAATTGCAGAGCTTGCTCATAAATATAAAGCACCTGTATTTACTCATATTTCCGAGACAGCCAAGGAAACAGCTGAATGTAAGGAAAGATACGGACTAACACCTACTCAGTTCCTTGACTCTCTTCATATGTTTGATTACGGCGGAGGCGGTTACCATCTGGTACATACTGATGAAAAGGATATGGAAATCCTTAAAAAGCGTGGTATGTATGTTGTTACAAATCCCGGCTCCAATACAAAGCTTGCAAGCGGAATTGCTCCTATTAACGAATACTTAAAGAGAGGCATTCCCGTTGCACTTGGAACAGACGGACCTGCAAGTAACAACTGCCTTAGCATGTTCAGAGAAATGTTCCTTGCAACAGGACTTGCTAAGCTTCGTGAAAATGATGCTTCATGCGTTGATGCGATGGAAGTTCTTAAGATGGCCACAGTTAACGGCGCTCATGCAATGGGACTTAATAACTGCGATATGCTCTCTGAAGGCAAGACGGCCGACATCATAATGATCGACCTCAATAAGCCTAATATGCGACCTATTAATAATATCTGCAAAAACATTGTTTACAGCGGTGATCCATCGAATGTCAAGATGACTATGATTGGCGGTATTATCCGTTATGAAGACGGCAACTACAACATAGGCATTGGAACGGATGAGCTGTATAAAAAGGTGGAGGAAATCAAAGCTCGCATTGATAAAGAGCTGTAATCTGGGGACTTAATGAACGGTATTATTTTTATAGCTATAATTGCAACAGTTCTTCTGCTTGTCTTTCTCATCGGAAAAAGTAATGAGAAGACCGAGAGAGAAAGATTTATAAAGCAGGTAAAAAATGAATTCGGAAAAGCTCCTTCCAAGAGGCTTAAAACTTCGGGGAAGGGGCTTTGGGGATACCATCTAAAGCATAGAAATGATTATTTTGTCGATGACATCACCTTTAGCGACCTCTCGCTTAGTGATGTCTTTGACAGGATCAACTATTGCGAATCTGATGCCGGAGAGGAATATCTTTATTATCTTATAAGAAATCCAAAGATAGGTTTATCTGACGAAACAGGCGAATTTGAAGAGCATGTTTCTGATTTTATTACAGATGAAGATCTTAGACTTAAGTATAAGCAGATTTTTCATTCGATCGGCAAAAACTTCAAATATTCAATATACGAGTATCTGGACTTTCTTGATAAATATGACAGAGAGTCTAATTTTGTGCACTTTCTTTTACTTGCACTTATGGCAGTATCCCTTATCATAATGTGCGCATGGAATTTTACTTTTGGATTTTTGCTGCTTCTTTGCACATTTGCTTATAATATTGTTTCGTATTTTAGGATAAAAGCACAGATAGACCCTTATATTTCTACTTTTGCCTACGTTTGCAGACTTTTAAGAATGGCGAAAAAAGTATCAGACGAAGGGGATGAAAGATTTAAAAAAGAAAATGATGAGCTTCTTATCAGCTGTAAAAATATGGAGGGCTTTATAAAGGGCTCATGGGTTCTGATGTCACCCTCCAAGATGAATGGCAGTGGTAATCCTATAGATGTCCTTATGGATTATGTTCGCATGCTTACACATGTAGACATAATCAAATTCAATAAAATGTTTGACAGCCTGAAAAAAGAAATTGCAAGTGTCGACAAGATGATAAGCATTATGGGACGAATTGATGCAGAGCTTTCAGTTTCATATTTTAGAGCATCACTACAAAACGGATACAGCATTCCTGATCTTACCGAAAACGGAAGCAGGAAATTTGCGATGGAGGATGGTTATCATCCGCTTATTGATGTGCCCGTAAAAAATACGATTTTATCAGATAGGGGCATTCTTATTACAGGTTCTAATGCTTCCGGCAAGTCGACATTTTTAAAAACCTGCGCTATAAATGCAATCCTGTCTCAGAGTATAAATACGGCACTTGCTTCAAAATATGCGGCTCCTTTTTATAGGGTTTACTCATCTATGGCTCTTCGAGATGACCTAAGGGGCGGAGACAGCTATTATATGGTCGAGATTAAATCTCTTAAGAGAATACTCGATGCAAAAGACGGCAAGGCTCCTGTACTTTGCTTTATCGATGAAGTCTTAAGAGGAACCAATACCGTTGAGAGAATATCAGCATCTGCCAAGATACTTGAGTATTTTGCAGAATCTGATGTTTACTGCATTGCAGCAACTCATGATGTTGAACTCTCACAATTATTAAAGGAATGCTTTGATATCTATCATTTCGAGGGCATTATGAAGGGTGATGATGTGGAATTTGATTATCTCTTAAAGGAAGGCCCTGCGACTACAAGAAATGCCATAAATCTGCTTAAGGTTATAGGATATGATGAAAAAATAGTAACCGATGCTGAAAATATGGCAAAAAGATTTGAAGAATCAGGAATTTGGTCTTTATAAACAGGCATAGTACATGCTAAATTATTCTTTGTTGAGGTAATTATGGAAGTAACAATTTTTTCAGACGGATCTGCAAGGGGCAACCCGGACGGACCCGGAGGTTTCGGAACAATAATAAGGTATGTTGACCCAAAAGGAGTGACACACGAAAAAGAGATAAGCTGCGGCTATGATAAAACAACCAATAACAGAATGGAACTGATGGGGGTTATATCAGGTCTTGAAGCATTGAACAGACCATGCAGGGTGAATGTGGTATCGGATTCAAAATATGTTATCAGCGCCTTCAATGAAAACTGGGTAAGTAACTGGATAAAGAAGGGCTGGAAAAAATCTGATGGTAAGGCTGTTAAAAATGTTGAGCTTTGGAAAAGACTTATCGAAGCAGCCAAAAAACACGATATTATCTGGACATGGGTTAAGGGACATGATGGTCACCCCGAGAACGAGAGATGTGATGAGCTTGCTACAACAGCGGCTGATGGTTTGCCGGATACACTTCTTCATGATGATGGCGGAGACTTAAAATGATTTTTGCGAAAAAATCAGCAACATTTTTATAGAAATTGGCAAACTTTTGGGTGTATTATGTACCGGAAGTGTGATATTATTTTAATTGCATTAAAAATAATATAGATTCCACTAAACTAATTTTTAATTTGGAGAGGAGACAATTATGAAATTCTTTTTGGATACTGCAAATGTAGAAGACATTAAGAAAGCAAATGATATGGGTGTTATCTGTGGTGTTACAACAAACCCTTCACTCATCGCAAAGGAAGGAAGAGATTTCAAGCAGGTTGTTGCTGAGATCGCATCTATCGTTGATGGTCCTATAAGTGGTGAGGTTAAGGCTACTACAGTTGACGCTGAGGGTATGATCGCTGAGGGACGTGAGATTGCCAAGATCCATCCTAACATGGTTGTTAAGATCCCTATGACAGAAGAGGGACTTAAGGCTTGCCACACACTTGCAAAAGAAGGCATCAAGATCAACATGACTCTTATTTTCACAGCTAACCAGGCACTTCTTGCAGCTAGAGCAGGTGCAGCATTTGTTAGTCCTTTCCTTGGAAGACTTGATGATATCAGCACAAGAGGAACAGACCTTATCTCAGAAGTTGCACAGATCTTCGACATACACGGCATTGATACAGAGATCATTGCTGCTTCAGTTCGTCATCCTATGCATGTTACAGATTGCGCACTTGCAGGTGCACACATCGCTACTGTTCCTTATAAAGTAATTGAACAGATGGTTAATCACCCTCTTACAACTGCAGGTATCGAGAAGTTCCAGAAGGACTACAAGGCAGTATTTGGTGAGTAATTCCATTAAATAAAAATTGTCTAAAAAATATATTACTTTTCTAACTATGTATGGTTTTCAGAACATGCTTTTGATAAGATTTAATTAGTGAATCTATTGCAATTTACTATTAATCCTATGAGCGGGTCATGAATACATATGAATATTAATGATAAGGGCTTACAATTCGAAGGTTTTTTATCAAAAGAAGAGTTTATTGAAATGCAGCAGAAGAAGTTGGAGAGCGGCAAGCTTTCTGATTCTTTTTGCTGCATTTATTTTTATATCAAAAACTTCAGATCATTTTATATGGTTCATGGTTTTGAAAACGGCTTGAAAGTGCTTGTAAGTACTGCTGAAATAATTAGAAAAGTTTTTGATAAGGAAGATACGGGTCACCTTGGGGATAACAGATATGCAGTGATCTATGCAGGCAGGAATGCGGAAGAACAGATAAAGAAAGTAAGAAAAAGCTTTGATGATAAATGGAAGTATTCCGGCATGAAGATCATCGCAGGCGTAAGCTTTAAAGGCGACTCCGGGGAAGATACTATCACCAGCCTTATTGAGAATGCCAGAATTGCGAGCTTCATGGGCGAAGATGATGAGGACGGTTATTTTGAGCTAGGGTCCGGCAGGCTTGTTAAAGATGCGATCATTTCAAATTATGTAATAGATAATTTGGAGAACGCTATTAAGAACGATTATATAGATGTCTATTATCAGCCGATCGTTCATTCTCTTTCACAGAAAACATGCGGATTTGAGGCTCTTGCGAGATGGAATGATCCAAAGTACGGAAAGATAATGCCATCTAATATTATCAGTTCGCTAGAAAGAGCCGGCAAAATCCATATTCTCGATTCACACATTATAGAGCTTGTATGTAAAGATTTATGCGGTCTTCCAAAGGGAATGGATCCTGTTCCGATATCCATTAATTTCAGGAGAATGGATTTTGTTCTTGCTGATATGCTTGATGTTGTAATTAGGAATACTGATAAATACGGCATTGACAGGGAACTTATCCAAATAGAAATAAGCGAATCCGAGATAAAAATTGATAAAGATGTAATTAAGCGTCAGCTCTTAAGATTCCACGAGGAAGGCTTTAAGATTGCTTTTGATGATTTTGGAAGCGAATATTCATCACTTCATATTTTAAATGAACTGCCTTTTGATGCGATCAAGATAAACAGCAGCTTCTTATCAGGACTTACAAATGGCGATAAATCCAGAGTCATGATGAAAAACGTCATAAATATGGCTAAGGAATTGCATCTTGGAACCATGATGGGATCTGTTGAAAATGAGGAAATACTTGACTATCTCATCCAGATAGGATGTGAAAAGACCCAGGGACATCTCTATAGTGAGGCTTTGCCATGTGAAGAGCTGCATAAAGTTGATTATTATCCTGAAAACAAAGAAGAAAGACAATACTTTGACGATATCAGCAGGATCAATATTTTGTCTCAGACACCACTCGAAATAGAAGAAGCTTTTGAGACAGATAGGGTTAGTGTGATCCACACTCTGCCAATCAGCATTTTTGAATTAGAAGATGGCAGGATCAGAGTGTTTATGACAACAAAAAGCTTTGATGAGATCATTTCTCCTATGTATGTGGATGGCAAAACCAGTGTGGAAGCAGTATTTAACGATAATAAGGCTGTTTTTTCAAGGCACCTTAGAAAACTTTCTGAGCAGTGCGCCCAAAGCAGTGAGATCCACACAATGGAATTCGTAACAAGTGCCGGATTCCACAGGATCATGCTTAAAAAGGTTTCGAGCTACAAGAATAAAACAGCGATAATTTCGCTCATTGAATCCTATAAGGAAAATGATCCCGGAAAGAAGGCTGTTAAGCTAAATTCAACGCTCAGATTCCTTTACATGATGTATAACCGTGTGGACATTGTAATGACTGAAAAAAATACCTTTGAAACGGTATTTGAGAACCTCTCGAATTATGCTGTAAAGCTAAAAGGAAATACTTATACTGAAGCAATTTTAAAGTTCTCTGAAGAAGCAATTTATAATGAGGACAGGGAAAAGTTCCTTAACTTTTATGATGTTACAACGCTCGATGAGAGGTTATCTGAGTTTAATGCTGACCATCTGACAGACTACTTTAGAACAAAAGATGTAAACGGTGAATATGACTGGCTGATGTACCTTATCATTCCCGTTATTTCAGAAGGCCATAATATGTTTATCATGTGTTCCAGAGGTATAGACTCAGAGCGCATGAGAAAGCTTCCGGAAATAAGCCAGAGCGGATCTGTTTATTATGATATGCCAAGTGATCCGACATTTCTGCTACTTGCAAGTGATGCCTTCACTGACACGCTTGGTTATGGAAGCTTTGAACAGTTTATCCGTAATTCATTTTATCTTGAGGCCAATTTGTCTGAGAATAAGACAGTCTATATGCATCTTGGACAGAGCGGACTTATAAGCGACTTTGGTGAAACAGGTTATATAGAGCTTCCTTTTAATGAAGTGACAAAGAGCATGGTATTTTCGCAGGTTGTCGAAGAAGACCGGGATAAAATGTACGAGTTCTATGATAGAGACAGGCTGATAGAGGGCTATAAAAAGGGTAAAATATCAGGAAATATCGTATTCCTTGAAAGAGTCGGTGCCAATGATACGGGAAGGTATCAAAATGCCTGCTACCAGATTAGAAGATCAAGGGAAGATGACAGCCTCAGGATCTACATTCTGACCTATGATGTAGATGAGTTTAAGAGAACGAATGAAAAGATAAAGAATCTTGCTGAGAGGGATACTCTTACAGGTCTTTATAACAGAACAACTATCGGAAACATATTCCTTGATGAAATAGGCGATTTAGAAACAAGGTCACTTGCTGTTGTGATACTTGACCTTGACTATTTCAAGCAGGTAAATGATACGTATGGGCATGACTGCGGTGATAAGGTTCTTAGAAATGCTGCGGACAATATGCGAGGGATGATGGGAGAAGACAGTATCCCTGCAAGAATAGGCGGCGACGAGTTTTTAGTTGTCATAAGAAATAAGACGCAGGAAGAAGTAAGCGATATTCTCTCTAAGTTTACGAAGTACAAAAAGAAAATAGATTACAAAGGCAGTGAGGTATCCTATACAATGTCGGTAGGATTTGCAATGTATCCGCAGCACGGAAGTAATTACAACGAACTATATCAGAATGCGGACCTCGCTCTTTATAAGGTAAAGATGAACGGACGAAATGGCTTCGGCGTTTACAATGAGAGTTTAAAGAGTGATAAAATAAGAAAGAAAGAGGATTAACATAAGGAGGGTTTAGATAATGTCTGAAAAGTATAATGTCTGTCTTGATATTGGCGGAACCAAAATCCTTGGTGCTATCTTTAATGAAAAGAAGGAAATAGTATATCGTCTCAAGAAAAAGACAAAGGAGCTTGGGGATGATACAAGTAACGTTGAAAAAGTGATAATCAGCGTTGTTGAAGATATGATAAATGAGTCCGGCATTAAAAAGAAGGACATAAAGGCTATAGGTGCGGGAGCGCCCGGAGTCATCGATCAGGATGCCGGTGTGATCTTGTTTTCACCCAATCTTCCCTGGGAAAATTATGATATCAGATCCTCAATCGAGAAAAAGTTCGACATTCCTTTTTACATCGGAAACGATGTAAATGTGGGTGTTCTTGGTGAATATAAATACGGAGTTGCAAAGGGCTATAAAAACGTAGTTGGCTTCTTTGTAGGAACGGGAATGGGCGGAGGTCTTATTCTGGATGGCAAGCTCTTTACCGGAAATAAGCACAAGGCTGCTGAATACGGGCACATGGTACTTGATCCTGAAGGACCTTTGTGCGGATGCGGACAAAGAGGCTGCCTTGAAGCCTTTTCAAGTAAAAAAGGAATGAGCGCATATATACTGCAGCAGACACAAAGAGGTCGCAAAAATATGCTCTCAGATACAATTGAAAATGGCGTATTTAAGAGTAAAAATCTTAAAAAGGCTATGGCTGCAGGCGACCCTGTTACCATGGAAGCCGTTGACAGAGCATGCCATTATCTTGCGATAGCATCGGGAAATATGATAAATACCATAAGCCCTGATATTATCGTTTACGGAGGCGGCGTAATGGAGGCTGTCGGAGATGAGTTCATGGAGAAAATCCTTGCTGAAGTTGACAGATATTGCATGCCTTCAATAAGAAATACAGTTAAACTTAAGAAAGCTGCGCTTGGAGATGATTCCAACATCTACGGAGCGCTTGCTATGATAGAGGACGCAAAGAAATAGCCTCTTGGATACATTCCGGAAGATGACATAATGAAATGGGGGGAGAATATTATGTGGGCTTATGAGACAGGTTTCTATCAGATTTATCCGCTAGGATTTTGCGGTGCACCTTTTGAGAATGACGGAAAACTCGAGCACCGGATACTTAAAGTGATAGATTGGATTCCTCACCTTAAAAAGCTTGGTGTGGGAGCTGTTTTGTTTAATCCGCTTTTTGAATCGGATACACATGGCTACAATACAAGAGATTTTAGGAAAGTTGACGTAAGACTTGGTACAAATGCAGATTTTAAGAAGGTTTGTAAGGCACTTCACAAGGAAGGGATAAAGATCGTTCTTGACGGTGTGTTCAACCATGTGGGACGAGGATTTTTCGGATTTACAGATGTTCTTGAAAAGAGATGGGACAGCAGATATAAGGACTGGTTCCACATTAACTTTGACGGAAATGACGGCTATAACGACGGACTTTGGTATGAAGGCTGGGAAGGTAACTACGACCTTGTAAAGCTTAATCTCTGGAATGAGGAAGTTGTAAATTACCTTATAGATTCAGCTCTTAGCTGGATTGATGACTATGATATTGACGGGCTAAGACTGGACGTTGCATATTGCCTTGAGCAGAACTTCATTAGAAGGCTCAGGGGCGCTGTGCTCTCAAAAAAGGAAGACTTTTTCCTTGTCGGAGAGATGATCGGCGGAGACTACAGAAAGGTTATGGGACCCGATCTATGTCATAGCGCAACTAATTATGAATGCTATAAGGGACTTTTCTCAAGCTTTAATTCCCTTAATATGTTTGAAATAGTGCATTCTCTTCTTAGGCAGTTTGGACCTGAGAACTGGTGCCTCTACAGAGGAGAGCATTTGCTTTCATTTGTCGATAATCATGATGTATCAAGGATTGCGAGTAATTTAAATAATAAAAGACATCTGCCGCTTATCTATGCTATGATGTTTGGGATGCCCGGAATACCTACTGTTTATTACGGCTCCGAGTGGGGAGCTGAGGGTAATAAATCAGATGGTGACCCTGCGCTCAGACCTTGTTTTGATGAGCCCATCTGGAATGAATTAACAGATATTATTGCAAGTCTGTATGAAGCAAAAAACACCAGCAAAGCACTCTGGTACGGCGATTTCAAGCAGCTTGTTCTTCAGAATAAATTCTGCGTTATCGAGAGAGAATTTGAAGATGACAGGATAATGGTAGCTGTAAATGCAGATGATAATCCCGTAACTGCGCATTTTGATGCAAGAGCAGGCAGGGCAAAAGACCTAATTAGCGGTGAAACCATAGACTTTGGGGGAGGACTTGATATTCCTCCTTGCACCTGCTATATGCTAAGGCCGTTTTAAATTTTTATAAGTATGAAAAAAGAGGAGTATATGATGAAAGTTAAGATTAAAAAGCTGACAGATACAGCAATCATGCCCACAAGGGGAAGTCTTGCAGCTGCAGGATATGACCTGTATGCTGATCTTAAGGAGGATATAAAGATCGCTCCGTTTTCAACAGTGAAAATTGGAACAGGACTTGCGATGGAGATTCCCGATGATTATTTTGGAGGAATCTATGCAAGAAGCGGAATTGCAACCAAAGAAGGCTTAAGACCTGCTAACTGTGTTGGGGTTGTTGATTCTGATTACAGAGGAGAGATCATAGTAGCTCTCCACAATGATTCAGAGGTTGAGAGAGTTGTTACAGCTGGTGAGAGGATTGCCCAGATAATAATCCAGCCATATCTGTCTGTAACTTTTGAAGAAGCTGATTCTCTTGCAGAAAGCGAAAGAGGAGCAGGAGGATTTGGATCAACAGGCAAGGGCTGACAGGACACAAAATTTTCACATTTATTTGATTAATGTTTCACATTCTTTAATATAAACAGGAGTAAACTAGTAGCTGTGCGCATGGGGAAAATAATGCGTACAGCTTTTTGTGTCTTTCACACAATATGTTGAGGAGTGAATAATTATTATTTACGGAGGAAAAAGTTTTGATAGAAGTAAAAAATATTGTAAAAGTCTACGGAAATCATAAGGCCGTAGATGATCTTTCGTTTTCTCTTGAAAAAGGCAAAGTCTATGGCTTTCTGGGACCAAACGGTGCAGGTAAATCCACAACGATGAACATCATGACCGGCTATATAGCAGCTACAAAAGGCACAGTCACAATAAACGGTCATGACATTTTAAAAGATGCTGAAGAAGCAAAAAAATGTATTGGATATCTTCCTGAGATTCCGCCTCTTTATACAGATATGACGGTTAAGGAATATCTTTCTTTTGTTATGGAACTTAAGAAAGTTCCCAAAAAGGAGAGACGTGACCAGCTTGCAAAGATATTAAAAATGGCAATGCTTGGTGAATATGAAGACAGGATGATAAGAAATCTATCAAAAGGTTATAAGCAGAGAGTGGGTATTGCACAGGCTCTTGTAGGATTCCCGGAAGTTATTATTCTCGATGAACCTACTGTTGGTCTTGACCCTCAGCAGATCATCGAAATAAGAAACCTTATCAAATCTCTTCGCGATGATCATGTTGTTATATTAAGTTCACATATTCTGTCTGAGGTAAATGAAGTATGTGATTATGTAATGATCATTTCCCACGGAAAACTTGTGGCAGAGGGTGCTCCTTTAGACCTTGAGGATAAATTCAAGGGAAAAGAACATATTAAGATGTCTATTCTTGGAGAGGAAGCTCAGATAAGAGGAGCACTCCTTGGAATTGAGTCGCTCTCTGATATTGAAATAAGTGGTGATAAGGATGCTCAGGGCGGCGTTATGGTTGAGGTTACCAATAATGGTAACGATGATGTAAGAGCTGAGATAGCACGTGCACTTGCGACCCTCGGACTCCCTGTACTTCAGATGGAAGTTGAAAAGAAAAATCTTGAAGATGTATTTTTGGAGGTTACCCAGAATACGGAAGAAGCTACAGAAACTCCGGCTGAAGGCGATGAAAAAGACGGATCTGAAAGTGATGAAGAATCTGAAAAGGCTGCAGAATCTGATGGTAGTTCAGAATCAGAAGCAGATCCGGTAGCTGAAAAGACAGAGGATGATAAGGAGGATGAGGAATAATGTTTGCTATTTTTAAAAGAGAATTCAAGTCCTATCTTCAGTCATTTATAGGACCTTTATTTATTGCAGTCGTTATAGGACTGTTTTCACTGTTTTTTATTTTATTTAATGTTGTAAGTTTAAATAATAATATCAACGGAACCTTATATAACCTTGGATATTGGGGACTTATGTTCATGATCCCGATACTTTCCATGAGGACTTTCTCAGAAGAGAGAAGAAACAGAACAGATCAGCTGATTTTGACAGCGCCGGTATCTGTTGGAGGTATAGTGCTTGGCAAATTCCTTGCATTATGTGCGATCCTTGCAATCCCCACACTTGTATTTTGCCTTGTTGTGCCTGTTATGGCTATGTTTGGCACTGTCCCTGTTTTGTGGAACTATATTAATATACTTGGATTTTTCCTGTACGGTGTAATGCTGATATCAATCTGCATATTTGTATCAAATCTTACTGATAATCCGATAGTGTGTGCAGTTGTATCTATTGTGATAATCCTTGTTGGTAACCTTAGCTCTAACTTTTACGGAAATATAAATAACACTGTTGTAAAAGATATTTTTGCATCAACAATTGATTTTTCAACAAGACTTGCAAACATGCTGACAGGTGCATGTGACATGACTTCAATTGTGTACTTTATATCTGTTACCGCACTTTTCCTGTTCTTGTCAGTTCAGGTAATCCAGAAAAGAAGATACAGTATCTCTAACAAGAACTTTAGTATAAGTGCTTACAGCATTGTAAGTGTCATCGTTATGATCTGCGTTGTTGTTGCAGCTAATATGGCAGCTCTCCAGATTCCGGATAATATTAGAGAAGTAGATGTAACAGCTCAGAATATCTACTCAATTTCAAATGATTCTAAAAATATAATTGCAGGAATAGACGATGATATAACACTTTACTTCTTTGCAAATGAAGATGATGAATCTTCAAAATCAAAGGACAAGGGTATAGAGAAGGTATTAAAGCGCTATGCTTCAGCAAGTGACCATATAACTCTTAGCTATATTGACCCCGTTATAAATCCTCAGTTTGCAAAAAAATATACAGATAAGAATATAAGCTATTCAAGCGTAATAGTTGTAAATGAGACTACAGGCAGAAGTTACGTTGTAAATTATGATGATATGTATGAAACAACTGTTGATTACAACACATATCAGTCAAACGTAACAGGCTATGATACTGAGGGTGAGATCACATACGCACTTCAGTATGTATGCCTTACAGATGATGATCTTATGAATGCATATCAGATAAAGGGCCACAACGAGATAGATATCCCTGATAAATTCAGTGATGTTCTTAGCAAGAATAATGTGACAGTAAATGACCTTTCCCTTTTGCAGCAGGACAAAGTGCCGGATGATTGCAGCCTTCTTATCATTAACTCGCCCATGACTGACTATTCAGAAAGTGAAGCACAGATGGTCATAGATTATCTTCAGGGCGGAGGAAATGCACTTATAATTACTTATTATCAGTCACAGGTTCAGATGGATAATTTTGATAAGATCCTTGCATTTTATGGTGTTTCCAAGGGAGACGGAATTGTCGTGGAAAATGATTCCGACAGATATTTCCAGCAGAACTTCTATCTCTTCCCGTATCTTGGAAGTGACACTATAACAGAGGGTATAGCAGATGAGGCATCAGGTCTTGTATTTGCACCTCTTGCAAGCCCTCTTACTTATGAAGCAAGTGATGATGTTACGATCACACCTATTTTGTACACATCCGATGATGCTTACATACAGAAGATCAACGTAGAATCAGGTCAGCTTATTGAAAACTCCGATGAAGCTCAAAAGAGCACATATTACGTAGGATTAAAAGCTGAAAAGGAATTGGATTCAGGTTCAAGCTGCGCTGTTATCTATTCTTCAGGAGATATGTTCTCTGAAGGTGCAGATGAAATAGTTTCAGGTCTTAATTTAAAGCTATTTGGCAATACCTTAAATGCACTTGTTGATTTTGAAACTGACCTTGTCACTATACCTGTTAAGCAGGCTGATTCACCTCTTGTAATTCCTGCAAAAACAGCTATAGCAATGATATCGGTTATGGCAGGCATTGTTGTATTTATTCTTGCGGCAGGTCTGTCTGTATGGATATCAAGACGCAAGAAGTAATATGTGAGGAGATATTATGAAAAAACAAAAGATACAGCTAATAGTAATACTTGTCCTTCTTATCGTCTTTGTAGGCGGATATTTCGGACTAAAAAAATATAATGAGAATGTACAGGCAAAAGAGAGCGAGCCCAAATATACAGCGCTTGCTCTTACTGACCAGGACGAAATTGAATCAATTGAAGTTACAAACTTAAACGGAACTTTTGATATAGAAAAGGATGAAAACGGAGATTACTACCTTAAAGACAATGATTCAATAACCGTTGACAGAGATAAGATCGATTCCAAGATTAAGGAGATAAAAACAATAACCTCCGAACAGGTTGTTGACGGAGCGGAAAACCTTGCAGACTATGGTCTTGATGATCCTGATGTTACTGTTGTCATTAGCCTTAAGAATGGAGAAAGCCATACACTTTATTTTGGAGACTTTAATCAGTCTGCATCAACCTATTACCTTAAGGTTGATGATATCTCCACAATCTATACAGTAAGCAGTACATTGAAGTCTGCATTTATCTTCTCTGCAGATGATATCCAAAAAGCAGAAGAGACAGAAGAAGCCGCAGAAGAAGCTTCGGAAACAGAAGCTTCAGAATCAGAAGCTTCAGAAACAGAAGATACTGAAACTACTGACAATTCAGAAACTTCTGAAGATACAACCGATAATTAACTTTAATTTTCCAAAATCTGTTTATATAGTGGTATAATTGTCTTGAAATTTGTGTTCTAAAATATTTTTTATGCGGAGGATAGATATGAATAACAAGCTATACAAACTGATGAACTGGCCGGAGATCGAGGAGATTATTTATTCGGATGGAGATGATCCTCATCGTATTTTAGGAGCACATAAGGTAGGTTCAAGTCTACTTATTCAGACATTTTACCCAACAGCAGATGAAATAACAGTTATTCCCGAGACAGGAACAAAGACATACAAGATGGAGCTTGCTGACGAGGCAGGATTTTTTGCTGTCCTTGTTCCTTACAAGGATAAATTCAGATATAAATACAGGATCAAGCTTGATACAGGCGATATAAAAGAAATTATTGATCCTTACAATTTCGAATCCAGAATGGATAGAGAGGATTTCATCCAGCTTAACAGCGGTATCCATTATTCAATCTACGATAAATTCGGTGCACATCCCATGACAATCGATAAAGTAGAAGGTACTGCATTTGCAGTATGGGCACCTGATGCTGCAAGAGTCAGCGTTATCGGTGATTTTAATGAGTGGGATGGAAGGATCAACCAGATGAAGCGCGTTGATCATGACGGTGTATTTGAAATCTTTATTCCCGGAGCAAAGTGTGGCGATGGCTATCAGTACGAGATAAAGACTAAGGGCGGTGTCATATTCAAGAGACCCGATCCTTATGGATACGGATTTAAGGACAAAGAATGCGAAGTATCCAAGATCATAGATATAGGTTCATTTAAGTGGACTGATTCCGAGTGGATCAAAAACAGAACTTCTTTTGACAGAGACAAGGATGCAATCTCAATCTGTGAGATTTCTCTTGATAGCTTCGCGGCTAAACATAATAATCATATTCCTGATTTTAAGGAGCTTGCGCTTGATATTTTATCTTATGTTCAGGACCACGGCTTTAACACCATAGAGCTTAAGCCGATAATGGAGCATATTCAGGGACATCCTTACCATATAACAGGTTTCTATGCAGTTCAGGGCAGGTACGGTTCTCCTGAGGGCTTCATGGAATTTGTAAATATCATGCATGAAGCAAATATCAGGGTTATCATGGACTTTGTTCCTACATTTTTCCCTAAGCTTACCTGCGGACTTAACTGCTTTGACGGACAGCCTCTTTATGAGTATCCGGATCCCAGAATGGGCATACATCCAAGAACAGGAGACCTGGTATTTGATTTTGGAAGAAAACAGGTAACTAATTTCCTTCTTGCATCAGCACTTTTCTGGGTTGGTAAATTCCACCTTGATGGCCTTAGAGCTGCAGATGTAGCCAAGATCCTTTATCTTGACTATGACAGAAAGCCCGGTCAGTGGATTCCCAATATGTATGGCGGAAATGAGAACCTTGAGGCTAAGGATTTCCTTGTAAACTTTAATACGATCATTAAGAGCATGTTCCCCGGAATCCTTACTCTTACAAAAGAGACTTCATGCTGGCCAAGGATTACCGGAGACGTTGATGACGGAGGACTTGGATTCGACTATAAGTGGAATAACGGATGGACCAAGGATTTCCTTGACTATATTCAGAACGATCCGCTCTTTAGATCCGGATATCACAATGAGCTGACATTCTCACTTGTATACTGCTACACAGAGAGATTTGTCCTTGCATATACTCATGAAGATATTGGAAAAGGTCTTGAGGGACTATACGATCTTATGCCCGGAGATTCTGCGCAGAAGATGGCAGGAGTAAGACTTGCGGTTGCATATCTTATGACACATCCCGGCAAGAAGATGATCAGCATGGATCCCAATGCACTTTCAATTGACAATGCTGTTTTCCTTGAAAACATGATCCATTCATTAAATGAACTGTATTATACAAAGCCTGCTCTTCATGAGCTTGATACTTCTGACTCAGGCTTTGAGTGGATAAACAGCATGGCTGCGGAAGAATGCATGATGAGCTTTATAAGAAGAAGCGAAAAAGATGAGGAGATGCTCGTAGTTGTTGTAAATATGGCAGGTGTAGACAGAACCTTTGAGGTAGGCGTTCCCTGCGATGGTAAATACTATGAGATATTTAACTCTGATGATACATGCTATGGCGGACAGGGACTTGTTAACCCCGGAAGGATCGAGGCTGAGTTCTATGAATCAGACGGAAGACCGTATTCAATCCCTGTTAAGGTAGCTGCATCTTCACTTGCAATATTCTCTTACACACCTTATACAACTCAGGAGAAGAAGATAAGAAAAATAAGGGAAGAAGAAGCCAGCAACAAGCAGAATGAGAAGGAAAAGACACTTCGCGAACTCAAGGAGCGTCAGGAAAAAGAAGAAGCTAAGCTGCTGCGAGAGCTTCATGAAAGATATGAGAAGGAACTTGCTGCTCAGGAAGAAGCAATCGAACAGAAATACAACCAGATAGAAGAGGAACGTATTTCAAGTATTGTTTCCGAAAGCGTAATAGATGATCTGTCAAAGAGCGCTAAAAGAACTCAAAATGTAAAGACTCAGACAAAAAAATCTGTAGCA
The DNA here is from genome assembly GCF_000702265.1 of Butyrivibrio sp. NC2002. GTDB lineage: Bacteria > Bacillota > Clostridia > Lachnospirales > Lachnospiraceae > Butyrivibrio. Next base: position 139,543 of record NZ_JNKZ01000007.1, read on the forward strand.
AAGAAACCGGCTGCAAAGAAGACTACTACAACAAAAAAGACAGCTGCAAAGAAAAACACCGGAAAAAAGACAGATAAATAATACAAGTTTTTGAACTATGCATAAATATATTTGAAAAAAGATACATGGCCGCATATAGAAGGTTTATCTTATATGCGGCCTGTGTAATTGTTGGGAGAAAAATATGTTTTTAAACAATTCTATTATGTGCCTTGAAGCTGATGTACAGCTTGTCGCAGATAAGACTATCGAAACGATTGCTAAGGCTTCCGGGGCTGAGGACATTGATCCTTCTGTTCTTGAAAAGTTCTTTAGGGAACTGCCTGATAAACTTATGACGCTGCTTATAAAGGTTGTTATCGCTATAATCTTCCTTGTTGTAATGTGGCAGGTTATAAGATTTATTGCAGCTCTCATCCAGAAATCCCTTGAAAAGACCAAAATAGAAAAAGCAACTGCACAGTTTTTGTCAAAACTTGTAAAAGTAGTACTTGATATAATGCTGCTATTTACAATAGCGGCAGCTTTTGGAATGGATACGGCAAGCATAGTTGCACTTCTTGGTTCTGCAGGTGTTGCAATCGGTCTTGCTGTACAGGGAGCCCTTTCCGATTTTGCCGGAGGAATACTTATCCTTATTGCAAAACCGTTCAGGGCAGGAGATTACATCGTTGTTAACGGTCAGGGGATAGAAGGCACCGTTACCGAGATTTCTCTTATAAATACAAGACTTCTTACTGCTGACAGCAGGAAAGTCATAGTACCGAACGGAGGACTTGCATCTGCTACGATCACCAATAACTTCGGAAATACCATGAGAATATTGGATACCATGGTTGGGATTTCCTATAGTGCAGATATTGACAAGGCAAGAGCAGTTTCACTAAAAGTCCTTGACGGTAATGAATTCATTTCCGATAAATACGAGAAGAGCGTTTATGTAGATGAGCTTGCAGACAGCAGTGTGATCCTTAGAATAAGAGGATGGGTCAAGCCCTCAGATTACGTAAAGGCAAAATGGTCCATGAACGAAGAAATAAAGAAAGCTTTCGACAGGGAAGGTGTTGAGATACCTTTTCCTCAGGTGGATGTTCATATGAAGAATGTTATGTGATCTAATATAAAAACCATAAAATCACGTATTTTCACTTGTATATTTTTGTCCTTATGGGTATAATCATATTTGTGCTTTGGCGCAAATATATGCTGGAATAGCGCAGTCGGTAGCGCAACTGATTCGTAATCAGTAGGTCGAGGGTTCAAGTCCCTTTTCCAGCTTAACTTTAAGAAGAACTTCTAATTTTTGAAGTTCTTCTTTTTTTTCTTGTAAACACTTTAACACTATGCTATTGTAAAGTATAATGTTCTTGGTTAAATTATTAATGTATATTTTAATTTAAAAGAGGAGATGAAATGGCACAACTTTGGGGAGGAAGATTTCAGGGAGAGATAAGCGAACTTGCCTGGAAATTCAATGCTTCGATTTATTTTGACAAGAGACTTATAAATCAGGATGTCCTGGGAAGTAAGGCACATGTTAAGATGCTTGCAAAGCAGGGGATCATCAGCGATGAAGAATGTTTAAGCATTCATAAGGGTCTTGACTCAATAATCAAAGATGTAGAAGACGGAAAGCTTGAAATTACTGATAAGTACGAAGATATTCACAGTTTCATCGAGGCTAATCTGATCGAGAGAATAGGCGATGCCGGCAAAAAAATGCATACCGGAAGATCAAGAAACGATCAGGTTGCTCTTGATATGAGACTTTATACCAGAGAGGAAGTAAGACATACCGGAGAAACTTTGTTTAACCTTTTGAAGGTACTTGATAATCTTATGAGGGAACATATTGATACATATATGCCCGGCTTTACTCATCTTCAAAAGGCACAGCCTGTAACACTTGCTCATCATCTCGGAGCTTATTTTGAAATGTTTAAGAGAGATGCGACAAGGCTTTGTGATATATATAAGAGAATGAACTATTGCCCTTTGGGTGCGGGAGCGCTTGCAGGAACAACATATCCGCTTGACAGAGAATTTGTAGCCTTGCAGCTTGGATTTTATGGACCTACTGTTAACAGTATGGATTCGGTTTCTGACAGAGATTATCTGATCGAGTTTTTATCTGCTCTTTCACTTATAATGATGCATTTGTCCAGATTTAGCGAAGAGGTGATCATCTGGAATTCTAACGAATACAATTTTGTTACGATAGATGATGCATATTCCACGGGATCAAGCATTATGCCACAGAAGAAAAATCCCGATATTGCTGAGCTTGTAAGAGGTAAGACCGGAAGAGTCTATGGCAGTCTTAATTCACTGCTTGTTACCATGAAGGGGATTCCTCTTGCCTATGATAAGGATATGCAGGAGGACAAAGAGGTCAGTTTTGATGCGATAGATAATACCAAAAATTGCATAATCCTTTTCACGGATATGCTCCGCAGCATGAAATTCAACAAGGACGTGATGGAAAAAAGTGCAATACGCGGATTTACAGATGCTACAGACGCAGCCGACTATCTTGTAAAAAAAGGCGTACCTTTTAGAGATGCCCATGGAATTATTGGAAGAATTGTATTAAACTGTATAGAAAAAAATTGCGGAATATCAGATCTTAGTCTTGATGAACTAAAGAGTTTTTCCGATAAGTTTGAAAATGATATCTACGAGGCAATAAGTCTTAAGAACATTATCGAAAAGAGACTTACGATTGGAGCTCCAAGTAAGGCTTCAATGAAAAAGGCACTTGAAAAGAATAAGGAATTCCTTGATCTGTTCTGGACAAGATGTCAAAGTCCTATCTATCCGGATCTTGAAAGCGATGATTAATTAATTTTTATCCGGAAATTAATATGTGCAGTAACCGAAGCAGAATAACTGCGGCGGAAATATTTATATTTTTAAGAGGAGAATGAAAAAATGAGCGAGAAGTTAAAGGTGGCGGTTCTTGGTGCAACAGGTATGGTTGGTCAGAGATTTATTACAATTCTCGACAATCATCCGTGGTTTGAGGTAACAACAGTTGCTGCAAGTCCGAGAAGTGCAGGACAGACTTATGAAGAATCAGTTGGCGACAGATGGAAGATGGAAGTACCCATGCCTGAATCTGTTAAGAAGCTTGTGATCAAGGACGTAACCAATGTTAAGGAAGTTGCTGAGGGCGTTGATTTTGTTCTTTCAGCTGTAAATATGTCTAAGGATGAAATCAAGGCTATAGAAGAGGAGTATGCTAAAACCGAAACTCCCGTTGTTTCCAATAACAGCGCTCATCGTTGGACACCCGATGTTCCTATGATCATTCCCGAGGTTAATCCGGAACACGTTGACGTTATTGAGTTCCAGAAAAAGAGACTTGGTACTACAAAGGGATTTATTGCAGTTAAGCCGAATTGTTCTATCCAGAGCTATGCTCCTGCGCTTTCAGCATGGAAAGAGTTCGAACCTACTCAGGTAGTTGCAACTACATATCAGGCTATTTCAGGTGCCGGTAAAAACTTTAAAGAATGGCCCGAAATGGAAGGCAACATCATTCCTTTCATCTCCGGTGAAGAGGAAAAGAGTGAGAAAGAGCCTCTTAGAATATGGGGGAAAGTTGAGAACGGAGTAATTGTTCCGGCAAGCAGTCCTATAATTACATGTCAGTGCATAAGAGTTCCTGTTTTATATGGACATACTGCTGCAGCTTTTGTAAAATTTAATAAGAAGGCTACAAAAGAAGAGCTTATCGAAAAGCTCGTTAAATTCTCCGGTAAGCCTCAGGAGCTCGGACTTCCCAGCGCTCCCAAGCAGTTCATCCAGTACATGGAAGAAGATAATCGTCCGCAGGTTGCTCTTGATGTCAACTACGAAGGCGGTATGGGCGTAAGTATAGGAAGACTCCGCGAGGATACAATCTTTGACTGGAAATTTGTAGGCCTTTCACACAATACTTTAAGAGGCGCCGCAGGTGGAGCTGTAGAATGTGCTGAGCTTCTTAAGGCACTTGGCTTTATTACCAAAAAATAATACACCATAATTTTGAGGGGAAATCAGGAAACAGAGGGATTATATGGAAAAAACAAAACAACAGGAAGTTGACTTATTAAACAGCTATTATTCAAACGGCAGCAATCAGATCCTTATTGTTTATGAAGTGATCAGAACAGGCAGTGAAGATGTAATAAGAGAATTTGTAAAAGGAAAGCCCTGCCTTTTCTATAGTACCTGCTCCGCAGCTGAGAGATTACAGCAATATATCTGGAGTAAAGAACTTGCAAAAAAGGGATTTGAGCTTCCTGAATATCCCACCTATACTCAGATATTTGAGCAATTTGAGAAAAGGGCAAAGGAGCTGGATAATCCCGTTATAGTTCTTATAAATGATTTTGAGAATATAATGAAAAATTCTCCGGATTTCCTTTCTGAGATATCAAAGGTCGTTTACAGAGATTCTCACCCTCAGATGATGGTAGTTCTGGTTGGCAGTAACTCCGCCTGGATTGAAAACAGCATGGTCGAGAAACTTGGAAGCCAGGCTCAGTATATCAGTGGCTTTTTGAAGATAAAGCCCTATACTTTCCAGGAGATGCATAAGAGATTCATGGATATGCCCTATGATGACGTAATAAGGACATATTCCATATTTGGTGGCAAGGCACTTTTATGGGATTACTTTGATTCCAAAAAATCATTCAAGGAAAATGTCTGTGACAAGTTCCTTGATTATCAAAACAGCGTGCTCCTTAAACTTACTGATCTTATGCTTGAAGAAAACTTAAGAGAAACAGCTGTTTATAATACCATTCTTTACGGACTTGCTAACGGACAAAATAAACTTAATGATATCCATCATGCGACAGGTTTTTCCAGAGCAAAGATCATGGTTTATCTAAAGAGCCTTATTGAACTTGGCGTAGTTGAGAAGGTATTTTCATTTGCTACTACAGGTCACGAAAATGTTCAAAAAGGTGTGTACCGTATTTGCGACGGTCTTACAGGTTTTTACTTTAGATTTTTGTATCAGCATGCAAGCAATCTCATCAGATACAAGCCTGAAGAATTCTATGAAAAGTTTATCGAAAAAGATATAGATAAATTTGTTTCCTATGCATATAAGCTTGTCTGCAGGGAATATATAGATAAGTGTTCCTCATTTAATAAGCTTCCTTTCGTTATCGATGAAGAAGGCGAATGGGTTGGAAAGATGGGCACTATAGATATTGTTGCTCAGAGTGATACAGGCGATACTCTTGTAGGAATATGTGATTTTGAACACGAATTTGACGTCACAGCAATGGAACAATTAAGAAATTGCTGCAAGAGGGCAAGGCTTACACCGGATTATTATTATTTCTTCTCAGCAGTAGGATTTGACGATAGTCTGAGGAAACTTTCCGAGGAAATGCCCGAAGTAAAACTTATAGGACTTGATGAATTAAGAATTGATTGATAAATTATAATAAGAAAAAAATTAAAAGATCACTTGGCAATTTTGCCAAGTGATTAATTTTTAGGGGTTTTATAAGTGTCAAAAAAACTAATCATAACTGAGAAACCTTCGGTTGCCAGAGATTTTGCGAGAGTGCTTCGCGTAAACGGGAACAGAAACGGTTTTATTGAAAACGATGAATACGTAATATCATGGTGCTATGGTCATCTTGTGGAGATGCAATACCCGGAAGCTTACGATATAAAATATAAGTCTTGGAATCTAAGCGATCTTCCTTTTCTTCCAAAAGAATATAAATATGGTGTAGTTGAGAGTGCAAAAGAGCAATACAATGTTGTGCATTCGCTTCTTTTCAGAGAGGACATAGATACCGTTTACTGGGCAGGAGACTCGGGAAAAGAAGGACAGACTATCGAAGAAAACATAAGAAATTTCGGCGGTGTACGAGAGGGGATGAAGGAGCTCAGAGTCTGGATCGACTCACAGACTGATGATGAGATAAGGCGCGGAATAAATGAAGCAAAGCCTATGAGCGACTATGCCCTTCTAGGTAAGAGCGGTATCATGCGTACTATCGAGGATTACAGTCTCGGAATTAACTTTTCGAGAGCTCTTTCCGTTAAATACGGAAAAATGATCAATGATGCTGCTGCCACAAAGAGCTACACAGCCATTGCAATTGGACGTGTTATGACCTGCGTTCTCGGAATGGTCGTAAACAGGGAAAGAGAAATAAGAAACTTTGTAGAGACACCTTTTTACAGGATTGTCGGCACTTTTTCTGATGTTTCCTTTAATGGAGAATGGAAAGCGGTAGAGGGCACAAAGTACTATAATTCACCACTTTTATATAAAGAGAACGGCTTTAAGGAAAGAGAGAGCGCAGAGAAGCTGATATCGGACCTTTCAGGAAAACAGGCTGTGATCGATAGCATAGAATCCGGTAAGTCTAAAAAGAGAGCGCCGCTTCTTTTTAACCTTGCAGAGCTTCAGGGAGAATGCTCCAAGATATTTAAGATAAGTCCTGCGCAGACTCTTGACGTGATACAGGACTTATATGAAAAGAAGCTTACAACATATCCAAGAACAGATGCCAGAGTTTTGACAACTGCTGTGGCTAAGGAAATAAGGAAAAACATAAGCGGACTTTCGGGATATGCCGATATGGAGAAATTTGCAAAGGAAGTACTTGCAAACAATGCGTTTGTAGGGCTTGAGAAGACTTCTTATGTAGATGATTCCAAAGTAACCGACCACTATGCGATAATTCCAACAGGACAGACAGGTGCGATATCATCTTTGTCATCACTTTCAAAAGCTGTTTATGATCTTATCTGTAAGAGATTTTTATCTATTTTTTATCCTCCTGCAGAGTACAAGACTGTAAAGCTGCAGATTGATGTAGATGGAGAAAAGTTCTTTGCATCAGCAAAAGTGCTTGTTTCTCCGGGTTACCTTAAGGTGGCAGGAATCCCTCAAAAAAAAGAAAATGATGAGGGAGATGAAATTGATGATAATTTTTCAAAAGAAGATTTCATCAAATTTGCAGACAGCGCAAAAAAAGGCGATGTACTTACGGTATCAGGTTATGAGCTTAAAGAGGGCAAGACATCACCGCCAAAAAGATATACTTCAGGAAACCTGGTACTTGCCATGGAAAATGCCGGAAATCTCATAGAAAACGAAGAACTTCGCGAGCAGATAAAGAAATCGGGTATCGGTACTTCTGCTACAAGAGGCGAGATAATAGAGAAACTGGTAAGGATAAAGTATCTTAATCAGAACAATAAGACTCAGATCATAACACCTGAAAATATCGGTGAGATGATCTATGAGGTTGTGAATCTATCAGTTCCTACACTTCTAAATCCCGAGATGACAGCCAGCTGGGAAAAGGGGCTTGAAGGCATTGTAAACGGCAGCGTTGATGCCGATGAATACAGGCAAAAGCTTGAAAACTATATCCGTAAAGAAACAGATAATATGATACATAATGACCTGACAACTCAGATAGTTGACAGGATCCATGAATTTACAGGAAAAGAGTCAAAAGGAATTGCTGTAAGGAAAAAGCTTGGCATAAAGTGTCCTATGTGCGGAGGCGAGCTTTCAACAACAAGTTTTGGCTACGGCTGCAGCAACTATTTTAATGAGAAAATAAAATGTCCCTTCAGTATAGGAAAAGTCGCAGGACGTGACCTTTCACCAGAAGAATTCACCAAGCTTATGACTGAGGGAAAGACAGATATTCTTGATGGATTTACAGGTAAAAACAAGAAGCCATTTAGTGCAAGGCTCATTCTAGATAAGGACGAGAGCGGAAAGCCGCAGATAAATTTCAACTTTGAAGGTGTAGGTCCCAAATTCCTTGAAGGAGTAACCTGCCCTGACTGCGGTGGCAGGATCATGATAATGGGCAAGAACTATATCTGCGAAAATAATAAGATAAATGATCCGGCTTCTTGTAAATTCTTTCTTGGAAAAATATGCAATAAGCAGCTCACAGAGGGCAATGTCCTTGAGCTTTTAAAGGACGGTAAAACTTCTACAATAAGAGGCTTTAAGGGCAAAAGTAACAAGAAGTTTGATGCTTGTCTTGTCCTTAAGAAAAATGAAGAAGGAAAAGCTGAGATAGGATTTGATTTTGAAAACGTTGAAGTAAAGACCATCAAAGGAATTTCGTGTCCTGTTTGCGGCGGAGATATTGTAAAAACAAGCTTTGGCTACGGCTGCAATAATTACAACAGAGAAAATCCCGAAGAAGGTTGCAGGTTCAGTATTGGCCAGATCGCAAAAGTGAATCTTAAGGAAGCACAGATAAAAGAGCTCATTACCAATGGTATAACCTCCACTATTTCAGGTTTTAGATCAAAAACCGGAAATAAGTTTGATGCAAAGCTTGCGCTTTCCAAGGATGAGCAGGGAGTAATTACCGGAGTTAAGTTCGTATTTGAAAATGAGGACAAACTCATGGAGGGCATAAAATGCCCTAAGTGCGGAGGAGATATTATAAAAGGGCATTTTGGATACCACTGTAAGAACTTTGTAAGAGAAGGCGATGGCTGCAAATTCTATATTGGAAAGATAGCCGGACTTATGCTTTCAGAGGAGGATTTCATAAAACTTGTAAATGAGAAGCAGACTGAGAAAATAGGCGGATTTACGAGTAAGAAGGGAACAGCTTTTGAAGCAAGGCTTAAGTTTGACGAAAACTTTAATGTGGTATTTGACTTTAATTAGTGCTAATCTGTTACTGTTTGTAAGAAATATCTTATAAGTGAAAGGATCATATTTATGAAAGAATATTCTGTTGAAAACTTATATACATTATCTGAGACGATCGCTGCGGAGATTTTTGAGAATGTTACATATCCTTGGGAAGTTCTTCCCAAGATTAAGGATTTTATATTAAAGCTTGGAAATACACTTCCTGCAGACAAGTTTGAAAAAAGAGGAGACGATATCTGGATTGCTAAAAGCGCAAAGGTATTTGACTCAGCTTATATAGCTGGTCCCTGCATTATAGATGAGGACGCTGAGATCAGACAGTGCGCATTCATAAGAGGCAATGCGATCGTCGGAAAAGGCGCTGTTGTCGGAAATTCAACAGAGCTTAAGAACGTTATTTTATTTAACAAGGTTCAGGTTCCTCACTACAACTACGTTGGAGACTCCATCCTTGGCTTTAAGTCACACATGGGTGCAGGCTCTATTACTTCAAACGTAAAATCAGATAAAAAACTCGTTGTAGTCAAAAACGGAAAAGATGATACTGTTGAAACCGGCCTTAAAAAATTCGGTGCAATGCTCGGAGACAATGTAGAAGTTGGCTGCGGTAGCGTTCTTAATCCCGGCACTGTTATCGGCAAAGAGACAAATATTTATCCACTGTCATCTGTAAGAGGCTGCATCCCTGCAAGACATATCTTTAAGGACAAGGACCATATTGTTGAGAAGACTGAAGACTGATAAAGCTGCTTTTTACATAGATAATAACTTATATATGCTGATATTTAGTGTTTGACGAATATTCATTAGGGTATTATACTAAAAAAAGTTTAGTTATTATTTCTATGGAGGAGGAAATCAGATGGCAGCAATTAAGACAAAGATTGAGCTTCAGTATGGCGATAAGTCTGTATCACAAGATGACCTTGTAGCAAGAGCTAAGGCAGCTTTTGAGGAAAAGTACAATGTCAAGGGCGTTAAGAGTCTGGAACTTTATGTAAAGCCTGAGGACGGAAAAGCTTATTATGTTGTTAATCACGAAATGACAGGCGACATCGATCTGTAATTTCAAAATCGAATTACTGAAATCATGAGGCCCTGGGCTTGTAGCTCAGGGCATTTTTTTGGAGTAAATAATGTATAAAGAATTATCAAATGAAACAAGTTATGAGAAGATAAAAAACTGTGAACTGTTTTTACTTGATATGGACGGAACACTTTATCTTGGAGATGATGTGTTTGACGGTGCAATCGATTTTATAAATACTCTTTCCGAAAACGAGAAGGATTATATATATCTTACAAATAATTCTTCAAGAGCAGGCACCGACTATGTTACGAGGCTTAAGAATATGGGATTTGTCTGCGAAGAAAGAAATGTTTATACATCCGGAATGGCAACAGCAAAGTACCTTCTGGATAAGTACAAAGATAAACAGATTCTTGTACTTGGAACGGATACCTTTGTAAATGAGCTTAAGAGTGCAGGCTTAAAAGTATTTACGTCATCTGAATACGACAAAGATGATTTTGCAAAGAAAGATATTTTTTCAGGACTTTTATTTAACAGCGCTGAAGAAGTACGAGATCATCTTGATGATGAAAAAGAACTTCCCGTGGTATGCGTCGGTTTTGATACGCAGCTTGTATATAGAGACCTTGATCTTGCGGTACATTTTTTAAGAAAAGGATCTGCGTTTATTGCCGCTAATCCTGACTGGGTATGCCCTATGCCAAAGGGAGAAGTTCTTCCCGACTGCGGAAGTATCTGCGCACTCCTTACTGCTTCATCCGGCGAGGAGCCTTTCTATATCGGAAAGCCAAACAGAAACATGGTAGATATTATTTCAAAAGTAAGAGGCGTTCCAAACGAGCGCATTTGCTGCGTAGGTGACAGATTGTATACGGATATCGCTGTTGCCCAAAATGCAGGCGCTGTTTCTGTCTGTGTGCTTTCGGGAGAGAGCAGCTATGATATGGTACTTGATATGAACCCAAAACCGGATTATACATTTGATGATGTGCGCGATATTGCCAAAGTCATTGATAAGTGATCATTTAAGGTTTAAACGACACTAAAACAAGTTCAAAATTTTTTTCAAAAAAAACTTACATCATCGAAAATTATCTTATAAAATAGCTAGGTCGTCGGACATTAGTAATTGTGTTAACAATATAAAAGAAGTATAATAAAAAATAGTTGTGAAAATGCCAAATGCTTTGATAATATGCTTTATTTGGTGTTTTTAATAGAAATTAGATGGGGAAGGTTTTATATGGATATTGGAGGACTGTTAAAAGAGCTGTTACTGGAAGACAAGGTGCTTATACACTTTGATTTTATGAACGGCTTTTTTGACATTAATAGGTCAATAGTTTTGTCATGGGGAGTCATTGCGGTTCTGACATTGCTTATTCTGTTCCTTACAAGCAATATGAAGGTGCATGATATTTCTACAAAACAGGCCGTCGCTGAACTTATTGTTGAAAAATTAAGGGGCATTACCTACGGAATGCTGGGAGATGAAGGGCTAAGATACCGCGATTACATGGTTGTGGTTCTTGTATTTATCGGCGCATCGAATCTTGTGGGGCTTTTTGGACAGACACCGCCCACGATGGATCTTAATGTTACTGCAGCACTTTCACTTATGAGTATTGTACTGGTTGAGGCTGCCGGCATCAAAAAAAAGGGTACCAGAAAATGGCTCAAATCATTTGCAGAGCCTATGGCAATAATAACTCCCATGAACATTCTGGAGCTTGCTATCAGACCGCTTTCACTGTGCATGCGACTTTTTGGTAACATCATAGGAGCAACGGTCATCATGGAACTATTAAAAATGGTAGTTCCGATTATAGTACCGGCAGCATTTAGTTTGTATTTTGATATATTTGATGGCCTTATACAGGCTTATGTATTTGTATTCTTAACTTCGCTTTACATAAAAGAAGCGGTTGAATAATAAAGAAAAAACGGAGGTTTTAACTATGGATTTAACAGCAATCGGAGCAGCTATTGCTGCATTTACAGGAATCGGTGCAGGTGTAGGTATCGGTATTGCAACTTCAAAGGCCGTTGATGCGGTAGCACGTCAGCCTGAGGCAGACGGTAAGATCATGAAGCTGCTTCTTCTTGGTTGTGCGCTTGCAGAAGCAACAGCTATTTACGGCTTCGTTGTATCAATCATGATACTGTTCACGTAATCATAATCGATTTTGGGAGAATCTATTTGTAAAGGGGATTAGAAGTGCTAAACGTTAGTGTAATGAATATTGTCTGGACAGTTATCAACCTTCTTGTACTTTATCTGGTTTTCAGACTGTTTTTATTCAAAAGAGTTGATGCCGTATTACAGGCAAGACGTGATGAAATAGAACATGCCAAGGACAGTGTTCTTGAAAAGGAAAGAGAGGCCGAGAAGCTTAAGGAAGATTACTCGGCTAAGCTTCGCGATGCAGATAAGGAATGTGAAGAACTCATCAATAAGTCCAAGCAGGAAGGTTATGATGAATATGACCGCATCGTAACAGAAGCAAAAGACAAGGCTGAACAGATCATTGTTGAAGCAAGGCACAATGCTCAGATTGAAGCTCAAAAGGAAAAGGATGCTTATGTATCCGAGCTTACAGATCTGGTAGTTCGTGCTGCCAATAAGATTGCGGTATCAAAGCATGACGAAGAGAGCGATAAAGAGCTCTATAACAAGTTCATTTTTGAAGCTATCGAAAAGAGTAAATAAATATCAGAGGTTAAAAACTTATGATAAATAAAAATATTGCGACACTTAGATATTCAAGTGTTGCACCTACAGAAGGTCAGGCAAATCAGATAAAGGAAGCTCTTGCAGCTAAATTTAACAATCCTGATCTTGAACTTGAATTAATACATGATTCGAAGGTTGAAGGCGGATTCATTGTTAATTACGGCAATTTTGAATATGACTGGAGTGATGAGGGAAGAACGAGACAGCTTAAAGAACTCATCGCTCTTACCAAAAGCAGAAACAACACAAGCGCTGAGCATCTTGTTTCCATAATAAGAGACAGAGTATCAAACTTTGATCTTAAAGTTGAGGGAAAAGAAGTCGGTCACGTTATTTTTGTGGGCGATGGAATTGCTAATGTTATTGGTATCGAGCATGCCTTTTACGGTGAGATCGTTCAGTTTGATGATGGAACCAAGGGTATGGTCCAGGATATAAGAGATGACCATATAGGTATCATCTTGTTTGGTAATGATACGGGAATCAGACAGGGATCACGTTGCGTAAGAACTTATAAGCAGGCAGGTATTCCTGTTGGTGAAGCTTTTATAGGAAGAGTTATCGATGCTCTTGGTAATCCTATAGATGGCGGCGAAAACATTAAGACCGATGTCTACAGACCGGTAGAAGAGCCGGCTCCCGGAATCACACAGAGAAAATCAGTAAATGAGCCCATGGAAACAGGTATTTTGTCAATCGATACCATGTTCCCTATAGGACGCGGTCAAAGAGAGCTTATTATCGGAGACAGACAGACCGGTAAGACTTCTATTGCCATGGATGCTATTATCAACCAGAAGGGTAAGGATGTAATCTGTGTATACGTAGCTATCGGTCAAAAATCCAGTACTATCGCCAAACTCATAAATACACTTAAAGAAACAGGTGCGATGGAGTATACAATTGTTGTTGCTTCTACTGCATCAGACAGTGCACCCCTGCAGTATATTGCGCCTTATGCAGGTACAGCTATGGCAGAGTATTTCATGCTCATGGGTAAGGATGTACTTATTGTATATGATGATCTTTCAAAGCATGCCGTTGCTTACAGAGCGTTGTCACTTCTACTTGAGAGATCACCCGGAAGAGAAGCTTATCCCGGAGATGTATTCTATCTTCATTCAAGACTTCTTGAGAGGTCAAGTAAGCTTACAAGTGATCTTGGTGGAGGCTCGATCACAGCGCTTCCTATTATTGAAACTCAGGCAGGTGATGTATCTGCTTATATTCCGACCAATGTTATTTCAATCACAGATGGACAGATTTTCCTTGAATCAGATCTTTTCTTCGAAGGTATGAGACCTGCCGTAAACGTAGGACTATCCGTTTCCCGTGTCGGTAGTGCGGCTCAGACCAAGGCTATGAAGAAAGCTGCGGGAAGTATAAGAATTGACCTTGCTCAGTACAGGGAAATGGCTGTGTTTACACAGTTTGCATCAGATCTTGATGAAACGACCAAGCAGCAGCTTCGTCACGGAAGTGTTCTGATGGAACTCTTAAAGCAGCCTCTTGGAAATCCTTATTCCATGTATCAGCAGGTAATCCTTCTTGTATGTGCTAACGGAAACAAGCTTGATTTTGTACCTGTTAAGGATATAAGCGAATACAAGAAAAAGCTGCTTAAGTATTTTGAAGAGAATAAACAGGATATCATCACAGATATCGTAAAATCAGGCGACCTTACCGAGTCGACACGTAAACAGATTCTTGAAGCAGCTGATGAGTTTGACAAGATAAATAATGAAAAACTCAAAGAAGAGCTTAAGAAAAAGAGAAAGAAACTTGAACTTAGATAAAAGGTGATTTTCAGTGGCAAATATAAAAGAGATTCGCGACCGCATAGGCAGTGTACGCGACACAATGAAAATTACAAATGCCATGTATATGATTTCTTCAAACAAGCTGAGAAAAGCAAAAAAACAGCTTGCTGAAACGGAGCCGTATTTCTATGCACTTCAGGCAATGATAGCGAGAGTAACGAGACATCTTCCTGAGGGTACTGAGGATGTTTTCCTTGAGACAAGGGATGATATTCCTTATGCATCAAGGGCAAAAGGATATCTTATACTTACTTCCGACAAGGGACTTGCAGGATCGTTCAATCACAATGTATTAAAAGCGGCTGAAGAACATATACAAAAAAACAACACACTTAAGAACTACAAACTCTACGTAGTTGGTGAGCATGGAAGGCATTATCTGCAAAGACAGGGATTTGACATAGATGAGAGTTTTAGATATACAGCTCAGAATCCCAATCTTGACAGATCAAGAGATATCACATCTATCATCATTGATGACTTTAGAAATCATGTTATAGATGAAGCTTATGTTGTTTACACAACAATGAAGAATTCTATCAGCTGTGAGGTTCAGTGTAAGAAGATACTTCCTTTGGATATCATACAGGAAGCAAGAGACAGATTTATGCCGATAGATACCTATAACGAGGAGTTTTTGTTTGAACCAAGCGCAGAGGCAATAATTGATAATATAGTTCCGAACTTTATAAATGGATTTATATACGGAGCTTTGGTTGAAACCTTCTGTAGTGAACAGAACAGCAGAATGATGGCGATGGATAATGCTAATAAAAATGCCAATGAAATGATAGGACAGCTTACTAAGGAGTACAATCGTCAGAGGCAGGCGGCAATTACGCAGGAGATTACAGAGGTTGCTTCGGGTGCTAAGGCTATGAGAAGAGCTAAAGCGGCGAAGATGAAGAAAAAAGCAGCACTTAATGAGAATACGAGGTCTTAGAAAGTGAATAATGAAGGAAAAATCCTGCAGGTCATGGGACCTGTAGTAGATGTAATTTTTGAAAACGGACATTTACCATATATAAGCGATGCTCTTGAAGTTATGGTAAATGAGAAAAAAGGCGTGATGGAAGTAGCTCAGCACGTAGGCGATAACATTGTCAGATGTATCATGCTTACTGCAAGTGAAGGCCTTGCAAAAGATATGAAGGTGTATCAGACAGGCGGTCCTATCAGTGTTCCTGTCGGAAAAAATAATCTGGGACGTCTTTTTAACGTTCTTGGAGATACAATTGACGACGGGCCTTCCCTTAAGGGAGAAAAGCACTGGTCAATCCACAGAGATGCACCAAAGCTTACGGATCAGAGCCCTGTTGTAGAGATTCTGGAAACAGGAATCAAGGTAATAGACCTTTTGGCTCCCTATGCAAAGGGCGGTAAGATTGGCCTTTTCGGAGGTGCAGGTGTAGGTAAAACTGTCCTTATTCAGGAGCTGATTCAGAATATAGCAACTGAGCACGGCGGTTATTCCATATTTACCGGTGTTGGTGAGAGATCCCGTGAAGGTAATGATCTGTGGACTGAGATGAAAGAGTCCGGTGTTATAGATAAGACTGCGCTTGTGTTTGGTCAGATGAATGAGCCACCGGGAGCTCGTATGAGAGTTGCCGAGACAGGCCTGACCATGGCAGAGTACTTCCGAGACAGGGAAAGACAGGATGTACTTTTGTTCATCGATAACATATTCAGATTTATTCAGGCAGGTTCCGAGGTTTCTTCACTTCTTGGAAGAATGCCTTCAGCCGTTGGTTATCAGCCGACACTTGCTACAGATTTAGGTCAGCTTCAGGAGAGAATCGCATCAACAAAAAATGGTTCAGTAACTTCAGTTCAGGCTGTATATGTGCCTGCAGATGACCTTACAGACCCCGCACCTGCAACAACGTTTGCGCATCTTGATGCAACTACTGTATTGTCACGTAAGATAGTTGAGCAGGGTATCTATCCTGCTGTTGATCCGCTTGAATCAACAAGTAGAATCCTTGAGGCGGACGTTGTAGGAGAGGAGCATTATTACGTAGCTACCAGAGTACAGGAAATGCTTCAGAAATATAAGGAATTACAGGATATTATCGCCATTCTTGGTATGGATGAGCTTGGCGAAGAGGATAAACTTACAGTATATAGAGCTCGTAAGATCCAGAGATTCCTGTCACAGCCGTTCCATGTAGCTGAGACATTTACAGGCGTTAAGGGTGTCTATGTTCCGATTGCTGAGACCATAAGAGGCTTTAAGATGATAATTGAAGGCGAGATGGATGAATATCCGGAAGCTGCATTTTTCAATGTTGGAACAATAGATGATGTTATTGAAAAAGCTAAGAAGCTTAGCGGCGAAATAGCTGAGGAAAAAGCTTAATCTGAGGTATATATCTTGGAAAAAAAGACATTTGGTTTACAAGTAATGTCGACAAACGGCATTTTTTATAATGACAGAGCCAGCGAAATAATTCTTCCATGCATTGATGGTGAGTATGCAATACTTGCAGAGCACGAGGAACTTGTGCTTGCTATATACGATGGCAAGATGACAATCCGCGATGCTATTGGGGATAAGATTATTGCGATTGTCGGAAGAGGTTCCTGCCAGGTTGCGAATAACCGTGTAATAGTACTGGTTGACACTTGCGAAAAGCCTGAGGATATCGACAGGCACAGAGCACAGCGCGCTCTTGAGAGAGCAGAGGAAGAAATGCGACAGAATAAGTCTATCAGAGAGTATTATACAGCTCAGGCTGCTATGGCTAGAGCTCTGTCCAGACTTAAGAATTCTTCGGATTATGGTATTGATTAAAAGTTAGTTTTGTTTTTTGGGAGAGTATGGAAAATAAACACTATTATTCAATAGATGTAATAAGACTAATAGCATGCATTTTAGTTGTCTTTATCCATAGTAAGTTTCCGGGTACGACCGGCGATATAATACAGGCACTTGCAAGATTCGGAGTGCCTGTGTTTTTTGTGATTTCAGGGTATTTTCTCTTAAAGGACAATACTTATACGGCATCTGACATCAGAAAGCAGATGCTTAATAAAATAAAAAAGCTTTTACCTGTTATATTCTGTATCTGGCTTTTTTATACGTTATATTCTTTATCCGTTTATTTATCTGACGGAGATTCTCTTGCAGATTGGGTAAGTGAAAAATTCAACCTTTTTGAATTTTCAAGACTAATTCTGTTTAACTCAGGAAGATTTATCTATGATTTTTCCTATACATTCGATCAATTATGGTTTTTGTTTGCACTTTTATACGTGTATGTTTTAGTCTTTATTTTTGCTCCGTTTTTAAGGAAATGGGCAGGATATCTTATTGTGATACTTCTTTCATTTTTATTTCTTGGAGAAATGCTAAGGATTTATTATCCGATAAGACCGTTTGGAATAGGAATATCGACCTGGTATGTAACTCGCAACTGGCTCTTTGAAGGTGTTCCTTTCACAATGCTCGGATTTGTCTTCAGAGAATACGAAGAAAAAATAAAGTTAATATCCTCAAAGAAGGCCGGAATACTATTTTTGATCGCAGGTTCTTTATTCACAATAGTTGAATATTATATTTGGGGAGTTAAAGAGATATATTTGGGTTCGGTATTTCTTGTCATTGGAGCTATGAACCTCTCGCTCTATTTTAAATATGCAAAAGATAGCTTTATTTCAACTATGGGACGGGATTTGTCTGCACTTATCTATTATTTCCATGTGTTTATAATTTCTGTATTTGACAGGATTTGTGATGATCATATTTTTGTTACGTCTCAAAGACCGGATGTATTTTGGATGCTTAGACCTGTTTTTGTCCTTGTGTTTACCTTTGCTTTTTCTTGCATTTTTGATAAACTAAGGAAACTTATTAGAAAAAAGTAAATGAGGTGACTTGGTAAAGTAAGGCTTATACAATATTTTTAGAGCTAAGTTAGGATACGCATATGAATAGAGAAGAATTTTTAAAGGTATTTGACAATAATAAAATATTTTTCCTTGATGGAGCAACAGGCACAAACCTAATGAAGGAGGGGCTTCCTGCAGGTGCCTGTACCGAAGAGTGGATACTTGAGCACACAGATGTCATTAAGAAGCTTCAAAAAAGTTATGTAGACGCGGGTTCTGATATCATATATGCACCCACATTCACAGGAAACAGGATAAAGCTTGATAATTTTGGCCTTTCAGACAGGAAACGTGAAATAAATACTGAGCTTGTAAAACTTGCAAAAGAAAGTGCCGGTTCAAATGCCTACGTTGCAGGTGATGTCACGATGACGGGCAGACAGCTTAAGCCTATGGGAGACCTTGATTTTGAGGAGCTTATAACTGTTTATAAGGAGCAGATTCAGATTCTTGAAGAAGCAGGGTGTGACCTTATAGTTGTAGAGACCATGATGAGTCTTCAGGAGTGCAGGGCTGCCCTTATTGCTGCTAAAGAAGTTTCTGATATAGCAGTTATGGTCACTCTTACTTTTGAACAGGATGGAAGGACGCTGTTTGGGACAGATGCCAAAACAGCAGCAATTGTGATGGAATCACTTGGTGCATGCGCAGTTGGTGCAAACTGTTCAACAGGCCCTGATAAAATGGCAGATATCATAGCAGATATGGCTTCTGTAACCAATATACCGATCATTGCAAAGCCTAATGCAGGACTGCCCGTTGTAAACGAAGACGGTACAACATCATACGATATGCCATGCGAAATCTTTGCTGGTGAGATGGAAAAGCTCATTAGATCCGGCGCAACTATTATTGGTGGGTGCTGTGGTACAGATGCTGATTATATTAAGGCTCTTCATGATAAGTACCTTGAATATGATGTGTCAAAGGGACTTGTTTATCCAAACGGAGAGGTTCTGACCAGAAAAAATGAGGATATGCGTTTCCTTACAAGTGAGAGGATGACAGTAGCATTTTTACTTGATGACCCTTTTATGATCGTTGGTGAGAGGATCAATCCTACAGGTAAAAAGAAGCTTCAGGCAGAGCTTAGAGAAGGAAAGCTTGATATGGTCTGCGACTTCGTATCAAAACAGGAGGAAGACGGCGCTTCAATCCTTGACGTTAATGTCGGAATGAGTGGTATCGATGAATGCAGCATGATGTCTGATATCCTGGATGAAATTCTGCCTCTTACTTCACTTCCTCTTTGCATAGACACTTCCGATGAAAAGACGATGGAGATGGCGCTTAGAAAATATCCCGGAAGAGCGCTTATTAATTCAATTTCTCTTGAAAAGGATAAAGCCGAAAGGTTTTTGCCTATAGCAAAAAAATACGGCGCAATGTTTATTCTATTGCCTGTCGGACCCAAAGGACTTCCGGACAGCTTGGAAGAGAAACATTTATTTATTAGGCAGTTGTCTGACAAGGCTTATGAGATGGGGCTTAAGAGGACAGACATAATTGTTGACGGACTCGTTGCCACTATCGGTGCAAACAAAAATGCTGCACTCGAAACCCTTGAAACCATAAAGTACTGCAAGGACAACGGCTTTGCTACTATCTGCGGATTATCAAATATTTCCTTTGGTCTTCCTCAGAGAGCATTTGTAAATACTGCTTTTTTGACTATGGCTATAGCAAATGGACTTACCATGGCAATATGTAATCCTTCTCAGGAACTGCTTGTAAATAGTGCTTTTGCATCCGATCTCTTAAGAAACAAGGAAGAGGCGGATCTTCGCTACATTGAGAGAATGAGCAGATATGACGGGATGAACGTTCAGGTAAGCTGTGTTCCCAAAGGACAAAAACTTGTAGCGGCCTATAGCGGCAGTACTTTAGGTACTACTAAAGAAGCTGAAAATGATAAAAAATCAAATTCTTCAGAGCGCTGCAAGGAGAGCTCTTCTTCCGGTAATGGAAACGCAGCAGATGAGTCTTCTGTCGAATTTATGATGAGCAAGATAAAAACAGATGTCATGAAGGGCTCCAAAAGAACTATAGAAAAGGATACTCTTGACGCAATTGAAAAAGGCTGTGATCCAAAGAGCCTTTTAAATGATGTTTTAATGCTTGCAATAAATGAAGTGGGAGATTTATTTGACAAGGGAAAATATTTCCTCCCCCAGCTTATTGCAAGCGCTGAAACCATGAAGATGTCCATAGCAAAGCTTGAACCTCTTCTTAATGAAGGCGAAAACGGAAATGACAATAAAGAGACTATAGTAATTGCTACTGTTCACGGAGATATACATGATATAGGCAAAAACCTCGTAGCATTAATGCTTAAAAATCACGGCTTTAACGTAATAGATCTGGGAAAAGATGTTCCAAGTGAAAAGATCGTTGATACCGCAATCTCCGAAAATGCCGCTATTATTGCACTGTCTGCTCTTATGACAACCACGATGCAGGAGATGAAAACTGTAGTTAAGCTTGCAAAGGAAAAGAACTGCAAAGCAAAGATCGTCATTGGAGGAGCTGTAGTTACTGAAGATTATGCATGGGAGATCGGCGCTGACGGCTACTCATCCGATGCTGCAAACTGTGTAAGAATAGTTAAGAACATCCTTGCAATAGAATGATTTATTTTTCTACTGCGTCAAAGGGTTAAAGCAATTGTTTATACAAAGATTGCCTGACAAATAATTTTTATTTATAATTATTTAAATTGTTTTGTCTATTTTTGGAATTTAGGTTTGTTGGAGGGAAAATATATTATGAAAGGTTCACAGGCAATAGTTAAATGCTTGCAGGAAGAGAAGGTAGAGGTTGTATATGGCTACTCAGGAGTTGCCATTGCACCTTTTTATGATAGCCTGGGAGAAACTGATATACAGCAGATACTTGTTAGAACTGAGCAGAACGCTGCTCACTGTGCCAGCGGCTATGCCAGGATCAGTGGCAAAGTCGGTGTTTGTGCTGTAACAAGCGGTCCGGGTGCAACTAATCTTATAACCGGAATAGCAACTGCTTATGCAGACAGTATTCCGCTTGTATGCATTACAGGCCAGGTGAATTCTGAACTTATAGGCAGTGATGTTTTCCAGGAGGCGGACATCACGGGTGCAGCCGAGTCATTTGTCAAATACAGCTATCTGATCAGAGATGCTGCAGATATTCCACGCATTTTTAAAGAAGCTTTTCATATAGCAAATACAGGTCGAAAGGGCCCTGTACTTATAGACATTCCTATCGATATACAGCAGCAGGAAATAGGTAAGTTTGTTTACCCTGAAAAGGTCAATATGCGCACTTATAAACCTACTGTCGAAGGAAATGCTGTCCAGATAAAGAAGGTCGTTAAAGAAGTTGCAAGAGCCAAAAGACCTATTATCTGTGTGGGCGGCGGAGTACATCTGTCAGGCGCAGTAGAAGAGATAAGAAAATTTTCCAAAGATAATCAGATTCCCGTTGTTTCTACCATGATGGGAATTGGTGTTATGAATTCCTTTGATCCTCTATATTTTGGCATGGTGGGTAACAACGGAAGACCATACGCAAACAGAGCTCTTAATGAGTCGGACCTTCTTCTTATGGTCGGCGCAAGAGTTGCAGACAGAGCTGTAAACAGGCCTGACCTTATTACAGAGAACAAGATACTTATCCATATTGATGTTGATCCCGCAGAAATCGGAAAAAATGTAGGTCCTACAATTCCTCTTGTTGGCGATATCTCACACATTTTCAAAAAGATAAATGAGTTTGAGGATAAGGAAGACCTTATTCATAAGAGAAAAGACTGGATAGATACCTTAAACAGCTACAGACTTAGTATGCAGGAAGATAGACCCAAGATAGATACCGACAAGTATGTAGATCCCATGAAATTTATCAATAAGCTCTCAATAAAGCTTCCGGAGGATGCAATCTATATCGCAGACGTCGGCCAGAACCAGATCTGGTCATGCAGATGGCATCTTGTAAAGCAAGGACGATTCCTCACCTCAGGCGGCATGGGAACTATGGGTTATTCAATACCTGCTGCCCTTGGCGCAAAATATGCTGCTCCCGACAAGAAGGTTATCGCTGTAATGGGTGATGGTGCTTTTCAGATGTCAATGATGGAACTTTCAACATTGAAACAGTACCGGATAAAGGTAGGACTTATAGTATTTTCAAATAACTACCTTGGAATGGTCAGAGAATATCAGCATTACAGCCTCCAGGACAGATACAATATGGTAAAACTTCACGAAACACCTCATCTTGACAAGATTGCCGAAGCTTATGACATGAAATATCTTAGGGCTTCAACTCAGAATGAAGCAGAGAAACTGATAAACGACCTCATGTCAGCCGATGAATCGGTGCTTTGCGAAGTTGTTGTAGATCCGATGGATCTGTCTAAGTGATTTGTTTGAAAAAGCGTATTTGAGGAAAAGATCATGAAAAGAATATATTCGGTTCTCGTTGAAAACCATGCCGGTGTACTTAGCAAGGTTGCCGGACTTTTTGCCAGAAGAAATTTTAATATTGATTCACTTGTTGTTGGAGAGACCAATTCAAGAGATGTTTCCTGCATGACTATAGTTTCAAGCGGTGACGAGAGAACAATAGAGCAGATTGAGAAACAGCTTAATAAAAAGCTTGATGTCATAAAGGTCAAGACCTTCAAGGAAAGCATGAGCATATGCAGAGAGCTTACGCTTATAAAGGTTCGTTACAACAAGGAAAACAGAAGAGACATAATGGAAAACTGTGACATCATGAAGGCTCAGATAGTAGATATGAGTAAAAACCTTATGATGATACAGATCTGCGACACTCCGGAAAGGGTAGAAGTTTTTATTGAAATGCTCAGAACAATTTCTATTGTCGAGATTGCAAGAACCGGAACAGTTGCTCTTACAAAGTGCAGAGAAAGCGAAAAATAAAGGCTTTTGGGTATATACATTAATTTTGATCAAGTTTGTTTGATTATAAGTATATTAAAATAAATCAATAATTTAAAGTGTTAAAGTTTTACATTGCAAAAGTATTTCATTGACATTGAATAAAAATGCGCATACAATAATTTTTAAATTGTTTTGCAAGTATAGCAAAGGTAAGTCGGAGGAGTATGAAAAAGAAAGTTTTTCAGTTGCTTGTAGATAATACAGCAGGTGTTCTAAGCAAAATATCAGGTTTGTTTGCGAGACGTTGTTATAACATCGAAAGTATAACAGCCGGAACAACAACCGATCCTAATTTTACCAGAATTACAATTGTAGCATCCGGAGATGATGTCATTCTCGATCAGATTGAGAAGCAGCTTTCCAAGCTTATTGATGTCAGGGATATCACAGAGCTTGATCCGGAGGATAGTGTATACAGAGAGCTTGCTCTTATAAAAGTAAGAGCCGGAGAGGCCCAAAGAGAAAACATCATGACAATTGCCAATATCTTCAGGGCAAACATCATTGATGTAACTCCCGAATCACTTATCATCGAGATCACGGGTAATCAGTCCAAAGTAGATGCTCTTCTTAAGATGCTTGAAGGCCAGGAAATCCTTGAGCTTGCAAGAACAGGTATAGCAGGTCTTGGAAGAGGCGTTGAAAATGTAGTCCATTTAGAGGATCTTAAATAAGTCAGTTACGAAATGCTTTTGATCTGCATTTTCGCTGAATATAAACTTTTATAATTTTAACGGAGGTAAGAAGTATGTCACAGGAAGCACGTATTTTCTATCAGGAGGATTGCAATTTATCACTTTTAGAGGGTAAGACAATTGCAATTATCGGATATGGTTCACAGGGTCATGCACACGCATTGAACCTTAAGGAGTCAGGTTGCAACGTCATTATTGGTCTGTACGAAGGCTCTAAGAGTAAAGCAAAAGCTGAGGCACAGGGACTTAAGGTTTATCCCACAGCTGAAGCAGCAAAGATGGCTGATGTGATTATGATTCTTATCAACGATGAGAAGCAGGCTAAGATGTATAAGGAAGACATCGAGCCCAACCTTGAGGCAGGCAACATGCTTATGTTTGCTCATGGTTTCAATATTCACTTTGGTCTTATCCAGCCCCCGAAGGATGTCGATGTAACAATGATCGCTCCCAAGGCTCCCGGTCACACAGTAAGATCTGAGTACCAGGCTGGTAAAGGAACACCTTGTCTTGTTGCTGTATATCAGGATGCAACAGGTAAGGCACTTGATAGGGCACTTGCTTATGGTGCAGGCATAGGTGGTGCAAGAGCAGGTATCCTTGAGACAACATTCAGAACAGAGACAGAGACAGACCTCTTTGGTGAGCAGGCAGTTCTTTGCGGCGGTGTTTGCGCACTTATGCAGGCTGGTTTTGAGACACTTGTTGAGGCTGGCTATGATCCGAGAAATGCATATTTCGAGTGTGTTCACGAGATGAAGCTTATTGTAGACCTTATCTATCAGTCAGGTTTTGCAGGAATGAGATATTCAATCTCAAATACAGCAGAATACGGCGATTATGTAACAGGTCCCAAGATCATTACAGAGGATACAAAGAAGGCTATGAAGAAGGTCCTTTCGGATATCCAGGATGGTACATTTGCTAAGGAATTCCTTCTTGATATGTCTGAAGCAGGCGGACAGGTTCACTTCAATGCTATGAGAAAGCTTGCAGCTGAGCATCCCGCTGAGCAGATCGGTAAGGAAATCAGAAAGCTTTACAGCTGGAATAACGAGAGCGACAAGCTTATCAATAACTAAAGTAAAGGAAGGGCTGCCGCATTAGCGGCAGCTCATTTTAGAGATTATGGAATACTATAAAAAAAGGCCGCTTAAATACAGACTTCTCCAGATAGCAGTGCTGTCCTTTTTTATGTATATTGTGGCAGTATTACCTTTATTCATTAAGAGGGGACTGCCTTTTTTTTATTATGGCGATTACAACGTTCAGCAAAATCCCTTTTATATACTTGCTCACAGGGCAATTAAAAACGGTGATCTTTTCTGGAACTGGGATG
The DNA here is from genome assembly GCF_000702265.1 of Butyrivibrio sp. NC2002. GTDB lineage: Bacteria > Bacillota > Clostridia > Lachnospirales > Lachnospiraceae > Butyrivibrio. The sequence goes on from NZ_JNKZ01000007.1 coordinate 164,669, forward strand.
TTGATTTGGGAGGTTCTCTTATCGGGTGCTTTTCATTTTATTTGTTGGGAAGCCCTTTCTTTTATTTGACGCTCCCTTTTTCTGAGAGTGCAATTCCTTATTTAATGCCATTTTTGATGGCGCTTAAGTATGCGGTTTGCGCAATGTCAGCATATGTCTTTATAAGAAGGCATGTCATTCGTGATGACTCAGCAATGATAGGCGCTTTGTTATTTGCATTTTCAGGTTTTAATGCGTGCAATATAGTATTTAATCACTTTACGGATTCGGTTGCATTCTTTCCGCTATACCTCTACACATTTGAGAAGCTTATGGAGGTTGACCACCACAAGGACCATTATTACTTTGTTCCTGGCGGTAAAAGATTTATCTCATTTGTCCTTATGACATCCCTGATGTCTGTTATAAATTATTACTTTTTCTTTGGGCAGGTTGTCTTTTTAATAATCTATTTTGTAGTTTGTTATGCTCAGGGAAACAGATGGAGAGTTGTTTTAAGGATGTTTTTAAGAGCACTCCTTGGTGGAGCTTTAGGGTGCCTTATAAGTAGCTTCTTTATTTTACAGGCTCTTTTGGCAGTAAGCGGTAATTCCAGAATTAACAACTATCTGCTTGGATACGATATGGTTTCATATCCGAGCATGAATATGCTCTGGGATATTATAAAGAGCATGGTCATGGTTCCTGACATAATAGGAAAAGGAACTGTTTTTTATACGACTACTGTTAAGAACGCTTCACTTGCAGTGTATCTGCCTCTTTTTGGGATATGCGGCGTAGTTGCATATTTCATGACACACAAGCTTAAAAAGGATCCCGTAAAGAGGATTTTACTTGTATGTCTTGTGATGGCATTTATTCCGGTTCTTAACGCAGCATTTTCATTTTTTAATGAATACTACTATGCAAGATGGTATTACATGCCAATTTTATTTATGGCTCTTGCTACTGCAAAGGTAATAGAGAGAGGCTCATCAAGAGCCTTGAAAATAGGGTGCCTTGTTACATCATTTATCTTTTTACTTGTAATAAACATAGGATTATTACCTTCCTATAACGAAGATGGCGAAGTTATCTATATGTCTCTTGTTGAAAATGAAAAGATATTTTGGAGAGACACGGTTGTAACTGCCATACTTTCAGTGATTTTGATAATTCTTGTTTTTGCTTTCCCCAAATGCATAAGGAAAGTAAAAATATTTAATAAAGAAATTGTTTTAAAAAAGCCTTTTATGAGGCTAAGTGCCTTTTTGTTTGCTGTAATGACAGGAGGTATCCTTTCGCTTAATACAGTTCTTACCAACGGCTCATCACTTATTTCAGATTTTGGAAAAGAGCAGTGGCAGGAGCAGATGCTAAATACAAAACCGGAAGGCCTTTCAGAAGATTTCTTCAGGGGAGAGACTGACAATACTGCGACCAATTATGATATGGTCTGGGGTATCGGTTCACTTCACAGCTTTATAAGCACTATTCCGGGAGAGATATTCGACTTTTTAAATGGCACAGAAGGTATTGAAAGAACTGTTGAGACAAGGATTCCCGAGGACAGAATAGGACTAAGGGCGATAGTTTCAGCAAGGTATTACATGGAAAATGGCCGGATAAACAAAGATGGCATTTTCAATTCCAAGGAAGGCATAACGGGATATTATTATAAGGAGTCCCAAAACGGAATTGATATTTACGAAAATACTAATTATATTCCGATGGGCTTTTCATATGATTATTATCTGACAGAAAGTGACTATGAAGACCTTGAAGATGACATATTAAAGGACAGACTATTATCAGTTTGCCTGATCATTCCGGATGAAGATGAAGAGAAAGTTCTTGATGTTTTAAAAAAGCTTCCTGATGGATATATGAACGAAGTTCTTCCGGATGAAGTATTTGAAAGAAACTGCGCAGATAGAAAGGAAACCTCCTGCAACAGCTTTGAAACATCAACCAGAGGTTTTACTGCAGAAACTTCAAATCTTATGAAGGATAGTTTGCTGTTTTTCTCAGTTCCATGTTCAAAGGGCTTTAAAGCGTATGTTGATGGCAAAGAAACAGAGATAATAAAAGCCGATTATGGTCTTATGGCTATAAAAACCGGAGACGGTGTCCATAATATCGAGGTTACATATATTCCGGATGGCTATTATCCGGGCATATTCTTAAGTTTTGTTGGTATTATTTTACTTATATCATATATAATTTGGTATAGAATTTATAAAAGGAGATTATTATGAGCGGTATGACAATGAGCCAGAAGATTCTGGCAGCCCATGCAGGACTTTCAAGTGTTAGTGCAGGACAGCTTATTGAAGCAGATCTGGATCTTGTTCTTGGCAATGATATTACCAGTCCGGTTGCAATTAAGGAAATGGAAAAGTTTAAGACAAACGGCGTTTTCAACAAGGACAAAATTGCGCTGGTACCCGATCATTTTGTCCCCAACAAGGATATTAAATCAGCTGAAAACTGCAAGTGTGTCAGAGAATTTGCTAAAAGGAATGAGATCACCAACTATTTTGAAGTTGGTCAGATGGGAATTGAGCACGCGCTTCTTCCCGAAAAAGGTTTAACGGTTGCAGGAGATCTAATAATAGGTGCTGACTCTCATACCTGTACATACGGCGCTCTTGGCGCATTCAGTACCGGCGTGGGATCTACAGATATGGCATGCGGAATGGCAACAGGAAAAGCATGGTTTAAGGTTCCTTCAGCAATCAGATTCAATCTCACAGGTAAGCTTAGTGAGTATGTAAGCGGAAAAGATGTTATTCTTCATATCATCGGTATGATAGGCGTTGACGGCGCTTTGTATAAATCAATGGAATTTGCAGGAGAGGGCGTTTCTTCTCTTTCAATGGATGACAGATTCACTATTGCTAATATGGCAATTGAAGGCGGTGCAAAAAACGGCATATTCCCTGTTGATGACAAGGCAATAGCTTATATGGAAGAGCACGCACCCGGAAAGAAATTTACTGTTTATGAAGCTGATGAAGATGCTGTATATGATGAGGAGTACACAATAAACTTAAGCGAGCTTAAGCCAACTGTTGCATTCCCTCACCTTCCTGAGAATACACATACTTTTGATGAGACTGATAAGATAAATAAGATAAAGATCGATCAGGTAGTTATCGGATCATGCACAAACGGCAGAATTGATGACATAAGATGTGCTGCCGGGATACTTAAGGGCAGAAAGGTTGCGGATGGTATTAGATGCATCATCATTCCTGCAACTCAGAGCATATATATGCAGGCTATGGAAGAGGGACTTCTTAGGATATTCATAGAAGCCGGCGCTGTTGTTTCAACGCCTACCTGCGGTCCCTGCCTTGGAGGTTATATGGGAATCCTTGCATCAGGTGAGAGATGTGTTTCTACAACTAACCGTAACTTTGTGGGACGAATGGGTGCTGTTGATTCTGAAATCTATCTTGCGTCACCCGCAGTTGCTGCAGCAAGTGCTGTTACCGGATATTTAAGTCAGCCTTCGGAATTACAGTAAAAGGCTTTAGGAAAAGAGGTTTACGATATGAAAGAAGCTAGAGGAAGTGTATTTTGCTTTGGTGACAATGTTGATACGGACGTTATTATTCCCGCAAGATATTTAAATACTGCTGATCCGATGGAGCTTGCAGCACATTGCATGGAAGATATCGATAAAGACTTTATCAAAAATGTTAAAAAAGGTGATATCATTGTTGCTAATAAGAACTTTGGATGCGGCTCTTCAAGAGAGCACGCTCCGATCGCAATAAAGGCTGCAGGAGTTTCCTGTGTTATTGCCGAAACTTTTGCAAGGATTTTTTACAGAAATGCTATAAATATCGGTCTTCCGATAGTAGAATGTCCTGACGCTGCAAAAGAAATAAAGCAGGGTGATGTTGTAAATATTAATTTTGATACCGGTGTTATCACCGATGAGACTACAGGCAAAACCTTTCAGGGACAGGCATTCCCGCCCTTTATGCAGAAAATAATCGATAGTGAAGGACTGGTTAATTATATAAATGGCAAAGAATGATAAGCTTTTTATGGTAATTCCCTGTTACAACGAACAGGAGGTTTTACCTGAAACTTCAAAAAGACTTAAGGAGAAATTAAACACTCTTATAAAGAGCGAAAAGATTTCTCCGGACAGCAGGATCGTGTTTGTTGATGACGGCTCGCGCGATAATACCTGGAATATGATAGAGGAGCTTCACAAAGAAGATCCGATTTTTCAGGGGGTAAAATTATCCAGAAACAGAGGCCATCAGAATGCGCTTCTTGCAGGTCTTATGACAGTAAAGGATATCTGTGACATAAGTATTTCGATGGATGCCGATCTTCAGGATGATATTAATGCAATAGACGGCATGGTTGAAAAATACGAAAACGGCGCAGAGATCGTATACGGAGTAAGAAGCCAGAGAAAAACAGATACCTTTTTCAAGAGGTATACAGCTGAGAGCTATTATAAGCTCATGAATAAGATGGGTGCAGACATTGTATATAACCATGCTGATTTCAGACTGATGAGCAGCAGGGCTCTGGATTTTTTGTCTGATTTTTCGGAAGTCAATCTGTTCCTTAGAGGAATAGTTCCAATGATCGGCCTTAAGACTGATGTGGAATATTATGAGAGAGCAGAGAGATTTGCAGGTGAAAGTAAGTATCCCTTATTTAAGATGCTTCAGTTTGCATTTGAAGGTATTACTTCGCTTAGTACCAAACCCATAAAGATTATTTCAGGCCTTGGAGTGTTTATATTCTTTACAAGTTTTATTGTACTTATATATTCACTTATCAGGCATTTTACAGGTGCAACTATTCCCGGCTGGACAACTACTGTTTTGTCGGTATGGGCTATTGGCGGTCTTACTATGATATCCCTTGGAGTCATAGGAGAGTATATTGGCAAAATATATTTGGAGACCAAAAACAGGCCAAGGTATATAATCAGTACATATCTTGGTGATAAAGAAGATGAGCAGATGCTAAGAGATGTAAAATTTTTAAAGTAACAGGAGAATTTAATTTAGTATGTCAGAAGAGAAGAAGAAAAAGACCCCCGAAGATTTCAAAAAAGAAAGTATGGAGAGCTTCAGGGTTAAGCTTGCAGAAGGAAGCAGCGTTAAGAAAGTTATTGGCGTTGTAAGTGGTAAAGGCGGTGTTGGTAAAAGTCTTGTAACAGGCCTTTCTGCCTGCGCTATGAACAGAAAGGGATACAAGGTAGGCGTTCTTGATGCCGATATTACAGGACCTTCAATTCCCAAGATGTTCGGTGTAAAGCCGATCAGATATGCAGATGAAAACGGAAACATGATCCCTGCAGAAACAGATAACGGTATAAAAGCAGTTTCTATCAACCTTCTTATGGAAAATGATACAGACCCGGTAATCTGGAGAGGTCCTGTTATCGCAGGTGTCGTTAAACAGTTTTGGGGAGAGACAAGCTGGGGCGATGTTGATTATATGTTTGTTGATATGCCTCCGGGAACAGGTGATGTTCCGCTTACAGTATTCCAGTCACTTCCCGTGGACGGAATAATAGTTGTTGCCACTCCTCAGGAGCTTGTTTCAATGATCGTTGAAAAAGCAATAAATATGGCTAAGATGATGGATATTCCTGTTATCGGAATTGTTGAGAATATGAGCTATATGACATGTCCTCACTGTGGGAAGCCCATATATGTATTCGGAGAAGGCAAGATTGACTCCTATGCGGCATCAAGAGGAATAGATGTACTTGCAAAGATCCCGCTTGATCCGGAATTTTCAAAGAAATGTGATGAAGGTAAGATTGAGGAATATATTCCTGATTTTATGGATTCTCTTGTATACAAGCTTGAACAGCTTTAATTATTTTTTGGGGTAAGAAAAAACTTTTTTGGGGGCGTTTTATGAAATGGAAACCTGGTAAAAAGCAGCTCAGCATTATGCTGTCTGTTATAATCTGCAGCCTTGTGGTCATGCTTATCTACTATGTTTTGTTCAGAGGCTATAAGATCACAAACGGCATCAAGAGCTTTCTTCATATATTGACGCCGATAATTTATGGGTGCGTTATTGGATATATTTTGTCCCCTATACTTAATAATATTGAGAAGAGGATTCTATATCCGATTTACAGATTAAGGGGAATCGACCTAAGCAAGCAGGGATATTGGAAAGAAAAAAAGAAAGCAAGGAAACTTGGCGTGCTTATTACAATGGCTTTGTTTTTTCTTTTGCTTTATGGAATGATCATGATCCTTGTCCCTCAACTTGTTAAGAGTATCAGAGAGATTGTGTTTCATTTTCCTTTATATGTAGCTAATCTCCAGAAGTGGACAGATACATATCTAAATGATAATCCTTCAGTAAGAAGAGCAATTGATAATCTGATACAGAGCTATTCCGCAACATTAATGGAATTTGTAAAACAAAAGTTTTTGCCAAATGTTTCGTCAGCCATTACTATCATTTCGAAGAGTATGGTCAGTGCGATCAAGGTGTTCTTTTACTTTGTTGTGGGTGTTGTTGTTGCTGTCTATGTCCTTAACTCCAAGGAAACCTTCATGGGGCAGGGCAAAAAGATATGCTATGCCTATTTTAGGAAAGAAGTTGCCAATGAGCTTATCGGTGCATTCAGATATGCACATTATACCTTTACAGGATTTGTTAACGGCAAAATTGTAGATTCACTGATAATAGGACTTATATGTTTTGTTGTTACGTCATTTCTTAAAATACCGTACCCTGTGCTTTTATCTTTTGCGGTCGGGATTACCAATCTGATACCGTTTTTTGGACCTTATATCGGTGCTGCATTCGGCATTATCCTGCTTATAATGATCAATCCGATAAAAGCTTTGGTATTTTTGGTTTTCATTGTCATACTGCAGAATGTTGACGGCAATATAATAGGACCTCTTATTTTGGGCAACTCTACAGGGCTTTCGAGCTTCTGGGTTATATTTGCGATCATGCTATTTGGCGGAATATGGGGACCTATCGGATGGATTATCGGTGTTCCTGTATTTGCATGTATTTATACATTTTTTGGATATATCACAAAGAAAAAACTGCGTGAGAAAAAGCTTCCCAGAGATACTTCGACCTACATTGATGCAGCTTATATCGATGATGAGGAGGGTATCGTTAACATAGAAGATGCTGATAATTCCAAATATTATGTTCATAATGAAGCATCCAGCTGGAGAAGAATATTCAAGTTCTATAAAAAGAGCAAAAAGTATCTTAAAAATGCGGCTATGCAGACTCAATTACCACTTGATGGAAAAGAGTCTGATGAAATAGAACCGGAGGAGAAAAAGGAAGAGTAGAAAGGAGTATTTTAAAATGAGTAAAAAGAATTTGGACTGGTCAAGCATTGGATTTAACTATCACGTAGCGGATCTTCGCTATGTTTCCAACTATAAGGATGGAAAATGGGATGATGGTGAGCTTACTACGGATTCAAAAGTAGTTCTTAGTGAAGATGCCGGTGTCCTTCATTATGCACAGGAAGTATTTGAAGGCCTTAAGGCTTATGAGACAGAAGACGGACATATCGTATGCTTCCGTCCTGACCTAAATGCAAGCCGTATGGTTGACTCTGCAAAGAGACTGGAGATGCCTCCATTCCCTGAAGAGAGATTTATCAAGGCTGTAGAAGAAGTAGTTAAGGCAAACGAGGACTGGGTTCCGCCTTTCGGAAGTGGTGCAACTTTATATATCAGACCTCTTATGTTCGCTACAGGCAATGTAATCGGAGTTAAGCCTGCTGATGAATATCAGTTCAGAATTTTCGTTACACCTGTAGGACCTTACTTCAAGGGTGGCGCAAAGCCTATCGTTGTAAAAATAAGTGATTTTGACAGAGCAGCACCGCACGGAACAGGTAACATCAAGGCCGGACTTAACTATGCAATGAGCCTTCATGCTATTGTTACAGCTCATGATGAAGGTTTTGCAGAGAATGTATATCTTGATGCAGCTTCAAGAACATATATCGAGGAGACAGGCGGAGCTAACATAATCTTTGTAGATGCTGACGGCAACCTTGTTGTTCCCAAGTCATATACTGATTCAATCCTTCCTTCTATCACAAGAAGATCTATCGTTCAGGTTGCAAAAGACTATCTTGGACTTAAGGTTGACGAAAGACCTGTACGTCTTGATGAAGTTAAAAACTTTAAGGAAATGGGACTTTGCGGAACAGCTGCTGTTATTTCTCCTGTTGGCAAGATCAATGACCACGGCAACGAAATCTGCTTCGAGTCCGGAATGGAAGAGATGGGACCTGTTATCAAGAAGCTCTATGATACTCTTACAGGTATCCAGATGGGCGAGATCAAGGCTCCTGAAGGATGGGTTCACGTAATCAAATAATATATGAGTGACATATCACGAAAAAGAAAAAATTCCATCTTACTGCTATGTGCTATTATCATCATTTCATTTTTGATCTATGGCTTTAATCAGGCATTTGGAGAAAAAGGAGAGATGGTGGTAATATCCGTAGACGGTAAAGATATAGAGTCATTTCCCCTTTCAGAAGACAGGAAAGTAAGGATTGAGGGCTATAACGGAGGATACAATGACGTTGTTATAAAAGACGGCAAGGCCTTCGTTGAAAGTGCGGATTGTCCCGATTGTTTGTGCATCGAACAGGGTATGATTGACAGCGCCGGGGAGTCTGTAATTTGTCTTCCTCACAGGGTAATTATTATAATTTTAGGAAAATCGAATAAAGGTATAGACTTAATTTCAAAATAGCTATAATATCTTAAAGAAGTGACTAAAGTAATTCACGTTTGTTTAATAAGTTTCTTGTAAACATAATAAACAAACGTGTTTTTTTTCCTTTTTTGCAATGCAGTTTTTGTGGGTAGAACTTCATTGCAGGTCACTAACATTAAAAAAATGGGGTGTATTATGAAAAAAAGTTACGGAGCTTGGAAATTCCCAAGAACAAGACTGCAATGGCTCTGGGACAACATGGAAGGGTACAGACTGCTGTATTTAACAGTAGTCATTGGAACGGTTGTATATAACGTTATGCAGCTTACTGTTCCCTACTTTGCTTCTCGAATCGTTGACAGATTCCTTTCAGGGGAAGAAGGAAAAACAAATTTTTTAAACCATTCGGATGAGTTCTATAAACTAATAGCAGCTATGATCATATTTACGGTCATAAGATGCCTTATAGTTTATTTTGACTGCGTGGGATATGAAAAAGTATCTCAGGGAGTCCTCTTCAGGATCAGAAATTATCTCTATGACAAAATTCAAAGACAGGATATGAAGTTTTATGCTTCATACAGAACAGGTGACCTGATGACGAGAGTTACGGGTGACCTCGATGCGGTGCGCCATATGGTTGCATGGGTTGTGAGAATGGTAGTAGAAGCGCTTTCTCTTATAACCGCAACAAGTATATATTTCTTTTTCATGAACTGGAAGATGGCACTCACACTTCTTGCAGTTGCTCCTTTTATTTTTGGCGTTATCATCATCTTCAAAAATCAGGTTGCACCTATGCATGCTCTTCTTCGTGAAAAGCTTGCAGGCATGAATACCATGGCTCAGGAAAACATATCCGGAAACAAGGTAGTTAAAGCCTTTGCCAGGGAAGACTACGAGATAGAAAGATTTGATAAGTGCAACACAGATTACAGGGATACCAATAAGAAAACGGCATTTACCTGGATCAGATTCTTCCCGATAGTTGAGAGCGTTGCAAACCTGCTGCCTCTATTACTCCTTGTAGTCGGCGGCCTGTTCCTTATAGGTGGCCAGATGACTATGGGTGAATTTGTAGCATTTTCAGGTCTTACATGGGCTATTGCCAATCCTATGAGACAGCTTGGAAATATCATGAACGAATTCCAGAGATTTTCAGCATGCTCTGTAAAGGTTATGGAAATCTATTATTCAGAGCCTGAAATCGTGGATAGCCCTGATGCTGTCGATATGCCCGAGAGATTTGAGGGCGAAATAGAATTTAAGAATGTTTTTTTCAAATACTCTGATGGTAAGCTTCCTGTTGTTAAGGATATTTCCTTTACAGCAAAGCCCGGTCAGACTATAGCCATAATGGGCGAAACAGGATGCGGAAAAACATCTCTTATTCACCTGATACCCAGATTCTATGAGCCAACTGATGGCCAGATACTTATAGACGGCGTTGATGTATCAAAGATAAAGCTTCATCAGCTTAGGAAGAACATAGGTCTTGCAACGCAGGACGTGCTTCTTTACTCAGATACTATCGATGGAAATATTGCCTATGGAGATCAGCATATAACAAGGGATGAAGTCGTTAAATTTGCAAAGTATTCTCAGGCATCGGATTTTATTGCAAAAATGCCTGAAGGCTATGAAACCATAGTAGGTGAAAGAGGTGTTGGCTTGTCCGGCGGACAAAAGCAGAGAATATCTCTTGCAAGAGCGCTTGCTGTAAAGCCTTCGATACTGATACTTGATGATACGACATCTGCTGTGGATCTTGAGACAGAGAAGGCTATACAGGAAAGCCTTAGAAACCTTGATTTTAATTGCACCAAGATCATCATTGCACAGAGAATATCAACTACAAAAGATGCTGACCAGATTCTTATAATGCAGGACGGCGAGATTACTGAGAGAGGAACTCACGAGGAGCTTATCAAAAAAGGCGGCTATTACGCAGAGCTTGTTAAGCTTCAGATGGGTGCATGACAGGGGAGTTAAATTATGGCAAGAAATACGTATAAACAGGATGAAGTCTTAGAAGAGCCTTTTGACATAAAGCACCTACTTCGTGCTTCGGGATATATTAAAAAACATGCAGGCAAAATGATAATTGCCCTTGTGCTTTCAGCTATTGGCGGTATTACAGCGCTTATAAGCCCTATTATTTTTCAGAAGGCATTGGACGAGGCAATTCCCAATTCAGATAGGATAATGCTCTTTAAGCTTGCTATTTTAATGGGAGCTGTTTATCTTATAAGCATTTTGTTTGCAACTATCAGATCTTATATCATGGTCAATGTCAGTCAGGATATTATTTATCAGATAAGGAGTGATCTGTATGAGCATCTTCAGAAGCTATCATTCCAGTATTATGATGACAGACCGCACGGCAAGATTCTTGTAAGAGTTGTAAACTATGTAAATTCCGTTTCTGATATGTTAAGTAACGGACTTATAAATCTTATACTTGAGTTTTTGAATCTGATCTTTATTGTTATTTTCATGCTCTATGTGGACGTTAAGCTAAGCCTTGTTGTCCTTGCGGGAGTTCCAATTCTCATGTTTTTCATGTTCTGGATAAAGAACAAGCAGAGAATAGCATGGCAGATGGTTTCGAACAAAAACTCTAACCTGAATGCTTATCTGCAGGAAAATATCGTAGGTGCAAGAATCACTCAGATTTTTGCAAGAGAAGATGAGAATGCAGCCATTTTCAAGGATCTTTCAAATGATTGCAGAAAGACATGGATGAGGGCTATTTATTATTCCACACTTGTTTGGCCGGGCATCGATACTATTTCTGTTTTCGTAACAGCAGCGCTGTATACAGCCGGAATAGTAATGTTTACAAACGGACATCAGACTCTTGGAACTATCATCGCGATTTCCAACTATGCGTCAAGATTCTGGCAGCCTATTATGAACCTTGGAAATATATTTAATAACTTTATAAATAATATTGCTTACCTTGAGCGTATCTTTGAAACGATTGATGAACCCGTAACGATCGATGATAAGCCCGGATGCATTGAGATGAAAAAGGTTACAGGAAAGGTTGAATTCAAAAATGTATCTTTTTCATACGAGCCCGGAGAAGAAATCCTCCACGATGTATCATTTACTGTTGAGCCGGGTGAAAGTATCGCTCTTGTAGGACCTACAGGTGCAGGGAAGAGTACAATTGTGAGTCTTATTTCAAGGTTTTATGACGTTGACAAGGGACAGATACTTATTGACGGGCAGGATATTTCGAAAGTATCGCTTAAATCACTAAGAAGCCAGATGGGTATAATGCTTCAGGACAGCTTTATATTCTCAGGAACAATTGAGGATAATATTAAATACGGCAAACTTGATGCAACTGAAAAAGAGGTTTACAGAGCAAGCAAAACCGTATGTGCCGATGAATTTATAAGAAAACTATCAAAAGGCTATGATACTGAGGTTAAGGAGAGAGGCGCACTTCTTTCACAGGGGCAGAAGCAGCTTATATCTTTTGCAAGAACGCTTTTGTCAGATCCTGCAATACTTGTTCTTGATGAAGCTACGTCAAGTATTGATGTGCAGACTGAAAAAGCTCTTCAAAAGGGACTTAATGCGATGCTTGAAGGAAGAACAAGCTTTATTATCGCCCACAGACTCTCAACCATTACAGGGTGCGATAAGATAATGTATATATCAGACGGCGGAATAACAGAGTGCGGATCTCACGAAGAGCTTATGGCCAAAAAGGGTGACTATTACAAACTCTACACAGCTCAGATTGAGGATCTTGAGAGCGCATGATGTGATATAATTGTTTTCATGGAAAACAGGATAACAACCAAAAAACTTACAATTCTTTCTCTGTCGCTTGCTTATGCGATGATACTGTCATATGTGGAATCATTATTTCCGTTTTTTTATGGAGTCCCCGGGATGAAGCTCGGACTTCCCAATATGGCAATTGTTTTCATCTTATATGTATACGGAAGCAGAGAGGGCATACTTATAAATATTCTTAGAATTGTACTTACAGGCTTCCTTTTTGGAAGCCTTTTTGGAATTCTTTTTTCTGTTTTCGGGGCTCTTTTCAGCTTCATTTTTATGGTATTATTTAAAAAGATGAATTTTTTTGACATGGGAGGAGTTAGTGTCATAGGCGGGATTGCCCATAATATCGGGCAGCTTTTTGTGGCTTGCTTTATTGTAAAGACAAGCGGCATTTTGTTTTATCTGCCGCCGCTTCTTATTGCGGGTGCAATTACAGGTTATGTAAACGGCTTTATCGCTGAGAGAATGAAAATTCATCTTGAAAAAAGTTTGACCGGGAGATTTTTATGATAGCATTTGTAAACGGAATTCTGGATATGACAGATGGGCAGAGCTGCGTCATCGATGTTCAGGGTGTCGGATATAACGTTAATATTTCAGGGTATACTGCGGACAGGCTTCCGGGTATAGGTGAGATAGTAAAGCTTTATACATATCTTAGTGTAAGGGAAGATGCAATGAGCCTTTACGGATTCTTATCAAGGGATGAGCTTGATTTCTTTAAGATGCTTATCAGTGTAAGCGGCATCGGTCCTAAGGTTGGACAGGCGATTTTGTCGGTTATGACGCCTGACGATCTGAGATTTGCAATTCTGGCAGGAGATTCCAAATCAATAAGTAAAGCACCGGGAGTTGGCAAGAAAACAGCAGAAAGACTGGTTCTTGAGCTGCATGATAAGATTTCTGCAGAGGATATAACAGGCGCAGATTTTGGCGGCGATGGCCTTTCCGGATCATCAGAAAAAGAGGGCGCACAGAGTGAAGCACTCGAAGCACTTGTTGCTCTTGGATATTCCGCATCAGAGGCTTCTAAAGCAGTACGAAAGGTATTATCTTCAAAAGAAGTATCGCTAGATGATACTGAAGCTATTCTTAAGATGGCTTTAAAAGAACTGTTCTGATACAACACGAAAGAGATATTTTCATCTTTCATTAAATAATATTTTCGTAATGGGGATTTTTATGGAAAAAAGAAGTATTAAAACTTCTGCAAGTGAATCCAGAAGAACGACAGATGCTTCATTTACAGAAGAGGATTTAAGAATTGAAGGATCGCTACGACCAAAGAGATTAAAGGATTACATCGGTCAAAAGAAGATAAAAGAGAATCTTCTTATCTCAATCGAGGCCGCTAAAAAGAGAAATCAAAGTCTTGATCATATCCTTCTCTACGGACCTCCCGGACTTGGAAAGACGACCCTTGCCGAGATAATAGCGCAGGAGATGGGCGTAAACTGCAAGGTTACAAGCGGACCTGCAATTGAAAAACCGGGCGAGATCGCTGCTATACTTAATAATTTAAAAGAGGGCGACGTCCTTTTTATCGATGAGATACACAGACTTAACAGGCAGGTAGAGGAAGTTCTTTATCCTGCAATGGAAGATTTTAAGATAGACATCATGATAGGAAAGGGACCAACAGCCAGGTCTATAAGACTAGACCTTCCGAGGTTTACGCTAATTGGTGCAACAACAAGAGCCGGTATGCTCTCAGCTCCCTTAAGGGATAGGTTCGGAATGCTCTTTAGAATGGAATTTTATGAGATAGAAGAGCTTATGCAGATAATAATGCAGTCCGCAAAGGTTCTAGGCGTTGAAACAAGGGAAAAAGGCGCTGAAGAAATGGCGAGACGAAGCCGCGGAACGCCACGTATTGCAAACAGGATCCTTAAAAGAGTAAGAGATTATGCGCAGGTTAGGTATGACGGTGTTATCACTGAGGAAGTTGCAAAAACAGCACTTGACCTTATGGATGTAGACAAACTCGGGCTTGATCACAACGACAGGACTTTGCTTCTTACTCTTATTGAGAAGTTCGCGGGAGGCCCCGCAGGTCTTGATACTCTGGCTGCATCAATAGGCGAAGATGCCGGCACGATCGAGGATGTATATGAGCCATATCTGTTAAAAAACGGCCTCATAAACAGGACACCCAGAGGAAGAGTAGTAACCGATCTTGCGTACGAACATCTTGGGCTTTACACTAGCCAGGATACATGATGTTGTGGTATAATTTGATTAATTAAATAACAAGCAATACTATTGAAAACTTTATTCCCTAAAGTATATAATTCAATATAACCATTGCAAGTTATGTAAAATATTAGAGATTCGAGTAGGATGGTTTGAAAAAAGGGAGGGGAATTATGGCTTCAAAGACAGATACAGAGGTAATCATCGGTGGTAAAGTCTTTACACTCAGCGGTTACGAAAGTGAGGAATATCTCCAGAAGGTAGCTCTATATATTAACAATAAAATAGCAGATTACAATAAGATGGATGGCTTTAAGAGACAGCCTGTTGATACACAGAATGTTCTGCTTCAGCTTAATATAGCAGATGACTATTTTAAAGCTAAGAAACAGGTTGAACTTCTGGAAGGACAGCTCAGCGATAAGGAAAAAGAACTCTATGATATCAAGCATGAGCTTATCGCAACTCAGATAAAGCTGGAAAATACAGAGAAAAATGTGAAAAATCTTCAGTCCGACATCACAGAGGACTCAAGAAAAATAATCCAGATGGAAACAGAACTTAAAACATTAAAGAAATAAATTTTATTTAAAAAGCTGCCTTATGGCGGCTTTTTAAGCTTGTACGTTTATACAGGAGTTTTATGCAAAAGGTTGAACTACTTGCCCCTGCAGGTAATTATGAAACAATGCTCGGGGCTTTTTATGCAGGAGCAGATGCGGTTTATCTTGGAGGTCAGGGCTTTGGAGCCAGAGCATTTGCTGACAATTTCACACAGGAAGAGCTGATATCTGCAATAAGATATGCTCATATTCATGGCAAAAAGATATATCTGACGGTTAATACTCTTTTAAAAGAAAAAGAGGTTTTTTCCTTTAGAGAATTTTTTGCGCCTTATGCCTATGCGGGACTCGATGCTGCGATAGTTCAGGACCTTGGCATTTTTAAGATAATACATGAGGAGTTTCCCTGGGTTGAGCTTCATGCAAGCACCCAGATGACTGTTACAGGTCCTGAGAGCGCAAGGCTTCTTATGGACAATGGTGCATCCAGAGTTGTTCCCGCAAGAGAATTATCTCTTAGTGAAATAAGGAAAATTCATGATTATTGCCTTGAAAAGGGCAGCGGCATTGAAATAGAGGCATTTGTACACGGAGCTATGTGCTATTCATATTCCGGAGCATGTCTTTTTTCAAGTATGGTCGGCGGCCGAAGCGGAAACAGAGGAAAATGCGCTCAGCCCTGCAGACTTCCGTACAAGAGTGCAAGCTGTGATGAATGCTATCCCTTAAGTCTTAAGGATATGTGCCTTGTCGACAGAATTTCCGAGCTTATTGAAGCTGGTATTGATTCGTTTAAAATTGAAGGGCGCATGAAAAAGCCTGAATATGCTGCGGGAGTAACTTCTGTATACAGAAAACTTATAGATAAATACTATGACGAGCTTTCAAAAAAGGGCTTTGCAGAGCCTGATCGTGATACAGGTATTAAGATCACATCTTCTAAGGAAGATAAGGCTATCCTTTCGCATCTGTATCTGCGATCTGAAATCGGAGAAGGATATTACTATAGGCACAACGGAAAAGAGATGGTCACACTTGGTAATCCCGCTTATAACGGCTCTGATGATAATGTTACAGCTAATATAAGAGAAAAGTATCTTGATAAGAAGCTAAAGATGCCTGTAAATCTTGTGTGTAGCCTTTGCGCAAAAGAAAAAGCATCTCTAACACTAAGTACAACTATTTTTGGCGAAAAGGTAAGTGTTACAGCTGTAGGCAGCGAAGTTCAGCTTGCACAGAAAAGACCTATGTCTGAAGCTGATTGCGAAAAGCAGCTTCGTAAATTCGGAGATTCCGATTTCTATATCGAAGAATTTAATTTAAATATACAAGGCGATAACATCTTTATTCCGGTAAAGCAGCTTAATGAGCTAAGAAGAGATGCTATAAGCCTGCTTGAAGAAGCAATCCTTGAAAAGAGAGGATATATACAGCATATTGATGAGCCTCAATCAGAAAATGAAGATGATCATAAAGGATTTTTACCTTCTGACCCTGATTTTTCAAAGAAGATGTATGTAAGCGTCCTTAATGCAGATCAGCTAAAGAAGGTATGTGAAAGAGCTTTAGCTAATAGCTGTATTTCCAGAATATATGTTGATAGCAGGATAATCCTTCTTGGAGAAGACATCCCTGAGCATGGTGAGAGCGATATTTTCATAGCGCTTCCATATGTGTGCAGAGCAGAACAGAGTATATCTTATTATGAAGATATAGATAAGGCTATTGAGTATATTAATAAAGGCATCGCAAAGGGAGTTCTTGTAAGAAACCTTGAACAGCTTTCTTATATTTTAAGCATTGGATATAAGGGCAGGATAGTTGCCGATTACGGACTTTATGTATGGAATCATCATGCACTTTCGATGTATGAGACACTTGCCTTTAACGAAATGGAATTTAATCTTCCTCTTGAGCTTAATCTGCATGAGCAGGAAGATATACTTAAAAACTGTGACTTTGTAAATGCTTTAGGTAGTATTAAAGATGAAAGCCTTTTTGCATATCAGATATATGGAAAGGTACCTATGATGATCTCTGCAAACTGCGTAAGAAATACGCTTAAAGAATGCAGCGGCCTTCGCGGAAGCATCACTGATTATAGCAAAGTCTCTCTTATTGACAGAACAGGCAGAACTATGCCTGTTGTCTATGATTGCAGATATTGCAATAATGTTATTTATAACAGTGCGTCCACTTCACTTTTTAAGAAAATGGACAAGATTGATAGGACCTTAGGTAAATACGGCGTAGCCTATCGCCTGGATTTTACTACAGAAAACGGGGATGAGACCTTAGAAATCCTTAAAGCCTATGAGGGACTTGTTTTTGATGGGGAGATGAAAAACAGTCAGTTCCTTTCTGAAATGGACTATACTGCAGGGCATTTTGAAAAAAGTGCTACTTGATCTATAAAGGTTTTGATTTGGGGAAGACATGGAATTATACGTTACTGAAATATCAAAATATGTAATAGCACTATGTGCTGTTTTATATACAATGTTTAGTTATCTGGTTTTTATCTACAGGGGAGAAAAGAGAAGACAGCCTCTGTATGCCATTCAGATCTTTTTTTTGTTTGCTACTCAGTTTTCTCTTTTTATCCAGATTTTTGCAAGGACCGGAAGTAAGCGATATTTCGCTCTTTGTATGATACAGATGGTTGCTATTTTGCTCACTACATCTTTGTTTAAAATGGTTTATCCTGACGGAAACAGGCTGATCATCAATAATAT
This sequence comes from Butyrivibrio sp. NC2002, assembly GCF_000702265.1. GTDB lineage: Bacteria > Bacillota > Clostridia > Lachnospirales > Lachnospiraceae > Butyrivibrio. The sequence continues at coordinate 182,682 of NZ_JNKZ01000007.1, forward strand.
GTGCTTTCTTCTCATGGTTGGAATGATCGTTCTAACCAGAATATCTTATGGAAGAGGCATCAGGCAGTTTCTCATAGCGTCGGTTTCAATTATCCTGGCATTCGTTATACCGGAGCTTTTATTCAGGATGGAATTTCTTGAAAGGGCAGGCTGGTTCTTTGCAGGACTTGGGCTTATGCTTTTGGTTGTCCTGTTTTTATATGGACAGGTTGCAAACGGTTCAAGGATCAATTTCAGCATATTCGGGATCACCTTTATGCCTTCCGAACTTGGAAAGCTCATTTTCGTATTCTTCGCTTCTTCCGTTTTATCCATGAAAAATGATTTTAAGACAGTTGCCTTAGCTTCAGCTGTTGCGGCAGCTCATGTGATAATCCTTGTTTTGTTAAAGGATCTTGGAAGTGCGCTTATTTACTTTGTTGTCTATTTATGCATAGTATTGGTTGCAACGAATAATCCGTTCTATTTTGCAGGTGGTCTTTTACTCGGATCATTTGCAAGCGTATTTGCATATAATATTTTTCCTCACATAAGAACCAGAGTTAATGCGTTTCTTGATCCCTGGACAAGCATTGAAACCGGGGGATATCAGATATCACAATCACTCTTTGCAATAAGCGGTGGCGGAGCCTTTGGCCTTGGCCTTTATTCGGGAACTCCAACATCGATTCCCTATGTTGAAGCTGACTTTATATTTTCAGCGATCGCAGAGGAGCTTGGGATCATCTTTGCGAGCTGCATCGCGCTTGTGTGTCTTTCAACATTTATTATGATATTACTGGAAGCCTACAAAATAAGGAACGATTTTGGAAGACTTATGTGTGTGGGCTTTGGTGTGACATATATTTTCCAGGTATTTTTGACGATTGGAGGCAATTCCAAATTTATTCCGCTTACAGGAGTAACACTCCCGCTTGTAAGCTACGGCGGAACATCGGTCGTTGTAACCATAATAATGCTTTCTCTTATTGAAGGAGAATGCCTTGTAAGAAGCGATGAGAGATATCAGGATTACCTTAGGAAAAAGAGAGGAGAAGCTGTTGGAAAAAAAGAATAAACCATATTCAATTATCTTTATAGGCGCCTTTAACATAATCCTATTTATTACAATGCTCGTATATATAAGTGTTTATGCCTATACGCATAAGGTTGAAATGATCGACAACAGTTATAATGCTCATCAGGCACTCCTTAAGAAGCAAAATACCAGAGGAACCATCTATTCGTCGGATGGTAAAGAGCTTGCAGTAACACTGACTGATGAAAATGGCGATGAAAAAAGAGATTATCCCTTTGGAAAAGTATTTGCGCATGCGGTAGGATTTGCAACAAACGGAAGAAGCGGCTTAGAGGACCTTGCCAATTACTACCTGATAAACAGTGATATTTCGTTATCCCAAAAAGCTAAGGCTTACGATAACGGCGAAAAATATCCGGGTAACAATGTTTACTCATCTCTTGATACTAATCTTCAACAGACATCCTATGATGCTTTATCAGCGCACAAGGGAGCTGTTATAGTGACCGAGGTAAAGACAGGACGTATACTTGCTATGGTATCAAAACCCGATTTTGATCCTAACAGTATAGAAAGAGACTGGGATGAGCTTACAAAAGACGATGGAAATACCGAGCTTTTAAACAGAGTCTCTCAGGGCTTGTATCCTCCGGGCTCAACATTTAAGATTATTACAGCACTGGAATATTACAGAGAAAACCATGAGGCCTACAAAGACTTTTCATTTACATGTACGGGAAGCTTTTCAAACGGGGCGGATACCATAAACTGCTATCACGGTGAAAATCACGGAAAGCTCGATTTTACCAAGGCTTTTGCAAAGTCATGTAATTCTGCTTTTGCAAATATTTCTCTTACACTAGACAAAAGCAGCTTTAACAATACTCTAAAGGATCTGATGTTTGGCGATGTCATCCCCTGGGATATGAGCGCATCCGTATCAAATGCAAACTGTGATGAAAACACGTCTTCGGGAGATATGATGCAGCTTGCGATAGGTCAGGGAACAGATACTATTTCGCCGCTTCATCTTAATATGATCACAATGGCTATCGCAAACGACGGAATGCTTGTAAAGCCAAGGCTTATTGACAGCGTAGTAAGTGCTGAAGGCAAAGTAATAAAAAAATATGATACCGAAAACTATAAAAGGCTTTTATCTGTAGATGAGGCAGATTTTTTACAACAGCTAATGGAAGAAGTGGTTAATACGGGAACAGCAACCAGGCTTAAAGGTCTTACATACTCTGCCGCAGGAAAGACAGGATCTGCTGAGTTTATGACTTCATCATCTGATTCACATGCATGGTTTACCGGATTTGCTCCTTGCGAAAACCCGCAGATTGCGGTTACGATTATAGTTGAGAATGCAGGATCCGGCGGTGAGTTTGCCGTGCCTATATCAAAGAGAGTTTTTGATACGTACTTTGGCGTTGATTAAAGGAGCGCATATTGAATATAAAGGGATTTTGCAGATTTTATAAACATCTGTATGTTGGAAATTCCATAAAGAATGAAAGACTTGTGAAATGGAAACTAAAGCATGGAGCAGGTCAGTTTGGCATTTTTGTTATCACCGAATCTGAAGGCGGAGAAGGCAATCAGCTCGAAATTATGCACTGTGCTTTTTTGAAACAAAAGTATTATTTAAGGCATCCAATCATGGTCTACGGGATTGCCGGAAGCTACGAAGAAGCACTGGAACTTTTGATTAAAATAAGTGATGAAGCTGCAAATGCACAAATGGCAGGTGATCTTGCAGGTTTTCTTAGCACTATGAATTGAGGTTTTTCTCTATGGCGACTTTTTTATCTATACTTAAAATAATAGGGATTGTACTTCTTGTTGCCCTTGCTGTACTTCTTGTACTTATCCTGCTTGTTTTATTTGTACCGATAAGATATGCTGTTGATGCCAGGATTGATGAGACGGATTTCGGCAAAGAAGCTGATAAGCTAAAGGATAATATTTATGCAAAAGCATCCTTTCACTGGCTCCTTTATTTAGTAAGAGGAAGTATAGAATATCCCGATGATCTAAACTTTAAAGTGAAGGTTTTATTCTTTCAGGTTTTTCCTTCCAAAAAGAGAAATAAAGAAGAAAGCGGCAATGATCTTGAAGATAAAAAAGATATTCAGACAGAGATGGAAGATCTGGGGGATCTTGAAAACAAGACGGATGATCAAACAAAGGAAGAAGCATCTGAAGATAAAACAAGTTCTGATCAAGGCAGTACAAATGATGAGAGTATGAATAATGATAGAGAATTAAATGAAGCTTTTGAAAAGAATGATTACGGTGATGGTGCAGATGACGAAGAATCTAAAGAAGATGACTTTGAAGATGAAGAGGAAGATGATAAGTCATTTTTGGATACTCTTCATAATATTTTCAGCATCTTGTGTGATATCGTAAAAATACCACAAAATGTACTCAAAAAAATTCAATGTACAATATCTAGCATATATGCTAAGATAAACATGATTAAAAACACACTGACTAATGATATTTTTAAGCGTGCTTTTGAGGTTACAAAAAAGCAGGTTTTTAGAGTGCTGAAGATGATCCTGCCGAAAAAGTGCAAAATAAATCTTCTCGTGGGGATGGAGGATGTTGCAGCTACGGCCGATATATTTAGTGCATATGGAATCCTGTATCCTCTGCTTGTTGGCAAGGTGTATATGCAGCCTGATTTTGAAAGACAGGTAATAGGCGGAAATGTCTATATCAGAGGCCGTATACGCATATTTACCATAATCTGGGCGGCAGCTGTTTTGTACTTTAATAAGGACGTTAAGAAAACTATCAGAAGGTTCAGGAAGATAATGGGTTCTTAACGGCAGTGTGAAATAAAATGAACCGGCATATAGGTCTTATAACCTAATGCCCAATCAGGGGAGAGTTTAAATGGGAAATCAGAATTTCGATTCAGTTATTGATTCTTTAATGGATGGTATGCATTCTATTTTGGGCTCAAAAACTGTTGTCGGCGAAGCAACTACGGTTGGAGACACAATTATATTACCACTTGTTGATGTATCCTTTGGCGTTGGAGCAGGTTCAAGTAATGCTGACAAGAAGGATTCGGGTGCAGGCGGATTTGCCGCTAAGATGTCACCCAGTGCAGTTCTTGTTATCAGAAACGGTCAGACAAAACTTGTAAATATCAAGAATCAGGATGCTGTAACCAAAGTACTTGATCTTGTACCCGACATCGCAGATCGTTTTTTGAATCGCAGCAATAATCTCATGGATGATGAGAATGCTGCAAACATTGCATTTCCGGAAGAAGAGAACCTGGAGTAGTTAGTTGTATTTAGGGGGTTCGTATGGAGAAGTATTGCACAGAAGAGAGAATCGACACGGCATCGGAACAGGAGCTTTATGAAATGAAGCTCTGGATTTTCAAGGAGAGCCAGCGCCTGGAACAGGAGCAGAAAATGGTTGACTCCAAGATCAAAGCCATCGAGGATGAAATTGCAAACTTCAGACAAAATCTACAACAGGAAAGAAGCGCACTCGAACACGAAAAACAAAGGCTCAAAGATGATAAGGTGCTTTTTGACCAGCAGATCGAGATTTTGAAAGATGGTTTTGACAAACTTAACACCGATAAGAAAAGACTTGAGAAGGAATGGAAGAAGCTCGAACAGGAGAAGGGATACATCAGAGAAGATGAGTTTAGCAGAGCTGAAGTGTTTTTCTTTGGCGTAAATTCTCTTATTGCGCTCAAAAAAAGATACAAGGATCTTATGAAGATATATCATCCGGATAATCTTTGCGGTGATCACGAGATGTGTGATCTCATAAACCAGGAATATAATATTCTTCTCAGACAATTTGACACATATATGAATGCCTGAAACTTCTTTAGCTTAATAATTTGATTCTTTTTATAAGCAATATATTTTTTAAAATAATACTTGCAATATCAGAAGTTTTTTGTTATATTATCATATGTTGCGGATATATGTTTGAGTTTAATTGATTATTCGCGTGTTGATAGAAAAATATGGCTTATAAGGAGGTGTCAAAATGGCTAAATGTGAAGTTTGCGGCAAAGGCGTTCATTTCGGTAACAACGTAAGCCATTCCCATAGAAAGACAAATAGAGCTTGGAATGCTAACGTACATAAGGTTGCAGTTAAGGTTAACGGCGGAACAAAGAGAATGAATGTTTGCTCTAGTTGCCTTAGATCAAAGGCTGTAGAGCGTGCATAATTTATTTTGCAATGTTTATTAAGGAAGGGTTCACGAAAGTGAATCCTTTTTTCGTTTCGTTCTAAAATAGTTTAAAAATGTTTTCTTTTTAAGCCGGTTTAGTTTATAATGCAATATATGTGAATTAAATGGAGGTGCAGTATGAAGTCTACTTCAATGAATACTCATATGGGTAGTATTTCTATCGATAATGAAGTTATAGCCCAGTACGCAGGTGCTGTTGCTAATGAATGTTTCGGTATTGTTGGTATGGCTAATGTCAACATGGCAGAAGGTTTCGTCAGTCTTTTGAAAAAGGACAATATAAAGAGGGGTATTAATGTTTCTGTTGCCCCGAATCGTAAGCTCACATTGGACTTTCACGTAATCATTGCTTATGGTGTTAATATTTCTTCTGTCACAGAGAATCTTATAGATAATGTTAAATACAAGGTTGAGGAATTCACCGGCCTTGAAATAGAGAAGATCAATATCTTCGTTGAGGGCGTTCGCGTCATCGATTAAATTCAAGGAGGATTGGAATTTTGAGTAACACAATAAATGCGTCTGATGTTAAGAAGATGTTTCTTGCAGGCGCAAGTAATTTGAATGCAAAAAAAGAATGGATCAATGAACTTAACGTATTTCCTGTTCCCGACGGAGATACAGGTACTAATATGACTATGACTATCATGTCAGCTGCTAAGGATGTTCAGAATCTTCCCGATGACGTTGATATGGTTACACTTAGTAAGAATATTTATTCCGGAGCTATGCGTGGCGCAAGAGGTAACTCCGGCGTTATTTTGTCACAGCTCCTTAGAGGTTTTACAAAAGGTATCAGAGATTACAACGAACTTGATGCTCAGATTATCGCTGATTCTTTTGAGAAGGCTGTAGAGACTGCATATAAGGCAGTTATGAAGCCAAAGGAAGGTACAATCCTTACTGTAGCAAAGGGTGCAAGTGAGAAAGCTTCAGAGCTTGCAAAAGAAGGATGTGATGATCTCGGCGTTTTCTTTGACGAGGTTGTTAAATACGCTGATGAGGTTCTTGCTAAAACTCCTGAAATGCTTCCTGTTCTTAAGCAGGCCGGTGTTGTTGATTCAGGCGGACAGGGACTTGTTCAGGTACTTAAGGGTGCTGTTGACATCTACATGGGCAGAGAAAGTGATGTTCATATCGATGTCGAAGCGGCTACACCTACTCCCAAGCAGGCAACTGCTGAAGCTGAAGTAGATATCAAATTTGGCTATTGTACAGAATTTATCGTTCTTTTAAATAAGCCTTTAAATGTTAAGCAGGAGATGGATTTCAAGGCATTCCTTGAATCTATCGGTGACAGTATTGTAATGGTTGCAGATGATGAGATCTGCAAGGTACATGTACATTCAAACGATCCCGGTCTTGCTATCCAGAGAGCTCTTATGTACGGTCAGCTTTCAAATATGAAGATCGACAATATGAGAATGGAGCACAGAGAGAAGCTCTTCCATGAGCTTGAGAGCGGATCTTATGCTGAGATCGATACTGAGATAAATGGTGCTGCTGAGCAGACTCCAACTTATTCAAAGGGAGATGATATTCCACTTAAAGATGGAACATCTTCTTTGACAAATAGCAATGATGAGATGCCTTTAGGCGAACATAAGGATATGGGATTTGTTGCTGTATGTGCAGGTGATGGTCTTGCTGATGTATTTAGAGGTCTTGGAATCGACTACGTTATCGAGGGTGGTCAGACAATGAACCCCAGTACAGAGGATATCCTTGATGCTGCTGCAAAAGTAAATGCTGATACAGTATTTGTACTTCCTAACAATAAGAATATCATTCTTGCTGCAAATCAGGCTCAGATCATGCTTGAGGATCAGGAGAGCGATAAGAAGATCGTTGTAATTCCTACAAAGACTGTGCCTCAGGGTATTACAGCTGCTATTAACTTTATACCTGACATGTCAGTTGAAGATAATGAAGCATCTATGAAGGAAGCTATCGGAGCTGTTAAGACAGGCGAAGTTACTTATGCCGTAAGAGATACTGTTATTGATGACGTAACGATCAAGCAGGGCGATTACATGGGTATCGGCGACAGCGGAATCCTGGGCGTTGGAAATGATATCGAAGACGTTGCCTACATGATCATTGAAAAGATTGCTGATGATTCTACTGAGCTTATAAGTCTTTACTATGGTGCTGATACTAAGGAAGAAGAGGCAAATGCTTTAAGAGAGAGAATTGCTTCTAAGTATTCAAACTGTGACATTGAAGTTCAGTATGGCGGACAGCCGATTTACTACTATATTGTGAGTGCAGAATAAGGATGAATTCAAAGAGTAAAAATCCATCTTTAATTGAAAATATCAGTTCACTAAAGGGCGTTGGCGATAAGAGCCGCGCCCTTTTTGAAAAATGTAATGTTAGAACAGTTGAGGATCTCCTTAATTATTTTCCAAGAGATTATGACATCTGCGGAGAAATAAAGAATGTATCTGATCTGGTATCCGGAGAAGTTGCTGCTGTAAGGGTTATGGCAGTAGGAAATCCCGCGGTAAGACATGTAAGAAACTTAAGCATTCTTGCTTTTAAGGCTGCGGATTCTACAGGTGAGATGAATGTTACATTTTTTAATATGCCCTACATGCTGGGAACAGTAAGGGGCAGTGGATATTTTGTTTTAAGAGGCCTTGTACAGAAAAAGGGTTCTTCTTTTTGTATGGAACAGCCAAAGTACTATAAAACAGAAGACTATCTTGAAATAATGGGCTCAATGCAGCCTAAATATCCGCTTGTAAAGGGACTTTCAAACAACCTTGTTATAAAGACTATGCATCAGGCCATACCGGTTACAGCTTATATGGAGGATATACTTTCTCCGTCACTAAAAAGGGAGCTTGACCTTATTGATTATCCTGAAGCTGTTAGAAAGATACATTTCCCGGAAAACATGGAAGAGTTTTTAAAAGCCAGAAAAAGAATCGCTTTTAATGAAATTCTTTTGTTTATATTAAAACTCAGATTTCTTAAAAAGGAAGAGGAACAGTCAATAAACAACTATCCTTTTAAGGATGAAAAAGAGACTGACAGGCTGATAAGCATGCTTCCCTATGACCTTACAAATAAGCAAAAGCAGATTTGGAAGGATATTAAAAATGACCTTATGGGAGAGCATATAATGAACCGTCTGATACAGGGAGACGTTGGCTCGGGAAAGACGATACTTGCTTTTCTTTCGCTTTTATGTGCTGCGGAAAACGGATATCAGGGAGCAATAATGGCACCCACCGAAGTTCTTGCAAGACAGCACTATGAAGGCTTTATGGACATGATTGAAAAATACAATTTAAACATGAAGCCTGTTCTCCTTATCGGATCTTTGACTGCAAAAGAAAAACGCCTTGCACAGGAAGGTATTGAAAACGGTGCATTTGACTGCATTGTAGGAACAAATGCTCTGATACAGGAAAAAGTAAATTATAAAAATCTCTCACTCGTAATAACTGATGAGCAGCACAGATTCGGTGTTTTGCAGAGAGAAAAGCTCTCAGAGAAAGGCTATATGCCTCATGTTCTTGCAATGAGTGCAACTCCGATCCCAAGAACACTTGCGATAATAATGTACGGCGATCTGCATATTTCCATTCTTGATGAGATGCCGGGCGGAAGGATACCGATCAAGAACTGCGTTGTAGGAACAGAATACAGAAATACCGCCTACAAGTTCATTGCAGATCAGGTAAAGCAAGGCCATCAGGCTTATGTTATATGTCCGATGATCGAGGAAACAGAAGAGGGATCTTCTGAAAATGTAACAGAATATACTCAAAAGCTCAGAAGTGCTCTTCCCAAAGACATAAGGATCCAAACACTCCATGGAAAAATGAAGGGTCAGGAGAAGGAAAAGATCATGGATATGTTTGGAAGAGGCGAGATTGATGTTCTTGTTTCAACAACCGTAATAGAAGTCGGCATTAACGTACCAAATGCTACTGTTATGATGATAGAAAACTCTGAGCGTTTTGGCCTTGCCCAGCTTCATCAGCTAAGGGGAAGAGTAGGAAGAGGAACTGCTCAGTCATATTGCATATTTATTAACACTTCAGGAAAAGAAGAGGCTAAAAACAGACTCGAAATAATGAATAAGTCAAATGACGGATTCAAGATCGCTGAAGAAGATCTAAAACAAAGGGGGCCCGGCGATCTGTTCGGAATAAGGCAAAGCGGTGAGATGTCTTTTCATGTCGCTGATATTTACCAGGATGCTGCGCTTATAAAAGAGGCTGCAGCATATGCTGACAGACTGCTTTTGGAAGATCCCGACCTTGTTTTTGATGAAAATGCGCCACTTAAGGCGGCCCTTTTAGCAAATTCATTTGACTTTACAGCATTATAAAAGTAAAATTTAGTGTGTATGCATAAAATGGACACAATATATTGTAGCAACGAATTTTTGAGAAAAAACAAAAGCTATAATTTTGTCTTATTACGGAGGAAAATATGTCTAAAGTTGCGATAATGACAGATACAAATTGCGGAATTATGCCGGCTGAAGGAAAAGAACTCGGTATCTTAGTAATTCCCACACCTTTTATGATAGATGGAACAGAATACCTTGAAGGAGTTACTCTTACTCAGGATGATTTCTTCAAAAAGCTTGCTGAAGGCGCTGATGTATCTACAAGCCAGCCCAGTCCCGCTTCATTGTTGCAATCATGGGACTTACTTCTTGAAGAATATGATGAAATTGTTTATATACCGCTCAGCAGCGGACTTTCAAGCTCTTGTCAGACAGCAACAATGCTTGCTGCAGATGATTATGAGGGCAAGGTTTTTGTCGTAAATAATCAGCGTATTTCTGTAACCATGCGCCAGTCTGTCCTTGATGCTATAGAGATGAAGGATAAGGGACTTAGCGCAAAGGAAATAAAGGAAGAACTTGAGGCTGTTAAATTTGAATCAAGTATTTACATTATGCTTGATACTCTTTATTACCTTAAAAAAGGCGGAAGAATCACCCCTGCTGCAGCAGCTCTTGGTACACTGCTTAAGCTTAAGCCGGTACTTCAGATCCAGGGTGAAAAACTTGATGCTTTTGCAAAAGCAAGAACTGCCTCTCAGGGTAAAAACATTATGATAAATGCCATGATATCCGACATTGAAAACAGATTTGGCGGTCTTGATGCCAAAGATGTAAATCTTGCCGGTGCGTATTCTTATAATCTTGATAAAGCGCTTGAATTTAAGAGTGAGGTAGAAGCAGCGATACCCGGATATGATATGCATATGGATCCTTTGTCACTTGTTGTGTCATGCCATATCGGTCCCGGAGCACTTGCGATTGCCTGCTCACGAAAAATACATTTATGAAAAAAGTTTTGAAGTTGGGGAAGTAATTTATGTCTAATAATAACTATGATGCCTCCAGTATTACAGTACTTGAGGGCCTTGAAGCAGTAAGAATGAGACCCGGAATGTATATTGGAAGTGTTTCCACCAGGGGACTCAATCATTTGGTTTACGAAATTGTTGACAATGCTGTCGATGAACATCTGGCGGGTTACTGCAGTAAGATAACTGTAACACTTAATCCGGATGGAAGTGCCAGTGTTGAAGATAACGGAAGAGGTATTCCTGTTGGTATGCATGCCAAGGGAATTACTGCAGAGCGAGTTGTTCTTACCATGCTTCACGCAGGTGGTAAGTTTGACAATGCTGCTTATAAGACAAGTGGTGGTCTTCATGGTGTTGGTTCATCTGTTGTTAACGCGCTCTCAACATGGCTCAAGGTTCAGATAAGAACCGACGGATTTGTCTATGAAGATGCCTATGAGAGAGGAGTTCCTACCGTTGAATTAAAGGATGGTCTTCTTGAACCTGTCGGAAAAACGCGTGAACACGGCACGACCATATCTTTTTTACCTGATCCCGAGATATTTGAAAAGACAAGATTTCGTGAGGAAGACATTAAATCCAGACTTCACGAGACTGCATATCTTAATCCGGATCTGACGATCGTATACATCGATGACAGACCGGGAACAGAGGAATATATTGAATTCCATGAACCAGAGGGAATCACCGGATTTATCCGTGATATGAACAAAAGTAAAGAAGCTGTCACAGATGTCATCTTTTACAGCGGTGAGAGCGGCGGAATTTCAGTTGATGTCGCTTTTCAGTATGTAAATGAATTTCATGAGAATGTACTTGGATTCTGTAATAATATCTATAATGCCGAGGGTGGTACACACCTCACCGGCTTTAAAACTATGTTTACCAATGTCATCAATCAGTATGCAAGAGAAATTGGTGTCTTAAAGGATAAGGATAACAACTTTAACGGCACGGATGTCAGAAACGGAATGACAGCCGTTGTCAGTATCAAACATCCCGATCCAAGATTTGAAGGTCAGACCAAAACAAAACTTGATAATCAGGATGCTGCCAAGATCGTATCTCAGATAACAGGTGATGAAGTAACAAGATTTTTCGATAGAAATCTTGAAGTTCTAAAGGCTATCATCGGATGCGCAGAAAAAGCGGCAAAGATCAGAAAAACTGAAGAGAAGGCAAAGACAAACCTTTTAACAAAGCAGAAATACTCATTTGATTCAAACGGTAAGCTTGCTAACTGTATCAGCAAAGATGCTTCAAAATGTGAGATCTTCATCGTAGAGGGTGACTCTGCGGGCGGTAGTGCCAAAATGGCAAGAAACCGTGAATTCCAGGCTATTCTACCAATAAGAGGTAAGATTCTTAATGTTGAGAAGGCAAGTATAGACAAGATTTTGGCAAATGCAGAGATCAAAACTATGATCAATGCCTTTGGATGCGGTTTCTCAGAAGGCTACGGCAATGATTTTGACATTTCAAAGCTTAGATATGACAAGATTGTCATCATGGCCGATGCCGACGTAGATGGTGCTCATATTGCAACCCTGCTCCTTACTTTGTTCTACAGATTCATGCCTGAACTTATTTTTGAGGGACATGTTTATATAGCAATGCCGCCTCTTTATAAGGCTATGCCCAGCAAGGGTAAGGAAGAGTATCTTTATGACGATTCTGCCCTTGAAAAATACAGAAAGACACATAAAGGTCCTTTTACACTTCAAAGATATAAGGGTCTTGGTGAGATGGATCCTCAGCAGCTTTGGGAGACAACACTTGATCCGGAAAATCGTATGATGCGTCTCGTTGAAATAGAGGATGCCAAGATGGCTTCTCATATGACAGAACTTCTTATGGGTAATGAAGTTCCTCCGAGAAGAGATTTCATCCATCAGCATGCTACAGATGCTGACCTTGATTTCTGATGGATGCATGAATATTACTATTTTTTATTAAACAGACATGAGGATTAAAGATGGAAGAAAAACTTATTCGCTCTGAATATTCGGAGATAATGCAGAAGTCTTATATAGACTATGCAATGAGCGTAATTGTCGCTCGTGCACTTCCGGATATAAGGGATGGACTTAAGCCCGTTCAGAGAAGAACTTTATATGATATGTATGAGCTTGGTATCCGCTATGACAGGCCTTATCGTAAGAGTGCCCGTATAGTCGGAGATACTATGGGTAAATATCATCCCCATGGAGACAGCTCAATTTATGACTCCCTTGTCGTTATGACACAGGATTTCAAAAAGGCTCTGCCGCTTGTTGACGGTCATGGTAACTTCGGCAATATCGAAGGTGACGGCGCCGCTGCAATGCGTTATACAGAGGCAAGACTTGCAAGGATCACGCAGGAGAATTTCCTGGCTGATCTTGATAAAGACGTTGTTGATTTTATTCCCAACTTCGATGAAACAGAGAGAGAGCCTTCTGTTTTGCCTGTAAAGATTCCGAATTTCCTTATAAACGGATCAGAGGGTATTGCGGTAGGTATGGCTACAAGCACGCCGCCACACAATCTCGGCGAAGTAATCGATGCTGAGATAGCATATATGCAAAATCCTGAGCTTACTACAAAGCAGCTCATGAAATATATAAAAGGGCCCGATTTTCCTACAGGAGGCATTGTCGTAAATAAAGATGACCTTCGCTCCATATATGAAACCGGTCAGGGAAAGATAAAAATCAGGGGAACTGTCACAACAGAAAAAGGAAAGGCCGGACATATAAATCTTGTAATTACTGAGATACCTTATACCATGATCGGTGCCGGCATCGGTAAATTCCTGCAGGACGTAGCTGATCTTGCTGAGAAGAAGATAACAAATGACATTATTGATATTTCAAACCAGTCATCAAAGGAAGGTATCCGAATAGTAATCGAGCTCAAGAAGGATACTGACGTTGAAAACTTCACCAATCTTTTATATAAAAAGACAAAGCTTGAAGACACATTCGGCGTAAACATGCTTGCAATCAGCGAAGGAAGACCTGAGACTATGAGCCTTCCCGCTATTATGAAGGCAGTTGTTGACTTCCAGTTTGAGACTGCAAGAAGAAAATATACAACTCTTTTAAGAAAAGAGCAGGAAAAGAAGGAAATACAGGAAGGTCTTATAAAGGCCTGCAATGTAATCGACATAGTTATTGAGATCTTAAGAGGTTCCAAGGACAGAGCTCAGGCAAAAGACTGCCTGATAAACGGCAATACAGATGGAATCAGATTTAAGAGCGAGGCTTCAAAAGCCATGGCAGCACAGCTTCTTTTCACAGAAAGACAGGCTGATGCGATCCTTGAGATGCGTCTGTACAAGCTCATTGGACTTGAACTTGATGCTCTTGTAAAGGAGCACGAAGATACCGTTGCCAAGATTTTCAGATACGAGGATATTCTTGAAGACCATGAGTCAATGTCACTCGTAATACAGAATGAGCTAACCGAGATAAGAAAGGCTTATTCTCATAAGAGAAAGACTATTATTGATAACGTTGAAGATGCTGTTTATGAAGAAAAGCCGGTTGAAGAGATCGATGTTGCTCTTCTTATGGACAGATTCGGTTATGCTAAGACGATCGACGTTACCACTTATGAAAAGAATTACGAAACCATCAAAAATGACTTTAAGTATTCATTTATCATGAAGAATACCGGAAAGATCTGCGTATTTACATCATCCGGTAACCTTCATACTATTAAAGCAATGGATCTTCCGCAGGGAAGAATGCGTGATAAAGGTATTCCTATTGATAATGTTAGTGATTTTGATACCACGAAGGATACAATAGTCTATGTTGCAAGTCAGAGCGAGCTCAATCTCTACAGGCTTATGTTTGTGACAAAGAGCGCGTTTATGAAGGTTGTAGATGGCGGAGAATTCGATGTCACAAGAAGAACTGTTGCTGCGACCAAGCTATCAGAAGGAGATGAACTTGTAAGTGTTCAGGTTCTTCATGATGTAAGCACTGTGGTACTTCAGTCTGAAGGCGGATTTTTCTTAAGAATAAAGCTGGATGAAATACCTGAAAAGAAGAAGAGTGCCGTAGGCGTAAGAGGTATGAGGCTTTCAGCAAAGGATGTTTTAAGGGATGTTTATTATCTAAAGGAGCCGGTGCCTGTTGCAGAAAATGCAGAGGGCGAAGCAGGGCAGATGTCAGAGCCTGAAATGATAATCGAACATAACGGCAAGGAGCTTCATCTTGAGCATCTTAAGATAGCAGGAAGAGATACCAAGGGAACCAAAGTAAGAGTTTAATTTATTAAAGGAAAGATTATGCGAGTTATTGCAGGAGAAGGAAGACGCCTTAAGCTTGTAACACCGGAAGGAAATGATACAAGACCTACACAGGACAGGATCAAAGAGACTCTGTTTAATATGATTCAGAATGATGTCCCGGGTGCTGTATTTATCGATGTTTTTGCCGGAAGCGGTGGAATAGGCATCGAAGCCATAAGCAGAGGCGCAAAAAAAGCCTATTTTATTGAAAATAATATAAAGGCTGTAAAATGCATAAATCAAAATCTTAAGACCACACGATTTGAGGACAGAGCTGTTGTGCTTAAGCAGGACGTTCTGGTTGGCCTTAAGAATATAAGGGAGAGCGAAGCACATATAATTTTTGTTGATCCTCCCTATGAAGGCGGTCTTTATGAGAGAACATTTGCGCTTCTTTCAAAAATGCCTTATGTGACAGATGAAACTCTGCTAATTGCTGAATGTAATCTGGATATGGATCTGTCTGTTTTTGAAGATCAGGGCTTTGAAGTTATTAAAGAAAAGCGCTATAAGACAAATCAGCATATTTTCTTAAAGAAATCTGCAGAATGATAGTTTTTGGAATGAAAGGAGTCATTCCTTAATCTTATATTTTCGAGGGGAATTTAAAGGAAAGGTTTTTAGGATTTAGTAATGAAAAGAAGTTTTTTGAGTAAGAGTCTTGCGTTTATTTTAAGCATAACTCTTAGTGTATCCGGTGCTGCAACACTCAATGTAAATGCTGCTGCACAAGATACAAATGATGCTGCTGTTATTAGTAGTGAAGCCGGAAGTGAACAGGATGTATCACAACCTGGTGATTCTGATCAAAACATTGACAATGCTGGCAATCAGACTGAAAATGCAGGTTCTGGCGCGGAAACATCAGAATCAGATAATTCAGCAGAAGCCGGAAGTGAATTAGGTGAACCCTCTTCTGACGCAAATGAAGTTGAAGGCGGGGAAGCAATAGATAATTCTGATGCTACAGATATTTCGGATTCAAAGGAATCTTCAGAAGAAGAAAACACTGATGATACTGAAAATACGGAAAATTCAGATAATACTGAAAATGCAGATAATGCTGATTCTTCAGAGGAATCTTCTACAGAAGAGTCAGAAAGTGCTGATGATGCAGACACTTCAGATTCGGCAGACGAATCATTAACACAAGAGCCTGTTTCTGATGAAAATGTAAAAAATGCTGATAACACTGAAACTTCTGCCTTTTCTTATGAAGAAAAGATAGATAATTATTTAATTAAACTTTCAGCCGAAGAAGGAGTTATTCCCGAAGGAACTGAAGTTGTGATCACAAAGCAGAAATCTGTTGCCGGCAAGGACACAGAAGATATTGCTAACGAAGTTCTTGCTGAGAATGAGGCAGTATATGATTCTGTAGCTTTTGATATTTCATTTATGCTTGATGGCACAGAGATTGAGCCTGAAGAAGGTAAGGTAAATGTAACAATTTCCCTAGATGATGATCTTACTGAGTCTCTTTCTGATGTAGTAGAAGGCGCAGAGTCTCTTGAAAATACAGACAATCCCGATAGCTCAGAGCTTCAGATAATCCATATTGATGATGAGGCTAATGCAAGCGTTGTCGAGGATGTTACAGTAGTTGACGAGGGCGAAGAAACAGTAGTTTCTTATGATGCAGATAGTTTTTCTGTATACGAAGTTGCTGTCGTTCTTTCATTCGATGTATATGAGCCTGTTGTTGAAATCAATGATGTCTACAAGGATATTGTAAATGAAGATGATTTTGTAGCACTTGGCGATAGCATCGATCCTACAGCTAATGTTAAGACACTTCTTGCAGCACCTAATAAATATGAGAATATTTATGATATGGCTATAGCTACAAGAAATGCTATTAAAAACAGACAGCCTCAGGTAACACTCAATTATGCCATAAAGGGCAATGTTAATCAGCAGATCCTTTTAGCAAGACTGTCATCAACACTTGTTGCACACACAGGTGTACCTAACGAAGGCGATTATATAAGATGGGCTTATTGTGCTTCTTCAACAGGCGGAAGTAACGCTTATGCAGGTAACTGCACTTACGGAACACTTATAATCAACTTTACATACACTCATGATGCAGCACAGGAAGTTCAGACTACAAATGAAATAAACAGACTTCTTAACAATGAATTTAAAAACGTTAAGAATAAATCTGACTATGAAAAAGCAAAAGCAGTTTACGATTATATTTACAAACATATTTTTTATGCAAGGGATTTTCAGGCCAGAGAATTACGAGGTGATTATAGCCGCTATTCCTGTTATTCAGCAGCCTGCGAGCATAATACAGTTTGCGAAGGCTATGCACTCTTGTTCTACAGACTTATGCTTTCTCTTGGCGTAGATGCAAGACTTATTGCAGGCTACGGAGATGGTGAAAACCACGGATGGAACATAGTTCAGCTTGGTAAATACTATTACAACGTTGATACTACCTGGGATTCAAACCTATATGAAGATGGAGGGAAAAAGTCTACATATACACCATATTTTAGATTTGTAGGCAGTTCTGACCCTATTTTGACTCTTACTAATGGAAAGAAAGTGTCATTTGATGATCAGCATGTAAGATGGCCTCAGTATAGCAGTGAATCCTTTAATGCTTTATATCCAACTAGTACTGTAAGCTATAAAAACTCAGGCGGAGTAGTAAATGCTACATCAATTGCTATAAATACAAATAGTGCTACACTTGCGCCCGGTCAGACCTTGCAGCTTAGTGCTACGCTTGCACCTTCAAATGCTACAAAATCAGTCAAGTTTGAATCAACAGATCCTTATGTAGCAACAGTAACAGCATCCGGACTTATAACAGCAATTGCTGACGGAACCTGCGACATTATAGCTACAAGCACTTATGGCGGCAAAAAAGCTATATGCACAGTAAAGGTAACAGATAATACTGTATACAGAGTCGAAGGTCCCTCTAAGATCACTTTAAGAGTAAATGAAACAAGAAACTGCGACGTTGCCATTTATCCTTCAAGTGCTGCGGGAAGTGCATTAAAATATAAATCAAGTAATAAGAGTATCGCTAAAGTTGATAAATACGGAAATATCAAAGGTAAGAAGACAGGTAAGTGCACAATTACCGTAAAATCTCCGGATGGTAAATCTTCTGTCAAGATAAAAGTTGTAGTTAAAAAGCAGATCCATGTAAAGAAAGTTAAACTTCCTAAGAAGCTTGAGCTTAGTGCAGGCCAGACTTATACGCTTGCTCCTACAATAAAGCCTTCAAGTGCTACAGTTAAGGCTGTCACATGGAAGAGCAGCAAGAAGAAGGTTGCCGTTATTGACAGTAACGGAACAATTACAGCGCTTAAGCCAGGAAAGACTACGATTACCGTAATAACAAAAGATGGCAAGAAAAAAGCCAAGTGTAAAGTTATTGTCAGATAAAAAAGAGGACACAATATGAAAATAGCAGTTTATCCCGGAAGCTTTGATCCTATAACGCTAGGACATTTGGATATTATCAAAAGAGCGTCACTTATGTTTGATAAACTTGTAGTCCTTGTGAGTGTGAACACCGCTAAAAGTCCGTTGTTTTCAGCAGATGAACGTGTTAAGATGATTGTAGATGCAACGTCCGGAATCGATAACATAGTTGTTGAATCTTATGAAGGACTTCTGATTGATTATTGTATGAAGAACAACATTCATATAATAATGCGTGGACTGAGAGCTATAACTGATTTTGAATATGAATTGCAGATAGCTCAGTCAAACAAGGCATTTTCCAAAGATAAAGTTGATACGGTTTTTCTCACAACTAGTCTGGAATATTCATACCTCAGCAGCTCAACGGTCAAGGAGTTCGCAAGCTTTAATGCAGATATTTCAAAGTGTGTGACACCTTACGTAGCTAAAAGAGTATATGAAAAATATGGATACACTATAAAAACGAAAGATGGGGGAAAAGAAGATGAGCAGCAGAATTGAGCAATGTATCGATGAAATCGAAACTTTCATTGACAACTGCAAGTATCAGCCACTGTCCAGAACAAGTATTGTAGTGAATAAGGAAGAAATTGATGAGCTTTTGAGGGAACTTAGAAGCAAAACGCCTGATGAGATCAAACGTTATCAGACGATCATCAGTAATAAGGAAGCTATCTTAAATGATGCAAAAAAGAAAGCTCAGGACCTTATTGATAAAGCCACAGCGCAGACAAATGAACTGATAAATGAGCATGAGATCATGCAGCAGGCTTATGCCCAGGCAAATGAAGTTATAGCTCAGGCAGCAAAGCAGGCAGAAGAGATTCTTACCAAGTCTACAAATGAAGCAAATCAGATGAAGGCTGCTGCAGTAGCCTATACAGATCAGCTTCTTGCAGACGTTGATGCCATTATTACAAAGGCTATAGAAACTACAAATGCAAGTAACAGTGCACTTTTAAGTTCGCTTACAAGCTACAGCGAGACAATCAGATCTAACAGAGCTGATCTTGTGCCGCCCAGTGTAAATCCTGACAAAGCAGTTTCTACTACAAGTGCCGCACAAGATACATCATCTGCTCAGGCGGGGGATGGTGCTGACCTAAATCTCGATATGCTATAAAATATGTAGCGCCCGGTAAAATGATATTCGCCGGGTGCTCTTAACAAACGAGCAATATGCCGCAATTTTATATTGCGGCATTTTTAAATAGGAATTATTCATGAGACTTGATAAATTTTTAAGTGACTGCGGACTTGGTACAAGAAAGCAGCTAAAAGAGTATATAAAAAACGGCATGGTTACCGTTGACGGAAATATAATATCAAAGCCGGAATTTGCAGTTGATCCAAATAAAAATGAGATCCTTTTTTCCGGAGAGAGCTTAACTGAAAACTATAGTGAGTTCAGATATTATATTCTTAACAAGCCGCAGGGCGTGGTGTCAGCTACAAAAGATAATCATGACAAAACCGTTCTTGACCTTATAGATACAGGTTTAGATAAGAATCTTGCACCTGTTGGACGACTTGATAAGGATACAGAAGGGCTTCTTATAATCACTAATGACGGCAAGCTCACGCACAGCCTTCTTTCTCCCAAGAAACACGTTGAGAAGGAATATGTTGTTTATACAAGGGACAAAGTTTTAGATGAGGATATAAGAAAACTTGAAGAAGGCCTTGATATAGGAGATGAAGAGCCAACGCTTCCTGCAAAAGCTTTCATTAAACAAGATGAAAACGGAGAAGAGACCTTGCATCTTATTTTACATGAAGGCCGGTTCCATCAGGTAAAGAGAATGCTTTTGGCTGTTGGCAATGAAGTTACATTTTTAAGAAGAATACGAATGGGAAAACTAAGCCTTACAGGGGATCTAAAGGTTGGGGAGTACAGAGAACTTACTAAAGAGGAGCTTTCCCTTTTGCAGGAAAAAAATACGGATTGAGGTAATTATGAAAAGAGTTTTTAAGGGTGAATTTGGATATATAGAAAGCAGCAGAAAATTTGCTGTAATAAGGACGATAATTGCGCTTGCAATATGTCTTTTGATATTTCTTACAGGTCTTTTTATTTATGAGTCCAATAAGAGCGCATTTAGTATTATAGCAGCACTTGGTTGTCTTCCCGCAGGTCTGTCTGCAGTTAATACGATCATGTACATGAGAGCTCACAGTTGTTCAAAAGAAAGCTACGAGCAAATCGAAGCTCACAGAAAAGGGCTTCTTATCAGATACGATCTGGAAATGACAAGCTATGAAGAAAACTACAGCATTGCAGCCGCAACGGTTCTTGATAAAAATGTATGCTGCTTTACCGAGGTAAAAGATCTCGATATAGCAAACTGTGAAAAACATATCAGAAATCAGATCGCTCAGAGCGGCTACAGCTCATATACTGTAAAAGTATTTAAGGATCTGAATGCATTTTTAAACAGGCTTGATCAGCTTGAAGAAATAAGACAGGCAAAGAATATCGATCCTGTTGCCATAGAAGATGCCTGGGTTCCCGGAACAACCGAGACCTGCGCACATGTCCTTTTGTCTATTTCATTGTAAGGAATAAGTAATGAGAGAAATAAAAATATCTTCAAATGAAGAGGGAAAGCGTCTCGACAAATTTCTGAATCAGTATTTTCCAAATGCCGGCGCAGGCTTTTTGTATAAAATGCTAAGGAAAAAGAATATAACCTTAAATAAGAAAAAAGCTACCGGAAAGGAAGTTCTTAGTGATGGTGACTGCATAAGTGTTTTCTTCTCCGATGATACTTTCTATAAATTTGCAAATGAACATGTAAAGAGACTGCTTTCTACTGAAAATACATCCTCTTCACATGACGATAGCGATATAAATAATGAAAATATACAGGCTGATAATAAAATAAATGATAATGAGGAAACCACTGAATTTTCACAGTACAAAAAAGCCTACAGGAAATTCGGCAGCGTTGAGATCATTTTTGAAAACAGCGACATCCTGCTTCTGAATAAGCCAACAGGGATTCTTTCTCAAAAGGCAGAAGGAGGGGACCTCAGCATAAATGAATGGCTGATCGGTTATCTTATTGAAAATAGTAAAGTTTCAAAAGAAAGTCTTGCGACCTTTCGCCCATCAGTCTGTAACAGACTGGACAGGAATACATCAGGCATCATTATCTGTTCTAAATCCCTTAAGGGTGCAAGGGAGATGGCAAGAGTTCTAAAGGACAGAAGCCTTAAAAAGTATTATTATGCACTTGTTTGCGGAACTGTTACGGAAGATGCCGATATAGAAGGCTTTCTTGTTAAGGATGAAAAGACTAATAAGGTCACGCTCTATAAGGATGAGGATTCAATAAAAAAAGCTTTAAATACCTCTTCCTTAATAAATGGCAAAACAAAGAATAAGGACAATAAGGTAGATAAGATCAAAACGTCCTACCACGTTATTTCATCTGCAAGTATAAATCCATTAAAAAATCCGGATAATAAGCCTGCAAATGGGAATAGGGATACTAAGGTAACTCTTCTTGAAGTCCTTCTTCATACAGGAAAAACGCACCAGATAAGAGCGCATTTGTCATCAATAGATCATCCGATCGTTGGTGATACCAAATATGGCAAAAAAGGTGTAAATGAAATATTTAAATCAAATTACAAGATCAGGAATCAGCTCCTTCACGCAAGAAGACTTGTTTTTCCTGATAATATGGAAATTGATGGTTTATCAGGAAAAGAATTTGTGGCAAAGCCCGAAAAAGAATTCGAAGATCTGATAGAAACTTTTCTTAAATAAATTGGTAGTGTAAAGCAAGTTATGAAAACATTAGACCGTCCTAAGGAATCCACCGCAAGCGGTACCCCCTTAGGACCAAAGCTGGGGGAAAATATATGGCAACGTGGAGTTCGAGGGGACTTAGAGGCTCTACACTTGAAGAACTTATAAACAGGACTAACGAACGTTATCAGGAGGAAGGACTCGCTCTTATTCAGAAGATCCCTACTCCTATAACGCCTATAAACATCGACAAGGAGACAAGGCACATCACCCTTGCA
The DNA here is from genome assembly GCF_000702265.1 of Butyrivibrio sp. NC2002. Taxonomy (GTDB): domain Bacteria; phylum Bacillota; class Clostridia; order Lachnospirales; family Lachnospiraceae; genus Butyrivibrio. The sequence goes on from NZ_JNKZ01000007.1 coordinate 205,061, forward strand.
TATTTTGACCAGAAAAGTACTGTTGACTATATCGGAGCAGTTCAGGGAATTCCTGTTTGCTTCGATGCCAAAGAATGTGCCACTTCTACATTCGCATTAGAGAATATCCATGAACACCAGGTCTTTTTCATGGATGAATTTGAAAAGCAGGATGGAATTGCTTTTTTTCTTATCTATTTTTCATCAATAGGAGAATATTATTATCTGCCTTTCAGGAAACTGAAAGTATTCTGGGACAGAGCCGCAGCAGGAGGCCGAAAGAGCTTTCGCCATGATGAGCTTGATCCTGAGTATACGATCTCCACAGATTCCGATGGGGCATTTATCCCATATCTCAATATGCTCAACAAGGATTTGGGCGAGAGATAGTTGTAAGTTTTATTTTCATTTTCATTGTTGACATTTATACGGTCTTTCGATAAACTGAGATAAGTTTAACATAGTAGCATGGTAACGCACTACTACGGTAAAGTGTTGGAGGATGATATGAATAGAAATTTATTGCATACTCCCGAGGGGGTCAGAGACATTTACGGACATGAATGCAGCGACAGATGTCAGGTCAAGCATGCCATAAGCCGCAAGATGCAGTCATTTGGGTTTGAAGAGATAGATACACCGTCGTTTGAATTTTTTGATGTTTTCGCACGAGAGATAAGCAACAACAGTGCAATGGAGCTTTATAAGTTCTTTGACAACGAGGGAAGAACCATGGTCCTTAGGCCCGATTTTACGCCCTCTGTTGCAAGATGCGTATCCAAGTATTTCCTGACAGAAAATGAGCCGGTACGTTTTTACTATAGCGGAAAAACATTTCTTAATACTCACAATCTTCAGGGAAAGCTCAAAGAAAACACTGAGATGGGCGCAGAGCTTATGAATGAGCCATCTGTCTATGCTGATGCCGAGATGATAGCGCTTCTTGTTCAATCTCTTAAAGAAACAGGTCTTGATGATTTCAAGGTAAGCATAGGCGATGCAGACTATTACCTTGGAATATGCGATGAAGCATGCATTGGAAAAGGCCTTGAGGCAGATATCAGAGAGCATATGGTCAGCCGTAACAGCTTTGCAGCAGACCTTGTTATGCAGCAGGCAGCTGTTTCCGAAAAATACAGACAGCTTATCCAGAACGTGGCAACTTTTATTGGAGATTCCTCAATCCTTGATGAAGCTGCAAGGCTTGTTAATAATGTAAGGTCAAACAACGCAATAGCAAGGCTTCAGGAACTTTACAAGGTTCTGTGCAGCTATGGGATTAAGAAATACATATCATTTGACCTGGGGCTTTTAAGTAAGTTTAATTACTACACCGGTGTTATTTTCGGGGCTTACACCTATGGCGTAGGTGATGCTATCGCAAGAGGCGGCCGCTACGACAATCTTCTTGAAAAGTTTGGAAAAAGCGCACCTGCCATCGGATTTATGATAAATATCGATGAGCTGATGAAGGCTCTATACAGCCAGAAGGTTAAGATATCAGACGGTGATGAAGCAATTGTCATTGAATATACTGCTTCAGATTTTGACGAATCCTTAAAGAAGGCAGATCAGCTTAGGAATCAGGGAAAGAAAGTCATACTTAAAGAAAGGACAAAGAAATGAGCGATGAAAGAAGATATTTAACCTTTGCCCTCGGAAAAGGCAGACTTGTAAATGACACTATGGAGCTTCTTGAAAAATGCGGGATCCATTGCAAGGAAGTTACCGATAAGAGCACCAGAAAACTTATTTTTACAAATGAAGAATTAAAGTTAAAATTTTTCCTTGCAAAGGGACCTGATGTTCCAACTTATGTGGAGCTTGGCGCTGCGGACATCGGAATAGTCGGAAAAGATACGATTATGGAAGAAAACCGCAGTGTATATGAAGTCCTTGATCTGGGCTTTGGAAAATGCAGAATGTGCGTGTGCGGCCCGGAGTCAGCAAGAGAGCTTCTAAATCATCACGAAATGATAAGAGTAGCAAGCAAATATCCAAGGATCGCGAGAGATTATTTTTATACGACCAAGGATCAGACTGTGGACATAATCAAACTAAATGGTTCTGTGGAGCTTGGACCCATCGTTAATTTGTCGGACGTTATCGTTGATATAGTTGAAACCGGCAGCACCTTAAGAGAAAACGGTCTGACCGTTCTTGAAGAAATCTGCCCGCTTTCTGCCAGAGTTATCGTAAATCAGGTTAGTATGCAGATGGAGCCTGACAGAATACATAAACTTATTAAAGATATGAAGGAGAACCTCTGATGCGCATTGTAGAGCTTAATGAAAATACAAAAGGAGAGCTTCTTGATAAGCTTTTAAAGAGAAGCCCCGACAGCTATGGCGAGTACGAAGCCATTGTCTCTGATATCATAGATAATGTAAGAAAAAACCGCGATAGTGCTGTATTTGAATATACCAGGAAATTTGATAAATACGACCTTACAAAGGAAAACATAAAGGTAACTCAAAAAGAAATTCAGGATGCTTATAAGAGTCTTGAGCCGGAATTTGTCGAAGTAATGAAAAGAAGTGCCGAAAATATAAGAGTTTTTCATGAAAAGCAAAAGAGAAATACATGGATAGATACCAAGGATGACGGATCGATACTCGGTCAAAGGATACTTCCGATCGAGATTTCCGGAGTATATGTTCCCGGCGGAAAAGCTGCTTATCCTTCAAGCGTTCTTATGAATGTTATTCCAGCTAAAGTTGCGGGCGTAGAGAGAATCATCATGTGTACGCCCCCTTCAAAGGACGGCTCGGTAAATCCGGGAACCCTTGTAGCTGCTGATATTGCAGGAGTTACAGAAGTCTATAAGGTTGGCGGCGCACAGGCAATAGCTGCGATGGCATTTGGTACAGAGTCTATTCCTAAGGTTGATAAAATAACAGGCCCCGGAAATATCTTCGTAGCCCTTGCCAAAAAGGCTTGTTTTGGCTATGTATCGATCGATTCAATAGCAGGTCCCTCCGAAATACTTGTTATTGCTGATGAAACTGCCAATCCCAGATATGTTGCCGCAGATCTTCTTTCCCAGGCAGAGCATGATGAGATGGCAAGTGCTATACTTATAACTACAAGCAAGGATATTGCAGAAAAAGTTTCAACGGAAATTGACGGATTTTTAAAGGAACTGTCAAGGTCTGATATCATCTCAAAGTCTCTTGAAAACTATGGCTATATTTTCGTTGCAGATAATATGGATGATGCTGTAAGCTGCGCAAATGCCATAGCTTCCGAGCATCTTGAGATCATAACCGTAAGTCCTTTTGAAGTTATGACCAAAATAAAGCATGCCGGCGCTATATTCCTTGGGGAAAATTCATCGGAACCGCTTGGAGACTATTACGCAGGTCCAAACCACATCCTTCCGACCAATCAGACTGCAAGATTTTTCTCACCGCTTTCAGTTGATGACTTTGTAAAGAAAACAAGCATCATCGCTTATTCGAAGGAAGGACTTTCAAAGGTTCACAAAGACATTGAACTATTTGCCAAAAATGAAGGTCTTACAGCTCACGCAAATTCAATCGCGGTAAGATTTGAATAAATACAGGAGACATTTAAAATGGGAAGATATGCTGAAGTAAACAGAAAAACCGGAGAAACTGACATAACCGTAAAGATAGAGCTTGATGGAACAGGCGAAAATTCCATTGATACCGGAATTGGTTTTTTTGACCATATGCTTCAGGCTTTTGCAAAACACGGTCTGTTTGACCTTACAGTCTCTGTAAAGGGAGATCTTAATGTTGATGGTCACCACAGCGTAGAAGATACCGGTATTGTTTTGGGACAGGCTATAATGAAGGCCCTCGGAGATAAGAAGGGCATAAAAAGATACGGCCAGATGCTGCTTCCGATGGATGAAGCTTTGGTCATGTGCGCAGTTGATCTGTGCGGAAGACCTTACATGATGATGGACTGCGATTTTGAGGCTCCTATGGTAGGAGAGTTTGACACTCAGCTTGTCAGAGAATTTTTCTATGCAATATCTTACGGCGCCATGATGAATTTGCATCTAAGACTTATCACCGGCATTAATGATCATCACAAGATAGAAGCTATGTTTAAATCCTTTGCCAAGGCACTTGACGAAGCAACAAAAATCGACGACCGCATAGCCGGAGTTCTAAGCACGAAGGGAGCATTATAATATGCTGAAAAAATTTGTTCCATGCATTTATTTATACAAAAATACCGCTGTTAAGGGATTTGATGATCTTACATCCTATGCAGAGACTCCTCTTGCCCTTGCTGAAAAATATGACAATGATGATGCTGATGCAATAATAATCTATGACATGTCAAAAGGCGATGCTGAGCATGAAGAATCATTAGACATCATCAAGGATATATGCGGAAAAGTAGGAGCAGAAATTTACGGAGCCGGGAATGTAAAGCGCATGGAGGATATAAAAAAGCTTCTCTATGCAGGCTGCAAAAAGGCATGTCTTAATTTTTCAAAGCAGGAGAACATAGATATCCTTCTGGAAGTCTCCGAGAAATTCGGAAAAGATAAGATTGCCATCTGCTATACGGAAACCGATAAGATAAGTTCTCTTGAAGAAAATATCAAAAAATACGCTGATGAACTAATTTTACTTAATTCGAGCGAGATAAAGAAAACTCCCGAAATAGATATGCCTACGATCTTAAGCCTTCCCGATGCTTCACTCGATAAGGTTCTGTCTTTATTATCACAGGCAAATGTAAGCGGCATATCCGGCGCAGCTATGAATGCTAATTCCGGCGAAATAAGGAATATGAAGAAAATCTGTGCCGATAACGACCTTGCCGTAAACAGAATGGTACCTTCATTCAGATGGGAAGATTTTAAGAAAAACTCTGACGGTCAGGTGCCTGTTGTTGTTCAGGACTACAGAACCGATGAAGTTTTGATGGTTGCATATTTTAATGAGGAATCATTTTATAAGACCATTGAAAGCGGCAAAATGACATATTTTAGCAGAAGCAGGAACTCGCTTTGGGTAAAGGGCGAAACCAGCGGACATTTCCAATATGTCAAAAAGCTTATCTGTGACTGCGACAAAGATACAATACTTGCCAAGGTAAAACAGGTCGGAGTTGCCTGCCACACAGGCAGATACTCGTGCTTTTTCAATGAGATTGCTTCAAGAAATTATACCGAAAAGAATCCGCAAAAGGTTCTTGATAACGTATTTGAAGTAATAAAGGACAGAAAAATCAATCCCAGAGAGGGCTCATATACCAACTATCTCTACGAAAAAGGACTTGATAAGATCCTTAAGAAAGTCGGAGAAGAGAGCACAGAAATGGTGATTGCAGCCAAAAATGAAAATTCCAATGAACTCATTTACGAAATGGCAGATTTCCTGTATCATATGATGGTACTTATGTCTGAAAAGGAAATCACCTGGGAAGAGATTACGGATGAACTTGCCAGAAGATAAGTCCTTTTGAATCTTTTAAGTAATTTGAGGTGTATTTTGAACGAAAAACTGGCTTTATCAGATGAGATTCTTCTTAGCATCAGTAAACCGGAGCGCTATATCGGCGGCGAAGTTAATAGTGTTGTCAAGAATCCTGATGATGTAAAAATAAGATTTGCATTTTGTTTCCCGGATGTGTATGAGATTGGTATGTCACATCTGGGAATTCAAATTCTCTACGGTCTTTTTAATGAATATGATGATGTATGGTGCGAGCGTGTATTTTCACCCTGGGCTGATATGGACAATGTGCTCAGACAGGAGAAGATACCGCTTTTTGCGCTTGAATCACAAGATCCGGTAAAGGATTTTGATTTTCTTGGATTCACCTTGCAGTATGAGATGTGCTATACAAACATCCTGCAGGTACTGGATCTTTCAAACGTTCCCATTTTTGCAAAAGACAGAACATGGGATGATCCGATAGTCATCGGCGGAGGTCCATGCTCATATAACCCCGAGCCAATTGCTGACTTTTTCGATATCTTTTATATTGGCGAAGGTGAAACGAAATATCGTGAACTTTTTGACCTGTATGAGAAGGCAAAGGAAGAAGGCGTTTCAAGAGAAGAGTTTTTATATAAGTGCTCACAGATACACGGCCTATATGTACCTTCTCTCTACGATATCAGCTACAACGAGGATGGCACGATCAAAGCTATAACTCCATTAAAGGAAGGTGTACCCGCTGTTGTAAAAAAAGAGATGTGCACAGATCTTACAAATGCATATTATCCGATGAAGCCGGTTATGCCCTTTATAAGAGTGACTCAGGACAGAGTCGTTATGGAAGTTATGCGCGGATGTATAAGAGGCTGCAGATTCTGTCAGGCAGGTCAGCTATACAGACCTCTTCGCGAAAGAGATGTTGAAAAGCTAAAGGAATACGCTATAACACTTCTTAAAAATACAGGCTACGAGGAAATATCACTTAGCTCACTAAGTACCAGTGATTATTCACACCTTAACGAACTTCTTGATTTTCTTATCGATTACTGCAATGAACACAAGGTTAATATTTCACTTCCTTCTCTAAGAATTGATGCTTTTTCTCTTGATGTAATGAGTAAGGTCCAGGATGTAAAGAAGTCTTCACTTACCTTTGCTCCTGAGGCCGGAACGCAGAGAATGAGAAATGTCATAAACAAAGGTCTTACAGAGGAAGATATTCTCCGCGGAGCTCACGAAGCATTTGAAGGCGGCTGGAATAAGGTAAAACTGTACTTTATGCTTGGCCTTCCCGGCGAAACGGAAGATGACATATTGGGAATAGGCGATATTGCAAACAAAATTGCTGTTGAATATTTTGAAACAGTGCCGAAGGAAAAAAGAAACGGCCGAACAATTGACATAGTTGCAAGTACCTCATTCTTTGTACCAAAGCCGTTTACTCCATTCCAGTGGGCATCTATGAATACCAAGGATGAATTCCTTGATAAAGCAAATATTACAAGAAAAGGGATTATGTCACAGCTAAATCAGAAGCATATCAAGTATAACTGGCATGAAGCTGATGCAAGTATGCTTGAAGGCATTCTTGCAAGAGGTGACAGAAGACTGGCTAAGGTTATTTATAATGTCTATAAGCGCGGATGCATTTTTGATGCATGGAGTGAATACTTTAAAAATGATATCTGGATGGAGGAACTTGAAAAAGCCGGCCTTGATATTTTGTTCTATGTTAAGAGAGAAAGAACAAAGGATGAAATCCTTCCGTGGGATATGATTGACTGCGGAGTTTCTAAGGAATTCCTCTGGCGTGAATGGTTAAGGTCTAAGGAAGGCGTTGTTTCCCCGAACTGCAGACAGGCATGCATGGGATGCGGCGGTGCATATTATGGTGTTGGAATATGCATAGAGCCAAAGATTGGAGTTAACTAAAAAGAATGATTAAATTACGTTTGAAATACAAAAAGCACGGTCCTATCCGTTTTCTTGGGCATCTTGATGTTATGAGATATGTTCAGAAAGCCATAAGACGAGCTGAAATTGATATTAAGTATTCAGAAGGCTACAGCCCGCATCAGATTTTATCATTTGCACAGCCTCTTAGCGTCGGTTCTACAACTGATGGAGATTATATGGATATGACGCTCAATTCAATGATTTCCGTAGAGGATGTCGTAGCAAGGCTTCAGGATAACATGAATGAAGGCCTTGATGTCATTTGCGCAAAAGTACTTCCCGAAAAGTGCGAAAATGCTATGACAAGTGTTGCTGCCTGTGAATACATGATCTCATTTCGAAATGGTAAGGAGCCTTCTTTTGATCTGAAGGATACATTTGAAAGATTTATGGCTCTTGATACCATACCTGCTATGAAAAAGACAAAGAATGGCGAAAAAGAAATAGACATAAGACCCCTGATATTCAGAGGCGAGATCACTGATGATAATAAAATCCATGTTCTTTTATCTGCAGGAAGCGCATCCAATCTTAAAGCGTCTTTGTTTGTAAGTTCGCTTTACAGATTTGCAGGTGAAAAAGAGCCCGAGTTTGCAGCAGTATACAACAGGATTGATACATATCTTTCAGGCGAAGATGAGGACGGCCCCTATGTTGTTCCAATGATCACCGATGTGATTTCCGATGCTTCCTTTGCACGGACTCTTGGTAATGAAGGAAAAATTCATGTCTGAAATAATAGTTACAAACTGGAAAGAGCATTTAAGTATTCTTGGTTTTTTTGATGGAAAGCTTATTTTTCTGGATTTTCCATGCGAAAATGACAGAACAGGAAACATATATGTCGGAAGAGTCGAGAATGTTGTTTCGAATCTAAATGCTGCTTTTGTCCGCTTTGAAAGTAATAATAAAAAGCACGGAATAGGATTTTTGCCCGTAAAAAATCTTGATCCCAAATTTGTATTAAACAGAGAAATAAAAAGCGCATCTGAATTAAGAGCAGGAGACGACGTACTTGTCTTTTTGAGAACTGAAGAGCATAAGACAAAACAGGCAAGGCTTTCCTGCGATGAGAGAGCTTTTAGAAAGTCAAAAGCATTTTCCGGTGAAGATTCCGGTCACATGGAAGGTCAGCACTATGCAGATCTTGAAGAGCTGATAAAAACTGCAAAATGCAGATGTGAATATCAGCTTTTGCATGGCAATTCGTCTGATTTAAAAGCCTGCATCCTTTCAGCAAAAGAGCAGCTTGAAAAAGAATATGGCTTAGAATTTAAGCTTATTACTGATATCAGCAGTGTTTATGATGAGCTTAAGGAAGATAGCGATATCACATTTTATGATGAAGAAAAAAGCAGGCTTCCGATAAATGTTCACTATAGTCTGACAAGCAAGACAGATGACCTTCTGAAAAAGAAAGTATGGCTTGATTCCGGAGCATATCTTGTGATTGAACAGACAGAGACACTTAATCTTATAGATGTAAATTCCGGAAAAAACTTAAAAAAATCAGATGAAATATTTCTTGAAATAAATAAAGAAGCGGCTATCGAAGCTTACAGGCAGATAAGACTAAGAAACCTTTCCGGTATGATACTTATTGATTTTATCGATCTAAAGACTAAAGAAGCTAATGACGAGCTTATAGAATTTGTATCGGATCTTGTAAAAAAAGACCGGTTCAATATGAGATTTATCGACCTCACAGGACTTGGGATTATGGAATTTACAAGAGATAAAAAGAATAAAACACTACGTGAGACTATTGACATACATAGTATGTGATGTTATTATTCTATGGTATGCCGCTTAACGAGGTTAAAGAGGAGATTATTTCCCACCACAGTTAGCGAGATTTGGAAGAAGGAGGTGCCTTATGTACGCAATTATAGTTACTGGTGGTAAGCAGTACAAGGTTTCCGAGGGCGACATCATCAAAGTTGAGAAGCTTGATGTTGAAGCTGGAAAAGAAGTTACATTTGACAATGTTATTGCAGTAAACGATGATAAGACTCTTAAGGTTGCAGGCGATGTTGCAGGTGCTAAAGTTAGCGCAACTGTACTTGAGCAGGGCAAGGGCAAGAAGGTTATCGTTTATAAGTACAAGAGTAAGACCGGTTATCACAAGAAGAACGGTCACAGACAGTGCTTCACAAGCGTTAAGATCGACAAGATCTCTATGTAATGTGAGAAGAGTTTGAGATATGACAAATATCACTATTCGTAAAAATTCAGATGGCGATTATGTTGGTTTTGAATTAAACGGACACGCCGGTTCCGGTGATTATGGTAAAGATATTGTTTGTGCTTCGATTTCAGTTCTAAGCATAAATACCGTAAATTCACTTGAAGAACTTACAGAAGATGATATTGTGTGCAATGCTGATCCTAATGAAGGTATTATCAGGCTTGATTTTAATGGACCTATTTCCAATGATGCCGAGCTTTTGATGAAATCTTTTGAACTCGGGATCACAAGTATCTACAAACAGTATGGTAATGAGTTTTTGAACATAAAATTCGAGGAGGTATAAGTCATGTTGAATATGGACCTTCAATTTTTTGCTCATAAGAAGGGAGTCGGTTCTACAAAGAACGGTCGTGACTCCGAAGCAAAGCGTCTTGGAGCAAAGAGAGCTGACGGACAATTCGTAAAGGCTGGAAATATTTTATACAGACAGCGCGGAACTCATATTCATCCGGGTACAAACGTTGGTATCGGTAAAGATGATACACTTTTTGCCCTGATCGATGGTGTTCTTCGTTTTGAGCGCAAGGGCCGCGATAAGAAGCAGGCTAGCGTTTACGCTGTAGAGAGCAAGTAATACGAACAGGTTTAAGCTCCAAACAAATTTTTGTTTGGAGCTTTTTTACATTTTTAAGGTCTTATTTTATAATTATTTGTAGCTGACTATTGTAGTTTGATTAGTGGAGAAAAGAATGCCTGCATTTGTTGATAGAGCAAGAATATTCATAAGAAGTGGAAAAGGCGGAGATGGACATGTCTCTTTCAGAAGAGAGAAATTTGTTGCTAACGGTGGCCCCGATGGTGGTGACGGCGGCAATGGTGGTAATGTCATCGTCTGTGTAGATCCTGGTGTCAATACACTTTCCGATTTTCATTTTGGCGGAAAGTATAAGGCAGAAAATGGTGAGGACGGTGGTAAGAGAAGATGCCATGGTAAGCAGGGCTCTGACATTATCATCAAGGTTCCCGAAGGAACCGTTATAAAAGAAGCAGCAAGCGGAAAAGTAATTGTCGATATGTCCGGAAATACTAAGGAATTCGTTATCCTTAAGGGCGGAAAAGGCGGAAATGGTAACATGCATTATGCAACAAGTACAATGCAGGCACCAAGATATGCCCAGCCCGGACAGCCTGCGAAGGAGCTGGAAGTTATTCTTGAGCTTAAAATGATCGCAGATGTTGGACTTGTTGGATTCCCTAATGTCGGTAAATCAACATTTTTGAGTAAAGTATCTAATGCAAAGCCCAAGGTTGCAAACTATCATTTTACAACCCTTACTCCTATGCTCGGTGTTGTCAGCTTAAATGATGCCAGAGGCTTTGTTGTTGCGGACATTCCGGGTCTTATCGAAGGTGCTTCGGATGGCGCAGGTCTTGGACATGAATTCCTAAGACATATTGAAAGAACACGCGTAATGATACATGTTGTTGATGCTGCAGGTACAGAAGGTCGTGATCCTTTTGAAGATATAGAGGCAATCAACAACGAACTTGCCAAATATAATGCTGATATCACGAAGAGACTTCAGGTAATTGCTGCAAACAAAATAGATATGCTTCCTGATGGAGAAAACAGTGAGATAATAGCAAAGCTAAAAGAGAAGTACGAACCGCTTGGAGTTAAGGTATTTCCTACATCTACATTAACTGGAAAAGGTATTAATGAGCTGTTATACTATATTAGCAGAGAACTCGATAAACTCCCTGAAGATACGATAGTATTTGAAAGCGAGTATGATCCTGAGACAGAACTTAAGGAAGAGAATCTTGCATTTACTGTAGAATACGATTCAGATGCCAAGGAATATGTGATCGAAGGACCTAAGATTGAAAAGATGCTTGGTTACACCAACCTTGATTCCGAGAAGGGATTTGCTTTCTTCCAGAATTTCCTTGTTGAGAACGGAATCCTTGATCAGCTTGAAGAGCTCGGAATTCAGGATGGCGATACTGTACGTATGTATGGTAACAGCTTTGATTATTACAAGAATGCGGATACAGCAACAGGTGGAAACATGATTGCAGAAGATGAAGATAACTTCGACGATTTCGATAATATGGAGGACGAAGATGAATTTAACGAGTAAACAGCGTGCTTATCTTAAGGGACTTGCACAGAATATAGAGCCTGTTTTTTCTATAGGCAAATCATCTGTTACACCTGAAGTAACTGAAAGTGTATCAGAATGCTTCAATACAAAAGAACTTATTAAAGGAACTGTTCAGAAAAACTGTCTGGATGATGTGAAGGAGGTTGCAAATACTGTAGCTGACAGAACAAGATCTACACTTGTGCAGGTTATTGGCAGAAAGATAGTATTATACAAGCCTTTTCATGAGAATCCTGAAATAAAGCTCCCTAAATAAGCATTTGAAGTTCTAAAATAAAATATTACATCAAAGAGGGGAACATGACATGGCAGAACGTAAAATAGGTATTTTAGGCGGAACATTTAATCCAATCCATAATGCTCATCTGTTACTTGCAGAAGCAGCAAGAGAGCAGTTTGGGCTTGACCGGGTTATTTTTATACCTAGTGGATGTTCATATATGAAAAAGGATGAGGATATTCCATCAGGAGATCTTCGCTATCAGATGGTAAAGCTTGCGATAGAAGGTAATCCATACTTTACCTGCTCACGTATTGAAATAGACAGAGAAGGCAATACATATACGATAGATACACTTAAGGAACTAAACAATATGTATCCGGGTGATGAGATATATCTTATTATGGGCGGTGATACATTTAAGCAGATCGAATACTGGAAGGATAGCGAGGAAATATTTAAAAACTGTATTATTCTTGCTGCTGTAAGAGATCATATGTCACTTGCTGAAATGGATAAACATCGTCAGTATCTTCAGAATAAGTTTGGCGCTGATGTACGCCTTCTTCAGTTTCACGATCTGGATCTTTCATCTACAGCTCTTAGAAAGAAAATCCAGACTGGCAGATCTGTCCGTTATCTTCTTCCTGAAGAAGTTATTGAGTTCGCCAGAGTTAAGAACATCTACAGCGGACGCGCACAGGCTGTAAATGATGATGATGTGAAGATCTACAACAACTGATTTATTGCGGAGTTTTAATGAAAACTATTGATATAACGCAGAAACTTAGAAAAGAAATGCAAAGCGCACTTAAAGCTGACAGATTCGACCATACACTTGGTGTTGCTTATACAGCTGCGAATATGGCTTCTGTACATGACGTTGATGTTCAAAAAGCGCTTATTGCGGGCTTTCTTCATGACTGTGCCAAAAACATCAGCCATGATGAGCAGATGCAGATATGCAGGAAGTATGATGTCGAGATTACGGATATAGAGAAAAGAAATCCTGCACTCATTCATGCAAAAGCCGGAATGTGCCTTGCAAAGCATAAGTATGATATTAAAGATCAGGAAATATTATCTGCCATAAGATGGCATACTACAGGAAAGCCTGATATGACTGACCTTGAGAAGATAATATTTATTGCAGACTTTATAGAGCCCAACAGAAAGCCTCTTGAACATATGGATGAGATCAGAAAAGAGGCCTTCAGGGATCTTAACTTATGTATGCTTCATATTTTGCGTGACACCCTAAACTATCTTGATCATATCGATAAAGAATGTGATCCTATGACAAAAAGTACATTCGATTACTATTCAAATCTTATTGGATAAACTAATTATTTGGAGGGATTATTTAATGAGTGAACATTCTATTGAAAACTCAAAAGAGATGGTAAAGCTTGCGGTTGATGCTCTTGAAGACCGTAAGGGTACAAATATTGAAATTCTTGATATAAGCGAGGTTTCTTCTCTCGGAGATTACTTTATCATTGCAAGCGGTTCAAACAGACCTCAGATCCAGGCAATGGCTGACAAGGTTGAAGAGATGCTTGGAAGAGCAGGCTATGAAAAAAAAGATGTTGAAGGGTACGAAAGTGCATTTTGGATTCTTCTCGATTTTGGTGATATCATAGTTCACATATTCGATGAAGAGAACAGAATTTTCTACGACCTTGAGAGAATATGGAGAGACGGAAAACAGATTTCAAAAGAAGACCTGTAAATTTCAGGACGTAAATAAATAAAAAAAAGAATGACTTCTTATAGGCAAAAGTGGAACTCGCCTGCAAGAAGTCATTTTTACATTATTTAGTAAAGTCTAAGAACGCCGAAAACCTTGCCGAGGATAGCACAATCATCAACAATTATGGGATCCATGGTATCGTTTTCAGGCTGAAGTCTGATGTGGCCGTTTTCTTTATAAAAAGTCTTAACAGTTGCAGAGTCATCAATAAGAGCAACTACCTGATCACCGTTTTTTGCAGTATCGCAAGCATGAACAAAAATACGGTCGCCATTAAAAATACCTGCATTTATCATTGAATCGCCCTTAACATTAAGAATAAATGTGTCACCCTTAGGGCACATCTCTGCGGGAATAGGGAAGTAGCTGTCAATATTCTGCTCAGCAAGAATAGGCATTCCTGCAGCAACCTGGCCAATAACAGGTACACTCACCATTTCAGTACGGATCATATTGAAGCTGTCGTCGCAGATTTCAATTGCTCTGGGTTTGGTGGGGTCCCTTCTTATATATCCGTTTTTCTCAAGAGTTTCAAGATGAGAGTGTACGGAAGATGTAGATTTAAGCTTAACCTTCTCACATATTTCACGTACAGTTGGCGGATACCCCTTTTCAAGAATAACTTCTTTCATAAATTCAAGTATCTCAGACTGTTTCTCAGATATTTTTCCTTTAGACATAATAATCCTCCATTCATTAACGAACCTATGTTCAGTATATCATAATAAAATACCATAGGCAAACATGAGTTTATTTGTCTTTATATTTTTTTGTGCGGATATTATAATGTTTACATGAGGGAAATATATGTTTCTACGTTTCCAAATTTATATATTCACGATAAATAATTTCACATAAAAACAAATAAATATTGTGTTTTTAATTTTCGTTTTATCATATTCTAAACATAATTATGGAACAAAATAAGTTATAGGAAGGCGAAAATGCATTTTTTTCGAGATCACGGTAGAAGATGAGTTTAATTGAAAAAATAATTGAACCAAAAGAATTTTTATCAGAGGATCGCAAGCGATTTACCAATTTGGCATTAAAAGCGATGATCGTACCTCTCCTTATAGAGCAGCTTCTTCAGATGGTAGTAGGACTTGCGGATACCATGATGGTCAGTTATGCAGGCGAAGCTGTTGTTGCGGGTGTTGGGCTTGATACCATGGTTTACACCATATTCATCTATCTTTTTACCGCAATTTCAGCCGGAGGTTCGGTTGTTGTATCACAGTACATCGGTAGTAAAGAAAAGGATAATGCAGATCTGTCCGCATCGCAGATTTTCTTTATGGGAGGCCTTCTTTCTATAGTATGCATGATGCTGATGCTGTTTTTTGGTTCATCACTTCTTGGAACAATGTATCCCAAAGCTGAAGCAGATACCATGGCGGCCTGTAGGACATATATGTGGATTGTTGCATGGTCTTTTCCTGCAAATGCAATTTATAACGCTGGTTGCGCGGTTTTTCGTGCGATGGGTAAGACCAGAGTGACCATGTTTGTATCGTTTATTGCTAATCTGGTCAATGTTGTAGGAAACGCTATTGGTATATTCGTATTAAAAGCAGGTGCAGCCGGTGTTGCATGGCCTACAACGATATCATGGTATGTAGCAGCCATTATTATGACGATGCTATGTATAGAGACGAAGGCATCTGATGATATCCTGAGAAAAATAAGTTCACTTAGCGGCACAAGAATAGGTATAGGCATAAAGGATTCTCTTAGCCTGAATGTACAGATGGCAAAACGTATTCTGGGCGTTGCCATCCCTAATTCAATAGAAAATACTCTTTTCCAGGCAGCAAAGGTTGTTCTTGGTATGCTGACTGCGACTTTTGGGACTTCTCAGATTGCAGCAAATACTACAGGTCAGACTTTCTGGTCACTTGCAGCATGTATGGGTATGTCTATGGGGACAGTATTTATCACTGTTGTCGGACAATGTGTAGGTGCAGGCGATTATGAAGCCGCAGAGTGGAACATAAGAAAGCTTACCAGATTATCGCTTTTACTTGCTGTTATCTGGAACGTGATCGTAATGGCACTTACACCGTTACTGCTTACTCTATACAATCTATCAGATGAAACAAAACGTCTGATCCTCATAATTGTAGCGATTCATAATCTTTTTTCGGGACTTGTACAGCCTTTTTCCGGCCCGCTTTCATCTGGACTACGTACTGCAGGAGACGTGAAGTTTACGATGTGGGCTTCTATATTTGCCACAGTTGTATGCAGGACAGCCTTGTCATTTATGCTTGCACTATGGATGAAAATGGGAGTAATAGGAATTGCACTTGCAATGGTTCTAGACTGGTGCATTAAAGCAGCTCTTGATATTTGGCGTTTCAGGAGCGGAAAATGGAGGAATAAAAAAATAATATGATTACAGTTAATCTTTACTACAAAGGGAAAAATGGGAGTGCCAGAGCATTTGCAGATGAAATGGAGTCATCCGGAATTGCAGATGCAATAAGAAATGAAGAAGGTAATCTGCGCTATCAATATTTTCAGCCAATAGGTGACCCTGAGACTGTTTTGCTTATAGACTCATGGACAGATCAGGCTGCAATAGACTCACACCATGCATCTAAAATGATGGAGCAGCTTGCAGACTTGCGTGAAAAATATGATCTTCATATGACGGTAGAACGTTTTATCAGTGATGATTATGAGGCCGATGAAAAATTTCTGAGAAAGTGATCCAGACTGTTAAGCTTTTTAGGGCAAAAAAAAGCTTCAAATAATAGTTGTGACTATATTTTCATTTAGGAGAGGAGATTATCTATGGATTTCAAACCGGCAAAAAAACTCGGATTTGGCATGATGAGAATGCCGCTTATCGACAAAACAAATGATGCAGATGTTGATATTGAAGCAGTTTCAAAAATGGTTGATATGTTCCTTGAAAGAGGGTTCACTTATTTTGATACTGCTTGGATGTATAATGGTTTCAACAGTGAAAATGTTGCAAGAAAAGCACTTGTTGAAAGACATCCTAGGGATAGCTTTACTCTTGCTACAAAGCTTCATGCAGGATTTATCAATTCTAAAGAAGACAGAGATAAGATTTTTAATGAGCAGCTTAAAAAGACCGGAGCAGGATACTTTGACTATTATCTGATCCATGGCATAGAAGAGGGGCTGCTTCAAAAATATGAAGACCTTGACTGCTTTAATTGGCTGCTTGATAAAAAGAAGGAAGGTCTTGTGCGTCATGCGGGCTTTTCTTTCCATGACAGTCCAAAGCTTTTGGACGACATACTTACAAGACATCCGGAAATGGAATTTGTTCAGCTGCAGATCAATTATCTGGATTGGGAAAGTGAATGGGTTCATTCAAGAGAATGCTATGAAGTAGCTGCAAAGCACAGCAAACCTGTCATAGTCATGGAACCTGTAAAAGGCGGCACACTCTCTAAACTTCCTTTAGAAGCTACTCAGTTATTCAAGGAAAAGGATGAGAATATGTCTATTCCAAGCTGGGCGATCAGATTTGTAGCCAGCTTAGATAATGTCATGGTTGTCTTATCAGGAATGAGCAGTTTGGAGCAGATGGATGACAATACTTCTTACATGGAGGATTTTAAGCCATTATCAGAAGATGAAAAAAAGCTTTGCTTCAAAGCTGCCGATATAATTAATAATCAAATTGCTATTCCATGCACAGGCTGTTCGTATTGTACGGAAGGCTGTCCCATGAAGATAGCAATTCCTAAGTACTTTTCTCTTTATAATGAGAATATGCGAGAAGACATGGAAGAAAAGGGCTGGACCATTAACTTTACAAACTACGAAAACCTTGTAAAAAGCGGATTCGGAAGAGCTAGCGACTGTATAGCCTGTGGTCAGTGCGAGGGTGTTTGCCCTCAGCATCTTCCTATTATAGACAATCTTAAGAAAGTTGCAGCTCACTTTGAACATTAAAACATTAAATCCATTAAATAGTATGTAATGGATCTATTAAACTCATGCCTCGCAGTTCAATGGTATTTATCGGGACTTATTGATCTTACCAGTCTATTACGAGGCTTTTGAAAATGTTCAATCGAAGAATACGAAAAGTAATACACCTAAGCAGGAGAAGATCATTGTGTCTTCTCCTGTTTCTTTTTTCAGCCACTCTACGCGATACCACCCTTTAACAGAATCTTCCCTCACGTAATTCGTCTAAATATTTCAGCCACTCTACGTGATACCACCCTTTAACAGAATCTTCCCTCACGTAATTCGTCTAAATATTTCAGCCACTCTACGTGATATCACTCTTTAACAGAACATCTCCTCACGTAATTCGTCTAAATATTTCAGCCACTCTACGTGATACCACCCTTTAACAGAACATCCCCTCACGTAATTCGTCTAAAAATCAGCTTATTTCTACGTGAACTGCAACAAATTAAAAGTAGCAAGTCACGTAGACCCTATGAATTCAAAGGCATGACGAGCATTTATTTTTTTTACTGCGGACGGGGCAACTGACCATGAAATGAGGTGGTTGCCTGAAAAAATCGTGAATAGTAACCTATAGAACCTATAGTGAAACTATAGTTCTTATAGAGTCTATAAAAAATTGCTGTACGTAATATTGGACAGCAAACAGGTTATATTATCTACATAAGAAACATTCGTGACGAAAAAGTCTCGCCATTTATTACATGAACCAAATGATATAAAAGTGATTGTGATAAGAAAATAAGAAAAAGTTTTATTAATCACAAAACACTCACATTGCTGTGAGTGTCCTGCGATTTTCTTATGAGGGGGAGATAGTGATTTCGTTCATCAACTATCTTGATACTTATATTACATTGAATTTATGAACAAATTATGAACTGAAACGAATGATTTCTTTAAGAAATTTTATAATTTTTTTATACTTATCATTTTATTTAGAACAAGTGTGCGAAAAAGCATTGACATCGGAATGTATGCTCGATATATTATATATAGAACGGTTGTTCGCAACATTTGTTCGGGGTTGTATGGAGGAAGAAGACATGAGTGATGCAATGAGAGCAACAATGGAAATCTACAATAATCAATCTGTTATATATGATAAGAGCAGGATCCGCTCTATCAAAAACCGTGAAAGAAGAGAAAAGCAGCTTCGTCGTAGAATAATTACTTTTGTGATAATGATATCGGTTGTAGTATTTATTTCAATCTTTTTGTCATTCTCATTTATGTCCGATGCCAAGAATAACGGGGAACATAAGGACAACAGATATTACAGCTGCGTTAGTATAAAGGCAGGAGATACTATATGGAGTATCGCTGAACAGAATATGGATCTTATGCATTATAACAATGTTGAGAGCTATGTGAGAGACATCGCAAGTGTTAATAAGATAAGAACCGATTCAGAACTCATTTCAGGAACTTCACTGATAATTCCTTATTATTCAGATGAAGAAAAATGATCTTAAAATGCTTAAATACTCTGCAATAAGAGCATTCTTATGTTGGGAAACTTAAAAATACATAATAGTGTCCAAAAATTATTGTTAAAATATATTACTTTTGTCAATAGCAATTCATACCCGTGAATTGCTATTATTAGTTTATAGAAATTTAATTTTTTATTATCTTTAGGAGGTTTCATATGCTGTTTCAATTATACGGTAACAGTGCCAGTATGCAGCTTATAGGCTGGGTATTGGTGTTTGTGGGACTTATTCTCATGAACGAAATCGGTCGTAGGACCAAACTTGGCGGAATAATGGTATTCGTTGTTATTCCTTCAATCTTAACAGTTTATTTTATAGCTGCTCATCTTGGTGCATTTGGAGGTTCGGCTAATCCTACAATTGCATATATGGATGGCTGGTTCCATTACTTTAAGTTATATGCTGCTGATATAGGTTGCGTAGGCTTCATGATGATCAAGTACAAATGGGGCATCGGCAAGGAAAAATGGTTTGCATGGTTCCCCTGGCTCATCGTTGCAGCTAATATCATGATCGCAAATGTTTCTGATATGGAATCTGCTCTTGCTGCATTCTCAATTTCTGGAAACCTCAGCGGTGCATGGTGGGCATCTAACGAAGGTGTATTCATCTACGGTGGATGGTGGAACGTTGTTAATGCCATTGCCGGTCTTATCAATATTTTCTGTATGACAGGTTGCGTTAATCTGTATACATCAAGTGATAAGAACAAATCAGATATGCTCTGGCCTGACATGACAATATGGTTCATCCTTGCTTATGATGTATGGAACTTTGAATATACTTACTTGAATCTTCCTACACATTCATGGTACTGCGGTGTTGCACTTCTTCTTGCTCCTACATTTGCAAATGCATTCTGGAACAAGGGCGCGTGGATCCAGAACCGTGCAAACACTCTTGCAATCTGGTGCATGTGGGCACAGGTTGTTCCCGGATTCCAGCTTAGCAGCAAGTTTGCAGCTGCACTTCCTTCAGTTTACAGCGGTGCTACAGCAAATGGTATCACTACTATGGATCTGTACGAAAAGGCAATCGAACTGTTCAATGCAGGTAACGGCAAAACAGCTCAGGCAGGAGAGATCATTTCTTCAATGGGAATCACAGCAGATCCCAGAATGCAGGGCTTTGTAGCAGTTCTTGCTATTACTATCAACGTAATTTGCATGGCTGAGATCATCAAGAGATCTATTAAGATGGGCAAGAACCCTTATGCAAATGATGTATTTGCTGATACTAAGGACTACCAGCTTGCTATGGAGCGTGCTGAAAACTAAAACATAATGTAGTTACTTCATTAGGGGAGTCGAAAGATTCCCCTATGTTTAACTTATTATCTATAATGTTTTTTAATTTAAGGAGATTTTTTATGGGACGTAAACCACCTTATAAGCCGTCTTATGTTAAAGACGATGCCGTGATGCGTGAGCCTATAGTCAAACTTGGCAAAATGATTACAGACCGCATCCCTTATCATCTTGGTCTTAAAAAGATCACTAATGATGACCCTGAATATTGGGCTCTTGCTTCTCTTGCAACAGATGAAGAAGCAGAACTTGCTCTTAAGATGGGTGTCAGAAAGCCTAAAACTTTTGAAGAAATACAGAAAATATCAGGCATAGAGAAAAATCATCTGCAGGAACTTCTTGATCACATGTCATGGACCGGACTTATCGAGTACAACTGGGAAAATGAGAAGAGAGAAAAGCAGTATGTTCTTCCTATGTTTGTACCCGGAAGTGCAGAATTTTCAAACATGAACAAAGACATTATCGACAAGAATCCTGAGATGGGTAGATTCTTCGATTATATGTCAACTCTTCCTCTTGAGAAGGTTACGCCTATGGTACCTCCGGGAGGTGCAGGAATCGGAATGCATGTTATTCCTGTTGAGAAAGCTATTGAGATGAATAATGAGTCAATCTCACTTGAACATATTTCTCATTGGCTCGATAAATATGAAGGAAAATATGCTGCAAGTCCCTGCTCATGCCGTCGTTCACGTAAGACCTACGAAGAAGGATGCGCTGATGATGAGATGGATTGGTGTATCGCAGTTGGTGATATGGCCGACTATGTTGTTGAGACCGGTAAGGGCGGAAGATATATCACAAAAGAAGAAGCACTTGCTATATTCAAGAAGGCCGAAGATAACGGCTTTGTACACCAGATTACCAATATTGATGGTGAAAACAAGATATTTGCTATATGTAACTGTAACGTAAATGTTTGTTACGCCCTCAGAACTTCTCAGCTCTACAACACACCTAATATGTCACGTTCAGCTTATGTTGCACGTGTTACAAAAGAAGATTGTGTTGCTTGCGGACGTTGCGTAGAAGTGTGTCCTGCAGGTGCTGTTAAGCTTGGACAAAAGCTCTGCAAAAAGGACGGAAGTGAAGTTCAGTATCCTAAACATGTTCTTCCTTCAGAAAAGAAATGGTCTGAAGCTGATTGGGACTGGGATTACAGAGATAATAACAGGATCAATTGCTACGATACAGGAACTGCTCCCTGTAAAACAGCTTGTCCGGCTCATATTGCAGTTCAGGGTTATTTAAAGCTTGCTGCTCAGGGTAAATATACTGAAGCACTTGAGCTTATAAAGAAGAATAATCCGCTTCCTGCTGTATGCGGACATATCTGTAACAGAAGATGTGAAGAAGCTTGTACAAGAGGCACTATCGATCAGGCTGTTGCTATCGATGAAGTAAAGAAATTCATCGCTGCAAGAGATCTTAATGCTGAAACAAGATTCATCCCCAAGAAAGTTGTTCCCAAGGTTCAGGGTGAGTTTGATGAAAAGATCGCCATCATAGGTGGTGGTCCTGCCGGACTTTCATGTGCATTCTACCTCGCTGAAAAAGGCTATAAGCCAACAATCTTTGAAAAAAATGAAAAAGCAGGTGGTATGCTTGTATATGGTATTCCTTCATACAAGCTTGAAAAAGACGTTGTACAGGCAGAGATAGACATCATTAAAGAGATGGGTGTCGAAATCAAAACCGGTGTAGAAATAGGTAAAGATATCACTATTGACGAGCTTAGAAAGCAAGGCTATAAGGCATTTTATATTGCTATAGGATGCCAGGGCGGAAGAAAAGCAGGCGTTCCCGGAGAAGATGCCGAAGGTGTTGTAACAGCTGTAGATTTCCTTCATGCAGTTACAGATGATGAATCTCTTAAGGTTGAGGGAGATGCTGTTGTTATCGGTGGTGGTAACGTTGCTATCGATGTATCAAGAAGCGCTGTAAGATGCGGTGCTTCATCAGTTAAGCAATTCTGCCTTGAGACAAGAGATATCATGCCTGCTTCTGATGAAGAGATTGCTGAAGCCGAAGAAGACGGTGTTGAGATCAATCCCGGCTGGGGTCCCAAGGAAATCCTTACTGAGAACGGAAAAGTTAAGGGCATTGTTCTTAAAAGATGTACTTCAGTTAAGGATGCTGACGGAAGATTCAATCCTCAGTATGATGAAAATGATACAGTTACTGTTGAGTGCCAGCACGTATTCTTAAGTATCGGTCAGTCAATCGTATGGGGTAATATGCTTAATGGATCAAAGGTTGAGCTTGGCAGAGGTAACGGTGCCGTTGCCGATTCACTTACATATCAGACTGCTGAGCCTGACATTTTCGTAGGCGGGGACGTTTATACAGGTCCTAAGTTTGCTATTGATGCAATTGCTGCCGGTAAGCAGGGTGCAATCTCCATTCATAGATTTGTACAGCCTCATTCTTCACTAACAATCGGTCGTAACCGTAACGATTTCAAGGAGCTCAACAAAGAGGATATTCTTGTTAAGGATTACGATACCTGTAAGAGACAGATTCCCGGAAAGAGTGACAAGATCACTGATCCCACACACTCCTTCAGAGATGCAAAGCTTGTCTTTACTGAAGAACAGGTTAAGGCCGAAACAGCCAGATGCCTTTCATGTGGAGCTTCTGTTGTTGATACAAATAAGTGTATCGGATGCGGATTGTGTACTACAAAATGTGAATTTGATGCAATTCATCTTTACAGAGAAAACCCTGAATGCAGCGTGATGAGAAAGAGTGAAGATAAGCTTAAATACATTCTTCCTTACGCAGCAAAGCAGGCTATTAACATCAAATTCAAGGGCAAGAAGAATTAATGAGGATTTAATATGCACGAACTTGGTGTAGTTTTTCATATAATCGACGATCTTAAAACCGTCGCAGATGAAAACAATATAAGTAAAATTGAAAAAGTAACTATTCAGCTTGGTGAGGTTTCATCTGTAATACCTCATTTCCTCACAGATTGTTGGAAATGGGCTGCGCCAAAGCATGAGTTTATAGCTGATACTGAGCTCTCTATTGAGCCCATATCAGCCATAACACAGTGCGAGGATTGCGGGAAACAATATGGAACTATCGCTCATGGCAGAATATGTCCTTTTTGCGGAAGTGAAAAAACATATCTTGTTCAGGGAAATGAATTTCTTATTAAGGAAATAGAAGTCTCAGAATAGTCCATTGCTGAACTACTAGACAATTTAAAAAAGACGTAGAAAATATAAAATGTCATATTTTCTACGTCTTTTTTTATTATTTTTTAATATTATAGTTATTTTTAATGACAAAAGGTACTCTGTTTGATAAAATATATACATGTTGCATAACAAATCTACTTAAGGGGGTATTCTTAATATGGCAACAAAGGAGAAGAGAAACGTTATTGTTGGTCAGTCAGGAGGACCTACAGCAGCTATTAATTCATCACTTGCCGGTGTTTACCGTACAGCTATCGATCGTGGATACAAGAAAGTATATGGAATGATCCATGGCGTACAGGGACTGATGGAAGGAAGATATGTTGATCTTGCCGATCACATCAAAACCGGTCTTGATGCTGAACTTTTAAAACGTACACCTTCAGCCTATCTTGGCTCTTGTCGTTATAAGTTACCTGAAATATTTGAGAGTAAGGAAACTTATGAGAAGATTTTCCAGATCTTAACAGATCTTGAAATCGACTGCTTCATCTATATTGGTGGTAACGATTCTATGGATACCATCAAAAAGCTTTCTGATTATGCAATTATTTCCGGCTCATCTGTAAGATTTGTTGGTTGCCCTAAGACAATCGATAACGACCTTGCTCTTACAGACCACACACCGGGATATGGCTCCGCTGCCAAGTATATTGGTACATCTGTTAAGGAAATCATAAGAGATGGATGGAGTCTTGAAACCGACCATGGTCAGGTTGTCATTGTTGAAATAATGGGAAGAAATGCCGGCTGGCTTACAGGATCAGCTGCATTATCAAGAGGAGAGGATTGTGACGGACCTGATGCAATTTATCTTCCCGAGCTTCCTTTTGACGTTAAGAAATTTGTTACTAAGGTCAAAGGCCTTCTAAAAGAAAAAGCAAATGTTGTTATCGCAATTTCTGAAGGTATTCATGATAAAGACGGCAAGTACATAAGCGAATATGATAACGGTGTTGAATATGTAGATGCATTCGGTCATAAGCAGCTTACAGGTACTGCAAGATATCTTTGCACAGTCCTTTCAACTGAGATTGGATGTAAGACAAGAGCAATCGAGCTTTCAACTCTACAGAGAGCTGCAAGCCACTGTGCTTCCAGAGTTGATATACTTGAGGCTTATGAGGTAGGCGGTGCTGCAATGAAGGCTGCAGATGAAGGCGACAGCGGCAAGATGGTTGTAATCACACGTCTTTCAGATGATCCTTATCAGGCTGGTACTGAGGTTAAGGACGTACACAAGATTGCAAATGATGAGCGTCTTGTTCCCAGAGATTGGATCAATAAAGAAGGCACCTATGTAACTGATGAGTTTATTACTTACGTTCGTCCCCTTATTCAGGGTGATGTAGGGCCTATAATGGTTGACGGAATACCGAGACATCTGTTTGTTCCCGGATTCCAGGAACTTTTATGATCATAACAAAGCTTTTCGCTTTTTTATGTATTGGGAGGAAAACATATATTTTTTCTTATGAGGATGACCCGGAGCTTCTTGGCTCCGGGTTTTTAATAGTTTATTATATTTTAATAATCACAAAAGGATAAACGTAATATAAAAATGTTATACTTTATATATTGGAGAATGAGATTCTTCGGAAATCTTTTTGAGGGGAAATAAATATGATAAATTGGAATTTCAGTTATGTTGTTCCAAGCATGCTTATTATTATAATTATTATGGGGTATTACTTTGCCCTTCCGCGTGTTCCATTAAATCTTAATAAAACGTTCCTTAGTATTCTTATAAACGAAGGAGTTGTTATTTTCTTTGACATCACATCCAGTATTGCATGTAATGAATACAAGGTATTGCCTTTATGGCTTATTGTAGCTTTAAACACATGCTTTTTTATGTCGTTCACTATAAGACCGTATTTCTATTTTCTCTTTGCAGTTAATCTCTTAAAAATAGACAAAAGCAAATATCCTTTTAAATTCAGGTTAATGCAGATTCCTCTGTTTTTATCATTATTTGTGGAAGTACTTAATATGTCCTTCGGCATCATTTTTTATGTTGATAAAGAGGGATATCACAAAGCGCCATATTATTTTGTTGTATACTTTGCGTACTATTTCTATATTCTTATTTCAATTTACCTTTTCATTTTGCATAGAAAACAGATACCTGCAAAGAATCAAAAAGTAGCACTTATAAGCTATAATTTTGTGCTTTTCATCGGAACCTTGTTTAGGATAGGCTTCCCTAAATATCTGCTCTTTGATACTTTTTGCATGATGGCCGTTATTATCATTTATCTTTCTTTTGTAAACCCTGAGTTTTATTTAGAGCGCAGAAATATGTGTTTTAACAGCAAAGCTCTTCGCGCATTTGTTGAAGAAAACGAAGGGAAGGGAAGATATAAGATACTTGCATTTGTAATAAGAGATTATCATGATCTTCGTGATATATATGGTTCTGTACAGATGAATCAGGGCATTTGCCTTATATCCGAATTCATGAAAAAAAATAATAAGGAATGTCTGTCGTTTTATTACAAGAGCGGACGTTTTGTTTTACTTGGCGATCCAAATCTGTCCTGGAGTGATATTCACGAAGAATTCAGAAACAGGTTCAGACTTCCCTGGAAAGCAGACGATGCCGAACTGTATCTTGAAGTTGGATATGCGCTCATAAACTGTGAGAATGGTTATGATAGAGCAGATGATGTGCTTAATACGATAAGTATCATGCTTGAAAAAGCCGATAAACTCGGAGATGACTATAATGTTCTCTCAGATGTAAGTGCTCTTCAGGATTATTATGATAGGGTATATGTAAAGAAAGCCCTTGAAATTGCTTCAGATAAGAATCAGGTGGAGGTTTTCCTTCAGCCAATCATATCTACCAAAAACATGCAGCTTGCAGGAGCAGAAGCACTGGCCAGAATAAGAGATCCGAAGGGAGAACTGATCCCACCTGCATCGTTTATACCTATAGCTGAGCAGAACGGTAGAATTAATTTGATTGGTGAACAGGTCTTTGAAAAGATATGTAAGTTTTTAAGCGATAATGATCCTGACTCGATGGGACTTGAATTTGTAAACGTAAATCTTTCACCCATTCAGTTTATGAGAGCAGACCTGTGTGACAGATTTTTGCAGATTGTAAGAAAATATAATGTTTCTCCTGAAAAGCTGCATATTGAAATAACAGAAGCTTCCATGATAGATGAAGTTCAAATGAATAAACAGATGAACATCATGCATAATGAAGGATTTAGATTTGTAGTTGATGATTACGGAAAGGGTTATTCAAACTTAAGCAGAATTAAGAAAAGTCCTTTCGTAAATATAAAGCTTGATATGGAGCTGGTTTGGGATTATTGCCATACTCTTGATCCTTTGATACCTCTAATGATCTCTGCATTTAAGAGCGGAGGATTCAGCGTAACAGCTGAGGGAGTGGAAACTAAAGAAATGGTTGACACAATGGCTGAAATCGGATGTGACTATCTTCAGGGATATTATTTTTCACGCCCGCTTCCGGTTGATAAATTTCTCGAAAAATATGGGGACCGACATTAAATTAAGGTCCCCATAATTTTTTCCTTATTGGAAATAGCTCTCAATTTCCTATATTACTTTTTCATCATTGTCTTCTTACTTCTGAGTCGATCAGATCAAAATCGGCATAATCCGCAACATGACCGGTCTTATTATTAACGACCGCAAAATGAAGACCTTTTCTTGCGACCATATAATTGGTACCGTTTATATCCATGAGGAAATCCTTCTCATCTGTGCTGTTCCAGCTTCCTTTAAGAGTAATAGGATAGCCGTTTTCAAGAGTTCCTGATAACTCAGTGGTTTCCTTACTTACAGCTGCGAGCTTATTATCACTTGTAATAATGCCGATAATCGTTGCATCTTCGCCTTTTGGAATATTATCTGTAATTCCAAGATCATGCAGGAGACTGATCTGATCGTCATTTAATCTTGCAGCAGAGTTCTTCCTTGTTGTTATTAGGAGAGTGTAATTACCGCTTTCAACATATTCCTTTACATTTTTCAGATAATCTGTCAGATCCGTCTGCTTTAAGTACATATCGCCTCTTTGAGAAAAGAGTGTGAATGTTGCTCCAAGAACAGTATTTAAGCGAACTGAAAAATCAGTATCATGCGGATTTATCTCATCAAGATTAAGCATAATTTCGTAGCTTCCATCGGAACAGGGCTTCATTTGGGTTGTATGCTTATTTTCAGTTAAACCGTCCACCTTGTATTCAAGTTCAACTGATTTTATCTGCTCAGCAACATCTGCAAAATCATGTGCATTAATAGTGACAGTAGTATCTGTAATTTCAAAAGATACCTGACAGGAAGGATCTGCATGATTAAGCTTTGCTATGCTTTCCTGACTTATTCCGGACAGATCGTTCATGAAATTAGATTTCTTTGATAATTCATCACAAACATAATCCATGTCCTGGTCTTCAAGAAGCGTCTTTTTTGAAGAGAACAGGTTTGTACCAAGGCCAAGCTTGTCCCCCTCTATTTTGACGCCTAAAGAGGCGAGAGTAGTGGGAAATGCATCAAAGGTCGAATATGTCCTTGCTTCATCTTTATTTTCATTTACAGCCGCAGAATTGATTATGCAGGTATAAACTTTACGTTCGTAATCCTCCGGGATCTCAGCACAGAAATCCGCATCCATTGTGGGATGATCACCGGATATTACGATAGTTGTATTATCGTAAAAGCTTTGCTTTTTTATCCATTCGACAAATTCAGTAACCTGGCGGCTTGAGCACGCGTAAACATTGGAGTACTGATCATCAAATTCATCGCCGCACAATCTGCATACATAGCCGTCTTCAAAATGCGTATCAGCAGTAAGAAGTGTGAGATTAAATGGAGCATCTTCTTTTGAAAGCTCTGTCAGCCTTTTTTTGGCAAAATCAAAAAGCTTTTCATCCTCAAATCCCCACCAGGCACTGTAATCTTCAGGAATCCAGCCTTCTTTTTTCGCATAAACATAGTCTGTAAGATTATAGTTCCCATGAGTTCTAAAGAATAAGCCGCGACCACCGAATTCAACTTCTGATCCGCATAAAAATTCCTGGGTATAACCGTTTTCATTTAAAATATCACCGATACCTGTAACACCGGGGAAAAATGATTCCTGAGTGCTCATGCTGTTTTCCTCGATATTTATCTTAAGTGGAAGACCGCATGTCTGAGCAAAGATCGCACCCATAGTCCACTCAGAGCCGGGAAGAGAATAGCCGCCATTTAAGATGCCAAAGCTTCCCGCAAATGACTCGTTTTGAAGGGCCAGGTCTGTCAGTTCAGGGATTCTGCTGACCGTAAAAGCACCGCCGTTTTCCTTGTCAGTATCAGAAACTTCCATGGATTCAAGGAAAATATAGATAAGATTTCGCTTCTTTTCAGGAAAAGTTATTTCAACGCTCTTTGGATCAACATAATTGTCTTCTATGAAGGTTGATGCATTTAGCTGCTGTCTGATAAATGAGGTGATATCGAGTTTTATCCAGGTATAGGAGAGCGCAGCAAAGAGTACTATAAGATCAAGGCCTATGATTAGTCCTTTTTTTACGCCCTTCATCGGATTTTTAAAAATAAAGGATAAAAGTAAAAGAATAACTAAAAATACCACAACAGTCGGAAGAAAAGCCCGAATTATAAAGAGCTTTATCATCGCTACAGATGCACCCTGAAGAGACATTTTCAGGTTAAATAAAAGCTCGTTAACATTCATGGAATTCCATGTATTAAAAAACCATATTGCGACAAACAAAAGGAAAAAAGGAATTGTCATTAATATGGATTTAAATAAATTTTTTAATATTGTTTTACGCATATTTACTCCGATAAAATGTTATAATTCATGTATATAAAGCAATTTTTACTGATCATTTCAAAAACAAATCATATTTTATCATATAAGCATCAGGGAAATCCATACAATGAAAAAGATAAATTGCAATACAGATTTAAGACTTGAAAAGTCCCAAAATAATACTATTCGCGATGTTGTAATTCCATTAATTTTTTCTGTAATATTTACCGCTACTTTATTTATAACTTCCTGCGGAATAAGAAATGAATCTAAAGACATAACACAAATGCAGGATTTTATAAGGGATAATAAATATATAATTCATGCATGCGGCGAAATAGCTGATGAAAACGGAACTCTCTATACTTACACCAATTCAAAAGAGGCTCTTGAAAACAGCTTAAATCGTGGCGATAAAGTAATAGAGATTGATTTTCATAAGACAAATGACGATGTACTGGTCTGCGGACACGCCTGGGGAGACCTCTACATGGAAGGAAAACAGATGGAAAAAGGTGTTGCGCCGTCTTATGAAGATTTCCTTAAATGCAAGGTTCAGGATAAGTTCACACCGCTTTCCTTTAAAGATGTAATTTCATATATGCAAAAAGATTCTGATTTTGTTGTCGTTACAGATATAAAGGATGAAAACGTGCTAACCTGCAAAATGATAGCACAGACATATCCCGAATTAAGAGACAGATTCATTATCCAGATATATCACGCAGATGAATATGACGCTGTGAAAAAAGCAGGTTTTAAATATATAATATTCACACTTTATGAGACTGATGAGTCTGAGCGCACAGCTGATGCTCTTAAAAAGATCGCAAATAAAAGCCTGATTGGATTTACTGTTTATTCTGAATGGGCTGATGATAAGGATTTCTATGACATTATAAAAAGCCTGAATAAGCCTGTGTATGTACATACAGTAAATGACCAAGATGAAATTAACCGCTATTTTGATATGGGTATACAGGGTATTTATACCGATAATGTTTAATTAGAGGATATAAAATGATAATTGTTGCAGCTTTAAACAAAATGTCTATAGCTGAATCACTTTCATTGCATACACATTAGTCTAAAAAATATTATACATCTACACATATAATTACAATTATACGCATAGATATATAGAGACTACCCTATGAAAAACATATAAGAAAAGAATGTCGCTCGCGACATTCTCGCGCCGAGCGCGGTTGCAGAATGCAACATTTTCCTTTCGCGCGAGTGCGCATCCTCGCGGAGCGTTTTTCATTGAATAGAAATTTCGGAGAAATTTCTATTCAATGAAAAACAGCACCTCAGAAATGAGATGCTGTTGCGATACATTAAATATCAGATTTTTAAAGTAAGAACGTTTAGTCCAAGTATGTTTTGATAATTTACCTCACTTGCAATTTTATAAATCATACGGATACCAAAATTTTTGGTAGGATCATCCTGATCATCTATTGAGTTCCTGGTATTGGGATCAAAAGCAATACAATCATCCTTAATTCGCAGGATAACATCATCATTTTTGTGAATAGCCTTTATATCAATAGAATGCTTCTTTTTATCCTTGGTAAAACCGTGGGTTATGACATTTCCGGCCATCTCTTCCATTGCAAGGCCTGCAATCATGGACCTTTTACTATCTACGCCTCTTTCTTTACAGAAATTCTGAATTTTTTCGGCGACAGATGTAACTTCATCGAGAGTTTTTACAGTAAAACTTATCACATCATCTTCATTCACGCCAAAATCCTTAGGGATGACCATGAGCTCTTCCATATTGTGTGGAACATGCTTATTTTGGATAATTGCATACAATAAAATGATAATGATATCAATTATACCATTTAATACATTAGCGATATAGACTGCATTCATTCCCACTTTGCCAATCAAAAGTGCGGAACAGATAACTACGCCCAGTACACCATCAAATAGTGAAAGAATATTAACAAGGACATTCTTTCCTGAAGCCTGCGCATAGCTGGTAAAATGCATGGTTATGATTGCAAAAGGCATGCATAGAGGAAGAATCCTAAGCCCCCAAACGGTCATCATATATACAGGTTCTAAAGGATCATGGAAAAAGATATTAGTAAGTGGTTTGCTAAGTAATATTATTGCTGCGACAACAACCATATGCATGCTGATATAAACCTTAAACATAACCCTCATGACATTGGTCAGAGTTTTCTTATCCTCCTCTCCTATTCCGATACTAAGAAGAAGGCGGGATACAGCCTGCATACCTGAGGGAATCGCCCAAAATAGGCTCATCAGATTATTTGCTGCTGCAAATGCAGAAATACCGACACTTCCAACGTATGTCGTAAGAAGACCGTTTACAGCAAATCCTCTGACTGTCATATAAATATAAGTGAGTGCTCCTGGTAATCCTTTTGTAAAAATTTCTTTAGCCTGAGAAGCTTTAAGGATACTAAGAGAAAAACGTATATAAGACTTACCTGAAACAAAATAACTGCCTTCAATAAGGCAAAATATGAGCATTCCAAGTGAACCTGCAAGCGCAAGACCAAAGGCCTGAAGCTGCATAACCTGAACAAAAAGATAATTAAAAGCTATATTAACTGCAATAAATACTGTACTTGCTATAACTGAGAGCCTTTGCTTATTTTCAAGTGACAAAAAAACGCTGAACTGATTGCCAAGAAGGAATGGCAATATACCGATTGCCTGACCTATAAGATATACATTAAAAAGTGGTCTTACATTGGGATCATTAGTGAATATTCCTGTCAAATCATAAAAACCAAGAACAAGCAAAACTATGGTGAAAAAGATAGCAATACAAAATGTTATGACCATGTCTACCGAAAAAGTACTGGTAACTTCTTTTCTGTTATTTTGTCCTATATATTTGCCGCATACAATTGCTGAGCCGCCTACAAAAATAGTACCTACAGCCTGTATAAACATATTTATAGGTCCATATAAACCAACAGCACTCATGGCATCTATGCCAACATAGTTAGTAGCAAAATACGTAGATACAATACCGTTTATCATTCCTACAAATACGAAAAGAACCTGAATAGGAAGAAGTCTAAGCATGAGCTTTAATATCATTTTGTAATTATCATTTTTATCCATAACAGTCCTCACCCAATAAGAAAAAGTACTTAATGTGTACAAATTTGCAATTATAGTTTACCATATTTCGTTATAAAAAGAGTATTAAATACATTAGATGTATGCAGTACATTAGTATATGAAATAAGCACCGGATGTTATCCGGTGCTTAAAATTTCTAACTATAAGAATTCAGAACACTTTTTGATCTGTGAATTCTAATTAATATCTTCTGTACTTATAAACAGAATTCTTGCCACCAACCTTCTTGATCTTCTTAACAAGTGAGTTGAACTTCTTGTTGCTTGTACATCTAAGAAGGAAAAGTGTATTTTCATTTGCTGACTTAAATGCATCTTTGCCAACCTTATTAAGCTCATAGCCAAGAGTCTCAACTCTTATAAGCTTTGTCTTACCTGTGAAAGCACTCTTACCAATCTCTTTTACATAACTTCCGAGCATTACTGTTTCAAGCTTAGTGCACTTCTTAAATGCATTCTTCTCGATCTTAGTTACCTTATAAACCTTACCGCCCTTTGCGATTGTTGAAGGAACAGAAACGTTCTTAATGCTCTTATTTGTGCACTTTGTAAGTGAAACTGTATCTTCACCTGTGATCTTGTAAACATATTTTCCGATATTATTGTCAACATCGTTAATTGTTACGTCGTAAGAAACAGGAGTTGTTTCAAGTCCATAGTAAACAATTGTAACTCTGAAGGTTCTGCTTGCTCCAGTTCCATTCTTTGTGATAGTAAAGTAAGGAGTAGCCTCTGTCCACTGAGTATAAGTAAATGCAGACTCACCACCAATAGGCGTAATTACAGCACTTCTTAAGATAGAACTCATATTTGTCATTTCTGCTCCTTCAGCATAGGCAGGAACAAAATTTGCTGTAGTTTCGCTTGATGTAAAGAAAGTACGTGTAGTATTACCATCTGAACTTAAAACTGCAAGTCTAAGTTTCTGAGTATCTTTCAGAAGAGCATCACCATAATCTGCCATATTTTTATTTGTCTGTTTAGCAGTACCATTAGACTCTCTCATGTTTGTACAATAATTTGATCTTGAATATCCCTCAGTTTTCATCTGTTTCTGAGAGATATTGAAAAAGTCGTAATCGATAAGACCCTTTTTAGCTTTGTCGCATTTTACAAGGTAGGTCTCATACCATTTACTTCCGGCTTTAACCTGGTTCCAGCAGGTATCATTATTGCAAAGGATATCATTCGGAACATCAGCTTCATCAAGAAGAGCTGAGAAAGCAAGGGCAAGACCCTGTGCTGAACCTTTGTGGTTAACAAGGGCGCCGTATGCGGTATTCTTAAGATCAAGGCTGTCGATACCAACCTTAACATAATTTACATTATCGAGTACCATCTGCATGCACTCATATTCTATTGTGAAATAGTGTCCATCAACATCTACATTCTTAAGGATCTTGTTGATAGCCTTTTTGAGCTGCTTTTTCTCATTTGAGTAATTGTTATCGCCTACTCTTCTAAGATATGCATAGCAGCTGTATTTTCCTGTAGCATCCTTTGAATAGATAAGCTTCATCTGAGCCATCTGTGTAGGGATATCTGTAGGATGTGAATAGATGAACGCTCTTCTTGCAAACTTAAGCTCATCATTTGTGTATTTCTTTTTCTCAGATAATCCTGTGTAGAGTGTGTAGAAACCGTCTGAATCATATTCAGACTTATTTGCTGCTGTGATGACAGTATCCTTATCCTTGATCCTGCTATCAAGATAATCATAAGCATCATAGATCTTCTTCTGGTTTTCGGATAAGCATTCTCTTACAGAATCAGTTGATGCTTCAGCAATAATAGGATCTGTGACCATAGAAGCAGCGGGAACTACAGATACTGCAAGCGCTGCTGCAAGCAGTACAGACTGAACCTTTCTGACTAATAAATTAGACTTTCGTGACATAATTTAATTACCTCCCTCAAAACATTTCGCATGTTAATATATATTATATTATGATATGTCCAACAAATGTCCAACAAATATCAGTAAAATTTTTAAATGTAGAATAAAATTATGACAATTCATCCAAAGTTTTTCCGTATGGTTCAAGGAAATCATCCATAAAGTCTTTTACTTCAATGCATTCTTCCTTATATGTATCAAGAGACTTGAGAGTACTCTGCTCTGCTGTTCTGAACTCGCCGTTTCCGGAATTCCTTTCTTCAATACATTTTATGAGAGCCGATAATTTATCTGCAGCTTTAACAAGCTTTCTCATATATCTCTCATCTTCTTCGCCGGAAGACTTAAATATTTCTTCAAAAGCAGGTCTTAGA
Source organism: Butyrivibrio sp. NC2002 (assembly GCF_000702265.1). Taxonomy (GTDB): domain Bacteria; phylum Bacillota; class Clostridia; order Lachnospirales; family Lachnospiraceae; genus Butyrivibrio. The sequence continues at coordinate 239,952 of NZ_JNKZ01000007.1, forward strand.
TCATCCGGAAGCTTGTGAAGGAGCATTGTGTCAGCAACTGCTTCAACCTGTTTATATGCTGTTTTCAAGTCCTCGTTATAGTACTTTACGGGAGTAGGCATATCTCCTGTAATTATCTCAGAAGCATCATGATATAGCCCAATGAGAGCTGCTTTATTTGCATCAAGCTTTTTACCATAGCGAACATTACCGATCGTGCATAAAGCATGAGCGATCATAGCCACTTCAAGAGAATGTTCACTTAGATTTTCCGGTCTTGAATTCCTCATAAGTGCCCATCTCTCGATATATTTCATCCTGGATATTGTTGCAAAAAAGTTGTAAGACATAATTCAAAAAAGGAGCAAACATAAATTGTCTGCTCCTTATCCTCCGTTTTAATCTGGCAAAATATTATCTGGATTCAAAATCCTCTACAAACTGAGTAATCAGTTTAACTGTACCCTCAATTCCGAGAACAGAGCTGTTAACTGTCAGGTCATAAGTATCGGACCTTCCCCATTTTTTAGATGAATAATAATTATAATAACTCTGTCTTTGCTTATCCTTTTTTAGGATCATCTCAAGGGCCTTATCCCTTGTATTGATATCACTATAGCGCTCGATCACGCGGTTTATTTTGTCTTCTTCATCTGCATGAACAAAGACATTAACAACATTCTTATAATCAGCAAGTGCATAGTCCGCACATCTTCCAACTATAACGCAGGGACCCTCATCGGCAATTTTCTTAATAGTATCAAACTGCGCAAGAAAAATCTTATGGCTTATTGGCATATCAATGAAGCTTGAAGAATTATAGCCAAATGAATAAGTATCCATTACAAGGTTATAAAGGAATGAAGTAGTGGGTCTCTCATCATGATCCTGAATCATTTCTTTTGCAAATCCACTATCCTTTGCAGCTCTTGTAAGGAGCTCCTTGTCATAGAATTTAATACCAAAATGATCTGCTACTTTCTGACCAATCTCTCTTCCGCCGGAACCAAATTGTCTGCCTATTGTAATGATTGTATCCATAAATAGCACCTCCAACTTATAAGATTCTCTCTATTTAGAATATTATATCATAATTAGCAATGTAAGTGGGGAAGTTTTAGCTCTTAACTGAGTATTTCCAGTAAATGTGAAAAATATTCAGGTAATGGCGCATCCGTTTCTATATACTCTCCTGTGGTCGGCTGGATAAATCCAAGTGTCTTTGCATGAAGAGTCTGTCCTTGTAATTTGAATTTACTCTTGTGACCACTTCCGTACACCTCATCTCCAAGAAGCGGATGTCCAATATGTGACATGTGGACTCTTATCTGATGTGTTCTTCCGGTTTCAAGTTTGCATTCAATATAGGTAAACTTATCTTTTTCAAAACGCTTTAAGACCTTGTAGTGGGTAATTGCTTCTTTTCCCTTATCATCAGAAACAACAGTCATTTTCTTTCTATCTGCAGCGCTTCTTCCGATATTTCCAACAACTGTGCCTTCATCATCTTTTATTATTCCATAGCAGATAGCATGATATATTCGGTTTATCGAGTGAACCTTAAGCTGATCGGCTATGCTCCTGTGAGCAATATCATTTTTGCAGACAATTATAGAGCCTGTGGTATCCATGTCGATCCTGTGCACAATGCCGGGTCTCATTACCCCGTTAATTCCGGATAGTTTATCTCCAAGGTAATACATGATCCCATTTACAAGAGTATTCTCATAGTGTCCGGGAGCAGGATGTACAACCATTCCTTTTGGCTTATTTATAACAAGTACGTCACTGTCCTCGTAAATAATATCTAACGGGATGTTCTGAGGTACGATATCAGGAATTACAGACGGCGGAATAAGAAGCTTTACCTCATCTCCTTCCGAGACAGAACTGCTTGGCTTAACCTTCTTGTCATTTACCCATACCAGATTGTCTTTTATCAGCTTCTGAATATAACTTCTGGACATAGAATCAGAGAGAGAGCTAATAAGCTTATCAACTCTCTCTCCGTCATTTTCCTCAGATACAATGAATTTCATTTCTTTGTTTTCTGAATTATTACTCATTTAAACTCCCTGTATTTCTTTTGCTGTTTGAAGCTTAAGAAATCGAAATCCTTTTCCTTATAATAAAAAAGGAACAGTATTATGAAAAGGATTGTTGAAACCGTAACATAAATATCAGCCACATTAAAGATCGGGAAATTGATTATTACAAAAGAAATAAAATCAACAACATAATCATTTCTGATCCTGTCGATCATATTCCCTGCCGCACCGCTTGCTATCATTACAAGTATTAATTGCATGATACCGTATTTCTTTTCAAGCGGAAGCTGAAACAGTACATACGCTATTACAGATAGTATCATGATTGCGATCATTACAAAGAATACCTTTTGATCCTGTAAAATTCCAAAAGCAGCGCCTCTGTTTTTCAAAAATGTAAGTTCAAGAACTCCCTTGATTATTACAAATGATTCCTTGTCCTTTAGATATTTAACAGCAAGGTACTTGGTAATCTGATCTAAAAATACTAAAACAGCTATTGCTACAACATCAATAAGTAAAAATATTTTCTTTTTGGTAGTCAGTAAATTCATAAGAAACTCCAATTACACTTATTCAAATTTTTCATCCCAGATGATTTCATTTACAGCAGCTCTAACTTCGTCGTCAGTAACAGTTGTATCAATAACAGCTTTTCCTACCTTCTTAAGAAGTACAAATCTTATAAAATCAGAATCTGCTTTCTTATCTGAGTGAATGAGTCTTACTATTTCCTCGACATCTAAGTCCTCAACTGAAATAGGAAGATTAAAAGGAACGAACATATCTCTTATTTCGTAGTAATCTTCCATTGACAACATCTGCTTTTTCCATGAAATATATGCTGATGCAACACATCCAAGAGCAACACATTCTCCATGAAGAAGTGAAAAGTTCTTATACTTCTCAACAGCATGTCCAATAGTATGGCCATAATTAAGAAGAGCTCTTCCGCCTGTTTTACTCTTTTCTTCGGGATCGTCCTCTACAACTCTTCTCTTGATGTCGCAGCTTCTCTTTATCATCTCGATAAGGACATCCGCGTCTTTCTCCTCGATCTCATACATGTTCTCAATAAGCCACATATAAAAATCAGCATCCTTTATAAGGCCATGCTTCATGATCTCAGCAAAACCGGACGCAAACTGGCGACCTGAAAGTGTACTTAGCACAGAAATATTGATATAAACAAGGCTTGGCATGTGGAAAGCACCAACCATATTCTTGTATCCATCAAAATCTACACCTGTCTTACCACCGATACTGCTGTCTGTCTGAGCAAGGAGCGTTGTCGGAATCTGAACAAATGAAATTCCTCTAAGGTAAGTTGCAGCAATAAAGCCTGCCATATCACCTATGACTCCGCCTCCAAGAGCAATAATAAGGTCGTGTCTGTCGAATTTATTCTCAATTAAAAAGCCATAGACTTTTCGTATCTCATCGAGATTTTTATTTTCTTCACCTGCAGGTATCTCATATACTACAGTTTTAGAAGAAATGCCCTCAACTAATTTAGTAATTGTATCAGCATATAAGGGCTTTACATTGCTATCGGTTATAACTGCAAATTTCCTGTTTGAAAAACCAAGTTCTTTTATTCTCTCTGCAAGCTCATCAAAGCTCTTGTCAAACACAATATCATAACAAGGTGAGCCTTGATATTTTACGTTTAATATTTCTGCCATCTCTATTTTCCTGTAAATTATAAGTGAAAAAGGCAGAAGCAACGAATCTGCTTCTGCCAATAATGCCAAAATTACATTTGCTGCGGTCCACCGTTACTCATAGCACTTTCAAAAGTTCCGCTTAAGATATCCTGAAAATCACCGGAAATATCTACACTAGCGGGTGTTACTATGAATATATATCTTGAGATCTTTTGAAGGTTACCGGAAATAGCGAAACATGAACCGGATGTGAAATCTATGATTCTCTGAGCAAGTTCAACATCTATTCCCTCAAGATTAAGGACAACTGTTCTGTTATTTAAAAGTGTCTCTGTAATCTCTCTGGCATCCTCTATTGATGTAGGCTTGACCACACAAACTTCCATGCCTGCAGCTGAATTCCTTTTAACTGCCATAGGTCTGGGTGAAGTTTTCTTGAGTCTGTCTTCGCTTATTTCTATACTTGGATCATCTTTTCCGATTGGTGTTGATTTGCGGATAGGCTCAATGGTGCTATCGAAATAAGCATCATCATCCTGATCGTAATAACCGCTTTCGTCATCCCCATTCAGCTTCATAGCTGATAAAAATTTATCCATTACATTCATATGAATAACTCCTACTCCCAACTGTAAACTCATAAGAATAATATAAGAGCCTACTACTAAACTTTTAACTTCTTTATTATGCTAGTTTTCTTCTGATGTGTCAAGTTCACCGCTTTCCTCGCTACTCTCCTCGCTACTTTCCTCGCTACTCTCCACCTGTTCATCTGCCGATAGATTATTGTCTACTGTAGATGCATCCAAAACTATGTAGTCAAAAACGCTAAGACCATAATTTGTATTAGACTTAACAATAGAGTACTCATCGTTCTGGTATAAGACACTAATCTGCCTAAAGTCAGGATATCCCTTGTTTATGTTGTAAACACCAACAAGCGTATCCTTTACTGATAAAGTATACTTCTCGGAAGAATCTGTCATAAGAATAATGTCGCCGCTTCTTAATGTTGAATCGTCGATGTAATAAGAATCTTCGGTTTCGTTATAAATTTCAACTTCAATAAATTCCGAAGTCTCATTACCATTCTCATCATACTTATCTCTTAAGACACCGTTGTTTCCGGTACTTCCCTTTATAATGTAGCTCTTTGGCACCACAAAGAAGCTTTTATTCGCAACCGCGCTGTTTGGTATCTTAAGTCCGCTTTCTTCTTCAGTGATTATCTCAACGTTTAAGAATCTTTCCTTTGAAAAAGTGAGCATTGAATTGGTAAATGTAAAGGAAACAAAGGTATCTCCGGCATCATCCGTGTAATAGTCAACCTTTCCCCAGGATTCATCCTGATTCTTTAAAAATCTGACCTTTACATATTCGCGTTCATATAAGTCCTTGACCTTATCGAGATCATTCTCCTTAATTACAATACTCCACTCTTCACTTGTAGAAATCTTGTAAGCATTGTCTCCAACTCCAAGAAGAGAATTGCTGATAAGCTGATTTTTCTCATATTTTTCGCTGTCTAAAAGATCCGCATTCAGATCATGGAGCGTAAGGTTCTCATAACCGTCAATTGAATAAAGTACAATTCCGGTAACAGGCGCATAGCAGTAATTTATGCTCTGCAGGGCTGAACTGGAATTTAACTCTCCAATATTTTGAAGTGCACTGGCACTTGATAACTTCTGAACTGTACCGTCAAGAGAGTTCTTAAAATCATAGACTGAAGAAAACGTCTTTGGAGAAAATGAAGACGAATAGCTTACAATCTGCGTGCGAAGTTCACTGTAATCTTCATCAGTTAATGGTGCCTGCTCAGAGCCCTGGCTCTTTAATAATTCAAGAAGATCGCCGGATTCATCAATAGTGCAGACAAGATTTCCGACAGCAACTCTTTGCCCTTCTGTAGCAAAATAATTAACATATCCTGCATGATCGGAAGGCACGATAGTTTCACTTCTAAGAGCTACTGCTTCGTAGATGTTATTCGAAGAAAGGCTTCCCTCCATAACTTCGTATCCAACTATATGCTTTTTATTAAAATAGATAAAAACACAGATAACCACATATATCAGGATAACTGCAAAAAAGATCATCCCGATATTTATATGTAAAAACATAGGGTATCTGGTTATCTTGCTTTGTTTCTTTTTAGCCATAATCAACCACAAACTTAAAACAAGCCGCGCAGACACGCGGCTTGCCACTAATATTCAAATTTATAAAATTATAAAGATGTTACAACATTGCCCTTAACGCCCTCAGGTAGTTCAGATTCATCCATAGAAACACTGAGAATGAAATCTACCCCAAATTTCTCACTGAGTTTTCCGAGCTTTTCAATTGTAGAAGTGATATCTTTTCCCTCGAGACATGCGATATTGAGGAATCCATCGAAATACATCTGTTGAAGGTCGTGATCCTGTGAAATGACTCCACTTACGAACCCTACGAACTCATCTGAATTTTCAACCATGAATTCAGGAACTACGATAAGACGAACTTTGTTGTTAAGTTCAAACATGTGCTTTGTATTTCTATCGAGAAATACTACATTACCTAAAACATTTTTTACTTCGGTATTGACTTTGTCCAACAGGCATTTAGTCTTGCCCTTACCCTTTTTCCCAACAATTAATTGAACCATATCCATACCCTCCTGCAGTGTTTTTTCTGATAATTCAATTATAAGATAACAGCGAATAAAAGACAACCACAATAGTGTTTATTATTTTGTAATTTCAGATAATAAACTGCTCATTTCCGTATACAGAGTTTCCGTATCTTCAGATCTCATGATAACTGCAATGTATTCATTTCCGGAGGTGTCAGCAGCAAGCTGGATAAGGCAATGACCTGCAGCTGCAGTTGTACCTGTTTTGCCGCCAAGAACTGTTATTCCTGCGGGCATTTCATAAGATCCGCGAAGATATCCATTGGTATTGTTGACAGTCAGCTCCTTCATATCTCCAGATGCGAGGTGATACTGCGTTGTATAAGTAGACATCCTTATTATCTGGCTGAACTTATCATATTTTAAAGCTTCATTAAACATCAGATACATGTCATAGACAGTTGTATAGTGATTCTCAGCGGTAAGGCCGTTAGGGTTCATAAAATGGGTGTTTGTTGCACCGATACTTAAAGCTTCTTCGTTCATCATATTTACAAACTCATCTACACTTCCGCCGATATTTTTGGCAATAAGAAGAGCGACATCGTTGGCTGAATATAAAAGCAGTATATGAAGTGCCTGCTCAAGAGTCATGGAATCGCCCGCAGATAAGTTTATCATCTGCGCACCGGCTTCATTTACATAAACATCGCTATCTGCCACAAGAACCTGGTCTAGTGATGCATTTTTTAAGGCAACAATTGCAGTCATAACCTTAGTCAGTGATGCAGGATCAAGCTGCGTATGCGCATTTATAGCATACATAGTCTCTTTTTTGCCAATGTCAAAGAGACCAAGACAGGTCTTCTCGCTCACTGTCAGCGAATCACCGATATCCGTATTTACGACACACAAATCAGAAGCGAAGGTGTCAAGCATCTCTCCGCCACTTTCACTGTAATCTGTTGAATTGATCGAATAAGGTAGTGAATAAGAACTCCCCGAACAAGCGCATGTGCCACACATTAATGAAATGCATGAAGTGACACATATAACGCGCCTTAAAAACTTATTTGTACATCTCACGCCACTCTAAGTCTCCTCTGTCTAACGATTTAATCAAAAGCTCAGCAGTAGCAAGATTTGTAGCAATGGGAATATTATGCATATCACAAAGACGCATAACATTATTAACATCAGGTTCATGAACCTTCTGTGTAAGAGGATCTCTAAGGAAAATAACAAGATCTATTTCATTTGCTTCGATTGCAGCACCTATCTGCTGGGATCCTCCGAGATGGCCTGCAAGATATTTGTGAATATTTAAGTTTGTGACCTCTTCAATAAGTCTGCCGGTAGTTCCGGTAGCAAAAAGGTCATGTTTAGCCAAAATCCCCCTGTATGCAATACAAAAATTCTGCATAAGCTTTTTCTTTGCATCATGTGCTATAAAAGCTATATTCATTAAAATAACCCCTTCCGTTAATAGTATTTTTTGCCTTGTAGTCTTACATTCAAAACTAATCCCATACCTGTGTAACAGCTCACAAGAGATGTTAATCCGTAGCTGACGAATGGTAATGGAATACCGGTATTAGGTAGAACACCGGTTACAACCCCTATATTAAGAAACCCTTGAAAACCGATCCATGCGCCCATTCCGGTTGCAATGAGCATACCTGCAAGATCCTTACTCTTACCTGCCACGACAAAACATTCGATGGCTATAAGAAGTATAAGAACCACAACAAGGCATGAACCTATAAACCCAAACTCCTCACCTACTACAGTAAAGATAAAGTCTGTAGGTGATTCAGATATAAAACCACCATTTAAAACCGATGATATTTCATTGGTATTATAACCTTTTCCAAGAAGCTGACCTGATCCTATAGCCATCATTGAGTTAAGTGTCTGATAAGCAATAGAATTGGCATAATCCTCAGGATGAAGCCATGCCAGAATACGATCCTGCTGATAGCCTTTCAGGATAAAGCTTTTATCCGAAAGAGCATCAAATATGATAAGAACAGCTGACGGGATCGTAACTGCAAGAACAGTTACAACGAGCTTCCAGTTAATTCCGGCAACAAACAATATAGTACTTACGATCACTGTAAGCATTATTGTTGTAGACAGATCGGGCTGGCTAAATACCATCAAAAGCGGTACAGATAAAAGTAGTAAACATATACCAACAAAGTACAGCTTTTTAACTTTATCCTTATATTTCATTATGAACTGTGCAAAAAATAAAATCAATAATATTTTAGATGCTTCCGAAGGCTGAAACTGTATGCCAAAAAGGTTGATCCATCTTGTAGATCCGTTGACAGTTTTACTCAGCCCTGTGAAAACAAGTGCAAGAAGCATGATATTCAGCACATAATATAAAGGATAAAACCTTACAATAACGCCATAGTCCAGAATTGATACAAAAAGCATCATGGCTATTCCAAGAACCATACCTGCAATCTGCTTTTTCTGGTTAGCAGGTTCTGCACTGCCTATCGCCATTATACCTACTATGTTTAAGGTGATAAGCATTGCAACAAGCTTAAAATCATAATCCCATATCTTATATTTTTTTATTTTTTCAATTAAATTCTCAGTCCTCATCAGCTTCACCGCCCTGCAACTGGTTAGCTGTTGCATTTTCCATATCAGTATCTGAAAGGCCAAAGTAATACTCAATGGCATCTCTTGTTATCTGTGCAGCATAGCTACTTGTATAGCCGTAAGGAATACGGGTTGCAATAGCAATCTGCGGGCTCTCATAGGGAGCGTAGCATACAAAGAGCGCATGGTTTGCTCTCTTCTTTGATTCCTCGGCAGTTCCTGTCTTACCTGCGACATTGACCTTAAGATCTGAATAATAGGTTTTATCTTCAACTACCTGTCTCATACCCTGATGGATCGCATTCCAGTATGAAATATCCATATCTATCTGATTTCTGACAGTAGCACCATGTTCTTCAAGAAGGTTTCCGTCAGAATCACAAGTCTTTTTAATAAGTGTCAGGTTATAGCATGTACCACTGTTTGCTACAGCTGTGACATATCTTGCAAGACCAACCGTTGTAAATGAGTTGGTACCCTGACCGATAGCAGAACGAACTGAGTCGAGGTCAGATACTATAGGATCATATTCAGATACTTCAATACCCGTTGTCTCTGTAAGTCCATATAGATCGGCATACTTTGCAAGCTTTGAAAGACCAACTTCTGAGTTGTATGTACTTCCTGTAAGTCCGAGTCTGTAACCAACCTCATAGAAAAATGCGTTACATGAATTTCTGATACCGCCGGTTACATTAAGTGATCCGTGAGAACTGGGGTAAATCCAGCAGTGCGCAACAGAATCAAGCTTATCAAAAGAACCTGTACAGGTAATTGTCGAAGTTGTATCGATTACACCTTCCATAAGTCCTGCTGTTGCAGCAACCATCTTGTATGTGGAACCGGGTGCTGTTCTCTGCATTGTTGCAAAGTTAAGAAGAGGTGATGACTGATCGCTTCTTAGCTTTGCATAGTAAGCTGCGTCAACACCATTAGCCATCATATTATTGTCATATCCGGGATATGAAACGAGTGCAAGCACATCACCGTTGTTAACATCTGTAATGACCATAGAACCCGTGCAGGGATCAAGTGCAAGCTGAGCCGGTGTGATATCAAGATTGGATATTCTGTTGAGAATAAATGTATAGGCAGCTTCACCGCCCTGATTCCATAGTCTTATCTCATCTTCCGGAAGCTCAACAACACCCTGTTCAAGCAGTATATTGCATACACTCACAGGACTGATGGAGTCCTCTTCGAGCATATATTTATAGAGCTTTTTGTTGAATTCATCATCTTCTTCGATATCTTTGAAAATATAATCTACAATTCTTTCAAAGATCTCATCTGAATCAACATACTGGCTTTCAAGGTCGAGTACAGTTACATCGATCCAATTGGCTGCAATACAGTATCTTATATATTCTGTAAGTGATATTGTTTCATCCTTGGTCCATGCAATATAGGTTTCATCTTCCTTATCAACTTCGTTAGAATCAATAACGCCGTTAGAATAGAGCTTTTGTGCGATATAGCTCATATAATTGCGGTACTCTGTACTTAACTGATTATATGGAGTGTTTAGCGTTTCGAGTTCATTTCTTATCTGCGCGTAAACATTATCCTTTTTTGTAAGGAAAGCCGCATGAACACTTTGCTCATTTGGACCTGCATCTTCTGACTCCATATGATCAAGGTCTATTACATGGTTATTAAAAAGTGCAAAATAAACATCATAAACAGGAATGATGATCTCACTTGCTTTCTGATTCTCACTTAAATTATATGACTTAATGTTCTGGATCTTGGATATAAGGATACCGGCAAGTGAACGCTCAATAATGTTGTAGCAGGCTTCCTGAAGATCTTTATCAATTGTAAGATACACGTCATTACCAGCAGTTGAATCAATATACTTACTTGTTTCAATAACCTTACCGGTATTATCTACGTATACGGTTTCACTTCCCTTTTTACCCTGCAATACCGATTCCATTGACTGCTCTATACCTGATTTACCAACGGTATCATTAGAGCTGTATTCATTATTTTCTGCCTGAAGCTCTGTGAGCTCAGTATCGGACACCTTACCTGTATAACCAAGTATCTGTGAAAAATATGCGGAATCAACATATACTCTGGCAGTGTCTTCCTCAATCGAAACACCGTCCAGGGTATCTGAGTTCTCCATAATATCAGCAACTGTCTTTTCGCTTACACTCTTAGCAATTGTTGTATCGATGTATTTCTGGAAACTGTTGGAATCCATGTTATATCTGACAGTAAGTACTTTTAAAAGTCTGTCCTTTTCATACCCCATTCCGGGTGTAAAAGTCTTTCTGTTATTAGGATCTGTGTAATCGCCAACTCCAAATTTCGTGCACAGATCATCGACAACTTCCTTTGGCGTCTTGGATCTCTCTTCGTATTTTAAATCATTAATGGACGTTCTTCCGTAAATATCTGCAAGAAAACGAAGCAAAGTATTTCCCTCTACGGTAAATTCATAGTTGCCTGATGTATTTAGCTGAATATTGAAATCCGTGTCGACAGAATCGCCGTTTTTCTCGACAATATCGATTACTTTATTAATTGTTTCATTAACAGCTTTATTTTTTCCGGAACCGGACTCATATACGTCTTCTATTGTGATAGAATTGGACAGCTCATTATAGGCAAGAAGCTTGCCATTCCTGTCATAGATATTACCTCTTGTTGCAGGAATGGATTTTTCCTTCTTTATCTTGAGCTGAAAAGAATCAAGGTACTCTTCTCCTTTGATTATCTGTAAAAAGAAGAGCCTGTATACAAGACCTGCCGCTGCAAGAATAAGAACTGCAGAAAGTATAACAAGTCTTGAAGTTATGAAATTTACAACAAATTCCTTAATCTTATTAAACAAATTTCTTAGCGCTCCTTTGTTCAATCTCCTCCAGATAAGTGTTTATCCTGATAAGAACCGGGTACAAAAATACGGCAACAAGCGCTGTATATACAACCTCAGGAACGATCACATGGACCATGTAATATCCAAGATTGAACTTATTTCTAAACATAAAGAGTAATATGTAGCAGATAAAACCATATACAAAATCAGCTGAAACTATAAGTCCCAAAGGAAGAATGATGTTTTCAGGATAGAATATCTTATTGAACTTGCCAATAATGAATCCGATGTACATAAATATCATGGCATAGAATCCAAGATAGCTTCCAAAGAATACATCTACCAGAATACCGCAAAACAATCCTGCTACTATTCCGCTCTTATCACCTCTCATAAATGCCAAAGATGAAGTAACGATGATCAGAAGATTCGGCACGATACCACCGAAATCCAAATAACGAAACAGCGTTGTCTGCAATATAAAACATATTATTATTGATAAAAATGAAAACAAAAATCGTCTCATATTTATTTATCTGCTCATTCTCCTGTGTGTTTCAAGGTTGTGATGACCAAAACAACATCCATGTATTCGAAATCAACAACCGGTGTGATCTTGCCGGATTTGGTCAGATTGTTTGAATCCTCTTCTATCGCTGAAATATATCCGATAAGAATTCCCGGAAGATATTTATCTGAAATATTTGATGTAACAACCTTATCTCCGACAGAAACCTTGTCTGCATCATCAACAAGCTTGGAAAAAGATATCTGTCCTTCGTTATATAGCTCTAAGTCTCCGGTTGCGATCAGGTTTTCCGACGCAGAAAGAACAGTTCCGCTAACTGATGAGTTATCTGCAATGATCGTCTGAACTTTGGCCCAGTCAGGTCCAACATCTGTAATCCTGCCTACAAGACCGCCACCTGCGATCACGTTCATATCTATGGCAAGACCTTCGTCGCTACCTTTATCGATAACAAAAGAGTGATACCAGTTACCTGAATCCTTAGAGATGATCCTTGCTCCGATCTTATCATAGTCAGAGTATTGAGAATCAAGGTTATACAGTTCTCTAAGCTGAGTCAGCTCGTATTTATCCTGCTCTAAGTTGGTGTTTTCAGTAGTAAGCTCTTCAACCTTAGCCTTTAAGGATTCGTTTTCAGACTGAAGCGCTCTTATACTTGCAAGATTATCCGCAGTATTCTTGAAAAAAGTACCTGCAGTTGTGATGCCTTTTTGGAAAGGCACAACTACAATACCTATTGCAGAATTGACGGTAGGGCTGAAAGCATCAGTGTTAAAGGTAACTATTATCATTCCCGTACATATAATTGTTAAAATAAAGAGGAGATATTTACTTGGAAGTGTAAATTTATCTCCCCCTCTTTTAATGACAGGACTCATTTATACATCCTCTTCAACTGAATAAGCAAGGCTCTTGTACTGATCATCCTTGATAATCTTTGAAAGACCAAGTGCTACTGAGCTGATAGGATTCTCAGCAAGGTTTACATTAAGGCCGACACCGTTTGAAAGTCTCTGAGCGAGGTGACAAACCTGTGAAGCTCCACCTGTAAGATAAAGACCGTGTTTGAAAATATCAGCAGCAAGTTCCGGAGGAGTGCGCTCAAGAGTAGCTTTAATGTTGTCAAGGATCTGATCAAAGTACTCTACAAGTGACTGATCGATAAGATCTGTGGGAATAGATCTCTCAACAGGAAGTCCTGTTACGATGTCTCTTCCGTAAACAACAGCATCCTTGCCTGCCTTCTCAAGGTCTTTAAGATTCATCTTGATGTTCTCGGCACTCTTTTCACCGATGATAAGTGAAAATTCCTTGCGGATAACACCTCTTATGGCATCATCGAACTTCTTTCCACCTACTTTTATAAGCTTACTTATAACGATTCCCTTAAGTGAAAGGATTGAAATCTCAGTTGTATCATAACCGACGTTAACAACAAGTACGCCCTGTGAGTTCATAACGTCAACACCCATGCCAAGTCCGTCTGCAACAGGCTTTTTGACCATCATGATTTTCTTTGCCTTTACGCCTGATTCTCTTACAAGGTCATGGAAGGCTCTTCTCTCAACTTCGGTTACATCCTTGGGAACTGCGATAAATACATCTATAGGCTTAAGTGCGCCCTTCATCTCATCTGTGATAAAGAGCTTTACAAGGCTCTTCATATGCTCGATGTCTGCGATAACACCATTGCTCAAAGGATATGAGATTTTAATATTGCTTGGTGCCTTTTCATACATATCATATGCAGAATTACCATATGCAAGAAGTGAAGATTTATTCTCGATAGCGATGAGATTCTTCTCAACGGTAACAGAATCTGTTGCCTTGTTATAGATTTTGATGTTACTTGTACCAAGATCGATACCAAATACGTTATTGCCCAAAATAAGCCTCCTAAATAATTTGTTTATGTTCTAAGAAACTATAATAACTCTGATCACCTATTATAATGTGATCTCTGAGGTTAATATCTATAATATCTCCTGCTGTTTTGATCTTCCTTGTCATACCTATGTCCACTTCGCTGGGATTAGGATCGCCGCCCGGGTGATTATGGAGCAAAACGATATTGACCGCTCTGTTTTTCACAGCGCTGATAAATATCTCCCTTGGTGATAAAAGCGCGGAATTGACAGTACCTACGGATATCTCCTCATCACAGATCAGCTTGAACTGTTGATTAAAGCACAAAAGGATCACATGTTCCTTTTCATAATGTCTCATCCCTTCCATGTAGTAATCTGCTATGGATGATGGCGAAACCATTTGAAGCTTTTGAAAAGATCTGGCTTTGGCTATTCTTCTGGATATCTCAGCTATACATTTAAGCTTTATCGCCTTAACTTTACCGATTCCGGGGACAGACATTATTTCATCGATTGAAAGTCTGCAGAGACCGGATAATCCATCTTCGTATTTACCTGACATACGAAGAATCTGCCTCCCAATATCTATGGGAGTATTGTCAGATGTTCCAGTTCTTACGATTATTGCAAGAAGCTCTGCGTCTGTAAGTGACCCGGCGCCGTATTTTAAAAATCTCTCATACGGCATAAGTTCGGCAATGCTCTCATCAGCTCTGAGCATTGATCTGAATGAAGTTTTAGTATTATACAATTTATTACCCTTGCTTCTGTGGGCAAAATAAATAAAGAAATCAAAAAGCTATATTATTTTAACACTTAGTTAGTAAGAGTAACAAGTCCCTTTTCATACATAACAGCAAGGGTCTTCATTATTCCGAATTTTGCATGCTGCCATGTAAGACCGCCCTGGAAGAATACTGAATAGGGCTCTCTTAGCGGTCCGTCTGCTGAAAGTTCAATTGAACTTCCTGAAACAAAAGCTCCGGCTGCCATGATGACCTGTGAGTCATAGCCGGGCATATCCCAAGGCTCAGGTGTTACGTATGAATCAACAGGAGCAGCATACTGAATGCCTTCGCAGAAAGATGTAAGGAGCTTTGGATCATTAAAAGTGATTGCCTGAATTATGTCATATCTTTCTTCTATTCCGTTAGGAAGCACTGAAAATCCGAGCTTTTCATAGATGTTTGCCGCAAAAATAGCACCCATAAGTGCACTGGCAGTAACATTAGGTGAAAGAAAAAGTCCCTGATAAAACTGAGGAAGTATGCCAAGTGAAGCACCGACTTCTTTTCCAAGTCCGGGAGAAGTAAGTCTGTATGCTGCATTTTCTACACATTCCTTTTTACCTGCAATATATCCGCCAATAGGAGCAAGACCGCCGCCGGGGTTCTTTATAAGAGAACCTACAACCATGTCGGCACCTACATCAGAAGGCTCAATGGTCTCTACAAATTCGCCGTAGCAGTTGTCAACCATTACGATAACGTCGCTTTTTATGCCCTTTACAAAGCTTATTAGCTCGCCGATCTTCTCAACTGAAAATGTAGGCCTTGTCTGATATCCCTTACTTCTCTGGATCGCTACAAGCTTAGTCTTGTCGTTTATTGCCTTTTTTATGCTCTCATAGTCAAATGAGCCGTCTTCAAACAGATCAACCTGTCTGTATGTAACGCCGTATTCAGCAAGTGATCCCTTAGAAGGTCGTATGCCAATTACTTCCTCTAATGTGTCATAGGGCTTTCCAGCAGGGGCAAGAAGCTCATCGCCGGGGCGAAGGTTACTCATAAGAGCAAGTGCAAGCGCGTGAGTTCCGCAGGTTATCTGAGGTCTTACAAGTGCATCCTCTGTATGGAAAATAGATGCATATACAGCTTCAAGCTTGTCTCTTCCTATATCATTGTAGCCATAACCTGTTGTACCAAGAAGGCAGGCTTCAGATACCTTGTTATCCTGCATTGCTTTAAGAACCTTTGCCTGATTAAATTCGGACACTTTTCTTATCTTGTCAAAGCGCTCCTCAAGGCCGTTCCATATTTCGTTACAGAAATCGTATACCTTTTCATCGATTCCCATAGACATATACAGTTTCTTTGTCATATCGTTTAATTCATTTGTATTAGCAGCCAAAATTACCTAAATCTCCCATCTTTCTCTAATTTGCCTAAGTATTTCATCAAGAACTTTTGAATCGTCTCTGTCAAACATAGACTTATCTATCCAGGTGACAGTTTTTTCTCTCTTAAACCAGGTGAGCTGTCTTTTTGCAAAATGCCTTGTATTTTTCTTAATAAGGCTTATCGCTTCATCCAAAGACATATCGCCGTCTATGTATGATAACATTTCCCTGTATCCTAGAGCCTGCATTGACGTTGCACTTCTGTCTATATTTCGTAGGCAGAGCGCTCTTACTTCCTCTTCAAGCCCTTCCTCTATCATCATGTCTATTCTGTCTTCAATTCTCTTATAGAGGACATCTCTATCGTCAGTCAAAACAAAGTAAAAAAAGTCATAGGGCGATTGATTTTCCCTTTGCTCGCTGTTATGTACAGACATCTTTTCACCTGTGTCATGATAGAAAGAAAGCGCTCTCATAACTCTTTTTACATTGTTTTCGTGAACTTCCTTTGCATATTCAGGGTCAATTTCCATAAGCATCTGATGAAGCTTTGACACTCCGCCGTCTTCCTTCGATATCCTTAAAAGCTCATCCTTGTATGCCAAAGATTCTTTGTCCTTATCTTCATCATCATTTTCAGAAAACTGAACATCATAAAGAACGGACTGAATGTAAAAGCCCGTTCCTCCCACAAGTATAGGAATTTTTCCTCTTTTATGAATTTCGTCAATTATAGGCAGGACTCTTTTTTTGAATTCAAAGGCATTAAAATCTTCGTCCGGATCCAGAATATCGATCATATGATGAGGTACACCGCCCATTTTTTCAGGTGTTATCTTATCTGTACCGATATTCATGTCTCTGTAGACCTGCATAGAATCACAGGATATTATCTCACCTTTGATTTCTTTTGCAAGCTTTATTGAAAGATTTGTCTTTCCGACAGCCGTAGGTCCTGTTAAAACTATTAGTTTTTCCATCAGTCGACTATTCTCTTAAACTTCTTCTCTATTTCATATTTACTCATTGAAATGATCGTCGGTCTTCCGTGAGGACAATTATAGGGATTATCAAGAGTAAGCAGTTCATCTATAAGCTCTTCTATTTCAGCTCTTGATAATTTCATATTTCCTTTAACGGATGCCTTGCACGCCATGCTTGCAATCTTGTAATTGATCACATCAGGAGTTCTGTCGAGGTTTGTGTCTGCGCTGAGCTCATCAAGCACTTCGATAAACATCTCTTTTTCATTGTCGCATCCGTAGAGATCGACCGGCACCTCTCTTATGGCCAGGTCATTTGGGCCAAATGGCTCTATGTTAAATCCAAGTCTTTCAAAAGATGAGTGGTATTTGTCATACACATCCTTTTCCTTGGCGGTAAGCGTAACTATGATAGGCGGATTAATTAGCTGTGAAGCAGTCTTTTTCTGCTCATACTTTTTAATCAATCTCTCATAGTTTACTTTTTCATGCGCAGCATGCTGATCGACGATAAACATCTTATCCTTGAATCCGATGATCCAATAGGTATCAAATAACTGACCAAGGATATCATATTCGTTTCTGTGGTCTTTTGTCAGCATCTTATCTTCAAAGAAATCAAGCTGCATGCCCTTTTCAACAATAATGGCATCTGAATTCTTGATGATAGGTTTATTCAATCTCTCATCCTGTGACTTTGGAGGTGTGTGATCTCCAAATACTCTGTTCCACACAGGTGATTTCATATTATCTTCAATAACAACAGGGGCCGGAGCAATTCCTTCGGCAAAGACAACTTCGCTTTCCTTTAGCTTATTTTCTTTTGTCAGTCTGCTCTTTTCAAAAGGTTCCGGAATATAGGATTTTACTTCTTCTCTGGGCGCTTCCTTTTTAACAAAAGATGGTTCCTGCGCTTTTGCCTTAAATGCCTTATCCTCTTTTTCGTCCCGCAAAACCTCCGGAATCATCTCATGATCATGAAGGCAGCTTGCAACTACACTTCTTATGGTCTCGTATACAATAGGCTGATTTCCAAATCTTACTTCCATCTTTGCAGGATGAACATTCACGTCAACAAGCGCTGTATCCATCCTTATATGAATTACGCAAAAAGGGAATTTATGTTGCATGAGGTACTCTTTATAACCCTCTTCAAGCGCCTTAGAAACTATCTTGTCCTTAACATATCTTCCGTTAATGAAAAAAATCTCGAAATTCCTGTTAGATCTGTTAAGAGCGGGTTCTCCAAGGTATCCCTCTATCGTAATGCCGTTTTTGGTCTCTGATACAGGAACAAGAGACATTGACACATCTCTTCCGTATATTCTGTATATAAGCTCTTTTAGATCGCCATTTCCCGACGTGGTAAATTTATCATCCCTGTTATTTATAAAATGGAATGAAACAGACGGATTATCAAGGGATAAATGCTCCATGAGGTCTCCTATATAAGAGCCTTCCGTCTGCGGAGTTTTTAAAAACTTTTTTCTTGCAGGGGTATTAAAAAACAGATCCCTGACAATTATGGTAGTTCCTGTAGGAGCACCGACTTCATCTATTCCTTCTTCATTTCCTCCGCTTATAAGGTATCTTGTACCTACAAGCTCGTCAGCGGTCTTTGTTATAAGCTCGACATTTGCAACTGCGGATATACTTGAAAGCGCCTCGCCTCTAAAGCCCAGAGATTTTAGACTGTATATATCATCTATGCTCATGAGCTTACTTGTAGCATGTCTTTTAAAAGCATTTCTGATCTGGCTCTTTTCAATACCGCTTCCGTTATCAGTTACTCTTATAAGCTTGGTGCCGCCCTCCTGTATTTCAACAGTTATCGAGGTAGCACCTGAGTCAATGGAATTTTCTACAAGTTCTTTTACAATACTTGATGGTCTCTCAACTACTTCACCTGCAGCTATCTGATCAATCGTATTTTGGTCAAGCTCCATTATTATAGCCATTATTTTTACCCCTTCCATCTGTTCTTAAGCTGATTCTGCAGCTTATAGAGCGTATTTAAGGCATCCATAGGCGTAAGATTAGATATATCAATCTCCTGTAATTCTTTTATGACATCTTCGTCTCTTACTGTGTCAAAAAGAGACATCTGCGATAAGTCGACCTGATCGTAGTGCTTTACCTGTGACTTTTTCTCGGACTTTTGACTTACTTCGATACCCTGGATCTTCTCAGTAATATCATTATCAGTCAGCTCCTCGGCAATAGCTTTTGCCCTGTCTATTACCATGTCCGGAATTCCCGCAAGTCGTGCTACCTGAATACCGTAGCTCTTATCAGCACCACCTTTTATTATTTTATGTAAAAAGACGATATCATCGCCTTTTTCCTTTACGGCGATGCAGTAGTTATTTACATTATCGATCTTGCCTTCAAGTTCTGTAAGCTCATGATAATGTGTTGCAAATAGTGTTCTTGCACCAAGAAGCTTACGGTTACTTATATGCTCTATCACAGCCCATGCAATCGAAAGTCCATCATAGGTTGAAGTTCCTCTTCCTATTTCGTCGAGAATAAGAAGTGACTTTGACGTAGCATTTCTAAGGATATTTGCAACTTCGTTCATTTCAACCATGAAGGTACTCTGTCCGCTTCCAAGGTCATCAGAAGCACCGACTCTTGTAAATATTCTGTCCACAACACCAACAGTTGCGGAATCTGCAGGAACATAGCTTCCAATCTGAGCCATGAGGACTATAAGAGCCGTCTGTCTCATGTAGGTTGATTTACCTGCCATGTTTGGTCCTGTAATAATACTTATCGCATGCTTTTTATCATCAAGGAAGGTGTCATTTGATATGAACATATCTGTCCTGTCGAGCATCAGCTCTATTACGGGATGACGTCCTCCCTGGATCTTTAGTACTCCCTTATCATTTAGAGTAGGTTTTACGTAATGATTTCTCTCTGCAACATAAGCAAGTGAGCAAAAAACATCAAGAAGAGCGATGCCCTTGGCGGTTTTCTGTATCCTTGCAATCTCCATCGCAATAGAATCTCTTATCTTGCAGAACATCTCATACTCTAAATTAAAGAGCTTATCCTGGGCATTTAAGATCGTATCTTCGAGTTCTTTAAGCTCAGGCGTTGTATAACGTTCGCAATTGGTAAGAGTCTGTTTTCTTATGAAATAATCAGGTACCTTATCTTTGAAGGAATTGGTTACTTCAAAGGAATATCCAAATACATTGCTGTATTTTATTCTGAGGTTCTTGATATCTAGCTTTTCTCTTTCCTTAGCTTCAAGCTCTGAAAGCCAGGATTTACCGTTAGTACTTGCTTCTCTGAAATGATCGATATCACTGTCAAAACCGTCTTTTATTATTCCGCCCTCTTTTATCGCAAGCGGAGGCTCTTCGACGATCGATCTGTCTATAAGTTCGTAAATATCCTTAAGATCATCTATCTCTTTATAGATATTATCAAGGCTTACTGTATCCCGAAGGTCTTCAAGTACCATCTTTATAGCAGGAAGCATCTTAAGCGAATTCCTGAATGCAAGAAGGTCTCTTGGATTGGCCGTATGGTAATTTATTTTTGCCATAAGTCTCTCAAGATCGTAGATAGGACCAAGGTATTCTCTTATTTCATCTCTCTCAATTACATGCTTTACCAAAGCTTCAACCGCGCTCTGCCTTGATAAGATATCATCTGTATCTATGAGTGGCTGCTCAATAAAGCTTCGCAGCATTCTTGCACCCATAGCGGTTTTTGTTTTATCAAGAACCCACAAAAGAGTACCTTTTTTCTGCTTATCCCTCATTGTCTCGATAAGTTCAAGGTTTCTTCTTGTAGATGAGTCAAGAAGCATATACTTATTTGTAAGATACGGATATATATGGATAATATTGGATAAATCCGACTTCTGAAGCTCCTGAAGGTATTTAAGAACACATCCTGCAGCAAGAGTGCCGTTTGGAAAATCCGCAATACCAAGGCCAATTAAAGAAGCAACTTTAAAGTGTTTTGTAAGAACCTGCTTATTGGATTCATCATCAAAATATCTTGCTTCAAGCGGATTAACTACCATGTTACTTCTATCCTTTAACTGGTCGATATTAACTCCGCTGACAAGAAATGCATCATTACATATAAGCTCAGTAGGCTGAAACTTCTGTATTTCATCAATTATCTCTTTTAAAGAATCAACTTCTGTAAGTAAAAAATCACCTGTAGTCATATCACAGACTGAAATACCTGTTTTTTCATCTGTGTAGAACACGCACATAAGATAATTGTTTTTGGTTTCATCAAGGGCCTGCATATTGAGGTTTGTTCCGGGAGTTACAATCCTTGTAACGTCGCGCTTCACAAGACCTTTTGCCAGCTTTGGATCCTCAACCTGTTCACAGATTGCGACTTTGTAGCCTCTTCCTACAAGCTTGGTGAGATAGCTGTCAACCGCATGATGGGGAACTCCGCACATGGGAGCTCTCTCCTCTAGTCCGCAGGCTTTACCGGTAAGAGTAAGCTCAAGTTCTTTGGATGCGATCTTGGCATCATCAAAAAACATTTCATAAAAATCGCCGAGCCTGTAGAACAGAATGCAGTCCTTATATTCACTTTTGGTCCTCATGTAGTTTTGCATCATGGGACTTAGTTTTTCGAAATCTATTTCCAAGTTATTATTCCCCACTAACTTTATTTCATATATCCTGCTGCGCCCTCAAAAAGGCGCACATATCAGATTTTCTCTCCTGTATAGTAGAAGCCGTGGCACTCCAAAAGCTTAACAGATACAAATTCTCCGATAAGAGAAGAATCTCCCGGGAAATGTACCAGTGTATTGTTGCTCATTCTACCTGTAAGAAGAGACGGATCGTGCTCGTTTATTTCTTCTACGAGTACATTCTCAACTCTTCCGGTAAATCTTGAGGCTCTCTCTTTAGCAGTCTCCTGAACTACCTTTAAGAGTCTGTCAAAATTAGGCTTACTTACAGACTCAGGAACCTGTTCCATAGAGGCAGCAGGCGTTCCGGTTCTCTTTGAATAAATAAATGTAAAGGCATTGTCAAACTGAGCCTTTTTAACAACATCAATTGTCTCATCAACGTCACTGTCAGTTTCTCCGGGGAAACCGACAATAATATCTGTTGTGATAGACACATCAGGAATCTGCGCTTTTATCTTATCAACAAGCTTAAGATAGCTTTCCTTTGTATAATGTCTGTTCATTTTCTTTAATATCTCATCAGAACCTGACTGAAGAGGAAGATGGATATGTCTTGCAACCTTTTCATTTTCTGCGATAACTTTGATAAGGTCATCAGATAGATCCTTGGGGTGAGATGTCATGAATCGAACTCTCTTAATGCCATCAACCTTACATACTTCTGATAAAAGCTCTGCAAATGACATTGCTTCATCTTCCGGAAGACCTTTTCCGTATGAGTTAACGTTCTGTCCAAGGAGCATGATTTCCTTAACGCCGTCACTTGCAAGGTATTCAATCTCTCTTATGATATCTTTGGGACTTCTTGATCTCTCTCTTCCGCGAACATAAGGAACGATGCAATATGTACAGAAATTATTGCAGCCAAACATGATGTTGATTCCGCTCTTAAAAGGATATTTCCTGATTATCGGCAGATCCTCAACGATCTTGTCTGTATCCTTCCAGATATCAATTATCATTCTGTCTGACTCAAATACTGTGCAGAGAAGCTCAGCAAACTTAAAGATATTATGAGTTCCGAAAATAAGATCAACATGTCTGTAGCTCTTTTTGATCTTCTCAATAGATGATTCTTCCTGCATCATGCAGCCGCAAAGAGCAATTTTCATGTGAGGCTTTTTCTTCTTTATACCGCTTAAATAGCCCAGTCTTCCAAATACTCTCTGATCCGCATTATCTCTGACTGTGCAGGTATTGTAGATAACAAAATCAGCATCCTCGCTCTCAACTATCTCATAGCCGATCTTGGCAAGAATTCCCATAAGCTTTTCAGAATCTCTTGCATTCATCTGACAGCCAAATGTTACAACGCAGGCAGTAGGAGTCCTTCCGAGCTCCTTTTTAAGCTCATCTACGTATCCGGTTGCCTTTTCAATATAATGAAACTGAAGCTTTGTTTCCTCAGATGCATCATTGTTTAAAACAGCATGTAAAATATCTTTATTACTCAAACTCATTTATCTTCAAAATCTCCATAAATATTACAAATTTCCAGTAGCACGTCCACAGTGGACTTCATCTCTTCTATAACAGCAAACTCATATCTGCCATGATAGTTGTATCCGCCTGTGCACAGATTCGGGCAGGGAAGTCCCTTATATGAGAGCATAGCTCCGTCGGTGCCGCCTCTTATAGGCTGATCGATAGGCTCAATATCAAGACTTCTCATAGCTTTCTTGGCATTATCAACAAGATGCATGTGAGGACGGATCTTTTCTATCATGTTGTAATAGGAATCCTCGATCTTAAGCTCAACGGTGCCCTCGCCATACTTGTTATTAAGGAAATCTACAATGCTCTTTACAAGTTCCTTCTTCTTTGTGAACTTATCCATGTCATGGTCTCTTATGATGTAGTAACAAACTGCTTTTTCGCAGGTTCCCTTCATCATGATGAGGTGATAAAAGCCCTCTCTTTTCTCTGTATACATGGGATTATCAAAAACAGGCAGCATTGACTGGAATTCATAAGCTATAAGAGAAGCATTTATCATCTTACCCTTAGCATCTCCCGGGTGAACGCTCCTACCGTTTATGATAAGTTCAACCTCTGCAGCGTTGAAATTCTCGTATTCAAGCTCTCCAAGTGCTCCGCCGTCAACTGTATAGGCATACTTTGCACCAAATGTCTTTATGTCAAAGTGCTTTGTTCCTTCTCCTATTTCTTCATCGGGAGTAAATGCGATCTTAATTTCTCCGTGAGGAATATCCTTGTTTTCAAGAAGAGCCTTTGCCATAGTCATAATCTCGGCAATTCCTGCTTTATCATCAGCTCCAAGAAGTGTGCTTCCATCTGTAACTATGAGATTTTTGTTTACCTTTTCCTTTAAAACAGGAAAATCCTTTGGTGAAAGGACATATTTTCCATCTCCCGACAAGTCAATGTCGTTTCCGTCGTATTTTTCAATTATTCTGGCCTTTACATCCTTACCGCTGACCGCATCGGAAGTATCCATATGTGATATAAAGCCTATAATGGGAGCTTTATTGTTATCTGTAGTTGCAGGGATAGTCGCGTAAACGTAGCAATGCTCCTTATCATAAATTACATTCTTTGCACCCATTTCCTTAAGCTCAGCTTCAAGAAGCTTTGCAAGATCGTGCTGTTTTGCCGTTGAAGGACTTGTGTTCGTATTTTCGTCAGATTGTGTATCTATTTTTGTATAACTTATAAATCTGTCAACGAGATCTTCTGTCTTAAATAACTCTGTTTTGCTCATTTTGTTGTACCTCTAATTCCTTTTCCCATCTTCCTCTGTCTTTGCCTTTAAGGAAGATTTCTTTTATATATTTAAAAGTGGCATCTTCGCCTTGTTCGCCTATCATTGTAAGGAAAAATTCAAGCTTGTTTATCGTATCCGGGTGAACCAGATGCTTTAAAACTTCTTTTTCCCTCTCATAATATTTCATGGAATCCCAGCTGTCGTAAGCATCTCCTCTGTAGGTCATGCTCGCGGCAACCCTGTCTGCCATCATTTCAGCAACATATTTATCCGGCATGGGCACAGGTACGATTCCGTCTCCATATTCATTTTTCTTGAAAAAATCAATCCAGTATTCAAAATGATGCTTGTTTCTACCCTTGTGATGAAGCCATGAAGTAGAATACCCGCGGATTTCTCTTTCTCTGGCATTTGGAGAGCGCGTCCCCTGGTAACATCTGGCACCAATAAGAAATTCCGCAGGCGTATACTTGGAAAGATCATGAACAAGCCCTTGCCAGTACAAACCCATCTTAAAGCAGTTTTTCCTGACCAGATGTCTGTGATGAGTGATTGTGACAAAGTGGCCTATTATTTTACTAAGTGTGATCTTATCTTCAATTTTCTTTTCTGTCATTGCCTTTATTTCCGGTCTTTTTAGTCTTTTCCACAGGTGTTCCGACACCTATCATTATCTTGACACTTCTCTCTGTGCAGAGAACTTCGCTCTGATCCTTAAGCGCCTTCATGGATTTAAAGCCTTTCGGAGATTCGGTGTCACTAAGTATCTTCCAGGTCATTCCTTCAGGGAGCTTGGGAAGTGCAAACTTAACAGGTGTCCAATGCATGTTGTATGCGACATAGAAAAAGCTCTTGTCTTTTTCTTCTTTTTCATACATGCCGCAGTAAAGCATACCTACACTATGGCTGTAATTGGACAGATCAGGTCTCCATGCTTCGATCCCGTGATATGACAGATCGGGATAACCGCATGCCATGTAGTCCATCAGCTTAAATGCAAGCTTCTCATGAAGTATGCGATGCTTGAATCTGAGTTTTACAAGATATTTCAAATATTCAAGATTCTCTATGTTGGTGGGCTTTGCCTGCTGGCTCCAGTCAACCCAGCCTGTCGGATTATCCTGGCAGTAGGGATTATTATTGCCATCCTGAGAGTTGCCGAATTCATCGCCGCCAAAGATCATAGGTGTTCCCTGGGACATAAACAGCATTGTGAGAGCATTTTTTATCTGCTTATTTCTAAGACTTAAAATGCTCTGTTTTCTGGTTCTGCCCTCTATTCCGCAGTTCCAGCTGAGGTTATTGTCAGTGCCGTCTGCATTGTTTTCACCGTTTGTTTCATTTCTCTTGTGTTCGTATGTAACAAGATCAACAAGCCTTAGCCCTTCATAGTCACAGATGTAATTGACTGTTCCGACTTCCGGCTTATTGTTCAGCATATTTCTTAGGAAATCGCCTATGGAATTGTCGTCGCCCTTAAGGAATCTTCTTGAGGAATACATAAACTGCGGGTTAAACTCCGCAAGAGTTCTTGTGATAGGGGCTTTTCCCTTATAAATATGACTGTAATCAAAACCGTAATACCATATCTTGGTATCACTCAGCATAGGATCGAGCGCTAAAATAGCGGCTGCCTTGTCATTTCCCTTAAGATGTATTCCGTCTATGTGGTAATTAAATACCCAGTGTCTTATCGATGAAACAATGATATCTTCAGACTCATCATTTGCAAAATAAAACTGCATGACAACTTCGATGCCGTTTTTGTGAAGCTGTTTTACCATCTTTTTGAATTCAATGTCAGCCTCATCCGGATACTGGGCAAAACTGCTTCTTGGAGCAAAATAGAAGCCTTTTTTGTAACCCCAGAAGTTGATCTTTTTCTTTACATCGCTTTTATCTTTTATAGTTCCGTTTTCGCTTACTATTACTCTGCTTTTTTGAGATCCCATCATGCTTCCTTCGGGCATGATTCCCCTTATTTTATAAGAGGACTGATGAGTATCGTCAAGGACATTCATCTCATAAGCAGGCATAAGCTCAATACAGGTAACTCCGAGCGATCTGATATATGGAATCTTATCGATTATTCCGGAAAAAGTACCGCGCTTCTTGATATCAACACCACTTGAAGGACTTTTGGTATAGCCTCTAACATGAAGCGTATATATAAAACTGTCCTCATATCTTATCTGAGGCTTTTTATCCTTTTCCCAGTCAAAGAAAGTATCATCGATACGGCATCTTAAATCTTCCTCGATAGTATTTTTCCCCCACTTTTCAAGGCCATAAATGAAGGTTGCGTAAGGATCGCAAAATAGTCTCTTTCCTTCAAAAAGCATATAGGTTTCAAAAAGTGATGTATCGCCTGAAATTTCTGCACAGAAAATCTTTCCCTGCCTGCACTGCTCAGGAAATTCAATCTTAACTGGCTTTTTTAGTTTTGATCCATAAAAACAGATACCGCATCCGGTTTTAAGGTTAAATGCAGCACAAATTCTTATACCATTTTCAGTTCTCTTAATCCCCATAGGATAGGGAGCACACGGAATAATCTTATAATTTGTATTCATTTTGCATCCTTTATCGAATTTCGCACTACATTATATCACAAAAGAAGCTCAAAAAAGAAGCGACATGGAAAAATCCATGCCGCTTCAAAAAATTTATTCTTCGTCGGGATCAACCTCGATCATTTCATCAAATTCGACGTCGTCGAGATACTCATCAAAGGCATCCGCAACAGCTTCGTATTCATCATCATCCTCGATATATCCGAGCTCAGGCTCAGCATCTTCGGATTTTTGTATGAATTCGTAGAACCAGACGTTTCCGTCATTGTTCTGACCTTTTTCATCAAGAGGAAGAAGTACTATGTAATCTTTCTCCTGAACTGTAAGAACTATGAGAACCGCACAAGTAACATTTGTGCCGTCGTTTAGTTCAATGTCTACTGTAATCTGCTCATCGTTCTGGATCTTAGTGTTCATGTCTGTTGCAATCTTTGAAAAGTTCATCTGTTCCTCCAACTTCAGACTGAAAAATCAAACTTTTGACCGTTTCCTTTAACAGGAGTAGCTTCTATCTGACTCCAGTCTACATTCTTTATTTTTTCCAAAAGCTCTTCTGCGGAATCAGCAAATACAGTGGTTACCTTTTCATAGGCACCTTCCTTTTTGCTGTATGGATTAGTCCCAATGCTTTCCCGGAGCTTTTCCATCCGTTTAGCTTCTTCTTCCTTTGCCTCCTTAGCAGCATCTTCAGCTTTCTTTGCTTCTTTTTCTTCAGCGATCTGCTTCTGATATTTTTCGTTCTGCTCTTTTATCTTGGCAAAGAATTTAACAGCACCGTCAGCATCTATCTTAACACCGATAGTCTGAACTTCCTGTCCTGATTCTTCAAGCTCTTCCTTGATGCTGTCAAGCTGGCTTGTAGATTCATCAATGATGCCCATGTATTTTTCCTTGACTGTATCATCTTCAGCCATCTGTTCGAGAACCTCAGGCTCTATAAGAACGCTGTACTGCTTTGTGCCACGGGACATAATTTCCTCGGCTTCTTCGTCTGAAGAATAGTTTGACACAAAAAAGTCCATATTTCCATACTTTTCCTTAAGTTCGTCCAAAACTTTCTTAGCTTTATCGGAAAGTTCGACTCCTTCCTGGATGTGTGTCTCTGAAACTGCCTTATTTTTCTGCACTTCAAGAGCTCTGCCGAAATTATTTGCTTTTTCAGCATCTTTAGTTTTATTTGTTTTCTGATTTTTAGGCTGATACTGGGTTAATTTATCAACTATGGAAGAACCCAGCCCATTTACTGTACTCATAAGATACCCTCCTTTGCTTTATTATCTTTGACATCCTTGTCTACATTCAGATATAGTTTTCCAATCTGTTTATCGACACCTCAATAAAAAAACTTAACACCTGAATAATAAATTATATTCCGTTCATCATAAAATAATTGTCTATCTTAATATGGAGTGACTGCCTGTCGATCGTCTTTAAAATATAATCCGTCGGTTTAAGAGCAAGGACTCGTACTATGCTGGCTTTATCCCCTTTTGATGTAAGAAACATAACCGGGATATCCTTTATACTCATATCGCTTTTAAACATTTCAAGTACCTTTGGTCCCGGAGTTACGGGCATCTCGTAGTCAAGGAGAATGAGATCTGCTTTGTTTTTGGCAAGCCATGTAATAGCCTGGATTCCGGAATTTGCCATTGATACGCGGTAGTCATCCCTTAACCAGTCTCTTATCATTCTCATGTAGGATACGTCATCATCTACAATGAGGATGCTTTTCTTTGAGTGTTCGACAAATTCATCGGAAAAGAATTTGGTGACATTTTCTATAAAGTCATCCATTTGGAGAGGTCTTTCAAAAAAAGCATGAACATGTGATTCAGGCAGGTATTTTATGGCTTCCTCATATTCAACAGGATTGCCTATTATGATGACCAGTCTGTGGCTTTCAAGGCAGAGATCCTTAAGGTAAATCAAGGTTTTGGGAACGATCTCATCAAGATAATAGACAAAAAGCTCCGCATTCATTTCCTGTGTCTTTATGTCCTCAACCTTATCACTGGTAAAGATTGATTCGATGCCTGCGCTTTTAAGCTTCATCATCAATCCCTTAACCATAAATGTTTCATTTGAACTTATAATCTGTACTTTTTTTTGCATGGCCATCTCCATTGCTCTTATACATTTGAAACAATCTCACTAATTTTTTGCCATTCCAAATTTGCAAGTAGCTTTTCTATATTATCAAAATTCTCTTTGTCCTTCTGCGGAAGGCTGTATTCTTTCATGGATTTTACTACCATATCTGCCAGGTCAAAATCCATTATCTGTGCAAATTCAAACAGAGAATTATAAGCATCTTTTATGTCTTTTTCAGATGCTGGCGGCTTGTCATCTTCTTTACTTTCTTTATCATCACCTGATAAAAATGACAGTTTATCCTTAAATGATCTGTAATCTTCCAATAAGAACCTTGTCTTATCCTTTATCATCTCGATGTTGTCAGCATTACCGGCTTCCTCAAGATTTTTTGCATCGGTATATAGCTTTACAGCACCAATGATATTTGCTGAACTTTTAAGAGCATGAACCTTGATCGTATAGTTTTTCCAATCTTCTTCATTGTAGTAATTTTCAATTTCATCAGCCTTAACATCAATTGAAGTGTAGAAAATTCCAAGTGCTGTCATATAGCCTTCTTCCGACCCGCATAGCGAAATGCCCTGATCGGCATTAATTTCAGGAACAGATGAGAGATCTTTTCTTATTCCCTCTTCATGGACTTCCTCCTGCACCTTTGTTTTCCTAAGCGCAGAAGCATTCGCAGACGGAAGACTCAGGCACTTTCTTGCATTATCAGGAAGGTACATAATAAGTATTGCAAGCAGTTCTTTAAATACAACAGGTTTTTCGAGGTAATTGGAAAAACCGGCTTCAAGGCACTTTTTACCTTCGGAAGCGCTATCCGGAGATACAAGGGCAATACAGGTTATATTCTTGTTCTTATTCTCTGTACCGTTTCTTATCTGCTCAAGAACCTCTATTCCGTTTGCTTCAGGCATCATATAGTCTATAAAAACAATATCATATACATCGCCTCTAAGAAGTCTTAAGCACTCATGAACGTCCCCTGCCATATCAGCCTCAGCACCTATGTACTCAAGGAGTTTTAATATGAAATATCTATCCAGTTTTGAGTCATCAACTATCAAAACTTTAGTGCCCACTTAAATCCTCCGGCCATTACCTTGTTATATCAGCTCTCTTCATAAGCATACCGATTGTTTCATAGAGCTCTTCATCATCGGAATAGTCTTCGCGAATGTCACCTATGTGATCATTCATCCTCGTAACTTCCTTAACCTTGTCTTCATACTTAACAACTTTATTTGGTATATGTTTTGTATTCTTTTTCTCTTTTGTATATAAAACCTTGTCTTCAGGCAGATAAGTTGCCAGCATTTTTTCTAAAGAATCACCTATTATCGGCTTTGATAAGTAGTCAACAAAGCCTGAGTTTTTGTAGGTTTCCCTTGCCCCCGAAAAAACATTTGCCGTAAGAGCTATGCACGGCTTTTCGTGGTTTGGATTCTCCTCATCGCTTCTAAGTCTCCAGAGCATCTCCATACCGTCCATTTCAGGCATCTTATGATCTATGAGGATGAGGTCGAATTCTTCTTTCTTTGTGATTTCAAGAGCTTCTTTTCCGCTTGATGCTGAGAAGACATTAACCTTGGTGTCCTTAATAAGGTTTCTTGCAACTACAATGTTCATCTCAGTGTCATCAACTATAAGTATCTTTGCATCAGGAGCTGTAAAAAGCTGTGTATAGGAGGTTTCCGACTCGACAAGCTCGTTATATGCCGCATTAAAGTCACCTATTGCATCCCAGCTTCTTGTCTCCTGCCTTACTGTGAATGAAAAAGTTGAACCTTTACCATACTCACTTCTTACATGAAGCTCTGAATCCATGAGGGCAAGAAGCTTTTGAACGATGCTCATTCCAAGACCGGAGCCTTCTACATTCCTGTTTCTGGTCTCTTCTATTCTCTCAAAAGGAGAAAAAAGCCTCTCCATATCCTCTTCTCGTATACCTATTCCGGTGTCTGATACGGATACTATAAGCCCTATGCTGCCGTTTATATCAAGATGCGCGCTTGTAGTATAATCAAAGCTCATATGTATTGAGCCATGTTCCGTGTATTTCACAGCATTTGTAAGGATGTTTAGTATTATCTGCTTTAGCCTTACGTTATCGCCATACAAAAGATGCGGCATTTCCTCATTGACCGTAACTTTAAGTGAAAGCCCCTTTTTCTTTGCCCTGTCATCGACCATGCTGACAAGCTCTGATATCAGACTTGCAAGGTCATATTCAACGCAGTAAAGCTCCATCTTACCTGCTTCTATCTTTGAAAAGTCAAGGATATCATTGACAAGAGAAAGAAGTGTATTTCCGGCGCTTCTTATATTGTGGGCATATTTAAGCAGATTTTCATCCGCATATTCCCTTATAATAAGCTCGTTCATACCAAGTATTGCATTTATAGGTGTCCTTATTTCATGGGACATCTGAGAGAGGAACTGGCTTTTTGCTCCGTTTGCAGCAATAGCTTTTGCCTCTGCTTCGGCAGCAGTCTTACTAAGGCTCTCCTGGATATATCTGTTGAGCGCTTCTTTAATCCTTAGGTTTGAAATTATAGTCGCACAGGACATCGATACAAACAAAGCAACTAAAATAGCAAAAAAATCCTTGGAAAAATATGCAGGTTCTTTCCATAACACATTAAGAATTATAAATATCGCAGAAAGAATAAACTCGGTAATGATATATACTTTGAGCTTATCTATGTAGATAAGGGCAAACATTATCAGAAAAATCGGGAAAAGTCCCGCAATGTCCTCTTTATAAGGAATGACATCTATAATGACCAGATTAAGATATAGCAAAAAATAAAGACAAATAGATATTTTTCTGTGCTTTTTGTAATGTATTTTCTGAGGATCAAGAGCTTGCGAGATAATGAAAAATATCAGCAGCATGACAAGAAGTCCATAGTAAAGCGGATGGATCCTGAAGGTTTTTATTATCAGCTTTGCGCTTAGCAAAACTACAGCATAGACCACCAGCAATATTTTGGACATTTGTTTTTGGAACTGAATATTATTTATTACGATTTCATTTTCAAAAAGCTCAAAGAATTTATCTTCATTCTTTATTCGCTCTTTAAAGGTCTCCCTAAGCATGGAAGATACCTCCGTTCATCAGCACATTCAAATCGCAATTATCTATAAATCCAATTTCATCATATCAGTTAAAAATTGTATAAACAATAATTACAGTAATTAAAAAACAATTAACAATTTATCGATTTTTTATTATATCATCTACGATAGGTGTCAGAAAATGAGACATCCTCATAGGATTGCTTTTTCCGCCATTTATATAACTTAGATATAGTTTTTCTTTTGCCCTTGTCATTGCAACATATAACATTCGCCTCTCTTCCTCAATACTTTCATCGCTGATGGATTTTCGAGAGGGAATTATTCCCTCATTTAGATCCGGCAAAAATACAACTTTAAACTCTAGTCCTTTTGAAGCATGCATTGTCATGATCCTGACACCGCTCTTATCAAGATTACTTCCTTTTATGTTTTCATAATCAGATGCAATATCTTCAAGAAATTCCTTTAACTGTTTGTAGGTTGTAAAGCTTTTTACTGTCTCTTCAAAATTGTTTATTTCTTCTGTTATTTCCTTTAAAGAAGTCCTGTCTTTTCCATACTTTTCCTTTATGTAGTTGTCATAGCCCATGACCTTTCTTACGAAGTTGATTGCAAGATATGGCTTAAGCTTTTGCACCATCTTAATATCTCTAAAAAACCTCTGGATTCTGTCCATCATCCTAAGTTTTCCCTGCCTTTTGTAGTACATAAGTATCTCATTTTCAGATACCGTTTCGCTCATAAGGCAGTCCCTTGTTATATATCTAAGAGGCTTATTCATAATCTTTAGAAAATCACCTCTCTTAAAGCCTCCGCAGGCAAAATCAAGATATGAGACAAGGTCCTTAATATATGGCTTGTCATAAGGTGAAACTATCTTTTCTTTGTAAAAAAACGGGATTTTGTTTTCTGTAAAGATAAGTGCCATTGCACTGGCTTCGATATTTGTTCTGAATATTACTGCGATATCTTTGTGGTCAAACAGGGGATTATCTCCACCTGTAATTCCCCTTATCTGCTTTATTATTGCATCTGACTGCATGCTCTTTTCTGAAAAGCTAATAAGCTTGCACTGTCCCTTTATGCCTGGGATTCCAGCCTTTATATTTTTTCTAAATCGGTTGTTGTTTTCATTTATTACTTTAAGCGACACCTTAAGTATTTCCGGAGCACATCTGTAATTTACATCAAGTATTATCTTTTCGGCATTTTTGTAATACTTATCAAACATAAGCATAAACTTAGGACTTGATCCTCTAAAGCCGTAGATTGATTGATCATCATCACCTACTACAAAGAGATTTTCATGCTTTTTAGAAAGAAGGCGAACAACCTTGAACTGCATATTATTTATGTCCTGATACTCATCAATAAGAATGTATTTAAACTTCTCCTGCCAGGCTTCAAGAATTTCTTTGTTTTCTCTTAAAAGCTCATAACACATAAGCACCATATCATCGAAATCAATAAGGTTCTGCTCCTTTAAAAGTTTGTCGTATTCTCTAAAAATATAGGGGAAATATTCACCAAGCTGAATGCTTTTGTCATATTCGAAAGATTTATCTTCAGGATCTGTATTACCTTCGTTTTTTAGTCTTGATATTTCAGAAATAAGAGTTTTTATTGTGTCCTTATTATAATCAAATGATGAGCTGTCATATAAAGGATTATTTAATGTGCCCGCGCCTTTACTCTTTGCTAGTATCATCTGGCGAAGCTCACTTAATATTTCGCTCATAAAAATATATTTTTGTTTTTCTGATATAAGCGTTACCGGCTCTGCTTTTTTGGGAGAACTTACTTTTAATATCTGATAAAAAACTGAGTGGAATGTTCCGAAGAGAACCTCCGGATACATGGAATTTGTTTCTTTGATAAATCTTTGCTGCATCAAGGTTGCAGCCTGTTTGGTAAAAGTTATTATAAGTATGTGTGACGGCGCAATTCCTTTTTCAATAAGCCGCACCACCCTTTTTATAATAACAAAGGTCTTCCCGCTTCCGGGACCTGCAATCACACATGCAGGTCCTCTATCGTGCTCTATGGCACGCATCTGAGCAGGATTACCTAAAGCGGGTATTTCATGCTTCAAGTTTTTCAATTGACTTCTTAAGACGACGGATCGTCTCATCCTTTCCAATAACTTCCATAATTTCTGTAGCTCCGCAGGGCGTCATAGCCTTACCGGATACAGCTATTCTGATAGGCCATAAAACATAGCCGTTCTTATACTCTTTCTCTTTGATATAATCAGTAAGAGTTGCATAAAGAGCATCATTAGAATAATCTGTCTGATTCTCGAGAATAGGAAGAAGATCCTTAAGCACCATAAGTGAAGAGGCTTCATCAGTCTTCATCTTCTTGTGCTTGAATATCTCTGTATCATAATCAGGCATCTCTTCAAAGAAGTCTATCATATCGTGAATATCAGGCCAGATCTCGATTCTTGTCTTTACCATCTCAGCAATCTTATGAAGATCAAGGTCTTTTGTTATAACTTCTTTGATATAAGGAAGTGCAAGTTCATAGAATTTGTCACTGTCCATCTTCTTTAAATACTCGCCGTTCATCCAGCGAAGCTTAGTATAATCAAATACTGCAGGTGACTTGTTGATCCTCTTGTAATCAAACTTTTCAACAAGTTCATCAAGGCTCATGATCTCAGTATTATCTTCAGGTGACCATCCAAGAAGAGCGACAAAGTTAACAACTGCCTCTGCAAGGAATCCCTGCTCGATCAGATCCTCAAATGAAGAGTGACCGCTTCTCTTACTGAGCTTGTGATGATCTTCATCTGTTATAAGCGGGCAGTGAATGTACTTCGGTACTTCCCATCCAAATGCATCATATAATCTGTTGTACTTGGGAGAAGAAGAAATATACTCATTACCTCTTACTACGTGAGTGATTCCCATAAGATGATCATCAACTACATTAGCAAAGTTGTATGTCGGATATCCGTCAGACTTAATGAGGATCATATCATCAAGTTCTGAATTATCAACTGTGATATCTCCGTAAAGCTCATCATGGAAAGTTGTTGATCCTTCTCTGGGATTATTCTGTCTTATAACATAAGGCATTCCTGCATCGAGGTTCTTCTGAACTTCTTCCTTGGAAAGTGAAAGACAATGCTTATCGTATATGCTTACTTCCTTACCCTCTATAACCTGTGTAAGTGTAGCAAGTCTCTCCGGTGTACAGAAGCAATAATAAGCCTCACCCTTTTCAACAAGCTCTTTTGCGTACTTTAAATATATACCCTGTTTCTGACGCTCACTCTGAACATAAGGACCAACACCGCCGTCCTTATCAGGACCTTCATCATGCTTAAGTCCTGTAGCTTCAAGTGTACGATAGATTATATCTGTAGCACCTTCTACATAGCGCTCCTGATCGGTATCTTCGATTCTTAAGATATAATCACCGCCCTCATGCTTAGAAATAAGGTACGCATAAAGTGCGGTTCTAAGGTTACCTACATGCATTCTTCCAGTCGGACTGGGAGCATAACGGGTTCTAATCTTCTGTGCCATAATATCTCCATTTCATCTATATATTAGTTTAGAGAAGGGATATCACATTACTTCCGGGTATTCCTTCTTAACAAACTCTACTATTATGCCTGATGCAACATTTCTGCAGATGGCGATCTGTTTCTTGTCAACCTGGATTATCAGTCCGCCCTGCTTCTTTTTATTTACCACTTTGATCTTCTTACCGGTATTGACACCGATAGATTTAAGTCTCATAGAAAAAACGGGTTTCTCAATGTTTACTTCTTTCACACAGTAAACACTGTCCTTTTCCCCATCAATAAGTGTCATATAAATGCCCTCGCAAAACATATTTACAACATTTTGTGGTGAGTATTCTTTAAAGCGATATATATGGTAGTTTACCATAATAAAACCACAAACATATCGAATTATATATTATTAATGTGAAAATGAGAAGTGCATCACATTAACACATTAAAGCGATAAACCTCTGAATAAACTTCTTTATTCAGAGATTTCCCTGTAACATTCAGGGCGTCTGTCTCTAAAAAGCCCCCATGACAAACGATTCTGTCTTATCTCAGCAAAATCGTATACAGCCATTATGATTTCTTCCGAATTTCTGCCGGCCTGCCTTAGTATCTCTCCGGTTTCGTCCGTCAAAAAACTACTTCCGTAGAAGCTAAGGCTGCTAAGCTGTCCGCCGTTTTCTTCCGTAGGTGTAACATGCTCTGTTCCTATCCTGTTTGCGCAAACAACGGGAATAATATTGGCAGCAGCATGTCCCTGCATGGTTCTCTGCCAGTGACCTGAGCTATCGACATCGAGAATAGGCTCAGATCCTATAGCTGTGGGATACAGGATAATGTCGGCACCTTGAAGTGCAAGGCATCTTGCTGTTTCCGGAAACCACTGATCCCAGCAGATTCCCACACCCACTCTGCCGTAAGCTGTTTCAAAAACAGTAAATCCGGTATCTCCCGGAGTGAAATAGAATTTTTCCTGGTAGAAATGATCATCCGGAATATGCGTTTTCCTGTAAACGCCCAGTATATCTCCGTCAGCATCTATCATAGCTGCAGAGTTATACATTACATTTCCTTCTTTTTCATAAAAGCTGATAGGCATAACAACGGATAATTCTCTGCAAACATCCCTGAAATGCTGAACTGCCTTATTTTTATGTACAGTAGTTGCAAAATCATAGTAGTCGTATCTTCTCTCCTGACAAAAATACTGTCTTTCAAAAAGCTCCGAGAGCAAAATGATCTGTGCACCCTGATGAGCTGCCTTTCTTACAAGCTTTTCAGCCTTTTTTATGTTTAAAATAACAAGCTCCTCATCAGATATTTCAGGATTGCCGTATGCTTCTTTTCCGCATGCAAACTGGATTGCCGCAACTGTTGTAGATGAATTATCCTTATACATACTAACCTCTTATTCGAAATTAATTATTTTTCGTTTCATGTTGCTGATATGTGCAGGTATCTGCTGAGTTATGCAGTGAATATTGCCGCCTCCCAGTAAAATAGCTCTTGCATCTATCGGAACGACCTTTCTGTTTTTACAGATTCCCTGCAAAATCTCAAGTGCTCTTAAATCGCTTTCCTTATTCTTGCCGCCAAAAAAAGGAATTAGAACCTTGGTATTGGTAAAGTAGAAATTCACATAGCTTGCAGCAAGCCTCTCGCCCTCTTCCCTGTTGTCCTCACCTTCTTCAAAGACATAATTAAGAAGGTCTTCTTTTTCGACAGTAACGGGTACATCAGGAATAGGGAGCTTATGTATCTTTAGATGTCTTCCTCTTGCATCGGTCACATTTTCCAGATATTCAAGGTCTCTAAGGGACATCTCATACTGCGGATCATCCTTATTATCGGTAAAGGCAAGTACAACTTCGCCGGGAGCAATAAAAGCACATACGTTATCTACATGCTCATTGGTTTCGTCGTTGTAGATACCAAAGGGAAGCCACAGTACTTTCTTGCACCCAAGATATTTCTTTAAATTATCTTCTATCTCTTCTTTTGACAGTTTGGGATTTCTTCCCTTACTTAAGAGGCAGCTCTCCGTGACCATTACAGTACCTTCGCCGTCTGAATGGATAGAACCACCTTCAAGTACAAAGGGATGCGCATCATATACATCCATGGAAAGCCCCTCTGCAAAAAATGAAGCAAGCTCGTCATCTTTATCCCAGGATGCATATAATCCGTCAAAGTCTCCGCCCCAGGCATTAAAAGCCCAGTCTATTGCCCTAAGCTCTCCTCCTGTGCTTCTTACGATCGTGGGTCCTGTATCTCTTGCCCAGGAGTCGTCCGTATCTTTTTCTATGATATAGAGCATTCCTAAGTTTTGATGTACATTATCTGCCTGATCAAAAAAGCAAGGTAGTGCTTCTCTTTTATATTCGCCGTCTTTTATGACTTTAATACGTGCGCTGTCTATATCGGTATGCTCACATATTGACTTTGATACAGCCTCTCCTTTATTTACTCCTGCAATTACAAAGAGCGACTCCGATTCAAGGATTTCTTTAAAAACAGATGTAAATGCTCTTATGGCACCTTCATTGTCTTTTCCCCAGCTTCCCGGTCTATCGGGCCATATCATCAAAGTGGCATCATGCACATCATATTCGGCAGGCATACAAAAACCATCATTTAAAGGGAATGAATCTTTAATGGTTTTCATGATTATTTTGTACCGAAAATTCTGTCGCCGGCATCACCAAGACCCGGAACGATATATTTATTTTCATTTAATGTGTCATCGATATGAGCGCATGTGATCGGAACATCGGGATGAAGTGATGTTACCTTCTCAAGTCCTTCGGGTGCAGCTATAAGGCAGATAAAGCGCATTTTCTTAACGCCCTTTTTCTTAAAGAGATCGATCGCATCACATGCAGAACCACCTGTTGCAAGCATGGGATCAAGGATGATAACTTCTCTGTTTGCAATATCTTCCGGAGCCTTGAAGAAATAGTTTACAGGCTCGAATGTCTCCTCATCTCTGTACATTCCAACGTGTGCGATCTTGGCATTGGGAATAACATTGATAACACCGTCAAGAAGTCCCATGCCCGCTCTCATGATAGGAGCAAAAACAAAATTATCTTCATTAAGTCTGCCCATCTCGATTGTCTTGATGGGAGTTTCAACAGTAGTCTTCTCAAGAGGAACATCCCTCATAGCTTCATATACGAGGTAAGCTCCGATCTCTCCTACAAGTTCTCTGAATTCCTTAGTACCTGTATGTTTATCCCTCAAAATAGAAAGCTTATGTTCAATAAGTGGATGATTTAATTCTGTTACGTTCTTCATTTCATATTCCTCCTAAAAATAAACTGTATGAATTTTATCATATTATTTTATATTGTAAATATTTATTAAAGCCTCATTTTAAAATCTTCATAGCCAAAAGATTTAACAACTTCGCAGTTACCGTTTTCTTTAAGAACAGCAATATCGGGAAGTGCCATGCCGTTAAATGTATTATTCTTGACCATACTGTAGATAGCCATGTCCTCAAAGATCAGCCTGTCACCTATCTTTATTTCTTCATCAAAGCTGTAATCTCCGATTATATCGCCTGCAAGACAGGTTCTGGATGATAATCTGTAGCCGTATTTTTTATCTCCGATCTCGCCACTATCCTTTAGCGGAGGTCTGTATGGCATCTCAAGTACGTCAGGCATATGACAGGCAGCAGATGTATCAAGTATAAGAACAGGGAGCCTGTCCGTTTTTACAATATCCATAACTGTCGTTACAAGATATCCGGCATCAAGAGCTATGGCTTCACCGGGTTCCAGATAAACTTCGACCATATAAGTATCTTTTATATATTTTACAAGGTTTATAAGTCCATCTCTGTCATAGTAATCTCTTGTTATGTGATGTCCTCCGCCGAGGTTAAGCCATTTGATATCTCCGCTCTTTAAATACTTTTCAAATTTATTTTCAAATGCCTTAAACGTATCATATAAAGGTTCAAAACCCTGCTCACATAAAGTATGAAAATGAAGTCCTTCGACCTTTGAAGGAAGCTTATCCGGAAGGTCTATGGCTCTTATCCCAAGCCTTGAGCCCGGCGCACAGGGGTCATATATTTCGTGGCCTTCCTGCGTTGAGAATTCAGGATTTACCCTGAGCCCGACAGAGAGCTTATTAGTAGTTACTTTTTTCTCCCAAATACTTCTATGATGTTCAAGCTGCGATAAGGAATTAAACACAAGATGATCGGCAATATCACATACTTCCTGCATCTCATCATCTGAAAAAGCAGGCTCAAACACGTGAATTTCAGAGTCTTTTCCGAATTCCTCATAAGCAAGCTTTGCTTCAAAAAGGCCCGAAGATGTTGTACCCGTAAGATATTTGGAAATAAGAGGATATGTGTGATAAGCAGAAAAAGCTTTCTGGGCAAGAAGTATCTTTGCTCCGGACTTATCCTGCACATCCTTTAAAATCTCAAGGTTCTTTTTTAACTTACTTTCATCGATTACATAAACCGGAGTTTTTAATTCATTAAAATCCATTTAAAAAGTCCTTTATTTAAACAGTAATATAAGGGTCAAAAATAAAAATTTTGCCCCTTACATAAAATATCACAGAAGGTCACGGATGACCTCGGAAGCAATCACCAGTCCGCAGGCTGATGGCGAAAATGCGCTGCTTCCGGGAGGGAGTTTTCTTGGAAGTTCTCCCCCCTCTTTTACATTATACAGTTCTGAATAATCAGGTTTTCTCGGCTCCTCGTCGGAGTATACGACCTTAAGAGAATCAATATTTCGTTTCTTCATCTCCCGTCTCATAACTCTGCAAAGAGGACAGATACTTGTGTCATAGATATCTGCAACCTTAAATCTCGACGGATCAAGCTTATTCCCGGCGCCCATAGCACTTATCACAGGAACATCAGCTTCTTTTGCTCTCATGATGATACTTATCTTGGCTGTAACAGTATCCACACAGTCAATAACGTAATCATAAGAGGAAAAATCAAATTGATCGGCATTTTCAGGAAGATAAAAGCATCTGTAAACATTAACCTCTGCATCCGGATTAATATCAAGCATACGCTCTTTCATCACATCGACCTTGTATCTGCCGATTGTGGAATGAAGGGCGATTATCTGTCTGTTTATATTGCTTTCTGATA
This sequence comes from Butyrivibrio sp. NC2002, assembly GCF_000702265.1. Lineage (GTDB taxonomy): Bacteria > Bacillota > Clostridia > Lachnospirales > Lachnospiraceae > Butyrivibrio. Next base: position 281,046 of record NZ_JNKZ01000007.1, read on the forward strand.
CAACATCGCTGTCAACAATATCAAATGATCCTATGCCGCTTCTTACAAGCCCTTCACAGACATATCCTCCAACACCGCCAACTCCGAAAACAGCCACACGTTTATTATGTAGTTTTGCAACTGCTTCTTTACCGATAAGAAGCTCTGTTCTTTCAAATTGATCACTCATAATATGTAAAAACTCCCATAAAAAGTGCGGCCTCTTATATTAGTCAATAAGTGTAGGATTCTCCTCAACTACCCAGGGAAGTCCGTACTCATTGAGCATCTCCATATACGGATCGGGATCGAATTCATCTGTTGTGAATACGCCGGGCTTTTTCCACTTACCTGTTACAACAAGAGCAGTTCCTATCATAGCTGGTACGCCTGTTGTATAGCTTATAGCCTGGCTTCCGAGCTCTTTATAGCATTCCTGATGATCACATACATTGTAGATGTAGATTGTTCTTTCCTTGCCATCCTTGATACCGCGGAAAATACATCCGATGTTAGTCTTGCCGACAGTTCTGGGGCCAAGGCTTGCAGGATCGGGAAGGAGTGCTTTTAAGAACTGGATAGGCACAATCTCTCTTCCTTCAAACATTACAGGACTTGTAGAAAGCATTCCTACATCCTCAAGGCATCTCATGTGATCAAGGTAGCTCTGGCCGAATGTCATGAAGAAACGGATTCTCTTAACTTCAGGGAAGTTTCTTCCAAGTGCTTCGATCTCCTCATGATGAAGAAGATACATATCCTTCTTACCAACCTGAGCAAAATCATACTCTCTCTTTATTTCCATGGGCTTTGTCTCAACCCAGTGACCATCTTCCCAATAGCTTCCGTTAGCAGATACCTCACGAAGGTTTATTTCAGGATTGAAGTTGGTTGCAAAAGCATAACCATGGTCACCGCCGTTGCAGTCCATGATATCGATATAATGGATTTCATCAAAATAATGCTTTTTAGCATAAGCTGTAAATACGGAAGTTACACCGGGATCAAAGCCTGTTCCCAAAAGTGCTGTAAGATTGGCTTCCTTAAACTTATCAAAATATGCCCACTGCCAGCTGTAATCAAAATAAGCTGTAAAGCCTTTTTCCTTGCAGCGCTTCTCGTAGATTTCGCGCCACTTGGGATCATCTGTGTCCTCGGGCTCATAGTTTGCTGTATCAATATAGTCAACCTTGCACTCAAGGCAGGCATCCATGATAGTAAGATCCTGATAAGGAAGTGCAACATTAAGAACTGCATCCGGCTTATAGTTGTTTATTACTCTCTTGATATCTAAAGCGTCATCAGCATTTACCGTATCTGTAGTGATCTTTACAGGTGATCCTGACTTTTCAATCTTCTCTTTTAATGCATCACACTTAGAAACTGTTCTTGATGCAATACACATCTCTGTGAATACTTTATTGTTCTGTGCACACTTCTGTATAGCAACCTGTGCAACTCCGCCGCAACCAATAACCAATAATCTGCTCATTTTAATCCTCCTGAAAAAATAATAATGAAGTTCCGCTCTCGTTTCACACGCCGGAACACGTTCGGGCTAAGCTCAAAAATACTTCGCTGAGCCCTCACAGCTTATCTGGACATTGCCTCTTCTTCCTGAAGAAGGTCTTCAACATATTTAGGCAGCATAAATGCTCCCTTGTGAAGATGTGTTGTATAGTACCAGGTCTTTATATTTCTCTCATCCCATCTGTCGGGATTAAAATCCTTTAAGGGGTGATATTTTTTACTTGCAAAACCAAAAAGCCAGTATCCTGCAGGACATGTAGGAATATGTGCCTGATATACCCTGTTTATCGGGAATACTCTGTAGGCCTTTCTGTGCATGGCTCTGCAGCTCTCCTCATCCTCGTCATAGAACGGGCTTCCATGCTGATAGACCATGATTCCGTCGTCATGAAGCGCTTTGTAGCAGCTTCCGTAGAATTCTTTGGTAAAAAGTCCCGCCTCGTGACCAAGGGGCTCAGTTACATCATTTATTATAAGGTCATACATATCATCGCATTTTCTAAGGAACTTAAGACCGTCCTGATAATATATATGAACCCTGTCATCATCAAGGCCGCAGGCATTGTCCGGGAAATACTGCTTGCACACATCCACAAACATGCTATCTGGCTCAACAACATCAATTACTTTTATTTCCTCATAATGGCTAAGCTCTCTGGCAACTCCGCCGTCTCCGCCGCCAAGGACAAGTACTCTCTGAACCTTGGGATGAACTGCCATGGGCACATGAACTATCATCTCGTCATAGGTAAATTCATCCTTCTCTGAAAAGATGATATTACCGTCTGATGCAAGGAACTTGCCAAATTCAGGTGAATCAAATACATCGATCCTCTGAAATTCGGATGATCCTGAAAACAGCTGTTTACTAAGCCTTATGTTTATCTTTACGTTGTTGGTGTGCATTTCACCAAACCAATAATCCATCTGTGGCATGATAATGTTACCTCCTGAAACAAATGGTTCTTATTTTATAACCTGAAGCTCTGATATATCCTCACTCTCAGGTCCCTGCATTGAGCAGCCCTTTTCTTTGGCTGTTTTAATATAGTCAAGGATCTCTCTTGTAACTACTTCGCCGGGAGAAATGATCGGTATTCCCGGAGGATAACACATAACTGACTCCGCGCTTATTCTTCCGACAGTCATATCGATAAGAACAGATTCCTTCTCAGCATAGAAAGCTTCCTGCGGAGTAGCCTTAACGATAGGTGTCACATATTCAGCTGAGAAAAAGCTCTGCTTTTGTTTTGCATATAGTCTCTTGATATCCGCAAGAGCTCCTGCAAGTCTCTCGATATCCTGAAGTCTGTCTCCTATGGAAATATAAGCCATAACATTGGAGAGATCACCGAATTCCATCTGAATATCATACTCATCTCTTAACAGGTCATAGACCTCAATTCCCGTAAGACCGATCCCTCTTGTATTTACAACAAGCTTGGTCTCGTCGAAATCATAGATGCTTCCGCCATTTATAAGCTCGTGACCGTAAGCGTAATATCCTTCGATCTCATTTATCTCTTCTCTTGCATACTTAGCCATTCCTGTTACTTTTTCAAAACTGTCATGGCCGTGAAGAGCAAGGTTTCTTCTTGAAATATCAAGGCTTGCGATCAACAGATAGCTTGCACTTGTTGTCTGAGTAAGGTTTACAATTCTGCTGATATAACCGATATTTGCGCCCTTACCGCAAAGAAGGATAGAGCTCTGTGTAAGGCTTCCACCTGACTTGTGCATACTGATTGCTGCCATATCTGCACCTGCTCTCATAGCACAGAGCGGAAGGTTTGGACCAAAATAAAGGTGCGTTCCGTGTGCCTCATCTACAAGGGCTTTCATTCCATGTGCATGAGCAAGATCTACTATAGCCTGAAGGTTAGAGCATATGCCGTAGTATGAAGGATTATTTATTAAAATAGCCTTCGCATCAGGGTTTTCTTTTATAGCAGCTTCAACATCAACAAGCTCCATTCCAAGCGGTATTCCAAGCTTGGTGTCGACCTTGGGGTCAATGTAAACAGGGACAGCTCCGCACAAAATAAGAGCATTTATGGCACTCTTATGGACATTTCTGGGCATGATGATCTTCTCGCCATGCTTAACAGATGAGAGTACCATAGCCTGAACCGCACTGGTCGTTCCATTTACCATCAAAAAAGCATGCTCTGCTCCAAAAGCATCGGCTGTAAGCTCTTCCGCTTCTTTTATAACTGATACGGGGTGACAGAGATTATCAAGGGGTTTCATCGAATTGACATCTATGCCAACGCACTGCTCACCCAAAAATCTGACGAGTTCAGCGTTTCCTCTTCCTCTCTTATGTCCGGGTACATCAAAGGGAACAACCCTCTGCTTCCTAAATCTTTCAAGCGCCTCATAAACAGGAGCTTTTCTCTGACGATCCAGATCCAATGAAATATCCTCCAAAAACGTTTTATATCTGTAAAAAGGAAGGGCGGTATGCCTTAAGCATACAGCCCTTCCATAAAGTCATTTAACAGGCAAACATATCTTAACATTAATACACTCAAAGTCAAGCAAATAAAGGAGTTTTGAGAGTTTTTTTACCTATTATTTTACGCTCTTTAACTTGCCGTTTTTCTTAAACGTATAGGTCTTACCACCTATCTCAACTTTACCGGTTCTCATAACACCGTCTTTACCAAAATAATAGAGATTTCCATTTATTACTTTAAGACCTGTACGCATTTTTCCGGCATCGGTAAATGAGTAAGTTTTTCCGTTTATCTTCTTAAATCCTGTTGCAAGTTTACCCTTCTTATTAGTGTAGTATGTCTTGCCGCTTATCTTTACAAAGCCTTTTTTAGCGATACCCTTCTTACCAAAGTAATAAGCTTTACCGTTAAGTGATACAAATCCCTTTGCAATAGAGCCGTCTTCAAGTACGAGCTGGTATTTACCTTTGTTCTTACCCTTCTTGATCTTCTTTATGCTGCCCTTTACAGTCTTGTATCCATTATCATCTGTTGTCTTAAGTTCAGTATTATCCTTACCGGTATTGCTTTCTTCTACAGTAGGAGCTGTAGGTGTAGGCGCATCCGGAACAACAACTTCTTCAGCTTTTTCCATAGAATCGCATATAACTGCGATGTATGACATTACAGGATCGGGATTTCCGGTCTTGCTTACACTCACCTTAACTGTGCCCTTCTTAGGAACGATCACACTTACATTTTCAGTTCTCTGAGAGTCAGAGCTCTTAAGTGTAAAGTCATGTGATGCAATTTCCTCGCCGTCAAGAGTTACTGTTATCTTTGTAGGTCTTGTTGTGTTCCACCATTCCTGATATCCGGTGATAATTGTGTACTCGCCTGCCTCAAGATCAAATGCATAATCGATTGTCTTGTTGCCGCCAGCCCAGAATCCGTACTCATACATTCCATCGCCTGAATCCTTTACGCCAACGTCATAGTTATCGCTGTCTTCTGTTTTGATAACACCTGTATATCCGGCTTTTGTTTCAGCTGAGTATGCTTCATCTGAAGCCTCATTTCTAACCTGTTTACCAAGAAGGTTCTTCACATCATTAAAGAAGTCACTTACTTTTTTAAGTTCAACAGAACCGCAATCATAGAAGTAAATAAGCTTTTCAGGGATAATGGTTACACTCTGATCAAACTTTCTTCCATTCTCCAAAGTTCCAGTAACTTCTGATGTTCCAAAGGAATTTAATTTATCATAGTTCCAGGTTACTGAATATGTGTTTTCTGTCCCCTTGGTATCTTTCACAGTAACCTCTGAAGGCATGCTGCTCTTAACGTTTTCCTCTGAAGAAAATACCTTTTTAATATCTGTTACAATTTCAAAAGTACCCTTTCCTTCAAGTTCAGAAAGTGTCCAATTTGAGTACTTTCCAAGTGCAATCTTTCCCCCATTTAAGAATTCCACAGGCACCCAAACATATCTTGAATCACTAAGGTCTGATGACTTCCATCTGTCACCCATGTAGATGAATTGTCCTGCAGCAGCATCAACTGCAAATACGCATGTGCTCTGAGTATCGTAGGTTGTACCCTTTGTATCCTCTGTGCAGGGATCACCCATCCAGTTCCATTTTGAAAGAGGTGATGTAGCAGTTGCATATCCTGCTCTGTTTGGATCCCAGCCTGTGCATGCAGATGTGATCATGTAGTAGAGGCCGTTATACTTAAACATAGCGGGAGCTTCTCTTGAAGTTGTATAGCAAAGTCTGTAGTTCTCACCTTCTTTAAGGCCTTCTGTATCTGCAGCAAGTCCTGTATATGTGTCATCAAGCTTTGCAATATACATATCTGCATTGCCGTCTGATGAGTAGATTACATAAGCTGTTCCGTCATCATCCTTAAAGAGGTTCATATCTCTTGATGAACCTTTTACTGTATCCCAGCCAAGATTAGCATCATCTGCGCTTATAAGTTTTCTTGCTTCAACAAACTTGAAAGGTCCGGTAGGTGAATCAGCTGTAGCTATTCCGACCATTGCCTTTCCGTAATCAGCACTACTCTCAGGAGTTCTTCCGTCGCAGTGCCACCACATAACGTATTTGCCGGTCTTATCGTTGTAGAGCACCTTAGGTCTTTCCATTACGCATCTGTCATTTGCAATATTCCAGTATACTTCTTCAAGCTTGTTTTCATACATGGAATCAGATGCTTCCTGTCCTTCATAGTCAGAATAAAGTTTTTTGAAATATTCATCATCTTCAAAAATTGAAAGATCTGCTTTGTAGCCTTCTTCCTGGTCTTTTCCATACTGATCGTCAGGAACGGGAATTGCCTTAAGTACAAGTCCTTCGTCTGTCCAGTTGTAGAGATCTTCTGATGTGTAAAGATGTACACCGGGAACAGGTCTATAATCTGTGGTCTTGTCTTCGCCGTACCAGTAATATTTTGTAACGCCATCAATCGTAAACTGCTGGATCTGTCCGCCGTGAGCCTGAATCTGTATGCCGTTATTGTCATACATATTTCTGCCCTCAACGCCGCTGATATCGTTGTAATGTTCTTTATGAACTTCGAAAAGTTTATCGAAAGCAGCCTCAAGGTTATGATAAGCTTCTTCGATCTTTGCAGCATCTGTTGATGATTCCTTAATCAATGTATTTGCAGCATCAAGTGCTTCATTATATGAAGAAAGTGTCTCATCGCTATAAGTCTTGCCATCCATAGCAGCTGCCTGAGTATCGATAAGTTCCTGTAGTCTTTCAACTGTGTAAGCAGCATCTGCTCTTACGATAATGTAGTTAAGTACAGGATCGTCACTTCTTGAAGAAGCATTCGGATTATGTACAAATACATTGAGCATATTATCTTTTACTTTTACTGTATATGTCTTTTCGGTTACACTTGAATCTCCTATTGAAAGTGATTCTGCTACAGTTTCACCTTCAAGAACAATATCAACCTTCTTTGACCCCCATCCTGAAGGAACCTTAAATCCAAGGCTTACCTTGTAGGAATCATTTGCTCTCTCGGATAGTTCGAAGCTATAGTTAAAGCCTGAAACACCCTTTTTGAAAGTAATACTGTCTGACATATATACACAAGTATCTGCAAGGCTGGACTGCGTAGTACCTTTTGCTACTCTGTAGGAATTGGTGTCATTTTCAGGATAACCCCACTTGTAACCTGTTACTGCATCTGTGCCAAATTCCTTATCTGTTACTGACTGATAAAGTCCCATCTTGTATTCAGAAGGAACAAAAGATGTGTTGCTTGATCCTACGTCAGCGATATAGAGAATGTAGTCATTTGCTGCAATCTCTTCTTCTGTAAATCCTGTTGCACCTTCTCCTACAAACTCATCAAGCTTTGACTTCATGTTATCAATTTCTTCCTGAGTCGTCTTTGCTTTAAGCATAAGGTCCATAGCTTCAAGGCGAAGGTCGTGTACCTTTTCCTTTGTACCTGAAGGAACTGAGCTTTCTTCAAAAGCAGCAGCTTTTTCCATTGATGCCTTAAGATCATCAAGGTTAAGCAGCTTCTGGATCCTGATGAATGAAAGTACAGGGTCGGGATCTGAGCTTGTTTTCTTTGTTACCTTAAATGTAACGTTTTTGTCTGCATCAGCTGTAATTTTGTAATTAGGTGTGTTCCAGTTATTGTTTCCGTTCTTCGAATTGGTATCGCCAAGCTTTACGTCATCAGCATATACGCTCATTGGTCTTGACTGACCCCACCACTCTTTAAATCCTACTTCTACATTGTAGCTGCCCTGTTCAAGAGGAAGAATATATTTGATATCCTGTCCTTTTTTTGCATACCATCCATAAGCCCACGCATCATCGCCGCTTTGGTTATATGCGCCATACTCATCATGTCTTCCCCATGATCCATCTTCGTACTTCTTATCCGGAACTTCATTTATAAGGTCCGCATAGGAATCAATCTGGTTATAAGAAGTATTATCAGTTCCATTATTATTGCAGTCTGCAAATATATACATGTTAGGCTTTACAAACTTGATATTTGCAATAAATTCTGTGCCATCATCAAGTACACCTGTGATGCTCTTTGCTGATGAAAGATCAACATCTTCCGCATGCCATGTAACTTCTTTTTCAACTTCACTAGAATGATTTGTTGCTACTCTTACAGTTTTGGGAAGTACAGCCTTTGTTCCGGTAACTGCATAGATAGTATCATCAATTACATTCTGAACTTCTTCTGCAGAATTATCATATACAGCACCTTCTACTATATAGGTAGTTATTGAATTAGCTTTAACAGTTGCTGTTACAGACTTTTTATTCTTATCAACAACGATATCATCTGAAGCAGAAACATCTGCCCAGTTTTCGCCATCTGCAAGGCTTCCGCTTGTTCTTATTGCTGTAACTTTTTCACCGATCGCACCTAAATTAGACAGGTCAAACTTCCAGGTTTCATCAGTATCTTTTGTATTAGTTGCAACAATTACAAGTTTGTTGTTCTTAGGATCGATAGCTGCAACTGTGCTCTCAGTTGATCCAATAAGTGTGTATCCGGGACGGATATATCTCGAATACTGACCAAATGCATAATATTTCTTTGTAAGAACAATATTCTGATTATTATGATCTGCTATCGCTACTCCCCACAGGCTCTTGCCCCCTGCAAGGTTAGCACTTCTTTGCCATGAATCAATATCTTTGGCAGTATCAAACTCGTTGTATGCTTCAGGATAGCTTGTTGCTTCTGCTTCATTTGAAACATGTGTATCAATGATATCCCAGATTATCCATGCTGAAGGCATAAGTCCTTTAAGGTCTTTAGCCATATAGTTGGAAAGCCAGAGTCCGCCTGCCATCTCACCTGCGTTTGTACCCTCAGTATTTGATCCGTCTACTTCGCTCATCCAGAGGTTTTCACCTGATTCCTCAGCAAGAGCCCTAAGTTCTGCTCTTTTTGAGCCTGAATAAGTGTGTGTATCTATTCTTGTTACAACGTCTTTTGCTTCATCGGAAAGAGCTTTATATGAGCTTATTGCAGTATCTATGCTTGTTTCATCTGAAGCTGAAAATACTATATCTGTAATGCCTTTTTCTTTAAGTGCTTTATTAAGAGCAACGATAATTCTTGACTGTGATTCTCCAATATCGAAGTGGCAGCCCTCCTGTTTATTGCTGTATGCTCCCCAGTAATTTGTATAGGGCTCATTCATAGGAGTTACACTCTGGAAATGGATTCCTTCATTTTCAAGATGCTCTATTACATCTGCCATATATGTTGCAAATGCGTTTACGCTGTCTGCTCTTAAGTTATCTTTTCCCGCATCAGTATTTCCTGAGGAGCATCCACTTTCTGTCATGAAATACGGAGGAGAATTGGAAAATGCTTCTGCAAGATAGTTATCCTTACCTGCAGCCTCTATGCCTGCGCGAAGAACATTTACCTGATTCTTGTCAGCATCCCAGTCATAGTTCCATGCATAGCCGCATTCAGCATCTACGCGCGCAAAATTTTCTTCATAATATGAAATATCTTTGTCAGCTTCTATTTTGGTCACATCAACGCAGTAGCCGGGAACTGCAGAATCTGATCTTGTTATATGGCTTGGATGAAGCAAGCTGCCGCTTTGGTTGTCAGAAATATCTATATCATCAGCACCTTCAGGTACAACTTCTTCTTCGCCCTTCTTAATAACTGCCATCTTTACAAAATCAAGTGTCCAGTCATCATCAATACCACCAATAGTGAATTTGTTTATACCCTTAACAAGTTCTACACCTGTAAATGTTACTCTGAAAAGAGTTTCGCCGCCCTTTGCAATAACATCACTATTAACAGTTGCTGCATCTGCCTGATAAATCTTAGATTCACCGCCTTCATCTAAAACAGCTTTATTATCTAGTGTAACTTCTTCAGTTTCTTCTTCAAGCGCTGCATCTACCGCTTCGGGTGAGCCTTCTGTAACATTCTCTGTTTCTGAAGGAATGTTTTCATCATCAGAAGCCTCATCAACTTTTTCATCAGTTTTTTCATCATCTGAAGCTGCATTTTCATTGTTAAGGTCTGTATCTTCGCCGTTTGCAGTATCATCTGAAGCTTTTTCTGGCTCAGTTACGATATCTTCATTCTCAGTTATCACTTCATCAGAATTAATTTCTGATTCATTATCTACTGATTCCGTAACTTCTGTTGTATCCTGAGCCTCAGCAGTTTCATCTAAAACAATTTCTTTTGTTTCTAAATCCTGATCCAGAGCCGCCTCATTTTTATCGAGTGACACATTCACATCATCAGCTGAAACCGCAGGACTTTCAACTTTAAGTGAAACGCCTCTGTTATTTGAACCGGACAGCACAAACAACATTTTTACTGTGTAATAGTCGGTTGAGTCTGCTTTTACGTCAAAATACAGATTTCCGCCCTGCCCCGGGTCTTTATCAAGGCCGTTTATCCAGCCAACTGTCTGCATTTTGCCAACCTTTAATCCCCTGGTAATTCCAAAGTCAGCATCGCATTTATCAGCTTTCACGCTTGCAAAATTAGAGTCGCTTCCAATTTCCATGTTCGTGCCGGTAAATGGATGAGTTGCATCCTCCGGTCCATAGAAAACTGCTTTCTCATTAACAGGGATTTTCGTAATATCAGAATCCTCTGTTTCCTCATCAGTAATTCCGTCACCACCGCCAACATTATATCTGCCGATAGTAAGACCAAGGCCTTCATCAGGATTAAAGAAAAGCTTAGCAGCAAGATCTGAAAGCTCTGTGCTATAACCCACTCTGTTAGCCCACCAGCATAGAGATGTACCAAATCCCTGAAACTCTCCAAGTCCGTCATTATCCGTATCGTTAAAAGTCGATACATCAGAAGTGGAAATTTTCACAATTTTATCAGCTTTTGTTTCTGCGCTTGCACTAATGCCGGTATTAACGCCCGGAATTCCCGAAAACAAGGTCACCGCTGAAACTGTCGCTGATAAAAATGCCGCGGCACTTCTCTTTAACAAGCCCCTTTTCTTCATTTTTATTCTTTCCTCCCATTTTGGTAAATTTTTATCACAAAATATTTTCCCCAATGCATTTATTTGTGATATATACTACTTTACTAGTAAAAATTTTATTTCATTTATGCATTTTAAACAATGAGATAATTTTACTAAATTTTTACTTGTATTTTTATATAGTATTTTTTTGTGCAAATTTGAGAGCTTTTCTTGAAAAAACTGAACCGGATAACGGATTTTTTAGCAATATATGATGTTAACTCGCCATAATCTGATAAGCATTTATCCCATCAGGGCTCTACTATATTTACATAAGCGCCCGGAACATCTTTTTTATGTTTAGTAATGCGCAGATCAATTACGGAGGTAAATTTTTTGAAAAAAGAAATACTTATGGGAATAATAGCTACAAGTCTTATTATGGCGGGATGTGCTGGTGAAAAGAGCGAAGCCGTAGCAATAAGCACTAATGATGCATCAGAAACTATATCACAGGATACCGCAGACTTATCAGAGTCAAACGAAAAAGAAAGTAGCGATGGAATAGCCGATGCAATTTCTCAGGAACACTCCTACACTGAGGAAGCATCCTCTGCTCCCGAGAATGAGGCGAATGAAGAAGAAAGAGTACCCACAGCCGAAGTCGGTGAGATGGTTCCTCCTAAATACACAGCTCTTAGGACAGGTGACGAATCAGGAACCGTAGAACGTATATCTTATACAAGCCACGACTATGCAGGAGATGGCAGTGAAATTACGAAAGAAGCCAATATTTATCTTCCCGCAGGCTACTCTGAGGACAAACAGTACAACGTAATGATCCTCATGCATGGTATTGGCGGTGATGAAGATGAATGGGGAATGAACAAGAGCACTTCAAGAGTCAAAGCTATAATGGATAACCTCTCTTACTACGGAGACATTGATTCATTTATAGTTGTAACTCCTAATGGAAGAGCCTGTAAGCTAGGTGGTGATGAAGGTTCAGGCATAGAGTCTTTTTACCTGTTTGGTCAGGAACTCAGAAATGATCTGATCCCATACATCGACTCTCACTATAGCACCTATGCTGATTACAGCGAAGATTATGATCTCTCCGCCGCCAGAGAACACCGCGCAATTGCCGGATTATCAATGGGCGGTATGCAGACCATCAACATAGGAATCGGAGAATGCATAGATATGTTTGGTTACTTCGGAGCCTTCTCTGCTGCACCTACTAGTAATACCGCATCTCAGACAGCATCTATCCTTAAAGACAACCAGTATCCGATCAAGTATTTCTATAATATATGTGGTCTTCAGGATAACATTGCTTACCAGAGCTCATCTGCTGCAGCCAAGACTCTTCCTGCTCTATGCGATCAGTTTGTAGATGGAGAAAACTTTACCTGGCAGGAGCTTGACGGTGGTCATGATTTTCGAATCTGGTATCTTGGTTTCTATAATTTTGCGCAGTTAGCCTTTAAATAGGGTAATCAATTTTTATTAGGAGCTACTTTCGTGAGGGTCTTTCATGAGGGTTACTCCGCTAAAAAAAGAGCCAGCTCCACAGGACCAATGTCATTTAGATAAGAAAATGCAGTAAATGCGAAATAGGCACGTTACATTCTTAAGATTATATAGTAGCGTGGACATCTACGTGACACCGCTTTATCTTTAGGCTGTTATCACGTAGTTTCGCAATGATTTTCTGGCATTCTACGTGATACACCTCCGTTAACAAGCCTCTCCTCACGTATTTTTTCCAAATATCTGTTTAGTTTTACGTGTTCTACTACTAATAAAGAGCAGCATCTCACGTAGGCGTCATAGATATCATGCTTGTTGCTCTGTCATATCTTTTCTTATCTAAATGACATTGCCCTCAGGACTGATCCTCATAAACTTTGGGAAACCCTCACGAAAATTGATTACCCTTCAAATAAGAGAACTCCCATATATCGGGTGCATTGACACACGATATATGGGAGTTTTTAATTTACTATTACGAATCATAGTCAACTATATATAACTTTTTGGAATCATTATCATAGATGCCACATGTAAAATTTCTGGAATAACCTTCAAACAAGCTTGATTCGTCATATTTATCCTGAGCCGAACTCAAACGATTGTAGAAAAAATAATATCCATTTTTTACATCAGGAATATTATTGGAATCAGCAAATATCTGCAAAAGTAACTCATTCAAATTACTTTTTATAGGACATTTTTTCCAATTATCTAGCCCTTCAATCTTAGCAATGTATTTTCCATTATTATCATCGATCGTTACAACAGATAATCCATCTCCCAAAAAACCATCATGTGAATCATATATATCAATCATGTCTTTATCTAATACTCGCAAATCAGCTATTTTTGAAAATCTTGATATATATGTATGCTCCGGACCCAAATGTATATAGTACAAAAACAAAAACAAAAGCACAAATACCAAAATTACCGATGCAAAAATAACATATATTTTTTTCATACCATCTCTCCTATTCCGATTCATCATCAGGAATATATTCTAAAATGTCACGGTTTTTATAATGCATGAATAAATAGGCCACTTAGTAGTTTAGGCTCAAACCACGTTGATTTAGGAGGCATAAGTCTTCCTGCATCAGCAACTGCAAAAAGTTCATGAATATCTGTGGGATACATAGAAAAAGCAAGGCACATATCTGCATGGCATCTTCTCTCAAGTTCTTCAAGTCCCCTGATTCCACCGACAAAATCAATTCTTGGATCATTTTTGGGATCGCTGATATTAAGAATGGGTGTCAAAACATTATTCTGCAATATGCTGACGTCAAGACCGTCTACTGCATCTTCGCTTTTTATATCATCATGAGCTGTGAGCTTATACCACTTACCATCAAGAAACATTCCCATTTCACATTTCTTTGAAGGCTTTACAGCTTTATTTTCAGAAATAACTTCAAATTTCTCCTTAATCTTATTGATGAATTCTTCAGAGCTAAGTCCGTTCAGATCCTTTATAACCCTGTTATAGTCCATTATCATAAGCTCGCTGTCAGGAAACAGTACAGATAAAAAGAAATCATATTCCTTATTTCCTGTGGGATTTGGATCCGACTCTCTCCTCTTTTTTGCAACCTTTACAGCAGAAGCGCATCTGTGATGTCCATCAGCAATATAAATGCTGTCCATACCAAAAAAAGCATCCCTTATTTTTATAATGTCTTCTTCAGAATCAATTATAAACACTCTGCTTCTTACATTGTCTTTTGTATAAAAGTCATAGACCGGAGAAGTAGTATTTCTTACACGCTCCATGATTTCTCTGATATCGCTATTTTCCCTAAAGCACAAAAATATCGGACCGGTCTGGGCATTGCAGGTATCGACATGATGTATTCTGTCTGCTTCTTTTTTGGCAAGTGTATTCTCATGTTTCTTAATTACGTTATTTTCATAGTCTTTAACAGAACTGCATGCAACTATTCCCGTCTGAACCCGTCCATCCATAGTCTGCTCATAAAGGTAATAACAAGGCTTTTCTTCATGAATAAAAATGCCTTCTTCTATTTTTTTCCACAGCATATCGTGTGCTTTTTGATATACCTCTTCTGAATACATATCATATTCAGGCGGAAACTGCGTCTCAGGCCTGTCTATAGCAAGAAAAGACATAGGCTCGCGCTCTACTTCCGCTCTAGCCTCTTTGCTGTTATAAACATCATAGGGAAGAGCAGCAACTTTGGAGGCCACATCTTCTCTTGGTCTGTATGCCGCAAAAGCTCTTATATCTGCCATAATCTAAAATCCTTTCATCCTCTAAATCAGAACTAATAATAGGGGCAAAACCTGCCCCTATTTTCACACTAAATTATTTTTCTGTTATTAAACATCTTTTCTAACAACACGAACCCTGATAACGTCATCAATCTTCTTTAGCTTCTTGATGATGTCGTCAGATATTGTGCTCTCAACGTCGATAATCGTGTAAGCATGATCACCTCTTGACTTATTGGTCATGTTAGAGATATTGTAGCCGTCATTACCAAGAACCTGAGTGAACTGACCTATCATACCTGCAACATTCTTATGGATGATCGCAATTCTGGGTCCTGTACAGATTCCCTGCTCGCAGCGAGGCATATTTACAGAATTAACAATATTGCCATTTTCAAGGTAATCCTTCATCTGAAGAACTGCCTTAACAGCACAGTTATCCTCTGACTCCTCGGTAGAAGCACCAAGATGAGGAATTACGATGCAGCCATCATGTCCAGCAATCACTGTATTGGGGAAATCAGTAACATATTTTCTGATCTTGCCTGAATTAATTCCGGAAAGGACATCAGCCTCATTGCAGAGAATATCACGCGCAAGATTTATAAGGATAACGCCCTTCTTCATCTTGGCAATAGCCTCAGCATTAACCATTCCCTTTGTATTATCAAGTGCAGGAACATGAATTGTGATAATATCGCACTTTGAATAGATATCATCAACATTTGTTACATGCTTAACATCGGATGAAAGGCTCCACGCAGCATCAACAGAGAGGTACGGATCATAACCAAATACTTCCATTCCAAGATTTCTTGCTGCATTAGCAACTCTTACGCCAATTGCACCTAGTCCGATTATTCCGAGCTTTTTACCTGCAATCTCAGTACCTGCAAACTTTTTCTTAGTTTTTTCAGTGAGCTTTGCTATCTCAGGATCACCTGCATTGGCGCTTACCCACTGTACTCCGCCTATGATATCACGGGAAGCTATGAGCATTGCAGCAATAACCATCTCCTTAACACCGTTAGCATTTGCACCCGGTGTATTAAAAACTACAATACCTTCATCAGCGCATCTGTCTACAGGAATATTGTTAACTCCGGCACCTGCTCTTGCGATTGCAAGAAGGTTATCCGAAAATTCCATTTCATTCATATTGGCACTTCTTACAAGAACACCATCTGCATCATCAATATTATCAACTGCCTGATACTGATCTGAAAAATTATTAAGACCAACTTTTGCAATTGGATTAAGGCACTTATATTTAAACATCAGTTATTCTCCTTCTCAAATTTATCCATGAAATCAACAAGCTTCTGAACGCCTTCTTTAGGCATAGCATTGTAAATGCTTGCTCTCATTCCGCCGACTGTTCTGTGTCCCTTAAGGCTTACAAGGCCATTTTCTGTTGCCTGGGCAATGAACTTGGCATTTAATTCTTCACTGTCAGTAACAAAAGGTACATTCATAAGTGATCTGTCCTCTTTGCGAACAGTTCCCTTAAACATCTTGCTGCTATCAAGGTAGTCATAGAGGATTTTAGCCTTCTCTTCATTTCTTCTCTTCATCTCTGTAAGACCACCCTGCTCTTTAAGCCACTTGAAAACAAGACCACACATATAGATAGCCCAGCAGTTAGGAGTGTTATATAAAGAGCCGTTATCAGCCTGAGTCTTCCACTTAAGCATTGTGGGTACAAAATCAGGAACATCATCTCTTATAAGATCTTCTCTTATAATGCTGATAACAAGACCTGCAGGACCTACATTCTTCTGAACTCCACCGTAGATAACGCCATAATCATTTACATTTACAGGCTCTGATAAGAAGCATGAAGACACGTCAGATACAAGGATATGTCCTTTTGTATTGGGAAGCTTCTTAAATTTGGTTCCGTAGATTGTATTATTCTCGCAAATATATACATAATCAGCATCTTCTGGAATTGCGAGATCAGAGCAGTCAGGTATATAAGAAAATGTCTTATCCGCACTGGAAGCTACTTCAATGGCATCGCCATATTTTTTTGCCTCTGCGAGAGCTTTTTTAGCCCACTGGCCGGTAACGATGTATGCAGCTTTCTTATTCTGCATAAGGTTCATAGGTACAGCAGCAAACTGCTGGCTGGCACCGCCCTGAAGGAAAAGGACCTTATAGTTGTCAGGAATATTCATAAGATCTCTGATATCCTGTTCAGCAGTCTGAATGACATTATCAAAAGCCTTGGATCTATGGCTCATTTCATTGATTGACATTCCGCTTCCGTTAAAATCAAGCATTTCTGCTGCAGCCTGTTTTAATACTTCCTCGGGTAACACCGCAGGACCTGCACTAAAATTGTAAACTCTGGACACTTCTTTATACCTCCTACCCAAAAATAATTTTCACGATTTACATTGTTAAAGTTTTTAGAACTTAATATCATTTTAATTGCAAATTATTTTTTGTCAACTATGTATTCGGTAATTAATGTTATTTTATTTATATAATGGGTTCAAAAAGATATTTTTTTGTAAAAAAATACAGAATAATTATTGTATGGCAAAAGCCGCATCCATACTGACACGAATGCGGCTTTTACTAGAATTTTTAGAAGAAAAATTATTGCTTTATATGCAATTTTCAAAGATAATTATTTATGAAATTATCCTCTTTTTTTGCATTATCCTTTGTCTTTGAACTTGTTTTTGAAGATTTTTTATTTGCAATTTTATTAGACACATCGTCCTTTACATTGATGATCTTATTCTTTAAATCGTTAAAATTAGTAGGATTAATGACGTTTGTTTTTGTTCTTTCAGTGTGGTTCAAGGTTGATAAATTTCTTTCAAGGCCCAGGGCGTCCGGATCACCTTTTATAAATTCAGCTATATTATTTTTAATGAATTTATTTCTTATCTCCACTCCAACATATGAACATTCTCTCTGAACATCAAGTGCTCCATCGATTCTGGCTTGCCCTGCAGGTGTATTAGCAGCATATCCTTTATCTACAAGATATTCGTGCATTGCAAATTTTGCATCATTTATCTTTCTTAGAACAACATTGGCCTGTTTTATCCATTCCTCCTGATTTAGAGAAATATCTATCCTATCAAGTTTCAACTTTTCATCCTTGAAATCATTAACGGCAAGTCTTGCTTTTCTATGTTCAGGTGATTCTTTGCCGATTGAAGGATCATAGTTATCACCTTTACCGAATATCTTTGACCTTCTTGTATTAAATTTATCAAGGGCATCCTGCAAGTAAGCTCCGGCAGGTCTTTCAGCAACTTTTATCTGCATTTCAAGAGAAAGATCAGCAGCAATCCCTTGTTTATGCATATTTACTCCCTTAACTCTGACATATTCAGCAGCATTGCCTACATAATCGGATAGATCAGCTAACGAAACTTTAGTTTCTTCAGGTGCATTTGCGCCGTACTTTTTATAATATTCCTGTCCTTTAGAGTCAAGATCGTACTCGATAACAAGCTTATTTTCACTAAGATTTTTTCTTACGTTATCTAAATCCTTGCTTAGATCAGCTATCGATATCTTTTTATTCTTTAATTTTTGTACAAGATTTCTTACTTTTTCTCCTGATGTATCATAAATAGTTACATTCTTTTCGAGTTTTTCCAGCGCCTCTGCATAATTTAGCCTTCCCTGTTCAGAAACATTTTCTTTCAAAAATGTTTCCAATTTAGTGTAACCATCATATAATTTCAAACTATCTAATGCGTCCTCGGGCAGTTCATCAAATTCACTCTTTTGCTGGTTTCTATTTTTATTAGCATTTTTAGGCAAAACATTTTTTAGTTTGTTTAAATACTCGAAAGTATGAGCAGCACTATTGCCGGAATTTATTTTACATGCCTTGATTGCATCATCTAGTGCAGTATTTATTTTGGAACCCTGGTCGCCTAACTGTTTCTTATATTCTGTTAATTTATCACCTATTGCTTTTTGAGCACTTCGAAAAGCATTAATATCACTAATATATTGATTTTTATAATTATCAGCTCCACGTTTTCCAAGGTTGATCAAAACATCATGATTATAAGAGTTTGAAAGGTTCTCAATTGCTTTTGTAAATGAGCCATTTACCGGATCAAGTGTAGTAGTTAAGTATCTTTTCTGAGCGGGATCGCCTTGTACATCGGGAATATTATTGCCATTATCTAAGCCTTTAACAAATTCATCATATTTTGTTTTTAGATTTGCAATCTTTTCGTTTACAGATACAGCCCACTCATTATTACCAAATATATTAGCATCTTCACTTGCAAGCTGTTCAACTTCTCCTTTTAATTCTTCAATAGCCTCAATAACTTCTCCGCTTTTATCAAGATTAGATAATCCCTTCATATTAGTGGATTTGTATAAATCATCAACGGTACTTTTGAGTTCTAAATACTCATCCATCGCACTCATTGGCAAGGCACTTTTGTAAAATATGATTTCACTATTGATGGCATCCAGATCAGATGCAAGTGATCTGCCACCATTTAGGACAAAATCATCAACATACTTTCCATCAGCATACATCCTCATGGCAACTTCATCATTTTTATTAGCTGCCGCTCTAGTATCTACAATTGCCTTTTTTAATCTTTCTGCCTTTTTGATTAGTTCTGCTCGAACATCATCACTTACAGTTCCACCAAGCTTTAGAATATTTTTCATCTGAATAACTGATTCATGGTAATCTCTGGATGCATCAATAAGTTCAGGCATTTTATTTTTTTGATAAGAGTCATCAATCTCTTTCAGAGTGTATTTTGCTTTTTCCAAGCTTTGACGGAGATTACTACCTTGTTTTATTCCTTGTGGCAACCACTCATATTCTTTTTCATCAACCTTGATGGTCAGATTGGTATTTGCCCATTTATTTGTAATTTTAACCCCTACATAATCTTGAGCAATGGGATTATCCGAACTCAGACCATATGTATCTTTAATGAATCCATCGAAAGTAAATACAATATTGTCATATAAATTCTTCTGAATGGATCCTTCTTTAAAGTTCTGTTTTTCCCCTACCTCTTTAATTTTCTTAAGATTTTTATCCAAAATGCCTTTGATGTTACTATCAATATAAAAATCAATAGGCAGTTCATTTCCCTGATAATTAAGTTCATATTTTCTGTTATATGCTACTGAAGCTATTTCATCAGCACTGTCTTCCAAAACCTTGCAAAGAGGTGTACCTGCAAAAGTTCCGGCCATCTGCGATATAGAGTTAGCAAATTGTACAAAATCCTTTAAAAAATATTTTGGCATATTCCCCTCCGATAAAAAAAATCATTTTTTACTTTACAAATTGATTATAATTTTTATCGTCCAACAAATGTCCAACAAGCTCTCCATAAAACTAAAAAAATTAAAAAAACCACATATCAGGAGACCACGCACCCGATATGTGGGTTATTAAAATTAATAATATAGAAGTACCGGAACACCGACTTCTACAAGTTCATATAGTTTTTCCATGTCTTCAAGCGGTGAGTTTATGCATCCGTGGGAACCGTTTGTCTTATATATCTCTCCTCCAAATTCCCTTCGCCAGGTTGCGTCATGAATTCCGATTCCTTTATTTACGCCAAGCCAGTAATTAACAAATGATGCATAATCATCGCCCCTTAGTATTGTGTGATAGCGCTTATTGTAAACGTGATATAAACCTACAGGAGTTCCTCTTCCGCGCCCTGTATTTCCGGTTACAATATCATAATCTATGGTAAGCTTACCGTCTTTATAATATAACAGATGCTGATCGCCCATATTTACAAGTATAAATTCATTTCCAAGTTCGCTTCCATCAATAGCAAAGCTTTTTTGAGGCAGTTCTATATCTTCTTCAGTATCGCCTTCCATAAGAGCATTTACGAAAAAACCATATTCATTTTCAATATCAAAAAGCTCCCCGTCCTTACTTCCGCTGACATATATTTTTCCTTCGCCGTTTTCGATATAAGAATTGATGGAATAGTCAGTATCAAATCTCTCAAGGCTCTTTTCTACATAAGCATGAATTTTGTCGCAGCTTAATAATAGATTTCCCTGCTCATCCGTTACAAATTCATTGTCAATCTTGAATTTGTCAGGAAAAGGACTTATTTCATCACCATGAATGAACATTCCTTCGTATCCCGTAAGGTCACTTATTTTCTCTTCTTTGCCATTATCATCTGCAATCTCATCAGCATGAGCCATCTTTTTAATGACAGGCATATCTTCTGTTTCATCTTTTTTAGCTTCTTTTTGAGCTTCTTCAAGATTTGAAAGCGTGATCAAAAAATCTGAGATATCCAGAGGTTCTGAAGTGATTTCTTCATCATAAATTCTAAAAGTCACATTCTTTTTCTGCAGAGTATCGATTTTTTCAAAAAGCTCTTTTACATGCAGATCACTCTCTGTTTCTTTGACAGCTACGTAAGCGCCGCTGTCATCCATTATATTCAGATCGATCTCGCCCTTTGAAATAGCCATGATAGCTTTATCAAGAATGTAGTCAAAAACCGGCTTCTTTAAATCCTTTTGTGCTAGATAAAAACCTTCATCACCGAGCTCTATCTTGTATGCAGGAGTGTCATCATCTTCAAATATTATCCACGATGATAATATTTCACTCACTTTATCAGTATCAAACAGAACATGTCCTTGTATTTGAGTGTTAGGTGAAGCTATTAGATTAAATCCCCATAAAAGTGGATTCTGTGAGTCCATTATAGATATAAGATCTGATGTGTAATCAATGCTGTAATCGATATCAGTAGCAGAGATGAACAAATGCTGTCCATCTCTGCCTCTTATATTAAGACCGTTATAGAATGCGGTACCCTTCAACTCCTCATTTGCTTCTTCAACAGTTTTACCTGTAACATAAACATGATTTATCCAGGTACCGTAAGTAAAGCTTCCTCTGTAATAGTTCCCCAAAATCACATAAAGCGTAAGCAAAAAAGCAATAGAACCAAAGAGTACAAATAATAAAAATCCCCTCTTTTTCATACGCAAATAATAATTAAGCTCTCTCCTTATCTTCAAGATCCTTGGCATCAAATGCTTCACTTATAGAAGCACCGGCAGGTACCATAGGGAATACCTTCTCATCAGGATCAATACAAACATCCAGTAGAACAGGTCCATTTGATTTAAGAGCCTCATCAATTGCAGGACGTACATCCTCTCTCTTTTTAACTCTTATTGCCTTGCAGCCAAGCCCTTCTGCAACCTTGCAATAATCAACCTTGTCCGTAAGAACTGTATTGGAATAATGCTTGTCATAGAAAAGTGTCTGCCACTGTCTAACCATTCCAAGTACCTGATTGTTTATCACGATCTCAACTATCGGAATGTTATATCTGCTTGCAGTTGCAAGTTCATTCATATTCATTCTAAAGCAACCGTCACCGGCTACATTTATTACTTTTTTATCCGGATTGCCGACTTTTGCGCCTATCGCTGCACCAAGGCCATAACCCATTGTTCCAAGTCCGCCTGATGTAAGGAAGGTTCTGGGATGCTTGTATTTATAAAACTGTGCTGCCCACATCTGATGCTGACCTACATCTGTGGTAATGATTGCATCTCCGTTTGTGGCCTTATCAAGCTCTTCGATCACATAAGGGCAGGTAAGGCCCTTTTTATCATAGGTCATAGGGAACTTCTTCTCGTATTCCGCTATGTGTTCAAGCCATTCAGCATGATTTTGCTGAGAAACCCTGTCATTTATGATAGAAAGAACTTCCTTTAAATCTCCGACAATATAGTAATCTGTTCTGATATTCTTATTAATCTCAGCTGCATCAATATCAATCTGCAGTATCTTAGCCTTTTTGGCGAATGTCTTGGCATTTCCTATTACTCTGTCTGAAAATCTTGCACCGAGAGTTATAAGAAGGTCGCACTCACTAACACCGAAATTGGAGGTCTTTGTTCCATGCATACCGATCATGCCGGTATAAAGCTTATGATGTCCGTTAAAAGCGCCTTTACCCATAAGTGTATCGCATACAGGTGCCTGAATTCTCTCAGCAAATTCAAGCAGTTCTTTTTCCGCACCGGAAATAACTGCACCACCGCCCACGTAAATAAAAGGTCTCTTTGATTTTTCGATCATCTTAACGGCAGTTTTGATGTCATCATCCGTAAAGTCGATTGTCTCCTCGATTTCCTCTTCTTTCATAGGCTTATAATCACATTTATTTGCAGTAACATCCTTGGTAATATCTACCACAACAGGACCGGGTCTTCCGCTTCTTGCTATGTCAAAGGCCTTTCTTATTGTTTCAGCAAGTTTTTTTACATCCTTAACGATATATCCATGCTTTGTAATAGGTGTTGTGATACCTGCAATGTCAACCTCCTGGAAAGAATCCTTTCCAAGGAGAGGAAGACTTACATTACAAGTAATAGCAACTATCGGAACTGAGTCCATGTATGCAGTTGCAATT
Organism: Butyrivibrio sp. NC2002; assembly: GCF_000702265.1. Taxonomy (GTDB): domain Bacteria; phylum Bacillota; class Clostridia; order Lachnospirales; family Lachnospiraceae; genus Butyrivibrio. The sequence continues at coordinate 304,187 of NZ_JNKZ01000007.1, forward strand.
CCTGTTACAAGATTAGTTGAACCGGGGCCGCTTGTTGCAAGGCATACGCCAACCTTTCCCGTGGACCTTGCATAGCCGTCAGCTGCATGGGCAGCTCCCTGCTCATGAGATGTAAGTATATGTCTGATACTGTCCTGCTGCTTATAGAGCTCGTCATAAACATTTAAAATAGTACCGCCCGGATATCCGAAAACTGTATCAACGCCCTGCTCTTTAAGACATTCCAGAACAATCTGTGCACCTGTAAGAACCATTTTTTCACTCCTCCAATAAAGCCTTAGAATACAAACTTATATCAAAGACTTAGATTTCCAATACTGCTCCTCTGTTACCACTTGTTACCATCTTCTGATATCTTGCAAGGTAACCTGTTGTAATCTTGGGTTCTCTGGGTTTCCAGTTAGCTCTTCTTCTCTCAAGTTCCTCGTCGGAAACCTTCATATCAAGCTTGTTATTATTGATATCGATACTTATGATATCGCCTTCTTCAACAAGAGCGATAGGCCCGCCAACAGCAGCTTCAGGTGATACATGACCGATAGAAGCACCTCTGCTCGCACCGGAAAATCTGCCGTCTGTTATAAGTGCGACCGTTGAACCAAGTCCCATACCCGCAATAGCTGATGTGGGATTGAGCATCTCTCTCATTCCGGGACCGCCCTTAGGGCCTTCATAGCGGATAACAACTACATCACCTTCGACAATCTTTCCTCCAAGGATCGCACTGATCGCATCCTCTTCGCAGTCAAATACTCTTGCAGGTCCTTCATGTACCATCATTTCGGGAACTACTGCAGATCTCTTTACAATACCTGTATCGGGAGCAAGGTTACCCTTAAGGACAGCGATACCGCCATTTGGCATGTAAGGATTCTCAATAGGTCTTATTACCTCAGGATTGAGATTATGTGCATTCTCAATATTTTCGCCAACAGTTTTGCCGGTGCATGTAATAAGATCTGTTCTTATCAGATTCTTCTTGGCAAGTTCAGCCATAACCGCATATATTCCGCCTGCTTCATTTAAATCCTCCATATATGTAGGACCTGCAGGAGCAAGATGACACAGATTCGGAGTACGATCTGATATCTCATTTGCCATTTCCATATTGATCTCAATTCCGGCTTCGTGTGCAATAGCGGGAATATGGAGCATTGTATTTGTAGAGCATCCAAGAGCCATATCCATTGCAAGAGCATTCTCAAATGCTTCCTTTGTCATGATGTCTCTGGGACGAATATCCTTCTTAATAAGCTCCATTATCTGGTATCCTGCCATCTTGGCAAGTCTGATACGTGCAGAATAAACGGCAGGGATTGTTCCGTTTCCTCTAAGTCCCATACCGATTGCCTCTGTGAGACAGTTCATTGAGTTGGCAGTATACATACCTGAACATGATCCGCAGGTAGGACATACTTTTTCTTCAAACAAAGTAAGCTCATCCTCAGTCATCTTGCCTGCAGAAAATGCACCTACAGCCTCAAACATTGAACTAAGTGATCTCTTCTGTCCGTTTACTCTTCCTGCCATCATTGGTCCGCCTGAGCAGAAAATAGTAGGAATATTCACCCTTGCAGCAGCCATCAAAAGGCCGGGAACATTCTTATCACAGTTGGGTATCATTACCATTCCGTCAAAAGCATGTGCCATCGCAAGCGCTTCTGTTGAATCAGCAACAAGATCACGGGTTACAAGTGAATATTTCATTCCGACATGTCCCATTGCAATACCGTCGCAGACTGCAATTGCAGGAACAATTACAGGCATACCGCCGGCTTCAGCCACGCCAAGCTTTACTGCCTGTGCTATTCTGTCCAGTTCCATATGTCCGGGAACGATCTCACTTTGTGAGCTGACAATTCCGATAAGAGGTTTCTTTCTTTCCTCTTTTGTAAAACCAAGTGCATTAAACAGACTTCTGTGGGGAGCCTGCTGTAAACCTTCCATTACGCGATCACTGTTCATAAAAAACCTCCAATCTAATTTTTGTATAATACAAAATATTCATTTTCATAAAAAATATGCATTTCTGTATTTATATAATCCCACGGAAGCGTTTCATAGGTCTGATAAAACTTCCAGAAATCATAGCCGTTATAACCTTCCTTCATCATGTTCCTGTCGACAAGAACATAATCGCAGTCATAAACATCCGTATTGTCACAATCTATTCCAAAACCAAATTTAAGAAGATACTGCTGATCACAGTCAAGTACACACAGCTTCTTATCTTCCGAAGGATCTGCAACATAGAGCGCATTATAGCATTCAGCTTCTCTGTCACCATACTGTGCATAGTAGGATGGATTTGTAATAGAGAATATAACAAGAGCCACAACAAACGCAATAGGAAAAAGCGGAATAACATTTTTTAAAATGACATTCTTTATTCTCTTATCAACGAGCATTTTAATGTTTATTATGGCATATTCGCAAAATACCGCAATACTCATTGCAGTAATAACTCCCATATAGCTAAACACTCTGTAGTAAGGAAGCTTTGCCTGCAAAAACAGCATGATCTGAAATCCGATTGAATTTCCAACAAGTATCAGTCCAAATATCGTTCTGCTGTTTTTAAATTCAAGCACAAACTCCCATATAAATATCACAAGCCCCATCAATACTACAATTATAGTAACCAAAGGACTTATAGGATACATCCTGTCAGTCAGATCTTTTAACCACGCAAAGTAATTAAGTACAAATCCATGTCTAGATACGCTTTGAATATAAGGCTGCGAGAGCATATACGAAATACCTCTCACCACAGTTTTGAGCGGATGCCTTAAGATAACGCTTACATGAGACATTCCGTACAGGGTAGAACTCGTATCCTTTACAAGGAGATTAGATCCTATCGCAAGCCAGATTATAAGATAGAGAAAAAATGTTATCCCGGCAGCAATAAGTCCTGTAATAACCAGCTTCCTCAGCTTCCTGAAGTATCTGTTATACCAAAGAGGTTCATTTCTATCAAATGACCTCATGCCATTTACAAGAAGAAATATCCCTGCAGAAACACATGTAGGTATAACCCAGTATATACTGCTCGGAATAGTATATAGTCCAAGAACCATTGCACCTGCAAAAAGCCCATGATCTACAGGCCTGTTGTTTTCATTTCTGCAGATAATTACCAGCTGTCTTACGGTAACAAGAAAGCATGTAGTTGCAAGAGTATAGCCCCTTCCCTGAACCGCAAGTTCATTGACCTGCCAGCAACAAAAATATAATAACATCGCAATATATGCCATCCACTCATTCATAAATCTTCTTCCGATCCTGAATATAAGGAAGTTATTTACGATAGCACATATAAACGATACCCCTCTAAGTCCTATATACGGATTTGAAAACATATCCAGTATGGCGGAAAGAACAGAATATCCAACATGATTATTCGGAAGAGGCCAGTGAATGGCAGCATACAAGGGACCTCTGCTTATAAAATAGTAATATGTATACAGTTCGTCATACCATGGTGTGATATAGGCAACTCTCCAAATATAATAAAACGTAAAAAGGATCAGAGACAGAACCACAGCCATATCTACAGGCTTCTTTGGAAGGTACCCGGAAACCTCTATATTTACTTTTCTTTTATTAGATTCTCTCTGCAATCAAATCACCCATTCTGTGGCATCCACATTTTTTATCTTCAGGAGTATTTACAGATGCGCCTAAAAGATCGGTTGTTCTAAATCCCTCGGAAAGGACTTTCTTCACTGCATTCTCAATTGCATCAGCTTCCTTATCGAGTTTAAAAGTATATCTGAGCATCATTGAAGCAGACAAAATTGTAGCAATAGGATTAGCAATATCTTTTCGTGCAATATCAGGAGCACTGCCGTGGCTTGGCTCATATAAACCAAAGCTTGTTTCATTAAGAGAAGCGCTCGGAAGCATACCGATAGAGCCTGTTACCATACTTGCTTCATCTGATAAGATATCTCCAAACATATTCTCAGTAAGAACTGTGTCAAACTGTGAAGGATCCTTTACGATCTGCATTGCACAGTTATCTACAAGCATATGTTCAAGTTCAACATCAGGATAATCTTTTGCGACCTCTTCTACGACCTTTCTCCAAAGGCGTGATGAGTCAAGTACATTGGCCTTATCAACGCTAATGACTTTCTTCCTTCTCTGACGTGCAACCTCGAATGCTTTAATAGCGATTCGTCTAATCTCACTCTCTCTGTAGACAAGAGTATCTGTTGCCACCATCTCACCATCAACCTCTTTGGTTTCTCTCTCGCCAAAGTACAGACCACCGGTTAATTCTCTCATGATGAGAAGATCAAAGCCCTTATTAGCAGTTTCTTCTTTTAACGGACATGCATCCTTAAGCTCCGGATACAAAAATGCAGGTCTTAAATTAGCAAATAAATTAAGGGATTTTCTTATTTTCAAAAGACCGGCTTCCGGGCGAAGTGACGGCTCTAGTTTATACCAGGGCGAAGTACTGGTATTTCCGCCGATCGAGCCCATAAGAACAGCGTCGGATTTTTTACAGACATCTATTGTTTCATCAGTAAGAGGCACTCCGTAAGCATCGATAGAGCATCCTCCCATAAGTACGTCATTGTATGTTATCTCATGACCGTATTTTTCACACACCTTGTTAAGAACCTTCTTCGCTTCTGCGACTATCTCAGGTCCTATTCCATCCCCACTAATGCATGCAATGTTAAGCTTCATACTTGACCCTCCTTATCTATGGTCCTAAGGGGGTACCGCTTGCGGTGGATTCCTTAGGACGGTCTAATGTTTTCATAACTTGCTTTACACTACCTCAGATATGAAAAAAGTCGGCAGACTTACTTAAAAATTTGCCGACTTGTCCATTTTAATACGAATCGAAAAGATTCTCTTGTATATTATTTCTTAGCTGAATCCTTATCAGAAGATACAGCATCCTCAGGCTTCTCAACTTCAACGATAGCTTCTTTAACCATAGGAATACGGCAGTTCTTGTTGTTACCGAATTCAACGATAACAGTTGAAGACTCATCATCGATATCGATAATTGTTCCGATGAAGCCACCGGTTGTTCTTACGCTATCGCCAACAGCAAGCTGAGATAAAAGCTGAGCCTTCTGCTTCTGCTCTTTTCTCTGAGGGCGAATCATAAGCATATAAAGAACACCAAAGATAGCTACATAAATAACAATGATGAAGATACTGCTCATTCCACCTGCAGCTGCGGTGCTCTCCAAAAACATCTTATTAGCAAAACTCATTTCCAATTCCTCCAAATATCATTTAAAATTCTCGATAGCAATTTAATAATAAATCGCACATATCTAGTATCTTACAATGAAAAAGCCATTAAAACAAGTAATGTTTTTAACCCTTTTTCCAGCCCTTTGCAATATCATATTTAAACTGGCTGTCCTCAGTATCATATTCCTTAAAGCCATCAAGAGTATTTTTCTTAAACTCCTTGTATCTGCCCTCATCAAGAGCACCCCTTATATCCTCCATAAGATGGTTGTAAAAATACAGATTATGAAGCACGCAAAGTCTCATTCCAAGCATTTCTCCGGACTTAAGAAGATGTCTTATATAAGCCCTTGAATATCTCCTGCAGGCAGGACATTTACAGCCTTCTTCTATCGGTCTGCTGTCAAGTTCGTATTTAGCATTAAGAAGATTAAGGTGTCCCTTCTTGGTGTAGAGATGTCCGTGTCTTCCGTTTCTGCTTGGATATACGCAGTCAAAGAAATCAATTCCTCTGTCTACTGCTTCAAGTATATTTGCAGGAGTTCCGACACCCATAAGATAAGTAGGTTTAGCCTTGGGAAGATGATCTGTCACTATATCAAGAACGTGATACATTTCCTCATGTGACTCTCCAACAGCAAGGCCTCCCACTGCATAGCCATCAAGATCCATCTCGGATATTATCTTTGCATGTTCTATTCTTATATCATCAAAAATAGCACCCTGATTTATACCAAAGAGCATCTGATCTTTATTTATCGTATCAGGCAAAGAATTTAGTCTGTCCATCTCTTTTTTGCATCTTCTCAGCCATCTTGTAGTTCTGTCAACAGACATTTTAACGTAGTCATGATCTGCTCTTGCAGATGGGCACTCATCAAAAGCCATGGCGATCGTCGAACCGATATGAGACTGGATCCTCATGCTTTCCTCAGGTCCCATGAAAAGCTTGTGACCGTCAATATGAGATCTGAAGTACACACCTTCCTCTTTTATCCTTCTGTTCTCAGATAATGAAAAGACCTGGAATCCGCCTGAATCAGTAAGGATCGGAACCTTACAGTCCATAAATTTATGGAGACCGCCCATTTTATATATGACATCATCACCCGGTCTTAGGTGCAGATGATAGGTATTGGACAAAACAACCTGAGTTCCGATCTGCTCAAGATCCTCAGTTGATACGCCGCCCTTTATGGCAGCAACTGTTGCGACATTCATAAAAACAGGGGTCTGGATCACACCGTGAACAGTATGAAACTCACCTCTTTTTGCCATGCCTTCCTGTTTTAATAACTTATACATAAAAACCTCTTTCAAATAATAATTGTAAGCACAAATATATCATGCAGCCCGGAAATTAAAAGGCTGCCGAAAGGCAGCCCCATAATCATTCATATAAATATAAATCCCAAAACTCTTCCAAGCATAAATCATTATCATGCATAACCGTCGCCGCGTCAACACCTACGTATCTAAAATGCCACGGTTCATATTCAATGCCTGTAATATTTTCTTTTCCCTTAAGATATCTCAAACAGAAACCGTATTTATAACTGTTTTCGGCAAGCCATTTTCCAGCAGGTGTTTCACCAAATCCCTCATCCAGCTGATAATAATCTCCGCAGACAATATCAAAAGCAAGACCTATCTGATGTTCTGAAGAACCTGGAACCGTAACTGCCTGTGAAGACAGATTATAAGCATCCATGTAGGAAAAACCGGCATCCATATAATATGCTATTTTCTTTGCAAACAGACCTTCCTGTCTCTGTAAATCTCTGTAGGGAGAACAGATAACAAGTCCGACTCCATCCTTTGAAGCTGCCTTAAGCATCTCTTTTAATGGTGCTATTACTCTCTGATCGCAGTTCATTGTGGCATTTATGTTGCCAAGAGGAAACTCATAATCATCCGGGATTGGATGTTGTTTATTTACAAGAATTATCTTCCAGTCAGAAGCACTGAATTCATCTCCTGCGCCATCTTCCTTTACTAAAGCGCCGTCGGCTTCTTCAGTATCTGACTCTTCGAAGTCATCTATTGAATAAAATTCATCAGATATGACTTCTTCTGTACCTTCCTGAACCTTATCTGTCACAACCGCTGACATATCAACATCAGCCTTATCTGCAAGAACAGCATCAGACTCGGACGTAGTTGCTTCAAGAGAATCTGCGGTATAATAATCGCCCAGATCCTCAGTCCTGTCAAAGTCTGAGACAAAGCTCACGTTAAGAGACAAAGCTTCAGGATATGTGAAACTGCTGCTTGAAATAAAAAAGAACAGCATACTTGCAAGACAAGTATATCTCTTCAGATTACGGGCAAAATGAACTCCCAGCTCGTAAATCGTAAGAACTATCATTGCATAGATAAAACCCAAAAACCTTAATCTCTTGTGTTTAATGTTAAATTTGCGGACACTATCTGTTACTTTATCACGAAAGGTAGGTCCCATTTGAAGCCTGTTAGCGTGCATGGCTTATTTATCCCCATAAAAAAATATAATTATACTATGATATTATATACTAAAATTAAAGAAATATACAATAAAAATTAATATTTTTTTAAGAATCTGCGCAGAAACAGGTTGATTTTACACAAATGTCAGCGATTTGAGCTTTCTCTTATTTTCATACATATTATTGTCAGCTCGCTCGAAGACATCAGAAAATGAATCATTCTGATTAAAGCGCGACATTCCTCCCGCTACCACAACATCATTCTTCTTTTTATTTTCAATATTCTTTTTTTCAAGCTTTTTCATCAGTTTGTCTATATTCTCATAATCTACTCCCTGAGCAATTACAGAAAATTCGTCTCCGCCTATCCTGTATACAGGGCTATGCTTAAATACTTTACAGATAAGTTCGCAGCCTCGCTTTAAGTAATTGTCGCCTTCTGTATGACCTAATGTATCATTTATTTCTTTAAGGCCATTAAGGTCAAGCACAACAACTGCAAATTCAGGCACTTCTCCATCTTCTATCATAAGGTCCATACGTGCCTCAATATCTACATACGCATGCTTATTCTTAACACCTGTAAGGGCATCCGTATTTGCTTCTGTTCTGGCAACGGAAAGCATATGGGCATACTCCTGCTCCCGCTTAACCTGATCATCAATATTGACAAGACCAAAAAGAAGATAATCCTGATCATTTTCACTACTGCGCACAGCTTTTAAAGATACATAAATAAGGTCATCTTTATGTATCATCCTGAAATTGAGAATATACATGCCGCTCTCTTCAATTTTTGCAAGTACCTGCTCTTTGGAAAAAGAATCAAGGAACAGGTCTATGTCATCAACAGATACAACCTTCTTACTTCTTCTTATCATTTGGTCAAAGAAATAATCGCCGGTTTTTGCCAGTCCAAAATCCTGGATATCATTTTCTTTGCTGTATTGAACAAAAGAATCTGTTTCAGGATTGACAGCATAAATATTTATGAAATCACCTGATAGAGCATTGATCCTTCCGTAAGTTATTCTCTCTTCCTTGACTCTTTCAGCAGCTTCCTGATGCTTTATCTGTGCGTCAATATTATTTACACCTATGATGATATTATTTCCCTTGCTTCTGATGCGCACGATCTTCATATGAACATAGATAGGCTTACCATCCTTAATAAGCCTGTATGTAAGGGTAAAATGTCCCCTCTCATTAAGCCCCTTTATGATCCTTTCTTTGTTGAAAGACTCTCTGACATATTCGATATCATCTTCATATATTTGTTCTGTTAAATGATTTTTTGTATCACCAAAAAAATCATCCCCGTGTCTTTCAATCCCAAAATTACCAAAGCTTTCGCTTGAAGAATACTCAGTATATTTTCCGGAATCAAGATCTACATAATACAGATAGATATAATCTGTAGAAAGAGCTTCAGCGATATATGCGTAAGTAAGGCTGCTTTTGGATCCTGCATCTTCAGTAACACCCAGAATTACACATACAAGCGCAGCTACTTTTGTTATAGGATTTATGGCTATCCTTTTTGCAAAAACATTTATCAGAGTTCCATCATCCGTAAGCTCATCCATAATTATGTTTCTGCCATCCTGAGCACATTGGCGCGCAGCATTAATAAAAGTACTTCCGGGTTTATTGCCTACTTTATCAAAAAATATTTCCTTCTGATTTGAAATATTAAAATAATTTCTTTGTGCATATTCCCTATATGATCTGTTACATCTAAGAAGTGACATTTTTTCATCACTTATTTCTACGATAGTCATTGGAAATGTATCAAAATAATTGTTCAGTGTATCGCTCTTATCACCTGAAAATGACAGGTCATAAAGATTGATCTTGCCCAATGCCTCATAGTATTCTGACTCATCCGGATTTTCAAACCCTATCTGTATTCCGAGCCTGTATCTGTTTAATATTGTTTCGAGCGGAACCGGCTGGCAGTAATAATATCCCTGAAGCTTGGTACATCCAACTTCCATCAAAAACTCTGCCTGTTCCCTTGTTTCAACGCCTTCTGCAACTGTTTCTATTCCAAGGCCAAGTGCCATTCTGACTATTTCGGTAATGATGATCTTGCTCTTATCATTCTCATAGAAATTGCGCATAAACTGCATATCAAGTTTAATGGTATCAAAAGAAATCTTCTGAAGAATTTCAGGAGATGAATAACCGCTACCATAATCGTCCATCCAGACCTTGAATCCAAGTTCTCTGAAGCGGTCAATCTGTAGTTTCATATAATCAACATTATTGCCTATAGTACTTTCGGTAATTTCAATTGTAAGCTTACTCGGATCAAGGTTCGCTTTATCTATAAGTTTCTTTACTTCCAAGACAATATCGCAGGATTCAAAATCCGAACGTGACAGATTAACAGACTGAGGTACAACATAGAGTCCTGCCTCCTTCTGTTTTTTCATCTTTTCTATTATCATTTCAGTCATGTACAGATCAAGTTTATAAACCAGTCTGCAGTCCTCAAGAACCGGGATAAAATCAGATGGCTCAAATGTACCCTTTTCTTTATCAACCCACCTTGCAAGAGCCTCTTCATCACTTACTCTGCCATTTGCAGATCTGACAATAGGCTGATAATAAATATTTATCCAATTGTTTTCTATAGCCTTATCAAGGTTCTCAATAAAATATCTTCTATTTTCCTCTTTGACAAACATATCGTCATCAAAGAAGTTTATTTGATTGATATAAGTCTGCCTGTTCTTATTGCAGGCTATTCTTGCTCTGTCACAGGCTGTACTGATATCTACATCGTCGCCTCTGTCTTTATATACACCTACTCTTATAGGTAAAATTTTTCCGTCATTTACATCCTGACATGAATCCAGAAAGAGCCTTGTCGTTTTTTCTACGTCCATAGCCCTTGTATAGACAACAAAATGATCGCCACCAAATCTGGAGCAGGATTCATTTCCAAAATAACCTACCAGGTTCCTTGCAACTGCCCTTATAAGTTTATTTCCCTCTGCAAATCCGTATTTTTGATTAAAATTTTTCATTCCGGACAGATCAATAAATAAAAGAGCGCCGTTTTCGCCATTTCGTAAGAATTCTCTTCTGCCGGCTTCTGCAAGTTCAAAGAAATATGACATACTTGGAAGGCCTGTCAGATAATCATAATTGACCTTGTTGTATAATCTGCTTTCATGTATAACCTTATTGATGGAGCCATCGAAATCAAACAGATTCTTGTCCCCATTTTCAACGTAATCGCCTTCATATGTATACCATATTATAGCCAGGCGAACTCCCTCTTCTTTGTATACATGTTTGCCATGAGCATTAATAATTATATATTTGTCCTTAATCTTTGATCTGTAAAAAACATTATACTCGCCGCCTTCTGTTGCAAAACGATAGGCAGCATCCGCTATTCTGGCAGCATCATCGGGATATGTATCGCGATACATATCGTTATCCATGAGAAAATAAGCTTCCTTTCTGTCATCAAAATCAAATATATCAAGAAAGCCTTGTGACAAAGCAATAGTTACAACTCTCTTGTTGATAAACTGATACACCGCCATGGGTATAACATTGTTTTCTATCATCTTTAATTCTTCTTCAGGATAACAATACTTTTTCATTTGCCATTATTTCCTTTTGTATAAAAAATCAATAATATATATCAAAACAAAAAGTATAATTACATTAATTATCTTTTATATTATATTATATATTTTTTTACCAAAAACCATTTATTTTAAAATTTTATTTAGTTTTTATTATTTAGTTGATCAAAACTATTATTGTTAACATTCCAAGAAGCCAAATATCCGCACATATTCTTCTTTTGCAAAATTATATTCATCTAGATGCATAATTTATCGTTATCTGCTAAAATCAAGTTGTTTGTATGTTAATACTGTCTGTTTTATCATCTTTTTGACATTCAATATAATTTGGCTTTCTTTGATAGAGGAGATTTCTAATATGAGTGGTTCAAGCTTTGGAAAAAATCTAATGTTAACAACCTTCGGTGAATCGCATGGCGCAGGGCTCGGAGCAGTTCTTGACGGATTCCCAGCGGGTATGCAGTTATCGGAAAGTGACATTCAGAAGTTCTTAAACAGAAGAAAACCCGGAACATCCAGTATCACTACCCCAAGAAAAGAAAATGATGAAGTAGAAATATTATCCGGAGTATTTGAAGGTAAAACCACCGGTACTCCTATAGCTATGCTGATAAGAAACACTTCCCAGAGATCTGCAGATTACAGCGAAATAGCATCCTATTATCGCCCCGGTCACGCTGATTTTGGTTTTGATACAAAATACGGATTTAGAGACTACAGAGGCGGCGGAAGGTCTTCGGGCAGGGAAACGATAGGACGCGTTTGCGCAGGTTCTATCTGTTCAAAGCTCCTTAGCGAGATGGGAATTAGTGTATATGCTTATACCAGATCAATTGGCGATGTAGAAATAGATTACAACAACTTTAATAGAGACAGTATCGCCAAAACCATTACATGTATGCCTGATGAGGATGCCGATAAAAGGGCCACTATATTAATTGAAAGATACAAAAAGGAGCAGGATTCAGTTGGCGGAGTTATTGAGTGTGTCATCAAAAATGCACCTGCCGGAATAGGCGAACCCGTATTTGATAAGCTAGATGCGATGCTCTCTCATGCAGTTATGAGTATCGGCGCAGTTAAAGCAGTGGAAATAGGCGATGGCGTGATTGCATCAAGGGTTAGAGGAAGCGAAAACAACGATCAGTTTTGCATAGATAATGGCAAAGTTTCCAAAAAGACAAATCATTCAGGAGGAATCCTTGGAGGAATGAGCGATGGCACTGATATTATTTTGCGCGCTCATATAAAGCCTACTCCCAGCATTTCTTCTTCGCAGTCAACAGTTAATAAAAATGGCGAAGAAATAGATATATCCATAGGAGGAAGGCACGACCCCGTAATTGTTCCAAGAGCTGTCGTTGTCGTTGAATCAATGTGTGCCTTTACTCTTCTTGACCTGATGATGAGCAACATGCACTCACAGGCAGCATATTTAAAAGATTTCTATAAATAAAATATGAGCGTAAAAAGACCCGAAGATTTTGAAAAAATCTTCGGGTCTTTATTTTGTCTTAATATCTGATCATCAGCCAAGCTTATGGAAGATAATGCAGTTAGGTCTGTCTACTGACAGCTCAGGACCGTTCATTACAAGTGTACCCTTATCAAAGTCAACCGTGAAGAATGTCATTGTATTTGACTCATGGTTAAGTGAGACAATGTGCTTGTTATCAGGAAAAAGCATAGCATCCTTAGGATACTCGCCTGATACAGGAAGCTCGATCTTCTTGGTAAGAAGTCCTGTTTCCTGATCTGCACTGTAAATAATAACGTTGTTCTCACCGGCAACTGAGCTGACAAGATATCTGTAATCATCTGAGAACTTAAGTGCACTAGAAGCAACACCGATCGTATCGTTTTCATCAGAATTCTGAACTGACTGAACCTCTTCAAATTCCGGGTCCCCGTCGTTATCTGTATAAGCATATACGCTTATGCTGCACTGCTGCTCAAATACTACGTATAAGAATCTTCCGTCTTTTGAAAATCTCATATGTCTGGGAGAAGATTCCTGATCGCAATGGATAACACCTGCATCATGGATCTTACCGTTTACAGTATCGAATTTGTAAACATTAACTCTGTCCATTCCAAGATCAGCTGCGCAAAGGTATTTATTATCCTTTGTTATCTTGATGCACTGAACATGCGGAACATGATTACGTCCTGCAATGGTACCAAGACCCTTGTGGAACTTCTCATCGGTTATCTTACCGATACTACCGTCCTTGTTGAGTTCAAGGATGGTGATCTTGCCGTCATGGTATCCTGCGCAAACAAGGAAATTATCATTCTGGTCTGTGTTGATATAGCATCCTCTCATTCCGTTAATGGATGCTTTATTGAGAAACTTAAGTCCTCCGTCGGGCTCTATGAAATAAGCCTCAACACCAGAGTCGGTTATTGAATAGAGGTATTTCTTATTGTGCGACAGACTGATGTATGAAGAGTTGGTGATCTGAACCTTCTCCTTCTCAGTCATTCTTCCGTTTTCTACATCAACGTCGTAGATACGAATTCCGTGGCTATCCTGGGAGCCTGATGTGTAGCTGGCAACATATGCCACATATTTATCATTTTTAGATGCTTTAGCCATAAAATTACACCTCGCAATGTAAGTTTTCTTTTTATAAGTTTAGCACAAACTACAAGGGTTTGTCATTTTACTAAATGAGATAAATTACTATAATTCTTCCTGTAGTTACTATTCATTTTATAGCAGTCAAAATATGACAGGAAATTCCCTTTACCAAATCTGGTTGCAGCGATATGCGCAAGGCAGCCTTTATCAAGAACTATGGCACATGCCATCGCTTCATCCCTGGATTCTCCAAGGCAATATGCTCCGTCATTATAAGAAAAAACAGCATTTACCGTTTTCTTTACGGATTTCCTCTGACCTTCTGATGTCGGAATTCTTATACCTGTTCCAACTATCTGAGCAAAGTCATCAAGTAAAGGCTTCATGTGATTGGCTCTTCTTGATATAAGAAGTACCGCCTCAGATCTGATGTGATAAATATATTTTACATCACTTCTTTTTGCATAAATAAGCTCATGTATCTGTTTTACTCTGTTTGGAGTGTCAGCCTTTTCATATACTATCTTTCCGTTTTCAAGATAGCTGCTGTAGCCTTCGTCTGTTGCAGGTTTTATCTGCGTTCTGCAGATTGTATTTATATAAGCCTTAGACGCCTTTTCAAGTCTGTAGGCCTCATTAACAGCTTCCTGCGCACTTCTTCCAAATGACACGGAGCCGTGATTGGACATTATTATGCTCTTCGTCTCAGGAAAAAGGTTTGCAGATTTTTTTACATTCTCTGCAAGCTTTGTAGTTCCGGGTAGTGCATAATCCGCAATAGGAAATGCTATACGTACATTATTTTTTTCTACTTTAAGCTTGGTTTTTCCAAGAGTTCCAACAAGGCTTGCATAGGTCTGATGCGTGTGCACTATAAACTCTGCATCTCTTCTTGATGAGTAGATTGCCTTATGGACCAGCATCTCACTGGATGGCTTAAATTCGCCCTCATAAGACAAGTCATTCATATCAACAACAGGAAGCATTAAAGGCTCTAAGTCCTCGTATTTTATTCCGCTTGGTGTGATCAAAAAATGTTCATCGTCAAGTTTTGCACTAACATTTCCCCATGTTCTTACTATAAGGCCGTTATCAAGTAAAGATAAACACACATCAATGATATCCTGTCTAAGCTTTTGTATCTCTTCTTTTGTCTTCATAAAATCAGTCTCTGACCTGCCCGTTTCCTGTTATTTCATACTTGTATGATGTAAGTTCGCTAAGTCCCATAGGACCTCTTGCATGAAGCTTCTGGGTGCTTATTCCGATCTCCGCACCAAATCCAAACTGAAAGCCATCAGTAAATCTTGTTGAAGCATTGACATAAACGCAGGCTGCGTCTACGCCCTTAAGGAATTTATCAGCATTTTCCTTATTTTCGGTTATGATGCTCTCAGAATGTCCCGTGTTGTATTTATTTATATGTTCGATCGCTTCCTCAACACTTCCAACTGTTTTTACAGAGAGGATGTAATCAAGATACTCCTTACCAAAATCATCCGTAGTAGCTGGAACTGCAGAGGGAAGAAGGCTAATGGAATTCGCATCAGCTCTAAGTTCAACCTTGTTCTCTTTCATCGCATCGGATAATACAGGCAAAAACTTATCCTTTATCTTTTCATGTACAACAAGCGATTCTGCTGCATTGCATACGCCGATCCTCTGAGTTTTGGCATTTATTATTATCGGAATTGCCTTCTCAATGTCAGCATATTCATCGATATAGATATGGCAATTTCCGCTTCCTGTCTCTATTACAGGAATCTTGCTGTTATCGCAGACCATCCTTATAAGTCCGGCACTTCCTCTCGGAATGATAACATCGACATATTCCCTTAAGGATAACAGTTCAGCAACAGCACTTCTGTCTGTAAAAGGAATAAGCTGTATAAAGTCAGGATTTGATCCTGCACTTACAAGAGTTTCTCTTATAACATCGGTGATAGCCATATTTGAGGAAATAGCATCCGAGCCGCCTTTTAATATAACGACATTACCTGATTTAAATGTAAGAGAAAAAGCATCTGCTGTAACATTTGGTCTTGATTCGTAGATGATACCGATAACGCCAAGAGGCACAGTGACTTTTTTTATCTGAAGTCCGTTTTCAAGCTCCCACTCTGCGATTGTTTTATCTATCGGATCATCAAGAAGCGCAACCTGTCTTATTCCATCAGCCATGCCCTTAATTCTATCTTCCGATAGTCTAAGCCTATCAAGAAGGCCCTCATGCATTCCGCCTTTAACGCCGTTATCAATATCCTTTTCGTTTGCTTTTAAGATGCGATCTGAGTTTTCTACAAGCGCATCTGCAACCTTAAGCAGAATATCGTTTTTCTCTTTTCCAAGCTTTTGCAGTTCATACTTTGCTTCAAAAGCTCTTTTGCCAATACTTAGGATTTCACTTTTTATGTTTAATGAATCATTTCCCACAGCTTATACACTCCTTATCAGTTACGACATAGCCAACCTTCTTATCCGTAGTGTCCATAATAGCGGAAATCGGGTTTTGACTTACCTGAAAGCTATAGCCGATTCCCGCAAGTGTTATTCTATCATCTTCATACATTGCACACAATCTTTCAATGTATCTGTCATAGAAGCCTGCTCCGTATCCAAGCCTGTTACCCTCGGTATCAAAAACAAGTCCGGGGAGAATAACCAGAATGTTTCCCTCTGCTTCACGTGAAAATACATTCGTGCCAGCAGGCTCTCGTATTCCTCTATATCCTTCTTTTAGATCAGACAAGCTCTTAATTTGCCAAAAGTCCATGCCCTTGTTTTGGGTATCTGTTATCTTTGGGCAAAATACATTCTTGCCGTCATTTAAAGCTTTATTTATTATTTCATCTGTGCCGGCTTCTTCAGAAGTACTTGCAAAAATAAGTATATTTTCTGCGCATTTATATAAGCCTGTGCCGCAAACATTATCAGTCAGCATTTGATCAAGCCTGGCTTTTTCTTCTTGTGATAACGCCTTTCTCTTAGCTGCTACCTTATTTCTGCAATAATCCTTCTCATTATAAAAATGTATTGCAATCTCTTCTGCAACCTTTATTCCATCCATTGCCGCGGATGTTATTCCGCCTGCGTATCCCGCGCCTTCTCCGCAAGGGTACAGACCCTTAAGGGATATACTCTCAAGATTTTCATCTCTCGTAATTCTTACAGGTGATGACGTTCTTGATTCAACTCCGGAAAAAATGGCATCATCCCGGTCAAAGCCATTTATCATTTTTCCAAACTTAGTCATACACTCACAGATATCCTCTGATAAATATGCAGGAAGTATTCTGTGAACAGGTGAAAAAGCATATGCTCCTTTGATCTGTGGCATGTTTCTGCCTTCAGATAAATGTTCGTCTATGCTCTTTAAAACAACGCTGTCATCCTCGTTGTTTTTAATTTGTCTTGTTCCTTCTCTGAAATCATCAAAATATTCGCAGGGGACTTTTCCTTTTCCAATTTCAAATGCCTTTTCTTCCAGCTTTCTCTGAAAATACATTCCGGATAAGACATCATCGCCTCCAAAATCATCAGGTGTGATCGTAACTATTATCGCACTGTTTGCATTTTTACCGGCTCTGTCTGAGTAGCTCATTCCGTTAACCGCAAGTCTTCCCTCTTCGGAAGAAGCATTAACGACATATCCTCCGGGGCACATACAAAATGAGTACACGCCTCTGCCCGAAGAAGCAGTTGCCGTAACCTTGTAGGGTGAAACAGGAAGTGATGACGGCTCCTCTATTCCGTATTGAGATTTATTTATTATAGTCTGCGGATGTTCGACTCTTAGTCCGACAGCAAAAGCCTTGGGAATCATCTCAATTTCCATAGACTTTAGCATCTCAAAAGTGTCTCTCGCGCTGTGTCCAATTGCAAGAACTACAGCATCCGAATAAAATTCCTTACCATTGTCGCACTTAACACCTGCGATCCTGTCGCCATCAGTAATAAGGCCTGTAACCTTAGTCTCAAAGAAAAACTCTCCACCTCTTTTTATTATTTCCTTACGCATGTTTTTTACAACATCTCTAAGGACATCTGTGCCTATATGAGGTTTTCCCTCATACATGATATCTTCACAGGCACCGTTTTGGACAAAAATACCAAGGCACTCATCAGCTCTTCCCATCTTGTCTTTTACCATGGTATTAAGCTTGCCGTCTGAAAAAGTGCCTGCACCGCCTTCACCGAACTGAACATTCCCCTTGGGATTAAGTTCCCCGCCATTCCAGAACTTTTCAACAGCTTCCTGCCTTTTATCTACGTCCATGCCTCTTTCAAGGACAATTGGCTTATATCCGTGCATTGCAAGCTCATAAGCACAAAAAAGGCCGGCAGGACCTGCCCCTACAATAATCGGACGAACCCCACCTTTTGTATCTTTCTTTATTTTGGCATCTTCTTTTCGCTTATATGGAAATACATATTTCTTTTCAGAAACTATCTGAGCATTTTTACACTTTGATCTTTTTAATATCTTCTCCTGTGACGCTGCGCTTTTAAGAGAGATATCTACTACGTAAACATCAAATATGTCCGGCTTTTTTCTCGCATCAACAGAGTGCTTTTTTATCGTTAATTCTTCTATGTCCTCTGCTGATATTTTTAAAAGCTTCGCAGACTTATTCTTTAGATTGTTTATAAGAAAAAGTTTCTTATCCTCGAAGCTGTCAAAATGTTTGTCATTTCCGCTATTTTGAAATTTGATGGAATTAATTCTTATCATAAACAGCTTGCCGCTCCTCCGGCAATATAACCGCTGCACCATGCCCACTGAAGATTATAACCGCCGCATCTTCCATCAACATCGCACAGCTCGCCAATTACAAAAACACCAGGGCTCTTTACGCACATGAGATTATCATCAAGATCTCCTAAGCTTATTCCGCCTCGCGTAACCTGAGCCTTCTTGTAATCTGCAGTTTTAACAATATTAAATCTTACATCACGATATTTTTGCAGGACGCATCTAAGCATAGATTCACCTACATTTTTAACCTTCATATCAGGGCTAAGCTTCATCCTGCCGAGAATAAGATCTGTTATTCCCTGATTGCAAAATCCAAGAAGAAGATCTTTTAACCTTCTGTCATGAGCAAGGCTAAGCATATCATCTACAAGTGCTTCAAATTCTTCATCAGTATATTCAGGGAAAAAATCAATGGATACGGTAACCGGTCTGTTTTTAGACAGATGATAACATACAAGCCCTGAAGATTGCATGATCGGAATTCCGGAGAGAGAGTTTTTGGTGATCTGAACCTCTCCTTCTTCTGTAGCAAATACACCGTCTCCTATAAGAAATGATGCTCTGGCGTTCATTCTGATACCGAAATCTCCGCTTATAGAATCATCATCCGTAACAAGAGAGCACAGTGCAGGATACGTATCTTTTTTAGTCATTCCAAGCTTTTCGCAGATATAGTATCCATCCCCTGTGGACATAGTAGTACCGGGTCCTGCAAGTCCGCCAACAGCAACAATAACTGCATCTGCCTCATATTCATTTTTGGACGTTTTTACATTAAACACTTCACTATTTTTAGCTATACTCTTAAGCTGCTCAGAAAAGATAAAGCTGACTCCAAGCCTTAAACACTCATTGTATAAAGCCTGTGTTACTGTTTTTGCCTGTCCCGATATAGGATAAAGATATCCATCTTCGCTCATGACCACAACGCCGAGTGACTTAAAGAAATTAAGCGTGTCCTTTACTCCAAAAAGAGATAGCCATTTTTTCATCCTGTCTCTTGAATTCTCGTTGAATTCATCTGCGGACATTCTTAAATTAGACAGGTTACATCTTCCGTTCCCTGTCATAGATAGCTTCTTTCCTACTGTATCATTTTTTTCGATCACAGTTACGCTTGCGCCATCTCTTGCAGCAGCAATTGCGGCGCACATACCGGAAGGACCGGCGCCTGCAATGATGATATTTTTAGCCATTATCTGTCCCCTAACTTATCGCACAGAACCGCAAAATTATACCCGAAAGGCATTTTCTCAACCTCATATTTATCAACACTCTTAAATATAATAAGAAGCACCATATAGCTGACATAAGAAAGCAAAATGGCTATTAATGCGGTAAGTATTTCGCCAATCATATTCACAAATATCCTGTCGATCAAAAGAGCAAGAAGTCCTGCTATACCGCTTGATAAAAGCGGAAGGATAAGGCTTCTCTTAAACTCCTGCTTATAATCAAGCATAAGAGAAAGCTCTAGCCATCCAACGACAGACAAAATAAGAAGCATCGCGATAAATGCGGCAATCGAAGCATGGATACCCATATTAAATCCAAATGACATAACAAGCAGGGTAACCAAATGCACAACAATTCCTATGCAAGTATTTAGAAGAAGAACAAAATAGTTCTTGAGTTTTCTAAGTAAAAATGTCTGGAACAAAAATGCCGATCCCGGCAAGATTGCTGTGATCGCAAGAACTATCATGTTGACCGCAGCATCATTGCTCTTTCCAAACAGAACTGTAGTAAGAGTTTTGGCAAGTATCATAATAATGACTGTTACAGGCATAATAAGCATTGCTTCAAAATGAACAAGCTTAGATAGTCTGGCCCTTGCTGCCTTGTAATCCTTTTTTACTATGGCAACATGTACTCCAAACCATGACTTCACAAATGGTATCGCTGTGAGGAAAACAAGAGCTGATACAACCGCAATACATTCAGCCATATATATTCCCCAACTGGAAATATTGTTCTCAGTCGGATGAATCCTCCATGCCACGTTCATGTACACGCACTCATCGATAAAAAGAAGAAGTCCGAAAGTGCCAAAAAGAACAACCGCTATGACAAGCTCCTTAACGGACTCATTCTTGTAGTCATTCTTTACCTTTGCACTGCCATCTTCAAGAGCGCGCAGTTCATGCCTTTTTATAAACATAACGATCAAAATAAAAAGAAAGCTGAGGAAACCGCCTGCAGAAATACCTATAGCTGCACCCACAGCGCCGTAAGCAGAAGCAATATCATCCACATGCATAAGAGCATTTACCTTAAGTCCGTATCTGTAGCCGATGTTTGAGAGTATCAGTGAACAAATATATGTAACGACAACCATTATGCAATTAGATATAACAGAAACAAAGGAATATCCCGCTCCGCTTAAATATCCTCTGCAAACTCCCTGTATACTGAGGAAGATAAACACGGGTGACATCATAAGGATGACCATGAAATTCCTGGGTGAATGGAACACATATACAGATATAACCTTGGACAAAAGTGCAAAAACAAGCGCAAATCCGCAGCCTGTAATAAAGCTTGCAAGCATGAGCTGCCTTACGTTTTTCTTTGCATGAAGCATCTGCTCTCTGTGGAGCCTGGCCCTTACCATATCCCTTGTGACTGACTCAAATGCAAATATAAAAACACTTATAGCGATCACAAAAAGCGAAACAGGAGCCGATAAAAAACCTGCCCCTTCTTCTCCTGTAATTTTATAAAAAACAACACATAAAAGCATGATAAATGCCATGCTTAAAAGCCCTGATGCAAAAACAACATCCGGCCTTATATTAACTTTTCTATCCATTACGGTTCCCCTGTTTACTACTTAATCCCTTGTAATACCAAGAGAATTCAAAACTTCTTCCTGTTTACTCTCCATAACCTTGGCTTCATCCTCCTCCATGTGGTCATATCCGCACAGATGAAGCATGGAATGTGCAACCAAAAACGCATATTCTCGAAGCTCTGAGTGACCATATTCTTTGGCCTGCTCTCTTACACGCTTTTCATTTATAACTATATCTCCGAACGCAATAAGTCCTGTATCCGGATCTAAGATATCAATTTTCTGCTCACCCTCACAGACACTGAAATCCCCGGGCTTGTCATAGCTGATATTTGGGAATGACAGTACATCAGTCGGCGCATCTATATCACGGAACTCTTTATTTATCTTTCTTATACCCTCATCATCAGTAATAGTCAGGCTGATAGTTACATCAAAAGGGCATTTTTCAAGTTCCAGTGTTCTTTCTGCAACCTTCTTTGCAACCTCTTCAATGTCAAAAGAAAAATTTGCAGAAACTTCATTTTCAACGAAGAAAATCATAGTACAGCTTCTCCTTCTTCATAAGTGCCTTCATGTGCTCAAGCTCGTACAGTGAAATATTATAATTATACAGCTCTCTGTTCTCCATCTTATGCTCAAAGATCTTGTCTATAAGTTCATCATAGTTGATCTTGGCATCCTTATCCTTCTTAAACAGATAAGTGATCGATGAAATAAGTGTCTCGCACATATAGATAATAGCAGCTTCCTTAGAAAGCTGTTTGGACTTGTCGTTATCGATGTATTCCTTAAGAAAGCCAAGAGCTTCCTGAGGGAAATTATTTTCAATATAGAAATGCTTTACCTCATCCCAGGTTGTTGAACCGTCAATAACTCCGATCTTGTAATAATACGACATCGTCTTGACCGCTCTTGCATTTAAATTAAGGTCAAGTGCAATTCTCTCAGCAAGATATGCGATGTGTATTGCCCTGAAATATGCTTCCTTATCTTTTTCTTTGAGCTGAACAAGAAGCGGATATTCAGTATCGTTGATATCCATGTATCTGTCATTGCTCTTCCTGATTACATATACACCGAAGATATTGAGTGTGATCATCATAAGTATCAGATTAACAAGCACATTGACCAAAGGAACAATGATCATAGTAGGGCCTAGTGTTCTGTTCTGAAACATCACATCATAAGCAACTATCAGTACAAATAACAAAGAAAGAGATATAAATATAGGGAAACCAATCCTGGTAGTCTCTGTAAGATCCCTTAAAAGTGCAAGAATAACTGCTCCTGCAAGGAAGTAAATGAAAAATTCCGCATAGCTTCCCTCTTTTTCAAGTATTACCGAAAAAAGGAGAAGAAATGAGCCGGAAAACAGCCCAATCTCATTTGTAGAAAAAAGACCAAGTATCAGAAAAATAAAAAGATATGGCCAGACTTCGATCGCTATAAGCGGCAAAAAGAGTGAAACAACCAAAGATATAAGATATACAAAAACATATCGGTTTCTCTTTTGACCATTATCATAAGAAAACAGGTTCCTTCTGCTTGCATCCGTAAGCATATAAACAAGAGTGCCCGCGCAGATAATTCCTGTTACAGTATTTCTTATTACAGCCTCGATCTTAAGCCCATAGCCAAGCGATGCCCCCAAAATGCCAATAGCTGTAGCAAAGAATGTAATTGCCATCAGCACCTTAAAACTTTTTTCTTTTTTATCAAATAAACCTGATAAGAACTTGTTATTTTCGTTTGTGTTCTCTACATCATCTGAATATTCATTTAATCCCATTACTTTTTTCATAACCAATCAGTGTCTTTCCCGTTTTTTGATAGCCTTGCGCTTTGCTTCATTTGCGCCCTGCTTCTCATAATCCTCATAAGCTTTAACAATCATCTGTACAAGCGGATGCCTTACTACATCTCTGCTTGTAAGATTGCAGAATGATATATCATCAATCTTTTTAAGAACTGATTCCGCAACATCAAGTCCTGACTTAGTATCAGAAGGTAGGTCCTTCTGAGTTGCATCACCAGTTATTATCACTTTTGATCCGAATCCGATTCTGGTAAGGAACATCTTCATCTGAGCAGGCGTAGTATTCTGTGCCTCATCAAGGATGATGAATGCATTATCAAGCGTACGTCCTCTCATATATGCAAGAGGCGCAACCTCGATAAGTCCCTTCTCCATATTCTTCACAAAATTATCAGCCCCCATGATCTGATAAAGCGCATCATATAAAGGTCTAAGATATGGATCAACCTTACTTTGAAGGTCTCCGGGCAAAAATCCGAGCTTTTCTCCGGCTTCAATAGCAGGTCTTGTAAGGATTATCCTCTCGACCTCTCCCTTCTGAAAAGCTGTTATCGCCATAGCCATGCCAAGATATGTTTTACCCGTTCCCGCAGGACCAAGTCCAAAAACGATCATATTTTTCCTGATCGCATCAACATACTTCTTTTGTCCAAGTGTCTTTGGTTTTATCGGCTTTCCGCTGATAGTATGGCAGATTACGTCCCCATCTATCTTGGAAAGTACATCTCCGGAAGCTTTCTTTTCATCCTCTGACGGGTCACTTGATAACTGAATTGCATAGTTAACACTCTGCTCTTCAATTACTGAACCCGATTCAGAAAGTCCCGCAAGCTCCTTTATGATCCCGTATGCTTTATCTACACTTTCAGGTTCTCCAATGACATGCAGCTCTCCCTGCCTGTCTATTATCTCTACCCTCAAATTGTCTTCAATTTTTCTAATATATTTGTCATGTTGTCCAAAGATGCTCTGCATCTGAGGTACACTAAGCAAAATTTTCTTCTCTGTAATTCCGCTCATTTATGATATGGTTCTCCGTTAATTATTCTATAAGCTCTGTATATCTGCTCCAGTAAAATAACTCTCATCATCTGATGTGGGAATGTCATATCCGAAAAACTGATCTTCCCATCAGCTAATGATAATACTTCATCTGAAAGTCCAAGCGATCCGCCTATTATAAACTGTATCCTGCTTGTACCAAGTACACTTTTTTCACTGAAAAAATCTGCAAATCCTGTAGAAGAATATCTTTTGCCATTAATAGCAAGAGCACAGACAAAAGCTTTGGGATCTATATATTTAATAAGCTTTGATCCTTCCTTTTCTTTTATCTTTTCTTCCACGGATAATGGAGCATTGTCAGGAGTTTTTTCATCCTGAACTTCAATTATATTTAGTTTTACATATCTAGACAGCCTTTTTGAATACTCTAGAATGGCATCATTCCAATATTTCTCTTTAATTTTGCCAACACACAGTATATCTACAGCTATCACTCTTCTTCTCCATATATTTCAGAATAATAATCATCAATAAATGAATCCAAAAGTTCCTCATTCATATTCACGAACTGCTTAAGGATCCTGCTCTTTATATATTCACATCTTCTGAAATAAGATGTGCTGTCGTCATAATCAAATTCAGATTCTTCGGAAAACTTTATTTCCTCTTCTATCACTTCTTTGGTAAGTTCTTTATCACACCAGCTTCTTACCTGATCAAGTATATTGTTTTCTTCTTTTGCCTTGATAGTAAAAATCTTGTAGGTTCTTACAGACAATAGCCCCATTACAAAAAACAGAATAAAAAGCGCACCCATAATGCCGCATGAAAGATATCTGTTAAAAAGCGGCATATCAAGAGGGTTCTTCATCAAAAAGAACGCGTCCCCAATAAGTCCTATTGCGCCAACAGTAACAAGTAGTATACCGGAAGAATGATTGTCTTCTGCCTTTTCAGCACTGCTTCTATACACCATGATCACCTCTGTATCAATAAGGTTAAAATCAGCCGAAAAAGTCAAAAGCGCAGATACGCATTTGACTCTTCGGCAGATCTTGTTTTAATTATTTATTGCTAAGATACTCGTCAATACCCTTAGCAGCTGCTTTTCCGGCACCCATTGCAAGAATAACCGTAGCAGCACCTGTTACAGCATCGCCGCCTGCAAATACGCCTTCCTTGGATGTAAGGCCGTTCTCTTCATTTGCAACGATACATTTTCTTCTGTTGGTCTCAAGACCCTCAGTAGTGCTTGAAATAAGAGGATTAGGGCTTGTACCAAGTGACATGATAACAGCATCACACTCGATTTCAAATTCAGAGCCCTTAACTTCTACAGGGCTTCTTCTTCCGCTTTCATCAGGCTCGCCAAGTTCCATTCTGATGCATCTAACACCCTTAACCCAGCCATTCTCATCCTCAAGAATCTCTACAGGGTTGCAAAGAAGGTCAAATATGATGCCTTCCTGTTTAGCATGCTCAACTTCTTCTTTTCTTGCAGGAAGCTCCTCTTCGCCACGCCTGTAAACGATGTGAACCTCTGCGCCGAGACGAAGTGCTGTACGAGCTGCATCCATAGCAACGTTACCGCCGCCAACAACCACGCACTTTTTAGGTCTCATGATAGGTGTTGTACTATCCTCTGAGAAAGCCTTCATAAGATTGCTTCTTGTAAGGAACTCGTTTGCAGAGAATACGCCAAGCGCCTGCTCTCCGGGAATATTCATGAATCTGGGAAGACCTGCACCTGATCCGATAAATACAGCCTCAAATCCCTCGTTCTTCATAAGTGAATCGATTGTTACGGATTTACCGATAACAACGTCCTTCTCAATCTTTACGCCAAGAGATTCAACGTTCTCAATTTCCTTCTTAACAACAGCAGTCTTGGGAAGACGGAATTCAGGAATACCATAAACAAGTACGCCGCCTGCCTCATGAAGAGCTTCAAATATAGTTACGTCGTAGCCGATCCTTGCAAGATCACCTGCACATGTAAGACCGGCAGGTCCTGAACCGATAACTGCGACTTTCTTATTCTTCTTCTCTGTAGCACCCTGGGGCTTAATACCCATTTCTCTTGCAGTATCTGCTACATATCTTTCAAGTTTGCCGATAGAAACAGCCTCACCCTTTATGCCGCGAACACATTTACCTTCACACTGGCTCTCCTGAGGGCATACTCTTCCGCATACAGCGGGAAGTGCACTTGAAAGGCTGATTGTCTGATAAGCCTGTTCAACATTTCCTTCTTTAAGTTCCTGGATAAACTTAGGTATATTGATAGAAACAGGGCATCCCTTTACACACTGGGGATTGGGGCAGTTAAGACATCTTGTAGCTTCATCAACTGCTTCCTGTTCATTGTAACCCAAACATACTTCTTCAAAATTAGTTGCGCGAACCTTTGGATCCTGCTCGCGAACAGGAACTCTTGTCCAAACATCTTGTGCCATTTTTTATCTCCATTCTGAAAATACAATCATTCTTAGTTACAGTTTCCGCATCCGCCGTGATGAGTATCGCCTTCCTGCTCCTTAAGTGCAAGACGACCTTCTTCTGTAGCATAGAGCTTCATTCTTCTCATGGCCTGATCAAAATCTACTTTGTGTCCGTCAAACTCAGGTCCGTCAACACAGGCAAATTTAACTTCGCCGCCAACCATAAGTCTGCACGCACCACACATACCTGTACCGTCAACCATGATAGTATTCATACTTACAACTGTAGGGATGCCGAGCTCCTCTGTAAGCTTACATACAAACTTCATCATGATCATGGGACCGATTGCTACGCAGAGGTCATAGCGCTTTCCTTCATCATACAGATCCTGAAGGCACTTTGTAACCATTCCGCTTCTGCCGTATGAGCCATCATCTGTAGTTACATACAAGTTGCAAACAGTCTTGAATCTCTCTTCAAGAATAACGAGATCCTTATTCTTTGCTCCGATAATAACATCACAATCTACGCCATGCTCCTTAAGCCATTTAGCCTGAGGATAAACAGGAGCTGTACCTACACCACCTGCGATGAAAACTATCTTTTTCTTCTTAAGCTCTTCAATATCCTCACTGCAAAGATCAGAAGGATTACCAAGAGGACCTACTACATCCGCAAGACTATCTCCTGCTTTTTTCTTACAAATCTTTCTTGATTCAGCACCAATTGCCTGAACGACCAATTCTACAGTTCCTTTTTCTCTGTCATAGTCGCATATTGTAAGAGGAATTCTCTCTCCGTCTTCTTCTGCGCGAACTATAAGAAACTGACCAGGCAAACATGTGCCGGCCACACGGGGAGCTTCTACGATAAGCTGATGAATATTCGCAGCAAGCTCATTAGCCTCTAAAATTTTGAACATTGTTCTCCTCCTGATTCTTATAATCTCATTTACAATAAATAAAATATTAAGCCATATATAACTATTTTTCAAGATTTAACATATTAAAGTGTTAAACTGATGCAGTAAGCACTTTATCTGTTGGATATATTAATAAGTGTAAAGTTGCCGCTGGAGTCATATCCAAGCCTGTTCACTTTACCATCGTGAGAGTTTACAGCATATAATAATCCGGTCTCATTTATTGTGCCGTCATTGTACACATGTGTTTCTTTGAAAATATAATAATTTCCGGAGCCGGTTATATCCTGTTCCCTGTCATATACATAATCAAAATGCCCTTCTTCGCTTCTTACTTTTCCGGTAGAATCAAGCAGTATATCAAGCTTAACAAGGGTGGCAATTATATTTGCCCTCGCCTGTTCCACAGATACAAGCTTAGTATATGAAAGGTGATAATTCTTCTCAACTATTTCGCTAAGTCTTCCCTCTTCATCTGCCGCAACAAATTTGAAGGTAGAATCACCAAGCGGCATAGAGATCGGAGTTGTGTACTGTTTTGAGGTGATATCAGGATCTGTGCCATCGGTCGTATAATAAATCGTGCATCCCGTATCACACACAGCAACTATCATAGTCGCCTGAGAGTATTCTCCGCTGTCCTCCATGATCTCAGGCTCAGCAGGTCCTACATTTTCAAGCATATAAAAAGCACTTGTGACATCACTTGCAATTCCGTAGCTGTTAATAAGAACAGCCTTGATATCATAGTCGCCTTCCTCTTCAAGGATTAGCTCATCCGTGTATTTTATACTGTTGGTTCCGGGTTCATCGCCGTTAACCGTATAGTATATATCTCCATCACTCTTGGACGTTATTGCAACGTTTATAACCTCGTTGTATTCGCCATCAGCTATGGAAAAAGAAGGAGCTTCCGGTAAAAACATGCTGTATTTTTGCTTTACAGGCTCTATGCTTGTCTGGCTTACAAGATCATGTATTTTCTGATATTCTTTACCTGCCTCGTAGTAATTCACAAGATCTTCTATGGCGGCTGTCACTGTTTCTTCATCGAACACATTCCCATCAGATAGTGTAAGCAAAGTTTTTTCTGCATCACTTTCATATCCGGCTTCATGTTGATATCCGTATATTTTAAACAAAATACCCGATCTGGTCGCCGTATCATCTTCGCTTGTCTCCGAAAGGGCTTTCTCCAGAGTGGTTATTGCCTTATCGTAATTGCCTTCAACATAATACTTTTCAGCCTGCTGCTCCAGATTTTCAGCAGATGACCTCCCACTTAAAAACAAAAACGAGAAAACTGCTGCAAGAAAGATGACAACTCCACCTATATAAAGAGGAATATGTTTCTTAAACTCGTCATCGTCATCCTGAATTTTCGGAAGCTTTTTTGTCTTGAAAGCATCCTCATCCTCAAGCTGTTTTGCAACTCCTGACAAAGATTCCTTTATTCTGTTTTCAACTTCAGGATCAAATTCGGGGACGAAATTTATCTCCGTACCGCATTTGTCACAGTATAGATGCCCCTCATTTATTTCCTGCCCACAATTAGGACACTTCATCTATTATGCTCCCATATGTCTTATTGCGCTGTCATAGCAGTTTTTCATAAGCATGGCGATGGTCATTGGTCCGACACCGCCGGGTACCGGAGTTATGTAGCTGCACTTAGGTGCAACATTTTCATAATCCACGTCGCCGCAAAGCTTGCCTGTTTCTTCATTTCTGTTAATACCTACATCAATGACTACAGCGCCTTCTTTGATATAGTCTGCTGTAATTGCTTTGGCTTTTCCAATTGCAGCTATTACAATGTCTGCTCTTTTGCAAACACCCGGCAGATCCTTAGTTTTTGAATGAGTTACGGTAACTGTTGCATTTTCTCTTAGCATAAGAAGAGCCATAGGCTTTCCTACTATATTGCTTCTTCCGATTATAACGCACTCTTTTCCTGCTATCTCAACACCGGACCTTTTTAAGAGTTCGATTATTCCTGCAGGTGTGCATGATACAAATCCTTCTTCTCCTATGCACAGAGCACCCACATTCATCGGATGAAAACCATCCACATCCTTTGAAGGATCGATGAAATTAAGAACCTTCTTTTCATCGATGTGTGACGGAAGCGGAAGCTGAACAAGAATTCCGTGAACTTCCTTATCCTTATTAAGTTTATCTATTAATTCCAAAAGTTCATCTGTGCTTGTAGAAGCAGGAAGCTTATAGGCCATTGACTTATAGCCTATTTTTTCACATGCCTTCTCTTTATTTCTTACATAGACCTGTGAAGCGGGATCCTCTCCGACAAGGATAACCGCAAGGCAGGGAGTAACTCCCTTTTCGCTTATAAGTTTTGCTGTCTTTTCTCTCAGCTCTTCTTTTATCTGATCTGAGATCAGTTTACCGTCGATTATTTTTGTATCCATTTAATATCCTCAAAAATCTTGAATTATTATCATTGGCACATTCTGCTATCATGCAGCGTACCTATAATATAAATAATTTCAGTTATCTTAGAAAAGACCTACGATATTGCCATCATCATCTACGTCTATTCCAAAGGCAGCAGGTTTCTTGGGAAGTCCCGGCATTGTCATTATGTTTCCTGTAAGTGCAACGACAAAACCGGCTCCTGCTGATACATATACATCTCTGACTGTGATATTAAAACCAGTAGGTCTGCCAAGGAGTGTAGGATCATCAGATAATGAGTACTGTGTCTTTGCCATACAGATGGGAAGCTTTCCATAACCCATATCTTCGAGCTTTTTAAGCTGCTTCTTAGCTGCAGGAAGGTATGAAACACCGTCTGCTCCGTAAATTTTCTGAGCAATTGTCATGATCTTATCTTCAAGCGACAGATCATCCTCATACAGGAGCTTAAAATTGCTCTTTTTATTTTCAAGAGTGTCTACAACAGCTTTTGCAAGCTCTTCTCCGCCTGCACCGCCTTTTTCCCAAACCTCTGACATTGCAAAAGCGCAGTCTCTTTCCTTGCAGAAGTTTCTTACAAATTCGATCTCTTCCTTAGTATCGGAAAGGAAGCTGTTAAGTGTAACAACAACCGGAACGTTATACTGCTTCAAATTCTCAATGTGCTTTTCAAGGTTCACGATGCCTTTTTTGAGTGCATCAAGGTTTTCTTCTGAAAGCTGATCCTTGGGAATACCGCCGTTATATTTAAGTGCTCTGATAGTCGCTACAAGGACGATTGCATCAGGTGCAAGTCCGTTCATCCTGCACTTAATGTCAAGGAACTTCTCAGCTCCAAGATCAGCACCAAATCCGGCCTCAGTAACTGTAATATCAGCCAGGTGAAGAGCTGCATTTGTAGCTCTTATTGAGTTACAGCCATGAGCGATATTAGCAAAAGGTCCGCCGTGTACAAAGCAAGGTGTATGTTCAAGAGTCTGTACAAGGTTTGGCTTAAGCGCGTCCTTTAAAAGTGCAGCCATTGCGCCAACAGCATTAAGATCACCTGCTGTTACAGGTTCTCCCGCATAGTTATAAGCAACTACTATTCTTGAAAGGCGCTCTTTTAAGTCCTTTAAATCCTTTGCAAGACAAAGGATAGCCATTATTTCGGATGCAACTGTGATTACAAAATGATCTTCTCTGACAAAGCCATCCATCTTTGAGCCAAGGCCTACAACAATGTTTCTAAGAGCTCTGTCGTTCATATCCTCAGCTCTCTTCCAGACAATCTGTCTGGTGTCGATTCCGAGCTCATTTCCCTGATGGATGTGATTATCAAGAAGTGCAGCAAGAAGGTTATTTGCTGATGTTATGGCATGAAAATCTCCTGTGAAATGAAGGTTAATATCCTCCATCGGTACAACCTGAGCATATCCACCGCCGGCTGCTCCGCCCTTTATACCAAAACAGGGACCAAGTGAAGGTTCTCTTAAGGCAATTATTGTTTTGTGCCCAAGTCTTGAAAGTGCATCACCAAGACCAACACTTGTTGTTGTTTTACCTTCACCTGCAGGTGTAGGGTTTATTGCGGTTACAAGAACAAGCTTGCCCTTCTTGTTCTTTGATATTTTCTGAAGATACTCCTCTGATATCTTTGCCTTGTACTTGCCGTACAGTTCGATATCATCCTCAGAAATATCAAGCTTTGCCGCAACCTCCTTGATTGGCCAAAGCTCAGCCTCTCTTGCGATTTCAATGTCAGACTTAAATGCCATAATAATCTCCTCCTTTTAAAGCATCATGAAGCATTAGAATTTATCAGATTATCGAATTCTTCCTTAGTCATAAG
The DNA here is from genome assembly GCF_000702265.1 of Butyrivibrio sp. NC2002. GTDB lineage: Bacteria > Bacillota > Clostridia > Lachnospirales > Lachnospiraceae > Butyrivibrio. Next base: position 336,081 of record NZ_JNKZ01000007.1, read on the forward strand.
TATTTTTCTGGGCTTGGTACCTTCTTCAGGCCCAACGACTCCGGCATCACTTAGCTGATCCATGATCCTGGCAGCTCTGTTGAATCCTATTTTATATAATCTTTGAAGCATTCCTATGGATGCCTTGTCTTTTTCTATAATAGCAGCTCCTGCCTGCTGAAAAAGCGGGTCATATTCACTCCCCATATCAGCAGCTTCCGCGCCCGATCCTCCGGATGAAGATTTAGATGTAGCTTCTATACTGGAGATTTCATCCTGAACATTTCCGCCGTATTCTGTTTCAACATTCTGTCCCTTAACAAAGTCTGTAACTGCTCCAACTTCATCATCAGAAACAAAGCAGCCCTGAACTCTTGCAGGCTTGTTGTAGCCTCTGGGGAAGAACAGCATATCGCCCTTGCCAATAAGCTTTTCAGCACCATAGCTGTCAAGGATTGTCCTTGAGTCAACACCACTTGATACAGCAAAAGCAATTCGGCTGGGTATATTAGCCTTAATAAGACCTGTAATAACATCTACAGAAGGTCTCTGCGTTGCGATTATAAGATAGATTCCGGCAGCTCTTGCAAGCTGTGTAAGTCTTACAATGGAATCCTCAACCTCATTTTTAAACTGCATCATAAGGTCCGCAAGCTCGTCTACGATAACGACGATCTCTGGCATTTTCTGCATGTTCTCATCTTCGGGATGCTGCTCACATGCTGCATTATAGCCCTTAAGGTCTCTAACCTTGGCATTGGCAAATTTCTTGTATCTCGTTGTCATCTCAGCAACTGCCCAGTTAAGTGCGGCAGCAGCTTTCTTAGGATCTGTCACAACAGGAATAAGAAGATGTGGTATTCCGTTGTAAACTGAAAGCTCTACAATCTTGGGATCGATCATAATAAGACGCACATCTTCAGGTGATGCCTTATAAATAATGCTCATTATGATCGTATTTATACATACTGATTTACCTGATCCCGTTGCACCCGCAATAAGAAGGTGAGGCATCTTGGAAATATCCGTAACAACGATTTTACCTGCTATATCTTTTCCGACTGCAACAGAAAGATTTGATTTGGACTTTCTGAATTCATCACTCTCGATCAGATCTCTTATTGCAACCGGCGAATTATCCTTATTCGGAACTTCTATTCCAACAGCTGATTTACCCGGAATAGGAGCTTCGATTCTTATATCCGTCGCAGCCAGATGCATCTTGATATCATCTGATAAGTCAACGATCTTTCTTACCTTAACACCTGCTTCCGGCTGAAGTTCATATCTTGTAACAGAAGGTCCCTGGCTTATATCCGTTACCTTGGCATTTACATGGAACATACTAAGAGTATCTTCAAGCGCCTTTGCAGTATCCTTTAAGTGTTTAGCCGAATCACCTTTTCCTTTTATGCCCTTTTTAAGGAGGCTGACAGGAGGATGCACATATTCCTTAACAGGAGTTTTGATAACAGATCTCTCTGCATTTTTCTGCATTCTCTGCTTCGTTTTTTCGCTCTTAACAAAATCCGTTGATGCAATTGCATACTCTCCGTTGTAGTCAGGAGCCATATTTTCGGAATGGATTGGTATGTCATTGTAGTCGTTATCCGGCTCATCCTCTTTTGCAAGTCTTGCAACAGGTCTTACAAAAGCTGTAGTCTCATCATTTTTATCTTTTTCATATTCATCAGTTGCATAGAGACTTTCATCAGCCACATTATCTTCATTAAATTTATTTTCGTATCTGTTGTCGAACCTGTTACCGTAGCCGCTTTCATAGCCGCTATCATTACGATCGCCAGTATTTTCGAGCTCTTCGTTTTCATCCGTTATATTGATAGAATGTCTCGACTCTGCAAGATCATCGGTCTTCATAAACATCTGACCATCGGGAGCCGTACCTGTTTTTACATTCGGATTGAATCTGATCTCATGGATATCATCATGGATTTCTTCTTCCGGAATGAAAATATCCTGCTTAGCCTCATTTTCTTCTTCATCATCAAGGCCATGGATGTTGTACTCTCTCTCCTGACTCTCTGCAGTATCCAACGCACCATCATCTTCATTATCATCATATTGTTCATCAGCATCTATAACAGTATCCATGCTGACACCGCTTACCTTCTTATCCATGCGAAGGATCTTCTCATCTTCCTTCTGCTCAAGCAGGAGCTTTTCCTGCTCCATTAAAAGAGTGCGCTCTTCCTCACGTATCCTTGCTCTTTCATCGAGCCTTTCTCTGTAATGGTTTGCTTCCTGTCTTGTCTTTTCAATGGCTCTCTTACTACCTTTTTTAATACCGTTTACCATAGACTTCTGAGTAAACAAAGAAGCACTTATAAGACCGACAACAAGCATGATTATAAGTGTTCCCGCAAGTGAAAGATTATGATAAAGAAGGTATGTAACACTACCGGCAACAATACCGCCGCCGTTTTTCTTCTCCATAGAATCATTAAAAAGCATCATTCCGTCGTATGTGCTCATAGACTGGACTCTGCCTGTTATCAGTTCAAGGAGCATAGCAATTACCAAAAGGAGCATAAGACCTGATACTATTTTTCTGATAGCTGCTGAGCTTGTGCCGTTTGAGATAACAAGAGCACCCACTCCGAACATCACGATCGGCATAATATATGCAGGAAGCCCGAATAAGCCGAACTGAACTTTGCTAAGTGCATCGCCCATACTGCCACAGACTCCAAAATTGCACAAAAATAAAAAGACCCCCAATGCAGCAAAAATAATGAGCATAGCTTCACTTTTTACCGAGAAATCCAGTGTCTCCTGTTTATACTCATTGGAAGTTCTGCTCTTTGCAGCTGTTGATCTCTTTCTACCTGATGTATTTGTGCGCCTTGAAGCGCCTCCCCTTGAATTACTTGTAGCCATATTCACCCGTACTTTTTTAAAACTTTTCTCTCCCGCATGCATAATATAAGAAATTAAAAATCTATGCATACACTTGTTAAGTATACCATTTTTGAACTCTTTATGCTATACTAATCACGTTTCAAAGCTTATGCCTTATATTATTGGCATATTCAAAAGACTTATGTGTCTTCATTCGGAGGTAAATATATTTTATGGAATTCAAACAGGAACTCGAAACAGGTTTATTAAAACAGATTGGAAATACAGAGACCACTCTTAAGATTAAAGATGTAGCTTCAAAGTGCCGTCTTTTAAAAACAGAAAATGGTCTTAAGGTTGAATTGTCATACACAGGTCCCAATGCCAGCAAGTACCTTCAGTATGTTGAGAAGCATCGCGAAGAGCTTACAAATTATCTTCTTCATCCCGATGATGCGGATCTGTATGAATGGATGGAAACAAGTCACCAGACTCCCATCACACTTAAAAAGCATGAGAAAGAAAAGCTCATCATCTATGTTAGCTTTGATCCTGAAACTAACATTATGAAGACCGGTATCGCAGATGATAACGTTACTCTCAAGCTTGGAACATCTCTTATGAACATCGATATTTCCAAGATGAGCAGAAACGAATTCAAGCTTGCAGTATATGATATGCTTCTTCTTGCTGATGAAATCGCTCTTGCTATGGGTAACGAGGAACTTAGAAAAATGGCGAATATCGAGATGGTTAAGACATATCTTTCCGAAATATATGACAAATACCATGATGGTATTTCAAATGTGTAATAAAGCTATTGTTTTTTGCTAAGCATCAAAAAGCCGGATCGTTCCGGCTTTTTTATTTTTTAAAGTACTCTTCTGCCTTAATGCTCATCATACTCTCACAATAATATTCTGATCTCATGGCATTGAATAAATGCTCATTTCTGTGGTGAAAGCTAAGGCCGCATTTTAATGTCACTTTTTTAGAAGCTTCATTCCCGTCAAAAAAACCGCACCAAACTGCATTCAGACCAATATTCTCAAAAGAAAATCTTATTACTTCTTTCAGTGCTTCTGTTGCATAGCCATTATTCCAGTATTTTTTGCCTATCCAATAGCCAATCTCAGCTTCGTCTTTTCTCTCGATACCCCGATTTAATGATTCTCCGATCCTTATGCCTATGCTCCCTATCGGTTGCCCGATATTACGGTGAACAATTGCATATTCTCCGTCGGATGACAGGACAGTTCTTATAATAGCCCTGGAATAATTCTCATCAACGTGAGGGAGCCATCCGGCCCATCTTGCAATATCCGCATCACAGGCAAGCGAAAACAGAACTTTCGCATCGCTTTCATTCCATTTTCTCAGGATCAGATTTTCCGTTTGCAATGTTTCAGAAAAAACAGATTTCATATTCATGCTTATTCCTTAGCAACAAATAATGTTCCAACATGCTTTTTATCAATAATATCATATAGGTTATCCATGTTTTTACCATTGATGATAAGCACGTCCACACCTCTGGATGTTGCAAGCTCAGCTGCCTGAAGCTTGGTGATCATTCCACCGGTTCCTCTGTTTGAGCCGCTTCCTTCAGCAAGCGCATAAATATCATCACTTATTTTCTCAACTCTGCTTATAAGCTTGGCATCCTTATTATTTGCAGGATTCTTATCATACAAGCCGTCAATATCAGATAAGATTATAAGCTTGCATGCCCCTGTAAATACTGCAACTATCGCAGATAACATATCATTATCAGAGAAAAGCTTCTGATCTGATTCAATTTCCACATGGCTTACAGAGTCATTTTCATTAACTATCGGGATTATATGATTCTCAAGAAGCGCATCAAAAGTGTTCTGCAGGTTTTCTCTTCTTACCGGATTCTCAACATCATCATTATCAAGAAGTATCTGTCCTACAAGTCTTCCATATTCGCCAAAAAGCTTATCATACAGGTGCATAAGTTCACACTGGCCAACAGATGCTGCCGCCTGTTTTAATCTCAAATCCTTAGGCTTTTGAGCAAGTCTCATTTTACCCGCACCGACAGCAATTGCACCGGAACTTACAAGCACCAGATCATAACCAAGGTTCTCAATACTTGATAATGCTCTGCAAAGAAGATCTATCTGATGAATATCAAGACCTCCGTTTTCGTTAGTGATCGTAGAAGTACCTACCTTTACAACAATTCTCTCTTTTCTGATTTTCTTTGGACTCATATAATCTACCCCGATTTTTTAGTCTGCATTAAGCTTTCGCTTTAATAATCATTTGGTCACAGGATCAAATTTATCATAAATAAGTAATCCGTCATAGAATTCCCACAGCTTTTCGCCGTCAGCCTTGATCACATAGTGAATTACAGCATTTTTGATACCTGCTTTCTTAGCCTTCTTTTTAAGCTGCTTGGAAGCCTTTACAAATGAATCTCTTGTTTCATAGTATTTATCAGGCACCATAGCCTTTGTCATCTTGTACATACCGGCACTGACTTTGGTGTTTACAGTTATATCATAGACATACTTTCCACCTTTTTTCTTGCACTTAACTTTGTAATTGCCAATTGCCTTGCAAAACTTATTGCCCTTATTAAGTGTTTTGCAAAAACTCTTAGCCTTTGCATCTTTTCCTGCCGCGTTTGTTGTCACACCTGTTGCCCCAAACACCATCATAAGTGCGAGCATAAGTGTCAATAATTTGATTGTAACTTTCTTCATCCCATTTTCCTCTCTTTTTGTTCCCCTTGGTTATATCTTTGGTTGCATAGCAACCGTTACCCATTTTATCATACTTGCGCAGCCTCTGCACCAATAATATCCGAAGATGACCTCATGTATAAAATGTTAATTGTTAAAGTAATTTCCATAACAAAAAGCCCCCGGATATATCCAGGGGCAAATAAAAACCTTATCGTCAAGTAATAATATTAGTTGTCAAAGTCTACTATTCTGTTCAAGTAATAATCAACGCATCCGGTTGTATTATTCTTTGTATATCTGTAGTTAACTCTGAGAACTGTAGTAGCATACATGCTATCTTCGAAAACTTCTCCATCACTGGATTCAGTTACCTGCTTCTCTCCGCTAAGAGAAACTTTCTTATTATTCTTTATAGTTGTCCAATATAATACAGGCTCAACAGTATTGCCGTTTTTAGTGTTTTTATACTTTCCAACCTGTATTGATTCAAGATTATATCCCTTGGACATATTTACTTTGAATTTACCCTTCTTCAAATCGGTGATACAACTATATGTTCCAAGACCAAACTTGGTTGAAAGCTCTTTGCCGGCAAATGTTGCCTTCTGAACAGGAGTTGTAGAATTAATATATGTTGTGTACTGTTGTCCATCTACAGTAAATTTGAACTTAAAAAGTTTGCTCTTATTTGTGTAGAAAGAATATCTGTATATAACCTTACTATTATCATCATCATATTTCTTATATGATTTCTTGAATTTTAAGTTCTTGCTGCACTTTTCATTTTTTATCTTAGCATCTTCATCGTTTATAGAAATTGTGAGAACATTTTTTGCATAAGTACCGGGAGTAATTGTTACCATACTGTTTCCGGTTTCCTTATACCCAATTCCACCTCTCTTGTTAATAACCTGTGTTGTCTCAGCAATGTCTACCTTAAGAGCCGCATGAGCAGTCAATGTATTTGCAGGAACTGCGCAAACAACTGATGCTGCAACTAAAAAAGCCGCAACTATTCCCCTTAAATTTTTAAAACCTCTTATCATACCTTTCCTCCTTATATAGAAAAACAAATAATCACGTTATATAATAAACAGATTTCTATAGTCTCCATTTATTTTCAAACGCAACATGGCATATTTTGTACGCCTTTACACATTCTATCTACAATATGCAGAAAATTCAAGCCATTTAAATATTTTATCTGTATTATTAATAAATCTTAAGTTTTACTATTCTTTCGCCCAAAATTAAACTACAAGGATAGTTGATTTTGACCGATAAAGAATATATACTTATAAAGCATCGCAAGGAAAATGCAACTATATCTGCATTTATCTGATACGAAGCAAAAAATTGAATACGGGTTAGTAAAGGTTTCGACAGGGATTCTGAAGCTGGAGAAGCTGTCCGCAGGATGGTGCGTTAAACCTCAAACTTAAATATAAACGCTGAAGATAATTTAGCACTCGCTGCCTAAGTGCAGCGCGTAGGTCCGTGTGCACCTGCACATACGGTAACCTGCGTCGACTTTGCAGGAAACGACATGATGACCGCTCCGCAGTCATGGTCGTATCAGGAGCTACTTCTTATATTAGGGCGCTCGCTTCCGGTTATAAGAAGGAATCGGCTTTGCCACAATAGCAAGCTATGACAGTAGAAGGACAGGGGACGGATTTTTGGACAGGGGTTCGACTCCCCTCTAATCCATTAAAACAAAAAGAAACAGGTTCATCCTGTTTTTTTGTTGTTATCACGGGAGTCCCGGCATGGAGACTCCCCCATTTATTTATCGCAGACTAACTTTGTAGTCTCTCATTGCTTCTCTTTGCTGATCTTTCTTGGCCTGAGATTCTCTCTTATCATAGAGCTTCTTACCTTTGGCAAGACCTATCTGGACCTTCACTTTTCCCTTTTTGAAATATACTTCAAGCGGAACTAATGTGTAGCCCTGAACCTGTGCTGCCTGATCAAGTTTTAAAATCTCTTTCTTATGCAATAAAAGCTTTCTTACACGAAGCGGATCCTTGTTAAAAATATTTCCCTTTTCATAAGGACTAATATTCATGCCACAAATATATGCTTCGCCCTTATCAATACTGACCCAGGCTTCTTTTATGCTGCATTTACCCTGTCTTAAGGACTTAACTTCTGTTCCGGCAAGTGATATTCCGGCCTCGTATTTTTCCTCAATAAAATAATCATGAAAAGCTTTCTTGTTGTTTGCAATAAGCTTTATGCTATCGTCTGCCATGACAGATTACCTCAATTCTTTTTTAGTATGATCACTTCTTCTTTTTTCGCTTTTTCTGAGTGCTTCTGGCAGCTTTGGATGTCGCAGATTTCTTGTACTTATGTACTTTATAGACTTTTCTGCCACTTTCAGATGCCTTTTTCTTTTTGTCTTTTTTAACCTTTTTATCCTTTTTGCCTTTTGTCTCATCAGCATCAAGCGATAATCTGGAAATCTTATTAGCTCGAAGCTTTGCAGGTGTCTTCTTATCTGAGTAGGCCTTCTTAACCCTTGATCTTCCGGACTTTTTAAGAGACTTTTTCCCTTTTACGAGGCGAAGTTTTCCATCTTCGTCCTCCTCATAATAGTCCTCTTCGTAAAAAGCATCGTCATCGTCAAAATCTTCATCATCGGACTCTGAAACTATTCTAAAATCGATAGTCTTACTTAGTCTGTCCGTATCATGAACGCGGACCTTCACAGTTTCACCAAGAGTGTAGACTTTTCCGTATCTTTCACCAACCAGAGAATAATTATTCTCATCATAGATATAAAAATCATCCTCCATTGTTGCGGCAGGTATCATTCCTTCACAGGTATTAGGCAGCTCTACAAACATGCCCCATGCTGTAACACCGGAAATAACGCCCTCAAAAACTTCTCCTATATGAGTTTCCATATACTGAGCTTTCTTAAGCTTTTCAGTTTCTCTCTCAGCTTCTTCCGCTCTTCTTTCGGTATCAGACGAATGCTTTGCAACTTCCTCAAGAATTGACTGATAATGAGTTATTTTTTCGTCGTTCATTCTGCCTCTTAGATAATCCTTAATGATCCTGTGAATCTGAAGATCAGGATATCTTCTTATAGGAGAGGTGAAATGACAATAATATTTGCAAGCCAGACCATAATGTCCAAGGCACTCCGTGCTATATTTAGCCTGCATCATACTTCTCAGTGCAATTCTGCTTATAACAGCCTCTTCCTTAGTACCATCTATTTTTTCAAGAAGCTTTTGAATCTCTGAAGGCCTTATCTCCTCGCCCTTAACATTAAGATGAAGTCCAAGGCTGCTTATAAATGCATTGAGATTAGCTATTTTTTCAAGATCCGGCTGTTCATGAATTCTGTATACAAACGGTGCATTCATCCAGAAAAAATGCTCAGCAACAGTTTCATTCGCAGCAAGCATAAAGCTTTCGATCATAGTTGTTGCTGTATTGGATTCCCTGACCTTGATATCCGTAGGGTTCCCGTCCTTATCAAGAATTATCTTTGCTTCAGGGAACTCAAAATCAATGGCACCGCGCTTTTTCCTCTTTTTCTTCAAAATCTCGGAAAGCTGCGCCATCTCCTTGAACATAGGCACAAGTTCAGAATATCTCTCGATTTCATCAGGATCTTCATCCTCTAATATCGCTGCAACAGAGGTATAGGTCATCCTCTCATTTACATTGATAACCGTCTCCGCAATCTTGTGAGATAAAACTGCACCATTACTGTCAATATCCATAAGGCAGCTAAGAGCAAGTCTGTCCTCCCCATGATTAAGTGAACAGATACCATTACTTAATTTATGCGGAAGCATAGGAATTACTCGGTCAACAAGATATACGCTGGTACCTCTTTTTAAAGCTTCCCTGTCAAGAGCTGAGCCTTCCTGAACGTAGTTGGTAACGTCGGCAATATGCACTCCCAGATGATATATTCCGTCCTCAAAAGTAAGTGAAACTGCATCATCAAGGTCCTTGGCATCCTCTCCGTCTATTGTGACCATAACTGTATCTCTAAGGTCGAGGCGCCCCATGTAGTCACCTTCTATCAGGCTATCCTTACATTTTGCAGCCTGATTCATCACTCTTTCAGGAAAAGAACTGGGAATATTGAAGCCCTCGACGATTGAAAGTATATCAACTCCGGGATCATTAATATTTCCGATTATCTCAACAACCTTTCCCTCAGGCTTTCTGCCCTTTATGTTATCGCCATAATCAGTAATGGAAACGACAACTTTATCCCCTGATACGGCACCCATACTTTTTTCTTTTAAGATAAAAATATCCTGAGTTATCCTAAGGTTATCCGGAATAACAAAGCCATAAGTATGCCCATCCTGATAAGTACCTACAACCCTGTCGATAGCGCGAACCAGGATATTTTTCACCCTGCCCTCATCACGATTTCCGCCGTTTTCCTCTTTACTGCTTGTTATCACAACTTCGACAGTATCACCCTGAAAAGCGCCACCGGTATATTCCTCAGGTATAAAAATATCTTCATCGCCATCCTCATATTCCACAAAGCCAAAGCCTCTGGCATTGGAAATAAAGGTACCTACTATATTCTTTTTCTTTTCGTATATTTTCCTCTTACTCATAAACTCCTTTATAGATAATAGAAAAGCCACCCTAAACAGAGTGGCTTAAAATAATTCTTATAATCTCTTAGAAAACCTGCATATTAAGTACAATGCTAAGAACTACAAACAGTACTGAAAGAACTACAGTAACCTTCTTAAGTACGCCTTCTCTGGAACGTCCCTTGATCTTACCCCAGTAAGTTGTTTCAGCAAATCCCTGAATAGCTCCAAGTCCCTGAGTTTTACCTTCCTGCGCAAGAACAAGTGTAACAAGTGCTACGCAATCGATTATAAAAATAATTGATAATACAATTTTTAAAGCTGCCACGAGATACTCCCTCCTAAATTTACAAATGCTATATTACATTAACATATTTAAGAATAATAATCAATTATTTCTTAATAAGGAGAGACTTACCTGTCATCTCTGAAGGCTGTTCATAGCCCATGCACTCAATTAGTGTAGGGATGATATCTGCAAGGCATCCGTTCTCACGAAGTGTATATGCAGGATCATAGTTTACAAGGATGAAAGGAACAGGGTTGGTTGTATGAGCTGTCCAAGGCTCGCCTGTCTCATAATCGATCATCATATCAGCATTACCGTGGTCTGCACAGATGAAAAGTGTTCCGTTCTTAGCTTTTACAGCTTCAACAATCTTGCCAACACACTCATCAACAGTCTCTACTGCTTTAACTGCTGCAGGGATAACACCTGTATGTCCAACCATGTCAGGATTAGCAAAGTTGGTAACTACTACATCATATTTATCTGAGCCTATAGCTTCAAGAACTCTTTCACATACTTCAGGAGCACTCATCTGAGGTTTGAGGTCATATGTAGGTACGTCCTTAGGGCTGTTAACAAGGATTCTGTCCTCGCCCTCGTTAGGCTCTTCAACACCGCCGTTAAAGAAGAATGTAACGTGAGCATACTTCTCTGTCTCAGCGATACGCGCCTGCTTCATTCCCTTTGCTGCAAGCCATTCACCGAATGTATTTGTAAGAAGAACCTTCTTGAAAGCGATCTCCTTATTAGGGATAAGCGGATCATAATCTGTGAAGCAAACATAAGTTGTCTTAATGCGTGGTCCTCTGTCAAACTTATCAAACTCATCATCGCAGAAGCAATGTGTGATTTCTCTTGCTCTGTCAGGTCTGAAATTAAAGAAGATGATTGAATCATTATCCTTAACAGTAGCTACAGGAGCGCCATCCTTCATGATAACTGTAGGGATAACGAACTCGTCTGTCTTACCATTCTTATAAGTTTCAACCATGCACTCGTGAGCGCTGTCAGCCTTATTTCCCTCGCCCTTTGTAAGTGCATCGTAAGCAATCTTGACACGATCATAGTTGTTATCTCTATCCATTGCATAATATCTTCCGGAAATAGAAGCGATCTCACCAACGCCAAGCTCTTTCATCTTATCTTCAAGCTGCTGAACGAAATCAATTCCTGATTCCGGAGGTGTATCACGTCCATCAAGGAAGCAGTGAACATAAACCTTGGAAAGACCGTTTCTCTTAGCCAGTTCAAGAAGTCCATATATATGTGTGATATGGCTGTGAACACCACCATCACTGACAAGACCATACATATGAAGAGCTGAATCATTTTTCTTGCAGTTATCGATAGCAGCCATGAGTCCTTCGTTTGTGAAGAAATCACCATCTTCGATTGACTTGGTGATTCTTGTAAGCTCCTGGTAAACGATACGACCTGCGCCCATGTTCATGTGGCCTACTTCTGAGTTACCCATCTGACCATCGGGAAGACCTACAGCAAGTCCACTTGCATTACCTCTTACACAAGGATATTCCTTCATAAGATTATCAAGAACGGGAGTGTTAGCCATTGCGATAGCATTACCCTCGGGATTATCGTTGATACCAAATCCATCCATAATAAGTAAAACTGTTGGTTTAGAACCCTGCATTTTTATGCCTCCATTATTATTTATCTTTTTAAAACGCTTTTCATCTACCTGCAAATCTAAAAAGCAATCCATTTGTATCCAAAATGTAGTATACCCATAAATTACTTGTAATTCAAGCAAAATGAACTGCCAAAATGGCAGTTCATATATCGAGAAATGCTTTGCTATGTCAAAGCATTTCCTTACTGTATCTTTCAATCCTTTCATTAAGGATTTTCTTATCTTCATCAGATAGTTTTTTCTTTTTATTGTTGATCACATTATATTCAATCACCTTGATAAGCTGTGAATCAGAGCTTTCTTCGATTTCTTTATCTTTTAAAAGAAGATACTCTGCAAGGATTCTGCCAAACATTGAAGATAATGATCTTGCTGAAGTGTCACCGTCTGAGCCATCACCTGCCTGCGTATCAGCAATTTCAAAGATTGCCTTAGAAGCCTTGCTCTTAGTCTCATCGCCAAATATCTCATCATCTATAGTAGAAATAATAAGAAGAGAATTCATGAGCATATCAAAATCTGCACTATCAATGCTTTGCAAAGCTCTTGCAGCAGAGTCCTTATCTTCGGATTCCGAAACAAGAGAAGGTAAAACATCAGATAAAATCTGTGTCACAAACATCTTATATTTTTTCTGCCTGCTCATCTTCTGCGGCATTCCTGCCATAAGTGAGTGATCGTAGGTATTTTTTATTTCAACATCTGTTTGAGAAAGCTCTGAAAAAGCCCATAGCATCGAAATCTTTTCTGAAAGCTCCAAACTTTTCAGGTCAATTCCGGAAACTAAAAGATAATGCGCAGCATCAAGAGCTACATGTACAGAATCTCTTGCAAAAATAGGATCAAGATCCTCATACACGCGAGATACGATGCACATAAAAGCACAAGCCTTGGCAGTTTCTTTTACATCCCCTGCTATGCTTCCGTCTTCGTCCTGCTTTTCAAAGCATGTGCCCGCAAAAGAGCTTGTATTTTCTACAAGCTCCATGAAATATCCTTCATCGCCGCTAAATGATGAATATTCTGCTGCAAACTCATGCCTGTAAAGAATATTAGCATTCTTTAAATATTCATCATCACCGGCCTTTTTTATTCTTTCGTCAAAAACCTTTTTAACAATACTGTAATCCATAATTGCCTCTTTTTTATTATTTTAAAATGACACTTTTGGAATTATATCAAAAATCAGTTTTCTCTTCTACTTATCCCGAGCTTTTCTGACTTAGGACGGGTATTTCTCCTGAATTTATCAGAAGAAGCCTTCTTGTGGCGGGGGCCGTCAAATATTCCCTTTCTGCCTTCTTTTGAAAAGCTTTTTCCGTCCTTTGATCTGCCCTTTTCACCTTTTCCGAAGAACCTTTCACCGCTTCTTGAAAAGCCCTTTTTACCGGAGGCATCCTTCTTGCCGAATTTATCAAATCCGCGTCTTCTATCTGAATGCCCCTTTCTTGCAGGCTTAAAGTCGATTGTCTCAAGCTTTTTGCCCATCTTAAGCTTCAAAAGTCCAGCTGCAAGCTGTGAAGCAGTATATTCACCCTCATCCACTTCTTTTCCGATAAATTCAAGCATATCGTCAATATCATCAGTCTCGATAAGGTCGATGACATCTGCAAAAATTTTTCTGACCTTGGCTCTGGTAACCTCTTTTGCAGACGGGATTTCATTTTCTTCAATCTTAGTATGGCAGATTTTCTCTATCTCTCTAAGCTTGTACATCTCTCTTGGAGATACAAGTGAAAATGACTTACCGCTCTTACCGGCTCTTCCGGTACGTCCGATTCTGTGTACATAATATTCAATATCTTCTGGAATATCATAGTTAAATACAGCAGTAACGCCACTTACGTCAATTCCTCTTGCCGCAACGTCTGTTGCAATAAGGAAATCAGCCTGACCGAATCTGAAAAGATTCATAACAGTGTCTCTCTGATACTGTGAGAGATCTCCGTGAAGACCTTCTGCTTTATAATTTTTCTTTTTAAGTGCCTGTGTGAGTTCATCAACCTTCTTCTTTGTATTACAGAAAATAAGGCTTCTCTTTGGCTGATAATACTCAATAAGTCTGCACAGAGCTTCTTCCTTATAAACAGGATTGATAAGGAAATAAGTCTGCTCAATTGACTTTACGGTTATTTCCTTGGGAGTCATTCTGATATACTCAGCATCGTGCTGATACTTCTTGGTGATCTGCAAAATAGGATCAGGCATTGTTGCAGAGAAAAGTGCTGTCTGTCTCTCCTCCGGCATTCCCTCAAGAATCGTCTCGATATCATCCCTAAATCCCATATCAAGCATCTCATCCGCTTCATCAAGAACGAGAACTCTGACATCCTTCATCTTCATGGTGTGTCTTCTCATATGATCCATTACACGTCCCGGAGTACCTACAACAATCTGCACTCCCTGTGATAAAGCTCTTATCTGTCTTGAAATATCCTGGCCGCCATAAACAGCAAGAACCTTGATTCCGTGCATATATTTGCCAAAGCTCCTAAGGTCATCAGCTGCCTGCATTGCAAGTTCTCTAGTAGGGCAAAGGACAACAGCCTGAAGATGTCTATTATCAGGATCAACTCTCTGAAGAAGCGGAATGCCGAAAGCAGCTGTTTTTCCGGTACCGGTCTGTGCCTGTCCGATGAGATCTACTCCTCTCATCATCACAGGAATTGCTGCTTCCTGAATAGGTGACATATATTCAAATCCCATTTCTGTGATGGCTCTTAAAACTCTGGAATCTATCCCCTCTGCCTCGTCATAGCGGGTTCTTGTTTCCTTTTTCTCTACCATCTCTTCATTCTCTTCTTCAAAATTCTTTACTTTAATATCTAACATACTACCTCTTTTCAAAATAAATGTAGTATTCAACGAAAAAGGGACGAACAAAAACGTCGTCCCCATTAAACTACATTCTCAATTCACAATGATTGACTATATCAAAAAAATCCAAATCATACAACTAAAATTTTTAAATTACATATCCCCGCTCATTACATCTTTGTTCTTAATAATGTAATCACACAAAGAAATAACTGTAAGAGCAAGAGCAATATACATGATAATTGTTGTAACTAATGCAAGCTGAGGAATATCGGCAATCATAAGAATAACCATTATCATCTGGAAAGTAGTTTTAAATTTGCCCCAATAGCTTGCTGCTATTACTCTTCCGTTCTCTACCGCAATAAGTCTGAAGCCGCTTATAATGAACTCTCTTGCTATTATGATAACAACGATCCATGCAGGAATTCTGTGAAGTTCAATAAGACATATCATTGCACTGCATACTAAAAGCTTGTCGGCAAGAGGATCCATAAACTTTCCGAAATCAGTTATAAGATTGTATTTTCTTGCAATCTTACCATCAAGCATATCTGTTAGTGAAGCGACAATAAATATCCCAAGTGCAACCCACTTATCAGCATCTCCCAAAATGTTAAAGAGCAGAAACACAACAAAAAACGGAATCATTATAACTCTTAAAACAGTAAGCTTATTAGGTAAATTCATACTTTAATCCTCCCTCAATTCCCCAATCAAATCATAATCATTTGAACCTGTAATATAAACATTTACGAATTGACCGCTCATCAGATCATACGGAACATTCATAATGAAAAGATAGCCATCAACATCAGGTGCATCCATGTAAGTTCTTGCGACGTAAGTTGAACCGTCATACTCTTCATCTTCGTCATCTGCAATCCTGCCTTCAATAACGGCGCTTACTACACTGCCCACCTTATTTCTGGCATTCTCAAAAGCAATCTCCTGCTGAATATCCATGATCTCATCACGGCGTTCTTCCTTAACTTCTTCAGGAATCTGATCCGGGCTTTCCCCTGCAACCGTTTCCTCTTCCTGAGAGTAAGTAAAGCAGCCAAGTCTGTCAAACTTAAGCTCCTTGATAAATTCAACCGTCTCCATGTGGTCTTCCCTAGTTTCACCGGGGAATCCCGCAATGAGAGTTGTTCTTAAACATATATCAGGAATTCTCTCCCTTAAGTAATTGATCCTCTCTGTTATCTCGGCTCTTGTGGTTTTTCTTCCCATCATCCTAAGAACATGATCGGATCCTGACTGTATCGGAATATCAAGGTAATTACATACCTTTTCTTCACTTCTTATTGTCTCAATAAGCTCATCAGTGATTTCTTCAGGATAACAATACATAATCCTTATCCATTTAAGATCTTCAATCTCGCAGAGCCTTTTTAATAACTCAGGAAGCTTCTTTTCCCCATACAGATCTATGCCGTAAAGAGTCGTCTCCTGAGCAACAAGGATAAGTTCTCTCACACCCTGCTCTACAAGAGCTTTAGCTTCAAGTACCAAGTCTTCCATCGGAACACTTCTGTATCTTCCGCGAACCTTAGGAATAACGCAGTAGGTACAGTTCTTATTACAGCCCTCCGCTATCTTAAGGTAGTTATACAATCCTCCGGTGGTCTGTATTCTCTTCCTGTTACCAACGGGCTTTTTTGTAAGATCATCCAAAAACATCTTGTTTTCAGAGCTCTCGATCTGTTTATCCTCATTTTCTTTAAGTACTGAGTCAAGAGCCTCAACTATATGCTCAATAGAAGCCGTTCCAAGTATCCTGTCAACCTCAGGAATTTCCTTTAGCACTTCATCCCTGTATCTCTCAGCAAGACATCCTGTAACGATAAGTGCCTTGTACTGACCGCGTACTCTGTACTCAGATAATTCCAGAATCGTATTGATACTTTCTTCTTTTGCATCACCAATAAAGCAGCATGTGTTAACCACAGCTGCTTCGGCAATACTTTCATCATCGGTAAATTCATATCCATGCTGTGAGAGCATTCCGAGCATAACCTCGGAATCAACTCTGTTTTTATCGCAGCCAAGGGAAACAAATAAGATTTTCATATAATATTATGCTTCTGCCTCATCCTCAGATTTTGTAAGAAGTGCTTCTTTCTCTTCGTCTGAAAGAATACGAAGTTTGTCAGCATTAAGTTCATCTACAGCAATTGAAAGGAATTTCTCTCTGTCCTTAACCTTTACCATAGGCTCGTCACCGGCAATAAGCTGTCTTGCTCTTTTTGCGGTAGCCATTACGATTGAATAACGTGAGCTGATGATAGGCTCTTCACCTTCCTCAACGTCCTTATTAACTACTTTCATAAGATCCACGTAAGACGGATGTATCATTATTATTCCTCCATAATTCTTTATTTAAGCTGTGAAAGCTGTTCTTGTATCTTCTCTATAAACTCCGCATTTCTTGCAGGAGTAAAATGAGCTGCCTGAATGATTCCATGCATTTCATCAACGCAAGTGGAAAGATCGTCATTGATTACTATATTATCATATTCGTCAATACCTTGTCCCTCTTCTTTTGCACGCATCATTCTGCCGTGAATAACTTCACTGCTCTCAGTTCCGCGGCCTACAAGTCTCTTCTCGAGTTCTTCTATAGAAGGAGGAGTTACAAATAACAAAAGCGCATTGGGATATTTCTTCTTTATCTGAAGAGCACCCTGGATTTCAATCTCAAGTATGACATCTTTTCCGGCATTAAGCTTTTCTTCAACGAATGCCTTGGGTGTTCCGTAGTAGTGGCCACAATAGCCTGCATGCTCGATAAGTCCGTCCTCTGCGATAAGCTTTTCAAACTCCTCATCAGATACAAAGAAATAATGTTCTCCATGAACTTCACCGGGTCTTGGCGCTCTGGTAGTTGCAGAAACCGACAACGCATAATTATCGTATTTCTTCAAAAGCTCTTTCATAAGTGTTCCTTTTCCTGCGCCGGAAAAGCCCGATACAACAACAATAATACCTTTTTTGTTCATTGATAATTCACTTCCGTATATTTATTTGTAAGTCCGAATATTTCGACAAACATTCATATATAATAACAAAGACTGCATTATCAAGTAAAGTAAAAAAGTTATTCAATATTCTGGATCTGCTCTCTTACCTTTTCAACGTCAGTTTTTAAGGCAATTCCTCTGTCGGATATCTCGAGATCTGTTGATTTTGAGAGGATCGTATTAGACTCTCTGTTCATCTCCTGAGCAAGGAAATCGAGCTTTCTTCCTATGCCTTCCTTGTCATCACCCTTTAAAAGAGTATTTCTCGTAGCTTCGATGTGGCTTCTTAATCTGACAAGCTCTTCATCAACGCTGACCCTGTCGGCATATATTGTAACTTCCATGATAAGTCTGTTTTCATCAACATTCTTATCTTCCAAAAGCTCCTTAACCTTATCTCTTAATTTATTTCTGTATTCCTCGATTATTACAGGTGAGCGCTTTGTGATAAACTCGACATTTTCAAGCATACCATCGAGCTTATCGCACAGATCGTTTTTCAAAAATTCTCCTTCCCTCTGTCTTGAAGAAAGGAACTCTTCTCCTGCACCGCATATAGCTTTTTTCATGCTATCCCAGACTTCGTCCTCGGAAAGCTCTACATCTTCCATTGTGAAAACATCAGGATATTTGGAAAGAGCAGAAACTCTTATATCATTATCGATTTCAAAATCCTCTGACATCTGCTTAAGATACTGAAGGTATTCAGCAGCAATTTCCTTATTGTATTTAACTCTGGTATCAGTCTCCGAAAAATCCTCATAAGTTATGAAAACATCAACCTTGCCTCGCTTAATATAATTCTTAAGCTCAGCTCTTATCTTTGATTCAAGTGCGTTAAACTTCTTAGGCATCTTGATATTGATATCAAGATATCTGTTGTTTACTGATTTCATCTCAACCGTAAACTTGTGCTTTTCATCGGCAGTCTCGCATCTGCCATAGCCCGTCATACTGCAGACCATTCTCTTCCTCGCAATCCTGCTGCAAAATACAGCATATTATTATTTTTAAAGGCTTCATGCGCCTAAAATTCCAAGTCCATACTGATTAATTTTACCATAAAAAGTGCATTATGTTATTATAAGTAGTAAATATTTTCACAAATAAAATGAAATATAGTTTTTTGTGTTTTCATCAGAAAAACAGGAATCAAAACTACTTGAAAGGGCTACATATAAAAATGGCATTCGACGGTTTAACAGTTTCAAATATAGTAAACGACTTAAAAAAAGAACTCCTCGGCGGAAGGATCTATAAGATTGCACAGACCGAAAAAGACGAGCTTCTTCTTACAATAAGGAGAGAAAAAGAATCAGGCGGCGGACAGACAAAGCTTTATATGTCATCCGATGCTTCACTTCCGCTTGTTTACCTCACTGATGAAAGTAAGCAAAGTCCCATGACAGCGCCAAATTTCTGCATGCTTTTAAGAAAGCACATCCAAAACGGCAAGATTACAGGCATTTTTCAGCCTTCGCTTGAAAGGATCATCAGAATAGAAATTGAGCACCTTGATGAAATGGGTGATCTTCGTCATAAGACTCTTCTCATTGAGCTCATGGGAAAATACAGCAATATCATCTTCGTTGATGAAGATAATAAGATAATTGATTCCATAAAAAGGATTCCCTCTTCCGTAAGTTCAGTTCGTGAGGTACTGCCGGGAAGAGACTACTTTATCCCCGAAACGGTTGATAAAAAGAATCCTCATGAAACTTCCATAGAAGAATTTCAAAGTATCGTTGCATCAAAGGGACAGCCTGCATTTAAGGCACTATACACAAGCTACACCGGTCTCTCTCCCGTTATTTCTCAGGAAATATGCTACCGTGCTGATGTTGACGGCGACAAATCCGCGATAGCCTTGGATAACGATGAACTTACAAGACTTTACAAAGCATTTGACAGTGTCATGAATATAGTCAAAGACGGCGATTTTAAGCCGGAACTCATATATATAGATGAAAAGCCTAAGGAATATGCAGCAATTCCTCTGACTATGTTCCACGACAACTCTTCTGCACAGGTCAAAGAATACGACAATATCTCATCACTTCTTCTTGATTTCTATGCAGAAAAAAACGTGGTCACAAGAATAAGGCAGAAATCATCAGACTTGCGAAAAGTTGTCGCTACCGCACTTGAAAGAAATATAAGAACTCTTGACCTTCAGAGAAATCAGCTTCGTGACACCTCTAAAATGGACAAGTACAAGACCTACGGCGAGCTTCTTACCGTCTATGGATACAGCGCCAAATCCGATGCAAAATCCATAACGGTAAATGATTACAACACAGGAAAAGACGTCACTATCCCGATTGATAATGCTCTTTCCATCAGCCAGAACGCCAAAAAATATTACGATAAATACACCAAGCTAAAGCGCACTGCCAAAGCCCTTGAAACCCAGATTGAAGAAGTATCGCAGACTGTATCTCACCTTGAATCCATCCAGAACAGTCTTGATATCGCAAGGGAAGAATCAGACCTTGCGGAAATACGAAGAGAGCTCATAGAAGGCGGCTACATAAAAGGAAGCGCGGCAGAACGGATAAACGGCAGGCAAAAAGGGAAAAATTCCCGTGCACAGAAAGTAAAAAGCAAACCCTTTCACTACATAAGCAGCGACGGTTTCCATATATATGTTGGAAAAAACAACTATCAGAACGATGAGCTTACTTTTAAAATGGCAAACGGCGGGGACTGGTGGTTCCACGCAAAAGGCATACCCGGCTCCCATGTTGTACTTATTACAGAGGGAAAGGAAGTTCCCGACAGAGCTTTTGAAGAAGCAGCAAGCCTTGCCGCCTACTACTCCAAGGGAAAAGATCAAGATAAGGTCGAAATCGACTACTTAAAGCGCAAGGATGTAAAAAAGCCCGGCGGAGCAAAGCCCGGGTTCGTAGTATATTACACCAATTACTCAATGGTAATTGGAACCGACATATCAGCTTTAAAAGAAGTGCAATAAGATCCATACGGTATCACGTTTTTCCCGCTTCATCAGCCTTGAGCCAGGTATTTCTCATAGGCACATCTACATCAAGAATCTGCTTGGATAACATTCTTACACCGCTGCCTTCAACTTTTAGTAATCATCAAGAAGCGATGCCTCAGTCAGAGATGCCCAATAATACTGGCTCATATATGTTCCTCTGTATGACTTGACTGCCTCCTCATCACCATCAAGATAATGATACATATCACAATCAATAAGCTCGGGAACGATCCTCATAGCTCCGCTCTTTGTCTCAAGGATTTCACTAACACCGTAGTCCTTAAGCGTATCCTTAAGACTGCGTATGATAACATCCATCTGCTTCTGCATAGCTCTGTCATACATTCCGTCTTCCCAAAGTGCTGAAAAAGCTTCAGCTCTCGTAACAGTGCCGCCTCTGTTATCAATAAGATAAGCCAGAAGTTCCTTGGATTTAGATCTCTTAAAGATTACATTCTCACCATCGACAAAGAGGTCGAAGTTGCCGAATGTCTTTGCAATCACATGATCGGAATTGCCTTCTTTTCTCTCAGAGAGCGCAAATTGAATTTCTTCAAGTAATTTATCTCTGCTGATTGGCTTGAGCAGATATCCTGCCGCATGAATTGAAAAAGCATCGACAGCATAATCAGAATATCCTGTAAGGAAAATAATAGATGTGGCGGGACTAACCTCTTTTATCCTTTCAGCAAGGTCAAGTCCGTTCATATCAGGCATATCAATATCAAGAAGAGCGATCTCGGGCTTATTTTCTTCAAGATACACAAGTGCATCTTTTCCGTTTGAAAAGCCCTTCACTTCATCAAATAATCCAAAATCTTCACACAAAGAAACCGTAAGTTCCAGTATCAGGTTTTCATCATCAACGCATATCAGTTTCATCTTGTTTTTCCCCCACAGGTATCTTAATAACTATAGTCGAACCTTCATCTATAGTGCTATGTACCTCAAGGATTCCTCCACACAAATTGTTTAATCGGTCTTTGATAGTAGTAATGCCGATATGACCTTCACTCTCGTGCTTTACTTTTTCTACATCAAATCCCTTACCATTGTCTTCAATTATCAAAACATGGTAATTATCTTCAAGTTTAGAAGTAATAACAATCAGTCCTTCCTTCCTAATCCTGACACCATGTCTTATCGCATTTTCGACAATTGGCTGCAGAGTAAGCGCAGGAAGCTTGTAATCCTTATCTTCAATATTATACTCTATTTTAATATTTGGGAAACGAATATTTTCTATTTCAGCATAAACTTTTGTATGCTCAAGCTCTTCCTCAAAACTGATCAAATCCTGTTTGTTTAAAGAGCCAATATTGTTTCTTAAATAAGTACCGAATTTTTCGGCCGTTGAAAAGGCTTTCTTTGGATCTTTGAGACACAGCGCCTGTATAGTGGACAGTGTATTATACATAAAATGCGGCTGGATCTGAGACATCATAATAGCTATCTTCTTCTCAGCTTCAACTACCCTGTCATGCTCCCTGACGTACATGATATGGAGCCAGATGTAATAAAACAGGCAGCTCGTAACAACCGTAACTGTCAGATAAGAAATCGGAAGGTCAGCACCTGAAACATAATCCATTATGACTCCGAATATAATTGTACCTGTTATAAAAACCGGCATCAGTGCAACTCTCTTTTGTGATTCGTTATATTTTTTAAAGGCAATATATGCATGCCACGCAAGAAGAATTCCACTGATAACATGTGCGGTAAACCCTAGCGGTCCTCTCACAAAACGATTCTCCTGCGTTATTGTAAACGTAATACCGTTAAAAAATCCAATTACAAATATTACTGTATTTATACCAACTAGGATCCAGGGCTTTTTATCATCAGACAATATCATCATAAATAAAACTATCACAACAGGTCTCATGCAATATAAGATCACGCTCGTGATATTTCTAGCCATATACAGACTCTGTACATATCCGGTATAGCTTTCATATTGTCCCAAAATTATTATCAATAAAATAAGAATGACATTAAAAAATAACACCACCCTGTATTTTTTTTCTATATATTTATCAGCATATATCGCTACCAAAAGTCCAACAAGTTGAAGCAGTAGCGAAGCATTCAGTGCTGCTAATACATGCATACCCTCAGTCATTTCATCCCCTCATTTTTCGCAGTTAAAATAAACACCCTTAAATACAAATATACTGACACATCCCCTTAATAATTGACCTATGAAATGTGTCAGTATATCTTGCGATATATATATTATCTGCCATAACTATCTCCCCCTCAGAAGATGCAGAGCTCTATATATCGCTTGCAATAAATAACATTCTTTTACTATCTCCCCCTCAGAAGATTCAAAACATATTATTTATCGCCTGTATTTAATTAACATTTTAAACTGCCATGTCCAACAAATGTCCAACAAATGTTGCCTTAATACCTCCTTATTCATCAAATATGTGTCATAGTTAGCCTTAATAGTGGTGTTACGAACATTCTTTTTTATATTATTTTTTATAAATATTATTATTTTACTTCAGAAAAAGGTGTAAAATCAAATCTCATGTAGTTCTCTGTCGGCATGAAGAAATTGAAGTCCTCTTCTGAAATACTCTCCCAATTTTCATTCTCTATATCATAGGATACAAACCACGGATTATCCGGATCTGTATACTCATCATACTTAAGTGCCCTCTGCGGCATAAGCTCTGTAGAATTCGGCATTATATCGTATGAAATCCATCCGCTCTCACCGGCACCGCCTGAATACTCATTCGTAATAAATCCATTCTCTTCAGCATAATAGCGGTCTCTCTCGTATCCGGAAACCACATGCTTAGGTTCTCTGTCCACAACTGTATAAATATCATATACAGTTCCTTTCCATTCACCTTCTGCAATCTCTCCGACAAGAAGTTCATCTATGCCATCGTTGTTGGTATCATAGAATACGTATCCGCATTTAGTGAGCGCATCTTCGCTCTGACCGATGACACTATACATTGAACTCATCTCATTATCTTCAAGCTTCTTGGCATCCCATTTTTCTTCAATGGCCTGCACAAATTTGGCAATTACCTCAGGATAAATAGTCTCACCCTTTGCTCCTCTGCCAAATTCAAATTCTCCGCCATCAAGAGGAACGAGAGTTTTGATTATATCGTCAGCCCCTTCATAAAGTCTTGCATAAGATTCCGGCATTTTAACTTCGCCATCTTCGTTTGCCTGAGTGAAATCCCACTGAACATCAGAAGGTAAACTCTTAACTATATCATAAACCTTTCCATCAGAAGATGTAACTTCTCCAACCTTAACGTCCATGCCTCCTGCATAATCTCCGGGATTTTCATATATAAGGACGCTAAAGGCAAATCCGCCAAAATCTTTCTCCTTTGCTTCCTTTTCGAAGATTGAAATCGAATTATCGGTTGCCATTGCAACATATGTGCCTTCAGCTTCTTTCGGAAGTGTAATTGAAAAATATTTATTTGCAAGAACTCCGTTTTCATCAGCTGTGATTTCTACATATTCGTTATCATAGTCAGCATCCTCATTCTGGCTTTCTTCTGATTCTTCAATAAGTGAATCTGTAACTTCACTTGAGCTTTCACTTGTAGAAGCATCTGCCTCCATGGCATCTGTGCTCTCAGAAACTTCTGCCAGGCTCTCTGTCTCATTTGTTACGGTATTTTCTTTGCCTGTACTTCCGCATGCAACTAAGCAAAGTGCAAATCCGGAAAGAATTGAAACCAAAATATTTTTCTTCATTTTTACTCCCCTTTTTAACTGTTGTTTTTTTATTGATCAGCCTGCAAAAATGTTTCTGTATCCGCAAATAGGACATCTTACGCTTGCGGCCTGGCTATTGATATTGATATTCTTCTTGCATTTTCTGCAAGCAACCTTCATAACATGCAGGCTCTTTGTGCCGCCTGTGATTGCATCGAGTTCATCATCTCCCAGAAGTTCCATGTTGATTTTTTCTTTGATCATCGTTATCTCCTCCTCATATTATCACTTTTTTCTTATCTTTATCTGTATTGTACAAGCCCCTGTCCAACAAATGTCCAACAAGCATGTTTATCGGGTTATAAAATGTAATAATCTTAATAATATCTTAACTTGTTTTTGTACATCCTTTATGTTAATATGATTTTCGCAAACAAGAAACGAATTATTCTAAATGCGTTTTTGTTTTGCTTTAAACATCAACATATTTCCATTTATTATTTTTTATATTTTAACCATTAGTTTTTTTCTATATCTATGGAGTTTTTATGTGCAAAAATGTAAGAGATATACTGTCTCGCGAAACAAACAGAACCGGTGAAGAACTATATGACCACATCACTGAAGTAACACGTCTTAAAAACATTGCTTTTGAAAAGGACAAGGTTCTAAGAGAAAAAAGAAAGACCATAAGGCTCATGCGCTACAGCATGTACGAGCTTGAGGAAAGGATAACCAGAAAAAATGAGCTCATAATGAGCATTCAAAAAGAATTATCTGATAAAGACAATCTTATTCTGGAGCAAAAGATCGATCTAACCAAAAAATCCATTCTCATTTCAGAGAAAGATTCCGAAATATTACAATTAAAAAAACTTCTCCTCGAAGCAGATATCGAAATACCCGCAACAAAGAGAAGTATGGTCTTATTATAAAAGTCTGCATTTCGTTAACAGGCCTACTATTTTGCTACCCTTAGGGAACGATAAAAGTTCTTCTTTCGTCACTCCCTTTGTCTTAACCATAAGAACAGCATAAACTATGACTGCAACAAATATAGCTATCGCTACACTTATAAGATTCACAAAGTATTCCCTTTGCAAAACTTTTCCGATCAAAAATGCAAGAAGCTCATATACAAGGAAAGCACTAAGTCCCATGATAGCCGAAGATATGAAGGGTATTACATATAGCCTTTTAATATCCTGCTTTACTCTTATGGCCCTTCCTATCGATAATTCATTGAGCACGCACATTAAAAATGAGTACACTATTGTCGCGATTGCAAGCGCTATATTACTAAGGTCTGTAAACATAAGCAAAGCAACAAGAAGTATTGTCTGAACAACAAGGGCTATTGCGGCATTTATAACAGGTGCATTTACTTTTCCTATACCCTGAAGTATTGCATTACTTACGGTAGAAAGTGAATAAAATATAACTGTAATTGCAAGTATCTGCATAAGCATCGCTGCCTCGGGAAGTGTTGACTTCTGAGGGAATAGCAGCATGATTATCGGCTGCGACAGAGCAAAAAGTCCGGCAGCTGAAGGGATTGCTATCATCATGATCATTCTGTTTACCCTTGCTATAAGGGATGCCGTGACATCAAGTTTTCTCTGCGCATAGTATGTGGAAATACTTGGCATTATCGTAGCAGCTGCTGCAGATGCTATTGCAATAGGAAAATTAGATATCACAAGAGCTTTTCTTGAATATACACCAAATCTTGTAACAACCTCATTATGCGGAATTCCTTTATAGTAAGTCATGATTTTTGAAAACAATGTGGAATTGAGTGTTGTTGAGTAGTTATAAATAAACGTACTTAAGATGATAGGTGTTACTATCATTATGATCAGTTTAAATATTTCCCCATATTCCATGTCTTTATGGCGGTCATGAATAACCTTTCTGTGTATCATGTCCTTATTAAGGTTATATACAAAGAACATGAACAAAAGAGCAATCACAACTCCACTGCCTGTACCAAGTGCGCTTCCTATAGCACCGTACATAGCCCTTTTTGACTCATCACTTCCATTTTTTACTGCAATCGAAACAAGAATCGCTGCAGCACCTACAGAAACAAATGCATTGAGGAACTGCTCTACCAGCTGCGAGACGCTGGTTGGTATCATTGTTCTGTGTGCCTGAAAATAGCCTCTTAAAACTCCAAGAGGCCCGAAAATAAAGATTATCGGTGCAAACACTCTAAGAACGGGTATCGAATAGCCGTCAACCAGAAAGCCCGCTCCAAAGAATACAAATAGACTTCCTATCCCTCCGACTACGCAGACATAAATAAGCGCACAGTGAAATATCCGCTGTGCGTTGCGGTACTCATGTACAGCAAGTCTCTGAGATATGATCTTACTCATAGCAGAGGGAATGCTGTACGATGAGATCAATAATACAATTGTGTAAATATAATACGCTGTGCTGTAGTAACCATTACCTTCATCCCCAATAATGGCTGTCAGCGGAGACGTATATAGCAGGCCGATAACTCTTGATATCATGCCTGCTGTTGCAAGGATTCCTCCCTGCACCAACATACTTTTTTTCTTTTCACTCATAACTAATTAGGGTCTTAACCAATCGTACATCTCCTGATATTTGGAAGCTGAAACTTTCCATGAGAAATTTGCTGCCATTGCACGATCTACCATCTTGTTCCATTCACGCTTCTGATCGTAATATACTCTCTCAGCCTCGCGAACGGTACGCATCATCTCATGCGCATTGTAATTAAGGAATCCAAATCCGGTTCCTGTGCTCTCATACTGATTATAAGGCTCTACAGTATCTGTAAGACCTCCTGTCTGTCTGACGATCGGTATTGAGCCATATCTAAGAGCCATAAGCTGCGATAATCCGCAGGGTTCAAACAGCGACGGCATAAGAAATGCATCCGAAGCTGCATATATCTTATGTGACAAAGGATTGGAGTAATAAATATTCGCAGAAACCTTGTCTGAATATTTCCAAGCAAAGTGTCTGAACATATTTTCATACTGCTCTTCACCTGTGCCAAGTACAACTATCTGAATAGCATCCTGGCAAAGCTCATCAAGAACATAAGCAATAAGATCGAATCCCTTCTGATCGGTCAGTCTTGAAATAATACCGATCATCATTGTCTTGTCGTCCTCGGGAAGACCAAGTTCTTTCTGAAGCGCTCTCTTGTTTTTAGCCTTTTCCTTGCGGAAATTGATAGCATTGTAAGGATTGGTGAGGAATCTGTCTGTCTCCGGATTAAATTCCGTATAATCGATACCGTTAACAATTCCTCTAAGATCATTACTTCTTGCTCTGAGAAGTCCGTCAAGTCCTTCTCCGTAGAAATCTGTCTTGATTTCTTCTGCGTAGGTGCTGCTTACAGTTGTAATAGCATCTGCGTATACAATACCTCCCTTAAGAAGGTTTGCATCCTTGTAATAACCAAGCTTATCCGGCGTAAAGTAATAATCCGGAAGTCCTGTAATGTCCTGAACATCCTTCGCATCCCATTTTCCCTGGAACTTAAGGTTATGAATAGTCATTATCGACTTGATGCCTCTGAAAAATTCATTCCCCTGAAATCTTTCCTTCAAATAAACGGGAATAAGACCGGTCTGCCAGTCATGGCAGTGTATGATATCAGGTCTAAAGCCTATTACAGGAAGTATTGAAAGAGCAGCTTTACTAAAGAATGCGAATTTCTCGATCTCCCATATAACATCTCCGCCATAAGGAGCAAAGCCGCCAAAGAAATACTCATTATCAATAAAGTAATATTTTATCCCATCAACTTCTGCATAGAAGATACCGACATATTCATTCTTCCAATGAAAATCCATGTAGAAATTGGACACATATTCAAGCTTATCCTTCATTTCCTGAGACATACATGTGTACTTGGGAAGAATAACTCTCACATCAAAATATTTTGAATCTATTTCCTTGGGAAGAGAGCCGACTACGTCTGCAAGTCCCCCTGTTTTGATAAAGGGTACGCCCTCTGATGCCACAAATAGAATGTTCTTCATTAAAGAAACCTCCGTCATAAGTTTTTTTTGCAAAATGATGAAGCTTATATATTTTTATGATGATACGAATTGCTTCGTTTCTCTTAAAACTCTTGCAATTCTTCATTATTATATCATAATTTTCACTGTTTGATTGACAATGCAAACTGTTCTCTGCTTACTGCAGCCATCACATTACTTATATCCGGTGTCTGCCCGAGTATGCCGTAGTTATAATGTATCGGGATAACTCCGAATTTCATGGGTCTTCCGCCTATTCTGTTTCTGACATAATCGCCTATCTTATAGCACACACTTCTTAGAACAGCATCCCTAAGTCCCCATTCGGTAAGCTTTGAAAGCATCTGCTCTGTAGTTGCAATATCCTGAATGATCCTCGCCTGGGAAATCGTTCCGCCTGCAAGAACTGTATGAAGTGATAGCACTTCTCTTCTTCCATCAGCATTCCACGTATGAGTATCCATGATCCCTGCTGCAAGTCTTATTATCTTTGAAGCATTGCCAACAAGAAGGAAATTCTCCATTCCGACTGTTGCGGCCATATCAATGGTATCTCCAAGATAATTCCTGCATCTTATTATATGAGCCATGGAAATATGCGTAGCATCCTGGATATATTTGTGTCCCGAATTACCGGGAACAGCTAGCACGTGTCTTATGCCGCTTTCATACTGCTCTTCTATTGTTTTTGCAATTTCTATAAGAATATCATTTTGCGATGTAGGTACTATATTCCCCATACAGCCTGTGATAGTTGCCAAAGCAGGTCTTTGGTTTATTGACGCGCAGGATAAAGTTATCTTAAGCAGCGGCATAACATCAGCGAAATGAAGGACATCGGCAGCAGCCTGGAAAATAAGAGTTCTTGCCTTCTTATCGATTGCAGGATACATAAAAGGTCCGATATCGCTTCCTTCCGGGTTTCTTGCTATACTGTCATCGCCGTCAAGATACAGATTAATATACTCCGGCACAATAAAGAGTTTATCCGGAATATCGGAAAGTCTTCTTACACGTTCTACAACAGCATGTATTTCTGAAATACCGTTAAGACCGGGGACTGATGAATTGCCGATCGAAACTGCAAATTCACGTAAAAACGTGCTTTCCGGATGTGGAATCTGCCTTACCGGAATAGAAATCAACTTGTCATCTTCAGTGTGGAAATCAACGCTTTCGTAATCAATTTTAAGCAATAGCGAAGCTGCTGCAGCCTTGGTAGCTGCGGCTGCTAAAGCGCCGGCAGAAATACCTGCGATGTATGAAATATGGTTTAAATTTCTCTGTATATTTGGCACTGTATTCAAAACAGTTCCTCCTTGGAAATTTACTGATTATAGTATATCACAATTGCTGGCAGATGCGACTATATCGCTAAAATCTTTTGATTAATATATCGTTAAAATTACATTGGTTTTTCTTTATTTCGTATTCTATTAGATATAATTTCGAATTATTTTATATTTACTTTATGGTTTGTCCATATTCTGTACAAATTTACTCTTTAATATAAATGTTAACAGGAGTTAGAACTTCTGACTCCCCCAACAAAAACTTTTTTCATACCGGGTTGTCCGGTTCCCCACTGGACAACCCCTCCTCCCAAAATTTCAGGATGGTGTTTACACCATCCTTTATTTTTGCCCTAAAAATGAAAGCCGGTTCAGATTTTATTCTGATCCGGCTTTAATAATTTCTATTTCTATTATCAATATCTCATCATGGTTTTTTCTACCATTCTGACAAATTCCTGATTGTTTCTGGTCTTAGAGAACATATTGATGCACTGATCAACAGCCTCATCTGCCTTCATGCCGTTAAAGCCTTTTCTAAGAGCATTAACTGCAGCAAGCTCGTCATTGTTAAGAAGAAGATCTTCTCTTCTGGTGCTTGACTTAGGAATATTGATAGCAGGGAATATTCTCTTCTCCTGCAGCTTTCTGTCAAGAACCATTTCCATGTTACCTGTACCCTTGAATTCCTCATAGATAACATCATCCATCTTGGAACCTGTTTCAATAAGTGCTGTAGCAAGGATTGTAAGGCTTCCGCCCTCCTTCATATTTCTGGCAGCGCCAAAGAAACGCTTAGGCATATGGAGAGCTGCAGGATCAAGACCACCTGAAAGTGTTCTTCCTGACGGAGGAACAACGATGTTATAAGCTCTTGTAAGTCTGGTTATTGAATCAAGAAGTATCATTACGTCCTTGTTATGTTCAACAAGTCTCTTTGCTCTCTCGATAACCATCTCAGATACTCTCTTGTGATGCTCAGGAAGCTCATCAAATGTTGAGTAAATAACCTCAGCATTAGGTCCTTCGATGCATTCCTTGATATCTGTTACTTCCTCGGGTCTTTCATCAATGAGAAGAACGATGAGGTGAATATCAGGGTTATTTCTCTTAACTGATTTAGCCACTTCCTTCAAAAGTGTTGTCTTACCTGCCTTCGGAGGAGAAACGATCATTCCACGCTGTCCCTTACCGATAGGTGAGATAAGATCCATGATTCTCATGGCAACTGTAGCTCCGGGATATTCAAGCACCAGGTGATTGTTAGGGAAAATAGGAGTCATATTCTCAAAATTCCATCTTCCCTGTGCAATTTCAGGCTTGTATCCGTTAACACTCTTAAGGATCTCAAGAGCTCCGAACTTATCATTTTCTTTCTTCTGACGGCTTATTCCGTTGAGAATATCACCGGTTTTCAAATTATATTTTCTGATCATTCCTGGTGCAACATACACATCGTTTTCACCGGGAAGATAATTCTCGCATCTGATGAATCCGAATCCATCCTGCATAACTTCAAGTATTCCGTTAGCTTCAAGACCGGTTGCTTCAATTTCCTCCTCAGTCATTTCCTTGGAG
The DNA here is from genome assembly GCF_000702265.1 of Butyrivibrio sp. NC2002. Classification (GTDB taxonomy): domain Bacteria; phylum Bacillota; class Clostridia; order Lachnospirales; family Lachnospiraceae; genus Butyrivibrio. The sequence goes on from NZ_JNKZ01000007.1 coordinate 367,618, forward strand.
GGCTCACTATCAGAAGGCGCCTGTGCTTTTGCAGCCTGAGCTTTGGAAGGCTGTGCTTTTGCGGGCTGCGCTTTTGCAACATGTGCTTTAGCCTGCTGTCCTTTGCTTCCTTCACCTTCAGTAATAACAACCTTTTTCTTTGTTGTCTTCTTCTCTTCTTTTGCTTCTGAAGTTGCCTTTTTTTCAGTTTTCTGCTCTTTAACAGCCTTTCTCTGCTCTTCATCAAGTGCAAGAAGAGCTTCTATAAGGTCTGATTTTTTCATGGTTGTAACGCTTTTAATGCCATTTTGCTTTGCAAGGTCGCGTAATGAACTTAATGTTAATGTCTCGAGTTTTTCTCTCATTTAAATCCTTTCCGTAAAAAATAAAAACATTTTTAATTTATGTTAAGTGGAAAATTATGTTGACAGTAATGAAAACATTACATATACAGTATTTGATTGGTCAAGACTACTTTTGTATAGCCAAAATGAAATCTGACTAAAAGAACATTACACCATTCGAGATATTAAATCAACAAAAAAATTAAAATTAATAAATTATTCAGAAATTGCTTTGCTGCTATCTATCATTATATCTATAGCTTCCATCGCCACTTCATAAAGTGTGGCCATCTGCTTTGCACCCTCATCATCCATTTCAGCAAGCTTGTTGTATTGTGAGGTGAAATAATTCTTTGCCTGGATAACAGTGGCGCTGCTTATTACACGGCCGTTACTGACAATAGTACCGGTCTCAGCATTGTATCTTCCTGTTGCGGTTTTAAGCTTCTGAGCATCACCCATACCCATTGATTGTGCAAGTGAATGTATAAGCGCTTCTCTTCCTTTGTTATCAGCCATTTTTTCTCCTATTATCCCCGCCGGCAAAAACCGGCAGGGACGTATTTGTTCTAAAATTATTTTTTAGTTCTTTACAACTTCTTTTATTGACTCTGCAAGACCTGCTACACCTGCGATAGAACTGGGAACAATGATCTTGGTAGCCTGTCCGTTTGCAGCCTTTTCAAATGCTTCAAGGCTCTTGATAGTAAGAACTGATTCGTCAGCCCCTGCTTCTTTAAGCATTGCAATACCGTCTGCATTAGCCTTCTGGACACTTCTGATAGCTTCTGCTCTACCTTCAGCTTCTCTGATCTGCTTTTCCTTCTCAGCTTCTGCTTTAAGGATTGTAGCCTGCTTATCAGCTTCAGCCTGAAGAATCTTACTCTGCTTCTCACCTTCTGCAACTGTGATAGCTGACTGCTTCTCACCTTCAGCGAAGAGGATCTTTTCTCTCTTTTCACGTTCAGCCTTCATCTGCTTCTCCATGGCATCTCTTATCTGCTCCGGAGGATTGATGTTTTTAAGCTCAACACGAGTGATCTTGATACCCCAGGGATCGGTTGCAATATCAAGTGCATCCTGCATCTGAGCATTGATCTGATCTCTGCTTGTAAGTGTTTCATCAAGTGTCATTGAACCGATAACGTTACGAAGTGTTGTAGCTGTAAGGTTCTCAATAGCACCTATAGGATTGCGAACACCATAGGTATATGCCTTGGGATCTGATATTCTGAAGAATACGATTGAGTCGATCTGCATTGTAACATTATCCTGAGTAATAACAGGCTGAGGCGGGAAGTCACAATACTGTTCCTTTAAATCAACCTTTCTGGCTACTCTGTCAAGGAAAGGGACCATAAAATGAAGACCAACATCCCATGTTTCCTTATATGCGCCGAGTCTCTCAACAATGAATGAGTGAGCCTGCGGTACGATCTTGATATTCATTGCTATCAAGACAAGAATTAAAACTAATACAACTACTATAGCGATTTCCATACTGATTCCTCCGTTTAAATATTATTTGTATTTATCTTATCGCGCTCAACAATTAGTCTGTTTCCCTCAACCTTGCTGATTACGACTGTTTCACCGGCTGCAATATCTTCGCCGGATAAAGACCTGAGATTCCAGGTTGTGCCATCAATATTTGCACTACCGGTTTCTTTTATGTTGTTGACCTCTTTATTAACGATCACTTTTCTTCCTATCATAGAATCTATGTTGGTTTTAGTGATCCTGTTATTTAGGTATTTAAGTGAAAAAGGTCTGACAAGAACAAGTGTCAGAATTGAAACAATAAAAAATACAACTACCTGGATTCCCAGTGAAAATCCAAGCATTGCCATAAAGCATGCACACAGACAGCCGATCGCAAACCATATCGTGGAAAGCCCCATGGTAAGTAGCTCTATAAGAGCAAGAATAATCGTAAGAATGATCCAAAATAAAACAGGTGCAAAACCGAAAATACTCTGAGTCATACTGTTTTTCCCTCCCTTAATAGAATTATACTCCAAATGATTTTTATTTTCTCTATTATTTAGATTTCCCACCACAAAAATGTGATGGGAAACCTAAGAATTTATATTATCAGCTTATTTCATTAACATAGATCTGAACACGGCTCTGAATGATGTCAGCTACTTCCTTGGCTGTCTTTTGTCCTGAGAAGTAAGCTGCTGACTCTTCGGAAATAATGTTTGATACTTCGTCATTATAGCTTCCGACCTGAGTTACACTGGCAAGATAATCAAGAACTTCCTTGACTTCTTCATCTGTAACAGGATCGATGATGATCTCTGAATCGCCGATGTAGTAAGTGTCATCATACTCAACTTCCTTACCTGTTTCATCGATGTATACAGGCTTTTTCTTTGCCTGCTCAGCAAGCTTGTTGATCTGATCCATAGATACAGGCCAGTAACCGTCGATAGTGCTCTGATACTCATCTGTGAGGAAGTATCTCATAAACTGCCAGCATCCGTCTTTAACTTTTGAAGATGAGCTCATTGAAAGCTGGATACTGGGTGAAAGACATGCACCACTTCCGTTGTCTGAAGGGAATCCAACAAATGAGATATCCTTTCCAAACTTACCCTTCTTTTCATAGTTGTAATCCTGGAAGGAAGTTAAGTATACACGTGAAGCGATAGCTTTTCCTTCTCTCCAAAATGCTGACTCATCTGTTTCGTAGTCCTCCTCAGAAAGGTCCTGAGGGAATTCGTTGATAAACTCAAGCAGATGGCTGAATGCATCAGAATCATAACTGCATGAAAGTGTATCCCAGTCGATGAACTGTGAACCTGCAAGTGAAAGAGCCATATCATAGAGTTCATCCCTTGCAAGAGTTCCGAAAACATACTTGTAATCAATATTCTTCTGCTTGATAAGAGCTTCAAGCTCATCAATAGTCCATGTATAATCGTCTTTTCCTACATCCTCTGTAGCAGCTACTACTGTTTCTACAGTGAATGAAGGTACTATCTTGTACATCTTTCCATCTGTCTTAAATGCATCCATCGTTGAGATGAATTCTTTCTTTCCAAGTTCCTCATCATTGTTGAAGTAATCAGTCAGATCTTCAAAAAGTCCCTTGGCGATATAACTATCTACAGGCATGTCTGTATCAAGAACAAGAATGTCAGGTGCATTTGCAGAAACTATATCTGTGTTAAGCTTGTTTGCGCCTGCAAGATCGTCGTCATCAGTCTCATAATCAGAATAGTCTGTTATAACAATACGATATTCATCGCTTGCCTTGTTGAATTTTACAACATGTGATCTGACATCATAGTCGATGTAATTACATCCAAGAGTGATTATCTGCTTATCCTTAACATCCTTAGGATCAACCTTGGTAAGAAGTGCAAGTGTAAATCCTACATCCTCTGAAGGAAGAAGTGCAAATATCTCTGTTTCTGATACGCAAACCATCTGGTAGAGACCGCTTGCATCGATATCAGAATCGATGAAGTTAAGAAGCATTGTAGGCTCTGCATCTCCTACGTTATATCCGTAAATAGCCTCAGTTCCTACAAGAGTATAATCATAAGCTATTCCGGGATATACTGTATATTCATAAGCTTCAACAGTAGCTCCTTCTATAATTGAAATAGTTCCTGCATCAGGATCAACAGTATAGAAGTTAATTGTTTCTCCATCATTTGTTGAAGCTGCAAGCTCGCCGTTTTTAACATTATATACAAACATTGATGCAGGGTATTCTGAGTTTTCCTGCTCTAAAGCAATATCCTTGATATGGCTTCCGTCATCAAGACTGTACTGATGGATACCTGAATCATTAGCAATGAAAAGACCTTTGCCATCAATAATTGCAAGAGAACTTACATAGAAATACTCATCAGCGCTAACTTCGATTTCAGTTCTGAAAGCTTCGCTTCCATCAGCATTTCTCTTAACAATATAATATTTGTCGGCCTCCATCTCACTCATAACAGGCTCACCTTCAAATGAGCTATCATCTGAGATTCCTGCGTCCTCATTATCCATGCTGACATTTACTTCATCTGATGAATCTTCAGTATCTCCAACGACAGATTCTGAATCTTCCTCTGTGTCTGCTGTTTCTACATCAGCCTCTGCAACATCAAACTCGGCTGTAAGAGGCTTTGGTGCTTCGGGCTTATCTTTACCGCCCTCAGAATCACTATCTGATTCAAATGCTGGCTCTGAGAAGCTTTCATCTGTCGCAGCTTCTGAATCAGTAGCTTCTGAATCAGTAGCTTCTGAATCGGTAGCTTCTTCTGAATCTGTAGCTTCCGCAGAAGTATTCTCTGCACCTTCTGTGCTATCTTCTTCTCCGGAGACAACTTCCACATCATCACCTACAAGGTCTGATATATCAATCTCACCATCTTCTAAACCAGCATCCATGCCGGCATACTCTACTTCTACGTCATAAATAGTGCCGTCTTCAGTGATCCCAATCTCCATTATATTGGAGTTTTCACTTGTGGGAATGTTTATGGTCTGAACATCAGAACCATCCTTGTTAAAGGTATAAATGGCTGTATCAATAGATTCCTCGCTATAAGTATAGCCGACAGCATAGAGTCTGTCGCCGTATTTACCAAGTCTGCTCAGTGATGTTGTGTCAACACCGCTGCCAAGATCCAGATCAGTTTCCTTGTACACATAGTCTTTTGAATTATGTGTGCTCTTAGCAGAATCTGAATCCGCGCTCTTTTTTCCACAAGCAGCCATTGAAATAGCCATAACCGCTGCAAGTGTAATACTCAGCATCCTCTTCAAATAAATTCTTTTCATAAAGATCCTCCAATTTCGTGAAACTAAAAATACTTCCACTTTTTGTTGTGTCTTGCAATATTTGATTCAACATCATATTTCCAGTCCAGAAACTTCTGAACAAGTCCGCCTACAGTCCACTTTCTGTGTCTATAGCTCTGAACAACGAAATATGCAACCATTATGGCCGCAATTATTGCACAGACAATTTGAATAAGTAGCAATACTGCCATTATATTTTCAAATACTCTGGCATTATTCTCCCAATAAGGATAAATTACAGGTTTAAGCTGCATACTCCTTAAGTAGAATTTGCCAAGAATATCTAAAAGCCTGAAATTATCAAACCTTGCTGAATTATCAACTACCTCTGCAAGGTTCGTATTTAATCCCAGTTTATCTATAAGAAAGTTTTTAGCATAGTTATCTACAGGGTTGGGCATAACTATTTCCATACAGATAATGCCCTTTGCATCGGTATTTACATCCGTAGATCCGTTTTCACCTTCATCATCTGAACTTGAAGATACACTCATAGAGCCAAGGTTTCCGTTTGTAGCAAGAACCGAAGCATCTACCTGTCCGTAGGTTGCAAGTGACTCAAATGAACAATAAATAGTAGGGAAATTAAGTCCCGCAGCCTTAACATATTTGCCGGAGTCTCTCTTTACGACACCTGAAATGTAATGAGGAACGCCGTTTAGAGTTATCTGCTGACCGATAATGTCATTCGAACCAAAAAGCTGCCATGCGAGCTCTTCATCAACGATGACATAGTCCTTCATGACTGTATTGCCCGGAATGTAATTGCCTGAAACAAGAGTCATGGGATGGAAATCAAAAAAGTTTCCGCCGATTCCAATAGCTACCGCATCGACAGATCTTCTGTCTTTGGAAACAGTGATGCTTCCCATAGCACTGAAACAGTCATCCCAAAGGGCAGTACCATCAGCCTTTGATGCATCTGCCTCCTGATAGCCGTCAGCGATAAGTCCCTTATTCAGATTATATTCATACTCAGTTATTTTGTCCTGAGATATACCGCTTTCTTCACTAAAGAAGATACTGACCTGTCCATATCTTGTTTCATCGGAGGACCATCTTTCTCCTGCACTCTGATCATAAAGTGTATCAAGAAGAAGTCCTTTGTATACGTTTATTCCCATTATGATGAGAATAAGCGCAAAGATAATGACAAAATATATAACGGATCTAAGCTTTATACTTCTTAGTTTTTTTATAAATTTGTTTCTTATTTTTTCCAGTTTACTCATTGATTATTTGCCAGTCTCACCTGATTTCCTGCATTTACAGGATTTGTTGCCGTTGTAATTACATATTCATCACCTTCAAGACTTCCGGTGATAGCAGCTGTTGTATCATCAGATGCAACAACTTCTACATCAACACGTGTAGCAATGTATCTGTTGCCCAGAGGTGAAGACTTGGATTTTACAATAAGTATAAATTTACCATTACTATCAGTTCTTATAGCACCGGCAGGAACTGTAAGGTCATATTCTTCTGACTTCTGTCCGATCTGAAGACTGACAGACTGACCTGCCTGAACTTCGGGACTCTTTATTACAAAAGTAAGAAGCTTCTTGGTGTTAGGATTCTGTGTATCTGTGGTAATAGACTTAAGAGTAGCCTTAAAGTCTGTGTAATACCATGCATTCTGAGGCTCAGCAGGATCTCCGACCTTTAAGTTTTTAGCCTGATCGATAGTTACTGAGAAGCTTGTAACCATATCCTTGCCGTCAACCTGGATAACTGCAACAGCTTCCTCCGGATTGGTTGATTCACCTGCCTTAAGAGCAAGTGAAGTAACTGTACCTGCAACGGGAGCTTCAATCTTACCACCGGTTGATTCAGCAACGAGCTTATCAACTGTCTTCTGCTGTTCAGCTATATCGTCTCTCTGATTGCAAAGCTCGATCTCCTTGCCGATTTCTGTAAGGAGTTCTGTTCTGTCATTGGTTGCATCTTCAAGCTCGGCTGCTGTCTTATTTTTAGTATCCTGAAGAGAAGCAAGCTGTCTTGTAAAATCATTATCTACCTGACCTGCCTGTGTCGTTACCTGGCTTGTGTCCTTTGTATTTGAAGCCTGAGCTATCTCAAGCTGTGTCTTTTCATCGTTAAACTGATCAATCTGTGCAGATGCTGTTTCATACTGAAGACTGGCCTGTTGATAATTTTTATTCTTTTGGTAATTTGAAGGATGAGCAGTTTTTAGTTCATCCATTCTCTCCTTGGCACTTGTCTGAGAATTAGTAGCTTCCTCGATAAGCTCTCCAAGTTCAGCGAGTCTGTATGTGATCTCAGCATCAGTATAACTGGGTGTTGCTTCATCATAATTATACTGAGCAGCTGTATATGCCTGTGACTGTGTAAGTTCATCTATCTGTGCCTGAACTGCAAGGTCAGCATCTTTTGCTGCATTGTATCTATCGGTAGCTTCTTTAAGCTTTGCCTGATACTGATCGAAAGTAGTTGTTTTTCCCTGTCTGATCCTTGTTATAGTCTCATCCTTGAGGTCTCCTGAGAAAAGGCTTGTCTCGTAAGCCTGTGTAAGTTCCTCAAGTTTTGTCTTTGCATCGGTAAGTTCTGTTGACTCTTTATCCTCAAGATTATAAAGAATATCGCCCTTTTCAACATGGTCTCCCTCTGCTACGGCAACGCTCTGGATAACTCTCTCCTGCGTAACCTTTACGTTATAGGGGCTCTCTGCCTCTACAGTACCGGTTCCTCTGATCATAGGAGAAATCGATCCGGAATTAATCTGCTGAATTGCAACTTCCGGCAATGAATAGTTCATGATCGTATTGGAGAAAAATGTAAGCAATAAAAGGATTGTAAGGAATGCAATCGCAATATCCTTGATAATATCCTTTCTGGTCTTTTGTCTCCTCTGGTTTGTTACTTCTGACATACCTTTTTTCCTCTTCCCTTTAGTACTACTAAAATATAATCTCTATAATAATCAGCCTTTAAGTCCACCCTGATATGAAATACCTTCTACAAGGTACTCTTCTCCATATAGGAATATTAAAAGCGGTGGAACAAGATAAATAACTGCAACTGCAAAAGCAAGGCTTATCTCACCGGCATTTATCTTAGAAAGAAATACCGACAGCGGATGAAGCTCATCATTGGACAATAGGATAAGCGGCTGCTCAACCATGTTCCAATAATCTATAAATACAAGAATCGCGATGGAAATAAGTCCGCTCTTACAAAGCGGTACGCAAATCTTGGTAAATATCTGCCACTCACCTGCCCCGTCTATCGAAGCAGCTTCCATTACTTCAGTTGGAATCCTTCGTATAAATTTAGTAAGAAGATATACGGCAAAGGGTGAAAAGAATCCCGGAAGCCATATAGCCCATCTCGTATCCAGAATTCCAAGCTTTGATGCAACAAGGTAATTTGGAACAAGCGTTACCTGATAAGGCATCAGCATCAAAATAATATATATGAAGAATATTATTTCTCTAACTTTTCCATGATATCTTGCAAATCCATAGGACGCAAGCATCGCAACCATGAGCTGAACCGCAAGAATAGGCACTACGTAGATCACACTGTTCCAGAATTTCACAAGGTAATCAGGTGACTTAAGGAGTACCGTAAAATACTGGTTAAATGATACGATATCCGGAATAAATTTCAGATTTACTGTCTTTGATACAAAGACCTTTCCGCCTGATTCAGTGGTCTGAAAAACTGCGCCGTAGTTGGCACTTATCTCAGATGCACTCATAAATGAATTAGTAATTGTAAGTACGGTGGGCAGAAGGAACAAAAATGCAAATACTGCAGCAATTATTGTACCGATGATTATCCCAAACTTATTTATTCTCTTTTTTCTGTGTGCCCTTTTGATCGCAGACTTCAAAAACTTGTCCTGATCGGGCAACTTCATTCTCCCCATTATCCCTCTATGTCCTTCCCGTAACGGTTTTCTGTCAGGAACATAATAAGCATTAAAACTACAATGACCATCGCCATCATGATAGCTGAAGCAGAAAGCTTCTGATAGTCAACCGAAGCAAATGTATTGTTCATGAAATGCTGCATCATATACAGCGTGTTATACGGATAGTCTCCTGTAAGCAGATATATCTCTCTGAAAACCTTGAACGAATTTATAAGAGACATAATTGTAACAAACAAAATTGTTGAAGAAAGATATCTCATCTTTATCGTCCAGAAAATCTGCCTCTCCGAAGCACTCTCAAGCCTTGCAACTTCAATAAGGTCCTTTGGCACACTTGAAAGAGCCGCCATAAATAAAATCATATTATAACCCAGATTTTTCCACAAAAAAAGAATTACAACAACAACCTGGGCATGATCTGATTTCAGCCAGTCTGTTTTTGCACCGCCAAAAAACGTATATACGACATTAACAAGTCCGTTATAGTCAAAAAGCACCTGCCAGATAAGGACAATAGATGCGATAGGCACCATCATCGGGCTAAGGAAACAGCTTCTGAACTGGCTCTTAAAAGGTATTCCCGACTCCATTACAACAGCAAGAAGGAGCGACAAGCTAACAGCAAGCGGCACAGCTACAGCAGAAAACTTAAGTGTATTCATTGCAGCAAGCCTGAATGCATTATTGTTGAATACTCTTTCAAAATTGTAGAATCCTATAAACTCTTTTTGAATCGGGTTGTTAACAAGCGAATAATAAATAACCACTATAAAAGGTACTACAAGGAATGTCAGAACACCTGCAAGAGAAGGAGTCAAAAAAAGCCAGGACGTGACTGTTTCCCTTATATGCTTTTTAAACTGTTTCTTCTCTTTATGGGAAAACTGGTTTCCCAAAGGTACCCTTTTTACAGGTGATGTTCCTGATTTTTCTATTTCTGCTTTTTGTGTTGCATTCTGCCTTAAAAGCCTATTAACTTTTTCTTTTGTGCCGGATATTTTATCCAGGGCATCAGACACTTTTTTCATAAAAAACTCTTTACTTTATTATATTATATTAGTTTTTAAAACTATGAATAGGAGCAGGAATTCTTCCGCCTCTGTTTACAAAGTTTTCACAGCCAAAGCTGTTTACAGGCATGATCGGACCAAAACCAAGAAGGCCTCCGAAATCAACTGTATCTCCTGCCTTTTTGCCGATAACAGGAATAAGTCTTACTGCGGTTGTCTTCTGATTTATCATACCGATAGCCATCTCATCTGCGATGATACCGGCAAGAGTTGTTGCCTTGGTATCTCCGGGAATGGCGATCATATCAAGTCCTACAGAGCATACGCAGGTCATGGCTTCAAGCTTCTCAAGTGTAAGCGCACCTGCATTTACTGCATTTATCATTCCCTGATCTTCACTTACAGGAATAAATGCACCGGACAAGCCTCCTACGTAAGACGAAGCCATTGCACCACCTTTTTTTACCTGATCGTTTAAGAGCGCAAGCGCAGCTGTTGTACCGGGAGCGCCGGCATGCTCAACACCGATTTCATGAAGGATGTCTGCCACGCTGTCTCCGATTGCAGGTGTAGGTGCAAGTGACAAATCAACTATTCCAAAAGGCACGCCAAGTCTGTCTGAAGCTTCTTTTGCAACAAGCTGACCAACACGAGTTACCTTAAATGCAGTCTTTTTTATAGTCTCGCAGAGAATCTCAAAATTCTCTCCTCTTACCTTTTCAAGAGCAGTCTTAACTACACCCGGTCCGCTAACTCCGACATTGATTATCCTGTCAGCCTCTGTTACGCCGTGGAACGCACCTGCCATAAACGGATTATCATCAGGAGCATTGCAGAAAATAACAAGCTTTGTGCAGCCTGCGGAATCATTGTCCTTAGTTGCCCTCGCTGTATCCAATATGATGTCGCCAAGAAGGCGTACCGCATCCATATTAATTCCCGTTTTGGTGGAACCGACATTTACTGATGAGCAAACAACATCTGTAGATGAGAGTGCCTCAGGAATAGATTCTATCAAAAGCTTATCGGAAGTAGTCATTCCTTTGCTTACAAGAGCGCTATATCCTCCAAGGAAATTGATTCCCACATCCTTTGCAACCTTATCAAGAGTTTTGGCAATTGTCACATAGTCGGAAGGCTTCTTACAAGCTGAAGCACCGATCAGTGCAATAGGAGTAACCGAAATTCTCTTATTTACAATCGGAATCCCAAATTCTTTGGAAATATCCTCACCTGTCTTTACCAGGTCTTTTGCTGAATTATAGATTTTCTCGTAAATATTCTTGTTAAGTGTATCAAGATCAGAGCTTATGCAATCAAAAAGACTAATGCCCATAGTAATAGTGCGGACATCGAGATTTTCCTTTTCAATCATTTCATTAGTCTCTGAAACCTCATTTATTCCAATCATTTTAATCTCCTTCTAATGAGTTATCAGATTCTGTGCATTGAATCAAAAATCTCTTCTCTCTGGCATTTGATGACTACTCCGATATCCTCGCCCAGCTTATCAAGCTGATCAGACAGATCAGAGAGCGTTGTCTTACTTCCACTTGCATCCGCTATCATCATCATGTTAAAGAAACCTGAAACTATGGTCTGCGAGATATCAAGGATGTTGATACCGTTGTCTGCAAGGTATGTGCATACTCTTGCAATGATTCCTACTGTGTCTTTTCCAACTACTGTGATAATTATCCTGTTCATAAAAATCCTTCCCCAAAATTATATTTCTATTACTTCTGATAATTCATTTCTTTTAGCTACCATGATTGGAAAATCATTCCCGTGATAGGGGTTGTCCCCCATCTCGATTTCAAGCCTTACAGTTTCGTAAGCAAGTTCCGGTAGGTTATTTTCTTTACTCAGGTGACCGAGCATAACTGCTTTGAGATTATCATGCAGGATCCTGCATAGAAGCTCCCCACTCTTTTCATTGGACAAATGTCCTTTTTCCCCGAGAATTCTTCTTTTTAACATATAAGGATACGGTCCTGCCTGAAGCATTCTCACATCATGATTTGCTTCAAGTAAAAGCGAGTCCATTCCTTTTAGACAATCGACTGTGTAATCATTAAAACATCCAAGGTCTGTCGCAACTGCCATCTTTTTATCCCCGCAGCTCACTCTGTAAGCCACAGGATCGTTAGCATCATGCATTATGGACATAGGATTTACAACAATATCTTTAAGTCTTACTTTTTCATCTGCCCTTACTTCGTAAAAGCAGGATGAGAGCATTTCACCCTTTTTATCACTGCATCTGATGCCTGCTATCGTCCCCTTTGTAGCATATACCGGTATGTCATACTTTTTCAGAATAGTATGAAGCCCTGCAATATGATCTGAATGCTCATGTGTTACAAATATAGCATCAATATCTTCTAGTGACAAATCTAGTTTTGAAAGTCCCTCAACTATTCTTTTTCTGCTGCAGCCTGTATCGATCAGTATATGTGTACTATCTGAGCCTACATAAATACTGTTTCCGCTGCTTCCACTGGATAAGCTCGCCAGTCTCATTAAAATCGTACTCCGTTTATCTTAAAAAATATGTGTGTATAAATTGTGTTCATTTGCTTAACAAATTAAGAAAATTCATAAAAAGTAATATCAAATTTGTTATTTCCAATAAACCTCAATTCTGTCTCCTTCATGGATAGCCTGCATGTAATCCGGTGTTCCGCCGTTTAAGGTAGTCACTATGGATCTTCCCTGGGGGCTTGATAAGTCAAAATCGATCACATCAAAAATATCAACAAAGATGTAATCTGACTTGCCATGAAGAGTTACAGGCTCATTGTTTACAACCACATGAAGGTCTTTTGTAACAATCCTATTTGGCGGTGGTGCCTGTCTTTCTTTTTCTTCATTACCTGAAATACTATAACTTCCATCCTCATTTTCTTCAACATCAAGATCGCCGTCGGCTTCGTAGGATGACTCTTCATTTTCCTGCTCTATTGCGATTTCATCTGCATCCGGGAAGTTTGCATAGTACTCCATAACTGCGTCTGCACCGCTCTTAAACTCAACCTTGAAGTTTTCATATACAGGAGTGTCTTTTCCTGCAACTTCATTGTTTACAGTGATCACAGTATCTTCGGTAAGTTCTATATCAAGAAGCTGAGCAATCTGTTCTGCCGTCTCGTAGTCGAGGATTTTGATGTCATCTCCCGACTTTATGTCGTAAAGGCCTGTCTGCTTTTCGCCGTTTACTTCAGCCATTCTCGGGACGTCAATGCTCTTTCCGTCAACTGTTATATTAAAGGTTTCCTTAAATTCAGGGATATCGCCTATCTCACTGCTACCGGCTTTTCCGACCGTCGAACTGGTAACTTCGATAATGTCATTGGCATGGATCTTGGTGTGGATGTCTGCATTTACACCGTTAAGTGTAATAACCGCTGGTTCTCCCGGCTCACCTCTTACCATCCTCTCCTGACCATTAACCTGGAACCTGAGTTCCTCGCCCCTCTTGGGGAAGAGGTCTTCGTTAGGGAAGTTTGCCTGCATTGCCGCATCAACAATTGCAAGCTTGCCATTATCGTAAATTTTGGTCTGCTGACCGTTAAATGATACAAATACGAAGTTATTGCTCTGCTCGTAAAAGCTTATGCAGATACCAAGAGGAGTTACCATAAGTGAATCGCGGGCGATATCACTGTCCTCGTTAAGGAATTTGATACTCTTCATTACTTCTTCGCCCCTTAAAGCTACGCGCTCTTCAGGTATCTTCATTTCTTTTGCAAGAAGCTTGGTATATCCCGGAACACATCCGCCACCGCCAACTACGAACACAGCGCTGACAGGCTTATTACCGTTTAGCTGTTTTATCTGCTGCGTTACCATCTTGGACATCTTCTCAACAAGCGGACGGATCATCTTTGAAATATCCTTTGAAGATATTGTCTTTTCAAGTCCCATAATGTCAACGTATTTTACCTGATCCATGTGGCTGGCATCTATTTTGATCTGATCTGCCGTATTAAAATCCACAAGGCAGTGCTGCGCAATTATCTCAGTGATTGAATCACCTGCTATCGGCAACATTCCGTAAGATGTGATTGTTCCGTCATCTGTAATACAGATATCGGAAGTACCTGCTCCTACGTCTACAAGCGCAAGATTAAGCATTCTATACTGAGGCGGGATCGCAACCATCATGGCAGCTATAGGCTCGAGAGTCATATTGGCAACCTTAAGGTCTGCTCTCTCACAAGCCTTGTAAAGTCCGTCGACGCAGTCATCCGGAAGGAAAGTTGCTATAAGATCAAGAGCAACCCTTCCGGCATTATGCCCTTCAAGATTGGCAATCTGGTAATCATCCAGATAGTAGTGCATAACAGAATAACCAACCAGATAAAACTTCATTTCGGACTGATTCTGCTCAAGGAATTCCTGGTAAGCTTTTTCAACAGCCTTGGACTCCAGATTATAAATCTCTTCCTGAGTGAGTTCTCTGTTGTCCGTAAACTCCTCTTCATAATTGGTCTTAACTGTACGAAGTACGCGGCCGGCAGCTGCTATACAAACATCAGTAAGTTCTATCTGCGTCTGTCTTTCAAGCTCTTCCTTTACCTTTTTTATGGTAGCTCCGACTTTTCCTATGTCATGGATCTGTCCATCGAGCATGGCTCTGGTCTCATGCTTCCTAACTGTCTGTGCGATAACGTTGAATATTTCATCTTCCATATATCCAACAGTACCTACAACACTTCTTGTTCCGATATCAAGACCAAATACTACATTTTTTTCTGATTGTTTTGTCATAGCTGCATCATCCCCCAACTTTGCATCGATCTGTTTTTGTACATCTTCTATAGTAGTACTGTTATCTATAACAAAATCACAGTTTTTTCTGAATTCCTCTTCAGATAACTGGCTTTTCAAAATCTTATCTATCTTTTCATCAGTATAGTTTCTCGACTCTTTCAGTCTCTTGCGCCTTATTTCTTCTCCGGCAAATACATACCACATTTCATCGACATTTTCTTTATAGCCGTTTTCTATTAAAAGAGCAGCCTCGACAAAGAGATAATCGAATTTATCATCCTTTCTTTCTCTGTCTATCTCCGATCTTATGTAGCTATTTACTTCCACATGGAGTATCTCATTTACCTTATCAAGAAGCTCCTTGTCGGAAAAGATCACATCAGCCATTTTCTTCTTGTCGATTTCTTTATCTTCCGCAAGGATCCTGTCTCCAAGAAGTTCAACTATCTTGTCGTAGCAGGGCATGCCTTTCTTTTTAATGTCATTTGCAACATCATCTGAAAAAATAACCCTGCTTTTGTATTTAGAAGAAATATAGTCTAAAACAGTGCTTTTTCCGGCTCCCACTCCTCCGGTAATACCGATAACTTTCATATTATTTAGCCTCAAACCAGTCAGTTCCAAAGTGACATTCTACTTCAAGCGGAACAGCAAGATTTGCTGCACCCATCATCTCTGATTCAAGGATTTCCTTTACTTTGTCCTTTTCATCAGGAGCTGTCTCTATAACAAGTTCGTCGTGGATCTGAAGGATCATCTTGGATTTGAGATTTTCCTTTAAAAGTCTCCTCCAAACCCTTATCATCGCAATTTTCATGATGTCCGCCGCAGTTCCCTGTATCGGTGCATTCATTGCAACTCTCTCACCGAACTGTCTCTGCATGAAGTTACCTGATTTAAGTTCGGGCATCGGCCTTCTTCTGTTATATAAGGTTACGCAGTAGCCTCTTTCTTTGGCTTTCTCTACAGCACTTGTCTGATAATTTGACACTCCGGGATAAGTATTTAAATACTCCTCCATGTACTGCTTTGCTTCAGATCTTGAGATGTTAAGGTCTTCGCTAAGTCCAAAAGCACTTATTCCATAAACGATACCAAAGTTTACAGCCTTGGCATTCCTTCTCTGAATATCGGTTACTTCTTCAAACGGAGTATGGAAAACCTTGGAAGCAGTGATCCTGTGTATATCCCTTCCCTCATGGTAAGCATCGATAAGCCCCTTATCATCTGACATATGAGCAAGTATCCTTAGCTCTATCTGAGAGTAGTCGGCATCAGCAAAAACATAATCCTTCTTGGGAACAAATACTTTTCTTATTGCTCTTCCAAGTTCCGTTCTCATAGGAATATTCTGAAGATTAGGCTCTGTTGAGCTGATCCTTCCCGTAGCGGTTATAGTCTGGTTAAAACTTGTATGGATCCTCTCATCATCTTCAATATATGCTGAAAGTCCGTCAGCATAGGTACTCTTTAATTTTGTAAGGCCTCTGTACTCAAGAATATCAGCGATAATAGGATTCTCAGGTGCAAGCTTTTCAAGTACATCAGCTGCGGTTGAATAGCCGGTCTTTGTTTTTTTGCCGCCCTTAAGTCCCATCTTTTCAAAGAGTATCTCGCCAAGCTGCTTGGGTGAATTGATATTAAACTCGCACCCTGCTGCGCCGTGGATATTCTTTTCAAGCTCTTCTATGCGGCCTGTAAGTCTCTCTCCGTATGCCTTTAATTCTTCTCTCTTAACAAGGATTCCTTCTCTCTCCATGTCATAGAGAATATAACTAAGCGGCATCTCAATGTCTCTGAAAATAGAGAGCATATCCTCTTCGAGGAGCTTTTTCTCAAGGATAGGAGCACTCATATATGAAACGTAAGCCAAAAAGCCTGTGTACTCTTTTCTCAGTTCAGGTGGAGCCTTAGAAACCTTATCTTTGCCAAATATTTGCTTAAAGGATCTGATAGTGAGCTGCAAATATTCAGAAGCAATATCCTCAGGCATATAGTCGTTCTTAAGAGGATTTAAAAGATACGCACCGATTAAGATATCGAAATCACACGCAAGATCCCTCTCATAGTTATATGCATGATCAGGTGTAAAAAATCTATACGCATGCTTTATGTCAAAAAATGAAAGTCTGCAGGTCTTTGACATCGTTTCAAGACTCTCTCTTATAAAGCCCTCTGTAATGCTGTCATTAAGCTCCAGATAATAGGCTTTATCCTTAGAAAAGCATACTGAAACTGCAAGAAGTGCCTTGTCCTCTGAAAGGATGCCTATTCCCACAAAATTATCAGCGCTCTTTTCTCCGTATTCCTTAGCCTTATCAAAAATGCTCTCTGCTTCTTCCTTTGATACGCACTCATCAAAAGTTACGTCTGTGCTATTCTCGGTAACCTTATTTTCAAATCTGCCAAGGAGATTCTTGAAATTCAGCCTTACATACAGTTCATAGGCTTCCTTGGTAAATATGTCCTTGATCCTGGCCTTTTCAAAACTGTAATCAATATCCGCATTAACATTTATGGTAGCCAAAACCTTGCTCAGATCACAGAGCTCTCTGTTTGCAGCAAGTGATTCTTTTATTGATTTTTTGCTTATGTTGTCCAGGTTGGCATATATATTTTCAATTGAGCCGTACTCAGTCATAAGACCTATCGCGGTCTTTTCTCCAACCTTGGGAACTCCGGGAATATTATCCGAAGAGTCGCCCATAAGTGCCTTAAGCTCTATAAACTGAAGAGGTGTTACGCCGTAAAGTGCTTTTACATCCTCTGCAAAATAATTTTCTATCTCGGTTCTTCCCTGCTTGGTCTTGGGAATTCTGATGCAGATATGATCTGTAGCGATCTGAAGAAGGTCTCTGTCTCCGGATACAAGCCTTACCTCCATGCCTTCCTTTTCACCGCGCTTTGCAATGGTTCCAAGGATATCATCAGCCTCAAGTCCGGGCTTTTCCATGCGACAAATGCCCATAGCATCAAGAACCTCTTTCATAAGAGGCACCTGTTCTCTTAGTTCATCGGGCATGCCTTTTCTTGTGCCCTTATACTCTTTATATATTTCATGTCTGAAAGTAGGTGCATGAACATCGAATGCAACCGTAAGATAGTCAGGCTTTTCTTCCTCGATAAGCCTGAACATTATATTCAAAAAACCGTAGACTGCCCCTGTGTGCTTTCCCTCTGCATTTGTCAGATCAGGAAGCCCGTAAAAGGCTCTGTTCAATATACTGTGTCCATCAATTAAGAGTAATTTTTTTCCCATTTTCCCAACTTTTTTCATACATAGTGATCCTTATGATCACAAAACTATACTAAGTGTTACAACGACAATTATTTCTATAATTGCAATAATATGCAGAGCGAAGGCCATCTTCTGGAGTCTTTTCCTGAAATTAAGTCTCTGTCTGGCATTCTGCATTAAATTATCAAGCTCGTATTTAAGATTAAATGTAGTACCATCCTCAAGTCTTCTGGTACCCGTCTCTACGAGAAACTGAATCGTCAGTTCTTCTCTGCAGTTTTTACAACTTTCGACATGATCGAGAAAAACTTCCAGAGACTGAACATCCAGTTCATCGTTCAAAAAACCTGTAATCTGTCTTTGAAATTCCTTGCAGTTCATATCACATCCATGACCCCATATCTTGTATGAGCCTATTCATACCAAGCATACTATACATCAATATATAGAATACACCAAAACCGCACTTTAAACAATACAAAAAGGTCGCCCCAAGCGGAGACGACCTCGTTTATAATAGCCTTTTTCAATTACTGAGCCTGAGTTTTTCTTTTAGCGATTTCTCTTGAAATCTCATCTATCTTTTCATCTGTCAGAATGTATTTTTTCTTAAACCAGATGATTGCAAATACAAGGCCTATGATCGGGATAACAGTCATTGTCATTCTAAGTCCCATCTTCTGCATTGCGTCAACGCCTTTTGAATAGTCGATTTCAGCAAGTGTCTCTTCTGTATCATTTGAAAGTGAGAGCACTTGAAGTGCAAGCGCAGCGATAAGAGCTGAAATACCTGATGCAAGCTTTACTACAAATGTCTGCATAGAGAAAATAACTGATTCATCACGACGATTGTTCTTTATTTCGCCATAATCAACTGTATTTGCAAGAAATACGGTAGTGATTACAGCGAGCATTCCGTTTGCAGCAAATATAAAGAAGCCCGGAATGAAAAGAAGTGCAACATTTGTCATAGATGTTGAAGCAAGTACAAGAAGTGAAATATAACCACAAATTGCCATGCCCATGCTTATGAAGTATATCTTTATTGATGTAAAGAATCTTCTTAAAAGAGGATACAAAAGCATCATTGCAAGGATCTGTATTCCGCCGCCAAATGTTGAAAAAAGTGTATATCCGTCTCTCCAGTTAACTCCGCCAAAATCATACTTAAAGAAGTAAATTACAAGGTTTGATGTGATATAGATTGAGCAGTTAACAATAACGATAGCAACAACAACTGCCATAGCCTGATCATTTGAGATAAGAGCCTTGAACATCTCACCGACAGAAGCTGACTTCATATCTACCGTTGATTTCTCTTTTACATTGATGCAGCAGATCACTGTAAAGAGTACGAATAATACTGCAATGATTATTGTAAAATATGAGAAACCGATCCTCTCAACTTCTCTGTCATTTATACCGGAACCTCCAAACATACGGCCAAGAGCAGAAACCGCCTTGACTGTGATTATTGTGATAATTGCAGAACCGACACCTGCACATGATCTTGCAAGAGTTGTAAGGCCTTCTCTTTCTTTTCCGCCCTCAGTAAAAGCAGGGATCATTGACCAGTAGGGAATATCCATCATTGTGTAGGTTACTCCCCAAAGTATATATGTTACTGCAGCATAAGCTACAAGTCCGCTTCCGTTTAATGTCGGAGGCGCAGAAAACATAAGATAAAGAACAATAGCATTGGTAACTGTACCAATAAGAAGCCAGGGACGGAATTTACCGAATCCTGTCTTTGTTTTTGCAACAATAGCGCCCATTATAGGATCGTTAAATGCGTCAAATACACGCGCAACCATAAGGATTACGCCCATTGCCGCAGCGCTCACTCCAAGAATATCCTGGAAGTAATACAGAACGTAGGATGCGGATAGCATGTATACCATATCCTTTCCTACTGCCCCAAGTCCGTATGAAACCTTAGCTGCCCCAGTTAATTTTGATTTCTCTCCCATTTTCAATTCTCCTTTTTCATCTTCATGGCAAGCTCTACTACTTTGTAAGCGCCATCATAGATGCCCATCTTTTTATTCATAATTATATTCTCGCACATCTCGTCAAGAAGCGTAGTCTCAAGGAACATATCAAGCATCTGCTCTGTGTGCGGTATATCTCTGCATTCAAGTGTTCCATCGCCTATTTCAGCCGAGTGGATCGCACCCCACATCTCGTGTTTTCCAACCCGCTTAATAAAGAGTTTGGGAACAGGATAAAAAGCAAGTTCGCTTGGCTTTGTAACAAGCACATCACAGCTTCTCATGAGAAGGTTTGTGCAGTAAACGGCTTCAAAAATGTTTTTGTGATAAAAGCCGTGAATACCCGTAACTTCAGTATTATCATCAAGTGCTTTTTTGGCAAATTCAGTTGTCTCTGCAAAATCCTCAAGGTGTTCTGTGACATAAGAAGACATCTGCGGAATCTCCTGCTTTAGGTCTTCCCACACCTTTTTGTAGTCCCCAACGTTTACATATAAAGCTGCGCGGTTCTTCTCAATGTAAGGGAGAAGGTATCTTATGATAGCTGCAAAGATTTCCTTCTGAGCGCCGGCGCCTCCGATTGTAAGAAGGAAACGCATGGGCTTATTGTTTTTCTTTCTGCCAAGTCTCTTTTCGCAGTCACTTTCTATATTTGATACAAGCTCATGGTCGATGTAGTGACCGGTATAAACAAGACTGTCCTTTGGCATCGGCTTACAGATTGTCTCTTTATTCATGCCATTTAAGATTCTGTAGCCCATATAAGCATTCTTGCACTGGATCGTGTGAACAGCGCCCTCTGAGAGGTGAAGTGCCATCGGCCAGTTATCGGGAATAGCATTTACAACATACTTCATACCTGCATGAAGCGCAGCCTGTGCAGGCCAAACGTGAGTTGCAACAACCGGTATATCCTTTGGCACATTCTTGTAAACAGGTGCCATAAGCTCTGCGTTCTTCTGATCCGCAGAGTTGTATGATAAAGCTCTGAAGCCTTCGTAGTTTACAGGCTCCCATACAAGCTTATTGAAAAGACCTATCTTTGAAAGTCTTGATCCAAGTGAATACAACTCGTTCTGCGCACTTATAACCTTTGTGCAGGTTGTGTGAGGATAAGAATTAAGATCCATCCAGTAGGGAGTGTAGCCATAATACTTCGCGCATGAAGCGATCGCCATACTGATCCTGTAATGTCCAAATCCCATTCTTATGTTTCCTACAATCAGTCCATTTTCCGTATCAAATGAAAGTGAACCTGTAGTGTCTGCATTCTCAGGCAAAACCTCTATATTCTTTACCCCGAGGCTTTCACCTATATACTCGTTATCAGTTATTTTTACAGGGTAATTTGCATTTCTGTCATCCCCGAATTTTTTTATGTTTTTCTTCTGCGTCTTTACAGATTTTCGATATACGCTCTCAGGCATTTCATTGCCAAAGATTACCTTTGCTCTATCAGACATTTCGTCCTTCTCCTTCCATTACCGTAAACTCTATATCTTTCTTTATTTTCTCCGAAGCCTCAAGCTTTAGATGGAGCTTTCCTTTGCTGCCCTGGCGCCTTCTGGTTTTAACATACAAGCCTGCCATACCGCCTCGAAGAGGTATTGTTTTGGGACCAATAAGCTCTATTGCTCCTTCGGTTTTTGCCTTGACGCACTCGTTAAAATACGGAAGAACATTGCCGTTTTGATCAACAGCTCTTATTCTTATGCTTGCAACATCATAGGTTCTTCCTTCGTAGAGCTTTTCACTGCTTACTATTGTTTCAAGTCTGACATCTGAAACAGTTTCCTTCACGAGTGTTTTAACAACTTTCCCATCCTTAATCGCTTCAAACTTAAAGCTTGTAGCCTTACCACCCCAGTCGCCTATGTATTTCTGATACATATCAACGACATCTTTTACAGACATCTTATAGAGTGTAAGAAGCTTTGCGCCTGTGATATAGTCTCTAAAGCCAAGCTTACCCATGCCTGAGGTCGCAGCTATATTAAGAGCTCTCTTTACGGCATCAGCCATGCCCTTGGAAAACTTCTCATTTTCATAGAGCTGATCTCCGACAAAATCATCTACAAGGATCGGACCATGCTTTAAATTCTTAAACGGAGTATCTTCTCTCTTATACTCTTTTATAAAAAGATTGTTTTTATACATCTTCACAGAATCTGCATTGGTGAATATCCAGATATCTTCACGAATTCCCGCAGGATGCTCGCCAATATCCATAGATGAAGAGATTTCAAGAACATTTTCCTCATCCTGCTGCATTCCGTATGCAAATGCAGCCATCTTGGGATTTCTGAACATATCCATCACTCCGTGATAACAGATCCTGTCACCCGATCCAAAGTCCTTATGTGTGTTGTAGTCAAACATGCACCAGCCAAATCCGCCTGCAATATCATGCTCCCCGGCTATTGCATCCATGACCTTTACATGTCTTATCGCATGTTCTTTTCTGTGATTTTCATCATCAAAGCTTTTCGTCGGATACATATGGCCGTTATACTCTGTAACCAGGTATCCCTTATTCATATCGGGAGTAACTGCCTTCTTTTTCTGACAACCGTTCTTTGTTCCTTCAAATGAAAAATCATTATATGTATAGACATCTTCAAAAGTATGCATCTTCCCGGATGCCTTAACGCCTCCGGTCTGCCTTGAAGGATCAAGCTCATGCGCAACTTCATTAGTCTTTTTGTAAAACTCATCATCATCTGCAGATTCGTTTATTCTTACTCCCCAGATAATGATTGAAGGATGATTCCTGTATTGGATTATCATTTCTTTTTCATTGACGATTGCCTGCTCTTTCCAGGCCTCATCCCCTATGTGCTGCCAGCCGGGGAATTCCATAAATACAAGAAGTCCTATCCTGTCACATTCATTTATAAAGTCCTGTGACTGAGGATAATGCGAGCATCTTACTGCATTTACACCAAGCTCTTCTTTGAGTATTCTTGCATCTTCCACCTGCATTGAAGAAGGCATTGCATATCCGACATAAGGATATGACTGATGTCTGTTAAGTCCTCTGATCTTAAGCTTACGTCCGTTCAAATAAAACCCGTCTGCCACAAACCTGGCACTTCTAAATCCGAAGCGCTCAGTCTTTGAGTCTATGATTTTTTCATCCTTTACGAGCTCAATTTCATAGTCATACAAAGCAGGATTGGTGACATCCCAAACGCACACAGGAAGTGTGTGATAGGAAAAATCATTGGTTTCATTCGCACTTGTCTCTGCCATCAGCACTCTGTTTTCATATTCATCTTTTTCGCCACCGGGCATAACTCCTGAAACGCGCTTAAGATAATGCTTTAAAGTGCATCCCTTGATGTCACCCGATATCTTGATCTTTGCATTAATAAATGAACCTACGGCCTTTGGCGCAATCTCTTTTGCATCTTCAGAAGCATTGTAAACTGCAGGAACCGTAGTATAGACAAAACTATCCTCTATGTATGTTTTATCAGTCAGTTCGATAAGAACATCTCTGTATATTCCGCCGTAGGTCATGTAATCTACAACAAATCCAAAAGGCGGGACATTAAGGCTTTCTCTGCTGTCAAGCTTAACTACAAGGCAGTTTGGCCCATCAAATCTTATCCTGTCAGTTATATCAAAAGAAAATGAAGTATATCCGGATGAATGAGTGCCCAAAAGCTGGCCGTTAAAAAACACATTTGCTTCATGTGCCGCTCCCATAAAGCACAGCTTGATCCTTTTGCCCTTCCAGGACTGCTCAGCATTAAAGCTTTTTCTGTAACATGAAACCTTCTGATATATCCTGTCGTCAAAGTAATTAAAAGGTGTCACCGCTACCGTATGCGGTATTCTCACCACTTCCATGGTGCTATCCCCATAGCCGGGGAGTATCATATCATCCTCGAAATTATCCGAGTATTTCCAGTCATTGTTTAAATATAATATTTCTCTCATCAGTGTCCTCGTATTTCTGCCAGAAACCAAAACATTTTCGCTTCGTTTCTTATAATATAGTAACATCATAGGAAACTGATAACAAGAAACGCATTACCCAATTTTGGTTTCCATTTTTTGTGCAAAAATACAAAAAACAGCCCGATGATAGGCTGTTTTTAAATTTAATGATTGATTCAATTAACTTAATGCCGGCGATGGGACTTGAACCCATACACCCTTGCGGATAACAGATTTTGAGTCTGTCTCGTCTGCCAATTCCGACACGCCGGCTAATATGATTATGTAAATGATCTAAGTCGAAACGACTAGACGATATTATCACATACCAGTATGGTTTGCAAGACTTTTTAATCTTATCCGTCCCATTCTTCGTATTCAAACTCGCATCTTTCTCTTCTGCCTGCTTTCTTTCCAAGAAGATAGAAGCATCCTGCAACAAGAAGTATTATTCCAAATACACATACTCCGATCTTTATAGCCTTCTTTAACTCATCATCGAGGCCATTGTATTTGTCGAGAGCTCTGCCATAAGCATCTCTTGCTTTTCCTTCGGTGAAATCCAAAACTTCCTTTGCGCTGTTTCTAAGTTCGTCTGTATCTATATTTTCAAAAAATCTGCTCATATTTTTATAACCCCCAACTTTTAGTAGACTAATCGCTTAGATTGTTCTCTATAAATGATACCATTTTACGCCCTGCTTCCACAACCTCTTTTCCGTAAAAACCATGCCCGGCTTCATCTATCTGAACAACTTTTGCAGCAGGGAACTTTTTCTTGGCAGCAATGCTGTATGATATCGGAACGATTTCATCTATGTTGCCATGGATGATCAGCACATTTCCGCTGTATCTGACCATGTAGTCATCAATATTCAGCGAAAAAGCATCTTCATAAAACTTTCTTCCGACAGGAAGGCCAAAAACCGTGGTAGTATCCTCGATCATGCTCTTATCCGGATATTTTCTCTTTGCATCGTCAAAAAGAATATATGCAGGATACAGCAGTATCATAGCTCTTACATCACCGGGAGTATCACCTGCGGCAATGGTTGAAGCAACTCCGCCCTGACTCTCGCCCATCAGAAAGATGTTCTTTCTGTCGGCAAAAGGAGCCTTTCTGATGTCTTTAACTATAGCTTCAATATCAGCGCTCTCAGTGAGCACCGACATCTCGGTCATCTTGCCATCGCTCTTTGACGATAAGCCTCCGCCACAAAAATCAAATATGTAGCAGGCAAATCCGGCTTCTACCATTATCTCGGCATAGGGTCTGCACCCTTCCCTGCTCGCACCAAAACCGTGCGACATGATTATAACCGGATATCTGCCCTTTTGATCCTCCGGCAAATATAGTTCCCCAGAAATCTTATACCCGTCTCGCTCCACTTCATACGTCTTGTGCATACTACCCTCACAAACTAAAAGAGCCACTATTTCGATAATTATTTTATCAAAATTCCACATTCTTAACAAGTTTATGAACAGGCTTGAACGGTAAAAAAAACATAAAATTAATATTCAATTTTTGAGAATTTTTCTATTGAAATATTTCAAAAACATAATACAATATATAGTAGTTGAAGGGACAATGTCCTAACAATATCTATGGTTTAAGTTTTGTTTATTTATATGGGGGTTTTTATGGCACATTCTACAACTGACAACAATCTGTATAATTCCGCTCAGGACAATATAGTTGATTATTCACTTATAAGAAACATGCTTCGTTCCATCGGTTCTCAGCACTGGTCAGTACTCAAAGCCATGGATGAATATGATGTTCCTGAAGACAAACGTGAGATCTACATGGAAACAATCGCAGAGAAGTTCTTTGTAAGTTAATTTAATACCCGGATATAAAAATTAAGCAGGTTCGCATTTGAACCTGCTTTTTCGTTATTATCAGTTTACTATCACCTTACACTTCGCAACCTTCTTGCCATCCTTTGAGGTTACGGTAATTGTGCAAGTACCCTTTTTACGGGCAGTTATCACGCCTTTTTTGTTTACCTTTGCAATAGACTTGTTGCTGCTTGAATACTTAACATTCTTATTTGTAGCATTCTTTGGACTAAATGTAACTTTGAGTTCGAATTTCTTTCCCTTTTCAAGCTTAACCTTTTTCTTGTTAAGCTTTATCTTTTTGACAGCGACCTTCTTTCCTGCCTTTACTGTAACATAGCACTTCTTAGAGTATTTTCCGTCATCGGTCTTAACAGTAATTACGCAGGTTCCCTGTTTCTGGGCAGTCACAGTTCCGTTATTTGAAACCGTTGCCACTTTCTTATTATTTGTAGACCAGTGCACATTCTTGGCCGTTGTTCCTGTTGGCTCATAGCTTGCGCTTAGCTTTTTGTCATCCCCGACCTTGAGCACCAGTTTTTCAGTACTTAGTTTTATCCCTTTTATCTTGCCCCTGGAACCTACGGTTCCCGTGTCATAATCACTTGAGCTCATCGGATACTGGGCATAAAAATCAGCGCTCTTATATTGAGACCATCTTTTGTGGTCACTAAAATTAGCATCGCATTTTAAAAAGTAAAGATAGTTTTCAGGAGTTTTGCCGGCATCCCAGGTGACATCAAAGTTGTAGTATCCCGAGCCGATCTTTACTATATTCCAGCCGTGTCCGCCTCCTGATGTATCCCCGGCTATAAGTCTACAGTCAACGCCACTGTCATTAAGTAGTCTATATGCCATAAGCGCATATCCCTGACAAACAGCGCTATTTTTGCACATTGCCGCATAGCAGCTGTACTTCAAGGTGCCTGAGTCCTTGCTGTAAGTAACATTGTCACATATATATTTATATACGGCCAAAACTTTCTCATACTGCGTCTTTGAAGAAAGCCCAAGACTCGATGAAAGAGACGCTGCCTTACTGTCTACAGCCGCCTCCTGTTCAGGAGTTGTGTAATAGCTAAAACAGTATATAAAAGCGCCTTCTGTTCTGCCATTTCTTGTTCCATGGGTAACCTGCATTCCGTATCCGCTGTATCCCCAGCTAAGGTAATCACCTTCTTTGCCGTTTCCGGTGTGGACCATAGCCTGCGTTATAGCATCACTCTCCATATTTATAAGAGTCCTTGCAGTATAGCTCTCTCCGGCAAATGAATAATAGATTGTAATATTGCTCTTTCTTTGTCTTAGTTCATTCCTCAAAGCTGTCGCAATTTCAGCAATGCTTGTATACTTGGTGTCAGCAGAAAGTATCTGCTGCGAAGAAACTCCCGAATCATCAAGATGCTTTAACTGGCTCTCTGAAATAACATTTTTATAAAGTGGATTTACAAAATAGACTGTATTTGTTGTTGATGCCTCAAAATCCCCTTCGGCAGCATGCACCAAAGAAGAATTAAAACATGCAGGCATCAAGAACAAAACTATAAGAATAATAAGTGCAAAACACGAGAAAAATATATCTGAAATATGTTTTTTCATAACACAATAACCTTTCATAAAAACAAGGCAAAAATACAAAAATTGTTTCACTAATTATAACATATTTCGAACTTTATTTTTAAAGCAAAACCCGCGTTATAATTTTTTAAGAATTAACAGATCTGACACTCTCCCTTTCGGTCACTCCCGTAGGAACAAGGATCCTGATGGGCAGCATCTGTTCATCATAAAAAAGTGTACTCATTGTATTTACCGTAACTTTTGCCATCTCATCCATGTATATATGTATACCTGAAAGCTGCGGCTGCGTAAATGTAGCAAGCACTGTATCATTAAAGCTCAATACACTTACATCTGCGGGAACTCTGATCCCCATACTCTGAAGACCCTTCATCACATTGATGGCGGTCGTCTCATTAAATGCAAAAAAAGCAGTGATATCGCTAGATCCCGGATATAATGACATGAATTTGATTATCTGTTCCTGAGCGTCAATACCCTTCTGATCTGTATCAACATAAAAAGCATTCATCTTGTCATAGAACTCTTTTGCCATATCACCAAAAATCCTTCTTCGGATCTCCGGCGCACTGTTTCCCATAGAATCCTTTGTTTCAACAGGACCTACAAAAGCTATGTTTCTATGGCCTCTGCTAAGGAGGTATTCAAGTCCCTGAACAACACCTGTCTCGTAATTGGTCTGTATTGAGCAGTATTTTGTTGCATCAGGTGAAGAGTCCACAAATACTATTCTCTTTGCGCATTTCTCCATTGCAGCGATCCGCTTTTTGGAAAACTGGCCAATCGCAATAATTCCATCGACAGAGTCTCCGGAAAATCTAAGGTCGCCTGTTCCATTATCAAAAGTCATGGGAACTGTTTCAATTCCTCTCTCAGTACAAACCTTCTCTACATTACTCTTAAGATATAAATAATATGTATCATCGAGCTGTTCATCATCAGAGAGCATCTGTACAAGTCCTACTCTCTTTGTTTCAAGGCGATCCATAACACCGGTATAAACACCGGGATCCAAGGTATTGAGCGCCTTTCTCCTCTCATTTCTGGTCTTATAATTGAGTTTTCCTGCAGTTTCAAAGATTATTCTTTTTGTTTCCTCCGGTACGTTCAGAGTTCTGTCCTCATTCAGCACCCTGGAAACCGTAGAAATAGAGAATCCGCTTTCACTTGCTATCTCTTTTAACGTTGCCATTGTATCCCCTCTGTATCATCTAGTTTTTTGTATTTAGTCAGGCAGTTACTGCTGAAGTGCATCCACTATTGCAGGAAGCAGCTGCTTCTTTCTTGATACAACGCCCTTAAGCAGTGCCACATTATCACTTCCTGCAGCAACATGGAATCCGGCATCTATTATGCTCTCAGCCTTATTGCCCTCAAACGCCACGATGGAAGACTCTGTAAGGATATTGGTCATCATAAAGAAGATCATATCCAGTCCGTCAGCATTCATAATATCTTTAAGCTCAGGAAGCACCTTTTCTTTGATCTCAGCTAGTTCTTCCGCACTCATAGAATTAACCTGACCGATACCGATATTCTTATCATCAACTGAGAACTTCTTAAAGTCCTGATGAACTATCTGCTTGGGAGTCTTATCCCCGAGGTTAGAGCCCGCTCTAAACATCTCTCTTGCAAATTCTTCAACATCTATGCCGGCAATTTTTGCAAGCTCTTCGCCCGCCTTCTTATCAATCTCGGTACAGGTAGGTGATCTGTACATAAGAGTATCTGAGATGATAGCTGACAGCATAAGGCTTGCCATAGTTTTATCAACCTCAACTCCGTATTCTTTATACATAGTATAAATGATCGTGCATGATGATCCGAGCGGCTGATTTCTGAAGAAAACAGGTCCCGCTGTTTCTATGGACGATCCAAGTCTGTGATGATCTATGATCTCAAGGATATCAGCGCCGTCAGCTCCGTCTACTGTCTGACTCTTCTCATTATGATCAACCAAAATGATCTGCTTTTTTCTTGCACCTAGCAAATTTCTTCGGGAGATCATGCCCACGAAATTGTCGTGCTCGTCAACAACAGGGAAATAGCGGTGTCTTACCTGCGCCATTGTCTGCTGAATATCTTCGATAAAATCATCTACATGAAAAGTAACAAGGTTATCTGTTTTCATAATAGATCTTGCAGGTGCACTCTCGTTTATAAGTCTTGCAACCGTAAAAGTATCATAAGGAGTTGTAATTATCTTACATCCCCTCTCCTCAGCTATCTTCTGAATTGTGTTTGTGACCTTGGCATCGATACAGACAACAATACATGAAGCATCATTTTCTATCGCAACAAGCTGCGTCTCATATCTGTTTCCGCAGATAACAATATCACCGGGATCAATAACTTCTTCCATTACTTCCGGAGAAGCAGTCGCAATAAGCACTTTCCCTGATGTTATGACTTCTTTGGGATCACCAACCAGCATCTGACCATCGAGAGTATCCACGATGTTTGAATAGCTTGTCTTCGTATCCGACAAAAGAGTTGCATCATGAACATCCATACTTGTTTCCATGATATCGTTAGTAGTAAGAAGTCCCTCAAGTTTACCATTCTTGGTAATGCAGAGAGTAACTACGTTTTCATCCTTCATTCTCTCCCAGGCTCTCTTTAAAGAGATATCGCCGTTTTCAGCATGAAGATCTCTCATCTCCATATCGCATACCTGGGTTCTTACGTCTTTTGTATATATAGGCGGAGTTATACCGAACCTTGAAAGGACAAACTGTGTCTCTTCATTCAGGTGTCCGCATCTTCTTGCCTCGTATTCTTCACCTGTTATCTTCTTTTTAAGATTTGCATAGCAAATAGCCGCGCAAATAGAATCCGTATCGGGATTCTTATGTCCTATTACATAAACCGGTCTTTTCTTCATAAAGATCTCCCTAAAAAGCAAATACAATTATTTATCCTGTTCAAAATAATTATAAAGGATAGTAATAAAAAATAAAGGATAGTAGTAAATTACCATCCTTTATATCATAACCTATTTTTACTAATTATTTTACTTTTTTTACTCGAATCTGTACAGGGATTGATTTCTCAACTTGCAAACTGACTCATGTAAAGCTTTGAATAAAAACCGCCTTTTTCCAGAAGTTCCTTATGTGATCCCTGTTCTATAATATGTCCTTCGTTCATAACAAGGATGACATCAGCTTCTTTTATGGTTGAAAGTCTGTGCGCAACAACGAAGCTTGTTCTTCCATTCATCATCTGCTTAAAAGCATTCTGGATCTTTATCTCGGTTCTTGTATCGATTGAGCTTGTAGCTTCATCAAGAATAAGCATTGCAGGCACATCCAGCATTACTCTTGTAATGCACAAAAGCTGCTTTTGTCCCTGGGAAAGCACACCTCCGTCTTCACCAATAACTGTATCGTATCCGTTTGGAAGCTTTCTTATAAAGCTGTGTGCGTGGCTTTTCTTTGCAGCTTCGATCACATCCTCGTCAGTAAAACCGCTTCGTCCCATAAGGATATTTTCCTTGATCGTTCCGCTCCTTAGCCATGTCTCCTGAAGCACCATGCCAAAGCTGTTTCTGAGGTTCTTTCTAGTGATATCCCTGATATCTGTACCCTCAAGTTTTATGCTTCCGTCATCCACATCATAAAATCTCATGAGCAGATTTATTATGGTTGTCTTTCCGCTTCCTGTAGGACCTACGATCGCGATCCTCTGGCCTTCTTTTGCAGACAGATTAAGATTTGTTATCAGCTCTCTATCCTTATCATATGAAAAACGGACATTCTTTATGTCTATGTCGCCCTTTACATTTTCAAGTGTTACGGCGTCTTCTTTGTCCGGAATCTGCGGCTTTTCATCTATAAGATCAAATACTCTCCTTGCGCAGGCAAGCGCGTTCTGAAGCTCTGTCACAACACCCGATATTTCATTAAAAGGCTTGGTATACTGCGTCGCATAGCTTAAGAAAATAGTAAGTTCACCCACGCTCATAACTCCGCCTATGCTCACAAAAGCACCGACAAGTGCAACAGCCGCATATACTATATTGTTTATGAATCTAGTGCTCGGATTGGTAAGTGATGAAAAGAAAGTAGCCTTTAAGCTTGTAATAGTAAGCCTTTCGTTTATATCATCGAATACTTCCCTGTTTTCATCTTCATGTGAAAAAGCCTTGACCACCTTAAGACTTCCCACCATTTCATCTATAAGAGCTGTCTGCTCCGCTCTTGCTTCAGACTGAGCCTTAAACAGCTTATAAGATCTGCCCGCTATAAACCTTGCGATAAAAAGTGACGCAGGTGTTAACACAACAACAAGAACAGCTATCTGCCAGCACAAAACGAACATAAAAATAAGTGTTCCCGCAATCGTAACTATTCCTGTAAAAAGCTGGGTAAATCCCATAAGAAGACCATCTGCAAACTGATCAACGTCGGCAATTATCTTACTGACTATTCCGCCCTGAGGATTGGAATCCAAAAACTCAAACGGAAGGATCTGCAGCTTTTTAAAGGCATCATTTCTTACATCTCTTACTACTCTGAATGTGATCCTGTTATTTACTCCGTACATAAACCACTGGCAGATAGCAGTAACAATAATTACTACAGCCATTCGTGATAAAAGCATGATGATCTTTGTAAAATCCACATTATCTTTTCCGACTATGCAGTCTACAACATTTCCTGCGATTATCGGAACATACAGAGCAGAAAGTGCAGAAATTATCGCAAATACCATGGATGCCAAAATAAGGATCCTATATTTTGAAACATATTTTAATACTCTTTTAAGTTCACGCATCTTTCTTCCCCTCTCCAAACTGTGATTCATAAATTTCTCTGTAAGTCTCACAGTTCTTCAGAAGTTCATCATGCGTACCCATTCCCATTACTTCGCCGTCATCAAGAACTATTATCTTGTCACATGAAATAACTGATGATGCTCTCTGTGACACAATAAAAGTAAGAGGTTCGTAAGGCAGTGTTTTTATAGCCTCTCTCAAATTTTTATCTGTCATATTATCAAGAGCAGATGAGCTATCATCCAGAATGAGTATCTCTGGCTTTTTAGCGAGTGCCCTTGCAATTGTAAGTCTCTGCTTCTGTCCTCCCGAGAAGTTTCTTCCTCCCTGAGTTACCTGAGCATCAAGCTCGCCTTTTTTCTCCTTAACAACTTCAACTGCCTGTGCTGTTTTAAGAGCATCCCACAGCTCGTCATCCGTCGCATTATAGTTGCCCCACTTTAAGTTGTCTCTTATGCTTCCCTTAAAAAGGGCTGCCTTCTGAGGAACAACTCCGATAGTAGAAAGTACTGCCTCTTTTTTATAGTCCTTTATGTTTTTCCCCTTAAACCTGATTGTTCCGCTCGTAGCATCATAAAATCTGGGGATAAGATTAATAAGTGTTGTCTTGCCCGAGCCCGTGCCGCCTATGATTCCTACAGACTCACCTTTTTTTGCTGAAAAAGAAACACCTGAAAGTGAATCTTCAATATCATCTCCATATCTCATGCATACGTTTTCAAAGGAAATAAGTTCTCCATTGTAATCAAGGTCATTGTCCAGATCTCCGTACGCCATAGAGGGCTTTTCTTCAAGCATCAGCTGAATTCTGTTTCCGCAGGCAACGGCTCTTGTAATAGTTATTATCAAAGATGCAAGCTTTATAAGCTCTACAAGGATCTGTGACATATAGTTGTAAAGCGCTACAACACTACCTGTTGTGAGAGCACCGGTATTGACCTTGGACGCGCCTGTATAGAGGAGCACGATAACTGCAAAGTTGAGGATCACATAGGTCAAAGGATTCATAAGAGATGATATTCTTCCCACATATTCCTGGAGCTTTGTGAGTGCATCATTTTGCTGCTTAAAAGCTGAAACCTCATCTTCCTCTCTTCCGAAAGCTCGTATCACTCTTACGCCCGATAAATTCTCTCTTGTAAGTCCAAGAACCTTATCAAGCATAGCCTGAACCTGCTTATATCTGGGAATTCCCCACAGCATTATTCCAAAGACTACGATTGATAATATGACTATCGTCACGAGAAAAATCATGGCCTGACCAAAGTCTATTGTAAAAGCCATCACCATTGCGCCAAATACAACAAAAGGAGACCTGAGTAAAAGTCTTAATGACAGATTTATTCCCTGCTGTACCTGGTTCATGTCACTTGTCATTCTTGTTATAAGTGTCGTCGTTCCGAGTCTGTCAATCTGCTCGTATGAAAGCTCTTGAATATTTGCAAAGAGGTCCCTCTTAACTCCTTTTGCAAAATGCGTTGCGGCCTTTGCTGCAAAATACTGTGCGATAACAGAACAGGTAAATCCGACAAGTGCAAGAAGGACTAGCACAAGGCTCATCTTAAAAATGTATGGCTTATCGCTTCTTACGATTCCGTTGTCTATGATTGCAGCTACAACCAGCGGTACTATGAGTTCAAAGCTTGCTTCAAGCAGCTTAAACAGTGGCCCCAAAAATGCTTCAAGTTTATATTCACTTAGATATCTAAGTAGTTTTTTCATCTCAAAAAACCTTTCAATTATAAATCCTCAATCCCTTCGGATAGTGGTTTTTCATATTTCCCCCTGCATATTTGCCCCATCCAAGGCTATATCCGTCCGTTGTTATAAGATGCCAGCCATTTGAAAGACCGGATGTTCTTAAAGTCATTCCCCCTATAAACTGGCGAACCTCCTGTGAATCAGAAGGTAAGTCCAATGTTTTTTTCACAAGAGAAGGATCAAGACAAAGAGCAAGTGCATGCGAGGGTTCAAATCTGTCCTTTTTTACAGTTCCGAGATGAAGCCCCGGACGAACCACAGTAAGACCATCTATCCCCGGCATCCCGCAAGGTGCAAGATAGAGCTGACTCCCAAACATAAAGGGTCTGCCATTTAAGCCTCCTCCCAGAAGGCTTATACTAGGCAGAGTATTTTTGGAAGTCTTTGATTTTTTTGATCTGCTGTTTTCATTTAATAATTCCTTGCCGGTTTCAATTTCGTTATAACCATCTGCAAAGGTATCCCTTACAAATTCTTCAAAAGCCTTAAGGTCAGATAGAGACGCTGCCTTTACAGAACCATTTATTCCATACAGTCCTTCATTTAATGAAATGTCCCCATCTTTTTCAAACGCACATAAAAAATGCCCCTCGCCGCTCATTTTATGCGGCCATAGTCTTATTGCACTTTTGTTTATGGCATCCGCATAGCTTTCTTTTTCGCCAAAAAACTCATCGCAGGAAGTGCTTTCCTCTCCGAGTGATCCTGAGATTTTGTTTATAAGCTCTGATAAATCCCCCATGCCGGTGTTGTCATATACCTTAAAGATATTATCGATATTTCCTCTTGCCATACCGGGATAAAGCACGGTTTCACAGGGCTTCATGCCAAGTTTAACAAGACTTATGACCTGAAGCTCATCCTCTTCAGGGGCAAAAGTACATGTAGAATATACAAGCCTTCCACCCGGAGCGAGCATTTTCACAGCTTCTTTTAGTATTTCCGCCTGCCTGACTGCGCACATAGTCACATTCTCAGGGCTCCAGTTTTTAATAGCCTCATCATTTTTCCTGAACATTCCCTCTCCTGAACAGGGAGCATCCACAAGGATCTTATCAAAATAGCCCTCAAAAATATCAGACATTTTAGACGGATCCATATTAGTGACAAGCGCGTTTTTTATTCCGCATCTCTCTATATTCAGAGATAATATCTGCGCTCTCTTCTTATCTATTTCATTACTTACAAGGATTCCTTCACCGCCAAGCATAGACGCGATCTGCGTACTTTTCCCTCCCGGAGAAGCGCACAGATCAAGAACCTTGTCACCCTTTTTTACATTTAGATATGAAACAGGCGACATGGCACTTGGCTCCTGAATATAATAGACTCCCGCTTCGTGATATGCATGTTTTCCCGGTGCACCCTCAGTATAGATATGTCCGGCTTTTTCCCACTCTATCTCTTTTTCGGAAAAAGAAACGCCATCTCTTTTTAGCACTTCCATGCTATCCAAAGCGGTTTTACCAAAACCGTTTTTCTTAAGGGGATTCACTCTAAGTGAGGACACCTTCTCTCTTCCCAAGGCGTCCTCAAATGCGGGATATTCATCCCCCAATATGTTTTTAATTCTCTTTTCAAATACATTATCTAAACTCATAGGCTCTATTGTAACACACTTAAGCCTATATATTAAGTTTTCGATATGTTATGCCAGGTTTCTGTTTTCGAAGATACCTCTTCTTCAAAGAAGTTCGTCCCTATGTTCTTTTAGATATTTCTTTATACCCTTAAAAGTCTCAGGACTTATTATATGCTCTATCCTGCAGGCATCATTCTCTGCAACATCAGCATTTACTTTTGCTGTGAGCATTAAGAATTTAGTAAGGTTTGTGTGCTTCTCATAAACGCTTTTAGCCTTTTTTAATCCCAGTTCTGTAAGCTCAAGCTCCCCATCTTTTCCCACAGTAAGATAGCCATCTTCCTTAAGGATGCCGACAGCTCTTGATACACTGGGTCTTGAAAAATTAAGCTCAGAAGCAACATCTATAGATCTGACAAAACCCTTTTTCTTTTTAAGCAGATATATTGTTTCAATATAATCTTCACCGGACTCGTGCATTTCAACCCTCCATATTAAAGCTTTACTTGTTTTAAATAGTATACAATATTTAATTAGCATATGCAAACGCATTGTGCGCTATTTAATTTTTCGATATTTACACACAAAAATACCGATGTATGCATGCGCATACATCGGTAATCTTGAATTCATAATCTGATCATTTTGCGTAATCAGTAGCTCTGCTTTCACGAATGATATTAACTTTGATCTGTCCGGGATATTCCATCTCGTTCTCGATCTTCTTGGCAATATCTCTTGCCATCAATACCATATCGGCATCGCTTACCTGTTCAGGAACAACCATTACCCTGACTTCTCTTCCGGCCTGGATAGCAAATGAGTGATCAACACCTTTAAAGCTGTTTGTAATCTCTTCGAGTTCCCTAAGTCTGCTTGTGTAGGTTTCCAGAGTCTCTCTTCTGGCACCCGGTCTGGCAGCTGAAATTGTATCAGCAGCCTGTACTATTACAGCTATAAGTGACTGCGGCTCTACGTCTCCGTGGTGAGCCTCTACTGCATTGATGACGATCGCAGATTCTTTGTATTTCTTACAAATATCAACACCAAGTGATATATGTGAGCCTTCCATCTCATGGTCTACTGCCTTACCAATATCGTGTAAGAGACCTGCTCTCTTAGCTATACGAACATCAAGCTCAAGTTCTGATGCCATAAGTCCACAGAGCTGAGAAACCTCAACAGAATGCTTAAGTGCGTTCTGACCATAACTTGTACGGAAACGCATACGACCAAGAAGTTTAATGATTTCTGGATGCAGGCCATGTACGCCTGCTTCAAGGGCTGCATTTTCACCCTCTTCCTTGATCTTATTGGCAACTTCCTTCTGTGCCTTCTCTACCATCTCTTCAATTCTGGCAGGATGGATACGGCCATCTACGATAAGTTTCTCGAGTGCTATTCGGGCAACTTCTCTTCTGATAGGATCAAATCCCGAAATAACAACTGCTTCAGGGGTATCATCGATAATAAGATCAACACCTGTCATTGTTTCAAGTGTGCGGATATTTCTACCCTCACGACCTATGATACGTCCCTTCATTTCATCATTTGGCAGCTGAACAACAGAAATTGTTGTTTCAGAAACATGATCTGCGGCACATCTCTGAATAGCATTTACTACTATTTCCTTTGCGCGCTTATCAGCTTCTTCCTTTGCCTCCGCTTCCATGTTCTTGATCATTACAGCGGATTCATGTTTCACGTCATCTTCAACAATCTTTAAAAGATACTCTTTTGCCTGCTCGGAGGTTAAGCCTGAGATTCTCTCAAGTTCCTGTCTCCTTTGCTCGTCGAGCTTTGCAACCTCTTGCTCTTTTTTGCTTAGTGCAGATTCCTTTGCACTTAAACTGGCTTCCTTTTTCTCAATTGCTTCAGATCTTTTCTCGACATTTTCCTCTTTTTGCTGTACTCTGCGTTCTGAACGCTGAACCTCTGCTCTCCTATCCCTCACTTCTTTTTCAAGTTCATTTCTTGTCTTCAGTGATTCTTCTTTTACTTCCAGGAGTTTTTCGCGCTTCGATTCATCGGCAGCTCTAACGGCATCGTCGATGATTTTTCTTGCCCTTTCCTCTGCACTTCCTACCTTGCTTTCATTCTCCGCATCAATCTTAGCCTGATGCGCTTTCATAATCACAATAGTTACAAAAACAGAAATGACAAGAGTTGCTAATGCTACAATAATAGTTGTTGTAGACATACAGGAGCACCTCCTTATTCAATTTTCATTGTACAATATTTTGTATAAAATGATTATATTAATCGCACTTTCATACAAGATTACAACAAATTTAGTTTACGCTTCAAAAGGGTCTGTGTCAAGACGCAGACCCTTTTATTCATCTGTAATTATATATAATTCAAATGGTTTTTTGGGGTTGATCTTTTGAAGTTTTATAAATCATAACGCATACTGAATAAGGAGTCTTAATACGTTTTCTGCGCCATCCCTATGGCTTCTCTCATAGCCGTGAGAAGCATACACTCCAGCTCCGATAAGTCCATGCTTAAGGTCTGAGCCTGCTCCAAGTGTCGCTTCAACATCACTTCCG
This sequence comes from Butyrivibrio sp. NC2002, assembly GCF_000702265.1. Classification (GTDB taxonomy): domain Bacteria; phylum Bacillota; class Clostridia; order Lachnospirales; family Lachnospiraceae; genus Butyrivibrio. The sequence continues at coordinate 405,712 of NZ_JNKZ01000007.1, forward strand.
TAATGAGGATAAATGTCGATCGCATAGTCAGCCCCTGATTCTTTTGCTGCAGCTACCAAGCCCTGAACAACCGGATAGCTGTAAGGTCCTCCGCTGTCTTTTGCACATATGGAAACCTGTTTTTCTGTGCAGGTAAGTCCATCTCCTACGCATCCCATATCCACGGATATTGCTTCAGTACAACCCTCGGGAACATTTGCACATCCGCCATGTCCAACTTCTTCGAATACAGTTATATGGGCATATAAAGCTCTCTTAGGAGTGATCTTCTTTTCTTTAATATATTTAGCAAGTCCAAGAAGGATTCCTACACTTAATTTATCATCCAAAAATCTGGACTTGATATATCCTGACTTTGTAACTCTTACATTGGGTTCAAAGCAAACAATATCACCTACTGAAATTCCGAGCTTTTCTGTATCCTGTTTATTATTTACATCTTCATCGATGACAACCTCGCAGTTTTCCCAGGTTCTCTTCGTGTCATTGTATTCTCCGTTTACATGGATAGATGCGTTGTTTAGCTGAAAAGTTCCTTCATATATGCCATCAAATTTGGTGACGATCCTTACATTCTCTGTTTCTGCATTGTTAGGATTCATTCCTCCAAGGTTTGTCAACTGGAGTCTTCCGTTATCCTTGATCGTAGCAACCATACCGCCAAGAGTGTCGGTATGTGCTTCAAGAAGAAGGCCGTTCTTTTTGTCTTTTCCTGTAAGGTCAACAATAACGCCGCCTTTATTTGTTATTACAGCTTTAAATCCAAGCTTTTCAAACTCGTCCTTCACCCAGGAAGCTGCCTCTTCAGTATATCCTGTGGGTGAATCAATATTTAAAAGTTTTGTAGTTTCTTCTACGATAAAATCTGTGTATTTGCTTAGTGATAATTTTTTCATCTGCTTCCTCCTTGCATGCTTTTATCAGTTAATTCTATCACATACAAATCAGAATAGACCTGATGAAATAATATAATTTCTGAAAAAACACCCCTTTCTCCGGTTGTCCGGAAAAAGGGGTATCTATCATGATCATGTCTTTTTAAGATTTAAAGAACTTCATTTCTTCATTGAGCTGATCTGCGATATCCTTAAGTGAAGATGCAGAACTTGCAAGGGTTGTAACTGTAGCTGAGAGCTCCTGCATCGAAGCACCCGTCTCCTGGGATGAAGCAGCATTTTCTTCAGAAATGGCTGATAGAGCGCTCATGGTATCTACAACAGCATTCTTGGAGTTTTCGCAGGTATCTGCACCCTGACTGATAAGGTGTACACCACCGACTGTTTCGTCAATATCGCTCAGCATTCCGTTAACTGCATTAAGTGTATCACCAAGAGCTGTCTGCTGATCGATGTTGCCCTGCTTGACATCTTCAGAAGCATCAACCGCTGCTTTTGACTGTGTAAGAAGTTTTTCCATCTCGATCCTGATATCATCAGCAAGTTGTTTTGAATTAGCAGCAAGCTGTCCGATTTCTTCTGCAACAACCGCAAAGCCTTTTCCTGCTTCGCCTGCACGTGCAGCTTCAATTGAAGCATTAAGTGAAAGAAGGTTTGTCTGGGTTGCAATCGAAGTAATGCCTTCAACCTTATCATTGATATTGGAAACAGCTTCCTGCGTTGCCTGGATTGTATTGGATATTTCATCAATCTTAGCTGTCATTTCAAGTGAAGATTCCTGAAGTGATGCAAGTGACTTGCTGGATACTTCCGAAGCTTCCTTCATCTTTTCTGTTATATCTGAAAGGTTTCCGGTGGAATCCTGTACATTGTTAACTGCGTCGCCAATGTATCCTACATTCTCAGTAGCACTCTGAATTTCGTCAGCCTGCTGAGTAGCACCTGTTGCAATTTCCTGAACAGCATTGGATACATCTTCTGCTGTCTGAGAAATCTGGTTGGCCATATCAGCAAGTTCATCGGAAGATGATCCAACGGAAGTTGCAGATTCCTTAATATTTGAAACGATCTCATCAAGTTTATTGATAACATCATTCGTCGCATTCGTCATGAGGCCGATTTCGTCGGTTCTCTTCTTAACTCCGGTAATTCTTACAAATTCACCTTCTCTTAAGTGGTCTAGTGAATTAGCAACTACTGCAACTGCATTTGCAATGCCGGAAGCCTGATAGATGATGATAGTTGTCGTAACCGCTATAGCAATCAAAAGAACAACAATCGAAATAAAGAGCATCATGTTGATCTTTTCAAAGATCTCGTCCTCGGTAATCGTAAGACCTATTCTCCAATTCATTCCATTTACTGTATCCCAATATAATAGTCTCTTGGTACCCTGGAATGAAAAGCTTCCTGATCCGGTTTCCTGTGATTTAATAGATGGAATGTATTCATTTAACTCTGTTGAAGCATCAAGATTAAGCCCGTCTTTTGACGCATCCGGGAATGCCGGATGATAAACGTAATTGAATGACTGGTCTATAAGCCATAATGTGCCTGTCTCTCCTACGTGCACAGCTCCAAGTTCTTCTTTTACTGTATCAAGCATTAGATCGATAGTAACACATCCCACAAATGTTCCATCCAGCTTTTTAATTGGAGCTGAACATGAGGCCATGACCATTCCGGATGATTCATCATAATAGGGATCTGTGATGCTTGCATTTGGAAGGCTCTTGGCGTTTACATAATATTCCTGATTAAAATAATCATATTCTGCGTTGGAATAATCCCAGGTCAGATTCAGCTCTCCGCCATCCCACTTACCATTTGAATCAACATTCTTCATCCAATATGGTCCATAATAAGTTTCATTGGGCTCAAAGGTATTGGGTTCAAACCAAAGACCTGCTCCAAGCACCATATCATTACCTGTAACAATCTGTGTTACAGCTTCAGTATAATCTTCCATTGTCGAATTTACATAAGTAGACGCAATCATTTGAGCAAAGGTATCTGCCTGAGCCTTTATGTGATCCATTTCGCCGGCTACGTAATTGGAATATTCTCCAAGGGTAGCTGACATCTGTTCATTAGAACGTTCTATGATGATGGATCTGCTGACAATAGAGCTTATTGCAGTGATAAGTATAAGCATAACCGCTACAATAGGCACAATAAATAATATAAGCTTAAGCTTTATACTCATTCCCTCTAATTTAAGTGAATTAGTTTTCTTTTGTTTTTTGGACTTTGCTTCCATCATGGCCTCCTTACTGTGATAATGTTCTCACATTACAATAATATCATCATTAACCATTTATCGATTGTAAATTGTTTATAAAAAGTTTTATATTTTCATTAAGTCCATGAAGCAAAGCTAAAAATGAGAATTTTTATCATTTTGAAGCATATGCTCTCGTCAGGCTCTAAGAGCCGCAACTTCTTGCCTATGGAATAATAAATGGTTCACTTGATCTACATTACAGACTCGGAAAGCGCCAGCGCTTCCCGAGTTGTGTTTTGTCGGCATATGCTCTCGTCAGGTTCTAAGAACTACAACTCCTTCGGAGTATCCAAAAAACAGAAAGACCAGGTATTTCAAGCAAGCTTGATACCTGGTCTTTCTGTTTTTTTAGATGCTGACGCATCTTGTAGTTCTTATCCCCTAACGAGGCGCATGCCTCGTTATTTCATCACATCATTCCCATGCCGGGGTTGCCAGCGGGCATCGGAGGAACGGGCTCTTTTACTGTTGCAACAGCAGCTTCTGTTGTAAGGAAGCTTGATGCAACTGAAGTAGCGTTCTGAAGAGCTGATCTTGTAACCTTAGCAGGATCAATGATACCATCCTTAACCATGTCAACATACTCTTCTGAATAAGCATTGAAGCCGATTCCCTGCTTTGATTCCTTAACCTTGTTAACAATAACTGATCCGTCAAGACCTGCATTGTTAGCAATGTGGTAAAGAGGAGCTTCAAGTGCCTTAAGAACAACCTTAGCACCTGTCTTCTCATCACCTTCAAGTGTGTTAGCAAGCTTTTCAACTTCCTTGCTAGCGTGGATGTAAGCACTTCCACCACCAAAGATGATACCTTCTTCTACAGCAGCTCTTGTAGCATTAAGAGCATCTTCCATTCTGTACTTAGCTTCCTTCATCTCTGTTTCTGTAGCAGCACCTACTCTGATTACAGCAACACCGCCTGCAAGCTTAGCAAGTCTCTCCTGAAGCTTTTCCTTATCAAAATCAGAAGTTGTCTCTTCGATCTGCTTCTTAATCTGAGAAACTCTTGCCTGGATTTCCTTCTTGTCACCAAGACCATCAACGATTGTTGTCTTTTCCTTCTCAACCTTGATGCTCTTTGCACGTCCAAGATCATCCATTGTTGTATCTTTAAGCTCAAGACCAAGGTCAGAGCTGATTACCTTACCGCCTGTAAGAATAGCGATATCTTCGAGCATAGCCTTTCTTCTGTCGCCATATCCGGGAGCCTTAACAGCTACTACATTGAATGTTCCACGGAGCTTGTTGACAATAAGAGTTGTAAGAGCCTCACCGTCAACATCCTCAGCGATGATAAGAAGCTTAGCGCCTGTCTTAACAATCTGCTCAAGAAGAGGAAGGATATCGTTGATGTTTGAGATCTTCTTATCTGTAATAAGTACGTAAGGATCATCAAGGTTAGCTTCCATCTTGTCCATATCTGTAGCCATGTAAGCTGAGATATATCCTCTGTCGAACTGCATACCTTCAACGAGGTCAAGCTCTGTCATCATTGTCTTGGATTCTTCGATTGTGATAACACCGTCGTTTGAAACCTTCTCCATAGCATCAGCGATCATCTGACCAACTTCATCATCACCTGATGAAACTGCTGCTACTCTCATGATCTGGTCCTTACCTTTAACCTTTGTTGCCATCTTGCCGATTGAAGCAACTGCTGCATCTGTAGCCTTCTTCATACCTTTTCTGAGTACGATGGGGTTAGCACCTGCTGCGAGGTTCTTAACACCTTCATTGATCATAGCCTGAGCAAGAACTGTAGCTGTTGTAGTACCATCACCTGCAACATCATTTGTCTTTGTTGCAACTTCCTTTACAAGCTGAGCACCCATATTCTCATAAGCATCCTCAAGCTCAATCTCCTTAGCAATAGTAACACCGTCGTTTGTGATTGTAGGAGCGCCATAGCTCTTATCAAGAACTACGTTTCTGCCCTTAGGTCCGATTGTTACTCTTACTGTATCTGCAAGCTTATTAACGCCTTCAACCATTGCTGTTCTAGCATCAGCACCATACTTAATTGTCTTAGCCATTTTATCTGCCTCCGATTATAAAAATTTTTATCTGAAATAAGTCATCAAATTATTTGATAATTGCAAGTATATCGTTCTGCTTAACAATGATATATGTAACATCATCAAGCTTTACTTCTGTTCCTGCATATTTAGAATAGATAACATTGTCACCCTTCTTAACCTGCATCTTTACTTCTTTACCATCAACGATCCCGCCGGGGCCTACAGCGATAACTTCAGCCTGCTGCGGTTTCTCCTTCTCAGCACCGGGAAGAACAATACCTGATTTTGTTGTTTCCTCTGCTTCGAGTGCCTTTAATACAACTCTGTCTGCAAGTGGTTCTAACTTCATAATAAAGCCTCCTTTATATCTTAGAAAATTATAAACTCTTTATATTTTGTTAGCACTCAATCGATTCGAGTGCTAACCACAAAAAATATATTATATCCATTCATAATGTTTGTCAAGAAAATATGCTCACAAACTACATTTCATTAACGAAAACAAAAAATGTAGTAAATGAGCATATAATTCATCATAATCCCGATTTGTCGTGATCCTTATTCATAAAATAAAACTTTCCGCTTTTATCATCGGAATTATCTGCATCTGCGGGTTTGGATAATGCATAGTTTTTTAGAATGTTTTTAAGCAGCTGCTCAGTTTTGGGATCATATTTGGGCATCTTCTTTGCCTCCGCAACCTCTTCGCTAAGCTGCGCTATCTGATGCTGCATCTTCAGCATATTATTTGCCATATTCTTCATTATCTGCATAATGTTCTCGGGATTTTCTTTGATGAAATTCCCCATAAGAGCTTCAGTAACTCTAAGTATCCTGGCATTGGAATAAGTAATGATGGTATATATCGCCGGTTGTCCGGTAAGGATTCCAAATTCTCCAAAACATGTGCCCGGTCCAAGAATACCAAGGAGAACTTCATTTTCTGTACCATAACCGTAATACATTTCAACATGTCCGGATACAATCTTGTACATATCAAAATTGATCTCGCCTTCATTTAAGATCACGGTACCGGCAGGGACTTCATAAATCTTATTTTGGTTTGAGATACTGTTTTCATCAAAAATGCTTGCCATATTTTCGTTCTCCTCGTTTATTATGTATTGGCACGATTGCTCCGCAATCCTGCCCTATCGGTCGGAACCATTCCAAATCATGACTTCGTCATGATGGTTTCTCCCTCAAATCAGTAAAATAAGAAAAATGCCATATTTTTTTGCGGTTTACATATATCTAGACAACGCCTTCCCCGCCGAATTTTTCCGAAAGATCTTTCCTTGGAATATCCTTACCTGAAAGGTCAATATAATTATCCTTTAGAGCCTTTGCCCAGTATTTTTCAGGGATATTGGGCCATCTCACAATTCCTGTCTCTGCTTCGCACATCCTCATTGCCTGCAAAAGAACCATCTCACTGACATCAATTCCTGTCCTTATGGTGTGCATAGTAAGCGCCGTATGAGCGGGAGCATATTCTCTGAAATCACTGTTTTCGAATTCTTTTAAAATCTCAGACTTATTATATTTTAGCCGGATCATCTCCTCTTCATATCCTGAAGAATTCCCGTGTAAAACACAAAACTGCGTAAGACCATGAAATCCTCTTGGAAGTCCGACAGATCCCGGATTTACTACTTTTTTGTTGCGATATGAAAAGCTTTCCTGCACATGTGTATGACCGTGCAATAGGATCTGCGTCTTCATCTTTCCAACCGTTCTTCTCGTATTTCTCTTTTCTGCAAATAAGAGCTCCGTTACGCTTTCCATAGAGCCGTGGCAATATTCAAATCCGGGTACATTCTTAGGATTGTGAATGCCATAGATTTTTAAGGAGTCAAAAAAATTCAGGTCCTTCTCCTTAAGCTGTTCATAAGTATTTAGAAGGAAACCACTACCGGAACCTTTATTCCATCCGGCTTCTCCGCTGTTTTTATATTTAAGGAACGCCTCTTCCCTATGACCTTTAACTATAAAGCATGTAAAATACTGTTTTAAAACGTATATTAGTTCCATAGTTTTTTGAGGATTCGGGCAGTCTCCCACATAGTCGCCAAGAAGTATATAATTTGTAATTCCTTTTCCCATACAGTAATCAATGCAGGCCTGCAGCGCGCTGTGATTACCGTGTATATCAGCAAATACTGCTATATCCAATGTATGCTCCCCCAATATTATGCAACTTTTTTCATTCCTATAAGACTAATTATAAAGCATTTTTTTAGATTTTTATAATACAGAGTTTATATACAAAAAAAATCGTGTGTGCGAAAATATATTTACAGGTTTTCGGGATATTGAATTTCATCAAGAATTCAGTACCCTAAGCTAAATTATGGCATTGAAATGGAGGTAACAAATGGGTAATCGTGAAGATTTAATCCGCTCACTTGCCGGAGTTATGGGAATGAGCGGCGAAGCAAAGAAAGCCGATTCGCATTTTGACCCCGCAACCGGAACTCTGTATTGCGGAAGCCGTGTTTTTTCTCAGTCTGATATTACTGCGGCCAAGGAGTTTTGCGAAGCAAACATGAAAAAGATGGCAGAAATTCAGGATAATGCTGCAATGTTTTATGAGATTGCTGCATCTGCTCTGGAAATACTTGAACAGGATAGTGTAAAAAACGGCGGCAGAATTGTCGTTAAGGATGGAAACTAAAATCAATGACCTTACTTGAACAGTTACTGCTCTATGTCAGACCCCGTATAGTTTTCAGGTCACCTGACAAACACATTATAATACAGGACAAAATAGAAAACGGACGTGCTGTCCGTCTTCTTTTGTACGATAAAATAAGGGAATCCGGTATGTATCTTGATGATTACGGAAAACAGGATCCCCTTTTTTATTATATGCAGACTTTAAAGCTCATAACCGAGCACTATCCCGATATAAAAAACACTCTTATGATAGGCGGCGGAGGCTTTGTATATCCGCAGATCTATCTGTATAAGCACCCGGAAAGAAGTATAACCGTTATAGAAAATAATCCGGGACTTGTGGAGCTTGCCAAAAAATATTTTTCTCTTGATACCAATGACAAACACCTTACCATCAATATTACAGACGGATTCAAATATATAAGCGATCATGCGGGCGATGGGTCATTTGACATGATAGTCTTTGATGCATATACAGGTGATAAGGCTGCCAATGACATTCTCAGCGCTCAAAGTCTTGTTAAGATGCATAAGATGCTCAAAAAAGAAGGAATTCTGGCACTTAACATGGTAAACGAGCAGATGGATGTTATTGCTATGAACACCTATATGCTCGAATCCACATTAAAACTCATATTTGCAAACACAAGAATTGTCAGATGTAAAGGCGGTGGAAACTGCATCCTTATGGCATCCGACCGTAAAATATAGATTCTTGTTTTCTTCAGAAAAACGAGGATCGTATTGAATCAGGTCCTCGCAAAGCGAGGGCATGTCCTGTCAAAGGCAGGATTCTTGCAACAAGAGCTAAAAGCCCCAAGTATATAGGAAAATAGACATACTTGGGGCTTTTTCACTTTTAGCTCCTACGTCCCAAAGTGGTAAAAGCAACAAGTCGGCACGAAATCATGGGGACTTGGGGCTTTTTCGCTTTCTGTCACAGCGTCTCGGGGCGGCAAATACCCCAAGTTGCCTTGAAATCATAGGGACTTGGGGCTTTTGAGGCATTCGGAGATGCGTTGACTGAACGAATTCTTCTTGCGAGGACCTGGACCAGTACGATTCCAGTTATTCTGAGAAAAAACAATAATCTATAGCTTTCCGTTTTTTGTAAAAAACAGGAAGCTATATTTTTTCTCTTGCATTAACTTTTCTGACATGCTATTATCTTTCTCGCATGTTCAATGCATCTTGTTTATCTATTGCAGATAATTCTTCTGCAGGATTTCAAAAAACTTTTTTATTAAATACAGTCGAAATCCGTGGTCTTATGCACTCTTTTCGGCTACAATGAAAGGAGACTAATTATTGAATAACGAAGAAACAAATTATGAGAAACTGACGATTACCAATAACTTTATCTTTTGTAAGGTTATGCAGAGTAATCCTGATCTGTGCAAGCAGCTCGTGGAACTTATCACCGATAGGAAGATCCGCCACATGGTCGGTTTAAATGGGGAAAAGACCATAGAAGTTACTCCTGATGGCAAGGGAATCCGCTTGGACGTCTACTTTGAGGATGATGGTTCTACGATGTACGATGTTGAAATGCAGGTAGAATCTAATAGGAATCTCGCCAGAAGGTCCCGCTTTTATCAGAACACTATTGATTCTCAGGCACTTGAGAAAAGTTCTGATTACATCAAGCTTTTGGACAGTTATGTAATCTTTATCTGCCCCTTCAACATCCTACCGAAATATGGTTATCATCTCTACCATTTCAGGCCCCGGGCCGATGAAGATCCTTCCATCATCTTAGAGGATGGCACTTCAAGAATCTTTGTCTGCGCAAATGGCAAAAAGGATGATGTATCGGATGAAATGAAGGCATTTCTGAATTACCTTGGTGGCAAGCTTGCACAAAGTCCGTTGACAAACAAACTTGATGATGCAGTAAAACTAGCTCGTCGTAACAGTAAGTGGAGGTCAGAGTATATGTTATCCAAAGTCGATATTGATGTATTAAAAGGTGAATATGAACGTACCATTGCAAAGAAGGATGCTCTAATAAACGAGAAGGATACTGTTATATCTGAGCAGAGCCAGGCACTGTCTGAAAAAGATCAGGCATTGTCTGAAATGAATTCCAGAATTGAAGAACTTGAAGCGATTGTAGCAAATCTTTCAGGTAAAATTGATCAGTCTCATGATGACTGAAAATTTCAGGTAAGTCATGTATAAATAAAGTGATACAAATACTAAATAAAGGAGGCCAAATATGAAAATCTCTGATTACTATCCGGTCGTTTATGTAGCCGATTTCGAAAAGGAAATTCGCCGTTATACTGAAGATCTTGGATTTGAAGTCAAGCACAGACCTGAGATAGAATATCTGGAATATGCTGTTCTTGAAAACGAGAAGAAGAGACGCATTGATCTTGTATGTTCTCATTTCCCGTCCGACAGTTTCAAGGAAGGCTATTTAGGAATGCGTGCAAATGTGGATAATTACGAGGAAGGTCTTGCTTACTTTGAAAAGCAGGGATATTCCTTATTTGGAACAGCACATGAAAGTGAGTCTTCCATAACGGCTCTTCTGAAAAAAGACGATGGCAGCTATATTGTTCTTTTTCATCACAAAAGGAAATAAAAAAGCATTAAATGTTAAGAAGGCCTCTCCAGCGAGGGAGAGGCCTTTTTGGGTTGGTTTATAGTGCTATAAAAACTGATTTTGAAATATCTGATGTTTTTACTTTACTCGACGGACTTTATCTCGCTTTCCAAATCCTCTTTAAGAGAATAGGTATCAAAAGACGCTTCTTTTGGAAGATTTATGTGGATACTGGTAATCTTATCTACTCTGGCTGCGCCTTTGATTATACTTGCATCAAAAACATGCCCGCCTTTCGTTCTGTCCTCGGAAAGGAAATGAAGATGCCATCCCGGCATATTTATTCCATCCATATAATCCGGAAAATATACACCCACCAGAGATCCCCGGATATTCTCAAAAAGAAACGATTGCTGCGTGTTGAAAAGAATCTCTTTCAGCCTGATATGGTGCGACCTGTAAGGCCCCTCCGATCTGGCATCGATTTTCCCAAACTCTCCGTCAATCCTGACAATATGCATACTGTTAAGCCCGAATACCTCTTCGATCTTCCTTGTCAGTTCTGTCTGAATTGAGGCAACATTCGGCATGTCATTAAGCTGAAACTGCTGATTGCCATAGAGCCTGGCCACAGCAGCAAAGGGAATTCCCGTCGAAGGATCAACCTCTGTTATATTCCCGAATTGGTCAGCCCTGTAGCAGTGTCCATCCATGACGATCATCTCACCGTTCACATCTTCAAATGTTCCCAGTCCGGTATCACCATGCTGAATTAGTTCGTCTACATTTATCACCGTCCGGCTGTACCCAAGAATTAGCGCCTGAAGTGTCGACACCTGATACATAGTATTTTCCATTAGGTATTTCTCCTCGCATTATTTTATTTGCATTCTCTTTGTATTATGACAGGCCAAATGGCAACTACAAAGAACCATAAAATGCAGCGGGCAACAAAATTCCCCCAATGTCCGCCAAGGGCTGCAACAACTGTTGCCGGTGCAAAGTACTCCTTCCAGGCAAAAGCTATCAGAAATCCTAAAAATGCCAGAATTGGAAGATTTTTTGCGCCGAAAGGAATTTCGTATTTGATATAGTGTCTTTCGATATAGCTTCCGACTATAAAACCAATTAATGCACCAAATGCCTTAAAGCTGTCATTCATCATTTTGTCAGGATTTACGAGAAGAACGCCGTCCACATAATCCATAGGATATGGCTTTTGAGTTATATAAATTAGACTTATAATAATAGCAATAACACCAATTATCGACAGTATATCCAGCTTTTTATCATCACCGTCTATTTTATTTTGAATAATACCTACTAAGCAGATTATTATCGCTGCTTCTGTAAAGCCTACAATGACATCCTGCGGGGTGTGTACACCAAGGAAATTCCTTGAAAAGCCGGTCAAAACTATCATTATTGCACATATTACTGCAATCCAGGATTGTTTTTTCCTTTGCCAGGCAAATACTGTACCATAGGTACATGTCGCACTCATTGTGTGTCCGCTGGGAAAAGAATAACCGGTCGCTGCTACCTTGGAATCTCCGGCAGGCTCGATCAAATCTGACCTTATCCATGGGCGGTATGCACAAACTGTAAGCTTTAGTATACCATTTATTACTTCACCAACTCCCAGGGTCGCAATAAAACGATAACCCCATTTTTTATCTACACACCAAAAAATAATAAATGGCAAGAAAGGCATAATATCTACTGCCAATTTTGAGATGTTATTAAAAAGCTCATCAAATATTCCACCGGTTGCATTTCTGATCTCCTGCAGCCACAAAAGATATTGAATATCAATCATTTGTATTCCCCCTCATTAGTGTTAGTGGTGTTGTTCTACATATAATTCTAAGCTTTGCTGTCCAACAAATGTCTAAAAATATTCTAAAATAATTATTATGCAAGCATTATACACCTCCAAACAAAAAGATACCCAGACAATGGGTACCTTCTGTCATGTCGGTTCCATCATCTGGGTATCAGTTTATTTATATATATACAATTACTATTCAAGAGGAAAATTTGCATCAAGCTTCTCTTCTTCTCCGAAGATGTTAAGCTGTTTTGCACCCTCCTCCATGTTGTAATAGTTATACCTTATCCCCATAGTTCCTGCATTTCCTGAAGCACAGTTTTATATTCCAAATCTGAATCAGGCCTTACTTTTATAAAAACAACGTCCTTATCAGGATAGTATAAATCAACACATAGATATTTACTGATGGTGCGGACACGGCACAGATAATCATATATTGATGGAGCCGCTGTGTATGGATCATCAGCTGTAATATCAATCTTTATGAAAATGGTATTTTTATCTGCATCGTTTTTAAACTCTTCGTAGCTGTGACTACCTGTGTGTGTGCTAAAAATCTGATCTTCAATACTTCTTAGAGTCCATCCATCAGCATTTGTTTCTACATCAGATAATTCCTTGTTTATTGCATCTTGATATAAAGCTTTTTCATAGTCATCGGTCATAAATGGATCAGAATCTTTCTGCCAGTATGCATCACAGTTACATGTGAAAGTGACACCGGTATCTTCAGATTTAGCATCAAATCTGTAATAGTATCTTGCAACCATCATACTTTTATTATTTTCGAGTTCTGATCCAGTTATTTCAAATTGCTCATCATACTTTTGATTTAAATATGAAAGCATATATTTTTTTGCTTTTGCCTCTGATACCTTTTTGGAACAACCGCTTAGTAGCGCAGCAAATGCAAGGATAGCAATGAACACCGTTAGCTTGTATTTCATATCAATTCCTCCGCGTAAAAAGTTCCCCGAGCTTCAATTATAGGATAAATCTGTAAAGAGTTGAAGCAATTTTTCCTTTTGTCAACATTTTATATGGATCAAAGTCATGAATATATATTTATAAATGCAAAATACAGGTGGTTAAGTCCTGAGTTTAATGGATTATATCTGTTTCAATGAAGCGATGGTTTCACAGATTCTCCATACTTTTGACACTTTCTCTTACGATTTTGTTTGTATCATATAAACATCAGAAATGATAACAACCCCCTCATAAGAACACAAAAACTTTTCTTCAAAAAAATAAGCTGGAACTTACGTGACAAAGTTCCAGCTTTCCCCATTAATGGGGTGTGGTGACTGCAGAAAGATACTCCCTCCATTCGCATATTGCGCGCCATCATGTTAATAACTGCAAGCTATAGTATTACTGATTATTCCATTTTCTTTGTTTTTAATAAATCGTGCCAAATCACATACTTTTAGCAATCTTTACCAGTCTGCCTGTACCAAGTCTATGACCTCCAAGTTCGATGAACTTCTCAGCATCTTCAATGGATGCAATTCCACCTGATGCCTTTATCTTGATATTGGGGCCGCAGTGCTTTGCAAAAAGCTCTATATCTTCAAAGGTTGCACTGCCTGTCGAAAAGCCGGTTGAAGTCTTGATATAGTCTGCCTTTGACTGTGTTACTATCTCGCACATCTTAATCTTCTCTTCTTCTGTCAGAAGGCAGCATTCTATGATAACCTTCATGACATGATCTTCTTTTGCCATAAATAGTAGGGGCAAAATACTCCCTCTACTATTTGAAATATATACTAGGGGGGTGTCAACGTCTATTTTGAATCGTTTACCATATCCCCATTACATGTTGCATCACAAGGCTTACAACTGTTATTCCGCCCCAGCAACATCCACCAAGCAGTATCGGCTTTCCACCGGATTTAATGAGCTTGATCACGTTGCTGTTCAGGCCTATAGCAGCCATGGCCATTATGATAAAGAACTTGCTAAGTTCTTTAAGAGGTATAAAAATATCCGAAGGTACTCCCATTTCCAAGCAAAGTGTTGTGATGATTGAAGCAAGAACAAAGAACACTATGAACATCGGGAATGCTCTCCTGAAGCTAAAACCGTTGGTGGTGCTTCCATCCTTTTTTGCTTCCCTTGCTCTCATATAAGCAAGAACCAGTGTAATCGGAATGATTGCTAATGTCCTTGTAAGCTTCACTGTAACTGCCTTGTCCAAAGTCTGACTACCCAGGTTCCACATGCTGTCCCATGTTGACGCAGCTGCGGTGACGGAAGAAGTATCATTAACTGCAGTTCCCGCAAAAATACCGAAAGCCTCTCCTGTTGTGATATCAAAACCTATAAGTTTTCCCAGCGAAGGAAAAAGAAGTGCTGCCAGCACGTTAAAGAAAAATATCACAGAAATTGCCTGTGCCACTTCATCATCATCCGCATCAATGACAGGAGCCGTAGCTGCAATTGCTGAGCCGCCGCATATTGATGAGCCAACTCCGATAAGAGTAGCTGTGTTTCCTTTGATATTCATAACCTTATGAAGAATCCATGATAGGATAAGCGATGTTGAAATCGTGCAGATAATTATAGGAAGTGACTGTTTCCCGGTCTGAAGAACGACCGAAAGATTCATACCAAATCCAAGGAGGGCAACAGCCTCCTGCAGAATTATCTTTGATGTAAACTTTATTCCATCAGCCGCCTTCCCCTTGTCATTCCAGAACAGGGCTATTATCATGCCCAGAATGATTGCAATCACCGCTCCGCCAACGACAGGGAAGCGCTTTCCCAGGAGCCATGAAGGAACTGCAATAGTGAAGCATACTATTACTCCCATGTAATTCTTTTTCAAAAAATCCATCTCAAGACCTCTCTCTCTTTTTAATCTGTTCTTTCGCATGTCTTATTCTATTCTGTCTTTTGAAAAAGATAAAATTATATATTATTATATATCCATAAACATTTCTTATCGTTAGGGAGGACTGATTATGCTGGATTTCAGGATAGATACCTTTCTATGTGTTTGCAGGCACCTCAATTTCACCAAGGCGGCTAAGGAGCTGAATATTACTCAGCCCGCTGTTTCTCAGCACATACATCATCTTGAAAATGAATACGGGACAAAGCTGTTTACTCAGGATGGAAAAAAACTTTTTCTAACTGATAACGGAAAACTCCTGTATAAAAAAATGAATCAGATAAAAAATGATGATGAAAGTCTCAAAGAAATACTTTCAAAGAATAACCATGGCTTAAAAGACATCTCTTTTGGTGTCACCATGACCATAGGAGAATACATAATTGCTGATCCGATCAGTGATTACATAAAAAATCACCCGGATACTAATCTTAAGATTACATTTGGCAACACATCGGAGCTTCTTAAAAAACTCTCCGACGGTGTTATAGATTTTGCACTTGTAGAAGGATATTTCCCTGAAAATGATTATGAAACGCTGCTTTTTAGCAAAGAAGAGTTCGTTCCTGTCTGTTCGGCAAAGCACTCTTTCAATCAGAAGCCACGCGTGATAAAAGATCTCTTTCCCGAGCGAATTCTTATAAGAGAACCCGGTTCAGGAACGCGCAATATATTGGAAAGAGCTCTTGCCCTGAACAATTACTCCACAAGTGATTTTAGGAATTTTACCCAGGTGGAAAACATGCATGCCATAATAAGCCTTATTGAAAAAGATTGTGGCATCACCTTTTTATATAAAGCAGCGGTTGCATCAGGACTGCAGTCCGGATATCTGAAAACAATCCCCCTTGACGACTTTAGGGTAAAACATGATTTTACCTTCATCTGGCCCAAAGATACTGTTTTCAGTAAAGAGATCCGTGCAATATGTGAGGAAATACAACCTATAACTCATTCTGCATGAAGTTCATGTTCTTTTTCATAAAGCTTGTTATCCTGCCGTCTCATGAAAATCATCCGGGACAGAAAAAGAATCAAGCTACTTCCTACAAAAATCTGAATCGGATATGTGATTAGTACGCTTTCAGATATTATCATGCTCAGCATGGTAATAGCGCCAACCGGTGGCATATACATCTTAGTAAAATGAATAACAATAAGCATACCACTTGTAGCAACAATTGCTGAAATCGTAATAGGAAGCCCTATCCAAATAGCAAAGAAATATCTTGAAATCACACCAATTATGGCACACACAGTTATCACTGCCACCGTTTTGACTGGCTTATTTCTTGTTTTGTTCCTTGGCCTGGAAAACTCAGTAAATGCCACAAGTAATGGAGGTGCCACAACAAATCTATAACCCGTTCTGAATGCAACACCGGCTATTACTGTCACACAAAGGATTCTAATGGAAGTATCTACCATATCGTCCATGGAATTCAGCATCACAGGAACATATTCCTCATCTGCTCGGATTCCTTGAAATAGAAAAAGTTTATGAAACAATATTACAAGTAATGTCAGTACAAATGCAGCTATAGGATACACTATACTTGTAGTATGCATCATCACCGGGAGCACTATTGCTGAGACAAATGGTGCAAACGTGGTTCCTGAAAACATAAAGATTACCTGAGCGATTGTGAATGCCAAAATCACTTCGATATACGTATCAAACGGAACAAATCTTACAATGCACACTCCTATTATCGCACAGCCTGTTATCAGTGAAAGCATCCGCTTTCCATTAACCTTCCAGCTTCTATTTTTTGCCACCATATATCCAACTGCTAATGCTGTTATCTCAGGAAATATAATCTCCTTCTCATTTAAAGTTTCTGCAAATAGTGTCATCAGCGCTACTAACAGAACTGTACAAGCGTATGGTATTATTCTCTTGACTCTATACATATTCTATAAAAAACATGCAATCAATGTGATGATCGCGATTCCTCCCTACTTAAGAATAGCACATTTACTGACACTCTTTCCAAGAAAGACTCCGCAAGGGTCTCGTCTGTTGTTTTTCGTTTCACAGCTATTCACTCCTTTAGTCAATTTTAATCAGGATCTGCAAAAGTATTAAGCATATATAGTAAATAAAAGTTACTATTCCAAGCAAGTGGCTTTGCAAATCAAGCCGCTTGTGCTTTTTCGGCAGCTGTTTCTACAATAGTGCTCTTTGAGTCAAGCTCCTTAATTACACTTCTTGCCATCAGAACAACAGCTACTGATGTTACAATGTCCGCTACCGGAGCTGAGAAAAGAGCTCCCTCAACTCCAAATAACATAGGAAGAACGATAGCAAGCGGAACGCTTAATACAAAGTCCCTGAGTAATGACAGCCCCATAGCCATTGCAGGTTTTCCAAGAGACTGAAGGAAAACACTGGTAGACTTCTGGATGCATGTCAAAATGATCATCGAAAGGAAAAGCCTGAATGAAAGAACTGCAAATTCATTATAAAGCCCATCTTCACTTCCAAATATTGATGTAATCTGAAGAGGGAAAAGCTCAAATAAAAGCATTGAAACCAGACCAACTACTGCTTCAGCCTTGATGATTGTTGTAAACAGTTCTTTTACCCTTCTGTATTCTCCTGCACCATAGTTATAGCCCACGATAGGCTGAGCCCCTGCGGCAATTCCGATACATACCGATACTACTATCTGGAATACCTTCATAACAATTCCCACTACCGTAAGTGGAATATCAGCGCCATACTTACTCATTGCTCCATATTTAACAAGAACATTGTTCATTACACCCATGATTACTACGATAGAGATCTGAGTTAAGAAACTGCTTATTCCAAGAGGAACAAACTTATCTATTACGGCCATATCAGGAATCATGTTATTCCATGCGAGCTTAAAGGTCTTGGCTCTGAAAAGAATATATACTATTCCGCAGATTGCTGTAACAATCTGACCGGCTATGGTCGCAATAGCAGCGCCCATCATTCCCATATGAAGAGTAAAAAT
This sequence comes from Butyrivibrio sp. NC2002, assembly GCF_000702265.1. Classification (GTDB taxonomy): domain Bacteria; phylum Bacillota; class Clostridia; order Lachnospirales; family Lachnospiraceae; genus Butyrivibrio. Next base: position 423,856 of record NZ_JNKZ01000007.1, read on the forward strand.
AGCTATAGGATCTAAAATCACATTAATTATGCATCCTGCAAGGGTTGTAATCATGGCAAATTTTGGGCTTCCATCAGCTCTGATTATGGAATTTAGGCCATTCCCCACAACAAAGAAAGGAATTCCTAAAATGATATAATCAAAGTACTCATTGGCATATGGAAGGTTGTTCTTGGTAGCTCCAAATGCTGTAAGAATCTGTGACTTAAATGCAGCAAAAAGAACGGCCATTATAACTCCGGATACCACAAGAAGCATTACAACATTGCCCATGCTCTTATTTCCGGAATTAACATCTTTTTTACCCTGACAAAGGCTAAGATATGCAGCGGCGCCATCACCAAGCATCAGAGCAATCGCAAGTGATATAACTGTGATAGGAAAAACAACGTTTGTTGCACCATTTCCAAGATATCCTATGCCTCTTCCAATGAAAATCTGATCCACTATGTTATAAAGTGACGATACAAGAAGCGACATAATGCAGGGAATTGAAAACTTTAGAAGAAGCTTCCCTATCCTCTCTTCTGCCAGGTAGTTGTTTGCGTTCTGAATCATTTTTACCTCCTTAAAAACCATAAAAAAGAACACGGTAAGCGAGGTCTTCACTTACACGTGTTCGGTTACAACCTAGTATTCATAAATCGTCAGCCCATCGGGCAACATTCAATTACTTGATTATAATACTGATTTTTTTAGGCTCACGTAATAGCTAGATTTGACAAAAAATTTATCTATTTTGAAAATTTCATGCGCCTTTGTATGTATTGGTATCTTTTTTTACCATATTCCCATTACATGCTGCAACAAAAGGCTGACAACTGTTATTACGATTCAGCAACAGCCGCCAAGTAATATCGGTTTTCCACTTGATTTGATAAGCTTGACTGTAACAGCCTTATCCAGGTGGAGAACATGATTTTACCTTCATCTGCCCAAAGATACTGCTTTCAGTGAAAAGATCCGTGCAATATGTGAGGAAATACACCTTATTACTCATTCTGCATGAAGTTCATGTTCTTTTTCATAAAGCTTGTTATTCTATCGGCAGCATTTCGGTCGTAACATCCTAAGTCCGCTTCGCGGATGGTGACTCCCTCCTGCCAATCATCTACCGCCAAAGGTCATAATGTTTGTTCGATTACCTTTAGCCCATTTCCCATCTCTTCATCATTGTGATCCATCACATGATTATAGAATTCATGAAAAGGCATTGTTTTTACATCATTTACTTCATAATGATTAAATGAAAAAACATTTTCAGGGACTTCTACACGGATCATGAATACTGATGCCAACAGTCCGGTTCCATCATCCCAGTCTTTTATGTAGTCAAAGGCAAGTCTCATATCCTGTGGATTGACGGCTATACCCAGTTCTTCAGAAAGTTCTCTTACTGCAGCTTCAGCAGGTGTTTCCCCAGAACGTACCCCGCCACCTGTCATGTCCCATTTGCCGGCATAATATCTGGCTTTAAGCGAGCGCTGCTGTACTATGTACATCCCTTCGCCTTCTCCAGGCAAAGGAGAATCCGCAGTTTTCATTATGATTAGTACATGTCTGTAATACTCGCCGGGGATCTTAGCTTCATGTTTTTCTTTAATTTTTCCTGTAGGGATCCCATCCCTTGTATATACATCTATATATTCCATGAAATGATCACAGCCCCAATTCTTTGCAGAGAGCGTCATATCTCTTCTGCTCTTTTTCTTTTACAGGCTTCGATGAATCTTTAAAGCAGTGGTCAATAACATCTGCATCCTTTAGAAGTTCATCCATTGGAGAATCTGTCACGAGTTTATCATCGTGATGGTATATGGCAGAGCAAATGATATCTGTTTCTTCTTTTGAAGTGATGCCAAGTTCTTCAAGAATCTTTCTCGCCAGATCTGCTCCGAGATGGGCGTGGTCATCATATGAACCACTCTTATATGCATGAAGATCGTGAAGCATTCCTGACATAGCACCTAATTCCTCATTAAGTCCGCGCTTTTTTGCGAGAATTGTTGCCGCAAGTGATACGCCGTAAAGATGAGCTGTTGCGCTAGTCCTTTTGTCTGAGTCAGTAATGTTAGCAAGTTCCTTGTCGATATATGTCCTCAAATCTTTTAATCTACTCATGTGTACCTCCGGATGCTATGAATTATTTTTCTAACAAATTGGTATTCTTACATTTCATCTTCTGTTTCACAGATAAATCTCCTGCCGGTTAAGTGTTGCAAAGTGCTCTTTTATTATATTCCCTTATTCATTAATAGGCGAGACCAGACAATGCTGAGCTCTGGAACGTCTCAGCACCACCTGGCCTCTGTTGTTTTCTTATGTGTAGGTAAAGGTGTTCCTTTCCCTGTAACATTATTTTAAGATGTCCTAAGCTCGGATTTATATCAGCAAAAGTACCAAAAACAGCTGTTATTGAAAGATATATCCAAACTGAGTTTCAAATTGAAGTAGTTGAACGTACAACTTATCCCGAAAGATTTTTTTAATCATGCTTCATTTTGCGAGCCAATTCTTCACTTTCATCGAGGAGATCATTAACTATATCCTGCATTTCACTGTCTGTTCCTTTGTCATTTTCTGGTTCCTCTCCTTTTCTGATAAATTCTCTACTATTATGTTATTTTGGGCCATATTTCTGGTCCTCATAGTTTTTTTAGGAGAAAAGGATAACGCTATTTAAGGAAAATTACACGGATCACAAAAATTTAAGAAAGTGTTCTATTGCAAGAAGATCATTTCAGGGTTATTATTAATGAACATCAGTTCGAGAACATACATTCGCTATTGTGAGGAATTGCTTATGGAAAAGAATTATACGATTTATGCTGTGGATTTTGATAATACGCTCTGCTATTCAGTATGGCCGGAGCTCGGAGATCCCAACATTCTACTGATTGAGTATTTGTTGAAAGAAAAAGCTGCTGGAAACAAGCTGATTCTCTGGACATGCAGAGCAGGGAAACCTTTATCAGATGCCATTAAATGGTGCCGGGATTATGGGCTTACTTTTGATGCGATAAATGATAATTTGCCTGAAGTTGTAGAATTCTACGGTAACAATAGCCGGAAGATCACCTGCGATATTTATATTGATGATAGAAACGCATACATAGATCCAGATGGCAAACTACAGAGAATTGCCATATGAGATTTTCACGTATGCACGTAGTCCAAAAAGCACAATCATTACTCCTTCTGAAATAGCAGTACTTCTAAGTGCTTTGCTAAAACTCTTTGAGGCTGATGCCACTGATATTTTGCTCTGCCCAAGAAGTGCACGTTTTGCATTTACAAGATCTTGTACCATTTTGGGACCTAGTGTCTCTGTTTCTATATTTGCAACCGCTCTATTTTTTAATTAGATATGCCATTTTTAAGAATAAGCATGCTATTTAATTTCAATTTAGATAAGCACAAAATATACTTTTCGGCGACATTAAAAAGGCTGTTAAGTGGCTATTTTATGCAATTCTATAAAATTTAGATACACACTTTTTTAAAGAAAGTGCTATAATTATCTTGGATTTAGATAAAGCATTTTTTTCTAAAAGGAGCATATTTAAATGAGAGAAATGGAACTAAAAAAAATAGCTATTCAGAACTTTAAGTCATTATATGATGTTACATTTGAGCCGGGCAGAGTAAACGTATTTATTGGCGCCAATGGTTCAGGAAAGTCTTCTGTTCTGGAAGCCATAGGCGTCCTCAGTGCTGCTATGACAGACAGAGTTAATTCAAATAGTTTGCAGAGAAAGGGTGTCCGCCTTAGCACTTCATCTTTGTATAAATCTAAATTTTTGTCTGTTGAGAAAGAATCAAAAACAGTGGATTTTTCTCTGGAATGGCAGCTGGATGGACATGATTATAATTATATAAGTCATCTTACGGTTCCTAATGATGATGATTCATGGAAGTATTTTGCAGAAAGTGTGTCTTGTGACGGGGAAGCTGTCTATGGTCGTAGTAACAGAACCAGCGCCCAGCTTAATAACAAGATCGGTTATTTTACAATTTCTGAGTCACTTGCAGCAAAGGAATATACTACAGCGGCCAAATATATTGGAAACTATGGCATATATCAGCCGGATACATTAACTCTTAGAGGAACAGTTGCGGATCCTGCACAGGCTAATCCCATTGGACTTAATGGAGGCAGACTTGCTGAGGCAATACAAGATCTTCTCCATGAGGATGGTGAGGAGTATATGTTTGGAAGCATGTTCATGGAAGACATGCTTGAACTGATTGACTGGGCATCGGAATTTAAAGTCAGTAAGCCTAAAAAAACAATATTGAATCCAGGGGTTCCGACCACTCAGCAGATAATAGAGTTTAAGGATAAGTACCTGAAAGATACTGCATCATTCACTGGCTACGATGCCAGCGAAGGTGCGCTTTATGTCTTATTTATGCTTGCACTTGCCATGCATGAAAAGGCACCAAAAATGTTTGCAATCGATAGTTTTGATCATGCCATGAATCCAAGACTTGCAAGAAAAGTTACGGAAATATTCAGTCAGAAAATAATCGAAGAAAATAAGACTGTATTTATAACAACCCATAACCCACTCGTTCTTGATGGACTCAACCTGTCCAACGATGCCATACGATTATTTACTACGGAAAGGAATAGGCAGGGTCATGTTGAGATAAGGAGAATTCAGGTATCTGATAAACTTCTTGAAATGAACCAGCCATTATCCAGGCTTTGGATCAATGGAGTATTGGGAGGCGTTCCAGAGTTATTATGAACAATATAGCGATTACTATACCATGTGACAGTACGGACGCATGGGTAGTTGCTGCGTATGATGACGACTTGGATAATATTGAGAACTATGAAGATCCATGGAGAACGATTATAGCAAAAAAGAAATATTATCACGGAATACGTGTAAGAGGTGAAAAGAAAAATGTACTTACATACGCTATTTTCAGTAATATGGTCGCTGAACGTTGGAATGAAGTGACTCAAAAATGCATATCTGCTATGAAATTGGATCAAGAAGTTAAAAGAATTCTTCTTAATGAGAATAAGTAAATCATTTGAACAAATCAGAACCACCGGCTTAGCCGGTGGTTCTGATTATGAAGAAACTGTGAAAAATGAAATCAATCAGTACCGTCTCTGTGACTTATCACGAATAAAAGAAAAAGGCAACTACTCTTCCTTCAAAATCATCTTGGCAATGCTGACAACCGCGCCATAAATAACCGCTGTTACCGGCCATATTATCCAGGTTATCTCCCATTTCATGGTGATGAAGCTCCATGCAAGGTATACGCCAAGTACCAGGCTCCAATAGATGCCGGCAACTTTGCCCAATGTCTTTGCTGCCTTTTTGCCGCTTGGTGTGAAGTCTCCTTCCTGCAGAAGCTTATCATAGGATTCTGTTATCATGCTGCTGCGAATAATCAGGTTTACACCAAGCGCAACCACCAGCAGCAGAACTGATACCATACCCGGAAGAATATACTCAGAACTTGAATCTGTCAGGGTTGCACCCATTACAAGAAGTGGAATAACTGCGATTATACACAGGATAACTCCGCCCGCCATAAACAACGTGTGTTTTTTGTCATACTTATTCTTTTTGTCTCTTACCATTCCATCAACGCCGTAGGCAGTATCTATAGTTACCTTTTCAAGGTACTCAAACTCTTTAGTTTCTCTGTCCGTAAATATAAAGATAAATACTGCGATAGCGATAAGTAGTAAAAGTACTGCCATCCCGATTGCTGCAGCTAAAGTTTCAGTTATAACACCCGTTACAGATATTCCTGCCAAAGCAATCAAAACAGTTGGTGAAATGATGCAAAGTGAAACAGCAAGAGCTGTCCAAGGTGCTTTCTTCTCAATTGTTGATAGAAAAGCTGTTGCTTCTTCCATGCTGACCTGTCGTACATTTTCATTAGAAGGATGCGTGTCCTCAACAATCATCGCCGGTGATATTTCTGCGATTTCATCCTTAAGAAGATAATCGGTGCTTACTCCGAACAGCTCTGCCATCTTAAGTATTCTGTTAAGATCCGGAGTTGACTGAGCTCCTTCCCATTTGGAAACAGATTGTCTGGAAACTTCCAATTGATCTGCCAGTTCCTCCTGTGACCATCCAAGCTTTTTTCTTTCATTAATAATTTTGTCTGCTAATATCATTTTTTCCTCCAAAAATTTGTTTGTTGTTTTCGTTGAATTCAGAATACAAAAAACAATGGTTGCACTCTATAAAGTGCGCTTGGAAATTTGTCAACCGGCAGTTGCAACCGCATAAATACTGTGGTTTTACCTAATCCTATCCTCTGTATAGGCTAGATGCTTTATTTTTTCATATTTGTTTATACAAATATTTTCTATCTCTTTATCGTCGATAAATTCAAACCCATCATAGGTAAATTTAGGAGCAGTGGCACAGGACATAAAGCAATAGCTGCCTTTATCAAGATTTTCTGCAGCAAATATAGCTCTTCATCTGCATTCAAGAATGATCTCTTTGATTTCTTCCCGTGACAGCTGACGGGCATTGGTTGTGGTGACATTGCATGTCGCCGCAACCGCGGAAGCTATTTCTTCAGTCACTTCGATTCCTGCTTCAGAGAATGTCATCGGCAGTTCAAGACATTTTATAAATTCACGCAGTTTCGCAATGCCTTCCTTCGCGGTTTCAAGCCGTGTTTTTCCTTCCGGATCAACTTCCATGACATTGACCGCAAAGCGGGCAAACATTTCAGAACCAGCTTCAACAATATGGTCATAATAGACCGGCTGCAGGATTGCCAGCTGGCGTCCGTGCGCCGCATGGGTATAAGCTGCCAGCATGTTTTCAATGCCATGGGCCTGGAAATCGCCGGGCTTGCCTGTATAGAAGCTGAACGACTGGATCAGGGAGGAATCCCACATCAGATTGGAGCGGATCTCCATATTGTCAGGGTCTTTCATTAATGCTTTTCCGTTGCGAATGATATTCTTCATCAGGGATTCATTGATCTCATCCCAGACGTTTGTTCCCTGGCCAAAATAGGTTTCCATGCAGTGGCTCAATGAGTCAAATACACCCGGTGTAAAGGTGTGAAGCGGAACTGACATCACATAGGCAGGATTCTCAATGACAAAGTCTGCATACGGACCGACGAATGTTTTCTTTTCATGTGTCTTTTCGTTTGTACACGCTCCGAGATGGTCCATCTCAGCGCCGGCGCCGGAAATTGTCAGGACAACTGCATATTTTCCCATCTTTTCTGGAATATTGTGTCTGATCATTTCTTCGTCCCAGATATCTCCCTCAATCTCAGCGCCGGCAGCCATGATCTTGGTGCTGTCAATAACTGATCCGCCGCCAAGGGCAATCATGAGGTCAATGTTTTCTTTTTTATACATTGCGATTCCTTCCAGAATCTTTTCATAGGAAGGACTGGAAGCAACTCCGCCGAATTCAAACACAGTCTTGCCGCATTCTTCCAGGGTTTTTCTGACTTCATCCAGGATACCGTTCCTTTTGACGGAACCGCCGCCGTAAACGATCATGATATTCTTCCCGTATTTTTCCATTTCCTTAGAAAGGTATTTCTTTACACCGCCTTCCTCGAAATAGACCTTGACAGGCATGTGATAAATAAAATTCTGCATCGCTGTTCCTCCTCGTATATTATGTATTGGCACGATTGCTCCGCAATCCTGCCCTGTCTCATCTCCGAATCACATTAAGCAGTATTTTCTTTTGTGAGAGCTTAAAGTCAGTTCTCCTTTCTATTACCCCTCTGCAATAATCAAGCTTTTTCTGCATATCTTCAACCATTACCTGAAGGTTATTGATGATCGAATCATCCTTTTCCTCCGCAAGCAGAAGAAAAGTATCCTCAGTCATCTTCATGGATTTAACGGCATAGAGCTTTTTGTTTTCAAGTATCTCCACTTCGTCTGTAAGAATGCTGATGTCATAAAGTATCATTGGATTGCGGCTCGCCACAACATCAATCTCATCAGCGATTCTGATAATTGCTGCAAGGTATGGCAGGCATACAGTATTTCCGTTTGGAAGTTTATAATCCGTCGGGTATTCCTTTTCATCATAAAGATCAGTCTTCCTGTGGCCTTTAGCTACCTGCTGTATTGCAAAGGCATGCTCAGGCGTGGGAATATCGTACAACTCTGCATATTTTTCTATATAAAGTGCACTGAATTCATGATGGAATTTCCTTACAAAATCAGCCTTGGTGTCATTGGGATGTTCCTCAAAATAGTAGTCAACTCCCAGTTTTTCACTAAATTCTACATAATCCTTCTCATTTATTCCCATGCCTATATCGTGGAAATAACATGCCACCAGAAGGATGTATATTTCATCCGCATTAAGCTTCTTTATCTGCTTTTCTCCAATAAGACGATTACATGAGTCTATTACTGTGAGGCTATGAAGCTCCGAGTGATCTGTGTACTCAGGAAAAATCGATCTGTACTTTGAAAGGACATTTTGGATAATAATTGCCATATCCCTAAATCTCTTGTGAAGATCGGGATCCAGTTTTCGAAGAGTCTTTTCAAGAAGATAATCATTGGATTCCATAGTTGCAAGGTCTTCCTCATCAATCTCTATGGTGAGGACGTTCAATCCAAGCAGATTCTGGTATGAAACATCTTCTGCTATCCTCTGGACCATTCTGATTCCTATATTTCCGGAATCCTCATTCTCCGAAACCATATTTGCCATTTCAACGGGATCAAAGGGCATACAATCATCCTTTATTCTTAAGAGAATGTCACCATTTTTATAGATTGTTTTGATGCTTAGTGCATGACGCTTCTTATCGGCAGTGAATCCGTGGCGAACCACGTTTCCGGCCATCTCTTCGAGACACAGTGCTGAGTACATGGCAGCCTTTTTGCCAATACCATGTTCCTCGCAGAAATTCTGCACCATCTCTGAAGAAGCAGCCACATCATCCATATCACGTATAGGAAGATCAAGCACATCCTTGGGAGACGAGCCAAAATCAGGCTTAATGAACAGCATTTCTTCAAATGTTCGAGGAAATCTTTTCCAGAAAATAAGCCTGTAAACAGGAACTGTCAGTATGGTAAGAACGATTCCTATAGGATTGGAAAGCCACACACCTGTAGCCCCCATGGAAGGAGCCAAAATTGCAGCCGGAATGACCATTGAAAAGAATCCGTCAAATACTGACTGAATATTTACGAATACCAAATGTCCCGTGGCCTGCAGGTAATTGGTTTGAACCTGGCATATCAGGACAAGGGGTATGCAAAAGGCATAGATTGCAAAAAGCTGGTGAGTAAGACGATATACATTTGAAGAACTGTCTGCAAAGAATATTCCTGCAAGAAGAGGCGATATGATGAAAATCAATCCACCAAGTACAAAGGCCAAAGCCATGCCCTTCGTCAGTACGATTTTGATGATTTCTCTGATGGAAGACTTATCTTCTTCGCCCACAAACACGCTGACCAGCATTCTGATAATCGCCCCGTTTCCAAGGCAATATGCAAGAAATACGCCATTTACCATGCTAAAGGATGCCATGGCAGAAAGTCCGTCATTTCCCGCATAGGTAAGCAAGATTCTGTTTATAACCATTCCTCTTATGGACAGGCAGAATACGAGAAGTGCTCCGGGAATACCTATTGCAACAAGTTTGCCGAGATCCTCCCACAAAGCTTTCGAGATGTTATAGTGGAGCTGAGCCTTGGTAGTCAGATAATACGGAACAAGAATTACAAAATAAACCATCCCACTGACTGAGGTTGCAAGTGCAAGCCCCCATACTCCCAGCTTTAATACTGCAACAAGCAAAATATCCAGAGCAACATTGGATATTATCATTCCCGCTATTCCGAGATAGCCTATTTTATTTTGTCTCTCAAGCTGTAAAAACGAAGCAATCTGCTGAGCCAGCATCATGGGAATTATACCAAAAGAATAACCTACAATGTAGGTAACAAGACTTGGCTTTAGATTTTCATTTGCTCCCAGGATATCTGCGATAAGTGACGGCATGGTGGCGCAGATAACCGTAAGCAAAGCTGATACAACGAAGGTCACAGTCAGATTTAGTGAAAAGATTCCTTCAGTTTTTCTAAGATCGCCCTTTCCCATATATCTTCCGCAAAGTACCGAGGTACCTCCCAGAAGAACCGAGCTTGTAGCCTGAAATATCAGAACCATAGAGAAAAACAGACCGATAACACCAACCGTTGACGAGTCAATAAATCGTCCTGCCATCGCACCATCGACTATAGAGTTAATGGAACCCATGGCAAATATCATGACTTGTACAGGAAGCATGTTAAAAAACAACCTGGATAACAGATTCCCGGCTTTCTTTCTTTTACGGCTCATAGAATACCCCCTCGTATTCATCGCGATAAATAATACAATGTTTTCAAAAAAGCGTTATATAATATCATATTTTATCACATTTGCCGCACCAATATATTAATCCATAATATAAAGAATTTCTGTATAAATAATAAAAAAGAATGTAACATATTCCTATCGTGCGATCACCATCTCGCACATTCCCATGCACATCGCAAAGATTCCCATCAGAATCATCATGAATGCGCCGGCCTTGTCATAGATAAAGTTTGAAAAAAGCTTTGCTGAAAGAAGCACCTCAACACCAAGTGATATAAGGATAAGCGGCCAAAAAGAGAAAATTGTCTGGTACGAAAAAAGTCCAAGTGATGTGTGAAGAAGGAACAATATTCCATATCCTATGAAGCAAAGGCCTGTTGTTATAGTTCCGACTCTGTGCACTCTGGTGGTCTTTTGAGTCTCATAGGAAGGAGCAAGCTTCATCCCTTCATGCTCATTTATCAATAGAGTATCTCCATTCGTCTGTTGCATTTCACTCACCTCCGTTTACAGTCAGGTTATCCGCAGTTTGCTGGATCTGATCTGCTATAACACTTGCCGGACTGTTATCGATATCAAGCTCCTTCTTTTTACCTCTTATTAGTTTTACTCCAAGCAATATTATAAGTACAGCAATTACAAATCTTGGCAGTACGCCGATGAATTCCTGGATATATTCAACCCAAAACCATCCAAGGTTATCCGCTAAAAAGTTGAGAAAATCTACTATTGGAACCACGATCATATTAAACAACATGCAGATTCCCGCAATTATAAGTGCCCATGCGCCCCACTTTTTGACAGTTTCTGATTTGAAATTAATTGCTTTATCGCCAAATATCTCATTCCAAATATAATCATCCTGCAAAGTCATGAAGTATTGTGGATCGCAATTTGTAAGATTCCTTGCATGGAAAAATCCGTAAAACCAGATAATTGCAGGAACAAAAACAAAAACATCACTTAGCTGCAATAATGAAATTATTCCAAAGCTAGCAAAAAACAGAGCCATCAAGCTAACACCCATCTTCATAAATCCCATATACATCTCGGATGCGCCGGGTAAAAAGGCACATAAAAAATTAAAAAAACTTCCTTTTCTCTGTATTCTCATATCAATCCTCCTTAAAGTCATTAATAACGTCATGTGAAAAAGCACCGCTGATAAAACTGTTTCCTAAAAATTCAGATACATAATTTGTTCCTGCCCCATTACTGGTAAGAAATGTTTTATTCCCAAGGTCCAAAAAGTTTCCTTTGAAAACAAAAGGTGAAACAATAATCATCAAAACCGCAGCAGCCATCGCAATACATACCTGAAATCTGTACTTTTGATACTCTCTTTGCTTTTCTTCAAAAGACACCTTGGGTGATTCTATTCTCCTTAAAACATCACCTTCAAAATTCGGAGGTGCCTTTTGTAAATCCTGACCTTCAACTTCTGCAATCAGCTTATAAAGTTCATCATCATCCAAGTAATCAAATCTGGCTTTCATATGAAAAGTCCCTCCTTTCTGCATGTCTTTTTAAGCATTTCCTTTGCCCTGTAAATCCGCGTTTGAATCGTTTTTAGATTGTCACCTTTTTCTTCCGCAATTTCCTTTGCCGTTCTTCCCCTTATAAAGTGCTCTACCGCAACTTCGCTGTATCCCTTGGGAAGGTCATTGCAGCATCTTGTAAAAACATTCATCACATCTGATGCTTCGTAAATATCAGCGGGATTGTTACTACCCATGCCTTTAGAAGCTCCCGGACTTTGCGATGTGTTCTCAATAAGCTCGTCATCTCCGGGAATTGTTTTTGCAGCGGCGCTTCTTAAATAATCTGTGCATTTATTGGCAGCAATCCTGCATATCCATGCTTTTTCGTTTTGCCCGTCAAAGCTGTCGTAATGTGTATAAGCGGAAATAAATGTTTCCTGGGCTATATCTTCTGCAGTAAAATAATCTCCCGTCATCTTAAGGCAAATGGAAAAAATCAGATTTTTATATTCCTGCATAAGTCGTATTAAATTTTCTCCGGCGTCTATTTTTTCCACCTCCCTTCCGCTTTCATAATATATAACGATGAATATATTGAAAAGTCTTCAATTATTTTTAAAAAATTTATTCCTACAGGAAAAAAATCTTGATTCCGCTCCACTGAAGATCGCTGTTGATTTCTTGCAGTAATTCAGTAATCTTTTCAAAAAGACGGTAACGGGATTTTTCCGTGGCCTTCTTCCATACCCAAGTATATTTGTTAGCATTAGCTTCAAACTTCGAACCATCAATATAAAGATGATTCAGGTCAACTTTATGCCTGCTGAATATTTCCTGATTAATATCATTGAAAATATCCTCTATTGAATCCTTTAACACATCGTTTATGAAATAGCTGAAGGTTCTGTAAGAAGGAGTTTCCCTGTCAATAAGATACATAAATCGAATGTTAACCTTACAGTTTTCTTGAAGTCCTCTTAGTGAAATATATCCTTCACTCATAAAACCGAATAGTACGGTTTTCAACATTTTGACTGGATTATATCTGATTCTGCCAAGCTTATGCTCTGGCACATTTTTCAGATACTTCTCAAGATTCATACCTCCCACGAGTTCGTCAATAGTAAAAACCGGATCACAGATATCCAAGCAATCTGAAATAAAAAATGGTAAAACGCCTTGATTTAGTGTATTATAAGAATTGGTTTGATTGATCATGGTAATATTTTACCATGAAAAAAGAGAAGTAATCGGCTGTTTCCAGCTATTACTTCTCTTTTTTTCATGAGCTGATTATTTCACAGCCCCTTCCTTGCATATAAATCCATATACTTCGCAATTTGATTAAAGATGAACGAGACAGTACACTAGAAGCTGGCTTTTACCTATTTATTCCCTACAGCTTTTTAAGCAGGATATATGGGAACACACTTGGAACTTCTGCTCATCATTTTTTATCGGTCTTGAACTTTTTGGATGCTCCCCATTTTCCGTAGCCTGCAGAATTTGCAACCCGTGCCTGTACTGTAATTTTTTTGCCTTTAGCCACTTTGATTTTAAATGAACCGGTCTTGCTGCTGGCAGTCTTCCACTTTTTAGTACTTCCTACCTTATATCGGATCTGATATTCTGTGGCATCACTTACTTTCTTAACAGTGACTTTAGCTTTTGCACCTTTGACATTGGATATCTTTGAGACTACTCCTTTTTCCGGTGCTTTTACAGTGGTATCTGTTTCCTTCGAGCTGCCGCCTCCGTCGCCTCCGTTGCCTCCGTTGCCTCCGTCGCCTCCGTTGCCTCCGTTGCCTCCGTTAGTTTTTTGCTTAAACTCAACGCAGGCATAGCATCTGAATTCACCTACATCAATCCCACCATCAATTTTATATTCCCGATATTTTGCTGTTATAGGGAAAGATATGGTACCATCTGAATTATCAACAGCATTAACCTTTGACTTATCTATATAATCATAATCGGTAAATGCTTCGATTCTTACGGCCGAGCCGGCATCATATCCTACCGGAACAGGTACGGTAAACGTTCCGGTATAAGTTTTATCCGGGTTTATATCTCCCGGCTTTATACACCCTACTCGCATTTTATACATCATCGCAATATCATATCCATCATCCATGGAGGGATTAGGTGTGTCCTCATAGGTAAGAGTCTCATCATCTGTATCAACGGTGAAATCACCCTTCAGATCGGAAATATCGAATGTTTCCTTATCAATCACTACTGAAGCCGTCGAGTTTTGCACAAACCAGTTTTCATGCATTTCTACAGGAATCCCGGTAATAGTATTTACGGCAGCGTGAGCTACACCAAAAGGAATCATTGAAAATGCAATCATCACTCCTGTTACAGTGGCGATAAGTCTTTTTAATCCAAAAGCTTTACTCATATATTAACCTCCTTCTGCAAATATCATCTGAGAACTAACCTTCCTTTATACACATAAATTGTCTCACAATCAATGCCTAATATCTCAAAATAATTAATTATGTTGCTGAAGTCACTGAAATGTACCTGTAGTGATCGCCAATCGGATGCACATTCTTTCGCCGTCTTTGTCTCCCTCGGGGAATTTGTAATAGACAACGTCCTGATCAATATACTTTACGTTCAGTGCTGTCCCCTCTTACTCCACCGTCATAGTGTCCTTAAATCCGGTACTGCCGTTTTTTATAAGAGCTGCTGCGGCTGCTTTTTCCTCGCCAGTTCCGACAAGTACAAATACCGCGTTCTTGCTGATTCCTTTAAAAGCATTTTTCCCGACACTCTTAAGTGACCTTGCATTTATGGTGATCTTTTTTAGCTTTTTGCATCCTGCAAAAGCACTCGCCCCCACTTGCGAAATATTGTCACCAAGCTTCACTTCCTTTATGTTTTTCTTGCCCTTATACGCATTTTTAGCAATGGAAGTAATTGCGTAGCTATAGCCCTTTATCTTTATCTCGGCACCAATCTTGACCTTTGACGTTGTCTTGCCTTTTATAATCTGAGCCCCGACACCTGCGTCTGTAGATACGATTTTATACTTGACGCCCTTTACCGTGGCTGATTTCCCGATCTTAAGTCCGCCCGCGGTAAATTTGAACTTCATCGCTTTACCATCTCTTGCGGCCTTCATCTTTACTCCGGGGCCACACGCTATCTTGGAATCAACATCATTGTAGTTATAATCGTACATGTCTCCTACTTCAAGAGAAGAACCGGGATCCATATATACGGTCACTGTCGAGCAATATGGATCATTACCATAGAAATCCTTTGAAAGGCAGTCTGTACGTATCACCGGGATCTTGCACTCACCTGACACATAAATCGCCGATACCTTATCGAGATAGACCATCATATCTCTTTTTGTCACTTTAATATTTACAATCTTTAACGCATCATGAGCCTCGTCATAGGAAAAACCTGAGCTAATTCCAATTGGTGCTCTCTGAACCTCAGCACATGCATCAACATCAAGTACAAATTCCTTGCTTCCGTCCTTGTAGAGAGAGAAGCTCTCTGCAGGCTCTTTAGAATGTGCACTCCCCCTTATAGGCACAAGAGATAAAACAAGAGCCATCGCTGCAATCAGTGACCCTGCGATGACTTTTTTTAATAAATCCTTTCGCATAAAAACCTCCTTTCAATTTACACATCCGTGATGTAAAACTTGCCTTTAACACTATTCTTCTTCACATATTTAATAAATTAACCCGGGCTGCTTCAAAGCTTTTCATGCCACCCATGCGGAAACTTTATTAACTGAATATTTAAAGTTCCACTTCTCTGAAATCAGATTATTATACCTTATGCACTAATATTTTCTCAAAATATCCGGTGCATTCATATATAGGCAGTGTATTTGTCATGGACACTTTGCTGTCATGACAACATCTTTGTCATTGACAAACCTCTGTCATGACAGGCATAATCAATAAATCATGCTATAATTTTAGTCAAGGGATTACATAATAGAGGGAATCATAAAAATGAATACAGAGCGTTTAAATACTATTATTGAGACAATTGGAGTAAAAAATGTTCAATTAGCAAATCTTGCGGGATTTGATGCTGCTAATGTCAGCAGGCTTAGATCCGGCTCGAGGAATGTCTTAAGAGATAGCACCACCGCTCTAAGGATTTCAGAGAGCATCTATAAGTATAGTGTGATCACACATACTACAGATGCTCTTTTTAATGTACTTCAGATTCCTGAGGACTCCTCTTCCGAAACGGCAATAGATGCTATTTTGGATACCATCTTTGGCACATCGGATGCTAATATATCTAAGAAAAAAGAAACAAAGGACAGGAAGCATGAAAATGAAGTATTTGGGGTAAAGCTTGACAGGATCATGATCCTCACCGATCTTCAGAATGTCCGCTTAAGTCAGCTTATTCATGTGGACGCATCGCTGATCAGCAGGTACAGAGCCGGTGTACGCTCTCCGCTTTCCAACAGGCAGCTCACCGACAAACTCGTTACTGCCCTCTTTCAGCGAATAGAAAAGCATGGGCTGATCCCTGAGCTTTCCGATATTATGAACATCAAGGACTCGGAGCTTGATGAGGAGCTTTTCCGCAAATGGCTTACAAATCCCGAGCTCACATCTAAAGAGGACATATCCTCAACAGAGAAGCTTTTAGCGGCATTCAATGGTTTTTCATATAAAAAGCTTCCTGTTCCTCCGCCCATTGAAGAGATAGTCAGTAAGGATGTAATTTATCAGGGCGCACTCCCCTATTTGGGACGGGCAGGTCTTCAGGAGGCAGTCATCCGCTTTCTTGGCAGTGTTTTTTATGAAAAAAAAGAAGAGCTGCTGCTCTACTCTGATCAAAACATGGACTGGATGGTGGAGGATCTTTCCTTCAGGATGAAGTGGGCTGCCCTCATGGGCTCCTGCGTAAAAAACGGCACAAGGGTCAAGATAATTCATAATATAGACAGGGATCTCGATGAAATGAATGAAGCAATAATCAGTTGGATTCCGCTTTACATGTCCGGCATGATCGAGTCCTATTACTGCAGCTCCCATATCGGAAACCGCTTCTCACACACGATTTTCTGTTGCCCCAAAAACTATTGCATAAGCGGCTCCCACGTAGTCGGAACCGAAGACAGAGGCAGATACTACTATCACACCTCTGAGGAATCTCTGGCTTTTTACGAGGAAGAATTCAATGCCCTTATGAAAACGGCAAGACCTCTCGTAAGGATTCTTCCCATATCAAAAGATGCGATTCCCGAATGCAGCATTACAATGTCCAAGAAAGGTCTGCCACAGATGACCGCTAAGGACTCTCCTTTTGACAAGATTAAAATCGCGATCAATCCCGATATAGTCCGTGTATATCATATTTCCGAACCTTATGTATCGATAGAATTCACCCATCCTATGATGCACAGAGCTTTCACATCCTATGCAGAGCGGATGATGGTGTGAGGGAAGTCAGTGGGGAAGTCACTGACTTCCCCGCCTAATCTCCCACAACTGCTGCTCTTAGTGTATAATAGTAGCAGTAGCAAAAAAGAGTCTGACTTTAACTAAAGCCAAACTCTTTGATCAATCTATTACAGCATATGAGCTCTTAATTCTTCGCCGCTCTTATCTGAAAGATATGCCGGAGGGATGTCTAGGATTGTCTTGCATCCCGTCTGTCCTTCGTTCTTCATTCTTACTGCTGCTCTTGCTACCGCCACAAGTACACTTGTTGTAAACTCAGGGTTTGAATCGAGCTTTAAGCTGTATTCTATTACATGCTTATGCTCTTTGTTTGCGCCTGTTGTACCTGTTCTGAATACGAAACCGCCATGAGCCATTCCGCTGTGGTTCTTTAAGAGTTCTTCCTCTGAAATGAAGTGAACTGTCGTATCGTAGTCTGCAAAGTAGTTGGGCATTTCCTTTATCTCTTTTTCTACTTCAGCTGCATCAGCGCCATCTTCAAGAACTACAAAGCACTCTCTTGTGTGCTTGTCTCTTGTTGTAAGTTCAGGATTTGATCCGCTTCTTACTGCCTCAAGAGCTGATTCTACAGGAATTGTGTACTGCTTTGCATTCTTAACACCCTTGATCCTTCTTATAGCATCTGAGTGTCCCTGAGATACGCCTTTTCCCCAGAAAGTATAATCATTGCCGTCGGGAAGGATTGCACTTCCGTATACTCTTGCAATTGAGAACATTCCGGGATCCCATCCACATGAAATAACTGCAATATTGCCATTTTCCTTTGCAGCAGCATCAACATTAGCAAAATGCTCCGGAATTCTTGCATGTGTGTCAAAACTGTCAACAACATTAAACATCTTTGCATATTCAGGTGTCTGAACAGGAAGATCTGTTGCACTTCCTCCGCAAAGTATCATTACATCTATCTTATCCTTCCAGTCAGCAGCATCATTAACTGATACTACAGGAACATTCTCTGTCTGTATCTTAAGTGTAGAAGGATCTCTCCTTGTAAAAACAGCAACAAGCTCCATATCGGGTGAAGCTTTGACAGCAAGTTCAACACCTCTTCCAAGGTTTCCGTAACCAAGTATTCCAATCCTAATGCTCATAGTGATCCTCCATTCAAAAAATTATGTTTAAATAAGTTAGCATCAATTAACTAAACCTATTTAAACATAATAATTTTATCGCGTTAACTTGTCAAAGGAAATGTAGATTAAATTTCTTAATTGCGACTTCCCACAACCTTGCAGACCATGCTTATGATGCCAACCTGGTAGCTGTTAGCCTCAAAAATGACCTTATTATCTTTTGTAAGGCATGTATTAAACCTCCAGGTTGTTTTCCTTTGCAAAGTTAATGAGTCTGTCTACTGTTGTAAATGCAAGTCCTGTAACTGTGTCTGCACATCCGTAGTAAATTGCTATTCTTCCTGTTGCTGCATCTGTAAGAGCTGCGCAAGGGAAAAGAACATTCGGAACATCTCCGCAAAGCTCATAATTTTCAGCAGGTGCAAGGATATAGAACTTTGATCTGTATTTAACCTTCCAGGGCTCATCCTTATCAAGGACAGCACATCCCATTCTGTAAACAAAGCCGTTGCAGGTAGTAAGAACTCCGTGGTAGATAAGGAGCCATCCCTCGTCTGTCTCTATCGGGCAGGGACCGGGGCCGATCTTTGTTGACTGCCATGCAGAAGCATCTCCCTTAAAGGTTCCCATAACGTATCTGTGGTGTCCCCAATATTCAAGGTCAGGGCTCTGGCTGTAGAAAATATCACCAAAAGGTGTATGTCCTGTATCACTGGGTCTGCTGAGCATTGCAAACTTGCCGTTTATCTTCTTAGGGAACAGAACGCCGTTTCTGTTATAAGGAAGGAATGCATTCTCAAGCTGATAGAATTTTTTGAAGTCGTATGTGTATGCGATTCCAATAGTCGGTCCGTGATAGCCATTACACCATGTTACATAATATCTGTCCTCGATAAATACAACTCTGGGATCGTATCTGTACTCTCTTTTTGCGATCTCGCCGTCCTCACAGATAAACTGGATAGGCTCATGGTTGATCTCCCAGTGAATACCATCCTTACTAAAGCCAGCGTAGATATCCATACTTACAGCCATTGAATCACATCTGAAAACTCCTGCAAATCCGTCTTCAAAAGGAACAGCTGCACTGTTAAAAATACTGTTGGATGTAGGAATGTCATATCTTCCGATTATAGGGTTTTCACTGTATCTCCATACCGGTTTTGTATACCCTTCCGGACACTCCTGCCACGGAATATTCTTTAACTCTTTTCCGATTATCTTACTCATAACAAAAATCCTCCATTCTTTTGATTTCGGCGCTGGGAAAAGCTGCACCGAAAGCCTGTAAAAAATATTTTTTATATAAATTTGCTAACCCTTTCGGATTAGTGTTGACGCTTTTGTTAATATTTATTATTTATGCTAACACAATGTTTACATTCTGTTTCTCAAAACATCTGCATAGCTGTAGAAAATATTTTCAATCCTGTACAGTTCACTTTCTCTGCTGTCAGTTCTCCAAACCTTTTTGTAATGATACATCCACTTCTCCAGATCTGCTGCAGTCTGAGCATAGCTGTCACTTTTAGTCTCTTTGAACAGCTTTTCTCCGATCTGGTACAAGGTTCTGCACATAAGCTTTTGTCCCTGTGCAAAAAGCATTAGCCTTGAAGCTAAGTAAACACCTTCACTGCCTGCGCCTTGTGCCACTTTCATAAGCTCGCCCAGCTTCTCATCTATTTTCTTATTGTTTTCAGATGGCTCGGAAACATTAAGTTTTAGATAAAACTCTTTTAAATCTTCTAAGCTGTCGCCCCTTTTAAGATGCTCAATAAACTGCACAAACTGCTCCCAGTTATTTGTTTCAAGCATTCCAATATCTCTCATAACTAAAACAAGCTTTTCTGAATGGTCCATGTAATAGGTTCTGGATATCTTTTTATTCATCTCTTCTTCATCTCTTATTCCGGACCAGGCAAATGCTGCGCCGTATATAAGTCCCGGAATCGAGAACGACGGATCCTGAAGATGGCCATAATCGCCCCAGTCAGTATTAAGAAGTCCCTCTGCACCATACTTAAGGGCATATCCGCACATAAGGGATACGTTTTTATATGCCATCTCAATGTGATTAATAAAATGTCTCCAGCCATGAACCCCCGGGCACAGATATTGTCTTACGGGAACATCATGAAGCTTTTTGGTATTATCCTCTCTCTCGTTGTCAGAGTAGCCCCAGTTAAGACAGATGACATCTTTGGGGAGCTGCTTTGCATATTCAGGGAAGCCAACTATGATATCTCCCCAGAACATAGGCTTTTTGCCCTTTTCTATGCAGATAGCCATTATCTTGTTTACAAAATCAACATACATCTGGCTTATGCCGATCTTTTCCGCAAGACCTTTGCTCTTTCCTTTTCCAAGGTCAAAGGTCTCATCAGCGCAGATATTTACGTATTCTGAAGTAAACAGAGGCAGGAATTCATCCAGCTCTTTTCTTACAAATTCAATTGCTTTGTCATCCGTGACATTTAGTGTATGATGCTGCATTCTCTCATCAAATGAAAAATCATCTTTTCCCGGATCATCAAATTCGCACAGATTTTCAAAAGTCTTGGTTCTAAGAACTTTATACAGATGCCCAAAGGTTGATATTGAAGGGATAAGTTCTATGCAGAGGCCCCAGCAGTATTTATCAAGTTCAAGAATATCTTCTGCCGTAAGAGGAGTATCGTCCCTGCATACTTCAGAAAAGTCCCTGAACAAAAACGAATGTTCAACATAAAGCTGAAGCTGATTTATCTTGAAATAGCTGCATGTGTCCGCAAGCTTTTTATAGGCATCCAGTTTTCTGATGCGTCCTCTTGTTGCATCATGGTAAAAGCCTCTGTTTGGAAGAATAGGCTCATCCTCTATTTCGCAGCATGAAATAACTGCTCCCTGCAGATTTACAAGCTGTCTCAAGGTCTGGACACCGTACAAAAGGCCTCTGTCTGTGGATGCCTCGATAACGATCTTATCCTCATTAACCTTAAGTACATATCCTTCATCAGAGAGTCCTTCTGTTTTGTTTAAAAAGATACAGTTATCGCAAGAGTCCTGCGCTTTTGATATTTCACTGTCAATTCCTGTCTTATCAGAAATTGTTTTCTTTAATAGCTTTGCGCCATTTAAGTCGCGCTGTCCTGTCGCCTCTGACAATACAATGCTTGTAAAATGATCTATTCTGAATTCTCCCTCACGTGTCTTTGCACTTTTTGGCGCAGGAATAATATAATCTATCGCATTTATTCTTGTGTCCATTCCAGGTTCCTCCTAATAAGTTCAATATCCTGGTCCTTTACAACAATTTCATACCCTTTTGCATTTACAGACGGTTTCATATTGTAGTCATAGAAGATAAGGTCTCTTAATTTTAGCTCCAGTGCCATCGCCTTCTCTTCTCCTACGCCCAGCTCTGTTCTTGAAAAATCCTTAAGTTCAAGATTTCTTGCGGTAACTCCTCCGCCCATTCTATGAATATAGAGCTGAGGTATTGCGCAGGCCTGCATATCACCTTTGTTTTTCACTTTTAAAGATACCCGGGCAATTACCGTGTCCAATATTTCTTCTTTGTTATCTGTATCTGCAAGAGCTTTCTTTAGCATATCTGCAGCTTTTTGCTTTAGATTTTTATAAGATGGCTCTTTATCATCTAATGCTTCAGATTTTAGTTCTGCATTAGTGTATTCAATATCCGAATACATAAGTCCATAGCCAAAAGGATAAGCTGCTTTTCCCTCAATATCGCAGTACGTTACTGCCTTGTAGCTGTCCTTGTAGTTGTAATAAACAGGCACCTGTCCCGCAGTCTTTGGAAGAGAAGCGGGTAGTCTTCCCATAGGGCTCATCTTTCCTTTGATAATTTCAGCTATAGCTTTTCCTCCAAAGGGGCCCGGATAAAATGAATATAAAAACGCATCACTTGCTTCATCTATGTTTTCTACTGCATAGGGTCTTCCTGCTATGCACAAAGCAACGATAGGAAGCTTTCCCTTAAGATATTCGCGGATAAATGCAGCTTCTTTTTCAAAAATATCTATATTGCATCTATCCATACCCTCTCCGCACTCCATGGCTCCGCCTTTTGAAAGGGATGCTCCATTTATGTCAAACTTTGCCCCCGCATATCTGGAGGAGCTGCCGCCTGTAACAAACAGCGCCATATCAAAGCCGTAGATTATCTTTTTAGCAACATCCATTCCGCAGTCATCAGAAAACGCTATATATTCAACATTTTCTTTTCCGAATTCTTCTATAAGGCCGTCCAATACAGTGACCATATCCTCGCTGTCTCTGGGAGGAGTATAGTCTCCCATGAGCGCATAGCCATCAAAAGCATTCTCTCCGATCACAGCAATCTTCTTATTATCAACTACCGGAAGTACCTTGTTCTCATTTTTCAGAAGAACTACTGACTCTCTTGCCATTTGAAGAGAGTACTTATCTATGCCATATTCCTTTTCATCGCCCATATTCTTATCCATGTAGGGATGCTCAAAAAGACCTCTCTCAAACTTCATATACAAAACCGGATACAAAGCTTCATCTATCTCTTCTTCGGAGATAAGTCCTTCTTTTACGGCATCTTCAAGTTTTGAAAATCCTGTATCCCAAAGGCTGATATTCACTCCGCTCTTTAGAGCAAGTGCGCCGCTTTCGGTATTGTCATAAGTTACGCTGTCAAGGCAGTCTATCGCTACTCCGTCAGCCATGACCACTCCGTCAAAGCCCATTTCGCCGCGAAGAATGTCTTTAAGTAAATGAGAATTTGCATGGCAGTAGACGCCGTCTATCTCGTTGTAAGCTGCCATTACTCCTCTTGCCCCCTCTTTTACAGCGCATCTTGCAGGTTCTAAATGTATCTCCCTAAGCTCTCTTTCTCCTATCCTTGCAGCGCTCGCGTTAACTCCGCCGGTTGTTTCGCCCTGCGCACAAAAATGCTTGGCAACAGAATATGTTCCGCCTTTTTGAACTCCTCTTACCGCTGCGCCTGCCATTCTTCCGCACAAAACAGGGTCTTCAGAATAGCACTCTTCACATCTGCCCCATCTTGGATCCCTCATAACATCGAGCATGGACATAAGTGCCAGATCAACATGTCCGTCACGTAGCTGTTTCCCGCTCGCTTCGTAGGAATCCTCCAGTAGCTGTTCATCAAATGTTGCACCGGCAGCTGTGTTTACAGGAAGTATCCCGCCAAGAAGAGCCTGGTGTCCATGCGGATTTTCAGATGACATAAGAACCGGTATACCGAGTCTTGAATGTTCGATCACATATTTTTGAACCGCGTTATAAGCCTCCATGCTTCTCTTTGGTGTGATCCCGTTTTCCATAGTCCTTGCAGACCATGGATCAGCGCGATGCAATCCGTACAAGCATCCGAGGCCGCCCCATTTTTCAACCTCGTTTTTAAACTCATCAGTAAGAGAAAAATCAGGATCATATTCGTATATATTAAATCCATATAATTTCTGATTAAGCTGTCCTACCTTCTCTGTGAGCGTCATCCTGCTCATAAGGTCAAGGGTTCTGTCCTTTAAAGAAGCCTTTTCATCCTTATACAGGACATACTCTTTTCCTCCCATAATAACCTCCAATTGTGTAACCCGTTTAAATGTTGTTAATGTTTTTTGACATTTTTATTATGTACTTAACACATGTTAAAGTCAATTGTTAATAAATATGTATTTACAAAGCTCATATTTTTGCATCAAAACCTTTGATAAATTCAGTATTTTAGCGGATATTTGATCAAATGTTTTTGCAGTGAACATTATGTTAACTTTAGCTTGTGGGAATTATTGATTTGTTAACTTTATACTGCTATACTTTACATAACAAATTATGGTAGTGTAAAGCAAGTTATGAAAACATTAGACCGTCCTAAGGAATCCACCGCAAGCGGTACCCCCTTAGGACCATATCCAGGAGATAAAAATATGAGCGACGTAAAATTAAGCATACCTTTTCCACTTATAGAATTTGATCCGCCCGTTTATAATTGCAAAAGAGCGCCTTTTGCATTAAAAGACGTAGACGGAAATTTAGGCAAAGAGTTCTGGCAAAATGCAGATTTCACAGATGCATTCAGTGACATCGAAGGTCCTTCCATGCCCGCTCCCAGATACGAGACAAAAGCCAAGATGCTGTGGGACGATGACAATCTCTACATTGGTGCAATCCTATACGGCGATGAGATCTGGGCAAACCAGACAGAGCACGACTGTGTCATCTTTTACGACAATGATTTTGAGATCTTTATAGATCCCGATTCAGACACTCAGGAATATATCGAATACGAGATGAACGCACTCGGAACCTATTGGGATTTGCTCCTGACCAAGGCTTATCGCGACCTCGGTTCACCTATCAATTCTCTCGAGATAAAAGGAATAAAAAACGGAGTTAAGATTGCCGGCAAATTAAATGTTCCGGATCCAGAAAATAAATTCTGGTCTGTTGAAGTGGTCATTCCCTTTGAAACCATTGCTGAATGCGATATTTCAAGAAAGAATCCTTCTGCCGGAAGTTTTTACCGCATGAATTTTTCAAGAGTTCAATGGAAAGTTGATAAATCCGGTTCAAAATATAGTAAAATATTATCTAATGAAACAGGTAAACCTCTTCCCGAGGATAACTGGGTATGGTCTCCTACCGGTGTCATAAATATTCACTATCCGGAGTTATGGGGATACGTGTTCTTCTGCGAAAGTGATGAAACATACAAGATCCCCGAAACAGAAAAGATCAAATGGGAACTTCGAAAAGTCTATTATGCTGAGCATGCATATTTTGACGAAAACGGCGTTTATACCGCTGACAAGGATAAAATATCAGAGATCTTTTCAAGGTATTTGGGCAATTCTTCAATGGGAAGGATCAGCCTTGATGAATACAAATTAACAGCAACAGATTCTTTCTTTGAGGCAGCAGCATACACCCGGGACAAGACTTCTTTAGTCTGTCTGTCCTCTGATGGAAAGACCACAGTAAAGGGAGGAACCATCATGACGAAGTCATGATTTGGAATGGTTCCGACCGATAGGGCAGGATTGCGGAGCAATCGTGCCAATACATAATATAAGAGGATTTATAAAAATGAAAAAAGTAACCATTCAGGACATTGCGGATGCACTGGATATTTCCAGAGTATCCGTCTGGAAAGTATTCACCGGAAGAGAAGGAGTATCAGATGATCTTAGAAGCAAGATCATTCACAAAGCAATCGAGATGGGATATAACATGCCCACCGGATTCTATGATAATTCCATCTCTTCCATGGACAGACCGCAGGCTACAATTTCCGTAGCGGTAAGCAGGCCCGAGACCTCCGTTTTCTGGATAAATCTCATCCACGAGATCGCGCGAGAAGCATCAGGTTCAAACGTGAATGTCATGTATACTTATCTTCCGTCGGAAGTGCCAAATGATTATGTACTTCCCTCCGCTTTCACTGACGGAAGCATTCAGGCAACCGTGATCCTAAATGTGTACAATGAGACATTGATCAAAAAACTAAACAATCTTTCGATTCCAAAGGTTTTCATGGATACCGTAACCTCTCTTCCCTTTGAAGAGCTTAGGGGCGACCTCGTTTTGATAGAAGGCCGCTCCTGTGTAACCAAGATCACCGAGCACATTTTAAGTCAGGGTAAAACACGCATCGGCTTCATCGGTGATATCAACTATGCACAGACCAACTTCGAAAGATACTACGGATACAAAAATGCCATGAAAAAAGCAGGTATCCCTATAGACGAGAGCATCTGCCTGACACATTCAATCGGAGCAGATACCTACAAAGAGGAAATAACAGAATTCCTCCATTCTCTAAAAGAGCTTCCGGAAGCATTTATCTGCGTCAACGACTTCGTTGCCGACATTGTCTGCAGAGCTCTTACTGAAATGGGCGTAAAAATTCCTACAGACATCCTTATTTCAGGCTTTGACGATCAGGCCGACCTAAGCTATCCGGTTCCTCTTACAACCGTACATGTAAGCAGCTCGGATTTCGGTATAAAACTTGCAAGACAAATAGTATACAGATTAAACCATCCAAAGGCATCACGCGAAATCATATACATGTGTCCTGAAGTCATCATCAGAGATTCAACCAAAAGCAAGAATTCAAAAAAGCGACTCAAATGAGCCGCTTTTTTACATATCTACTTCTGTTTATTTGATTCTGAAGGTCTTGATTTCGTAAGGTTTTATTTCAAAAGTAGCCCTGTTTCCTTCAAACGAAACATCTGATCCGGATATTTCTTTTTCCATAAGATCTGTCTCTTTTACAGACTTTATGTCTTTGCAGAATGAAAGCTGTGCTTTTGTTCTCTTATTTTCTACCTCATAGAGTCTTACAATGATTCCGTCACCATCTTCTGCTGCTTTAATAGTTTCAAGAACAACATTTTCTTTATCAACAGACATAAATGAGAATTTATCATTTACTTTTCCGCCGTCAAATACCTTAAGAGGAACATTCAGATCAAAGCTCTCCTTCTCTGTTTTTCCTTCGATCCAGGTTCCGAGGTGAGGAAGTAGCGAATATGTGAAGCTGTGTACTTCAATATCTGCTTTTTCAAAAGGTTCTGTTCCTGCTTTAAACAATGTAAGTGACAGGTTTCCATCTATAGCAGAATAGCCGTACTTGCAGTCATTCATAAGGCTGACGCCGTAGCCACCCTCGGACATATCTGCCCACTTGTGTCCGCAGCTTTCAAATCTTGCTTCATCCCAGCTTGTGTTCTGATGAATCTTTCTCTTCAGATTACCGAACTGGATGTCAAATGTAGCTTCATCAGTATGAACATCCACAGGGAAGTGAACCTTGCAAAGGTGCTGGCTGAGTTTCCAGTCAACAACTGTCTCAAAGTCGATCCTTCTGCTGTCAGCATAGAAATGAATGAACTGAGTAAATTCATTATCAAGCATATTCTTAGTAACCTTAAGAGTTGCTCTTACAGGTCCCTTCTCGATCCACTCACACTTTGCATTATCAACAACAGGCCATGACTTTTCCTGATAATAAACATCTGTATTCCAGTTATCGAAGTTTCTGGGCTTATCCTCGTATACTCTAAGCTCGTTTCCGATCTTGCCATCTTTAAGAACTTCTCTGCCCTCTTCTATGTCATACAAAGATGTAAACTGGCCTGCACCATCGATCTTTATTTCATAGAAAGGAGTTTTTATTCCATCATCTGTTATAACAAGTTTGTTTTCAAAGTTATCGCCCTTAGCAAACTCAAATACTTTATAGCCCTTTGAAGGGATATTCTTCACATAAGCAACTGCGCCGTTTTCAACCTGCTGCAAAGGATAGATATTTTCGCCGTCAGTAACAGCTTCTCCCTTTGCATCTGCAAAAAATGCGATGTCATCTCTTTCAAAACCAAGTGTGTTAAATACAACTTTTCCATTGCCTGAAGGAGCAATGCACTTTTCTCTTTCCTCAATAAGCGTGGTTCCTTCTTTGCATATCTCTTCGTATTCCTCTTTTGTTACATCATATACTTCCTTGATCGATGAGCCGGGAAGAATATCATGGAACTGGTTTCTAAGGATTGTCTCCCACATGGAATCAATTTCTTCCTTGGGATATCCGAGCTTGTCCATAGCAAGTACAGATAAAAGCTCGAGTTCCATCATCAGATATTCGCTCTTTCTGTTTGCCTTTTTGTTTCTGCCCATAGAAGTATATGTGCCTCTGTGGAATTCGAAGTAAAGCTCGCCAACCCATGAAGGGAGTCTCTTGTTATCCTTAACCTTCTCATAAACTTCTTCAAAATATTTTCCTGAAAACTCCTGGCGAACCTTCGGAATTCCCTTAATTCCTTTTTTCATTCGGTCTGAAGTTTCAAGCATATCTCTTGTGGGGCCGCCGCCACCATCGCCAAATCCAAAGGACACAAGGATGTCGTTGTTGATCTCCTTTTGCTGATATCTCTTCCATCCTCCCATGATTGCATCAGGGTGAAGCATACCGTTGTAGGTCGTAAAGAAGTCGTTTGTGCTCTGGCCTACTCCAAGTGTTGTTATGAGGTGAGTAAAGATCCTGCTTCCATCAATACCTTCCCACATAAAAGTATCCATAGGCACCTTGTTTACTTCATTCCATGCAAGCTTTGTTGTCATGAAATACTTGATGCCGCTCTTTTTCATGATCTGAGGAAGCGCTGCGCTGTAACCAAATACGTCAGGGAGCCAAAGCACCTCATTTTCTTTTCCGAATTCTTCCTTAAAAAATCTCTTTCCAACAAGGAACTGTCTTACAAGTGATTCGCCGCTTGTAAGGTTGCAATCAGCTTCAACCCACATGCCGCCTTCGGGCTCCCACCTGTTTTCAGCAACTCTCTGTTTTATCTTTGCATAAAGATCGGGGTGTCTTTCTTTTACAAACTTATAGAGCTGAGGCTGGCTGGACATAAACTTATAGTCCGGATACTCATCCATAAGCTTAAGAACGGTTGCAAAGCTTCTGCAGGATTTCTGTCTGACCTGTGCAACTGTCCAAAGCCATGCCACATCAATGTGAGTATGACCGATACACGTTGCGATAACATCATCAAAGCCTGAGAGCTCATCATTTTCATACAGATTCTCTCTTATGTATTTTCTTGCATCACGCACAGACTTAAAGAAAGCCTCGCTCTTTACATCTCTTAAATCGATAAGATTAATAGTTTCGTTTATTACTTCGAGGATTCTCTTTGCTGTTCTGTCATCCTCTTCCATTCTGTTAAGTCCCCAAAGCGGAACCTGAATGTCATAGTACAGATCCTTTATCTCTTCGTCTCTTTCCTCCAGATCAGCAAGGAGCTTGAATTCATTGTGAAGAGTTCCTGTATAAGACTGCATATCGATACGAACCTTCTCGCCGGCCTTCGCATCCTTTAAGATGAGGATTTCCCTGTGATTGATATCAAGTCCCTGCACAGGTTTGCCATTGATAAAAACAAGAAACTGAGGGTTTCTTCCATCATCCCAGTCCTCAAGCTGAGTCCTTACGTGAAGCCACACGTTTTTGCCATCCATCGACTCGGGAACTGTGACATCACATCTAAACCAGTAATGTCTGTCTTTGCCATACCATCTGTCATTTTCGGCATCAAACTCCTCCCATGGCCCTTTATCATTATCAGCTTCATCGGGAGTGATAAAACAATTTTCTTTTTTCTGCCACTTCAGAATGCTAATCTGTTGTCTGGTTATTTCTTTTTTGAGCTGCATGCATATTACATTTGCTCTTTCCTTTAAAAATCTCATCCTGACCTCCGATCATTATTTTTTAGTTACAAATGATGCGCTGTGCGCAAGCACGACATCATCAGGTATATTCAGAGTTTTATCCGTTGTTGAAAGTACTGCTTTATATCCATCCGGCAATTTATATGGCATAGCCCTGTGATTAACTACGATCATGCAATCATCATATAATCCTGTTTCGATACCCTTTTCACAGATAGGTGAAGCAGGGATCAGCGCGCTTTTCAAAATATCCTCGAATATCTTCGAGCCTGATAACGCAAACGGGTACATCTCCTTATTGCCTTCGTTATAAGGAACATGCGGAATATTTTTGGAATAAAAGCTTGATCCGAGCATTATTCCAAGTGAATAGACAGCTCCTTTTCCGGCTGCGGTTTTAACTATACACTTATCACCATTAACATACTTAGCGATAGTTTCGCCGTTTTCATATTTGCAAAAGCAGTTTCCCTGAGGAATAATCTTCTTTTCTCCCTCTCTGTAATAGGGCAATTTCTTAGCCGGTTCACCATTTATGCCAAAGGCATTTTTAGAAAGTCCATCTTCCGGTCCGTGAACTACGATGCCGCCATCAGTAGTCCATTTTCTTACAATATCCTCTACATCCTTGTGATCAACAGCATCATAACAGTCATTAGAAGGTATTATCAATATCTTATAATCAGATAGTCTGCCCTCTGCTATCTCATGAGTACTGATCACATCAACCTGGTATCCCAGATCAAGACACATCTTGTAATAGCCAAGACTGTCAAGTCTTCTTATTTCGTTGCCTTCAACTTCAAAAGGCTCAAAGTCCGACATTTCAAGAGGGAAAAGAATTGCAACTTCCTTCTTTTTCTTTCCCTTGCGAAGAGGATAGATTTCTGAAAACCATTCGTTTCCTCTCTTAAGAGAATCCATAAACAGATCATCCATGCGGTTTATCACGCCGCCGTCATCAAGTCCGTTTATGCCATAGGCATGATATCCGTCTATGCCGCAGGCTGCCATGGTTCCTACTATTTCCTCAGGTGTAATTGTCTCATATATATTTCTGTAGATATACCTTCCATAGTAGACACCGCCGATAACGCTTCTTCCTTCATTCATAACACGCATCATGCTGTGCTGGATTGAAGTAACATAGGCATCGGGATGTGCATCAAAAAGCACCGGAACAGTGATAAAATGCGCACAATCAACATACTTTGAAACAGCATACATATCTATTCCGCGCACCGATGTATCCCACAGATCGCTGTAATCGTTATCAAGATCCACCTGTTTTCTTCCGTCTATATTAAAGAAATATCCCCACTGTGATAAGTCCGGACAAAGGAAGAGATTCTCTCTGTCACCCTGTTTTAGCTTATCCTTCATGTTTTTAAAATAAAGATTAAGCTCCTTTATTTTCCACAGAAGATTATCTCTTTTCAGTAAAAATCTGACAGTCTTATTATCTATATCTTCCTTGGTGATTCCCTCCGTAAACCTTACTTCATACCAGTACATTTCCGGAGTTATTTCATCAAAGCTTTTAACATCTATTTCATAGGCTTTGTTTATCTTATAGGCATCGCCTTTATATTCGTCTTTAAGGAAAGCCTTGTAGCGCTGCACGCCCTCTTCATCAAAGCTCGAGCAAACAACAGGGTCCCACATACTGCATACAGGCCTTACTGTTTTGCCACCTTCTGTGCACTCGCAGTAATTATCACTGTAAAGGGACATCATCTGATCTACATGCTCAGTCTGAGTGTTCTGTGCTACATCTGACCAGTATTTATACCATCTGCCTTTTTCTCCACCATAAAAAGTAATGTCTTCGCCAAGAACCGGCGGACTGAATCTTATATGCGGATAGAGATTATCGCCATTTAAATAAAGTAGCAAAAAGTTAAAAGAAAGACCATTTTCTTTTGCAGCCTTCATCATAAACTCCTGCATTTTTACGTATTGGCTGGCATCTTTTTTCGCCACTCTTTCTCTGAAATCCTCAGAGTCTTTGGTATCCAGCATTACGCTGTTAAACCCAAGTCTTTTAACAAGTCCCATAGTCTCTTCAACGAATTTTTCATCGTCATATCCGGGACTGTAAAAATTGCCAAAAATAATATTTATATACGGATTGCCTGTATTATTGTCTATCATAAATTCTCCAGTAAATAAGAAAGGACTAAACGTAAACAGGGCCGTAACCATTCGGAAACGGCCCCACTATTTCTATCTATTAAGGATCAATTATTTGTTTGCAAGGAACTCATCAACCTGAGCCTGTGCTGCAGCAACAACGTCATCCCAACCTGCTGCTTCAAGCTCTGCCTTGATCTCCGGAACTGCTGTCTCGGGATCAAGTACACCTGTGAGAATCTCACTCTTGTATCTTGACCAGATCTCTGTGCAGTTAGCGAGCTGATCTGCTACATCTGAATAGTCAAATGTGAAGCCAAGAAGTACTGAAGGAACAGCATTCTCGTTGAGCTCTTTAACTTCATCCCACTGATTGAATTCATCAGCTGCGTTCTGTGATACTGTGAAGAATGTACCCTGTGTGTAACCAGCCATTGTCCAGTCTTCGTTGAGCTTCTCAACTTTTCCGTCATCTGTGTACTGGAAGTTAACACCCTCTTCACCATAGTAGAACATGTCTCTAACCTTTGTATCTGTGTTTACAAGATCAAGGAACTGGAGGCACTTCTCAGGATACTGAGTATTAGCTGACACCATGTTGATTGAACCTCTAACTGTATCGTTAGAAAGGATTGTCTCACCAACCTGAGCAACGCTTACATCGCTGCCCATCTGAGGCCCCCAAGCAGTAACTGCTGCTGATGGCCATCCCTGAGCCACTCTCCACATGTTGTATACGCGGCCTTCTGAAAGTGTTGAAGCATCTGAGTTGATGATGCCATCTTCATACCACTTATGGATTGTCTTAAGTTCTTCCATGATATCGTCCTGCTCAAGAACAAGACCAACCTTAGCTTCCTTGTCATCATATCTTGCACCAAGGATCTGAAGACCTGATCCAAGCTGATCATACTTATCAAAGATGTAGTAAAGACCATCGTTCTTTACATATACAGGATAATCGTTCTTATCTGCTTTGAGTTGTTCAAAGATCTCTGTCTTAGCATCAAGGCTTTCTGAAAGAGCCTCGATATCAAGACCGTACTCGTCTACAAGTGCTGTATCCCAAATATCATAGTTTGAAAGTGAGCTGTCTTTGTATGTAGGAACGCCGTAGATCTTGCCATCAACTGTTACTGCATCCCAATACTCTTCAGGCATAAGAGCTGTTAAGCCGGGCATGTTGTCCTTTACGATATCTGTAATATCATAGTAAGCGCCAAGAGCGATATCTGATGTAAAGTTACCGCCGTTACCAAAGATAATATCATAAGGTTCGTTTGTGCTGATGATGATGTTTCTTCTGTTATCCCAGTCACCCCATGAGATAACTTCCATATCGATGTTAACACCGATCTTCTCACCAAGATACTCATTAAGAGTACTTACCCATGAATCATAGTTTTCAGGCATTCCTGAACCGATTGTTACCCACTTAAGTGTAACTACGTCTCCTGAAGCAGCTTCTGTGCTCTCTGTAGATTCTTCGCTTTCTGCACTATCTGTGCTTTCTGCCTCTTCAGTTGTGTCTCCAGCTGCTGTTTCCTCTGATGTAGTATCAGCAGCTGTCTGAGTCTCTGAAGATCCGCCGCAACCTGCAACAAGTGAAAGACCCATTGCGCATGAAAGCAGCATTGACAATACTTTCTTTTTCATTAACTTTCCCTCCTGTGTGAAAAATGAATTATATCTTAACCTTTAACAGGTTTTGATCAACCTTTTACAGATCCGATTGTAAGACCTGAAATAAAGTATTTCTGGAAGAACGGATATACGCAGGCAATCGGAACAATTATTACAATCGCAATAGCCATACGCACACTCTCTGTCGGCATTGATGCCTTATACTGCTGCATTGACAAACCACCGTACGGGTTATTTGCCAGGTATTCGATATTACTCTGAATATTATTAAGCAGTGACTGAAGTGACTGCAGATTCTTATCAGAAATGTAAAGTGAAGCCTGGAACCAATCATTCCAATAACCAAATGCTGCGAACAATCCGATCGTAGCAAGAATAGGTTTTGAGATCGGAAGTATTATCTGGAAAAAGATCCTAAGCTGACTTGCTCCGTCCATTTTCGCCGACTCTACTATGGAATCCGGTATGGTTGTTTTAAAGAACGTCTTACATATGACGACGTTAAATGACGACACCGCAAGCGGAAGGATCAGAGCCCATATTGTATCTCTAAGATGAAGGATGTTTGCATTTACTACATATCCTGCAAGCATACCGCCGTTAAAGATCATAGGTATGAACACAAGCCATGTGTAAACCTCTTTAAGTGCATAATTAGGTCTTGAAAGAACATATCCCATTGTTGTTGTAAGAAGCACTGAGATAACAATACCAAGTGCTGTAACAAGTACTGAGATAAACAACGCATGGAGAATTGTTCCTTTTTCATTCCACAAGAACTGATATGCAGCCGATGACATCTCAGTCGGTATTATCTGGTAACCATATTTTTGAATGCTGTTCTCGCTTGATATGGATATTGAAAAAACGAATACTACAGGTAATATGCATATAAGTGATAACAATAGGAAAATTATGTTAAAACACACATCTGTGCTTTTCTTTATTTGATTTATCTGTTTTGTCTTTTTACTCTTCATTGCCAAATCCTTTAATGTTTTTATTTATCAGATGATCGCACTGTCTTCATCAATCTTGCTTACTACGAAGTTTGCGATAAGTATCGTTACACAGCAGCATACCGACTGGAAGAAGGAAGCCGCAGCAGTTTTTCCTATCGGAGCACTGGACTGAATAGCTTTGTAAATGTATGTATCGAATGTAGATACTGTCGTATATAGTGACTGAGGTATTCCGCCTGTTACCTGATAGAACAAACCGAAATCTGAATAGAAGATTTTTCCGGTATCTAAGATAAGCATCATTACAAGCACTGTCTTTATGCTGGGCATTGTTATGTATTTAGCCTGTTGCCATTTGGTTGCGCCATCCATTACTGCCGCTTCATATAATGAAGGATCGATTCCGGTGATCGCAGCCAGGTAGATAACCATTCCGTATCCCATGCCCTTCCAGATCTTCATGAAAGTAAGGAAAAATGGCCAGTACTGAGGCGACTGATACCACATAACTTTTTCGCCGCCCAGGTGAGTGATCAGCGCATTCAAATATCCTTTGTCAGGAGTAAGAATTGCATAGACAATGTAGCTTACTACTACCCAAGACATGAAATAAGGAAAGAACATCATTGTCTGGTAGGTTTTTGATAAAAGCTTGCTTCTTAAATTGCTGAGCATAAGTGCAAAGCCAACCGCTACTGCTGCACCAAGAATAATAAATATGATGTTGTAAACTATCGTATTTCTAAGGAGCATTGCAAATGCGTTTGATTTAAAGAAATAAGTGAAATTCGACCATCCAACCCATTCACTGTGAAGCAGGCTATACAAGAAACCATGTCCTCCGCTCAGCTTATAATTCTTAAAAGCAATTATTATACCGAACATCGGCAGATACGCAAAAAGTAAAAACCATATTACTGTCGGTAAAGATATAAGCGTAAGATCAAGATCATCTCTTGTAAATTTAAATCGTCTCTTGGTTTTCTTTTGGTTCTTCATTTCAATTTCGCCTTTCCAAATTAAAAGTTAACAAAATGTTAATTAACTTTTTGTTATCATTTTATAATGCAATCTTAATATTTCATTAACTCAATGTCAAGTAACGTTGTCGACATTTTCAACATTTGCATAATTTTACCTTTTGTAAATTATGCAACATGTATATGTTATTAACAAAAGATAAAAATTAAATTATATTTACCGGTTTACATTTTGTTAAATATATGATATGTTCAGTTTAAAATAATGTGATGGAGAGTTATACCATGAGAAAAGTAACTATGCAGGACATCGCAGATGCCCTGGGAGTCTCCAGAGTCACTGTCTGGAAAGTATTCAACAACCAGCCCGGAGTATCCGAATTTTTGAAGTCCGAAGTACTGGCAAAAGCCAATGAACTCGGCTACAACAAAGGAATTGCCGAGCTTCCTGCAGCAAAAGAGTCAAAAAACATATCTATAGTAGTTTCGAGACCCGAATCATCTTTTTTCTGGACAAGCATCATACACAGTATGGCTGAAGAATTGTCCCAAAACAGCATCAATCTCATATACACATGTGTGGATCCTATATATACAGATAGTTTCCAGCTTCCGAGAACACTTGTTAACGGCTCATTTAATGCTGTTGTTATCATGAATATTTACGATGCACAGATTATCAGACGACTTAACAGTATTCCGATTCCGAAAGTATTTCTCGATACTGTTCCTGATGTAACTTTCGGTGATGTAGACGGAGATCTCATTCTTATTGAGGGATACCACACAATCTACAAGATTACCGAATCAGTCATAAAAAGAGGCGTAAAAGACATCGGTTTCATCGGTGACATAATGTATGCACAGACAAACCACGACAGATACGCCGGTTTCCTTACATGTATGAAGGATAATAATCTTCCTGTAAATCAGAAATACTGCAAAACAGATAAAATCGACATCTATTCATATAAGCAGGAACTCTTCAACTATCTTGATAGCCTTGAGACACTGCCCTCTGCATTTATCTGCGTCAGTGACTATATCGCGCACTTTGTGCAGTTCTATCTTGCAGAGCATCCAGGTGCTGCTCCTAATGGGATTATCATTACCGGATTTGATGCCAATGATGAATATACCAATGTCGACGGCATCATAACCACCGCAGATGTATGCGTTGAGAAGCTCGGGAAAAGACTTGCCAGGCAGTGCATTTACAGAATGACATATAGTGATTCACCTTACGAGCTGACCTATATCAGTCCTAAAATCATATACAGAGATTCAAAATTTTAAGATCCTTCTTCAAAGCATCGGTTTAAAAGCCGGTGCTTTTTCATTTAATAGAAAAAGAAAAGCTGCCCTTGCGGACAGCTTTTCAAAATAAGTTACCTTATTTTAATTATTTATTTCTGTTCTCTTTGTAAGCCTTAACTGCAGCATCAACGCCTGCCTTAAGACCTTCAAGACCAGCCTTAGCTACATCAGCTGACTGTGAAGCAAGTTCCTTTGCGATCTCTTCAGCCTTCTTTGCAGCCTCTTCAAGCTTTGCCTTTGTCTCGTCGTCTACGATAGACTTGTTTGCGCTCTTTTCAGCCTTCTCGGCGATAGCAGCCTGTGCAGCAGCAAGTCTGGCAACAGGTACACGGAAAGGTGAGCAAGATACATAATCAAGACCAATCTTGTGGCAGAACTCAACAGATGAAGGATCTCCACCGTGCTCACCACAAATACCAACATGAAGGTTAGGATTAACAGGTTTTCCAAGCTTAATTGCCATTTCCATGAGCTTACCAACACCAGTCTGGTCAAGCTTAGCGAAAGGATCGTTCTCGAAGATCTTCTCATCATAGTAAGCGTTAAGGAACTTACCAGCATCATCACGAGAGAATCCAAATGTCATCTGTGTAAGATCGTTTGTACCGAAGCAGAAGAAGTCAGCGTCCTTAGCGATATCGTCAGCTGTAAGAGCAGCTCTCGGGATCTCGATCATTGTACCAACTTCGTACTCAAGCTTAGCGCCTGCAGCAGCAATCTCAGCATCAGCAGTCTCAACAACTACCTTCTTAACAAACTTAAGCTCTTTCTCTTCACATACAAGAGGGATCATGATCTCAGGCTTAACGTTCCAGTCTGCATGAGCCTTCTGTACTTCAAGAGCAGCTCTGATAACAGCCTTAGTCTGCATCTTAGCAATTTCAGGATATGTAACTGCAAGACGGCATCCTCTGTGACCCATCATAGGGTTGAACTCGTGAAGTGAAGCGATGATAGCCTTGATCTCTTCTACGCTCTTGTGCTGAGCATCAGCAAGCTTCTTGATCTCGTCCTCTGTTGTAGGAACGAACTCGTGAAGCGGGGGATCAAGGAATCTGATAGTAACAGGGCATCCCTCAAGTGCTTCATAAAGAGCCTTGAAGTCGTTCTGCTGATAAGGAAGGATCTTCTCAAGAGCAGCTTCTCTCTCTTCTACTGTATCTGAGCAGATCATCTCACGGAATGCAGCAATTCTGTCTTCCTCGAAGAACATGTGCTCTGTACGGCAAAGACCAATACCCTCTGCACCAAGCTCTCTAGCCTTCTTAGCATCAGCAGGTGTATCAGCATTTGTACGAACCTTAAGTCTTCTGAACTCATCAGCCCATGCCATGATACGTCCGAACTCGCCAGCGATCTTAGCATCAACTGTTGCAATCTGACCATCATAGATGTTACCTGTTGTACCATCGATTGAGATGAAGTCTCCTTCGTGGAATTCTTTTCCGCCAAGAGTGAACTTCTTGTTCTCCTCGTCCATATTGATGTCGCCACAACCAGATACGCAGCACTCACCCATACCACGAGCAACAACGGCAGCGTGTGATGTCATACCACCACGAACTGTAAGGATACCCTGAGCAGCCTTCATACCTGTGATATCTTCAGGTGATGTCTCAAGACGAACAAGGATAACCTTTTCGCCTCTCTCATTCCAAGCTACAGCATCATCAGCTGTGAATACAACCTTACCGCAAGCAGCACCGGGTGATGCACCAAGGCCCTTGCCCATAGGAGTTGCAGCCTTAAGAGCAGCAGCATCAAACTGAGGATGAAGAAGTGTATCAAGGTTACGAGGATCGATCATTGCTACAGCTTCTTCAGGTGTCTTATGTCCCTCATCAACAAGGTCACAAGCAATCTTAAGAGCAGCAGGAGCTGTTCTCTTACCATTACGGCACTGAAGCATGTAAAGCTTCTTGTTCTCTACTGTGAACTCCATATCCTGCATATCGTGATAGTGGTTCTCAAGAGTATCACAAACCTTGATGAACTCAGCGTATGCTTCAGGGAATTCTTTTTCCATCTGTGCGATCGGCATAGGTGTACGAACACCTGCAACTACGTCTTCACCCTGTGCATTGATGAGGAACTCACCCATAAGCTTGTTCTCACCTGTTGCAGGATCACGAGTAAATGCAACACCGGTACCAGACTCATTATTAAGGTTACCAAATACCATAGGCATTACGTTAACAGCTGTACCCCATGAATAAGGGATATCATTGTCACGACGGTAAACGTTAGCACGAGGGTTATCCCATGAACGGAATACAGCCTCGATAGCAAGCTTAAGCTGCTCTACAGGATCTGAAGGGAAGTCCTGACCAAGCTGATTCTTGTACTCAGCCTTGAACTGCTCAGCAAGTTCCTTAAGATCAGCTGCTGTAAGATCTACGTCATACTTAACACCCTTCTGCTCTTTCATCTTGTCGATGAGCTGCTCGAAGTACTTCTTACCTACTTCCATAACAACGTCAGAGAACATCTGGATGAAACGACGGTATGAATCATATACGAAACGCTCGAATGCAGGATCAGGATTGCCCTTGATCATTGCTGCAACAACCTCGTCATTAAGACCAAGGTTAAGGATTGTATCCATCATACCAGGCATTGATGCACGAGCACCTGAACGAACAGATACAAGAAGAGGATTGTTAAGATCACCAAACTTCTTGCCGTTGATCTCTTCCATCTTCTTAACGCCTTCCATAGCCTGAGCCATGATCTCGTCGTTAATCTTACGTCCATCTTCATAGTACTGTGTACAAGCTTCTGTAGAAATTGTGAAGCCCTGAGGTACAGGAAGACCGATTGATGTCATCTCAGCGAGGTTTGCACCCTTACCACCAAGGAGGTTTCTCATGGTCATGTCGCCTTCGCTAAACATGTAAACGTATTTTTTCGCCATTTCACTACCTTTCTTACCGAAAACGTTTCGGTAAAACCCTTTCCATTTTTGCTACTAATTTTATATATAATTAACTATGATCAAGCATAGCAATTATCAGTAATTATCATTCATCCCGTTACTGTGGGATAAATCCTTCAAATATAAAGATATCAAATCTGCCGCGATTATTATCGAGTTCTTCCTGGCTGCGTATTGTCCAGGCAGCTGCAGTGTTCCTGTACAGGCCATGGCAGATCATTCTTGAAAGATTATTCGCATGCTTGTGATTGTATGCGATAAAATCAGGTCTTGTAAGAAAATTAAACATAAGGAATGCAAGCATTATGTATACCGGTGTGCGCATCACCTTATCTATCTCATGGAAAAACTCCTCAGACAGTTGTCCTCTGAAGACTTCATTATGATTATCCTTAAACCATCTGACGCCAAAAGGATTAAAAGACTCTATACAATAAACTCCCTTGTAATCCTTAAGCAGCTCCCATGCCTTATTGCAGACAGACATATCAAATCTCTCTATCTTGAATTCAATAATAAGCGGAACCTTGCCGTCTACCAGTCTGAGGAAATCTTCAAACCTTGGTATCTTTTCATCCGAATCAAGCAGATGAAACTTCTGAAGTTCTTCGAAGGTGTAGTCACATACTTTGCCTGCAACACCATATGAACCGTCTTCGTTTTTCACTGCATTTTCTAAGGATGCACCTTCTTCATATCTGGCAACTCTTGCCAAAGTAAAATCATGGAAAATAACCGGAACCCCATCTTTTGAGAGTTGAACATCAAGTTCTATTCCATACCCTGCATCAACAGCTTTTTTGAAAGCAGCCATGGAATTCTCCGGAGCCATGGTTTTATTGTCATGCAATCCTCTGTGGGCATATAAATTCTGAGCAAGCAATTTTTCGGAAATTGTTTTCTTTCGCATCCCGGGCATAATAGCCAGAAAATACAGGACGACCAAAACAATAATAACAATCAACAAAACTTTAAAAAACATCTTAAATTACTTCCTACTGTTAACCTTATTTAACACCCAAAATATTTTAATATTTAAAGCAGTTTTTGACAAGTAAAAATTTAAAATGTCAAGTACAAAATCAAAAACAACAGTAAAAATTAAGTAAAATCTTTGCTTTTTAATAGAAAAAAAGAAAAACAGCAATCAAATGCCGTTTTTCTTTTTATAAGTTTAGTCATCGATATCAAAATTTTCCAGAATATGTTTCTTCTTTGGCGGTTTTGAGTCTCCGTGTTTTACCATCATCATCGTCACAAATGCAAGGCATGAAAAGATAAACGCATATGGGAATAATGTCCTGTATGATACATGTTCAAGCAAAAAGCCCGAAAAAATCGGTGTAAACACCTGCGCAGCCATCGAAAAAGTATAGTAAAGACCTGTATATTTTCCGATAACTGAGCTCCTTCCCATTTCAACAACCATGGGATAAGAATTAACATTTATTGCAGCCCAGCCTATTCCGATGATCGCAAAGTAAAAATTCAGAGCCGGATTATATTGGGGCATAAGCGCTGCGGCTATATAGCACAGACTCATAAGTGTAATACCCATCAAAATCGTCAGCTTTCTACCTATTTTCATAGAAAGTGAACCTATCGGAAGATATGCAATTACAGCTGCTACGGTTGCTATCATGAGGCAGTCGGCATATGCTCCGTTATGAAGATCCCACACCTCTGTGACGTACCTTGAAAATGCTGTTGTTACAGCATTGTAGGCGGTAAACCATAAAAAGACGGATATGAGAAGGAAACTCATACTTTTTCTTACTTCTCCTGATAAAACTTCTTTTACCTGTCCATCATCTGTTTTTACATTAACAGCGGGATTTTCACCAAGTTTCTCGCCCTCTCCGTCAAAATCAGGCACATCTTTTCTTACTTCCGTCATCAGCTTTTTTTCAGGAATCGTGATAAACAAAAGAAGCACCGTAAGGACCATGAATATCACAAGAGATATCATAAGAGGAATGTAATTGGTATCCGCTTCATTTTCTGCCGACTTAAGCA
Source organism: Butyrivibrio sp. NC2002 (assembly GCF_000702265.1). Taxonomy (GTDB): domain Bacteria; phylum Bacillota; class Clostridia; order Lachnospirales; family Lachnospiraceae; genus Butyrivibrio. Next base: position 465,473 of record NZ_JNKZ01000007.1, read on the forward strand.
GCATCTTTATCATCACAAGGGTGTATACCGCGCCGAGAGTTCCCATGAGATTTATTATCGCATTGGCTCTGCTTCTGTCAGCAGCGGGTGTAAGCTCAGGCATTAGAGCAACTGCAGGCGAACGGTATGTTCCCATGGACACAAGAAGCAAAAACAAAATGGCTATAAAAAGAGCCAGATTGCCGGAAACATGAGCCGTGTAGATCAGTGTAAACAAAAGGACTACGGAAACAGCGGTTCCGCACAGTATAAAAGGCATTCTTTTTCCTATGCGTGAATCTGTCTTATCTGAAAGTGAACCAAATAAAGGCAGTAGAAATAGTGCGAGTACATTATCCAGCGCCATTATAGCTCCGGTCCACGTCTCTCCTAGCCCGAAATGATAAGTCAGGATCTTTGGTATTTCATTGTCATAAAACTGCCAGAAAGAGCAGATTGACATAAATGCCAGTCCTATCAGGATAGTTCTTTTGTAGTTAAATTTCATGATGTTATTACCCCCAACAATATCTTTTTTCATAATATAAGTATTATAACAAGAAATCCCACGTAAAACTTTTAATAACATTGCTTTTTTTATTTACATCAAATATAATACCAAATTGGTTATATTATAGTAGAAACACAATCGAAACAACTTGGAGGGAATCCACAGCATGATAAGTGCAAATAACGTTACACTAAGAGTCGGCAAAAAGGCTCTGTTCGAAGATGTAAACATTAAATTCACAGAAGGCAACTGTTACGGAATAATTGGTGCCAACGGTGCCGGAAAATCTACATTCCTTAAAATATTGTCCGGTCAGCTTGAGACGACCAACGGTGATGTAGTTATAACACCCGGTCAACGTCTTTCATTCCTTGAGCAGGACCACTTCAAATATGATGAATATACTGTTCTTGACACAGTAATCATGGGAAATGCCCGTCTTTATGAAATAATGAAGGAAAAAGATGCCATATACGCAAAGGAAGATTTTTCCGATGAAGACGGAATCAAGGCCAGTGAGCTTGAAGCTGAGTTCGCTGAAATGAACGGATGGGAAGCTGAATCCGATGCTGAGAGCCTTCTTAACGGCCTTGGTATTGAGACTGAGCTCCACTATAAGCAGATGAGCGAACTTGACGGTAATGAAAAGGTCAAAGTACTTCTTGCAAGAGCACTTTTCGGAAATCCTGACATCCTGCTTCTGGACGAGCCTACAAACCACTTGGATATGGATGCTATCGCATGGCTTGAGGAATTCCTTATCAATTTTGAAAATACAGTTATCGTCGTATCCCATGACCGTTACTTCCTTAATAAAGTATGTACCTACATTGCGGATATCGATTACGGCAAGATCCAGCTCTATGCAGGTAACTATGACTTCTGGTACGAGTCATCACAGCTTATGATCCGCCAGATGAAGGAAGCAAACAAAAAGAAGGAAGAACAGATCAAAGAACTTAAAGAGTTCATTGCACGTTTCTCCGCTAACGCAAGTAAGAGTAAGCAGGCTACTTCCCGTAAGAAAGCCCTTGAAAAGATTGAGCTTGATACAATAAAGCCTTCATCAAGAAAATATCCTTATATCGATTTCAGACCTGAAAGAGAAATCGGTAACGAAGTACTGACTGTTGAAGGATTAAGCAAAACTATCAACGGCGAAAAAGTACTCGATAATATTTCATTTGTTGTCCAGCATGATGACAAGATAGCTTTTGTAGGTGGTAACGAACTTGCTAAAACCACTCTCTTCCAGATCATATCCGGAGAGATGGAGCCCGACGAAGGTACCTACAAATGGGGCGTAACAACTTCACAAGCTTACTTCCCCAAGGACAACACAAGTGAGTTCGATAATGACTATACAATTACCGAATGGCTCACAGGTTATTCAGAGATAAAGGATGTAACTTATGTCCGCGGTTTCCTCGGCAGAATGCTTTTTGCCGGTGAAGACGGAGTTAAAAAGGTAAAGGTATTATCCGGTGGCGAAAAGGTTCGCTGCATGCTTTCAAAGATGATGATAAGCGGTGCAAACTGCCTGATCTTCGATGAGCCTACGAACCACCTTGATATGGAATCGATCACTGCTCTGAACCAGGGTATGATCAAGTTCCCGGGCGTTGAGCTTTTCGCCTGCAGGGATCACCAGGTAGTACAGACAACAGCAAACAGAATAATGGAGATTCTTCCTGACGGTAGCCTTATCGATAAGCGTTCTACTTATGATGAATACTTAGAGAGCGACGCCATGGCAAGAAAACGTACAGTTTATAAGACCAACGAAGATGAAGAGGATGATGATTGATACTCTTCTGTCTTCAGAGATATTTCTCGGTTTTCAAATTAAAAGCCGATCAAATATATAACTAAAACATTTATGTGCACGCAAGCGAAAGGGAGGAATTATGAAGGAATATAGTCCGGTAAAAGAAGGTAAAGTTAGAGAGATCTACGACATTGGCGAAAACCTTATCATGGTTGCAACAGACAGAATATCCGCCTTTGACGTAATCCTGAAAAACAAGGTAGAGAAAAAAGGAACCGTTTTAACTCAGATGTCCAAGTTTTGGTTTGACTATACAAAAGACATCGTGCCTAACCACATGGTAAGCGTTGATACGTCTGATATGCCTGAGTTCTTCAGACAGCCTCAGTTTACCGGCAACAGTATGCTTTGCAAAAAGCTTACTATGCTCCCTATCGAGTGCATTGTCAGAGGATATATTACAGGAAGTGGCTGGAACAGTTATAAAGAAAACGGAACTGTTTGCGGTATAACACTTCCGGAAGGACTTAAAGAATCCGATAAGCTTCCTGAACCCATCTACACTCCATCAACAAAAGCTGAAATCGGCGATCACGATGAAAATATCAGCTTTGAGCGTTCAGTAGAAGTTCTTGAAAGAGATTTCCCCGGACACGGACAGGAATATGCAGAAAAAATCCGAGACTACACTATCGCTCTTTATAAAAAGTGCGCTGACTATGCTCTTACTAAGGGAATCATCATTGCTGATACCAAGTTTGAGTTTGGTCTTAATGAAAATGGTGAGGTGGTTCTTGCAGACGAGATGCTTACTCCCGACAGCAGCCGTTTCTGGCCGGTTGAAGGCTATGAACCTGGTAAGTCACAGCCCTCTTTCGACAAACAGTTCGTAAGAGACTGGCTAAAAGCCAATCCTGACAGCGACTACAACCTTCCCGCAGACGTAATTGATAAAACTATTGAGAAATATAAAGAAGCATATAAACTGCTCACAGATAAAGAAATTTAAAAGTAATGGGGCTGTCGCTTTAGATGATTAAATCATCATCTTAGTGTGACAGCCCCCTAACTTAACAATGATCAATCGAAAACCTTTTCTTTCATCAATTCATTGTTTCTAAAACACGACTCTACATAAGCAGCCCAAGATACCAGTTTGTAATACTTTCTGAAAAGATCAAAAGCAAATATCCAGAAAACGCTATGGCCGGGCCAAAGGGAAATGCCTTTGAAGCATCCGGGGTAAGCAATCGCCTGATTGCTGCAAATAAAAGTCCGCTGATGCAGGAAAAAATGATAAGCTCATAGCTTCCGGCATATCCAAGGTAAAGTGCCAGCATTGCAAAGAGTTTAATATCTCCGCCGCCCAGTGCTTCCTTTTTAAGTAACTTCTCCATTGCCATAGTCAGAAGAAGCATAATGGCGAGCATCAAAATTCCTGCCAGAAGATGATGACCAATCCATAAGAGCGATGCCTTTGTAAAGACGCCTTCTCCTGACATGAAAGGTGCTGTCACAATCCAGGTGATGATTCCTGCAAGGATGCATCCATCCGGAATTTCAAAGGTCTCAAGATCTGTAAGCGCTATTATAAATAGAATTCCAGAAAGAAAAAGATTTCTGAAAAACAATATTAATGTAGGAACGTCCACAGTGAACGCAAGTCTAAAAGAAGGCTCTAACACTGCAAGGTACATTGACAGTGTTATTATGCCAAAAGAAAGCTCAGTAAGTGGATATCTGGGTGATATTTTTTCTTTGCAATATCTACATTTTCCCTTTGTAAGAAGATAGCTGACTACAGGAATCAGATCTATTGCAGCAAGGTCGTGGCCGCAGTACATGCAGTGACTCTTACCTTTTACAAAATCTTCTTTCCTGCAAATTCGAATCGCAGTGCAATTAAGAAACGAACCGAATATAAGTCCAAAGATGAAGACTATTGTTCTGAAATAAGCATACATTTTGTGTCATCCCCCGCATATTAAATGTTGCTTATTCTATATTAACTCAAAAGATTTTTGCGCACAATCCAACAGTTAGGAGTCTATTTTTTATTATTTTATGTCCGGGACTTCTGTGATAGAATTAAATCAAACAAAGCTTGCCACTTGGAAAGATAAGTTCTACCATTTAGATAAATGGGCAAAGCTCTTCACAGCTACTACATGGGAGGAAGTCAAAATGATTGTAAAAGATAATGAATACCTTGAATCCCTCGCAGAAGCAGTACATATGATTAATCTTGATCCATATACAGCAAGAATGCTTCAAGAGCGCGAAGAAATCATCTGTTACAACAAAGCTCGCGAAAAACGTCTTGCTGAACAGGAAGCCCAGCTTGCTGAAAAAGATGCTCAGATTTCTGAACAGGCTGCTGAAATTGAACGCCTTAAAAAGCTTCTTGAGGAAAAGAACAGCAAGTAATTCATCTGAATTTATCCCCGGGATTTCACTTTAGTGAAATCCCGATTTTTCTTTGTTATAAGCCATTCTGCTAAAATTCCTGCTCTATTTCATATTCCGGTCACTTATTTTGTTCTCAAGGTGCAAAATACAATAACTACAATAATATCTTCTGCGAAGGCTTTTTTGTGCCCTCGCACTTTTAATTAAACTAATCCATTCTCAGTTACCATCGTATCGTAGTCAGTATAGAATGTTCTTGTCGGCTTGTAATAATAGAGTATTGAACCATCTATAATCAGTTTTATTACCTTTCCATCAAACAATACTTCTTTATCCGTAACTCCTGTAAAGTATCCAGGCGTAGCTGAAGCCGGTCCTCCATCAATGCGAGCATATTCTGTACCTATAGAAGTAACGGTAACTGTATCAACATACGTAAGTGATACTCAGACTATCCTGATTGCAACATCGTAACCATCGACTACGATCCCGGTGCCAGCGAAGTTAACCAGCTTAACAGAATTAAGCTCATGCTCTCTACCGCCCACCAAAAAGCATCAGTAGAATACGAACAGGCTGAGAATAAAGCAATTTCATAATAAAATGAAGGAGGTGGTATTACCACCTCCTATTTTTTACAAAATCTCCAACTATTCTGTATATCTATTCGCACACTTTCCAGTCAGATAACATCCTCTTTTCAGAATTAAAAGCTACACCAATCTTAAATAATTTTCTAGGATCTGCTTTAAACGGAAGTGCATACCCGTTATCCTCAATTTGCTTAAGAGCTGAATCAGCAGAATCATCCCTTTTGAATTCAAAAATATAAATATACTTTGCTGATTCCAGAACGCAGTCTATACGTCCATTAAACGTATGCATCTCACATATGGCATATTGCCCCAATAATGTAAATACAAGATAGATTACCGCTTGGAAATAATGTTCAAATGGATCCGAATCCAGCGTATATGTAATATTAGCAAATAGACCGGTCAGGACATTTTTAATATTATCAAGATCGCCATTTTTCACATAACGGCGAAGTGTAAATATGTCGAGCCCTGATCCTGAGCCACAATTTCTGACGTATTCCGGCATCAAGCTCTGCATAAAGCCATATTTAACTTCTTCGTTTGGAAATGACAACGTATATTCCCTGTCAGTGCGATCAAAATCCGCTATAGTCAAATATCCTGTCTGATAAAGAAGCGGAACTATATCTAATGTATCTCCGGTATAGTCCTTAAGCACAGATTCATTAGTATAAATAGTTCGGTCTGTAAATTTCCTTAAATCGAAATTACTTTCCTTAATGTTTTTTATCAGAAATGTAGGTGTACCTGTCTCAAACCAGTAGGCGCCAAAATCCTTTGAAAACAATGCAGATAACACACTGTACGGATTATAAACGCCCTCTCCAGTCTGATGAAAATGATAACCATCATAATACTTCTTTAGGGCAGCAAGGCATTCATCTTCTGTCATCTCCTGCTTATCTGCAAGAACTTTTATCTCAGGTTCAAAACTTTCTCTTATTTCTTTCTCCGTAAGTCCGCAAAGTGCCGCATAATCCTCATCCAAAGAAATATCTCTTAGTTGATTTAAATCGCTAAAGATACTAACCTTATGAAACTTAGATACCCCCGTGATAAATATAAACTGTATATATTCATCACAGCTCTTAAGATTACTGAAAAATCCTTTGAAAACACTTTTATTATGTTCCTGTATATCTATATTATCTACAACATCAAGAAGTGGTTTATCGTATTCATCAACAAGTACAACACAGCGAAGTCCGGTAGATTCATTAGCTGTTTTCAAAAGATTCACAAATCTTTCAGACAGAGAGTTTTCTTTCTTTTCAACGTGATAATAATCTTCCAGTCCTTGAAGAATAAAAGAAAGCTTTTTTTCTAAAGCACCTTCTTCGTTATAATTTGTTCCGTTAAAATCAAAGTAAAATACCGGATATTCTTTCCATGCATCTGAATTATCTGCTTCTAGTTTTTCAATAGTAAGCCCATGGAATAATTCTTTTTTACCTTCCCAGTATGCTTTCATAGTACTTAAAAGCAGACTTTTTCCAAATCGCCTCGGTCTGCTCAGGAAATAAGGTACATTGTTATGTACCAGTCTGTATATAAATTCTGTTTTGTCCACATATAGAAAATTATCTGTTCTTAACTTAACGAATCCCTGTATTCCTACCGGAAGTTTTCTTTCCATGGTAGATTCCTCCCAAGCATCTTTTCATATAAAGATTATACATTCTAATAATTTCAGCGGCAATATTTCATCAAATTCAATTTTATAGCATTTTCATTAGTTGGTATTATTTTCTCATATTTCCTAATCTTATTTAGTAGTTCTTCTTTTTCATTTTTTAAATTTTCAATGTCGCATTTATATTTGTGTATCAATTTCTTATGTGTTGGGACATCTTTCAATATTGATTCATCAATTTCATCTAGTAACTTAGAGCTTGCTTTACCAACTATAGAATCAATCCTACTTTTGCTAACCCAACGATAACTTTTACTTTGAACACCAGTATTAGTATAAAAACCATCTGATGTATTGGCATCAATAACGTCCGAGAATCCCCTTCCATATTTCTTACTAGTGTCGACGATGGCTACACATATAGTGACAACTTCATCCTAAAAGTAGTAGAATTAAATCAAGCAGACAATGCATCACCTGAAGATATCAAATACGGAGTCGATCGCTGGGCCAGATTATTCAAAGCAACCAGCAGAGAGGAGCTATTCATGATTGCACAAGATAATATATCCATGACCGAAGCTGCCAACACTGCTAAGCTTATGTATGAGGATGAACGCATCCGCGAGGCTATCATCTTGGAAGAGGAACGTCAGGCTGCTATTCGTCGGTATGAAAACAAAATTGAAACGTTATCTGCTGAAAACGATACATTAACCTCTGAAAATGAGCGTTTAAGGCGCGAACTCTATAACAAAAAGGTCAGCCGTTTAGAGAAAAGTATCGAAGATAAAAATGCCAAAATTGCGTCTCTTACTGATACTGTTACTTCTCAATCTGATAAGATTGCTTCTCAAACCGATGAGATTGAGCGTCTTAAGAAGGAACTCGAAGAAGCCAAAAGGAAATAATCTTTTTATCAGTACTTCAATTCCGGGATTTCACATCTGTGAAATCCCGTTTTTCTGTTCTAACCCCTTTCTTCTAACCATTATATATAATTGAGGTGCTGTCCCAGCCTTTACATCCATTCCCGGGTATATCATAACGCACAGTATGATAACTGATGTAATTACAGCCATCATTCTACTCACATTCAAATATTTACTACTCCTACTCATCTAAAAAACCTCCTCATTAAAGAAATTATGAATTCATTTTCTGAAATTCATTTTCTGAAACTCATTTTGGAATCTCATATCTATGTTAGAATTTATGCAGCTTCAGAAATAGGTTCATATTTGTGACAAACTGAAAAAAAGAGCGCATCTGCGCCCTTTTCCCGTTTCTAAAACTTTTATAAAATTGGATTTTTCTTTTTGGCATATTCCCCTCCGACAAAGCCCCTAAAAATCATCATTATTAATCTTTATTTATTATAGCAACAAGACCATCATGGTTGTTGTCATACTCTGTAATAACATCCGCAGACTTTTTTACCATATCTGTGCCGTTAATCATGGCAACTCCTAAACCTGCAGCCTGAATCATGGAAATGTCATTTTCTTCATCCCCTGCAGCTATAGTATTTTCTATAGGGATATTCAGGTGCTTAGCAAGACGCTTTACAGCGCTGCCCTTTCCTGCCTCGCTGTTAAAGATTTCCAGATAATACGGATTTGAGAAAAGTAGAGTAAGCCTATCTCCTGCAATATCTTCAACAGCCTTCTTGAATTTTTCAATCCTTTCTCTGTCCTTTAGCTCTATTCCTATTATTTTGCAGGGAACATCGCTTAATGCAGAGCATATATCATCAGTAACTATATATGGTGTATGTATAACTCTCCTGTAATAGGCAAGTTCTTCATCTTCAGCCGGTGTTATCAGGTTATCATCATTATAAGTATGGCAATGTATCCCGTATTCTTTTGCCAGATTAAAGATAGCAGGCACAAGATCCATCGGCACTCCGGTTCTGTATACATCTTTACCCAAATCGCAGTCATATATTTCAGAACCATTAAAGCCTATAAGATATGTGCCCTTAAAAAACAAATTGTTTTCTTTCTGAACTGCTTTTGCACTATCAAGCGCTCTTCCGGTATTAATGGCAAAATAGTTTCCCGCATCGGTAAAAGCAGTAAGTGCCTCCATTGTTTTAGGGGAAACCTTCTTTTCGTCAGTTAAAAGTGTCCCATCCAAATCTGTAAAAAAAATCTTTTTCATTAACTATCTCCATTTTTATAGCATTTACTGCAATTGATAAATTATCTTAAAGCGCAAATCTGCACTACATCTATAACAACTTCAGCCATGCTTTATTTTTTCGTGTACATTTCTGATATTTTCAAGGACATCATAAGGGATTACCATATGTCCGGTTCCTTTTCCCAGTTCAATGTCTGGTTTGTTTGTTCCATGGAAATCTGATCCGCCGCTTATTATAAGATTGTACTTTTCTGCGAGCTTTTTCACATCTCTCTCATCCTGATTGGTGTAAGTTCCGTAGAGAGCTTCGATACCAACAAGGCCTACTTCCTTCAATGATTTTACAAGATTATCAAGTGCATCTTTACCAAGACCGTAGATCATGGGATGCGCAAGAATCGGAAGTCCGCCATTTTCAAGGATCTGAGAAACTGCCATCTCCGGAGTTATCTCCTGCCTTGGCACATAGCAGGGACAGGTATCACCGAGATATCTGTCAAAAACTTCTTTTATACTGGTAACATAACCTTTTGCCAGAAGCATTTTCCCAAAGTGTGCTCTTGTTATTACTGCGCCGGGATTTGCGGCGGTTAATTCATCAAAAGTAATCGGAAGACCTGCAGCTGTAAGCTTTTCGCAGATTTTTATATTTCTGTCAATTCTCGATTGCATATACTTATCAAGAACCGCCACATAATCCGGATCATCATAGTTCACAAAAAGCCCCACTATATGAACATCTTTTCCGTTTTTCACAGTTGAATATTCTATTCCCGGAATCAGCTCAAAGTCCTCATATTTTTCCGCCTGCTTAAGTGCTCTTGCAACTCCTCCAACTGTATCATGGTCTGTTATGGCAATTGCTGAAAGTCCGCATTCCACCGCATGATCCACCAATTCTTCAGGTGTAAGAGTTCCATCCGATGCAGTTGAATGTGTATGTAAATCTATAGTTTTCATCTAGTCACCTCATCTATAACCGCTGCTTTTATCCGGCTCAGATCGTTCTGATACCAGAATCCTATTACGTAATTGTTTCATCATTTTCATTTCACACTTCATTTATGATATAATACCCACGTTTTATTCACAAGGAACATTGATATTATGAAAAAGATATTTTTTACAGAATTTGTGTGGTATTATTAATACATAAAATATTTATTGATATTTCGTTGTTTGTTGTTATTGCAGCTATGTGTTGTACTTATTTTAGGAGGATACATTATGCAAGGTTATAAGAAACTCGAGTATTCAAGAAACACAGACGTAATTCTTCGTTACACAAAGGGGCACTTCATAACCCCTCATTCCCATGTCAATTATTATCTGGATATGTGTGATACTAAGGCCAGAATGAAGGAAGCACGCGCCGCAGGTGAATCACTTGCCGAGCTTTACCTTGCTACTGATGTAATTGACACTATTCTTTGTCTTGACGGGATGGAAGTTGTAGGCTCCTATCTTGCAAACAAGCTTACAGAAAGCGGTGTTATCTCCATGAATTCACATAAAACCATGTATATCACCGGTCCTGAAGTAAATGTCAGCGGTCAGATGATGTTTAGAGAAAACACCCAGCACATGGTAAGTGGCAAAAAGGTCCTTATCCTGACTGATTCCGTTACGACAGGTGGTGCGCTTAAAACAGCCCTTGAATCCATCAGATTTTACAAAGGCGAACCTGTTGGTGTTGCTGCAGTATTTTCTATCGCTACTCAAATTGAAAATGTGCCAATAAGATCTCTCTTCTCAAGCCGCGATCTGTCAGACTATGCAAGCTATTCTCATGACTCCTGCCCTCTTTGCCGGGATGGAGTTGCCGTAGATGCTATATGTAACGGATTCGGTATTTCAACCATGTAAATGTTTTTCCTAAGAAAACAGGATTCGTATTGAACTTTAAAACGCCAAGTCTTTTTTAGACCTGGCGTTTTTATCGTATTTATTTGATTGTTCTAAATACTGAACTATTCCCCTACGATACAATGAGATTTAATTTGCCCACTTTCCAACTGTTCTTTTGATCATATACTCTGACATATCACATTTATATACCAGATTCGAAATTAAATAAGATACAAGATTTCCCAGTAAATACAATATAACTGTAATTGCTACCGATGCCTCAAAGCTTTTTCCGACTATACTGTTAAGTCCAAGATACTCATTATGCATCCCCGTCATAACAGCTACCACGATTATGCAAAACACAACAAGCGAAGCCACGAAGAACTTATAGCATACTCCAAAATATACAAGTGAAAAGAAAATAATGACACCAAGCCAAAAAATATAAGCTGCCTGTGATGTATAATTCTCAGCATCAGATATTCCGGGAGTTCCGTGTTTGACGATCCATGCGCGATGAGCTATAACAACAAAAAGTGAGATTCCGGTTATCGGTAACTGTATCATGAATGGGAATCCGGTCTGCAATTTCTTTTTATAAGAAGATGATTGAATAAGCCCCGACATAGAAAGTGTGAACAACATCTGCCCTATCATTACAGGAAAGAGAAAAATATAAAAACCTCCAATAAAGCTCTGTGATTCACTAGATGCAAATTCCATAAAGAAACCGCATATTCCTATAATAACCATGAAGATTATAGACCTCTTAAGCTGAGCGCTATATTTTAAAAGCTTAAAACATTTGATCAATGATTTCATTTTTTTGTAACTCCTTAATTACCAATCTGTTATTGTAATTTATCCTCAAAACTCTTATCGTAGCAATGACTTGCATGAATATATCCAAGCACTGTGACTATCATAGAAAATGCGAAAACCAGTATCGTAACTATACCTGCGATTCCTATGTTCTCATTAAGTCCGCTATCCGGGATAAAATTTGCAGCCATAGCAGCTATTGCAACAAACGGTATAGACACAAAGGTATACATTGCATAGTTATCAAAATATCTCAATACATTAACTGCTACTGTGTTCATGCTATATGCAATAAGCACTATCATCAAACTAATAAGAACGAATCCTGCATCAAGGTGATCCATCGAATTCATTATGAAGAAAAAAATCACCAGCATGATCATATAATGCAGAAAGTTTCTTATATGCTCACTCATAACACTGCTCAAAAAAAATTTCTTACCATAAAACGAGCTTCTTAAGATTGTATGATGCGAATGCCTTGAATATGCACCGTTAAAGCTAAAGAAATCTCTAAGCAGTTCAGACAGCATCGTATATATCACCATTATAATGACGGACATCTGCCAAAAAGCTGTTCCGATAAGTACGATAAGAAAAATAGTCGCAATCGGGATTAGAAGCCCAAATATCAGTTTATCCCAGAAATTATGATAAATATTATATGATTTTATCGCCATTTTCATGATGCTGCCCTCTTATCATCTTCCATTTCACCAAGCAAAGAATATTCCTTCATTACATGCACTGAAATCTGAGACAGTGTAGGTCTCTCTACAGCTATATCCATACCAGAGAGCTTATCAATATCTTCTGCAAGGCAGATTCCCTCAAAGCCAAAGGAACTTGTAGAAATATTCTTTATAACCTTTGCAGCACTTACTTCATCCTTCTTTTCACCCTTTACGACAATGTATTTTTCCTTGAGATCCTCGGCAAAGCCCTGCTCAACAATTCTTCCCTGCTCAACAATTATCACATAATCGGTTATGCTCTCCATATCAGAAATATTATGTGTGGAAAAAAGAACACTTCTTTCGCCTTCATTCTCTGAAATATAGTTCCTGAGCATATTGCAAAGCTTATCTCTCATAAGTGGATCAAGCGGAGATGCAGGCTCATCCATAAGTAACAGATCCGTTTCTCTTGCAAGAATTCCTGCAAGCATCAGCTTAACCTTATTACCGTCAGAGAGGTTGTTTACCTTTTTGTTTTTTTCAAAAGCGCCACCTGTATAAAGAGCCAGTTCATTGCAGATTTCCCTGTATTTGCCAAGATCGAAGTTATCAAACAAAAGTCCCTGAAGCTCCTCTATCTCCTTAAGAGTCCAGCTTGGAAAGAAATAGTTTCCCGTTCCAAGATATCCAATCCTGTTCTTGACGTCAGGGTTCTTTTCTCTGTCCTTGTCATTATACTGTCCAAAGAATTTAAGGCTTCCTTTGTAATCAAGCTTAATCCCGGCAAGGATATCAAGAAGAGTTGTTTTACCTGCACCGTTCTCACCTATAAGCGCTGTTGCAAACCCCTTGGGAATCTGCAGATTTTCAATATCCAGTTTAAAATTTTTGTACTTCTTAGTGATGTTTTTTCCCTCTAAAACATAATTACATTCCATGACTTATCCCTCCAAATCAAGTTTCAATAAAGTTTGTAATGTTTCCACAAGCTCATCTCCGGTCATTCCCGCAAGCCTTGCAGAATAGATTGCGCTTAAAAGAGCATCCTCAACCTTACGTCTGTGCTGCTCCATAAGCATCTGTGTGTCCTGAGCATTTACATAATATCCCTTGCCCTGAACCGCTGTCACAAGTCCCTCCTGCTCAAGCATCTCATAGGCCTTAAGTGTTGTGATAACACTTATCTTGAGTTCCTTGGCAAGCCCCCTTATAGAAGGGAGATATTCTCCCTGTGAGAGCTTGCCTTCCAGGATATCTGTTCTGAAGCTATCAGCAATCTGTTGATATATAGGTACACCCGATGATTGTAATATTTTCATTAGTTCCTCCTGAAAGTTTAACAAGCTTGAAGAAATTACCGATTTTGGGAAATCAGTAATTTGCTTAACTGTTTATGTGTTATATATACACTAATAACACATACCCTGTCAACTATATTTTTGTAAAAGAAAAAATCAAAGAAAAAATAGCCCCTGCAAAGCGCAAGAGCTATCTACTATCAAAAGCAACTATATTAAAAGAACATAATAAATAACATAATTAAAATATTACCCTTCAACTATCAGATATCTTCCATCACCGATATCAAATACTTCAGAGGCTTCCATAACATCACCGTCTCCCGGATCAAGTCCGGCTTCCTCAAAGTATTCCTCGACCTCATCAGGACCATCAACTACAACAGCCATGCAGTCCTCCAAAAAAGCTTCTGCTTCTTCGAGGCTGTCGGCTACATTTTCAGAAAACAGTTGTCCCTGATTTTCAAGAAAACAATTCAATACCGCATCATCATAATCATGCATACAAAACTCACTTTCCCGCATATCTAATGTAAAATTCTGTCTGACCAAACAAAAGGAGCATTATTCAATTTACAATATGCGTCATACCAGTTTTTCTTTCTTAAGCTCCTGATAGAGTCTCGCAACCGGAAGACCAACCACATTGTTGTAATCTCCCCGGATACCTTCGATGAATCTTCCGAAAATCCCCTGTATTCCGTATGCTCCCGCCTTATCGTAGGGCTCATCCGTATCAAGATACTTTTCAATTTCTTCCTCTGACATTTCAAAGCATTTCACACTGGTACACTCATGAAAAGTAATTGTCTTCTCCGCGCCAAGAGGAGTCTTAACGCATATAGTAACTCCCGTATAAACCTTATGTGAACCGCCTTGAAGCATTCGGATCATCTTTCGGGCATCCGCTCTATCTTTTGGTTTACCCAGTATTTTCTCTCTATATGATACAACGGTATCAGAGCCAATTACAACGATAGCTCCTTTATTATCTCTTAAAACTTTATGAAAAATCTCTTTAGCTTTTTGTTCCGACAAAGATTCCACCACTTCAGATGGTACTGAGCTTGTCAAAATCTCCTCTCCCGTCGCCGGAATAATCTCAAAATCAATCCCCAGGGATCCAAGGAGTTCCTTTCTCCTTGGTGACCCTGAAGCTAGTATATATTTGTACTCCATTTTAACCTCTGATTATAACCCGTGATAATCTCTGTATTCAGGTTCAAAGACCCTGCTCTCACTGATATCCTTGGGTTTTCCGAGTTCAGTTGCCTCAACTCCGAATATCTTTTGTGAGTTAACAGCATCCTTACCTCTTCTGTTTATCTTAATATATTCGCCCTTTTCATTCATAAGGTGCGCCTTGGTATTATCTTTAAGTTCAAGATCCAAAATATGCCACAGCTTTTCCCTCAGTGCGCTGTCCTCAACAGGGAACATGATCTCCACACGCCTCTCAAGGTTTCTTGGCATCCAGTCGGCACTTGATGCATAATACTCAGGGCTTCCGCCGTTTTCAAAGTAGAATATCCTGCTGTGCTCAAGGAAGTTGCCGACAATAGATCTGACTGTTATATTCTCGCTGACACCGGGAATTCCTACTCTAAGGCAGCATATTCCGCGGACGATCAGATCTATCTTAACGCCTGCGCTGCTTGCCTCATATAAAGCAGCGATGACATCCTTATGACAGATTGAATTCATCTTGGCTACAATGTGCGCCGGTTCACCATTCCTTGCATGCTCCGTTTCTCTGTGGATCAGATAAAGTATCCTGTCCTTAAGCCAAAGCGGTGCAATAGTAAGCTTATTCCAGGCAACGGGCTCAGAATAACCTGAAAGCATATTAAATACAGCCGTGGCATCTTCACCGTACGCTTCCGCACAGGTAAACATACCAACGTCAGTATAAAGCTTAGCAGTTGAATCATTATAGTTACCGGTAGCAAGGTGTACATATCTCCTGATGCCGTCTTCTTCTTTCCTTACTACCAGAGTTATTTTACTGTGGGTCTTAAGTCCTTTAAGGCCGTATATAACGTGGCATCCGGCTTTTTCAAGCATCCTTGCCCATACAATATTGTTTTCCTCATCAAATCTGGCCTTTAACTCAACCAGTACAGATACCTGTTTTCCATTATCTGCTGCTTTTGCAAGTGCTGCTATAATAGGAGAATTACCACTTACTCTGTAAAGTGTCTGTTTGATAGCAAGTACATCTGGATCTGAAGCAGCCGTCTCAACAAACCTTACCACAGGATCAAAGCTCTCATAGGGATGATGCATAAGAATATCACCTTCTCTTATACATTCAAATATATCCCTGTCGGCGGGAAGCTGAGGTGACGGAGCCGGAGAATTATATCCATGTTCTTTGAGGTAATCAAAGCCGTCTATTCCGTATAGCTTCATCAGAAATGTCAGATCAAGAGGGCCATCTATGGTATATATTTCCTTATCTTCCACTCCCAGCTCATCAACAAGGATCTTAAGAAGTCTCTTATCAAAGCCCTTCTCAACCTCAAGTCTTATAGCCTGTCCCCATTGACGTCTCTTTAACTGCTTCTCGATCTCCTTAAGCAGATCCTCTGCCTCTTCTTCATCAATTGACAGATCGGCATTTCTACCGACTCTGAACGGATAACAACATACGATATCGTAATTAAGGAATAGCTTATGGATATTCCTTTCTATGATCTTTTCCAGAAGAATAATTTTTCTAACGCCTGAAGCTTCAGGTATTTCCATGATTCTTGGAATAACAGATGGTACTTGAACCATCGCAAAATCAAGATCGGCATCATTATCCTTGCCTCTTACAAGGGCACCGATGTTAAGTGTCTTATTTCTGATAAGCGGGAAAGGTCTCGATGAATCAACCGCCATTGGTGTAAGAACGGGATAGACAAAATCATCAAAATACCTGTCAATATATTCCGCTTCTTCTGCGTTAAGAGCCTTGTAATCCTTCACAAGCTCTACTCCGTTTTCAAGAAGCCCCGGCAATAACAAGCGGTTGTATACTTCATACTGCTTATTTACAAATTCATGTACAGCCGCTGTAACAGCTGATAGCTGCTCTTTGGGAGTCATGCCTGCTATGTCCGGTTTCTTGTAGCCTGCATGTATCATATCTTTAAGAGAAGCCACGCGAACCATGAAGAATTCATCCAGATTACTTGCAGTGATACTCAAAAACTTAAGCTTCTCAAACAGAGGTGTTGCTTTATCCTTTGCTTCCGAAAGGCATCTTGCATTAAACTGAAGCCAGCTAAGTTCACGGTTTATATAATAGCTGTCGTTATAAAAGTTTATTTTTCCGCTCTTTTCATTTAGTTCTGTTTTCTTTTTTGCTGCCACGCTCATTACCTCACTATTTAAAAAATAATCTACAGGTTATAACCGCTTTTGTCTGATCACAGGTTTGATTCCAAATACCTGTTCAAAAAATCTTCCTCTCTCGTCAAACAAGCCTCTCTCAAGCGAAACATCCGCCATGGTATCAACCGTTATTTCAAGTTCCTTGCCTTTGACAGCGACCTTGACATCTTTGAATTTCTGCCTGTGAGTTCTATCCAGTCCGTTGGCAATTCTAAGAATCGCTGTAAGCTTGGAAATCGTGAAATATGACTCCTTGTCTATTCCCTTGAACCTATAAGTGCCATCACTGTAGTATTCAAAATTATCATGATTGAATTTGACAACATTTGCTATTATTGATCTCTCAATATGAGATAGTCCTATGATTTCCGTTGACATTATTATGTTGTAGGAGCACTCACCCAGATTGACCATACTGATATATTTTCCGCAATCATGAAGGATGGTGGAAATCTGTAACAGGAGCCTTTCCCTCTTTCCAAGACCGTGTATCTTCTTCATGCTATCGAAAATATTAAGAGCTATACTCTCAAGTGTCTCGCTTCGCTGCTTACTTCCCATGTACCTTCTGGAAATATTCTGAGCACAAGCTACGATATCCTTCTCAAAATCATGCGCGCTCTTAAGATATTTCTTCTTTTCAGCATATTCGTATGCCATTCCATCACACAGGCATCCTCCCGGAGCCCAGATTGTCTCTGCTTTTAAAGCATCACATATGTTACTTACAAGCAGTCCCGAAACATAAGATAACAACAGATTGTCTTGTGCGATACCGAGCTTTTTTGATATTACAGGCATTGATTCGTTTGTAATATTCTTTATATAATTTGAGAACTCTTTGACCGCAGCGTACCCTTTTTTCTCAAATCCGAGATTAACTCTTTTAAGAACAGGTGATACATAATCATCAAGAAGTATTATATTCTGGACTTTTTTATCCTGCAGATGCATCTTTGCAAAAACAGATAACTGAGAATCCACCAGTTCATGAACAAGAAGGGGATATTTACTGTATCCGGATTTGATCTGCATAAGAGTGGAAAACAGTCTCAAAACGCCAAGCCTAAGCTGCTGGGTTGTAACAAGTGTATCCTTGTCAAAAAGAGATATCTGTATACTTCCTCCGCCTATGTCCACGATTGCTGTAGGTTTATCAAGGAATTCGGAAAAGGCATCATTATTTAGCGCAACAGATTTGTAGTCAAGAAATCTTTGCTCCGAATTACTGATAATGTCGATTTCCAATCCTGTCCTTTGATGAAGAAGCTCGAGAATATTATCAATGTCTCTTGTTTCGCGAAGTGCGCTGGTACCATAAGCCTGATATCTGGACACTCCGTATTCTTCCATGATCCTTCGATATTCGAGCAGGATTTTTATCAGTTCGTCCATCCTGTATGCAGAAATCTGACCTGTAGCATAGGTCTCAGTTCCCAGGTCGATTCTGTGTCTTATGTGATCTATCTCCTTGACACCCTTCTTTAGAGACATCTCAAATATCTTCATATCAAGTTCATAAGACCCAAGGTCCACTGCAGCAAATACGTCTGTCGCCATAATAGCATCCCTCATAATTCTTTTTTACATTTTGGTTCCAAGAATATAATCTATAAACTGTTGTGCTGTTCTGCCGGAGAGCCCACCGTGGCTCATTTCCCACTTCTGCGCCTCTGCGACAAGCTCTTTCTCATCCATATCTATTCTCTCGCGCTTTGCAAGCACTCTTACGATCTCGTCAAATTCCTTCTTGTCAGGTGATCCAAAGTAAATAGTTACACCGAATCTATTGGCAAGTGAGAGTTTTTCCTGCACCGTATCGTTTCTGTGCAGATCATCATCAAGAACAGCCGGCTTATCCTTGAAGCTCTCCCTGATAAGATGCCTTCTGTTAGATGTAGCATAAATCAGCACATTTTCAGGCTTTTTCTCAAGACCGCCTTCGATGATAGCCTTAAGATATTTATATTCCGTTTCAAATTCCTCAAAGCTAAGATCATCCATATAGATGATGAACTTGTAATTTCTGCCCTTTATCTGTGCTATAACATCATTCAGATCCTTGAACTGATGCTTGTATATTTCAATGATCCTAAGTCCTCTGTCATAATACTCATTTGCAATAGCCTTAATACAGGAGGATTTCCCGGTTCCGGCATCTCCGTACAACAGGCAGTTGTTTGCTCTTTTACCCGCAAGAAAAGCTTCAGTATTCTCAATCAGCTTGTTCTTTGCAATTTCATATCCAACAAGGTCATCTAAATGAACATGCCTTATATTTCTTATAGGCTCGATATTCGTCTCATAATCATCACTCTTTATCCTAAATGCCTTGTGGAGTCCAAATTTGCCAACTCCGTAGTTTTTGTAAAAGAGGGAGAGTTCATCAAGCATCTCCTCTGCATCATTTGCCTGTGACAATTTATCAGCGAGCTCCAAGATCCTGTCTCTTACTCTCTTATTAAATAATTTGCTTTCATTATCTCCTGCCTTATAATCCAGTAAAAACTTAAATTCCGGGCAGCCAAGCCTTTCTGTCATCAAAGTAAAGTCGATATCAAAAAAGCTCTTAAACTTCTTCATATCGCAAAGAGCCATATTCCTTAGTGTTCCGCCCACATCTCCTCTCATCTCTGAAGCAAGAGAATACGCATTTTCATCTGACACAAGCATAAGCGCAAGATAATCATGCCAAAGGTTTCCGTAAAATCCGCGTTTAGAACACTCCTTTATAAGAAAGCTCATACACTCGGTAATGTCCATTGGCTCTGCACCTATCAGATCATCACCGTTTCCGAAGCCGCAATTACCTGCTCCCGAATGAAAAACAAGCGAATCAAGAAATAGTTTTTGATCGTAAGTCCCATTATTAAACAATATAAGATTCGTATTAACATTTGAAAAAGCCGGATCTGAAGATTCCCCAAGATCACTTACGCCATGTTTTTTCAGCGTATCATACTGCCTTTTTCTGCTTATTTCCATTATCTTTGTAAAGAATTCGCCGACGGCATCCCTGTTTTCATCGTGACTTGTCTGACTCTTTACAGTCTGTATCTTCTGTATTTCCCTCTCCTTGTCGAAAACATTTTTGCCCATCTCTATTTTGCATTCAGCTATGTTCTCGGCAACCTTCATTCTATCTTCGAAGAGGGCTATGAGATTTTTATCTATCTCATCTATATTCCCACGCAGTTCATTTAAATCCATCTTTTTATTCTCCATTTTTAGTATATAAAAATTTTACAACAGTCTGCCTTCAAACAAAAGAAAAATAACAGAATTTTAACTATTTATGAGCATATAAAAAGTGATATACTAACGATATACAAAAACTTTACTGATGTTTTTTCACAAAAGGTATATGTATTATGACTTCTAAACGTAATATTATATTTTTATCGATCTTAGGCGTTGCATTTGTCGCTATTATTACATTTCTCATAATATCAGAGCACATTCCAATGAATGATGAAAATGTTGTCGGAAATAATCCGGGCAACCTCTATAACGGCGGTCTTTTCCTTGAGCTTGACGGAACAGTCTATTTCTCCAATCCATTAAATCACGACTGCCTATATTCCATGACACCTGATGAGACAAACTTAAAGCCTCTCACAATGATGAGCGTAAGAAATATTACAGGCAGCGGTAAATTCCTCTATTTCTACATGGATAACTCCAACAACTCAGCTCCTTCCGACATAAACGGACTCGGAAAAGTATCTACCTACTACGGTCTGTACAGAAGTAACTTAAAAGGTGAAGATCAGGTTCTTATGAGCTGGAATAAAATATCCGATCTGCAGCTTGTTGGAAGCACAGTTTACTACACCATCCTGCCCGGAGTTGAGGAATCAGGCCTGAACTCAGTAAGAATTGACGGAAAAAACAAGAAATTTATCACTACAGAACAGCTTAATCCCAGCTGTGCACTTAACGGTTCCATCTATTACACAGGTGTTGATCTGGATCATAATCTTCATCAAATGGATACTCTCGCCGATAATGCCACTCATACCGTAATGGAAGGCAACATCTGGCAACCCATTGTAAAAGGCGACTACGTTTACTACATCGATGCGAAACATCATTATCGCCTCGTAAGAACCAGCCTCTCTACAAATGAAACAGAGGTACTTACAAACTCCAGGATCGATTTCTACAATATGAATGATTACAATATCTTCTATGCAACATCAGAATCAGGTAACCAAACTCTACGTGTGATGGGTCTTGACGGTTCCGGCAATACTGTTATCGCAGAAGGTGTATTCAACTCTCTTAATCTTACCTCCAAATATCTGTATTTTAAGCCGTTTGAAGTAGACAATGTAATCTATCACGTACCCGTTGACGGCTCGGCTCCATACTCTACTTTCAGAGATTACTGATACAGAGCCCTAAAAATACATCCCATGAAAAAAATTAAAAATATCATTCGCAATCTCTAGACATAAATGTTTAAGCAGTTATAATTGTTTAAGAACAAAAAAGAAACAAAGTTTTCATGGGAGACAAATCAATGACAAACAATTTACGACATATGATGCGCCCTCTTGATTTCTCTGTTGAAGAGCTGGACAGACTTTTTGATGTTGCAGCTGATATTGAGAAAAACATGAGTGCCTATTCACACAAATGTGACGGTCAGATACTTGCCACTTGTTTCTATGAGCCAAGTACCCGCACCAGACTAAGTTTCGAAACTGCAATGCTCAGGCTTGGCGGTCAGGTTATCGGATTTGCCGATGCATCCAGTTCTTCAGTTTCCAAAGGTGAAAGTGTCGCCGATACTATCAGAGTTATTTCAAGTTTTGCAGATATATGTGCTATGAGACATCCCAAGGAAGGTGCTCCTATGGTAGCAGCTGCAAATTCCACTATTCCAGTAATTAATGCCGGTGACGGCGGTCATCATCACCCCACACAGACTCTTACAGATCTTCTTACTATCCGTTCTCTTCACGGAAGTTTAAACGGATTTACCATCGGTTTATGCGGTGACCTTAAGTTCGGTCGTACCGTACACTCTCTTATCAATGCACTTGTCCGTTATAAGGATATTCATTTTATTTTCATTTCGCCAAAAGAATTAAAAGTTCCCGATTACATAATCGAACTTCTAAATGAAAACAACATAAGCTATGAAGAAGTTATAAAGCTTGAAGACGTTATGCCAAAGCTCGATCTTTTGTATATGACACGTGTTCAGAAAGAGCGCTTCTTCAACGAAGAAGATTACATACGTCTGCGTGATTTCTACATCCTAAACGAGGAAAAGATGCAGCTTGCCAAAAAGAACATGCACATCCTTCATCCGCTTCCCCGTGTAAACGAGATATCCGTTGAAGTCGACAAGGATGAAAGAGCCGCATATTTCAAGCAGGTTCAGTACGGACTATATGTAAGAATGGCTCTGATACTCACTCTTTTGGACAAGACAGATGATCACATGAACCATGGACTGCTAAGAGTATTTTAAGCTTCCATCCAAAAGCAAATTTAGTATTTAAGGAGAACTCTCATGTTAAATGTCGGAAAAATAGAAGAAGGCTTCGTTTTAGATCATATAAAAGCCGGACGCAGCATGCAAATCTATCATCACCTTGGACTCGATAAGCTTGATTGCACTGTTGCCATAATCAAAAACGCCAGAAGTAACGTCATGGGCAAAAAAGACATTCTGAAGGTTGAATGTGATATTGATACTCTTGACCTTGACGTTCTTGCATTCATAGATCACAACATCACAGTTAACGTCATAAAAGAAGGAGAAATCGTTGAAAAACGTGCTCTCTTCTTACCTCACCAGATTAAAAACGTGATCAAGTGCCATAACCCCCGCTGTATTTCATCCATAGAGCAGGAGCTTCCGCAGATCTTCTATCTGGCTGATGAGGAAAAAGAAATATATCGCTGTCAGTACTGCGATGAAAAGTATACAGAAAGTGCGGCAAATTAATTGCCGCACTCAACACTGATTTCATTAAAGAGATGCATGATCTGATCCGGATTCATGCTCTTTTTTTCTTCATACGCCTTATCAAGTATGGCTGCTCCCTCATGCATCATAAGAAGCCTGTCTCCATAGGTTGAGGCATATCTAAGGTTATGAGTTACCATGATCGTCGTAACATGCTTTTCCCTGACTATCTTATCTGTAAGCTCCATGATTATATCAGCAGTTTTAGGATCGAGAGCTGCCGTGTGCTCATCCAGAATAAGGAACTCCAAAGGAGTCATGGTACTCATCAGAAGTGCAACCGCCTGTCTTTGACCTCCGGAAAGCGCTCCGACTTTTGTATAGAGCTTATCTTCCAGTCCAAGGCCAAGCCCCTTAAGCAGTTCTCTGTAATAGTCCTTGCGGTTTTTATTAACTCCGGGCTGAAGTCCGAATCTCTTACCCTTGTTATCCGCTATGGACATATTTTCAAAAATATTCATCGTGGGGCAGGTTCCCTTTGAAGGATCCTGATACACTCTTCCTATCGTCTTGTGTCTTATATAATCCTTTTGACCTGCGATATTCTTGCCGTTTACGACCACCTCACCCTTATCTGCCGTTATACTTCCGCAGATAATGTTAAGCATCGAAGTCTTGCCGGAGCCGTTACTTCCGACAACCGACACAAACTGTCCGTCCGGCACGACCAGATTGAAATCATCAAAAAGGCACATTTCATTGACACTGCCCGGATTGTATGTCTTATAAATATGTTTTAATTCCAGCATGTCACGCCTCCTTGTGCTTTCTGTCTCTGGTAATAATAAGGATTGCCAGGAAAAGTACAGCAGTTATAAGCTTAAGATCCGTCGACTTAAGTCCGCATTTTATAGCTACGGCAACACAGGCTTTGTAGACAATAGCTCCTGCTATAACACTCGTCGTTACCTTAACAGCTGAAACTTTTTTAAGAAGCGCTGTTCCTATGATTACACTTGCAAGACCAATAACAGCGGTACCTGTTCCCATGGATACATCAAAATATCTCTGCTGCTGAGCATAGATTGAACCTGACAGAGCAACTAGCCCGTTTGCAATTGCAAGTCCTATTATTCTTACCTTACCTCTGTCTACGCCCATTGATGTAACAAGTACGTCATTATCACCAACCGCCTGAAGCATCATTCCCGATCTGGTCTTTAAATACCAGTCGAGTATAAGCTTTACCAAAACAGTGATCACAAGCAAAATGATAACAGACTGAAAAGGTCTTAAAAACCGGGGCATCTTTAAAAAGATACCGTTCATCAGCTTGTTATCAAAAATAGTATAGTAATCATACATCGGAAGATTTGCTTTACCCGCAATTCTTAAATTAACGGAATAAAGACCTGTCATCATAATGATACCTGCAAGAAGGTCCCTGACATGAAAGACAACGTGAATAATTCCTGTACATACCCCGATAAGGCATCCTGCGGCAAAACATATAGGGAGCGTCAAAATAGGACTGACTCCTGCTCTTATCATCACAACCGCAAGACAGATTCCAAACGGAAAGCCTCCGTCCACAGTCATATCCGGAAAATCCAGTATCTTATACGTTATATACATTCCAAGCGCCATTATGGCGTAGCATAGTCCCTGCTCAAGAACACTTATTACCAATATCATCTTGCTATTCCCTAACCCCTGTATTTATTCAGCATCTGCTGTTACTTCAGAATATGAAGGAGAAATTTCAGTTAAAAGCTCCTGGCTAAGATCAAGTCCTACGTTTTTAGCAGCTTCTGTATTTACATAGAGGCTTGGCTCATCTATAACTTCAAAAGGCATATTAGAAGCCTCTTCTTCTCCAAGAAGAACCTTAGCAGCCATCTCACCTGTCTGAATTCCAAGTGCATAGTAGTCAAGACCCATAGCTGCTACGCATCCTGATTTAACCTGCTCTATTTCAGAACCAAATACAGGAATCTTCTGCTCATTTGCATAGCTAAGTACTGTCTGAAGACCTGATACAACAGTGTTATCTGTAAGATTGTTGATGCAGTCAACCTTTGTAACAAGGTCTGCAGCTGCCATATCAAGGTCAGCAAGTGTATTGATACCGCTCTCAACGATCTCAAAGCCATACTCTTTGGCATGCTCTTTGTACTGTGCAATTGTACTCTCTGAATTTGTCTCGCTTGTCGTATAGAGAATACCGATTTTCTTTGCATCAGGAAGCATCTTTCTGATCATATCAAGCTGCTCAGTAACAGCAAGAGCATCAGATGTTCCTGTAATATTACCTACCGGTGTTCCGTCTTCATTTGCAAGCTCTGCAGCCACCGGATCCGAAACAGCTGAATATATAACAGGTACAGTAGTTCCAAGCGCTGAATTATAAGCACTCATTGCACTGGGTGTTGCAATGCCGCAGATAAGATCAACTCCGTCAGCAACGAATGCATCGGAAATCTGGCTTGCAGTACCTGTGTCTGCCTGTGCATTCTGAAAATGAACAGTAAGATTTTCACCCTCTACTATTCCGTTATTTGCAAGTCCTTCAATGAATCCCTCTCTGCAATTATCAAGTGATCCGTGCTCAGCAAACTGTGAAATACCAATTATGTACTCACCTTCTGCTTCTGTGCTTTCTTCTTCGCCTTCCTCTGCTACTTCTGCTTCTGATGCATCTTCTGCAGATTCTTCAGTATCAGCAGCATCCTCTGTACTCTCTGATACTTCGCTTGAAGCATCCTCAGTTTCCTCTACTGCCTCTTCGGAAACCGCAGTTTCTGAAGTATCATCTGCGCTCTTACGGTTGTCACCGCATCCTGCAGCAAAAGAAACCACCATTGTAGCAGCCATAATAGTTGCAAGTATCTTCTTTTTCATAATAGTCCTCCTCGTTTCACTTCAATACTGTAAATTATCATAGTGAATAACGGATTAATCATACAATTTAACAAATGCTATGTCAATAAAAGCAGGGATATGATAAATGTAATGGTCTTGAATTTGTTTGTGAATTATTGAAATTCCGTATAAATCAACATATAATTACTCTTGACTTTGAATTACTAACGAAAGGGGACTTTAATTTTATGAAGAAAACAAAAAGCAAAATATTTTCAGCCATTTTAGCATTTACTATTGCTACTGCTGTATTACTGATGCCGGACTCCTCAATGAAATCCCTGGCTGCAGGAGAAAGCTTTTCTTCTCCTATTGGTATCAACGCTGATTACAATTTTAATTTCGAGAGTGATTGGCGAACCTTGAAAACAGATCAGGTAGAATACTACAAAGTTGAAATACCTGTTAATGGTCAGTTTACATTTTTAATTGAACAAAAGAATGCTTCAATGATACATGTAAATGTCAGAAATGCCCAGAACCTAAACACAACTTCAGTTGTTCTGCATGATTCCTTTGGAGGCGCGAATTATGCCGATACCGCTACAATAGGTTCTTCAACCGGAAATCTTTCAGCAGGCACTTATTATATAACCGTTGAACTAAATAACGGCCAAGGTGTCAAATATGGTAAGGATTATGCATCTTATAAGCTTCAGACATCCTTTGTTGCCGATATAAAAAATTCAAAAATAACCAAAATCAAAACACCCGGCAAAAAGACAGCAAATGTGACATTCAAAACGGTAAGAGGAGTAGACGGTTATGAAATACAATATTCCACCGATAAGAATTTCATTAAAAATGTTAAAGTAAAATCCATAAATAATACTTCTAAAATCTTAAAAAAGAAGACAAAAACTGTAACTCTAAAGAAACTTAAGAAAAACAAGAATTGCTATTTCCAGATTAGAACTTATATCATGAAGGACAATATTAAGTACTACAGCATCTGGTCTTCCACCAAGAAAGCAAAAATAAAGTAATCATAATGTATACTAAAAAAAGAAGTCAGTACTGTTATGGGTACTGACTTCTTTTTAAACTCTTTTTATAAATCCTACACAAAACTTAATAGCCAAATTCCTGAGCCCAATACCAGTTGCCGTTGTCTGCCTGATATACTGCAATACCTACGCTCTTGAATCCGCCATCCATGATATTGGCTGCGTGTGTAGGTGAAGCCATCCAAGCATCAACAACTGAATCTGCTGTGTAATAAAGCTTTGCAAGATTCTCACCAAACTGGATGCTGCTGTTTACTGTGTACCAAGCACTACCGTTAGGTCTGTTGTGTGAGAAAAGACTTACAAGCTCCTGAGCTCTTACAAGAGCTGCTGATGTAAGTGGTTCACTCCATGCAAGTGTTGAAAGGCCTGCTGCTGCACGCTGCTGATTAACAAGGTTATATGCTGCTGTAGCAGCTGCAAGTGCTGCTTCGCTTGATGTTGCCTCTCCGGCAAGAGCAATTGCCTCATCATCAATGTAGATATTATCGGTATCCTCATCGATTCCTCTGATAGCAGCTACATCGTCGATCGCTGCTGACTGCTTCTCACCACAAGCTATCATTGTAAGTGTAAGCACCAGGACCATTAGAGTTGCTGTAAAACGTTTAAACTTCCTCATGACTTTCCCTTCCCTTAAAAACTCTTAATTAACTACTAATTATAAAATTAGATTTTTACTTAATAATATAATACCACTTTTATCATATTTGTCAAGGTGCAAAACATTTAAAAGCAGTTTTATGATTTTTTCTTTTTAAACTTAAAGGTCTGCGTCTTCGCACCTTTACTCTTTATCTTATTTACAAGCTTTTCATATTTGGCTTTGCTCTTAATATAAACTGTTATCCTGGCTTTCTGACCTACATTCTTAAAGGCATTTTTGCCAATTGAAGTAAGCTTATTTCCGTTAATCTTAAGACTTGTAACCTTGACGCAGCCGTTAAAAGCATTACTTCCGATCAATGTGATCCTTGCTGAATGAAGATCTATTGTCTTTAGCTTTTTACAATTTTTGAAAGCACTGCTTGAAATCTTTGTAAGATTAGCGCCTCCGGTAATCTTCTTTATCTTCGAGTTGCCCTTAAAGGCACTTGCTCCTATTGAAGTTACAGGATGCTCAACTCCATCTATAAATACAGTATCAGGAATCTTCAGCTTGGATACTGAAGCACTGCCAACTCCCGTAAGCGTCACACTACCGTCAGCATTTTGGATGTAGTTCATACCCTCTGTGGTATCAGTTCCTTCACCTACGCTTACAATACAGGTATCCCAGTACTCTGCTTCCTCAGTCTTAACAGTTAAGATTGTTTCTCCTGCCGACTTCGCAGTAAGCACTCCATTACTTACAGTAGCTATAGATGGATCGTCTATCTCATAAAATACGTTCTTATTGCCTGCATTTGAAGGAAAAACATACGGATTAAGGGTAACACTTTCTCCTTCTATAGTGGAAATATCATCTATGGAAACACCCTCAACGGCTATTTTTGTATCAGGTTGGACATTACCGGAAATAAGATAATCGTAGGTATAATGTGTTCCTACAGCCTTGGGTAACAACTCGCCGGTATAAGGTGTCTGTCTTATATGATAATCACCATCAATTCCGCTTGCATATTGTGCTGTTGTACAGTTAAAAAATAAGTGATTAGTTCCTGTTATTCCATCCCCCCAAGTAGTGTCCTCTTCGTACCAGAATCCATCAAGTTTGACCATATTCCAGGCATGTCCACCACTTCCCTCTGAAGTTATTGCATTTCCTGTCACAACAAGGCAATCTGCTTTCAATTCGAGAGATTTTAAAATTAGTGCATATCCTTGCGAATAACCGTCGCAGACAGCTTCTCCTTCACACAAAGAGCCATAGGCCGTATGTGCAACATCATAATATCCTGCATTTCCGGCATATTCAAGGGCCAGATCATACGACACCTTATCCATATACCAATCATAAACATTAAGTATTGTTATTGCATCATATTCATCATCAATCAATCCCGCACTCTTTATAGCATCCTTATATTCATTCACTTTATTCTGTATAGCAGAATCATAACTATCTATATTTGCACTTGTAATATTGATCGGCTGCATTAGTATATAATAACTATACGTATTTCCCGAAATGGTATATGCAATATGCGGTACGCACATATAATACTCGATCTTATTCATATGATCATAGCAAAGAGCCTCAATGGCACGATTTTCGGCTTCACCTGTAATAAGAGAATTCGGGTTTTCAGTGCCATCATAAAAATGGTATCCCTGACTGCAAATTATTTCTTCACTAACTTCCGGAAACGGATAATTAGCACTTTCATACCGATTCTGAGAATCTGCAGCTACATACATACCTTTATAAAGGCTCTTTTCAAACGAAGTAAGATAGTTATAGTATGTGCCTGTTTCTACAGCCGGAACTACAGTGATATTCTTGCTGACGCCCTTGAGCTCGCCTGCTTCAATACCTTTAACTTCCGGCAGGTCCGGAGCTTTAAGCTTTCCTCCAACAGGTAATCTTGTGGGATTAGCAGCACTGCTTGTAAGGACTGCCTTACCATCAAAGGCATTTCCCGGCAGCAAAAATGTCACTGAAACGGCAACTGCCAAACATACTGCAAGTCTCCTCTTGATGTTTTCAAAAACCTTCATAAGACCACACTTTCCCGAAGAAAAATCTCATAAATAAGCAAAGCCCAGTTTGTCCGCAAGATTATTTTATCTTCGCATACCTGTAAACAACATTTTTCGCGCCCGATTTTTTGCACTTATTAACCACGAGGTTAAAAGTCTTCTTTTTCTTTGCTTCGATCACGATCTTAGCCTTTTTGTTTATCCCCGAAAAAGCCCCTTTTCCTACTGACACATCTCCCTTTGTTTTTATTGTAATCTTCTTTAAGTTCTTGCATTTCTTAAAGCAGTTTTTACCGATCTTGCTTACTGTGGATGGTATTTCCACACTCTTGATATCTTTATTATTTTTAAACGCACTTGCTGCTATCTCAGTAACAGCATAAGTATTTCCATATTCATCAGTAACAGAAGCCGGAATGACAACCTTCTTTGATGATCCGGTGTTTTTTTCATAGATTACCTCTTTTGAAACACCGCTCTTTACTTTATATATCCCCTGTCCATTTCCGGTCAGAACATCTATAGCCGTAACATCGTGTTTTTCTTCTTCGTTACCTGAAACAGCCGCCTTATCCAATACAGCATTGACCGTCACATACAAATATGCATTTATTCTGTTTTCATCACTTGTAACCGTAATGGTCGCAGTACCCGCCTGCCTTGCAGTAATCGTATTTCCGTTTACAGTCACAACATTAGCATTTGAACTTTTTACTGTAAATTTTTGGTTATTGGCATTTTCAGGTGCAAAAACAGGACTTACTACGTAGCTTTCTCCGGTTGTCAGGCTTACATTTGTTTTGGGTAGTGATATTCCCAAAACCTCAACATATCCCGTATCCCTGACTATTTCCGATTGACCGGTTGTAGTCAGATATTCGTAGGTATAATGAGTTCCCAGAGCAACAGGCATTCTATAACCTGAATAATTAGCATTTTCAACTCGCAAATGTACCTGCTTTTTATTATTTCCGGAAAAGATTATCCCTGCTTCAAAGTCAGCAGTTGTTCTGTTAAAAAAGTCATGATATACCTTGCTTGTCTGACCATCCCAGGTAGTATCAACCTCATACCACCTGCCATCTAGCTTAACTATATTCCATGCATGTCCGCCGCCGTTACCCTGTCCGGCAATCACCATCGCTTCAATATCAAGTGCATCGAGGATCATCTCATATCCAAGAGAATAGCCGTCACAAACTGCCTTGTTACTATACAAAGCACCCCAGGCTGTATGCGCGATACTATAATACGAGCTTGTTGCATCGTGGTCGTAATCAACCTTTGAGCAATAATAGTCATGAACACCCAGCTCTGTTACTGCATTATTCGCATTTACAAACCCATTTGTTCTTATATCGGAAACCATCGTATTTAAAGCGCTCTTGGTCTGCGCATTTATTCCCGCAAACTTCGTATCATCATACCCTGCCTCAAACACCATGTAATCCGCTTTAGATACAATAACCTCATCTTCATAGTAGTAATATGTCCCAACACTTGGCCAGCACATATAGAGTTCAACCTTATCAGGATGGTCGAAAACACATGCCTGTTTCGCCCTGTTATATATTTTGTAGAACTCACTTCGCCCCTTTGACTCGTAAAAAGAGCTTGTTCCCGTGTAAAAAATATATTCGTATTTTTTTATCGTATCATCACTAAGTGTCGTATTCGCAAGTTCATAGGGAACATATTTCTTAGCTGACACCGCTCCGTATAGCGCATCATACAAAAGCTTTTCATCATCGGATAAATATTTGTAGTGATCACCTCTGCTACTTGCATATCCGCCAAGGAGAACGCCATTCTTTAAAACTTGTGCGTCATCCGAAATATCAGCAGACTGTTTTCCAAGGAACTCGATCTGCGGTCCGTCAAGCAAGTCTCCGGTTTCAGCAAAAGAGGCATAAGCCTTAATTCCACTGCCACAAACAGGCAGCATCAAAAAGACAATAAAAATAGGCAACAACAATAAGCGAACCATTGCCCCGCACTTTTTGTCATTACCCCCTATATTAATAAATCCCGAGTATTTATTCATAAAAACTCTTCCATATAAAGATCATCTTAAAACATCCGGGAAGCTATAGTTTGCCCCCTTTTGTACTATGTTACTTTATCAAAAATATAACTACAAATAAAATTATTATAAACAAAATTGTATACTATATCACGCATAAAATCATTATGGTATATTGAAAATATGGAAGATAAAAAAATAATTGTTTCATTATTAAATGTAACAAGAAGCTTCAAATCAGGGGATGGCAGGCTTGAAGCCTTAAAAAGCATAAGCCTTGATATATACGAAAAAGAATTCGTCGTAATTCTTGGAGAAAGTGGCTGTGGAAAGTCCACTATTCTGAACATAATAGGCGGGATGGATCACCTAAGTTCAGGTAAGCTCATTGTGGATGGCAAGGATTTTTCATCGCCCGACGATCATTCTCTTACCAATTACAGGCGAAGCTACCTCGGCTTTGTTTTTCAGGATTATCACCTTATGCCCAATCTCACCGCCAAAGAAAATGTTGAATTTGTTGCAGATCTCTCTCCGGATTCAATGTCTTCTTTAGATGCGCTCTCACTTGTAGGGCTATCTGACAGAGCATCCTACTACCCCGCGCAGCTATCGGGCGGTCAGCAGCAAAGAGTCTCCATAGCCAGAGCACTTTGCAAAAAGCCCAGGCTGATACTTGCAGATGAGCCCACAGCAGCTCTTGATTTTTCCACCAGCATCGAGGTTTTATCTGTATTTGAAGACATTGTAGAAAAACAGGGAACCACCATCGTAATGGTCACCCACAACAACGAAATTGCCAGGATGGCAAATCGTATAGTAAAGGTAAAAGATGGGCAGATCGACCGCATCATAACCAATGACAAGCCTGCAAAGGCGGCTGATTTATCATGGTAACAGGATGAACAGATCACAAAGAATTGATTCAATTAGAAATATAAAAAAGCAGATTGTTTCATATCTTTCAATAATCATCATCTCCTCTTTTGCAATAACTGCTTATCTGGGGCTTACTTTCTCTGCGCGCGCACTTGCAAATGCCGCAAAAAAGCTCTATACAAGCGCTAATTTCCGTGACATCGAAGTATCGTCAAACTGCCTCCTCTCCGAGGATGATATCACTGCAATCCAAAATCTTGAATGCGTATCCGAAGTTGAAAAGATAAGAAAGGTTAATGCCAGAGTATCCTCCGACATCACCACTAAGAACATAGTCATTTCAACTCTTCCCAAAATAATAGGCACGCCCGCTCTAACTGGCGGCAGCCTCCCTGAAAACAAAGACGAATGTATCATCGAAAAAAGCATTGCAGATGCACTTGACCTTAAAATCGGTGATGAGATAGCTCCTCTTGATGCTTATGATGAAGAGCCTGTGGAAATGGATCAAACAAGCTTTATTCTCACAGGAATATTTACCCACGCAGAGCATGCAACCTTCGATAATGACGAAGCCTACTGCATGCTTGTCTTAGATGATGCTTTTGACAAGGAGCAGTTTGACTTTTGTTACAGCAGCGCACAGGTCGTTATTAAGAAGCCTTCTTACAGGTATCTGTTCGATAAAAGATATGAAAAGCTGGTTGATAAATGCGTAGATGAAATAGAGGAGCTTGGCAAACAGAGGTCAAATCTGCGCTATGAAGATCAGATAGCTTTTCTAAGTGACCACATAGAGGATAGTGAAACAGAATTAAAGGATGCAAAAAGTAAGCTTAGCCTGGCATCAAAAATGGTAAGCTCTATGAACAACAAGACCGGGGTTGTTATGGCGGATATGTCCAATATGCTATCTGTCATCATTGACCCTGAACCTTCAGAATACAGAACCGCAGATGAGCAGATAAGTGACTATGAGGATGCACAAAAATCCTATGACAATGCTGTAAAAAAAGTGGATGATGCCAAAAAACGCCTAAATAAACTCTCTAGCGCAAAAAAGAGCAGATGGTACGTATTTACAAGAAATGCAAACATAGGTTACATGGGGCTTAAGACAAATTCGCAAAACTTAGAAAACCTTAATTCCACTTTTTCAATCCTCTTTGTCTTTATCGCTATCCTTGTAATTTTCGCTTCTCTCTCAAGAATGGTCAACGAGCAGAGGTCACTTATCGGTATATCCAAAGCCCTTGGCATGCACTTTACAGAAGTATTTGAAAAATACTTTGTCTTCGGCTTTTCAGCAGTGATCCTGGGGATAATACTGGGCTTTTTCCTATCCTTATATGTAATTGAATTTGTTATCGCAGTGGGTTATGAAGAACATTTCATTTTCGGACGTTTCCCATTTATGGCTGATGCAGGTCAGACAATAATAACTATAATAATTGCTATTATAGTAGCCATCTGCGCTATCTATTTTTCCTGCAGAAAACTGCTAAAGCAAACAGCCAAAAAACTGCTCTCCACTCCTGTTCCAAAAGGACATACGCATCTGCTTAAAAAGAGTTCGATTCTTGCAAAGATGCCGCTTTACAGCAGAATGATAATCTTAAATATTGGCTCTGACATAGTACGCGTTGTTGTTACAATACTTGCAGTTGCAGGCTGCTGTAGCCTTATAGTCATAGGCTTTACCTTAAAAGACAGCATCATGGGCGCTTTGACAAGGCAGGTATCAATGTATACAAAATACGACATTCAGATAAAGCTTAACACCTCATCAAATGACAATGCCGCAGAAAATGTAGGAAAAGTTCTTGAGGAGGCAGGCGCTTCCAAAGACCTTGTCTATACTTCAAACGGAAGCCTGCAGGTAGATGACACAATAGAATATGTGGAATTTTGGATGTCTGACAACATAGAAGATATCTCAAAGTATCATCCGATAATAGATTCCGCCACCGGGAAGCCAATGAAAATGTTTCCGAAAGAAGGAATACTTGTAGCAAAAAGATTCGCGGAAAGCTACGATTTGAAAGTAGGCGATTCTATTTATATCCTCGACTATATGGGCTACAAATGCGACTGCAAAATAGGCGGCATAGTAAACAACTACATCGGCCGCTATGTTTTCATGCAAAAATCCTACTATGAAAAAGTGGTTCAGGATTCCTTCAAGGATAATACATACTTTGTCATATTAGGAAAAGATACCGATGAAGAAGCCCTTATTTCCTCGCTTTCAGAGACAGAAGGTTTTGACTCTCTATCCTATGCTTCTGAAGTGACGGCTTCTTTTGAAAGCCTTATCCTCGTCCTTGATATGATAGTAGTTCTGCTGATCGTTCTGGCCGGTGTTATGGCTCTGTTTGTGCTTCTAAACCTTGCAAACATGTACCTTCTTACCAAGCACAGCGAGATAGTCATAATGAGGATCAACGGCTTCACGGTAAGAGAAACAATCGAATACATAATAAGAGAGGTCATTCTCACGACCTCTCTTGGAATAATTCTTGGTATAGGCTTTGGCATAGTGATCGTCTACACGATACTCAGACGAATGGAGCAGGTACATTTAATGTTTGTCAGAACGCCAAATGCCTTTGCATGCTTTATGGGTGCTCTCATCACGTCTGTTTTTACTGCGGTGATCTATGCTATATCACTAAAAAAAGTAAAAAATCTAAACCTCAAGGATGCCGCAAATTAGATTTTATAAAACGTAAGTAAAGATAGCTTCGCATTTTCCAGCAAGCTCATACTCTCCGCTCTCTGCAGGGATGAAGTAGCTGTCGCCCTTTTTGTAATCCATCTTTTCATCGCCAACTGTAATTGTTCCTTCACCTTCAAGGATAAGGATGTGGAGGAATGAATCGTCTGATACAATTCCTGATACCTTATTGGTCTTATCACCTGTAAGGTTCACTTTATCAACTGTGAAATACTTGCAGGTTCCGATGTGGGGTTCAGGCTTTTTCACCTTTTTTACAGGATAGAGATTGGTAACTTCAAGAGCCTTGTCAACATGAAGCTCTCTGAGATTGCCGTCCTTATCTCTTCGTCCGTAGTCGTATACTCTGTAGGTAACATTTGAATTCTGCTGAATCTCAGCAAGAAGGATTCCTGCTCCTATTGCATGAAGAGTACCTGCTTCGATAAATACAACATCTCCCTTCTGAACGGGATATGCATTTAAAACCTCTGTCAAAGTCTCATCTTCAATTCTTCTTGCAAATTCTTCTTTGGTTATCTCTCTGTTAAATCCATAGTACAAAAATGAGCCTTCCTCAGCATCTATTATGTACCACATCTCTGTTTTTCCGTATTGATTCTCATTTTTCAGAGCATATTCATCTGAGGGATGAACCTGAAGTGACAGGTCCTTTCTCGCATCAATGAACTTGATAAGAATAGGGAAGTCCTCGAACTTCTCACAATTTTTGCCGAGTATCTTTTTGCCCTTGGTCCAGATGTACTCGGTAAGAGGCTTGCCGGCAAATTCGCCGTTTTCAATAACCGATTCACTCTGCGGATAGCAGGAAAGCTCCCAGCTCTCAGCCGCAATATCTCCGCTTGTTTTTTTATTATATTCATCAATAAGTCTTCGGCCACCCCAGAGATTATCCTTTACAGGTGCCTGCAATTTTAAAATAGACATATTTACTCCTTACTAATTTTTTCTTCTGTATTATAATAAAAATAAGAACATTTGTGTATATTATACCTCTTAAATTACAATGCTAAATCAGTTAAATCAGTTAAGGAGAAAAATTGTCCAGAATCATTTTTCACGTGGATGTTAACTCTGCCTTCCTGTCCTGGTCAGCAGTAAAGAGGCTTACAGAAGACCCGGGCTGCGTTGATCTAAGAACTATCCCCTCCGTCGTTGGTGGTGATGTAAAAACAAGGCACGGCATAGTAACAGCCAAATCCATTCCGGCAAAAAAATACGGAATACAGACTGCAGAACCGATTGCAAGCGCAATGAAAAAATGTCCAAAGCTTGTCGTTGTTTCTTCAGATTTTCATACATACAAAGAGTACTCACACGCTTTTATAGACATACTAAGAAGCTATACAGATATCCTGGAGCAGGTTTCGATTGATGAAGCATTTCTTGATGTAACCTCGCTAAAAAACATGGATCTATACTCGCATCTAAGAGAAAACGTGCCTTCTTTTTCAAAAGAGCCTGAGAATGCGCAGATTTTAGAAGAGCTAAAAAAACCGTTTCCCATAAATCTCGCAGCTGCAATAAGGTATGAAATAAGGACAAATCTTGGATTTACCGTAAATGTAGGCATATCTTCAAACAAGCTTCTTGCTAAAATGGCAAGTGATTTCACTAAGCCCGACAGGACACACACTCTATTTTTTGATGAGATAAAAACAAAAATGTGGCCGCTTGATATAGGTGACTTATTTGGCTGTGGCAAGAAAACGGCGGACAGGTTAAGGGGCATCGGCATAAGAACGATCGGAGAAGCAGCAACCTACGACCCTGTTTTGCTAAAAAGCCAGCTAGGAGACAGGACAGGCGAATATATTTATTCAAGTGCAAACGGCTATGGAAGCGATATCGTAAATACAACTCACGAAGATGCCAAAAGCTATTCAAACGAAACAACAACATCTTCCGATATCACTTCAGAAAACTATGACAGTGACATGCCTCCCATCGTCCGCAAGCTCTCCGAGAGCGTTTCAAGGCGTATGAAAAGAGATAATGTCTATGGCGGCACAGTCAGCATCTGTGTTAAGACATCAGATTTTAAGAGATTTTCAAGGCAGATGAAGATTGCCGATTCAACCAACGATGCAGATGTGATCTATGAAAACGCAATGATACTTATAGGTAACCTCTTAACCGGCGAAAACGGTCTCTTTGAAGAAGGCATTCATATAAGACTCGTAGGCGTTGGCCTGGACCACTTGGATGACGGATCATACAGGCAGGGAACTCTGTTTGACTGGGTTAATATCTATCAAGAAGACATAAAGAAAGAAAAAGCTGCCGAAGAGAAAAACAAAAAGCTCGATGCAATGGAAGAAATGATAAAAAACAGATACGGCGACGGCGCCATCAAAAAGGGCTTTTAGCGAAACTAATAGACAAGGTAAAAAAAGAAGGTTTTGATATGAAAAAAGTAAGTGCATTAACAATAGTAAAGATAATTGTCCTCATTATTCTGCTTGCCATTATAGGCTACGAGAGCGTGATGCTCTATCATGACCAGAAGGAATATGCCATATCCAAAAATGAATACGAAGATATCATAGATTCCTATGTCCAGGAAAATGAAGACGAAACTACTTCTTTAGATGATGAAGAGGCTCTAAGCGATGATAACTACCCTCATCTTATAATAGACTTTGTGGCACTAAAAAAGATCAATCCGGATTTCATCGGATGGCTCTACTTCCCTGCTCTTAATATCAGCTATCCTGTTGTAAAAGAAAATGAGATAAACCAGTATCTCTACAGGACATTTGAGGGAAAGTCAAACAAAGCAGGATGCATTTTTATGGATGTCCTTAGTAACCGCGATTTTTCAGGCTACAGCGATATGATATTTGGTCACAACATGAAAAACGGCACAATGTTCGGCAGTCTGAAAAAGCTGTATAAGCAAAACGGAGAAGACGTTCTAAAGAACAGGCCCTACGTCTATATTTACACTGAGCACAAGGTATACAGATATGATATCTTTTCATATTACATCACCAAATCCGGCTCATATACTTATGACGAAGTAAAGGACACAGACAAATACGATGAGTATGTGGATTATGCAGTAAGAAACAGCATCTATGACAGCCAGGGTAAAATAGATTTTTCATCACATCCTAACCTTCTTACGCTATCAACCTGTTCCGGAGCACACGGAAGCGGTCAGCGCTTTGTGGTTCATACATACAGGACAAAGACCTGGGAAAACTAACAAAAGGAAATAACAACAATGCTCAGATTTTATTACGTAATCATTATTTCTATTCCGCTTATTATTTATTATATTGTCAAAATCAGAATGATCATGAGAAATCCGGAGAAATACTCCGAAGAATACAAATATGGTATTGCAAGGAACATGGCCAGAAAGGTCATGCGAAATTCAAGGATCAAGACTCTATTTTTCGGAGCCGAGAATCTCCCCAAAGATACCGGCTACCTCATGGTATCAAACCATCAGGGCAAATTTGATGCCCTGGGCATCATCTACTCACATGATGAGCCCTGCTCTGTCGTCATTGACAAAAAGACAG
This sequence comes from Butyrivibrio sp. NC2002, assembly GCF_000702265.1. Classification (GTDB taxonomy): domain Bacteria; phylum Bacillota; class Clostridia; order Lachnospirales; family Lachnospiraceae; genus Butyrivibrio. The sequence goes on from NZ_JNKZ01000007.1 coordinate 504,219, forward strand.
CAAAAATGGTTCTCACCAACGAATTCATCATGGTACTTGATGGAATAAGACTTGATAAAGAAGACATCCGCCAGCAGCTTTCCTGCATAAAAAGGCTTTCGGAAGAAGTAAAAAGCGGAAAACATTTCCTCATTTTCCCCGAAGGGGGCTACGATAACAACAAAAATACTTTGCAGGAATTCATGCCCGGTGCTTTCAAGGCAGCGCTATGGTCCAAAAAACCTATCGTTCCCATAGCCCTTATCGATTCCTACAAGCCATTTGGCATAAACAGTTTAAAGAAAGTAACAACTCAGGTCCATTACCTTAAGCCAATCTACTACGACGAATACAAAAGCATGAAAACAGGTGAACTTGCAGATTATGTAAAAGGACTGATCGAAGAAAAAATAAACTCAGTCCTCTCCGAACCCGCTTAGTTAGTGTTTTTTTGAAGACAGGGAATTGCATGCTGCCTTTTTAGCACAGTTTCCTGCCATGGGGCATCCTATGCAATGGGTGCCTTTTTTCTTTTCCTTATAAATGTAATAAATGGCAGCTCCTACAAGTGCGATTATTACTACCGCTGAAATTATATTAACGAGCATATAAAACCTCCATAAACAAAGTAGGGAAAGAAATAGCAAATGGCAGATGTTTCCCCACCATTTGCTATAATTATCTTTCTATGTTATTTATCAGTCAAGCTTGTATTCAAGTTCCATTTCTTTCTGGTTCTTCTGAATGATAAATCCAATGATTGCTGCAAATGCTATTACTGCAATAAGTCCGGGAACAAATCCTACGCCAACTGTGCCTGCTGTAATAAGTGTTCCAACCTGGTATACAACAAATCCTACTGTGAAGCCTGTTGCAAGCTGAAGTCCAATTGCACCCCAAAGCCATTTTGCTGACTTCATCTCAGAGTTCATAGCGCCAAGTGCTGCGAAGCACGGAGGTGTGTAAAGGTTGAACATAAGATAAGCAAGTGCTGCTACCTTTGTGATTCCCATTGCTGCTGCTACTGCATTTCCTTCGCCAATAAGCTCAAGCTCTTCTGTGTCGATGAGGTTTGTAATTGCATAAACTGTAGCGATAGTACCAACAACGTTTTCCTTTGCAATAAAGCCTGTGATTGCTGCTGCAGCAAGCTGCCAGCTGGCGATACCTACTACAGGAACAAGAAGGTATGAGAAAGGTCCTGCAATACTAGCAAGGATTGAAGTACTCTCCATTCCCTCTTCAACTGCCTCAAATCTCCAGTTGAATGTCTGCATGATCTGAACAACTGTGTTACATACAAGGATTACTGTACCTGCCTTAACGATGTATGCCTTACCTCTTTCAAGCATAGACTTAAGTGCAAATACAAGGCTAGGAACTTTGTACTCAGGAAGCTCAATGATGAAGAATGACTTTCTGTACTTCATTCCTGTGATAGCCTTAATAAGAAGTGCACCAAGAAGGATAAGGAGTATACCTACCATATAGCAGATAAAGCTGATCCATTTTGATTCAGGGAAAAACGCGCCTGCAAAAAGTGCGATAACAGGAAGCTTTGCTCCGCAAGGCATAAATGTTGCAAGCATTGCTGTTGAACGTCTTTCTCTCTCATTTCTGATAGTTCTGCAAGCCATGATAGCAGGTATTCCGCAACCTGTTCCAATGATCATGGGGATAACGGATTTTCCTGAAAGACCTACTCTCTTGAATATAGGATCGAGAACTACTGTAGCTCTTGACATATAACCGCAATCTTCAAGGAGTGCGATGAGGAAATACATAACCATAACAAGGGGAAGGAAACCAACAACGGCTCCGACACCACCGATAATACCATCAACAAGGAGTGCATATAAGAGAGGGTTGGCATCTGCCATAGCTTCTCCCACCATTCCCTGAAAAGCTTCAATCCAGCCGGCAAGAATATCTGCAAGCCATGTTCCTACTGTTGTCTGTGAGATGTAGAAAACAACCCACATGATAGCTGCGAAAATGAAAAGACCAAGAACAGGATGTGTAACTATATTATCGATCTTATCACCAAAGGTCTTATCCTTTGTAAGCACCTTACGGTTCTCAACATCCTTTACGATCTTGTTTACAAAATCAAATCTCTTTCTGTCAGCCTCTTCAACCTGAGCCTTATCATGTATATCGATATTGCCCTGTGTATATACTTCCTTCTGGCCTTTTCCTTCAAGCTCTGCAGCAGCCTTAACAACTTCCTTAAGTCCTGTTTCTGATGTTGCAACTGTCTTTATTACAGGGCATCCAAGCTTTTCTGAAAGAGTTTTTTCATCAATTGTGTTACCCTTTTTATCATTAGCATCGTTCTTGTTAAGAGCAACTACAACAGGTATTCCAAGCTCAAGAAGCTGAGTTGTAAAGAACAAGCTTCTGCTAAGATTTGTAGCATCAACAATGTTGATGATCGCATCAGGATGCTCATTTTTTACATAACCACTTGTGATGCTCTCTTCAGAAGTAAAAGGAGACATTGAATAAGCTCCCGGAAGGTCTACTGCGATCAGTTCTTTTGAGCCATCGTAGAAACTCTTCTTAATAGGACTCTCCTTCTTATCAACTGTTACTCCAGCCCAGTTACCAATTTTTTCATTCCGTCCTGTGAGGGCGTTGTACATGGTAGTCTTTCCGCTATTGGGATTACCGGCCATCGCGATTCTCATAATTATTCCTCCTAGAAAAATATGTACATTTATATTTTAAGTATGCATATTAAGCACATCTAAAATAATCAAATAATCAGATTGTTATTGCCTCTGCAAGCTCAGGATCGATGTTGTATCTTGCATCCTTTATTGCAACCACAAGATTGCGCTTCTTATCAACAACAGTAATCTTCTCACCGCTGTAACAGCCAAGAGAAAAAAGAAAGCTCTCCATCTCCTCGTCTCCACCGGTATTAACATCCAAAACTGTATATTCATGTCCGATTTCCGCTTCATTAAGTGTCATAAGCATACTCCTTGCATCGATTTTATTACCTAGTGCTAACATCTATTACCCTCCGCTAACACAGATTCTATTTTTAAGGGCAACTATCCGTTACCCTTGTCTAACTGTTTACACTTTGAATTATGTGCTTGTTGAGAATTATTGTCAAGTATTTCTCTCCAAAAATGTTAGTCTTTTCTAACACCGCATCATAGGATAATACCATTTAGCTCATATTGTCAATTTCTTTTTTAATATCTTTGTTGATTTCGATCATATCAATTCGTCTGATAACCCCTATATCTTCAAGCACTCTGATCATGCGATATACAGTAGCCATGCCTACGGAATTGTCTTTTGCCATAACCTGATAATAGATATCTTTGCACGATGTATAATCATTCTTCATTATTACATCAACGATCAGTTTTCTCTGTTTTGTTATTCTGAATCCTTCACCTTTTAATCTATCTATGACCTGTTCGTTTCTCAAGGCAACCTCTTTCCATTACTCTGTAAGCTATAGGTAACATACCCGGAGACTTACAAAGTGAATTGTAGTATCATCAGTCGTACTATGTTTAGTATTTACGCGCTGTTGCGTGTTACTCTTTGCTAACACAGATATAATTATCTACAATTTGAAAATAAATGTCAATATCATAAAACAATATGAATACAGAATATATGCAAAAATATCGAAAAAAATTCCGCAAAGATCGTAACTATCTTTGCGGAATCCATATACTAAATCATCAGAACTTATCCTTATCTCTCATCCTTCCGATCGCATCCATTGCAAGTTTTGATCTCTCGCACTCTTCCGTTGTAAGAGAAATCTGCCAGCACAGCTCGGACCCCTTCATATGCTCTGAGGCATACGACAGTCCGTTTGTCCTCTCATCAAGGAATGGTCTGTCTATCTGGTTTGGATCGCCCAATAGGATTATCTTGGTATCCTTTCCTGCTCTTGTAATGATACCCTTTGCCTGAGCAGGTGTCATATTCTGAGCTTCATCGATTATCAGATAGGTTTTAAGGATTGAGCGGCCTCTTATAAAGTTAAGCGCCTCAGCCTGAACAATACCTCTTTCAAAAATCTCCTCGGTCTTGTCGGCAAGCTCTTTTTCATCCTGATATCTCTCTTCCTCGCTGGAATCAATGAGCTGTTCAAGATTATCTATGATCGGTCTCATAAGCGGTCCAATCTTTTCCTGCTCATCCCCGGGAAGGAATCCTATATCATCATCAAACTGGGAATTAGGTCTGCATACCAATATTCTTCTATATTCTCCGGTCGGTCTGTTTACCATCTTTTCAAGGCCGACTGCCAGTGAATAGAATGTCTTGGCCGTGCCTGCCATACCCTTTACTATAACAAGCGGAGCCTTGTCAGCAGGCTGCATAAGCGCTTCCTGAAGGAAGTACTGTCCTGCATTTCTGGGTGTTACCCCGTAGGGCTGAGCTTTTTCAAACTCAAGTTTTTTGATAACTCCGTGATCAACCCTGCCCATCTGTGTCTTATTAGTGGCCTGGTCACTCACAAGTACTACAAATTCATTTTCGTATAAAACAGGTTTTACCTTCTCGCCCTTTTCGTCGCAGATATAAACCTGATCAACAGGAACCCCCTTCCTCCTGAATTCTTTGAAAACATCCTCCGGAGCAAATACTCTTATTCTTCCGGCATACTGTTCACCATGTGATACTACCTGTTCAGTTGTAAAATCCTGAGCTTTTATACCAAGCAGCTGCGCCTTGATACGCATCAAAATATCCTTAGTTACCAGGATAACCTGTTCCTTTTTGGTATCTGTAAGCCCTTTGCACACTCTAAGGATGCGGTTATCGGATTTATAATCCACCATATCCTTTGGCAGTTCGACGTCTTTGTAGTTCTTCTCAACCCTCAAGATCGCGCCGTCCTGCAACTCAACCCCTTGTGTCAGATCTCCTTTCTCCCGCAGCTCTTCCAGCAAACGGATAACTTCACGGACATTGGCACCTCGCTCACCTTCATCGCGCTTGTGCGTATCCAGTTCTTCAAGCACCACCAGTGGAAGTACGACGTCGTTGTCGTCGAAGCACTTCAATGCGTGAGGCGCCTGAATGAGGACGTTAGTATCCAGCACATAGATTTTTTTCATGCACATACCCCTCTCAATATGACGTTTGTACAGGAATCCCGACTCGAAAAAAGTCGCGCATACCTTTTTCAAATCTTGTGTATTCCATGTCTAATTATACCATATTTTGTGTTTTGCATACACTATTATTACTAGATTGTGTTATAATAAGCTCAAAGCAAAGTCTTATTTTGCTTTATTAATTGTGACTATTTTTTGATGTTTTTCTTATGTTGGAGGATGTGCTTTGGCTCTGTTCGGAAGAGGTGTAGAGGAAGAATTTTATAGTGATTATGCCCCTCTTGAGGAGTTCGCACCCACCTACTCAAGGCAGGAAGTTATTGCGCACAAAAAGCTCAGTAAACTCCTATCTCCAATCAGAGATATCCCTATGGCTCTTCGCGGAAGGCGCGATCAGATAGAAAACGACCTTTCAAACTTCTGCATGGAACAGGATCAGGATTTTGAAGAGGCAGGAGACACATTAAAGAGGATTTCGAATCTTGAGAACGGTCATATTCAGGACGTAGTCACCCTGAAAAACACCATGGAACAGGTAAAAGGTGCAATTGAAGCTCTCTCTGAATCAACCACAAATATACCTGCACTTGATCTTTCTACTCTTCCTAATGAAGAAACAGAGATACCGCAGATCAATCTGCCCAAACTCTCTGAGGAATACATGCCTGAAAGTGAGCTTGTTGAGAAATTAAGAAGCTATTCCTCGTTTTCCCATATACTCAGAAAATCAACCGAATATGTTTTTTCAGCTCTTGAGCAGTACCACGATCGCATACAGAGCCTCTCAGAAAGAAGAGATGCACTTAATGCGCTGTCCTCAAAGGCCGACCTTGTTGCGCTAAATACTACGATAGAAGCCACTCACATGAATGAAGAAAGCAGAGAGTTTTCAACTAAAGTTGCTTCGGAAATAGGCGATCTTGCAAGACAGATCCATGAAGTATCTGCTGCTCTTGATGCAGAGCTTGACGCACTTGAAAATGGCTATAAGACTGTCTTTTCATCCATACAAACAATAGAATCCGCTCACAAGGATGCCATAAGCTATGCAGACAATTACTCTTTCGCAAGCAATGAATTCTACAGACAGAGCACAAACTACACTAACATCCTTATCCAGTCTCTTTCTGCACTAAACAAGGAATTCAGAGCCGTATGCGATAGCAAGGACAAAATAAATGACGGCATCATCGAAGCGGTGCATAAATTCATAGAAGATATAGAAAAATACTCAAACAGTGTGATCCACAAAGGGGACAGAATAGAAAGTGTACTTGATGGCTGCATACGCGGAGCATCTTCTTTATCAGAAGAAATGACCGAGACTCTAAAGCTGACAGTAGAACTACTATCACTTATAAATGCAATCCAAAAAACGGATTCCATCAGAAAAGACAAGTACTCCTCTGCCCTTCTCAAGGCATTTGATCAGGACCTTATATGGCTCAGGGATAAAATAGAAAGCGTCTTTGAAGCCGCTGAGAACGAATGAGGAAGTGAGCCTTTCCACATCCTGTAAAGGCCATGCACCCGAGCCAAGGCTCCTAGCCCTTATTTTTTTACTCATTTTTGCTTAGCATTGAATTAAAGAGGATTTGATGTTATAGTAAAGATAAAGAAAGCACCCACTCCAAAGTGGATGCTCCCGTAAAGAAGATTATTTAGCTCTCAGTGAGAGCCGCCTCTTTCGTTTCGCAGACGAGAGAGGCATTATTTTTTTCGCTTGTTGTTTCTCTTATCGAGAAAGCTAAGCAACGCCAGTAGGAAACCACAAGCTGTAAAAAGCAATGCTAACACAGTTAGCATTATCATCAACATTTCATAGTCCGACATATGCGTCACCTCCCTTCCATAGTGACATCCAAATGCATGGAGCACCTTATAGAATGGCTCGGGAGATTTCCACCTCGTCATGGGTACTTTCAGTGCAGATAAACTGCATAGATAAATCTAGCACAAATGTTCTACTTTTTCAATCGAACATTCTATGTTCCTTAGCACTTTTATGAGTGCATTTTCTACGGTTAATAATAGTTAAATCAAGTCGGATGTGGAAAGATTTTATGAATAATAGTCAGAGGAGAGCTCATGACATGCACAATATGAAAAACAGCCGGTTTTGCCGACTGTTTTTCTCCCTCATACACTATCAAAAACCGCAGAACGATTTTCAAATCGTGTCAATATGCATATTTGTTAAATAATCATATATCTATATTATCACAGTATCTTAGAAATGCAATAATATTCAGTATTTTTGAGCATTTTTTTTAAATAGTTTCCGTAATTCCTGAATTTTTGAGGGAGCAATCCCGTCAGAACTTAATATATCTGGGTCTTCCGCTTGATACTACATAATCTTCAGCACAGATGAAGGCTACAAGTTTTCCCCTGTAATAAAACTCAGTTCTGTTGCCATTTTTCTCATCTATTACCATGTTGATGGAATCCACTCTGATGCAGTCATCATTTTCAAGATACCAGATATCTTCGACATTCTGAGCATAAGTTATAACAAAATCCCTTAACTCGCAGTAGTGGAATCTGTCATAGGTTATCAGCATCCTGCTCTGAGGACACTCACCCTCGCCGCTTTTTGGAATCCTTGCTCCAACAACCTTGATACGACCGCTCTTCATACGTCTGAAGGAGATCATGAGGTCATGCCCTTCTTCAAGAGCCTGAAACAAAACAAAGGGATGAACCGATGTGCATAAACGCTCGCTTCCGTAGCCAAGCTTTCTTCTCATCTGAGTTAGGATCAGTCTTATCTTCGCAAGAAAAGCTTCGTCCTCATTTCTCCTCTTGACTCTGAGTCTGAGCATTATCGCGTATTCTGCCTGCAGATAGTAATAATATGCTCTTGCATCATTGCAGGGTACGCCAAGACCCTTTCTGTAGATCTCACCCATCTCATAGGACAGCTCAGCAAATCTGCATTTGTAATGCGAAGATCCATCACTTATAAATTTTCTAAGTTCGTGCCGATATGCAGCTCTCTTCTGCATTCTGAGGCTCACACGGCTTTCATCTTTTTCTCTCATAGGGTTTATGATATCATAATCTGCTTTTCTTTACACCCTCAAAATATGCTTGTATAATCATCTATATCAATAAATTCAGTATTTTGGAGGCCTTATGACACCTATCACTAAAAAATTTTCACACCTTGGTTTTTCACTTACATTTTATCTGGTGCTTTCAAATGTATTGTCAACTATAGTGCTGTTTATTTTCTTTTTTATATATGCTTTTATTCATTTATTTAATAATCCGCAAATTAATCCTTTTTTACTGGTTTCGCAGGCGCAGGTATTTATAAGGGAAAATATGTTTCTTTCAACCATACTTACCTCCCTGCCGGGTTATTTTATTGCAATTCCATTGACGATACTTTTTCTTAATTCCAGAAAATATCAGGATATTCCCCTTCCCGGTTTTTCATTTGAAACGCCCTATGAAAAAACAATTGGAAGAAAGCTTTCGGTATCTGAATATATTATGTACATACTTTTCCTTATGCCTCTTGGGCTTATCGGAAGCAGCATAGGAGCCGCAATCGCTTCAGTACTTAGCATGATATCCGGCACCAATATCACAGATGCCCTGTCACGCACCATAAGTGAAATGCAGCCCTGGCAGGTACTTATAACAACCTGCATCCTGGCACCGATATTTGAAGAAATACTCTTTAGATATGCGGTAATAGGCTATACAAGGCGCTATGGCGAGTGGAATTCGATTTTTCTCTCAGCTCTTATTTTCGGACTTGTACATGCCAATATTTTTCAGTTCTTCTATGCTTTTATGATCGGTATTTTACTTGGATATGTATACATTCAGACAAGAAATCTGCTATACACGATTTCTATGCATATGATCTTCAATTTCTTCGGAGCATTTGTGCCAGTACTTCTATCACCTGACGGAAGCCTGAACACCGCTACAATCGTCTATACCGCTTTTCAGGCAGTAGTTGCAATAGTAGGTCTTGTGCTTTTGGTATACTACATAATCCGAGGAAACATAGTAAAATTCGACAGTTCAAAGCCGATCCCCGGAATTGGTCACCCGGATGTATACCTAAATCCCGGAATGCTGTGCTTCTTCATGCTGGTACTTCTTCTTACAATCTATACAACAATAATGTCAACATACGGACTGTAGATTAAAACAGATGAAATACACCAAAAAAGCTGTACACCATGTGATACAAATTACTGGTGCACAGCTTTATTTTCATCTAAATCTATCTTAATTAAAGCATCTCTACCGGTTCAGAGGAGAAATCGCCATAACCGTTTTTGTAAAGAGACTGTACAAAGTCGATTGCTCTCTGTCCGGATTCTTCAATAGGTACATTCTGGCTATAGATAAATTCAATCTTATTACCGTTTGCCATAATGAAGTTTACCTGGGTTCCTATGATCTGGCCATCACCAACGTCCATACCCACAACTTCAACATCGGTAACCTCTCTGATTCTTCCTGCAGCAAATAATACCCTCATTAAAGATACCTCCTTATTTTAATTCTCTGCCATAGCTTCCTGCTCGGCAGCCTCATATTGTCTTTCTTCCTCTTCCTCTTCCTCGTTAAGCTGTTTCAGCCTCTGAGCCTGCTCCAAGATACCCTTTAGAGCATCTCTGAAATCATCGAATTTAACAACAGCTTCCTGAGCATTTGAAAGTCCGTCATTTGAAAGTGCGGCAACTTGCTGGCTTGTCGCAGACAGATTGGATATATTATCGTTGATCTCATTTGTAGAACGGGCAATGGTTTCCATGCTTGCTCCGATGTCATCGATCCTGTCGATAAGTCCTGTTACATTAGAATCGATTGTTTCGAAAGCTGCTGCGGTATCTCTGATAACCTGGTTCTGTTCCTCAACTGACTGAACAGTATTATCGATACTCTCCATAGCCTTATTTGCATCTTCTGTAAGTTCAGCAATTATGTTGGTGATCTCATTTGATGCATTATTTGTCTGCTCTGAAAGTCCTCTGATATCATCTGCAACAACTGCAAATCCTTTTCCTGCTTCACCTGCTCTTGCAGCCTCGATTGATGCATTAAGTGCAAGGAGGTTGGTCTGCTTGGATATAGCCATGATCGATCCGAGAATTTTCTGTACATCTTCTACCTTATCAAGAACCGCTCTTGTTGACTCAGCAGTAATATTACTTGCTGTTCTAACGCCTCTTGCCTTATCTCTAAGGACCTCTATAGTTTTAGCAACCTCTGTTACGATTTCCTTGGTATTCTTGGAAGCATCTATCATCTGGGTTCTCTGATCGTCAGCAACCTGGGTCTGCTCTCTGATCTCAGCAACCTTCTGTGCTTCATCTGTTACAGCCTGTGCCGTACTCTCAGTTGATGATGCAATATCTCTCATTCCTGAGCTTGTATCTTCGATAATCTTTTCAAGCTGTTCAATTCCTTCCTGTGCTCCGTCAAACAGATCTGAGATCTCTCCGGCAATCTTACCCATCTCATGGCTCGTTGCCTGCTGTGCCATCGTATGTTCCTTAATAGTGTCGTGGCTCTCTGTATTAAATGCACTAAGAAGATCTCTTGTCTGTAAAGCAGCCATAATTGTAAGTACGACAGCTATTCCCAGCATCAGGGTTTCTGTACCCACATAACCTCTCGGGATGCATATGCGAAAAGCAGTAATAACATACATAATTAGTATTACTGTACTTCCACCAATGATTATTCTCTTATTCATGTAGACAATTCCCGAAACCAGGATAGAAAGTCCAAATGTCACATAGTAAAGCTGACACTCTACAAGCATTAAGATAACAAACAATACTGTAGCGCCAAGCATTATCATCGCTGCGCCTTTTCTTCCTGTTTTGAACTTGAAAAAGCCAACACACATAACGCATATACTTGCTGCACATGCCAAAAGTTCGAATATTCTACCCGAAGTAAAGCCATCTGAAACGCCTTCAAAAAGAAATGCAAGCGCACAGCTGACTACTATGATCAAACATACAACCAGTGCGCGTTGATTAGCTCTGACAAATTGTTCCCTCTTCATGAGTTAATCCTCCTATGAAAAAGCAAAAGAAGCTGTCTACCAATACAATTTAATTTTATCAGAATTGACGTTTTTTAGTTATAAACATTTGCTAAAAAGAATATTGTTTTTATGAACTACCCCTTTTGCCTTGGCACGGGTGCATGGGTTCTCTATATGCGGGAGGTTTTAATAACCCCCTATTGTCTGTTAAAATAATCAATTCCGCTGCATATAAAATAGGTCCTTAGATATCCGTCGGATGAAACAAATGCAATTTCATTTGTTGACTCAAGAAAATAGATCATATCTCCATCTTCCGCTTCAGTTTTGGTAAGGCACATCGGATTATCTATCAACGCATTTGCAGCCTCTAAATATTCTTCCTCTGAGGAGAATCCCATTTCTATTCCATGTTTTTCGAAGTGTCCCATCAATCTGTCCGGATAGCGGAAATTGTAAAAGACATCTTCATGCTCATCTGCATTACTTTCTTCCTGATCAGAGCTATCTTCAACATAAGAAGCACTTTCTTCTTCAGAAGCAAGACTTTCTTCAATAGAAGCGGTATCCTCTTGTGCACTCTCAACTACTTCCGAAGTCTCTATGCTGCTTTCACTATCGCCGCTCCCAAGCTCTCCCAAATGCGGGTAAATGATCATATACAGTGCAGACATAAGTAGCAAAACAATAAGCCCTGTATAATACGTTTTTGGTTTTTTTCTCATATCAAGATTTAAACAGAGTTCCTATAATGCCTCTTCCAAGGCTGGCTCCGATATTTCCTCCAAGTGTTTTTCCGAATTTGCCAAAGCTCTTGCCAAAATTCTTACCTACTTCTCTGCCCACAGTACCTGTTAACGTAGAAGCGACAGACTTTGCAGCGCGCTTTTTAGCAGCAGCTTCTCTTTCTTTTTCTCTCTCTTCTCTTCTGATCTCAGCCTCTGCAGCTCTTTGCTGCGCTTTAAGCTGTGCTGCTTCTTCCTTCTCTTTGGCTTTTCTTAATGCTTCCTCTTCCTTTGCCTTTTCTGCTTCCTTAGCATCTAGTATTCCCTTTCTCTTTAGCATCTCGAAAGCTGAATCGTTATCAACAGCATTGGCATAAACAGAATACATTATAGATGACTTAATTATGTTATCACGCATCGAATCATCTATTCCGCCAATACGGCTCATAGGAGGAAGGACGTAAGCCCTTTCGCAAATGCAGGGAATACCGCCCTCATCAAGACATGATATTACGCCTTCGCCTGTTCCAAGCTCCATTATCGCATCGAATGTGCTAAATGACGGATTCTCCCTGAAGGACTCTGCAGCAGCCTTAACAGCCTTCTGATCAGCAGGAGTATATGCGTGAAGAGCATGCTGTATCTTATTTCCAAGCTGAGCGAGCACTCCATCCGGAATATCCTTGGGATTCTGAGTGATGAAGTAAACGCCTACTCCCTTAGAGCGTATAAGCTTTACAACCTGCTCGATCTTATCTGTCAGTGCTTTTGAAGTATCCTTAAAAAGAAGATGCGCTTCATCAAAGAAAAATACCATCTTGGGCTTTTCTAAGTCTCCAACCTCCGGGAGATTCTCAAACAGCTCAGAAAGCATCCATAAAAGGAATGTGGAATACAGTATTCCATTTCCGATAAGCCCCTGCGCATCCAGAATATTTATCATCCCTCTTCCGTCTGTATCTGTCTTGAAAAAGTCAGTTATGTTAAGTGCAGGCTCGCCAAAGAATATGTCACCTCCCTGTGTTTCAAGGGATACAACACTTCTAAGTATGGCACTTATTGACTGAGGACTCATTTTGCCATATTCCTCGGCATAGTCCTTGTTGTTATTTGACAGTTCATTTAAAAGTGCCTTTAAGTCCTTGGTATCAAATAAAAACCATCCATTCTCATCTGCTATTCTGAATGCTATTGTAAGAATATCGCTCTGAAGATCATTGAGCCCAAGAATACGTGAAAGAAGAATCGGTCCCATCTCAGAGACAGTAGTCCTAAGCTGTATGCCGTTCTTTCCGTACAGATCCCAGAATGTAGCGGGGAACTTTTTATAAGAAAATCCCTCATCTGACAGACCAAACTTCTCGATTCTCTCTTCCATTCCGGAGCCTTCGCATACCATTCCCGCAAGGTCTCCCTTAACGTCAGCAAGGAATACCGGAACTCCCATTTCACTAAAAGACTCAGCAAGAACTTTAAGTGTTACAGTCTTACCTGATCCTGTCGCACCTGCAATAAGACCGTGTCTGTTCGCCATTTTCGGCAAAAGAAACAATTCCTTTTCATCTGCCTTTGCTATAAGTATCTTCCCGTTTTTTACCATTTCATACCCTCCATGGTCCTAAGGGAGTACCGCTTGCGGTGGATTCCTTAGGACGGTCTAATGTTTTCATAACTTGCTTTACACTACCCAGCTTAGCCCTTCGAAGTTATTTGTTTTCTAATGAGCTATCTGTTCCAAAATATTTAAGACACAGCATCGTGATATCATCAAACTGAGGAGCTTCCCCAACAAATTCTGATATCTTATCTCTAAGATGAGTATCAATTGCTTTTAGCTCTTCATCAGCTTTTTCATTAAGCGTGCTCAGCATTCTGTCTATGCCAAACATCTCTTTTTCCTCATTGGTAGCCTCCGCTACGCCGTCTGTGTATATAAACAGCATATCTCCGGGATTAAGTACCGTACTGCCGGTGAAAAACTTAAGTCCCTCAAATGTTGCAAGCGGCGGAGAATGCTTTTCCTTAATAATTTCAAATGACTCTCCTGCGCGCCTTACAGCCGGATACTCATGTCCCGCATTTGCGTATCTGAGTTCGCCCGTGGAGATCGTAAGGATTCCAATCCAGGTCGTAACAAACAGTTCCACTTTATTGTTCTCGCAGAGCTGCTCATTGGTCTTAGTAAGGATTCTTCCGGGATCATGACTCTTGGAATACATAGTCTGATTTTTCAAAAGAGCCTTGGTGATCATCATAAAAAGTGCCGCAGGAATGCCTTTTCCGGAAACATCAGCAATTACCAGCCCCAGATGATCCTCATCAATCATGAAAAAGTCATAGAAGTCTCCACCTACTTCTCTTGCAGGTGTCATTGATGCATACAGATCAAATTCATCCCTCTCAGGAAAAGGCGGGAATATTCTTGGAAGAACATTCTCCTGGATTCTGGCAGCAAGGTCAAGCTCTCTGTCTGCAACAGCTTTTTCCCTACCCTGAGAAACATTAAGGACACAGTAAATAAGCAGGATATCAAGCATAATAATAAGCGCGCCGAGTGAAAGGCCATAAACAAGAGCTGTTAGTATTCCGACCAAAAACGGTGCAAATGCATAAACATAAAAGACTATAAGCTGATACCTTTCCAGACGTTTTCGCTCATAGGTGACGATCACCAGCGACGATATAATAGTGAAAAACGCATATACCATTGAAAATATATATTTCGGATTTCTATGATATATTCCATCAGGCCCAACCACAAAGTAAAAGCCTGTAAAGAGATTGATCACGCAAAACAGTATAGATATGATAAGTCCGATCTGAACAACGTAAGTAAATCTGGTAACGATCTTATCAGAAAGTCCAAGATAGGAAGTCGTATAAAGCCAGAACAGACATGCCTCAACAGGCGCACAGATATAATAGACTGTATTATCAAGAATATTCAGCCATCTGAGAGCAGGAATTCCGTCCACAAGCCATGCTATGGAATCAGAAAAAAGCCCTATAAAAGCTACATTAATGAGAAGCAGAAGAAACTTTAAGTTTTTCCCGCTTTTTTGCACATCAACGATGCAGCTGTTATACAGGACAAATGCCATAAGCATTCCTGCAATATCAGCTGAAATATTTATAATATAAACATGTTTCAGCTCATCAAGGCCTCTTTTCATTAGTGCATATACTATTGCCGATATAAGCACCATGAACATAATACTGACAAAGACAACTTTTTTCTTTCTTCGTTTGCTTACAAAACCCATTACAACAAAACTCCATTTTCACCTTTTATTTCCCCTCATATTTGTGAACATCCTCAACAAATTTAAGAAGGTTTTCCGGATATTCCATATCCGGCTCAAGGTTATTATCCCCAAGTATTACCAGCTTATTAGATCCGTGATAGTCACTGCCTGCAGTAACATACAGGTCATATTTCTTTGCAAAATCAAGCATTTCATTGATCATCTTAAATGAAAAGCCTGAATAATAAGCTTCTACACCCTTTATTCCAAAAGAAGTAAGCTTATCAAGTCTCTTTCTCATCTCCTCGCCCTGCATCAGCTGTCCTCCGTCGCCATAGATAGGGTGAGCCAGAACCGGTATTCCACCGGAATCAAGAATTGCCTCTATCGCCTCTTTGGGTCTTACATAGCAATTTGCAAATTTTTTCTTATTAAGATAATTTTCTATTGCTTCTTCCTTGCTATTAACATACCCGTATTTAACCATTAGCTTTCCAATATGGGGCTTTCCGGGATTGTAATTGCTAAGAAGGTCATCTATATCTTCCTTTGAAAAGGTAAAACCAAAGCTGTCCTTTAAAAATTCAAGTCTCTGATTTACCTTGTAAAGTCTAAGTGAATGTGTCTTTTCAACCAGATCATTTATTGCTTTTCCGTCGGGTCTGTAACCATAGCCCAGGATATGATATTTGCCATCCTCATCCCTGCAGGATATCTCTGTACCCGAAATAAAGCGCGGAGAATCCGCCTTTAATAAGGGCGGGATTAGCTCCGCAGCTTTAATTGCATCATGATCGGTAATGGAAAACAGACCAATTCCCTCTTTCTTTACTTTTTCAAGTATTTCAGCGGGTGTATCTGTTCCATCAGACACAGTAGAATGCATGTGTAAATCTATTTTTATATTTTCCATTAAATAGTTCCTTAAATTAGTATGTCAGACTTAGAAAAGAAGTGTATCTGTTTCATCGAGCTTCTCAAGAAGATGCTTCTTCCACAGCTCTATCTCAGCCTTCTTTTCCTCTGTTTCAAGACCATGTCTTCTTATTGATCTTCTGATCATTCGTGTGTAGCCGATAACTTTTGATTTATTTATAACTTCTTCTACTCTTGCCTCATCATCAGTCTCAAGATAGGCTTTTACAGTATCATGGAAAAACTTACCGGCAACTTCATATGAAAAGCCAAAGAAATTATCCACTATAGTCTGGTCATATTCACCATATCCAACAAAAGAATTGAACATGGATGCAATTTCAAAAATAGGATTTCCCACAGCCAGAGTATCCATATCGATAAGTATAACTTCACCGTTTTGGAGTTCTACGTTATTTGTGTGATAATCTCCATGAAGCATGTGATCATCCGAAGGAACTTCATCAACAAGCTTCATCAGCTTATTGTGATACTCTTCGGGAATGTAATCCTTTACAAAGTTGCACCAGTTATTTACCGTCTCCTTGATATCGGGAAGCTTTCCCTGCGGCACCTGCGTAGAATGAATTGTTTTTAGCATTTTAACAAATTCCTGAACGCACCAATCGTACTTTTCCGGCTCCTTTGCAAGTATTTTTGAAAAAGAACTGGCATTTAGAAGTTCAAAAACAGAGCCGTAGCTTTCGCCGACTCTCACGACATCATAAGAAATAGCTGTAGGTATTCCAAGTACAAGGGCAAGTCTTGCAACTTCCCTCTCATGCTGAATATCATCCAGGGCATCGGCATTGTTATACACTTTTACAACATTGTCCTTGTCAATCCTGTATAGCGTACCATTAGCTCCTTTTCCTATGACATCACAACCTTCGATACTTACTACTCTATAGGCTTTTTCTACAGTCATCATCTGATTAAAGCCTGTCATATCAAATATCTCGTATACCTCAGGACTTACATTGATAACTTTAAGAGTAGGATTCTGTTTTCTTAAATGCAAAAGAACACGAAGTCCCGCACTGGAAATATACTCCAGCTTTGCTGCATCGATCACTATAGAAAGATCATTACTGTCTTTCGTGGCAGCTATACTTTCTTCTTCCAGTTTTGGAGCATTAGTAGAATCAATTCTTCCATCCAAATGCATCCAAAGCTCATTATCTTTTCTTTCAATGCTTAGTTCATTCATCAGATAAACCCCCTCATGCCGGTTTATTAAATTAAAACATAATGTTGTCTGGACACAATGAGGCACAGCAACATAACCGGAGGGATTATTGACAAAAACAATCTTTTAGCTGTCCCTTGTCAAAATTACCCCTCTGGTTTAAAAAACTCTTTTCAATATAACTTTTATTCAATTGTGAGAATATCAGCGAATCCTGTTACGTCAAAGATTTCGTTAACCTCATCAGAAACATTTTTAACAACCATGCTGCCCTGCTTATTCATTGTTTTCTGAGCAGATAAAAGAACACGAAGACCTGCACTGGAAATATACTCAAGCTTTGCAAGATCAAATACAAGTGCCTCTACACCTTCAAATGATGCTTTGAGTTCCTCTTCAAGCATCGGCGCTGTAGTTGTATCAAGTCGTCCCTCAAGACCTACCGTAAGGTTTTTTCCATTAGCATCCTTTGAAATATTAAGCATAATTTACCCTCCTAAGATTATTATTTAATATATGCTTTATTAGAATATTATTTCACAAAATTACAATTAAATAAATACAAATAAATTACTTCTTTTTGTAAACTATAGTCATTTCTACTCTGTCACCGGTAATGAATACCTTAATATCGTCAGCAAGGTTGGCAACTATAGACTTTTCAAGTTCATCCCAGGCTTCCTTGGCAGCATCTTCATCCTCTCTCATATCTTCGATGCTCTCTCTGTACTGTTCAAGAGACCATGTCGTAGGATAAGTTGCCATCTGCTCAGCTCCGCATACGCCGAGAGCTCCGAACATTATGGCGCCACAGCCATACTCAGCTTCAACCTTTCCAACTTCATCAATTGAAAGAAGTCCGTTCTGGATAACATCCCAGATTTTGCCCATAAAGCCCTTTGCAGCATCATTCTTTTTCTTTGAAGAAAGATCGATAAACTGCTGCTTCTTGTCATAATCGATATAAGTATCGGCTGCAAGATGGACTTCGCAGCCATCCTCTATTGTTTCGAGCCAGAATTCAGCCTCGAAATCAACGCTGACTGCGCTGATCATTCCCAAAGTTTCTTCCGAAATAAGTCTGAGTCTTCTGGCCTGTTTGTCATTAAATCCGTTATACTGAGCAAACTTTACGGTTTCTTTTAAAGCGTCTTCTCTTCCCTTCCCGTCAGAAAAAACTTTTATCACGTCTGTCTTCATTAAAATCCTCCTTTATAAGAAAATATATATCATCGCTTGTCCTTATCGATAAAGCTAAGCGATATTACCGCAATAAGTGCATATAAAAATGCAAAAAACAATAGATACTCCCAGCTTCTTAAAACATTCTCCTTAGAAAACTCGTAATTATCATTTTGATTGTTCTTTGCTGTTTCATACAGGATAGTTTCTCTGTATCCCTGCTCTTCAATGTAGATCAGCGCTTCCTTAAGAGGCTTTTCACCTTCGACTTCTATATTTTTCATCTTGACCGCATTGTTCCATATAGAAACCATCGGTAGATCGTTATATTCACCCTGACTGCACATTGCCGTAAGTCCCCATTTTGCGATAGTCACATTGGTCAAAAACTCACATGAGGGTGGCAAAGTAAAAATCCCTCCTGAAAAAACAAGCTGTATTATCAAAAGGAATGGCATTACAGTCATAGCCGCTGTAGTGGTTTTGGCTATAGACGAAACCATAAGCGCAAGCATATCCGCGCAATACGTAGTAAGAAACAGTGATATTCCCAGATCCACGTAAATACTTTTTGTAAACAGTGTCCTTGCAGGAAATGCCATTCTCGAAAGATGGCATACATAAAGGGTTATCACGGTCTGGCATATGCACAAAAAAGCCTGATATATCATGTGCGCCGCAATATATGAGCTTATATACATTCCTGATCTGTGCTCTCTTTTGATGATTGCTCTCTCCCTGCACACTACCTGGATCGAATTAAAAAATCCATTCCAGATACAGATACAGGCCAGGGCAAATGACCCCATCAGAGTTCCTTCCATCGTCTTAAACAGGTTCGATCCTACTACCATAGAAACAAGTCCTGCTATAAGAGCAGCCATGGGCATTACCTTCCAGTCATTCTGATAGACAAACATCCTGAAAAACTTGCCCAGATATATAAATGTCTGTTTTATTCGTCCACTGTGTTTTCTTTTCATGCAAGAAGCGCCTTTCCTTTAATAAGTCCGGCGTATTTTTCAATGTACTCGTCGGCTCTGCCTTCGCCACCTGCATCTTTTGGATTGATCTTAACAACGATCTCTTCCATGGAAGTTGCCTCAAAGTACTTATATGCCTCATCAACAGGTCCGTAAAAAGCAAGTCTCCCGGTTCTGCTTCTGTCTTTTGATAAAACGATGACATCATCAAACAGATCAGCTACTCTATCCGGAGTATGTGTTATCACAATTACAATCTTGCCTTCATTGGCAATTGCTCGAAGCTTCTCAAACAGTGACCTGGCAACAGCACCGTCAAGTCCCGAGTCAGGCTCATCCAGAATAAAAAGTGTGGGATCGGATATAAAATCCATGGCTATTGAGAGCCTTCTCCTCTGACCACCGGACATTTTTTCAACCAATGTATTTTTTGATGGTGTAAGTCCGAAGTCATCGAGCACCTCAGATACTCGTTTTCTCTTATCCTTCGCTGACATTGAGGACGGAAGCCTTATAGATGCTGCATCCATAAGCGTTCTTATCACGGTATCATTTCCTCTTATAAGATCCTGCTGAGGAACAAAACCGATGTCATATTTTAATTTGCTGTAATCATTATAAACATCGCTTCCATCAAGAAGTATCTGTGCATCAGCCTGCTCATAACCTGTTACGGCATTGAGGAAATTGGTTTTTCCCGCACCTGATCCTCCAAGCAATAGCACCATGTGGCCCTTTGGTATATTTAAATGTATATCCTGTAAAATGTATTTCTTTTTAAAGTTTCTGATAATAGTTCTTTCTTTGATATTGACAGTAAGGCCTTCATTCAGAGCATCCACGTTTACGCCGGATACAGCAACACTTTTGCCTTCATCGTCTTCATCCCGCATGATCTTCTTATTAGGAACAAACTTGGAATTAAGGCCCCAAAACATAAGAGTAAGACCTTCAATAAAGATAAATGGAAATATCCAGGTCTTTTTCTTTCCAAAAACCTGGCACAAACCATTGAAGATTCTAATCGAATAAATAAACGATGCAAAACTGGCAGCTATAAAAAACAAAAGGATCATTGCTGTTTCACGCATACCCAGTTTTCCCGGACTAAGGATCACACGTATAGCTGCAGAAAGCACTACAAACAGACAATAGGTACGCCCCTCTTCTTCTTTTCCGGCACACACTCCAAGCTTGTACTCTCTGATAAATGGTACAAGTGCCCATAGTCTGCCAACACCACATTTTTCAAAAATCAGAATATAGCCTATTGTTAAAGTAACAAATTTCACATCATACAGTATTTCCAAGGCCATCTGCATCGTCATTTCTTTTTTCGCCCCTCAAAGAAAACAAACTATCGCAAAATCATATATACTATTTCTATTATAATGTCTGCAACCTCAAATAGCCTACAAAAAAACACAAAAAGTTCTGAAAAATTTATAAATTGTTTTTTCTTGAATAGGAATTTCGGAGAAATTTCCTATTCAAGAAAAAAGGCAGGTGGCTAAGCCACCTGCCTTTTTTTGAAATATAATGCAAAATTATTTCTTATTAACAAGATCCTTAAGAGCCTTACCAGCTTTGAACTTAGGAGCGATTGATGCAGGAATCTTGATTGTTTCGCCAGTCTGAGGGTTCTTACCGGTTCTAGCTGCTCTCTTAGATGTCTCGAATGTACCGAAACCAACGAGCTGAACCTTATCCTTCTTCTTGAGCTGCTTTGAAACAACATCAACGAAAGCCTTTACAGCCTTCTCAGAATCCTTCTTAGAAAGACCTGTCTCCTTTGCAATTGCTTCTACTAATTCTGTCTTGTTCATGTTTTTTTCCTCCAAATATAAGAAAATTTAATTACATCAATTATGTTAGCATCACAAGTGCCGAAAAACAAGCCTTTTTTTCAAAAAAAAGCCGATTTTATAAGGATTTTTCTGCATTTTCCGACACCTTAATAAAAAAAGAAGCCATTTTACAATTTTTAGGTTGCATAATGCTTTTTCATTCTGCTATGTTATTATAGTTGTTGTACATTTTAATTCTCAATTTCCGGCATCTATTATTTTAGAAATCGGAAAAAAACGGGTATTATCAGGAGGTTTCCATGGGAGGATTTTTCGGAGTAGCTTCGCGTGAAAGCGCAGTTTTTGATTTGTTCTATGGCACAGACTACCATTCTCATTTGGGTACAAGGCGCGCAGGTCTTGCAGTCTATGACAAGAAGAAAGGGTTCGACCGCTCCATTCACAATATCGAGCGTTCATATTTCAGACCCAAGTTTGAAGACGACATGCTTAGGATGGAAGGGCATCTTGGAATCGGATGTATCTCTGATTTTGAGCCTCAGCCACTTATTGTACGTTCTCATCACGGCACTTATGCCATCACCACTGTTGGTAAGATAAACAACGTGGACGAAATAACCAACAAGCTTTTTGCCGACAATCGCTCTCACTTTCTCGAGATGAGCGGCGGCGACATCAATCCTACCGAGCTTGTTGCATCTATTATCAACCAAAAAGTAACTATCGTTGAAGGAATCCGCTACGCACAAGAAATTATAAAAGGTTCACTTACACTTCTTCTTATGACACCGGAGGGTATTTATGCAGCCAGAGATAAATACGGAAGAACTCCTGTTGAGATCGGTCATAAGGACGACGGCTTCTGCGTTGCATTTGAGAGTTTTTCATTCCTTAATCTGGGGTATGATCCCTATATGGAGCTTGGCCCCGGAGAGATAGCTTTTATCACACCTGAGGGAGTGGAAATAGTTGCTCCTGCATTTGAAGAGATGAGGATATGCACATTCCTGTGGATATATTACGGTTTCCCTGCTTCCTGCTATGAAGGACTCAACGTAGAGGATGTAAGATACGGTTGCGGCAGAAAGCTCGCCCAACGCGATATGGCAAGAGGACTTCATCCCGATATTGTAGCAGGCGTTCCCGATTCAGGTGTTGCGCATGCTATCGGATATTCAAACGCATCAGGAATTCCTTATTCCAGACCTTTTGTAAAATATACTCCCACATGGCCCAGATCATTCATGCCTACAGTACAGGCAAGACGTGACCTTATCGCCAAGATGAAGCTTATTCCGATCAATCAGCTCATAAAGAATAAGAGCCTCCTTCTTATAGATGATTCAATTGTAAGAGGAACTCAGCTGCGCGAAACAACAGAATTCTTATATAAGAGCGGTGCAAAGGAAGTTCATATAAGGCCTGCCTGCCCTCCGCTTCTGTACGGCTGTAAATACTTAAACTTCTCTCGTTCAAACTCTGAGATGGAGCTTATAACAAGAAGAGTTATAGAGAAGCTTGAAGGCTATCCTTCACCAAATGAAGAGACAGTCAGAAAATATACAGATCCCGATTCACCTCAGTATGAAGCTATGCTTGAAGAGATAAGAAAAGAACTCAACTTCACTTCTCTTCACTTCCATCGTCTTGATGACATGGTTGAGGCTATACCAATCGAATCATGCAAGCTCTGCACATACTGCTGGAGCGGAAAAGAGTGATATAGTAAACTTCCCGCATACTGCGAGGCCATGCGGGAAGTTTCACTACTAAGAAAAAACCACCGGTTAGAAGCCGGTGGCATTTTTATTTAATAGATTCCTTTCCTATTAAATAAAAATGCTCCGCGAGGATGCGCACTCGCGCGAAAGGAATATGTTGCATTCTGCAACCGCGCTCGGCGCGAGAATGTCGCGAGCGACATTCTTTTCTTATTCTTTGATTCAGGAAGCTTTCTGTGCATTCTTGTCTGAGGCATTTTTCTTGTTTTTTCCAACTCCTAAGATAAGAGCATGGAGCTTCTTTAAAAGTACTGCAGAAGGAACACCAAGTGCAAATACTACAAGAACATACAGGAACACGTTCTTTATAGTAAAGGGTGAAGGAACTCCTCCGTCAAAGGTGTGATCACACAGTTCAACAAACAATCCGTGTATCAGATAGAATTCAAGAGTAATCGTTCCCATGAATTTAAGGAACTTATTTCCTATCTTAACCTTCATTCCGGGAAGGAGACATACAAGTACAAAGTCTGTGCTTACAAGCATCTGGCTGATAAGTGTAAGTCTTCTTCTCATAACCTTATCGGGTGCAAAGAAATTTTCTCCGTAATATGAGAAGAAGTCCTGTGCAAATACAGAATATCTGTAAAGCGGATAAAGTAGCGCTACAGATGCAATAAGATATATGTAGTAGTGCTTCTGAATATGCGGTATTATCTTATGTTCATACTTTGCAAAAAGGATACCTATCGGGAAGAGATGAACACAGTTCCACCACCACTCACCGCGAATAAGATATGAATTGTGGTCTATGCTTGTTCCAAGAAGCATATAAGCTGCCACAAAGCCAAATACAGCCGTCACAGCAAAGGAATCCTTTTTAATGAATTTAAATGCAAGATAGAAAGCCAGATAGAAAAACGGAAGCACAATGACATACCAGGTATTGGGATTACAGAGTTTGATGCTGGTAAGATATAAAAGCGCACCCTGAAGATCCATCTTTTCACCAACAAGGAGCCTTACTATAAAGAAGATGACTGTGGTTGTATAAAGAGATAAAACCACAGGAAGTATTCTCTTTTTTACAAAGCCTTTCAGATAGTTCTGTTTGGTATGGAAGCTCTTGTAAGCACCATATCCGTTGAAAAAAAGGAAAAATGAAACAAAAAGATAGCCGATAGGAACGAACAGATCAAGACCGTGTACTATGCGCGTCTTAGGAAAAAGCCATGATGCGCAGGTCTTCTGACCTATGTGATGAAGCATTATGCACAGGGCAAGGAATCCCTGAAATGCTTTTACCTGTTCCAGAGAAAAGGCATCATTAAACTCGCCCTTTCCTGCAAGCTTTGCTTTTGCAAGCAAAATGATCGGTAGTATTACATACACCGAGTAGATAAGAATTTGTTGTTTACCCATAAACTTTTTTACCTCCAAATATTTAGTAACCCCATATAATCATCTCACTTTGGAGGCTTTATGTCTTATTTCTTATTGCTAACTAATGATTGCTTTTTGCGAATGATAGATTTTTTATGCAACAGAAACCCCATAGGCTTTTATGTCCTATGGGGTTTTAGTTATTACACATCCTCTATTTTGATTAGGTTGGTGTTGCCTGATTCTCCGTTTGTCACACCGCCTGTGATGACTATCTTGTCGCCTTCTTTTAGATCGAAGGTGTCGATAGCAACCTTCTTTGCAGAGTAGAAAAGTACGTCTGTTGAAGGGAATACATCACACATTTTAGGTGTTACTGCCCATGAAAGAGACAACCATCTCCAGGTCTTTTCATTGGTTGTAAGACCTATGATGTCAACAGGTGAGCGGAATCTTGAAACCATTCGCGCTGTGCGTCCTGAGAGTGTACAAGCAACAATTGCCTTGGCATCAAGATCAATTGCCATTGCGCAGGTTGCATGAGATATCGCATCCACATCATTTTTTATAATGAACTCATAGTTATAGAATCTCTTGTTGTAGTGAATGTTCTGCTCTGTTGTCTCAGCAATCTTGGCCATTGTTTCAACTGCCTGAACAGGATATTTTCCTGCAGCTGTTTCTCCTGAAAGCATGATCGCACTTGTTCCGTCATAAACAGCATTGGCAACGTCGGATGTCTCAGCTCTTGTGGGACGGGGATTGTGTATCATTGACTCAAGCATCTCTGTAGCTGTGATGACACGTTTTCCAAGCATACGACACTTTGTAATAAGGTCCTTCTGGATTGCAGGAAGCTGCTCAAAAGGAACCTCAACGCCCATATCTCCTCTGGCAACCATGATGCCGTCGCACTCTTCACATATATCCTCTATGTTGTCATAGCCAGACTGATTCTCGATCTTTGCAATAAGCTGAACTTTGTCATCACTTCCGTGAGCTTTAAGGAATTCATGGACATCTACAAGGTCCTGTTTTACGGAAACGAATGAACATGCTATGAAATCAATGTCATGCTCAACACCGAAAAGGATATCCTTCTTGTCCTGCTCTGAAAGATATATCTGTTTAATGTGTTTTCCGGGGAAACTCATGCTCTTTTTATCTGAAAGCTCACCACCTGTAATGATCTCTGTTTCTATGTTCTTGCCATCGCTTGAGAGCACCTTGAATTCAAGGAGCGCATTGTTAAGAAGGATCTTGTCTCCTTCGCCGAGTTCGTTTGCAAGATTCTTGTAGCTTACAGAAACCTTGTGCTCATCTCCCTCGATATCATCAATTGTAAATGTAAACTTCTTTCCGGCCTCAAGAACTACCTTGCCCTTTTTGAAGGTTCCGATACGGTATTCAGGTCCCTTGGTATCAAGAAGTATAGCTATGGGAAGTCCCAGCTCTTTTCTTACTTTCTTTATCTTCTCTATCCTTGCAAGCTGTTCCTTGTGATCTCCATGTGAGAAATTAAGTCTGGCAACGTTCATTCCGGCCTTACATAAAGCGGCGATCATTTCCTCGGATTCACTTGCAGGTCCAATAGTACAAACAATTTTTGTTTTTCTCATTCTGTCTCCGTTTCTCTGCACAAAGCAGAATACTAATTAAATAGTGCCCTGAGTATTTTTATGAGCACACTTTTTTGCACATCAAAAGTAACCACTTGATCATTTGGATCAAAAAGCCTAATAAAATATACCACAAAAAACAATATCATCAGAAGTATCAAAACTACCAAATAGAGTTTCCGATTTGTCTTTTCATATAGATAAATTGCGAGAATAAGGACAGGTCCCAGCATAAAAAGCGGATGATAACTAAAAGCCCCGGTAATATCGAGCATAAATGCCATAAGCCAGGCTCTCGTCATACCGCATCCCGGGCAGGAAGCTCCGGTAAAAAATTTTATAGGACACCCCATAAATGCATATATGATAATTACTACTGCAAACGGCAGTAAAACAAGCGCTGCCTTTTTCACTTTTTCCTTCAATCGTTTCCACCTACATCTGTTTTTATGTCATTAGCTCTCACATAATGTTCAGTTCTGAATCTGCCATATCACCATTGATATCACATAGAGCACGACCTGATGAAGCATATAAACGATAAGGGAATGTCTTCCAAACCATGTAAAGAAGGGAATCTTTATCTTAAAAACAGGCTTATCTAAATAATTACGTGCTGAAAAATATAAAAAGTATCCTGTCAAAAACAGGAAAAACCAAGGCATAAGAGAGAAATAATCAGATGAATAAAAACCATTTTGCATAAAGCCAAGATATGTCAAAAAGGACATTCCCATACCATCTGCTCCCCCGCCTGAGTACAGACTCTTCGGAAGCAACGTATAAAAAGGACCTATTCCGATGATTCCGGCATTTATATGTCTTGTCAGCCCAAAAAGAACTGCACACAAAATGACATACCATTGTCCATCCGTATCTTTCAGATTTACAAACATCTTAACAAGCGAAACAAGTATCATACTCGATCCAAGAAGTGTAAGCACCCCGAAATGCACCGGAGCTTCCGGAATTACAATCATCGTTGCACAGCTCACAACTACTCCGCACAAAAATACAATTGCGCCGTTTTTAAGCCCATTTCTTGAAAAATGAAGGCAGAAGCCGGAAATAAGAATAAACATCCAGCATATACTTTGCTGCCACAGGAACGTGCTACTCGTCCCATACCATGTCATATCAAAGCCATTAATATATTTTAAGTCCCAGCAAAAGTGATACAGTATCATGCTGAGCATTGTAATACCACGAATAGTGTCAATAGAATGTAGTCTTTCAGTCTTCATACTCACCTTTCAAAATCTTTTTCTCCACAAGCTATATTCTACCACACGAATGGTAGGCGGGGACGTAATTTGTGATTGGTTTTATAAAAGAGAAAAACGGAGTCAATGTGTCAGAAAGTGGCACATTGGCTCCGTCGCCGGATACCATATAGGTATATCAGACAATTTCGATTGCCTTTTTAGGGCATTTCTCTGCGCATAAACCGCAGTGAGTACATTTATCCTGATCGATAACTGCAACGTTTTGCTCTACTGTGATTGCTCCCGCAGGGCAATTCTTTTCACAGATATGGCAGGCTATGCAGCCGACCTTACAGTACTTGTTTACATCTTTGCCCATATCCTGTGACTTACATCTTACAACCTCTGTTGCTTCATAAGGCACCAGGTCAATGAGTTTTCTCGGGCAGATATCTATACATTTGCCGCAGGCTTTGCAGGCATCCTTGTCAACCCTTGCTATTCCGTTTTCGATATGGATAGCATCGAACTGACATACAGATACGCAGGTTCCTCCGCCGAGACATCCGTATGTACAGGTCTTAGGACCTTGTCCCGGAACCTGATTTATTACGCGGCAATCCTCTGCTCCGAAGTATTCGTATCTCTGACTTGCCTGTTCGCAGTCTCCTGCGCAATGAACGTATGCAACCATGCGCTTTGCTTCGCCGGCATCAACTCCCATTATTTCCGAGATCCTGGCTGCGACAGCAGGTCCGCCTACAGGACACTGGCTGGTAGGCGCTTCACCTTTTGCAATGGCCGCCGCACAACCTGAGCATCCGGGGAATCCGCAGCCGCCACAGTTATTACCGGGCAGAGCTTCAAGAATAGCCTGTTCTTTCTCATCTACATCCACATGCAGTTTCATATCGGCCACGCCCAGGATCAACCCTATCAGTATACCGGCGCCCGCTACAACTGCAGTAGCAATGAGTACACCATTAATCATCATCGTCATCTCCTATCTCAACTTTTATCTAAGAGCTGAAAATCCGGTAAACGCAATAGCCATAAGACCTGCAGCAAGGAGCACTGTGGGCATCCCTCTGAAGGGCTTTGGTATGTCGTTAAACTCTATTTTTTCACGGATTCCTGCAAGAATTACGATAGCGATTGTAAATCCGACTGCTGTGGCAAAACCGCAGATTGTGCTCTCTAAAAGGCTGTAGCCGTTAGTTACATTGTTAAGTGCGACACCCAGAACCGCACAGTTTGTTGTGATGAGCGGAAGGTATACACCAAGTGACTGATAAAGTGATACCACGAATTTTTTAAGAAACATCTCAACAAACTGAACCAGCATCGCTATCACCATGATAAACACGATTGTCTGAAGGAAAGACAGATCAAGCGGTTTAAGAATAAACTTGTAAATAGCATTGGTAACCAGAGATGCAAGTGAAATAACGAAAACGCAAGCCATTCCCATTCCAAACGCTGTCTCGGTTTTCCTTGAAACTCCAAGGAACGGACAAAGTCCAAGGAACTGACTGAGAACTACGTTGTTAACAAGAGAGGCTGTGATCATAATTGATAAAAGTCCTACTATTGTATCTGTCATTTCTCGTCCTCCTCTCCTGCTTTTTCTTTTGCTTCATTTTCTTTTACTGTTTCTTCCTTAATAGCTTCTTCCTTGTCTGCTTTGATGATCTTTGCAGCTTTTTCTTTGGCAAGAAGCTCTTCCTTAACCTTGTGAGGATCCTTGATCTCTACATCGCTGCAGCAACCGCCGACACCAAACTTGGAAGTATCTTTGCCCTTTTTCTCCATATTGAATTTGACCTGATTCATTATGGCAATGAGGACAGCAAGTACTATGAATGCGCCCGCCTGCTGGATAAATATTCTTATTGGCTGATACAGGCCAAAGAAGTAACCAATAGCACCGGGAACAACTGTGCCTTCACCAAAGATCTGAACATCAAACATTGTTCCGCCGCCGATCAGTTCTCTGAAAAGTCCTATAACTGTTATCGCACATGTAAATCCAAGTCCCATTCCTACGCCATCAAAAAATGAAGGGATCACATCATGTTTGGATGCGTATGCTTCTGCTCTACCAAAGATGATACAGTTAACAACGATAAGCGGAATATACACGCCAAGTGCCTCATACATTACAGGTACATAAGCCTGCATAACAAGCTGAACAAGTGTAACGAATGAAGCGATAACTACTATAAATGCCGGAATACGGACTGTATCCGGAATCACTTTTCTAAGAAGTGCAATAACTGCATTACTAAGTGCAAGTACAAATGTTGTTGCAAGGCCCATTGTAAGTCCGTTTATTGCAGATGTGGTAACCGCAAGTGTGGGACACATACCTATCATTAAAACAAGTGTAGGATTCTCTACAATGAGTCCGTTAAAAAATCTTTCTGCAGGAGTATCCTGTTTAAAGCCCAGGGCTCCTTTTTTCTCTTCGCTCATCTAGGCTCCTTTCTTAAGCAAGTCCTGCATTAAAGTATGCAACTGCTGCATTTACTCCATAGGTGACTGCTTTTGATGTTATTGTTGCTCCTGAGATAGCTGATATTTCGCTATCAGATGATGCAGCATTTTTAACTACGCTGAATTTACCGGCAGGTTTATTTACAAACTGAGGAACTATGACTTTTTCAGCATTCATTCCAAGTCCGGGAGTCTCATTTATAGAAATAAGTGAGATTCCGTTTACAGAAGCATCATTTGTAATACCAACCGTAAAAATGATCTTATCGCCGTATCCGCCGCTTGAAACCTGGATAACATATCCGATACCAGTTCCGCTTGCATCAACTGCCTGTTTAACGCTTAAGATATCGATCTTGCTGTAATCTGCATCTGACAGAACCTGGTTTTTTATATTCTCGTCTATCTCAACATCAGTAAAATCGGAAGCATCAGGGAAAACTGCCTGATTAGCTTTTATCTGCGCAAGCTGTTCCTGATAAGCTATTGGTTCCTTTGTTACCTGATATACAAATCCTAAAAGGACACCTGCTACAAGGGTGATAACAAAAAGAATCATGGCGTTTTTAATAAGAGTCTTTACATCTCTCATGCCTTATTCTCCTCCTTTCTCCCTGCAGGTCTTATTCCGAAGGCTCTTGGAAGTGTGAACTTCTCAATAAGCGGAACAAGAAGGTTCCCTATGATGATCGCATAAGAAACACCCTCGCTGGATGAACCGAATACTCTGAAAATACCGGTAAGTATCCCCAGAATGATTCCGTATATGTATTTACCTTTTACAGTGATGGGACAGGTTACATAGTCCGTCGCCATGAAAAATGCACCAAGCATAAGTCCGCCGCCCGCAAGCTGAGCAGAAATATATGTGCCGTTAAATCCATGTCCTCCAAAGAGGATTATAAAAATAACAAACGAGACAATGTATGATCCCGGAATCTTAAGATCAATGATACCCAGCATAATAAGTATGCAGGCACCAAGCACGATCGCTATCATTGAGGTCTCACCGATAGTTCCGGGTATTTTACCTGTTATCATATCAATGACAACGACTTCTTCTCCATTTTTGAGTGCTGTAAGAGGTGTTGCCGATGTATATGTATCTGTCACAAAGTTAGTCATAAGAGCCGGGAATGAAATGATCAAAAAGCATCTGGCACCAAGTGCAGGGTTCATGAAGTTCTGACCAAGTCCTCCAAAAAGCATCTTAACAACAAGAATTGCAAAAATGCCGCCTAATACGGGAAGCCACCATGGAGCTGTACTTGGTAAGTTCATTCCAAGTAAAAGTCCTGTAACTACGGCAGAAAAATCACCGATCGTGATCTTCTTATGCATAAATTTTTCATAGCAAAACTCGGTGAGCACAGTAGAGATCACTGATAATATCAGTATGATAAGTGCATCAACACCGAAGTTGTAAACGCCAAATCCTGCTGCAGGAAGAAGTGCTATCACTACCCACATCATTATGTTTGAAGTTGTAACGCTGCTCCTGACATGCGGATTTGACGATACTTTCATCATATCGCTCATGTTTTTATCCTCTTCTTCCTTTACTTCTTCCTGTTTGCAAGCTGAATCTTACGCATACCTTTTATAAGCTGGGTAAGCTGTCTTCTTGCAGGACAGATGTAACTGCAGCATCCACACTCGCAGCATTCCATTCCATACTCTTTAAGGAATCTCTCGTTCTGACCATGCTCTACGGCATCTGCAAGATTCTTGGGAATAAGCCTCTCAGGACATACTTCCACGCACTTACCACAGTTTATGCATGCGGAAGGTTCCATCTCGGCTACAGCATCCTCTGTAAGACAGGTAAGGGCTGAAGCAGTCTTCGTAGTAGGAACATCCAGATCAAAAATGGCAAATCCCATCATAGGGCCGCCTGATATGATCTTTTCGGGTGTTTTCACAAATCCGCCCGCATCATCAAGGAGTTCTCTGTAGTTTGTACCTATCCTGACCTTATAGTTGCAGGGATTGACAATTGCATCACCGGTAATTGTAACAATCCTCTCCATAAGCGGAATGCCCTTCGTAACTGCCCTGTTGATAGCACACAGGGTATCAACATTATCTACGATGCATCCGGCATCTGCAGGAAGCATTGAAGAGTTTATCTCTCTCTTTGTGCACGCATATATGAGCATACGCTCAGCACCCTCGGGATACTTGGTCTGGAGAGTCTTTACCATGATCTTGTCATCGTCCTTTGTAAGCTCTCTGAACTTCGCTATGCAATCGGGTTTATTATCTTCAATTGCTATTATTCCCCTCGCATTAGGGAAAAGAGAAACTGCTATCTTAAGTCCTCCAAGCAGTTCTTCCGGCTCCTCGATCATGCGCCTGTAGTCACTTGTAAGATAAGGTTCGCACTCAGAGCAGTTAGCAATTACATATTCGATTTTCTCTGGTTCTTTGGGTGATAATTTGACAGCTGTTGGGAATCCGGCACCGCCCATACCAACTATTCCGGCTTCACGAATGACGTCGATCTTTTCCTGAACTGTCATCTCATCAAGCGGCTTAACCGGTATTCTGTCTGCTTCTTCGTACTCACCATCATTTTCAACGATGATGCTGTCGCACATACTTCCGGTGGCAAGACGTCTTTTTTCAATTCCCTTTACTGTTCCGGATACCGATGAATAAATCGGTGCAGAGACAAAACCTCCTGCTTCGGCAATCTTTTGTCCCACAAGCACTCGGTCGCCTTTTTGAACTATTGGCTTTGCAGGTGCTCCGATATGCTGAGATACCGGATAGACAAGATCACCTTTTGGCAGGACCTCTTTGATAGGTTTGTCTTTTGTGAGTTCCTTACCCTCGTAAGGGTGCACTCCTCCAACAAAAGTTAATTTAGCCATTTCCTACCCTTTCTTTCTGACCCCTCTGGATCTTTTTTAGTTACCCGTATATTTCCTTCGGGTTTTAAAAAATCACTATAATCATTATACAACAACAAACTTCTTCCCGTCATATTTTTATTCAGTTTTTCGTCACATTTAATCCCCTACCATTTGGATAAAATGTGGTATCATATATATGTTTGGGGAGGGGCTCATGAAGATCATAGACGAAATTATAAACAGCGAAAATGAACTGTATCCTTTAGAGAGAATTTCCTGGCAAAAAGAAGACATTCTTTTTGTTGATATTGAAACAACAGGCTTATCACCAAAGACAGCCTCAATATATCTAATAGGCTGCGCCTTCTATTCAGATTCCTGCTGGCACCTTCGCCAGTTTTTTGCTGATGAAAAAAATGAAGAATTCGAAATCCTGAAGGCATTCCTTTCTTTTGCAAAAAACTATAAGGTGCTCATACACTTTAACGGAAACAGGTTCGATCTGCCATTCATTAAATTCAAGTGTGACAAGGTCGATATGGTCGATCCGCTTGAAAGCATGACATCCGTTGATATTTACAAAAAGATTTCCCCCTACAAAAACATACTGGGCGTTCCTGACTGCAAACAGAAAACAATAGAGCTTTTCCTTGGTATAGACAGAACAGATCTGTACTCAGGAGGAGAGCTTATCGAAGTATACAAAAACTATCTGGATAGCAGATCAAATAAGCTCTGTGATACTCTGCTTCTTCACAATGCCGATGATGTAAGGGGAATGTTTAATATCCTTCCTATACTCTACTACTGCGATCTGTTCAACATGATCTGTGACCGCGACGTAGTACTTTTTAGGACTGATGCCGAAGAATATCCCGAGGTAAAGACAGGTCTTGCAATAGATGATTCTTCAGACAACGAAGACCCGGATGCCGTCATCGAGCTACCTGTGAGAGCCGTAAAAGTATCTGCAAATTATTATAAAGACATTGATGGTCAAAGCAGGGAAGAAATCCTTATGAAGGTAGCTCTTCCGGATAATCTCCCCTCTTCTATCGGAGCTAGTTTTGATGAC
Organism: Butyrivibrio sp. NC2002; assembly: GCF_000702265.1. Lineage (GTDB taxonomy): Bacteria > Bacillota > Clostridia > Lachnospirales > Lachnospiraceae > Butyrivibrio. The sequence goes on from NZ_JNKZ01000007.1 coordinate 537,738, forward strand.
TGCTTTTTCAAAGCTTCGGGCGATAGCCTGACTCTTAGGATTCCGCTTATAGAGACTGAGCTTAAGTACTTCTATGATAATTATAAGGACTATTACTATCTTCCCGCAGAAGATCAGGCTCTTCATAAATCAGTTGCCCGCTTTGTAAATGTCAATTTCAGGGAGCAGGCGACAAAGCAGAACTGCTATACAAGAAAGCCCGGACAGTTCCTTCTTGAGTGGGATGCTATATTTTCTCCGGTATTTAAAAAGAGCTATAATGACAAAACGCTCTACTTTGAATTAACTGATGAGTTAAAACAAAGCAGAAGCGCCATGAGTCTGTATGCAGTACACGTACTGTCACATATTATAAAAAACGTTTGATGTATACATTGTTTCTTTCGGGCCAAGATACGAATTTCTAATTAGTGCTTTGGGATTCCAGAGCACTATTTTTTCTACAACAACAGCAGGATCTTTTGCAAATAGTTTGATAACATTCTTTCCTTTTTTCAGTTTGAGTTTGCATATCCCTATATGGATCTGATCAAGCACTCCCCTGCTCCAGCTCTTACTCATCCAGGGAATAAATCCTTCATCCGGAATAGTATTTAATATGACTGCTTTTCTATCATCTGCCTTTATGCCTATTTGCATTTTTCCTTTATAAGTAACAGGGTTTGAAGGTGATACATAAACCATGCAGGTATACTCGCCGTCCTCCTTAGCGGATATGTTGTATTTAAGTGCAGGTGCATCTTCTTCATTTTTAAAAGATAAAGTCTGCGGATAAAATTTTACTCCGCTCAAAGTCTTGCCGTAATCTTCTATCACTTTGAAGGATGCATCCTTCGAGGGAATATTCTCTGAAAAATGCACAGCTTCAATACTGATGCAGCCATCCTTTTCATAGAACATGCCTTTTTCTAATCTTAGATCACAAGCGTTTATCTCTACCTTTATTTCCACCATGGTGATACTTGTATCATTTTCCGATTCATCTGCAAGTGTTTCGCAGTCATCACCGAATATCGTAACCATGGCATCTTCCTCGCCGTTCCACTTATCAGATAGAACCCTTATCACATACCTTTTTGTATCATCAAGATAAAGTGTTTCATTTTTGTCTATTTTAGTTCCGTCCTGCTCTTCAACGGATATATATTCAGCATCCCAGTTAATCCTGTACTTTAGCTTTGCCTCTCCTGCGTTCGAAACATCTACCAGGTTTGCGCCGCCCGTTTCCATGTATACAGGCACTTTAAGTACATGTCTGTTCCATCTGTTAGCATGCGTAAAATCCGGAGAATCCGTGCGGCTCACAAGGAGTCTTGAATCCTTTATAGGATAATAGATTTTGCACACAGGGTATCCCCATCTCTCCTCGTTCCAATGCTTAAAGCCTATATGAGCAACGGACTGCATATGATTCCACTTGCCATTATTTCTTGTATGATATTCATCTGTTAAAAGGCGCTCTTTGTCTATGCATTTCTTAACAAGATCCGCATATACATTTGCAAGCTTTTTGCCCTGCTCTGCATAGAAGTTGTTCATTCCTGCATATATCTGCATTCTGTTAATTTCTGCAACCGCATTTACTGGATAGTAAACAAGCTGATAAAAGCACTCTTCAAGTTCAGAACCCTTTATTTGCTTCTGAAGTTTTTCAGCGATATCTGTCATCTCATCAATTTCTGACAGGATAGTTTCCGCCTCATTTTCATTTACAGGATGATATGTTGCGGCATTAAGAGCTTCTGGTTTTTTCCTTCCGTTTAGCTTTACATATCCGGAAACTGCATCTGCAGCCTTTATTGAGAAGTCCTTTGCAAAGCCCAGTTTTTCAAAGAAAGAAACCGTATATTCTGCAGTTTTATTGATAGCAGTTGTTCCCCATTTATCAAAATCGTATGCAAGATCCATGAAATAGCTAAGTGGAAGCTCCTGATTTTTGATATCGCCCACGTTCACTATCCATGCTGAGCGTATACCAAAGTCATAGCACATCGTTAGCTGATCCCACACTTTTGTAAGAGGTGATGAGTTTATCCAAAGATATGAAACAGGGCCTCCAAAATAATCGAAATGATAATACATTCCAAAGCCGCCCGGATGCTTTCTCATCTCCTCGTCGGGAAGTGTTCTTACGTTTGCAAAATTGTCATCGCAGAGCATCATGATGTCATCTTTTAAGACGTCCCAGTCCTTTAAGCCTTCAGTATTTTCATCTCCGAAGTAATAATCCTCGACCTCCTTGTAGATAGCAAGAAGCTGCGGATGCCTTGACGGAGCATATTCACTTATGAGCTCCTTCTGCGCCATAATTGCCTTTTTAAGAACATCTATATTGTCCTTAAGTGTTGCGTCTGCGGGCATCAGGTGTGAATCATTCTCGCCGCGCATACCTATAGTAATGAGATTCTCAAAATCTTTATTTCTTATAAGCCCGTCTTTCCAAAATTCTGTAATTCCCTCGGCATTAGACAAAAAGCTCCACTCCTTGCCGTACTGCGGATTAGTTTTATTAAGCGTCTGGAATTCCTGTCCCGATCTGCAGCATGGCTCATGGTGAGATGCTCCGACTACTATGCCCATCTCATTTGCAAGCCTTGCGTTTTCGATATTATCGAGTGTAAAATCAGACCTCCACATAGCAGGCCAGATATAATTTCCCTTAAGCCTTAAGATAAGCTCAAATATTTTCTCATAAAGCTCCGGCCCCGGTCGTACACTTCCATATTTTTCCTTTGCCCAGTTGCCAAAGCAGGGCTGCTCGTCATTTATGAAAAGTCCTCTGTACCTTACAGACGGTTCCTTTGAAGTTACTTCCACATCATCGGTAAGGATGATCTCATCTTTGTGCTTTGGATTAGCGTCAGCAAAAAAATGCCACGGAGAAACACCTATCTTTTCAGATATAGCAAACATTCCGTAGATCGCGCCCCTTTTATCACTGCCCGCTATTACAAGAGCTTTTTGTCCATTGGCAAAAAAATCACTGACAGTAAATATCGTATAACACTCATTTTTCCCGCTGATATCTGAGAGCTTTTCCCTTACACGCAGGTACTTATCATCTGATGAAGATCTTAATTTTTCTATAAGATTGCTCTCTCCTTCTATTCCCACGATCACAGCATTTGCGGAGGCTTTACTTATATCTGAAATGACTTTAGCTTCCTGCCCTGTCACCTTCCTTATATCATCTGCAAAAATGCCTGTAACCTTGGATAATGTATCTGCAAGCTTCTCTTCAAGAACTATAGAAGCGGCCTTGCCATCTTTATATAACTCAAACATTAAAATCCCTCTCTTTAAAATTATTACCACTACCAATAATAATCTTAAGAGAGGGATCATGTCTTATTACTTTATGCTCTTTTTCTACCAAATATTTTCAATCTGCATAATCAATGCCACCATCATACAACTAGGCCCAGGTATTCGACCTGTGTATGATCCGGCTAATTATTTCAAAGCCTGCTCGATGTCTGCGATAAGGTCATTCTTATCTTCGAGGCCGCATGAAATACGGATAAGTCCTGCGGGGATTCCTGCTGCATTTAACTGCTCATCAGACATCTGTCTGTGAGTTGAAGTTGCAGGGTTAAGGCAGCATGTTCTTGCATCTGCTACATGAGTTTCGATAGCGCACAGCTTAAGCTTGCCCATGAATTCCTCAGCTGCTGCTCTTCCTCCCTTTATTTCGAAGGATACAACGCCGCATCCGCCATTGCCCATATATTTCATAGCTCTCTCGTAGTAAGGATCTGACTCAAGTCCGGGATAATTAACCTTAACAACCTTGGGATGCTTCTCAAGGAATTTAGCTACAGCAGTACCGTTCTCAACATGTCTCGGCATACGTACATGAAGTGACTCAAGACCAAGATTTAAGTAGAATGCATGCTGAGGTGACTGGATACTTCCAAGGTCTCTCATAAGCTGTGATGTGCACTTTGTAATGAAAGCTCCTTCTTTTCCGAACTTCTCGGCATATACGATTCCGTGATAAGACTCGTCGGGAGTTGTAAGACCCGGGAACTTATCCTTGTGTGCCATCCAGTCAAATCTGCCTGAATCAACGATAGCACCGCCAACAGCAGCTCCGTGACCATCCATGTATTTTGTTGTTGAATGAGTAATGATATCAGCGCCCCATTCAATAGGTCTGCAGTTAACAGGTGTAGGGAATGTGTTATCAACGATAAGCGGTACATTGTGTGCATGTGCAGCCTTTGCAAATTTCTCAATGTCGAGAACTGTAAGCGCAGGATTTGCTATTGTCTCGCCAAATACTGCCTTAGTGTTTTCCTTAAAAGCTGCATTTAATTCTTCCTCTGTGCAGTCAGGTGAAATGAAGGTTGTCTCGATTCCCATCTTTGCCATTGTTACAGACATAAGGTTAAATGTTCCGCCATATATAGAAGCTGAAGATACAATGTGATCTCCTGCCTCGCAGATGTTGAAAAGTGCAAAGAAGTTGGCAGCCTGGCCTGATGATGTAAGCATTGCTGCAGTACCGCCTTCAAGCTCTGCAATCTTGGCAGCGACATGATCGTTTGTAGGATTCTGAAGTCTCGTATAGAAATATCCGGATGCTTCAAGATCAAACAGCTTACCCATATCACTACTTGTGTCATACTTAAATGTAGTTGACTGAACTATCGGTATCTGTCTGGGTTCGCCGTTTCCGGGAGTATATCCTCCCTGCACGCATTTTGTATTGATAGAAAAATCGCTCATTTTATTTCTCCTCTCAAATCTCTGTAATTTAGACTTAGAAACTATTCTAATACAGTGCCTGATAATTTTACAACCCAAAAGAAGTTTTAGCCTAAAGCTACGTCAAGAGCCATCATAAGGGTAAAGCCCAGGGAAAACATGATTACTCCGATGTTTGAATGTTCACCTTCGGACATCTCGGGAATCAGTTCTTCTACTACAACATACATCATGGCGCCTGCTGCAAAGCTGAGCATATAGGGCATTCCGGGTACAAAGAAACCCGCAAAGAATATAGTCAGGAGTGCTCCTATCGGCTCTACCGCGCCTGATAACATTCCATCAAGGAATGCTCTAAAGCTTGTTTTTCCTTCAGCCTTAAGAGGCATTGATATTATTGCTCCCTCAGGGAAGTTCTGTATTGCTATACCAAGAGCAAGTGCAAGTGCTCCGCCTGCAGTGATCTGACTGTTGCCGGATAAAAATCCTGCATAGACAACGCCTACCGCCATTCCTTCCGGAATGTTATGAAGTGTGACAGCAAGAACCATCATTGTTGATCTTGCAAGTCTGCTTCTTGGTCCCTCAGCCTTTTCTGCATTCATATGAAGATGAGGGATAACGCAGTCAAGGAATAGGAGGAATAATACGCCAACCCAAAATCCTACAGCCGCCGGAATAAACGAAAGCTTCCCCATTCCTTCTGACAGCTCCATCGCAGGAATTATAAGGCTCCAGATAGAGGCTGCCACCATGACTCCCGCCGCAAATCCGGTAAGCGCTCTCTGAACCTGCCTGTTTAGCTGCTCTTTCATAAAAAATACGCAGGCAGAGCCAAGTGTTGTACCAAGAAAAGGAATCAAAAGTCCTTGTAAAACCGTTATTATCATATTTAATCCTTTCTCCTATCACAGACTAACCTGTGTGCAATAATCCCTGAACATATCATTGATAAGTTCCTTATTTAGGTCCTCACCTATAACAATAATTATATTGGTGCTACTCTTTACAGGCTGCATGGAAATTCCTTCACCCGTAGCATTTATCTCTATCTGCTCGTCATTACCTGTTTTGACAAATCCCTTAACTCTTATAATATGCCCGTATTTATCTTTGTTAAATAGTTCCTCTACTTTTCCCTTTAACAAGCTCTCGTCAATCTCCGGCTCAAAGTAGAAAAGAGAATTGTATTCATTATCAAGTTCAGGAAGCTTAACATAAGATGCTCTTTTATATCCGCTATTTTTTATTTCTTCAAACTCATCAGCAGTTATTTCACCAAAAGGCTTTTTTACCACGTCTTTTTCGTAGTCGAATCTTGATGTGCATCCAAACTGCTCCATCACGCCGTTAAGGAAGCTGACTGCCTGCTTAGGCTCTTTCTTATCAGTTTTACTTACAACTATCTTTCCAGACCATGCTGCCTCAGACATCAGGATATATCTTGATTTTTCGGATAATTCCTTATCTATTGTTGCATCAAGGATCGTGATAACGCTTCCTATCTCGTACCACCTATCAAGTGGCTCGTCATATAGAACATCAAAAAATTCATCCACATCATAGATGCCTGACGGCTCAACGATAACCCTTGTAAAGCCGCTCATCCCCATGGAAATAAGCTTAGTCTTAAAGCGCCTCCTGTGCGCCTCTTTACCGTCTCCTCCTACGATCATTTCCAGATTGCAGTTATCAGACAAAAGGTCCTTAAGCATTACCATATCAACGTTAACAGCGCCGTAGTCATTCTCAACTATGCAGACCTTTTCGCCTTTCGACATCAGGTATTGTGCATATTCTTTAATAAATGTTGTTTTACCGGATCCAAGAAACCCGGTAATAAGATCAATTTTAATCAAAACTCTTTCCTTTCCTACAGATAGTCATTTCAAAATCTCGTCCCTTTACTTTGATCAAGGCAAAATAAGTTTTGGCTTAAAATCCAGAAAATCCCCTGAAACAAGGCTGTATTCAATGCCGTCAACCTTGCCAAGAAGACTGTCGTGGAATCTTTCTTTTCCGTGGCAGTGAGCATATACCACCTGCGATACGCCGTAGGCTTTTGCCATGTAAGTAAATCTGCTGTCTCTCTCCCCTAATTCCGTAGGCGGATAATGAAGGAACATTATGAATTTCTCATACCCTGCTTTCCTTGCTTCCTCAAAAGATACCTTTAGTCTTTTGGCCTCTCTCTCGATCAGCATGTCTGCATGTTCTCTGGTATCAAAGCCCTCGTAGCAATAACCCTTTGTTCCTACTATTGCATAATCCTTGTATGAATAAAAATTGTTCTGCAAAAAATAAAGCCTGTCCTTAAACATATCATTTAAGCGCTGCGTCTTTTTTGCATCCCAGAAATTGTCGTGGTTGCCGCGTACAAGTATCTTTCGTCCCGGAAGACTCTCTATAAATCTAAGGTCATACTCACACTCATCAAGATGCCTTCCCCAGCTGTGGTCTCCCACAAGTACAAGTGTATCTTCATCAGTCATAAGCTTTGCACAGTTCTTTTCAGTCTTTTTTTCATGATTCTTCCACACCTTCCCAAAGATATCCATAGTTTTCTCTGACTGATAGGCAAGGTGCAGATCTCCAAGTGCATATAGTGCCATTTAAGATCCTCTATTGTTTTATACAGTTATTTCGACTTCATCCTCGATATGGATTTTGGAAATGATAAGTATCAGATCGTCTGCTCGCAGCTTTACAGAGCCGGATGGAATAATTGTTTTATTTCCTCTTTTGATAGACAAAATATAGGTCTTCCTTGAAAAATCGAGATCCCTAATATAGCAGTTGCACCAGGGATGAGTGCTTGCAAGTCTTACCTCTTTGAGGTTCATAGGTACATCGTGTTGCATGACTTCGGCGCCTATTATGACGATATCATTTTCCTCAAGGAGCAATTTTCCGCTTGGGATAATGACTTCCCCCTGCCTCTCTACCATTCCTATGATGATTCCTTTCGGAATATCCAGCTCCTTAATATGCTTTCCTACCCACTTATCATTTCTTGTAAGCCTTGTTTTGATAAATCTGATGTCAACATTGCTTGAGTAATCCCCAAGATTCTTGAGCCTTGTATACTGCTCGACGAATCCTGCGGAAATAATACCTGTAGGTATGGCTACCATTCCGACTCCAAGAAATGCCAGGATGATTCCCATTATTTTACCTAGCGTCGTGACAGGATATATGTCTCCGTAGCCTACCGTCAGAAGTGTCGACGCAGCCCACCATATTCCCGAAAAAGCATTGGCAAAAACTTCCGGCTGTGCTTCGTGCTCAAGAGAATACATGCACAGGCTCGATGCCAAAGTAAGTACAGAGATGATAAAAACAGATGACAAAAGCTGCTGCGCCTTGCTTTTTAAGACTTCAACTATTACATTCAGTGAATCATAATAAGCATTTATCCTGAAAAGCCTGAATATACGCGCAACCCTGAACATTCTGAAGGCTATTGCCCCCGTAGGAAAAAACACCGGCAGATAATACGGCAAAAAGCTCAATAGATCGATCACACCAAGGAGAGAGAAAACATAGGATAAAACAGCCCGCAGTTCCGTTTTGTTAGGATACAGGCATTTAGCGGTCACCATTCGAAGCACATAATCAACAGCAAAAAAGAAGACCGTTATAGCTTCTATAAAGTCAAACAGTCCTCCGTATATCCGGTCAAGCTCTGCAAATGTAGACAAAAAAGCACTCAAAAGGTTAGCTATGAGTGCAATTGTTCCAAGTGCATCATAGCTAACACTTATAAAATCTCCAATATATCCGACAGAGACCATCTTGAATAGCTTCCGTCTTGTCTGTTCCCAATTTTGTTTCATACTCTCCCCTTTTTACCCCATATCATTTATCAGAAGCACTAAAAACAATGGCCTCCTCTGCTTCAATCGGCTTACTGAAATAATATCCCTGAATGATATCCGCATCAAATTCCTTAAGCCTCTCATACTGCCATTTTTCTTCTACCCCTTCAATTATTATAACTTTATTTAAGTCATGTACAAGCTGAATAACGTCTCTTATGAAAGAATCTTTTCCTTCTACGAGGTAAGCATCAACTAAAGACTTATCCAGTTTTACTATCTCAACGGGAATATACGTCAGGTATCCAAGAGACGAATAGCCTGTACCAAAGTCATCCATATGAAGCCTTATTCCCAAATTGATAAACTGCTCAAACAAAGCTTCTGCCTGCTGGGTCCTCTCAAGGAACAGTCCTTCGGTTACTTCTATCTCAATGTATTTGGAAGGTACCTCATATTGGTCAAGAAGTCCCTTCAAAAAGCTGACATATCCTGCATCATATATCTGATTGCGTGAAAAGTTTATGGATACGGGATGAAGTGTATGTCCTTCATCTCTCCATTTGGCAATCTGCTTTATGACAAGCTCGGTTACGATCCTTCCAATCCTGTTGATCCATCCGTTATTTTCCGCAACAGGAATAAAAACTCCCGGATACATGCCCTTTTCATACATTCTCACAAGAGCTTCATAGCCTGTGATTTCCTTTGTCTTTGCATCAATCTGCGGCTGATATAACATGTAAAAGCCATCATTATCCATTGCATTAACAAGCTTTGCTTTGATCTCATTCTCCTCGGTGACTCTTTTCTTCATCTCCTCGGAATGCAAGATTGCACGGTTTCTGCCCTTATTTTTGGCTTCATACATCGCGATCTCAGCATTAATAATATGTATTTCGGGTCTTGTAAGGCCATCAGAAACAGAAATACCGATACTGCAGGATGAAACAATGGTATCTTTATCAAGCTTTATAGGTTCCCTGAAAAGCCCAAGTAAATCCTGAGTTATAGACGAATCCTCACCTAATTCCTTGTCAGGTATCCATAATATGAATTCATCTCCGCCATATCTTGCAAGCATCCAGTCCTTATCTCTTACATAGTCTTTGATCCTGTAGGTTATGGTCTGAAGATAAAAATCCGCAGATGAATGGCCGTACACTTCATTTATATCCTTGAAATTATCAATATCCAGCATCATGACCGTATATTTCATATCAGTCACAGCATAAGTCTTAAGATATTCAAGAGCGTATCTTCTGTTATAAATATCGAGAAGTTCATCGTGGTCTGCCTGATATTTCAGGTTTTCTCTTGACTTCTCAATTCTCTCTTTAGACTCCAGAAGCTCTGTATTGACCTGCTTCTCATGAACCGCTACAGCAGTTACTGCAAGTGTTATAAATATAAGTGATAAGAGCATAAGACCTGCAAATGGGAACAGATCGCCATACATACTCAGTAAATTGCTGGGGCGATTATGTATATAGCTTCCTGTGGGAAGTAAGTTCATTGATATTCCGTATTTGTCAAGTATATTATAATCTGCTTCTACGAGCTGAGGTGTTTCCACATCAAGCTCATGATCATTTATATCCGCGCCGTCTAATACATCACACATCAAAAGCGCAGCATCATAACATTGTTCTTCAAAGCTTATTGCCATTCCGGCTATACAGCCGTCCGAATAATCTGCTATATGGTTTCTGAAAACAGGGGCTTTGACATTGTCTGTAACAATGCTACTCATCTCCTCTATGCTGTAGGTATATCCATCATTATTGGTAAAGCAAGTCATGTAAATGCAAATCGCATTTTCCGGAATACTTCTGAGTTTTTGCTTAAACTCTTCCTCATTCATATCGCAGATGTTGATCGTATTAAACTCACAGTCTTCAAATTTATCGCCAAGCCCGTTAAAGACAATCCTGTCTGCATTTCCTGCAGCAGAATTATCGTGGAGACCGTAAAAGATTTTTCTTCCGGGCATGAGTTTTCTTGCCAGTTCCACGAGTTCGAGCGTGTAGTCATTCTCATAAAAGCCGCTCATACCTGCAATTGACGAAGCTTTTACTGCAAGAGAATAATTGTTTATTCCAAAGAAAACTATCGGTATACCGTCAAACAATTCATGCTGATATCTAATGGAAAATTCAAGCGCATCATCATCTGCAACAAGTATGCCGTCATACTTATTACCATTATCGAGTCTGTATTTTATATAATCGTGAAAAGCCCTGATATCATCGGCAGAATTGAAGCTTTTGGCATCCATGAACATAACATCATAATCAACCTGATTGTCATACAGTCCCGGTTGCAAACCATCAATATGATGTACGTATGTATAATAAAAGGGATTATAAGAACTCAACAAAAGAACACGGTGCTTGGGGTTAAAAACCTTCCGGACCTGATCCACCGTATATTCCTCACTGTTCTTCGTGACAAACTGCCTGAGAAGCAAAAGTGATGCAATCAGGCTAAGAACACTAAGCACTATGAAAACTACTCTTAGTTTTTGAACTAACGTATACTTAGTCATAAAAAAGCGACTCCATTTATCCTATAGAATTATTCTAACACGATAAATATAGCCGCTTTATTAATTTATTTTTTATTGTATTTACTTAAAAGAAATATGTAATAAAATTTCTATAAATTAAATTCACGTCCCAAAAGGATTATAAAATCTGTTTCCGTCAGCGTATGTGATCACGAGAGTTATGACCGCAAAAGCTACCACTGATATGATCACAGCATAATCAAAAAAGGAAAGCTTCTTTTTGGAATACCAGCTTCTCTTTTTCTTTTTGCCAAAGCCTCTAAGTTCCATCGCATTGCTTACAACTTCGATCCTCTCCATGGATGAAAATAGAAGCGGAAAGATGATCGCTGCAATATTTTTTATCCTGCTAAGGAGGCTTCCTTTGTTACTCATCTCTATTCCCCTTGCTTCCTGGGAATTCTTTATCCTGTGGAACTCATCCTGAACATCAGGTATGTATCTAAGCGCAATTTCCAGTGAATATGCTATTGTGTAGGGCACTCCTATTCCGTTTAATGATGCAGCAAGTTCGCTCGGATCGGTAGTTGTAAGAAAAATAAATACCGACGGAATTACCGTAAAGTATTTAATAAGCACATTAAACTCATAAAAAAGCTGCTCTTTTGTAAGGTAATAATTACCTGCAAGATGGACTATCTCAGTTCTAGATCCGTAAATACGGCATCCCTCAAAGGGAGCAAGTATATAGATGAAGATCAGGTTTATTACCATAAAAAACATTATCGCGGTAAATACAGAACCTACCTGTTTCCATTCAACCTTTGAAACATAGTAGATGACTGCTCCAATAATGAGCATCATAACAAGTATTCTTGTATCAAACGTCATTGCACTAGTCATGCACCATATGATAAGAAAGAGAAGTTTGGTAACTCCGCTAAGTTTATGTACCGGAGTGTTTTTCTTATCGTAAGATATCATTCTTGCCATAAGAGTCCTCCCTTCCCGTTTTCTTCATCCTCTATAAATCTCTTTACAAATTCATAGGGTTCATCTATACCGCACTTAAGTGATAGTTCATACAAAGAAGTCTTCTTAAGATAAGCCTTGTCACATACATCCTCTCTTGTAAGCACATCTGCAGGGTGTGAATCCATTAGAAGTTCTCCGCCTGTCAAAACAAGTGTCCTGTCGGTATATTCAAGCATCAGATGCATATCATGTGTGATCATAAGGATCGTGACAGGCATCTCTTCTCTTACCTTTAATAAAAACTCCATTATCTCGGTATAATGCGCATAATCCTGTCCTGCAGTGGGCTCATCAAGGATTATCATCTCCGGTTCCATCACAAGGATAGAAGCAATAGATACTCTCTTCTTCTGCCCAAAAGAAAGAGCTGAAACAGGCCAGTTTCTAAATGGATAGAGACCGCATATCTTAAGGATCCTATAAACTCTTTCTTTTATCTCATCCTCAGGAACACCCCTTACTTCAAGTCCCATTGCAACTTCATCAAAGATCATAGGCTTGCTTATCATCTGATTCGGGCTTTGCATTACATATCCTATTCTTTCGCCTATCTCTTTTACTGACAAATCGGCAAGATTCTCTCCGTTAAACATGATTTTCCCGGAACCGGGTCTGATAAAGCCGCATATAAGGGATGCCAGGGTTGATTTTCCTGCGCCGTTTCTTCCTACAAGAGAGACTATTTCACCTTTTCTTATGTCAAAGCTTATATTTTTTAATATCTGCTGCTCCTTGCTGTAGCCAAAATCAACTCCGGATACAGACAAAAGGATGTCGCCCTGCTCCTTTTCTGTTTTGGACCCGGCATAGTGAAACCATTTTTGAACCTTATCCTTGCATAATGAAACGTCCATTGTTTCAATATGCTGTGGATGCATCGATGGCTCTATCTTGCAACCTGCGGCTTTAAGAGCAGATATATAGAGGGGTTCTCTGATTCCATTCCCGGATAACAGATCAGATGAAAGAAGCTCATCCGGATGCATATCTGCTTTTATTTCACCTTTGTCCATCAAAATGACTCTGTCTATGTCCTTGTAGAGAACATCCTCTATCCTGTGCTCTATTATCACGACGGTCATTTCTTCATTCTTCATGATCTCATCTATAAGAGCGATTGTTCTCTTGCCCGTAGCAGGATCAAGATTTGCAAGTGGTTCATCAAAGAGCAGTATCTTTACATCACAGGCCATAACACCGCCAAGTGATACTCGCTGCTTCTGACCTCCCGACAGTTCGCCGGGAGCATGATCAAGAAAAGATGAAAGCTCAAGCTTATCAGCAACTTCATCTACCTTCCTGAACATCTCATCCTGTGGGACATTATCATTTTCAAGCGCAAAAGCCATATCCTCAGCCACAGTCAGGGCGATAAACTGTCCATCAGTGTCCTGGAGTACTGTTCCCACAATCTGTGACATGCCAAAAACTCCGAGTTCACTGGGATTTTTCCCAAGAACCCGGAGTGTTCCTTCCATATCTCCCTTAAAAGAACATGGGATAAGCGCATTAAGGCAATGCGCCAAAGTTGATTTTCCGGAGCCTGACTGACCGGCAATCAGTATTTTTTCTCCGGGATAAATTTTTAAATTTATGTTCTTCAAAGTAGGTTTCTGCTGTGACTTATATTTGAAAGTAACATCAGAAAACTCAATGATTGGAGTTTTTTCCAACTAATCAATCCTCCGCCTTAAGGTTAGATGATTTAACACCTATCTTAGAATAAGCTGCCATAAGGAGTGTTCCAAGAATACCTGTAATAACGATGTTTCCCAAAAATGCAAATACGCCCTGGATAAATACTTTGTTCACAGGCTCTGCATAAACAAGTATGTCAAGGATGGGTGCAACCACAATCCATGCAACAGCATTTGATATAACCTGTACGATATTAAAAAGTACAATATTCTTGGTGTTTACAAATCCGCCTTCTCTTACGGCAAGTTTCTTTGCGAAAAGACCGATCGCAATACCGATTACTGCTTCAGGAAATACCCAACTCCACCAAACTGAACCATAAAACAGAGCATCGCCGAGTGCGTGTCCCAGAACACCGATAACACCACCGACTATCGGTCCATATATAGCAGCAAAGAATGCAAGTATAGCCATTCTTGGCTGAAGTGATGTATTAGGGATAAACAAAAGCGGAACCTGAACAGTTGTAAGAACTACAAACAGTGCAGTACCAATACCCAGAGCAACAACTTCTCTGATACCAAATTTATTATTCATACAAAACTCCTCCTGTATTAAACACATATATTTCGAAAATATTATACAGAAAACATGAGTTTACGTAAACACAAATATGCCTATAAAAAAGGATTTTGCTTGCAAAATCCTCGCGCGCGAGCGGTATTGCAAAGCAATTATATACATCTCCGCGAGCTGCGCATCCTCACAGAAAAAGGATGTCGCACGCGGCATCCTTTTCTATAGTTCATCAACCCTCGATCATTATTGTCTTTTTCTCGGGAACACGGGCTTTTTCTTTCTTTGGAAGATTGATATTTAATACGCCGTCTTTGTAAGATGCGATAATATCTTCCTCAGTTAAGTTCTCACCAACATAGAAGCTTCTCTGCATTGAACCACTGTATCTTTCCTGTCTTATCAGCTTGCCCTTGCTATCATTTTCTTCTTCACTAACACCCTTGTTAGCTGTGACGGTCAGATAACCTTTTTCAAGTTCAAGCTTAATGTCTTCCTTCTTGAATCCGGGAAGGTCGATATCTACAAGATAATGATCCTCTGTCTCACGGACATCAGTCTTCATTATTCTGTCAGCATGTTTTCCGTAAAGTTTCTTCTCGGTGTCATCGTAATATCCATAGCTCGGGAAATCGAACCAGTCATTAAATAAGTTTTCATCAAAAATACTAGGCATCAACATAACAGTTACCTCCTTATATGTAAACAATTTATTTTGTTTCCTTTGTTCTATAACTGTTATAGCACCATTGTTAGCACTCGTCAAATGTGAGTGCTAACAAAATTTTATTAATTTTCTCTAAACAATGGTGTTGAGTAGTATCTGTCCCCGCTGTCGGGCAAAAGAGCAACTATTGTCTTTCCTTCATTTTCAGGTCTTTTAGCCAAATCTATCGCACCGCAAAGCGCAGCTCCGGATGAAATGCCACAGGATACACCCTCTTTTCTTGCAAGGAGTTTGGCTGTCTCTATTGCTCTCTGAGCTGATGCCTTATACACTTCATCGTAAATCTCTGTATTTAATACCTCGGGCACAAATCCCGCTCCGATTCCTTCTATCTTATGTGCACCTGCTCTGTTTTCGGATAATACAGGTGAATCCTCGGGCTCCAGAGCAACAATCCTGATCTTAGGATTTTTTTCCTTTAAATATTCTCCAACACCTGTAAGAGTTCCGCCGGTACCAACTCCTGCTATAAAAATATCAACCTCTCCGTCAGTATCGTTCCAGATCTCAGGTCCCGTAGTTTTTCTGTGAGCATCTGCATTAGCAGGATTTACAAACTGTCCGGGAATAAAACTGTTTTCGATCTTAGCTGCAAGCTCTTTTGCCTTTTCAATAGAGCCTGTCATACCTTTGGCGCCCTCAGTAAGTACTACTTCTGCGCCATATGCCTTAAGGATATTTCTTCTTTCGATCGACATAGTCTCAGGCATTACGAAGATTGTTCTGTATCCACGGGAAGCTGCAATTGAAGCTATCCCAATTCCGGTATTGCCGCTTGTCGGCTCGATTATAACAGCACCTTCTTTTAGAAGACCTTTCTTTTCCGCGTCCTCTATCATGGACTTTGCAGCTCTGTCCTTAGTGCTTCCTGCGGGGTTGAGGTACTCGAGTTTTACAAGGACTCTTGCCTTAAGAGAAAGCTCCTTCTCGATATTTGTAACTTCCATAAGCGGAGTGTTTCCAATAAAATCCACAACCTTCTTGTAAATTTTTGACATAGACATATATACCTTCTTTCGTTAATCTGATAATTGCATCTTACTCGCATGCTAAGGCATGGTCAAACTGTTTGTTAAAAAATTATCCTTGTAAATTTGCGAAATAACGGCTAAACTAGTATGTGCGCTTTTTTGCGCTAAATATATAGGAAAATGGATTTACATTATAACCAGTTTATATTGTTTTAATAGCATTTTCCTTATTATACAGGCAAAAATGCGCTATTATAATTACAGGTGTTTTTATGACAATACCTTTATTAATCGTATTGACTTTTCTTATATGTATGGGGCGTCAAGGATTATTCAAGGAGATGAAGTATGAAAAACAATGCAACATGGTTAAAACTTGTTAGTAAAAAATTACTCGCAGGACTGCTTATAGCAGTTATTTCTCTAAACATTCTTTTTTTATCGGGAACAGTTGATTTCACAGCACGGGCAAAAACAGCCTATACTACAAGCTGCATAACCTCAGGTCAGAGAGTTTTATTTATCGGTGATTCAAGGACTGTAGATCTCTTTTCCTCCAAAAAACATGCAATAAAAGGTGCTGTCCGCAACAACATAACTGTTTACGCCAAAGATGGTGCCGGTTTTGACTATATGGTTGATGTAATTGATGATGTGGGACTTGAGAACTTCGATGTAGTAGTTACCTGGATGGGAGCAAATGACAGAGGCAACTTTAGTCAGTACAGAAAATACTACAAAAAGCTCCTTAAAACGGGCGTCAGACTCATCCTCTGTACTGTCGGTTACTCAGATAACAACAAGCTCGCAGATGAAGGTGATGAGCTTTATTACAATAACAATATTATGTGCCGGTTTAATACATCACTTAAAAAGTTTGCAAAAAGTTACGGCATAACAACGATAGATCTTTACACATACACAAAAAAACATGTGGCCGTACAAAGCAACAATGGTGTGCACTATATTCCTAAGCCCACCAAAAAGATATGGAACTATACAGTAAAAAAACTTATTAAACTTCTTAGCACATCCCAATACTAAATTAATTAAGCTCCAAAAGCACAGGCAATTTAAAATGCACCTGTCCTTTTGGAGCTTATTATATCTGGGATATTTTTATTTGGCATTTTTATGGAGGACTTTTCTTACGTAGCCTGCTGCCCCTATCATGTCTGCAAAATAGGAAACTACCACATCAAGTAGTCCTGCTGCCTCAAGATCAACTCCGAATATAGTCTCATCTTTAAGCAAAGGAAGTACCCTTTCTTTAAGACTTTCTTTATCAAGCTTATCACCGAGCCTGATATCCTTTACATACCCCTGACATTTCTCAAGGAGCGG
Source organism: Butyrivibrio sp. NC2002 (assembly GCF_000702265.1). Taxonomy (GTDB): domain Bacteria; phylum Bacillota; class Clostridia; order Lachnospirales; family Lachnospiraceae; genus Butyrivibrio. Next base: position 555,066 of record NZ_JNKZ01000007.1, read on the forward strand.
ATCGGGACTTGGTTCAAAGGGCTGTCCGTTGTCATCAACTCCCATAAGGTATCTGAGCCATCCGGCAAAAACAAGAGGAATACATTTAAGATCCTGCACATTAAGTTTGTCTGATTTTAAATATTCCTTTATGGTCTCACCAAATCTGATAGGAAGCTTTTGCGAGGTATCGCAGGCAATTCTCTGCGGCGTATCAGGCATAAACTTATTGGGAATCCTGACATTAACTACAGTGTTAATGAATTCCTCAGGTCTTATAACCCCGGGATCAGTAACAACAGGTAGTCCCTCTTTATAGCCTATCCCTTTTACGAGTTTTACCAAATCTTCGTCCTTCATCTCCTCTGATATCTTGTCATAGCCTAGAATGCAGCCAAATATGGCAAGAGCTGTATGTAGAGGATTAAGACATGTGCATACCTTCATTCGCTCGACCTTATCTACTGTCTCCTTTGTAGTAAAGATAACTCCTACTTTTTCAAGGGCTGGTCTTCCGCCGGGGAACTTATCCTCTATTACAAGGTATTCGCTCTCCTCTGCATTTACAAAAGGAGCAACCCAGGTATTCTTGCTTGTAACAACTGCTGAAAGCTCCTCTATGCCATCCTCTTCAAGTATCTTTTTAACTGAGTCGTCAGGTCTTGGTGTTATCTTATCGATCATTGACCAGGGGAATGAAACCTTGTTTTCATCCTCTATATAACATGCAAATCCTTCTTCTGCCTTTTTGTTATCTGCCCATTTTTTAGCAAAAGCATGAACTGCTTCATAGAGCTTATCTCCGTTATGTGAGCAGTTATCGGTGCTTACCATTGCAATAGGCTTTTTACCTGCAAGATATCTTTCATATAAAAGTGCTGTAACTTTTCCTATATAGCTTGCAGGTTTTTTGGGACCGTTTTCAAAATCCAAAGCTACCTGAGGAATGATCTCGCCCTTAGCATTTGTCAGGCTGTAACCTTTTTCTGTTATTGTGAAAGTACATAGCTGTAATGAATCAGCTCTGAATATTTCCTTTAGTCTTTCAAATTCCTTTTCATTTTCGGAGTCCAGAATACATGACTCAGCAACAGACTCTATAACCGTTTTTTCTACATTTCCATCCGCCTTAAGGGTAACAAGGACAGATAGATTGTCGTGAGGTCTGTACATTTTTTCGATTATCTCGTAGTCAAATCCTTCAACCACGATAATACCTGTATTATCATATCCCTCTTCGATCATCCTCTGTGACAGATTTGTCTGAAAAGCTCTGAAAATATTGCCTGCGCCAAAGTGGACCCACTTGGGATTTTTAACAGTCTCCTCTATCATTTTTTCTCTGTCAAAGGAAGGCAGGTAATATCCCTTTTCCTTCCATGTATTCTCGCTGCGTAAACCTGCTGCGTCTAATTTCATCTTATGTATCCTCCTGATATAAACACTGCTTAAATTCCCCTCTTATGTGACTTTTCGATAGCTTCCCAAAGTCCGTTTATATATGTTGCGCCAAGCGCTCTGTCATAGAGTCCGTATCCCGGCATTGCAACCTCTCCCCAGATCATTCTGCCGTGATCGGGCCGGATGGGGCCATCAAATCCTGTCTCATACAAAGCTTTTACTATCTCATACATATCAAAGGTTCCGTCTGCCGAAAGGTGAGCTGACTCCTCAAAGTTAGTAGGTGATATAAACTTAAGGTTTCTTACATGTGCAAAATGTATTCTGCCTTCAAGGGCTCTTATCATATGGGGAAGATCATTTTCAAGACTTGTGCCGTATGATCCTGAACAGAATGTCACACCGTTATGTACATCATCTACTGCCTTCATGAGCTTTAGAATATTCTTTTCATTATTGATTATCCTTGGAAGTCCAAATACCGACCAGGCAGGATCATCAGGGTGTATTGCCATCTTAATATCATACTTGTTGCACACAGGCATGATTGCCTTTAAAAAGTAGACTATATTTTCAAAGAGCTTGTCCTCATCAACATCCTTGTACAGTTCAAACAGTTCTTTTACATGAGCCATTCTCTCCGGCTCCCACCCGGGCATAACCGAGCCGTTGGTATCTGCCGATATAGACTCAAACATTTTTGCGGGATCTATAGCATCAACGGCCTCCTGCGTATAGGCAAGAACTGTTGAACCATCTTCTCTTTTTCTTGCAAGCTCTGTCCTTGTCCAGTCAAATACGGGCATAAAGTTATAGCAGACCATGTGGATATCTTCCTTACCCAGATTTTCAAGAGTCTTTATATAGTTATCAATATGCTCATCTCTATCTTTTGTTGCCGCCTTTATGGCATCAGAGACATTAACGGACTCGATTCCTGCTATCTTAAGGCCTTCAGCCTCAACGTCCTTTTTTAGAGCCTGGATCTCGCTCTGCTCCCAGAGCTCTCCTGCCTGTTTGTTGTAAAGTGTTGTTATTACTCCATGCACTCCGGGGATCTGTCTGATCTGCCAGAGCTTTACTGTATCATAATCGGTACCGTACCAGCGAAGTGTCATTTCCATAAAAAGTTTACCTCCAATAAATATCTTGTTATTTACGTATATAGCTTACTTTTCCTGCCCCTGCTTTTGAATAGAATTAGTTGTTGCACAGTTTGAAAAAGTTGCTGTAAAATATTTGCATTATGAAAAACAAACTAAGATCATCCTTTAATTCAAGACAATATATGCTCTCCTCAGATTTTGAGGTGTTCTATTATTCAGACAAAAATTTCAGCACACTGCCTCCACATGCCCACGATTACTACGAATTCTATATGTTCATTGAAGGCGATATCACAATGGAAATATTTAAGGCAAACGGTCAGTCTGAGCTTCATAAGATGACTCCCGGAGATCTCATGATCGTTCCACCCGGAACACTTCACCATGCCATAATGGATGACCCTTCGAAAAATTACAGAAGGTTCGTGTTCTGGATAAGCAGGGAATGCTGCAAGAGCCTTACTCAGGAGTCTGTTGATTATATGTATCTGATACAAAAAGCTGAAGCTTTTCACCAATATATTTATCATCTTATGCCCTCTGATCAGCACCAGGTTGAGTACAGATTCATAAGGCTCCTTGAAGAGATATCTTCTGACAGATACGGAGGAGATACCGCAAGGCATCTTTGCCTGTGCGACCTGATCCTTACTATAAACCGTGTTATATATGATTCCGAGCATAGAGATTCCAAAAGCGAAGATGCTTCTCTTTTTCAAAACATTCTCTCTTATATCGAGAGTAACCTTGAAGAGACTCTTTCTCTTGACGATATCGCCGGACATTTTTTTGTGAGCAAGTTCTATGTCTCACATTTATTTAAGGACACTCTTGGCATCTCTCTTCACCAATATATAATCAAAAAACGCCTTGCCGGATGCCAGAGCGCCATAACAAATGGCGAAAGCATCAGCAAGACGTATGAACGTTTTGGTTTCAGAGATTATTCAAGTTTTTTCAAAGCCTTCAAAAAAGAGTACGGCATGTCTCCCAAGGACTATCAGGCAGTATACACAAACACCGCATCACATAGTAAATAGTATTTTTAGATGCCAAAATATCTCTTTGCGTTGTAGTAGGATATGCCACTTACTATTCTCTTAAGAGCTTCTTCGTCGTTTGGATACTCACCGTTTTCGACCCAGCCTCCTATGAGGTTGCACATGATCCTTCTGAAATAATCGTGTCTTGTATATGAAAGAAATGATCTGGAATCGGTGAGCATTCCTATAAAGTTACCCAGTATTCCAAGGCTTGCAAGCGACTTCATCTGCTCCTCCATGCCTTGCTTTGAATCATTAAACCACCATGCCGGTCCGTGTTGGATCTTGCCCGCTACTTCCGGTGACTGGAATCCGCCGATTATCGTTCCTATCTGCTGATTATCATACGGATTCAAGGAAAAGATGATTGTCTTTGGAAGTTCATCAGTCTTATCAAGTTCTGATAAAAAGTCTGCAAGATTTTCTCCGCATGAATTATTTCCTATCATGTCGTAGCCTGTATCAGGTCCTATAAGTCCAAACATCCTCTCATTTTTGTTTCTCATACATGAGTAATGTATTTCCATGGCTATGCCCTGCCTGTGGTACTCTCTTCCAAGTGCCAAAAGGACTGCTGTCTGATATCCTTCTGCCTCTTTTGCGGATATCTTTTCTCCATTCATTGCCCTCTTAAATACCTTGTCGCATTCATCATAAGATGTGATCCTAAACGGGACATAATCAAGTCCATGATCTGATGCAACGCAGCCATGTTCTGCGAAATAGGATACTCTTTTGATCAAAGCATCAATTACATCCTGAGTACCTGTAAGCGTTTCTTTCCCTACAGCCTTAGCAAGTTCTGCAATATATTCCCTAAATCCATCCTTATGGATATTTACTGCTTTGTCCGGTCTAAAGGATGGGCGGACCATAAAATCTATGCTCTTATCTGCAGCAATCTTTTCATGCCATTTAAGATCATCTATAGGATCATCCGTTGTTCCAACGTAAGAAACATTGCTCTGTCTGATAAGCCCTCTGACTGTCATATCTTCTGAGTTTTTGAGCATATCATTACACTTATCCCAGATTTTTTCAGCATTTGAAGCAGTCAATGGTTCATCAATTCCAAAATATTTCTTAAGCTCCAGACTGCACCAATGGTACATTGGATTGCCTATAGAAAGAGAGTGTGTATCCGCAAATTTTTTGAACCTTAAAAGCTCGTCCTTTCTTCCTGTGACAAGTTCTTCCGGAATACCGTTTGAGCGCATAAGTCTCCATTTGTAGTGATCTCCGAATATGGTTCCATCATCCTGTTTCCCACCAAACCATACATCACCAAGACTCTCAAATCTCTTATCCTCGTATATTTCCCTGGGTGATATGTGGCAGTGGTAATCTATGATCGGAAGCTTTTCCGAATAATCGTGAAAAAGATGCTTAGCAGTTTCTGTCTGCAAAATAAAATCATCATCCAAAAATCTCTTCATGTTTATCTCCTCGTATATTATGTATTGGCACGATTGCTCCGCAATCCTGCCCTATCGGTCGGAACCATTCCAAATCATGACTTCGTCATGATGGTTCCTCCCTCGTGGACTTTTTCCATGATAATTTTAATTCCCGGCTGACCTTTTTCATATAAAAAGAAGACATCTTGCCAATTAATTCAACACGCACAACAAGTTTTGCAAAGTATTCTAATTGGGTCATGTCCGTAGCGCCAATATACTCTGAAGTTTGGAATTCCTGCTAAACGAGCCTTAAAATTTTCCCCCGGAAATCCTTGAGCCTTCTGCCATTTAATTTCACCGCTTCCATCATTTCTTCCTGAAGTTCAGAAAGCTCCTACCGGCAATACCGGCAGAAGCTTTCTTAGTGATTCATCTCTGGCTGATCTATATGCGTTATCTGCTCACATATCCTATCAGGGACTTCTCTTACAAACCTGCGCATCATATCGGCTTTGTAATATTTATGCCCTGAAACATCGATTGGATCCGGAAGATAATACTGCTCGTCTATGAGATGCCTTTTCATCTTCGTCATACAGGAAGCTTTTACATAATCTTCGAAATCCTCTTCTTTTGAATTTTCAAGAAGGCGCATTATCTCATCTGCACTATTGATATTCTGGTAGAGCCATCTGTCTATTCTGTTTGATTCGGGATAATAGGCCTCCTTGAAGGCGTCGTAGGTCATAGGTGGAATCATTTCTTTTTGCAGAGCGCGCCAAATCAGCAGATCATTCCAGTAATCTGTGAGGCAATGCACCACTATCCCGGTATAGAAAGCCTTTTTTATATTATCCTTTTCATCTGTTACGTATTTGTGCCAAAAGCTCTTAATGTTTTCAATCCAGTTATCGTAATCCTGCGTATCTCCCCAGGGTCCGCAGTTTTCAAATAAATGGGAATGTATCTTTTTGGGCAAATAATCCTCGTCAAAATGTACCGAATCCGGAGCAACCGAGCCTAAAATGTATTCCGCTTTGCCTTCTGTTATTTTCAGCCTGTCTATAAGTTTGTAGGCAATTTCCATATGCGCCATCTGTCCTGCCATGTTGTTTTTCTCTCCTATCACTCTTTTGCCTGCTTGGGAATCTTTCAAATTACCTGACATTTAGCGCTTTCCAGCTTTAACAACCAGGAAGTCCGGCTTATGGAAAAGATCTTTATGCTCCGGAAATTTCTTTAGCAGTTCATCGTCAGGGAGCGGTTCTACCATTTTTTCTATACTAAAGCCTGCTTCTACCAGTGTATTTACTATGGTTGAGAACATTCTGTGGTACTTCTTGATGCCGTCTATGAACCAGGTACTTTCGTTTTCTTTCTCTATCCCATAATTTTTCAGATTGATATGTATCTTTTCGCCGTTTTCATCTCTAGTCCAGCGCTCGCCTGTACTGTGACAAGTGTTAAACGGATGCTCCTGTGAAAAAATAAATTTCCCTCCGGAAGTAAGAAGGTTGTTCACGCTCTTTACTACTCCTTCAAAATCCTCAACATAATGAAGAGCAAGTGAACTTACAACTACGTCAAACTTCTCTTTAATCTGGTCAATGTCCTCTATTGGCATTAAGATATACTCTATCCGAGGGTCACTGTTTTGGGTCTTTGCAACTTCAAGCATCTTCTCTGAAATATCAATGCCAACAACCTTATCTGCTCCTTTTTTTACGAAAGAAACGCAGTGCTCTCCATATCCGCATCCAAGGTCTAACACCTTTTTTCCGGCCAAGTCAGGTAAAAGTGAAAACAATGTAGGAATTTCAAACAGATCGTTGGCGTTCGACTCTTTTTCCCTTATCTTTTTGTAACCTTCAAAGAATGTTTCGTTGTCAAATATATTCTGTTTAGCCATTTCATCCTCCTGATAATATAAATCCACCTTAAGGGCTCCCCTAAGGAAAGAGTCAACAGTTTTTCATTTTCCTCTAAGTATTATAGCAGGAAACGTTTTTAGCTTTATCAATTTTTAATGAATATCTGAACAACATGATTTGAATAGCCCATAAGATCAGGTCTTTCAGCTGTTGCCTTCAAATACTGAATCCACTCATTATATGAGTTTTCGGACATATTGTTTAGCGCCCCTTCAGGCACTTCAATAAGTCTGTTATCTACGACAGCTTTAATCCTTATCAAGCGGTTCTTCTCTATTTCTAATAATTCTTTTAGTCCATTCATCTACTAATTATTTCCTTTTCTATTTTTTCTCTTTTTTTACTTTTATAGCACTCATTACGTTCTCTTTTGGCATTATCTACTTTCTCGGCAGTAACATTATCCCAGCCGTTACGGTCTTTCTAAATATTTATCCAATTCCGCCAGTAGTGCTCGCACGCCAATTACGGTCGCCTCTTACCAAAGTGTATTTATCGACAGTAGTACCAAGGATCTCATTACGGTCAGTATCATCAAAATGTAAATATCTCACGTAGTAAACATTCTTTACCTACTGTCGATTTCCACACGTATCACTTTTTCTGCCGTAATCGTCTCACAAACATTACGATCCAATTTTAAAAGACTATTAAAATCAACCGTAATACACCATAGAATTCTACTGTCGAAAACTAGAACACATAGATTTAGACAGTAAACTAAGCCTTTTCATTCTGATAAAGTCGAAAAATATTCCTTGAAAAATATTCGATCGTAGCAAACTAATTTGCTACGTGAATCAGAAACGCGGCTGGCGCTGGATGGCCAGCCGTGGTAACTAGAATAATCTCAAATAAGTAAATCGATTTGGTTATGAGGTTGTCATGTCCCACCACTACTTCACATAGTTTGGTGCGCGGGGGGTAAGAAATAGCGGACAAATAAATCCCATTTACCCCATGATTTTTCTTAATTCTTCAGGTAAAACAGCAATGATAGCGTCTTTGTTTTTACCTTCAATATAATAGGGCTTCAACTGGCTCTTATCATATTTCTTAATAATATCATCAGCAGTTGCTGTCATGAGCAGATCAGTAAAATATCTCTCCCAGCTAAAGAACTCCTTGCTTTCAATATACTTCTCCGGCTCAGCTAAAAATCATTATAAATTCTGTAAAATTCATGGTAGACTTGCTCGGGATAGTGATATTTACCTGTAGTCCTGATTCCATAGATTTCCTGAACACTATATGGCAGATTATACAGAGGCTGTCTTGTAATCAAGACAAAATAATTCGAAGAAGCCTGTACCAACTCCGCAAAATCTTTGGAATAAATAAATGGATAATCTTCATCGATAAATACTATACTATCTTGATAAGCTTCTAAAATCGTCTTCCAAAGACCTGCATCTCCACCAAATACCACACATGGAACATCTGACTGTAGACTGATTCCACTTTCTTTTCCAAATCTTGAATGAGTCCCCAAAAGGTCCAAGAGTGTAGTCTTTCCAGATGCGCTATCACCTTGAATGACAGTGATATTCCTCTTTATATCAAATTCGTATTTAAGTCGCTTTGATTCAACAACTACATGATGTTTATTTTTCATATATATAATATTTCCTAGTCATCAAACATATTTTAATGCTTCATGCATATAATCCTTGGCATTTGTAACTTTGATATTCTCATTAAGAATCTCTATTTCTAAATCACCGCAATCATCAAAAGGCATGTAATACCTAAGATTTACGGTAATATCCTCTCTTCTTCCAATCTCTATAAGCCATTTTGCGCAGTTCTCTCCACAGCTTGTGGCATTGAAAACTAGATCTGGTCTTTTATAAATGCAAATAAGAGTCTGTAATCCACCAGAAAGTTTCTCTGGTGGAATTGGTCCTAAAACATCACTTTCTATTAGCTGCCCTCCCTTATAATGCGACTTATCAATATCTGTCATCATTTCTTCCACAAAAGGATCTGCCAGCCATTCTTCATCATAATTAAATCTAAACCATGATGGTCCATGCATTACATCTTCTTTTTCACCAAAAAATATTCTTAGCATATTTATTCACCTAATAAAGTCTCATTATTTCTGTATATCTTATGATATTATAGCATCATTTCTCCTATCATCGGAACTATATCATTTTTACAAATGTGCAAAATGGTTGTCGCAAAAAATGCAACAACCACTAATCTCAGCATATATTTAATTTGTTGAAAATCAGTTTCATAACCGAAGAATGTTACATCAGCATTTAAAAACTTTTTATCAATGTATTTATCCACTGATATATGTCCCTTGATCCCAAGTACTGTCATATAAGAAAAAAGTAGACGCCATTGTACTCTTGAATCCGGTCACTTTTTGTAGCAATGCCAGAACTGGCTTCTTGCCTCAAGCACAAACTCACCGTCTTTTCCAATTTTATCTTCAAAATAAGCAAGGAGCTTGTTCTCATATCCGGCAATAGCTTTCTCATGAACCCTGTAGTAATCCTTCATCTTCTCCACGATTTCTTTTGCCTCAGTGTAATGCCAAAAATTAGGCAAAAGAACTGACTCCACCCTTGCAAAATATTTCTCCATCATGGATATATACTGATTTCTCTTCTCTGTCTGACCAGCTATTGTTTCATCTATGAATGATGAGTCTTCTCCTATAGCTTCAATAGCTTCTTTAAAGAGATTGTTCCAGTTTGCCACGTTAGCACCGTTGAAAGAAAACAGACCATCCTCTGCGACTACCTTGCTGGCATGTGCCACGATATCTTCGATATCTTTTATCTCAGAATCAAGGTAATGAGCTATAACTACATCATATTCGCCATTTTCATCAATCTTATCCCAGGTCTTCTCATCCTCAAGATCTGCAAATTCAAGCTTAATGTCTACGCCTTCAGGCAGTTTATCTTTGTTCTCAGGAATGAACTTTGCAAAATCATCTGCCCAGCTGCCGTGAATGTCATACCCTGTAATCTTTGTTTTCTTGGGAATGTCAGTCCAATTGTTTCTCCAGAGCTTAGCGTATCCGCATCCCAGATCAAGAACTCTTTTTCCGTCTTTAAGATCAAGAGAATTGAAGATTCTCACATACCAGTCAAGTTCTCCGCTTGTATGCTTCAGTGCATCCCAGTGGCGCTCATCAGCAGACTGGTCAGCACTTACATACTGTACGATTTCTGCAACGTCATCCCAGTCAAGTTCTTCCTTTCGTGCCAAAGTTCTTTTAATTGCGTCAGTGATTTTCTCCAGTTGATATTTCTTTTCCTCCATCTTCTGAAGCTGAATCTCCAGCGCACCCTTAATGTCACTGGCTTCACCACTCTTTAGATTATCTCTGATTTCTTCGAGGGAAAACCCTATCTGCTTAAGTGCCACAATCTTTTCCAAAATCTGCAGTGCTGCGTCATCGTAAAGACGATAGTTACCTTCAGAGTATTCGGTGGGTTTAAGTAGCCCTTTTTCATCATAAAGACGTATTGCCTTCTGTGATACTCCCGCTTTCTTTGCCATTTCTCCTGATGTCATTTTCTTTTCCATTTTTGGAACCTCCTTATTTGTTTATAAAACCACCTTAAGGGATTCCCTAAGGGAAGAGTCAACAGGCTTTTCATAAAATTTATTTATGGCCTCATCATAAAAAGTATTATCATAGATGTGCTGTTGTTCTGCTATGTAAGCTTTGCTTTTATCTTTTCCTGCTCATCACTACTAATGCCTATTGCTTTAAAATAGCTCTCTACAGTGCCAAGTAGGTTCTATTATCCCAAGCATTGTCGTAGCTATCTAAGAGCTTTCCTCCGTTTATAAATGCGTTTAGCTCTTTTAAGCATAGTTCAGCTGCCTCGGCAATGTATTCGTCTGCCATTTCTCTGGTAAAAAAGAAGATGTCACCCTCCACTATTTTGAAATAACCATCCATGGATTCCATAAGCCAGTTAACGTCATATACGCACAGGTCATTTATCGGCTCACTCTCAAAGTCCTTTGGAGCTACTATGTCATTCCTCAAATCATATTTTTCAATAACATAGTAATTTATTATGGAATAATCCTTGTGAAGCTTTTCAACATTGCCCGGAATCATGGGATTCCAGTGATACTTGTCATATACAAAGTGCCTGTAGCATATGTCCTGAACAAGGTGAAGATAATAACCAAGATATAAGTCGTCCTGCCTCATCAGCTCTCCGAACTTATCTCTGAATAATTCGAAATCATAAGACTTTTTATTGCGTCCCCAAATATACTTGTTTAAATGACCTGCTTTACCTTTGCCTGCATCAGGAAGAATAGCTCCAAACTTTAGTCTGTTTTCATCCTTAAAGGCATAGTGCTTTATAAGCTCGTTAGTAACTGCAAGATGTATAATACTTGATGCCATTTTTTCCCCTTTATCCCCAATTATTCAAAACTTATTTCTGGACCTATTTATATTAAATCGTGCATCCCCGCTGAAGAATACTATCGAAGATATTTATCTATCATCTTTACAACAATCCTATCATTTAGAACCATTCCGGAGGATTCAAAAGATACTATAAGATTATCCCCTGGAAAATAGCCATTTGCAATATATGAGTTGATCTTTCTTACAGCTTTTTCTGCATATTTGGGATCATCCATTCTGCCATCATGCTCCCAGTATATTTCTTTTCCATCTCTTTTCCTAAGAATTGTGAAATCGGGATATACAATTCCTACTCCCTTAAGATTCAATGGACATTCGTATTTGTACTCGAGACCCAGATCACAGAATATGTCAGCTATTATCTTTTCAGATTTAGAGCGGACTCTTTCCCCTTTCTTGCTGTAGATTTCAGGCATACCCGGTGCAAAATCTTTTCCTACATACGGAGTATTCTTCCATGCAGCAAGTCTTTGCTCCCATGGGATTTCTACTGGCTGTATCAATGCTTTCCTTATGGGATGAAGTTTGTCATAGATTTCTTCTATCTCGGTGTCTTCATATTCTTCAGTAAGCTTGTCCAACTGCTTTAAGCGCCTGTCTACAAGCTTTTGAACTTTCTGGTCGTAAGATTTTTGAGCGAGGCGATAGGCAAGTTGCTTATCATCTTTCTTTATGTAAATCAGTTTCTTCTTCGCTTCTATGCTTTGTTTGAATTGTGTACAGTTATTGGATGTTGATATCCTTAGCGCCCCTTCAGGCACTTCAATAAGTCTGTTATCTACGACAGATTTAATCCTTATCAAGCGGTTCTTCTCTATTTCTAATAATTCTTTTAATCCATTCATCTACTAATTATTTCCTTTTCTATTATTTCCTATTATATTTTTCCTATTTTTTCTCTTTTTTTCTCTTTTTTTACTTTTATAGCACTCATTACGTTCTCTTTTGGCATTATCTACTTTTTCGGCAGTAACATT
>NZ_KL370882.1:0-146249 GCF_000702265.1 Butyrivibrio sp. NC2002
GAGGAAATACCTGCTGTTGAGGAAGTGCCTGTAGTAGAGGAAACGCCTGTAGTAGAAGAGGCGGCACCGGCAATCGAAGAAGCGCCTGTGGCAGAAGAGATTCCTGCAGTAGAAGAAATCGCAATGCCTGAGGAGATACCAGCAGTAGAGGAAGTGCCAGTAGTAGAGGAAGTACCGGTAGCAGAAGAAATCCCTGCGGTAGAAGAAATCGCAATGCCGGAAGAAATGCCAGCAGTAGAGGAAGTTCCTGCAGCAGAAGAAGCAGCACCAGTGATTGAAGAAGTACCTGTAGTTGAAGAGGCGGCACCGGTAATCGAAGAAGCGCCTGTGGCAGAGGAAATCCCCGCGGTAGAAGAAGTAGCAATGCCTGAGGAGATACCATTAGTAGAGGAAGTTCCTGTAGTAGAGGAAGCAGCACCAGTGATCGAAGAAGCGCCAGTAGCAGAGGAGATTCCTGCAGTAGAAGAAATCGCAATGCCCGAGGAGATTCCTGCGGTAGAAGAAATCGCAATGCCAGAGGAAATACCCGCTGTTGAGGAAGCGCCTGTAGTAGAGGAAGTAGCGGCAGTAGAGGAAGCCTCAGTAGTCGAAGAAGCAGCGCCAGTGATAGAAGAAGCGCCTGTGGCAGAGGAAATCCCCGCGGTCGAAGAAGTAGCAATGCCAGAGGAAATACCTGCTGTTGAGGAAGTGCCTGTAGTAGAGGAAGTACCGGTAGCGGAAGAAGTGCCAGTAGTCGAAGAGGCAGCGCCAGTGATTGAAGAAGCGCCAGTAGCAGAGGAGATCTCTGCGGTAGAAGAAATCGCAATGCCGGAAGAAATGCCAGCAGTAGAGGAAGTTCCTGCAGCAGAAGAAGCATCACCTGTGATCGAAGAAGTGCCAGCAGCAGAAGAAGCAGCGCCAGTGATCGAAGAAACCCCTGTGGCAGTCGAAATCCCCACATTCGATGAGGCGGAACAGGTAATTGAAGAAGCTCCGGCAGAGGAGGATATGATCGATCTGGAGATTCCGCCGCTTGATATTCCGGGAATGGATCTGAGCGAAATAACCGAGGAGGCACCTACAATAGGTTCACTCCTTCAGGAAGGCGAAGAGGAAGCATCTCTCGATGCTGAGATAAATGAAATGGAAATGGCTCTTGGAATGTCCAATGCCAAGGAACTTGATTTTGAGAAGGCAGACGGCGCAATAATGGGCGCTGTTGCAGACATGACAGGATTCCTTGAGGGAGAGGGCTATGACTTTACCATAGTTTCAGAAGGCAGCCAGAACGCTACAATCCTCCTTAAGATGGAAGATGATTTCGTAATGGCGATCAGCTATGAGGATGACGAATTTAGCGCCCTGATCTCGCGATTTGAAAAGGATGGCAAAACTTCTTATAAAGAAATAGTTAATACCTACGTTAAAAATGCGATCCTTACAGGGGCTGAATCATCTATCACACGTCATAAGGGTGACAAAGTGGTTGCAAAATGAACTACCCCCACCGACTATGTCGGAAGGAGTTTTCTCGCTGATATATCATAAAATAGAGCCAGTATTTATCAATGGCTTGGAGCTTTGTTGGACAATTGTTGGACAAAGGATACTAAAATGACTTTCATAAGATATATGAAAGTCATTTTTTATTGAATAGGAAATTTCTCCGAAATTCCTATTCAATAAAAAACGCTCCGCGAGGATGCGCACTCGCGCGAAAGGAAAATGTTGCATTCTGCAACCGCGCTCGGCGCGAGAATGTCGCGAGCGACATTCTTTTCTTATTGGAAATTTCGACGAATTTCCTCTTTTTTTGTTAGGGGGGTGTAATAATAATAATGAGTATTTTACCGGAAAATATAAGGATTATGGGCGGCAAAATGACAGGTGCCGTTGCCAGAGTTGAATCAGTAGATTCGGGTGTCAGAGTACTGATGCATGTAAAAATGGATGACTGCGAAAAAGACATATTTTTCACGGAAGAATCATATCATACAAGTCCCGGAGACGGGCTTTCCAAATTCATAGATTACGTATCAGAGCTTCCTTCTGTTGACAGAATAACGGATTTTATAAAAAGAGGCGGCACAAATGTACTTTACGTTCTGGGCAATTGCGCCAATGGCCTTAATATGCGTTTGAAGGATTATTATCCCGAGGCAGATTACTGGTCAGAAAAAGAGAGAACAGCTCTGATCGTTTCGGATAAATTTTCGGGCCAGTTTTCTTTGGAGCATAAGAAAATCAAAGTATATTACAACCATATTTACGGAGATAATGCATTTGAAAATGACTACGCCAGTGCAGAAAAGAAGCGACTTCTGTACATTGTTGAAAAAAAGGCGCAGCACTACTATTCCGATTGCTATACATATGACCGGATTCTCGGAGTAGATGAAGGAGAGGCTATAGCCAAAAGGAATGTTGCAATGTCAAAAGTGGCAACACTTATCGGCAATCCTCAGATAGTAGCAAAATCGGAGTTCGTTGAGCTTGATATAAACGGCAATATCAAAAAAGGAATTGCGATGGACAGGGCAAAAGGCAGTGACCTGGCTAATTTCAGGGCTGTGAATATCAGCAGATGGCAGGAGGTTCCTGCAGATGCTGATCCGATCCAGCTTTTGAGTGAAGAGGTTATGAATAAGAGCGGTCAGCTCAAGAGAGATATTGCTGATATGCAGGTTCTTGACTACCTTTGCGGTAACTTTGACAGACACGAAAGACATATCATTTATAACGTTGTCTGGAAGAACAGGGAAAAGGGAGAAGTTGAGATAAAGGGCATTCAGGGCATCGACAATGATGGCTGCATGGGAACTGTGGATGATGAAGTTCTTGCAAGAAAAAGCATGACGACACCAACAGATATGCTTGTTATGCGCAGAGCAACAGCTGACGTGATCATGAACAAATTAACGGCTGAAGTACTAAGAGATAATCTCGCAGACCTCTGTTTTACCGAGGAGGAGCTTAGAGCTATGGAAAACAGGCTGCTCAACCTTAAAGCACAGCTGTATGCTGATGAAGATTATTTCAGCTATAGAAACCCGGTGACAGATATCACACTTGAGTCAGGTCATATCAGAGTGCTTGAAGATTCTGCTTTCGAAAATGAAAAGCTGTCCATAAAGGATATTGCAGAAAAAGTCAGCCATAAGAGCCTTTTTAAGACCGTAAGCATAGTACCGGGGCTTATAAGTAAAACAACTGCAAAGCAGCTGTATTTTGACAAAACGTGAGATACAAAACAGATACAAGAGGGGGATAAAAAGATGCCAGGTATAAGGATAATAAAACAACCTTGCAATTATAAAACTATGACTTCTTGCGGGCGATTCCGGTTTTTCTGAGGAAAAACAAAAACCTATGTACATTGAAGAGATGACGTGGTAATCTGACTTGAGCGAAGAAGCAGAATTTTTGCTTAAGGAAGGAAATTGTTAAATGAGTATTTTGAACGTTGAACATCTCACACACGGTTTCGGTGACCGCGCCATTTTTGACGATGTTTCATTCAGGCTTCTAAAAGGGGAGCATATAGGGCTTGTCGGTGCTAATGGAGAGGGTAAATCCACTTTCATGAACATTATCACCGGTAAGCTTATGCCCGATGCAGGTAAGATCGAATGGGCTAAAAATGTAAAGGTTGGATATCTCGATCAGCATGCTGTCTTAAAGGAAGGCATGACAATAAGAGACGTACTTGCTTCAGCCTATGAACCGCTTTTTGACATGGAAAGAAGGATGAATGAAATCTGTGATGCCATGGCAGAGGCAGATGAAAAGCAGCTTGAAGAGTACATGGAAGAACTCGGGACGATCCAGGACCTTCTGACAAATCACGATTTTTATCTTATCGATTCAAAAATAGAGGAAGTATCAAGAGCTCTGGGATTCTTGGAACTAGGTCTTGAAAGGGATGTAACAGAGCTTTCAGGAGGTCAGAGAACGAAGATTCTTCTTGCCAAACTACTCCTGGAAAAGCCGGATATCCTGCTTCTTGATGAGCCTACGAACTATCTTGATGCTGAGCATATCGTGTGGCTTACAAGGTATCTTCAGGAATACGAGAATGCTTTTATCCTGATCTCACACGATATTCCGTTTATCAACAATGTGGTAAACATCATCTATCACATGGATGGACAGACGCACAGCCTTGACAGATATGTGGGCGACTATGACAAATTCATGGAAGTCTATGAGATGAAAAAGGCTCAGAGAGAGGCTGCTTATAACAGACAACAGCAGGAAATAGCGGATCTTAAGGATTTTGTTGCCAGAAATAAGGCAAGAGTTGCTACCAGAAACATGGCTATGGCAAGGCAGAAGAAGCTTGACAGTATGGACATCATAGAGAAAATACAGGAGAAGCCAAAGCCGGAATTCAATTTTAAGACCGCACGCACTCCGGGTAAGGTGCTCTTTGAAGCAAAAGATCTGGTTATAGGCTATGATGAACCGCTATCAAGTCCTCTTAACATGATGATCGAAAGGAATACTTTTATTGTGCTCACAGGCTCAAATGGTATCGGAAAAACCACTCTTTTAAAGAGCCTGCTTGGACTTATTAAGCCTATATCCGGAAAAGTTGAGCGCGGAGAAAATGTTGAAATAGGATATTTTGAGCAGGAGATGTCGCCTGATATTGAGACAACCTGCATGGAAGAGATATGGAACGAATTTCCTTCTTTTTCACAGTATGAAGTGCGTTCCGCTCTTGCAAAATGTGGACTTACGACCAAGCACATAGAAAGCAAATGTAAGGTTTTATCCGGTGGTGAGCAGGCTAAAGTAAGGCTGTGTAAGCTCATAAACAGAGAATCCAATATCCTGGTACTTGACGAGCCTACAAACCATCTTGATGTGGACGCAAAAGAAGAGCTGCACAGAGCTCTTAAAGAATATAAGGGAACTGTCCTTATGGTGTGCCATGAGCCAGATTTTTATGAGGATCTGGCTACTGAGATTGTCGATTGCACCAAGTGGACTACTAAGATTTAATATCCTGTCCACGGGGCCACAAAATAATAAATGCTGTTATTCCGTAAGCCTTCTTAGAACAGGAGGATCGGAATAACGGCAGCACATATTACCACTAACACCAAAGCTCCTGCAGAAAGGAGCTTATTTCTTACGACTGAAGCATCTGTATATTTACCGTTGTATTCAACAACATCTATACAATTATCTTTATAATCATTTGTATTCATAGCCAAACCTCTAAAAAAACCGAGGACATAATGTCGATTTATACTGCATCAAAAAATTCATTTTTGATATCTTAATCCATGAATGTGTCCAAAATGCATCCGGTGACTAAAAAAAATATTAATTTGCATCTATGTGAATTTACATTTTTTTTATGAAAATTTCAAAGGCGGCATCCACTTTCATAATAAAAAGCCGTCAAAAGATAGAAAAAATCCGGTGGACGAGGAATAAGAAGAACTATAGAATCAAAGTAAGACTAAGCAACAAAAGCATTAGATTACAGATGGAGGTATAGCAAAATGAAAGCACTTTTTATAGGTGGCACAGGCACTATCAGTATGGGGATAGTGAAACGTCTTGCAGAGGATCCGCAGTGGGAAGTCTACCTTCTGAACAGGGGAAACAGAAGTGACAGCGTTCCTGCAGGTGTTAAGCAGATTGTGGCGGATATCTATAACGAGGAAGACGCTGCAAAGAAGCTTGAGGGGATGGAGTTTGACGTTGTCAGCGAGTTTATTGCATTTGATGTTTCTGCAGTAGAGCGTGATTACAGGCTTTTTAAGGGAAAAACAAAGCAGTATATTTTCATAAGTTCTGCATCTGCATACAATAAACCTGCGGCTAATTATGTGATCACAGAGGGAACAACCCTTGCAAACCCGCATTGGGAGTATTCAAGAAACAAAATCGCTTGCGAAGAATTCCTGATGGAAAAATACAGAAAAGAAGGCTTCCCGGTTACGATAGTAAGACCCAGCCACACATATGATGAGAGGAGTATTCCTGTAGGTGTTCACGGCGATAAGGGCTTTTATCAGGTAATAAAGCGAATGCAGCAGGGAAAACCTGTTATCGTGCAGGGCGATGGATCTTCACTTTGGACAGTTACATTTAACAGCGATTTTGCTATTGGATATACCGGTCTTATGGGAAACAGACATGCAATCGGTGAGGCTTTTCAGATAACAAGTGATGAGACACTTACATGGGATCAGATCCACAAAACCATTGCAGATGCTTTGGGTGTTGAGTACAAGCCTTATTATGTTACATCTGAGTTCTTAAGCAGCACAGGCAAGCTTTACGGATATGATTTTGAGGGCGGACTTATAGGAGATAAGTCTGTATCGGTTGTTTTTGACAATAGTAAACTAAAGAGACTTGTTCCGCAGATGACTACCAATGTGCCTTTCCACAAGGGAGTCAGGATGTCTCTTGATTACATTCTTTCTCATGAAGATAAATATGAGGAAGACCCTAAATACGATGAGTTCTGTGACAAAGTCATAGAAGCTATGGAGAATGCTAAGAAGGCAGTTCGTCCATAAGGCTGTCAGTTTTCTGGTAATCGCGGGCTTTCTGTGCAATCTTATCCTGCTGGATGGCCCGCATTATCAGTCCCTGATCTTTTGCTGAAAACATGCTGATACTCTGTACCAGCTCATCCAGATTATCTCTGTTTACCACAAGAGATCCGCCTCCTGAGAGCTTTATCCTTAGGCAGTTTTTCTCATCGCTGCAATCTCCCAGAAGCAGTCTGTTATTTTCTTTATCACACATAAAAGTAGCGCGTCCGTATGAAATAGCCCCTGTGCTGTCAGCATTTCGGAAATATTCGCATGGACGTTTATCTTTTGTTATCGCTTGTGATTTATTATCCAGAATCTTAGAAAAAGAATCGATGGAATCGCCTTTTGTAGTGAAGCTATAAGTGTAGATTTTATGCTTGGGTTCGTTAATATTCGATGTTTGAATCATAGAGTACCTCCTATAATCCTTTCCGTGGAAAACCGAATATCTGCCATCCTTGCGGATATTACTATTTAGTATATCGGCTTTGCTTTTGGAAAAATAACCCTTTTTCTTGTGAAATGGTATAGAATGAATTAAAGCCTCTTTAGAGGAAAACACAGATAAATATTGGAGAAAATATGGCAACGAAAGACGCAACAAAAGAGAAAACAAGAAGCAAAATAAAGGAACCACGCCAATTCAACGTGGTGATGCATAATGACGATTTTACTACCATGGAATTTGTGGTAGAAGTACTTGTAGATATATTCCACAAAGACGAAGTTACAGCGCAGGCAATCATGCTCAATGTCCATAAAAAGGGCAAGGCAGTAGTCGGAAAATATCCTTACGATATCGCAGTTACCAAGGTTACAAGTGCGCTTAACCGTGCCAAACGAGAGGGATATCCCTTTAGAATGACAGTGGAGGAAGCATGATGGATTTTTCAAAAGACGCAACAGAAGTATTACAGAAGGCGATAGCATTTGCAAAAGCCAATAAATATGAATATGTAACTCCTGAAATGGTGCTTCTTTTTATAGCGGAGACACCAATATTCAGAGAAGCATTTATGGAGTGCGGCGGAGACCTTAATATTCTTTCCGCAGATCTTATTAAGTACATAGATGAGTATGTTGAAAAGGTGAAGGGAAAAGAACCCGAGCTTTCTGCGACTCTTAATTTTCTGATAAGTTTTGCAGGGGAGAGCGCCTACAACAGTGCAAGTGATGAGGTTCATATTAGGCATCTGGTCCATGCTTTTTGGAGCCTTGATAACAGCTATGCTCTGTATTATATGGAAAAGCAACAGATAGCTGAGGCAGATCTATTGCAGGAAATCGCCAATTTAGAGGACCTCGAAGCCTTTGTTGCCGAGACTGCGCAGCCGGGAGAGGCTGACAGCCACGGTGACAACTGGAAGCTCTATGCACCATGCCTTAATGAAACTTTGACTGATGTAAATCCTCTTATAGGCAGGAAAAATGAGCTGGAGAGAACAATCCAGATCCTCTGCAGGAAGGATAAAAACAATCCGCTCCACATAGGAGAGCCGGGAGTTGGCAAAACGGCGATCACATACGGTCTCGTGCAGCTGCTTAGAGAAGGCAAAGTTCCCGATGCAATAAAGGGAGCTAAGGTATTTTCTGTTGACCTGGGCGGAATGCTTGCGGGAACGCAGTACAGAGGCGATTTTGAGAAGCGCTTTAAGAAGGTTCTTAATGAAATTGGCAAAGAAGAAAAACCGATAATATATATTGATGAAATTCACAACCTGTCCGGCGCCGGTGCTGTAGGAGAGGGCTCTTTTGATGCATCGAACATGTTAAAGCCTTACCTCTCTGACGGACATATCAGATTCATTGGAGCGACAACCTTCGAGGAATACAAGAAGTATTTTGAGAAAAACAAAAGCCTTGTTAGACGCTTCCAGAATATAGATATTAAGGAGCCGAGCGAAGATGAAAGCGTTGAAATACTCGAGGGCTTAAAGGCTAAATACGAGGAATATCACGGCGTAAAATATGAAAAAGGTGTAATAGAATACGCCGTAAAAATGAGCAGTAAATACATAAATGAGAGATTTCTTCCTGACAAAGCGATAGACATAATTGATGAAGCAGGCTCTTACAGAAAGCTTCATCCCACAGACAAAAAGAAACAGACAGTAGATAAAGATGTGATAAACGAAATCCTCACTAAGATCTGCAGAGTGCCGATAGAAACCGTTGAGACGGATGATATGGCGGGACTAAAGACTCTTGAAGATCGCCTTAAAAAGCGCATATTCGGACAGGATGAGGCGATCAGCCAGGTTGTCAATGCAGTTAAGTTTTCCAAGGCAGGTCTTGCAGATGAGAATAAACCCTTATCCAGTCTTCTGTTCGTTGGACCTACAGGTGTCGGCAAAACGGAAATCGCAAGGAGTCTTGCGGACGAACTTGGCTCAAAGCTTATCAGATTCGATATGAGTGAGTACGGAGAAAAACACTCTGTTGCCAAACTTATCGGATCTCCTGCAGGATATGTCGGATACGAAGATGGCGGCATTTTGACAGAAGAAATAAGGAAAAACCCTTCATCGGTGCTTCTTCTTGATGAGATTGAAAAGGCTCATCCTGATATTTTCAACGTGCTTTTGCAGGTCATGGATTATGCGACGCTCACGGATAACCAGGGAAGAAAAGCGGATTTCAGGAACGTCATAATCATAATGACATCTAACGCAGGCGCCAATCGCCTTGGAAAGAGCGGAATCGGATTTATCAGCGAAAGCTACGATAATGGGGCACTTATGGATGCTGTAAAACAGACATTTCAGCCTGAGTTCAGAAACAGATTAAGCAAGATCGTTGCTTTTAACAGCATGGACGAAGCTATGGCAGAGCTAGTTGTAGACAAAAAGCTTGCCGAAATGAGTGAGCAGCTAAGGGCTAAAAAAATCGAGGTAAAAGCCGATAAAAAAGCTAAAGACCTTGTCAAAAAGCGCGGCATCAGTCAGGAATTCGGGGCAAGAGAGGTTGACCGCGTGATCAGAAATGACATCAAGCCTCTATTTGTTGATGAGATTCTGTTCGGAAAATTGAAAAATGGCGGAAAGATCACGATCACAGTAAAGGACGGAGGTTTTTCCGTAAGTACAACAAAGAAATAACAGAGGTAGAAAATGCCTGTTTTTCAGCTAAATGACAACGAAATAAGCTTTCCCCTGCCTACACTGGCAGATGATGACGGGCTCCTTGCAATAGGCGGAGACTTATCCTTGGAGCGCCTTGTTCTGGCTTACAGCAATGGGATTTTTCCGTGGTATAACGAGGGCGAGCCTATATTGTGGTGGTGCCCCAAAGAGAGATTCATCATAAGGCCCGCAGAGCTTCACGTATCGCATTCACTTCGCAAATTCATGAAAAAGCATGAGATAACCGTTAAGCAAAACCGCGATTTTGCTGATACTATGCACAGATGCAGAGTTAAGCGTGAATTTAACGAGGGAACCTGGATAACAGATGACATGGAAAAAGCCTACAAGAACCTGTTTGACAATAAGCTTGCGATCAGCATAGATGCTTATACAGATGGCGAATTGGCAGGCGGGCTCTACGGTGTCAGTCTTGGGAAATGCTTTTTTGGAGAGAGCATGTATTCAGAAATGGATAATGGTTCCAAGATAGCACTTTATGCACTTTCCAAGATCCTGGCAGCCAATAATTATGTAATGATCGACTGCCAGTTTCATACAGATCATTTGGAAAGTATGGGAGGCGTCAGAATATCCTGGGAAGAGTACTACCAATATCTTCAGGAAGGTCTCCATCCCGAAAAAATGACCCCAACCTACAATATCCTTCCGACATAAGCAAGACCTGCGTATTTAATTCTCACCGGAGGAGCCTGGGAGCGGGTGCATGGCCTCTTGGAATGCGGGAAGTTTTGATCACTTACCTTTTAAGGCGTTTGCAACCGCATAATATGCCGGCTTTGGAAGATAATCCTTATCAAAGAGGCGTGAATTTGTGCCATCCTCTGGGCGATAGTGATCAACAAGACCAAATACGGTAACGTTGGTAATATTCGCGGGACCACCGCCCTGAGTGTCCATTTCGCACAGAAGAGAGAAGATTTCTCCGTATTTGTCAGCCTGTTTTTTGAACATTTCTTCTGATTCTTCATCAACACCTACGGATAGCTCTGTGATATGGATTTCAAGCCCTAGCTCTGAAAATTTTTCTATAGCTCTCTTTATATCAGTCATTGGAGGATAATCTATTCCCCAATATCCCTGCATTCCGATACCATCAATCAGGCCCTTTTCCTTTAAAGACTCGCACAGATTGTAGATGGCTGTTGTCTTAGGCGCCTGATAGGTGTTGTAGTCGTTATAGAAAAGTTTTACATCGCTATCTGCGTATTTACGCGCATAAGTAAATGCCATTTCGACATAATCCGGGCCTATCGTTTCATACCAGGGATTTGGTGCATCGCCTATTTTGGTGCGGCATTTAAAATCGCTGTCAGGATCTGCGCTTTCGGGATCGACAGCTTCGTTTACTACATCCCAGCAGTAGATGACACCGGGATATTCTGTCTGCACGTGTGTCAGGAGCTGCTTTATATAGCTTTCTACACGGACAAGCATGGTTTCTTTATCAACGTATTCTCCCTCGTCAGTATATCCCTCTCTGAAAAACCACTCGGGAGCCTGAGTATGCCATACAAGAGTATGACCACGCATTCTCATTCCATTCTCCTTGCACCATTCTAATGTAGGATCGATAGACATGAAGTTAAGAGCGGGTTCTTCGCTTCCGTTTTTATAGTTTTCCTGTGAACCAAACTGATCCAGGATATATCCGCTCTTCATAAGATTTGTCATGGTACAGCTGTTGAACTCTTTCTTAGCGAGCTCCATGTACTGCGGTATGTTGAGTGTCTGATTCTCAAGCGTGCTTCCGTTTATCCCCACTCCAAATGTGAAATAGTCCTTGCTAAGGTCCTTTAGGACTTTAGTATTGGCCTTTGCGCTGCCGCATCCTGTTAAAACGCACAAGGCAAGTGACAAGGCTGCAATTTTGCTAAAAATTCCCCTTTTTTTCATTGTTCCCTCCGTTTTTTTGTTTTTTGCCGGGTTTTTCCCTTACCTAAATATAAATGAACTTAAAGGCCGCAACTACTCACTAATTGTGGAGATATTGAGCTTTATTGCTAAAGTGATAGCCATGTGTGATAAGCCTGTTTTATCGCAGATGATAAAATCTATTGATTTTTCAAGGCGGAGTTTTAATGCTAAGCTATGAACCATCAAGAAACGAAGGGAGCGGAGCATATGGAATCAATACTTGCCTATGGTGATTCAAATACATGGGGATTTATTCCGGGTTCAAAAAACTATATCCGTTACCCTTACGAAAAACGGTGGACAGGTATTTTACAGAATAAGTTACCTGATGCGCAGATCTGTGAGGAAGGTCTTTGCGGAAGAACAACTATATTTGAAGATGAGATAAGACAGGGAAGACGAGGACTATCAACACTACCTATCATACTTGAAACCCACAATCCTCTAAAAGCAGTGTTTCTGATGCTTGGCACAAATGATTGTAAAAGCATATACGGAGCATCTTCCTACATGATAGGAAAAGGAATTGAACTGTGTCTTGATGAGATAGAAAAATTTGTAAGTCCTGACAGGATACTTCTTATATCACCGATCCATCTGGGACAGGATGTATGGAGGCCTGACAAGGATCCTGAATTTAATAAACATTCAGTTGAGATCAGTTATGAATTAAAGGACGTTTACAAAGAAATCGCACAAAGACGAGGAACACAATTTCTTGCCGCATCTGATCAGGCAAAGCCTGATGATGCAGACAATGAACACCTGAATGAGAAAGGACACCAAATACTGGCGGAGGCTATTTATGAAAAATACAGTAAGAACTTCATGTAGAAAAATGAATAAAGTCATGTGTTGTCATATGTCAATATCCCGGAAAAGTAATATGTCCGGGTGCTTAGGAGCAGATGATAGTATTAACCCAACAAATTTGAAGGAGGTACAAATTATGAAAAAAGACATCTTAAAAAAGTTTCTTACAGGAGCATTAACACTTGGACTTGGAGCATCAGTCATAGCAGGATGCGGACAAAGTAAAGCCGCCGAGGCTGACAGCCAGTCAGAAGATACTGCACAGGATACTGAAGCATCTGATGCACAGGAAGATGCGGCTGAAAGTACTGATGATAGCAGCAAAGTATACAGAACCCTTGATGAGATCAAGGAGAGCGGTGAAATAAATATCGGAGTTTTCTCAGATAAGAATCCTTTTGGATATGTCGATGAAAACGGTGACTATCAGGGCTATGATGTATATTTCGCAGAGAGGATCGGAGAGGACCTCGGAGTTTCGATCAACTACGTATCAACAGAGGCTGCAAGCAGAGTTGAATATCTTGAGACAGGAAAAGTTGATATAGTTCTTGCAAACTTCACAGTTACAGAGGAGAGAGCAGAAAAAGTTGACTTCGCACTCCCTTACATGAACGTAGCACTTGGAGTTGTATCACATGAGGACAACGTAATAGAGGATCTTAGCCAGATCGGAGCTGACGATCAGGTGATCGTAATCTCAGGAACTACAGCTGAGACCTATCTTGAGAAAGAAAATCCCGAGATCAAGCTTCAGAAGTTTGACACATACGCATCAGCAAAGACAGCATTTGAAAATGGCACAGGAGTTGCGTGGGCAAACGACAACACAGAAGTAATCGCATATTCTCTTGAAAATGAGGGATATGTTGTAGGAATTCCTTCACTTGGAAGTCAGGATACCATTGCACCTGCAGTATCTAAGGGCAACTCATCACTTCTTGACTGGATCAATTCAGAGATCGAGAGCCTTGGAAATGAGCAGTTCTTCCATGCAGATTATGAAGCAACTCTTCTTGATACCTATGGCGCAGATTACGAGGATACACTTGTTGTAGAAGGCGGAAAAGCAGCAGGCGCATCTGAAAGCGAAGATTCAGCAAGCAGTGAAGATGCACTTTCCGATATCGTACCCGGCAACGGTGAGACTATCAAGATCGCAGCATCACCTGTTCCTCATGCAGAGATACTTGCAAAAGCAGCAGAGATTCTTAAAGACTACGGATACGAACTTGATATTGTTGAATTCGAAGATTATGTTCAGCCAAACCTTGTAGTAGAGTCAGGCGAGTTTGATGCAAACTACATGCAGCATGTTCCTTACCTTGAGAGCTTTAACGAGGAGCAGGGAACACACATCGTAAATGCAGGCGGAATCCACTATGAGCCCTTCGGTATTTATCCCGGAACAAAGAAAAGCCTTGATGATGTAGCAGAAGGCGATAAGATCGCAATTCCCAATGATACAACAAACGAAGCAAGAGCGCTCCTGCTTCTTCAGGACAACGGACTTCTTAAGTTAAAGGATGGAGCAGGACTTACAGCAACAGTAAACGACATCGAAGAAAATACTTATAACCTTGAGTTTGTAGAACTTGAAGCAGCACAGGTAGCAAGAGTAATAAATGAAGTTGAATATGTAGTATTAAACGGCAATTATGCTTTGGAAGCAGGATACTCAGTAAAGAAAGACTCAATTGCTTATGAAGCTTCTGATTCTATCGCAGCACAGACTTACGTGAATATTATTGCAGTAGAAGACGGAAATCAAGATCAGGATAAGATAAAGGCTCTTGTGAGCGTTCTCAGATCAGATGATATCAAGAAGTTCATTGAAGATACTTATGACGGTGCAGTAGTATTTTTGGAGTGATCATGAGCATAATTGAGATTAAAAATCTGACGAAAAAATTTGATATCGAAGGACATACGATCGTTGCACTGAAAGACATAAACTTATCTATTGAAAAAGGCGATATATATGGGATCATCGGTATGTCAGGTGCCGGGAAAAGTACACTGGTAAGATCCATAAACTATCTTGAAAAACCTTCTGAGGGCAGCATTTTTATAGAAGGAATAGAGCTTGGCAGTTTATCTGAACGGGAGCTTAGAAAAAAGCGAAGCAATATCGGGATGATATTTCAGAATTTCAACCTCCTGGAGCAGAAAAATGTACTCGGCAATGTGTGCTTTCCCTTGGAAATAAGCGGAATAAGAAGATCCGATGCAAGGAAAAAGGCAAGGGAACTTCTAAAGCTTGTAGGCATTGAGGATAAGGAAAAGGCGTATCCCGCGCAGCTTTCAGGAGGGCAGAAGCAAAGAGTCGCAATTGCAAGAGCACTTGCGACTAGCCCTGACATTCTGCTCTGCGACGAAGCTACAAGCGCACTCGATCCCCAGACTACAGCATCTATACTTGAACTTATCAGATCGATCAACGAAAAGCTCGGTATCACGGTGATAATCATCACTCATCAGATGTCAGTTGTAACCGATGTATGTAAAAATGTAGCGATCATTGACAGCGGAAAGCTTGTAGAAAAAGGCTCTGTAGAAGAGATATTTGCTAACCCCAAGTCAGATGCTGCAAAAGAGCTTCTATCAGGAAAAAGAAATACCTATACACCTGTAAAACAGCTCAATACCGGAAACAAGATAAGAATTGTTTTCAAGGAAAACTCAGCATACGAGCCGGTTATAGCAAATCTTATACTTAAATGCAAAGTGCCGATAAACATACTTAAGGCAGATACCAGGAACATCGCGGGAAAGGCTGTGGGAGAAATGATCCTGGATCTTCCCGAGGATGAAGAAAAGCAGGAAGAGATCATAAATGAGCTTAAAAGAGCCAATCTAACAGTGTCGGAGGCTTCGGAGAATGAATGAAAATGTAATTAAAATGCTCATAAGAGGCATAGGAGAAACACTGTACATGACTTTTTTGTCAGTCATTGCCGGATATATCATAGGGCTTCCTGTAGGTGTTATCCTCTATGTCACCGGCAAAAAGGGGCTTAAGCCAAACGCAGTAATATATGGTGTGCTTGATTTCATAATAAATATTATAAGAAGTATTCCATTTTTGATCCTGCTCATTCTGCTTATTCCTCTTACCAGATTTTTAGTCGGTCAAAGCTATGGCTCGACTGCTACTATCGTACCGCTTGTAATATGCGCAGCGCCGTATATAGCAAGGGTTGTGGAGTCATCATTAACTGATGTGGACGGCGGTGTGATAGAAGCTGCAAGATCTATGGGAGCAAGTAATTTCCAGATAATTACGAAGGTTTTGCTTGTTGAAGCAAAGACATCCCTTATGACAGGGTTTACTATTACAACCGGAATTCTCCTCGGATATTCTGCAATGTCAGGAACAGTAGGAGGCGGTGGACTCGGAGATATAGCGGTCAGATACGGATACTACAGATGGCAGACAGATATCATGATAATAACGGTCATTTTGCTGATCGTGATATTCCAGATAATCCAGAGTGTGGGAACCCGCATATCAGCGCATTTTGATCACAGAAAGAGGTAAAAATGAATGTAGATGTTTTATATTCATATTTTCCCAAATACGCAGAGGCATTTATTTTAACAGTAAAAATTGGATGGCTTGGAATAGTACTTGCACTTGTGATCGGGATTTTTTCTGCATTTGTTACGCATTTTAAGATTCCGGTTCTTGGAAAAATTGCAGGAGCTTACGTGGAGCTATTCAGGAATACACCACTGCTTGTACAGCTGTTCTTCATTTATTTCGGACTTCCTAAGATAGGACTGTCAATTTCGGCTGAAAGTTGTGGGATTCTGGGACTTGGACTCTTAGGAGGCAGTTATATGTCTGAAGCAATAAGGAGCGGCCTTGATGCGGTTTCTAAGCTTCAGACTCAGACAGCCCTTGCACTTGGAATGACAAGATTACAGGTATTTTTATTTGTAATTTTTCCTGAGGCAGTGACTCTTAGCTTACCTGCAATAATTGCAAATGTTATCTTTCTTCTTAAGGAAACAAGCGTGTTCTCGGCAATCAGTCTGATGGATCTGATGTTTACTGCTAAGGATCTTATAGGCCTTTACTATGACACGACAGAGGCTCTGTTTTTACTTGTAATGTTTTATATAGTAATGCTCCTTCCGGTTTCAATACTGGGGAGTTATGCAGAGAAAAAGTACAGATACAGGATGCTTGGGCAATAAGAAGGCAGAATATGGGATTTGAAGTTTTATTTAAAGGTAGTAATTTTATAAGGCTGTTTCAGGGGCTTAGTGTGGCACTGAAAATAAGCATGATATCTGTGGTTATAAGTATCGCACTTGGGATGGTGATAGGCATTTTGATGGCGCTTGATATCCCCTATCTTAAAAGTGTCTTTAGGATATATCTTGAAATTGTCAGGATCATGCCACAGATGGTTCTGCTTTTTATAGTTTATTTCGGAATAACAAGGATGCTTGGAATAAGCCTCTCTGCTGAGGTTTCTTCTATAATAGTATTTTCATTTTGGGGAACTGCAGAGATGTCCGATCTGGTGAGGGGCGCACTAAAGAGCATTCCGCTTGTGCAGTATGAAAGCAGTATGGCACTGGG
The DNA here is from genome assembly GCF_000702265.1 of Butyrivibrio sp. NC2002. Classification (GTDB taxonomy): domain Bacteria; phylum Bacillota; class Clostridia; order Lachnospirales; family Lachnospiraceae; genus Butyrivibrio. Next base: position 17,013 of record NZ_KL370882.1, read on the forward strand.
GCTTACTACGCTCCAGACTTATATATATGTCATCATTCCGCAGATTGTAAGGCGCATGATACCTCAGTCAATAAATCTGATAACACGTATGATCAAGACGACGAGCCTGATAATGATGATAGGAATAGTTGAAGTGCTAAAGGTAGGTCAGCAGATCATAGAGGCTAACAGAAAAAGCTCTCCCAATGCGGCATTTGGCATATTTATGACGATCATGCTCTTGTATTTTATAGCTTGCTGGCCAATCAGCCGCCTGTCAAAATATCTTGAAAAAAAGTGGGAAACATAATGAGCAAAGTATTGGAAATAAAGGAAATAACCAAAAATTACGAGGATATAAATGTTTTGGACGGGGTGAGCCTGTCTGTTGAATATGGCGAGGTTGTCGTTATCGTAGGACCCTCCGGATGCGGAAAAAGTACGCTTCTTAGGTGCCTTAATGCGCTGGAAAAGATAGATGATGGAGAGATCCTGCTTGACGGAGAATTAATAAATCCCGGGAACAACAACTTAAGCCGCGTAAGGCAGAAGATAGGCATGGTTTTCCAAAGCTATGAATTGTTTCCACACAAGACAGTACTGCAGAATCTGACACTTGCTCCACTTCATGTAAAGAAAGCGGATAAAAGAGAAACAGAGAAAGAAGCCCTGATGCTTCTTGAAAGAGTAGGTTTATTATCAAAAAAAGACAGCTATCCAAGGCAGCTCTCCGGTGGTCAAAAGCAGAGAGTTGCTATAATAAGGGCTCTGATGATGCATCCGGAGGTTCTTCTTCTTGATGAAATAACAGCGGCGCTTGATCCCGAGATGGTAAGGGAGGTCCTTGATGTAGTATTATCCCTGGCAAAAGAGGGCAGGACAATGCTGATTGTTACACATGAACTGTCTTTTGCAAGAGCTGTAGCAGATAGGATGATCTTTATTGATGGTGGAAGAATTGTAGAAGAGGCACCGCCGTCAGACTTTTTTGAAAAACCAAAGTCTGACAGGCTGAGAAAATTCCTCGATTCCTTCTCCTATGAGAAGGAGTAAGAATAATTAAAGGTTTTTGTTTTTGTCGGGAAAACAGAAACCTTTATATTTTTGTTGAATCTCTGTATATCAGATCGGTTTCTGTATAAGTAATCCTGTAGTTGAGTTCCGGCTGCTTTATCCTGGAAATAAGCAGGTTAGCAGCGGAATAACCTATTATCTGGCTGTGTATGTGGCTTGTTGAAAGCGATGGAGTCATGATCTTTGATTCCGGAGAATCATCAAAGCCAAATACTTTTATGTCCCGGGGACATTCTATGCCCAGCTTTTTTAATCCGTAAATTAGATCCAGAGCTACGAAATCATTGGCACAGATAAACATCTCCGGCATTTCATCAAGCTTTTCAAGAGCTTTGAATAAGTATTCTTTATATTCAAGATCATGTGGATGAACTTCTGTGAGGCAGAACTTTTCATCGGAGGTAAGGTTGTTGATATACAGAGCCTCTCTGTAGGCGATGAAACGCTCATAGAAAGAGCGGCAGTGCGTAACCTGTCCGACAAATCCGATCCTGGTGATCCCCTTTTTCTTCATATCATTAATAACCGTATATATGCTTGATGAATTGTCCATCAGGAGTATATCGGCATTAAGCGGTCTCCAGTAGCTTGAAACAGGGGCATCTACCATAAGTGTAGGGAGCCCCAGGTTGCACAGCATCTCGCAGTACCGCTGATTGAACATCTCAATACACATGATGGCTTTGACATTGTCTGACATAAAAGAGATGGGCAGGCTAAGATCCTGGATGTTAGACTCATCAACTCTGTGCATTGAGAGACTGTATCCCAAAAGGGATATCTCATGCTGGAATTTATCGAGCATGGTCGAAGCAAAGTGAGAATTATTTAAGAAGCTTCCGGTAAAGAGAGCAATCTCGCCGGAGGCTTTTTGCTGTGAAATATTGGGATTTTTGATATCTGCAATTGAACTTGCATAGGAAAACTGTTTATATCCCATTTCAATTGCTTTTTCCAAAACCTTCTGTCTGGTAGCTTCTGCCAGAACACCGGTATTATTGATAGCTTTTGAAACTGTATTTCTGGATACTCCAAGAGCATCAGCAATATCTTGTAATGTGACTTTTGAGGCCATATTTATTCTCCGTTCCTAATGTAATTATCAATCATCTTATTATGTAAAAGAAGCAGAAACGCTTCATCTGGGCTTATCTAGCTTTTTCAATTATAAAATGTAAAACTAAGAGTGTCAAATGTAAATCACATTGTTACAAATGTAAAATAAACATATTGACACCGCTTCTAATCTGTGATATATTTTGCACATGTAAAACACAGTTGTGCAAATGTAACACACGCTTGGAGGAGTTACGGATGGAAGCAAAAGCAAAAGATAATAGAATACACAACACGCTTATTTATATAAAGCAACATTGGCAGTTGTATGTTTTCTTTTTAGGACCTGCATTATTACTGACAATAGTATTCAGGTATATTCCGATGGGGGGAGTTCTGATCGCGTTTCAAAAGTACAATCCCTTCAAAGGAATTCTCGGAAGTGAATGGGTTGGACTTAAGTATTTCAAACAATTCTTATCATCCCCCGATTTCATGCAATATCTTGTAAATACACTTAAGCTTAGTATTTTCGGATTGCTTTGGGGATTCCCGATGCCGATCATTCTTGCACTTCTTCTTAACAGAATCACAAGCAGCAAGATAAAGCAGAAGATACAGCTTGTACTGTATATGCCGAACTTCATTTCAGTCATCGTACTTTGCGGTATGGTCAGAATCCTTCTTTCAGTAACAGGACCACTCAACATGATGCTTGGAACAAAGATCAACTTCCTTACAATACCTGCAGCATTCAGACCGATCTACATCATAAGTGGTATCTGGCAGGGTGCAGGCTGGGCTTCGATCATGTACACCGCTGCATTGTCAAATGCAAGTAAGGAACTAAAGGAAGCAGCACAGATCGATGGTGCCAATATCTGGCAACAGATAAAAGCAGTTGAATGGCCTGCGATCAAGGATATGGTAGTTATCCAGTTCATACTTCAGGCAGGTAACATCATGAGCATCGGATTTGAAAAAGCATATGCTCTTCAGTCAGACATGAACCTTGCGTCATCAGAAATCATAGCAACCTACGTTTACAAAAAAGGTTTGCTTAACGGTGACTACAGTTACTCAACAGCGGTTGGACTTTTTAACACGATCGTCAATGTAATACTTCTTATAGTAGTAAATAAGATAGTAGAGAAGCTGAATGACGGACAGGGATTATAAGAGGAGATATCAAAATGGAAAAAGCACTTAAACTTAAAAAGACAGAGTTTGCAAGGGCATCCATGGGAGATAAGATCTTTCTCCTTGCAGGATACATATTACTTGGACTTTTCGTACTCGCAATAATCGGACCTGTCGTATACATCATAGTCGCTTCCTTTATGGATCCGATAACACTTCAGAATAAAGGTATTGTTTTTGATCTCAGCAAATGGACACTTACAGCATATGAGCGTGTAATGACCAATTCACAGATCTGGATCGGTTTTGGTAACGCAATTCTTTACTCAGTATTATTTGCGGTTATCTCAGTATTCATCACACTGCTTTGTGCATATCCCATGTCACGTGATGACTTTAAGGGTAAGGGATTTTTTAACACGATCTTCATTATAACAATGTTTTTTGGCGGCGGACTTATCCCTACATACCTTCTTATCAGCAACATGGGTCTTCTGGACAGTATGTGGGCGGTTATCCTTCCCGGTTCCTTCAGTGTATGGAACATGATCATCGCAAGAACATATTACAAGGGAGTTCCTTCAGAGCTTAGAGAAGCAGCTGATGTTGACGGAGCAAATGAACTTGTATTTTTCTTCAGAATACTGATGCCGGTTTGTACACCGCTTATAGCAGTGCTCATTTTGTGGCAGTTTGTAGGAATGTGGAACAGCTACTTTGATGCAATGATCTACCTTAATTCAGCAAGCAAGCAGCCCCTTCAGCTCGTACTTAGAGCAATTCTTATTCAGAATGAGCCTGATCCGGGAATGATTGCTGATATGCAGAGTACAGCACAGAGAGCACAGCTCGCAGAGCTTCTTAAATATGCAACGATCATTATCTCAAGCTTACCGCTTGTTGTAATGTATCCGTTCTTCCAGAAGTATTTCGATGCAGGAATCATGGTTGGTTCAGTAAAAGGTTGAGCAATCCTCCTAAATTAGGGTTGAATATAGCAAAAAGGATTAAAAAGGAGAGGACAATGAAAAAGAACACAAAGAAACTACTGTCAACAGCACTTGTGTTAGCAATGTCAGCAAGTGCACTCACAGGTTGCGGTAAGCAGGCAACTGGATCCGGGGCAGCTGAAGTATCAGCTGATGATCTTAGTTTCCCGCTTCAGGACAAGGTTACTATCACAGGTACAATAAGCTATCCTTCAGGAACTGAGTCTGAGCCCAACAACAGAACAATCTTCAAGAGACTTGAGGAAGAGACAAACGTACACGTTGATTGGACAGCAATTTCAAACGATCAGTGGGGAGACAAGATCCAGCTTAACATGGCAAACAAGGATGCTCTTACAGATTTCGTATTTAACGCAGGCTTCAGCAATTCTGACCTTATCAAGTATGCTGACCAGGGCGTTATCATCCCTGTAGAAGAGTACATCGATAACAACATGCCTAACCTTAAGGCAGTATTTGATAAATATCCTGAATACCGCGCAATGTGTGAGGATTCAGAGGGTCACATCTGGGCACTTCCGTGGATCGAGCAGCTTGGTTCAAACAAGACAGCAATCCAGACTGTAGGTAACAACTTCACATATATCAACAAGAAGTGGCTTGATTTCCTTGGACTTGAGACTCCTACAACTGTAGATGAATTCGAGCAGGTTCTCCTTGCATTCAAGGATCACGCAGCAGAGCTTCAGGCAGAGTTTGGCATCGAGGGTGACATCATCCCTATGTCATGCATCATGAACGATCAGGATCCCAGCCTTCTTATCAACGGATTTGGCGAAGGCTACGGTGACAACGATATAGGACAGCACATCGCTGTAACAGATGACAAGAAGGTTATCTGCACAGCTACAACAGAGGGCTTTAAGTCAGGTATGCAGTGGCTCCACAAGCTCTATGATGAGGGTCTTATCGATCCTGAGTGCTTCACACAGGATTGGTCAACATACGTTGCTAAGGGTAAATCTCACAGATATGGCGTTTGCTTTACATGGGACGTTGCTAACGTAGATAACCTTGAAGACTTCGTGCCTCTTGCAGCACTTGAAGCTGATACCAAGAACGTAACACCTCTTAATGGTTCATTTACATCAGGTTTTGACCGCGGCAGATGTGTTGTAACAGCTAAGTGTGAAAACCCTGCATTTGTATGTGCATGGCTTGACCTTATGTATGATCCTTTCCAGTCACCTCAGAACAACTGGGGAACCTATGGTGAGGATGACGAGTTCGATATCTTCGAGCTTTCAGAGAACGAGAACGGCGAAAAGATGCTTAAGCATGCTCCTCTTGGCGATGCATCACCTGTTGAAGTTCGTGAAGCTGAGTGCGTAGGCGGACCTCTTGCAATCCTTGATGAGTACTACGGTGTATATGTAACATGCCCTGATGATGCTCAGTATCGTCTTGACTGGATCAAGGAATACTACACAGATGATATGCACTGCAAATATGTATATCCTAACGTATTCATGACAGCTGAAGATACAGAGAAGCTTACAACAATCCAGACAGACCTTATCAGCTACATCAACTCAAGCAGAAGTAACTTCGTTATGAACGGTCTTACAGATGCAGAGTGGGATGAGTACTTGAACCAGGTTAACGCTTACGGTCTTGATGAGTACCTTTCAATCTATCAGAAATATCTTGATGAGTTCTACAAATAAGACAAGGCAGCTTTAAAAAGGAAAGGTGAGGGGGGAGATTTCTCCTCCCTCTTTTTTAAAAGATGAAATTTAAAACTATTGCTTTACTGAGCTTGATGATATGCACTTTATCAGGTTGTGCTTCAAAAAACGAAACAGAATGTCTTTTTCCCAGAGCAGAGGAAAGCTATGTGGGAGATGTGATGGCGCTTTCAGACGATAATGGTGTATATCTGAACTATCTGTATGAAACAGACAATAACGGAATCGGATACCATCCGATACATCAGTTTTATACCAGAGATTTTCTAAGATTTGAGGATAAGAATGAGGTACTTCCTTTTGCGGAAGACTCAGAGAAGCAGGATCTTGCAGTAGGAACCGGCTCTTTTATAAAAGACGATAAAGGCATCTACCACTGCTTTTACACAGGCCATAACGATTATTATGATCTGTACGGTCTTGATAAAGAGTGCGTAATGCACGCTACAAGCAAAGACAACAAAAAGTATACAAAAAACTATGATGAAATAATACATGCACCTGAAGGGTACAGCACAACGGATTTTCGTGATCCTCAGATACTCCGCACAGATGACGGATACATAATGCTTGTTGGTGCAAGAAAAGAAAACGAAGAAGAAAGCGCGATCGTCTATTACGAATCGCAGGATCTTGAAAACTGGACATTTAAGGGTGATTTTTACACAAGTAAAGATCTGTATTTTATGGAATGTCCTGATGTATTTGAATTGGGGAACAAGTACTACATGGTTTTTAGCTGGAACAATGTAGTTTATTATCGTGTAGCAGACAGCTTTTTTGGACCTTGGGAAAAACCTGAGATCGACACCTTCGACGGGAACGGTTTTTATGCCGCAAAGACATGTGAATACAACGGGAAAAGATATCTTATAGGATTTCTTGATCGCAAAAAAAGGGAAAGCGACAGTCTTTCCTACACATGGGCAGGAAGCGTTCTTGTATATGAACTTAGACAATTAGAGGATGCCACATTAGGGGTGTGCATGCCTGAACAATATAATGAGTATTTTTCAAAAGAGATATTTTCTGCTGAAACTGCAGATAAGTCACTTGATCTTGGACAGGTTCCAAATACCTGCCATCTTTCATTTGACTTAACACTTGAAGATGATGGAAGATGCGAACTTTCCTTTGCGAACAGTGAATTAAATGAAGAGTACAAGATCTCAGTTGATAATGCAGAGGACAATATTTCCTATAATGCATTTCCGAATTTTCAGGCTATGAAACTGGAGGCAGGAAAAACCTACAAAACGGATGTTGTAGTGGAAAAAGATATAGTAGTAATTTACGTTGACGGCAATAAGGCATTATCGAACCGCATATATGCTGCGCAGGGTGCAGACTGGAAGCTGGACCTCTCCGGAGCACAAGCGGACAATGTAGTGATTTATGGCAAGTGAGGAATATTATGAGCGAAAAGTTAGAAAAAGCAAGAACTTACGAGGCGAAAGAAGAGCAGAAGATTGCAGAAGAGCTTAGACCTCTTTTTCATCTTACACCTCGTTGCGGCTGGATGAATGATCCCAACGGATTCAGCATATATAAGGGAAAATATCACCTTTTTTATCAGTACTATCCGTATGAAACAGTATGGGGCCCTATGCACTGGGGACATGCTGAGAGTGAAGACCTTATCACATGGAAGTACCTTCCCTGCGCTATTGCACCGGACGAGGAGTACGACGGTGCAGGATGTTTTTCAGGAAGTGCAATAGAGATGGAAGATGGTAAGCAGCTTCTTGTTTACACAGGTGTCCGCAAAGAAGAGGATGAGGATGGCCATATCCGTGAGATCCAGACACAGTGCGTTGCTGTAGGTGATGGTATAAACTATGAAAAATACGGCAACAATCCGGTAATAGAAGCAGATGCCCTTCCTGAAGGCGCCGGCAGATTCGACTTCAGAGATCCCAAGGTATGGAAGGAAAATGGTAAATACTATATCGTAGTCGGCAATAAAACCGAGGACAAGGACGGCCAGATCCTTCAGTTTGAAAGCGAAGACGGAATAAAGTGGACCTTCGACAAGGTTGTAATAAAGAACAATCACAGATTTGGTGTTATGTGGGAATGTCCCGATTACTTCCCTCTTGATGGCAAGCAGCTCCTTCTTACAAGCCCTCAGGACATGCTTCCCGAGGAACTTGAGTTCCACAACGGAAACGGAACCTTATGCGTTATAGGAAGCCTTAACGAGAACGGAGATTTTTGCGAGGAAAACTGTCAGGCAATCGATTACGGTATTGATTATTATGCACCTCAGACCATTCTTACTGCAGATGGCAGAAGAGTGATGATCGGCTGGATGCAGAACTGGGATACATGCGGTATCAGAAGAGATGATTTCCCGTGGTTTGGTCAGATGAGCATACCAAGAGAGATATCACTTCACAATAATAAGCTCATCCAGAAGCCGGTAAGAGAAATTGAGAATTATTACGGAAAGAGGATCAGCAGACAAAACGTTCTTATTTCAGACAGCGCATCACTATCAAGTATCGAGGGCAGATGCATCGATATGACAGTCAATGTACGTTCAAAGGATGCAGACCTTTCCTACAAAAAGTTTGAGATCCGTTTTGCTGATAACGGCAAAGCATACTCTACAATAGAGTATGACCCTGAGCAGAATATTGTAAAGATTGACAGAAAACATTCAGGAAGCAGAAGAGCGATCGTTCATCAGAGAAGATGCAGAGTAGAGGGCAATAAAGGTGAGATCACATTAAGACTTATCCTCGACAGATATAGCATGGAGCTCTTCATTAATGGTGGTGAGCAGGTAATGTCTATGGGAATCTACACAGATATCAAGGCTGAGGGAATCAGCTTCAAGGCTGTAGGCGAACTCCTTATGGACGTAACCATGTACGAACTTGAGAAGAAGAATTAAGTAAATTAACAAAACGCAGGCATTTCGCCTGCGTTTTATTACTTAAGGTCATATTCGAGTCTGACGGTTATAGTAGCGGTCTTGTTTCTTGAAGAAGTGTCAAATGCGCCATCGTAGGAGTAGCTGCTTGTACCGGAATTCTTGGCTGTTATCTGGAATACGCCAAGGCTTGAATTCTTAAGTTTTCCGAGGGTTGCACCGGAGTTCTTGGCCATGATATCGATCCTTTCCTTGGCATTTGCAGATGCCTTGTCGATCAGGTCAAGCTTTAAGGCTTCAAGATCTGAATAATAGTATTCGGGAGAGTCTGATGTAAGCTCAACACCCTGATCCAGAAGGCTTGAAATATCTCTTGAAATCTTTTCAACAGTATCAAGATTGGAAGAAGTAATAGTAACGCTTTGTGTGAGCTGATAGCCGTCAGGCACAGATCCTATATAATTACCGTTCATATCGTAGTTATCGGAGTAGGTTCTGCCGATATCTACTGAGTTAAATACGATCTCATCCTCTGAGATACCATTATCTGTCAGGTATTTTTTTACTCTGTCGGCATCTGATTTGATCTTGGAATAAGCATCCTGAGAAGTGTATGCAACAGCAGAGAATGAGCCTCTCCAGATTATGATATCTGCCTCAAAGTCCACACTTGAACTTCCGGTTGCGGCTATAACATGTGTGCTCTCAGATCTGAAATGTGAGAGACCGTAAGCGATCGCTGCGCAGCTTATCATTACGCTTAAACCAATTATCAGTGCGCTAATCCAGCTATGTTTGTTTTGTTCCATTTTTATTTCCCCTTTTCTGATTTTCCTCTTATCAGTCGCTTTAAGTAGCTGATGGTATATAAGATTATAACCTTATTTAACTTCTTTTCCAACCTTATTTATCGCAATATCAAATACTCTTTAAAGTTTTCTTAATTAATGAAAAATAGCCCTATATTCATTTGAATGTGCTGTTTTATAGGTGTAATATATGTTCTTCAGGCAAAAATTTAGTACAGAAGAAGGACAGATATAGGTTATGGATAATCAATTATATTCTTATGAAGAAGTATGCAATCTGATCAGAGAAAAAGGACTTAAGGAATTTGAGAGAGAGGATGCTACGATAAACAGTCTTTGGCAGTTTGGCGAGAAGGGATCTTCACTTCATGTAAACACATTCTGCTATCAGCGTTTTGAACTCTATGCAACAGAGAAAGATTTTAATCTCCTTAAAAAGAGAGCAGACGAAAAAGGATTAAGCATAATGCTCAGAGAGAGCAAAAAAGATGATATTGATCTTATGATATCCGGTTATGAGTCTGTTGGAAGCAAGGCCATTCTTTTTTACAAAAACGGAAACAAAGGACTGCTTCAGATTCCTACAGAAAAGAATCTTCCTCACAAAATAATTTTCTTCACAAATGAAAATCTTGAATTTGTATTGGATGTAATTCACGAGGGCGAACTTACAAAGGCTAAGAGCACAAGTAAGGGTAAGGTTCAGCAGAGGGTTGTTTTTGCTCCCAAGCCCAAGGAACCTGAGATGACGGTTGAAGAGATAGAAGAGTACTATTCTGAGGGATGCATTGTTTCTCACAGCAAGTACGGACAGGGAACAGTTAAAGAAATCTCTGAAGGAAAGATTGCTGTTACCTTTGAAGGCGCAGTTGAAAAAGTATTCGCCGCAAGAATCTGTATTGATAAGAAGATACTTACATACGTTGCTTAAAATGTACAAAAACAAAGCACATCGTCCACTCATTTTTTTTAAGAAGGCAATGTGCTTTTCATTTTATTCCCGGGCTGCTTTCATGGCTTTTTTGTTTTCATACATCAGGCTGTCAGCCCGCTTAAATACATTGTCAATGCTGTTGTCGATATTCGGGTCATATATGGCAATGCCGATGGCTGCTGAGATTTTTTCCCATGGCGAGAGTGCGGCATCTTCTTGCATTGCCGCCATCATTCCATGGAACTGGTTAAGGAGCTCGTCCCTGTTTTCGAAGTCAGTTCCTTTTAGTATAACAACGAATTCATCACCGCCTATGCGGAATACCGGCGAATGAGAGAAGATATTGCATACTGTCATGCATAGTTTTTTTATTGCATAATTGCCCTTTTCATGACCATAGGTATCGTTTATCATTTTCAGGAAATTGAGATCTATCATGGCTAGACCAAAGACTAAATCGGGGTTTATCTTAAGCTCCCAATCAAGATTCCCAATCTCTGTGTCATAGGCATTTTTATTGCGAATTCCCGTGAGGGCATCCTTGTTTGCCAACTCGCTCATTCTTTCGGCCTGTATCTTGGTGCTGTCGAGCTCTTTTGAAGTCTTGTTGAGATTCTGCATGTAGTCGTCCAGCTCTCTTATCATGGAAGCAGTAGATACGGCGAGATTGGTGATTTCGTGATTTCTTCCGGCAAGCTTGTCAAACTTTTCCGCGATCGCTGCATCTTTTTTCTCGGTATATTCGTACATGTAATCTTCCATCAGGTGGAGCTTCCTTATATACTGCTTGTTCATTGCCCATAGCATGGTAAACATGGTAATAACAAGGATTATCGTCAAAAGAAGTACTTCTTTAAGAGTATTAGCCAGGATTTCCTTGTTTACATTGTCGACATTGATATCGGCGCATACTATTCCAAGCAGCTCTCCATCTACATAGAGAGGGGTAAAATAGCCATAGGTTTTTCCGTATTGATTGTCGTATACTTCGTAGCCGTCTGGACTTTTTCCTGTCCAATAGGTTTCCCATAACTTAGGATACTGATCCACGGGAACCTGTACGTCATAGTCAAATTCCATAATGCTTTTACCATCTACGACTTTTTCTGTGCGAAGACCGTCGAAAACGTAATACATAAGAGGGGGAGTGTCAGTTGGTACAAGATAATAAACATATTCTGTTCCGAAATTATCATTAAAAGATTCAAAGGTAGAGAGCCACTGCTCATACTTGTATGTGGCAAAAGCTAACTTGGCTTCCTCGGAGAGATCGTCAAAACTAAGGCTTTTTCCCAAGGTTTCACCGCCGTATTGCTCTGAACAGATCTGCAACCACTTATCCCTTGCAGGAATGTAATTGCCATCATAGTCATAGGGAATTATGATTTTTTCATGGTTTTCAAGGAAGTATTCCTGCATCTGTTTGAATTCATCACCGTTATCAGTGATAAGTTCTGTAAGACATCTGGTAACTTCCTTGATGCGGGCTTCTTTCTGAGCCCTGTATTCATTGTTCTGGCTTGCAAAAGTAGCGGCAGAACTGAATATTATAGTAATTATTATGAATGCCGTAAGTAGTAGGGCAAATCTTTTTACTAATCCACCGGTCCTTTTCATGCGCGGTCTCCCTTCATTATGTAATTATAGGAGAGATTTATTAAATTTTTGTTAGATTTAATTAAGTAAAGCATAAAAAAAGCCTTATATATTTGAATTGACAGCTATTTAACTGTAATATGATGATATATAGTGCGCTTATCTATTAAAAATGTACTGCGAAAGGGGAGAAACAGTGGATAAAATAATCGAAAAACTGGATAAGAAATACTTGAAAATATGTGTGTATGCGGCGGTAACGGTTCTTATCACATTGGCGATAATAGGTTTGTTTCTGGTAAGCGGGAGCTTTTGGGCAAAGCTGTGGGCTATTATCTCGGCTGTTATTAAGCCAATAATCATAGGCGGGATCATATGTTATCTGTTTCTTCCGATTGTAAATAAGCTGGAGAGCATGATGAACAGGAGAAAGAACCATAAGTGGGCAAGAGCTTTAAGTGTTCTTCTGACATTTTTTATTGTATTTGCTGCAATAATGCTCATGCTCGCTCTGATTGCTGCTGCAGTGTATAAGAATGTGGAATCGCTGAATTTAGAGTCAATAAGGAATATTTTTGTGGTCTTAAAAGATGATTACAAAGAAGTATGGGATATGCTTGCAAAGCAATTGGAATCGCATAATATTTCAACAGGTAATATGAGTCACATAGTTACTGCGGCAACAAACGCTGTAACTGGCTTTTTCTCAGGCCTTTTGTTTGGAATCATCTTTTCAATTTATTTTTTACTTGATAAGAGCAACATCTATCCTTACTGGATCAGGGCTTTCCGGCTTATTTTCGGGGAAAAAGCAGAAGCTGCGCTTCAGGTTTTCATAAAGGATGCTGACAATGCCTTTTCAGGATATATCAGAGGACAGTTTACTGACGCGCTGATCGTCGGAGTGCTGATAAGTATTACACTGTCAATTGCAGGTGTACCGTATGCTCTGCTGGTTGGCGTGTTTGCAGGACTTGGCAATCTGATCCCGTATCTTGGACCGATTGTGGGATATGCTACTCTTGTGATAGTATGTCTTCCGTCAGGTGCGTTTGATAAGATGATCATCGGAATCGTGATCTTTGCTTTAGTCATGTTCATCGATGGAAATATCATAAATCCCAAGCTATTGTCGGATAACGTCGAAGTACATCCGCTTCTTGTAGTGGCTGCACTTATCGGCGGAGGCGCTTTGGGAGGCGTTGCAGGTATGCTGATAGCAGTTCCTACAGCAGCGCTTATCAAGCTTCAGTTCGACAGATACCTTCAGAGAGTGGAGGAAAAGAAAAACAATGAAAGAAGTAACAAATGAATATCTTAAACATAGAAAATGTATCTAAAACATATATGGAGAAGGCTGTCCTTAACAATGTTTCACTCGGGATCAGCGACACCGACAAGATCGGTGTAGTTGGTACCAACGGAACCGGTAAATCAACTCTTTTGTCAATCGTGGCAGGTATCGTTAAACCGGATAGCGGAAGCGTTGTTATGGGCAATAATCTCCGTATTTCTTACCTTCCGCAGAATCCTGTTTTCAATATGGACAAGAATCTCCTTGAAAACATAACAGAAAAAATATATGCAGGCAGTGATCATTGGGATAAGATGGGCGAGATCAAGGCTAATCTTGCAAAGTTTGGAATTGATGATCCTGAATGTGATCCATCGGTTTTATCCGGCGGGCAGAAAAAAAGAGCGGCGCTTGTTGCTGCAATCATGACTCCTTCAGATCTGCTTATTCTGGATGAGCCTACAAACCACTTGGATTCTGAAATGATCGAATATCTCGAGTCCTTTCTTAAGCACTTTAGGGGTGCTATTTTAATGGTTACCCATGACAGATATTTTCTGGATGAAGTGACAAATCAGATTTTGGAAATCGATAAGGGAAGTTCTTATCGCTACGAGGCCAACTACTCAGGATTCCTTGAACTTAAGCAGCAGCGCCTCGACTATGAGCAGGCTGCGGAGAGAAAAGCTGCCACACTTTACAGGAAAGATCTGGCCTGGATGCTTCGCGGAGCAAGAGCCCGTTCTACCAAGCAAAAAGCTCACATTCAGAGATTTGAGGCACTTCGTGACAGGGAAAGACCTGAGGATGAGAGACAGGTTAAACTGAGTTCAATTCCAAGCAGGATGGGCAATAAAACAATAATTATTGAGGGCATCACCAAGAGTTATGAGGATATAATTCTTTTCAGGGACTTTTCATATACCTTCAACAAGCTGGACAGGATCGGCATTATAGGACCAAATGGCTGCGGTAAATCAACACTTATCAAGTGCATTATCGGGGATGTCACTCCGGACAGTGGCAACATAGAGATCGGACAGACTATTAAGATAGGATATTTTGGACAGGAAAATGAAGCGCTTGATGAGTCGAAGCGCGTCATCGATTACATCAAGGATACAGCGGAGTTTATAAGGACTGAAGATGGTCTTGTTTCAGCATCTTCTATGTGTGATCGCTTTCTTTTTGGTCCGGATATGCAGTATGCGCCGATTTCCAAGCTTTCAGGCGGTGAAAAGAGAAGGCTCTATCTGCTGCGTGTTCTTATGGAACAGCCAAATGTTATCATCCTCGACGAGCCTACAAACGATCTGGATATCCAGACGCTTAGAATTTTGGAGGATTACCTTGACGGCTTTGCGGGGATCATAATTACCGTCAGCCATGACAGATATTTCCTTGACAGAGTGGTAACAAGAATTTTTGCTTTTGAACAGGATGGGACTTTGTATCAGAGTGAGGGCGGCTATTCAGATTTCCTTGTTCATAAAAATATCGCAGGGGATATGGGAAATGAATCCGCAGGTGCTGATCAGAAGAAGGGAAAATCTTCCCGAGAAAAGGGCAGCGATGCGGAAGGAACTGACAAGCCTAAGGGTAAATACCGCGCTCCCCGTGAAAAGACCAAGCTCTCTTATAATGAACAAAAAGAATATGACAGCATAGAATCGGAAATTGAGGAACTGGAAAATAAGAGTGCACTTCTCGAAACGCAGATAGCAGAGGCTGCGACGGATTTTCCGAAACTTATGCAGCTGAGCAAAGAAAAAGAAGAAGTAGATAATCTCGTTGAGCAGAAGATGGAGCGATTTATTGAGCTTCAGGAGATGGTAGAGAGTTTTGAAAAAAACAATGTAGCAAAAAAGTGAATATTTTGATACATTATATGGTATAAAATTTTTTCTAATTGAGGAGGAAACAAATGAAAAGAAAGTTTTTAACTCTGGCAATGGCTATGACATTGTCAGCTAGCGTTATCGCGGGTTGCGGAGGTGCTAAGAGCAGCTCTGAAGAGACACCTGCGGAAGTTGTTGAGGAAGAGGCTACAGAAGCTGCTGATGAGGCAGAAGCTGAAGAATCAGTTGAATCAGTTGAAGAAGCTGCTGCAGAGGAATCAGCAGATGAGGAATCTTCAGAAGAAACAGTTGGAATGGCTAATCCCTGGGTTTCAATCACAGAGGATGAGGCTAAGGAGTTGTGTGCAAGACTTTTCAAGGCTCCCGATGATTCTAAAGATCAGGAGTGGAGTAAGTGCGAAGAACTCGGTGATCCGGACAACGGAGTCGGACCCTTGGTACAGCTAAGCTTTACACTTGATGACCTGAATTTTACAGCAAGAGCTCAGATGGGTGCAGCAGAGAATGCTGATATCGCCGGCAATTTTGTAGAGTGGACTGTAGGTCCTGAGGATGCAACACTTGCTAACTGGGGCGGCGGCAACATGCCTGCTAAGTTTTACCGTTCTATTAACGATACCGGATATGTGGATATGATCACATGGTACGATTTAGAGATTGGTATTGCATATTCACTTTCTGTTGCTGCAGAAGATCTTGATGGCTTTGATATTCAGGCTGTAGCAGAGCAGATGTACTCAGCAGATAATGAGGACTTTGCTGATATTCCCGGAGATTTCCTTCAGGAACAGTCAGGCAAAACAACCTTTGAATCTTATGATGATGCTATTGCACAGCTCACAACAGGTCAGGGATATGCATATATCAAACTTGTTGGCAGTGATGAAGAAGTTTTGGCTGTAACCGATACAGTATTTGAAGCTGATAACTCAGCTTATGAGATTTCTGTGTATGCAATGCAGGATGGCGAAGTAAAGAACGTTGGTAATGCATCAGGAAATGGTTCTTCATATCCTCTCAGATTAGAGGACGGAATTATTTACGGTGGCGACAACCACACTTATGAGACTTATTTCCTCTCTGAAGAGTATGGATCACTGATGCTCAAGGATTATATCGATGACGGCGTAAACACAGGCTCAAACGAGATCTCAGGCTTTACAAGAGAAAAGAATTCATTTGAGGATGAAACTCCGGACTATACCGGAACAGCGGAGGATTTCGAGAAGCTCCTTGCTGATAGAGAAGAAAAGCCGATCATAGAGTTTACTGCAGTTGAATAAGACGCGTATTTATCGGGCTATCACACCATCGATAGGTGTGATAGCCTTTTTGATGCACACTCGCGCGAAAGGAATATGTTGCATAAATGCAACCGCGCTCGGCGCAAGGATTTTGCAAGCAAAATCCTTATTTAAGTGCATTTTTCTTGTTTTTTAAGGGAAAGTTTATGTGCAAAGCGGGAACCGCAATCTATAATTATCAGTGAGAGGTACTTTTATAAACATGGAAAATACTGGGAATAGCAATGTTTTCAGAGAATAGGGGTAAATTATTATGAAAAAATTTTTTAAAGCTGTTTCAATGTTCTTTTCTGTGATCCTTTTGGTAAGTGCTTTTACTGATGTTAAGGTTTTGGCTTACAGTGAGAGACCCGACTATTTCGATTTCGGAGATTCAGTAGTGAGCATAGATGCCGGTGCTACCAAGGAAGTCTGGATCAAAACACAGTATAATTACACTTATTTTGTAGGGCCGCATACCAGTACTAAAACTTATGTTGAGTGCTCAGGCAGGGGTGGATCTGAATATATGAAGATCCATATTGGTCCCGATGAGACAACCAAAAACGTATTTTTATATTTCTACATCGATGATGAGAAGGTGGCAAATGCAGATATCCACGATTTCATCGAGGTATATGTTCAGAACATCGATCCCGCTGTTGTAGATGCTTATAACGCACAGAATGCAGCAATGGATTCACTTAAGAATTATGCGGGCAACAATGCTGAGTTTAATGCATATTACTATTATACAAATTACAAGGATCTGCAGGATGCTTTCGGAGCAGATGCGGACAAGCTCCTTAACCACTATAATCAGCTTGGAAAGGCTGAAGGCCGCGTAGCTAACAGGATTAAGTGATCGAGGCAATTTTTTAGAATTATGAGAAGATGCTCAAATGCGAGCATCTTCTTTTTTGGGTGCGCCATGGGCGCGCTCTAACGGGACATATCTGATCTGAGTTAACGTACGACCAGTTTTGCGCATCAGATTCTGATCTCTCTGATCAGGTCAAAGCTGATGTCGCATGTAACGACAGTGAGATATCTCGCATCTTTTTTAATATTGGATATAAGCCCTGTTTTTTCTATGTAAGCTCCCAAGTCGTAGTAGATTATAGTGACCATGTCTCCGACTTTAAGGAGCGATAGCTGATAATCAAGAAAATTCAGGGCTTCTTCCGATAAATTAACTTTTTCAACTTCTATACGTTCTTTTTCCTGCAAGGCTTCTTCAAAACCTTTTAATGCAGCAAAAGGCTGAAACTGGCTTGCTCTGTCTGCTCTTGGCATATATTACCTCCGCATGAGCTATTTTTGCCGTATATGCTTTCAATACAAGGTGGCTCCGGCTTTATGCCCACCGATAAATTCATTCCGCTCTATGGTATTTCCGGCTTCGTACAGGTCCATGCCTTTAAGGATGGCATTTTTCCCGTATCTGGCTTTGATCTGATTGACGGATTGGGTGATCCTTCGATCCTTTTCCATTATCACAGGGTCTACAAAGAAACTGTACTGTTCATAACATTCATCAAGCACGGAATTGGCGCTTATGCAGACTCTGCGAATGGGGATGCCCCGCATGGTGCTTCTGCTATACAACTTAGCAAAGGTATCCATTAGTATTCGAAAAGAGTTGGTCGTTACAGGAAGATTGGCACTTGCTCCTGTGGAAGGATAAGCATCCTTGCTGTAGCCTACGAAAAGCGATACGTTGCTTGAGACTACGTGAGCAGCCACCATATCAAGGGACAGTTCATCTGCCATTTCTTTTACTATGATAAGTGCTTCTTCGAAGCTGTAATCGCGCATCAGAACCTGCCCGCAGGAAAGGGATTTGGTTCTTGTGCGATAATTTTTTATGTCCTGCATTGTGCATGACTCACGCCCCCAGGCATGGTCTATCATGTATTCCGCCAGAACGCCGAATTGCTTATACATCAGCTTTTCAGGAAAATGCGCGATATCACACTGATTGATGATCCCCATGGATGAGAGCCTACGCGCAGTTCCGGGGCCTATTCTCCAAAAATCCGTAAGTGGTCTGTGAGTCCAGAGCCTTTGCTTAAAAGAATCCTCTGTAAGTTCCGCAATGAAGTCCGGAGAGTGTTTGGCCAGAATATCAAGGGCTACCTTAGCAAGATACAGATTGGTGCCGATACCGCAGGTCGCACGCAGCCCCAGTTTTTCTCTAATGTCATTCATGATCCGAAGCGCAAGGTCATGGGCGGATAGCCCGTATAGACCAAGGTAATTGGTCACATCAAGAAAAGATTCATCAATGGAATAAACGTGAATGTCTTCCTTGGCGACGTAGCTTAAGTATATTCCGTAAATATCGGCGGATATATCTATGTATCTCTTCATCCGGGGCGGAGCAACGATATAATCAAGGTGCTTCGGAATCTCATATATCCTGCAGCGGTTCTTAATCCCGAGTGCCTTCATGGCTGGGGTGATTGCAAGGCAGATGGTTCCCTTGCTTCGCTCTGCATCAGCTACGGCAAGCAAAGCCTTCATGGGATCAAGCCCTCTGTCTACGCACTCAACACTTGCATAAAAGCTTTTCAGATCGATTATTATATAGGCCCTCTGCGGGGGAATTACCTGAGGCATCATAGGGCAGCTTCCTGAGGAGAGTTGGCGATATTGTCATAATCCGTGGTATGAAATGTGTCTTTTTTTTCCATAAATATTACCTCTTTCTCCATAAATATCACCGCTATGCTTCGAATATATGTTCCGAACTAGTGTTCATTAATAATAAGCCCGGGTATCATATTTTTCAATCGAACAATTTCTTAAATTTTTGATGTAAAATATAGATTATTGACTTTCCTCAGAAAAACAGAAATCGTATTGGACAAGGTCCTGCTATAGGAAGTTGTTTTGCCTGCTTTGGGGTATATTGAGGCTGATACGGTTTTAGCAAATAATACGGAAGATTTTTGTGGGAGATTATTCATGAGTAAAAAAGTTTCTGTGATAGGAGCGGGAGTTGTCGACATTTTTGCAGGCCCTGTAGGTGATGACATTTTTTCCAAAGGCTCTGTACCTGCAAGAAATATAGGTATGACCTGCGGAGGAGATGCGTTAAATGAGGCCGTTATTTTGTCAGGCCTTGGCCTTGATACTGAACTGGTTTCCCTTTTAGGCGTAGATGAAGCGGCAGGAACGATTTTAAAATATCTTAGAAGTAACAATGTTGATGTTTCTAAGATCGCGGAAGATAAAGCTATTCCTACAGGGATGAATATTGTTCTTGTTGATGAGAAAGGTGAGAGGTATTTTGTCACTAATCCTGAAAGCAGCTTAAGGAAGCTTTCAAAAGAGCACATCTTGCCACATGTTGATGCCCTAGGAGAGATAGTCAGTTTTGCCAGCATCTTCGTATCGCCGAAGCTATCAATTAGCGATATGGAAGAGGTATTTAAGAAAATAAAAGAAAAGCCGGGCAGGATACTTGTGGCGGATATGACAACTGCCAAAAACGGAGAGAGCATAGAAGATATCAGACCAATCTTAAAATATATTGATTATCTGATCCCAAATGAGAAAGAGGCAGCCCTTCTTACGGGAGAGGCCGATCCTTCAAGAAATGCAGAGATTTTTACAGAATATGGTGTCTGCAATGTAATCATTAAGTGTGGTAAGGACGGCTGCATCTATAAAAGCGCATCCGAGGAAGGATCGATCCCGGCCTATAGTGATGCCAAAGTGGTAGACACTACCGGCGCAGGAGACAGCTTTGTGGCAGGTTTTATCTATGCCCTGAGCAATGGTTTGAGCCTTCCAGAATGCAGCAGATACGGCTGCGCAGTATCTTCCGTTGTTGTAGAGCATATGGGCTCACAGTGCATAGAAGAAATAAAACGCAAAGCAGGTAAAAGGTTTAGGGATTTATAGGTTTTTGTTTTTCCTCAGAAAAACAGAAACCGTATTGGACCAGGTCCTCGAAAAGCCCCAAGTCCCCATGATTTCGTGGCAACTTGTGGCTTTTCGCTCTCCAGGACGTTTGTGCCGAAAGCGGAAAAGCAACAAGTATAGCTGTTTTTCTATATACTTGGGGCTTTTTGTCCATGTTACAAGAGGAATTCGTTGAGTCACCGCATCTTCGAATTCTTCAAAAGCAACAAGTCCCCGCGATTTCAAGGCGACTTGTGGCTTTTCGCTCTCCAGGACATTAGCGCCGAAAGTTGAAAAGCAACAAGTATGTCCATTTTCCTATATACTTGTGGCTTTTTGTCCATGTTACAAGAAGAATTCGTTCAGTCATCGCATCTCCGAATTCCTCAAAAGCCCCAAGTCCCCGTGATTTCATGGCAACTTGTGGCTTTTCGCTCTCCAGGACGTTTGCGCGGAAAGCGCAAAAGCAACAAGTATCACTATTTTCCTATATACTTGGGGCTTTTACTGCTCCGAGTAAACCCCGTCCCCAAGAGACCACTAAATATGTTGTAAATCATAGATTTGAGCCTTAAAATTGAAAGTAACTGGTGCATGAAAACAGCGCATATTTTGTGTAGGAGGTGCTCATGAAAATCCTTGAAGAAAAAATCCTTGCTGAGGGGAGGGTGTATCCCGGAAATATCCTTAAGGTTGACAGCTTTTTGAACCATCAGATCGATGTGGGGTTGCTCTCTGTGATAGGAGAAGCTTTTTACACAAAGTATAAGGACAGAAAGATAACAAAGATACTCACGATCGAGGCATCCGGAATTGCCATAGCCTGCGCTGTTGCTGACCACTTTAAAGTTCCGGTTGTGTTTGCCAAAAAAGCAAAGAGTCTGAATCTGGGAAACGACGTGTATGTTTCAAGGGTCAGCTCTTTTACGTATGGCAAGGAGTACGATGCTACGGTATCAAGAGATTATCTTACTGCCGATGATCATGTACTTATTGTCGATGATTTCATTGCCATAGGTAATGCCATGAAAGGCCTTATTGAAATCTGTGACCAGGCAGGTGCAAAGATTGAGGGGATCGGCATCTGCATAGAAAAAGGATTCCAACAGGGCGGTTCTGACATCAGGCAAATGGGATATGATGTTACTTCGCTTGCAATAATAGACGAAATGACGGATACAGGCGAGATCATATTCAGGGAGCAATGAACTATTTCCACCGACTATGTCGGAAGGGGTTTTCTCGCTGAGACACCATAAAGCCCGGATACAGTTTCGGGCACCTTACGGGGTGGAAGAAAAAATGCTATATTGCCAATCGCCACTTGGAATTGATCCGCGGATCATAATATATCCGAACGATCCTTTTCATGCCGGCAGATATAATAAGGCACTCAAATATGAAGGTGGAGTCAGAGGTGTAGATCCCATCTTCTGTTGTATGGGCGCCTTTTTTTTCAGCCTCGCGGTAACCCTTTATCGTATATGTTTCATATTGTCCGTCTTCATTCATAAAGCGAAGTCTGAGTGGAATGATGCGGCCATTTGCCTTGTGCTGACATATAACATCAACTTCATCAATAATTTTTTTCATAGCAATTCCTCATGAACTGCCTCAACAGACTCTGTGCCGGAAGGAGTTTTCTCGCTGAGACAGCATAATAGCGAATATATGTTCCGAACAGGTGTTCATTAATAATACTCCCAAGCATTCGTTCTTGCAATAGGAAATATTCTTAATTTTTTTAAGTTTGTTTTGAGTGTTTTGCTATAATTGTAGATGTATAGATTTTTGCGGGCGATTTCCGTTTTTGCCCGCAAGAAGTCATAGATAATGAAGTGGGGAGCGGATAAATATGAGCAGAAAAACAGTAATTGTTGTTAATGCAGTGATCCTGGCGCTGGAAGTGATCGCGCTGATTCATGATATTTACGCATTTGGAACGGGGCTGTTTGTCTGGTATACGGTAGACAGCAATGTTCTTCAGCTTGTTGTTTCGGCGCTTGTTTTATATTTTGTCCTTAATGGGAAGCAGATACCGGAAGGCGTTACCAAGATGCATTTTGTAAGCGCAGTGGGACTGACGGTGACTTTCCTGATTGCGGCGTTTGTCCTTGCGCCGGAGGGCGGTATAAAATACTATTTTTTATCTGATGTGGCACCGATAAATCATTTTATCGGACCGTTATTGTCAGTAATATCACTTGTTTTTTTGGAAAAAACAAATAAGCTTCCGATTAGAACGGTCATTTTGCCGGCGCTCGTAACCCTGATATATGGCATAATCTGCCTGATCCTTAACGGACTGGGTGTAATAGACGGGCCATATTTCTTTTTGAAGATCAATGAAGTTGCAGCAGGTGTGATCATAATGTGGTTTGCAATCATTGCAGTGCTTTGTGTTGGCTTTTCCTTGCTTTATTATATTGCTAAATGGAGAAAGAGAGGCTAGACAATGAGAAAAGCGCGTACAGAAAAAGAAAATGCCATAAGGGAGAAGATGATCGCGGAGCTGTATTCCAACGAATATAACAAATTTATTGGATTTGAGGTGTTAGAGCTTAGTCCCACCTACAGTAAGTCAAGGATTAAATGTGATACGAGGCTCCATAACACATACGGAAGCATACACGGAGGAGCGCTGCTTTCTTTTGTTGATGCTATGGCCGGTGCTACGGGAAGCATGAGCGGATACTATGTAACAACGGTTTCTGCAAACCTGAATTTCCTGCTACCCGCCGTTAATACTGAGTATATTTACTGCGAATGTATGAAACTGAAAACAGGAAAACACATCCTGGTGTTTGATATAAGAGTAACGGATGATGAAGGAAACCTTCTGGATAGCGGAGAATTTTCATTTTTTGCCAGCAAAGTTCCGGTTCTTGGGGATAACTTGAAATTCTGAGAAAATAGCGGGATGTATTATAAACTACCTTCATCGACTCTGCGCCGGAAGGAGTTTTCTTGTTGATAAAGCATAAAAGTCATTGATTTTTTTCCATGAAATGTTGTAGAATACGAAACGCACGCCTGATTCCGGGCGAAAAAAGTATTTTACATCATAATAGCCAAAATGGTTATGGGGAGGATCAGTGACTAAAGACGAATTTTTAAAAATACTTATTGAAGAAGGATTTACATGTGAAAAAAGCGGAGCATATCCGTCAGTTGTGTGTGACGCCAAAGACGTGAAACAGACAGCCAAGAAGGTTAAGGCCATTGCAAAGAAGAGCGAATATACGGAATCTTTTGCAATAAGATGTTTCCGTGAGGAGATGGACCTCATCTCAAAAAACAGCACAGCTTCCAATGAACTGGGCGAAACCGCATAAATAAGAGAAGACTAAAATAATAAAGGCAATTCACAAGCAGACAAATGCTACTGTAAAATAATATTTTTTGTGGGGAAGGTTATGGATAAAGTAGAAAAATGGGGAGTTTTTGAATGGTCAGGAAAGGGCTATGGGGATGGAAACCCTTTTGTTGACTACGACATTGAAGCGACTTTTAAAAGTGAGAACGAAGAAAAAACCGTGAAGGGTTTTTACGACGGCGAGGGCATATACAGAGTGCGCTTCATGCCTTCGTATGAAGGAAAATACGAATTTTTTGTAAGAGGAAGTTTTTCCGAAGAAAAATATGAGGGAAGTTTCGAGGTGACTGCGCCTTCAGGTAATAACAGAGGGCCTGTCAGAGTATGCGACAAATATCACTTTTGCTATGCTGACAAAACGCCCTATTATAGCATTGGAACGACATGCTATGTGTGGGAGCTTCGAAGCGATGAGCTCATAGAAAAAACATTTCATTCTCTTGAAAATGCAGGCTTTAATAAGATAAGATTCTGCATTTTTCCTAAGCATTACGACTATAACCTTGGGGAGCCTAGGTCTTATCCGTATGTCGGAACACCTATGGACAGCAGTAAGCTTACCAAGGACAATTTCTGGGATTATACAGATAAAACCGAGGGTAATGACTGGGATTTCTTCAGATTCAATCCTGAACACTTTTCACATATTGAAAAATGTGTAGAGAAGCTTGCGAAAATGGGGATAGAAGCGGATATTATTGTATTCCATCCGTATGATAGATGGGGATTTTCGCGGATGTCACGAAAACAGGATGATCTTTACATCAGATATTTGATCAGCAGATTGGCGGCATACAGAAATATATGGTGGTCTATGGCCAATGAATATGATATTTTTCCACATAAAAACATTGAAGACTGGGATCACATCGGGAACCTGTTCAAAGAAGAGGATCCCTATGATCATTTGAGGTCGATACATAACTGCATTGACTTTTTTGATCATAAGAAATCCTGGATCACTCATTGCAGTATTCAGAGGCAGGATCTGTACAGAACTGCGGAATATACGGATGAGTGGAGAGAGGAATTTCAGAAGCCGGTGGTTCTCGATGAGATAGCATACGAGGGCAATATCCAGCATGGATGGGGCAACATTACGGGAGAAGAGATGGTAAGGCGCTTCTGTGAGGGAATATTCAGGGGCGGCTATCCGGGACATGGTGAGACTTTTCTTAATGAAAACGATATTCTGTGGTGGTCCCATGGAGGAGAACTGCATGGAGAGAGCTGGAAAAGAGTTAAGTTTTTGCTTGGCATAATGAAGGAAACACCGGGAACAGGGCTTAAGCGCGATAAAAGCGATAGAAGGTGTTGGGACTGCTTAAAGGCTGTTCCGGAAGATGATGCTCTGTATGAAAAGACAGGATATCAGATTTACTACTACAGCTTTATGTGCCCTTCATTTAGGGAATTTTTCATGGAAGATGATGCCTATTATAAAGCGGAAATTATAGACACATGGAATATGACCATAGAAGATGCGGGTATTCACAGCGGCAGATTCAAGATAGAACTTCCCGGCAGACAGTTCATGGCTATCCGGCTTCAGAAAATTCATGGCCCTATGGTCCTAGGGGACGGGGTTAGTGGTCCATTTTAGAATTCTTACAAATAGAATTCTTACAAAAATGTAAGTTTACTTAGAGGAAATGTAAGCCAAATAAAAGGCAGTACATTTCCTTTTTTGTTACCCTTTTTTTGACGGAAATAAGTGAGTCGCAGATAAACAAACGACATTCTGAGCGATATGTTGAAAAGGAGTATGAAATGAAAGTGTTAAAGAAAATAGGGAAAGTATTATTGATAATTATAATTGCGATCAGCATCTTACTGGGAGTAGGGTTGAATTATAAGACAGTCCTTGCAATGCATAAAAATAAAACAATGGTTGAAAACGCCAAAGCTGTTTCCGGGCTAGACATACCGGATAACGTAGAGATTGTAGGTCTTGGAGAGGCAACCCATGGAAGCGTGGAATTTCAGGAATCCAAGCTTGAGGTTCTCAAAATGCTTGTGGAAAATGAGGGATATAGTGCGTTTTGCCTTGAAGCAGACTTCGGAGATTGCCTTAGAGCCAATGAATTTGTTCAGGGCGGAGAAGGTGATGCCAGAGAAATTGCTAATAATTTAAGTTTTAATATATATCACACCCAGCAGATGGCAGATCTTCTTGATTGGATGAGAGAGTATAACGCTTCTGTTTCAGAAGATAAGAAGATAAGATTTTACGGCTTTGACATGCAGAATCCGGAAAAATGCGTAGAGTACCTATATGACTACATGAAGAAAAACAACATTACTGTTAAAGAGACTTCAGAAATTGACTACTATATTGATGAGAACAGAACTGAGTCCATGACAGAAGATCATGTTAAAAAGGTTAAAGAAGAGCTTGAAGATATCAAAAAAGAAATAAATGTTTCAGATGGAAATGATCAGAATCTAGATGCTCTTTTCGCTACAAAAGCTGCTGATAATATTGCTACAAGTGCAGATTATGTTCTGATTGATTTTCAGGCGGATTATCAGAAGAAGTTTGCTGCAAGAGACACTGCTATGGCTGATAACGTTTCATGGATTCTCGATCTTGAAAAGAAAATCGGATCAGGCAAGATAATGCTTGCAGCTCATGATGGACACATTTCCAAAAAGCCACATAGTATGTTGCAACCTGTAACAATGGGAGGCTTGTTAAAAGAAAAATATGGAGATGCGTACTACAGCCTTGGTACAGACTTTTTCAAAGGAAAAACAAATGCAAGTGTATCCAGTGTTATTTCGAGTGAGTATCAGAGAAAAGACTTTTACTTTACAACTGCTGATCCTATAGCTTATCAGGCAAAATATATGGATGATAAGAGATTTTATCTGGATTTTGAGACCGTAAGTTCCGAGGATAACAAGGCCATCTATGATCTGATTCATTCAGAGGTATCTATGGGGACGCTGGGAGAAGGGCTATCCGGAATATATTACTTTATGCATTCTGCATACAGAATAGAAATGAAGCCTGCGGATCTTTATGACGGAATGATTTATTACTACAATGTTTCTGCCATTTCACCGCAGTATTAAGTGTACGAAAAATGGACCACAAACCCCGTCCCCCAGGACCATTTTGCTCGACAATAAATCATTTTCGAATTAGAATCGTAGATGACTAGATGAGGAAAGGCGGTATGTATGAGAAAAGTATTTATTGTTGAGGATGATGAAATAATTGCAGGTCAGGTTGTAAAGCACCTTGAAACCTGGCAAATGAAGCCGTTCCCGGCACATGATTTTCAAAATATAACTGAAGAATTTGAGAAAATTCAGCCGGATATAGTTCTTATGGATTTAAAACTTCCTGCTTATAACGGATTCTATTGGTGCGGCGAGATAAGGAAAATATCTCAGGTTCCAATCGTATTTTTATCATCTGCTGATGACAACATGAATATAGTAATGGCGATGAATATGGGCGCTGATGATTTTATAGCCAAGCCCTTCGACTTGCAGGTTCTGACGGCCAAGATACAGGCAATCCTTCGAAGAAGCTATGGCGAGAGCATTGCAGTTCATGAGCTTGAGGTAAAAAATGTAAGACTAAAACTCGATGATACTTCGGCAAGTGTAGGTGAAAACAGGCTGGAGCTGACCAAGAATGAATATCTGATCCTTAAAACCCTGATGGAACAGCAGGGTAAAGTGGTTTCCAGAGAAACCATAATGGAGAGACTCTGGGGAGCGGACGAGTTCGTGGATGATAATACACTAACTGTCAACATTACCAGAATCCGCAAAAAGCTCGATGCGGCAGGAGCTGAGGATTTCATAACAACCAAGAGAGGAATGGGATACATTGTTGGGGAAGAATAAATTTGGGGAAAAGAGTAAAGCTCTCATATTTACCAATGCATTACTGGCAGCGGTGCTCATAATTGCAGGTGTTTTATACAACATAGAAAGCGAATTTCTTTTTTATGAAATCAGCTTTCTTATTTTGCTTACAATGATATCTTCAGTGTTAAGTTATAGGAAAGATAAGGAAGATATTTCTGATACAGATGAGAAAGAAACAGAGGATATAAGGGATATCAGATGGGAGCAGATACGGGAAAAAGAGGACTTTTTTGCTTTGTGGGCCCATCAGATAAAGACTCCTATCGCTGCTCTTAAGCTTCTTTTCCAGGACGAAGAGCTTTCTATCGGAGACTGTAAAAGAGAGCTTTTTAAAATAGAAAACTATGTCAGCATGGCCCTCAATTATCTTAGATTTGAGGACATGTCAGGAGATATGGTCCTCGAAAAATGTCAGCTCGAGCCGCTTATCAAACAGGTGGTTAAAAAGTTTTCGACAATCTTTATTTATCAGCATCTTACGGTCACACTTGAAGACCTTGACAGAGAGATATTAACAGACGAGAAGTGGTTTTCTTTTGTGCTGGAGCAGGTTTTATCCAATGCGCTCAAATACACTAAAGAAGGTGGAATTAAGATTTTTGCAAGAGATATTTCTGGTGTGCATGAGACAGCAATGGATTCTGATAATATAGATAATTCAGATTTATATAAAGAAATCATTTCTTCAAATGGAATCGAAATTGTAATAAGAGATACAGGTGTTGGTATTAAGAGCGAAGACCTTCCCAGAGTATTTGAAAAGGGTTATACCGGCTACAATGGAAGAATTGATAAAAAAGCCAGCGGCCTTGGACTATATATGTGCAAGGGAGTATGCGATAAGCTTGGGCACAAGATTCGCATTGAATCTGAGGAAGGACGCGGGACTGACGTGATCATATCAGTTACAAAAGAAAAAATCTCTGCAATTGATGTAAGGAAAGATTGATGAACATATAGATTCCGGTTTTTCCTCAGAAAAAATTGAAAAATCTATATTTATTTGACATTTGTTGGACATCATAATTTACAATACTGATTCAGACAATAAAAAACAAAAGATAGGGGAATGAAATGAAAAAAGTTTTGATAATTAATTCTAAGGGAACAGTTCTTGCAATTGCGACAGCAGTAATTGCTATGTCCATCAGCGGATGCGGCAATCTGGCAAATTCAAGCAGCGAAAGCAGTGATCTTTTCACAAGCCAAAATGAAGAGGCTTCAGACAATACTGCCACTGAGGAATCAGCAGTTGAAATTGAAAGCACTGCCAGCGAAGCAGCATCTACTACAGAAAACACAGAGAATGCAGATAATGCAAATGCAGAGGCTTCTGACAACACTTTATCCGCTGCATCAGACAACATTTATTCGCAGTATAGATCAATTGTAGAGCAGGCAAGTTCTACTGAGTGGGACAGCTTTCAGCTGATAGACCTCGATGCTGACGGTACACCTGAGCTTTTTGCAACCTGCACAGATGAAAGCAGACCTGATCCCGGAATGCAGCCTTACATGATAGTGGGCCATAATGCTAACGGCATTGTAAAAAATGATGAATTTGCCGATGGAGTAGCTTCAGCAGGAGGTTATAGAGGGACACTGTATTATATTCCGGGCACCGGAAAACTCCTTGACTCCGCTGTAAATGCACCACTTGGCGTTCCGTCCGATACGATCTACGAAATGAAAGACGGCAAGATTGATTACACAGTGTATGGTGGCTTTGAAGTTACAGAATATCCTGAAGATGACAACTATAACGACTGGGATCCGATGGAGCACGGCGAATGGAGATGGATGGACGAAACTGTAACAGAAGAAGAGTATAAATCCAAATTCGCCGAAGCAACGGATAATACGCATGGAGTTGCAATGTCTGAAATCGACTATATGGACAAAGATTCTATGTTAAAAGAGCTTGAAAAGCATATGAATTAAGAACAGTACCAATCCTTACAAAAATGTAAGATAATTCAAAGGAAATGTAAGCCTGATAAAAGGCAATGCATTTCCTTTTTTGATACCCTTATATTGTCGAGAGACGAGATAAAAGGAAAACAAAAAAAATTGGGACAAAAAAATGGACCACAAACCCCGTCCCCCAGGTCCAAAATAGTGGAGGAAAAATAATGTCAGTTTTAGAAGTAAATCATGTGAAAAAAGTATATAAAACAAGAATGGGTACTGAGTCAGTTACAGCCCTTAAGGATGTTCATTTCAGTGTTGAAAAAGGTGAGTTTGTTGCAATCATGGGTGAGTCCGGAAGCGGAAAGACCACTCTTTTAAATATCCTTGCAAGTCTTGATGTTCCGACAGCAGGGAAGGTTCTGGTAAATGGAAAAGATTTCTCATCGCTTAAGGATGGAGAGAGAGCTATCATGAGAAGAAATAATCTTGGATTTATCTTCCAGGATTTCAATCTTCTTGATAATTTCACAATAGAGGATAACATCAAGCTTCCGCTTGTTCTTGCAGGAGAGGATTATAAGACAATGGATGAAAAGGTAGCGCCACTTGTTAAAACACTTGGCATCGAAGCTCTTCTTCATAAATATCCATACGAAGTTTCAGGTGGACAGAAGCAGAGAACAGCGGTAGCAAGAGCACTTATCACAAAGCCTCAGATCCTTCTTGCAGATGAGCCTACAGGAGCGCTTGATTCCAAGGCTGCGACAAACCTCATGCATCAGCTAAGAGATATCCATAAGAGCGGCCAGACAATCCTCATGGTTACTCACAGTAATGTGGCAGCAAGCTACGCAGACAGAGTAATGTTCATAAGAGATGGTGAAGTGTTCCATCAGATCTACAGAGGAGAGATGTCAAGAAGCGAGATGCTCGATAAAATCTGCGATGCAGTGACAGTTCTTATGAGGGGAGGAGATGACAATGAACAGTAATCTTCTCGGAAGACTTGCCTTTAACGGCCTTAGGAACAATAAAAAAGCAGTAATTCCTTATATACTTGTAAGCGCCATAACTATAATGGTTTTCCATATTTTGATGTCACTTGTTTACAGCAGATTTCTTATAAATAATGGAACACCGGTGTTTTACGGAGCCGACTACATTGTTTTGTTTTTGCACATTGGAAGCATAGCGGTAGCAATTTTCGCGATGATATTCCTTTTGTATGGCAACAGGTTCGTGCAAAAGTCCGGGAAAAAGGAAATAGGATTATATGGTGTTTTAGGCCTTAGCAGAAAAAATGTCAGCAGGATTCTTCTGATACAAAGTAGTGTTCAGGCACTATCCTCAATGGCGCTTGGTATATTGGCCAGTATTTTTGTGAATAAGCTTGTAGTTCTTTTCCTGTATAAGCTGGTGCATCAGCCTGTTGTAAAGGGAATGGAGTTTTCTTTAAAGGCAACAATAATTACAGTCATATTTTTTGGACTTATATTTATCAGCCTCTTTGTTTTTAACCTCTTAGAAGTCCGCCTTGGTAACCCCATTGACCTTTTAAAGAGTGAGAATCTGGGAGAAAAAGAACCAAAGACAAAATGGGTTCTCCTTGTGATCGGTGCGGTAACTCTTCTTGCAGGTTATTATATAGCGGTTAGTATTGAAAGCACATTTTCTGCTGTCAGTTCACTTTTTACAGCAATTGTTCTTGTAACCATAGGAACTTATGCATTGTTTATTTCGGGAACTATCTTTGTCCTTAAGATGCTCAAGAAAAATAAAAAATATTATTACCAAACAAGACACTTTATCAGCCTTTCAAATCTTATTTTCAGAATGAAGCACAATGCTGCGGGACTTGCATCTATCTGTATATTATCAACAGGAGTAATTCTTTTGATGGTGTGTTCCAGTGCACTTGTAATGCTGGGTGAGCAGAATATAAACAGTATGTTTAGACGTGACATAGTGACCTGGTGTCAAAATGATGGAAGCCTTTCAATCGAAAGCATAAATAAGATTATTGATGAAACTCTATTGGAAGGAAATGTTGAAGGAACTGAAAAAATAGTCAGGCTCTACCATGAGGATTTGTGCTGTGGGGATGAGAAGGGTCTTACACCATTGATCAAAATGACTGCAGATTATTCTCAGATGCGTGTCATGTACCTAATCACAGCCGACCAGTATAATGAATACACAGAGGAAAATATAAGCCTTGGTGAAGATGAGATATTCCGTTATAGTTCTGCGGATAAAGTAAAAGAAGGAAGCTTCTCAATATTTGGTGAGAATTATCAGATCAAAGAGGAAATCGGAAACGAATGTCTTGTAGAGACCTTTGATCCATCCATGGGACTTTTTGGCAAAGAGATTATTGTTGTTTCTGATGAAAATGCGATTGACTCTCTGATGGATGCTAAGAACCGGTGCCTGAACGGAGAAACTACTCTATTTGATGGATATGATAATTGTTATTTTGGTTTTAATGTTCCAAAAGATGTCGATCAGAGCAAGGTGGATATTGTCAGAAGTGAACTATCATCAAAGATCGGAAATACCAAGATCAGGTATAAGGCTGAGGAAAAGAAAGTGTTTTACAGCATCTATGGCGGAACATTCTTCGTTGGAGTATTCCTTGCAGCTCTTTTCCTTATTGCTACTGTGATGATTATTTTCTACAAGCAGATGTCCGAAGGTATAGAGGATAAGAAGAGATTTGAAATACTTTCAAACGCGGGTTTATCCGACAAGGAAGCGAAAGGAGTCATCAGAAATCAGGTAATGATAATGTTCTTCCTGCCTGCGGTATGTGCAATTATTCACATAATTTTTGCAAGCAGGATATTAAGACTTTTCCTTGCAATGATCCTATACGTTGACACATTTACTTTCAATATGGCGATTGCAGTAGTAAGTCTGATTTTCCTTGGTACTTATGCACTAGTTTACCGAATCACATCAATGCAGTATTATGGAATAGTGTATGCAGATAAATAAAGAATATCTATTAAGGAGGTGCAGGATGAGCAAAGTAATATTACTTAATGGCAGTGCGCATCAGCATGGATGTACTGCCGCGGCACTGGATGAAATGATCAAAGTGTTTGAGGAAGAAGGCGTAGAGACAGAACTTATTCAGGTGGGAACGAAAGATATCCGCGGCTGTATTGCCTGCGGCAAATGCAGCGAGATAGGAAAATGCGTGTTTGATGACCTTGTAAATGAGGTTGCACCTAAGTTTGAAGAAGCGGATGGACTTGTTGTGGGAAGCCCTGTTTACTATGCTTCTCCAAACGGAACAATTCTTTCTTTCATGGACAGGCTATTCTACAGCACCTCTTTTTCCAAGCATATGAAGGTGGGTGCAGCGGTGGTAAGCTGCAGGAGAGGCGGCAATACCGCAAGTTATGACGTGCTGAACAAATACTTCACCATAAGTGGCATGCCTGTAGCATCTTCAACATACTGGAATCAGGTTCATGGCTTTTCGGCAGAGGATGTCAAGAAAGATCTGGAAGGTCTGCAGACAATGAGAAATCTGGCCAGGAATATGAGTTTTATGATAAAAGCTTTTGCCGATGCAAAGGAAAAGTATGGATATCCTAAGGTTGAAAAGGATAGCTTTACAAGCTTCCCGGATGGAAAGTAATTTATTTAAAATGTAATTTGTAAATCAAGAAAAGCTGTACCGCTTTTGAGTTTCATCAGTGGTACAGCTTTTTAATATTATGATATATCAGCGAGAAAACTCTTTACGACGCAGAGCCGGCGTGGGTAGTTCATTTAAAAAATACCTGTAGGGCATGGTATAAATGCAGCTGCCATGCTTTGATATCATGTACACCACCGGGGATGATGTAAAAATCATAATTTTTTCCGGGAACAAGAAGGTCAGTTTTTTCCACGGCCTTTTCCATAATATCTTTGTGCTCTTCAAAAGCGATGTCTTTATCGCCATTTCCGCAGAACATGAATCCCAGCTCGTAGCCTTTCTCTTTTCCTTCCTTAAGAGTAGTGCAAATACGTTCAACCTCTTTATTATGATCACCAAAAGGACCGCAGCAGCCGGAAAAAGGGCCATACCATGCAAACAGATCAAAGTTGTTGTAAAATGCCGCTCTGTAGGTAGTCATTGAACCTAGTGATAGTCCGGCAAAAGCACGGTGCTTTCGGGTTTTTATCAGATTCTCTTCCGAAACGTTGCCTTCTGCATAGCAGGCATATTTACTCTCTATTGCAGGAAGCAGGTCCTTCCTGATCTCGTGCATGAAGTTCTCACATCTGGATTCGTCATGAGTGTGCTGATCTTCCTCATTGTGATAGAAGGTCGGAGTTACGATGATGCAGGGATCGCAGATCTTTTTCTCCATCATATTGTCAAGGATCGTCACCGTTTCCGGAAAATCCTTAAACCAGTAAGTATGATTGCATCCGCCACCGTGGAGAAGATACAGAACATTATATTTTTTATTTTCATCATATCCATAAGGAAGATAAACATAGGCTTTCTTATGAAGTTTTTCTGAAGACTCATCATATGTCTGAGATTCATACTCAAACAATTCAACACGTCCTTTTTTATCAGTTTCTTTCAGCATTTCTGCAGGCATTTCATAGATGTAATTCATATTGCGTCCTCCGTTAGTTATCTAGTGTATTGCCTCATTCGTAATTGCTGTAAGCAAGGCATAGTATGATTATACAAGAGGTGAAGACAGTTTACTTTTTACATATTTTGATTAATTCCTCAAAAAATGCTAATTTTTGTTCAAGTGAGTTACTGGAGACACTCTCCGATGACTCAATAATGTTAATTTGCTATAATGATCAGGTAACGACACTAATTTCATTATCTATTCGAGGGGGATAACAAATATGTCTGACGGATCAAGATATGTACCATATGAAGAGCGTACCGGAGCTGAATCTATCGTTTATTTTACAAGGGACTTGTCTCCCGCAGGAATTCAAAATGTATATAAAAAAGTTAATAATGGCATTACAGGCAAAGTTGCGATAAAGCTTCACACAGGAGAACCGGGTGGTCCCAATATAGTGCCTCCGTCCTGGGTCAAGGAACTGATGGAGATGGAAGAAAGTCTTAAAAATGCCACAATAGTTGAGACTAACACCTTCTATGACGGAGACAGATATACTACAGAATCCCATAGAAAAACTTTGGCGATCAATGGTTGGAATTTTGCACCTGTAGATATCATGGATGAAGAAGGAACGATCACCCTTCCGGTTAAAAACGGAAAATGGTTTAAGGAGATGAGCCATGGTTCCCATATGCTTAATTATGATTCCATGTTTGTGCTAACTCATTTTAAGGGCCATACTATGGGCGGCTTTGGAGGAAGCAATAAAAATATCGGCATAGGATGTGCAGATGGCCGCATTGGAAAGGCATGGATACATGCTAAGAATGGTAATGACTGGGGCGTAGTAGAAGAGGAGCTCATGGAAAAGATCACTGAATCTACCAAGGCTACTATTGATCATTTCGGCAAAAACATTACCTATGTCAATGTGATGAGGAACATGAGCGTATCCTGCGACTGTGAAGGCGTAGCTGCTGAGCCTGTTGTTACTCCCAATGTGGGAATACTTGCGTCAACTGATATTCTGGCTGTGGATCAGGCCTGCATTGACCTTGTATACGCAATGACTGAAAAAGAGCACAGAGCACTTGTTGAGAGAATAGAAACAAGGCATGGACACAGGCAGTTGTCCTATATGAAAGAACTGGGAATGGGAAATGACCGTTATAAGCTCATAGATGTTGACAACAATGACATGGAGATAGACAGAAAAGAAGCTGTTAAAGACCTTAAGCCTTTTGTAAAAATGCAGCCCAAATAATATCTTAAATCCATGGAGAGCTCTTTTAAGGCAGATGCAAAGTCTGTATTTGAAGGTGAACTGTGTGTTGTAATGAACCCCGGATGGTACCGGGCAACTTAAGTTAGTGGACCATGTTAAAAAATGGTCCACTAACCCCGTCCCGTTACAAAAATGATTTAAAGAAATTGCATTCTTCGTCATTGCATCTTGCAGCTTCTGCAAGCCTCATATTGCAATGAAATACGTGTCCCAAAGGCTCGCCGCCTTTTACTGAATAATATCTAAAGACCGTCTGAACATTACATTCAAGCAGTTTGGAAACAAGTGGCAGTTGCTGATCCTTGAGAAAATCTCCGTCAGCTGTCATAACAAATGCAGGCGGGAATTCTCCTGTTACGAAATTAGCAATGGAAATAAGCTCGAGTTCTTCTTTTGTTCCGCCATTAGGAAGAAAGTCATGCATAAGACTAATTTCCTGTGAACCTTCTTCCGGCTCAACCTTGGCAACGCCGCAGTTAAGGGCAACAGCCTTAAATGCAAATCCTTTTGGAACAGTAAAGTTGTAGTTTGAAGCATAATCGCTGTTTGTGCTAAGGCATGAATATAGTCCCAAAAGGTGCGAACCTGCTGAGTCTCCAACACCAAAGATATGCTCCGTATCAAAGCCATATTTGTCTGCATTTTCCATAACAAATTCCGCTACAAGATTAGTATCTTCTACAGGAGCCGGGAACTTGAATTCCGGAGCAAGTCTGTAGGTG
This sequence comes from Butyrivibrio sp. NC2002, assembly GCF_000702265.1. Taxonomy (GTDB): domain Bacteria; phylum Bacillota; class Clostridia; order Lachnospirales; family Lachnospiraceae; genus Butyrivibrio. The sequence goes on from NZ_KL370882.1 coordinate 53,308, forward strand.
AAGTTGACTACAGCGAATCCTCTCTGCGCAAGGCTCATGGTGTAATACTGATAACGCTCCTTGTCGCCATATACCCAGCCACCGCCATGAACACTGATTATTACGGGAAGCTTACCCTCGGCATCCTTTGGTCTATAAACATCCAATACCTGCCAATCAGCATCGCTTCCGTAAACTATATCATCGAAACGCTTGATATCATCGGGAGTTGTAAGCCCTGCATCACGGATATCGTCTCCCTCTTTAAATGATTTTCTTATCTGATCTGATAGTTCTGACATGATTTCCCTCCAACATCTTGATTTTTTGCTATCTTTATCTATTTTAAAAGACATTTCACCAAAATTACAATACGATTCCCGTTTTCTTAGGAAAAACAGTAATCTGAACAAACTACGTACCGGGGTGGCAAAAAATGGTATACTAGAAAGTAGGAAAAAACTTGAGAGGGGAATAAGATGAAAAAGAATGAGAATTTCTTTTATATTGGTGTGATTGCAATCTCTATTTTGGCAATCATAATTCTTGGCATCGGTTATTTGAAAGATAAAACAGGAAGTTCATCCGCTAATTCCTCAGATATACAGATAGAAGCGATAAAACCCAAGGAAGACAAAGAGAAAGTCACTGTTACCTTTGATACACAAACCCTGCAGGACGGTTTACAGGGAATGGGATTTTTGGTAACTCAGGAGTATTATTTCACGCAGATTGGGCATTATAAAAAGGAAAAACAGATTGTTGGACCATTGTCCTCTACAGCTGAATTTTCTTATAGTTACGATGGATCGGTGACGGCAGGTATCAATTTTGAAAAAATATCAATTAGCTGTGACATGGATAAAAAAGTAATAATGGTTACCATGCCCCAGTCTGAGATACAGGGTGTTATCGTTGATAGAAATTCTTTTAAGAAGTATTCAGAAAAAGATTATCTATGGAACGCCATCAATATTGACGACTACAACATGTCATTGGTCGAATATGAGGAGAGTGCAAAGAAGAAGGCACTCGATAACAGAATACTTGAAAAGTCGGATGAGCAGGCAAAGCTTCTCGTGCAAAAATTTTTGTATAATTTTCCGCAGATAGCCGGATATGACATTACTTTCGAAGAGGGAGAAGAGTCATGAATTTAAAGAAAATAACCCTGGTAGTTGTTCTTGTTCTTTTGGCAGTAATATCGTTTACAAAGCTTGCGCCATGGGCTGCAAACCCGCAGAATCATGTGCATGCTATAGAACAGACGGACGAAAAGATAAATACAGTCATGACACTATCCGGTGGCGCAGCAGCAACTTCCGCGACGCTGTCACTTCTTCCCGGAGATATGTGCACACCTCTTTCAGAGCAGCTTGCTGAGCTTGCCAAATATTTTCTTATAATACTTAGCGCATTGTATCTGGAAAAGTTCATGATCGGAATAGCCGGATATATTACTTTTTCCATTTTCATTCCGCTGGCGCTCCTTATCTTTTGCGGAGTGATCATATTTGGGAAAAATAATTGGATAAATGTTGCCATTAAGATAGCGTTGACAGGATTCGTGATATTTGCGATAGTTCCTGCAAGTGTTAAGCTTACAGATATGGTATATCAGACGCAGGCAGAAAGGGTCAATGCCGCTGTAGAAGAATATAACAATCTCGATATTGAGGAAAATGAAGGCGGCGGAATACTGGGCGAGCTAGCTTCTATATCAAACAGTACAATTGAAAAAGTAACCACTTTCATAAGTGATCTTATGGAATCGCTTGCCGTGATGATAGTTACAGCATGTATAATTCCGATCCTCGTACTTGTAGTTTTAATATGGATCGTTAAAACACTGTTTACGTCAAATGTCTTTACGCTTGATAAGGATACCCTGGATGCTTTGAGACATATATGATGGTCCTAGGGGACGGGGTTAGTGGACCATTTTCTAAAAATGGTCCACTAACTCCGTCCCCTAAGCAAGCTTACTTTTAAGCTCTATCTACTAATAGACGGAGGGTAAATCATGGACAGATTTTATACTAATCCCAACGAACCTGATTTTCTTGAAAAATCACTTACATTTATAAGAGATTTTTTGGAAAAAAAGAAGCTTTCCAGATCATATATTTTAAAGACGGAGCTTTTGGCAGAGGAGACGATAGTGCTTTTGGTAAAGCATGCTTCTGAAGGTGCCCGATTACATATCCATGCTTCGGCTTTTCTGGGCGATATCAGTCTGGAGCTTAGTATGAAAGGAGAGGCATTTGAGCTTACCTCTGAGAAGGACATCGGACTATATGATGTTGAAGAGGATCATGTTGAAGATGCCATCAGGAATATCTTTTTACATTCCTACGGAGAAAGTTATAAATACAGCCATGATAATAATTCCAATAAATTCCGCATTCTTGTGGAGAAATCCGGGAAGCAGTCGTTATATACGATACTTCTGGCCATTTTGCTGGGCGTACTATGCGGAATACTCATAAGGAATTTTGCGCCTACTTCTGTTGGACATGGAATATCTCGCTACTTATTGGACCCGGTAAAAACCATGTTTATGAATGCACTTAACATTGTCATAGGCCCGGTTATATTCTTTTCGCTTATTACCTGCATTTCTCAATTTAAAAATATAGCAGAGTTGGGAAAAGTGGCCGCTAAGATAATGACTTTTTATCTTGTGACCACAGTTATTGCAGTTACCATTGGATTTGCAGTTACGAGTCTGGCAAAACCTGGCAATGAGGGATTTGCATTAAGTTCAGATGTTACTTATGAGAATGCGAGTGATTTTGACTATGGTGATGAAAACATTTCTCTTATTGATACTGTGGTAAACATTGTTCCCAACAACTTGATCAGCCCACTTATGAAAAATGATACATTACAGATCATGTTTCTTGCGATCCTTATTGGAATAGTTATGGGGATGATAGGAGAGTATGCCGTTACACTCCGTGGAATCTTTGAAGCCTGTAACACGCTGTTTTTGACGCTAACGACACTTATAACCAAGCTGATACCGCTTGCTGTATTTGCCTCAGTTTCGCTACTTTTAATCAATTCGGGTATGGGAATTTTCAGACATGTGCTGGCAGAGGGAATTACTCTCATAGCTACCATGTTTCTTATGATGTCTATATACGGTTTATTACTTCTTGTGATAGGCAGAATTAATCCTGTTAGATTTTTTAATAATTTGAAGGAGAGCATGGTTACCGGCTTTACTCTTTGCTCAAGTTCTGCTGCAATACCCACTAATCTGGAAACCTCTACGAAAAAACTGGGGATCACTCCTTCACTAGGTAACTTCACAATTCCCCTTGGTGCAACCTTAAATATGGATGGATGCTGTATTTTCCTCTCTTCAGGGATACTCTTTTTGATGAGAGCATACGGAGCAAAGATTACAATGTCACAGATCCTGCCACTTATATTGACGATCATTCTGTTATCCCTAAGTTCACCCGGAGTCCCGGGCAACGGAATAGTTTGCCTGAGTATAGTTATTGCGCAGACAGGCCTTCCCATGGAAGCAGTAGGGCTTTTAATGCCTATATATCCGATAATGGATATGTTTATAACAGTCAACAACACAACGGGTGATCTGGCTGGAACACTTCTCGTTGCAAAGTCTGAAGGTAAGGCTGATATGGACGTGTTCTATGGTCGTAAAAAAATATAGCCTGAATGGTCCTAGGGGACGGGGTTAGTGGACCATTTTCTAAAAATGGTCCACTAACCCCGTCCCCTAGGCAAGCTTCTTTAGAAAATATTTATCATTTTTTTAGATGATAAATATCGTTTTACTATAAAATATACTTGTATGATTTTACTAATTTTGTAGTAGTTGGGAGAAGGAGAAGATTTCTTGTATACATTCCCTGATGAAATAAAAAAATCATATGAGAATCTTAGAATTCCGTTGATCATTATGGGGCCTGTGGAAAACGGTAAATATGAGCCGCTTGTTATTTCTGATGGTCTTTTTGCCTTGAATAAAGTATCAAGAGAACAATGGAAAGGTTTTGACGGCGATCGACTGCTCGAGGATCTGATCAATAAGATACATCCCTCGGAAAGGGCAATGTTTAGTGCAATAAGTTATGGCTTTTTTGACAGGAAAGCTGATTATGACATCACCTTCAGGATCAAAATGAATGACGGATATCATCTTATACATTCGGTTGGCTATTGGCAGACCATGGAAGATGGAACAGATCTGGTTTTTCTTCTTTATCAGGATGTGCAAAAGTACGAAAATAAGCTTTTGGAAATATCAAATGAATACAAGCTTTTCCAAACGGATGAGTTTTATTACGATTCATTAACGAATATTCCAAATATGAATTATATTAACAAGCATGGCGAAAACAAGATACAGGAAATCATCGCAAGAGGCCATAAGCCTGTAGTCCTATATATCGATATTGATTCCATACAGTCTTATAACAGAAAATATGGACTGGAAAAAGGCGATGAACTACTGATACTACTTGCCAATATTCTTGCACGGGAGTTTACTAAGGGGACAGTTGCGCGCATAGTCTCTGATCATTTTGTTGTTATTGATGAATATCATGGCGAAGAAGAAATGATCAGCAGAATTGAAATGGTCAATTCAGAAATCAAGGTAAGAGCCTATGGCACGACAACAGGCTTGAACGTAGGAATATATGTGGGCAACAAAAATGTTACATATACGGAATCCATTGATCATGCTATCAGAGCCAATAAACTTGTTGGTGCTGACCTGAAAAAATTCTATAGATTTTACTCCGAGGAAGACGATACTTTATACAATCATCAAAGGTACATAATTGAAAACTTTGATAAAGCAATGGAAAACGGCTGGATAAAGGTATTTTACCAATGCTTTTTACGTATTGAAACCGGCAACGGAATGGGATTTGAAGCCCTGGCCAGATGGATGGATCCTAAGCATGGACAGGTAAATCCGGATGATTTCATGCCCGCTCTTGAAAAGTATCATCTTATGCATGAATTGGATCTATATTTATTTGAAGAGGTATGTAAAGAAATAAAAATCCGCTATGACGAGGGGCTTCCGCTCTTACCTGTTTCCATCAATTTTTCAAGGCAGGATTTTGACTATATTGATGTTATAGGCGAACTAAACAGAATCTATGATAAATACGATATCAGTCAATATGGTATCGATAAGAGTTATTTCATCATAGAGATCACAGAACAGGGGCTGGTGACAGCTACAGATAAATTCTATGAGCAGCTTGCGAAGATACGCGAAAATGGCTACAAACTATGGGTTGATGATTTCGGATGCGGATACTCATCTCTTAGTGTTTTCAGCAATTTTGATATAGATCTTATAAAATTTGACATGGATCTTTTGCTAAATCTTGACTCACATAACGGAGCTAACAGGATTGTGATAAAAGCATTGATCGATGTTGCGCACCAACTGGGCATTCACACCCTTTGCGAGGGAATGGAAACAGAAGAGCAGCGGCAGTTCCTACTTAGCGTCGGCTGTGAACTCGGTCAGGGTTACTGTTACCATAGACCGGAGAGCCTTGAAACTATTTTGGACAGGTTTCATAAAAATATTCCTATTCCCAAATGGGAGTCTGAAGACGAAAGGAATGAGCGCGAAAAGAACTATTGATGGCCCTAGGGGACGGGGTTTGTGGACCATTTTCTGAAAATGGTCCACAAACCCCGTCCCCTAGGCAAGCTTCTTTTCAAGCTCTGCAAGCTTTTCTGTAGCATCTTCGATAAAGGAGAGTTTGCCTCCGATATTTACAGCTACTTTGAATCTGTAAACGGCCTCGACGTAGTTGCCTGTTTCGTACGCAATTAGTCCGAGATTATAGTTGTTTACGGCTTTCATTACTCCTGTAAGAGTGGGAACATCAATATACTTATCTATGAGTGCTTTTGCTTCATCGTAGTTTTTTTCATCGATCGCTATTACGCTTTTTATGTGGTCAATTGTCATGTTAAGCCTTGAACCGCGCTTTTTTCCTGATTCTTTTATAGCTTCCAGACGTGATAAATATCTTACTGACTCCTCATTATTTTTTACATTATGATAATAACTTACTAGTCCGCCCAGGATAACTACATCATTGCAATTATCGATATTATCCGGAACCAGTTCACGGTAGATGTTCCATGCGCCTTCATAATCACCAAATGCTGCATAAGCTCCTGCAATATGGCACTTTTGGCGCTTGTTTCTGCGACCGAAACGTATTTTTTTGCAAACTATGTTTTCAGCTTCGATATATTTTTCCGGATCACATTGATTAAGGTATATTCCTGCGAACGAGCCACGCTGTACGATCAACGCAGTGATAGCGATAATAACGCACAGGATAAATAAAATAGCAGTTGTAATGACCTGCCCCCTTGAAAGACCCTCATAAATCCTGACACTATCCTCATCACCAAAATAGAGCGGCAATATATAGAGATATGCAGATATATGAACCGCACCGATTGCTATGAGCGCAAGTATGTACACGAGAAACAGCTTTCTCCTTGACCTGATGAAGTGTTTAGCACACTCATTAGCTGTCATGTCGCAACATTGTTTTTTCATTATATAGTCCCCTTTTCCCTTTTTTCATACGTATAACGAAAGATAGTATATCACATAAATGGCCATCGGTAGTAAAATGGTAGTATAACTGAAGATAAATAAGAGGAAAGTATTGGCAGTACACAAATTGATGGAGGGCCAAAAATGATACTGAAAAAGACTAATGCAGTTCTGGGGATATTGTCGTCAATCGCCGTGGTGGTGCATATGGTATACAATTGCTTTTCCTATCTTACGTTCTATTACAATCCAACGTTAAAGCTTGCCACTTCTCTGCCGCTTATGGTGCTGGTGTGCGCCCATGCAATCTGTGGCATGTGCTCCGTCTTTCTGCTTGGTGACGGTACAAGGCTTGACCTGTATCCACAAAAAAACAGAAAGACCATAATTCAGCGCATTTCAGCGGCTCTGATTTTTCCTCTTCTAATCGTTCATCTAAAGACATTTGAAGCCTTGAAAAGCTGCGCAGAAAACAGCATTTGGATTGGCTTTGCCATGCTGCTGGTACTGCAGCTTCTTTTTTACGTGGTCATCACGGTTCACACGTCCATCTCTTTTTCCAAAGCATTAATAACACTTGGACTTCTTGTTGATGAAAAGAAGGTCAAACTCACGGACAAAATAGTATGGTGCATGATGACTATTTTGCTGCTAATTACTTCCTTTGCGGTTGTAAAAGGGCAGTTGTCAATGTTTGTACATATTTGAGGTCGGCACATGAAGGAAATATTGATAATTGGAAATGGTATATCTGGAATGATGTGCGCCATTCGCTGCGCAGAATCGGGCATGAAGGTTAAGCTGATTGCCCCCGGTCCCTCGGAGCAGTCCCAGTCTGTCATGGCTGCAGGCGGGATAAATGCAGTTACCGAAAGGCATGAAGAGGGTGACAGCGTGCAGTGCCATATTGAAGATACCCTTAAGGGCGGCGCTTACCTTGCAGGCAGCAATGCTGTCAGCGGGCTTTGCTCAGATGCAAAAGAGGTCATTCATTATCTGGAGCGGATCGGAACGGTGTTCTCTGTGGATGAACATGACCATCCGTTGCTTAGGGCTTTTGGCGGGCAGACCTACAAGAGAACCCATTACTGCGGATCTTCTACAGGTAAGCACATCGTCTCGGCTCTGGTCATGGAAGTCCGTAGGTTCGAGGCTGCAGGCCTTATAACCCGAATATTGAGACATCATTTTTACTCGGCACTGATAAATGACAGCCGCTGTTACGGCGCCCTTCTTTATGACGAAGATGCAAGAGTGCTAGTGCCTGTATATTCAGATGCCCTTGTGATGGCATCCGGCGGGCAGAACAGCCTTTTTGGCAAGACCACCGGGTCAAGCCGCTGTGACGGATATGCAGCGGGACGCCTTTTCATGCAGGGAGCAGCTCTGAAGAATCTCGAATTTATTCAGTTCCATCCGACTACGCTGGAAACGCCACAAAAGAGAATGCTGATTTCAGAGGCAGTCCGTGGCGAGGGCGGAAGGCTTTTTTACTTAGATGGTGACCAAAAGGTCTTTTTCATGGAGGATAAGTACGGACCCAAGGGGAATCTGATGACTAGAGATCTCATCTCGAGGGAGATCATGGCTACCGGCAAAGATGTGTTCCTGGATATCTCATTTATGGACAAGAAGCTGATCGATTCAAGGCTTCCGGAGGTTCGTGATATCTGTGCCAAGTACAGCGGAATCGATATATCAAAAAAGCCGATTCCTGTGGCACCTTCTGTTCATTATTTCATGGGCGGACTGGCTGTGCACAAGGATCACGCAACGAATATCCCGGGGCTGTATGCTGTGGGCGAATGCGCATCCATCTATCATGGTGCAAACAGACTTGGAGGCAATTCGCTACTGTCGGCCATGTACAGCGGCAAGGTTGCGGCAGAGAGTATTTCCGGAGAAAATGCCGGGCGGGAGAGTGCTGATTTTGAGAGCTATATTCTCTCAGAGCAGAAAAAATTCAAAAAGATGCTTGAAGCCGATAGCCCATTTGCTGCAATGCACATCCGTGACTTGCTTGCCGGCACTATGCGTGAACACATGAGCATTGTCCGTTCTGCAGATTCTCTTTCCAAAGGCATGGAGGACGTACGCTACTATCTGTCAGTTGCTGACCGCATACATTATGATTCGAGTGTTTCTGCATACACCAATTACAGCCTGAATGGAATCCTGACCTTGGCTCTTGCTTCGCTAACCTGTGCCGAGGCGCGCAGGGAAAGCCGCGGCGCGCACTACCGAAGCGACTATCCTACATCTCTTGAAGAGTTCAGGGCTGCTACGATCATTACTTATAATGAAGGAAACATGAAAGTAACCTTTGACAGGGAGAATGCCTATGAAGATTAGAATATTGCGCCAAAAATTCCCTGATTCCGAGCCCTATTGGGAGTCCTTTAACTACGATGGAACTAGGGAAATATCCGTTGCCGGAATGATGGATGAGCTCAATTTCGGCGACGACATCATAAATGATCTTGGGGAAAAAACAGATCGTATCGGGTGGGAGAATTCCTGCTTACAGGGTATGTGCGGTGCTTGCGCCATGGTGATAAATGAGATTCCTGCACTTGCCTGCGAGACATTCCTCAAAAATCTCAAAGGGGATGAAGTGATACTCCGCCCCTTAAGGAAGTTCCCCGTAATCCACGACCTGATAGTGGACAGAAGCGTGATCCACGAAACACTAAAGAGTACCAACGTGTATATCGGTGAATACAATCCCAAAGAAAAAGAAGACCACGAGCACCAATACACTGTGGCGAACTGCTTAAAGTGCGGTCTCTGTCTGGAAGTATGCCCTAACTATACAAATGGGAAGTCTTTTTACGGCGCTGTCTATGCCAATGACTGTTATCTTGTAAAAGCTCGGAACAAGGAAAAATCCAAGGATATCCGCAGCTCTTACGCTGAGCATTTTGGAAACACCTGCTCAAAGGCACTTTCCTGCATGGATGTATGCCCCATGCACATTCCGACGCTCTCGTCCATGGGAAAGATGAACCGGAGATGAAGTTAGCTGGTCCCCAGGGACGGGGTTAGTGGACCATTTTTCAGAAAATGGTCCACTAACCCCGTCCCTGGGGACCACCACCCTCTAGTATATGGTAAAATGTATTATGTTGATATCGCAAATGCGACTTTGAAAAATGAGGAGGGCTTCTAAATGAAGAGATGGATTTCGTTTTTTCTAATGACAGTGATGTTGATGGTATTTTCATTTTCCGCGGGGATAAAGGTACATGCGGAAAGGGTGATTCCATTTACAAGTTCTTTGGATTATTCATTGCCGGGAAACTGGCTCTATGACGGAGCATATCCGGAAAATGATGTCGACGTATTCATTGTTGCGCCGACTGTAGATGTAAAAAGTGACAGCAATTCTGCTATAACAGAGGATTATAAAATGAGGTTCAGATATGCAATGAACCAGCAGCAGGCTATCTATGCTCAAACAGCCAGGATATTTGCCCCTTATTACAGGCAGGCATCGATAAAGGTTTATGAAATGGAGGATCCTGTAGCAAAAGAACAGGCCATGAGTAACGCTTACATGGATGTTTCCGCAGCATTTAAGTATTATATTGAGCACAAAAATAACGGAAGACCTCTTATACTGGCAGGTTTTTCACAGGGAGCTGATATGTGCTACAGACTCATGGAAGAATATTACGGAGGAGACAGCGACAGGGCGGTAGCATTAAGAGAAAATCTGATAGCTGTTTATGCGATCGGATGGAGTATGACAGAGGATATGCTCGCAAAATATCCTCAGATCGTTCCTGCAACAGGTGAGACCGACACAGGTGTTGTAATAAGTTTTGACTGTGAAGATGGAACTGTAACAGATTCGATCATTACGCCTGCCGGAGTAAAGGCTATTTCCATAAATCCTCTTAACTGGAGAACAGATAGCGTGGTCGCTTCCAAATCCTTAAATAAAGGAACAGTAACTCAGGACAGCAAGACAGGTGCAATCACATCTGTAACCGCAGGAAAATACGGCGCTTATATCGATCCTGAAAGAGGAAGCCTCATTGTTACAGGTATTGATACAGATGAATATCCTCCGATTCTCGATGTATTTCCGGTTGGAAGCTTCCACATCTACGACAATTTCCTGTACTTTGTAAACCTTCAAGAAAATGTTCAGAAACGAACAGATGCCTTCTTGCAGAAAAAAGCTGCAAAAGATGCAGCATGAACAGCATAAGACTTTTTTACCAGACCATACAGCGCAAAAAACCAGGAGCAACTAAATAGTGAAGAATTCAGAAACGGCAAATCACAGTAAATACAAACTTGCAGAAGCTATAAAAGAATGCATGAAACTACTTCAGTTGAAAATATAACAGTTAAGCAGATCGTTACTGAGTGTGGTTTTTCAAGGCAGACTTTTTATCGGAACTTCATAGACAAATATGACCTGATAAACTGGTACTTTGACAGACTTCTTGAGGAGTCTTTTCGGGAGATGGGAACCGGGAAGACTCTTTGTGAAGGCCTTGTCAAAAAGTTTCAATATATTAAACAGGAGCGGTTATTCTTCACTGCGGCATTTAGAGTTGATGAGCAAAATAACCTTAAAGACCATGATTTTTACATGATCTATGAATTTTATTGTGGCTTGATACGTGAAAAAACCGGAGAGCTTCCGGAGAGAAATATAAGAAAACTTCTGGAAATGTATTGTCAGGCTTCAATATATATGACTGTAAAATGGGTCCTCGGGGGCATGAAAGAACCCGAAGAAGAACTGATGACTCTCATGATAGATGCGATGCCATCGCACCTTGAAAAACTTTTTAAGGAAATATGCATACTATGAAATCTTTCCGGCAAAAATATGCCGTAAAGATTTTTTTGCCGATACAGCATAATGGAACATTTTAGATAATGTGTAACTTATTTTTATTCTGCTAAAATGCTAAGCTTATTAAGGATTTAGATTATCCGTGTAACAACTAATTAGTTCTTGAGTACGGGAAACGTTACTCGGAATATAAAAAGTTTTTTGGGAGGTTTAAGCATTATGGCAAACAGAATTTCTCTTAATGGCACATCATATCATGGTGCCGGTGCGATCAAGGAAGTTGTAAATGAGATCAACGCTCGCGGTTTCAAGAAAGCATTTGTTGCTTCTGATCCGGATCTTATTAAATTTGGAGTTACAGCTAAGGTAACAGATCTTCTTGATGAAGCAAAATTTCCTTATGAAATATATTCAGATATTAAGCCCAATCCGACTATAGAAAATGTTAAAAATGGTGTTGAAGCCTTCAAGAAGTCAGGTGCAGACTGCATTGTGGCTATTGGTGGAGGATCTTCAATGGACACATCAAAAGCAATCGGCATCATTATCACAAACCCTGAATTTGAGGATGTTCGTTCACTTGAAGGTGTTGCTCCTACCAAGAATCCGTGTGTTCCAATCATTGCAGTTCCCACAACAGCAGGTACTGCAGCTGAGGTAACAATTAACTACGTAATTACTGATGTGGAAAAAGAGAGAAAGTTTGTATGCGTAGATACAAACGATATGCCTATTGTTGCAGTAGTTGATCCGGAGATGATGTCATCTATGCCTAAGGGTCTTACAGCTGCTACAGGTATGGATGCTCTTACACATGCTATCGAAGGTTATACAACCAGAGCTGCATGGGAGATGACAGATATGTTCCACCTTGAAGCTATTAAGCTCATCTCAAAGCATCTTCGCGGAGCAGTAGAGAACACCAAGGAAGGCCGCGAAGGAATGGCACTTGGTCAGTATATCGCCGGAATGGGATTCTCCAATGTTGGCCTTGGTATCGACCATGCTATGGCACATACACTTTCTGCTCACTATGATACTCCTCATGGTGTTGCCTGCGCTATGTTCCTTCCTATTTCCATGGAATTCAACCGTGAATACACAGGTGAGCGCTTAAGAGAAGTAGCAAGAGCAATGGGTGTTGAAGGTGTAGATAACATGACTCAGGACGAATACAGAGATGCTGCAATTAATGCAGTTAAAAAGCTTTCCGAGGATGTTGGTATTCCGAAGACACTCGACAAGATCAAGGAAGAGGATCTTGATGTATTAGCTACAGATGCTCTTAATGATGCATGCTATCCCGGCAATCCGAGAGAAGCAACAAAAGAGCAGGTTATTGAAATGTTCAGAATGCTGATGGCTTAAAACAGTTTTCTTTGGTACCTGAGGGGGAGAATTAGTGTACCATTTTACTTTGGCACCTGTGGGTCGGAGTTAGTGTACCATTATGTGATACATGTCGCAAAATGGTCCACAAACCCCGTCCCCCAGGTGCCATTCTTTTCAAAGTTCATTTTGAAATGGCTGTTCTTTCTGGGACAGCTTGATAATTCCTAAAAATATAGGTGAGAAGACGGCTTACGTGACCATTGGCTTTTTTTAGCTGATACTCGCGTAGTGACAAGTATGATAATAATGGCGTCTACGTGAGAGATTACTCTAAACTATTGTGTGTCACGTAGAAACAGGCATTTTTTTGGAAAAAATACCTGAGGAGAGCTCTGATAACAGGGGTGTATCACGTAGAGTGCCAGAATATCATTGCGATACTACGTGATTACAGTCAAAAGATAAAGCAGGGTCACGTAGAACTGAAAAAGGAGTTTGGTGATGCAGGATTACAAGGAAAAAACTCGTTACACCGATTATTGAACCTCTGGAAATGTATGTTGATAATTTAGTCTTCTCAACATGCCATCAGTTCTAATATAATAAAGGCTATGATTGAAGAATATCTAGTTTAGCAGGTCGAAGTAGTTTATAAAACAAAAAAGTAGGTGATGATTGTGGAACATAATTGTGGGTTTACAGAGGAAAACCACTGGTTTAGATATCGTGCAGCGGCAATAATAGTTGAAGATGGCTATGTATTATTTGCTGGTAATGAGAAGGATGATTACTATTATTCAATCGGCGGTGCCGTTCATATGGGAGAAACCGCTGAGGATGCAGTAAAAAGAGAGGTGTTTGAAGAAACAGGCATTCGTTATGAAATAGATCATCTTGCAGTTATTCATGAAAATTTTTTTAATGAAAATATGGGAGCATTAAAGGGCATGGATTGTCATGAGATAGCATTCTATTATGTGATGAAGCCCAGAGGGACAAGGCAGCTAAACAGTGACAGTTATACCCAGGGTGTTAGGGAGAGCATGCATTGGCTTCCTATATCTGAACTGGATAAATACAAAGCATTTCCGACTTTTATGAAAGAGTATTTGCAATCAAATCATGATGGGATAGAACATATCGTGTCAGACGAGAGAATATAAATTGATGAATGTCATTTCAGTCTGTTTTTTGTATATTTGAGAAGATATGGATTGATGGAAAATCTGGTGATGCTAACATGAGTGTATAGAAAAACGGAGGCGGTTGTGAGAGATACACATTTATATCTTATCTTAAGTGTCACATTGGCAATAATACTCATAGGCTGCATTGGCGTTCTGATAAGGAACTATATGAAGCTGATAGCCAGGAACGATGCTCTTCACGAAAGCATCGACAACCTGTGCAAGCTGAATGACAAACTCAGAATGGACAGACATGACTACCTTAACCATCTTCAGATTGTGTATGGTCTGATGGAGCTTGAGGAATATGATGAGATGAACGCATACCTCAGGAAGTTTTACAAGGAGCTGCTAAAGACAGGAAAAGCTGTAAAGACGTCTAAGCCTGCGATAAATGCGCTCTTGGCGGCCAAGTTGGCGGAAGCAGAAGCAAAGGAAATTGAGTTTTTGATTGAAGTTAAATCCGATCTCAAAAAGCTTGGCATAGAAGATTGGGAGCTGTGTAAGGTTCTTTCCAATCTGATAGACAATGCGGTTAAGGCACTTGAAGACTATGACGGTGAGGAAAAGAAACTAAGAGTGAACATTACAGAGACTCCCGAGAGGTACATCTTCAGTGTGGAGGATAATGGTCCAAAGATTCCTGAGAGCATAAGAGAGAATATTTTTAAAAGGGGTTTCTCCACTAGGAAGGAAGAGGGCCATGGAATGGGGCTCGCAATCGTATCCGAAATTTTGAATAAGAGCGGTGGAGACATTGAGCTATCGTCAGATGACGAAGAGACGGTCTTTACAGTAAGCTTTGGAAAAGGAGAATAATGATGGGAGCAGTTCAGATATTGGGAGTGATAGTCCTGATAATAGGAATACTTCTGATAGGCGTCGAGTTCTATATGCCCGGCTTCGGATTTCCCGGGATAGCCGGTATCATTTTTACCGCTGCTGGTATATTCCTAACCGGAAGAAATGTTCAGGAACGAGTGATCGTGGGCGTTATCGCTATTGTTATCATTGCGGTTATGTTGGTGATAAGCATCGTGATATTCAGTTCAAAAAAGATAAAATCGCCCATCAAGCTTGATGAGGATCTGCAGGGCAAGAACCTGTTTATTGATGCGAGGGACATGGAATACCTTATCGGGAAAAGAGGTATCGCCATAACAGATTTAAAGCCTGCCGGAAAGGGAGAATTTGACGGTGTTAAGTTTGATATCCTTTCTAAAAATTATTATATAAAAAAGGATTCACCCCTTGTAATTACAGAAGTAAAAAACAACAGAATAATGGTTGAGGAGGAGAAATAAAATGATGACACCTATAATAATTGCGGCAATTGTAATCATATTAGTAGTTGCATTCTTTGCGATAATCCCGGTAGGAATGTGGATATCGGCAGTAGCCAGCGGAGTAAAGATAAGTATCTTTTCTCTTGTCGGTATGAAGCTTCGAAGGGTTAGACCTGCCAAGATAGTAAGCCCTCTTATCAAAGCAACAAAGGCTGGCATCGATGTGACAACCAATCAGCTGGAAGCGCATTATCTTGCAGGCGGAAATGTAGACAGTGTAGTAAATGCACTTATAGCGGCAGAGAGGGCCAGCATGAATCTTTCCTTTGAGCAGGCATCGGCAATCGATCTTGCAGGACGTGATGTGTTTGAAGCTGTTACTATGAGCGTAACTCCCAAGGTTATTGAGACGCCTCAGATCTCAGCAGTTGCCAAAGACGGCATAGAGCTTCTTGTTAAGGCACGCGTTACTGTCAGAACCAACATCGACCAGCTTATCGGAGGCGCCGGAGAGGCAACGGTTCTTGCAAGAGTCGGCGAAGGTATCGTAACTACTGTTGGCTCGGCTACAACGCACAGTAGTGTTCTTGAAAATCCCGATGACATCTCAAAGGTTGTTCTTGAAAAGGGGCTTGATTCAGGAACAGCATATGAGATCATGTCAATTGATATAGCAGATATCGACATTGGCAGAAATATCGGTGCTAACCTGCAGAGCCTTCAGGCAGAGGCCAACACCAAGATTGCTCAGGCCAAGGCAGAGGAGAGAAGAGCAATGGCAGTAGCCCTTGAGCAGGAGATGAAGGCAGAGGTTGTTAAGGCAGAAGCAGATATTCCAAGAGCCATGGCAGAAGCTTTAAGATCAGGAAACCTTGGAGTGCTTGATTATTACAATCTTAAGAACGTTCAGGCAGATACCAAGATGAAAAACGACATCGGCAACAGTATTGCTGAATATGTTGACACCAGGAAGGACAAGAATTAAACGCATATTGAAGGGGAGAAGAAATGATAAGAGTAATGATAGTTGAGGATGAACAGAAGATCAGGGACATCTTGAAAAAGATGATTGAGAAGACTTCCGACTGTGAAGTTGTGTCCTCTTGCGGGAATTTTGCTGCGGCTATCAGCGACTTTATCAAATTTCGCCCCGATGTTGTTTTTATGGATATTGATCTTTCCGGCGAAAGCGGTCTTGACTGTGCCAAGGCCATTACCGAGGTGGACCCTAAGGTTAAGATTGTTTTTGCAACAGCCCACAGCGAGTATATGGCTAATGCCTTTGAAATCTACGCTTTTGACTATCTTGTCAAACCCTTCGATCTCGAGAGGATAGGTAAGACCCTTAGCAGGATGAAGAGTATGATGCCAGCAAAAGAAATTGATCCTGCCGGGGCAAAAAATGAAGCGGGCTATGAAAAGCTGGTTATTCGTGGCAAGGAAGAGATAAACCTCATAGATACTAAGGATATCATAATGATAGAGCGTACCGATGGCATCTGCAGAATAGTGACTAGGGACGAGATCTTCCTTACATCTGCGTCTCTATCCTCTATCCAAGATAAGCTTGACCCTGACAAATTTATGAGGTGTCACAAGTCATATATCATAAGAGTAGAAGCGGTCAAAAAGCTTGAAGTATATGGCAGGTGGACATATACAGTAACTCTTAAAGGCACCGATGAAACCGCGCTTATGACATGGGAAAAATATAATGAAATGAAGCAAAGGCTTGTGTTTTAGGGATATCTTTTCAAGGGATGAGAGATAGTGATCGGAGGAAATGAATGTCAGAAGGCAGAGATATCAAAGAGTGCTTTGACTATCTGAAGGAACAACGGATAACGGTAATGCTGAGAATAGCTTTTTGAGAAAATTTATCAATTACACTATATTCTGGTATTTATCAGATTGTGATAAACTAAAGAAGCAAACAAATGTGGGAGGATTCTGCATTTGTTTGTTTTGCATTAAGACAAAAAATATTGAACAGGAGATGATTATTATGAAGAATTGGCATCATTGTGTTTGGTTTTTGGGTGGAGTCCTTTTTGGAACAGCCGGTGTAAAGGTGCTTTCAAGTAAAGATGCAAAGAAATGTTATACACATACTACTGCTGCTGTACTCAGGGCAAAAGACTGTGTGATGGACACTGCAAACAAGGTCCATGAGAACTGTGACGACATCCTTGCAGAAGCAAAAGAAATCAATGCTGAGCGTAAGTCAAAGGAAGACGAGGCTGTAGTTGGAGAATAATTGAATATGAAAATTGTCATTAAACATGAGATAAGAGGTCGTATTCGCTTTTCCATGCCCCAAAGACGTTTTTCTTTTGAAGAAGCAGATAGATTACAGTACTATCTGCTTTCTCTTAATGGCGTGGAAAAAGCAACCGTCTACGAGAGAAGTGCCGATGCAGTGGTAGTTTACAGGGGTAACCGGGATGAGTTGCTTTCCGGGATCTGTAGTTTTGATGCCGATGCGGAAGGTGTTAAGGCTCTTGTACCGGAGAATACCGGAAGAGAACTCATGGCTTCTTATAAGGAGAAGCTTATCAGCAATGTGATTCTTCATTATGGATGCAGGCTCTTTTTGCCATCACCTATCAGAAGGATAAAAGCCTGGATCATGGCTACCAAATTCATATACAGAGGTCTTGTCAGTCTTTTTAAGCATAAAAAGCTTGAGGTTTCTGTACTTGATGCTACAGCTATAACGGTATCTCTTTTAACGGGGGATTATCAGACAGCTTCATCAGTTATGTTCCTGCTTGGTGTTGGAGATCTGCTGGAAGAGTGGACACATAAAAAGTCAGTAGATGATCTTGCCAGGAGCATGGCACTTAAGTCAGATAAGGTCTGGCTAAAAAAAGACAGG
Source organism: Butyrivibrio sp. NC2002 (assembly GCF_000702265.1). Taxonomy (GTDB): domain Bacteria; phylum Bacillota; class Clostridia; order Lachnospirales; family Lachnospiraceae; genus Butyrivibrio. The sequence continues at coordinate 71,375 of NZ_KL370882.1, forward strand.
GGTGAGGTACAGGTTCCCATTAGTCAGATAGTTCCCGGAGATGAAATCTCTGTGAGAGTAGGCAGCGTTATTCCACTGGACGGAACTGTAGTGTCAGGAGAAGCATTGGTCAATCAGGCAACATTGACGGGTGAAGGCATCCCTGTTGAGAAGAAAGAAGGCGCCTATGTGTATGCCGGAACAGTCATAGAGGAGGGCGATATTGTCCTTAAGGTTGAGAAGGCATCCGGGGCAACAAGATACGAGAAAATCATTAAGATGATTGAAGAGTCTGAGAGTCTGAAGTCCGGGGTGGAATCAAGGGCTGAGCACCTGGCAGACAGACTGGTACCATATACTCTGGGCGGAACCATTCTTGCGTATCTGATAACAAGAAACGTGACTAAGGCGTTATCTGTACTTATGGTTGATTTTTCCTGCGCGTTAAAGCTTTCAATGCCTGTAACTGTATTGTCCGCGATGCGTGAGTGTCAGGACAACCATCTTACTGTTAAGGGTGGAAAATTTCTGGAAGCTATTGCAGATGCTGACACCATAGTCTTTGACAAGACAGGAACTCTTACTATGGCTACGCCAAAGGTTGTGGATGTAGTAACTTTTTCCGGAAACGACAAGGATGAGATGCTTCGCATAGCGGCCTGTCTCGAGGAGCATTATCCCCATTCCATTGCTAATGCAGTTGTTGCTGAAGCGGCACACAGAGGGCTTGAGCATAACGAAATGCACAGCAAGTTGGAATACGTAGTTGCACATGGAATTGCTTCAGATATAGATGGTCAGAAGGTCGTCATAGGTAGCTGGCACTTTGTAATGGAAGACGAGAAATGCGTGGTTCCGGATGGTGAGCAGGATAAGTTGGATGGAATTTCCAAACGCTACTCAAGATTGTTCCTTGCCATGGGCGGCAAGCTGTCTGCTGTAATATGCCTGGAAGATCCGCTGCGGCCAGAAGCAGTTGATGTTATTAAAAAACTCCATGAAGTTGGATTTAAAAACATTGTCATGATGACCGGAGATTCAAAGCATATCGCTAAAAGAGTAGCGGAAAATGTTGGCGTTGACTCATATTATGCAGAGGTACTTCCGGAAGAAAAAGCCGGATTTATCCAGCAGGAAAAAGCTAAGGGACATACAGTTGTAATGATTGGTGATGGAATAAATGATTCTCCGGCATTATCAGAAGCAGACTGCGGAATCGCCATAAGCGAAGGAGCGCAGCTCGCGCGCCAGATTGCAGATGTAATGATATCAGAGGATGACCTGTATAAGCTTATTACGCTGAAAGAACTTAGCGGTCTTCTGATGAGTAGAATTCATTTTAACTATCGGTTCGTTGTTGGATTTAATCTGGGCCTGATCGGACTTGGACTTTTGGGAACCATAACACCTGCAACAAGTGCAATGCTCCATAATGGCTCAACAATAGCGTTAGGGCTTCATAGTATGACAAATCTGAAGAGAGATGCAGAAAGAGAGAGATAAAATGAAGTGTCATAAGTTTTTTGCATGGGCAACAGTAATATGTTTTTTGTTAACGATGTATACGGGGTATAAGAAGCAATAACAAGGATGGGCAAATGCTACCATTGTTTGGAATAGGTCCATATATGATCTTTGGGATGGGTAGTTCACCTTAATCCCTGAAGTAAATTGCGGGTATCAGCTTTTTTTCCGGGAGCGGCTTTTGCATAGATATTTGTAGTATTTATACTGCTGTGATGGAGTTTTTCCTTAAGCAGCAGTATATCCTTATCACTTGCAGCATAAAAACTCATCGCAAAGCTGGATCTAAGCTTGTGCGGTGTTATTGTCTGCCCTAAGGTACTTCCAAGCCCTGCAACAGCATATTTCTTGACAAGAATCTCCACAGCTCTTACTCCCAGGCGTTCTCCTTTTAGGGTTGTAAATGCCGGAATATGGTCACTGTCCATATCATATTTGGCAAGCTGAGCTGAAAAATATTCCTGCAAACATGCGGCACACTCATCAGAATAGTAGACTATGTCCTGATCCCCGCCTTTTCTTATGACAAGTACGCTGCAATCATCGAAATTATAATCTCCAATATCCGTAGAAAGCATCTCCGATACTCTAAGCCCTGTGTCGAGCAGCAGCAGGATCATTGCAAGGTCCCTTACGACAAAACGCTCGTGATGCGCAGCTGCTTTTCCTGCCAGATTAGCTCCGGATCTTACTTCATCAAGCAGCATTGCCTGTTGCTCATTTGTCAGGTAAATAAGCTTTTTCTCTGCAAGTTTCTTCTGCCTTGTGGCAGCTGCCGGATTCGCTGCAAGTTTTCCGCTTGTTATAAAATAACTGAACATGGATGAGAGCGTTGCTCTAAGACGTTTTACTGTAGAATCATTATGTTTCTGCGGCACCTCATTTTTTTCCTTAATATCAGTTCTGACCTTTTTATATCGGCGATCTCTGGTGCTGCGGATCCTTGTAAGGTATCTGTTTATATCCAGGGCTTTTAGTTTTGAAAGGTCTTCAAGAGTAATTTCTTTTATGGCTAATCCATCGAAATCTGCATGATTATAGACCAAAAAACTGAGAAAATCATAGATATCCCTTGAATACTGAAGCATGGTCGACGGATTATCAGAATCTCTGAAATTAAAAATATAATCCGTGACAAAATCCGGCATTTTATCAAGTAATTCATTTATCCTATCTGAGTAATTAACAATATTGTTTGCCATATACAGCCTCTTTTCATGGGAAAATCGATGTCATATATAGTATATCATAAAATTTGCACTTTGCTTGCGCAAAACTAAAATATTACGCATAGAAATAACAGATATAATATCATGCTTTTCCTAAATTGAAGAATTAATCGCGACTTTCGGGCTATTAATATGTAAAATAAGCCGCGTTAGGTTAGAATCGACCATCGTGGCTATCGTTCAACTAAATCCTTTTTTATTAGTTATCCCAATCGTTGTACGATTTTTCGCATTGTTTATCCTTCCATTCATTAAAATTCTTTACTGCATTATATTCTTCCCTAGTCATTTTTTCACCCTTTTGGTACTTTTCATATCCGCTTTCTAAATTATCTCTATAATGATCTTCGTTTTTTACATCTGAACATGCGCTCGAAAAGGATGATAGACAGGTCTTTCTTTTCTGCTTTGCGAATATATTTAAATCTGCCTCGCTTCACTATTTTTTATGGTAATGATTCCTGAACAATAAGATTTTTGCTCAAACTGAGCTTGTGGAAATGACTTTTTAATTTCATCTAACACAAAATATATTTCATCCTCATCCCACTCATCTCCCGCTTCTGACTTACAGTTTTCAAGTTCAACTCTAGTCTTGAAGGCAACATCACCGATAAGCAATTTTCCATCTTCATTTAATTGAGACAGTAACCCTGTAAAAAAGGAAACCTTCTGCTCATCTGTTAGATGATGCAGAGAATATGTACCAATGATGTAAGAATAATCAAAGGGAATAGTAGATTTCTGGAGCTGTGACTGAGCTTCCGCTTCAAGCTGCCTATAATATTGCGTACTGTGAGATGACAGCTGACGAAGACGAAAATCTGTATCTGGTAAAGACAGTTTACACCGATGATTGGCTGGAAGCTTATGAAAATGAGGAAGAGATTGCCTACTCGGAAAAATTTCGTGCTGACAACACTACTTCTACTATTGTAAAACTTTCAGCAGAAGGGAATATTATATGGGAAAAACCGCTTACAGAGACAGACTCTAAGAAGACAGTAGGGAGCATGGCCTATGTTAGGGGGAGGGGAATCCTGACCTATAGTAGTGGAGCAGCTTCATTTTATGACGAAAACACCGATGAAGGAGAAGAAATCATAGGGGGAAATGATGATTCTTCTGATGATTAAAATGTATTTGCCGTTGTCCTAAGCTACACCTCAATCCATTACTTGAGGCATCGTGCAGGTTTAAAGTGTCTACCTATAACGTTCTTGCCACCAGCCTTCTTGAATAATGACTTCAACTTTTTCATATGCTTCGAGTTCATATCAAAACCAACAATTTTCATCATAACAGATCTTGTATCTCTGAAGGCATCATTACCTACTCGTTTTAATTTATTTCCTTTTAACTCAAATTTATACATGGATTTGCAGCCATAAAAAGCTCTTTCCTTGATCATTTTAAGGCTATCAGTATCGCTGATAGAAAAGTACCTGAGATTTGTACATCCTTCAAATGCACTTTTTCCTATATATTTTAAAGGAGCAGAATAGACTATAAACTTTTTTATCATCTGGTTGTCCCTAAAGGCATTATCAGCTATTCCGACAATCTCATAGTCTTCTAAGTAATAATCTTCACAAGCTACATTTTCATAATTCTTTTTTGCATATTTTGTTTTTGGAGAAGGATTAAATCCTGTTATTTCAACTTGTATGTACTTATTTTTAGATTCACTTGCGGTTTTTACAACCCTGAATTTGAATAGATCATATTTTTCACATATAAATTCGTCTCCCTTCATGAGGTGATCAGCACTGACCTCTTCACCTGTTGAGACATATGTCTCGGCACATGCATTTATTGAATATATATTAAATGAAAAAACCATAGCTAAAACTGCCATCAAATACCAATATATTTTTTTCATACTCATTTTTTGTCACTCCAATACTTTTTTCTTTTCTTGAAACATACCTTTTTAGCACCTGCTTTTGTAAGCAACTTCTTAGTCTTTTCAAGCTGCTTCGGACTGATGTCATAGGCTCTTAACTTGAGTTTAGGCTTCGTTTTTGCAAATGCCTTTTTGCCTACGCGTTCCAACTCACTTTTATCAAACATAACTTCACTCAGTTCGCTACAGCCATAAAAAGCTCTTGCTTTAATCTTAGTAAGTCCTGACGCAAAATAATAGTTAAAACTTCTAAGCTGAGTACATCCTTCAAATGCACTTTTTCCTATATATCTGAACTTATCGACATTTGTAATATTGACCTGTTTAATATACTGATTGTTCTTAAAGGCATTATCCGCTATCCCAACTACATGAAAATCCCAAAAATCATCTATATCCCCTATAACATCAACCGTTTCAAACGGATATGGATATGTGTCGGTTAGCTCCTCATCCGGAGTAGGATTAAATCCGGTAATTTCCACTTCTCCATATGAGTGTATCGTTGCAGGCTTTAGTACTCTATAAGTACAAAACTCATACGCAAATTCTGCCCCTTCCGGCAGGTTGTCCCCATAATAATCGTAGTAGTCGGCCGCAGTAGACTTTATAGGATGCACAATAAAAATGGCAATCATAGCCAGTACTGCCCCCATAGCAAATAAACTTTTCTTCATTCCAACATCTCCTTTATATTTTTAAAATATGCGTTACATATTAATAACGTTTCACCTTCTGATTTCGGGACATCTTTTTTTATTACTGTTAAATCCCACACTTCCAGACTCAGATATCCCATAATTCCGCCTAAAACATTCATGATGATATCATCCACATCAAAGTAGCGTCCGCCACTCATCTGTATAATTTCAATAATCAGCGTTGCCATGAAAGAAAGTATAAAAATTGAAACCAAACTCCATCTTTTCCTGGTAAATACTATTGGTACTAACAATCCCAAAGGAACGAAAAGTATAATATTTGCCACCGCTTGCGACAAGCAAATGTTTTCAAATGGGACAAGATTTCTCATATATCCGCCAATACGTAATGTATATAGGCTTAACTTCATTTCAGCCAATCCGGTAATTCTTAGTAAAACAACAATGTATGAAATGAAAATGGCATTCTTGGCCATCTGCCATTTATTGGAAATTCTTTTTCTAAAAAAGATAATTTCTACGCGGAAAAATAATACAGAAACAAAAACCATAAATGTGAAGACGAACAATCCAGCATAAAATATTCTCTCCCAACTTCTGCTAGTAATACTCATAAAACTGTAAACCACCCCACTTCCGGCAAGGTAATCTCCTCCACGTTTTCCAGACTTGTTCCTGGATCTGAAGTTGTCTCGCTTTCACTACTACATGCTCCGCAAAAAGGCATCAATAAAATAAGTAGCGTTGTTACGATTATTATCCCCAATACTTTCTTCATGACCCATATATCCTCCTTAGATTATAGTAGTTATTTTTAAAAATGCTAGCAAAAAGTCTGCATCAGATACTGTCAAAGACAAAAAATAATGCTGACTTCAAAAATGTCAGCTTATGTTCAAAAATAATCAACTATCACTTATAATGAAAGACTCTTTATACTTTTCATTAATGACAAGGATCCCTCTTTACCTTTTTGTAATAATCCATTTCTCCTATGCACTATGTCCATATACATCTCTTGCATATACGCTTGAAAATGGTAATTGTAATAATTAACGCCCAGATTGTAATAATTTACATCTGCACTATGAAATAAGATTTCGCATGTGAAAGAAAAATAAGATACCGCTAAAACACCGGTACCCATCATCATATAACTATTTAACCATTCTTATTTCTGTAGCACCAAGACTCTTAATCTCTTTTTGTGTCCCATCCTCTTTAAAACCATATCTCTTATAAAAGCTGATAGCTCGAGGATTGTCCTTAAGTACCCACAGCTCTTTTGTATGATAGTCTTTCAGGTGTTCAAGACCTACATCCATGAGTTTCTTAGAAACTCCGGTGCCATAATAATCTGATAAAACATAGATAGCGTTAATTTCTCCAACTCCCGGAGCATCTTTGCCTTTTCCAAAGTAGCAGACAAATCCAACAACCTTATCCCCATCCAAAGCAACATATGTATTCTCAGGCCACTGAAAAGCCCATTCCTCACACTTCTCCAGCGTGAGCTTGTTCAAATAGTCTTTGCTTACAATATTTTCATAGGCCTCGTGCCAGGATTTCCAATGCACATATGCTTTACCCTTTTTCTCACTGTCTGTTTCCATCGCTTTTATTATGATTCCCATGCCATAATCTCCCTTACACAATTCTTAATTTCTTAACTTGTTGTGATATTTTGACAGTACCTCCACGGATAAGCTGCTCTCCTACTTCAGTAAATCCCATCTTTGCGTGAAAAGCCAGACTCTCTTTGTTATAAGGAACAGTAGTAATCGCAGCAGCCACTATCTCTATGTCATTTTCTTTAACATAATCAAATGCATATTGATATAACTTACGTCCTATACCCTTTTTCCAGTATTCTTTATCTACAACAATTCTGTCTATATAAAGGAATTTGGAATACCGCTCTTTAAACCATCTATAACTCTTGAAATCATAGTCCTCAAGACCTTCTCGTAAGGCAATGATAAAACCGGCAGGATTCTCATCTACATAGATAACATGAAAGAGCACTGCTCTTTCTGCAAGGTATTCCAGTTCTCCTCTGTCCGTAGGTATCAGGACATCGACATTTTCTTCATTTAGTTTAAGAACATAGTCATAATCCTTAGGTTCTATGCGTGTAATATTTTCCATATATCAGGTTTCAACCCCTCCCTACAATCTTTATATGCCTTTTACCGAAATGGTAAAGACATACATCTAATATATCAGAAAAAGCCCTCAGAAATAATCCTGCAGCTTGTGTACAGATCAAATGAAAAATCTTGTATTTTAACAATTTCATGATAAAATTCAAATCGTGCTTTTGCACGATTGAAAAATGATACACAAAGAAATGAGTTATAAATGAACGAACCAAAACTTGCCATACTAAAAAAGATAAACAAACTGGCTATTCCCGGAATACTTTCCATGATCCTGTCAACTATCTTTACCATTGCTGACGAAGCAATCGTAGGACGTATTGATGTAGATGGGTATACCGCTGTTTCCATATCTGCAAATATCATATATCAGGTGATAGGAAATCTTGGCGCTATTTCAGTTGCTTTTACCATTCTTTTTGCCAAAAGCATAGGCCAGAAGGATAAAAAAACATCCGCTCAGATTTTTAATACAATACTTACCATATCAATTCTGATCGGAGTTGTAGCAGAGGTACTGGCAATTTTCTTTGGAAAAGGCCTCATACATGCAATCTATGGAGTGTCTGATGGGATCCTTAATGAGGCATACAGTTACCTGGTGATTGCAGGATTAAGCATCGGCATCAACCTGATATGCTTTGTTATGTCAGGCTTCTTTAAGAACATTATGGAACCTAAGATTGCTTTAATAGCAACCAGTGCATCATTACCTGTAAACTTTGTCCTGGATTATGTTTTGGTATTTGGAAAATTTGGATTGCCTAAGCTCCGAGGATCCGGAGCTGCTATTGGAACCATTTGTGGACTTGTAGTAGAAATAATAATATATGCTTTCTATTTTATTAAGAAAAGCGACTTCCAGTACAGCTTTAAAATCAATGGGGATATCCTTAAGAAAACTATGGGATTATTTATTCCTCTGTTAGGGCAGGATTTTGTTGAAAATACAATTTTCGTAATTGTAATAGGTGCCATAATATCAAGATACAACACCGTACTATATGCCACCTATTCAGTGATTAATGCGATCATTATTGCCCTGACAACCATTATGTATGCTTATGCAGGAGCAACCATGACTTTAGTAGGTCAGGCATATAGTTCTGATACAGATAGAAAAGCATGTAACCGTTACCCTAAGTATTCCGCAATGATAGCTGTTTTGATTTATGCGGTAATCTTAGTAATTACAGTCATTTTCCCAAGCCAGGTCTGCGGCATTATTACTGACCAGTTCGAAATTTTGGAAAAAGCCATACCAGTAGTTGTGTTCGCACTTTCAGTGCAGATACTGAACATACCATGTCAGGTCAATCCAATCATCTATATATTGTAGTCGATTGGTTCTTTTGATGGAATATTTGGTATAAATATTCCAATTATTCCACTCATTCCACGGCTTTTTAGAAGTTTTTGTTGACATTTTGTTGATATTATCCGGTAGCAACCACTTGTTATGAATGTGGTTACATAAGTCATTTTTTCAAAAACTTATCTGCTATCTTCTCTAACTCTGCAAACTTAGAAGATCTCTTCACCAAATTTCTATTTTTATCTGGCTTGTTTGTCACTAGATCATACACTTTGTTTGCCCTATTCTCGATCGTATCAGCATGATCTCTGCACCATTTTAGCTGCTTTTGCATAAGTTCTTTATGATTTTTAATCTCGACAGCATCATTCGTGTGTATTGTTAAATCCACTTTCTGTATAACGCTATCTATAACAGGAATCATATTATTGATGTTAAGAACACCTATAAGTTTACTTGTTCCATCCTCATTTTTCTTACTATCATCAAAAATTTTGATAAAATCAACCTGACTTTTCTTGTTCTGGAATTTAGGTTTTGGCGAAGTAAGTGGTATACAGTAATGCCTGCCATTGAGAAGTACAACAACTCCAACAAATGGCCTGTTCTCCTTTCCTCTCTGCGGAGATATAGACATAACATTATCATCCGCATTGGACAAATCCCTGATATATTTTAAGTCTATGTAGTAAAAGTTCAGTTTCTTCAAGTAATCATGCTCCTTAATAACAAATAACGAGCTACGTCGCATGACGCAGCTCGTAAAAATCCTTTTCGCCGGTAGGGCTCCCGTCTTAATAAAGTTCCCATTTGTTTTATATGGTAGGGCTCCCATCTGATAAAGCTCCCGATTATTTTATATGGTGGGGCTCCCATCTGATAAAGTTCCCATTTCGCTTGGTAAGGAAACCAATACATCTCTTCGATGTAACTAAATACTAACATCTCCAAACATATGTTGCAATATCAAAAATACACAAATAATTTTCATTATAGTTAGACGTGATTACATTCCCCTATTGCCGTTAAACGGCTATGCGCTAACTTTGTGTATGCATCAATCCAGCCACGTTCTTCAGCAGTAGTATCAAGCAAACCTCTAATAATCGATTAGTTTACTCACCCAAGGACTCCAGATATTCAAAATATTCAATATCTCTAAGCTCCTCTTCTGCATATTCTCTGCCCATCCATCCGGCGCAGCACAGATATTCAACAACATTATCATACTCTGGGAACTTCCATTTTCCTTCTATTATTTCCAGCAGACTCCCATCTGCGCGAAAGTCCTCAATTTGACATTTATTATATACATTCAGATTATGCTCATCCGTTCCGCACCAGAAATCACCTGTCTCGGCATCAAACACCATAGTCTTATACTTTCCGGTTAGTCCAGGTAAGGCTTCATTTTCGCTGTAATTGGCGATGACATAATGTCCAGTTTTTTCTTCGATAAAATCATCTATCGACACATTGGCTGCCTGCTTTTTATACTGATCACTATTTTCAGATACAGTTCTGTATGCCCGAAAAGCTGCCTCATACATCCAGTTATACTTATAATAATCATTTAGCGTATTAACCATTTCGTGGCTATACATGGATTTAGAAACATTAGGATCCTCAAAAGAAAGGAACGTAACTTTTGATATTTTTGAAAAATCGATTGTCAGATTATTATCTACAACTATTTCTTCTGTCACCATGTTTCCGCATCCAGAAAGCGCCAATATCAGAGCCAATGCACATACCACCGGAAAACATTTATTCTTCATATATACCATCTCCACTCTGTCTTACATACTGAGTTCTAAAATCAGATCCTTATATCGCTGTGTCTTATTTTTGATATCCTCTTCTGAAACCCCATAGTATTTATAGACATCCTTATAGATTTTACGCCACTTTCTGATATAACCATTACTCCCCTGGGCATTGCCGCCAAAATAGGCGTAGTTGCGCTCAATTATGATATCCATTGAATCATTGATATCTTTTCCTGTCTTGATGTATCTATGGTAATCGATATCAAACACTTCCCTAGGTATACTCTCAGCTATTTCACGCTCTTTATCAGATTTCTCCTGGAGCTTTCTCATAATCACCGCAGAGTCCTCTGATGGATCAAGATCAAAATCAATTTCCTGCCCTTCTACCAGATCCGGCCTGTGCTCGAAAAGAAAACTCGTACGCATCTGCTCATATTCTTCAATAAAAAGCGAATCCGTCCTATCCGCTTCAACAAAACCATATCTGCTTTTCAGATACTCCTCGATCTCTTCAATAGTATGCGTTCCCGGTACTATTTTTTTCTCGATGAGATGCCTTTTTGTTCTGTTGATAAATCTCTGTATTCTCTGCTGAAACGTTGGCTTATGTGTTTTGTCTGCAAAAAATATGGTAGTTGGCCCATCAGCGCCACCTATGATTTCTGGATCTTCATATTCTTTCTGTTCTTCCATCATTTGCACCCTTTAAAAATTATAATCTGTACATCCATACACTCTTCATCTGTGAAACCAGCGTATCCACATCCCATTTCTTAGCACTGTTTTTAGGACTGTTAGGATCATTTACAGTCACTAGCCCATTCTCATCGATCCCTGTCAGAACAATGAAATGTCCGGTATATGTGAAATCCCCGGGCTTCATCGAGCATATCATAGGGGAATCATCCGAAAGATTGTCTCTTATATATTCTGCTGAAACACTTCCGTCAGATACAGTAAGCCCATAATGCTCAGCTCCTGTTGTCATGATATCCCAGGATGTTCCCTGACCATATGTGTATAGTCCCTGCTCCGCTGCATAGTTTCCAACAACATAGGGATTTATTGATGCATCTTGCTTTAATCCACAGGCAACCATTGCAACACATGTCGGTCCGCAGCCAGCCACGCCTATATAATTGCCGCCATAGTCACGGTAACCCCATCGCTTGTCCCACTGAATGAACAGCGGAATCCTCTTCTCGGACATATCTGCAGTAACATCCATGTCAAAATCTACGTCCTTAAGCTCCATGAAATCCTGTACATATTCCCTTGCTTCAGGATACTTTTCACCAAATTCCACTACATTCTCAGGAACAGTTTCTATCACCGGTTTTCTATGAAAACATGTAACGCCCACAAATAAAACAGCGCTTACAATAGCAAGTGTAAAAGCAGCTACTAATACCGTTTTACGCTTATTAGTTTTATGAACTCTCGGCTTAACCTCAGCATCACGCTGTACGTTTTCATTGTTTTGCCCCTTTGCTTTTGACCTGAAAACACCTGCAACTATAAAAAGAATAGACCCTATTCCAAGTAAAGCAAACGCGATTGTATCTGTAAGCCAAAGCGGCATAAATATCCAATCAACTAAGATAAGGCTGCCCATAATGGCAGCCTGAAAAATAATAAGTTTAATAATCCCCAATAAAATCTTCTTCAATACGAATCCCTAGCTCTTTCTACTTTTGCCATCACGAATTTTCACTCAGGTATATTGAAACCCTGCTCTGAATGATACCGGCTACTTCTTCAGCGCTCTTTTGGTCTGCAAAATATGCGCCGGCTTCTTCTGCAATGATAGAAGTGATGGCTCCATCATCCTGATATGCTTTGGTTGTGGTCCTTACCAGGTCAGCAATCTGTCTTTATACGCTTTATTATCCCCTTTTTCATACTTAAATGCCTTCCATACCATTGTTTTAACCAGTTATGTAATAACAAAGCCTTGTAGAAGCCGTAACTTACAACAAGGCTTATCTATTATTCATTTTTTAATAATGGAGTTTACACAATCAGCTGCACCACATCCAAAATGAATAACTTGCGATGATTCATATTCACCAGTTTCAGCAGCCGTTTCTTCTAGTTCACCTTTTTTTATGATATACTTTTTTACTCCAGTGTTATCTCCAGCCCATATAGCGTCCTCTGTAAAAGAGAGCGGATATGCTGTGCTCAGACTTTCTATAGTTCCTAAGTCTTTCACCTCATTGTTATAATAGTAATAGACTTTGCATTGAACAGCAGCTGAGCTTTCAATACCTGCATCATAAACATGTTCTGTTGTAACTAACACATTTTCAGGATATTTCATTTCAAGAAAGGCATAGGCACCATCATCACCCAAATTAGCAATTATTCCAGCTTCCTCATATGTACCATTATTCTTGTTTCCACAACCAGAAATTATAATCATCAGTAATATTACTGCTAAGAGTTTATATATTTTCATTCTTTTTCTCCTTCAAGATATTTATTAATTCAATAGTAAGCATAATTCCACCTATAGCAATCAATATAACTGCTGGAATAAAAAATGGTGTAGTTTCTAAAGAAACATTTGCATATTCGCCCGTAGATATAGCTCTATACAGAATGTATTCAATATTTAATGTTGTATACCTAATCGCAAATATGAATATCAATGCTAATAAACCTATCAGTAAGAAAAAGACACTACTCATGAACATAATTAGATTACGTTGATTCCGCTTATTAACCTGTATAATGTCTTCAAGTGATATAGTTTTACTTTTTTCCATTTTTCCCTCCTTAAATAAATCATCCAAGGAAATCTGAAAGACCTCGCAGAAACTAATTGCCATTTCTAAATCCGGGACAGATAATCCCTTTTCCCATTTTGAAATTGTCTGCCTTGATACATTGAGCTTATTGGCAAGTTCCTCTTGTGTCATTCCTGAAATCTTTCTGATTTCTTTTAGTTTTTCATATGTCTTCATTCGGAGCCTCCTTATGCTTCAATGTTATTGACTATCCTATAATAAAGCTAGCAATGCAGGTTAACATGCATGTAAAAACACGTTGCACCAGCTAAATTTCTGATATTTATGGACCTACGCTCTTAAGAAAAATATCATTCTTTCCAAAAACTTATAATAAAATAGGAAACAATCAACACAGTAATAAAAGCTGATTGCGTACATAAGTACATAATATTTAACATTTTCTATTCCTTAATCAAAACAAGACTGCCATAACAACATGGCAGCCTACGCTAATCATAATAAATGTAACCAGTATAATGTTTTCATCCCCCAATGCCTTCTCCAGTAAAAATATTCCCCTCAATAATCTTATCAGAAAATTAAAGTATTAAAAACTCACTTATTGCGGATTATTAAATGTAGCCTACAATCTTTTTCTTCCATTCACTTTATATCGAATAGCCAACACAAGCATAAGTGCACCGTAAACTATAGCTGTATATTTAGCAAAAACATAAATAAATACGTCCCCAGTAGTCAGCTCACTAAGCAGCGCCTCATATATCAGCTCCAGGTTAAGTACTACGAGTGAGGCATATGCAGTAACCGGAAAGCTCACGTCATCCTTTATGCTCCTGAAAATCTCAATTGAAATGATCAGAAGATTCAATAGAAAAACTACAAGAAACTGTTTTTCAATAAATGGCCCAACCTGCACAGGCTCCATACCAAAAGGCATCACACCATGCATGATCTTTAAGATGCACCAGCCAAACATAAGAGAGCTATATACTCCGCTTATTAGGGAAGCTGCAAATCTTGCAAGATCTGGCCTGGATAGAATCCTCATTGAGAGCTTCCCTCTCGAAGAAATCATCATAAATATGACCATAGCAGCCATGATAGCAAGGATTAATGGATAAAAATCTGCATAAAGTGGGAAAATCGACGGTCCATGGAATATGCCATAGCCAGCCATGATGATAATAATTCCATAAATGATAGAAACAAACGCCCTAAGAAGCATCCTTACTTTCTGCCTGCGCTGCATTTTTAATGTTTTAAGAAGTTCATTAAGAGCAGCTTCCGTGGTCATTTGATTTTTGCTGCCTACGACAATTTCTTCTATACTGATATCAAGAGCATTTGCAAGATTTTCAATTACACCAACATCAGGAAAACTGGCTCCTTTTTCCCACCTCGAAACAGCCTTGTTGGTTACTCCAAGGATATCCCCCAGTTCAGCCTGGGTGTATCCTTTCTTTATTCTTGCATCTTTGATTACCTGACCTGTTTTTTGCTTGTCCATGGTTGTCCCTCCAATTTCATTCTCATACGAGCAAGCAAAAACTTCAATCTACTGTAGCGAGAACAGGCTTAAATACTGTGATTTTCTCCATCCGCATTTCACAAGTACTTTATTCAGCCTCATATGTATTCTCAATATCAAGCAGCCACGGAAGTATAAAAATCATTCCTATCTGTACTATAGGATCTGGGAACCCATCTTCAACAAGATCAACTTCCCCTTCCACATATACATTAAAGTCCGGGGCCAGTTCTATTCCTTTCTGCTCCTTATCCCTCTCAATTATTTCCCCACATACATGGAAAAAGCCTCCACCAAAAATACCTTTTCCTCCATTCTTTTGGCAAAACCAATATGTTTCGCATACTTTCTTAGGAACTACCCCTATCTTCTCGAAAAATGCAGCGACTTCTTGTGGCATTACATCACAAAACTTTATAAAGTTTCTGCATCCATCACACATACAGTCTATCTCCACGGAATTGTCTGAATAGTAAAATTTCCTGGTTCTTTTTACATCAATATCTACAACTGTCCCATTGAAATCTATAATCATTTTTCTGTCTCTTTAATCTTTTCAAATTAAGCCAAACGAAATTTAATAGGAAGCAAAATCGCAGTAATAATAAATCCATAAAACGGTGGCAATAAAATACAAATTATTCTTCCATCATCAAGTAAGTCTGAGCCAATTCCATACACCAAGAAACAAAGTACATAAACTATTCCTCCTATCCCATATATGCTAGTTTTATTCTGTTTATGCTATTTATATGGATTATCTTTATCTTTACTTGTAACATACATTGCTAAAATAGCAATAGTATCATCATCTACAACTATAGCAGGTCTTCTCTTTTCAACATCCTTATCCCCATAAGGAAAGTGAATCCACCACACCTCACCAACGTTATACTTTCCCGTTTTTCAAAACCTCTTGCTTATATATTTCATCCCACTCATCGTCTAGAACCCAATCATCATCTGGAGGAAGGTCTTCAATTCTAACAGCATTTTTGTGCAATAAATCTCTATTCTCCTTAATATAATCCTTAAAGTCTTGAACAGATTTAATTTTAGCCATGTCATCCTCCTTTCTGAACGCCTTATAAAGAAAAGGTTCATCTCCAGCAATGCAAAATAGATGAGCAGTTAAGTATTTTCCTTAATTTTTTAATAACTTACGTAAATAACATACAAAAAAAGAAGCCTTTGCTTATAACAACCATTATTCTAAATACCAAAACCAGATCAATGAAACTTTTTCAGATGCTTTTGATATAGATGTGAGTGGTATTTTTTATAATTTAACTTACTATACATTAACTACTAAAGATAACATGACTTACTCCTCCTAAAAATGGCAGGTGCAGGTGTTACTTATACATATCATCAACTGTGATAAGAACAAGATTTGTCTTATCTATATCATTAAACCAGTCTGTAAATCCGCTAAGTGAAAAGAGCAGATATTTTGCAATGTTGTATTTTCCGGAAATAAGTCTTGCTCTTCTGATCAAGGTTTCATATATCCCCTTATCGATCTTTTCATTCTTAAACTTACATTCACCGATAACTGCTGTCTTGTCTATTGTAGAAATGCCAACAACGTCTATATCTGTTGCCTGCTGATACCACTTACCTTCCGCATCCTGAAGCTGCTCTACGCCCCACCAGGTTCCGGTCTCAGTTAGGAATGATCCAAATGCTCCCTGGATTCCCTGCTCTAAAGTATAGTATCTACACATTTCTTCAAATACACTTCCCATGAATTCATGAAGTTTTGGCTTTACTGCCTTTTCATAGTAGGGATCTCCCTGCCCCATCTCTATTACGCTTATGGCCTTGGGGATAAACTCATACCAGAACTTAAACATATGATCCTTTAGTACATACTGGGTCTTTTTCTTATTCTTTTCCTCGGTGATGCACTTTTTCTTCTCTACAAGACCTACATCTATCAGCTTTTCAAGTGAATAGAGAACTGTCGGATCCTTTTCCTTTACTTTGGATGCAATGATATTAAGGGCATTTTCTCCTGATGCTACCTGTTCTATAACGTTATTTACAAGAGTTACATCAGCAAATTCCTGGGTAAGAAGATTCTTTGTTTCATCAAAAAGATATCCGTTTGTATTAAAGAATAGACGCTTGATATTATCATCAAGGCTCTTTTTAGGATCAAAGAGTGACAGATACTTTGCAACTCCTCCTGTTACGCCGTAGCATATAGCCTTATCTTCCGGTGAGTAATCCGGAACAAATAGCGCTGAATCTCTGTAATTAAATGCTTCAAGCTTAATCTGAGCGTCTCTCCTTCCAAAGACAGGGCTTTTTTCACTAAGTACCTTTTTCTCCATAAAGCTAAGAGCCGATCCGCAAAGTATCAGCATAAGATTCTTATCAGGCCATTTTGTATCAATATACTTCTGAAGGATTGATAAGAGTGCTTCATCCTTCTCAGCCCAGTATGGAAGCTCATCTATCACAAGTATGATCTTTTCATCAGATTCACTTAGCTTTTTTGTAAGAATATCAAGTACGCTCTCAATTGATGGAAAGGTTGCATCACTATATTCAGGATCAAGAACGTCCAAAACCTGTTTTGAAAAAAGCTCTAAGTTCCTTTCTGCTCCAACCTTTGTTGCAGTGTAGAATATGGCTTTCTTATCTTTTATGAACTCTGTGATAAGGTATGATTTTCCTACTCTTCGTCTGCCATATATAATGGTCATTCCAAAGCCCGCTTTGGAATATACTTCATTTAGCGATTTTAATTCTCTCTCTCTTCCAATGAACATATGGCTCTCCTTAATTCAAATCATTTTTATTCAAATACTTTTTAATAAAATCTCTTTGAATTAATATAACATGCCGACACTTATATTTCAATCAGGCTTTTATAGTTTTTGCATAAGGAGAATTGTCAAAATATCCCATCATCAGCGGAAACCACATCTCGTTGCCTTTATCATCCGACCTTTCTTTCCTTATTATGTCGATATTAGATGAAATGTCGTCGCTCTGAGGATACATTATTCTGTACTCTTTTCCGGAAAGCGCATCTCTTACATCCTTATAAAAATCGACAATCTGTTGATCACTTGCTTTTAGGAACAAGATCATCAAAACCTGGAGATCAGATTCACTGAATCAGGCAGATCCTCCTCTATAAATCCGGAGTCGACAAACCCGCACTTTTCATAGACTCGAAGTGCAGGCGCATCTTCCTTGTCCACACACACCTCTACATGATCATAGTGATGCTCCTTCTTCAGCTCATCCAAAATAAGCATAAGTGCCCGGGTTCCGTAGCCTTTTCCCTGATATCTTTTATCAATCATGAACTGCTGCAAATCATACCCAAGAGGTTCATCCGTAAACTCCCGGACAAGAGCCACACCTATAACCTTGTCAGAATTCACTTTGTCATTCTCACTTCCAAGCGAATTATCACTTTCAAGACTATCCGACTCTCCAGACTTTTCTTCTAAAACAACAACATAAACCTTTGCATTGCAATCCCGGTAAACATACCCTCTCGCAAGAATACCGATAGGAGGCGCAAGAAATCTCTTCTGCTCATCATTGACAGTCAGGGATGCCACCTCTATCCAGTTCTCTTCAGTAACACTTGTAAGCCTTATCTTTGCTTCATTCATATTCATGTTTATTATCTCCATTCTTTATTCTTGTTTTTCTAAGCGCCTGGCAAAAATCTGTATTCACTTCATTTTCGCTGACACCTACCAATAATTGTATGGAGACCTGGGTTGTGGATAAAAAAGAAAAACCGTGACTAATAAGCCACGGTTAAAAGACTGCTTTTTAAAATCCAAAATCAGAAAGCACAAACCGAGGTCATCATACTGTATTCATTTGCATTTCTCTTTGTCATTATGAACATACTGATTACCTCGCTTTCTTTTAGATTTGTAAGACAAAATTAAAGTTATCAAATTTCCGATAATAAGTCAACTCTGAAAATTTTAATTATATCAAATTATATCAATAAAAGAAAAGATTTTATTTCTTTAGCGAATGAAATAACACGCCAGAGTAAGATACAGGTTTTGTCTTTATATGCTAGATTATTTAATCAGTCCGCCACCCTTTACAGAAACAAAAGGAAGCGCTCTGTTGCTGCCGACGGTGAAAAACTAAAGAACAATCTGGTGTCTTTCCTTCCCTTTAGGATATGACTTTTAAGGTTTAATCTTCATCTTTCAATTTGGTTTTATCAAGGATTTCGGTATCATCATCAGATGATAGGATGAGTGTCACGTATGACTTGTACCTTTCCTTGAACATGCGGATCTGGGTGGTGAGGATCTCCTTGTCTTTTTCTCCATATCTTACAAATATATTCTTATAGCTGTTATCGCTCATGTTTCCCCTCATGGATTTTTACTTCTCTTATTTTCTTAGCAGGTATTTGCCTGTAAGTATGTTTTTCTCACAGGCACTCATGTGATACCATTCGCAGATGCCGCAGATTTCTTTCATTTTTTCATGGGTCATCTTTTCATGAACTTTTGTTATGAGGTCCTGGTAGTCATAGATCTTCTCTTCAAGGTCAAGAAGGGATACTACACCTTTATCAAATATGAGGACTTTTTCATCATCAGCGCATATTCCTTCGCCTCTTTTTCTTGGACAGAATCTGCATATATCGTCCGTAGAAAATACTATCTGAACTTTGAGAGCTGGATCTTTCCTCATTCTGTCTGTTATCATTGTCATGTTGAGGACAAATTTTTCATCGTAGCCTTTTCCGCTGTAGCCCTGCGTACACAGAAGGTGGTGCGGGCGTAGTCTTATGATTTTATCGTCATTTGCCATTTATGATTCATCTTCTTTCTTGAGTTTTATTACTGAGTCATTTCTTTAAGGATTTCTTCCTTTTTCACTCCATATGCTGTCTACTGGAGAACCCCTCTTTCTTTAAATCAGAATCAAGATAATCAAAGCTCTCCGGGACAATCTTTATCAGGTTCATAGGCTGCGGAAGTTTTTTCATTGCTTCAAGCGGAATCTTCTTAAGCTCCATTATTTTAATGTACTCATCACTGAATGGCTCTACCATCGTAGCGGTTCCCATTGTCTGCAGGCTCTTTAACTGATGAAATCCTCCATATGGTTCATAGATAGCAAATGCTACACGCTTATTGTCTTTAAGTGCCTTGAATTTCAAGCCGCCCTCTGAAAAGAGGTAAAACCACTCATCAACATAGTTGTATTCTATTGGTGTACATCTGACAAAATCACCTGATGCCGTGGCTAGAGCACCTGTATTATGCGCCTTTATGAATTCATTTATCTTTGCCTTTAGATCGGCTTTTTCCATATGAACAGAATCCTTATCCTTATTTATCCATACGGCTGCCGCCTGATCATAGTCCATTTCCCACATTTTAAAGTCCTCCTACCTTACTAAAAATACAAATATACCCATTGTTATCGCTTCCGTAATAAGCGGTACCATGCCAAAGATGTATCCTGTCATTGGCTTAACCCTGTAATACTGCAAATAGAAAAACAGACTGGATATTGCTGCTATCAAAATAATTGTAAGAAAGATTACAGCCTTATCTATCGTAACAGTTTCCCAGGCAAATGCCCTGTTTATGGAAGCTACTTCAATCATCGACCATCCTATTATCAAAAAGAGTTCTGTCGTCACCTGTCTGTGAAGCAGCACTCTGGTCCCATAAAGCAGGATTATGTATGTCAAAATGCCAACGGCAATAATAATTATCCCTGATGTAAAGCCCTTTTCTGTTGGTATCTTAACAATCCCCAGCATATTTATGAACAGACCGGAAAGACCAAAGCCCGCTGTAATAAGCAGTAAAATCCCATCCAGTCCGGATGTATGGTTATTACCATGATCAGGATGAAATGCTACTCCCCACCAGATCAGATAAAAAATGCAGCATACAATCAAAAGTGCTTGTCCCAACTTAATCTGAGTCATATGAATCCCTCACCAATATACTCTCCTTACAGATTTTCATAAAAAGACACTGCCTCAGCTATTTCATCCTCAGTAGGATGTCCTTTCCTCCAATTATACAGAAAAAGGGCTCTGATTGCCTATATTAATCAATCAGAAGGTAACATTTAATATACAACATAATCTATAAACTTTCTGTAAACAAAAAGCACATGTTTTTTGTTTGTTTTTTGTTTATAAAGCTTTTTGTTGAGTCACAGCGCGATCCAAGTTACAATTAAAATAGAGCGGTATTTCAACAATAATGATTGCGGGTGTATTATCATCACAGATTCAGTCCCATTGCCCTGCACACAGGAGACAATGATATGTTCAATTGGATCAGCCCTTTTAACTACGACTTTGCCATAGCGTCAATACCTATACAGATAATACTTCTATTATTCTATGGCTTTAGAAGAAATCTTCCTATAAGGCAGAGCGTTTTTTTCTGGATTGCCATGAGTTCAAACCTCATCATGACAATTTCTGATATCATTTCCTGCGAAATGAATGAAGTGTGGATGATTTTCCCTCTGTGGGTAATGTATGCAATCAATCATGCATATTTCCTTGGTTTTATCATCAGAGGATGGTCTCTTTTTATGTATACAGCAGAGTCTACCCATCGTTATAGAAAATCCGATCATATCTTTAAGATTATCGCCAGCCTGCCTGCATTTATTTCCGTTATTCTTATCCTTTCAACTCCATGGACATCTGCTATTTACACCATTGCTGATGATGGATATCACAACTGCTCTCTTTATAAAACAATCTATTTCAGCACCTATTTTTATATCATCGCATCACTGTTTCTTGTTATCAAATTCTGGAAACAGCTTTCAAGGCGCATGAAAGCAGGACTTCTTTCTTTTAACCTGCTCCTGTTATTCGGAATAATCATAAGAAAGCAGTTCTATCACATGCTTGTCACAAGTTATTTCAGTATCCTTACTATATTGATCATCTTCCTTACATCTGAAAACCCCGATCTATATAGGGACAATCGTACATCATTATTAAATAAGAACGCACTTAACAGGATCGGTAAAGAATTATGGGAAAGAAAGATCCCGTTCAGTCTCATTACAATATCCATCAACAACTATGAGGCTTCCAAGGTTGTCTACGGAGTCAATCAAATTAATGATGAACTGAAGATCATTGCAGAGTGGCTCGTACAAAATTACCGTAATAATTACCTGTTTTATATAAGAAACGGCGTATTCATTGTCCTGATAAAAGGTCATCTGGAAAAAGACCCGTCTTTGGTAATAAACGAATGGATAGAAAAATACGAACTCCTTAGAAAAAACTGCGACGACATCGTTCCTATTCAGGCTTCAATGATGTTCCTATCTGAGTCTCTGATCAGCGAACATGCTCTGCTGGTGTCTGACCTGGCAAGATACGCCATAAATAGTTCATTTGAGGAAAACCGCAAAGGTAACTACTGCTTCTCGGACAAAATGGTAGAAGGCGTCAAAAAACACAAAACAATAGAAAAAGCAATCAAACTTGCCATGTCAGAGAAGAGGTTTGAAGTATATTTTCAGCCCATCTATTCTAATGCAGACGGAAAAGTCATGGGTGCAGAAGCTCTTGCGAGGCTTAATGATCCTGAAATCGGCTTCATTTCTCCTCTTGATTTCATTCAGATTGCTGAAAAAAATGGTGATATCATAGAAATAGGCAAACAGATCTTTGAAAAAGTCTGCATGTTTCTCGAAAACGTGGATGTCAAAAAACTTGGCATTGAGTTCATAAATGTCAACCTGTCTCCGATACAATGCATGAGCATCAACCTTCCTGGTGACTTGGCAGAAATAGCTAAAAAATATAACGTTCCAATGGATATGTTCGACTTTGAGATAACAGAGTCACTTATAGATGACTATGACATGATACAGGTTACAATTGCCGGATTAAGAGCCATGGGTGCAGAACTGTCTCTTGATGACTTCGGAACAGGTGCAGCTAATCTTACAAGCCTTATAAATCTGCCAATTCACGTGGTAAAAGTTGATATGTCCTTTGTAAGGTCATATTTCGCAGGAAAAGCAGGTTTCTTACCTGATCTGATAAGCCTTTTCAAACACTCAAAGATGGAGATTGTTGTAGAAGGAATAGAAACTTTGGAAATGAAAGACAAAATGGCAGAACTGGGCTGTGACTATGAGCAGGGATATTATTTCTCAAAACCAATACCACCTGCTGAATTTATCGCTTATATGGAGGCACAGGTAGGGCAGATATGATCAATAAAAAAATGAAAAATCCCTTACAAAAATCACTTATCCGCATCAGTGTAATCATTGTT
Source organism: Butyrivibrio sp. NC2002 (assembly GCF_000702265.1). Classification (GTDB taxonomy): domain Bacteria; phylum Bacillota; class Clostridia; order Lachnospirales; family Lachnospiraceae; genus Butyrivibrio. Next base: position 94,502 of record NZ_KL370882.1, read on the forward strand.
ATATTCATATCTATTTCCGTGGGCACTTTGTGCTTTGATATTTACAGGAGGGATATGATAAACAGATATCAGAACTACGCCGGTGATACCATCAACTTTCTGAGCAGCTGCATAGATGTTGATGACCTTGAACAGTGCATGCGCACCGGTGTCAAATCCGATAAGTACAATGAGCTTCAGACTCTGGCCAATGATCTCAAGGAAACCCATGACCTGTTTTTTATATATATTATTAAGCCGTTAAGGGCAGATCCTCCGGACAACATGATGGATGTCCTTGCTGCATATACTTTATATGAAAAGACATATGAAGCAGATGAACTTACCGATCTCGGAAACTATACCGGAGATGCTTATCCAAGGGATGTCGCCCTTGAGTACCTTAAGCGCATGGACACGGATACAACTGTCACTTACTTTAGAAATGATACTGACTTTGGGAAGATATATACCGCAATCCGTCCTCTGATAAATTCAAAAGGGGAGCCCATTGCTGTAATCTGTGGGGATATCCTTATTGATAACATTTATAAAGCAGCCTATACATATGCACTTGCGACATTCATAGTTGCACTTATAGCTGGTCTGCTTCTTGTTTTAGCTCTCAACAGATGGTATAACAAGCGGATAGTCATGCCTATACGGAACCTTGAAAATGCAACCGGCATAATTGAAGACAAGTGTCGAAGGCGTGCTCCTGTATCAGAACTAGTTATGGACGAAATTGACATACATACTCATGATGAGATCGAATCCCTGTCTGGCTCCATCATTTCTATGGTGGAGGACATCAGAACTTATGCCTCTGATCTGATCGACAAAGATAAAAAAATAAGCGACATGCAGGATAAGAACTCCCAGCTGGAAGCCCTTGCAAACCGTGATTCTCTGACCGGAATACGAAATAAGACCGCATACGACAATGAGATCAAGAGCCTTGAATGGAATCTTATGCTTGGAAAAACTGAATTTGGAATCGGAGTCGTTGATCTTAATTACCTAAAAATCATCAATGATACTTATGGTCACGAAAAAGGTAATGAAGCCATCAAGAACATTTGTCATATAGTCTGCGTTATATTTGCCCACTCTTCTGTCTTCAGAGTGGGAGGTGACGAATTTGCCATAATCCTAAAGGGTCAGGACCTTGAAAATATTGATTTTCTAATAGATAAGTTCAACCAAGAGCTCTCAGACCTGTCAAACAACAAAGATCTATCTCCCTGGGAAGCTGTGTCAGCTGCGATTGGTTATGCCACATATGACAGTGATAAAGACGCCGGTGCAATAAACGTCTTTAAGCGTGCAGATAGCAACATGTATGAAAACAAGAAGAAAATGCATGCTGAAAGAACGTAAGAAATATCGGTCAGGCTTTTTCATTCACTCTTTTTTTGTAGATTTTATCCCGTTTTAATGTTAAGCTAAACATATGAGTGCTATTACTGACAAAACCTTACTTGATAATTTTCTTAATCTGATTCCTGCCGGTGTTTTCTGGAAAGACAAAGACAGGCGTTTTCTTGGTGCAAATAAGATGTTCCTTGATTACTATGGACTCGAATCCGTCTCGGAGCTTATAGGCAATACTGATGAGGATATGGGCTGGCACATAGACCCGGAGCCTTTTAAAAGAGATGAACTTAGGGTAATAAACAACGGCGATTCCATTAAGAATGTCTTAGGCCAATGTATAGTACAGGGAAAGATCAGAAAAATCAGAGCTTCCAAGTCTCCTCTTTATGACAAAGGGGAAATTATCGGCCTTGTCGGATACTTTATGGATATAACCGATGAAGTTGAGGAAAGACAGCGGCTTTCATATCTTTCACAGACAGATGACCTTACCGGTATTTTTAACCGCAGAGCATACAATGATGTTGTTCTTCAATACGAGGAGCAGTACAAAATCAACAAGACAGATTTTGTTTTATATATGATCGATCTTGATGATTTTAAAAGAATAAACGATGAATATGGTCACGAATATGGTAACATGGCTATCATTGCCGTATCCAAAGCTCTTTCCATGGCTGCAGCGGAAAACTGTGTTCTGTTCAGATACGGTGGGGATGAGTTCATTGTTCTTCACCAGCTCCAGTCTGTCGATGAAGTTGAAGTGATTGAAAAGAGACTCTTAAAAGCTATAGACAGTGCCAGGAAAATCGATGATGCTAAAATTGTAACCAAAGCGTCCATTGGGCATGCGATGTACTCAAAAACAAACTCCTTATTGTCTTTGATAGAGCTTGCCGATAAACGAATGTATGAAATGAAAAAAGAACATAAAGCGAAAAGATAAAGCCGCTGCTTTTTCTTGAAAAATTAAATAACGTATCAGCATCCTAAACTTTTCTTTTAAAATTTAATTCCCCTCTAAGTATCGATATCTCAATGTTCTTCCTCATTTTAGACTATTGATATATCACATAACTTGATTATATAGAATTATCTCTGAAATGAGTGTAAATAAGCATAAAGAAACTATTAAGCAACGCTTTATCATTAAACAACTAGGTTTTAAGGGATACTAATCCTTGAGAGCGCCCATAGTCAGGCCGGATATCAGATATTTCTGGAAAAACGGAAATGCCATGGTTATCGGTATAACTATAACTACTACTATGGCCATTCTCACGGAATCCGTAGGCAGACTTGTAAGTGAGTCTACGCCAAGATATTGCTCATTTTTGGCAAGGGATGAGACCTGACGTTCTATGGATATCAGCATATATTGCAGAGTGTATAAATCTGTGTGGTTACTGTCTATATAAAGAAGTGCTTCATACCACGAATTCCAATAACCGAAAGTGAAAAACAAACCAATCGTTGCGATAAGCGGCTTAGCAAGAGGAAGTACCAGCCCGGAAAAAATCTGCAATTCCGTAGCGCCGTCTATTCTTCCTGCATCGATCAGCTCATGCGGAAGTGATGTAGAAAACCATGTTCTTGAGATAAAAATATAGAAACTGGAACAGGCTATAGGCAAAAGAAGGCTTAAATATGTATTGGCAAGATGGTAAATCTGAGTATTTACCATGTAAGAAGCAACAAGCCCTCCTGAGAAAAGCATGGGAATGATCGCAAAAACCGTGAAAAAATTCCTATGCCTGAACTCACGCAGGGACAGAGCGTATCCATAAGGTATAACTATAAACAGTCCCAGAATCGTTCCTGCTACAGTAATAAATAAGGAATTAAAAAAGGCTCTCCCTATAAAGCCGCTTACCTGCCACAGATAGCTATATGCCGAAAGAGAAAATTCAGCCGGTATAAAGGCATACCCGTTCAAGGCTATAGAACGTTCAGAAGATAACGATATTATGACAACAAAAAGCACCGGAATTACCATAATTATCGATATCAAAATAAAGAGCAAGGTATATATAAAGTTGGCAAATCTACTTATTTTCATCAAAACAATGCACTCTCCGGACTTATCTTTTTAATGATTCCATTAGCTATCACCAAAAACAGGCATCCAAAAATATTTTGGAAAAATCCTACTGCTGTTGAATAACCATATATGGCAGACTCTGTTAATGCCTTATATACATATACATCCAGCGTCTGCGTTACTGATAGTATCTGTCCTGAGTTTCTGGTAACCTGGTAAAACAGACCAAAATCTGAATTCAGAATATGCGCTGTATTTAGAAGAAGCAGCATCCCCACAACAGGTTTTAGCAGAGGCACTGTGATATACATCGTTTGCTTAAAAGGTGTTGCGCCGTCTACTCTCGCACTTTCATAAAGCGAAGCATCTATTCCATGGATTGCAGCCAGATAAATTACTGTCTGATATCCGACTATTTTCCAGGTGTGTACCAGCACAAGAATAAAGGGCCAGAATATTTCTCTTTGATACCACAACACCGGCTCACCACCATTTTGTGTGATGATCCTGTTAATTAATCCTTTGTCCGTAGACAGGAATGCAAACAGAAAATACGAAACAACTGTCCAAGATAAGAAATGCGGAAGAAACATTACAGTCTGAGCGGTTTTTGCCAGGATGCGACTATAGAGCCTTGTAAGCATTATGGCAAGGCATACAGGCAGGGTCGCACCCAGCACAATGAAAACCACATTGTATAAAAAAGTATTTCTAATAATGTTTAAAATATCAGGAGAACGGAATAGGAACCTGAAATTGGCCAGTCCCGCATTGCTACTGGTAAGAAGGCTATACACAAATCCTTTTCCCGGGCGATAACGATAGTTTTTAAATGCCATCAGTACACCAAACATAGGTATATATGAAAACATTAAAAACCATAACGCGCCAGGAATCACGAAGGTCATAATAGATGTCTTTTTCCATCTTCTATTAAGCTTTACACGATTCCTCTCCGTTCTCATGTAATAATCTCCCGTTAATTAGCTTTTTCCTTTGCAAGACTTTCAGCCAGCTGCTTCCTTGCTTCTTCAAGAACTGCCTCATATCCTGCAGCCTCGAGCTCTTTCTTTATGTCAGGAAGTATTTCATCCACGTTCTCTGTTCCGGTGATAAGAAGTGAATAATACTTGTCCATTACTGCATTACAAGCGGCATTTTCTGCTTCTACAGGCGTTATGTCAAAGTTGAAGTCCCCAAGAGTTGAGTATGTAGCATCTTTGTAAGCATCAAATACCATAGGCCAGGGATTTGGATCTGATCTCTCGGTTTCACTTATAGACTCTACTGATGCTGTTACTGTAGAACCTGTTATATATCCGTCCATTGACCAGTTCGACTTACCCTGTTCAGTTCTAAGTACTGTGCCGTCATCGAGATAATTGAAATGAACGCCTTCTATTCCATAACGCAGAATATCTCTGAAGGTACGATCCATATTTAGGAGCTCCAGATACTTAAGACATGCAACGGCACGTTCCTCGCTGCAGGCTGCATTGATCGCAAATAATGATCCTCTGGTAGTTGCCGGAGAGATAAACGGTCCATCATATAATGACATAAATACAGGGAAACCTGCCCATGCACTCCATCCTGTGTAACCGGGCTGAGCTGTACCTGCACGTACAGATGCCCTGATTTCCTTGCCTATGCTCTCGGTTATAGCTGCATCAGGATTGATATATCCCAGCTTATACCATTTATTTAGCAGGCGGAATCTATCCATGAGTACATCATTTTCCCAGAATGGAACGATCTGGTTCTCTCTGTCAGTTCCTGCAAAATAGTACGGAGAACATAAGTAATTTCCTGCTATCCACTGACAGAAATTAGTAAATCCTGTCAATCCGTTTTTTCCAAGCGGCATAGGATAAACATCATCATAGTTTTCCTTGTAAGCTGCAAGATAAGGCTCTAATTCTGCAAAATCCATCTTGTCCTTCAGTTCCATTCCGATGGCTTCATAGCGTTCCTGATCAAGCCTTAGATACATCATATATGCCATACTACCGTCAGTAGGTACACCATAATATCTTCCGTCGACACTTGCTCCGACCTTCCAGAAGTCCTCCGGTATTTTGTTATACATATCCGGTGTTTCTTCCTGGACCAGCTCCGTAATATCATAAAACATGCCTCTGTAAGCGTTTGATACGTAATCGTTGCACCAATCGCTGGTAAAAGTCATATCATACTCATCTCCTGCTGACATAGACAGGTCAAACTGATCTTCTTCCTTGAAGATCATATTGACAGTAACCCCAATCTTTTCAGCGGAGTACTTGTTGGCTGCTTCCTGCACAAGCGCTGCATCTATAGGAGCTGCACCTGCAGAAAACAGCCACCAGGTAAGCTCTATAGGCTCTTCTGAAGTAGATGTAGCTTCTGCGTTGTCATTTATGCTTTCCTCAGTGCTTTCAGCAGCACTTGTTTTTGCTGTTTCAGTTGAGCTATCAGACGTACTACCTGCATTATCTTTAGCATTGCCACAGGAAGCCAGTGCCATAGCAACCATACTTATTGCTGTAATTAGTGCCACTGAAGTTTGTTTGATTTTTTTCATTGATTTCTCCCCTCTTTAAAATATTAGTTGCGTATATATCTCATAGCTTTGCCGTTATATAGTTTAAATCATAAACTCTTGAACATTGCAGGTCTTTAGCAATAGAACGTACAAGAAATGCACTAAAGATTTCTTCCGGCTGCGAGTTTATATAACTTGTCAGTTCGGAAGGTGGGCCGTTATCCCACATCATCAGTACATTGTCTTCACCTGATACAACGCATATATCTATATCGGTATCATGACCTGCTTTCTTTTTTACTATGAAAATAAGTTCCTCTATCGTAAGTGCTATCTTGCCGGCAAGTTTTTTAGGTACATTTTTTGAAATGAGCTCATTCTCAACTTTTTCAGGAAGGATACTGCCTTTATTCTGCTTAAGGGATATAAAAAGGTATTCCTTTATGCCGGAACCAATTGCTTCGTCTTGCTTGTTTTTTTCGTTGAGATATATGAACACCGTCACGGCCAATATAATTACTATAGGAATTACGTAGCCCCACATAACTGATATACCACCTATCACATACAGCAGCCCAAAAGTAACAGCTATCCTGCCCAGTGTAACTGCTACATTCAAAACAAGGGATAGCTTGTTTTGCAGAGTCGAATCAATATATATTTTCATTGCATTGTATATCCATTGAAGGATCAGGTAAAAAGTATATATCCAAAGCATCTGCCTCTGTATTTCGCTGATATCACGAAAACCGAACATAATATAAATCAAATCTGTAAATATATATATTACGACTGCCAGGATTATGCTCATTATGGTCATTGCCTTGATGGCAATCAACATAACTCTGTCTACCACTTCATAATTGCCCGAACTGTAATACATGCCAACCAAAGGAGAAGAAGCTTTAGTAACTCCTGAGAAAATGGCCATAACAATATTGTTGCATAGTGCAAGTACACTCATTGAAGCTGCGCCTATTTCTCCAAGTGCCTGTGTTATGCAATAGATCATGACTACCCCTTGAAGCGCTCCAAGCATCTGCAGGGCCGACGCTGAAACACCGCTTTCAAGAAGAGCCCTTATCTCTTTTCTGCAGGGTAATTTTTTGAAGTTGCGCAGATTGGTCTTTTTCCTGATATAGATCTGAATTATTATAGATTCAGCAATTATGCAGATTCCTGTGCACAATCCTGCACCCATGATGCCAAGCCCAAATACAGCAACCAGTAGATAATCGAACACAAGGTTAAGGATCGCACTTATCATAGATATTGTTGTAAACACCTTAACTTTTCCGATACTTATAAGTTCATCGCAAGCAACATAGTAGTATAGTTCAAGAGGCCGGCTCACCATAACTCCGAGTGCGTATGCCCAGATCATTTTTTCAAGATCAGGGCTAAGGTCAAAAGCTTTAACCACAATATATGTGACCGGAAATTGGACTACTGTCAGGGAAATTGCCAATACTTTTTTCAAAAAACTAATTGCAGAATATGCCCTGTCCAGGCTTTCCGTATCATTTTTTCCTATTATCACGGGAATATATTTTGAAACACCGGCACATAAAAGTGTTGTAACAGAAGCAACCATGATATTTATGGGATAAAAAATATTCACAGCAGAAAGAGCATCACTACCGACATAATTGCCAAGTATGATGCCATCTATGTTTGTCAGAAGCATGTTAGCTAAATTAGCGATAACGTATGAGAAAAAATATGAACGTAATCTGCTTCTTATCAAATTGTTATTTTGTTCAAAGCCAGGAATATATTTTTCTCTAGATGCCATATATAATTCAAGACCCCATTAAATTATACTATATTGCACGTAATTTTTATCTAAAAAAAATATAAATCTTAATGCACATTTATTTTTTCGCACATCTTAATGTTATAATATTATTGTTATATCAAGGTTTTTAGATAAATACGGAGGAATGGCTTATGATTTCATTAATTACATCCTTTCTCGTTCTGATTATTGGCTATTTTACTTATGGAAAAATAGTAGAAAAAATATTTTCTCCGGATGATCGTGTGACACCGGCTTATGAACATACAGATGGAGTCGATTTTGTACCGCTAAAAACGGGCAAAGCATTTCTCATCCAGCTTCTTAATATAGCAGGCACCGGTCCTATATTCGGGGCTCTTATGGGAGCCTGTTTCGGACCTGTCGTTTTTTTGTGGATTATTTTTGGTTCTATACTTGGGGGAGCCGTGCATGACTACATGACCGGCATGATTTCTGAGCGAAACGAAGGCAAATCCATTGCGGAATTATCAGGAATTTACCTGGGACCGGTAGCCAAATGGTTCATGCGTATTTTTTCCACTTTACTGCTGATACTGACAGGTACTGTTTTTGTAAACAGTCCGGCAGCACTGATAGCCAAGCTTACTCCCGATTATTTGAATGACACATTTTGGGTTGTTGTAATACTGATCTACTATGTTTTGGCAACGCTTCTTCCCATTGACAAGATTATAGGCAAATTGTATCCGATTTTTGGTATTGTGCTTATAACCATGGCTGTCTGCATTCTTTACGGCATTGTTGCAGGCGGTTATTTGGTACCTGAAATCAGCTTTGAAAATCTTCATCCCGATGGGCTTCCTATATGGCCATATATGTTTATTACTGTGGCTTGCGGTGCAATTTCGGGTTTTCATGCAACTCAGTCACCCATGATCTCAAAATGTATGCGTTCAGAACGGGAAGGAAGAAAAATATTTTATGGCGCAATGCTCGCAGAGTCTGTGATCGCGCTCACCTGGGCTGCAGGTGGTGTTGCATTTTATGGAACAACAACAGAACTAAATAATGCACTTTCAGGCCTTGGCCAGTCAGGCGTTGTATATGACATTTCTACCGGAATGCTTGGCCCTATAGGCGAAATACTGGCTATAGTAGGAGTTATTGCCTGCCCTATCACATCGGGAGATACGGCATTTCGAAGTGCCAGACTTATCTTAAGCGAAATAACCGGTCTTGACCAAAAGCACATGCGTAATCGCCTGATCATCACACTTCCCCTTCTTGCTATAGGTGCTTTGCTTACACAGCTTGATTTTAATGTCTTGTGGAGATATTTTTCATGGAGTAACCAGACACTTGCCATGATAAGTCTCTGGGTTGCAACTGCATATCTGCTAAAGAACAACAAAAATAAAAAAGCCAGCCTGCTGACAGCGCTTCCTGCAACCTTTATGTCCGCTGTCAGCATGACTTATATTCTTATGGCAAAAGAGGGATTTAAGATCAGTTATTCAGTAGCTTATCCCATTAGTGCGTTATTTGCAGCAGGGCTATTTGGGGTATATTTGTACCACTTATCAATGAAATGATTTAACTTTTGTCAACTCCCGGTTGCAGTTATACTACCTGGCGGTTTACCCAGGCAATATAAGTACCCCGGGACAGGGTTTGTGAGATTCCTGTACCGGGGTAATAAAATCTTATACGCGTTTGAAATGAAGTTGTATTGCCGGATATACTCCGAACATTGGATCAAAGGCAAAGCCTCCATTTACGAGAGCAGCGCCTCCATACTTATTGCCAATCTTGTTTGAAGATTCAAAGAAAGCGTCATCGGGTGATGTTTCTATGGATGATAGGATTCCATCAAGTTCATATGTTGCGCTTTCATCCAATCCTCTCATTTTCACATATATTATCTCCGGATTGGCTCTGACATCTGTTACTACCAGAGTTACAAGTGCTTCGCTCTTATCTTCCGATACGAAGCCCCAGGATGTGAAGTAGCTTTCGGTAGCTTCGTCTGAAAGTCTGTAATAGCGACCTTTTTGGATCAATTCATAATATTTATTGAAAGTGTCAATCTGCTTACGGATCATGGATCTATCAGCATCGGATAACTTTCTGGGATCAAGCTCATAACCGAAGGTTCCGGACATAGCTACAAGTGCCCTTGTCATAAATGGAACTTCTCTTCCGCTCTGATGATTGGGCGATGCAGATACATGGCTTCCCATCGTGCTTACGGGATATCCATAACTTGTTCCCTTCTGGATGATCAGCCTGTTTATAGCCTCTGTATTATCTGAACACCATATCTGGGGCGAATAGAACATGATTCCTGCATCAAATCTTCCGCCGCCTCCGGAACAGCCCTCTATCATGATATGAGGGAAAGAGTCTCTAAGTCTCTGCATGAGATCGTAAGTGCCCAGCATAAAGCGGTGGAGCACCTCACCCTGCTTATCAGAAGGCAGATCATGCGAAAATACATTTGCACAGGATCTGTTAAAATCCCATTTTACGTAGGATATGTTTGCACTTCTTAAAACAGTGGAAATAGAATCATACAGATAATCAACTACATCTTTGCGTGACATATCAAGAACAAGCTGGTCTCTGCCCATAACAGGCTTTCTGTCCGGATCGGTCAGTGCCCAATCGGGATGAGCTCTGTAGAGATCGGAGTCCTCATTGACCATTTCGGGCTCAAACCACAGACCAAACTTCATTCCAAGGGAGTTTACATAATCTGCGATCTTAGACATGCCGCCCTCAAGCTTTTTTTCGTTAACTACCCAGTCTCCAAGTCCTGCGTGGTCATGGTTTCTTTCTCCAAACCATCCATCATCGAGAACAAACATTTCACATCCGGCATCTGCGGCGCTCTTTGCTATCTCCATGATTTTTTTATCATCAAAATCAAAATATGTGCCTTCCCAGTTGTTTATAAGAACCGGTCTCTTTATATCCCTGAACTCCTTAGGACACACATTTTCTCTGATGATCCTGTGATATAGATAGCTAAGCTCCGATAAACCTTTGTTTGTATATGCAAGAATAACTTCCGGTGTCTCAAAAACATCTCCCGGAGATAGTTTCCACGAAAAATGATCATCGGAAATACCACTTACTACGCGGATGCTTCCAGCCTGATCCTTTTCAATTTCCTCAGCGTGTTCCCCGGAATACATAAGCATGAATCCGTAGCTGTCACCGTGCCATTCATCGGTATTTTTATCACATAAAATAACAAATGGATTGTTTTGATGGCTGCTGGTTCCTCGCTTTGACGCGATCCTGTGGATATTATGCCCGACTGTTTCCCTCTCAGGTATCCTCTCCATGGCATGACGTCCGTGGAAATGGATAAGGTCCATATTCCTGCCGCAAAAATCCATGCTCATTGATGCGGCTTTATTAATGATGATCTCCGCATCGGAAGCATTTTTTATCTCGGTATATCTTGAAATTATGTCCTTATCAGCAAACACCTGATAGTGAAGAGTTACTAAAAGGCCCGAGATCGCATCTTCCATGACAAGCTTCAAAGTATCTACCTTGTCGTTTTCCTGCCTTACATAAGGAAGTCCTGTAGGATTCTCTCTGCCGCTTATGATATTGTGAGCCTTGTATCTAAGGTCAGTGGTTCTGCTTCCATTTGCCATAACTGCAGAAAGCGCACTAACCCTGTAATCACCTGCACCATCGCTGCTGTATTCCTGAGGAAGAGTATCTGCGGATATTCCTCTTTGATTTTTACATTCGTATGGGTTCCCGGAAAAACCCCTGTCGATTTCCTTGATCATATAGCTCATATCAGCCTGATCAACGGATGCTCCATAATAAGTATGAAGCACCATGCCTATATCATTTATTTTTATCTGATACTCAGTATTTTTTGTATTTAGGAAAAAGATCTTTCTTTTTTCATCAAATCGAATTGCCATATCACAGTTTTCCTCCTGATGTTGCAATTCCCTCTACAAACTGTTTCTGGAAAATTATGTAAATAACGATCATAGGTACAATTGCAAGTACTGCCGATGCCATCATTGCAGGATAATCACTGCCATATTGTCCCTGCATCTTGGCAAGGCCTGCACTAAGAGTTGTTGTGCTTGCGTTTGTGCAGACGATCATAGGCCACATAAGGTCTTTAAAAGCAAAAAGCGCTGTGAAAATACCCAGTGAAACCATAGATGATCTGGTAAGCGGAAGCATTATGAACAGGAAAGTCTGTCCTATGTTACAGCCGTCTATCGCCGCCGCCTCTTCTAGGTCCTTCGGGAGCGCCTGATATCCAGTTTTCAGCAAATATGTGCCAAATGCTGTGACAAGTCCGGGAAAAACAAGACCCGCTGTAGTATTCAATATATGAAGCTTTGAAACCATCAGATACTGAGGAATTACAAATATCTGTGAAGGTATCATCATCTGAATAAGAACCAGCGAAAACATGAGCTTTTTACCGGGGAATTCAAGTCTTCCAAAGGCATAGCCTGCCATGGTTGCCGTAAGGCATGCACATATTACACGGAAAACGATGAACAATATTGTGTTTTTGTAAAGAGTTACAAAATTATAGCTCTTCCATACCGTTGCAAAGTTCTCAAAATGCCATCCATTATGAGGAAGTATGAAAAACGGATCTACCGAGATTGCTTCCTGATTGGTTTTTAATGCTGTAAGGATCATCCATACAAAAGGAACCAGCATGATAACGGCAAAGATTATAAGAATAAGGTATGTTATGAATTTATTAACTTTATATCTGGTACTGATGCTATCCATTCCGGTCTCCTTTCTTAATTGTAATAGACAAACTTTTTCTCAAGCTTCTGCAGGAAAAATGTGACTATCATGATAAATACCACAAGCACCATAACTATAGCCGCACCATATCCCCTGTTTGAATTGGTAAATGCATATGTATAGAACAGATATACAATGGACTGTGTCTTATTAAGTGCCAGGTTTGTTTTGTCCATGACCATGAACATAAGGTCAAATACTGTGAGTGCGCCTATTATTCTGGTCTGTACTATAAAGAAGGTTGTAGGACTAAGAAGCGGAACTGTTATACTGAAAAACTGTCTGATTCCGGATGCTCCGTCAATTTCTGCAGCTTCGTAATAATCTTTTGGTATCTCCTGAAGACCTCCGATGAAAAGAACCATATTGTAACCGATGATCGACCAGACACCAATTATTCCAACGCTTATCCATGCAATGTTGGGATCTGAAATCCATGCAATTTTGGTGCCAAAAATATTATTGAGAAGACCAAACTGCTGGTTGTAGAGCCATTTCCATACCATGGCAACCGCAGCCGGGGCACAGACCATTGGCAGGAAGAATAATGTACGGAAAATTGTTTTTCCGGCTAGCTTCTTCTGCATAAGAACCGCCAGCAAAAGGGCTATTATTATCCCCAGCGGAACTTCGACAATTGCATATTTTATTGTGTTCCAAAGTGATTGCCACATTTCTGCCGATGAAAGTACTGCTTTGTAGTTGTTTAGTCCGACAAAAATATTGCCGCGTCCGAAATCTCCTGTTTTGCAGAGTGACTGATAAACCGTATTTATAGCCGGATAATAGTTTAGGACAATCAGCCCGATCATTGTTGGAGCAATAAATGCCCATCCCCACACCATCTGTCTTTTCTGCGACGGAGTCATTTTCCTCTTAGCCATAAAACCCTCCTCTATGACTGTTTTACCCATCATTTATACAGAGTAGTAATGCCGAGAGAGATCCCTCGGCATCCTACTTAATGATTTTTTATTATTTTAATTATTCTGCTGCAATAGCATCTTCGATGATCTTCTGAGCATTTTCACATGCTGTTGCCATTGCTGCTTCATCTTCGGGATTCTGCCATGCATCAAGGAATGCACCCTGCTGCTGAAGAGCATCTTCCCAAACAGTTGTGTTTCTTGTGTAAGGACGGAAGTACAGATCGCCTTCTTCTTCAGCTCTAACGAATGCTGATACATCCATTCCTTCGAATGCATTTGAGAAATCCTCAGAAACACCCTTCATACCACCCATTGTTACACCAAGCTGTGCCTGCTTTTTCTGACCTGCTTCTGAGCAGAAGTAAGCAATAAGATCATAGCAAGCCTGAGGATCAGCTACATTAGCATTTGCTGCCCAACCAAGTCCATTGTATGCAGAGAATCTCTCTCCCTTATCGCATGAACCGTTTCCGTTTGTGTCAGCATAAGGAAGCATAGCCCATGCATAATCTGCATGATTTTCTGCTGTATAGAATGAGTTGATCATCCATGAACCCTGTGTGATCATACCAACCTTGCCAGACTGGAAGAGTGAATCTGTACCTGTCTCAGCAACTACTGACTGAGGAGCACCTACTGTAAGGAGTTTTCTCATCATCTCCATACCTGCCTTACCTTCGTCAGAACCGATTGTTGTTCCCTTATGGTCATCTGTGATAACCTGAGCACCGTAATCATAAACGAGGTTGTACCAGCCATCCTGGTTGTTTGATGTGTTCATTGCCATGCCATAGATATCGCCATTTGAACCCTCTGTTATCTTCTTTGCAGCTTCGTACATGTCTTCCCATGTCCACTCGTCTGTAGGATAATCTACACCGTACTCATCAAAGATAGCCTTGTTATAAAGAAGTGCTATTGTGTCATGATCCTTGGGAAGTGCATACTGCTTACCGTTGCTGTTATAAAGATCCCAAACTCCTTCATAGTAATTTGCCTTATCTATTGAAGGATCATTAGCTATATAATCTGTCAGATCAAGAAGAATTTCATTCTCCATATACATCTGTGCTGTATTTGAATGCATCCAGAAAACATCGGGCATCTCTCCGCCTGAAGCACCTGCTTCGAGAAGTGTCCAATAGTTATCCCAGTCGATAACTTCTATATTGACTTTTACGCCTGATGTAGCTGTCCAATCGTCAGCAATCTCCTGAAGACCTGCCTGCTGGTTTGAATCCCAGATGTTAATTGTGATCGAATCTACTGAATAGCTTTTGTCAGAATTTGCTGTATCAGCTGCCTCAGCATCAGTACTCTCCGTACTCTCAGCACTCTCTGCCTGTGTCTGCTCAGAAGCAGGAGCTGCTGAATCACTTGCTGCGCCTCCGCATCCTACAAGACCTGCTGTCATCATGGTGCTAAGTACCAGTGAAACTAATCTCTTTTTCATTTTTTCCCTCCTATTTGAAACTTAACTGCTACTTTGTCTATGTCCTTTAGACAATCATAATTATAGATATTCAAAAACACGTTTTGTATGTTATTATGTTACTAGAATTTGTCATTTTGTGAGGTTGAGGTAGATGAATATTAAAGAAGGCGGCGTCGGCTTTGACTTTTGCGTTTTCGAAGATTACGATTCAAGCGCTGATGCAAGACTTTACGAGATTGGAAACTATAGTTGCGAGCCCGGTTATTCTTACGGGCCCATAATACGTCCCAGGGCAATTATTCATTATGTGATATCAGGAAAAGGCAAATTATATATTGGAAATAAGATATTTAAGGTACATGAAAACCAGATTTTTTATATACCGCAGGATGTTTCCGCCTACTATGAAGCGGATATGGAAGATCCATGGTCCTATAAATGGATGCACATAGGTGGGGATACTCTTCATGATGTCTTAAAAGAGATAGGACTTAGTAAATCGAATCCTGTACTGGATATAAAAGAGCCTTATGACAGCTCTTTCCTTTCATTTGACCAGATCGTCCAGAATATTTTTGACCATTATGAGCACGAACAGTACTGCATAGGCAAAATGTACGAACTAATTGATTATTTCAAGTCTGTATACGGAGCTCCGGATGATACAAGCGCTGAAAACCAGCAGCTAAACTACGTTCGCACAGTCATCAAATATATCCAGCTGAAATACTCAGAGCAGATCCACATGGACGACATAGCAAATACCTGCGGTCTTAACAGAAGCTACTTATCCAGGCTGTTTCATGACGCAACAGGGAAAACCATCAAAGGATACCTGCTATCATATCGCATGAAAACAGCACAAAACATGCTCAAAGCAACGCATCATCCTATAAGTTACATAAGCTCAGCCGTGGGATACAACGATATCTTTACCTTTTCCAAGGCATTTAAAAAATTTGCAGGTGTAACCCCAAGTGAATACCGTAGAGGCGACTAGCTTTTCCGGGTGGTCCACAGGGACGGGGTTTGTGGATCAATCCGGGTGGTCCACAAACCCCGTCCCTGTGGACCATCAATCCTTTAGTTTCATTCCCCTGACAAAAGCAAATGGATATGCAAAAAGTCTCTCCTCTCCGTCATCAAACAAAACGGAAAATTTATAGGGAATGTTGTCCTCATCATATATAACCTCTAAAATAGAGCCCTCGCCAAACTTTGGCTGCACGATCCTCTGCCCGATCGTAAGGTCGGTCGGATATTCAGGCTGCGAAAAAGCTCCGGTTTTCCCTGATCTAAGGCTCTTTTTTATGGAGGCTCTTGCCTTTTTGACCTCAGCTTTGATGCTGGTTTCCTCAGCTTTTGATATGGAGGTTATTTCCTTTACAAAAGTGGACGTTTCATCGTTATAGGTGAAAATGCTAAGCCTGTTTTTGGCCCTTGTCATTCCAACGTAGAAAATCCTGCGCTCTTCCTCAAATGCGCGCTTTTCCTCGGCGCTTATCCTAAGCCCCTTAGTCGGCACTTCATCAGGAAATATCCCATCGCACACATCCATCAGATATACATCATCATATTCGAGACCTTTGCTTGAATGGATCGTTGAAAGGATAAAATCCGAAGAATAATCCGGGACTTTATCCCTGATCATATCGCTCAGATCATCAAGCCTCTTCAAGAAACCGTCGATAGAGTCCTCATTTTCAGCGAGCATCCTTAAGATAAACATCTTATTTTCATCCAAATGGTTATTTTCCAGATACTCACCGTAGCCCATGTAGTTTTCAAGCCGCAAAAGTGCCTTATATGGCGTTTCGTGGCGCATATTTGATAGATGAGTGCGAAGAGATCTGCATTTTTGCTTTACTCTGGCGCCTAGCATCTCGGTTTCCTCCACCGCATCAAGGATGCTCATATTGCTGTTTGCAGCCATCCTGCACAACATCTCTGCCTCTGATTTTTTCAGATATGTTCCGCACTTAAAATAGATTTTCATAAACAGTTCACTATCATAAGGATCGATTAAAAATCTAAGAAAGCTTACCACATCCATGACAACCCTGTGCGTGAAAAATGCCATATCCGTGCTTTTTATCCTATAGGGAATCCCCTTTCTCTCAAGAATATCTATCAAAGGAAGTATGCTCTCATTATCCCTGTATAGAACTGCCGTCTGATCTACTACCGTTTCTGCCACCTTGCAAAGGTAATTATACTGATTTCTTCTGCTGTTTAACTGGATGTAATTGATATCCGAAGCCTTTTCCCTGCTCGCCTGCATGTGCTTGTCGTGCCTCATGGTATTATGGCGGATAAACCTGTCGGCAGCCGCAACTATATTCGCATTTGAACGATAATTTTTGTCCATGACAAGGACTTTCGCGTTGCTATGCTCCTTCTCAAAATTAAGCAGCGCCTCCGGATAAGCTGCCCTGAAGCCGTAGATACTCTGGTCTTCATCGCCTACCATGAACAAATTCCCGCTCTCTCCTGCAAGAAGCCCGATTATCATATGCTGTATCTTTGACGTATCCTGAGCTTCATCGACACAAATGTATTTATACTTATTTTTGTAAAAAGACAGAAGATCCGTTGAAGACCTTAGCATTCTGTATGCATACACCATCTGGTCATCGTAATCCATAAGATTTCTTCTTTTTAATTCGCTGTTATATGCCTCATATATTTTATATACGTCAAAATCGGCTTCATCAGAGAGCTTATCTATCTCGTCCTTTGTCAGCATCATGTTCTTGCAGTAAGTTATCAGTGTCCTTACGTTCTTGATGTCACTTTCTGTCGGATATTCCTGAAAAATCCTCACATAATTCTCAGTGAGGATCTTACCGATAAGCTTCTCATCAGTTACAAGTTCAAACGCATTTTTCCCAATGATGCGCCCGTAATGCGCGATTATCTTTGCACATATTCCGTTTATTGTCCTGAATTCAAGGGCATAGGAAAAATCTCTGCCAAATATCTTTTCAAATCTCGCGGACATATCCTTGGTAGCAGCAACCGTGTATGTAAGCGTGAGTATATCCCCCGGATCAATTCCCCTGCAATAAAGCATATACCCCAGCCTGTTTACCAACACTGTAGTCTTGCCGCTCCCCGGAACAGCAAGCAATAGTACCGGTCCATCAACAGTCTTTACAGCATCCAGCTGGCTGTCGCTTAAGTTCTTTAAATATTTTTCATAAAAATCATTATCAGTCATAACCTAACCCCAAGTGAATACCGTAAAGGCGACTAGCTTTTCCGAGTGGTCCACAGGGACGGGGTTTGTGGATCAATCCGGGTGGTCCACAAACCCCGTCCCTGTGGACCATCAAATAAAATGGCTAGGATAAGGAATATTGCCAAAATAAGCGGATATATGAGGTAGGGAGCGATCTTGATACTTGTTATCCCTGCTATACCCGATGCTATAAGGAGCTGTGCTCCATATGGTATCATTCCCTGAACTATGCAGGAGCTGATATCCAGTATTGAAGCGACTTTCTTTGGCTCGACACCGTATTCATCACTTATATCTTTTGCAATTGGCGCTGCAACTACGATCGCTACGGTATTATTAGCTGTAGCAATATCCATAAAGCCAGTAAGGAAAGCAATTCCTGCCATCGCTCCACTCTTTGAATTTGCATTTTTTCTGATCAGATCAAGGATAGCCTCAAATCCGCCATTTTCCTTTATAAGCGCTGTCATAGATGCTACAAGTATAGTAACTATCATTGTTTCGAACATTCCGGAGATGCCTTCGCCTACAGAAGAAAGCGCCGTAACATAATCAACAGCACCTGTCAGCATGCCTACCGGTATGAACAAAGCTATACCAACCAGTAATACTACAAAAACATTCAACCCGATCAAAGACATAAAGAGCACTACAAAATAAGGCAGCGCCTGCCATTCATTAAATTCAAAATCCCCCACGGGTGCACTCTCTCCCTGCAAGGAAACTATAAGCAGTATGATAAAGGTAATAATTGCCGCAGGTACCGCAAGCTTAACATTCGTCCTGAATTTATCCTTCATTGCAACTCCCTGCGTCTTGGTCGCTGCAATTGTCGTGTCTGATATAAACGACAAATTATCGCCAAACATCGAGCCGCCAACAACTGCCCCAATACATAGAGGCATAGAGATCCCGCTTTTTGAAGAAACCGCAACCGCTATAGGCACGATGACCGAAATCGTTCCAACGCTGGTTCCCATAGCCATCGAAATAAGACATGCTATCAGAAAAAGTCCCGGTACTTCAAGACCACTGGGTATAACGTCCAGCATCATATTTGCAGTACTTACCGCGCCACCCGCTCCTTGAGCTATTCCGCTGAATGCCCCGGCAAGTATAAATATAAACAGCATGGTGACAATGTTATCGTCTCCTATGCCCTCTGCACATATATGTATTTTTTCCTCAAAAGTCTTCGATCTGTTTTGGATAAGCGCAAAGATCAGAGAAATACTGAAAGCCATAACAACGGATACTACATAAAATCCCATCTGTCCTTCCAAAGGATTGATATATTCAAAATAAATTCCATTTCCCAGATACAACACCAGGAAAATCGCTATCGGTATAAGTGCTTTTGGATTAGATCTTTTATTAGTTGACATTTTAACTTCCACTTTCTATTTTATTGCATCTAATCATGATACCATATTTGCGCAATAAAAAGGAGTTGTGAAAAAATGAGAAATCATTTTTTCACAACTCTTGCGCGCTACTCCTACAGGATAGACATTTTTTATGAAGGAAATAATCATTTTTTTGAACCAGTTAGTTCATGTATAGTTTTACAGCATTACATAATTGCTACTTTTTAATTGTATTTCCGGTATTGCCATCTCTTTTATAGATATTGATCGATATCCGATTCTTATTTATGAAAGTTTTTATTAAGCTGTTCAATTGTATGTTTGTTTATTCTTGTAGGTTTATGTACAGGCCTTTTGCTGCTTGTATTTATTGTGTTCTTATTAGTATTTATAATGCTGTTTGCCTCATCAAATGAAAGTGACTTAACGAAACCTGAAGGCTTTGGATATCTGGGTGCAGTATATTTACTCATTTCAATTGCCCAGTCTTTTCTGTTCACTCCCATAGGACTTTTTGCATCTGCATGAGTTTTGGCATATTCTGCTGAAGCATTTCGAAGCTGCCTGTAAAGTGCGTCAAGATCAGCCGCATCTTCCTTTGACAAAGTACTTTTTTCCTTATATGTCTCATTTAACTGTTTTAGCTTCGCCATGGTTGCTTTAAGGGAATTATTCATCCACTTGAAGCCGCCCCTATTGATATGTCCCGTCTTCTTATTATTATGTAAATCTTCATGTATATTTTTTAGCTTATTGTATTGAGCTGCCAAATCCTTAACATAAATTGGCTCTTCATCATTTTGCACACCTATTTTAAGAGATGCACTTCCCCGATTATATTTCACAGTTTTTTTGTTTAAGTCAGGCTCAATACTGTCTAGCTTCTCAAGGTCTGCTATTCTTTCAAAATGATTCTCCCGTGATCCCATTGTTTCTGCATTTGATCTGAGAAAATCATAGTTGTTATTAAGTGCTTTAAATTCTTCATCTTCTATAACAGCTATTCGTTTATTATTAATGCAATTTTGCATTTCAACGGTTCTTTCCCAGCAGCTATTTATTACTTCTTCTGAAAAGTTTAAGTCCTTGAGTATAATCGAAAGCTGCTCTTTTGAAAGTTTTGATACAGATTCTGCAGTAGCTTTTCTGATAACCTTCATGTCATTAGGCAATGTGAAGTATCCTTTAGTTCTCTTTGACAGACTCTCTGTATTGGTAACTCCAAACGTCCTGTCATTATCAATACCTTTTATGCCTGCAAGCTTCCATTCCCCATCAATTTTCTTCATATCATATATGATATTGCCATCATGGCGGTCTGTGTTTCCGCAAATAAAATCAAGGACCTGCATATCGGATATCTGCATTTTTATTTTAGGATCATTTAGCAGACCGGGATGCTTTGATATTTCATATAGTGGATCATTATATCTTAAATTGCGTGAGTCCCTTCCCCGGGCTGTTTCCTGAAATACACCGGTTCTCTTTACTCCGTCTTTGTCAGTGATCGTTACTCTCTCTGCTTTTGCAACGACATCCTGTACTCCAAGAATCTCTGCAATTCTGGATACACCTACATTTCTGTTTGGTATGTTTTCATCAAACGGGATATTTTCGATGTTCTTGTTTATATATCTTTCCCTGCCAAGACCTGATGCATCCTCTATAAAGTCAATAAATGCCTGCCTGGAATCTGCATCCTTATTTATTTTCCCAAATGTCTCTTGGTAGTCAGGCCCATAAAGTATTTTTATATATCCTTCATAATACCTTTTAAAATTCACTTCATCATCAGCACTAAGTTCAGGTTTTTCACCACCATTTTTCTTGTTGTCCAAACTACCTCTGATAAAATGTAAATCATTAGCCAGACTCTGTAATTTTCCCTTTTTAATATCGCCATCTTTATCTACAAAACTATCAAAGATAGCTTTTAAACCATCACTTTTACCTGCATATGCACCTTTAAGATAGTTAAATAGATTTTCATCTGACAAAACAGTATAGTCTTCGGTAAAGAATCCCTGATAATTTCCTGCCTCGGTGCTTACTTCAATCGGGATTCTTGTACTGGATAGTGCGCCGACAACTTCAAGGTCTTTTGTTTCAGTCTCCAGCGTAACTTCTGTTATTCTGGCATTTTCAATTATCTTGGGCAAAGTTACTTTATCATAGGATTGTATATTCTGTAATTCAAGAATATCATTTCTTAGGATCTTCTCTATAGCCAGAACACTCTGCAATCTGGCAGTACCATAGCCGCTATGCCTGCTTGTACCTTTTCCTGATGTGTATTGCTCGCATAGGCGCAGAGCATCGCCATATATCTTCTTTATTTCTTCAATATCTTTTGAGCCAAGTACAGGATAATTATCACCGCTCTTTTCATAGTATCTGTTTATACATTCAGAGAGCTCATTTAATTTACGCTCCATCCTTTGATATTTGCCGGATTTTCCGTAACCGAATGAAGCATTTTCCAGATCTTTTATTGCGTTATTTAATTTAGGATTCTTTGTTGTCGGCATAAGCTTTTCCCCCTATTAAAGCTCTTTACCAGTTACTTTAACTTTTTTAATAATCGATGATAAACTCTTTTTCTTATTCTGCTTCTTAATATTATCATTACCGATTATGGCATTTATATCAATTGCTTTTACCATTTGCATTGGCTTCTCATAGCAGGGCGGCCACATTCATTCTGGTGTACCTGCTGGAATCTTTGTGGTCACCTACATTAACTCCCCTTAAACTCTGCAAAGCATTATCAAGTTTAGAATCTCCACTTGCTACTGTTAGTGCCATAGCTTATCCCCCTCATAATTGTCTAATTTGAGCTTATATGATCAAAAATGTTTTCCTCTTGCTGATTGATCGTACTATGATTTCTTATTGACACTACCATCATATAATGTGTTGTCCAACAAATGTCCAACATTCTTTCCGGTTACTATTCACGGTTTTTTCAGGCAGCCACCTCAGTTCCTGGCCTTGCTCTCCAAATATATCATCGTATGTAGCAAAGCGCCAAGGAATACTTTACTCCTCGGCGCTTTATTTTAGTATTCTTTTTATTGAAATTTTTACATGTACTGCAGAAAATACTTGCTTCAGAGCTATTAATAATATACTCCGCTATCACAACTTTTTTTTCCTCTCTTCGCTTGCGTACTCCGGAAGAGGAATCCCACTAGGTAACGTACCTGTGGCCGGTCTCTTTCTTGCCAAAAATCTACCGCCTCCGCCCGCGACCATATCAAGTTCGTCGTCTGTAAGACTAATACCCGCCTTTTCTAAAATATCTCTTGCCTCGTCTTTGCTTTGTGCCTTTGATACCTCTTCTTTAAGAGCTCCTGTCAACTTCATGTCTGCAACCTCCTTTCATAAAAAGAAATTGTATGTTGTCGTTGATAATATCCATATGAAATTACAGATATTGTACCATATTTTCACTGTTAGTTGTCTTGAGTCATTTATGAAAAAAAGCTAAAAAACAAATAGATTTCCATTTTTCTGATATAATATAGTTAATATTTTCGGGATAAAATACAGAAATAATATCAGGATTATATTTGCGTCCATCGCTCGAAAGGAGAAAAATGCATCGTTTTATAAAAAATTCGATTATAACAGTGCTTGCGGTAACCACTTTGTTTTTGACTATTCCGTTTTGCTCAGAGGCAGAAACAGGCTTATCGGGAAAAATAGTATTTCATAATTATTCAAGCTACGATAATGCTGACAGCAGGCTCTATATTTACGATTTTAAGACAGATGACCTAAAATGCATAAGTGAAAACTGGACAAATGTAAAAAATCCGATGAACGCCAATTTCGGAAAAGATGGGCAGTCCATAGTATTTATGGGTCAGGTCGATGATGAATGGGATATTTTCGAGTATACGAATGGAGCCTTAGAACCTGTAAACCTTACAAAAGGAAATGGTCTGGATGATGAGGATCCCAAATATGATCCAAGCGGAAAAAACATCATCTTCAAACAAAGTAATCCCTCAGGAAAAGGGACCAGGATCGTAAAATATAACCGCAGTAAAAAGAAACTGACAGTCCTTATAAAGGGACGCTCTGAAAAGTCCATGCCCTACTACAGTAAAAACGGCAAACAGATTTACTATGTTGAAGGTCTGGGAAAGAAAATGTCTATCTATGTAGCAGGTAAAAACGGCAAAAACAAAAAACTGCTCTACCAAAAAGATGGAGTGCAGTCCTACTATCCTATTGTCTCCGATAACGGAAAATACCTGTATTTTTCAAGAGGATACAGCAAGAAGAACCGCGTAGACCAGATCATAAGATACAATTTAAAGACCGGAAAAGCAAAGTCCTTAAAGTGCAACAGCAAATACTTTGACTGCTCCGATACCTGCTGTGTTTCGTCCAAATATATCATCATCAGCTGCTCAAAAGAAGAAGGAACGGGCGGTTATGACTTATATCTTGTAAATACAAGATCAGGTGAAATGACAAACTTAAATACCTTCAACTCAAAAATAAACACACCCCTTGAGGAGCTGGGGTGCGACTATTTTGAATGATTATATTCACTTAACTTCTAAGACTTCGCTGACTGTGTAACCAAGGCTTTCTATCTCTTTTACAATGACACTGTCAGCGACTTCTTTTTCATAAGAAACAACTGCTTCTTTCTTTTTAAGGGAAAGCTTTGCCGATACGCCTTCAATTCTGTTGATCATGCGCTTTACTCTGTTGGTGCAGTTTTCGCAGTGCATACCGTCAATCTTAAACTTTTTAGTCATGATTATCTTGCCCGATAGTTTTTTATCGGGCTCTTTTACTGTTTTGCTCCCGCCTCCGCAGCAGCCGCCCTCACCTTTGAAATGCTTTATGCATCCGCGAAGTGAGATAAGCATGATAATTATCAGAATCCCTATGATTATAATGTTTGATGTCATATATATTGCCTTTCTATAACAAGCGCTTATGTTAGCCGCATCTAACATTATAATTCAAATTTTCTGTTATGTCCATAGTAAAGCGTCGCTCTTCATTTTGGGGGCATCTATTGTCTGATGTAAAATTTAATTTTGCGCCATAAGTTTTTCTTCTTTTTGATCTAAATTAATTATATAATTGAAAGGTCAGGCAAATACTGAAATTTAGGGTTTTATAGCAACTGATGAGTCTACGTCAGATAAGTTTTACAGGAGGTATAGTATGAATACTAAGGATTGTATTGAAAAAAGAAGCTCTACCAGAAGCTTCACAGAAGAAAAGCTGTCAAAAGAGCAGATTGACATGGTCATAGATGCAGGTCTTTTTGCTCCCACAGGACAGAACAAAAAGGAAATATTTTTTACTGTAGTTGACGGACAAAATGAGATTCTCTCAGAGATAGAAGATGAAAAGCATCGAATGAGGGGCGAAGGTGCTCAGGCTCATAATTTCTATTATGAAGCACCTACAGTAGTTTTCCTGAGTGCAGAAGAAGATTTCAAATGGAGCAAAGTAGACGCAGGAATAGCTGTTGAAAACATGGCTCTTATTGCAGAGGATCTAGGCATCGGAAGTCTTATCATCGGTTCCATATATGATGCTCTCCATGGCGAAAAGAGGGATTACTTCATGGAAAAATTGCAGATTCCTAAGAGAAAAGATTTCCAGATAGCAATTGCCCTTGGATTCAAGGCCACCACTAAGGCTCCTCATGATTTTAACAAGGATGAACAGGTGAAATATTTGTAATAGTTTTATGGAGGTATTAACGGTGTATCAGGCAGCTACAGACAGATATGATAAAATGAGTTACAGAAGATGCGGAAAAAGCGGTCTTCTTCTTCCCGAGGTTTCACTTGGACTATGGCATAATTTCGGCGATACCGGTGTCTATGCCAATATGGTGAAAATGTGCCAGACCGCCTTTGACAACGGGATCACACACTTTGATCTGGCAAACAACTACGGCCCTGCTCCGGGAAGCGCTGAGTTAAACTTTGGCAAAATTTTAAAGGACAATTTCCTTCCTTACAGAGATGAGCTTATCATCTCAACCAAGGCAGGTTACGATATGTGGGAAGGCCCTTACGGTAACTGGGGAAGCAGAAAATATCTTCTCGCAAGTCTCGACCAGTCACTAAAAAGAATGGGACTTGAATATGTGGATATCTTCTATCACCACCGCATGGATCCCGAGACTCCGCTAGAAGAAACCATGGGAGCTCTTGCAACTGCAGTTAACAGCGGTAAGGCACTCTACGTCGGATTATCCAACTACGACGGGGAAACACTTGAAAAGGCAACGAAGATTCTCAATGAACTCCACGTTCCTTTTGTCATTAACCAGAACAGATACAATATCTTCGACAGAAGGATCGAGAAGAACGGATTAAAAGACACAGCTAAAAAGCTGTCAAAAGGCGTTATCTGCTTCTCTCCTCTTGAACAGGGCGTTTTGACTGAAAGATATTTTAACGGTATCCCTGAAGACAGCCGCGTAAAAACTGACGGAAGATTCCTTAATGAAAACAGCGAAGCTCTCAAAAAAGTAGAAAAGGTAAAAGCATTAAATGAAATCGCAAAATCAAGGAACCAGTCAATTGCACAGATGGCACTTGCGTGGGTATTAAAGGATGATGTGATCACCTCAGTAATAATCGGCGCTTCCAAGCCCGAACAGATCCTTGACAATGTGATTGCCGCAAGAAACACTTCATTTACCGAAGATGAATTAAATAAAATTGACGATATCTGCAGATCTTGATCAAATTGGTAGAACAAAGAGTCGCTCGCGACTCTTTGCGCGCTGGTGCGCGCAAGCTTTAGCTTGCAAAATTCATCTGCGCACCAGTCGCATCCTTAGCGGAGCGCTTTTTATTTGATAGGAATCTATCAAATAAAAAAACGAGTGCATGTTCACTAAAACAACATGCACTCGTTTTTCTTTTGCTTACTTATTTCTTCTTTATAATGAAAGCACACACGCCTGCAAGGATCACAGCACCTGCCGCAATGCAGAGAGCCAGACCTTTTTTACTGATGTTTCCTGTTACAGCACTTCCATCTGCCTTTACCAGAATAGCTGATGATACCGGTGAAAGCTTAATTGTTCCTGATACTGTTTTTGATGAGTTATCACTATCAATGCATATCTTCCAGTTTCCTTCAGGAAGATTTACTGTAGTTTCTTCCATGTTTGGATTATAGGCAAGGAAGATTCCTTCAGCACTTTCTGCTTCGACTCCTCTGTCAGAGTTATCAAGGTGAAATGCTATTACATTAGCATCGAGTCCGTCTATGGGTGTTACTCTCTTTGTCACTTCATCTTCAGAATTAAGCCTTAAAAGACCATGCTCTTTTCTGAATGCGATGAGCTTCTTATAATACTCAAGATTTGCCTGATACTTAGGATCATCAAGGGTCTCCCATTTGATGCAGTTTATCTCATCTCCTGAGCTGAAGCTGTTTGAGTCATAGCTTCCGTCTTCTTTTACTTTGGTCCTAAGGATCTCTTCACCTGCCTGCATGAAAGGAATTCCCTCTGCCATAAGGTAATAAGAAGCTGCAAGATTGCTCATCTTAATTCTGGTATCTTCGTCCAGATCCTGTCTAGCTGTAGCTATTCTGTCAAACAGAGTGTTATTGTCATGGCAGGATGCATACTGAACAATCTGGGTGGGGTCCTTGCTCCAGCTCTCCTTAGCCATAAAGGATGCCTGCAGCTGTCTCTCTTTTCCCTTTGAACCTGACACCCAGCCGGTTTCAGCTGTATTAAATACGCTGCCCTTTAGACCGTCTCTGATATTGTCATTAAAATATGCAAATCCCGGTGTCTTTGCTGATGACTGCTGAGTTGCAAGTGTCACATTTTCCTTGGTCAGGTCTGTGTTCATGCTCCAGCCCTCACCGTAGAAAATAACGTCCGGGTGATTCTTGTGTACTTCAGTAACTATCTCGTTAATAGTGTCCACATCAAGAAGTCCCACAAGGTCAAATCTGAATCCGTCAATATGATACTCATCTGCCCAGTAGCAAACAGAGTCCACAATATATTTTCTTACCATCGAGCGCTCTGAAGCGGTATCATTGCCGCATCCTGAACCGTTTGAATATGTTCCGTCAGCATTGATCCTTGAAAAATAACCGGGAACCAGTCTGTTTATACAGAAATCCTTGCCGCTGTAAACATGGTTGTATACAACGTCCATTACAACTGAGAGTCCATTGTCGTGGAAAGCTTTTACCATCTGCTTTGCCTCGGATACTCTGACCTGTCCGTTATAAGGATCTGTAGAATATGACCCTTCGGGAACGTTGTAGTTTACAGGATCGTAGCCCCAGTTAAACTGCTCAGAAGTAGGTGAGTTCTCATCAACAGAGCCAAAATCATAGAATGGAAGAAGATGAACGTGAGTAACACCCAAATCCTTGATGTAATCCATTCCCGTAGCATTTCCGCCCTCTGTCTTAGTGCCTGTATGAGTAAAAGCGGTATATTTTCCGGCATCAGCTATATTACCTGCTTCCGATACAGAAAAATCTCTTACGTGAAGCTCATATATAACAGCATCATTGACCGGCTCATTTGCATGAGGATTAGCATCATTATCCCATCCTTCGGGATCAGTAGAGAGCAGATCGATAACCATTGCTCTCTTGCCGTTTACGCCGGTAGTTCTCGCATAAGGATCGCAGGCCTCAATGTTTAAACCATCTATTATGGCAGTATATGTGTAGTAAGTTCCTGCCATATCTCCATCAACAGTAGCTACCCAGGTGCCATTTTCATCTGCTGTCATCGGAATCTTCTCGATCAGGTCGTCTTCCCAGTCCTTACCTGATTCATAGAGATTTAAATTTACCTCTTCTGCAGTGGGTGCCCACACACGAAAAGTTGTCTTTTCCTTGGTATAGGTAGCTCCGAGGTCATCTCCTGTGTAAGTATATTTATCTTCAAATTCATCTGTTGAATAAATGATCGGCATATTTATTGCGTATTCCTGATCCTCAAAGCCAAGTCTGTAATTTCTGAAAGGATCAAGCTCCTCTTTAATAGTAAGATCGTAGTAATATTCCGTATCGGATGCTTTCTCTGATAGTGTTACCTCTGTAACTTCCACGTCGCCTTTTCTTCCTGTCACATAGAAGGATTTTTCCTGCTCTGCGTCAAGCTCTCCGGTAAACAGAACCGTAACTGTATTTGCCCCGTCATAGGCAGCATTTTTCAACTTTGTACCTGTCACAACATCATCTCCATATTCTTTTTCTTCACCTTCTACGCCAGATTCCACGTAGACATCCACGGTTCCCGAAATTACTTCCGATACATCAATGAACTGGTCCATATCAACATCCTTGGTCCAATCCTCTGTACGTATGATGTATCCGATTTTGGTAACTCCGGCAGGTACCGGAATCGTGGCAACCATCTCTCCGTCATCTTCTTCGAATGGATATCCTGCTCCTTCCCCGCCATCAGACCAGCTCCACACATCCCATGGCGCATAGTCACCATCTTCTCTGTGATAGTGAAGTCTTATCGTTACCCCCTCGTCAGCCCTTACTATCTGCACCCCTAAGTCAGATAAGAACATCGTAAGGACCAGAACCACTGACATGAAAAATGTCAGGATCCGTTTAAACTTTTCCCCTTGTTTCACTCTATAACCTCCCTTGCAAAAATACTAGTTGGAAAACGTTTTCCCATACGAGTTTATCACACCTTCAGGTTCTAGTAAATATGTAAAAAGCACATCTCCAACAAACGTCGAAAATGTGCTTTCTATTTATTGCTGATCAGGCTGCATCATCAAGTGCCTCAAGTCTGTCCTTTATATCTTCATACTCACGGTCATAGACATCAAGACCAAATGAAGGATTCTTAATAACTCCGTCGCCATAGATTGTTGTCCAGTCATCCTTCATGGAAATCGGGATCCAACCCTCTTCCTCACAAAGAGACTTCATCTTATCTGCCTTCTCTATATTGCCGTACTCGCGATCCAGATCATCGCAGCAAAGCATAAATGCCAGACTTCTGTACGGATTATCTGTAATAACGTAATTAGCCATACTGGAGTCACCGGTGCTGTTTCCAAATGAAAGAACAGGCTGAGCACCTATCTCCTGCGCAATTACAGCAACCTTATTCATCTTCAGGTTCTTGGTAATGAACTGACCGCTCAGGATCAATTTATCATCATGTGTAAACTGATATGACAGGCCATCATTGTCGCCCTGGCCGTAAGCAACAATTGCTTCATCAGAGCCTATTATCTGGTTAGCGGGAAGCCCGAGTGTATCACTTAGTCCGCCCCTTACGATAAGTCTGTCCGTTCCGCTGACAACATACGATGTAAAACCGTTGTCCGCAAGGTAGTCTAGAACTTCCATCATCGGTACGTAAAGAGATTCTGCTCTTGTCATTCCGTCATATCCGGGAGCCTGCTCTTTGCCGTACTCTGCTACATAATTCTCAAATTCTTCAACTGTCATGCCTGCAAAAGAAGAAGCTATCGCCTGACCGTGCTCAGTATCCATTCCCTCGGGATAGTGACCATCCTGAACCCACTGCAGGATCTTGGCTGCACAATCAAGTTCCTTCTCAGAAGGTGTATAATCAGGATCTTCCAGCACTCTGTGAAGCAGAAGGCTGTGATCAAAATAAATAGGATT
The DNA here is from genome assembly GCF_000702265.1 of Butyrivibrio sp. NC2002. Taxonomy (GTDB): domain Bacteria; phylum Bacillota; class Clostridia; order Lachnospirales; family Lachnospiraceae; genus Butyrivibrio. Next base: position 124,625 of record NZ_KL370882.1, read on the forward strand.
GGTCTCACTAAAAAGTGTTCCATCCAGATCAAAAACAGCTATACGTCTCTCAACCGGTATATAATCTGCGCTGTTTTCATCAGTAATTGCTTCCATAAAAGAAACAAGCTCCTGCTTTGCCCTGGCACTATCTGTCCAATGGCCAAGTTCTCCTGTCGTTTTCGTTGTTGCTGTCTTCGAAGTGTTAAGCAGATAGACAAGTCCGATCAATGTAAGGACCAGACATATAACAAAAAGTACTACCTGCATCACCTTTCTCGCACTATTATCTTTCATTTTTTCCCTCCGTCATAAGAAAATCATAAAACACTTATATTAAAGCATATCTCACTACAAAATAATACTCTCAGCTGTCCAACAAATGTCCAACATGATTCCTGTATTCATTGGGCGAGCTACCGCTTATCTTCTTAAATACTCTTGAAAAATGTGCAACCTCGGCAAATCCCACCTCTTCTGCTATATCTGCAACTCGAAGCGAAGAATTCTGAAGCAGTTCTTCCGCCTTTTTTATTCTTATCTTATTAAGAAGCTCTGAGAAATTCTGCCCCGTTTCCTTGTTAAGGAGTTTGCTAAGGTGCCACTGGCTTACATATACTTTTTCTGCAACATCAGCGAGCATAAGCTTTTCCTTGTAATGCTCTTCCATATAGTTCATTGCATTTTTAACTATAAAGCCATTGGCATTATCTTCCTCTTTCTCAGGCTCATAAGAGTCGCTTTCGCTCACATTTTTCGCCATGAAGGCAATCGCCTCTTCGATTTCATCCATATTGGAAGGCTTAAGCAGGAACCTGCTGACGCCCAGATTAAGCGCTGTCTTTGCATACTCAAAATCTCTGAATCCTGTAAGGATCGTGATCTGGAGATTTTTGTATTCGGATTTAATAGCTGCGACCATTGTCAGTCCATCCATTTCCGGCATACAGATGTCAAGGAAGATCATATCCGGCTTCTTTTCCTCAATCAGCCTTTTTCCTTCCTTTCCATTGTTTGCAGTACCTACTACCTCGCATCCAAACTTAGCCCAATTTACACTTCTTGAGAGCCCTTCAACTATAATAGGCTCATCATCAATAATCATAACCTTATACATATCCCATATCCTTCTTAAAAACGGTTCCCCCTATACCGTAAACCTTCTAATCCTCTTCTTATATGCTTCGTAAATCATGAAAGCGGCATTATCATGCGGAACTGCAGCTTATCCTCATCAACAAGGTGCACGCTTAATCCGTATTTTTCACCAAATATCAGCTCGATACGTTTATTTACATTATATATTCCGATCGAGGTATGTACCCCCGGAACACTCCTGTTTAGCTGCTCTTCTCCTGAGATGATCCTGCTGATTCTCTCGATATCGCTTTGAGTCATCTTTTTGCCGCTGTTTATGACGTCAATTATCAGCTCTTTGTTTTCCTCAAAAATATTAAGCCATATAGCGCCTTCGCTCACGCTTTCAACGCCATGCTTTATGGCATTTTCAAGGATTGGCTGAAGGATAAGCTGTGGTACCATTGCCTGCGTGAGGTTGGTATCTATGAGCTTTTCTACCTGAAGCCTTGATCCAAAGCGCATTGACATTATATATAAAAACGCATCAGCGCAGCGCACTTCATCGGACAATCTGACCAGCTTGTCTTGATTGCGATTAATTCCCGAATCGAGCACGGTTCCGAGCGCTTCTATCATCTTACTTATCTCGGAATCGCCGTTCATTCTGGCCTGCCAGTTCATCATTTCCAGAGTATTATTCAAAAAGTGCGGGTTGATCTGCGCCTGCAGCGCTGCGATCTGGGCATCTTTTATTGCCATGTGCTGAACATATTCTGTGTTTTTCTTCATGTAATAGAAGCACAAAAACATGATTGGGATCATACCTACAACCGTGAATATAACTATCAGATTAAGACGGGAAATCTCATAATACATATCTCCCATATCCTTTAGATAGTAAAAATCAAGGATATAATCCTCTTCCTCCGAATGGTATCTGTATCCTGCAAACCCGGTCTGCAAAGTTCTGATAAGACCTTTGGTATCCTTATTGCTGCTGGTACCATTTCTTAGTTCAGACAATGCGGTGAGCTTTATATCAGAGATCGTCTTATCGTTTTCATATCTTAAAAAATAACCGGTTTTATCAATTTCGATAAACACGTTTTCAAGTTCCCGGATCGGGACATCCTTTAATACAGAATCTCCCTCCAGCCCAACTACAAGCGTACCGTAACTTATGTCATATATAGAGAAAAACAGATTCTGCAAAATATAAATCTGATTACCTACAATAACTACCTGCGTTTTCTTTTCCTTGTTTTGTATCAGACTCTTTATAGAGTCATTCACATTTTTCATGTAATATTCGGAATCAAATCCTGATTTTCCAACATATTCTTTGGGATCATCCTGCCCATTTAAATAAAACGCAGTGCAGGAAAATTGCTCATCCAGACGAAATCTGCTGATCAGCTGCAGCTTTATCCATATGAGGAAATCATCCATAGACAGTTCCCCTGTCTGAACTTTTCTGTACTGCCCTCGCCACTCTTCGGTCGAAGTCTGACGATTTATCTTGGAAATCGCAGTATCTATCCCGGATTTCACCAATACGCCCGATATATTTACCGCGTTCATAACTTCGCTCTCAGTTCGATCTATATAAGCATTCTGGTACTGATTAAATATAAAAGATAAAAGTACCACTATAGGAATTATCCATGATATCCCGAAAATATAAAAAATAGAATTACGTTTCACACTACTAATTCCTCCATTGTTTCAGTATACCTTAATTCCCATCCTTAGCGGAGTGTTTTTTATATCAATAGGGAATCATTTTCCTGTGATGTAAAAAGCACAACCCCGGTAGCGTGAACTACCGGGGCAAAAAAGGAAAGAATAAAAAGGTATTATCGTACAATAACGAAGGACTGAGGAGCCAGCTTAAGCTGATTTCCAAGGGTAGCGTTGCCGATGGCATACACTACTTCGCCTTGTACCTGGAGGTCACATGTTTGTTCCTTCTCTGAAGGATTTACTGCTATTGTAAGGTTGCCGCGCTTATAGACAAAAGGCTTGCCTTTTTCTGCGCAAAGAACCTTGAACTCTGCATCTGCCTGAAGATCTTCTTCCTTATGGCGAAGAGAAAGAAGCTTTTTTACAGTATTTAAAAGGGATGAAGGATCCTTTTCCTGCTCTTCAACAGTAGGTGCATCACTTGCACTGTCAACAGGAAGATAGAGACTGTCTTCGCAGCCTTCTGAGAATCCGAGGTTTTTACCCTTGTTCCACTGCATAGGAGTACGGGAACCTGTTCTGAAGTAGCCGCCTTCCTTAGTGGGAATCTCAAGATATCTCATGCCGATCTCGTCGCCGTAATACAGGAACGGAACGCCGGGCATTGTAAATATAAATGCGTATGCGAGCTTAAGTTCATCAGGCTCAAGATTATACCTTGGACGATTGGTATCATGGTTACATGTAAGCATTGAAATGTAGCCCAGATCCTTTGTATCCTCATACCACTTTACATACTCATCAAGGAATCTGTTGATATCGCGGTCGCTGTCCTTCTTAAAGAATGAATTGTCTTTTCCGGTCTGACCAAATAAGAAGTAGTCGCGCATGAGCGTTGAGTAGCCGTTTCCGGGATGATTAAGATAAAAGTCCATATCATAGCCGGCTCGTAGTGCCTGCGGAGGATTGCTCCACTCTGCGACCATTGCAGCCTCAGGGAACTCCTCATCCAGCATCTTGCGTACGTCAAGCCATACCTTGCTGGTTCCGGTCTTTTTCTCATCATCATTTTTTACAAGTGATGCTGCCATATCTACGCGGAATCCATCGCATCCGTGCTGCAGCCAGAAACGCATGATGTCCTTAAGCGCTTCTCTTGTGGCGATAACATCCGGATGATCGATCGGAAGCTGCCAGGGTTCTGTTGGATTTAAAAATCCGTAGTTAAGTGCAGGCTGGCACTTGAAGAAATTGAGGACATAGGTCGCGCTTCTCTCACTTTCGCCGCCTACATAGTTTAGATTCCCTGCAGGCTGGAAGCAGAAATCTGTCCATATAAAACGATTGGTGTACTCGTTCTTTTCAGCCTTCTGGCTCTGCTTAAACCACTCATGCTCCTCGGAGGTATGTCCGGGAACGAGGTCAAGAAGCACCTTGATGCCTCTTTTATGAGCTTCGCCAAACAGTCTGTAAAGGTCGTTATTACAACCATATCTTGGAGCAACCTTCTTATAATCCCTTACGTCATAACCTGCATCCTTAAATGGTGAGTCAAAGCAGGGATTGATCCACAAAGCATTGCAGCCAAGTGACTTAATGTAATCAAGTTTCTCGATGATTCCGTTGAAATCACCAATTCCGTCCCCGTTTGTGTCATAAAAAGACTGGGGATAAATCTCATAAAATACCGCATCTTTTAACCATGTTGCTGCCATTTTCATTACTCCTCCTATTTCGTCATGCATTTTGTATTAAAGGATGGAAACAGTACACACTTCTGCCTCCACCAAGATCGGTCTTGTCGGGTTTTCCCTGCCTGCACTCGTCAGTTGCATAAGGGCATCTGGGTGCAAATTTACAACAGGTCAGGGCATATTCCTTACTTTCCATATCAGGCATCACAAATTCCTGATTCCACTTATCTCCGACTCTCGGAACAGCCTCCATCAAAAGTTCTGTATAAGGATGTGCCGGTGCATCCATCAGTTCCTTGGCAGGTCCGTATTCGATGAGACCTCCGCGGTACAATGTTGCAATGTAATCAGAAACATAATAAGCAGTTGATAAGTCATGCGTTATGTAGATGAATGAAATGCCATACTTATCTTTTAATTCTTTGAAAAGATTGACTATATTCATCTTCATTGAAGCATCGATAGCTGCTACGGGTTCGTCTGCAATTATGAGCTTTGGTCTTGTGATAAGTGCTCTTGCTATAGATACTCTCTGAAGTTCTCCTCCGGAAAACTGAGCAGTATACTTGCCCTTTACAACGGCAAGTGACATCCCCACGCTCTTTAATGCTTCATCTGCCTTCTCTTCAGCTTCCTTCTGATTTTTGGCTATTCCAAGTTTAAGCGCTGTATTGTACAGATATGTATCAACAGCTTTTCTTGGAGAAAATGATTCATACGGATTCTGGAAGATCGGCTGCACATCCAGCTTAAACTGCTTTGGATCGTAGCCTTTTTTGTCTGCGTATGATCTTCCGTTTAAAAGTATGTCCCCGCCATCAGGGGTGTGCAGTCTAAGTATCATCTTGCACAGAGTGGATTTACCGCATCCCGACTCGCCAACAACTGACAGGATCACAGGCTTATCAGCATCTATTGCAAGTGAAACCTGATCTACCGCAGTCATTTTTTTACCGCGAAGCATACCACCTATGCGAAAGTTCTTTGTTACACCTTTTACTTCTAATAAATATTTCTCAGCCACTTATCATTCCACCTCCCTCTTTCAGCAGATGGCATGCAGCAAATCTGCCCGGCTTGATTTCACGGAACTGTGGAACACTGCTTCTGCACTGGTCCGTTGCATAAGGACACCTGGGAGCGAATCTGCATCCCGGCGGAGGATTCTTAAGTGCCGGAGGTCTTCCCGGAATTCCGACTTTTGCACTCTTATCGCCAACCTTGGGAAGTGCATTTACAAGCATTGTTGTATACGGATGGATCGGGTCTTCGAAGATTCCCTCCGTAGGTCCAAGTTCTATCATGCTTCCGGAATACATGATTCCCATTCTGTCTGTAATCTGATAATGTACGCCCATGTCATGGCTTACGATAACCATAGTGTTTTTCAGCTGTTTCTGAAGTCTTGTGAGCATCATCAGGATTCCGCGCTGAACAACTACGTCAAGAGCTGTTGTAGGCTCATCGGCAAGCACCACATTGGGTGACATGAATGTTGCAAGTGCGATTATTACTCTCTGTCTCATACCACCTGATAACTGAAAAGGGAATGCCTCAAGTATATCTGGTGATAAGCTGAGCTCTTCAAGATAATCAGCTACTCTTTTTAAAGTCTCTTCCTTGGTTTCTTTTTTCCTGTCCTCTGCGGGAATGGAATCAAGAAACTGCTTTTTAAGTCTTGTAATAGGGTCAAGAACAGACTGAGCTGCCTGCGGAACGTATGCTATGTTATTCCACCAGGTTTTTCTGATATTTCCCGATGAATAGGAAAAATCTTTTCCGTCCTTTGTTCCCGATAATGTGATCTGACCTTTGTCAATTTCAAGGGGCCATTCAATAATGTCGTAGAGTGTCTTAAGGAGTGTGGTTTTGCCGCATCCTGACTCTCCTGCTATTCCAAAGATCTCATTGTCGTTGATAGTAAAATTGAGATCGTTTAATACATGTATGTCTCCATCGATCGTCTTGTACGAGGTAGACAGATTTTCAATCTTTATCATCCTTTTCACCTACCTCTCTTCATGGCAAGATAATCATTGTAGCCCGTAATGAGAAGGAACAGACCGATGAACATAACTACCGTAGCAACGATAGGGGATCCGATCCAGAGCCACTGCCTGTTGAATATGGCATTTCTCTCTCTTGCCCACTGAATCATATTTCCAAGTGACACCAGGTTAGCCGGTGATAAGCCGAGCACTGCAAGTGAAGATTCCGATGCTATAGCATTAAGTGTCGCATTCATGAAGTTTGAAAGTGACCATGTAAGTGCAAACGGAAGGATCTCAGTAACGACTATCTGGATAGTACTTTCACCTGAAAAACGTGCTGTCTGTATAAAATCACGTTCCTTTAATGTAAGTGCCATGGAACGGATCTGTCTGCTGGGCCATGCCCATGCAAACATCGCAAGTACGAGTGCAATAAGTATTACCGTTGATGAGCCCTTCATAAGGGATGTCATAAGGATCAGGATAGGAAGTGAAGGAATTACCACGAAGGTATCGGTAACCACCATGAGCACGCGGTCAAGGAGACCGCCGGCAAATCCTGATAAAAGTCCTACAAATACACCGACAACAGTACCTATTGTTGCAACTATAAGACCTATAACAAGCGAATTATGTATTGCCTCGATGAGAAGCCAGAGAACATCCTGTCCCATGGAGGTTGTTCCAAGAATATGCTCCTTAGTAGAGCCAAGCTTGGGCTGATAAGTATTAAAAATGAAAGGATCAGCATGCGGGATCAGATAAACCACAAAACCTATTATGAAAAAGATCGCAGTGATTATAATTCCGCATCTTAAAGCAAAATTTGCGTTTTTCCAAAACTTTTTCATCCTCTGTCCCCCTTATGAATATCTGATACGAGGATCTATGAAAGGATAAACAAGATCGACGATTAGTGTTGCTGTTGATATCGCTACAATTGATATTGTGATACAGCCAAGTATCATATTGTAATCTGACTGAAGGATTGCCTTCTGGATAAGAGTTCCTACTCCGGGATATCCGAAGATGATCTCAGTCATGATCGATCCGCCAAATACTCCGCCAAGACTCATTGCAAGAGCTGTTACCTGTGTGAGGATCGAATTTTTCAGAACGTATTTTGTTCCGATAACTCCCTCTGAAAGACCTCTGTATCTAGCGTAGAGAACATAGTCTTCTTCAGAAGTTGTAGCAGCCAGAGATTTCATGGAGATGATCCACCAGCCGGTTCCTACGAGCAAAAGTGATAACGCAGGTAGTATCGATGACTTAATAAGTGAAGCCATAAATGTTGCAAATCCCTGGAAGCTGTTGATCGTTGTTGTAAGCGGAAACCATCCGAGGATATAGGCAAAAATTATCTGCAAAACAAGTGCAACTATAAAGTAGGGAATCGGGTAAATGCATATCGCAATTCCCTCCAGAATTTTCGATGATCGTTTGTTTTTTCTAAAGCCTGCGAGCAGACCTATCATGTTACCGATGATCCATGCAAGCAGGGTCGCTATCATGGATAGTCCAACTGTATAAGGTAAATATGTTGCTATTATTTTTCCTGCAGGTTCCGGATAGCTCATAAGAGAGGGACCGAAATCAAAGTGCAGAAGTCCTTTCCAGAGAAAGGTCGTATACTGTTCAATAAGTGAGCCCTCCAGACCAAACTGTACGCGGAGAGTTCTTCTAAGTGCTTCCATTTGCACAGGATCCATGGAGCCGGATCTTGCCGAAATCTGTCCGATCATTGATTCAACAGGATCTGATGGAAACATTCTGGGAACAAAGAATATAAAAGTTACGCCAATCCATATGGTCAGCGCCCACGTCGCAAGACGTTTTAAAAAATATGTTCTAAATTTCACGAAACCACCAACCTTTTATAATTTAAGGCTTAAATAAGCCGTTTTTTTCTTTTTTAGAGGGAAGGAGATGCATTTGCGCATCCCCTTCCGTTTTTTGCTACTTTCAATCAAAATTAAGCATTTTTAAACTCAGCCATAATATACTTGAAGCAGCTCCACCACCACCATGGTCCATTGTATGCATTATCAGCATTAGGATAGTTGGTCCAATATGTGCTGTTGGTAGGAACAAACTTCACACCTGAATGGAATGCGATGAAAGGCATCTCTGTGAACTGAACCTTGATAAATTCAGTTGCAAGTTCATAAGCTTCATCGGATTCAGGAGAAACTTTTGCAAGCTTGTGGATAATATCTGTAGCTTCCTTGTTATTCCATCTTGAGCCCTGACCGGAACCGATTTCTCCAACAGGAACGATGAGATCTGCATCCCAACCGTTGATCTGTGAGTAAATATCCTTGGTTATAAATCCTGTCGGCCAGTAACCAGCTATCTGGAAGTTACCTGTTCCGCCGTTAGCATCCCATGTTGCAGATGACTCAGAAGAAATGTTGCAGTTAAGACCGAACTTTGTGAGCTGATCGTAAGCTGCCTGAACACCACGTCCTGCCTGAGCTTCTGTATCTGCAAGATATGTAAGATTGATTGTGAAAGGTTCGCCGTTGAAGTACCAGCCGTCATCCTTCTTTTCAAGGCCAGCCTTGATGAGAAGCTTTTCAGCTGCTTCGGGATCATACTTAAGACATCCCATACCGAACATATCTTCAAGATATGCATCATCGCCTGTTATACCAAGCTTTTCGGCCATACGATTCTTGTATTCAGAATCCCAAGGCTTAACTGTTGTTCCATCTCCAAGATCAAGCTCAAAGTCCTTAAGCCATCCTTCAAGGGGCTTACCATAGAGTTCCTGGAATGAAGATGTGTTGCAAAGTACGCCAAACGGTGATGACCTTCCGGCACCATCAAAGATATTCATTGATATCTCATCAAAGTTCATGGCAAGTGCAATTCCCCAACGGAAATCAGCATTGTCATAAGGTGCACCCTGTCCCTGTGAGAAAGCAAGACCCTTTGAGCAAGGATCATCACTTGTAGCATAAGGGAACTCGTTGTACCATGCAGAAATCTTGTCATTTGACTGCATCATGGATGTAAGGATTTCAGGTGTAACTTCGCAGAGGATATCTACTTCATTCTGGATCATAGCCATCTGTCTTGTAGTATCATCGCCGAGGTAACGGAACCATACATATTTTGCCGGGCACTGTTTTCCTGTAACAACACCAACTGTTGTGTTTTCCCAATCTTCTCTGCGCTCATAAAGTACCCACTTTCCAAGCGGATCGTAAGATTTTACTGTGTAAGGTCCTGCTACTACAGGCTGCTCATCCTTGAAAGTTGAAGGATCATCTACCTGTGAATAGATATGCTCAGGAACGATACGCAGGTCATTTCCCCAGATTGTAACGCCCATTTTAAGTGCAAGACGAGGGAAGGATTCCTTTGTCTTGATAAGAACTGTGTAATCGTCGGTAGCTTCTACTGATTCAAAGATTGTATTGTAGTAGTCGCTTGCGCCGATACCGGGAGTGTTCATGATCATGTTGAAAGTAAATGCAACGTCTTTAGCCGTTAAATCTACTCCGTCAGACCACTTGATTCCCTGTCTGATCTTAACTGTATGCTCTGTAAAATCAGCATTTGACTCAGGCATACCATCAGCAACTTCGCCGAACTGTTCGCCCTTTGAAGTATCCATCTCCCACAACATGGCAGACATAAGCTGATGAATACCAAATCCTGCCTGTGTACCCTGCATATAAGTGTTGAACTGACCGGGTACGTCGGTAGGTGACTGTGTCTCAACGATAAGTGTCTCATTTCTGGGTGTTCCCACCTCAGTCATCTCTCCACTTGCTGTATCCGAAGCGGTTGTTTCGTCAGCAGTTTCTGAAGATGTGTCAGTATTCTCTGTGGTTGTCTGGGCTGTTTCGTCAGTACCGGTTGCAGGTGCGCTTCCGCCGCCGCAAGCCATCAGAGAAAGAGTCATAACAGACGCCATTAGTACGGAAACCAATTTCTTTCTCATATAAAATTTTACCTCCTCTAAAATCCTGATTATTCATACTGCCTTATGGACATGTACCCCTATTTGCCTCCTTTCCTTTTATTTGTCCATTTTTGCAGGTAAGAATCCCTTTCTATTCTTTAGAAAAAGCATCGTTGCAATTCCAAAAACAAAAACCGTAATCCCAAATACCAAAAATGCTCTTCCTATCCCGAAAAAGTCTATTGCCGCTCCGCCAAGCAAATTCCCCAAGATGCTTGCCACTCCGGCCTGTACTATATAAAGTACGCTCTGCCCTTCTGTCTCTTTTCCGGGTCTTACATTTTCATAGATAAAATCCATGCATCCCAGATAGAAGATCATTCCGCTCGGGCCGTTTAGTGACTGCGAAACGATGAAAAACGGAAGTGCCCCGTTTGATGCAACTATCAGCCTTATACCCATCAGGGCTGTTACAGTTGCCATAAGGAAAAGTCCCCTCTTTTCCTTTGAAATAGCTTTATATCCAAGAAGTATCGGTATCTCGCTAAGCGCCGATATGCACTGGAGAAGACCTACTCCCGTCTCTCCCATGCCTTTGTCTGCGGCAAATACAGTGATAAATCCGTTGTAAAAGCTCGCTCCCAGCTGGAAGAAAAATACCATTATCAGCAGTATCCAGACTGTACTGTCCTTGTAAATCTCTGATACTTTAAAGCTGTGCTTTTTATGCTCTATCGCTATCGGCAGGTGGTTCTCATGCTCCGGCACTCCCAAAACAAGAAGTGCCATTATCACATATGCCGCACCGGCCACTACGAACGATTTCTCAGGATGACCCTTAAGGATGATTCCGAAAATGTAAACCGCTATCGCATATCCTATGGTCCCACCCATTCGGATTATCGCAAAACTGTGGTTATACCTTGCTGCGTTGCGGATAACAACTGTATCCGTAAGCGGTATTATCGTCGTAGAAAAAATAGCCAGCACACTTGATGCAAGAAAAAAGCTTCCAAAGCTTGTACCCAGGTAATAAGTCTGAAGCGAAAGTGCTGCTCCAAGAACAATTATCAAAAGATATGTTTTTGCTTTTCCTGTATCATCAACTCTTTTTGCCCATATAGGCTGTACAAACAGCGATGACAGACAGGCCAGCATACCCAGGATTCCAATCTGCGTCGACGTTATTCCATTTTGTCTGTAATAAAGATTTAAAAAGGGAATGTAGATCGCGGTTGCGATATACATAAATGAATTGATCAGAAATAAATGACCCTTTCCCATAACATTCCCCATTCCTCCCAAAAAGCGTTTCCGCTTCTTTCCCAAACGGTAGCACTTTTCGCTGCCCACTCTCGTTTGGTTTCTCTAATATTAGCATTGCACATTTTTGGAAGGAATGATTTTTATTGGCATTTTGTACCAAAATTTGTCATGTTGGGTACAACTTTGTTCTATCACCCGAGAATATCGATATATTCTCCGTTTAATGCTTTGTTCATACTTCGTACTGCGCAGAACTTGCCGCACATCGAGCAGGTATCGTCATATTCGGGTGCTCTGTCATCCCTGATCTTTTTGGCTGTTTCAGGGTCGATAGCGCACTCCCACTGCTTATCCCAGTCAAAGCACTGTCTTGCGCTTGCCATTTCGTTATCTATGTCCATGGCATGAGGGATTTTCTTGGCAATATCGGCTGCATGGGCAGCTATTTTGGAAGCGATTATTCCCTGCTTTACATCATCTACATTAGGAAGAGCCAGATGCTCTGCCGGAGTTACATAGCAAAGGAATGCTGCTCCGTTCTGAGCTGCGATGGCGCCACCTATAGCAGATGTTATGTGGTCATAGCCGGGAGCAATGTCCGTAACAAGCGGTCCAAGTACGTAGAAAGGCGCGCCCATACATACCTTCTGCTGTATCTTCATATTTGCAGCAATCTCATCCATCGGCATGTGTCCGGGCCCCTCAACCATGACCTGAACATCCTTCTCCCATGCTCTCTTTGTAAGCTCTCCCAGTCTTACAAGCTCTTCTATCTGGCAGACATCACTCGCATCAGCAAGACATCCCGGTCTGCAGGCATCTCCGAGAGATATGGTAACGTCGTATTCTCTGCAAATATCAAGTATTTCATCATAATATTCATAGAAGGGATTTTCCTCGCCTGTCATGGTCATCCATGCAAAGACAAGAGAGCCACCGCGTGAGACTATATTCATCTTTCTCTTGTGGCGCTTTATCTGGTCGATCGTCTTTCTCGTTATTCCGCAGTGGAGAGTAACAAAGTCCACACCGTCCTCAGCATGAAGCCTTACAACATCTATAAAATCCTTTGCGGTCAGCGTCGCAAGATCTCTCTGATAATGAATAACGCTGTCGTAGATTGGCACAGTTCCTATCATTGCAGGGCATTCGTTTACAAGCTTTTGCCTGAAAGGCTGGGTGTTTCCATGACTTGACAAGTCCATAATGGCCTCAGCTCCCATGTTTACTGCAGCCATGACTTTTTCCATCTCAATGTTGTAGTCCTTGCAATCTCTTGAAACGCCGAGGTTTACATTGATCTTGGTCCTTAGCATCGAGCCGACACCCTCGGGATTAATGCATTTATGGTTCTTGTTTGCAGGAATTGCCACCTGTCCCCTTGCAACAAGATCCCTTATCTCCTCCTCAGTTCTGTACTCCTTGCGTGCAACTTCCTTCATTTGAGGTGTGATGATACCTCTTTTTGCTGCATCCATCTGTGTTGTATATTTTTCCATACTTATCTCCAATTCTTATAATCTACACCATATGATTAAGCGGGCCATGTCCTTTGCCCAGGTCCAGATTGGCGGCTATCGCTCTTGTAAGATATTCTTTTGAAAAGCTGACAGCATCCACCAGGTCGTACCCAAGGGCCAGATTACTTGCTATGGCACTTGATAACGTGCATCCAGTACCATGAGTGTTGGGATTATCTATGCGCTTTCCCCTAAACCAGATAAGCTTTTCTCCCATACACAAAACATCATTAGCATCTGCGATGCTGTGACCGCCTTTTACAAGGGCTGCGCAGCCATATTGTTTATTTAATAGCTTTGCTGCCTGTTCCATGTCATCCTCGTTACTTATATCCATACCTGTAAGAGCCTGTGTCTCCGGGATATTGGGGGTAATGACTTTGCATAAAGGGAACAGCATTTTGGACATTCTATCGCCTACACTGTCCTTCATAAGCTTACTTCCGCTTGTTGAAACCATAACCGGATCAACCACCAGATTTTTGACGTTATACTCCTTAACTTTTTCAACAACCACATCCAATAGTTCAGTTGAGGGAAGCATGCCTATTTTCACTGCATCTGCCGGAATATCAGACAAACATGCATCTATCTGCGCTGCCAAAAAATCCGGAGTAGATTCCATAATACTTGTGACACCCATTGTGTTCTGCGCCGTCATGGCTGTTATTGCGCTCATTCCAAAAACTCCGTGCGCACACATTGTTTTTAAATCCGCCTGGATTCCGGCTCCGCCGCTGCTGTCACTTCCTGCTATTGATAAAACAACTTTCATCCTGTAAACCTCGCTTTATTTAATAGTAGTTTCTGTATTACCGGTTCTGTATTTTTTCAAAGGCAAGAAGCATTGCCTCTGCAGCTTCTTTTGGTGAATCAGCCTTCATGATTGCGGAAACCGCGCATACACCTGCTATATCTATTCCTTTAAGTACATCGAGATTACCTGCGTTTAGTCCGCCTATCGCATTTACAGGAATAGGTACCTCTTTGCATATATCTGAGAGTGTTTCAGTTGAAGTAAGGATTGTCTTAACCTTGGTCGTTGTAGGAAAAATCGCACCTACCCCAAGGTAATCCGCACCTTCTGCATAAGCTTTCCTTGCTGCTTCGACAGTTTTGGTCGTAGCGCCAAGTATCTTATCTTTTCCAATCAGTTTCCTTGCTGTCTCAACAGGCATGTCCTCTGCACCTACATGGACTCCCTCTGCATCTGCAGCGAGCATTACATCCACTCTGTCATCAATGATCAGAGGCACATTATATTTTCTGGTAAGGTCATGGACTTTTTGCGCAAGGTCTATGTACTGCCTTGTTGTCCTGTTTTTTTCTCTAAGCTGGAGGATCGTCACGCCTCCCATAAGCGCAGATTCAACTCTTTTAAGGAATTCCTCTTCGCTGTAGTTTCCGCTGTCAGTAATAAAATAAAGCTTTGTATTTAATTCCATATTTTTCTCCGTGCCTTTTATTTCCATTCTGTGCTAAGCGCATCGAGCAAATTCACCATAAATGTACCGCTGCCCTTATCTGTCCTTGCCTTTTCGCCGCATTTTCCAAAAAATGATACGGCTTTTTCCACTGAGTCCTGAGAATTGTCTAAGGCAAGAGCCGTTGCAATTATTGCGCCGAGCATGCATCCTGTACCTGTCACACTTGCCATCTGGGGATCGCCTTCTTTTATGTGGCTGATATCACCGTTGTTTTTTGCGAGTATATCTGCCTTGCCGGTTGCAAGAACCATGGAATCATATTGCTCTGCCAGATATTTTGCTGCTGTTTCCACCCTGTTTTGATCGAGGCTATCATCTGCATCCACGCCGCTTCCTTTGTAGCTTTGGTCGAAAAGTGCGAGAATTTCCGAGTAGTTTCCTTTTAATACATCTGCGCTGCCCTCATCCATAAGCTCCTTGAAAAAATCAAGGCGAAGCTTTGAGCATGCACAGCCGCATACATCAACAACTACAGGAATGCCCTTCTTGTTTGCGGCCTTTATTGAGATTTTCATCGACTGAATTTTGATATCCGAAATATGTCCGAAATTAAGAAGAAGCGCATCCGCAGTTTCCGTTATCTCTGATACTTCTTTCGGGTGCTCTGCCATAACAGGGCGCCCGCCAATAGCCAGTACTGCATTGGCAGACTGGTTCATGGCGATTGGATTGGTTATACAGTGTATCAGGGGTTTTCTATCTGAGTTTTTTTCACACATACGTTATTATCTCCGTTTAGCGCATCCTGCATTTTACGAATCATTCCCAGTCTCTGAAGCTGATACAAAAGTAGTGCTGCAATGCTTCCGCCGATCAGTGTTCCGCATATAAACGAAGGCACGTAAAACAGCCAGCTAAGTCCTTCTCTTCCGCATATAAATGTCATTACGGGATAAGAAACAATCGCACCAATTATTCCTGTACCGATTATTTCTCCAACGACAGCTGCCCATATTTTTTTGCCTGAAACCTTGTAGAGTATACCTGAGAGGGTAGCTCCAAATACGGCTCCTGTAAGCGCAAGTGGCGGTATTCCCATGACTGACATTCTGATAATTCCGATCATAAGTGCGACAAGAAAAGCATCCACAGGTCCGACAAAAACAGCCGCTGTGATGTTGATAAGATGCGCCATAGGACACATTCCTTCAACTCTCAGAATAGGCGATATCACTACGCCCATGCCAACAAGCGCTCCCATAAAAACCATTCGTTGCAAATTGTACCTTTTCATAACAAGCCTCCTACTTAGATGTAATAGGACGAAAAAAAGCGAAGCGACCCTGATCAGAGTTCGCTTCGCGTATTATGCTTTCCTATATTGCTAACAGGCATCCCTACGTTGGCATTATCCAAATCAGGTTCTCGGTCGAAGGTCACACCTTCCTCTCAGCCTGTATACAAGCTCCCGTTCTATTTAATTTTCGTCAAAAATTTATGTTCCACTGATAGTATAGCGATTTTATCGATAAAATCAAGGATATTTTCTGGCGTTTTCCGTTTTATTCTGATAAATTCTGAAAAGTCATCAGTTCATGATATTCCTGCAGTGAACTGATGTGACCGCATCCGCCCTTCTTTACTTCCCTGATACCTTCAATTGCTGCCTTTGCTGCCGCAACTGTAGTGATATAAGGCATGCGGGCTTTTATCGCACTGCGTCTAAGATATGCATCATCATGGTCGGCTCCCTTTCCTATCGGAGTGTTGATGACAAGCTGAACCTCTCCATTCTTGATAACATCTTCTACATTAGGTCTTCCACCCTCGTAGTTTTTCATGATCTTAACCGCATCAATTCCGGCTTCAATTATAGTTTCGTAGGTCTTGCCGGTTGCATATATCTTAAAGCCTTCCTCTGCAAATCCCTTTGCTATTTCTGAAGCTTCCGGCTTATCTTCTTTATTTAAGGAGATAAGAACCGCTCCCTTAAGAGGAAGCATGGCATTTGCAGCTTCTTCTGCCTTGAAAAAGGCTTCGCCCGGTGTTTTAGCAAGTCCTAGCACTTCACCTGTTGACCTCATTTCAGGTCCAAGTACAGGATCTACCTCAGGGAACATATTGAAGGGGAAAACTGCTTCTTTTACGCCATAGTACTTAGGAGTAACATTTTTTCTGCTTTCAATAAGTTCTTTTACAGGTGATGGTCTTCCTGTAAGCTGTGAAGTAATGATATCTGTCGCAACAGGTACCATTCTGATGCCGCAAACTTTGGAGACGAGCGGTACTGTACGTGATGCACGCGGGTTGGCTTCAAGTACGTAAACCGTATCATCTTCGATCGCATACTGCATGTTCATCAGTCCGACAACATTCATCTCTACGGCTATTTTTCTGGTATATTCCTCAATAGTTTTAAGATGCTTTTCGGATATATGCTTGGAAGGAATGATGCAGGCTGAGTCTCCCGAATGTATTCCGGCAAGCTCGATATGCTCCATAACTGCAGGAACAAATGCTTCTGTGCCGTCGCTTATAGCATCAGCCTCACACTCCATCGCATTGTGAAGAAATCTGTCTATGAGGATAGGTCTGTCAGGTGTTACTCCAACAGCTGCTCTCATGTAGCCTTCCATGCTCTCTTCGTCTCTAACTATTTCCATTCCTCTTCCGCCCAGTACGAAGGAAGGACGGACCATAACGGGATATCCTATTCTCGCAGCGATCTTTTTTGCACCTTCCACATCAGATGCCATTCCGGATTCTGCCATGGGAATACCGAGTTTTTCCATCATCATTCTGAACTGATCCCTGTCTTCAGCCAGATCAATGACTTCAGGTGTTGTTCCGAGGATATTTACTCCCTCTTCCTTGAGCTTTGCTGCAAGATTAAGAGGTGTCTGTCCGCCGAACTGCGCAATTACGCCGACAGGCTTTTCTTTTCTGTAAATCTGGATAACATCCTCAAGTGTCAGAGGCTCAAAGTACAGAGTATCTGAGGTATCGTAGTCAGTCGATACTGTTTCAGGGTTGCAGTTGACGATGATAGTCTCAAAACCGAGCTTTTTAAGTGCAAGCGCAGCATGAACGCAGCAATAGTCGAACTCGATGCCCTGTCCGATCCTGTTGGGACCTCCGCCTAATATCATGATCTTCTTTTTGCTATCGCCCGTCATATCCTTGGGATTTTCAAGCTCAGCTCCCTTTTTATAGGTTGAATAGTAATAAGCTGCACCTTCTGTTCCGTATACGTGCACTCCGTCCCAGCTTTCGGACAGTCCTATCTCGTCTCTCTTATTTCTGATGTCATCCTCATGCACTTCGAGAATATCTGCGAGATATTTGTCTGCAAAACCGTCTTCTTTTGCTTTTGTCAGCGCTTCATTAGAAGGAACTCTTCCCTTGAAGTTGTCTGTGATTTCTTTTTCTTCATCTACAAGTTCTTTTATCTCGTTTAAAAAATAGTGCTTAACCTTGGTGATATCGAATATTTCATCAACAGTTACGCCTTTCTTAAGTGCTTCATATATAAGGAAATATCTCTCAGATGATGCATCTTTTAAAAGGTGGATAAGTTCTTCCTTTTCCATCTCTTCGTATTTTTTTACATGTCCAAGGCCATATCTGCCTTTTTCAAGAGATCTGATTGCTTTCTGAAAGGCTTCTTTGAAGTTCTTTCCAATGGACATAACTTCACCAACAGCTCTCATCTGTGTGCCAAGCTTATCTTCTACGCCATGGAATTTTTCAAAGGCCCAGCGGGCAAATTTGACAACAACGTAATCTCCGTTAGGAACATATTTATCAAGGGTTCCGAATTTAGAATCAGGAAGCTCTGAAAGAGTAATCCCTGTCGCAAGTTTTGCAGAAACAAGTGCAATGGGGAATCCTGTCGCTTTACTTGCAAGCGCAGAGGATCTGGAAGTACGGGGATTGATCTCAATAACGACAATTCTTCCGCTCTTTGGATCATGCGCAAACTGTACGTTAGTTCCGCCGATAACTCCGATGTGCTCGACAATCTTGTATGCCTGACGCTGCAGCTCTTTCTGGAGATCCTCGTCAATTGTGAGCATCGGTGCCGTACAGAACGAATCACCCGTGTGAACTCCGACAGGATCTACATTTTCTATAAAGCAGACTGTAATCATGTTGCCGTCTTTATCTCTTACAACCTCAAGCTCGAGCTCCTCCCAGCCAAGAATGGACTCTTCTACGAGAACCTGGTGGATGATCGATGCTGCAAGACCTCTTGCGCAAACCGTCTGAAGCTCTTCCTTGTTGTAAACAAGTCCGCCACCGGCTCCGCCCATGGTGTATGCAGGACGCAGAACTACAGGATATCCCAGCTCATCCGCCTCAGCCAGAGCCTCCTCTATGCTGTAGCATGCCTTTGATCTGGCCATTTCAATTCCAAGCATATCCATTGTCTTTTTAAATTCAGTTCTGTCTTCGCCTCGCTCGATCGCGTCAACCTGAACACCGATAACCCGGACATTATATTTATCAAGAACTCCGGCTTTATAAAGTTCAGAACACAAATTAAGACCAGATTGTCCTCCCAAATTAGGCAAAAGGGCATCCGGTCTTTCCTTTTCAATTACCGCCTCAACACGAGCAACGTTAAGGGGCTCAATATAAGTCCTGTCAGCCATCTCCGGGTCGGTCATAATAGTTGCCGGATTGGAATTGACAAGAACGATCTCATATCCAAGGCTTCTTAAGGCTTTGCATGCCTGAGTCCCCGAATAGTCAAACTCACAGGCCTGTCCGATAACAATCGGGCCTGAACCAATAATTAGTATCTTGTGAATATCTGTTCTCTGTGCCATGTTCTCTCCCATCTTTCCTTTTTTTCATATCAAATCAAATTTTATTATCCAAATGGGATTATGACAAGAGAAAACTACTTTTTCATTTTTCGGTTTACCCTTCTGACCTTATTTATGTGCCTCTCAAAATCACCGTTATTAATTAGCTCGGCTATGACCAACTGGTCAAGTGTGGGGACGGGGCACTCGTAGAATCCGATCTTTTCTAAAAACATGTCAAGAAGGCCTTCCGGAAGCACCATATATGCAGCTCTTACGTAGCTTCCTATGGTTCTGGTAAATGTATTTATGTAGATAACCCTTCCCTCTTCATCTATGGAAAAAATCGTTTCCTCCGGCTTTCTGCTGGGTGTAAATTCGGACTCAAAATCATCCTCTACTATGTAGCCGCCTTTTTTTCTACTCCATTTAAGATATTCTCTTTTTTTTGCAGCTGATGCGGTAACGCCACTGGGGAAGCTTCGATAAGGTGTTATGTGAAGGAGTCCCATGTCTGTATTCCAGAGCTCCGCGCTCTCTATGCCGTCTTCTCCGAGGGTGAGCATTTTTATTGTTCCTCCGCCCGCAACGTAGACCTTGGCGATCTTCTGATAAGAAGGGCTCTCCACTCCGTAAACAATATCTCTTCCGAAGGTCTGCACAATAAGACCGTATAGATATTCAGCGCCTGCACCTATTATTATCTGCTCCGGAGAGACTACCATTCTCCTTGATCTGTTAAGGTATCTGGCAATTGCGCTTCGAAGCTCAATAGTTCCGTTTTTGGGGGATTTATTCATTATATAAGAGTCATATTCACTAAGCACGCGCCTGACAGTCTTGGCATAGATGGAATATGAAAACCTGGGAGCCGCTTGCTGGTTATTGGTAGTTATGTCTGTGGGTGTTGTCTTTTGCAAGTTACCTGTTTTGCTATCCAATTTGTTGTCTGTTATGCTGTCTAATTTGTCGTCTGTTATGCTGTCTAATTTGTCGTCTGCCTTAATATCTGCTTTTTTAGCCTTTTCTTTTTCCTGATGTGGGCTTCCAGCGCCGGTATATATCTCCCTGTCATCAAATGTGACATAATATCCGCTCTTTTCTCTTGGAGTTATGTATCCCTCATCAGCAAGAAGCTCGTAGGCATGCTCGATCGTAATAACACTTACTCCCATCTCGTCCGCCATCACTCGCTTCGACGGAAGCTTGCTCCCTCTCTCGTACCTGCCACCGATTATATCTTCCCTGACTTGCTCATATATCTTTATGTATCTTTTTGACGTTTCCAATTATCTGCCCTCAATCTGGTCATATAAAATATTCAAAAACTGATATTTTTAATGTTACCAGTTTGATGATATATTATCTTCAATCCAGAAATCAATAGGAATTCTTCATAAAATGATAAATACATCAAGGAGGAGATTATGAAAAACGATAACATTACAAAACTTACTTTTGCAGGTCTTATGGCTGCTCTTTGCTATGTCGGATATGCTGTGTTCCCGGCAATCAATGCTTCGGGTACTAAGGTTCATGTAGGAAACGCATTCGTCGTATTAGGAGCTCTGCTCCTCGGCGGTTTATACGGAGGTCTTGCAGGTGCCGTTGGTCTGTCTCTTGCAGATATTCTCTCAGGATATGCAGCATCAGCACCCAGAACATTCATCACTAAGCTTGTGATCGGTCTTATCGTAGGTCTTATCGCGCACAAGATTGCTAAGATTTCCGAGGATCACAAAAAGACTTATATCCTTAAGTGGTCTGCGATCGCAGCTGTAGCAGGTCTTGCTTTTAACTGTGTATTTGAGCCTGCTCTTAAATATGTGTGGTATACACTCCTTACTCCCAACGCTGAAAAAGCAGCCGCAGCAATAGGAGCACTCGTAGCAATTACAACCTATGCCACAATAATAAATGCAGTTATCAATTCAGTGCTTGGCATCGTGCTATACAACGCTCTTCGCCCCGCACTTTATAAGGCAAATCTTTTTCCCAAAAAGATAGCCAACACATCAGTCTAATATCTGCTCATTTTATATAAACGCCGTAGACTTTTGTCTACAGGCTGATCGGGACAGGATGGAATAAACTCCACCCTGTCCCGGTTTTTTACAAGTCATGACTACTTGCGGGCAAAAGCAACAAGTCCCCCTGATTTCAAGGCAACTTGGGGCTTTTTTCGCTCCGCGTCGCTGTGGCTAAAAGAGCAAAAGCAACAAGTATGTCCATTTTCCTATATACTTGGGGCTTTTCGC
>NZ_KL370882.1:146612-202007 GCF_000702265.1 Butyrivibrio sp. NC2002
GAGGAATTCTTTCAGTCTTTACCATCCCCTCAAATTACTATTGTCATACAAATAGTGATAGTAGCTTTTTGTGATATCAGATTAAACATTTGCTTTTTTTATATTTTATGATATGATTCTAATTCGGTAAAAATCATTTTTTTATTAATTTTGTAAGAAACGGGTCATTATATGATAGTAGCAGTAACAATAATTCTGATCACTTTATATCTTTTTGTCTGTGCAATACTTGCAAGATCTATGGGACTTGTTAAATGCATCGATCCAAACATAGCATATCAGAAAGAAAACCGTAGACATTTTCTGGATGGTTATAAGAACTGGAAGAAGGAAGAATATATAATTAAATCCTTTGACGGCTATGAGCTACATACAACATATATTCCTTCAGCCCTCCCTTCCAAAAAATACGTTATTCTGGTTCATTCATCAACGTATTGCAGGATTGGAGGCATCAAATATTTTAACATATTCAGAAAAATGGGATACAACGGTATTCTCTTTGATCTTCGTGGGCATGGAGATAACAAAAAGTCTCCATCAACCTGGGGCATCAAGGAAAGCAAGGATCTTCTTAGTGTAATAAATGATACAGTTAACCGTTTCGGGAATGATATCAAAATAGGCGTCCACGGCGAGTGCCTTGGCGGCGTAACTGCTCTTACCGCTCTTAAGTATAATCCTCATATTTCTTTTGTTATCGCTGACAGCTGCTACAATTCACTTTATTCACTTCTTTGCAAGCTTGCTCAGCAGGTAGCACATGTATCACCTGTGCTTTTTGATCCGGCGGAGATTTTTTTCAAGCTTATGTTCGGATTCTCTTATAAAAACATTTTTACAAAAGACAGCCTTAGAGGCAATAAAATTCCGGTATGCTTCATTCAAGGAGACAGTGATTGCGTTGTACCTGTAAATGATACTGTGGAACTTAAGTCCGCAACCAAGGGTTACACAGAAATGCACATATTTGAAGGCGCAGATCATACTCGAAACATCCTTGCTGACGCAGAGCGTTATGAAGCAATAATCGAACACTTCTTGTATTGTGTCAAATGTCTGGAGCTTGCCGCTTAATTATACAAGAGCTATCTTATCACCCTTGATAATGATAGCTCTGCCTGATGGTCTTCGTAAAACAGAATCTGTTTTTTATAGTCTCTTAATTCAATTTCAAACAGTAATCCAGCTCCACATCCTTACCTATATGGTCGGGAGACCAAGGGATATAATGATCTACAGGTACCCCTTTATGCGCAAGTCCTTTCCCATGATCAATTCTTTTGTCTCTAGACGTCGGATAAATAAAGCTGAAATCATCAAAGGAAACCATATTACAATTTGAATAATCTGTAATTCCCATAGTAGGTCTTCCAACTAGAGTTACTTTAGGAGAACATAACATAACCTCAACGAATGCATCCCCCGAAGAACCACATCTTTCATCCGTAATGATCAATACTTTTTCAGGACCTTTTTTTCCGATAATTCCACTTGCAAATACGTCATCATCATCAAGAAAGCCTTTGCCTATATTTTCATTGTTATTTGTAATCATTGTATTGATCATTGCAGTCATGTCTTCCGGTAAATCACCAGCCAAAAATTGTTTTAGATTCTCGATTCGATCTTTACAATTTCTAACAGAGTAATTAATTTCAATAGGATATTCCGGCTTATAATAATCCGTAACTAATTTTCCTTCCGGAAAGCAATACTCCAGGAGAGGCACAAATGCAGAATCTGCACCTCCGCCATTTCCACGGACATCCACAATAAGTTTTTTACAGTTCTCCAGAATACTCTTACATTTATTAAATAACTGATTTATCGCGTCCAGATCAGCAAAATCCGGAAATTTAAGATAAAGCGTATCATCATATTCTTTATAGCAATAACTTTCCGTCTCAATCCGCTTTGTATTATGAATAATAGAAATATCTTCTTGTGAACCATCCGGATGAATAACAGTTAAACTGTTGTAAAACTTTAGCACGTACGGCCAGTTTTTGCCTTCACGCTCCTCTGTTTCCCCCATGAAAAATGCTTTTTCTCTTTGATATAATTCTTTTATTGAAAATCCATCAATTGCAACTATTTTATCCCCTAAGACAAGGCCTGTATCTTCATTTGCCTTTAACACGTATAGTACATCTTCCTGCCTCATCACTGAAAAGCCAATTTTTTCAAGACTATAATCTGTAAAATATAGATGTGCTTCTACGCCGAAAGTTGCCAAGTATTCCTGTACAAGATGCAAAAAATCCTTACGATCCATGTCATCGGATATCCGGCTTTCGTATTCCTGAAAATTACCTGCTCCATAATCTTTACAGGTTGCAGAATCCTCCCGCATGATTTCTACTATTTCCTTAAATAGCTCTTTATAAGTCATCATTTTTAGTTCTCCCTATATTTTTTATTTATTATATTTGTCCTAAGGTGAGAAATGCAACGAGAATGAATCAGCAGTTGATTTTAAGAGGATGCTCTTTTGACTTAAAAAAATGAGCAGAAACACCGCAATTGGTATCCCTGCTCATGGTCTTATTTCACCTTCACCCTCTTTACTGATCCAAAACTACATACAAAAGCATAACTTCTTGCGGGCAAAAGCGGAAATCGCCCGCAAGAATCCTGCTTTAAAGAGTCATAAGGAATCCACCGCAAGCGGTACCCCCTTATGACCAAGTATGCAGGACACGCCCCTCGCTTCGCGAGGGCCTAATCCAGTACGATTATCGTTTTTCTGATGAAAAACAATAATCTATTATATCCTCCTCCGCTAAATACTAATATTCAGCGGAGGATTTATATTTTTTCGGTAGTTGACCAGATCAAAGGCTTAAACGATTTGATGTCCTCTCTTTTAAGTCCTCAGTTCCTTTTGATTTCACATTCTGCTTTTCCTTAGAGATATCCTTCAACTCCTCCAATCCATCACGATAATCATACTTGCCTTGTTTGCGAGCTTTATGGATTTCTCTCTTGTTTTCATTTTTTCTGTTATTAAATTTTGTGAGTTCCTCAAAGGTCTGTTGTCTTACTTGGTTGCTAATTTCGGCTTCAGCATACATACGGTCAGTTGTCGTTTTGTTTTGAAGTATATTGCCATTTACGGGGTTACCAAACTCCGGATATAACCTGTTTATATCAGAAAATATATCTTCTGCACATTTAACAGCATCCATATGCTTAGAATCGAGCTCACTTCCGAAACTACAATATTTGTTTTTGTATGTGGTTATTTCCTGAGTTCTCTCCCTGATCTCATTTAGAGATAACTTCTCAAAGTCCGAATTCTTTAATACATTGACCTTTTTTTCCAGATTATCAAGGCTTTCTTCACGCAGATATTCATTCTTGAGCTGCTGTATTTCATCCCTAAGCTGGATTGTCCTCTCCATTCGCTCATATCCTTGGGGATTATTCCATTTCTTTATGAAATTGAAAATTCCCCAGGAGCGTTTGTTTACATATCTATCGCACTCATTAATTGCATCGTCAAATATTTTTATTGCAGCATCATGGTCGATTTTCCCGTTTTTTACTCCTAAGTACATACCACTAAGATTATTTACTTTTTCTTCGAGCACTCTAAAATACTTCTGCGAGTTCTGATGGACGCCATACTGGTATGCATTATATAAAGGGCGCATCAGGCTGTTGATATAATCTGCATTATCTGAAAGGTATTTTTCTCTGTTTTTTGCATGAAAATCATGGTTATCGATTTCATTTTGTAACTTCTTAAAGCTCTCTACGTTCTTATACGTGCCAGTATTCTTTATCTTCTGTCTATTTTCATAATCCGGCTTTTGCTTATCAATGGTCTTTTTGAAATGATTTGTAACTTCTTTTGTTTTGCCGAGAGATACATCAAAATCATCATCATAATGTCTCTTTATGCCATATTCCTTCTCATCCTTTTTGGCTTTAACCCTCTCTTTTTTAAAGCCTTCAAGATTATCAAGGTCGATAGAAATATTTCCATTACCAACTTCAGAAAAATCATACTCATTAATATCAAAGGCTTTCTCTTCATTGACAGGGGCTTTTTTCTTTGGTTTTGGTCTTTTCTTAGCTTCCGGCTTCTTTTCTTCCTTTTTGGGATTATCCTTATTATTCTGTGCGGCTTCTTTCTTTTCCTCTTTCTTTTCTTCTTTATTCTCTTCTTTGATTTCTTCTTTGTGTGGCTGAGCGGCTTCTTTTACATAATTATCTTCTATTTTCTTATAAACATCACCAAACTTATCGGAAATATCCTTTTTAGCCTCATTTACTATGTAAGAGATCCTGGAATTCTTCTGTTTTGTTTTGGCAGCTTCTATACTGCCAAATGCATCGATCGCTGCCTTTTCTTCTATCTTTTTGGCATCAGCAAACAACTCTTCTGCGCTGTTTACTCCAATATATCCGTTTCTTCCTTCATCAAAGGCCTTCCTGATAGACTCTTCCGTTATCTTATTATCAGGCTCAGCTGTCTCATTGTATTTGGCAACAGTCTCATCATCTTTAATGAGATTTATAAGTTCTTCAAGCATAAGCTTTGGAAGCTGGCTCGTATATGCCATGCTGTCACCGACAACTTCCGGCTCATCCTGTAGTTTTGTCAGATACCCGTGCTCAGATAATCCGCTCTGCATACCGAGTGCAACGAAGTAATCATTGACTTTAGAAGGATTGATATTTCCGTTTTTGTCTATTTTCAGAGCATCTCGCAAAAGCATAGTCCTTAGCGTCTCTGTCATGTCGCTTTTTTCTGAATTAGTAACGTAAACAAACGTCTTCAGACGATAATCCATCTTATATGCATGCTCAATTATTATTGTCTTATCAAACTCTTCATTAACTCTTTCCGCCAACTTTACATGATCTTCTTTTTTTAACTTTACAGCCATGCCTGTACCTCCAAACTATCCAATACTATAAATGGATAAAAATTTCAGTTAACTACATGTACACCAATTATTTTTTTCAATTTACAGTTTGAGTATAAAATGCAATGTCCAACAAATGTCCAACATAAACACATGATTGAAAAATCGTTAAAAAATTCCTTTATAATTATTTAATTTGATTTTCTCTCTGCAACAATGCAACATATATTATAGGAATATTTATATTTCTTCAGGGGGACGATCATGAACAGTATTTTGAAAATAGTAATTGTTATTGCTATAAGTGTACTTCTAATCATAGCTCTCAGCTTTCTCAAAAACAGAACAAAGATGGTAACGGTCCTGCACAGAAAATACCTCTTGCAGCTTCTTCAGCTTGGTATTGCTCTATACTGTGTCATACACGTTATCCGTATATATGATCCGACACTCAATCCAAAATCAATACTGTTAACAGGATCAGCCCTTATTGTTGCTATCGTAGGTTTTGCAGCGCAGACTGCTATTTCGGATGTCATCTGCGGTCTTCTTATCAGCCTTCATAAGCCATTTGAGGTAGGCGACAGGATCATAATCGATGGCATGGATCCGGGAATAGTTGAAGATATCACCCTAAGGCATATTGTCGTAGCTATTTATGATGGTCTTAAGATCATCGTTCCAAACAGCCAGCTCAATACGAAAACAGTTATAAATTTCAGTTACAAAAACACGGAAAGGAATGGCGTACATCTTCAGTTTTCAGTAAGCTATGACACCGACGTACCAAAAGCCATGGACGTTATAAGGGACTGCGTTGCTGAAAGTCCCTACACTCTTGGCATCACAAGAAATG
Organism: Butyrivibrio sp. NC2002; assembly: GCF_000702265.1. GTDB lineage: Bacteria > Bacillota > Clostridia > Lachnospirales > Lachnospiraceae > Butyrivibrio. The sequence goes on from NZ_KL370882.1 coordinate 152,349, forward strand.
CCATAAATGAAGACTCAAGCCCTGTTTATTTTCTTAAATTTGCTGATAGCGCCCTGATCCTTGAAACAACTATCTTTGTTCCAAAGGGAGTCAGCACCTATATCGCCACAACTGACATAAATACCCGCGTGGTAGACGCATTCAGGCAGCACGGCATAGAAATTCCTTATAACTATTTAAATGTTGTTGAATCAGAGGCCACAAAGATAGTTAGCACTACTACCGATCAGAAAAAGAAGAGCGGTCCCAAGAAGCGTAACTACAGAACGAACAATTTAAAGCTTATGGGAACAGATAAAGACGTTATGCAGGCAAAAGATCTGGCTTCTCAGTTTGCCGTGAAGCAAAAGCTAACCGTTAAGGATTCCCATCAGATAGAACTTCTGACGGAAGAGGCCTTATCCCTCATCACTACTATGATAGGCACGGTAAAATCCCAGTTATGGATAGAAGGAAGCGGCGTCGAATACAGAATTCACTTAAGTGTCGACACTACTATCGGCACTGAGGAATACAAGCGCCTTATCGCACTCTCCAGTTCAGGACGAAACGAAGCCATAAGTGGCGTCGCCGGCCGAATCTTCGATGCGATGATGAGGGGTATAAAATCTGTTGACGCAGAAAATACTACTCCATCCTACGAATGGGACATGAATAGCAATGATGTATCTCAGGATGAACTGAGCGAATCTATCCTTGGCGCACTTGCAAGCAGCATCAGAGTCGCTGTTACAAAAAACCAGGTCGAATTCGTAGTAGAGAAAACAAAAATGTGACAACCGCAAGCCCTATTGATATTTCCTCCCGAATATGCTTAGATTATTAGTGCATATCATTACTACTCGGGAGGACTGGCAAAATGAAAAAAGTGTTTAAACAAAGCGCATGCAAAATGATCAAGGTTTTTGTATGCGCATTATTTATGAGTATGGGGATTTTTGCATTTAAAGGCTTGGATGTAAAGGCTGCAAATGCTTCTTTTGAGGTTGATCTGTCCGGCGGAAAGACATTTTTCATATCTAATGAAACGGTACAGTGTGTTGAACAGGAGCTTCCGATAACTGACAGCTCTAAAAAAGCCGGAGCTGCTGCATATCTTGCAGAGGTTTACCTTGGAGACAATGACTACGACATAGGCGCAACTGTTTTCTCCAAAGATCCTTTTCAGGGTGCTGCAATGGTTAAATCCGGATCAAACGGCTACTCTTTTATAGCTGCAGCAGGTTCTGTAGGTACAGGAAAATATACTATATCCAAAGATACACTTAAGTCCTACTACAAGAAGGAATATAACACCACAGATAAATTAAGTGAGAAATCCGCTCTTGGAAAAATGAAAAAGATCGAAAAGATCATCAACGGAACAGAAGGAAACGGCACTTCAGTATTTACCGTTATCATCAAGTACACAGCTGATCCTCTTACTGTTGATACAGCATCCGGATCACCTAAGACTTCATATACTGTTGGAACTTCATTTGAGCAGTCAGGTCACCTTTATACGATCAACAGCGCTGCAGGTTCTGTTGCATTTACAGGTACCAGATCAACAGCGCTGCAGGTTCTGTTGCATTTACAGGTACCAGATCAACAGCAAAGAAGATAACAATCCCTGACGCTGTTGTATTTATGAATCACTCTCTTCCTGTAACTGAGGTTTCAGCCAATGCCCTTAAGGGTAACAAGAAGGTAAAAACAGTTAATGTAGGAGCCAACGTTACAGCGATCAGAAGAAAGGCATTTTTCAAGTGCCCCAATCTGAAAACATTAAACATTAACTCTGTAAGACTTACCAAAATTGAGAAAAAGGCTCTTGGAAGAAACTCAAAGCAGCTTACAGTTAAGATCCCCAAGCAGTCTAAAAAAGCTTACAAGACTCTCTTTAAAAAAGCTTCACTTAAGGGTTTTAAAATAAAGTAGAGTAAAGTAAAATTAGACTAATACAACTGATATCGCTTTTTTCTTGATGAAAAGGGAATAATATGAGCAATAAGAAATCGTTAAAAGACAGAATTAATGATTTAAAGCTTACTCATGCAGTGAACAAGGGCTCAGGTGGCTCCATATTCAGGCGGATGTTTTTCATGATCCGCCGATATATTGGAGTTTTCCTGGGAATAATTGTTGCCTACTTTGCTTTGCTCATTTTACTTGTTGAAATAGAAAAAAGAGATCCTTCTTCCACAATACATAGTTTGGGAGAAGCATTCTGGTATTCTATAGTTACCCTGACCACAATCGGTTACGGTGACTACTATCCCGTTACCAATGCCGGTCGTCTGATCGCATCAATATTTGTGATCCTCGGCATTGGTCTCTTGGGTTTCTTTGTTGGTTTCATGATGGAATTTGTTTCCCGCATCAAACCGATCATCCAGCTATCAATCCATACAGCTAAGCCCTGGTACATTTTCACGGATCAGTCACAATATTCAATAATTTTTGCCGATAACATAAAGTCAGTGCGTCCTGATGCGGTAATAATCTATTCCGGAACAAAAGATGACGGCAAAATACCAAAAGCCATTTCTGTTCAATGGTCGCCCTCAGAGCTCCTTGAGCGCCGAGGTTCACTTTATGATGCACATATTATGTGTCTTAAGGATAACGAAATGGAGAATTTCCTAGACGCAATACAGCTATCGGACACGGGCGCTCCTGTTGTATGTCTTGCTAATTTCACGCCCTCGCACCATCCGATGAATATCAGCTTCTTCTCGCTCACAGACTGCACTGCGCGTCTGTTCTGGCAACAATATCCTATACAAAAGAAAGATGAAGTTATACTCTTTATCGGCTTTGGCTCAGCAGGAACAGTACTGCTCGACCGCGCTCTGGAGTTCAATCTCTTATATGAAGGACAGCATCTACGTTATCATGTATTTGGAAATTCCGATGAATATTGCAGAAATCGCAAACGACTCTCCGATATTGTCAGCATAAACAAAATATCCGAAACAGGCGACAGTATCCTGTTCCACGATAGTCCATGGAATACTGATGAAAACCTGCTTGCAGAAGCAGACCGTATTGTTCTATGTGATGATTCTGAGCAGGAAAATATTGCAATTCTGCAGACACTCCAGAAGTTCTTCTGTTTTAAAGGGGCTCTGTATATCTATAACAGTAATGTTCGAAGTGTGGCTACTCCCTTCGGTCAGACCAGAGATGTGCTCACTCCTGCTTTTGTACTGCACAACACCCTGACCGATATGGCTCTGTGCCGCCATGAAATGATGCGCTTCTATTCAGGCGGCCAAATCCCTATGTGGGAAGACCTGAACAGCCAGATCAAGGATATGAACTATACGACGACCGATCACATAAGTCTGAAGGTTCATCAGCTTCTTGGTAATGATTCTCCTAATCTGCCATTTGATGATATTCCTTCCGCTATACTTCGGAAGGCCTCTAAGGTGCGCTCGGAGCTGCCTGATGATAAGAAGGATGCTCTCAACAGGCTTGAACACGAACGTATTACCCGTTTTTACTATCTTCACAATTATCATTATGCAGAGACTACAAATGATGACACAAAGGAAAATTCTCTTCTAAAACCTTACGATGAATTAACAGAAACAGACAAGCAAATGATCGAAGTCAGCTGGCTTCTTCTAGACGAGCTTGCATCTCATAAAGAAGCAAAGGGGCGCTAACTACGCCCCTATTTTTATTTGATAGGAAATTCCTATCAAATAAAAAACGCTCCGCTATGGATGCGACCGATGCACAGAAGTATATTGCAAGCTAAAGCTTGCGCGCATCGGCGCGCAAAGAGTTGCAAAGCAACTCTTTGTTCTTATTGAAAAAAGAGAGGGTTGATGTAATATTAAATTAAATACTAGTAATTGAATGATGCGATTAAGTTAAATTAATAAATTTTGGGAGATGATATGAGACCAAAACAAAAGGTAACACTTAAGGATATTGCCGAAAAACTGGGAGTATCGGTTGTAACCGTGTCGAATTCCCTTGCCGGGCGCCCCGGTGTAAGTGATGAGATGAGGGTGAAAATAAGGGATGCAGCTATAAGTGCTGGGCTTGATCCCGAGAAATATCAGAAAAAGAAAATCCTAAGTGAAGTCCCGGAAGGAATGACTGCAAAAAGCATTGGAGTGCTTGTTTCCGAAAGATATATGCACGTAGGAAAGTCTATGTACTGGGATATGTACCAGAAAACGGCATATGTCATTTCGAGGTTCAAGTGTTTTAGCTCGCTTATCATAGTCCCTGACAGATCACAAAAGGCAGATCCGCCTGAGATCAAGGGACTGGACGGAATCATCATCATCGGACATATCAGAGATGTGATGCTTAAGAAAATCCTTAATAATGCAAGGTGCACGGTCGTTTTTCTCGATGAACAGACTCATTTGGGAGACTACTCGGCAGTTCTTTCCGGCAATTATTATGGAATGTACAAAGCAACAAGGGAGCTGGTAACAGCGGGACATAAAGAGATAGGCTTTGTGGGGGCGCTTGAATATTCAGGGAACATTATTGACAGATATTATGGTTATAAAAAATGCATGAGACAAAATAACCTTCAGGTCAATCCCGACTATATTTTAAGTGACAGAACAGGAGATGATGAGGAGGCAAAGATTGTCCTTCCTCAAAAGCTCCCCACTGCTTTTGCCTGCAGCAGCGATTATGCGGCGAGCATCCTCTACGATGCACTTCGCGAAAGGGGACTGAATGTCCCGAGCGATATATCTCTTGTAGGGTATGATAATTACCTCTACGGAGGCGAAATCGAGATGATTCTTACAACCTATAACGTGGATATGCTTAGGATGGCAGAAAGAGCTGTTTCTCAAGTGCTGAAGGAAATCAAAGATCCTGCGGCATCCGGTGAGATTATCGAGATCGACTCATACATAATAAGAAGAGAGTCGATAAAAAGGTGCAGAAATGAAAAATAATGTCACACTATCTGATATAGCAAAAAAAATCGGAGTAAGTCAGGTTACGGTATCCAAGGCTTTGTCCGGAAAAAGCGGAGTGAGCAGGGAACTGCGAAATAAAATAGTAAAGACCGCGGATGAGATGGGTTATACAATAACACGCGCTTCTAAAAAGAAGACGGGGAAAACCCAGTGCAGCGTTGGGGTTATAGCTTCAGAGAGATTCCTTAGGGACAAGGAAGCTTTTTATTGGAAGCTTTATCAGGAGCTTGCCATAGTTTTTTCCAAGGAGCGTATTAACTCTCTTTTGGAGGTTGTGACAACAGAAGCTGAGAGCTGCAAAGAAGAGCCAAATCTCCTCATGCAGGGAAAAATAGATGCACTTATAATCCTTGGAGCTTTTGATACAGAGTATCTTTTTATGTTAAATAACAGCTGTAATGTACCGCTGCTTTCAGTTGATTCGCTGTATTACGAGATTGATGGAGATGCGGTCATTATCGACAACATGGCCGGAGGATATAAGATGACGGAATATCTTCTTGGACTTGGACACAAAAAGATAGGATACGTCGGCAGCTTAAATAATACTCCAAGCATCGATGACAGATACATGGGCTATTGTAAAGCGCTGATACTTAATGGGATAACGCCCTGCGAAGAGTGGCACATAGCTGACAGAGACAATGATAAAAGTGTAAAGGATCCGGAAGATTTCTCACTTCCTGCTGCAGATAAGATGCCAACAGCATTCTTCTGTAATTGCGACTATGTGGCGCAGCTTTTTATAGAGAAGCTGAAAATGAGCGGCTACAAGGTGCCGGAAGATGTTTCCGTGGTGGGATTTGATAATTACGTCCCTCGAATGAAAGCGCAGCTAGGACTTACGACCTATGAGGTTGACCTTACAGAAGTTGCAGCTATGACTGCTTCAAAGGTAAGGAAGATCATGGGAATCAGCAGGGGCAAATACACAACCAGCGTAGTAAGAGGCAGGATCATCGAGCGAGAATCCGCAAAGGGTATCACTTCTTGAACACAAGAATTTTAAAAAAATTGAAACCTCCCGCATCCCCAAGAGGCAATGCACCCGCTCCATGGCTCCTCCGGTGAAAATTAAATGCGGGAAGTTTTGATCAGTTATTGATTACCCATGCAAATGCTTTGGCGGTTCTTAGTTCCGGGTCTGTGAAATGATTGCCTTCATTCCACTCTAAAACAGTTTTTATTCCCTGTGATGATAGAATGTCGTAGGCTTCTTCCATTTTCTGTTTAACGGATGCCATGACCGGATTTTTTGTTTTTGCCTCTTTATTGCCAAGGCTTAAGTACACGCATCCAGTCTCTAGTCTATTGTCCCTGATATGATCCGTAAATCCCGGGAACCACATAGACGGTGATGCTGCGGCTACGCCGCTAAATACATCGGTACAGGATGCAGCCCACAGTGCAAACAATCCGGCAAGAGAATAGCCTCCTATATAATACGTCGCGCTTTTGTCCGTGCAGGCTGCAAGGACTTCCTTAAGTGTCTCTTCTGCTCCTTCCCCAAAATCGTCCCTGCCAAAAACCGCAGGCGCCTTCCATGGTGATAATTCTTTATTCCAATCCTTTACTTTAAAAGCACGCATCAGAAAATCTGCATCTGTCTGCTTTTGGATGATCATGCACTCATTTTCTATGCTTTCAGCATCATGTTCATCGATCATCTGGATCAACACGATTTTTGATTCTTTGTTGCCGTATTCAAGCATTTCCATAGTTTGATCACGAGATCGCCGTCAGCCTTTGACAGCTCCGGCCATCATTCCTTTTACAAGTTTATCCTGGAAGACAATGAACAAGGATATCATGGGCAGAACTGACAAAGTCAGAACCGCCAGAATGATTGGTATGTCCATAGAATGTTCTCCCTTAAACTGTCCAAGTGCAAGGGGAAGTGTCTTTTTACCGGGTGTTATGATCAGAGTATTTGCAAAAGCAAATTCATTCCACATAGCTACTCCGTTGTAAATTGCAAGTGTTGACAATCCTGACTTGGAGAGTGGCAATATCATTTTAAAGAAATTCTGGTAGCGATTGCAACCATCTATTTCAGCCGACTCCTCGATTTCCTTCGGAATAGTCTTCATAAATGCAGTCAGGATAAATACTGACATCGGCAGCGAAAAAGCCACGTACGGGCCAATGAGCGCTTTTAATGAGTCATATATTCCAACACTTGTTGTGAGCTTGAAAATAGGAATAAGCGTTACATGCATCGGTACAGACATCATCGCAACTATTCCCGCGTAAATCAAAGCATTAAATTTGAATTTCATTCTGGCGAGCGGATATGCTGCACATGAAGAGATAATAAGCATAAGTACCAGAGATATTGCAACTACTATCACGCTTCTAAAGAAGAATCCAAAGAAGCCGTGTGCTACAACTTCAACGTAATTCATGAAATACCAGGGATCCGGTAAATGGAATACGCCCTGCTGAAGCATATCGAACTGCTTACGAAACGAGTTGAGCAGCATGAATATGAAGGGTGTGAGCGTAAGCACAAGTTGAAAAAGTGCAAATATAAAAGCAATAGTCCATGCGATCGCAGATTTGATCTTTGACTTTTTATATTCAGTTTCATTTATGGTATCCAGAGAATTATCCATGGCTGCCATATCCTCTTTATTATCATTGGTAATTGTCATTTAATAATCCTCCTTAACCTTGAATACTTTGTTAAAGAGCAGTGCTATGGCTGTTATCATGATGAACATTCCTGCTGCAACACATGAACCGTATCCCATGTTAAACTGCTGGAATGAAAGCTTGTACATATATGTAGCCATAAGTTCAGTTGATCCTGAAGGTCCGCCCTGAGTCATATTCCAGATCATATCAAAGTATTTCAGTGATCCTATAAGTGACATAGTGCATGCTGTCTTGAAGATAGGTCCGAGAAGCGGAATTGCTATCATTCTGACATATTGTCCTCTTGTAGCACCGTCAATGATAGCTGCCTCATAGATCGTAGTATCAATATTTCCATATCCGGCTATGAAATAAACCATATAAAAAGGTGTAAACTGCCATGCCATGACACCTATAACCGTAAACAGAGCATTGGGAGAGCTTCCCAAAAGGTCAATTGTTGTTCTTTTGCCCTGGATTATGGTTGCAAGTGACGAAATGATGCCTCCGTTAGTTGCAAGCGCATAAATAAAGAGGAATGCTATTGCTACCGAACTCATGAGGTACGGCAAAAACCAAATGATCTTAAAAATATTGAATTTTTTTCCTCCTGCATCCAAAAATGTTGCAAGAAGCATTCCAATAGGAATCTGTAAAAGAATAGAAAACACCATTACGATCAGGTTGTGCTGAAATGATCTCCAGAACATCGCATCTTTAAGAAGTGCTTTCCAGTTGTCAAAACCTATAAATACTCTGTCAGCAGATATACCGTTCCATTTGTAGCTACTGATCACAAACGTATCTATGACAGGATATATGATAAATATCGCTATTAGTATAAGAGCAGGCAACAGGAACACCGTTGCTGCCCTAGCAGTACTTCTTGCCTTTGCCTGAGCAAGCCCTTCATTTTTTTCTTTTCCCACATTAGCTCCTTCCCTGTCGCCTATCAGACGAATCATTTTAAAATAATGCAAAATGCCCGCAGGAAATATAGTATTCCTGCGGGCAGTAATCTTTATACGGCCGCAGTAAAGAACATTATTACCGTCTTACTGCTCAGCTATTGCTTTCTGCATTGCCTCATCCTCTTCCTGTCCGATTTCCTCAGGAGTCTTCTCGAGGCCGAAGAGCTCTGTCATGCAGTTCTTGTGTACTTCTGTAACAGACGCAGGAAGATACTGGTCATACCAAAGCTGTACGTTTGATGCGCTAAAGAATACGTCAGCAACGATCTTGTCGTTAGGGTCATCAACTGTTTCAGCACCATAACCCTTGATTGAAGGGATCGCACCTACTGATACCTGCATATCGTTGTAGGTCTCATCATTGTAGTACTGAGTTGCAAGAACATAGCAAGCATCAAGTTTTTCCTGATCAACTGATCCATCTTCCTTGAAACAGTTAAATGAAAATCCGTTACCGATAGCTGTTCCGATTTCTACGTTCTGAGGAACACCTGCTTCTTTAGCTTCTGTATCTTCAGGGAAACGGAATACTCCGATGTTCTCTGTGTACCATTCTTCATTGTCGTTCTTCATAGCTGATGACTGCCATGAACCATGAAGCATCATTGCTGCCGAACCGTCATACATAAGTGCTCTGTCCTGGTTGTCGTCTGCTGTAAGTGAGTTAACACCATCCGGGAAATATCCCTTCTTAACCCAATCCTGAATCTTCTCAGCTGCATAAATGAATGCAGGGCTGTTGAAAGAACCGCCGTTTTCCTGAGTGTAAGCTGCATCGAATTCTGCATTTCCTGAATGACGTGCTACGAGATACATGTAGTACATGGATCCTGTCCACTTTGAAGCGTTTGCAAGAGCGAAAGGAATGTAGCCTGCACTCTTAAGCTTTTCACAAGCTGCCTCGAGTTCATCGATAGTTGTAGGAACTTCGATTCCCTGCTCAGCAAAAATTGTCTTGTTGTAGTAGATATCACATCCTGAAAGTCCACCAAAAGGAATAGCAAGAAGCTTTCCATCGTATGAAGACTGTGCTATAGCAGCATCGATAAATTCAGGATGATCATACTTTGCATACATATCTGTGATATCATTTGCAAAACCTGACTTGTAGTACTCAGCCATAGGACCGCCGCCCCAGTGCATGTACATGTCAGGACACTGACCTGAACTCATTGCAACTACGAGCTGCTGCTTGTAGTTATCGTTCTGCTGGTGAACCTGAGTAACCTTGATGTTGGGATAATCTGCCATGAATCTCTGAACAGCAGCTTCCTGAGTTGATTTTCCGGGATCGTCTGTTGCGATATCCCACAAAAGGATCTCAAGTGGCTCTGTTGTCAGTGTAGGCAGATTCTTTCCATCTGTCTGCTTGCCTGTGCCGGAATCAGCTGTGTCAGTAGCTTCTGATGCTTCCTCTGTTGCTGCTTCTGTTGTCTCAGAAGCTTCTGCAGTAGCATCTGCCCCATCTGATGCCGGTGCAGGAGAGGATGATCCACCGCAGCCTGCGAGTGTGGCAACTGTAAGTACTGTTGCCATTAGAGTTGACAATACTTTTTTTCTCATACTAGTTCTCCCTTCTTGAAGCTGTTTTCAGATATTTCCCTATACGATCTGAAAATATCTATTTCTTTACTTATTATCCTAAAATATGTCAGATTATATTACGTATCAAAAATTGCTATATAATTAACCAAAATTGCTCTTTTTGTTCGGCGGTTTCCTCACGATTAATTTAAAAAAGGAGATGATCCGCAAAAACACGGCCATCTCCCTATCTCTTTTGTATTATTCAATTACTTAAAATCATAATCGTTTCTAAATTTACTCACCAATTATTGCTTTTATATTCTTTTCTATGAAAGGTCCCCACCAGGATCTGTACCCTTCCAGGGTTGGATGTATCGGGTCATTCATAAATTTTTCATAGTCACTACTTTTTACGGCTGTAAACGAAGGCTCATTCCAGAGGTCAATAACGTATATTCCCCATTTATCCGCAATCTGTTTAAGCAGCTTGACCATGCCCTCATACTGAGGAGAATCGTATCTTGTTCCTGTATAAAAAGCGATTGGACATCCCCACTTCTTTTTGGCGTAGCAAATGACATATTCTATAGCACCCGCTATTGTTTGAACATCGAATAAATCTATATCTTTTCCATCTGAAACTTCACCCAGCGGATAGTTTTTGGATGCATCATTTGTCGATAATTGGCAGATAAATAAATCCGCTGATACTGCGTCTATTTTCTTTAATCTGCTCACATAAGAGCTCTCGTCCTCATCTACAAGTGTAGTGCCGGAGACAGCTTCTTTTATCATCTCATATCCATTTTTTTCGCAGATAATGTCGGCAAATGATACTCCACCGGCCGCTGAACCATAAGTCACCGAAGACCCCAAAAATATTATTCTTTTCCCCATAAAAATGCTCCTCTGCTATTTTTAAAAATATAGTATCACAATTGTGCGAAAAAAAGCCCTTTTTCGCACAAGTTTCCTTGGCCTTTTATGGGGTGTGTGGCATCTTGCAGCAGATTTCATGTTCTACACAACCACAACAGGTCCTCAGTACCTTGTAAGCCAGATAATTAACTGCATTTCACTTGCCATCTTCTTTGGATATGCATATATGAAAACACAAAACATCTGGGCAATTGCTATGATGCACTATATAAATAATAACTTCATCGTTCTGTTATCCGGCGGAGATGTAAATGTACTTCAAAACCAGTCCGTTTCATGGATGCAGCTTCCGATAATGGTTATTATGAATCTCGTATTCATACTGTTTATCCTTTCACCTGTTTACAACAAGAAATCTGAAACAGACAATACTGAGACAAAGACAGCATAAAGAAAAAACCGGGGTCAATTTTGATCCCGGTTTTTTTGACTTAGTAATTCTCCAGATCCTTGGTTCTTACAGGCTCTCCGTTTAAAAGTATATATCCCGGAGGAAGAGACGCAGCATCTATGTGTTTGCGCTTTTCTTCTACATGAGAATGAGGAATCGTTCCATCGGAATTATCCCTTTTATGCTTGTTTGCTGTGTCGTATACACCGCTGTCTCTGTGTTTGTGCGGCATTGCAGAAGGCTCTCTGTGATTCATCGCACCTTCATATTTTTTTACAGGCTTAGTCTGTTCTACTCTTTTTACAGGCTCCTGTGGTGTAAAAGTCTTAGTAACCTGCACACCACCATTATTCTTTAGTAGGGGTTTTGCAAATTTCCACAACAAAAGACCCACGATCAATAGTGTAATTAATCCATCCATGTATAATGTCTCCCTTCGAAACTTTTTGGTCCCCCGGGACGGGGTTTGTGGACCATTTTTTAAAACGATGCCTTTATCGTATAACTGCCCTTTAAAAATACAGTTTCTTCAAGCTCTTTTTTAGATATATTCTTCCCGTTTAATGAAATATCCGACAGTTCAAGGTCCGGCACGAAAACAGCTTCTCCGTCAAAAGGAACGCTGAATGTATAGCATACAGTATTGCCGCTAAGCTCCCATCCCGATTCATATATACCTGTAGTCATATTAACAGATGCCTTCATGTGTGCAAAGCGCTTATCCGTATGAGGAGCAATGATCATTTTTCTTCCGGCAATGTGGTCATCGTCTACAGATAACCCGCATGCCATAGTATAGATCCATTCTGCTATTGCACCGTAAGCATAGTGATTAAGGCTATTCATTCCGGTGCCACTTATCTTTCCATCAGGAAGGAGTGAATTCCACCTCTCCCAAATGGTAGTTGCTCCCAGATTTACCTCATAAAGCCAACTTGGATAATCTTCATTTAAAAGTAGCGTATATGCCTCTTCGCAGTGCCCTGTTTTGGTAAGAGCACTACATAAAAAAGTCGTTCCCACAAATCCAGTAGCAAGATGATGATTCCACTTTTCAAGGAGTTTACGAAGATTGTTTCCAGCTTCCTCCATCTCATCTTCGTCAAAAAGGTCAAACCAAATTGATGTTGCATAAGCTGTCTGTGTATTTATCGACAGCTGACCGTTTCCTACTCTGTATTTTTCTCTTAAGGCTTTTCTTACTTCGAGTGATCGCTTCAGGTATTGTTGTTCATCCTCAGTATTGCCTATGATCCCGGCTGCTTTGGATGTCATATCAAGTGATACCATGTAATACAGAGAAGATATGAAATAGGGGTCGGTTCCTCCCACTAAATTATCCATTCCTGTTGTATCGCCACCTGCATCAAGAGAAAGCCAGTCTCCAAAGTGGAATCCGCAATCCCACAATCTCCTGCCACCACAGTGTTTCTCTTCCATGCTGATCATGAACTCACACCATGCTTTCATGTTGGAATACTGTTCCGACAGCCATTTTCTATTGCCATAATGCAGGTACATTGTCCACGGGATTACGACTGCCGCATCTCCCCAGACGCTCGATCCTGCTTCGCCCCATCCTGATTGTGCAATGTCAAATTCAGGCTCTGCCATCTTTTCTCTTCCGATAGACAAAACATCCGGCACAACGTAAGGAACTGCCCCGTTTTTCTCCTTTTGTTCAAAGAGCATATCCTTCAAATACTTTCTAAAGAAAGAAGGCGTCTCCATATGGTAGGATGCCGTACCTGAGAAAATCTGGGCATCTCCTGTCCATCCGCATCTTTCATCTCTCTGAGGACAGTCTGTAGGAATATCAACGAAATTATCCTTTTGCCCCCATAGAGTATTCAGGATCAGTCTGTTTACCTTATCGTTTGAAGTGATGATATGTCCGGTTTCTTCTATGTCTGAGTACAATGAAACAGCCTCAAATTCTGCCTTCTCAATTTCCTCTTTGGTCATTCCGGATACTTTTACATACCTGAATCCATAGAATGTAAAGTGGGCTCTGGCCCTCACACTTTTTCCCGAACTTATATGTGTGTATCTTGCGGTCGCAGTACGCAGATTATCTCTGTAAAAGCACCCGTTCTGCAAAACTTCTCCATATTCAAGCAGTACCGAATTTTCTTTTCCTGTTACGTCAGTAAACTCGCAAAAACCGCTTATTTCCTGACCAAAATCAATTACCAGTTCTCCTGCCGGTGTATTTATCACTTTTTCCGGTTTAAATCTCTCATGCTCGCGAACAGGAAGACCTGTCATGGGCATAAGTTTTCCCTTTGGAGGAGATGTTACAACTGCTTTCGACAGGATTCTCTCATCGGGATCAGACACCTTATCCTGAAGTCTCTCATCCCACACTTCGCCGTCATATATTCCGGAAGATGATACAGGTGATAACTGGCAATCCCAGCTCTCATCAGTAGATATCCATTTATTTACATTGTCGCCTTTTAGAAGTATATCTGCAAGAAGAAGGAATTTATTTCCGTAGTATTCCTGCATCTGCCCATTGGCCATATACCCAAATCTGCCCTTAAACCAGCCATTTCCTAGATAAACAGTGATAAGATTTTCACCTTCCTTCAGGTAGTCTTCGATCTGGTAGGTCTGGTACTGGATCCAATATCTGTAATCTGTAAAATATGGTGCAAGGAAGTCTTCTCCCACCTTTTTTCCGTTGATATATGCTTCATATAGCCCAAGTCCGCATATATACAGTCTGCCTTGCTTTATGCTATCAAGTTCATCCCTTGTCAGTGTAAAGTTCTTTCTCATGACCGGATGAAGCTCATGCGTAAACTTCGGAGTAATCCACTTGCCCTTAAAGCTTTCTTCGGGATGCCCTCCCTCAAAGGTGTGTACCGCGCTTTCACAGGTATCACCTTCATTGTCTGTAACATTAATTTTCCAAAAATACTCCCTTCCGGGCCTAAAATCACAGTCCGGTGAAAAGGGGCTTATTACATCCTTTTCTTCATTTAAGCAAATATGCTCAAAATCACTATCCTCGGCTACAATAATGCGCGCTTTTTTAGTTTTTGTTCCCTTTGCATCCAGACATTTCCAGGTAAAAGTCACTTTATCCAAACTGATACCAATAGGATTAATCTGATAATTACACTTTAAGTCAACTATCCTCATCGCAGCATAACCTCCATTCATTCAACCGGAATGGTCCCCCGGGACGGGGTTTGTGGACCATTTTATTTTGATTGCTTCGCCTTTTCGTCCCAAACTTCAAAATGGTCCCCCGGGACAGGGTTTAGGTACCATTTTATTTTGATTGCTTCGCCTTTTCATCCCAAACCTCAATATCAACTCCCACAACACTTGAATCAAACGGAGTTCCATCCTCTTTTTCATAGTGTATACGGGCCTTATTGACATACTTAAATCCGATATACAAAAGCGGGATGTTGCAGTATGCAATCAGGATATTGGCAAAATCCGACAAATCCCAAAGAGCGCCAAGATCCATGCCTACTATCGAAGTAAGGATGCCGAAGCTTATCACTATAAGATCCAGTATTCTGATCGCATTTATGAAAGATTTCTTTTTACTGATCCTGTTTGCGCAGATTTCAGAAAATGACATGAATCCAAGAAGGCAGGTAAATGCAAAAAGCCCAAAGCAAACGGAAATCAGCAAAGTAACGATGTTGTTAAAGGTAGTTCCGGGAGTAAGCTCAGCTGCTGAAGCCAGATACTTGGGGAGTTTTCCCAGTTCAACCCATGCAGCGCCATTATCTGTCAGCCATACTCTGCCCATGATTACAACGAAACCTGTCAAGGTACATATAATGATCGTATCAAGGAAAACACCAATTGCCTGAACGCAGCCCTGATCACAAGGATGCGCAGCATCTGAAGCGGCCGCCGGCATGGTTATGGTTCCCTGACCTGCTTCATTAGACATAAGACCTCTCTTTACGCCCTGCATAAGAGCGATTCCAAAAGCGCCGCCAAAAACAGCTTCAGGCTTAAATGCCTCTGTAAATACAGCATAGAAAAACCACGGTACCCTTGTTATATTGAGCAGGATCAGCACCAGAACCGTCAATAAATACACAACTGCCATTACCGGAACAAGCACATCTGTAACCTTTGAGATTTTTTTGGTTCCGCCAAAAGATACAGCTATAACTACCAAAAGAATGATCACAAAACCGCACCAATATACCGCATGTGTAGTCGGCAATTCTTTTCCGCACAAAATAGATGCTATCTGTCCCATCGCGGATACGGAGTTAAAGCCTTGCGCAGGGAAACACAAAAGCGCATAGACTATGTACATCAGTGAAAGCACCGCGCCAACCGCCGCTGAGTTTTTTATAAGTCTTCTGCCATAGAATGCCATTCCGCCAATATACTCATCGTCTTTTCTCTCTTTAAAAATCTGAGATAACGTAGATTCAACAAAGGCTGTCGCCATCCCAAAAAATGCGGAAATCCACATCCACAGAAGTGCTCCGGGACCGCCCACAGACACAGCACCTGTTACTCCCAGTATATTTCCGGGTCCGACTCTCATAGCCGTTGACAAAAAGAAAGATGCAAGAGGTGAAATTCCGGTTTGCGCCTTGCTGTTTTTCAGCACTTCTATACCTCTTTTGAACTTTCTCACCTGTATGAATCTGAGCCTTACTGAAAAATAAATCCCTGAACCTATGAGCAGTATTATTGCCAGTGAAAAGTTCCCCAGGATCGGTATCCCGGCGTACCATTCAAAATTCGTAGGAAAATCCCAAAACAGATCAGAAACTACCTGGATCTTTGCGCAGATTGCAGATATAACTTTTAACAGTGCTTCCATACTCTCCTCCTCTAAAAACGATAGTTTTTATCTGACATAGTCCGGTCGGATGCGGATACCGTAACCGACCAAAATACGGTCGCTAACGGTAACCAGCTCCTAATACTTTTCTTTGGTCCCTCCATTTTCACTATATTCAGAATACCACATATCGACTGTAGAACTGCAATTTTTCGCAAAAAAATAATCTTAAAATCTATTCTGTGCTATAATTATGAACGTTATTGAAAATATTAATGGAGGGAATTAGTTTAATGAAAATGAAGGAAACAAAAATCAAATCACTACTGATCAAGACAGCACT
Source organism: Butyrivibrio sp. NC2002 (assembly GCF_000702265.1). Taxonomy (GTDB): domain Bacteria; phylum Bacillota; class Clostridia; order Lachnospirales; family Lachnospiraceae; genus Butyrivibrio. Next base: position 168,889 of record NZ_KL370882.1, read on the forward strand.
AATCGCTGCGTCTGCTCTTGCATTCATCGGATTTAATCCTATTAGTTCCAGCGCAGAAGCCGTAGACAGAAGTGCCAAAGAAATATCATTTGGGGATCAGGAATCTGTAGACCTTAAGGGATCAAGTGCCGCAAAATGGTACAAGATAACACTTGATGATTCCTATATGGTTGAATTATATGGTGAAAGCTCATCATATCAGCATGGCCCCGGCATTGGAGTTTATGATGAAAATGGGTCGCTTAAGTTCAGTCTGCCTCTTTTTATCAACACTAAAGGCGTAGAAAAAGCTAACCTCGAAAAAGGTACCTACTACATCAAAGCAAGCCTTTCCGGCGGAAACGATATGATGGATCCTATAAACGTCAAGTTCCACATGGAAATTGCAAAATTCAACCTTAAAAAGCCCAAGGTAAAAGCTTCTACCGGCAATAAAGTAATTGTATCCTGGAAAAAGCTCTCTTCTGTAAATGGCTTTGAGGTTCAGATATCCACTTCTAAAGACTTTAGCAAAAATGTGAAGAAATACACCGTAAATGGTGCAAAGAAAACATCAAAGACTCTCACTCTTCCCAAGAAAATGAGAGGCAAGAAAGTATATGTCAGAATAAGACCTTATACTAAGGTTGCTGGTGTTAAAGGATATGCAAAATATAGTCCTGTAGCATCAAAGAAGTTTTAAGTCACAGGGGCGTGAGTCAATAAGACATAACAGATTGACTCACTACCCCCGTCCCGGGGCACCACCCCAAAATAGCACACAAAAAACCGTCCCGGGCAGAATTACCTTGAAATGCCATCGTCCACGTACATTTCGTAATCATCTTTATCGCATTCAAAGCATTCGTATTTTAAGCCGTTATAGTCTATCTTTTCTGTTCGCTCTACAGGCGCAGCAAGAGGAAGTGCATGGCCTTTTCTGATAAATACCAGAACCTCGTTAAGGTCAGCCTTAATGTAGTGATGGCCTTTTTCTATTATCTCAACATCATAATCCTCATAGCTTCTGAATCTGCACAGCTTCATTTCTTCGGGCAGGTATACATATCTTCCGGATGCGTTCTGCTTGTAAATGGGCGCTATCATGATGCTTTCTCCGACAAGAAGCTGGTCTTCCACTTCATAAGCCATCTCATCATCCGGATATTCGAAGCTCAGCGGTGTAAACAGCATTCCATCATTGTTAACAGCCTTCATGAACTCTGAGTAGAGATATGGTATGAGCGAATATCTGAGTCTTACGATGTTCTTGAAGCTTTCTTTATCAACAAAGCGGTAAAGCTCCTGTCTTCTGGTGCCTTTTGCGGAGTGGTCTCTGAAAAGTGGTGTGAAAATGCCAAATTCGATCCACCTCATGAGCAGATCTTCTGTGACGTCTGCGCCAAAGCCGCCTACATCCGCACCGCTGTATAAGAATCCGCACATATTAAGAGCAGGCATCTGCTGAATATTAAGGAGCAGGTGACTCCACCAGGACTTGTTATCGCCACACCAGACACCGCCGTAGCGGTGCATTCCGATGTATGATGATCTTGAGAACATCAATATCCTCTTATCGGGTGAGAGCCTCTCAAACGCCTCTCCAGCAGCCCTTGTCATATTGTAGCCGAAAATATTGTGGACTTTATCATGTCTGTATTTTTTACCCTTATATTCATGATAAAATCTTCTGTAATCCTCTTCATTGTTTGCCAGGCCGCCAACAAGGCCCTGCATATTGAAGAATGATTCTATATCAAGGTTTTTTCCTTCATAGTCTTTTAGCTGCTTAAATACCTCTTTCAAATGGTCTTCCGTGTAAAAAATTGCAGGCTCGTTCATGTCATTCCAGAATCCGTCAATTCCATAGTCAAGAAGAACCTTGTACTTTTCTCCAAACCAGCGCCTTGTGTCATCTTTTAAGAAATCCGGGAAGTGTACTTTGCCGGGCCATACTGCTGCAACCAGGTTTTCGCCATTTTCTTTTTTGCAGAAATAGTCATTTTTAACGCCTTCCTCGTAGACATCATAGCCGTCTTCGATCTTTACACCGGCATCGATGATAGGCACGAGGTGAATGCCTTTGTCAGACATCTCCTTTACAAAGGCCGTAAAATCAGGGAATCTTTCATCATCTATGGTAAAGTCCTTATATCTTTCCATATAATCAATGTCAAGATAAACGCTGTCTATCGGAATATCCTGTTTGTCATAGTTATCTACAACTTCCCTGACTTCCTGCTCGTTCATATAGCTCCATCTACTCTGGCCAAATCCAAACGCCCATCTTGGAGGAACATAGCTTTTGCCGATGATTCCCCTAAACTGCTTTACTATATCTTTTATGCTGTCACCGTCAACAACGTAGATATCTGCGTCAAAATCCTCGAAGATTATGGAAAAGATGTCTTTGTCGGTATATCCGATATCAAAAGATACATGTCCGGGCGTATCTACATACATTCCAAATCCCTTGACTTTTCCCCAAAAGACAAAAAAATTCTGCGCAGCATACAAAGATCTCTTATCCTCTGTGTGATTGGGATCATCAGAGCAGTTGCTGGTAAAAATATATCCTCTCTTGTTTATCCCGCGGACAGTCTCACCAAGTCCGTATACTCTGTCAGACTTCTCCATCTTGAGAGTAAGCTTTTTCTCTGCGCTTACCGTCTCAAAATATGGGATTTTGCCGTTCTCAATATCAATTTTGGTTACTACAGAATCTGTCTCGATTGGATTTCCAATCCTGAATTTCTTGATCATTGTAAACTCCCTCCTTTTGGAACCTGGGGGACGGGGTTTGTGGACCAAAAAATGATCTCCAAACCCCGTCCCGGTGGGTCATTTCAACATGTCATTCAGCTCCGTTAGTGATTGAAGCTTCTTGTAGTACAGACCTCTAACCTCTTCCTCGTCATCATGTGTATCGGGGATGTATATGGTGCGCAAACCGGCTGCACTGGCAGAACGCACGCCATTAGGAGCATCCTCTACTGCTATACATTTTTCCTTGGGAACGCCTACCTGCTCTACCGCATAGAGATATATGTCCGGTGCCGGCTTTCCCTCTTTTACCTGAGTTGCGCAGCATATCTTATCAAAATATCCCAAAAGCCCGACCTTCTCAAGATATCTGGTGGTGCGCTCCTCGTCCGTTGCCGTAGCCGTTGATATCAAAATATTGTTGGCCTTGAGCCATTTAAGAATCTCTTCCGCTCCGGGCTTAAGATGAAGACCTTCCTCTTTTATCAGATTTTCAAAGAGTCCCTTTCTGTATGCACGCACTTCGTCATAGTCGAAATCATCTCCAAACCATTCTCTGAATTTGGCAGGTGCAAACGGTCGTCCCAAGCTTCGCAGCTGCAATGCCATATCCTTTGTCATTGTGTAGCCAAAATGCGCCACAGCATCAGGCCATACCCTCTGGTAGTATTTTTCTGTATCTATCAATGTTCCGTCCAGATCAAACAGAACTGCTTTTATATCTGTCATTTTTTTCCTCCAAGCTATGACTTCTTGCAGGCAAAAAGTCGTATATTTCTGATTGTACCATGTTCGCATCCATAGCGGAGCGTTTTTTATATCACATGAAAACAATTTCCTTTGATACAAAAAAGAAAAGCAATAGCAAAGCACTCGCTTCCTATAAAGATTTTGTAATTTAGTTTCTTCAATTGATTTTCGCGTAAAACACTCCTATTATGGATAGTATAAAAAATATATCAAGTATACAGATTTTATCTCGAACCGTATTACGAATTCGAACAAAAGATAAATTCTCCGTGAGGACTAGTATTATGAGAAAAAAAGAGAAAAAAGAGCCCTTATGCGAAGATATCGCAGGAAAAGGATGCGGTCTAAAAAAAGTGATAGATATCATTGGCGGTAAATGGAAGATCATGATTCTGTGCGTCATCGATAATAATGAAGTTGCCAGGTACGGTGAGCTTAGCCGCTCAGTCCATGGAATAACCAACACTATGCTCGCAAACTCCCTGAAAGAGCTTGAAGCGGATGGACTTGTTGAAAGAAAACAATATGATGAAATGCCTGTAAGAGTTGAATACAACCTTACAGATAAAGCAAGAACCCTCATCCCCATTCTTCTTTCACTGAAAAAATGGGGCGAGGAGAATCTTTAATCTTTTATCTTATTGCGCCGCTTTTGTAGTTGCCATGCTACACTGTCGCTGCTCTAATCCAGCACCATTACTGTGCTATTCCCGCATACTCATAGCCGGCTTCTGTAACGGCAGCCTTGATAAGTTCCTCATTAACATCTGAGGAACTTGTGATAGTTACCATGTTATCCTCATGGGATGCAACTGCTGATTCTATTCCGTCGATTGCTTCAAGCGCCTTCTTTACATGAGCCTCGCAGTGTGCACACATCATTCCGTTTACATTGATCTTCATTTCTTTATTCTCCTTTTCATCAATATTTGTTTCATTTATGTCATTATCTATTATCACATCTGTCGGATCTGCTCCTGATCCAACAATACTATGTTCAATGGGGTTTTTGACTTTTTTGTCTCTGCTCCCATCAAATACCTTTATCCAGTTTAGCCTCAGTGCATTTGAAACTACGCAAAAGCTTGAAAGTCCCATGGCCGCCGCTCCAAACATCGGATTAAGTGTCCATCCAAAGGCTGCCACATATGCGCCTGCAGCAAGAGGAATTCCTATGACGTTATAGAAAAATGCCCAGAACAGATTCTCATGTATATTTCTGATAGTCGCCCTGGAAATTCTGATTGCAGCGCACACATCACGAATACTGCTCTTCATAAGCACCACGTCGGCTGCATCAATAGCAATGTCCGTTCCTGCTCCTATAGCTATTCCGACATCTGCCCTGGTAAGGGCCGGTGCATCGTTAATTCCATCGCCAACCATGGCAACTTTTCCGTGCTCCATGAGCTTTCTTATAACTGCTTCTTTTCCATCGGGAAGCACTCCTGCAACAACTTCATCAACACCGACCTGCTGTGCGATAGCTCCTGCTGTGACTTCATTATCACCTGTAAGCATGACCACATGAATTCCCATGTTTTTTAGCTCAGATACCGCCTGGGGGGTATCATCTTTTATGGTGTCAGCTACTGCGATCAAACCAATAAGCTTATTGTCTTTTGTAAAAAGGACCGGTGTCCTGCCAAGAGCGGCCAGTTCTTTCATGACTTCTGATACTCTCGCATCGGCGATTTTAGCGTTATCTGCATCTATTCTCTTAACTGTTGTTTCTGATAAAGCCTTATTATCTCCGAGAATACTCTCGATAAATCTCGCATTTCCGCCAAAAATCTGCGCTCCACTAAGCTTTGCCTTTAGTCCGTTTCCGGAAAAAACTTCAAACTCAGTCGTTTCCTCAAGTCCTGTATCATGCTCTATCGCATATTCCACGATTGCCTTTGATATAGGGTGCTCACTCTTTGATTCCAGCGCATAGGCAGCCCTTAAAAGCTCTTCTTCGTTAGAATCCTTAGTCGAAATAACGTCTGTAACGCGCATGATTCCTGTAGTGATTGTTCCTGTCTTATCGAGTGCTACGATTTTTATTTTACCGGTAAGTTCCTGTATGGCGGCCGTTTTAAACAGAATTCCGTTTTTAGCGCCCACACCGTTTCCAACCATTATCGCAACAGGTGTTGCAAGTCCCAATGCGCAGGGGCAGCTTATTACGAGTACTGAAACTGCTCTTGCCATAGCATACCCAAATGTCTGTCCGGCAAAGAGCCATATAACAAATGTGATAAATGAAATTCCGATAACAACAGGTACAAATACTCCCGATACTTTGTCGGCTATTTTGGCAATCGGAGCCTTGGTTGCAGCAGCATCGCTTACCATTCTGATTATTCCTGCAAGAGTTGTGTCCTCTCCTACCTTAGTAGCCTCGCAGACCATGTACCCTGATGTATTTATAGTTGCTGCGGAAACCGCATCGCCGGTCTTTTTTTCCACAGGAATACTCTCGCCCGTAAGTGCAGACTCATTTACAGCACTTTCGCCCTTTATGACTATACCGTCTACGGGTATGCTATCCCCGGGTTTTACTACAAATCTGTCTCCAACTTTTACTTCGTCTATCTCTACGGTTTTCTCGTTTTCTCCATCCAATATAACAGCAGTCTTTGGAGCCAGTCTTATAAGTGATTTAAGGGCATCCGTCGTTTTTCCCTTGGATCTGGCTTCCAGAGTTTTTCCTACTGTAATGAGCGTCAGGATCGTCGCAGCAGATTCAAAATAAAACTGGTCCATGTAGTACATGACAGCATCTGTATTAGCATCCATCACAGCTCTTGTCATGGCAAAAAGCGCATAAACACTGTACGCATAAGAAGCTGTTGCTCCAAGGGCTACCAGCGTGTCCATGTTGGGCGATCTGTGCAATAGACCTTTAAAACCGCTGATAAAAAACTTCTGGTTTATTACCATGATAAAGCCCACAATTAAAAGCTCATAAAGCCCCATTCCCACATGATTGCCATCCAGAAATGGCGGCAACGGCCAGTTCCAAAGCATATGTCCCATTGAGACATACATAAGAGGAACAAGCAAAATAACAGAAAAAATCAGTCTTCTCTTTAATACCGGGGTTTCTGTATCCTTAAGTGAATCCTCGTAGTTTGCAGATGAAGCTCCCTGTTTATTAGTTTTTTTCAGGCTTGCGCCATAACCGGCTGACTCCACAGCCTTGATTATTTCTTCCGGAGGTGCACTTCCCTCCACGCCCATAGAACCTGTAAGAAGGCTTACCGCGCAGCTTTCAACACCGTCCACGGAATTAACGACCTTTTCAACTCTACTCTGGCATGCAGCACAGCTCATTCCGGTTACATTGTACTGTTCCATTTTTATCCTTTCACTATAGCTTTGGGCATACTGTCAAAGCTATTTATCATTTCATCAACTTTTGCAGTGTAACAACAAGTTCTTCGATGATCTCGTCATTGCCTTCTCTTATATTGTCAGCCACGCAGGTTCTCATATGATTTGCCAAGAGAACCTTATTGAAACTGTTTAATGCACTGGTAATGGCAGAGACCTGGATTAAAATATCCGTGCAGTATGCATCATTTTCAAGCATGCCTTCAACACCGCGGACCTGACCCTCTATTCTTTTTAGCCTGTTCATGAGATCCTTTTTTTCCTTCTCTTCTCTGTCCTTATGTTTACCCGAGCAATGTGGGCAACTACCGGTCATTTCTTCCATATTCTTTTCGTTCTCAGCCATATATTTCCTCCATGTGTGGATTATTTTCGCAGCAAAATACCCCAGTGGGGTATATCGGTTTTTATCCAATATATACCCTCCCGGGGTATCTGTCAACAGATGTATTAAACCTCTATCTAACAGGCTCTCCTACCATTCTTCTCTAATCTTTTTGAAATCTATTGTCTTGCCCACTTTCTTCCATATTACAAAAAGGAAAATTAAATATATTACAGACAGAATGCAGTACATGATAATTGCTCTCATCGCATTTTCGCCTTCATTAATATAGCCCTTAGATGTATTCTCATACACAAATAATCCAGATTGACAATCAATAAAGAAATCATTTAAGCCGTGAGCAATAGCACAAGCCCAAATATTTCTGGTCTTCCAATAAAGTATAAGAAGTGCAAATCCAAACAGACCGGCTTCAGTTGTTTTACCAATAGCCTGCCCCCAGGCTGTTGGTGATGACATATCAAAACCAATAATATGTACAGCGCCAAAGACAATGGACGAAACAAGAGCGCTGAGCACGAAAACATATTTCCAATTTCGGAATTTATAAATAATGGCATCATTTATAACTGCTCTAAAAGCCAGCTCCTCAAATAAACCAACAGCCATATACATGAGAAATACAATGATCATTTCCCTTAAAGGGTTGGCTACTAATGGTGTTTTTTCCTCAATATGTGAAATAAGTAGAATGCCTCCAAATAATGCTGACAAAATAAGGAACCCCAGACTATATTTAAGCACATAGCCTGTGGAATTATCACAATTAGTCAGAGCCTTATCTCCGGATATCTGATATAAGAAAAAACACACAGCACCACAAAGCATTGTTCTTACTATGAAAAACTGGAAATTAGTGTCGGTTTTGATTGATTTAAAACAAATGACCACGTAAATAATGCAGATAGCTGCGGTAATAATCGGTGACCTTTTCAGAAAATTAATGTATCGCTTTAACATATGCCTTCTCCTAAAAAATTAATAAAGACTATCTATGTACGCTATATCCAATTATTCTGCTTCACTAATAATCATATTATTGAACTTATCACCCTTCTTTTTGAATCTAATTAACATGCGGAATGAATAAACAATAAATCCGACTACTACAACTAATGCATACACGATACCAATCGTAAGCATCAGATTATTTTGATCTGCTGCTCCCTGAAATACCATAAAATTACTGGTTGTACCTGCGTCATATAAAGTATGAATAATAAGCGGGGCAACAAATGCAGCTATGTTAAAAATTGCTACAGGCCCTGCATTATTTTTCTTGTTGTACATGGCTATACCTAAGAATTCTCCCATAAGCATATCCATTGCCATGTGACCGGGAAGCATTGGCAGTCTAACGAAAACGCCTATTAATTCAGATGCATAGCTATAATCTTCTGCTATAGAAAAACCTATTCCTACCGCTGCGCCTATCAATATATATTCATATACATTCTTTACCTTTTTTCTAAATACGCACAGAGTTATGATTACCATTATTAGCTTAATAAACTCTTCCGGAAACGCCGCGAATAAAAATGGAGCCAGAAATTGTCTTGCAACTACCGGCAATTCATTAAACTTTGCAGAACCATTCTCTCCCAATCCCATCATCAAAAACATAACCGCTCTTGACCCGACTATTTCAGAAATTATGCCGAGAATAATTGGCAATACAGCCTGAGGAATACCGATCTGCGGAGCTTTTTCCCTTTTTATCATTCTCATATAGAGCCATCCCAAAATTCCGGTAGTTATTAAGCCTGCAAGTATTTGTTGAATAATAGTAATCATCCTGATACCCCCTCGTTAACATAGATTCACGGATATCCACCGTGATCCTTTCTTACAATTACTGTAACTTTAATATAATTATACAAAATTTTTTATCCTCTCAAAACTTGAAGTTGAAAATGAGACTCACACTGGTGGACTTTATTTTAATGGTTGAAACAGTTAGAATTTAAGTATTAAACAAATCGGGGATTGGAGTGGGAAACTATGTTAGAAATATTAAAAGCGAGGTTTCAGGATAATAAGAATCTTCATATGGAACTGAGTTGGCTTGACGTGGAGAAACGTTTGCTTGAGCATCAGGACTCCATGGATGTTTTGAGAAGGATGGAGGAGAGCGGTGGAGAACCGGATACCATCGGCTATGACGAAAAGACGGGAAAGCTAATTTTCTGCGACTGCGCAAAGGAGTCCCCTTCTGGGCGCAGAAGCCTGTGCTATGACGAAAATGCATTACAGGGGCGTGCTAAAAACCCGCCGTCAGGCAGCGCCGAATGGAAAGCAAAAGAAATCGGCGTTTTGATCATGACGGAGGAACTCTATCGCCGACTGCAAAGTCTCGGGGAATTTGATTTGAAAACGTCAAGTTGGATCACTACGCCGGATGATATTCGCGACAATGGTGGTGCATTGTTCTGCGAACGACGTTACGGAAGGGTTTTCACATTCCATAACGGGGCGGATTCGTACTATTCCGTGCGCGGATTCAGAGGTTATACGCTTATATAAATTCAAGTTTTTTAATTGGAGATAACCTTGGGCTTGGAAAAGGTATGTATAAGAGGATATAACAAGGAAAATGTTCCCCCTGTCTGATAAGCGTGAGGATACTTATATAGCCGGGCTCTCTATGGGCGGATATGGCGCATTGAGAAACGGCATTGTTTATTCTGAGACTTTCAGTCATATAGCTGGTCTTTCATCAGCTGTTCATCTCTTTGATAAGGATGCACAGCATATAGGTGGTGAGAATACTATTTTTGGCGACATAGATAAAGCTGTTCTTACCAATGTGAATCCTAAAGTTGCATTTGATGAGTTGATTGCAGAAAAATGCAAAATGCCTAAATTTTATATGTCTTGCGGTACAGAGGACGATCTGATCACAGCCGGGAAAGACCTTCGTGACTATCTCATTTCTAAAGGCGCTGATGTAACATGGGATGAAGAAAAAGGCGGACATGACTGGGATTTTTGGGGCAGTCAGATCAAAAAGGTTCTGGAATGGCTTCCCCTTGACAATGATATAAACGGTCTTGGAAGCGGAAATGTCAAAATAGGTGATGATTGAAAACTCTATGATCATCATGTATCCTGGCAAACTTTAAGATTAATGATTTAACCCTCTATCTCATATTGGGATAGAGGGTATTCATGCAAATGTAAAGATTTTACTTATTACCGCATCTCCCCGACAAATGAATGGATTTCCTGCTCCAATAGTCGAAATACATTTGCAACCAAGTAGCCATCTGCGATTGCATGATTTAGGCGAACAGTTACTGGCATGACAAGTCTGCCGTTCTCTTCTCTATATTTTCCCCAATTAGTAATCGGAGCAAAAAACAAATGTCCATCCGGCAATTCAACATTCAATGAATCATAAGATAACCATGATATATATGATGCATCAAACCAATTTGGATGGTTAGCCATATCCAACCCGTATTTCCTTGTCTTCTTTGCCTCTTCAACATCCTGTAAAGCAGCTACGTAGAACTTTTCATAGTCCTCACAGTATTCTGTATATACTGGAGTGCAGGTTTCCGTATCTTCATGGAAAACATACTGTGTTGGATTGATCACATCGTAGCAGATCAGTTCATCAGTCTGCCAAAGATATCCCATCCTGTAATCCTCACGTGAATTCATAACCTTAGAGAGGATATATAGGAAATTTATATAAAACTTAGTCGCAGTCTTCTTGGAATGAATGACAAGATCTGTGACATCTATTCTTGCCGTTATAGATGTCGAACATTTACAATCTTCCGAAAAGTGATGAAATACATCTTTCCTATAGTATTTCTCTCTGTCAATTACCTTATAGTTCATTTTTATCATCCTCTTCCTGATATATTCTGAGCTTCATTATCTATCCTGCCTCTCTGGTTTATATATATTGATACAAACTCTTCGAAAAAAGCTTGATTGCGTGCTGTAATAATTAAATTATATCCTACTATAGCAGAAAAAGAGCCGTTTAACATTCGTTAAACAACTCCTCTCCTGTTGTACTTCTTTTCAGAGAATTTCAATCCATTTTGCAGCCTCTTCTCTTGTTTTAAAAGCAATCACAGTCTTTTCAGGATATCTTGCAAAAAGCTCCAATAGCTTTGGCCTGTTTTCTTTTCCATAGTTCCTGACTAATTCAATAAGCTCCGGATCAAGTTCATCTTCTGTCCATGGCATATCCGGTCTTTTTTGTCCTACCCTTCCTGCAATTCCATCCATACAAACATCTTCGGAATAGTCCAGGAAAAAGATGGTATCACAGGCAACAATACGCTTTTCATAAGTTCTGCTGTAATCACCATCAATTATCCAGCTATCAAGTTTAGTCAATCCATCAAGCTTTTCATCAAATTCTTCCCTTGAAATATGAGTCCTGTCAGCTTTCCACCAGATATTATCAAGATGATACAGAGGCAGTCCCAGCTTTTCATGGAGTTTTATAGCAAAAGTACTTTTTCCACTGCCGGAACATCCAAGTACAATGATTTTTTTCATATTCCTAACCAATTATCCCAAAAGTATTATGTCCACCATTCAGGTGTCAGCTCACCAAGTTTCATCACACGACCTGCAGCGTAATCAATCATGATATCTATATCTTTATATTTCCCGGAATTCGCTTTGAGCCATTTTTGAAATGTCACATTGAAAGAAAATGACTCCCCTATTTTGCTCTTAAAAAAGGCTCTATGAACCTCCGAACAAATAATGTTCTCTTCAATTTTGATTTCTTTGGCACAGTAATTCCTCTTGCAACTATTTTCTAGTTACAATAGAACACTTTAGCCCTACCTCGTCAATTCCAACAGAGTAACATTTTTTTACTCATATCCACATGCACGATTCCCTCCTCGAGATACTCATCGGAGGTTACTACAAAGCCAAGGCGCTCATAAAAATGAACCGCATGCTTTTGCGCATCCATGCAGATTTCCCTGCAGGGCACCTTTTTAGGAATTTCTCTAAGTGCGAATTCCATAAGCTCTGTCCCTATTCCCTTTCCATGCTCAAGCGACAAAACTCTTCCTATCTTCATGACATGGATTTCTCTGCCAGCGTCTGCTTTTCCCACAGCACCGGCTTCATCCTCGTAGGCTCTAAGGTAAGCTGCAACCCGTCCGTTCTCGATGCCAAAAACATGAAGACTTCTATAGTCCACATCATCTTCATCAACATAAGTAATATTCTGCTCTTTTACAAATATCTCTGCCCGGGACTTAAGTATTTCATATAATTCACGAGCTGACAGCTCATCAAAAGTCTTAATAAACCACTCCATAACTTACTGTTTCTTTCTACCGGATTCTATAAGTTCCTTCTCAAAAGCCTCCGGATTTTTCAGATAATAATCCTGGTGATACTCCTCTGCTTCGTAAAAATTCTTGTAAGGTAAAACTGCGATCTGTACTTCCTTTCCGGACTCCTCGGCAAGCTTTCCAAGCTTATTATCCACAATCTCTTTTTCCTCATCTGACGTATAGAAAATAGCCAGAGTATAGGAAAAGCCCTTGTCTATAAACTGACCTTCGCCGTCGAAGGGGTCTACATTGGCAAGGAAGATATCAAGGAGCTTATCGTATGCCACTTTTTCCGGATCATAGACAAGCTTGATAGTCTCTCTGTGGCCTGTCTCCTGATGCTTAACCTGCTCATAGGTGGGATTTACCTCATCCCCTCCTGCGTAACCGCAGATAACTTCACTTACTCCGTACATCTTGTATATAGGTGTTACGCACCAAAAGCATCCGCCTGCAAAATATGCTTCTTTCATAATATTCTCCTCTTCTGTCATCACATTTAACAAATCTATAGAATATTGAATTCCATCCAAAATTCGATATTCCTTGTTTTCGTCCAAGAAATCATAAGCCTATGATAACCAGAATCCATCCAACATTTCTTTTTGTCATACACTTTTCCTCCATAAAATAAGTCCCCAAGCCTCAATTATATGGCAAAACCCTTAGAAATAGAAGCATTGCTTTGATATAAGACAATTTTAAGGGATAAGGATATCTGATTATATAGTTAGATAGGCAAAATAGAAGTGTATAAATCCTCACATCGGAGAAGGCTTGGAAACCGGGCGCGGCATCATTCATCTGATCTGCCGGGGTGTCGGGGGTGTCCAATTCATTCGGGCGACGCGCTTAATTATCACGTTTCCTGCGACTTCTCTACTCCTATGCAGGCGCCTCTGTCCACATCAAAAACCCACTGCCCCTCAAACTTAGAAAACACCTCATCCAGGCTGAGGTCAAAATCAGCAAAGCTCTCTTCTACTTTTACCGGAATTTTAAAGCTCTCTCCTCTAGTATCAGCAAGCACAGAAGCTAAATAGTATACCCTTTTCCTTGTATATCTGCAGGCTGCTCCATTCTCAAGCTGTGGCTGAAGTGTACCGCCCTCGGCCTCTTCTCCGGCAGCCTTAACACTTGCTTCTTTTTTCTTTATCCATTCGCGCTGATTAGCTAGTAATTCTTCCTTCTTCTCGGGAGTCACCTCTTCCACCAACCTGCTCCAGATTGAATTTAGTTCATCATCCCAAAGCTTATACATCTCGTACGTTGTGATGTTTGCTGGCTGTTGGGGCATACAAGCCCAGTCAAGATCTTCATACTCCTGGTATTTTGTCTCGATCTCAGCGATTTCATTTTGGATGGAAGCAGTAGTATCACTATCAGATGATTCCGTTTCTTCCTTCGGGATAACTTTTTTGTCCAATCCAATTTCTTCGGCGTATTCACCAAGACGGGCCTGGATCTCGTCCTCTGTGTATAGCTTGATTCCCTGAGAAGTCAGTGGTTCTGAATAAATGGTATCTACAAGGTCAGTATCCTTATCGATATCATACATTTCATAAAGACCATTTTCCCTATTTCCGCCAAGGTAATAAATCAACAATTGGATATTTTCCCACTTATCGTCAATGTCTATATTCTCAAAACCGTCAGGTCGATCATACTGCAGAGACAAATAATACCAACATGAATAATAAGCATGGTACCTTACATCCTTATCCAGAAAACCATAATCCATTATCGCAAGGTCGGCGCTGCCCTTTCCAAAATCATTTACATATCCGTAATCAGAAATGCTTACCTCAGACCGTTCTCCTTCAGGCAGAATATATCTGATGAAAAGTTTATCATCCACTTCCTTTAAGACGAAGGAATAGTGACGAATATCTTTGTTTAAACTGATTATTACGAGTAGTTCATATTCTCCATCACACCCGCAATCAATATACCTGTAGTCCTCAACATTTGAAACACCATCCCCAGAGCCAGCTACAACCCCAGCTCCTTTTAACAGTTCAGATTGCAATTCCTGTATTCCAACACTATTGCCATTTTCATATTCAAACCACAAACTTTGGTCCGTAGGGTAATCAAAAACAGCTTCTTTTTCATTGTTAAGAAACGCTGTATATGCACCTGTTACATCTTTTTTATCCTGAAGGTACTTCTTATCCTGGGACATATCGGGATCATCGTCATTTACATCCTTAACATCTCCGTCATCTGTGTTTTCATCTGCAATCACTTCAGATTCTGCAACATTTGCTACATCCGCTGCAGGCTCATCATTCTGATTGGTTTCTTCAACAGTTTTCTCTTCCGCATCAGTAGGCTTTTCCTTTTTGTCTATAGCACTACATCCACTCAAAAACATACATGTTGTCAGCATTATCAATATAGTTCTTCTCAAAGTACGCATAATTCCCTTAATGTTTATCTCTTTCATTTCTCAAGTTGCCTTTCCTTATGATACTGTAAGTACGCATTATCAAGTATAACACACACCTCTGCATCCAATATTTTACAAATCATCAGGTATGTTTTCTCATGATATGCCTCCCTCCGTGCTTAATTTATTTCCTATTCTTATAACAGATAAACCAGCACTTTTGTTGCAGGTATTAAAAAAATATTCTTGTGACAAAGCTATAGGTTTTGATATAATGAGTGCCTTAGGGGACGCTGCAGTAATGCAGTTTGAAGAAAAGTTAAAGGGGAATATCAAAAATGAAGAAATATTTGGGAAATCTTTTATTTTTCATCACAGCGTTTGTAATGATTCTTTTTGGATGTACATCCATGACTTCAAAAGCAGCAACCACAATGAAACCTGCAGAAGATGTAAAGTTTGTTAAGGATCATGTTCATTTCAAAGCAGCTGAAGATGGCTACTACACTGTAATCCTTGAGTGCTTTCATGAAAAGGGTGAGTACGGAAAAGCCGGATATTTTAAAGGTGTTACATGTGAAGCAGGAAAAGTGAACCAATTTTACAAAGCAAACGAAATTGTGGATTACTCTACACTTTTGTTTAATGAGCGTAATTACAACGTTTATCAAATCAACCTCCATGTAGTTTCCAGCAAAGAAAAAAAAGTAGGTGATAAATTTATCAATAAATATAAAAATAATCCAAATTATGTTATTTCCACTTATACTACTCCAATTATCTCAAAAAGAATGGCAAAGCCACAAAATGTTGAGGTGAAATATTTAGACCCGGTGCAACATACCGACTATTTCAGATATAAAGTAAGTTGGAAAAATGACGGATATTATCATATTGTAGAGACACCATACAACAGATGCAGTGTTGACCCCAGATTTAATTCTGTAAACGTCATAACAAAAACACCTATCTTTAGGGTAAGAACTTGCTCCGGCGATTTTAATGTATATAAGACTTCAGATCCTGCCATAGTTGATTTCACTGTTCCTTCTAATAGCAGTAATAGCAATGATTCCGATAAGACTGCTCCAAAAGTGGAAAGTGAGTCTGCTCTTCCAACAACAGTAACTGTCGATAACATCACCTATTATATTGATGTTAACGGACAGGCCACAGCAACAAAAATAGATTCCCAAAAGAAGGCTTCCCTTGATACCGTTACAGTCGACGGAAAAACCTATCCTGTTGTAGCCATTGCTGATAACGCATGCAAGAACAACAAGAAGATAAAGACCGTCACAATCGGCTCAAGCGTTTCTTCTATCGGTAAAAAGGCATTTTTCAAATGCAAAAAGCTGAAAAAGGTAACCATAAAGGCTAATAAGAACCTTAAGATCGGCAAGAGTGCTTTCAAAAAGATCAACAAAGGCGCTACCATTAAGATTAAAGGTGTAAAAGGAAATACCAAGAAAAAGCTGGTTAAAGCAATCAATACGTAATTTAAGAGAGATAATCGACAGTGCTATTGAGCTAACATCCTGAGGAAAGGCTATGTTCTAAGGAGCACAGCTGGCATCAATGATGAGGGTACATTTGTGACTATCGTATTTGTTATTCCGGTTTTCTTGTAAGATACATCACATATGTATCTTTGAATACTATACGGTTGCCTGCTTCAAGAACAGCGTTTCTTATACCTTCGTAGAATTTGTCCCTGCAGGAATCAGGTAAAACTATATGATCGCAGTGTGTTCCACAAAAAGCCACATACTCATCTGCGGTAAAGACTCGTTCTCCGTAAAACTCACGTTTCTCAAAATCTGCAAAGCCATAATTGACAGCATTTTCGTATTTAAAACCACCATGCTTATACTCTGTCTCCGGCTTGAAATACTCGTCATAAACCTTTTGGATATTATTAAAAAGCTCCTCGTTCGAAGTTTTGTAATCAGCTTTGGTAAGCATCATTGCCAGGATTCCGCCCGGCCTTAGTAAGTCAAAAGATTTTGAAAAAGCTATATTCTCAGGTATCCACTGTATAGTTGCTGCGGAGTATATGAGATCATATTTTTCTTTCCCAAAATCGTGAGTAATAAAGTCATCATTAACGATATTGAAGTTGTCATAATGTCCGTACTTCTCTATCATTTTCTGAAAAAGGTGTTCTCCAAGCTCTATAGCATGATAGTCGCACCCGGTCCCCAAAACCGGTTCAGTTGCCTGGCCGGTTCCCGGTCCAAGTTCAAGAACTGACTTGCCTGTACCAATCTCTGCATAGCTTATCAAATCATCGAAAAGCTCCTTGCTATACCTTGGACGGTACTTATCAAACTGCTCCGGTATTGTATCAAACACTTTTCTGAATTCCATTGCAATACTCCTCCCTTTTTGTCGCTCACGATCTTCCGGGAAATGCAAAGCAATTTCTCAGAAAATAATACCATTTCTCCTTAATGACATAATTGTCATAGCGCAATATCCATGTGTTCAATCATCGATTAACCCTTTACTAAATCAGTCAACGCGCTAAAAATGAAGGATTCAGCCACCCTCCCCCTGAATAACTATCCCATTTCCATATTCATCATAGACAGTCCTAATTGGATCACCAATATTGCACCCCGGGTAGTCATCTTCCATTCGAAGCACATTTCCGGATATCAGGAAATTTTTGTAATCGTAGTAATAAACAAATCTATCCAAGAATTCATAGGTGTGAGCCGAATATTTTACCCCATCAATATATACCGTTGTTTCTGTTTGTCCAAGAAAGAATAGGACGGCTGGGAGGTACATAAAGAATGCTCCAGCTATAAGTACAGCTACAGTTGCAATATAGGCAGCTGCCCTTGCGGCTTTATTAGATTGTCGTCGTATAAGCTGGATTATTCCGATGAGAATTCCAAGAAGCGCCATGACTACAAAGACCTGATATACAAAAACTCTGAACCTAAGATGAAGGAGAGCTAACGATCCTGATAAAAGAACGAATCCGATAATGACAAAAATCGTAATTGAAAAAATATGCTGTTTTCCCCATTTAAGAGCTTTTATCATACCGGTTCCCCCATTTTCGCCTATTTTCGATATAAGCATACCGCATTCCATGATATCTCTTCACTATAGATATATGCTGCATCCGGAATATCAAATATAAGATCCACAGAAGAGCCGTCTATATAAGGTGATACACTAAAGGTTCCATCACCAACATAGCCTTCTTGAGAAATAAGTTATAAAAATCATTATGTTTACAGCAAAGTTTCAAGGACTATTTTTCATTCTGAGCGATCTCGTTCTTCTCATTCTTGATCTCCCAGTGGATCAGGAATGTGAGTACGCCTCTAAGGAGTATGATAGCGCCAAGAATACCCAGTTCAGACCATTCTCTTACGACAACAGTTCTAAGGACCTCTCCTCCAAGCTTGAATTCAAGAGCAAGAGCAATGCCCTGAGCAAGGTGGAGTCTTATGTTCTCATCTTTTTTGAGCCATTCTATGAAGCTCTTAATGGCAGTAAAGACAAGAATTATAACGCCGAATAGCTCCATTATGATAGTGCACAGTTCTACAATGTAGTATAGATTATTGTCCGCAACTTCTATAACTGTCCCCATAGGCCCTCCTTATTAAAAAAAGAATACTACTCATCCGGATACAGATTCTACTATGTTAATCCTATCACTCTTACCATAATGTTACAGTAGTCGTTCTTGAAGCTATGTCGTATTGACCAATTCTATTATCCTCCAGATCATAATAAAGGGTACATTCCGAGGTTACCATTTTTATCACTACGCTTTGCTCAAATAGATTCAAAATCCACTATCATCTGTGCATAGCAAGTTCTATGCTGTCCATGTACTGACACATGGAGTGGTTGAAGTTCACATAAGCTACTGTCTTGAATTCGTCTGTTGCCTGGGCTACAGTTACGATAACTGTGCTGCTCTGGTTATAGAACGTGATCATTACCGGCACCTTAAGTATCTTAGAAATTCCTCTAAAGCATATAGATCCTGCTTCCGGTGCTGCTATAATACTTTCCTTTGTGGCATCTGCAAGGGGCTTATCATCAACAAGCACCTCGAACTGTTCATAGAAATCTGATGCAAATGCTACGCTCTTAACAAGCTGCTCCCAGCCAACTCTATAGGTCAGCTCCCACTTAGACCTTGTCCATCCATTCTCATCACTAATACTAATTAAATGCATATTTCCTCCTAAATTTTCCCTCTATAAAAGTCACATGATCCTAAATCATGCGCCAATCTTTTTCTATCATTATTGTGCTCTTTCCTCATGCATGATAGAAACCATTGTATTGTAACCCCGCGGAATAGTATTCTTTCCGACATCAAGTTTACGACATTTTAATCCCCTTATGCGTATGCTTTACGCTACCTTCTGCTTTAAATCCTGCAAGAAGGTTATTAATCCATCCGAACAATTCGCTTTTCTAACATTAATGGCAAGATTATCACTTATTAGGATATAGAAATTCTTATCGGTTTCAAATATCCTGTATATCTCATCGTAAGATGCCTTTATGCTTCCCACGTTACTGATCTGTTCGAGTTTTTCGCTGTCAAATGTGATAATAGCCACAAAGTTTCTAAGAAGCTTGTTGCTATCAAAATTCTTCCTGCATCTATAATTGAATAGAGAATAAAACAACACCGGCACTACAATAGCCAGAAGAATACTCTCTATAGCATGCCTTAAGGAATGGGCAGGAAATGATATTACAAAGCCTGCAAGAAACATTATCTCGACAATCACCAGCACAACAATAATTGGTTTATGAATATTTTTAATGAGAAGCCAGTTGAAATCCTTGAGTTCATCGAGTTCCCATTCAACTTTGGCATTATACAAGATGTCTGTGTTTGACTCCACAGATCTGTATAGCTGTTCATAATCTGTATCATTAACCCCAGTTTCCGCAGTCCTAATTCTGCCGTTTACTTCTGTCTTAAGCTTCTGTATGAAGGAAATCAACTCCTCTGAACACCCTGACTTAATGATAGAAAAAGCCTGGATACTACTTACAAATATATAGAAATTGTTTTTTGTTTCAGTGATTTTGTACAGATCCTTATATGCGATCTTAGATGTTCCCTTTGGCCCATCAGATACCATGGCGTCTTCAAAAAAAGTATATGAAAAAGTGGTCCCATGCAACATTTTATAACTCTCGTAATTTTTCCTTATTCGTTTTGTTGCAAGAATATATATAATAATCGGGTAAAGTATCAGCACCATTGAGAAAACAAAAACATTTTCATAATTCCCTGTCCATACTCCATTCACAATAAATGCTGCAAAAACTATTAAAGCAACAATTGCCGCTGTAATCCCGGCTTTGTTTTTGTATAGATATGTAGCCCAGAACGCTTTTTTCGCTTCCTCAAATGAATATTCCACCTTAGTCTTATATGGCATACCGTAATTCCTCCTAAAATATGCAGCTATTAGCTGCAATTAGTTCCCCCGAACCATTATACATTCAGAGAAAATCGCTTACAAGAAAAAGCCAATTATCTTCAATGACAAATCAAGTTATTTAATTGGAGATAACCATGGAAATAAACAAAAATACCCTAACTGAGTTCCGAAAAGATTATAAGGCAGCTGTTGCCTGCCGGTTAAAGTAAATTGATCTATTTGCGATAGCAATCCATACAGATAGCTAAAATTATATGCATAGATATAGAAGAAATACCCGCTATGATCCCTCGGGTCATCAAGTAAATATCTATAATGATTTGAATTATCTGCAATCCATTTGATTCTGTCCTCAATCTGACACAAATCAAACTCATCAACTATGAGCCTATGTAACGTGGCATATTCAACTCCTAATCTGAGAGTCGGTATCTACATGAAACAACTCCAACATTTCCTCTTCGCTCATATCATTACATCCGCATTTATCCCATTTATTCCATATTCTTGCTGCATTCTCCTCATTTTCACTGATATATTTACTCAACTTAAATAGCCTAGATGTATAATCATTAATCTCATCCTCTTGTACCTTCCTTATTTTGTAAAGCGGTGAAAGCATAGGCTCATATGTTCCCATACTTATATCTTTGAAAAATCTTCTGTGTTTGAGCGATGTAATCCTCCAATCATCAGTCCCAAATGCTTTAAAAAGAAGAGTTGGAAAACAACAGTCATTCTGGTGTCTTGCCTCCAATATCATCGCTTGAAATACCGGTCCAAAAGGACGGCAATCGATCCTTACAACATCTCCTGGTTTATATGGAGTTCTAATATTAAAATCAACGCTCAAGGAAAAAAACTTCTGTGATTCTGTCAGATAATACTTATTTCCATTATCATCCTTCCTAGGAGTAAGTTTCTTGAACCAGCAGATTTGTCCATGATAATAGTAGTAATCATATCTAGCATTATCCCAGCCATGATCGTGGTTATCCCAGACTTCCAATCGGTAGTATCCCTCATCTGTTTCATTATCTTTTTCTTCATTTTCAATATACTTTTGTACCGCATCATACTCTGGAAAAAATCCACAAGGCACGCTCTTTAGGCACAAATCTTCAGTATCATACCATTCTGCAAAAAGATACATTGGCTTGTCTTCCCATAAATCGATGGAGCCCTTATACCTTTCCATTTTTGCCTGCTCTATCTCATCATATAAATTCCATAAATAAGTCCAGATTGTTTCTTCCCCACGATAGTCTGCAATAGCCCGAATATCATGCTTTATTTCTTTTATATGTTTTCCTTGGGATATATTATTGCTCACTGAAAAAAATACTTCGCGCTTCATATTGCGCTTCTTTAACATGATGGAAAGCAAGTATTCTTTAGTATCAAGTGGAATTGCTGCGCGGTAAACAGCGTCTGCAAGAGTATATGGCGATATCGTATTTTCAGATACATGGAATGCAATCATTTCCTTGGAAAAACCGCATCTTTCCATAATAATCTGCACTTCTTTGCTTCCAATTATCCCCTCTTCACCCACAAAAGACCTGAGATTCTCCACAGAACTTATATCAATCCACCTGTTTTCAGGAATATGATATAAATTGACTTTTTTCCCTTGGGCAATAAGATATGCCATGTTTATGAAGGTTCCTTTGCTTTCACCATTCCAAATGGCAATTCCATATTCAGCATCCTCGGCCATTCTAAAATCTTTTTCGATTCTATAAGAGTATGCCGTCCTGCCTTGCGTTCTAAAGTCCTTTTCTTCCCACCTGCCAGCATTATTATGGGTTCTCCCTTTGCTACCCGAGACGTATACTGTAACCTTTTTATATCCAGAGATGTTCAAATACTCCTGAACATAACTATCAACTCCAGGGCAGTCACCTATTAAAATATCCTCTTCATCAGATACTAATTCATCAAGGCGCTTTCTCACCGGTTCTGGAAGCAGCCACTGGCCCTCTTCAGCTTTTTTATTTATAAAAAGTCTTTTACTTCCGCTTATAAAAACGCTCATAATAAAACCTCAGATATTTATTTTCTACTGTTCTCATGCCAAATATATTTCCTGATGAAATGCAGATAACCACACGGAAAAATCTATCAAGTTGTCATAAACTCTGTTCCCTGCCACGTCTCCCTCCGTCCGTTTTTCGGATTTATCTTTTCCTACGGAAACAAATTTTACACTTACATCATTGTCCATTGTCATAAGAACCATTAAGTATTCCCTACCATCTTCTTTGCCATATGTCTATTTAGATGGATGCGTAAATCTAACGTCTTTACTATCAAATACTCCAGGAACAATTGTCGTCGTAACACACACATTCAGGATATTGGACGGATCCTTACACCAATTATGATTTGAGAAGAAGTACATGAGACAATACCTATATTCCTGACGTGCATAAACAATCGAGTATTCTATGCAAAAGGCATCCCCATAATGATTATCAACTCCGCTATCATATATTATCTTCATTAATCTGTCGTATATTTCAAATTTTGCCAGATCCACCGTCCTTTCTGTCGTTGAAGTGACCAAATCTCCTCCATTCTTCTCTCCAATTTTTGCAATTGTATATTTATAGCAGAAAAATCATCAGTCATATACCATTGTCCTTCATTTGTCCCAATTTGAAGGTAGTCACTAATCCACTTTCTATTGAGCTGGTCTCTTCGCTCATCGGTGAATGATATCTCAAGAATTTTATCTTCCGCTATTTTGTAAAGGTCATTTATTGTCGGGAAGGATACATCATCATTTTCAATGTCAGGATATTTCTCCAATATTTTTGCGAGGCAAGTCTTTTTATCAAAGCGCTCTCGGCTATATACCTTATCCTCTACATATAGAAGAACTTTGGCACCAGATTTATCAACCAAAGAAAGGAAATCCGGTCTGTCATTATCAAATTGGGTCATTTTATCTGCTTTAGCAATAACCGCAAATTCCCTTTTCATGGTAATCCGATGAAGGACAGTGCTTATTGCTTTATATACTTTTATCTTCTTGGCCATACCCATACGCTTCACCAGTCCCATCCAAAGAATTTCTTACCATCGTGGTTAGTTGTCTCAACAGTCTTTACAAATTCAGGGATTGCTTTCTCGAGGATTATCGAAGGAGGACAGGCCACAATGATATAGTCATTTTCATCTCTTACATCTATCTACGCTCTTGTAGAAAGAATCCGACTCGCCTTGGTAACTGCACAGAGAAGAACATAACGCTCTTTTTACTGCTGATAGCCAGATTATTCGCAATAGTAAATGCAAATGCTGTCTTTCCCATCCCCGGCCTTCCTCCAACAATTATCAGATTACCGCCTAGAAGTCCTGCAAGCTTATAATCAATTTCTCTAAAACCTATGCCATCATCATTTATATAGGAACCATTTTTCCTTGCTGTCGATATCTTCATCATCTACTGTTCTGCAACATCCCCAAAGAATGAATAACTATTTTTATCCATGGTAGTTATCTCCTTTTCCATTCTTATTAGTCACAAACAATATGTTCTGTTCGTATTCAAATAATTCCACCAATTCATGTCATGAGCTCTTGGGAATAAATAATTAATTTTCTTACATGCTTCCATAAACCATACTGGTATATCAGCATTTTTTAACACGGACAGAGATTCCTGGTCCCATCCTCTTCTGCTAACTTTCCCAAGTCTTACGTCCTCAGTAATTTTATACGCCTGCTCCTTTTCAATTCCATGATTCATCAAAAACTCATATACATCTTCTCTATGGGCAATCAAATCAGAAAGTGGTACTGTCTCTGTCTTTAAAAGGTCTTCCATATTATTTTCCCATACGCCATTTACACCGCACCCATGCTCTAATCCCATACATTTTATTTGCTCTTCATAAGTCTCTGGCATGACAGTTTCAAATACCCTGCTTTTCATAAGTCTTTTTAATGTAGACCTTGTTTTTGTTACTGAAAGAAAATTAAACTCATATTCTTTCATGTCCGCACCATCGTCTCCTTGCGCTACAATTATGCTAACTCCGATGATTTTACCGTTACTGAAGTGTCTATGCTTAATACTTACTTCTCCAGAATAATGTTCAAAGCAACGCACAAGACTTCTATATATTTTCTTTGTAGTCCTAATCTCAACAGAAAAGTCTCTCTCTCCACTAAATCCATAACAGAATTCATCGTATAGTTTTGGGGACGCTGTTAGTGGGTCTATTTTAGATAAATCAAGCAGATATGAAATAAGAGATGATCCCATCGCTCCACCAATCCAATAATCATCTGACTTTGCCCCAGTCTCACACAATGCTTCATATACCACAACCAATAATGGTGCTGAACCTTGTTTTTGTATATATTCCAACTCCTTCTCTAGCTGTTTGTATGCCGTCCCACGAATATTCATGTCGTACTTATCATAAATTCTTGTGTCGCAAATGCTTTTTAGCTTTATAAATGCTCTATCAGTATACGTTTCCAACATAAAACCTCCATATATAAACTATGCAAGGTCTATAGCTCTATCAAAGTAGAAGCCACTACAACCTATACCATGTCTATAGCAGAACCCTTTTATCCATATTGCTTCTTCTGTAGTGCAATCTTGGTTAAACCTGTGATATGCCTGAGTCAGCTCTCCTTTATATATCTCCATTGTTATAAATGGCTCATTAACATTTTCCTCCCTACGCAAAAACATAATAGTGGTAGTATTATCCATAAATGCATCCACATATCCCAAGAGGCAATTACTCATATATACTGCTTCCCTGCAGAAATCATTTATTGTCTGGGGATATCTCACAACATATTGACCATCTCGTTCCTGCCAAGCATAGTTTCTCTTTCTGTTAGAGACGCGAATCATTCTGTCATAGTGTTTCCTATCCCCAAGTAAATAGTATTCAATTTCCCCAAGTTGCCCCTTATCATCTGTTTCGCAAAGGTACTTTTCATATATCTGATCTATTTTCCCAAGTTCCCCAACACGCTCTATTACTTTAAGTTTGCTTAGGAAATCTTTGAATTGTCTGACATTCCATAATCCGGATAATTCGCTTCGCCGGCCAAGATATAACCTTCCGATTTCTTTGGGAGTAAGCTTTCTATCATAGAGATGCTTGATATATGCACACTGCGCGTCATTAAGTGGCTGGTCAAAAATAGTTGAATAGGATGATGCCAATACCTTAAAGAGATTTCTATACTGTTCGTGGCATAACATCTTTGCTGCTTCTTCGCAGTTAAGCCTTCTTAAAGCTCTCATTGGCACATCCCCATATACTTCCGAGGGACTTCCTGCTAAGAGATTAAAATCATCTATACCATCTGAGAATTTTGCCAGCATATCTAAACCGCATTTATACAAAAGTTCTTTAACTGTATTCTTTCTCATACAGTGATAGATATGGTCTAAAAGTCTCACAGATTCCGTATAGTATCTTTTCAATTTCCATTCAGGGTGAATTTCATTGTAGTAGTCATAAATTTCATCAAAGAATCCATACTTATATTTACAGTTTTGATTATTCAAGCAGCTCTCTGCAAAAAGCTGTTCCTGTTCAAATGTCCATACATAATTCTCATGAAAAACAAAACGCTCAACACGGCCAACGCCAGGACTCCCCTTTAATTTATAATCCACATAAAGCAAGTCAATATATGGTCTGATCCTAAGGAATAGTATTTTTTCATGCGACTCTTCTGAATATGTACACTTTTTTTCTATAAGTCGCATGACTTCTTCACTTAAATCCGGTGGGTTCCAGGTGTTTTCACCTACTTTTAATTCAAGCATCAGAAATCCTCCTTTCATAACACTCTTGTATGACCATTTTTACATCAAGCGGATAATAGTGTTTTAACCAAACAAACAGATATATTAGTTTAGCCATCGCTGCCGCATGTGATTTATTAAAACAGTATCTGGCCATATTTGAAGTCACCGTATATATTTCTTCTCCAACATCTTCTGTTAATCCCAACGCAAGACACCCAGAAATACCTTTCTCCTTACATCCATGGATAAATTTGATTCTGTAATCTTCTATCATGGACATCTTGCTGAAGCCCCTTCCTTACATAGCTTTTGCAGATATGCATAGGACTCATAATTTTTAGGACCATTAACCTTCAGCTCCATATCACAAGCTAAATCAATTGTGAAAACAAGCATTTTTATCTCCTTTTATATGTTTGAGCTGCATATTTTCTGAACATCTGAATATACCAATGTTACGTTCTGTAAAAGTGCTTCTGCCAACCCATCAAGCAACTCTCTATGTTCAACCAACAGCTTTTTTACCTCAATATAGTTTCTTTCCATGACCATAGATATTGCATGATTTCTGTTCTCTGCTACGTATTCTGCATGATTATCCTCAATCCAATTTTGGAACCCATACATACATTGGTTATCTACCATGTATTTCGCTTTATCAAAAGCATTATGTAAATCTGTATTTGCTCCCATATCGGTTTCTCCAAAAATAATTTCCGTAGCAGCCTTTCCGGCGAGAGAAATCTTAATAGTATTTTCGTAGTATTCTGCATTATCATAATTTTCTCTAGGACGGAAGTATCTAACTAAACCATAGTCTCCTTCTTCAGTCTCTCGAATTGATACTATCCTCACACTTCCCGGATCTAAAATCTCTGCTGCAATAGCATGACCGGCTTCATGATATGCAGTTTTTCGAAGGGTGTATTCCGACAGATGACCTGCGCATTCCGGAGCTTCAAACACCAGGTCCAGACACGCATCAATAATGTTTTTCATTTCTACTCTTTCCTGTCTGCTATAGGCAGCCTTCATAGCTGCACATTCAATGACATTTTCAAGAGTTGCGCAAGATTCATCGCTCAACATTCTGGCAATAGAAACGGCATCAAGATTTTTACATCTATCTGACTTTTCAAGATAATGCTTTACAATAGCCTCCGCCTCATTGTGCTGTGGCATATGAACCTTGATCTTTTTTCCAATTCTCCCAGGTCTTAGAAGAGACCTCGGTATTTTCCTTGCATTATTTACCGTAGCTATTACAAATACATCTGCTGCTCTGATTTCATCTATGCACGATTGCACAGTCACATACTCTTCTGCATCATTATGGTCTTCATCCTCGTTTGAAAACTTATCCAGATCATCCAATAGCACTATTGAAGGAGCATTACTTTTAGCTATTTCAAATGTCTCAACAATATGCTTTACAAATTCTCCGTCGGAAGCTTTTTTTCTACACACATATGCATTTCTGTTTGTTGATTTCATCAGGCAGTTTGCCATAGTTGTCTTTCCGGTTCCTGGTTCTCCGATTAGTATCAGTCCATTATTTATGCTTACACCCATTTCTTTGTATACATCTGGATTATTTAGCATATCACTAATAATACGAAGCTCACTTTTAATATCTTCGTATCCAACTATTTCTTCAAATATATCTTTCATGATGATCGCATCTCCTTTTAACTAAAAACGTATTATTCAATCTTTTGATATTCCTTATATTTGTATAATAAAAAAAGCAATGTGCCTTTTTTTGCACATTGCTTTTTTTATTTTCCTCTCCAGTATAAATTACATCTTATCTTTTTGATTAATCATCTCATCAAGAACAGCCTCAGTAAAAGGTTTTTTCTCATCTAGTCGAATGCGAAAAACATCTCCTGCTACGCATATCTCATACGGAGGATATTTGCTGTATATTTCTTTATCTATTTTTTCTATTTTTTCTATTTCCTTCTTCATTATATCGCATATATTTGAAATTCTTTTCTTTGAATCCCCTTTAGATACCAATTCCGCAAACAAAAAAACAAAAGAAAACTCCGGATTTTCACTTATGTGATACTTTTGTGGCATGATGCCTAGTTGCTGCTTGGTCTTAATTATAAACCTCATTGAATCAATAAGGCATTTTTTATAAACTGGATTTTCTACAAGGTTC
This sequence comes from Butyrivibrio sp. NC2002, assembly GCF_000702265.1. Taxonomy (GTDB): domain Bacteria; phylum Bacillota; class Clostridia; order Lachnospirales; family Lachnospiraceae; genus Butyrivibrio. Next base: position 197,241 of record NZ_KL370882.1, read on the forward strand.
GTATAGTCTTGATAATGTTTATACAATCCTTGATCTAATTTTTTGTTAGTTTTTTTATCTGAAGATAAGGCCTTACTCCCATATTTATTTTCCACTAAGTAAATTCTTCCAGTCTCATCTACCATTACCATATCAACCTTCGTATTAGCCTCACGTATTTCATACTCAATATCCAGTACATTGTCGTTGTTATAGGGCAAAGAAACCTTATGTTGGTGGTTCCACTCTTTCCTAGGGTTTTCTTCAAACCATTCATCCATCATTTTTTTTATGTCCTTAAAGTACTCCTTTGCTGTATCATCATTTAATTCTTTTAATTGATCTTGATGCTCGGCAGCAAAGGAACTCCATAGTTCTCCATTTTCAACTCTGGTAATTTTCTCATTTGTAGGATGCTCTTTTTTTCTTTTTGCATACTTTTTGTAATTAAATGCATATGTGTATATACGATTACCACTTTGCCCTTTTTCATTCACTTCTAACAGTTTTCCATGCTTATAATATATGGCTATCCTGTTTTTTCGTATTTCAAAAGAACATTCATTTTCTTTATTAAGAACAGTTTCAATAATCCAATGTAGTTTTCCGTTTTTATCTAATGCTTTAATAAAATCAGTGGATATTATTCTATCTGTCATAATGCCTCCTCTACTCGATTTTCAAATCAACAAGTTTGAAATTCCAATGCCTCTCCATCCTTAATAGGAATTTGTTTTTTTAGGCAATCAAACTTCTCTGTATCCTTGGTATGGATCACAATAACGTGCTCTGGTGCTAAAACGTCTACAAAATCCTTAAGATCCTGTACTGTTACATGCCCAGAAGAATGAATTATCCTAAGTCTGTTCCTATCATGTGCTATATCAGTTAATTCTTTGAGTTTTCCGGTTTTCATATAACCGGACCACATTGAGTAAATTAAACAGGACCTTTCCGGACATTCTTTCATATACTTCCGGAAAATGTCTTCCTGCTTTTTTCCCATTCGTATCAGCATAATAAATCCTCTATCTTTCATCTTTTCATCCAGACCACTACGATATGAAACTTCTTTGCCAAACTTATATCTTTCTGGCAACCTTTTATCTGCAATCTCAAACAAAGACTGCTGAAAATTATCTATCAAAAAGTACTTTCCTTTTGTTTTTTTATCATGTCGGTATGCATTTACACTGTTTTTAATCCCCTGTAGCCTGTCAAAGTTGGTCGATGAAAGGATTATGAAGCAGTAATCATTCTCATATAAACACCTCTTAATTTCTGCTTCGACCCTTTCTTCTGTATAATTATCCTTTTCCTCTTCTTTTCTAGAGAGTGTAGTTCCTTCGGTAATTAGAAGATCTATCTTTCCAAGCTTCTTTACACTATCAAGCAACTCTTCTCTATACCGGCCATGAAGTCTAAAATCCCCCGTGTGGAGAATCTGGAAGTTTCCTGCCTTTATTAGAAACATCAGCGATTCAGCAGCAGAATGATCGGAAAGAATCGGTAATACTCTTAATGCACCAATTTCAATCTCTTTTCCTGCTTTTAACTCAGTGACCATATTTGGGTCTATCTCTGCGAAACAATGCCAATTATGCTTTTTATATGCAGCAATAATGTCCTTGGCAAATCCACTCATATAAATAGGAATATCAGCATTAATTTTCCCGGCTTCCCCAACATGGTCACCATGGTAATGGGTAAATAAAACCGCATCAAATTCACTTTTTCCATTAGTAAGCCCGGAAATATCAAGCTTTGAAGTCTTTTCCTCAGGTAATGGGCTCCCAAAATCTATAGCTAAACGGGTATTTTTGTACTCAACCTCGGTACAACAACCACCTATATTCTTGGTACCTCTATGTACAATAACTTTTACGTGGTTATCATTACTTTGTACCATCTACTATTCCTCCACTATCTGTACATCTTATATGCAGTGTAAGAAGCCTCTTTTATACGCTTTCTCATACTTTCAGGTTCCAGCACCTCAACATACTGTCCATACTGCATTACCCAATAGAAAAACGCATCCGGATTACATTTAAGATCCACTATGATGTCATCACCTTCTCCCAGGGATACTCTGAAATTCTTTCCAAAGTTGTCAATAAGGGTATCCATCAGTTTTTCATTGGCCCGCAGCTTGATGTGTTCACTTTCCCCGGAAAACATATAGACATGCTCTGAAATATACTGGGAGATATTAAGACCATTTTCCAATCCTTTAATAGACTTTATCGGTTTTCTAGGCTCCTTTAACATTTCAACATCCGTGATTCTGTCCAGCCTGTAATGTGAAATATCATCATAGGCATCGTAGTTTCCAATGAGAAAATATTTACCTTTATTGCTTATCATCTGGTAAGGGCTTACAACATATCTGATATCTCTCTTGGGATGAAGCTTAAAATCTATGCCATATTGCAGATAGGAAAAAGAAATCTTCTTCCCCTCCGATATAGCTGTGTCAATGGCTGCTATAGACTCCATAACCTTCTGATTCTCTGCATTTTTTCCACTTGAAGCACTGTGTATATGAGATACATGTGACTTAAAATATTTGTTTGAATACTTTTCAAGTTTCTGAACCAGCTTATGTGCCTCTTTGTCTGTAATTGAGCCTGATGAAAAAATGCTGTCGATCAGGAGTCTGAGTTCAGCATCAGTAAATTCCCTTGTTTTAAGATAATATCCTTTATCAGCGTCAATATCGTAGCCCATCTCTTTAAGGGAGACGATATTATTTTTTACTGCACGCCGCTCACAGATGATGCCATAGTTGGATTCCAGCAGATCTATTATGTCCTGCTGAAGTAACCTGTGCTCACTGTCGGAGCATTCCTTTAATATATCCAATATCAGCATATTCAGCATTTTCTTTGTGCCAGTTCCATACATCGCGTTCTCCTCCGGATAAACCTTTATGAATATATCTTAAACATTCGGATGCGCCTTTTTTAGCACATCGTCAGATGCTAAATTAGGAAGAAAGCAAATAAAAAAGGGAAGCAGTGCTCCCCTTTAGTTAAATATATCATAAAAAGAATAGATATATGTTTGCCTTTGCCTTAATGAATCATTAAATTATTATAAATTAGACGAACTCTCTAAGTACAAATCAGCGTTTCCATCATAAATAACCGGCAGTATATCTCCTTGTCTGCAAGCCAAGATCATCCCTGATTATTGTCCATATCTCTTATAAATACCGTTACCTCCTTAATTAACAGTTCCTCATAGTTTTCTCTGTTCAGTTTATGTGTCCCCGAGACCACATATGTTTTTGCATTACCAACCACACTTTTTGTAATGGAATGATCTATTACCTCGTCCTTATCCCCCAATATAAAAACTCCCTTTTCCTAATTTGTAGCATACTCCTGTTCAATGTTCTTAAAATACTGCGCTTCATTTATATAATAATCCAGAGATAAACTCATTAAGCTGGTCAACGGATCTACACAGGGATTTGTGGCTATAAATGGAATATCATATTTTGCTGATAAGATATTTGCAAAATAGCTTCCATATGATGTTGTTACGATATCTCAAGGTGAGTATAGTTCATGTGTATGCCTTCGTTGTATTAACAGCCTCAATATACTTTTTAAGCGTATTACGTGATATATTATGCTTTTTCATCAAGTCCACTTGCTTGATTGACCGATCATGCAAATATTTTTTAATTTCATCTCTTAGCCCCGGTGACATTTTATCTAACTGTCCTTGTTTTCTGCCACTACGCTTACTACTTGCAGCAATACCATCTTTGATCGCCTTTGATATGTATAAACGTTGCTGCTCTGCTCTATCCAATTCTACGATAAGAAGCAGCTTAATAACTCCTTCCATTGCAGTTCGCGTTACCAGATCCTGAGCTTGTGCTACGTCCATCATCTGTTTAATATATTCACTTGAAACTGTTGGATTGTCGATAAAAACAATATTTATGCCTCGTTTCAGCCATTCCATATACTTCTTATATCCATTTTCCGCTTCACGTGTGAATCTAGCGATGTCTTTGAAGACAACCGTATCATCTTTCTGAAGAATCTTATCCAGTTTTTGAAACTGAACTCTCTCGGTGAAATTTTTTGCGGATTTTTCCTCTGAAAATTCTACCAGGTATTCTATGTCATGTTCTTTAGCATAGCGGCTCAGACTTTTTTTCTGTCTGTTGAAGCTTTGCTTCTCGATATCGGTTGAAATTCTCATATAGCTATAAAAATTTCCCATTATGAGCCTCCAAAAGTGTCAAATAAACTATAGTTATTTTACATAAAAATAATAACGTCAATATAACTATATTTTAAGTTAAACTGACGCTATTATATGTACATTACAATCAAATGTTAATTAGACTTTTTTCCTTACAATTGTTTTTATTTGCTACCGAAAAATTAGTTAACACTTAGCGTTCATAAAAATGAACCACAAACCCCGTCCCAATGCCATTTAGATAAGGATTTCCCGTCCCAATCCTATAGTTACAATTAAATATATTACTGAAATCAGAGGTGAAATACCCTCTGATTTTTTTGCATTTTTCTGCGAAAAATGCTTGACAAGTCAGCCAAAAAATGTTGCCGCGCCTTGATTATAAGACATTTTACGGAGGTGCTGACATGTCATTTACTGTTGCTGAAATACGCAAAAATCTTTTCTCTGTCTTTTCATCCTTGTTGGAGCGAAGGGATGAGTTTCTGACCAATCCGGCTTCTGATTTTACCAGGAAAAAGAAAATCTCTTTTGAACAAACCATGTTGTTCCCTATGATTG
>NZ_JNKZ01000010.1 GCF_000702265.1 Butyrivibrio sp. NC2002
TCGATTACAGGCGCTTCCTCTACTACCGGTACTTCCTCTACTGCTGGAGCTTCCTCTACTGCAGGTATCTCCTCAGGCATTGCAATTTCTTCTACCGCAGGGGCTGCTTCTGCAGCCGCCTGATTTTCTTCGATAATAATTGTACTGTCTGCAACCGAAAGAATCTCTTCAACACTCGGGATATCTTCTGCAGCAGGTGCTGTCTCCTCCGGTATTGTAACCTCTTCGACCGCAGGAGTATCTTCCATCACAGGCGTCTCTTCTGCTACTGGCGCTTCCTCTATTACCGGTGTTGCCTCTTCTGCTACCGGCGCCTCCTCTATCACAGGCGTTGCTTCTTCTGCTACCGGCGCTTCTTCCACAGCCGGTACTTCCTCTACTGCTGGAGCTTCCTCTATCACAGGCGCTGTTTCCTCAGCTACAGGAATTTCCTCTACTACTGGTGCTTCTTCTACCGCAGGCGTTGCCTCTGCAGCCGCAGCCATTTCTTCTAATTTTTTATCAACATCCCCGGCACTTTCAGCCGAAGCCATTGCTGCTATCATATCATCTGTCGAAACAGCTGCCTTTTCTGTTTTACCTGCTTTCGCTGCAGCCGATTTCGTTGTCCTTGTTCTAGTAGTCTTCTTTACTACTTCCTGCTCACTTGATTTTTCCATGCTATATCTCCTCATTTTGAGACAAACTGATAAAATCCTACATATATATTATCTTTTATAAGCAGGACAAATCACAGTAAACTTTCTATAAAAAAGACTAAATTTAGTGTTAACTTTCTACTATTTTCCGCACTAAACAAAATGCCTCTTCTTACTAATCCTGATACAGCACTTATTTGAGACACCTTTTTATGGCAAACACCCCAAGTTGCCTTGAAATCACGGGTACTTGGGGCTTTTGATGAGTTCGGAGATACGATGACTGGACGAATTCTTCTTGTAACAAGAGCTAAAAGCCCCAAGTATATAGGAAATTAGACAGACTTGTTGCTTTTGCTCTTTTGGCCACAGCGTCTCGGAGCGCGAAAAGCCACAAGTTGCCTTGAAATCATGGGTACTTGTTGCTTTTGAGGAATTCGGAGATGCGGTGACAGGACGAATTCTTCTTCTGACAAGGGCGAAATACCCCAAGACCATATGAAAACAGCGGGACTTGTTGCTTTTACTCTTTCTGCGCTAACGTCCTGGAACGAGAAAAGCCACAAGTTGCCTTGAAATCACGGGTACTTGGGGCTTTTGAGGAATTCGAAGATGCGATGACTGAACGAATTCTTCCTGTGACAAGAGCGAAATACCCCAAGATCCTATGAAAACAGCAGGACTTGTTGCTTTTGCTCTTTTGGCTCTAGAGTCGCGAAGTGACAAAAGCCACAAGTTGCCTTGAAATCATGGAACTTGTTGCTTTTGAAGAATTCGGAGATGCGATGACTGGACGAATTCTTCCTGTGACAAGAGTGAAATACCCCAAGACCATATGAAAACAGCAGAACTTGTTGCTTTTTCACTTTTTGCTCTAGCGTCACGGAGCAGCAAAAAACCCAAGTTGCCTTGAAAACAACGGAACTTGGGGCTTTTGCTCTTTTGGCGCAACTCTTAGTCCTCTGCTTTCTTATTTCTTGCCTTGTAATAGATAACACATCTTATAGCAATGATAAGTCCCACAACAATTAAGATGAACGGAAGAATCATCATAAAAAGTGGGACTATAACATACGGGATTAAAAGCTGAAAAAATTTGATTCTTGTTTGCTCATGCTATCATCCACCGCCAAAATCATAGTGTTTGTTCGATTTCCTTTAGACCATTTCCCATCTCTTTATCGTTGTGATCCATTACATTATCGTAGAATTCATGAAAAGGCATTATTTTAACATCATTTACCTCATAATGATCAAATAAAAATCCGCCTTCAGGGACTTCTACACGTATCATGAATACTGATACCAGTAGACCGGTTCCATCATCCCAGTCTTTTATGTAGTCAAAAGCGAGTTTCAGATCCTTTGGATTGACAACAATCCCCAATTCTTCAGAAAGTTCTCTCACTGCAGCTTCATCCGGTGCTTCCCCTGAGCGAACCCCGCCACCGGTCATGTCCCATTTTCCGGCGTAATATCTGGCTTTAAGTGAGCGCTGCTGTACTACATACATACCTTCACCTTCTCCGGGTGTAGGAGAATCTGCAGTTTTCATTATAATAAGTACATGCCTGTAATACTCTCCGGGATACTTATTTTCATGTTTTTCTTTAATTTTTCCTGTAGGGATCCCATCCCTTGTGTATACATCTATATATTCCATAATATGATCACAGCCCCAGTTCCTTGCAGAGATTGTCATATCTCCTCTGCTCTTTTTCTTTTACTGGCTTCGATGAGTCTTTAAAACAGTGGTCGATTATATCTGCATCCTTTAATAGCTCATCCATAGGAGAATCTGTCACAAGTTTGTCATCGTGAAGCATTCATGAAGCATTCCTGTCATGACAGCTAATTCCTCATTTGTGCCTCCGAATGTTATAATTATAAAAATTACAAACTAAGTAGTAGCTTGTACTGTTAACTCTTTTCTATCCATTATAAATCATATGGGGAGTTTGGCGCTATGAAACTTCCAGCTAACGGCCTGTTTTCTTCCACTGACAAAGTTCCTGTATATTCCGTCCTGCTCCATCAGCTCATCATGCTTGCCCTGTTGAACAATTTTCCCTTTATCAATAACAACTATCTGGTCTGCATGTCTGACTGTCTTAAGCCTGTGAGCTATCATGATAATGGTCTTTTCCTTAGTCAGGTTCTCTATGGCCTGCGTAAGCTCTTTTTCATTCTCAGGATCAACATTGTTAATGGTCTGTTTATTGACTCATTTTAGTTTTTTAATACCCAGCACTGCCCACCTGAAAAACGGAATGTGTGAAATAATGGCATATAGCCCGTATCCGAAAATAAATCCAGCCACCAGGCTTAACATGTAGCACGCAGGCGCAGGTAGGAGTCCCGGCTTTGCAAAGATCAGAGCAACGGAAGATATTCCAAGATAATGAAATACATATAGTCCAAAGCTATGAGATGACATCCATTTGGATATAGAACCTGAAACATCCCCGAAACGTGCCATTCCCGAAAGCATGGCAAGTGATCCCACATACGCATCAAGCGAGTATAAAAAGCCCCTGTTGATAGGCTTGTCTGCATAGTTATCGCCGAAATATAAGACAGCGAAAATCACACATATAACAGCAGCTACCGCTATCAAAGGTACTGCTATCTTCTTCAGCCTTTCGATTACCTCATCATTTGAGAACACGAAATAGCCAAGCATGAAAAACACGAAATAAAATGCGATTCTGTAAACTGAAATTATAGGTGTATTAAGAATCTGCGCTGCGCCCCAGATTGGAAAAACAAATAAAGCAACCAGCCACAGAGGAGTCCCCGCTCCGGCTGCCAATACCTTTCCCTTTTCAATCTTTCTGATCAGCACAAGCACCACGCAGTAAACCCACAGAAGATGCATATACCAAAGTACTCCGCTTCCGGATGCAACCATTATCAAATAGATAACCGGCTTCGGAACTCCCGCTGACGCAAGTCCTTCAAATCCTCCACCAAGTGACATGCTCACATACCCTTGAATAAACTGAAATGCAAAGAGACCTATAGTCGATGGTACCAGAAGTTTTAAAGTTCTGGACTTTATGAACTCATTATCCGAATGTGAATCCAGGGATAATCTGGCACTTATTCCGGAAACCACGAAAAGAACCGGCATAAACCAAGGATAGACCAGATACTGAAAAATATCGTAGTACTGAACCGACAAATCTGTGATTTTTCCAATACCGCCAAGAATGCCTTCCGCATTATACATATAAAACACATGATAAATAACAACGATGATAACTGTAATCCAGCGAATGTTGTCCAAATAGTGTTTTCTCATACTTATTCCACCTCGAATATTATGTATTGGCACGATTGCTCCGCAATCCTGCCCTATCGGTCGGAACCATTCCAAATCATGACTTCGTCATGATGGTTCCTCCCTCGCAATTTTTTAACATTATTTTATTGCACTAATCAGTATGAGTCCACCAATTGATGGTTTTAGTCAAAAACTGAATTTATTTCAAAAATCCTACCCGCGCTTTGTCTGTTTTTGTCATCGTTTTTCTCATACCAGAAATTTGTTGCGTAACAACTCAAGTTCTCTGTCATTACATCCGGTTGCTTCAAATATGAACGAGTCATTTGAAAAGTAATTATTTTCTATATAATATAATCCTGATCTAAGAACCTCCGGAACTACGCTTATACTTGTCTGAAGACCACGTTTCAGGTTTTCTTTGCCATTATCACGAACACCCAGATCAGCCTTTATACTCTCGGTTTTAGTAAATAAGGTTACAGCAGATGCATTGTAATCGTTGATAATGTATTTTTTATCGCACCCAAGAACTAAGAGAAGAAGTGCCGCAATGATACCGGTTCGATCCTTTCCGCTGGTACAATGAAAAAGAATTGTTCCGGGGGATTCTCTAAGAAGTTGAAAAATGCGATGAATCGAATCCAATGAACGTGCATCCATGGAAATGTTTCTGTACATTTTTATCACTTCGTCTATGCGGGCATATTGCTCAACATACCAAGCTCTATCAGTTTCAGACAGACTTTGCATATAACGCTGTGTAAGGTAATCCATCCTGCTTGTATCTATATTCTCAACCAAAGGAATGTTCTCATACCGCACTCCTGCAATGCTTTTATCCGGGGCTTGCGCTACTTCCATTGGCGTGCGAAGATCGATCACTAGAGAAAGACCAAGCGTATTCAAATAATCCGCTTCTTCATCTGTTAACTGATGAAGGTTTCCACTTCTAATTAGAAGTCCATCTTTAATCTTTCTTCCGGAATTAGTCGGTAAATCTTTTATCCACCTGGCATTTTCAACAGATTTCAGTTTTATTTGATTGCAGCGAATCAGTTCAAACGCTTCGTCAAACTCCTCATCGGAAAGTATGTCATTGTTCTCAGGAGATTGATCATATATCTGGTCTGTTTTGCAATAATCTTCAAGCAAATAGTCATATGCCTCAGAGGTGATATCACAAACATACTTTGGTATGCTATTGCTAACCTGATACTCAATTACAACTCGCAGCATTCTAAGGATTGACAGATTGATATCAGTTTTAGCGATTTCAATAAGAGTCCTTAGCATTGGTTGATTTGGTCTTTGGGGTTCGGCATGGTCAGAAAGGAATATAATTTTTTCAAGTAATGACATATCCGGACGCGCACAGACATGAAACCGAATTGCGTTCAAAGCATCTTTATCAGAAAGTCCGAATTCATGTTCTGCAATGAGCGCTCCAATTTCTGCATGCAGATTAGCTTCATATTGCAGGCTGATATCTTGTATCTGATGTCCATATTTTCCTGCAATATTGGCCATTTCATCCGGGGACATATCTTTTGCTATATCATGAAGCAGGGCAGTTTTCCGCACAAGGTCCTTGTCTACATCGTAAAATTCTGATAAATAGACGGCTACAGTGGTCACTCCCAGCGTATGTTCAAACCTGGAATCGCTCATATATGTTTTAATATGAGATATCCATTCATCTTCAAGCTTAATCTGTCCGAATTTTCTTATTTCTTCAAGCATCTCGTTATCCTTATCCTTCCATTGGTGAAACGGTTCTAGCTGCAAAAAGACCTGAGACAAGCGGATCCTCTGAATAGTACTCAAAATTTCTTCCGCAGAGAATGCTGCGATGAATGTTGAGTGCCGGGGCAATTCCTTTTTCCCTGTCTTTTGAAATAAAGTGCAGATGCCATCATAATCGGTGCTAAAACCAGTTTCTTTCTCATTTTTGCCCCCTTATATTCGCAAAAGCCTTTAAATTGTTCCTCATGGTTGTGTCATAAGTATCTTTATCAGTTCTGTGAAGTCTGCTATTTCCTGGACAGTTGTGTATTCTTCAGTTGTATGTATGTTATGCATGGGACCGTATATATTTAGTCCGTCCATTCCGTGTTTTATCAAAGAATTTATATCACTTCCTCCAAAGGATTTCTTTGCCACGGCTCTCCTTCCCTGTTTCTCTAATGCTCTCTTATATCTATTCAAAGCACTTCCTTCTGCGGCTTCGGGATCTATCCTGTAAACGGTGATTCTTTCTTTTTTATCTATGCAAAGCTCTGCACCTGCTCTATTCGCTTCTTCTGAAAAAATGCTTTCTACTAAGTCTATTGTCCGATGTGCATCTTCATGGACACCGCTTCTTATCTCACCTTTTATAAAACAGTTTTCCGGAACAGCGTTGGTAACACTTCCGCCTTCTATTATTCCGATATTCAGCGTGGTGTGATCATCAGCCCACCCCTGCTTTATTCTGCTGATTGCAGCAGCTGCTACTGCTATTGCATTTATTCCCTTTTCAGGCTCATAACCAGCGTGGGAAGCCTTACCCTTTATATGTACTTCGAATGAAATGAGTGTCGGCTCGCAGGATGAATAGACTCCATATTCTCCGCTGCAGTCGGGAGCAAAGGCTATCCTGGAGCGAATCCTTGAATAATCAAGAGCCGCGCTTCCAAGGCCGTAAACCTCTTCTGCCACCGTAAACAGAAACTCTATTGGCGGATGATCCAGATTTTTCTCGATTACTCTGGTGTACGCCTCGATAATTCCTGCTATGCCAACCCTGTCATCTGCTCCCAGGACAGTCGTATGATCGCTTGTGATTGTTCCGCCGTCATTTAATATGATCTTCTTATTGTTTCCCGGAGATACGGTGTCCATATGTGCACAGAACAGAATAGGCTCAGAGTCTGCATACTTTCCCCGCCCCTCTGCAAAGCCATACAGATTCCCACAGTTACCACCGATCTTACCGGCAATATCATCCTCGATAAGCTTTATTCCCAGCTTTTGGAACTCTGCTATAAGATAATCAGCGACAAGCCTCTCATTAAAGGATTCACCGTCTACCAGCGCAAGCTCTGTAAATCTGTCTACTACTCTCTTGTCATTTTCTCTCATAGATAATTGCTCCTGCTTCTTCACAGTCATCTATCAAAATAATAGCCTCAATTCTATAAGCATTTTCCCATATCCTACTGTGCATTTAGCTGCAAATTAAACATCTTTAGCCATATAAAGTAAAAGGTCATCATCGTTGAAACAGGGTGCATACTGTTCTAATTGTTTCCCTTTATACCAGACTCCGCTGCCATCAAAATTGTAACCTCTTTTTACATACATCCTCTGAGCCGGTCCATATCCTAAATGAACTCCAACTGCCAAGTAAACTTTATCGGAAACTTTTGACGCCTCTTTTTCAACAGCATCCAAAAGCCTATTTCCAATACCTTTATTATGAACATCAAAAAAAACTGTCAGATCTTCAATTTCAGGATAGCCTTGATTTCCCCAAGGACCTTCTGTAGGATTCAGAACCAGAGTACATTGCCCGGAGACTCTGCCATCATACTCTGCGATAAAAACAAATCTTTTAACATCCTCCTGTTCTTTAAAATACTTTTCGTATGTTGCTAAAGAAGGATGCCAACCATACGAAAAATATGTATCATAAAGGATTTTTGCATCTTCAGGAATCATGCTCCTAATTCTTATAGTTCCGTCATCATAATACGTAATCATCTACAACCACCCATCCGAAACGAAGTATTTTATTATCTCACTATCATACTTCGGCGAGTTTATTTATATATCCTCGCCTATTTCTGCTCCATGTTCTTTTTTCTATCAATTATGGCTCCGATTATCATACCTGCGGACATTCCGAGAGCTGTTCCAAGGCACATACCTGTTGATATTCTGCCAGATAACAGATAACTTGCGATACATCCAACTACAAGTCCTATGCCCATTCCCCAGCTCTGGCCGAGTACCAATCCAACAGGTGGCGCATCATCTGGCTCATTGATTTCTTCTGCAAAATACCCCATGTACATGTTCATCTGGCCAATATCATCATACTCAACATTGCTCATACTGTCCATTCTGTCCATTCACATTCCATTTTTTACAAAATAATACCGGAGACTATAAAGTCCCCGGCATTAGCATAAGTTATTTTATCTCTTGTATGTTTTCACATGAACTGCGCAAATTTAGACATGCTCTTTGTATCATCTGTCTTCAAAAGAAACTCGGATATTTTCTTCAGTGTCTTTCTTCCAAGAAAACAGGCAATTCCTGTTAATTCAGACACATCTCCTTTTTCTATAGCCTTATCTACAATGTTTTCAAGAGACTTTTTTGATAAGAACGGAGCAAGTGCTTTTATCCCATCGAAGCTGTCGCCTTCTATTCTTGAAACAACATCATCAAGTGCTTCCTCTGACATAAACGGAGCCAGGGCAACCAGATCTCTAACATTAGATGAGGTAATCTTCTTTGAGATATTGGTCAATGCTTCTTCTGATAAGAAAGGCGCAAGAGCTACAAGGTCTTTTAAATTTGCTTCATCAACCCTGGAGGCAATTTCATCAAGGTATTCATCATCCAGGAAAGGCGCGAGTTCTACAAGGGCTTTGATATTAAGCTGATCATTCTCAGATGTCTTCCTGACTTCCTCTGTAAGTTCCATTGGTGGAAGCATCGGAGCCACATCTGTTAGTTCTTCTGATGTAAGTGGCTCAGAGCTTTTTTCCAGAACTTTCTTTACTGCAGTTGATCCATTATCATTTCCAAGTAGTTCTGTCACATCAAGATCAAGAGCCTTTGCTATATCAGAAATCTTTCCGATATCGGGCATGGAATTTCCGCGCTCCCAATTTGATACTGCCTGATAACTTACTCCGACGATATCAGCAAGTTCAAGCTGTGTCATATTCTTCTTTGTCCGGGCATTCTTGATATTTTTAGCAACTTTATTCATATCTAACATTTTATCTCTCCTTAATCTGTATTGGATACTGGCCGGTACCTTTTGTCTGATACAAGAATACCTCTCTGAGCAAAAGCTGTACATCAATTTGTAATTGAGTCCGAATTTCTGCTTAAATACTGAGACTCAAGCAGCAGTTGAGAAGCATATATCAAAGCTTTATCTCATTAACCAATTAGTTAAATCTAGTACTTTTATTCCTTCAATGTCATAATCATCATGCTTTGTATTCGCTATCAAAATCTTAGGATATGCATCTTTTATCGCTCTTAGTGGAGACAACTCTCTTTCCAATGTATCTGAATCAGAAATATTATCTGACTTAAACTTCGCACATGAAAATGTGCTCTAGAACCTTGATAATTCAATAAAAACTGGCATTTAAAAAGACGTGAAGCCTCTATATTTGGTATAATTTAAGTACCACCAAAAAAAACACCATAAGGAGACTCACGCCTTGTCTACGATTATATCACAGAATGACTTCGATACTATGCAGAATGTGGATTCAATTAAAATCTTTTTGAAAGATTCCACATTTCCTCTATCCTCAAATCATCCAATGTCAGGAAAACAAAGGGCGTAGCTCCTGTTCATATCCTAATGTATGCTTTTGCACTTTCACTTTCTCAATGTCATTACTCTTAATTGCTTTTCGCATTTCTTTAATCAATTCTTTTTCCATAATAAGTAAGCTTTATTTCATATATATTCTCATTTGGTTACAAAAATAAAACTCAGGCCATTTTCTTTTACCCATGAATCTATCTTTTTCAGCCATAAGACGAATCCTTCGCTTGGCTGACATGGCATAATAAGCTTGATATTTACATTATCTTTTACAACTGTTGGAAATTCTTTTTTAAACTCTACTCCCCCAACATACCCCATGTAATTTTCTATCTTATCTAACAATATCTCTTGATCTTCCGGAGAATCATCAATCATTTTATCCATTACAATGACTAAATCTAATCCTCCATCTGATCTTTTCCCTATAATATCTATTGTATTAGCATCCACTGTATCTATATCCCTTTCAAAGCCAGAAAACTATTATAACTCTTTTAAATAATTAGCAATTTCTGTCTGGCCATACTGTCTTGCAAACTCATAAGCATCACAGGATTCCAGTTCTCCAATAGGATAAGCAGCAGTTATATCAATACCATTTTCAACAAGTAGTTTTACAACATCAAAATGTCCATTATAAATTGCAGCAAATAAAGGATTTTTTTCAGCAGTGCTTACATCCAATACAGCACCATTTTGAATCAATAACTTTACTATATCCAAATGTCCCTTAAACGCAGCATCCTTTATAGCGCCACCATCAGTTACTCCAGTACACTTATTCACATCTATTCCACGCTCAAGCAAATACTTAACTATATCTATTTTTCCCTGTGCAGATGCCATTTGTAACCATGTTCCAAAAGGTGTTTCTACATCAAGCATATCTGGATTTTCTTCTAGAATACTCTTAACTGCATCGATATTCCCTTGTTTTATCGCTTGTCTAATTTCCCTGATCAATTCTTTATCCATAATACATAAGCTTTATTCAATAGATATTGTCATTTGGTTGCAAAAACAAAGTTCATGCCATTATCCTTTACCCATGAATCTATCTTTTTCAGCCATAAGACAAATCCTTCACTTGGCTGACATGGCATAATAAGCTTGATATTTACATTGTCTTTTACAACTGATGGAAATTCCTTTTTAAACTCTGCTCCACCAACATATCCCATGTAATTTTCTATTTTATCTAACAAAATCTCTTGATCTTCCGGAGAATCGTCAATCATTTTATCCATTACAATGACTAAATCTAATCCTCCATCTGATCTTTTCCCTATAATATCTATTGTATTAGCATCCACTGTATCTATTCCAATTAAAAGCTTTCTTTTCATATATCGCTCTGCATTGTTTATTAAACATGCGCCAAAGTGTATAAAAATGCGATCACTACAGATGCAACAATATGCCACATCTTTCTATTGGCCATCGGCTTCTTTCCTTTTTCAACCATTGATAAAACTAAATGCACTAATAAAAGTGCAATCAAAAAACTCATAAAAAAGTATCCTGCAAAATAAGCCATTGTTAATTCCTCTTCTTTCTTTTTATTCTTCTATGCTTTTATTTTTTTGCATTTATCTGCTTTTCTTTAGCTTGCTTCAAAAGCACTTCTAGTTCTTCTTTATCAAAATACCCCTGATTTTCGGGCACAGTCAGCAAAAGCACTGGATGTTTTCTGATGAAGTTTTTTGTATTTTCTAGTTCCTCATCTTCACTCAATGGCCACTCTCCATTCTTACAGAAAAACAGTACATCATTTGCATCTTTCTCAGATTTTTTCAGTTTTTCAAAATTTTCCTCTGAAATATCATAATAAGCAATTTTTCCTGATAATCCTTCTGCCCAAGATACTTTCTTTTGACCATCTATTTCTAATACTGCAAATCCTTTACCTTGATACATAGTTTTCATATGCATGCTCACATCCTGTTCTAAACTATTTCCAACGGAAGCTCTTATCAGTTATAGAAAAACTTAATCTCACTAACCGTAGATCTGCTGTCAAAATTTGATACTATTTTTCCCCAATCAAACTCTTCTTTCTCACCAATCCCATATTCGGCTAAAATAGCATCGTGAAGCATTTTTCTTTCTTTTTCAGTTTCCCATGTGAATTCTTTTTCACAGTTCATAAGTGACAAACAATAAATCCTGCCTTCACTAAAGAAAAGATCTACCAAATACTGACGCCCATCGATTACCTGTGCACCATCCAAAGTGATAATTCTAATTCCATCCTGATCAGTATAAAACTCTGTATTTTTAAACTCATCAAAAGTGTATCCTGGACGTACAACTAATTTATCTGAAATATTCACATTTCCATTTTTCCAATTGCTCATAATTATTCTCCCTGCCTGCGAGCTTGCCTGAATAACTCCGATTTTCATAAAGCTCCTACATCGCATCTTATCGATTTCTAATCTTCTTAACATTGCGATTCATCAAATGTCTACCAAGATTCTTATAAGCAAATGCTTTTATGGCAGACATCTCCTGATGATGTTCCTTAAGCAAATCATCAGGGCAATCATACACGCCAAAGTCCTGATTGATGCCCTCACTCTGGATATATGTATTGTTCCTGTCAAAATCAATTACAGGGTTCTTGAAATCTTTTACCGCTACACCGTAGCCACAAAATGCTTCGGTGCATTCAGGATTCTGCTCCTGCAACTTGTTAAGATAAGCCTTGTCTAAAATAAATGCTTCAAGCTCATACCACTTCTCTTCAAAATAAACTTCTACCCAACTATGAAAAACATTCTGCGGAGCTCTTTTATAAACAAAACCTGTCATAGCTCCTTCTTGAAGCTTCTTATCAATTGTAAATCCATGAACCCTGCAGGGAATACCGCAGCTTCTGAGCAATGCCATAAAAAGAGTTCCTTTTGTGTTGCACTGACCATAGCCATCAGCCAGCACCTTTGATGCAGGAACACTATCATCTACATTGTAACCAAAGAGGATTTCATCTCTTACAAAATTATAAATAGCCTTGATACGCTCAAACTCATCCAGTTTTTTCCAACCTCGTTCTTCAACAAGATTCTGAATTGATGCATCGGAGAAATTAAGCATAGGCGTTTCATTTAGATATCTTTCCATTATGTCACCACCTCGTCTAGTATTATCATATGTGCCCCTACAAACTGCGATTTATCGATTGCATATGCAAATAATCATACTACAATCCTTGGTACAATCACAAACTGATATTTACAACTTATATCTTTATATCTTTAATAAATGCATAGTCAGAAAAAGGAAGCAACCAGTCTGATTGCTCCCTCATAAATCTAAATTATCATAGAATACCCATATTCCCTCTATTATTCTTTTTCATATCTTTTTTACCGTTCTTTCAGGAATCATCATCAATTCCTAGAAATATATGTATTCATTACACTTTTTATTCATTCCTCGCCCGTATATGTTCTAGTATAGTATGCCATGCTTACTATCTTGGCAATCCCCAGTATAAACAATGCTGCCATAATAGCAATTGCTGCTTCAAAACTGAAAAAGCTTACTACTATTGCAAATAATAATAGGAAAATAGCTGCAAACTTTACTGTAAACTTCCCAGATAGTGCTTCGATATGACACATACGCTCATCATGCATTTCGTTATAGATTTGTGTAAGTTTCTTATCATCCTTAAGAGCATTTGAATACTTTACAAGATGATAAATACTTATGATGTCCAATACGATTACCATTCCTATTACAAATCCCTGCATGAAATCAGCATAATTAGATGTTGCATACCTTGCAGTTATAGTTGGTCTCTGTGACACAAAATACAATGCTGCACTAAGTAGTATAATTCCAACATATGCAAAATTCTGTTTTTTAATTGATTCTCTCATCTGATTCATTTTTTTGTTATTCATTAGTCTTCTTCCTCCAAGCTCTCAAAATCAAATACTTCCTCGATGTTCATATTGAAGTGATGTGCAATCTTATACGCTAATATCAGAGACGCTGTATATTTTCCTACCTCTATAGAGGTAATTGTCTGACGCGTAGTTCCAACAATATCAGCAAGTTCAGATTGCGAAAGTTTATTCACTTTCCTTAACTCCTTTATTTTGTTTTTCATGACAGCCTCCAATTTTTTGCTAAGTTTGCTTTGCAAATTTAGTATAGTTTACTTTGCATATTATGTCAAGCTAACTTTGCATTATTTTTTATGCTTTTTTCATTTTTAATATAGAGTTAATTTGTTGCGTCCTCATTGGCTCATGCGTGATAATTATATAAATTCACGAAAAGAAAGGAATATCGCATGAAGGAATATGTATTTAAAAGTGACAGAGAAAACATACCTGAGGCGCTTGATTTTATAAAGAATTGTCTTGCAGAGGGAGGGATTACCAGGGGAAAAGCAGTAGAACCAATCCTCACTGCAGAAGAGATACTTGTTAAAATATGTGACGTCTCCGAAGATGGAAGCGACGTACATATCGAAGCTGGGGGACTTCTGAGCAGTTTTACCATTAAATACAGCGGCAAAGGCGGTGAATTTAGCATTGCTGATATCCAGAATAAATTCCTTTTTAATGGTGATAATTCCATGGGTGATGATGCTGATGAAGTCATGAAATCACTGATGGAAAAGCTCTTTGGCGATAACCTGAGCGTGAAATGTAACAAGGGAAAAATATATGTTAAGCAGGTTGTAGAAAAATCCCCCTATGCTCCTCTTATAATGACGGTGTCCTCACTAATTCTGGGTATAATTGCAGGTACTATCCTTCATTTGTTCATTCCGGAGAGTGTTTCCGGCATGATTATAGGCAATATTCTTGCGCCTTTGGAAAAGGTAATAATGAATGCGATAAAGCTCTTAGTTGGACCCCTCGTATTCTTCTCTATTGCAAGCAGCATAGCTGAATTTTCAGATTTTAAAGCCCTTGGAAAAATAGCGATGAGGATCATTGTGATGTATATGTTAACCTCTATAGCTGCTATATTTATAGGATTATTGACTTACCATATTTTCCCGATTGGACAGCCTGAACTTATGTTGGCTGTAGACTCTAATAATTCCATGCAGATTGTCAATCAGGCAGAGCTTGGCAATTTTTCAGTAATAGATACACTAGTTAGCATCGTACCGACAGATATCATCACCCCTTTTCAAAAGGCTGATATGCTTGAAATAATCTTCATGGCGGTCTGCCTGGGGATGGCCTCTGCAGAAATGTCAAAAACTGCACCAATTGTAAAAGAATTTATATCATCCATGAATGGCGTTTTCTCCAGGATTACAGGAGCTGTTATACGTTTTATGCCTATTATGATATTCTGCTCTATGGCTAAAATGATGGCAAATATGAATTTCTCATCTTTCATGGAAGTCTTTGCTATAATCCCTGAAATTTATCTGGGCGATGTGTTCATGATAGCATTATATATGGTATTACTTATGGTATTTGCAGGGCTTAACCCGCTTAAGTATATCAGCAAGTACTATCCTGCTATGCTAACAGCATTTACAACTTCTTCCAGCAATGCGACTCTGCCATCATCTATTCGCCAGTGTAAAAAGCTCGGCATATCAGAAAAAATCTATTCATTTTCGCTTCCGCTTGGTGCCAGTATAAATATGGATGGAAACTGTATCACTCTTATAATAAGCGCTCTGTTTTTTGCCAGAATTTATGGCATTCCCTTTTCAGGGTCTATGTTTATGCAGCTGTTCATATCAATTATTGTTTTGTCCATAGGAGCCCCCGGGATTCCAAATGGAAATCTGGTATGTCTTACGCTGCTCATCCCACAGATTGGCATCCCCCCGGAGGCAATAAGCCTTGTTGTAGGGCTATATCCTATAATATCCATGATGCAGACTCTTACCAACGTCACAGGAGACGCTGTGGTTACTACAATTGTGGCAAAGAGAGAAAACATGATGGATATTAAGACATACAATGAATAGGAGTCAAATGACCTTCTTGGTCTTCCATGTGTTTTTCGCAAATATAGCAAGAGCAGAAAAGGTAAAGGAAAACAATACCGAAGACTGATAATACTTCGGCACTTACAGGAGATTACCATGACATATTTGGCTGATTATGAGGTAAATCGTGGTAGGCAGCCCGAAATTGACTGTATGAAGGCATTAGTCATTATTATTATGATCTTTCTGCATGTCTTCGAGGGATGCACTACGAGAACTTCCGTTACCTACTACGTTCTCACTTATCTTGAATGTCTGACCGGAGCAGGAACCTTTATGTTATGCATGGGCATAGGAGCACGCTATTCCCGACATCAGATGCCCAAGGACTATCTGCGCCGTGGTTTCGAATTGTTGACTGTCGGGCAGGCATTAAACTTGGTAAGGGTTTCACTGCCCTACCTGATCATCTGGTGGATTAACGGTGACAGTGCTTATCTGTCCAATGCTTTATTAATCATACAGGCAGATATATTGAGCTTCGCAGGCTTTGCATTTATGTTGCTGGCGTTACTCAAACGGATGAGGTTCTCTGATGGTGCCATTGTGCTGACAGGTATCATCATGAACGCTTTTGCCTATGTGCTTTTCCGCTACTTCCACACCACCGGCAATTTTCTGGTGAATCAGTTGCTGGCTTATTTCATTGTCACTGATGCGGAGGCATATTTTCCTCTGTGCTCTTATTTCGTGTATGTTGCATTTGGTTATGCCCTCGGCAGGATATACCTGAGGATCAGGAATAAAGATGCCCTTTCCGTCCGGGTATTGCTCTTGTGCGGACCAATCGCCATCGGCTATTATCTGCTGCGAGCCTTCGTGCCTATTTCCGTGCTGCCGGAGTTTAACAGCATAGAGATGTATATTATGAAACCCGGGTCCGATGCTTTGGCAAATATATTGATGTCGGTGTTTCTGCTGGCAGTGTTCCACATACTGCTTCGTCACAAAGAATCACCGATGCTGGTTAATCACTTGTCCGGACACATCAATCAATACTATTGCCTTAGTTTTATTCTGATAGTACCGATGAGCATACTGCTCGTGGCTGTCCTGGGAGAACGTATGGAAGGTAATATTATGCCGATGCTCTATAGTCTGATAGTGTTAACAGCCTGCTATTTCATTATAAGCTGGGTGGATAAGCGGAAGTTGCCGAACAGCATCATTAAACTGAAGAGTCCGTGGTATGTGGTGGCAGTTACAACAGTATGGCTGCTGACTTTCGCTATCGTGGCCTACGTCTATCCCAGAATTACAGAGTATGCAACAATATGGAACAATTATTTGGATTATTGATTCGTCGAAGACTGTTTTTCTTTACATATCTGTCAGTATGTGTATAATCCCATCTTTGACAGTCTAAATGCGAGGAAGCCTGTAAATAGGGGAAATCCTCGCATGCCGGGTTATGTATGCCGGGGAAAATACAAGACAGCCATCCTTACGAATCAGATATGCAGGATAAAGGAAGATTCCTTTATACGTTTCCCCGGGACAGCTAAGACTTTAATACTTGGCAGGGACTTTCCCCGGGGAAAACTTAAGGAAGTGCGGATAAAACCACATGGTAAGGACTTTGTAATGGATGTGGTGATTGATGTCTTAACAGTGGGAATAGAGCCTTTGGATGACCGGGAAGTTCTTAAATTTCTTTCATCAAAAGATGACATTTCCGATATAAGGGTCATGTCGATAGATCCGGGTACGAATAATATAGTAGCTGTAGCGAACAACTTTGGGGCAGCCCCGTTTGTGGTAAAGGGCGGACTGATAAAGTCAGTAAACCAGTTCTACAATAAGGAAATGGGGCGGCTTTCTTCATGTGCCATGAAGTGCAATAACAGATACCGGACCAGGAAAATGAGTATACTCACTGAAAAGCGCAACAGGCGCATAAAGGATGAGTTCCATAAGATAAGCAGAAAGCTTGCAGACTATGCGAGGGATAACCATGTGGATGTCGTAGTGATGGGGCATAATGTATTCCAGAAGCAGGAAGCGGGTATGGGGCATATCAATAACCAGAATTTTGTGCAGATACCAATGCTGATATTTGCAGATATGCTAAGATATAAGCTTGCTGAATATGGGATAAGGTTTGCGCTTACGGAAGAGAACTATACATCCAAAGCGGATTTTCTTGCGATGGATGAGATCCCTGTGTATAAAAAGGGAAGTAAGGCTGAATATGTTTTTTCGGGAAAAAGGATAAAGCGCGGACTCTACAGGCACTACGATGGGACAATAACAAATGCAGACATAAACGGAGCTGCAAACATCTTAAGAAAAGTATTCCCAAAGGTAACCCAATGGGATAGGGGCATAGTGGACATGCCCTGTTCTTTGGGATGCACTAAGCATCCCAAAGGTTCATGCCGCTCTGCGGCATAACAGAAACATCTTCCGACGCAGAGTCGGTGGAGGTAGTTCATGGTTTTCAGCAAAAGACACAACTGCATCCGGCATTCCACCAACTACCAAATATTGTCAAAAATGCAACGAATTTTGAACTTATTTTGTCAAAAATACAACACATATTTAAGCGATTTTGTCAAAAATACAACATGTTACCTTTTTCGACCATGCTCAGTTGAACGATAGTCACATTTGTGCCCCCTGTATTTGACAACAAGATTATCTGCTTGCGCCGCCTCCGTCTGAATAACCACCACCGACGGAATCACTTGAATCAGAATAACTACTATTGTCATACACTTTTCCTCCATAAAAACAGCCACCTGTTTTACGGCAAAGGAAAATGCGCGTTGTCTGCAGGGATATGTTTGTGTACTTTGTAGGAGATACCATTTCTTTTAAGCTCATCAAGCAGACTCTGAATTATGATATCTTCCTCAAATCTTTGATGTACAGTTAGGAAAATCCTTCCTCCGACTGCGGCAACTTCAGTAAGCAAGGCATTGGCGCTTGGTACGTGAGTCCAGAATTCAGAGATATACTCTTCAACAGCTTTATACTTCCATTTTCCAACATAGCTTACCATATATGTGAAAAGCAAACGTCCTCCTGAGAGAGACCTTGCAAATACATCATATTTTTCAGCAAGAGTTGGAGCTGAATCAAGCATTAGACGGTTTCGGTTAGCAGAAAAAGTCATAGCTCCGGCTACCCGTTCAGAATCGCTCTGAATAAACGTCTTTCCACGGTAAACTGTGCATTGCCTGTCGAATGGCATGTTTCTTATTTTGTCGCTGTAATCAAGAAAAACCGTACTAACACAGTTGTGATGTGTGATTGAAGCTCCAAGCATAGGTCGTGCATTTATTATATATGAGCCCATGATTTTCTTATCCCGGTCAGGGTAAAGCGAATCTATCACTCTGGCATTTAAAAGAGCTATCATCGTTCCCGGGCTCGCATCGTTTGCGGATGTATACTTGAGAAAATCAGCTTCTGAGATCTCAATATCTATAAGGTTAAGATCTGCTGTATGAAACCCTGCATCTTTCTCCAGGGAGAATGCGGGCGTATATGAAGGTGTGGCAACATTTGACAGATCTATCTCGGGAAGGTAATCCAAAGGGTCTATTGCCTCTTCAGGACGCACTTCATCCTCAAGTGTGCGAACGCCCTTGTGATCCGTCACACCATACCTTCTTGAGCAATACTCATAAAGCAAGGTTGAAAGAACCATATACATACCAGTCCCGTCAAGAAGGCCGTGATATATGTCAAGATAGATAAAATCGTCCCTGTAGCATACAGCCCATACATGATAATTGGTCTCTTCGCTGTTCAAGCTGATTCTTTTATTGTCATTTATAAGTGCAATTTCATTGGGGTTATCCTCATAATATACCCGTTTTTCGTCCCTCTTCATCTGCACGGATAGATAAGGATAGCGCTTTGAAGTATTTCTCACCGCTTCTGAAAGCATCTCACCGTTTATCTCATCTTTCATTCGCACACACAGTCTTACAGTGTAATCCATATTTAGTCCAAAGCTTCCATATACATGCAATACATCGCCGCGCGTCAATTCTTTCAATCTTTTGTCCTCCTATTCTCGTATTTACAAACTGAAATATGCGTTGTTAGAAAGTACTATCCGGAAGTGTTTCAGCTACTTTATTGAATTTATCGATTTACAACATAGTCCTTAAGACTTATTATATCATGAGTGCTCTTTCATAATAGAAACAGATAGATTATGCAGAGATTAAGATAAATCAACAAAGGATATGTGATCTGATGGATAAAAATAAAATTAAAGGAATATTATTAACAACCATTGGTGCTGCCTGCTGGGGTCTTTCTGGCTCAGTTGGGCAGTATCTTTTTGACGTGCAAATGATGGACAGCAGATGGCTTGTGCCTATCAGGTTGGGACTTTCCGGAGTGCTAATTCTACTGTACTCACTTATCAAATATCCAGACTCTGTTTTTTTACCATGGAAAAGCAAAGAAAAGGCAGTAACTATGCTCATCTATGGACTGGCAGGTGTGTCAGCATGTCAGTTCCTGTACTTTCTCACAATAGAACTGTCCACTGCAGCTGTTGGAACAATCATGCAAGATTTGGCTCCAATATTCATCCTGGGATATACATGTATAACAACCAAGAGATTTCCCAAGTTTTTGGAAATATTGTCAATCATAATGGCTCTACTGGGTGTGTTCTTTCTTACAAGCCATGGCAATATCACCGCAATGACAGTACCGTCAGCGGCACTTTTTACAGGTGTCTTAAGCGCTGTTTGTGTTATGATTTATAACGTGCTTGCGCCAAAACTCACCAATGACATTCCGGTCATAGTTGCACAGGGGTGGTCGTTCCTGCTTGGAGGTATATGCATTGGTATCATTTTCAGAACCTGGACAATCCACTATATTCCGAATCTCTATGGAATAATAGGCATTTTATTCGTTATTGTAGTTGGCAACCTCTGCGCTTTCACTCTGTATATCAGTGGTGTGAAACTTATAGGACCATCTAAAGCAATTCTCTATAGTTTTGCTGAGCCTCTGACCGCAGCAGTCATTTCTACAGTTGTGCTCGGAAGTGCGTTTACGGCATTTGATGCACTGGGTTTTGCGATGATCTTTATCATGTTATGGCTGATTACACTTAGTAAGTAAAATGGTTATAAGTATATGAAGAAAGTATTTTTGTTTTGTTTCCCCAATATTTCTGTTTTATTAAAAAAACTATGATTCAAAAGAAACTATAGAAGTAGTTCCTTTTCCCAGAACACTTTTTACAGTAATTTCCGCACCGCAGATATCTATGACTCTTTTCACAAGGGCAAGACCAAGACCGTTGCCCTTTGTTACATGATAAGTAGTCTGGTGTATCCAACTCCGCGTATCCAATTTCATTCTATGGGTTATCTCATCCCTACAAATCCCTACAAATCTTCCTATTTGTCATTGACTATCGAATATATGTTTGATAAAATTTCTCTCGGTGTTACCAGTAATCACGGTAGGCGGTTAGTCCTTCAATCGGAGGACTGTGACCTCTGTTATCATAGAAATCTCTTTGAGAAATCTTTGTTGGAGGTATTTGCTTATGCTCACCATCAGTGACCTTATCGCAGTGCTTGCACTGTGTGCGACTTTTTTTAGTCTTGGTTACATGTTTGGCATGCATGATTCCAAGGCACAAAAATAACCGCCCTTTGTCCTGCCAGACTGAGCGGTTATTTCGATAACTAATCATAATTCAGGGCTAACCGTCTACCGGTAGCACCTTTAACTAATATAATAGTACCATCACCGCTCTTTATCGTCAAACACATATTCTTTTTTTCATAAATCTTTTCATAAATTTGGTGTACCCATGTTAATAATTAGTAATGGATAGTCCGAGGCTCTTCTCTTTGATTTTTCTATGGAGCTGCATTATAGTAAATATGAGACTATAAGGAGAAAAGATATGAAACTTTATGCAGTACTGTTTTCACTCTATATGCTGGAATTTCAGTTGTTCTTCTATCTCGAGGGGACGATTGATGGTGTTTTATCCCGTGACCACTATGCAATCTGAATTGTTGTGAGCGCGGGATTTCTTTTGTTTGGTGCATCGAGGGCGGCATTTAGCAGTTTGCGGATTCGTCAGTTCATTTTGATGTGTTCTAATATTGTCTATGCGTTATCCATGGTTTTCATTATGTTTTTTGGCACTGAGATGCCTTTTCTGTTCCTGCTTACCGCGGGGGTGTCATTAGGTTGCCTTGGCGGTGCAGTATATTATTTCATGGCTGTGGAATTCTACATGAAGAATAATGCGGGGCTTGTAATGGCTCTGGCAGCATCTGTTCCTTATATACTGCAACAGTTGCTGACTCCACTGATGGGAAATAAGTTAATTAATTTTGCGATTCTTGTTGTGCTGTTCTGTACAATCACTTTTTTTGCTATTGCTCATCCCAATGATTTTATACTGGACGATTCATTGCCCTTTGCCGAGGAGACTTCCGAATACAGGCGGAGTCTTGTCTCTGACAAACTCAGGGTCCTTATTATGTTCCCGGCAGCTCTGATCATTGCAATCTACATGGAGTACACATGGGGAGAGGCTCTTCGAGTTGAAGCGGTAAATATGTATGGATGGCAGAGATTTGCAGCTATACTGGGGTGTTTTTATATCGGCTGTCTTGCTGATTACAAGAAGCACAGATACATGGATGTTGCGCTGGTGGCAGCATTCCTCCTGTATACCTTTGGAACTTATATGTCAGGTGAAGCAGGTATGAGACTTGCTTTTTCCTATTTTCTTGCAGGTGTATACACAGGATACCTGAACATTGCCTTCTGGTTTCTTGCTCCCAAAACAAGGCATCCCGAATTATGGGCGTGTCTTGGAAGAGTCCTCTCTCTCTTCGAAGGATTTGCAGCTATGGTTATCGGAATAGTCGTGGGAGGGAGCATTGCTGTCCGGATTATAACAAACATTTCTCTTCTAACCATGGTTATGTGTCTGTATGCGTTAAAGGGTAGGGGTGTGACCGGAAAGATTACAACATCGTCAGACAAGACAAATGGTTCCGGATGGGTTGAGGGAACTTTAGATGTAAGTAAATTTAGCTTTGATACCAGTACCGGGACATTTTCTATGGGAGCAGATGTTGGTGCTGTTACTTTTAATGGAACTAAATTGGTAGTTATAGGCGAACGTACAGCAGGCTCTAGCAAAAATAATGGTGAACCTTCTATTAAATTCAATGGTTCAGGAAGTGCAACGATTATAATGAGCTCTGAAGCTAAACTGACACTTGTTGGTACAATTAGAATAAATGGAAATGATTATGCATCTTTCTCAGATGCGGAAAAAGCAGGGATGTTAACAGTAACTGGAGGAACAATAAATACCGATGGTAGCATAACATCCACCTCCACCCCCATCGAGGTCGGTTCTGTAGCCTACGAACAAAATAAAACACCTTCCACCAGCGCATCCTACAAAGTAACATCTACAGATGAAGGTAATCGCACGGTGACATATGACAAGCCTGCGGAGGGGGCAGAAGGAACAGAGCAGGTTAAGGCCACCGTTACCCTTACTGATGGCAATACATATACAGTAACAGCTATTTCTGAGAATGCATTTAATAACTTTGAAAACAAGAATAAGATAAAGAAGATTGAAATTGCAGATACAGTAAAAGAAATCGGCAATAACGCATGCAAAGACATGGCTGAACTCACTGATGTCACAGGTGGTAAAGGAGTGACATCCATTGGAAAAGGGGCATTTTCAAATTGCTCAAAGCTTAAGAACTTTTCAGGTTTTGATAACCTTGAGATAATCAATGAAGAAGCTTTCAACAAATGCAAGAAACTTACTAAAGTCACCATCGGTGTGAAAGTAAAAAAGATAGGTAAGAAGGCTTACTATAAATGCTCATCACTTAAAAATATAACAGTGAAATCCACCAAGCTTACCAAGAAATCCAAGGTTGGTGCAAAGGCATTCGGGAAGATTCACAAAAAAGCAAAGTTCAAAATGAAGATGAGTAAGAAGGATGCCAAGAAATATAAAACAAAAACAATCAAGGTATTTAAGAATAAATCAATCGGATATGTAAATACATGGAAAGTTAGCTGATATCTTTTCATAAAATATCGAAAAGGCGGGGAAATTGATATTTCCCCGCCTTCTCACATCACCGTGCGTACCGTTCGGTACACGACGGTTCAACCAACTTAACAAGTGACGCGCCTTTCGGCGTAGTAGTCAGCCATGGAGACTAATCCAAAACTGGTTCCTTAATTGCATCCGATCATAACCTCTGAAAAAGCCAGATGTTTTATCTTCTCATAATCTGCAGGACAGATGTGCTTTATCTCTTTATCCGGGACAAGCTTAAATCCATCATAAGTAAACTTCGGAGTAGTTGCACAGGACATAAAACAGAAACTACCCTTATCAAGGTTTTCTGCCGCAAAAATAGCTCCTTTAGGAATCACAGCCATTGCAAGCTGGTCTTCCCCAGAACCAATTACAACTTCAGACAAGATTCCATCTATTATCATGGTAATCTTCAGCCCACAGCCCTCATGGTGGTACCAAATCTCATCACAGTCGATCTGATGAAAATGCGAAATATCCTCTCCTTCAAGCAGAAAATAGATACTTCCCATAAGTGACCGGTCTGCATGTGAAAAAGGTGCTGTATAAACTTCTGCAAAACATCCACCTTCAGTATGCTGTTCTAAATGGTATTTTTGTCTTAAATACTCTGCTCTTGTCATGCCGGTACCTCTTATTTACATAATGTAAGTTATAGCCTGCAAAACTACTACATTTGTAATACTACTCATATCAGCCCTGCCCCAACTTAACAAAACCCTTCATCCTTAAGCTTTCTGTAAACAGCTTCCCCAAGGTACCTCTGATTCTTAACATCAAGATGCACCCCGTCTGCGCTGCTTACAGCACACACCTTTGCAGCATCAAGAAACATACAGCCATACATCTCAGCAAGCTGCTTGTACCAGGTAGATAATTCCGAAGAAACCTTAGAACACCTCTCAAAATCAAAGCAGTCAGAAAGCCATGAACCTTCACCGCAGGCACCTATTATCGGAGGAGAAATAAGTAAAACCTTCATAGAATCCCCCATCCTGAACCTGTTATGTGACTGTACCTTTTCAAGGAAAATCT
Organism: Butyrivibrio sp. NC2002; assembly: GCF_000702265.1. Lineage (GTDB taxonomy): Bacteria > Bacillota > Clostridia > Lachnospirales > Lachnospiraceae > Butyrivibrio. The sequence continues at coordinate 24,607 of NZ_JNKZ01000010.1, forward strand.
GCATTTCCCCTGCTATATCCATACTTGTATACTGAAACTTCCTCTTTAAGTCATTAGCCCCAAGAAGGATGATCATAAGATCAAGAGGCGACTGACTCTCTATACAGGGAATGACATATTTTAAACCATTCTTTTCCCCTTCAGCAGGATCATCTGTCGCAATAGTCCTTCCGTTGTGGCCCTCTTCGATCACAACAAAGTCACTTCCAAGGTGCTTATGTAAAACACCGGTCCATCTGTCCTCATCTTCCATCCTCACCTTCTTATAGGGATCAAATCCCCAGGTAAGCGAATCCCCAAAACAAAGTACTCTCTTCTTTTCCATACAAAACTTCTCCCCTTGGATATTGAGATTTTATGATTTTAGCTTCCGAGGACTTCTCCATTTGTTGAAGAAATCCTGCCTCCTGAAAAGCTATCCGTTGACACTGGTCATTATAAGACTATTTCACATCGCTCCATGATAAGCCGCTTCAAGTCTTCCTTCATATCATAATCCGGTACATAGGACTGATCAACTTCAACAAGCATCTATATCACTCCTATCAATTGCTCCAACTAATACCTTATCTGAAAAGTACTCTCATCCTCCAGCGGTATCGTAGCTTTTGTCATATCCAGCACATCTATGTATCGTCCACTTTTTACCTTTTCTATGAACAGTTCGATTGTGTCACTGTCTCCTTGGGCCTCCACTGTTACTGAGCCATTCCACTCATTTTTAACCCAGCCTGTCAGCCCGTACATGGTTGCTGTATGATATGCAGTGTATCTAAATCCAACTCCCTGCACGTATCCTTTAAAATTTAAATGTACTCTGATGATTTCTTTCATATCCAATTGTAGTCTCCGCCTGTTACAGCCAGGGATAAAAGTGCATCAATTCGCTCAACCTCTTCTTTTCCCTCGACAACCTGAATTAGCTTGGCTGTTTCTTTTACTACGGGCATTTCCTCGTCGGGGCCTATTTCCATATCGGGCTGTTTACCGCAGTACGGGCATACTATACTCGGTCCTACTTTTGTGGACAAAAATCTGTTTGCACATTCACTGCATTCATAAAAGCCTGCAATTGTGGTTTCATCTGGTACGTAATACATACTATGTATCTCCTATTCAAATTATTCTACTCTTTTCAAGATAACACTCATGAAAATATGCTTCAAGCCGATTAATCACGCGCGACATCTGTATCGATAGTTTTGATTTAGTTTAATGCCTTAGATTCTTACCCTTTGAAGAAATTTCTCTTGCGCAAAATGCAATGCAATCCAGTTCATGTTCATCCATCTTTATTAGAAAATTTCCTCAGAAAATGATTTTTTTAGTTTTGATTTAGTTTAATGCCTTATCATCGAAATATCGAAACAAAAAGAATTTTATCCAGGAGGCATCAATGATCAAAAGGAAGATTATGTTAGCATTGGTTTTAGGCACTTCGATCGCTCTTACTGCATGTGGAAGCAAAGAAGCATCTGAATCATTAACAAGCACTGTGAGTGAATCAACAAGTGAATCAGCTAGTGCACAGGGCTCATCGACAAATACAGAAACTGAAGATGCAGAAGATGCAAATTCAGAGACAGAAGAAACATCAGAAATAACAACGAATCTGTCAAAGATTGATAATACAAAATGGCTGTATAACGAAGAGGACAATGTATATTATCAGCTCGGAATTCAGTATTGTGAGAACCCAGCAGATACTGAATATGAAGAACTTGCAGTAATAGTTCCCGCAGCTTATATGGATGCAACAGATAATGGTGACGGTACTTATACCTGTACACTTAACACAACTTCTGAAGTAAATGGTTATACTGCAGAGACAGCACCCATAGTATTCCCTGTAAATACACCCGGTTATGCGGCACAGTCTCCAATGACAGAATACAGCAGTGTTTCTGAATACACAGATGCCGGATTTATATATGTACATGCCGGCTGCAGAGGAAGAGATGCCGGAGCCCCTGCCGGAGTTACCGACTTAAAAGCGGCTATCAGATACATCAGATATAACGATGGAAATATTGCCGGAGATATGGATAGCATATTTACATTCGGAATGTCAGGTGGCGGTGCGCAGTCAGCTCTTTTAGGCGTAACAGGCGACTCTGAGCTGTATGATGATTATCTTGAGGCTATAGGTGCTGTGATGGGCGTCAGTGATGCTGTACTTGGCTCACAAGGTTGGTGCCCTATCACTTCGCTGGACTCTGCAGATGAAGCATATGAATGGATGATGGGAACAACGCGATCAGGGCTTACGGATGAGGAGCAGAGCATTTCAGATGGATTAACTGAAGCTTATGCCGAGTATATAAATAGTCTTGGCCTTACCGATGCAGAAGGTAATGCATTGACACTTGAAGAGAGCGAAGACGGAAGATATCAATCAAGCAGTTACTATGAATATATGATCAGCGTCATTGAAGAATCATTAAATAATTTCCTTGCTGACACGCAGTTCCCGTATGATGCAGATTCCTCAAGCCAAGGGCATCAGGCAGGCATGGGACCTGATGGCGGAAATGGTGGTTTTGCCGGAGGACCTGATGGTAATAAAAAGGAATTTGGCGATGAAAAACCGGAAGCATCTCCAAACGATACAGATATAGAGGCTTCTGATGAAAAAGAAACAGAAGACAAAGAACAGGTCGACTTCACAGCTATAGATGATATCTCAAGAACAGAGAACAGCTCAGGAATTTCTATTTCCGGAACTTTTGAAACTGCGCAGGATTATATCGATGCTTTAAATGCCAACGGTACTTGGGTGACTTATGATGAAACAACCAATACAGCTTCGATCACAAGCATTTCAGATTTTGCTGAAGCTGTGAAAACAGCATCTAAAGGAATTGCGGCTTTTGATCAGCTTGACGAATCACAGGGAGAAAACACTCTTTTTGGCTACGGAGATGGCCAGGGTGCTCACTTCGACTCGATGTTGGCTGAAGTTCTAAGTGAACTTGGATCGGATTATGCAGCAGATTATGAGGAAGATCTTAATACAGAGGATGCAGTCGGGCACACTGTTGATTACAGACTTAATATGTATTCTCCATTGTATTATCTCCTCTCAAGTTCAGAAGGTTATCAGACTTCAAATGTTGCAAAATATTTTAGAATTAACACCGGTATATGGCAGAGCGATACTGCAGTTAACACAGAGGCAAATCTGGTTCTTGCACTGCAAAACTATGGATCTGATGTTGATTACAGCTTTGTTTGGGGCCAGGAACATACAATGGCCGAAAGAGAAGGTGATTCTACAACAAACTTCATCGAATGGGTCAATGAATGTGTAGCGGCTGAGCAATAAGTACCCTGCTGATGTACCCGGCAGGAACTTTGCCAAAGGGTAACAAGGGCGAAAAGCCCAAACACATAGTAAAACGGATAGACTGGTTGCTTTTGATGAATTCGAAAAAATAAGAAATAGTCCACTAGAAGTCATAGAGTCTTGTTTTTCTGAGGAAAAACGGGACTCTATGACTTTTTAAATAATCTATACTGGTATATACTATTTAGCACAAAGGATTACTCTAAAGGAGAAGGCATGAAAATAAAATGTGATTATTGTGGAAATACATATGAGGATACCGCCAGTCAATGTCCCAACTGCGGCGCTCCGAATCCTTCACACCAAAACAGCAATAACCCAAAAACTATTGAAGAATTAAAAATATGGTATCGTGACAGGAACCTTCCTGCGCCGGAAGTAACAAGATTCTTTATTGGTGTTGATTACAAGGAACCAAAAGCATTTGGTATTTTCAAAGATGCTAATGGTGAATTTGTTGTATACAAAAATAAGGCAGATGGCACTCGTGCAATCCGATATAAAGGAAAAGATGAAGAATATGCAGTTAATGAACTGTTACAGCGACTTAAGGATGAAATAGTCCATCAGAAGAATTTAAATTCAAATAAGGAAAGCGCCTCAAAGAATCATCCTGTTGGATTATTTTTTTACAAGTTCCACAGATTTTTTTTCAAAAGCTTTTTTGTAATTGGAATACTTTCCGTAATTTTATCTTTTATTATAGCCCCGATACAAAATCGACATAACGGATATTATCTTTATAACGGAAGCTATTACTATGATTATCAGGATAATTGGTACGTTTTTGACGATGACTGGTACGAAGTTCCACTCAGTGATAATGCTCCATCTGTAATCAGTACAAATTACGATGATTATTACGTTTCCGATAGCTGGAACAGTTCTATCGCAACAACTGACTGGAATAACACATCCTATTATGAGAATTTTCAATCTTCAGATTCCGACTACGATTGGGACTCTAACGACAGTTGGGATTCCAATGGAACTGACTGGGACTCAGATTGGTAATCTTTTTTCTTAACTTACTATAAACTATTACCCTAAGATTCAAATGAAAGAGTTGTTATATCGGATTTATCAAATACCGGAATATTATCATTAAGCGCAACTGAAGATGCTCCGGTATATTCGGGTATATCGATTGTAGCTTTTTCTTTTGCTACTACCTTTACCAGTGTTCCTGCAGCAAATGTCAGGAACACCAGCAAAGGAAGCAGGACAGAATATATAACCCTTATTCTTTTGTTTTTGGTTTGTTTTCCTGTCTTAATCATTCATCTTCATCCCAATCGCCCATGGCCCAGTTCCAAGCTTCCCTGTCTGCACGGTCTTTTTCCAGTTCTTCCTGCCTGCGGAAAAACTCCTTCTTTTCTGATCTGGACATGTTCTTTGTAAGTTTTTCTATTTCACTATCTGTTAATCTTACATCGTGTTCATCGTCACTTGAAAATAATCCGAATATTCCCATATGCTACCTCCTAGTCAGATTCTGTTTTCTTGTTTTTGTTACCTTAATTTCTTTTCCAATCATGTTTAGCAGATGCTGTATAGCTTCTTCTAATAAAATAAGTAAGATCAAAATCCCCGCGAGGATTATAGTAATCAGCTTTAGAGCCATCTGTTTTATTTTTGCAAGAACTTTTATGTTATTTTTCTTAATGTATTGATATGCCATGACTATTATTGTGATAAGAAATATAATTATGCTCTCCATAACATCACACCCTTTCTAACATGATGTTATCCGTCTATATCTCCATAATATCCAGACATTGTATATCCATCTTCACCTTCAGGAAGTCCAATTACATGCAGTTCATCAGAGTCGTATACCCAACCTTTTCCCTGTCCTGAATAACCTGATGGATAATAACTGTCTACATCGCCGTAATATCCGGGCTTTGTGTATTCATTTGAACCTTCAGGAAGTCCTATAACATGCAGTTCATCAGAAGAATAAACCCAGCCTTTGCCTTGAACCATCCCGGATTCACTACTTTGACTTTCGTTATTAGAAGTACTCGATTTGTGATTTGGTTTTCTGGTACTGTTTGGACCGTCCAGTGCATCAATAGCATCCTGAGTAAGATTTCCGGCAGCTTCTAGCTCATCAAGAAGTTTTTGGTTGTATTCCTCACTTAGCCTCCTGCTCTTTTCCATCCAAGTCTCTGCATGGGCTGTAGTTCCAAATATAGAGATAATTATCCCAAATACAAAAATAGTTGAAAATGCAATCATAGTCTTCTTAATCATAGTTAATACCTACCTTTCTATGAATCATATTTGCATCCCCAACAATTCTTTTTTCATGCCCCATTTGGTATTTAGTTGTTTTTCTATGATTACACCTTACTCCTTTTTCTGTCCAATAATCACACCTACACTACAGAACATTAGTTCTTGCGCTTGTAACAAAAAAATTCACCTTTCTCAGTCAGTAAATTAAGCCTGGAAACCATTTCGTTATGCCCATAATATACAAATTCACCCATATAGAGATTACCAATTAGTCCCTTTACCATTAGAAATATGAATTTCATGTGCATATAAACATATGTTATTCATCCAATTTAGTCATATCTTTCAAGACATAGTAATCACTATCTATTTCATCAATAAAGCGTGATTTTTTACTTTTTGTACATGTTATGGTCAAGTTTAGCCTTGCCCTAGTTATAGCAACATACGTCCGATTCCTTTCTCTCTCTAAAAATTTTATTTTTTCCTCATCTAATTTAGGCTGATATCCATATGGAAAATTACCCTCGTTAAATTGAGGAATGATTACCCTCGAAAATTCCATGCCTTTAGCACTGTGTGTAGTAACTATTTTTACTCCTGGTGTTGTAATGTCAAAGTCTCCATCACGCCTGATTATTTCTTTAGGGATTCCTGCGTCAGTCATCCATGATGCATATATGTCCAACTGCGATGTCTTAGATGCAAGAATTCCAATTGTTATATTACTGCTTTCTGAAAGCCATGCCTTAACTTCTCTAATCACATATTCTTTTTCTTCTTTCGCAGAATTGAGCATAGCTATAACTGGTAAATCTACTTTATTACTATTAGAGCCTAAATTACTCATATCTTCTTTTTCAGCTATACAATCCTCATTTTTTTTTCTGAATGATTCAGCAAAAATTCCTATTTGTTTTGTCGTTCTCATAAGTGAGTGAAGTACTTTTATATCAGTTTTAATCCCAAGTTCATCTATAGACCACTGTTTTAGATACAACCGTTGATTGAAATCTGATGCGATAACTATATCTTTTTTATATATTTTCATAGATGCTAGCATCTGCGCTAAAGATAAATCTTGAGCTTCGTCAATCAACACATGATCAAATTTAAAAGAATCAGGTATTCGTTCTGGATTCCTCACTATAAACAATGGTAAATCTTCCCAGTCAACCATTTTTTGATTCCTTAATATGCTCATATATTTACAGAATATATAAAATGCTTCATGCTTTTCTTCTTCAGTAAATTCAATATCTGTACCCCTTCCAGGCCTTTTCAATTCTAAATATTTAACTTTATCATTTGTTGTAATATTAGATTCTTTCATCCATCTAATTTCTTTATCCCAAAAGTCAGCACTTAAGCTGTTTAATCTACTTATTCCAACTTCTTCAATACATTCGCATAGAGCATCTCTTACATAATTGAGTTTTGTCATTTCATCACATATTCTGTTTCTATCTAGGTTCAGAGCAAGACATATTTTTTCAAAAAAAGCATTTGGTGTAGTAACAGTGATATATCCTCTCTTATCTCCTTTCTCTAGCAATTTTTGCTTAGTGGCTTTCACAAGAGATTTATTATATGTAATGATAATCACTCTTTTATACTTATTATTTTCATTTTCCTTTATATAGTTTAATGCCCTATATAGTAAGACTATGCTTTTACCTGTACCTGCAACACCATTAACTATCATCACTTCATTATCATGATAATCAACACATTCTTCTTGTTCTTTGGTTATCTCTATTGGTCTGTCATTCATATCTATGTTTCCCTATAATTCTTCATCCATATTATTTAAAAAGAAAGCTTTTTCTTGCTCTTCTAGTAATTGCAGTTCTTTATCTATTTCATCAGATGTTTTTCCTGTTCCTAAATGGTCTTTTATTCGCTTACTAATACCATCGTCTTTTGACATCCAGGAATCATTGACTTTTTTCCAAAACTCAGGCTTTACCATAGATTTTCTCCTTATCCCTTGGATACAGTGAGTGTTTACACCATTCTATATTAGGACAATACGAACATGGATGACTTTTGCTCATTCTTCCTTCAGATATATAACTGGCCGATGGTTTTTTGAAAGAAATTTCTTTTTCTCCCTCTTTAGTACCTATTTTTCCATATTCCTGTATAGCATTTTTTAAAGATTTCCAATCAGGAAAATGAACCCTTAATCGTTCTTCAGTAAAATATAAATCCCCTTCAAAATCCATTCCTGTTATATCATTATCCTCAAATGGTTTTCGCTCTGTTAAGCTCTTATATATTTCCTTCTTATCTGATTCTCTCATTCCGGGAAAAAGTCCAGATACATTCCTATATATTTCATCCAGCCCTATCCCCTTAACTCCAGGGAGGTTTGAAATTGCTACTACTAATGAATATATAGAACGTTTTTGGACAAATTCACTTTGGAATACTGGTCTGTCATTCAACAAATATCCATACAAATATCTGAGTGGACAGACTGCAAAATCCATTTTAGCTTCTTTAGGAACCTCTTGCCTTAAATCTTCTGTTTTATATTTACTAACCGGTTGTGCTACATAAGCAGGTGAAACCACTGCATAATCCTTTACCTTAATTCGTTTCGGATTCCATTCAGTTACCCCATTAGCGCTCCTTATCAGTCCTATGTAGGGGGATGGACTAACCTCTTTTCCATTTGGGTCTGAATACCATGACAGAATGACTTCCTTACATTTAAGTGCAGAATACATAAAATACCTATTAGCCAAAGGAAGATTACGTTTTACATCCATCATATTCTTAAGTAGTCTGTTCCCTGTAGCTGTATATAATTTTTCAATTAACTTAATGTCTAATGGCCAAGGAAACCCAGCTTTCCCGCCTGGCATGCTATCATTATCGCACAAACAGACGTGAGCTTTCCCATACAAATAATCCGCTGTCATTGTATGGTACATTGGAAATACTACGTCACCAGCTTCATTTACTACTTCTCCATCATCAAATACAGCATCAAGATATAATTCCAAGGCTCTTGCAGCATCTTCAGGGAAACATCTGACTTGGGACCTGGTATCATTTTGTATCTTTATAAGTATCCTTGACGCAATTTCTCTTTCCTCATCATAAATATCTCCAGATAGTTCATTTATGGATATAATAGTTTTTAATCGATTAATATGCTCTACCAGTTCAATCTCACTATTCTCTGAAAATAGGAACGTAGCTATTGATAATAGATGTTTTATGAGATCAATAACAATCTTAACCCGATCTACAGGTACAGAAAACTGACTGTATGAACCAAGCGGGTTACCCATGAGTTTCTGCCATCGTTCAATAGTCTGATTTTCATTTGTAATATTAGGTATGCACTGTTCATGTATCTCTCTTAGAATTTCTATGCGCTCTTCCCAGCTAGCAGCGCTTTCACAATCAATGAAAAACGGAAGAACATTCACTAAGTCTTCCATATAATTCTTTCCGTTCTTTCCATTATGAGAAAGCCATCCAGATGAAAAACATTCCATCAAATTTTTTTCTGAAAGTACTATCTCATTGTGCTCCTCATCATACATATCATTAATGCACCATATAAATCTTCCGATAGGATATGCAAGTAATTTTCTTTTACCATATTCTTCAGGATAGAACGCCCTTATTATGTCATTGGCTCCTGCATTATTAGCAGAATATATACCTGAACCAACCCCTCTGCTTTTCCTTATTCCATTAACAAAATCAAAAAGCGTATTATACTCAATGATCTGTATATTATTATTTAGTTCAACTTTCCTTCCCTCAAACAGTTCTCCATTAACGTCAGTTTTACAGGTAGTCTCACATACCCATTCACTATAGGAAGGATATACACTTTCTGAATAAGTTTCTCTCCAAATTTCATGCGCAAATGGATATCTTGAATCATAGGGTAATAAAAATATTAGCTCTATACCACATTTTTCCATAATCATCATAATCCGTTCCTGAATAGGTGTAATATAGAAGAAACCATGATATACAACTTTGTCAATCTTAACTGTTTCGGGAATCGCAAATAGCGCAGAAAGTATTTTCTGCATATATTCGGCTCTAGAAAGAACTTCCATCTTTCTCTTAAATTTCAGGATAGTCTCGTCATTTTCTATAAGATAGTTCCATACATCCCTTAATAGTTCCAACTTGTCATCAAGACACATATCCAGATTCTCCGGAGTAAGGTCTGCTTCCTCAAGCGTCTCGATGGACTCTATCATTTCACCTATGTTTTTCCTACAGCCTAAAAGCCATTGCCTTCTTTCTTCATTTTCGCTTTCACTTACCAGCTGTTTTATATATTTTGATGCTAAAACATACATGGTATATCTATTTTCCGGATCATTCCAATCTGAAAGGATTATTTTCTTAAAATCGTCAAATGATGCGACGTTAAAACTCTTATTGTTCTTAAAAATGCCTTGCATTTTTCCTCTTTTATCTTTTCCCTTTAGGCATCTTTTCATATCATTTGACACAACAATCTGAGGAATAGTTTCCAATTCCTTCCAAAAACCACACTCATAAAGTTTTTCTCTGTTATCGTAAGTATAGATTTTTCTTGCCATAACAAAACCCTTAATATCCTATGCAGCTTGCCCACGTATCGTCTTTTGGTTTCATTGGAATAATAATAACAAGCCTATTTATAGCTCTGGTCATTGCAACATACAGTATTCTTGTCTCTTCCCTTTTCTCTTTTAAAACCTGTGCTTCATGGAGTTCTTCATAAAATTCATTGCAAAAATCTTTGCCTTCTCCGTTCCAGCCTACCCTATTGTCCGTTGGCTCTATGATTATTTCTTTGTCCTTTTTGGTTCTGAATCTTTTCGTCGTATAAGGAATAATAATCGTATCAAATTCAAGTCCCTTTGATTTATGCGCCGTCATACACAAAACACTTCTGTAATCATCCTGGGTCCTGATACTAGGCTCCTCTTCCTCTCTATTAGTCGCGATTTGTATTTTCAAAAAGCGGTATACATCATATAAACTTGTCTTTGTCATACCAAAATTATCAAATAGAATCCTTACAAGTTTATAGATATCTGCTTTATACTGGGTTGCTCTTATAGAAATTATTGCCTTCGACGTTTTCTCATCCCATCCTTCCTCTCTTGCAGTTCTTTTTAGAGTCTTTATATATGTGTATATATAATCCGTCTCCAACAAATTTTCCATTTTGAATTTTTTCTTTGTTTCCTCATTCTCCAAATTCTCCCTCAGGAAAGAAAAATCTGTATCCCCTTTTTTTATACGTTCCATCTGCATGGTTTTATCTTCCAAAATACACTTGATAACAGATATAACCGGTTTTAGCCTTAGGTCTTTGTGATATTTCTCCCACGGTGTGCCATCAAGATATTTTTTTAGGCAACCAAAGATCTTACTTTTATCTCCATTTTGTTTTTCCAACTCTTTAAGATCTATTGTCCCTAAAAATCCTGAAAATGGGGTCATAAGATAATTGAAAACATACTTAGGTTCACTCTCAAAAACATATGAACATATAAGAGAAAAGAAATCTCTGACTGCTTCGCTTGTATAAAATGAACCTTCCCTCTTTACCATACAAGGTATTTTATTCTTCCTAAGAAGCATAGACAGTTCATCAAGCTGACTGTTAGTTCTTGTAAGAAGGACTACCCTGTCTTTTTCATCAGGCTTTTTTTCAGCTTCTTCTACTCTCTTAATCAAATCCTCTAATGATTTTTTTGTAACACTTGCTATTTCTTCTCCGGATGGCTGAGATTGATCATCATTGTTTGATTTACCCTTCATTGATTCAATTACCTGGGTATCCTCTTCGTTTTCTTCATAAATTATGCTGGATAAACTCTTTGGTTTTGAACATTTGTAAATAACAGTTTTTTCACCTAGGCCATCTTTAAGCGGAACAACAGGATTATCATATTTAAGAAGATCTGCTTTACCCCACTTTTTAAAATATTCATCCATAGAATCCATCAGCACTTTGGATGTTCTATAATTATTTTTTAAAGAAAAGTCTTTATGATCCTCATTATTGATCAATCGTAGCTTATCTGAAAAAATGTTAAATGCTTCATCATTTGCTCCTCTAAAAGCATATATACTCTGTTTTACATCTCCTACGACAAACAATCTTGCTCTTGTAAGCCGCACTAATAACATGGCAACATCAATCTGAGAAAGATCCGTATCCTGGAATTCATCTATGAAAAGATATTTCATATCCAGCCTAAGGTTATCAGTTGATTCTCCATCCAGTTCGGATTCAGTAACCTTTCTTACATAATCCTCCAAAACAACCTGCAGATCCCTGATAATATCATTTAACGATATTTCATCACGCTTCCTCTTTAGTTCAAAAAACTCATCATCAACTTCCGGTATAACTTCTTTGATAAAATCATTAAACTTCCTCGCCTCATCATTCCTAAAGTTTTCCCCCCATTGCATGTTATGAATATCTTTATGTGAAACGCCTATCTTTGCAAATGTATCCCAATATTTTTCGATTAGAGTCTTAGTCTGATAGAGTTTCTCGCCAACCACTTCGTCTATTGTAGCGGCTTCTGATGTTCTTCTATCAATAACATCAGAGATGATCTTATGTTTTTCATTGGCTAAACCTTTTATAGCAAGCTTTTCAGAAAAGCCCATATTAAAGCCATTTGTTCGCAACATTAAGTAACAGAAGCTATGTATTGTACTAATCTGCATCTGAGATTGTTCTTCTACCCATCGAAAATACTTTATATTACCAGTGAGATGATATCTGGTTAGAAGTGTCTTCTGAAGCCTACGGTTCATTTCTTCCGTTGCATCATTTGTAAATGTAATCATATATATGTCATACATATGAATGCCAGGCACCGTATGCATAAGAAACATGATTCTATCAATCATGACAGTAGTTTTACCAGTACCTGCACTAGCCTGAACAACTACATGTTCATCTGCCTTGCAATGCTCAACTCTATACTGCGCCGCATTAAAAAATGGGCATGCTGATTCAAGCTTGTCTACCAAGCCCGAATCATCACACCCATCAACAGCAATTCCACGTATATTTGGATCGCATTCATGTATTTGCAGCAGATATTCATCTGCATATACTCCGAATTTGCTCTTCAGTTGTTTACAAGATTCAGCATCGCCAAACCATAAGACCTTTATTCCATATTCAAGCCAACGCTGAATCCTATCGGCAAATTCAACAAGTCTCTTGCCGCATATAAGAACTGAATATTTTGCGCCTAGTTCGTGTACAATACCATCATCATATTTGATTGTTCCACCAATTGGGAGAATATCCGTCTTTCTATCCACATCACTATTTTGGAGCTGTTCCAAAACCTCAGTATCTTTCTTTTCCAAATTCCACGCCTTTCATGTTTTTCACACAAATAAATATCATGAAATATTGTTAAATAGAGTGCATAAAAAATAAAAGGGAGACATCGTCTCCCCACTTAATTATACTTCACTTTCTACTATGTATATCTGAAAATACTAGAACATAGATAAAATAATTCTAAACTTTACTTTTCTAGTTCTTCGATACAAATTGTATATAATTGCAGAAATTTCTTTGGTCATTTGATAGAACAATCCAAAAATTCAAGTTTCTCATCATTCTCCTGCTTTTTTGAGGCATGGCTTCTGATGCTCTCCTTGATCTTATTCTTTAAACGTTTTTTCGTCTTCTTTTTAATGATATGGATAATTATTCCTATGATAAAAGGTGCCAAAACTATGGCACCGATTTCTATACCAAGCTTTATCTTAAGCCACATGAGTTCTTTCTTTTTCTTTTCGATAGCTTTGCTGATTCTTCCCATATTTACCCCCCTCTATGCCAAAGATTTTGATTTTTTCTTTACCATCATATGAAACAAGAGTTATCTCAATCAAATGTAAATCTATCAAAAGTGAATTCTCTTTCTGTGTCTTCAGAAACAAATTCAAAATATATTGCATGCTTTCCTATTACACCGCATGTGAGCTCAGATGTCTTTTCATTTTCAGAGCCGTCAAAAACTACAGTAGAAATCACACGTCCATTATATGAATCCAATCGGACATTTATCTTTACAGGCTTTGCTTCTTCCAGGATTATGGTTACCTTTTTGGCTGATGTATTTCCAAACTGAAGGTATCTGAATCCCACAGTAGTTCCTGAGGTAATGTTTACAACAGGTGCAGAAATATCGTCTTTTTCCTCATAGACAGGTCTTATGTATGCATTTTTGCTGCTTCCAAAGATATGGCAGGCATAGCCGGCAGATATCCACTTGTATGCATCAAGGCCGTTTATATGCGGTCCCTGAGAAGTCATTTCCACAGGTTTTGATGATACAGGCTCTCCTGCGATATACTTTATGTCTCCAATATAAAGCTTTCCGTCTTTACCAAGAGCAACATCAACCGGTTCCATCATGGCCTGACGCGAGTATTCGTCAGTACCTGTCTGCCTATGGTAAAAGACATACCACTGTCCTTCTATTTCCATGATCGAGCCATGATTATTACCCCATTTGTAGGTCATGGTTCCGAGTCCCTGGCTGTCATGAAGTATTTCTCCACCATTAAAACTGAAATCACCGCCATCATGAAAAGGTCCAAACGGAGTGTCACTTATACGATATGAGAGGAATCCATTACAGGGTTCAAATACACCGAGTTCTGGAACGGGAACTTCATATCGCTTGGAATAGATATATACATACTTCCCAAGAACTTTTCTGGGACTTGAAGCCTCAAAAAAGCCATCTGTGAGAGATATATGACCATCATCTTTTGGATCCCATGGGCAGGTGGAATGTCCCAAAGGGTTTTCAACAAGAGTTCCTTCTTTAATGGTCGCCATATCATCTTCAAGTTCTGCAATATAGCATGGAGCAGCACATCCTCCCCAGTATGCATAGACTTTGCCATCATCATCGACAAGTACTCCCGGGTCAAAACCAACTTTGGTTTCTACAGGATTTTCAAAAGGACCCCAGGGGGTCTTGGATGAAGCAACCACAACGAGACTTCCGCATCTTTCAGCAGCATAGAGATAGTAAGTATCTCCTTTTTTTACTACATCAGGGGCATACAGCACCGAATCATAATGTGTCTCATATGACACTCCGTGATATGTCCAATCTGTCAGGTCATTAACAGGTGCAGACCATACAACGTAGTTCCTTCCGCAGTATTTATCTCTTTCAATGTCATGCGAGCCATAAACGTATACCCGCTTTTCTCCATTATATTCAAAAACCCTGGGTTCGCCATCCGGTACATGCTCCCACAATGGAAGATACGGATTTGCGCCCTTTATAAGCTCTTTCATACTATGAATTCCTCCTAACAGCTTATTTTTCCCTAATACTGTACTCTTCTCCCATGCTTTGAAGCATAATCTGCCCATTTTTTCGCTTTAATATGGTTCTCATCACCATATTTGCCTGTAAAATATGCCTCTGCCAGTTCAGCAGCTGCATCAATATCACCTCTAGCTGCTCTGTCTATCAGCTTAAGCATTGAGAGCTTATCAAGTCTTTTTCCTAGCCTTTCCTTCAAAACAAGATATCGCTGATGCTTCTCTTCTTTTTCAAAATGAATTTCGCGTAACTGAATGGGATTGTTCTCGTAATCAAGTTCTTCGTCGCCAAACTGTTCACTGGTAAGGTCAAATGTCCTTCCATCTATGACGTTATAGCAGTGGTAGTTTCCGCCTTCACGCTCAATTCCGTAAACTCCGCCTCCGAAAATATCCTGAATAAGAAAAGCTGTTATAGAGCACTGTCCTAGTGTCATATTCGTTGGCGTCCAATCATCCTGCATCCTGGGAGCACAGGTTTCTTTTGACCATATCTCTGTAAGCAGATCATACATATCCCTCATATCACGAATATTCTCAAATCCGGGTGTCACCGGAGATACTTTGTCCGCATCTTCCCATCCATAAAATCTATATACGCGCTTAAACTCTTTTTCCATCACATTCTCCTAAATTATAATCTAACTGCATTTCATTTCGCATAACAAGTCACTTTATCATCTCAACCAGACTGTTCATTGCCTTATTCTGATGCTTGTCTTTATGGATTAGCACCTGCGAATAGATAGGAAAATCAGGCCCTTTCCATGTGAGGCGTTTGAGTTTGCTGCTCTTTGTTTCTGCTTCCGCAGTCATATCCGGGATGAAGGCTACTCCCAGTCCGTTTATTGCAAATTGTTTTAGAATTTCTTTACTGTCTGTTTCCAAAACAATCTTTGGCGAGATTCCAGCCGACTCAAGATGAGAAATCAGCATATGCCTAAAATTGCAGCCATGTCCGGTCAATAAAAGAGGCAACTCTTTTAGATCTTCCGCACAAATGGACTTTTTGGCAACAGGAAAATCGGGAGATGCATAGAAGCCAAGCTTTTCCCGTTTCTTGTGCAGGATCTTAATCCTCTCATCCTTGAAAAGCGGGTTCAGAGTATAAACAAGGTCGAGTTCTCCCTTCTGCAAAAGATCAGGGATGATCTCATGGGTAACAAACTGTATTCTAATCTCAGTCCTGGGATTATTCATATTATATTCCATCAAGATCCGCGGAAGGCGGTTTATGCAAAGAGACTCAGAAACACCCAAATTCAATACTCCTGCCGGGTTTTCTTCATCTGTCACATCAAGACGGATATCTCGCTCCAACTGAAGCATTTTCTCTGCAAAGGGTATGAGCCGCTCTCCCGATGCGGTTAGTGAAATTGTTTTCCCCAGGCGCTCAAACAATACGCATCCCAGCTCATCTTCCAACTGTTTGATCTGAGTTGTTACTGTAGACTGCGCATAGCCAAGACTATTGGCAGCTGAAGAAAAGCTTCTCATTTCCACAATCTTCAAGAAGGTACTTAATTGTGTGATTGTCATAACCGCTCTCCTTTTTCAGTAATACTGTTTAAACCATGACTTCTTGAACGCAAAGATGAAAAAGCGTTCAAAAATCCTGGCTTTTGCCGGAGATATTATTCAAAAAAATTGAATGATATACTCATATATTTCAATTATACCGATACTATACTTGATGGTATTATACAATTGTATTCCATCAAAAACAAGGAGGGAGTGCTTTCCATGAACGAGCTGCAGACCAGGATTGTTGAAGTCTTTGAAGATTCGCCGGACATGATTTTTGGATTTACAGATATATCCTATAGTGATTTTGGAGAAGAATTCAAATCCGGCCTTGTGTTTGCAGTGCCATATACACAGCAGTTATCACTGAATAATTACAATGAGAAGGCCTTTCATGAAGGTATACTCGGCGCAAAAGACAGACTGGAAGTTAAGGTTGGAGAAATAGAGAATGTCTTGAAAAAAGATGGTATCCGCTATTATGTTCCGGAAGTTGCTCAGAAGGACGATGGTCGTTTCAGGGCAGAGTTTTCATTTAAGGATGCGGCAGCATCTGCCGGCGTTGGGTGGTTTGGGAAAAATGATGTCATAATCACGGAAAAATATGGTCCAAGGGTAAGATTATCCGCAATTCTTATAGATCATGATTTTGAATATGGACAGGCATATGAAAAATGCATGTGTCCGTCTGACTGTGATAAATGTGTTGAAGTCTGCCCTGCCCATGCGCTATTAAATGTCCGTTGGAAATTAGGAATGGGCAGGGACGATATTATCGACATATCCCGCTGCAATAAGATCAGGAGTGCCTTTATGGACAAGCTTGGACGATGGGGAGCATGTGCATTATGCCTTGCCAACTGTCCGTACGGGAAAGGGTAACATAATACAGGCCTATGGAAAAATCAATAAGATAATCAGTATTTTCCATAGTTTGCGGCATTTTATTTTCCATAATGGGTAGTATCTATCAATGAAGAATAATGTATTCTTCGTTGCGCTATTTAAGGAGCCTGACCTACGAAGGTTATTACGTTTGTCGTCAAGCGACTTATGACAGAGCCTCGTTTGAGCTTTTTAAAGGTCTTACATTTATAAATACTTTGGATAACTATACAATACTTATTTATTGTAACTCATAAGTTTTTCTAATAATCCATTAGGCTTGTCTGCAGAAATACCATATTTGTCTTCGCAGTCTTTAAAATTCGCATGATAAGTGATGGAACCGTTGTCGTCAATTCTGTCACCAAAACGTAGATAAACTGCATTGCCCTCATAGGCTTTTTCAATCTTCTTCATGTTTCCAACAGCCGTATTGATATCCTCCATTATGCTGCTGACCCATTTGCTATCTCCGTTTGCAATGATACTAAGGGCATCATTGGATATAAGCACATTAAATTTTGTGGAGAAACGCCACATACTTGCACCTGTATATATATTATGAGGATGTTCGTCAAGGCCTTTCCCATAAAAGTTGAAACTGGTCTGATGTTTATCATCGGAGTGAAGAGCTTCAAGGAAGTCAAGCGCTGTAAACTGTTTGGAAACAGGATTATTGAATCTGCTTGCTACCTTGTCTGTATTGTCTAAGCGCCATTGTCTTTTTAACTGAAATGCTTCATTATACAATTCATTTGCTCTTTTTCTGGCTGATTCTGACCAGTCAAATGAGTATCCACCAAATACTTTTCCTTGTTTTTTGAGTTCATCAAACTCTTTTTGTTTATCCCATAAACTCTAAATTTTGAGGATAAACAAGACTGCCAGTTTTTTATCTTTCTATTAAATGCGTGTTTTGTTAAAAGATATCCACATCTACAATATTATTCACTAATCCTATAACGAGCAATTATATCAACATTTTCAGCTAAAGTATCCCATTCACACACTGTATCAGCTGCCTTTGGCAGATAAATTACACTTAAAATACCATTTTCATCGCGGTTATATGATAGGATACCAATTTCATCAGAAAAGAATACTATGTCTCCGGGTTGCCAATCTTCATATTCTAAAAGATCTGTTGTCCTTTTGATAGCATTTCTCGAAAAAAATATATTTAGGACATCGATATCACGAAAATCCATATCTATGTTTGGCGTATCTACAGAATAAGCCTCCGGATGAGCGATTATGTCTTCATTTACCTGTTTACGTATATCATATCCTGCATCGCGCAACGATATGGTTACAACATCTGCACTTGTACCTATCCATTCAGTCGGATATCCTCCATCATATTGATGTACACCGTAGGACCAGTCTTCCATAAGCATTCGCTCTGCATTGTCAACAATATCCGTCAAATCATCTATGCCATCCTCATCCTTATCTACTGAACTGGACTTTATCTCTACATAAGCCTTACCCATAACCTCCTTTAGGCTTTCTTCCAGTTCTTTCTCCTTTTCAACCTTATATTTACTCGCTACCGGAAAAAAATATAGTGAAAAATAAAGACCTAATATCAGAGGAGTTACAAGTAAGACACATATGCCTCGTTTAATAAGTAAAGACTTCTTCTGCTCTGGCTTTTTTTTCATCAGTTTTCGGAACATATGCATAATAACTGATTCAAGTAAAAAAATAATTACGAAAACCAGGAATCCTGGCAAGAAATATCCTGTGTTATTTTTTGATATCATTCCTAAAATAATGGCAAACCATAGAAAAACCACTATTGCCACAATCATTGTTAACATGCTTTTTTTCTTTGGCTGGGGTTCATCATCAAAGAGTGTTCTTAATAGACCTTTTTCACTCCATCCATATGATGATAGGAAGAAATTCTTTTCATACTCAAGGCTGTCTCGTATGATATCTTCAAATTTGATTCCGGATTGCTCCTTATTGTTAATTTCATCCCAATAATAATCAATACTCATATTGGAATAGTTCTCATTTCTTGTCTGCATATCCTTGCATAGTAATAACGAGCCATTTAATTCCTGCATTTTTTCATTAATCAAGTTCAGGTTGTTTTCTACAAGTCCCTGAAGATCCGATTTGCCATTCTGCAATTCGGATATATCATCAATAGAAAGTCCCATTTTCCGTAAAATAATCACTTTTTTTAGTGTCTCGATATCTTCATTAGAGTAATTTCTATATCCATTCCTTTCTCTTGCAGGTTTAATCAGTCCCTTAGATTCATAAAACCTGATGTTAGCGCGATCAATTCCAAGCTGTTCCTCAACGTCTTTAATTGTCATGATTTAGCGCTCCTTTCTGTTTCTTTATCGCTATTATAGGGGTATAAACCTACTTTATAGTCAATATTTTTTTATCATATAGTGAATAAAATTTTTGCAGACTGGCATTTATAGAATGGGGCTATGTGAAAGAGTATAAAAATCCCATAGTCGTCAGGCTGTGGGAAGTATTAAATATTGTATTAACCCTTTATCAGATCAGGATCGTTCAGAGCATCTTCTATGATCTGAGCAAGAATCTTGGTATAACCTTTACCAAGTGATTTTGCTTTTCTAACTGTATTGGGTGAAAGTCTTAATGTCACGTTCTCTTTGCGCTTGCTTTCACGCTCCTTCTGGATGCGCTCTGAAACTCTACTGAACTTTGCAAGTTCCTCTTTTGTAAGAAGCGGGTTATCCTCATCATAGGAATAAGGGGTATTCTCAGCTTCTTTAAGCATTTTTAGCTGTTCTTTTGTAAGTTTTGAAGTAATATCTATTGTTTTTTTAATAGTAGCCATAATACTCTTCCCTCTCTTCCTTTTCTGGCGGATATCATCCGTATTACCTTACCATTATTTCTCATTGTGTATGAAACAACTATTACCATCAAGTGTCCATTGATAGCACCAATAACCTTGTACCTATCCTCGTTTTCACTATGTTTGCCATCATATTTCTCAATACGACATTCATCAGCAAATACGTGGGCTGCAGTAGAAAAATCAATCTTGTGCTTACTTATATTCTTTTTTTCCTTAACGTCGTCCCATTCAAATTCCATATTGTTCATAATAATATTATAGTATTTGCAATACAAATTTGCAATGCATACTCGTAATGCATAATTGAATATAATCACATATTCTGCTTTTTACAAAAATAACTTAAATTTGTTCGGCTTTTTATTGATTTATCTTAAAAGGATCGCCTTTTTACAATTTCTTGCTTTATTTTTTTTAATAAAAAAGTATAAAAAGCCGAACGTTTGACTTTTTACACTTCTATCTTTAAATATTTTACAGGTTTAGCTTAATCCGACAAATACTTTAGCGCACAAAGGACAAAATATAATGTTGATGATAAGGAAATTCCTGCATTCACAACTATTAAGGGTGAACGCCTTGGAGTCCGTGCTGTAGAAAACCTTGTGAAAAAATATGCTGAGTTTAGCCTTGGCTCAGCTAAAGGAAAAACTATAACACCACATAAACTGCGCTCCAGTTTTGCCATGAGCTTTTATCAAGAAAGTGACAAGGACATATTATTACTGAAAGAAATGCTTCACCATTCCAGTATTAACACAACGAATATATATGCTAAAGCCTCACCCGGACAGAAAAAAGAGGCGAGAAATCTGCTCTGAGATTTACGGAATCCAGGACCCTAATATGACAGATCGTTTTAATCTGGCGGCGGAAGATTCTGTGAAAGCTATAAAAGAAGAAAGGGTAAAAGAGATTTTTCTTAATCGGATATGTCCAACAATAACCAAGTTCGATAAGAAAGATATGCCTGTTGTAGACGATCTTCTCAGAGATTTTTATCAGCTTCCGGACACAGAACGTGCTGAAATGATTGAACATATTGCGGTTTCGCTGAAATATCATGCAGATCCAGAGCGTGTAAAAGAGACACATTCTGTCAATTAATGTGCTATCATAATATAGCGACTACGGGAGAAAAGAGGAATAAGTTTTGTCAAAAGTAAACATGCTAGATTTACCTGCAGAAGAATTTGCACGGAAGCTGGATAAAAGGAGCAAAGCCTCCGCCACCTTTTTTGTTGTTTCAATATTGGTATTCATCCTTATTTATTTTGGAACCTATATATCCAATATGATGGTTATCTTCTCAGATCTCGATGATAACATTTCAAAAATTCATTATATTATCTCTGCGCTTGTGCGTAATTTAGCTGGATGGGTTGTAATTGTCGGCATTATTGTCATTCTTTTCAGGAGCGCAAGAGAAGTCGTGTGGACGCAGAGCATATTTGTAGAACAATGCAATCCACGGAAATATGTAGATGTAGCTGACTGGAGGGTAAAACTTAATCGGCATATGTATAAGAACACTTACCTTGGAAGGTATTGCTTCAACTATGTATCAGCTCTGGGATATCTGAAAGAATATGAGCAGGCCTTTGCAAGACTTGATGAAATCAGCCAAAAGAAATTAAAGCCCATGAGAGCAATCTATTACAATTTTAAAAGAGGGAATCTTTACGCAGATCTGAGTAAAATTGATGAAAGCAAAAAGTGTTTGGAGTCATTAGATAGTCTGCTTGCCAGCGGAAAATATAAAGGTATGAAGCTTTCAAGTGCTATTCGTTATAGAGACAACCTCGAAGGAATCATTGCTTTAGCTGAAGGGAATTATAACAGAGCGGCGGAAATATATAGAAAGTTACTCGAAAAGAAGGAAAATCGCCTTAATACCATTATCTATAACCATCGTCTCGGTATGGCTGAGTATAATGCAGGCAATTACATGGATGCATACATGGCGCTGTCAAAAGCCTATGACCAGGGCAAAGATACTAAGCTGCCAATCATGGCGGAGGTTAACGAGAAATACTTTGAATTAAAAGATAAAGTGAACAGCTTATTTGGAAAAACGATAGCATAATACGAGCCGCTACAATAACTGAAGACGATTATTATAGCGGCTTTTGATGTTTACAGATATAATTTACGCTATCAAAAAGTAAGCCTCATTTGATTCCAGGAAACACCGCCATGCTGGGACTTGTCGCTTCGACATTCATTCATGAAGCCAAACTTTGTATAATAACTTACCAGCTCATCCTCACAGGTCAGGACAAGGCCGGCACGTTTCTGCTCCCTTGCAGTATCTATTGCTCTTTGGATAAGCTCACCGGCATATCCGTGTTTACGATAACCGGGAAGCGTGTTCACTCCGAATATCATCTGCCAGCGTCCGGAAGCATCGTGCATATCAGCTTTTGCATACATTTCATCCTTCAAATCCGGCTCATTGGTTACAAAACCATCCACCTGATTTCATCATCATCAACATCATTGCCTTCAATGAATCTTTCCGAGTATCTCTCTGCATTATCCGTATAGTATTGTCTTGGATTGTCTATCATTCCCTGCTTCTCTGCCGGGATTCCAAGAATATCTGCTATCTCCCTGTAAACGGTCAAATTGTTTTCTGCTTCATTAGCTTTACTATTTTTCTTCCCAAATAAAATCATGTGTCTTATCTACTCTCCTTCATGAACAATCTAGAACATACTGCATTCTGTCAAATCTGAGCGCTTTAAGGTCATCTTTTCTAATGTAGAAATGAATGAATCCATCTACAAACAGTACATTGAACGCATCAGCACTCGGATCAATCTGTAAGAGCTGTACCCAGTTTTCAATTTCAGCAGTTACCGTTTCCTGGGTCTCTTCACTTATTGCCACATCATAGAAACCTCTATGCTTCTTTTCACAGGTATATTCCACACAATGCTGAACATAATCTGCGTGCCCTAAAACTTTATGCTTTTCAAATGCGCTGTCATCCTCATGCCCCAGTTCCCTGATGCTGTCATTATATAAATCACAGTCAAAGCCGCCACATAAATCATATAAAAACTCAAATGTAGGAAGGCTTTCTGAGGATGTAAAAGAAACTTCTTTTTCAGCTACTTCTTCATAATCAGGGTACTTTTCCGTAGCATCAGCGGGTTCCAGGCTATATACATCTTCAAAATAGAATACTTTGGCCGCATTCTTTTCAAATGGAGCTTCTCCAAAAAACACTTCATCCGTCACACAATAGAAAAAGCTGAGCATTCCTTTCTTTGGCAGAACTCCTTCTTTATCGTATAGAGACAACTCCTCCAGATTGTACTGGCAAAGAAAAGTAAGCGGAATGCCTTCTTCCTCTTTATCTTCTTCATGATAGCGGAACACAGGCCACTCAAACCCTCTCGGCACAGAAGGCTTTCCACCTATTTTGCTGGAGGTTGCAGAAATGCTATTGTTGTTATCATGGATATCAATTACTATCTCGTTTCTGACCTTTTCAAGTATTACCGGTGTTAATTCTTCTCTAGTTTTGATTTTTCCCATATGTTTTTATCCTTTATTTTATTTTTGTCCATCCAAATTTCTGATATGCTTCCTCTGTCTTTTCCACAAGCCTGTTTCCGAATACCCAGATTTCCTGCCTCCAGGGATGCCCCAGATATCCAAAAGCAAAGTTTTCTTCGATAAAAAAGTGGTAATCTCCATCCGGAATAAAACTCAGAAAATAGGCTATGCTGTAACCTCGCGTGCTGTTATCTTTGTTTTGTACCGACCTTTGCTCATCAGGATTTCTTGGATCACCTGGCCGAATACACCCTTTCCCTTCTTTTTTCCCAATATTGTGGTTTAATACGAATACATATACTGTGGACTTATACTTTTCTATGTAGCATTGGCTACCCGACTTGCGTGTATTGCTGCTACCATTACCTATATACCGCGCAATAAAGTTCTTCCACTCCAAAACTGCTTACTGGTCTGTCTCCGCCGCGTATTTCAACCTTTGTGCAACGATTCTCAACCTTATGAATAAAAGCCGCTTTCTTTTCGGTGCTTTCTCGTTCAGCTAAGTCCTGGTCTTCATTTGCCCCCATGTAAACAGTCCATACGGTTAAGCTTCTTGTATATGGAAGATAAGCTACGACTTTGTGCCGGAGAAATGAAGAAAGCATTTCGCCCTCCTGATACTCTAAGACCATGGCTTTCTGATCATCGTCTCCATTGCATATGCTCTCTCTGGTTGCATATATAATCATGTGTCGAACCTCATATCCTCTTGTAATAGTCATTTCATGTGTATGATAAAGTGTTTAAATCAATGTCACTTAATCACAGTACCCCTGCCAGCAGTGCCAAATACCCAACAACATTAATCGATGAATGCAGCAATATGGAAGCAAAAATGTTTTTATTCCAGTCATAGAACAGCGTTAAGATAACTGCCGGAGCCAGATAATAGAAGAATTCCAATGGAGCTACGATATGTATGCAGTCAAATAAAACAATGGAAACCATTGTAAGAACAATCCACATGCATTTTCTTTTCGGTCTGCCAATAACGCTATAGCGAAACACCATTTCTTCAATTATGGGAGCAAATACGCATCCCTGTATCACGCCAAATGCCAAAGGAACTGCATTCAGCTGATTCTTTACGTTCTCATTATTAACCGGCAGAATAGCATTACAATAGGTATTAGCTATCCAGAGAACAAACATAGTCAGAGCTAAATCAATTACCAAAACAATCAGCCATCTCAGATAAAATCTCCCGTCCTTCAATTTTCTAGTAGCAATCTCAAGCAATTCATCTTTAAGCTCCTTGTGAAACATCAATAATACAATCACAAAGAGTAACACGTATACCATGAATGATGCCCATTCACCAGAAATAATTGGTGCGATAAGTTCCCATAGCCCAAAATTTATAAGATAGAATAGGGCTATCATGCACATTCTTTTACCATATAATTCAAGATATTTTTTCATATCAGTACTCATACTTATTAGCTTTTTTATGATGCTTCTCAAAAGTGCTCTTGATGATGAGTCCAGTGCCAACTACTACCGGAACGAATACAAGCAGGATGTCTGTAAGCGATGAATATGCAAAATATTGCTCTGTTCCAAGAACGAGCGCTACAACTAATAGGCACAGCGACATCACAAAACATCCCCATGTAAATTTGTTTTTATTAACTACTACTGCTATTGCTGAAATTATAAGAAGAACCAGAACTATTGCAGAAGTGCTTACCCTGCCGATCTTGTAGAATCCGAATGATGATACGCGTACCATCTTGAACAGCATAAATAAGCCGATGATAACAAGAACCCATCCAACATTTCTTTTTGTCATACTTGTTTCCCTCCAAATGATAAAATTCCCCCAAGCTTCAATTATATGGTAAAAATCTCAGTAATAGAAGTAATCTTTCAATATATGTTATTTCACACAGAAAAGTCTTTCCAATATTCTTTTTACATATGTTTGAAAATATCGTTCTTACAGGAGCAATGATCTATCCATTCAGTGATGTTTACAAAACACTGGTTAATCCGGTTTCAATTGTACTTGATATAGTATTTTTTGTAATCATTACCAGAACAAGATTATATAAAGATAGTCTTGAAGCCATGAATTAAATTACAATAAATGCGCCCTCGCAGTAATGCGGGGGGCGTACCTGTGTATTCCAGCGGTTCGTAGAGACAAAGTAAAAAAGAATCTGTTTATCTTTGTCACAGCCATGCTGTGCCTTTTATTTGTGCCTAAAGGGACAAGTATCGTATCCCATGCAGCTACAAGGGATTTAGTCGACGGAAGTACATTCAACCAGAGAATCAAATCTTTTACAAATAGCAATGTTACATGGACTACTGAGGACAAGACTATCAAGAAGATAATTTTTGCAAAGGAGCCCGGAAAGCCTGCAAATAAGCTTAGCCAAAAGTCTGTCGGAGATGGAGTTATGGCATACTATGACGAAAGTAAAGATTACCGCAAACAAGTCCCTCAAGGTGGGCAAAAATGCATTTATAAAGCTTCACAAGAATGCCAAGATCACGGTTAAAGGAGTAAAAGAAAAATCCAAACAAAAGCTCATTAAAAAGCTTAAGAAACAGACTAATGCTGTGGTAAAGTAATATATTTCATTAGTGTTCCTCATTTTACAATAATGGTGCTGCAACTCTAAGGAAATTATTTATGGTATTGTGGATAAAGCCTCGGTTTATATCCTCTAAATGCCTTTCTCTGCAGTCTTTTAAAGTATTTAAATAGACAATTATAAATGGTATGATGTCTGTAGAAAACCTTGTGTCCTTTTTTTCGTATAGGAGGCTGATACCATGAAAATTGCAATGGCAAACGATCATGCTGGAACTGCTATGAAAAACGAGATCAAGAAATATCTGTTAGATAACGGCTACGAAGTCGAGGACTTCGGGACCTATGATGAAGAAAGCTGTGACCTTTCCGATTTTGTATACCCTGCTGCGCTCTCAGTTGCAAAGGGCGAATGCGAAAGGGGGATCTTTTGTGATGGCGTTGGATATGGCAGCGCACTTATAGCAAACAAGATAAATGGCTGTTATGCGGCTGTCTGCCAGGATCCTCTCTGTGCCGCCCTTGCCCGTCAGCACACAGATTCCAATATACTCTGCCTTGGCGCAAAGATAATAGGCACCCTCATTTCCATGGAGATAGTAAAGACCTGGCTTAATACCGATCCTCTTATGGATGAAAAATACAGAAGAAGAGTAAAGAAGGTATGCGATATTAACGATAAATGCTGCGTACCAGTTGATGAACTCAAATGAGATTTAGAGAAAAACGCTGAAGCTTTCACTTTGCTTCAGCGTTTTTTGATAAGGCACAATGGTTTTTTTGTGATAATTTATTAAGGTCTTTCAATATTCTATCTGCTTGCGCCGCCTCCGTCTGAGTAACCACCACCGAAGGAATCACTTGAATCAGAATAACTATATTTCAAGTTAAACTGACGCTATTCTATAATCAATGAGTCAATCTGAAACATCTCCGATGAATCATTTAATTGAACAGTGTATACTCTCCTATATACGGAAGAGGTTCCTCGCTCATTTTTGCAGCTCTTACAATTCCCATGATGGAAAGTACAAGACATGCAATTCCGAGTATATTTCCTGCAAGTGCCAGGATACCGCCAAGCCTTGTAAGGAATGTTCCAACAGTTCCAATCAGGTTGATGATAAGTGCCTGGTTAAGATGCCTTCTGACAAGTGTATCTTCTCTGTCTCTCATCAGAAACGATACTACAAATCCAACCCATGTGATGTAGCTTAGTACTGCGAATAATTTTGAATGCTTATTCATGTTTAATCTCTCCTCATCTATAACTTTTTTCAGTTTGCAGTTCCTACCTCTCCGTTTTCCCGGAAAGATATCCTCTTTATGTTTGAAGTATAAAGCTTGCCAAGAACATATTATATATCTAATTTTTCAAAAAACTACGCTCTATTTTGCCTTTTTATTGTAATAGAGAAATGCAGCATCGATTATAGCCAGCACTGTAAAGAAAACAAATCCGGCAGTTGATGTTCCTTTGGCATACTCAGCTGAAGTATACCATTGAGGATCACTGCCTTTTGCATTTGCAGAATTCGGATTCTGATATACAGTCACAGTATCTCCGATATCATATATATCTCCCGGAATTTTGTATTCCCCGTTCTCATTAATTCCTTTCATATAATAGGAATTTCCGGTTTTTCCACCATTTCCGGTTTCATACTTGTCAATAATAACCACTTCCTGCGAAATGATCTTTGTATTTCCAAAGGCTTCCTTACTATAAGTGATCATGCCAAATATACAAAAAATTAAAAGCACAGAAAGAACTATTTTTCTGATATTGCTTGTCCTTGTTTTTTTCATATTTATTTACCCGGTGACTCATTTAGTGATCGTAAACTGATATGCGGTGTTGTATGTTGCAACATATAAAGTGTCACCAACAACCTCAAACTGGGCCGGGGCTGAGTTAACCTTGATCTGATCAACCTTGTCACCGGTATATTTATCGAGAAGATAGATGTAATCAGGTTCTGCCGTAAATCCATAGCCGCAGATAAGTGTATCATCCACGATCACAAAATTGTCAGCATTTGCTACTAGTGGCTCGCTCTTCCAGAGAAGCTCATTTGTCTCAAGAGATATAGCAGCAATATATCCGGACCAGGGATTTTCGGAAGCATACCCTGGATATTTGATTGATATATACAGTACATTATCCTCAATAACAGCCCAATTTACATATTCTCCCGCTGAAGCATATCTGTTTTCTTCCTGATCGGGGCCGTAGCAGAAAGGCTCAAAGTCAAATTCATACAGACGAGTGCTCTGATCTGCATCGTATATATCAAGTCCGCTATAATCATAGAAGTAATCCACGGTATTGGTGCCTTCATAATAGTAGTTTCCATCATTGTAGGGGAAATATTTCCTGGTAAATCCGTTCTTGTCACACCAAACCTCTGTATCCAGCCAGTCTGTTTTATCCTCAACTGTTTTGGTCAGTGATACATGGCTTTCTGAAGGCGCTTTGGCGCTATCGGATACATATTTTTTCCAGGTTGGATTCTCTACTTTTATACTTGAAATATATTCTTCTGCGTCATATCCATAATCAGCATATCCTTCAGGCGCAGCCGCCTCGACTTCGACTATATCACCTTCCTGGGTTAAAACTGATTTGGAAAGGTCTGTTGCCGGATCCATTTTGTACTGTTCAAGTAAAAGACCTGGATAATCCTCTGTTGAGAGCAAAATCTCCAGATAACCTGTTGCATAAGAAGCTATCTCATAAGGAGAAAAGATGATATTAAGTCCTTTCTCATCCACATACCATGTGTAGTTGTTATCAGCAAGTTTTTGTTTGAACTGGTCCGGGTCATCCCCTTCACTGGGGAAATAGTAGTTATCAACTTCTTCAAGTACCCCCGGATAGTTTTTGTCCAGCTCATCTCTGATAGCAGTAGTTAAAATGGTATCGTCTTTCAAAATGCTTGAAAGCTTCAGATCTTCTCCGGTTACAGGATCAATAACGATTGAAGATGAGTAATGGCTTGGATGTGCCCCACCCATATCATCATAAGATCCAAGCATCATACTAAAAATCCTGTCATCAAATCTGTTGATATTAGCTTCGATTTCAGAACAAAAGACCGGATCCTCGATATAGTCACAATCGGCTGCCATTGTGGCATATTCTGCAACATTCTGCTGTATGCTATCACTCCATGACCTGTTTATTTCCTCAATTCTTCCTTGCAGTTTTGGATATTTTTCTTTGCATTCATCTGAAAGAATTATCTCCGGAAATGAACCAGTGGCCTTTTCTTTGCCATCAATCTTACAGGATACTTTGCGTGATATAACAGTGATCGCAGTGCCATTTTCATCACTATTATTTGGTTCAGTTGATTCAGGTGTCTCTACCTCTTCAGGTGTCTCTGTTGACTCAGTTGGTTCAATTGTCTCTGCCTCTTCACTGTGAGGCGCTTGTTCAGATTGATTTTCATCAATTGTGTTTGCAATTTCAGTTTCCTCTGCCGGCTCTGTTTTGGCACAAGCAGTAAGCATCATTACAGATGATAAAATTATTGCGGTTTTTCTAAAAAATTTTTTCTTCATAACTTTTTTCACTCCAATGTTTTCCATTGTACCACAGAATAAGTCAATCTGTTACGTCCCCCGGTAACTCTTTTGCTCTTTCTTATCTTTGCATTTTCTGTTATATATATCTTAATTAGGTAAGTTTATTAAGAGGTGAATGTATGCAGGCAAAAATGACAAAAGGAAAACCGATCGTACTGTTACTGCAATTCGTAGTACCGATATTGCTCGGTTTTATTTTTCAGCAGTTCTATAACATGGTAGATACTATTATCGTTGGTCGTTTTGTATCACCCGGAGCCCTCGCTGCAGTTGGCTCAACAGGCACAATCATGTTCATGGTAATGGGTCTTGCCAACGGTATGACAACAGGTTACACCGTTTTGATCAGTCACAAATTCGGCGCAGGCGATACGGAAGGCACTAGAAAAGCCTTTGTAAACGCTATCCTTTTGGGTATCATAAGCACCCTGTTTATTACTGTTATTGCTCTCGCAGCAATGCGTCCGCTTCTTACTATAATGAACACTCCTGCTGATATTTTTGACGATGCCTACTCATACATATTTACTATCTGCGCAGGTAGCATCGCTCTGATCGGATATAATCTTCTTGCAGCATCACTAAGAGCCATCGGAAACAGCCGAACACCTCTGTATTTTCTGATATTTTCCGCGCTCCTTAATATATTGCTGGATCTTGTATTCATAGTAGTATTTCACCTGGGAACCTTCGGCGCTGCACTCGCAACCGATCTCTCGCAGGGTATTTCCGCTGTTTTGTGCATGATCTATATTGTAAAAAAAGTAAAAATCCTGTGCCCCAAGGCAACCGACTGGCACCTTAACAAGGATTATTCTTTAAAGCAGCTCAATATCGGAATTCCCATGGCTCTGCAGTTTGGAATAACATCCTCAGGCACTATGGTCATGCAGTCTTCCATAAATATATATGGTTCAACCGCTGTTACCGGCTTTACTTCAGCGGGAAAAGTAGTCAATCTCATGACTGCGGGAATGCCTTCAATCGGTCAGACTCTGGCAGCTTACGCAGGTCAGAACTATGGCTACGGCAATCTGGACAGAGTCCATCAGGGAACAAAGGATGCACTTAAGTTATCATGCATTTATTCGGTCATCACAGGATTTTTAAGTGTTCTCCTGATGCCTGTTATAATCGGATTTTTCTTTGATTCGGGAGTGGATATGGCATCATATCTTCCTTATGCAAGAGCCTACATCATGGAATGTGTACCCTTCTATATTCCGTTGTCTATGATTTTCATCTATAGAAATACCATGCAGGCATGCGGATATGGAAAAACCGCGTTGATGCTGGGAATTGTAGAGCTTGTATCAAGACTTGCCACCGCATTTTTGTCTATAAAAATGCATAGCTATAAAATGGCAGTTGCAGGTGATGCAACCGCTTGGTTTATCACCGGAATAATATCCTTCATCCTGTACCTTGGTGTGATGAAACAGTTAAGAAAAAGAATGGCCCTGCGAAAAGATAAAAGTGCAACTATAGCTTAGATATCACGCTTTTCTCCATATCGCCGGCCAGTTAGATAAAACTCAGATCTCATCCTCTCTTTCATCGGAAATAGCTGAAAGAGTAGCGCGGATCTTCTGTGTTTTAAGCCATACATCATTAGCAAAATAATAAGAATACAGAATGTCTATCATGATCAAAATAGGAAACTGCGGTGATATTCTCATCCCTGTATCCATATTTTTCATGGAAGATAACGGAACAAGTACGTCATAGCAACCTGAAAGTGACTTTTGTTTTCCGGCTGAAAACAAAGCAGTCTTTGCTCCCTGCTTTTTTGCAAGTAAGAGGCTCTCTATAATAACTTTAGATCTTCCGGATAATGAAAAACCGATCATCAAAGTATCGGGTGACGAGAGCGACGCTGTCATCTGTATTATCTGGCTGTCTGTTATTGCTTCAACATCAAGTCCCACCCGCATGAATCGCATCTGGAACTCTCTTGCTGCAAACCCGGAGCTACCAAGTCCCAACACCTTGACTCTTCCTGAACTGTTAAGCATGGAAGCGACACGCATAAGCGCTCCGGTGTCTATATTTTCAAAGCTTTCCCCAAGGAGGCTGTAGTAGCTTGCCTCAACCTTTTTGGCGATGGTTGGAATATTCTGCTCCTCATCACTGACGTACAATGCCTGTTCCATCTGAAGGCTGGTCTCATAGGAATAGATGAATTCTCGATAGCCCTTATAGCCGCATTTTTGTGCAAACCTCGACAAGGTTGCCTCGGAAACATAGAGTTCCTTGGATATTTTTTTAGATGAAAAGTCTGTTACAACCCGGGTGTTTAAAAAATATTCAGCCACGGTTTTCTCCGCCGCTGTCAGCTCCGGTAAGACTTTTTGTATCAATTTTTTTGTTGAATTTTCCATATATTCGTATTTTGACTTATCCATAGGGTTATCATAACATAGAGACATGAGAATTAAAAATGAAGAGAAAACTAACTTAATATCGCTTCTTAAAGAAATTCAGATGCCTGATGAGGTAATATAAACTTATAGATGATAAAGCTTTTGATTATCATTTGATCATCATTCAAGAATCCTGGCAAATTTGCGGGTTATAAGTTGCGGCCTTGTTATAGCGCCGCCGACAACTACTGCCAAAGAGCCGTAATCCATAACTTTTTTTGCTTTAACCGGCTCGTCGATATTGCCCTCAGCTATTACAGGATGACTGACGCTCTTTATTATTTCACGCAAAATTAAAAACGATCCTGCTTCAATGTGATCATCCCTCGTATAACTTGTATATCCCACAAGGGTCGTTCCTATGAGGTCAAATCCCAGTTCATCGGCATGGACCGCCTCTTCAAGATTTGAGCAATCAGCCATAAAAAGCTGATTGGGATATTTTTCCCTGACAGATGAAAAGAAATCATCAAGGGTTACGTTCCCAGGTCTTATCCTCTTTGTCGCATCTAAGGCAATTATGTCGGGCCTCTCATCTCCCATTCCCATAAGCGCATCTACTTCGGCCATAGTGGGTGTTATGTACACTTCCGAATCCTCATAATCCTTTTTTATAATTCCAATGATCGGAAGATCAACGTTATTTCGTATTTCTGCAATGTCCTCTACAGTGTTTGCTCTGATTCCGCCGGCTCCGCCTTCATAGGCAGCTTTGGCCATACGTCCCATGATAAACGATGAATGGAGCGGTTCATCGGGAAGTGCCTGACATGAAACTATAAGGCGACCTTTTATCTTATTTAATATTGCTAAATTCTTTGAATTATCCATATTATCCTTTCAAAGAGCAGCAGATACAGCTCTTACTAAATCATTGTGAACTACTCGGTAATTGAATTGCCGAGGATTCTCGCTTAGTATTCCTAAATACCATTTATTATTCTAGTATTTCTCTCAATTTACATTACAGGCAAATTTACAGGATTTGCAAGGAAAAAACCCGTTTTCCGAAAGTTCTTTCCTGGAAAAGCTGATAATATCAGCTATATTCACAATTTTTGCATCATGTTTTTGTGCATTATGGACAATGGCTGTGAATGGTGTTTCAGATTTCGCGTGACATATTGTGTTTATGTGATAGGCAATCATACAATCAATATAACGATATCCTAATGTCAAATATTGCGGGATTACGACCGCTTCAACAAATATGGGAGGTTTCTTTTTATGAAAATTATCAAAGTAAAAAATTACGATGAAATGAGCAGAAAGGCAGCAAATATCATCTCCGCACAGGTTTTGATAAAGCCCGATTCTGTTCTTGGACTTGCAACAGGCGGAAGTCCGCTTGGAACATATAAACAGCTTATTGAGTGGTATAACAAAGGTGATATCGATTTTTCAGAGATCACCTCTATAAATCTTGACGAATACGTGGGGCTTCCTGACACACATGAGCAGAGTTATCACTATTTCATGCATGAAAACTTTTTCGATCATGTAAATGTCAAACCGGAAAACATCCATGTTCCTAATGGAGTTGCTGCCAACATGACCCAGGCTTGCCGCGAGTATGAAGAACTCATAAAAAAAGCCGGCGGAATCGATCTTCAGTTACTTGGAATCGGCACAGACGGACATATCGGTTTTAATGAGCCCGATGACTTTTTCGAGCCCTTAACTCACGTAGTCAGCCTCACTGAAAGTACGATCAAAGCAAACACAAGATTTTTTGACAGCGAGGATGACGTTCCAAGGAAAGCGATCACAGTTGGAATAAAGACAATCATGCAGGCAAAAAAGGTTCTGCTTATCGTAAATGGAAAAAACAAAGCTGACGCAGTAAAAGAAGCTGTCTGCGGCAAGGTAACACCCGCTGTTCCCGCTTCTATTTTGCAGCTTCATCCTGATTGCACCATAATAGGTGACGAGGAAGCTTTTTCTAAGCTTTGATATAATGATTTCTAATTTCATTGGAGGATTATTATGAAAATAACCGGCGCAAAGGTCTTTGCAGCAGATCATATTTTTAAAAACGAAGATATTTATATAAAAGGCGACCGCATCGCAGAAGCTTCATCCGATGATGAAACATTTGATGCATCTGGATTAACCGCTATCCCGGGACTTGTCGATATTCATTTTCATGGCGCAGTTGGTCATGACTTTTGTAATACAGACTTGGATGGTCTTAGGAAAATCGCAGAATACGAGGCTCAAAACGGAATACTGGCAATATGCCCCGCCACTATGACCTATAGTGAAGAAATTCTTTCAGAAATCTGTGAAAGAGCGCATGAATATGCATCTAAAGAAAATGAGTCATCAAAAGGCCCGGAAAATAACACAGGCAGTGTATCTCCTGCAGCTGATTTTGTCGGCATAAACATGGAAGGTCCCTTCATAAGTAAGGATAAGATAGGTGCGCAAAACCCCAAATATCTGGCAGCTCCCAATGTCGATATGTTCCGCAGACTTCAGAAAACAAGCGGAAATCTTATAAAGCTTGTAGACATCGCTCCGGAACTGGATGAAAGCCTTGACTTTATAAGGGAAGTATCAGGTGAAGTAACGATTTCACTTGCGCACACATCAAGCGACTATGACACTGCAACAAAAGCTTTTAATGCAGGCGCACGCCATATGACGCATTTATTTAATGCTATGCCCGGAATAACACACAGAAGTCCCGGACCAATAATTGCTGCCCTTGAAAACAATGCTGAAGTTGAGCTCATAGCTGACGGAATCCACATTCATCCTGCAATGGTCAGATTTGTGTTTAACACTTTTAGCGAAGATAAAGTAATACTTATCGCAGACAGCATGGAAGCAACAGGTCTTCCCGATGGAGAATATCAGCTCGGTGGTCAGGAGGTAACAGTAAAAGGAAACCTTGCCGTTCTTACCGAAAATTCGGGAACTATCGCAGGCTCTGTGACAAATCTATATGATTGCATGAAAAAAGCAGTAAAAGAAATGGGTGTACCGCTTGAGAAAGCTATTCGCGCATCATCGGAAAATCCTGCAGTATCTATCGGCATCTCCAAGGATTATGGCTCAATCTCTGCCGGCAAGTACGCAAATATCCTATTAGTTGATGATGATCTAAACATTAAACATATCATTCAGCACGGAAAGCTGCGTAGCCTTTAACTACTATGGGGTTGTGAATTTTTTTCACAGCCCCACTTTATATTAATTATAAAAACTTCCCACATCTCGAGGGGTCATGGCGCCTTGGAGCGGGTGCATGACCCCTCGAGATGTGGGAAGTATTAGTTAATTAAAGTCGTACCTTTTTATTTCGCAATTCTTTATGCCGCATGATGAGAATTCTTCGTTGTCCATTTCCCTGAAATATGATTCGACCATTCGGACAATTCCGTTATGCGCAACGAGTATTACTTCTCTATCTCCTGCCTTGATGTCATCAAGCAGGTTATATATTCTTTGCGCAAGGTGGAGCATGGACTCTCCTGTTCCGAATCTGCTTGCCATATCTTTCTTAGCTTCATGGAATTCTTTTCCATCCCGAGGCGTTGATTCATACCTTCCAAAGTTTTGTTCCATAATCCTCGGCTCTACTTCCATCGGAATCCCGGTAACTTCGGAAATATGTCTTGCCGTCTCTTTTGCCCTGATAAGAGGCGAAGTAAGGATTATATCTGCTTTAATTCCCATTTCAAGAATCTTTTTGCCGGTTTCGATTGCCTGCTCATGGCCTTTTTCAGTAAGTTCTATATCCGTTGCGCCGCATATCTTGTTTTCAACATTCCAGACTGTTTCGCCATGCCTTACATAGTAAAAATGATTCATATTTTTAAACTTTCTCCCTTAAAGTCGTAATGCCCGAAATCAGCATTAACCTGCTTCAAATATGCCTTATTGCGGAGGATTTTCCTTGATATATTCATCAAGTATCTCTGCAGCATCTCCTATTATTTCCGGGCAAGGCCTTTTCTTGTAGTATTCAGCAGTACGCGCTTCAGGGACAGGAACATCATGACGGACACTGAGTCCAAGCATTTCGCGACATATAATTGTTCCGTGCTTTTCTTCAAAACGCCTGGCAAGCTCCTGAATTCTTACGTAGTGATCCGCTTTTACCTGACCTGTTTCCGGCCCGTCATATCCATACAGAATTCCGGCAACCATGAACATTCCACTCACAGACCCGCATACCTCGCGAAGTCTGCCCATTCCTCCTCCGAAAGATGATGCCATCCTGGATAAAACAGCTTCGTCTATCGGGATCAGATCCTTAAATGCAAGGACAACCGACTGCGAGCAGTTATAACCATTCATAAAATTTGCCATTGCCGCTTCTCTTCTAGTCAAAGTTCCTGTCTCCTTTTAGTTATAATAATCCCGCCATAACAAATACGAGGGGTGAGTTCCAATAAATTGTAATCTCATTTAATGAATAACACGCAATATCGTCAAGATAGCATTTCATAGGTGCTAGATCTTTAGGAAGTTCCCTTGCTTTCTCGTCCTGAAGACCTGTGTTTGGTCCGCCGGAAACAAGACCCGGCCAGGGTTCTTCTATATCATCCACAGCTGTCGGACGAAGGTGGGGATTTTTAAATGCTTTTTCTCCGTTGCCTGTTACATAGCTGACATCCATACTGTTGCAGCCAAGAAGATAATCAAGTCCTGAGGTAATAGCTACCTTGTACTCATCCTTGTGAACAATCTTTTTATCAGTAGTTGTGAGAACCATAAGGTATTTAAGAAGCTCCATATTGCTTCCCCAGATGAAATCCTCTGCTCTCATGCACAGGCCAAAGCCGTTCTTTTTTGCCTCATTAACAAGCCTGTCTGATTCAGCCTCAAAATGTTTTTTCATCTCATTAAGAAGGTCACCCTCTTCATTTTTAAGCATGATAGAAAGTGCTCCAAGACCTGCAACTTCTGCCCAGCCAAGTCCGGTGAAAGCATCTGCAGTAAAACCCTTCTCTTTTGCTTTTTCACTGAATGCTTCAAGTCTTTCTTTTTCACGGATGATGTCTTCGTAATAGTCTTTATCTCCAAATGCTTCATATAAAGCTGAGGCAGCCCAGAATCTGTTGGAAATATCTTCAGCCTCATCATACTGTCCTGTATTAGAGCCATCAGGGTTATAAAATAAGAGCTCGTCAGGATTCTCCTTAAGCCACTTATAAGCCTTCTTTGAGCAGGATGCAAGCTTATCGGCATAATCCTTGTCATAATCCTTGTAAATGCTGCATGCAAGTGCAAAAACGGCTGCTATATCAGCTGTTGCAAGGGATGATACCGCAAACAAAAACAGCTCTTCCTTATCATCCTCAGGCATTACAAAGGGTGCGTGATTAAATGTGGTAACTTTATGCCACACTGCTCCGTCCTGTCTCTGCATCTTCATAAGGAAATCCAGCTCAACCTTAACCTCAGCAAGTATGTCAGGAAGATTTCCTTTATCGCATGAAACCGCGGGAATATCGAACTTTACATCTAAGAGATTTTCAAAAAATCTGACTCCGTATAAAATGTGAGCCACAGCAACTGCGCCTGCAGTCGAATATCTGCCAAAATCTCCTGCATCGTGCCAGCCGCCTGTTACATCGACAGGCTCTGCATCCTCGCCGTATACTGTTGCCTTAGTCATATGGCAGGGCTTATGGTAATATTTTCCGGCAAATTCTTTAGTAAGC
Source organism: Butyrivibrio sp. NC2002 (assembly GCF_000702265.1). Classification (GTDB taxonomy): domain Bacteria; phylum Bacillota; class Clostridia; order Lachnospirales; family Lachnospiraceae; genus Butyrivibrio. The sequence continues at coordinate 62,643 of NZ_JNKZ01000010.1, forward strand.
GCATCTCCGCAGCGAAGATAATAAAAGCACTTACATATATCCTTCATAAGCTTTTCATATACATTTTCGCCTATGCTAAATGATGCACTCTTTGCATCTTTTGATATTACATTATATTTTCCGTTTTCCTTAAGGTTACTGAAATCGGCTACGCTAACGTCCTCTCCGGATATATCATCCTTTCCGAAGTGAACAGCTTTTCCGGTGTAAACACATTCCCCATTACTGTTTACTACCTTGTAATCATCCCCTTCAAAATTAAATACTGCTTTTTTTGTGCTATCAGGAGTAAAACCTACCTGATTCAAATAGATCTTTCCCATACCTAATACCTCTCCTTAAAAAATATTTACCCATAAAATCATACCACTATTTTTATCTTTTTTTAATGTGTTACATGTGCTGAACTGATACTTTATATAGTATGATGATAGAGTCAAAAGAAAGGATCATCCCTACTTGTGATATTTAATTAAATTTTGAAAGGATCATATCCGGATATGAATATATTCGACATAGTCGGACCTGTTATGGTGGGACCCTCAAGTTCTCACACTGCAGGTGCTGTAAAAATAGGAAATACATGCTATAAGCTGATGGGCGAAAAAATTGTAAATGCAGACATTTTTCTTCACGGATCATTCTTAAAAACAGGCGCAGGCCACGGCACAGACCGGGCAATTGTCGCAGGGCTCATGGGCTTTTTGGTGGATGATATGAGGATCTCCGAAAGCTTTGAGTTAGCAAATAGCTATGGGCTTAAATTCACGATAAACGGCGCCGATCTGGGAAATGTACATCCCAATTCAGTTAAGCTTCTTCTCACCGGAATAAGTGGCAGAAAACTGGAAATAATAGCTGCTTCCATTGGTGGCGGCAGGATAAGGATCTGTGAAATAGACGGGATCGCAGTTAATTTTTCAGGTGAAAGCCCGACTCTCATCGTGCATAATCTCGATCAGCCGGGACATGTCAAAGAGGTTGCCGGAATACTTGAACAGAAGGCCGTAAACGTGGCAACTATGCAGCTGTACAGAAAGAGTCGCGGAGGCGAAGCTGTAATGGTACTTGAATGTGATCAGGAAATACCCATAGATGCAATCAGATCCCTTGAAAAGATCGAGGGCATAATCAACGTAACTTATTTAAGCCACAAATGATCACAGCTAAATTATCGAAAAAAGCATGACAGGAGTAACACGATATAAATGTATGAATCAATATCAGCAATAATCGAAGATGAAAAAAAGACCTCTCTTCCCTTCTGGAAGCTTATCCAGAGGGATGACTGCATAGAGCGTGACGTCAGTGAAGAAGAATCCTTTGAAAGCATGAAGAAGATGTATCTGACTATGAAAGACTGCGTGAAAAATTATGATCCAACCCTTCACAGCAACAGTTCTCTCGTAGGCGGAGAAGCAGTCCTTCTAAGGAAATACATAGAAAGCGGCAAGCTTTTATCCGGGGACTTCATAGGTCAGGTCATGGAAAAAGCGCTTATGGTGGCAGAATCCAATGCCTGCATGAGAAGGATCGTTGCAGCACCCACCGCAGGATCCTGCGGCGTTGTTCCGGCAGTTTTCATCTCATTGCAGGAAAAGCTTCAGATATCTGATGAAGAAATGACCAAAGCCCTCTACGTCGCTGCAGGTGTCGGCGGAGTAATTGCGATAAAAGCATCACTTTCAGGTGCTGAAGGCGGATGTCAGGCAGAAATAGGCTCTGCATCTTCAATGGCGGCTGCAGGAATGTGCTACCTGCTGGGTGGAAACAGTGACCAGATCGCAAATGCCGCGGCTCTTGCGCTTAAAAACCTCCTTGGGCTTGCCTGCGATCCTGTTGCGGGACTTGTCGAAATCCCCTGCGTAAAAAGGAACGTATGCGGTGCGGTAAATGCCGTGACCAGCGCAGAACTTACAATGGCGGGCATCTCATCCAAAATCCCCGCAGATGAAGTATTTGAAGCAATGCACAACATAAGCAGAACCATGAGCGATACCATAAAGGAAACAGCTACGGGCGGCCTCGCCACCACTCCCACCGGAAAAGAAATTGCAGCAAGGTTGAGCAGATCATGAACTCTTTTCCTTTTTGCGTTCATGAAATCGTGTTATACTGAAAAGATACTTTAGAGAAAAAAGTAATATTTTTTGCTGTAATAAAGGAATAACTATGGAAAAAGAAGTATTTGAAAAAGAACAGGCTCACCTGTCAAAAACCTACAAAAGACTCCTTGAAATGAAGGAAGAGATCGAATCTCAGATCGCTGCCCTCGATGAAAAGGCTCTTGATGATAAAAACGATATGCGCGATAATATGCGTTTTGACTACGCAGATATCGAGACAACCATGGAGACGCTGGCAGAGCTTGAAGTATGGAACAGGTATATCGATACCTATAACGTAGAGAGCGATTCTCTTGGAAAGCGCTTAAAAACAGTTAATAAGCTGTTGGAGTCACCATATTTTGCAAAGATACAGCTTCAGTTTGATCCTTCCGAGGAACCGGAAAGCTATTATATAGGCCGTGCCGCAATATCAGAAAACGGCTACGATCAAATGGTTGTCGACTGGAGATCTCCCATTGCCGAAGTGTATTACAATCAGGAAACAGGACACACTCACTATACCGTTGAGGATAGAGAGATCCCCGTTGATCTGCAGCTTAGAAGACAGTTTGACATAGAAAAAGAAAAGCTTATCTCCTATTTTGATACTCAGATCGCAATTGAAGATCCAATGCTTTTGCAGTCCCTGTCTCAGACACACTCTGACAAAATGAAGGCCATAACTGCTACAATTCAGAAGGAGCAGAACACCGTGATCCGCTATCCCGATATGCCTTTCCTTCTGGTAAATGGTATTGCAGGCAGCGGAAAAACCTCGGTCCTTTTGCAGCGCATAGCCTATCTGTTCTATCAAAAGAGAAAAACCTTAAGACCCGATCAGGTATGCCTTATGACCTTGAACCCAGTGTTCAGGGACTATATTGACAACGTCCTTCCGGATCTTGGTGAGACCAATCCTCTCACCCTCACCTGGCAGGAATTTATGGAAATGGTCAATGTTCCCTTTACAAGTGAGGAATTTGATTACACAGAAGAAAAGAGCCTTAAAAAAATCCATAAAGCCCTTCCGGATCTTGTTCCTGAAGTCGATGATTTCTTCGATATAAGACAAAAAGACAAGCTCGTACTTACAAAAAATGAGGTGTTCTCTGTAGTCAAAAAATTCAGTCAGTTCCCTATGGGTGTCAGACTGATGCAGACCGTATCAGATGAACTCGAAGTAAGGGCAAAGAATGCGCTTCATAACATGGATCATGATGAGAGTGACTCCTCAGGCGTTGCCAAATCAGATTCTGCTGAAAACAACCGAATAGAAAATGATTATGGCGGAGCACTTCGCGAGATCAAGCACTGCAGCTGGATCAACATCATGCATGTTGCAAAGAGGATTCTTGGAACACCCCAGATAACAGCTGCTGAGTGGCTATACACCAAGATGGAGCTGTCAGGCGAATGTGACCGCAACATGAAATACATAATGGTCGATGAGGTGCAGGATTACACCATGGCACAGATGATGGTGTTTAAAAAATACTTCCCCAATGCCCGTTTCATGCTGCTTGGCGATGAGTTCCAGGCTATAAGGGAAGGTACCGTAACATTTGCACAGCTTGCTGATATGGCAAAGGAAGACAAAAAAGAATTCGTGGAGCTTCCTCTTATGACTAGTTACAGAAGTTCACCGGAAATTACCGCCATGTTCTCTTCCATTCTTCCCGAAAAGAAGAAAATGATGGTATCATCCGTAAAACGTCCCGGAGAAGAGGTATCCGTAAAGGTTTGCAGCTCAGATAAAGAGTATATTGAAGCTCTTAAGGATCAGATAGCAGAATATGAGAAAATGGACGGGTTGACCGCTGTAATCTGCAGAAATCAGTACACCTGCGAAAAAATATCAGCTGATCTTAAAGACAGTTCACCAAAAGTAATTGCTGAAGATGATACTCTCCCTAAAAGCGGAGCATTCATCATAGAGCTGACACTTGCAAAGGGACTTGAATTCGATCACGTTATTCTTGCAGATGCTACACCGGAATCATATCCGGATGATGAGCTCGGAAACCACTGTCTGTATACCGCAATGTCGCGTGCTACAGGGCATCTTGCGCTCCTTGCCAATGGAAAGCTTGCAGAAAATATCAAGCATTAACACAATGCTTTAAATATTTTCATAAAAAAATCACTGATTTGCGTTGCATATTTGGTCTCTGATGCATATATATTAATGTATTATTTATGAGGAGGATAAAAAAATGAACAACGAAATAATAAATGAAAACGAACGCCTTACAGATGAGGCACTTGATGATGTTTCCGGCGGAGCCGGTGCTAAGAATTCAGGAAACAAGGTTGTAACCGGATATTGTCCTTTTTGCAAAACCAATAGGACTATCGCCGTTTATTCCGGTACCAGAGGTCGTTGCAAAACCTGCAAACAACCCGTAGAAATTTGATCCACGAGGATGCGCACTCGCGCGAAAGGAATATGTTGCATTCTGCAACCGCGCTCGGCGCGAGAATGTCGCGAGCGACATTCTTTTCTTATCGATTGGTGGATATTTTATAAACTTTTTATGACAAACATACATGTTCTAATATAAAATAAATATATGGAATAAATTCCAAATACTGTTTTCAGGGGGGCTTCATATGGTTTGGACTTTTATAGTAGCGGGATTTGTTGTAATTATTTTAGCTACAGCACTTTTGCATGCGTATACCGTGGCCGGTGCAATGCTTGTACTTCTGTGGATAGCCAACATTATTCATTATGTAAAAGCAAAGAAAGTTATTGCATCTGAAATGGTATGCCCGAAATGCGGAAGCAGTAATGTGACAGTAAGAGATCAGGATGGTGATAAGAAAACTACATTGACCAAAACGTCACATATCATTCCTCAGATCGGTACCTGTCAGGATTGCGGTAATGAATACCAGCATGTTCCGATCGAAGAAATTGAGAAGCAGCAAAAAAGGGCAACAGGTGGTGTTTCCATCGTTACACTTTGCCTTATTATCTATGTGATCATGTATTTCTACGCGAGATAAAAATTTTATAAGCACAGGCTTGGCGGCGCAATTCGCTTCATGCCATGAATTACCACGAATCTAAAATGACTTCTTGAACGAAAAAAAGCATTCAAGAAGTCATTATTCATTTATTCAAATGTCCAATATATGCCGTAGCTTTCGGTGTATTGGTTGTAATGAGTTGTGAAAACAAGTTTTCTGTCTGTTCCGGTGAGGTCGAATTCCATCTCGCCATCTCTCTTTATCAGATACTTATCTATATTGGCGATGAAATCGTCTACTGTTTTTTCTGAAGTGACTTTGACAATATCATTTTCCACGCTCTTTTCGGCAGATACGCTCACCCTTACTCCGTGAGATGTTTCGCTCATTTTGGCATTGCCAAGTCTTGCTGAGAGTACATAAGGTCCATAGATAAATGCATAGGTATTTGGGCCATCCTTAAGATTTGAAACGGTTATTCCCATGGGCAGTTTTGCGGTTATTTCTCCGCCTTCCCTGATCATTTCTGCAGGAATAACGTAGAATCCATCCTGTTTTTCGAGAGATATCCTGCTCTCTCCTATCGAAAACTCTGCTTCATTTTTGAGCCATGAAGGGATCATGAGATAAAAATCATCACTAACTGTTTTTCCTTCTACGGGCTTTACAGATATTTTCACCATATCTGACTTAGTAAGATCACAGTCAAGAGTCAGCTCGTAATCATCTGTTTTTAGCTCTGATGCGATGTACAAGGTAACTGCAAGTTTATTTTGAGCCTTGTAGTATATACCTCTCTGAAGCTTGGTGAAATTCTCGTATCCTGTTCCGGTGCAGCACCAGAAATTGTCATCCAGGTTGTTGAATACCTTATGATATCCGGTTGCCATAGGCTGAAAATATGTAGTAAATCCGCTTTCATGGTTCTGTGAAGCCATTATTGCATTTATCAGAGTGCGCTCTGAATAGTCTATATACTTCTTTTTACCGGTTGCTCCGAACAGTCTTCTTGAGAACTTCAACATATTGTAGGTATTGCAGGTCTCGTTGTTTACATTGGTCCTCTCTTTATCAAGGATATTGTCCTCGCCAAAGTGCTCATCCTCACTGTTTCCGCCCGTTACATAGGTATGTTTGTCGACAACCATATCCCAGAAGGCTTCCGCATATTCAAGGTATTTATCCTCGCCCTCAACGGCATCATATCTTGCAAAAGCACCTATAAATTTAGGGATTGTGGTATTTGCGTGTACGTTGTTAAGAAGGTCCTTCTTACCGGTTAATATCTTCTCAAACAATGCAACATCATCAAAGCTGTGAGCTGCATTCTTGAATCTCTCGTATTCCTTGTAATACAGATCACTTCCGCTCTTTTCAAGATCCCTGTTTATCTCATACAGTTCGTAGAGGCAGTCATTTATTCCACCGTATTCTATTCCGAGAACTGTTTTCTGTGTTTCCTCTGACCAGCCTTCTGTTCTGTTTGCGATCCATTTTCCAAGGTCGTTTGCAATCTCAAGTGCCACTTCAGAGCCTGCTATCGCAAATGCTGCATTAAGGCCTGTAAGTATCTTGTGCATTGTATACCACGGCACCCATGCCTCGTTAAATAGGTGGCTAAGTCCCTTCTCCACGTTGTCAAACTGAAGGACAGGATTCTTCCTGAATTCTTCAGTAGGCATAGCTGCAGCAAAGATATAGCCTTCATAAGGCGTACCAACTGTCAGCTTCTGACACTCTCTTATAGATGTAAGGATATAATCAAGGCGCTCTCTTACCTTAACAGCCTCATCCTCTGACAACGCAGGATTCCCTACTGCCTGCGCAAGTGCTGTGATATAGTGACCCATGGTATGACCTCCAATAAGTCCGTCTTCCCACATTCCACCGTAGCGGCTCTTTCCCTTCATAAATTTAGTGATCTCTTCGCTGCTCATTCCTGCTATAACTCCGGCGGTATCCCGAAATCCCGCAAGAAGTCTGTCTGCATCAAGAAGCAGCATATTTTTTACATCCAGATGAAATGCTTCATCGTAATACTTGTCGGTAACCTTCACTTTATTGAATTCTACCAATGTCCATTTTTTGCTCATTTTCCCTCTCCGTTCTCTGTTGGCCATAGTGTTGTTTCCCGGCCGTTTTGATATTCCCAAGGTTATCATTTTGAATCCTCACTGAAAATAGGACAAAGAAAGAATAGGTGTCATTTTTCCACATCTTTAAAATTGTAATTGACCGGCAATTAATGTATGATATTCTTCGTTGTCTTTAAAGAGGAAAATTTAAATGGAAAAAATACAATCAGATAAAAATTTAATGACTGAGGGCTCTGTATCAGCTAAGATAATAGGCTTTGCAGTGCCTCTTCTTTTAGGAAATCTGTTTCAACAGCTCTATAACACTGTTGACTCTCTTATAGTTGGTAATTTCCTTGGAAGCGAGGCTCTGGCTGCTGTCAGCACCGCAGGAAACCTGATATTCTTCATGATAGGTTTTGTTATCGGTCTCTCTCAGGGTGCAGGTGTTGTTATCGCGCATTATATCGGCGCTAAGGATTCAAAAACAACCGAAATTGCTGTACACACTACTGTTGCCCTTGGATTATTCTGCAGCGTCGCCCTGACACTTGCAGGTGTCATTTTGGCACCTCAAATACTTATTCTGATGGGAACTCCGGATACTGTATTATCTCAGTCAATAGGCTACTTCAGAGTATATTTCGCGGGCGGAACCTGCTTTGTAATGTACAATATCTTTGTTGCTATCTTGCAGGCTGCTGGTGACAGTAAGCATCCGCTCCATTATCTTATAATATCTTCAGTGATCAACATTGTGCTTGATATACTCTTTATCAGATATCTTGGATTTGGTGTTGAAGGAGCAGCCCTAGCCACCGTCATCGCGCAGGGTGTATCGGTAGTTTTGTGCTGCGCACGGCTCATGAGAACCGAAGATGATTACAAGCTTGTCTGGTCAAAAGTAAGATTCCACAAGGACACACTTGTAAAGATCATAAACTACGGTCTTCCGTCGGGATTTCAGAACTCGATCATCGGTTTTGCCAATGTGGTGGTTCAGTCACACATCAACTATTTTGGAGAAATGGCTATGGCCGGTGCCGGTGCTTATGCCAAGATTGAAGGTTTTGCTTTCCTCCCGATAACAAGCTTCACAATGGCGCTTACAACATTTGTAAGCCAGAATATCGGTGCCGGAAAATACGACAGAGTAAGAAAAGGCTCTATATTCGGCACAATCTGTTCCGTTTCTATAGCAGAGCTGATTGGCGTCATTATCTACATTTTTGCTCCAACCTTCATAGCTGCCTTTGACAAAACAAGCGCGGTAATAAATTTTGGAACAGAAAGAGCAAGGATCTGCGCTCTCTTCTACTTCCTTTTATCATTTTCGCATGTTATGTCCTCGATCCTTCGCGGAGCCGGACATTCTGTTGTGCCTATGATAATCATGATGGTATGCTGGTGCATTATAAGAGTCTCTATCCTTATGGTTTCGAGTCTCTTTGTCAGGGATTTAAATATCGTAAACAGTGTATATCCCATCACCTGGGCTCTTTCATCAATCTGTTTTTGCATCTACTTCAAGATCAGCAAGGTATTGCAGCCAAAAGCGACCTGATCTTATCTAAAGCACAAAAAACGGACGTGGATTTTTATAATCCTTCGCCCGTTTTATTTTAATTATTTAAAATATTGTATTTTCTCAACTACCTTCACAGGACTTTTAACAAGTTCCTTGAAAGCTCTTCCGTCTTCTTCTTTTCCGACGATATTGCCGTAATGAGTGGGAATTACATACTCAGGTCTTATAGTGTTGATAAGGTCGGCTGCTTTCTTTACATCCATAGTGTAGGTTCCGCCTATGGGTACCAGAGCCACATCACACTTAACCTTTTTTGCTTCCTTGGTAACCCCTGTATCTCCGGCGATATAGATTCGCTTTCCATCAATTTTCAGGATATAGCCAACCCATTCTGCCCTTTTGGGGTGAAAAGGTTTAATGTTGTTGTACGCGGGAACCGTCTTTATCTCAAGTCCGTTTATTTCCTTGAACATTCCCGGCTTTACTGAAATGATGCTCTTAACTTCCCTCTCAAGTTCTCTTGCATCTTCCACCATACTCTCCGGAACGACAAGTATAGTTGACTCTTTTAACACTTTTCTGATGTCTTCTGCGGAGTAATGATCCGAATGTGGATGAGTTATCATGATATAATCAGCATCATGCTTCTCCTCCCTAATCTGAAATGGATCAATGTAGATTGTTCCGACGTGATCAGTAATCCTGATGCTGCTGTGAGTATAAACCTCGATGTTATCTATCATTCTTTTCCCCCCTAGAAAAAAATATCTAAGATAATAATACCATTTTTATAGGAAACTGTGGAACAAAGTATAGTATCACGACATTCTACGCAATGCTCATGTGAGTTACAGCAGTCGGTCTGAATTCTTCGCGAAGGCTGATGATGATATTGGCGTTATTTTCAGCTTTCTTCCTATCCTCAAAGAAATTGTAATAGATATCTTCTATCTCCTCTTTGGAATAATTGCTCCAAACCATCTTTGCTCTGCAAATATAAAAGAGAGCTGCGTTAGAAGTAATCTCTTCAAGGTCTGAATACTTAAGAGCATGCTCAAGCAGGATCATTACATGATAATGCTGCTCTTCAACAAGAGCATGAAGGTCACCTAATGTTTCAAGACCAAGCTGTCCAAGCAAAGGAAGATATCCTTCCGCGCCTACGTGAACAACTTTTCCGCATGTCATGGAAGCCATCTCATCATAGAGCCCGGTGATAGCCTGGCTATGCTCCATAAATGTATTTAAAGTATGAGTATCTAAAGTCATATCTCCAGCAGAATCTGTACGAATTCTCTCAAGAGTCTCGTTTTCATATCTGCTAAGTGAATTCTTTATATTTTCAAAAGAATCATCTGCGATTTCAAGAAGTCCTGCTATACGCGCAAACTCGCGGCGTACTTCTCTTGGTATCTCAAGAAAAGTCTTATAACCAAGGTCATGCTCAATTTCTGCCCAGGCATGCTGAAGCATAGTCCTAAGCTGGATCTCAAACTTAAGATTGGCAATTTCCTCCGGATAGCCCTTGTCTTTTCTAAGGGTGCAGATCATGTGAAGAGACACGTAGCCAAATGAATTTGCGGACATAGACATACGCTTATCATCTGAATTCTCTGTATCTACATCAAAGACACGTCTTACTAGATCAGCTGCCTCATCCACGTTGGACAAAAAATAGCAGACAATACGGATACCCAGAATATCCGTAAGATCAGATACTTTTGAATAGCGATCGGGCTTCTTTAAAAGCTTTCCCTCTACAGACTGCCAGCTCTTTATTCTGTGCGGAAGCTGCATGATATCCAGACGGGCATGGGAAAGCTCCTGCTCAAGCTGCTCTACAGCTATCTTTTCTACCTCTTTATATTTTAAAATGATCTCTTCATAATTCTGTTTTTGAATTTGTAATTTCAGGTTCATATCGTTTTCTTCGCAGTTTTATCTATTTTAGTTTTTTATTTAATAAAACTATAACTTATGATGTCCAACAAATGTCCAACACAAAACAGAGCTCTCCGATTCATATCGGAAAGCCCTGTTTTTATTCGATCATCTGTTATTTTCTTCGTATTTGGAAGGATCAAAACCAATTGGCTGATCAGAAATCTCTTCAACCGGTCTGTAGTCTACATCAACGTAGTCTTCTTTATTTATCTTTACATCCTTGTATGATACAGGTCTTTCCTTCGCATCAATATAATTCTCATCGCTTCCGTAACCTGTATAGGTCTCATCTTCGATCTGCTCTCTCTCATCAGCATCGTCAAGAATAAATGCAAGGATGAAATATACCCAGATACTTGTTCCCCAGGCAAATGCCAAAACTGCCCATACTATTCTTACCAGAGTCGGATCTATCCCAAAGTATTGGGCAATTCCTCCGCACACACCACATATTTTTTTGTCTCTGGATTTGCAAAGTCTCCGTTTACTCGCCATTTTAATACCCTCCATACGCGTTCTCCTTCAATTCGTTTTTTATTTTATCATATATTGGAATAATATTAGAATATAGAATAAGCTTTGCCAAAAGAATTTCTCTATTTCCCGAAATTTGCAAAAAAAGAGTTCACATTAAAATCGCAGGTGATCATCCGGTGATCACCTGCGCCCTCGTAATAATTCGCTATCCCATAATTTATTTAAGTGTGTCGAGTACCATATCGAATGCTACGCTCTCGTCCATGTCATAAGCATCATATATGGTTCCATCCTCATCTACAAGGAAAGAATCAGCATCTTCATCCTCGAGATGGAAGTGATAACCGAATTCCTTATCTTCGATCAGCATCTTAGAATACTCGCGTCCGTCTTCTGTTGTTCCATCCTCTGTAGTAAATTCGCCGTAGTAGGTATTTCCGAGCTTCTGAACAACAGCTACCGGTACCCCTGCATTTTTGAATATAGCCATCATAAGATCATTCTCAGGATCCTTGATGTAAAGACCACCCATGTAAACAAGGTCTGCCTTCATTGCTTCAAGCTCTTCCTCGGGTGTTCTAATCTCGTCCCCGTCAGCTTCTGCTGCATCAGCAGCTTCATCTAACGCTTCCTCAACATCACTGCTTACCTGTTCCACAGCATCTTCTGCTATTTCACCTGCCTGTGCAACAGCCTCTTCGTTTACTTCTACCGATTCTGTCTTACCACATCCTACAAGAGACATAACTGTTATTGCAGCTGCAGTAGCTAAGGTTATCATTGCATTTCTTTTCATTCCACTTTCTCCTCTTATATTATGTATTGGCACGATTGCTCCGCAATCCTGCCCTATCGGTCGGAACCATTCCAAATCATGACTTCGTCATGATGGTTCCTCCCTCACAGAAAAGTATTATTTTGTTCCCCTTCTCTGAAAGAGATAATAACAGTGCATGTCCAACAAATGTCCAACAAGATGTCAAAAAATAATATGAAAAAGTGAAAGGACTACCAAAAACAGGAAATTTACTGCTGTAAATAAGAGAATATATTTACCGGTTTTATCCTTGTAATCATTAGTATATGCCTTAAATGAGATAAGGCTTGCCATGGAAGCAATAAGCGTTCCAAGGCCTCCGACATTCACTCCAATAAGAAGCTCTCTGTAATCACTCACATAATCAGATAGAAGAAGTGTCGCCGGAACATTACTGATAAACTGACTGGTAACAATCGCCGTAACAAATTCTCTTCCCTGTACGATACTTTGCAGAATATTCCTCACACTGCCTATCTTCCCCATGTTTCCGGTAAATATGAAAAATCCGATAAACGTAAGAAGCAATATGTAATCTGCACGAAGCAGGATCTTGCCATCTAAAACTGCAACAGTTATAAATATGACAAGGAGCATAAGCCAAAAAGGAATGATCCTAAGCACGGTAAGAAGCGCAACTGCAAACAAGACCGAATAGATCACTACCTGCAGAGTACTGCCAAATCCTTTTACTATATTGTAATCTTCGGTTCTGTCTTCCAGTTTTTTATCTTTTCCCGGAAGGAAAAATATCGATATCCCAAGCATAAGCGCAGCCAGGACTGTGTAAGGAAGCATGCAGGATACAAATTCCTTAATCCCCATACCTGTAATTCCGTACAGATAGAGGTTCTGCGGGTTTCCTATAGGTGTCATCATACTTCCGAGATTGGCCGCAACGGTCTGAAGTACGATCACAGGGATCATCATATCCTCTCTTTTGCAGTTATGGAGCGTCATAAGCGCAAAGGGAACAAAAGTGATAAGTGCTACGTCATTGGTTATAAACATGCTTGAAATAAAGCATATAAATATAAGAGCAGCCGCAACCTGCCAGCCTTTCGAGACTCTCTTAAGTAGTGCTTCGCCTATCTTCTCAAATACTGAATTCTCTCTAAATCCCTGCACTACTACCATCAGTCCCCATAATATTCCAAGAGATCTGAAGTCTATGTATTTGATATATTCTTTGCCGGGATGCACGAAAAATGCGGATATTATAGCAAGAATCCAGGCTGCTATGAGCACCGGATCCGATTTTATTTTTCTGAATATCTTAGTTAATATCTTCATGGTCTTACCTTAGTGCCTTTCATCCTCATTCTCATATTTCTCGCAAAACCTTGCTGAAAATGAAGGCATATCCTGTCCCATAGTAAGATGCGTTATATCTCCGATCCTCAGAGTCCTGAATATCGCAATTCCTTTTTGCCTCTCTTCACTTACAACCTCAGTTACAGAAGTCGGCGCCGCAGCCAGATACTGGAAAAGCGTAAACGGAGATATCTGCCAAAGATATGATAAAAGAACACATGTAATTCCAAAATGGCAGAAAAATGCTACTACTTTATCATTTCCTTCTTTTACTCTGAAAATACGGCCATCTCTTACATATCCATAATCCGCAAGTAATTTCTCAAACTCGGAAACAGCTTCATCATATAGAGGTACCATATTACTGCATTTAACTATTTCCGATTCTCTCCACTTAACAGGATCGAATATATCCTGATGCTGCGCATAATATGAAGGGAGCACATCCCAGAGAATCCTTCCGTCGTATTTTCCGGTCTCCTTATTAAAAACAAGTTCATTTTCATAGGCTTGCCTTGCAGACTCGGACAAATTGGGATCAAATACAGCCGGGAATTCTTTTAGCCATTCATATGTAACTGCCTCTTTTCCGAGCCTTAGTAAACTATATGATGCAGTTTCTTTGGCTCTTCCAAGCGGAGACTGATATACATCATCTATCCCGAATGTGTCTATCATATTAGATAGAAGCATTGCCTCCTTTTTCCCTTTTTCCGTAAGTGCGTCCTTCTCGTAATCTGGGTCGCCGTGCCTTATAAATAATAGTTTCATATTATCCTGGTTCCTTTGGTTTTAGTTCTTCGCAGACTTAAGATTTTAGTTTGCTTTTTCATACCCTGTTATATCAAAATAAGTAAACTGATTTAATGTTTCTTCATACTCAGCCATTGATATCTTATTATCGTTTAGATAAAAGTTGCTGTTTTCATCGTAGCTTTCGCCCTCTGAATCCTCATATTCTACGGACAGCTTGATACTCTCAGTGATATTGCCGTCCATATCATACAGACAAAATTCATTGTACTGTCTTCCGAAATGCGTTGTATCACTATGTCCTATATATATCTGTCCATTTCTGTCAAATAAGCAGACAACATCTGCGGTTCCGTCACCGCCCGTTATAAAATGCAGATCAGATCCATCATTAAAATATATATCATAACCATAGTAAATACAGCTTACGACCAGGTCTTCATAACCGTCGCCATTTATATCCATGCAGTATGCTGAAGGATCCTGTCCTATCTCTGAAATAAGCTCCTCATATCTCTCTTCAAATGTCAGGCCGTCAACCCTGGTTATACCTGCAAGATAATCGCCGCATACATCATTGGATGTTACAACTGCATCAGTTTCTTCAGAATCAGCCGCGTCTTCTGTACTCGCAGGCTCATTTATTACCTTATCTAGTGAAGGTGCATCTCCCTCCAGTGTCTCCTGTTTGTCATACTCATAATTCTCTGTCTCTTCTGCAAGGTCAGAAGCACTTTCTGTCTCTGCCTCATAGGCAGCCTCTTCGGATGCTGATTCCGATTCTGACTCGCTTGGAGCCTCTGTCTCATAAGCGGCCTCTTCAGATGCTGATTCATTCATTCCACCGGGAGCCCTGAATCTTCCGGTAACTACTGCCGCTACCCCGAAAGAAGCGATCAGGATGGCAAATACTGCTGCAATCTGTCCCGCCCTGCGGATCACTAGCTTTATGGACTTCTTGCTTCTGCCTGTATCTATAGGCGTTACATTGGTTTTACTTTGCTCAGCGCTTGCTGTTTCTTTTTCTATATTAGACAAAATGCGCTCTCTCATTTCATCCGTAACTTTTACATTGTCCATGATCTCATTATATTTACTCAAAATCGTATGCCTCCTTAAGAACAGCTTTTAAACTATCTCTGCCTCTCTTAAGGTCTGAGCGCACTGTGGACTCATTCCTTCCAAGAATATCAGCTATATCTTTAGTGGAATAGCCTTCCTCATAATACAAATGGATAACTTCCCTGTATTTTTCAGGTAGTTTCTTTACCGCCTCCCAGACAAAAGACAGGTCTTCTCTGCCACCGGCTACAAGTTCTTCATTTAGTTCATCCGTTTCCCGGAGCTTATTATATGAAATCCTGTTTTTGCTCAGATTTGAAGCCACTTTTATAAGCCATGCCTTTTCATGGGAACTGCTCAAAAAATGCGGCTTTGTTGTAAATACCCTGATAAGTGTTTCCTGCAGGATATCCTCTGCGTCACTCATATTGTGCAGATATGAGTATGCCACCCTTAAAATAGTGTCGCCGTAACTATCAAGGAGCCTTCCCGCTATCTCTTTTGAACAGGAAGACTCCTTGGTAGCGGCACCATCACTTTTTTCGCTCATTCTGACCTGCGCAAATAAACTGATCAGATTGTGAGTGATTTTTTCCTTCATAACTATCAGATCTTCACACAGCAAAATTGAAAAAGTCTGTCTGACAGTAAGTGCCAACATATATTTTTATCCTCTTTTCGCTACCATTCTAACCATCTGATAAAACTCATCCCTATATTCATCTCTTGCCTCCAAAGAAGGATAATTACTGATTATATCCTCAAGTGTTGCTGTCCCCTTATTGTCACTGTCTCTTAAAATCATAGCAAATTCAGCAACAAGAGCTGCAAATTTTATATTTTCTCCGGGATCATCTTTATAAGATAAGTTGTCTATTACTACAGAAACCTGCTCAGATTTGCTCTTTTCAGGCTCTTTATACCTAACGCTTAGTGTAGCATATTCGTCGCCATAATCAAGGTCTTTAGAGTCGCCATACTTAAGATTTATTGCATTTTCACTATCAGCAGGAACAAATTCATAGAGGGCTACAATGCTATGACCTGCGCCGATCTCGCCGCCATCTTTTGAATCATCCGTAAAATCTGCATCAGCCATTACTCTGTTTTCATAGCCAAGGAGTCTGTAGGAATTGACAACTGCCGGGTTGAACTCAACCTGAAGCTTGACATCCTTAGCCACTGTAAGGAGTGTTCCTCCCATCTCATCAACCAATACCTTTTGCGCTTCCAGAACTGAATCTATATATGAGTAATTGCCATTTCCGCAGTCTGCAATGCGCTCCAGGTTATCATCCTTATAGTTCCCATCGCCAAAGCCAAGAACGGAAAGGAAAATGCCGTCATCCTTCTTTTTACTGATAAATTTTTCAAGCTCATCAGGGTCCTGAATGCCCACGTTGAGGTCACCGTCGGTTGCAAGGATAACCCTGTTATTTCCGCCGTCTATATAGTATTTTTTGGCGATCTTGTAAGCCTGCTGTATTCCGCTCTCTCCGTTTGTGCATCCACTTGCGCTGAGGCTGTCTATGGCTTCCTTGATTATTTCCTTGTTTTCCATGCTTTCGCCGCTTAGCACAACTTCTTCTGAACCGGAATATGTAACTATTGAGACTGTTCCGTTACCCGGAAGCTCATCTACAAGCTTATTAAACGACTTCTGCAAAAGAGGAAGCTTATTGGCTTCATCCATCGAGCCGGATACATCTATAAGGAAAACCAGGTTGCTGTCGGGTATTTCTCTAAGGTCAATATCCTGTGTTTTCATTCCTACGAACATAAGCTTATGTTCTTCATTCCAGGGGCAGTTTGATACCTCTGTCGTAAATCCGAATTTGTCGCCTTTTTTGGGTGCATTAAGATCATAAGAAAAATAATTGAGAAACTCCTCTGTTCTTACGGCATCTGCATTTATTTCAGACAGGCTTACGCCATTCTCGATCATCCTTCTGACATTTGCATAAGAAGCCGTATCTACATCGGCAGCAAAGGTAGAAAGGGGAGTTGTTTGAACGAGATTGAATTCATTTTCTTCAATTGACTCATAAGACTCTGTATTATATTCGTGGTCATCATAGGGGAAAGGGCAGTTAAGCGACCTGTCGTATTCGCCAAGGCATTCTCCCTCTATGCAGGCTTCCACCTCACAGTCTTCGCTTGCCGCGCTATCGCAGGTGCTTTCTTCATATGTAACCGGCACATCTCCTTCCACCGGCTCTGTTGCAGCATCAGCCTCTTTTTGTGACATCTGAGGCTCTGTAGCAGCTATATCTTCTTTTACTGCCACTTCACTTGCAGCATCCATGTTGCCACAACCGGATAGCATTCCTGCAGCAATCATCACTGTCATTAATTCTGAAACCACTTTATTATTCTTCATAATTTTATCCTCCAAATGTGTGACTTCTTGCGGGCATTTCCTTTTGCCTTAAAAAGTCGTAGGTTTTTTCGCTTCTAACCTATATACATTTGAGAGGATAAAAATGTTGCAAATATTTCAAAAAAAATTTTTTTATTTAATTAAATAGAGATTTCCCCTATAAGGGCAAGACGTGGTCCTTGATCATCAGTTTTTATCGCCTTTTCGTACTTTTAACTCGGGATGATCTTCATAGAATTTTTGCTTTATCTTATACATTTCCTGATCAGCTTCGTGCATGGCAAATCTGATATCCTCGCCGTGACTTGCATAATATTTTCCTACCGCCGCTGTTATCTGGGCCGGATAGGCTGTTTTTTCACGAATCTCATCTATTAGCCGGGAAAAAATGTCTTCTTTGCAATCAGCGCATATAACAGAAAATTCGTCGCCACCTGCTCTGTATACTTCGAATCCATCAAAAACTGAGGATAGCATTGTAGCCGCTTGCCAAAGCATATGGTCACCTGCTTCATGACCGTTTTCATCGTTCATCTTTTTAAGACCGTTAAGATCTACAAAAGCGACGCCATACGGAGTATCGGTAAGAGCCGAGTTCATGACAAACTCATCAACTCTGTTATTCATGGCATTTCTGTTTTTTACTCCGGTGAGCATGTCGATTTTACTCATGTGCTCAAGATCCAGCAGTAAATTGTGGTTTGCTATCTCGGCTGCAAGGAAAAATGAAGTTAGCTCTATAAGTTCCTTGACTTCTGTCACTCTGCTTGTATCAAAATCGGCAACGTACAGATAACCTATTACTTCATTGTTTTGATATAACGGAATAAAACAAAGACTGTGGACTCCGTCACGTTTAAGAGAATCAGCCCATTCGGGATTTTTCCCGGATAAAACCTCCATATCATATTCATTTGCTATGATCAGGCAATTAGTTTTGTAGGTCATTCTCTTCCATGTTTGGACAACTGAAAAAGGAATTCTTGCTATGACCGCCTTGACTTCATCCTGACTACGTCTGGTAGAATGGCCTCCTATATATGTGACTTTTTTGTTGAATTCATCCACACTAAGAACCACGCATGACTTCGCGCCACATTTTTCAAGCAACTCTTTTACGACAGAATCGATAGCATCCTGAAAAGAATCTGCAGTGCGGAAAACTGCGCAGCTTTTTATGACAGAACTGGCCGTATCAATAGATACATCGCCCATTCTGTCGGGGTCCGGTTTCTTGGTCATTTCATACGTAAACAGGCAATATCCAATATCTTCCCTGTCAGACTCAAGCGGCACATAGAACTGGTCCATCCAATAGCCTATGCCTTTGCCGTCCACGTATGTATGCATCAGCCTGTGCTCAAAAGCTACCGTAGAGACAAAGTATTCAAACTTTCTCTCCTTTTGCACAAGTTCTGAATATATTATTCCGGGATAATATTTTGTCTCAAACTGTTCAATATATCCCTTATTTGCAGCTATAACGCGAATGTCTCCTATGTCTCCCGTTTCAGTTTTTTCAACGGATAAGACACAGCCAACACTCTCTATAGTATCTACACACTTCTGATAATCCATATTGAACCCTTTTTCTTATTATGCACATAGAGAGACCATGAAACCATTAACCGGTCTGCACAGTCCCTCTACAATTAAGCTTAAAACACTATCCGATTATTCTCTGCCCGGTTAATGTTTTACAATTCAAATTTAGATACAAAGTTCTGAAGATCCTGTGCATTTTCTGCAAGCTTATCAGATGCTTCTGCAACTTCATGTGTTGATGCCGTCTGCTGCTGTGATGCGGCTGATACATTCTGGGTTTCGTCCGCAACACTTACGCTCATCTCTTCAATCTTCTGAATGTTATTGGCGATAGTATCGGTTCCGCTTGAAAGCTGTCCTACTATCTCGCTCATTCTGTTGGATTCCTCAGCAATTGAGTAAACCATATCAACGATATTGTTGAAGGTCTGACCTGCCTCATTAACAGTTCCGGTTCCTTCTACAACGCTCTGAGCACCTTCTCTCATAGCTTCAAGTGCTTCTTCGGAGCTCTTGGTAATATCTTCGATTAGCTCTGTGATATTGGCAGCGGCCTGATTGGATTCATCAGCCAGTTTGCTGATCTCACTGGCAACTACCGCAAATCCCTTCCCCATCTCTCCTGCTCTTGCAGCCTCGATAGAAGCATTAAGTGAAAGCAGGTTTGTCTGACTTGCGATCTCAGAGATTGTATCAACGAAAGTATCGATATTCTTAAGTTTTTCACCAAGGCCTTCAACAACAGATGCTGTGTTCTCAACGGATTCCTTGATGGTTGTCATCATATTGGTTGCATTGGTCATGTCCTGAGCACCCTTAGCAGCTGCTTCATTAGTGGACTTGATCATATCATTAGAACGGACAATTGCTTCCTCAAATTCCTGCATGTTAGCAACGAAGGACTTGGTTTCATCACTTGCGCCGGATACTGCTGTAATCTGTCCTGAGCAGGAATCTGCAACGTTTGTACAGGATGTAGCAACCATTTCACTGGCCTGTGCAGACTGAGAAGCACTTGCTGAAAGTTCTTCAGATGCTGATGCTACATAAGCGGTTGTATCTGAAATGCGCATCATCAGATCTCTTATATTGGTATGCATAAGGTCAAGTGCCCCAGCAATAAGACCGATCTCATTGTTTTCCTTCTTAAGTTTACGAACATCTCCCATTTCCTTATTTTCAGTAAAGTCGCTGTTAGCCATACGAACCATCTGATTTGTAACAAGCACGATGGGATTTGCGATTTTCTTTCCCATATAAACTGCAGCAACAACACCGATCACTATAAGAACAACCAGGATAATAACTGACTGTGTAATACTCTTTCTAAGTGCCTCATCTGCGTGAGTCTTGTATACTGCTTCCATCTCATCTATGTTGTCAATCCATACTCCGGTTCCTATAACCCAATTGTAAGGTTTGAACTCTACTGAATATGACATCTTGGGAAGAGGTTCTGTCTCATTTGGCTTAGGGAAACTGAAATATGCATATCCACCACCGTCCTGCATACCTGCATTAAGGATTTCCTGGATATACTTAACACCATTTGGATCTACAAGATCATATCTGTTGGTTCCCTCTGTGTCTCTACCAAGAAGAACCACGTTATCACCATTTACGGTGTCAATCCAGAAATAGCCATCACCGTCATCATACCTGAGTTCTCTTACATAATCAGCGCATATCTTCTTAGCTTCTTCTTCGGTAAGAACTCCGGCTTCCTGAGCCTTATATGTTTGTTCAATAAGACTTACAGCCGTCTGAACCTGATTCTTAAGTTCCATCTGCTGATCTTCCATCAATCTGGATCTATAAGCCTCTGTCTGCTCTCTGTTGGTGGCGATTGTTGAATTAATAGTAAATAGCTCAATAATTAGTCCTGTAACAACAACAGCTCCAATAATTACAGCAACTATTACATATAAAAGTGATCCCTTCTTTTTTTCCATCTTAAAGAACCATCCCTTTCTACAATAATGTGTTCGTAATAACGATAATAAAACTATATCATCGTATTTTTTCAGGTACAACTACCCCCAAACCCAAAAGCGCCTCAAACTCCAGATTTAATCAGCACTTCGCGACTTATTAACATTGTATAAATTTATTCTTAAAGAAATAAAACCATTCGATAAAACATATAACAGATAAAAATCAAATTTCTTTATTTTTTTGTATCATGGCGAAATTATTTTTATTTTGGGTATAAAGTTTTTGGAAATCAGAGACGATATATCTATCAGAAAACAAAACATACAGGGGATGAGACAAGACTCCGTTTTCTGTATGAACACTTCCCGAGAAAGCCCGAGCTTTCAGAGGTTGCACCACAAACCAAACAATGACCGGAGAATTTCTCCTTTTTAACTCCTCCTATAAAAAAGACCTGATTTGCCATTATCAGGTCTTTTAAATTGCATTTTTAAATTATTTACACTACCAACATACTAAAGAGCCCTGGCGCCTTGATGTGGGTACATGGTCGCTCAGGATGTGGTGAGTTCAAAAAAAATTAAGAACATCAGTCAGGGTTTTTAGTGCTTTGCTGTCTTTTACGGCAATTCTATAGAAGCCTTTTTTAAGCCCTATGAAATTAGAGCAGTCACGTATCAGGATTCCTTTTTCGAGTAGCTTATCAAAAATATCTATATCTGTTTGCATGAGAATATAGTTTGTATCCGAGTCGAAAACAGTAAATCTGCTTAGGCTTTTTATCAGTTCTTCTCGCTGCGCACGTATATAATCTAATGATTTTGAGACATAATCCGAATTTTGTACTATATCTGCACAGGCGCATCCAGCCTTCTGTGAAAAGATACTCATGTTCCATTCAGGCAAAAACTTCTTTAAAGCTTCAATTTCTTTTTTGCCCGAAATCGCATAGCCTATCCTGACTCCCGGTATTGCAAACAGCTTGGTATAGGCATTTATTACAAACAGGTCCGGAATGATCCCAACATATTTTTCTCCGCTTGCCCTGCCGCTTGAGAGGTCAAAAAAGCATTCATCCAAAATTATCGCAGTTTTTGTTTCCTTGCAGCGATATAGGATTTTACTTAGGATATCGTCGCTTATGCACTTTCCCGTGGGATTATTGGGATTAGCAAGAATGATCAGATCTGTTTTATCAGTTATCTTTTGCAAAAAGGTCTCTGTGAGCTCAAATCCGTCCCTGCTATCAAGTAAATGCTCTTCTATCTTACAATCCGGGATCATATTCAGAGCATGCCTGTATCCGTAAAAGCTTGGAACAGGAAGAAGAACTTTTTTGGGAGCTATCAGCCTGACCACAGCAGATATCAGCTCTGATGCACCATTTCCTCCTATCACGTTATCCGCACTTATGTTATCACCTTTTGATGAAGCGATAGCTTCTCTAAAGAGGGTCTGTGACATATCAGGATACTGTCCAACATCAGAAACGGCTCTGGTAAGAGCCTCTCTGACCTTATCAGGGCATGGGTAGGGATTTAGATTTACCGAGAAATCATATTCTATTTTTTTTCCGTAGATTTCGCCTCCGTGAAGCATTGTCCCTCCCAAAGCAAGAACTATATAAGTATTATTCCTATGATCATCAGTATTATCATGCAGATATCTTCAGTCAGATACATGAGCCGGGCCGCTCTTTTTATATCCTCTGCCTCAATCTGCCTTAACTTGTCACCTATATAGGGCTTTTTTACGATTTTTCCAAAATAGCTGGCATCTCCCGCAAGCCTTAGTCCCAGAGCACCGGCACACACGCTTTCTGTCTGCGCAGAGTTCGGGCTTTTGTGATTATATCTGTCTCTTTTGAAAATCCTGTATGCGTTTTTTCCTGAAAAAATGACACCGTCGGTAGAATCTTTTTTGCCGGATTTAAATACTCCTGCAATGCCCAAAATATAGGCAGACAGGATCATTAAAAAGGCGCTGATCCTTGCGGGAAGATAGTTTACGAAGTCATCGAGCTTTGCAGCTATTTTCCCGAAGTACTCATATCTGTCGTTGTGGTAGCCTGTCATTGAATCCATCGTATTAACTGCCTTGTAGGTAAAACCCAGGATCGGGCCGCCGATAAACGTATAGATAAGTGGAGCTATAACTCCGTCCGAGGTATTCTCCGCAATTGTCTCTACCGTAGCGCGCGTGATACCGGCTTCATCAAGGCTCTTGGTATCCCGCCCTACTATCATAGATACTGCATATCTGGCGCTTTCTATCGTTCCTTTCATAAGCTCAGTGTGCACCTTCATGGATTCATCCTTTAAGCTTTTTGCTGCAAGAATGTAGCAGGTCAACACTGCTTCTACTGCGATTCCTAAGGCTATATGCAATTTATAGGCTGATATGACAACTGCCGCTGTGATGAACGCGGTCAATGTTATCGTTAATATGCACATAACCAAACCATATATAGTTTCACGTCCCGGCTTTCTCTCCTTGTTTTCCACATCTCCAAGAAACTTCTTGTCAAAAAAAGCGATAAGACTCCCAATAAGTCTGATGGGATGCGGAAAATTCATGGGATCCCCTATTATTCTGTCCAAAATAAAGCCTATCAAAAAGGCTGTTAAGTGACTTTTCATATCTGTATTACCCTGCAAACACCCAGTATTATAAGGAAGATGCACTCTCCCATCACCACGAAATAACCTGCCGTATCTCCGGTCACTCCTCCAAAAAGCCTGCCGGTCTTAGCTTTGTATATAAATAAGTAAACGAGCAAAATAAGCGCTGTAAGTGACCCTGCAAAAAGATCTGTATAGACCATAAATGCTGCTCCGAGGAGCGCTTGTACAATAAGAAAAATAATATCTGCGCGGCTGCTCTTTTTGGTTTCCATATTGAGCATTCCGTCCTTTTTGGCTTTCGAAAAACAGATGCTGCCGATCCCGCAAAGAGCTCTGACATAGAAAAACATGCCGCAGTACAGGTTCATAAACAGGCTCGTTCCTGCCTGCATGCAGCTATCCATAGTCAGATACAAAAAGCACACCCAGATAAGTCCAAGAACTGAGAGACTTATTATCGCGAAGGCTCCCACATGAGGATCCTTCATTATTTCCAGCTTCTTTTCCCTATCCTGATATGAATTTCCGGCGTCCTGAACATCCATAAATCCGTCCAGATGAAAGCCCCCTGTTATCAAAACAGGAGTCAGCATCAACAAAAGAACGCGGCACAAAAGCGGAATATCCAAAGCTTCCGTAATCCTGATCACTGCATAAGAAACCGCTCCGATCACTATCCCCACAAGAGGAAGAAAAGCGATCGCATGCTTGGTGTCATCCTCATTCCATGTAAACACAGGCATCGGAATCCTCGAATATAAAGAAAATGAAACAATTATGCTTCTAATTATGCTCACTTAAAACCCATTCTCCTTTAACTAATTCATAGATCTGATCCACTTTTTCCTTCAAGGCATCGTTAACCTTATTGGTAAGCGCAACGTATCTTTTAGTCTCAGCATCAAAAGAGTCATCATCCTCAAACCTGTTTGAAACAATGACAAGGTTCGCAGACTCTTCTGCGATCTTCATTACCTGATCCGTTATCTTCTCTGTAAGCTCTTTATCTCCAAGGTCCCTGTTACTTTCAAGATGCATCTCATTCCCCACAAGGTTAGATATACATTCAAGAAGGCAGGTTTTTCCGCTGATTTCGTCCTTATTATCTGTAAGGAGCTGATCTATGTTGTACTGCTTTTCAATGGTGACAAAGCCTTTTCCTTCTCTTAGCTTTTTGTGCCGTTTTATTCTCTCCTGTCCCTCTTCTCCAAAAGGGATCATTGTGGCAATGTAAACCCTTTGAGAGGGATCTGATAGCGACATGACAATGTCCTCAGCCTTTTTCGATTTTCCGCTGTCAGGAGTCCCCAGAACAAGTATATTCATCATGAAAACCTCTTGTATTCATCTATGCTGTAATCACTGAATTTAGCGCCTTTTACAAAATAGTCATTTGCAAGGTCAATTAGCGGAAACAGCATTATTGCACCTGTCCCCTCACCAAGAGCCATATCGCCGTCTATATAAGGCTTAAGGCCAAGAGCTTTAAGCGCCAGCATATTTCCCACTTCTCTTCCTCTGTGGGAAGCTATGCAGAAATTCGCAGCTCCCTGTACCAGCTTCTCGGCAACAACTGCCGCGGTAGAACTAATTATCCCATCAAGTACAACAGGAACATGATATATCCCGCAACCGATGATCAGCCCGCAAAGAGCGGCTATATCAAGTCCTCCAAGGCACATCAGTATATTAAAAGCCCTTTCCTTTTCATCGGAAATGCTATCAAAATCGTATTTAGAGATGCCTTCCCTGATCACTGCCTTTTTCCTCAAAAGGCCTTCATCATCAAGGCCTGCACCTCTTCCTGTTATTTCATCGCTATCTATGCGAAGGATCGCCGACAAAACAGCGGCGGAGGTGGTGGTATTACCTATTCCCATCTCGCCCGTGGCGAGGATGTCATATCCCCTGCCTTTCAGCTCTTTTACAAGGTTCATTCCGGTCTCTATAGCAAGGCACACTTCTGCGCTAACCATCGCAGGTTCCTTAAGGAAATTCCTCGTTCCGTTGTTTATCTTGGCATATTTGATCCCATATATATCTTCACTTGATGCAATCCCCACATCCACGGGGATAACGTCAACTTTTGCCGATTTTCCCAGAGTATTTGCTGTACTTATTCCGCTTCCAAGGGCTTTTGCTACGGCAAAAGTAACGTCCTGTCCGCACTGTGAGACACCCTCTTCAACAATTCCGTTATCTGCGCAGAATATCACAGCCGCTCTGTTTTCAACCCTGGGAAAATATGTGCCTTCTATAGCCGCAAGAGTGCATATCAGGTCTTCAAAATCGCCAAAGCCGTCAAGTGGCTTGGACAGGCCATCCCAGGCCTTTTTGCACTGCTCATAATATGTGACATCCGGTTTTTGTATTTTTAATCTAAACAATAATTCTTTTGTAAGCATCCATTCTTCCTGCCTGTTTAGTTGTATTCGCGCGTATTTATCTGTAAAAATCTATCTATGAACGCCTCGCAGGAAGGGTAGTAAAGATGCGCAAATCCTGCAAATACATTCCCTTTTTGCCTGTATCCCTGCCAGGAGCGGTTTTTCCCGGGCTTACTTATATTGCATACGCAGCCGTTATCCGAGGTGTCATAGTAGTGAAATTCGTGCGCGCGAACTATTTCATTATCGCACAAATAAGGATTTTTCTCACTCGCTATTACATTGACGTAGCCAAAGTGTGAAAGTTTTCCCGTGTAGTGCGATTTTCCGGAGAAAATTCCCGTCATTTTGTGCTCTTTTCCATCCATATCCGTAAGGCTTTCCAACAGATATAGAAATCCGCCGCATTCTGCAAGTATTGGCATACCTGCATTTGCAGCTGCTCTTATGCTACGCATCATTGACGTATTCTGTGCAAGATCTGCCGCATAGAGCTCAGGATATCCTCCGCCTATTATAAGCCTTGATACATCGGGGATTTGTTTGTCATGTATAGGAGAAAAGGGGACTATTTCTGCGCCTTTTTCCTTCAAAAGGTCCAGATTTGCTTCATAATAAAAAGAAAAAGCTTCATCCATCGCTATACCGATGCGGATTTTCTCAGACGGCATATTCTCTTTTCCTGAATCTGTGAGTGCATTATTATCTGTATATTGATAGTTTGTGCTTGTTATTATGTGTCCATTTTGGTTCCTGAGTCCCTCAGCTTCCCAATATCCGGCTATTTCAATCAGCTTTGTAATATCAAGATGCTCTTCCAGCTTTTCAGAAACCCTGTCGATCTCATCAAGAACTTCCGGAATCTCAGACGGCATAATAAGCCCCAGATGTCTGCTCGCTATAGATAGATCTTTTATGGGAGGAAGATATCCCAGTACCTTGGTTTTAACGGCATTTTCAACTGCTTCTATGATCGTATCCGCAATCATAGGAGATAGATTGTTTAATATTATGCCTTTTATCCTGCCTTCTATCCTACCTTCCATGTCGTAGTCGCAAAAGCCCTTTACAAGCGGTATGACAGAATGACTCATGCCCTTACAATTAACTACAAGTATTATGGGTAGCCCTGTTATTTCGGATATTTCATAGGAAGATCCCTTGTAGGATGAAGCTCCGCTTCCGTCAAACAGCCCCATAACGCCTTCTGCAACGCATATATCCCTGCCGAGGGCGCCTTTACTTAGCTCACTTTTTATGCCATCTTCTCCTGCAAGGAAAATGTCCAGATTTCTTGCAGGAATACCAAGTACCTTTTTATGAAACATCGGATCTATGTAGTCCGGCCCGCATTTAAAGGATGCAGGTTTATAGCCCTTTTTTTCAAGAATCCGCAAAAGGGCGCACGTGATCAGGGTCTTTCCGCTACCACTCGATGTTGCTCCTACTAAAAAGCCCAAAAAATTCTTATCCTGCATTTTCCGCCGCCTTATCGCTACTTATTGTAATAATGTAAATCGGATTTCCTGCATCAGCCATGTGATAATTCCCCACATGCCTGTATCCGGTAATACTTACCATGGTTATGTCAGGCTCTGTAATCCCAAGCTTTTTTGCGGCTTCCAGAGTCTCAGTCAGGGTCTCTAGTGTTATGCAGTTTATGACTATCCTTGTCCTGTCATTCTTATTAAGGACTGCCGCTAAGATCTCTCCTAATCTGCCGCCGCTTCCACCTATAAATACATGAGTCGGAGCCTGCAGATCATTTAAAGCTGTTGGGGCTTCGCCCTCTACTATCTGCATATTTTCCAAGAAAAACTTATCGCGATTTTTTTGTAAAAGCTGCAGAGCATCCTTATTTTTCTCAATTGAATATACCTTTATATCTGGTGAATGAAGAGCTGCTTCAACAGATACAGAGCCTGTTCCGGCTCCTATATCGTAAAAAACCGCATCAGAAGTGAGCTTAAGCCTTCGCATGGATAATGCCCGTACTTCTTCCTTAGTCATAGGAGTCTTGCCCCTGATAAGGTCATTGTCTGATACAACACTTTCCAAAGGCGCTTTGCGTGCAGCCTGATTATTTATGTAAAGAAGGCATTTCCCCTCCGAAAATACCGCTAAATCGTCTTCTTTTGCTATCTTAGCAATTTTCTCAGAAGCCGTTCCAAGGTCTATTCCCGCTATTATCCTGATCTCTTCATATTCTTCCTTTAAACTGAGAATATTTTTGCAGATAGATGCTGCATGATCACAATTTGATGGAAGTACTATCAGCTCTTTTTCCTGCACCGCATAGCCTGTGACATTACATTCTCTTCCGTGAGCACTCACTATATGCACATCTTCAAGGCTAAGACCCAGCTTTCCGGCAAATAGCGAAACAGAAGAAATACCTGATATCTTTTTTACCGTGTAACCGTTTTTAAGAAAAATTGGCTCTGCCTTCTTTGCTCCGCTGCATAGACTTATATCTCCGGAAAAAACAACCAGCGGATTGGTAAACCCAGGGTTTTCATCAAGATATTTAAGTATTTTATCTCCCTGATACCATACTTTTACAGGCACAGTAACTTCTAAAAGCCTTGAAACAACAGACTCTGCGCCAAATATGATATCCGCCTTACCTATAGCTTCTCTTAGCTCACTTGTAAAATAAAGGCGATCTCCGGGGCCTATTCCCGCAAGGGTAATTGTCTTGTCTTTGTGCCCTGATGAGGTATCAAGTGTGTCCGAAACAGGGTCTTTTATATCGGTATAATCCGCAGTTTTTAGCAGTATATCGATTATTTCTTCGAGTAGGTAGCTTTCCTCTTGCTTATTTTTCTCCGGATTACGTATAATTATTGCTTTAATTCCGCACTTCATGGAGGCTTTAATTTTTTCATCAAATCCCCCTGTCCTGCCGCTTTCCTTTGTTACAATAACACTCGCTTTTATTTCTCTGATAAGAGCTATGTTCATTTCTTCGGAAAACGGACCCTGCATTGCAATTATCTGTTTTCCTGTAAGTCCTGCCTCTTTGCATTTTTTCAGGCTATCCTCGTTAGGAAGGACCCTGGCATATATGCTTGCGCGGTTTTTTATATTTTCTGTCAGAGTATTTAAGTCCTTACTTCCTGTAAAAAAGAGGATGTTTCCGTTAATTTTGCCGCTTTTTTCCGCATCTCCCAAAATCCTTGCAGCTTCTGTCATGTCGCCTGCATAGGTTATGTTGTCATCTTCATATTCTTTCATGGAGGTGTCACGTAAAAGGCGCAGATATTTTGCTCCTGCTATCTCGCAGGCTTCTTTTATCTGCTTTGATACATCTATGGCAAAGGGGTGCGTCGCATCGACAACCGTAAGATATCCTTCTTTCTCCATGATATCTGCCATTTCCCCGGCGTTCTTTTTGCCGACAAAGAGGTTAGTTTCGCCATCTTTTTCCTCTATTTCCCGGCCATAGGAAGTGGCAACACTGACTGCATGCGGGATGTTTTCTTTTTTAAGGCATTCTGCAAGCAGCCGACCTTCAGTTGTTCCTCCAAAAATCAAAATCTTATTTTTCACTTAAGTATCCTCTTTGCGTCACCATCATTCCGCCCAGATTCTGTGTCGATGAGTTACCGATAAAAACTGTTGTAAACATATCTGCCTTATACTCTTTGAGATCATAGAGGTTCATGATCCCATACTCTTCGTTATCTCGTCCTATATTTCTCGCAATACCGCATATAGTTTTCAAGCCTCTCTCTGCCAGTATTATCTTACAGGCATGCTCAAGGTAGCCCGCTCTGCTCCTACTTTCAGGGTTATATAGGACGATCACCATATCTGTTTTTGCTGCAGCTTTGAGCCTCTCTTCTATA
Source organism: Butyrivibrio sp. NC2002 (assembly GCF_000702265.1). GTDB lineage: Bacteria > Bacillota > Clostridia > Lachnospirales > Lachnospiraceae > Butyrivibrio. Next base: position 92,416 of record NZ_JNKZ01000010.1, read on the forward strand.
ACTTCCATGGGAGTTAGTCTGTCGCTTAAGCTTATTACGCAGAAATCATGTATGAGAGGCGCACCAAGCAGTGCTGCACCGCTTAGAGCAGCTGTAACTCCGGGGATCACCTGTACCGATATATCGTCATAGTCTCTTGCCATACTTATTGCAAGACCGGCAAGTCCGTATACTCCGGCATCTCCGCTGCAGATAAGGGCAACATCGCTTCCTTTTACAGCTGTATCAAGTGCCATGCGCACTCTCTTTTCCTCTCCCATCATTGGAGTTTCGATGTATTCTTTTTCCGGGTAAAAGGGTCTGACCAGATCACAATATACCGTGTATCCGGCTATATGACTGCACTTTTCAAGAACCTTCTGCGCCCGGATCGTCATATCGTCCATTCCCCCGGGTCCTATACCTACTACATACAATTTTCCCTTAGCCATTTATTTCAAGCTCCATTATTCCTGCAGCGAAGGTCATTCCTTCCTCTGCTGTCTTTTTTACCAGTATTTTTTTGCATCCACAGGCCATAACCGCCCTCTCGCAGACATTGTCTGTGCCTGTCGTCTTTTCTACAAAAGGCGACTTAGTAAAATCGCCCTCCTGCGCCATCAGTTCCTCTGCGGAAAAAGTTTTAAACGGCACACCAAGATGCTCTGATAGCTGGTTCAAACATGGTTCGCTCCTCTTTAGATCAATTGAAGCGATAGCCTTAATACTTCTTAGGTCAAGACCTGCTTCCGACATCTTTTCCTTGCAAAATGCGCATATTTTTTCAAAAGAGATGCCTTTTTTGCAGCCAAGTCCTATCACAATGCATTTGGGGATAAGGACTGGAATGTTTTCATCTGATATGGCAGGACTTATCAAAAATTCGTTTGTTTTTTGGTAGGTGTTATCATGATCCATGTCCCCGGTATTCAAAAAACCATTCAGGTGGATAAAATCCTTAAATCGCTCATCTATTCTGCATTTCGGTCTTATGTCTTCATCCTTTAAAAGAGAGGCGGTATATTCTTTTGCCTTCTTCATATCGGAGATTATCAGATTATTTTTTGTCGCAAAAACGTCAATTGCAAATTTCCCTTCGATATCAGAAGCCGTGGTTATGACTGCCTCTGCTCCCAGTAGGCTTGCTATAAGCCTTGCAGCTTCCACTCCTCCTCCGATATGCCCGGAGAGGATAGGAATCACATATTTTCCGGCTTCATCTATCACAATTACAGCAGGGTCCTGTGTTTTGTCCCGTAAATGCCCTGAGATCGCCCTTACAGCTATTCCGGCAGCTCCTATAAAGACCAGGATATTTCCCTTAACAAAGCATTTCTTTACCCATTCTCCCAGGTCTGAGCTGGATTCTGTGTATTTATCTGTATGCTCCCCTTCGGATTCATCCTGACAAGTGGGACTGTCTATTACTTTTTTTCCGTCTGAGAAAACTTCCTGAATTAGTAGTTTTCTGAGCCGTATCATAAGCCGTCGTCCATTGTCGGTAAAACATATAAATTTATAGTTTAAAGCCTCAGTTATCTCCATACATCTTTTCCTTAAGTTTCTTTATCACTTTGGCATAGTTATCTCTATCATGCGGGAAAGTGCAGTCTTTGCAGTTTTTTGCGCCTTTTTTCGTATATGTGTAGCTTCCTCCGCAGTCCTCAATGTCGTACAGAGGGCAATAGCAGAACAAGCAGCTGAATTTCTCCTCCGGCAGTTTATGGCACGGATAGTATTCGCACTCTTTATTTAGAAAATACGCAGAATGTCTCTCTTTTTTATCCGGTTCAGGGCTAGTATCCCTATTTTTATCTGCAGCGAAGCGGTAGGATGCCAGAGAGCCTTTGACCCTCTCATACATATCATCATTCATTCTGTAGAGATCCTTTAAAAGGTTTTCCCCTATTACTTCTGCGGGAAACTTGCACATAGCATTCCCGTTATCATCTATCAGAAGGAGCCTGTCTGATATTTCAAAAGCATGCTCAAGTTCATGAATAGACATGATGATCGTGATGCCTTTTTTGGACAGCTTTCGCAGTACATCCATCAACTCGATCCTGTACCTGATGTCGAGATAAGAAGTGGGCTCATCCATGATAAGATACTCCGGATCCTGGCAGATAGCCCTTGCAATAAGGCTTCTTTGCTTCTGCCCGTCGCTTAGCGCATCAAACGGTTTATCTTTGCATTTTTGTAGATTCATAAGCGTTATTGCGTTATCTGCGGCAGCAAGATCCTCGCTTCGAAATCTGCCCACTGCGTCTGTGTATGGATGTCTACCTGCAAGAACAACATCAAGACATGTCATATACTGAGGATTTATCCTCTGCGTGGTCACGATTGAAATCTTTTTTGACAGTTCTTTTAAAGGCATTCTTTTTATATCGTCTCTGCCGATATAAACTGTGCCTCCCATCATAGAGAGCTGCCCGGAAATAGTCTTTAGCAGAGTCGACTTTCCGCCTCCGTTTGGCCCGATGACAGATATTATTTCGCCCTTTTTTATATCAAGGCTAAGCTCATTAACTATTATGTTTTTCCCATAACCTGCTTTAACTTTCTCAAGCCTCATGGTTTTTGTGTCTCCTGATGATCATATAGATTACGATCGGCGCTCCAAGGAGCGATGTGACCGCCGAAATATTAAGCTCTGTAGGTGCAAAAAGAAGTCTCGCAATAAGGTCGCTGAACATGCAAAATATCGCTCCTGCAAGAAACGATGCGGGAATAAGGATTCCTGTCCTCGATGATCTGAGTGCCTCTTTCATGAGGAATGGGACAGCGATCCCGATAAATGATACCGGACCTGCAAATGCTGTAACTGTAGCCGCAAGGAGACTTGAAAAGAGGATGATAAGCACTCTGCACAGCTTAATATTGACTCCTACACTCCTTGCGTAGGTTTCTCCCAATCTGAAGGCATCCAGGTTCTTGCTTAAGAGCATTACAAAAATAAACGATATTCCAACTATTGCAATCGAATAATATACGCCTTCCATAGATGCCCCGGAAAAGCTTCCCTGCGACCAGCTATGGAGATTCACAATATCAGAATCGTCTGCAAAAGCTATCAAAAAATCGGTAACAGCGCTACAGATATAACCTATCATTATTCCTGCTGCAAGAAGTGCTGCCATATTTCTAACTTTTCCGGATATCAGAATGATGAATCCGGTTGCCAGAAGCGCTCCCAGAAAAGCTGCGCTTATAAGCAGCATCCCTGATGATCTCCCGGTTTTTCCTACAAAAAATATAAGGAAAAGAGCAACAACCATCTTAGCTCCGGAGGATATTCCAAGGATATACGGGCCCGCTATCGGATTGGCAAAATAGGTCTGGAGCAGAAATCCCGAGACTGCAAGCGCACCTCCCAGAATAAATGTGAGTATTGCACGGGGAAGCCTGATATTCATTATTATGTTTTTGGTCTTTTCTTCCACATTGCCGGTAAATAGAGCATTTATCACATCATTCATGCTTACCTTTATATTTCCTATGCAGATGCTTGCTATAAATGCAGCTGTTAGTAGCACTATGAGTACCGGAAATACTACATATTCTCTGTGTTTTAGTCTATTCATTGAGATTTTTACCCATTCTGAAACCTGTGCTGAAATCAGGCGCATACAGTCTTGATTTCTCATATCCTGTCTGCTTTACCGTTTCGCCTACGATTATCAGCGCTGTTTTGCTTATTCCATATTTTTCTGCTGTTTCGCCAAGTTCCGACAACCTGCACACATATTTTTCCTCGTCATCCCAGGTTGCCTTGTAGACTAACGCACAGGGTGTTTCTGCATCCAGACCGGCGCTAAGGAGCCTGTTCTGAAGGCCGGACGCATCCCCCGCAGATAAGAAGAACACCATCGTCGATCCGTGTTTTGCAAGCTCTTCTACAGATTCCCTCTCCGGTACAGGGGTTCTCCCTTCCATCCTTGTTATGATCACGCTCTGGCTGATCCCGGGCAGTGTGTATTCCATGTTAAGAGCTGCAGCAGCCCCGCAAAATGAACTGACTCCCGGAGTAACGTCATAGCCTATGTTTTTTTCATACAAAATATCCATCTGCTCCCTGATAGCACCGTAGATACTGGGGTCACCGGTATGCAGTCTGACTGTTGTTTTATTCATGGCTTCTGCTTTCACGATTATTTCTATTACTTCGTTCAGGTCAAGCCTTGCACTGTCGTGTATTTCGCAGTCTTTTTTTGCATATTTTAAAAGCCCCGGATTAACGAGGGACCCTGCATATATGATCACATCTGCATTTTCTATGAGTTCTTTTCCTCTAAGAGTTATCAGATCCTCGGCCCCCGGCCCTGCTCCAACAAAGTGAACCATTTATATTTCCTCCATAAACTCAAGGGCATTGTCAGTCCTTATAAGTTCTGTATTTTCATTTGAAAAAACGATTATTTCCGCTTTTATTCTGTCATCGCTCCACAACTCAATGTTTCTGCTTATGTTAAGAGCCATCTCCTTAAATACCGCATCTCCTATTCCTTCTTCATTTAGGATCCTCACCGCCTCATCAGTCATTACGCATTTTGATAGTTTCTCGGATATTTCTGCGGCTTTTTCATCCGGCAGATAGTGACCGGCAAGCTCTGAAAGGATTTCCATTCTATGATCGCCATATCGTGAATGAGTATTCTTTATTCCGCCCGCAACCTTGACAAGCTTTCCTATATGACCCACAAAAAGAAGCTTCTTAAATCCCATATCTGCAGCTATTTTAATGCTGTCGCAAACAAAATTGGAGATCATCACTGCCTTGTTTTCATCTATTCCATACTTTTCATTCAAAAAAACAAGGCCGTAGTTTCCCGGGGCAAATAAGATCACTTCTCTTCCTTCTGCCCTTCGTACACTCACCTCTGCCTTTATAGTGTCTACAATTGCGGTATCACTCATAGGTTCCACAATTCCAGTTGTTCCAAGGATTGATATTCCCCCGACGATTCCAAGCTTGGGATTAAAGGTCTTTTGGGCGATCTCTTTGCCGCCGGGGACGGATATCTCTATCTTTACCGCTCTGTCCTTATAGTTATACTTTCTTAAAACTTCATCAATATTCTGAAGGATCATTTTTCGCGGAACTGAGTTTATCGCATACTCATTGGCAGGCTGATCAAGTCCGTTTTTTGTGACGATCCCGACTCCCTCACCGCCTGTGATCACGTGGTCTTTACCCTCTGTAAAACATACTTTGGCGCAGATCTTTGCTCCTGTTGTAACATCAGGATCATCTCCGCCGTCCTTTACAACCGCGCAGCTTACATAGCCGTCTCCGCGCTCTATATCCACTATTTCAGCGTTATAAACTGGTCCCTTGGGAGTAACTATCTCCGAATAATGGATGTCATCTCCCGTTATCAGCATGGTAAGCGCTGCCTTAGAAGCTGCTGCGGCACAGCTTCCTGTGGTAAATCCGCATCTTAATTTTTTGCCACCTTTTTCTATATATAGCGCATCAGCCATTACAGTTATCCTCTGGTTATCAACGTATGAACGTCCTGTTATGTATTGTTATTACGTTTATCACTTCTCTATATTATATAAGATCGAGTTACAAATGGCAGCCGCAACTCCGCTTCCACCCTTTCGTCCCACGTTTATGATATACGGGATGTCCGTTTCAAGAATAAGCTCTTTTGCTTCGACAACATTAACAAATCCGACGGGAACTCCTATTATCACTTCAGGCCTATAGCCTTCATCTATCAATTCCCTTAGTCTTATCAGCGCCGTAGGCGCGTTTCCTATTGCATAAATTAACGGTTTGCCTAGTTTTGAAGCCTTTTCCATGCTGACGTATGCCCTTGTTACCTGCCTCTTTTTTGCATCTTCGGCAACATCCTCATCTGCCATAAAGCAATGGACTTCGCCGCCATATTTTGCAAGTGTTTTCCTGCTTATTCCGGAAAGTGCCATGTTGGTGTCGGTTACAATATGCGCGCCATTTTTTATAGCATCCCTTGCCTTTTGTATTACACCTTCTGAAAAGCTCATGGTATCAGCGTATTCAAAATCAGCTGTCGTATGAATTACTCTTATCACTGTGGGCTCCAGCTCTTTGGGAATTTGTTTTCCCATTTCTGCAAGCTCGCCTCTTATTATCCTAAAACTCTCCTTTTCTATATCCGAAGGGAGAATATGCTGTATCTGCATGTTATTTACCTCTGTTTCTCAATTCCAATGGCTCTATATATCAGGTCAAAATCCAGGTTTTCCCTAAGAACGTCCGCAAGCTTATCAAGCTCTCTCTCCTGCCTGCTAAAGGCGCTCTCTATACGTACATTTGAAAAATCCAAACCCTTTTTGGCATACAAAATGCCAACCATTCTTCTGCAAAAATCCTCCGAGTCGAAAATCCCGTGAATGTAGGTTCCAAGTACGTTTTCCTCTACTATTACAGGGAAAATATCCTGTTTAGTTCTTGCTCCGGTTCGTCCCATGTGTATCTCATAGCCTGTAAATGCCGCACCTGATAGGGCTTTAAACGGGCCTTCTATTTCGCCGATTGTTCCGGTTGTCTGTTTAAGAGTCTTATCCTGTACAAACTCAGTATCTATAGGCAAAAGTCCAAGTCCCTTATGGGTCAGAGCCTTATTTTCCGAATCGTCACTTCCTGTAATAGTCCTTCCAAGCATCTGAAATCCGCCGCAAATACCCATTATCAGGATTCCCTTTTGCTTCATTTCTATTATTTTTGATGCCACGTTACTTTGATACAATGACATCAAATCATCAACCGTGTTTTTCGTTCCGGGAAGTATGATAAGATCAGCATCGCCTAAATCAGCCGCGTCCTTTGCATAGATGAGATTCACACCATCTACTCTCTCCAATGCGGAAAAATCCGTATAGTTACTGATAAAGGGAAGTTTTACAACGCAGATTTTTACCGGTCTATCATCGTTGATGGCAGCATTTTTGCCTGAGAGTTTCTCTGAAACAGAGTCCTCCTCATCCAGTTCCAGGCTCACATACGGCACAACTCCCGCAAAAGGAATATCACAGTATTCACCAAACATTGACAGTCCCGGTGTCAGAAGAGATACATCTCCTCTGAATTTATTGATAATAAGCCCCTTTACGCGTGCTCTCTCCTGTGCGGACATGAGGTTGACCGTACCAAGAAGCTGCGCAAACACGCCTCCCGGATCTATATTTCCTGCAAGGAGTACCGGTGCATCCAGTATTTCTGCAAGCCCCATATTTACTATGTCATTTTCCCGAAGGTTGATCTCTACCGGGCTTCCCGCGCCCTCGATCACTATAATATCCGCAGTTTCTGATAGATTGTCGTAGGCCTTCTTTATATCGGGGATCAGGTCTTTTTTCATTTTGAAATAGTCAGCGGCCCTCATATTCCCTATGGGAAGGCCATTTACAATAACCTGAGAGGTCGTATCTCCCATCGGCTTTAGCAGGATAGGATTCATATCGCAGGATGGCTCTTTATGGCACGCAGCAGCCTGTACAACCTGTGCTCTGCCCATTTCCTTGCCATCCTTTGTAACAAACGAATTTAGGGCCATATTTTGCGATTTGAAGGGTGCACAACTAAATCCGTCCTGAGTAAGTACTCGAAGGATCCCTGCCGTCAGTATGCTCTTTCCCGCTCCGGACATTGTGCCCTGTATCATCAGATTTTTAGCCAAATTTATCTCCTGTCACTTACTTTTTAGCTTATGGAAAAAATCAGTTTCCTCTTTTTCCTCAGCAAATATTTCATTAAGATTACTTATTATCGTTCCTATTTTATCTGCATATTGATAAAGTGATTTATCCGTATACCACACTTTACCTTCCTTACATGCCTTAAAATCGCCAAATACCGGATTATCGGCAACAAGCTCTGCTACTGATGCCGGTGCATCCTCTATCGCCTGGTTATATATCAGTATATCTGCATCTGCAGCATAGTTATAAAATGCCTCCATGCTGATCGTTACCTGCGACGTTGCTTTTTCATCATCCTTTTTCTCAGGTCCCATATATTCTCCGCCTGCAAGCTCCACCATTTTGGCAAAGTAATCGCTGCTTTTTCTTGTCACAATCTGTTTGTTTGCATTTATGGAAAAAATTGCCACCTTTTTCCCTGTAAATAACGCATCGCTGACGGACCCGGCCATTTCTTTCTGACCTTTAAAAGCATCAGCAGCCTCTTTTTCCTTATCTGTAAAAAGTCCGTAGACCTTCACCCACTCACATCTTCCAAGGGGCTTACTTTCGTAGTTGCTCCATTCGATAAACACAGGTATTCCTATGCTTTCGAGCTTTTCCCTGACTTTGGGAGTCCTAAGGATCATGGTGTTTTCAATGGCTAGATTAATCTCCTCCATCACCATCATCTCATAGTCGGGTGCGCTGTATTTGCCGCCATAGATCAGGCTTCCTTTGTCCATTGCATCTATTGCGCTGTCGATGTACCACGCATCTTTTTCAAGGCCTGATAGCCTTATTTTTCCTATTTCATCAATTGCATCGAACTGGCACATTGCACCCGATGCAGCCAAATATATCTTATCAAGTGGTTTCCTTAGCACTATGAGGTCGTCCGTATCATCAGGCGCTTCTATCTCCTCGGGAAGAATGAGATAATTTCTACCATCACGTACTGAAACCACACAAATATCATCTTCATATCTGTGGATCGCAAAACCTGTTGCATAGTCATTTTTATCGGTACTTATATAGTCAAAACCATAGTCCGTAAGATCAGGCGGTGTAAGCTCATATATCTCTTTACTGCTAAGCGCAGCTTTAGAATCTGCGCTATCTCCGGTGTTTTCTTCTCCTGTAGAGGCGTTGGATTTACCTCCATCTTCCTGTCCTTTTTCCTTATCTGTAAGGCTAAATGTCAATGAATAATCGATCAAATACGGTTTGCTCATGGCTGTAGTGTCAGCCTGAACGTTCATTTTCTTATCAATCGTGACAGGGATTATGAATTCTGAGTTTCCGTCAGTATTCACGGGATAATATTTCTCCCCGTCTACTACCATGTAATCATAGTTTGGGCTGCTCCATGTGATATCTGCAGTCACTTTTCCATCTTTAACAATAACGGTGCATGGATTTTCAATATACGCTCTGCCGCTTCCTCCCTCCATTAGTACAGATGCGGCATATTCCCCATCAGAAATACTGCCGCATCCTGCTAACATGAAGGAGAGAAACATAAGCAAAACAGATTTTTTTATATCAAAAAATGTTTTTATGCTTCTTCTCATAGATTATTTTATAACTTCACCTGTATGTGCTACATAAACGTCCTGAACACCGGCAATTCCGCCAAGTCCTGCAATCTGACATTCAACAGATTCAAAAGATCCGTCTGCTTCAAAGCAGCTCTTCCAGGAATCTTCCTCGTCTCCTGCCATATCATTGTTTGCATGATCGCCTGCTACTACCATGAGAGGACGAAGGATTACCTTCTTGTAGCCCTTTGCCTTAACCGCTTCAATCACTGCATCAAGAGCTGTATCTTCAGGAAGTCCCTCTACTGTTCCGATAAATACGTTGTCATAGGACAATTTATCCATCTGAGCCTGCATCTGATCGTAGGTTACATTTGCTGTGTGTGATGTTCCATGTCCCATGAACACGAATGCAACGGAATCTTCTTTTGCTGCTTCAAGGCTGTCATATCCAGCAGTTTTAACCGCTTCTTCAGTTATAGCCTTTGCAACTGTTTCCTTATCTTCGTTTATTACAGTAGCATCTTTTCCAACTTCGCCAAGAAGAGGCTCTGCGACTGATACACTTTCGAATTTATCCTTATAGCCATCTAAAGCTTCTGTAAGCTCATCATACTCGGCGCCGTGCATGAGGTGTGTGGGCTGAACCACAAGGTTTTTTACACCGTTATTTACTGCTCTTTCAAGTGCCTGCTCCATATTGTCGATCTTTTCACCATCCCTTGCATAGATGTGGTTGATGATGATCTGCGCTGTAAAAGCTCTTCTTACTGACCAGTCAGGATATGCTTTTGCAAGAGCCTTCTCTATTCCGCCTATATCATTTACTCTGCTGTCATTAAATGAAGTACCAAAGCTTACTACCAAAAGCTCGTTCTCGCCTATTTCATCGCCGTTTAACGGATCATCTTTTGATGCATCACCGGTATCTGCTCCAAAATAGTCAGGTGATGCTTCTTCGCCTTCTACAAGTTCTTTCTCCTCATCAGAGAGAGCATCCCATGCTTTCTTTGCCTCTTCGCAGAGAGAATCTGTATCCTCTGTCCACTCCTGAACATAAATTGAATCTATAAGCTCAGCAACTTTATCTGCGCCGGCCTTGTCTTCGTCAGAACCTGCATTCTCTGCCTGTACATCAGATACAACTACTTCATGGTCGTACCACTTTCCCTTTGTTCCTATAAGTGCAACCTGGAAGGGCTCATCAATTGCAGGAACGGGAATGTCAAATCCATTTACTTCTTCAGTTGTTCCATCTTCATAAGTTACTTCATCTGTTGTGGGTTCGATCAAAGCAGCTCCCTCCTTCTGCGCATCCTCTGCAAGTCCCGGGAAAAGATTTACGATATTCTTGGAAGGCATTGTGATATGAATAGTCATCTCACCATCTTTTACTGTAAGAGTTCCTCTGTCACCATATACCTCGTTTACGTGAAACATTGAGCCATCGGTTGTAAAGCTCGCGCTGTAAGTACCATCCTCAAGGGTTTCTTTCTGAGTATCTGCTGCATCCTCAGTTTCTTTAGGTGCAGCATCCTCTGTGCTCTCTGAAGGCTCTTCGATTTCATCCTCTGATAAAGCCTCTGCTGCGCTTTCTTCTGTGCTCTCTTCAGAGCTTTCAGTTGTCGCATCAGTCTGTGTTTCTGCTCCTTTGGAACATCCTGCTATAGTAACCATAGTCAGCGCCATAGCAAGCAAAACTGCGATAGATTTTTTCTTCATATTATTTTTTCCTCCTATTGTTTTATTACATCTAGGATAATTGAGCACACGAAACAGACTCTGCGAATTTCCATTTCATAAGAGCTACCTATTAAAATGAAAAAGCCCCGTCAGAAGACGAGGCGAAAAGACACAGAAAGAAAAGCAAATATCACATTTGCTAATATCTTCGTACAGCCAATTCCTCGTGGCTCGGTTACCCATGTACAACGACAGGCAGGTCTCCCGGCTGATCGGTTCATAATAACACTCCTACTCCCTTCCCGGCTTTTACCAGTGGCTAATAGCAGAAACTCCCGAATCACGGTGACGAGATCGTGCAGGATTTGCACCTGCTTCCCTTTTCACCTGCGCAGCTACGCGTTCATAATTGTTCATCAAACGTTTGTAGCCCGCAGACACCTTCCGTTTTATGTAATTGTTGCGATTATGATATCATATTTTTCTAAAATGTGTGGCTTAAATTCATTAAGATATTATTAAAGTCTCCCCAAAACCATTTGCGGCTTTAGAGAGACTTCTTTATTATCTTGATTCGCTAAGATAAAGCGATATTCTGCTTTGGATGATGTTGGTGACTTCATCTACCGTTTTCTGATCCTCAAAATAAGCGCCTGTCTCTTCCTGAATAATTTCATTTACCTTTTCATCATAATGCATGGTATCTGATATGGATTTGATGAAATCAACCAGCTGGGCTGTCTTTTCAGGACTCATTGCCTTTATTTCTATCTCTATATCCTCTCCTATGCACCATACCGAATTATCAGGCTGTTTTTTTCCTTCTTCGTCAATATAATAGGGATCTTCCTGAGCCTTTTCTTCAAGAGCCTTGAGCGAATCCTCTCTAACGGGAAATGCCCACTGCAGATTTTCCTGATAATCCTTCTGGAGGAATATCTTTAAAAATTCCCATGCTGCATCTTTATGCTTACAATCCTTGCTCATGGCAAGCTGCAGATTAGGGGAGATGTAGGATTTAGTTCCATCAGCTGTAGGGAAACCGTTAAAATTGACATCTGTTCCAAAATATCCCTTTTCAAGTGTTTGATAATCTGTAAATTCGCTGATCCAGGTTACACGAAGAAGTCCCTTTTTCTCCCTGAACATTACCTCCTCTTCCTGGTAATCGTAATCATCAGTCCTTTCCGGAAGTTTTTTGTTAAACTCCAGGAATTTTTTGAACTCATCTGAATCAAAACTGCAGGTACCGTTTTCCCAGTCAATAAAGCTTCCTCCGATGGTGGTGTAGAGCTCATAAGTGCTGTCTTTAAAGAGCATTCCCATCATATACTTATCTTCGATGTTGTTCTGCTTGCAGAGTTCTTCGGCATTATCCCATGTAACTACAGTATCTCCCACCATATCCTTTGAAGAAACTGCAGTAACTATGGAAAATGAGGGAATAATCATCATCTGTTTGCCGTTTCTTTTTCCTGCATCCATTACGTTTTCCAAAAACTCGGTTTTTGAGAGCTCTTCGTCATTTTCCAAATAAGAATCAAGTGGCTCAAACACGCCCTTTGCTATATAACTCTCATAAGGTATATATGAGTCCAGAACAACGATATCAGGAGCATTACCGGACGTAATATCCAGATTCATCTTACTTGTCATATCCTCAAAACTATCAGCGTCCTGCTCGCCATAATTTTTTATCTTTATCCTGTATTTGTCTGAGTTTTGATTGAACTTAACAACAGCCTTTCTGACCGCATCATCAATAAATATAGTTCCGATAACAAGCGTCTCTTTTTCTACAACTTCAGAAGGGTCAACCTTGGTAAGAGTTCCTAAAATGTTCGATGCGTTGGAACTATCCGAAACTATGATAAAATCACCGTTTGTTAATTCTCCCACATAATTGGTGTAACTAAGGTCAAGATCCGAAAGAGTGTAGTCGCATACTTTCTTGCTCTCAAAGTCAGCCAGGTTCAGGCCATATATACAATCGCCCTGAGCATAATAAAAATCGTAAGTTTTTCCGGGATAAAGGTTTGATCCAACATATAGATCATCCGGTATAGGCTGTCCTTCTCCAAACTTTTTGGCCTTGGGATCAAATTCGTAAAAAGAGTATTTCCAGTCACTGTCAGGCTCAAAAAGATATGTTTTACCATCCCTTATTCTATAGATCCTTCTATCGATATAATCATCTTCGCCTGAATTAGATCTGATCTCTTCTCTGCTTCCATTCTCTATGGAATACATACTGATGCCTTTTTCTGTACAGCATAAAATGCAACTGTCCTTCACGTAGCTTACAGAGCTTATATAGCTTTCTTCATCTTCATCAGCAACATCGAACATCCACTCACAGTTTCCATCCGGTGTAAACTTGGCGATTTTCTTCTCCCCGGGAAGATATTCATCATCATATTCTTCAGAGGTCTCTTCATCTTCTGCTACTTCTTCACTTTCGGTGGCCTCATCGCCTTCTGATGCCTCTTCTGCGGTTTCGTTATCTTCTGAAACTTCGTCCTCTTCGGATTCATTTTCTTCTGTATCGATCACCATCTCTGTTTCTGCACCATCATAAGCTTCGCTTCCATCAGGTTCGTATTTTTCAACTATAGCGTATATGTTTCCGTCTTCGTCCACATCGAATTTGTTCGTACTGTACTCTACGTCTTCATTCTCCAAGGTAATCTTTGAAAAAGATCCCTCACCATTTTGGAACTTCACGAAAGCCTGATTCCCATCATCTCCGTAAAAGGAGGTATACAGATCGTCACCTTGTATGGCAAAAGAGTCAAAATACACTCCGGTCAATCTTTCATCGTCAATTTCACTGTATTTATATACACAGTCCTTATCTTCCTCACTAAGAGTACTTTTTGTTCCTGCCGAATCAGTGCCACCCTTTTTGCCGCATCCCGACATGAAACACGACGTCACTGACAAGACAAAAACCATCCCCCAAATGATTCTTTTCTTCATACACTTTTCTCCTCGTATAATTTATTTTTCCTTAAATATCCCCACAAATAGCACTACTTATCAAATGATACTTGATATACAATGGATAGTAAATGTTTTTTTATAAGATAAACCACTTATATAACGTTTTATTCATCATTTTAGGGACACTACTCAAGAAATTATGTTATACTTCGTTGATGTGAGGTCATTATGAGCAAATTTAAGAAATCATTAAAGTGGATCGCGATATTACTAGTATCTGTCGTTGTTATTGCAGCCATAGCTTTCAAACTATATACAAAAGACTATTACCACGCAGATAACACAATCATCAGTTATGTGCAAAACCTGTTTGATAGTGAGGTTCATTCATACTCTGATGAAAACGGAACGGTATTTATCCCTCAGACAAAAGATATATCTGCCGTTATTGTCTTTTATCCGGGCGGAAAAGTCGAATATACCGCGTATTCATCATTAATGTATGATCTTGCATCAAAAGGATGCCTGTGTCTTCTTCCCAAAATGCCTGAAAATCTGGCCATTCTGAGAGTTAATGCCGCAGATGTACTAACCAAAAACTACGATACACAAAAAGAAATGGTAAAAAATGTGGACTGGTATCTTGCAGGGCACTCACTGGGAGGCGTTGCAGCAGCATCATTTTTATCTGAATGTGTGGCTAATGATGAGACTCCGGGCGAAGATCCGTTTGAATATAAGGGGATAATCCTATGTGCTTCTTTCCCCTCAGTTGACTTATCAAACTCAGACTTAAGGCTTTTGTCAATCTATGGTTCAAATGACGGAGTCCTGAATATGGAAAAATATGAAGCAAGCAAGGTCAACTGGCCCAAAGATTCTGAAGAACACATTATAGAAGGCGGAATACACTCATACTTTGGAAATTACGGTCTTCAGGATGGAGATGGCACACCTTCCATATCGAACGAAGAACAGATAATAGAAACTGCAGATACAATTATGGATTGGATTGGTATCTATCAGCAATAATCATCAACTATAGCAGAAAACAGTATCACAAGCGCTGCGCTTATGAGGATGCCTCCCACAATGTCTGTGAACCAGTGGGCGCCTGAGATAAGTCTGCCTATAACCGTTGCAACCAGGACAATGCCACTTAGTATGCGGACTATGGTTGCAATTGCCTTGTTCTTAAAGAAATGTCCTGCTGTGATAATGAGAGAGCCCATAACTACGCATATCAGCATAGTATGTGATGAAGGGAAAGATGTCTCAAGCTCTGTCTCACCGGGCATTATCATAGGTCTGTAGTTGATCGGAATCTTG
This sequence comes from Butyrivibrio sp. NC2002, assembly GCF_000702265.1. Classification (GTDB taxonomy): domain Bacteria; phylum Bacillota; class Clostridia; order Lachnospirales; family Lachnospiraceae; genus Butyrivibrio. Next base: position 107,565 of record NZ_JNKZ01000010.1, read on the forward strand.
TCAAAAAGGACATACAGAATTATAGTCACTACATACAAACCTCCAAGGGCAAGTATTGTCTTATCTACACTCTTAATGCTTTTTCCCTTTATAAGCTGCAAAGCGCCATATAATCCGAACAATGCACATACGCATAGTGCAAGAATTCCGAATACTTCTGTCAGTTTATACCAACCTTCATTAAGACCACCGCCAAAAGCAGCATATATACCGCCATTTATAGTTGAAAAGCCTACATTTGTTCCGTTCGGACCGATCGGTGCTACATCAACAGTCCTGATAAGCAGGATCCAAAGGACAAAAAGGATGCCCCATCCTGCAGCAAAACTATATTTAACATTCTTTTTCATACAAATCTCCTCACCGCCGCTATGGCATTTTTACATATTGCTTATAAGCTCATCCATCTGCTCCCACTTGAAGTTCTTGAGCATTTTTTCAAGCTTGTCAAACCTTTCCTGATCTTCCTTTTGCAGCTTATAACCATGGAGCTGTTCAAGTACAAATTCAGCTGAATCATAGTCCATAGAAGTCGCTGCTTCCTTTATAACGTCATAAGCTCCTTTTAGTTCATCCTCCGTGATGTCCTTTTTCTTAACTACTTCGCGGTTTTCGTCTACAACAGCAAGTTTTTGCTTGTACTTCATAAAGAATTCGAGGAACTCTTCGTTATTATTCAAAATATAGTCAATATCGCCCTTTTTACCGGCTTCTTCGAGCATCAGCGCATCATTTGACAATTTGGATGCTCCGATTATTCTGGCCGTGCTCTTAAGAGCATGTACTTTTATGGTGTAGAGCTCATAGTCCTTTACATCAAAAGCATCTTTTATCTCTTTTGCCTTGGAATCTATGCTGTCATAGAAGCTTCTAATGAACTTGATAAAGGCCTTTTCTCCACCGCAGTACAACAGACCGTCTTCAATATTTATTCCCTTGGCTTCTCGTAGCCATGCATTTTCCGGGCTCAGTCCATCACCATATTCATCACTCTCAGAGGGCTCCTTAAGCAGGTCTTTGGGCACATAGTTCTTTATGGTTTCCTCTAGCTGTTTACCGTTTACAGGCTTGGGAAGATATCCGTTAAATCCAAGCCCTTTATAGAATTCTTCTCCGTTGTGAGCAGCATTAGCAGTAAGCGCAATTACAGGCAGATCTTCAAATTCCTTGCGGATCTCCTTAAGTGTCTCTACTCCATCCATTTCAGGCATCATATGATCCAGAAGAACTACATGGAAATCCTCAGTCTCCATCTTTTCAAGGCATTCTCTTCCGCTCTGGACGAGTGTAACCTGCATTTTTGTTGCACTCAAAAGTCCCTCGATTACCTGTAGGTTCATGTCATTATCGTCAACTACAAGGACTTTTACACTAGGTGCGACATACTCCGGAACATATTTTTCCAAAGGTGCCTGTTTTTCATCCTCAACATATTTCCCGATAGGCGTAGCATCTATTATTCCCTGCTCTATGGTGAAATAAAAATCAGATCCCTGGCCATATGTGCTTTCACACTTCAGCTCTCCGCCCATAAGTTTAACAAACTGACTTGATATATGGAGACCGAGTCCCGTCCCCTGTATACCGCTGTTCTTTTCTTCTTCGAGACGTTCGAAGGCAGTAAAAAGCTTCTCTATGTCTTCTGCCTTTACTCCCATTCCCGTATCCTTAACACTGAAAAACAATTTGCACTTATCATCACTTTTTTCCACAAGTTGTACTTTAAGTGTAAAGCCGCCTTCCTGCGTGTATTTAACAGCGTTTGTCAAAAGATTAAGAACTATCTGCTTTATCTTACCTTCATCGCCAAAGAGCATGCTTGGAATTTTTTCATCAATATCTGTTGTAAAATCCAGACCCTTCTCATTACTTTTTACTCTTATCATACTTGTAAGAGAATGCAGCTGATCAAGTGTGTTATACTCGGTATTTACGATATTGGTCTTACCTGATTCCACCTTGGTGACATCCAGGATATCATTGATTATCCCAAGCAAAATTTCAGATGATTTCTTGATCGACAGAGAATACTTTCGCACTAAAGTCTCATATTTTTCAGGTACATCCTTAGTGTCCTCTCTTAGCACCATCTCATTCATGCCCATTATTGTATTGATAGGCGTTCTGATCTCATGGGACATATTTGCTACAAATCTTGATTTCGCAAGATTTGCCCTGTCTGCTTCGTCCTTTGCATTTTTTATCTGAAGATACTGACCGTCGATGATGCTGTGATACTTAGATGTCATCCACAGCCCAAAAGTAAGGCTCACAAGCAAAAATCCTGCTGAGATAAGTCCTACTCTAAGTGAAAAGCCGGTAATACTATCCCTTATATCTGACATTGCCATATCTGCGCCTACATACGCAGTGCAATTTCCATTGCCGTCATATATTGGAGAATAGTAAGTTATAAACCACCCGTATTTATCGGTTACTTCTATAGGCTCTATCTTTTCTCCCTTCATCAGTGAGGGGATATATGGTTTAAAACCATCATCGACAGCTAGTCTTTCTCCGACAGATTGTACCTTCTGAAAATTCGGATCAGTATCAAATACTATCTCTATTTCTTTTTCGAAGACCTTATATATATATACATACTCTATTCCTGGTGTATTTTCCTGAACAGCAACCATAAGGTCGTTTATACTATCATATTCAGGATCTCCAAAGCCCCTCTCAAGATAATAATCAATTCTATCTGCATCTACTGCGCCGGATATAAGCTGAGTAACACCCTTTACTGTGCTTATTCTTTCCGCCTTAAAGTTCCCCACATACAGATTTATACTTACCCTGGCAATGACTACCGTAAGAGTTATCGCAAGGAATGAGAGCACCCAAAGCAGCCTGCGTTTGAGCATATTTCTCTTTTTTTCATCAAATTCGCCATTATCATTATCAAGCTCACCGAGATCACTTTTTTCTATATCTTGCCTGATTTTAGAAGGAATCACCCATATTATGGCTCCTGTAGCCAGCACAGAGAGCATTTTATCCGGCAGATTATAAATTAATCCGGCAAGAATATATGACAACGGTCTGTTAAGTCCTACGATGCTGCTCAAATAATTAATTACATCACCTTCCATAATTTCAGATGCATCGATTGAAAGCGCAAGTTCAATAGAACTGCCCAGTATAGTAGAAATAATAACATTCAAAATTATAAACAAAGCTACTTTTCTGACAGTGACCTTTTTCCCGTTATGGAAAAAGAATGAAGTCAACATAGCTATCGCAATATTTACAATTGCAAAATATATGGAAACACCATCCATTGAAGTATAGATCGCATTTGAAATAAGCGCTGTAACAACGCCTCCGATAAGCCCACATACGTAAGAAGAAACCATCGTGCCTATCGTATCCAGATAAAGCGGATAACCTAAACAGTCAGCAATTCTTGACAAAAAAACATTCCCTATAATGCAGCAAAGAATAATAAATAGTCTTATAAAACTTACCTTATTATCAGAAATAAATTTATTTATTACATTTATCTTATTCTTCATATTCCCTCTACAACTAAAAAAACATACGTAAATTATATTATAACAAAAATATATAAATTAATGAATTCATTAAGTACTTCAATGTTTTTTGATATTCAATGTCGATATTTCTGCACAGTCTGATACAATGATATATAAAATCAGCATCAAACTAGGAAGGATTGCCTTATGGATATACACGGACTTCAAAAAATGACTCTTCTTGATTATCCCGAGCACGTTGCTGCCACTGTTTTTCTTGGCGGTTGCGATTTCAGATGCCCTTTCTGCCATAACTATGAGCTCGTTGACGGATCCTTTTCCCCCATTATGACCGAAGATGATCTGTTCTCATTTCTTCAAAAAAGAGTCGGTATCCTTGACGGGGTCGCAATTACAGGTGGTGAGCCCTGTATCCGGCAAGACCTTATTACTTTTATCAAAAAAATCCGTTCTCTTGGCTTTGCCATAAAGCTGGATACCAACGGCAATCACCCGGAAGTACTCGACCGTATATTAACAGAAGATTTGGCTGATTACGTTGCTATGGACATAAAAAATTCTCCCTCAAAGTACGCATCAACTATAGGGCTAGATCACTTTGACACCAAAAACATAGATAAAAGCGTATCCATGCTGCTTTCATCCTCTATAGATTACGAATTCAGGACAACTGTAGTCAAACAGTTTCATGAAGATTCCGATTTTTTGCAGATCGGAAAATGGCTTAGCGGTGCGAAGAATTACTATCTGCAGCAGTTCACTTCCCGTAATACTGTGCCTGACAGTACACTTTCATCTCCATCTGCCGATGAAATGGGAAGATTCCTTAACATAGTTTCTCCACATGTAGAGCATGCGGCTATCAGAGGCATGTCATAAGATTTAAACTACATATTTCAAGCCTTTAAGCCCCCTTTGTTTAATCTTTACACAATATATAGTAGCTGTTTTTTATTTTTGTACTATATATTGACCGCAGAAGTATTAAGTGCTATCCTTTAATTATGGTGGATTTAGCATTCTTCACCATTCTTGGGGATTTCAGTGTTGTATAGTTTTAGGGGGTATTTCTTATGTATGACGTAGTAAAACGTGATGGTTCCATCGCAGATTTCAACATCGCAAAAATATCAGCCGCTATTATTAAGGCTTTTGAGGCTATGGAGAAGCCTTATCATACCAGTGTAATAGACCTTGTTGCCCTCCGTGTTGCTTCGGATTTCGAGAGCAAAATAAAGGACAACAGAATATCTGTAGAAGAGATTCAGGATAGTGTTGAAAAGGTTCTGTCCGAATCCGGCTATCCCGATGTTGCCAAAACCTATATTCTCTATCGTAAACAACGTGAGAAGATTCGCAACGTCAATTCTGCGCTTCTTAGCTACAAGGATCTTGTAAACGATTACCTTAAGATAAATGACTGGCGAGTTAAGGAAAACTCAACAGTAACATATTCTATCGGCGGACTTATCCTGTCCAATTCCGGTGCGATCACAGCCAATTACTGGCTTTCAGAGGTTTATGATGATGAGATTGCAAATGCTCACCGCAGCGCTGCTATTCACATTCATGATCTCGCTATGCTTTCCGGATATTGCGCAGGTTGGAGCCTTAAACAGCTCATCAAGGAAGGCCTTGGCGGTATTCCCGGCAAAATCACTTCCGCTCCCGCAAAGCACCTCTCTACGCTCTGCAATCAGATGGTCAATTTCCTCGGAATAATGCAGAACGAATGGGCAGGCGCACAGGCATTCTCATCTTTTGACACATACCTTGCTCCTTTTGTAAAAATAGACAATCTGTCCCAGGAGGACGTAAAACAATGTATCCAGTCCTTCGTTTATGGTGTTAATACGCCCAGCAGATGGGGAACACAGGCTCCTTTTTCAAACATCACTCTTGATTGGACCGTTCCTGCTGACCTTAAAAATTTAAATGCAATCATCGGCGGCGAAGAAGTGGATTTCACCTATGGCGATTGTCAGCATGAAATGGACATGGTCAACAAGGCTTTCATCGAGATCATGATCGAAGGTGACGCCAACGGACGCGGATTCCAGTATCCCATCCCAACTTATTCAATAACAAATGATTTTGATTGGAGTGAAACAGAAAACAATAAACTTTTATTCGAAATGACGGCCAAATACGGCACTCCGTATTTTTCAAATTACATCAACTCAGATATGGAGCCCAGTGATGTCCGCTCCATGTGCTGCAGACTTCGTCTTGACCTTAGAGAACTCAGGAAAAAGTCAGGCGGATTCTTCGGTTCCGGCGAATCCACAGGTTCTATCGGTGTAGTAACCATAAATATGCCTAGAATTGCATATCTTGCTACAGATAAAGCCGATTTTTATAAGAGACTTGATCATCTGATGGATATTGCTGCACGCAGCCTTAATACCAAGAGAAAAGTAATAAGCCAGCTCCTTGACCAGGGCCTTTATCCGTACACCAAGAGATACCTTGGATCATTTAGCAACCACTTCTCAACGATCGGTCTTATTGGTATGAATGAAGTCGGTCTTAATGCAAACTGGCTTGGCGCGGATATGACAGATACCCGCGTTCAGGAATTCACCAAGGAAGTCCTCAACCATATGCGTGACCGCCTCTCTGATTATCAGGAAAAATATGGCGATCTGTTTAACCTTGAGGCAACACCTGCAGAATCTACAACTTACAGATTTGCTAAACACGACAAGGAGCTTTACCCCAATATAATAACAGCCAATATGAATGGAACGCCCTATTATACTAACTCTTCGCACCTTCCTGTTGGCTATACAGAAGACATTTTCTCTGCACTTGATATTCAGGATGAGCTTCAGACATTGTATACTTCAGGAACAGTATTCCATGCTTTCCTTGGAGAAAAGCTTCCTGATTGGAAAGCTGCAGCCAGTCTTGTAAGAAAGATCGCGCAGAACTATAAACTGCCCTACTACACCATGTCTCCTACCTATTCTGTATGTGAAGACCATGGATATCTCACAGGAGAACAGCCTGTATGTCCTTGCTGCGGCAAAAAGACAGAGGTATATAGCCGAATTACCGGTTACTACCGTCCCGTTGCCAATTGGAATGATGGTAAAGCTCAGGAATATAAGGATAGAAAGGTCTACAACGTAGGTAACTCTAAGCTTACACACGAAGGACCGGTAGAAAAAGCATCTGAGCCACAGACAGCATCAAAGCCTGAAATTAAGACCATATCAAATGCGCAAAACACCGTAGGCGCTGCCAAAGCACCATCTGCATCAAATACAAATCAGGTTCTCTTATTTAAAACCAAAACCTGTCCAAACTGCCATATTGCCGGTTCTCTTCTCGACAACGCAGGAATAAACTATCAGCTTCTTGATGCAAGTGAAAATGTGGAACTTGTTGAGAAATTCGGTATCATGCAGGCTCCCACTCTGGTTGTCGCCGGTGATAACGGTTTTAAGACATATCCCGGAGTATCGGATATAAAAGGATGGCTGAACAGCAGATCAGCTTCATAACACATCGCAGAATATTTTACTTAAATATGTCAAATATTGACCGGCAGGGGTTTATCCTGCCGGTCTTTCTGTTATAATACCAATTATATGACAGGGGGCATGCTCCAAAGGGAGCAAATTATATTTATGAAAGAGGTTTATAATGGGGAAAAAATCTATAAAAGAAAACAAGAACATCTATTTTGAGAGCCGCGAAGAAGCAGGACTTACCAGAGCCCAGGCAAGTGAACTCCTTGAATTTATCAGCGATAGCAGACTTGAAAAAATCGAGACAGAAAAGACTTCAATACAGCCTGAAGACGTGGTAGCCCTCTCCAAAGCTTATAAAAAACCCGAACTCTGCAATTATTACTGCACTCACGAGTGTGCGATTGGAAAAGAATCCGTTCCGGAAGTAAAAATGTCCACATTGTCAGAGATCGTTCTTGGTATGCTCGCATCCCTTAACTCCCTTGAAGTTCAGAAAAACAGACTCGTCGAGATCACCGCGGACGGAGAGATTTCAGATGATGAACTTCCTGATTTTATAAAAATAAAAAAACAGCTTGATCAGATCGACGTTACCGTGGAATCTCTTAAGCTGTGGATGGCAAATATGGTCGCAGACGGAAAGATAAATGAATCCTTACTAAATAAACTCAGCAACTGATCAGGATACCTTTAAATCGACTTTATTTGCGTTTTTAGCCCATTTAATTCTGTAATACAACACTTCTATAGCGCAGCAGCACATCCAGCCTACAGGGTAGCCAAATCCCACCCATTTGGGTGTATTGGATACGTAATGCGTAAGAACGAACAGATATATCTGTCTGATAACAACGAAAGTACTTATCATTATAATCATGGGGCCTTTTGAATCGCCCCTTCCTCTGAGCGCTCCCGCGAGTGTGTGGTTAACGCAGTTTGCTATCAGGAAGAACACGTTCGTGCGAATGAACAATACACCAAATTCTATAACTGATTCGTCAGATGAAAACATTCTGATTGATGGCGCTGCAAAAACATAGAGAAATACAGCGATAATGAAGGTAATGAGTGTAGAAGTCATTACCGTGATCCTTGTTCCTTCGTTAGCCCTTTTTATCTTACCTGCACCTATATTCTGGCTTACAAAAGTTGTAGCCGCCATCGCCATACTGGACATCGGCAACATGATAAAGGTATCGAGTTTGTTATAACTGCTCCATCCCGCCATGCAGCTTGATCCGAAATGATTGATATATGACTGCACGAAAACATTGGAAAAAGCTGTTATTACAGACTGGATTCCTGCCGGAAGGCCGATGGCAAATATCAGTTTTATTATATTTGCATCCAACGTCATATCTGCAAATGAAAATCTGTAAATATCTTTTGTCTTAACAAGCAAATACATTATAAGGATAGCCGAAATGAACTGTGAAATGATCGTTGCATAGGCTACTCCTTCGATTCCAAAGTGAAATCCCACCACAAAAGTAATATCAAGAATGATATTGACTATACTAGTTAAAACAAGGAACATGAGCGGTCTTCTGGTATCGCCTACAGCTCTGAGGATACCGCTCCCCATGTTGTAGATAAGAAGTCCCGAAAAACCAAGGAAATATATTCTAAGATAAGTTGTTGCATCAGTGAAAACATCATCGGGAGTTGCCATAAACCTGAGCATAGGCTTTACTCCAAGACTTCCGATAAGTGTAAATAAAACACAAAAAATAAAAGTCATTGATATCGTCGTTTCTATCGCCTTATGCAGGTTATTTAAGTCTTTTCCTCCAAAATACCTCGAAATCAGTACGCCTGCTCCGATTGAAAATCCGTTAAAAAAGAAGACAAGCATATTTACGATCATGGTCGTAGAGCCAACAGCAGCAAGCGCCTCTTTTCCCACAAAATTGCCCACTACAATAGAATCCACCGTGTTATAGAGCATCTGGAAAATATTTCCAAGCATAAGCGGAAGGGAAAACATTATTATCTGTTTAATTATTGACCCCTCAGTCATATTTTTCGCTGTTGTTTTTTGCATACTTCCTTCACCGTACCCCAGAATTTGAATGTTTTACAGACGTGTCGCAACAATAGGTATCGAAAATACCGTTAGAAGCGTTGTCAGAAATGTAATCTGCGCCATAAACCTTTCATCGCCGCCGTGCTCTACGCATAGCATGGTTCCGGCTGTAGCGACCGGCATCGCGCTTATTATAACTGTAACTCCGAATAAAACCGGATAATCTGCTGTAAATGGCTTATATATCAAATATGTTATAAGCGGTGTCACAATAACGGACATAACCGCAAACAAATATGCTTTTGAATTATTGAACATTTCAGAGACTTTTATTTCTGCAAGTGAAGCTCCGATAATAATAAGTGCACCCGGAGTTGTAATGCCTCCGACTCTCTCAAGAGTATTACTGATAAGATCAGGAACCTGAGTTTTCAATAATGTCATTATAAGGGCCATTATGCTGCTTATCATAGCCGGGGTGAATATTAACTTAAGAAGTTCATTTGCGCTGCTATTTTCGCCAAATTTGGACAATTTTTCACCCTTTATCATGATGACTCCCAGGCAGTAACACAGCAGATTAAACGGCAAATTGAACATAGCTGTATAAATAAGCGCATCAGGTCCAAAAATCGCTTCTGTTACGGGAAATCCTATAAATCCGACATTCGCAAACATGATCCCGAATTCAGCAGCGCCTTTCTGCTTTCCGGATAGTCCCAGCAGTATACCTGTGATTTTAGCCAGAACAAAGAGCACTATATAACTTGAAAAAGACACTGCAAGAAGTATCAAAAGCTCTTTCCCTTCAGGGAGCTTTTCTGCGTTTGCGACTGATGAAAGAATTGTGCAGGGTATTGAAATATATAGAATAATCTTCGTAAGTCCGGCTTTGATATCTCTGTTTATAACCTTGATCTTAGTAGCCACATATCCGATGATTATGATGATAAAAAGCTCAACCATTCTGGCAAATATCGGTAAAAAGTCCATTTCAAAACCCCATTTATAAAAATATATTGTACAAAATCAAACAACTGAACATTTTACCATAGTTTCCTGCTTTTGTTTAGTAGCTTTTCCTTAAAACAACATAAGAAATCCCCCGGCATTTTGAGGTGCCGGGGGACTAAAAGTTTCTAAATCTTTATTTTTTTAATTATTTGGAAGCTTTCCATTCGTCATACTGCTTCTGGAACTCAGCAAGTACATCCTGGTAACCAGCTTCGTCAAGAGCTGCCTGATAAGCTTCGATTGTAGATTCAACGTCAGCAGCAGGAACACCACCATTTTCAAGGTTGAATCCGTACTCACCTGAAACGTTTGCACAAGCTGCATACTTATCTTCTACAGGACTCTTATCGAAACGGAATCCTGCTGCACTTGATGTGTTAGCGCCGCCGTTGAAGTCCTTGTAAAGCTCAGCCTTGTTTGCAGGCTCGTTGTCAAGAGGAGTAACGATTGTAGCACTAGCTGACTCCCACATTGAGTGGTTGTACTTCTCAGATGTCTGTGTAACCTGGCCGTTTGAATCGTATGTGAAGTCTTCGCCTTCGATACCGAATGTGTACATATCAGCAAGCTTGGAATCTGTGTAAAGAAGTCCAAGGAAGTCTACACAAGCCTTAGCCTGCTCTTCTGTGCTGTTAGCTGTTACGCAGTAGCAAGAACCAAGAGCTGATGTTGAGTGTGCCCATCTGTCTGTTGCAGGCTGCATTGTAACATCCTGACCATAACGAGCATCTGCTTCGTCGTTAACCGGAATATCTGTCCACCATGAAACAGCCCAATCCTGTGTCTGTGTTGTTGTATCTGTTGTTACCTTTGTGTAATCATCTTCTGAGATATAGCCCTTATCAGCCCACTCACCCATAAGTGTGCAGAACTCTTTATACTCAGGAGTAAGAATTGTGTCTACAACTTCATCAGTAGCTCTGTCTACAGCAACGAAGTTTGTAGCAGAATCAGCTGTGAAGAAATCAAACTTATCAATGTACCATCTGTAGAACATTGCTGTCTTCTGTGTAAGGAAAGGATATTTAAGGCCGTCTGCCTTAGCATCTTCAAGCATGGGCTCAAGGTCTTTAAGTTCCTTAACAGATGTGATGTCCCAATTGTGCTTATCGATGAGATCCTGACGGAACATGAAGTCATAACCTTCTACGTTGTCCTTGTATACAGGAATGAAGTACATCTTGCCATCATACTTAGCAGCTTCCCACTGACCTTCGTCCATTGAGTTGTAAAGGTCTGTTCCGGGAAGAATATCTGAAAGATCATATACAGCATTAGCAGGTACAAGATCGTTTGTTCCGATTGTGCCTTCCCATGAAGCTGTCCAAAGAAGGTTGATCTCGTTGTTAGCAAGTGCAAGGTTTGCCTTGTCTGTGTACTCACCAGAACCTACATCTGTAAGTTTAATCTGTACAGGAATCTTGTCTGCAATATAAGCGTTGATAGCGTCCTCAACCTTCTGAACCTGCTCTGAATCAGGATTTGCAAGGTTGAATGTGCATCTGTAAACGTTAATTGTTGTAGCATCTCCTGAAGCTGCCTCAGCAGATTCGTCAGCAGATTCCTCTGTTGTCTCCTCAGTAGCCTCTTCTGTTGAAGCCTCTTCTGTTGAAGCTTCTTCTGTTGAAGCTTCCTCTGTAGTTTCTTCAGCTGCCTCAGTCTCCTGAGTGTCTGTAGCTGTTTCTGTGCCGGTTGAGCTTCCGCAACCAGCGAGCATTGACATTGTCATTGCTGTTGCCATCAGTGTAGAAATAACTTTTCTTTTCATTTTGGCCTCCCTCTTGTTTTAAAATTAGTTTTTATATTCATCCTCAGGCACTATACCTAAGGTCAGAATATCTATAATAATTAGTAGATCTTTTTGTGCTTAACCCTTAACTGAACCAACTGTAAGACCTTTAATAAAGTACTTCTGGAAGAACGGATATACTACCATGATAGGTCCTATAACTACTAAAACAGTTGCCATTGTTGCTGAATACTGCGGAATAGTACCGCCCATAGCTGCTCTTGCTGATGCAGGAACGTTTGAGTTGTTAAGCAGGAACTCAATACTCTTCTGAATATTTATAAGAAGAAGCTGCAAAGGCTTTTTAGCATCAGAGTCAATGTAGAGCAGTGCATTCTGCCAGTCATTCCAGTATGCTGTAGCCATCATGAAACCTACTGCTGCAAGTGAAGGCTTAAGAAGCGGAAGTGTGATCTGGAAGAAAGTTCTGTATTCTCCTGCTCCGTCGATCTTGGCTGCTTCCATAAGCTCACCGGGAATGCTGTTGACTATATAAGTTCTTAATATGATTACGTTCATGGTTGATACGCACAGAGGCAATATCAAAAGCCATAAGCTGTCTTTTAAATGGTAGTAACTTGTGAAGATGATATATCCTGAAAGTGTTCCACCATTGAAAAGCATGGGTATAAGCAGAAAGATTGATAAAAACTTTGAAAGATAAAAATCTTTTCTACTTATTGAGTAAGCAAACATACTCATGAACAAAAGTCCAAGGAATGTTCCGACTACAGTTACGAAAATTGTTATGCCGTATGATCTTGCAAGCTGCTGTCCGTAACGAAGAACTGTTCCCATACCTGCAAATGACCACTGAAGCGGCCAGAACCTGAATCCGTTCTGTGTTATGCTCTTTTCATCTGTAAAAGCTGCTACAAATGTAAGCTCTACAGGTAAAAATGCGAATAATGTATATGCCAGTAATATGATTGCCAGAATGATCTGACCTACAGTTACCTTTTCCTTCTTTGAAGGTTCAAGGTCTCTATTTCTCTTTGCCATCTTTATATCCTCCCAATACCTTAATCAGAACAATGCGTTTTCCGGTGCAATCTTGCGAACAGAGAAGTTAGCAAGAAGCATTAGAAGCAGTCCAACAACTGACTGGAAGAATGATGTTGCTGCTACGAAACCAAAATTCGAATTCTTGAAAATAGCATTAAGTACATAAGCATCGATAACCTGAGTTGTGCTGTAAAGTGTACCGCTGTTTCTGGTTACCTGATAGAAAAGACCTGTATCTGAATGCATTACTGTTCCTACTGAAAGAAGAAGCATAACGGTTATCATAGGAATAAGGGCAGGTATTGTGATGTGCCATATTTTCTGCCATGAGTTTGCACCGTCGATGTCAGCCGCTTCATAAAGCTCTGAGTCAATACCTGAAAGGACTGACATATAAAGAACTGAGCCGTATCCTGTATCTTTCCAAATCTTTACAACAAGAAGTATCCAGGGCCAAAGGCTTGCTGTTGAATAAAATCTTGTTGATGTTCCAAACATGTGGTTGATGATACCTGTGTCTGAACTAATGAATGCATATACTATAAACTGTACTGCTGCGTAAGAAATGAAGACCGGAATGATCATGATAGTCTGCATTGTCTTTGCCATATGCTTGAACACAAGTCTGTCGATCATGATAGCAAGTGTCACATTGAGGAATGTTCCTACAATTGTGAAAAGCAGATAGTACAAAATTGTATTCTTTGTGATTGAAATGAATGTTGCCTTTGAAGCAATCAGGAATTTGAAGTTATCAATTCCGTTCCAAGGGCTCTTCCAAATACCGTCTGCGTAGTTAAAGTTCTTGAATGCCATTACCAAACCTGCCATCGGTACATACATGATAAAGAACAAAATCAAGAATACCGGCAAGGCCATAACTACGTGCGCCCTGTGTTTCCATGTGTTTTCCAAAAAACGTTTCATAAACTCTCTCCTCGATTAGTTATATTTTCAAATAGTGCTGACCGTCTCCCCTTCGTTAAGATGCCCCGGAATATTGACCTGTTCGGTTAATGAAGTCTTTGGATTCTCTATCGAATCTATAAGCTTCTCCGCTGCACGTCTTCCCAACATATCAGTGTCCTGAACTATTGTTGTAAGCTGCGGACTGTATTTCATTGCTATATCTATTCCGTCGTATCCGGCAATTGAGATATCCTCAGGAATCCTAAGTCCATGTTCCTTAAGGGAATTTATACCTCCAAATGCTGAAAAATCATCAGGATAGATAATACATGTTGGTCTATCATCTAAACTCAGAAGTTTATCTGTGGCCTCCTTAGCTGCCTCAGTGTCACGATAGTCAATTTCGTAAATATACTCGTCCGGAATATCTATACCGTAATCAAGTGTTGTCTTATAAAAAGACTGTACTCGTGCCTTTGTAACTGCTGATTCAGCACCATGAATATATGCTATTTTTCTGTGCCCCTTTTCAATTATGTAAGTAACCAGCTCCTTCATGCCGTTTACGTTGTCAGAAACAATCGCCGATCTGTCGTTAAAAACATGGTCAATTGTTACTACAGGAATATTTCCTCTGACAAGTTCTTCAACTTCGGGGTTGTAGAAATCCACACAGGCAATCGCAACACCATCAAAATTTCTGTATCTTGCATGTGCCAGATATGACATATATCCTTGCGAACTTCTGTTGTTACTAATAAATGTAAGGTCGTATCCTCGCTCTTCTATCGTTTTCTTAAAGCTCTCTATAACTCTCGAAAAATAACTATGTGTCAGTCCGCTCTGCATATCATCCATAAACAGTATTCCTATATTGTAGGTTCTGTTTGTTTTCAGAGCCTTGGCTGCGAAATTAGGAAAATACCCCATCTCTTCAGCCGTCTGGCGGACTAAATTTTTCGTTTCCTCGCCAATATCCGATTGATCATTTAAAGCCTTCGAAACCGTAGCGACAGATACGTTGCACGCTGCTGCTATATCTTTTAATGAAACTGCTTTACGCGCTGCCATCTGTCCCCCTTATGGATTTTACTAAATCGTTTTCGTAACTCGAATATACATCACATTTTCCATTAAATCAAGATATGATTTTCATAATCTTGTGCAATTTGTATATTTTTGTAAAAAATACATAAATTTACGTGGTCGAAATTTTATATTTATCACAAAAAAATCTAAAATCCGCTCTTAATCTAAAGTTTTGTTAAGCAGCAAGACGCAAATGCAGATAAATACTGAATTCTAATTTTCCCTTGAAATATCTGAATCTATACAATATAATCCATTGTAAGTTGATTTGCTTAATCGTTTAAGAATACATGGAGGATGTTCAATGAAATACGGATTTTTTGATGATAAAAACCGCGAATATGTAATCACTACACCAAAGACTCCACTGCCCTGGATCAACTACCTCGGCAACAAGGATTTCTTTTCTTTAATATCCAATACATGTGGTGGTTATTCTTTCTATAAGGATGCAAAACTCCTTAGACTTACCAGATATCGTTATAACAATGTTCCTTACGATAACAATGGTAAATATTTATATATTAAGGATGGCGAGACCGTATGGAATCCCGGCTGGCAGCCTGTTAAAACTGCCCTCGATGCATACGAATGCCGTCATGGTATCGGCTACAGCAAATTCACATCCAGGAAAAATGATGTTGAAGCTGCAGTTCTTACCTTTGTTCCAATGAACGACACCTGCGAAATCTCTCATGTCAAGCTCACCAACACAGGCGCTTCAGAGAAAAAAATACAGCTTTTCTCTTATGTAGAATGGTGCCTTTGGAATGCAGATGACGATATGAAAAACTTCCAGAGAAACTTAAGTACCGGTGAAGTTGAGATTGTAGATTCAACCATTTTCCATAAGACAGAGTACAGAGAGCGTAGAAATCACTATGCTATCTATTCAGTAAATTCCAAGGTTGATGCTATAGATACAAGCAGAGATGCATTCCTTGGTGCATACAACGGCCCCGATCATCCCGATGCTGTATTTGCAGGTCAGCTGACAAATTCAGTAGCAAGTGGCTGGTCACCGGTTGCTGCACACCAGATTGACATTGTTCTTGCTCCCGGCGAGAGCAAAACATTCAACTTCATCCTCGGATATGTAGAAAATCCTGAAGATGACAAGTGGGAATCACATGGAATCATCAACAAAAAGCGTGCAAATGAGATGATTGCAAGATATCAGTCAGATTCTGACGTTGAGAAGGCATTTGCTGAGCTCAATGCATATTGGGACAACCTCCTTTCAATCTACCACGTTGAATCTTCCAACGATAAGGTTGATCGCATGGTTAATATCTGGAATCAATATCAGTGCATGGTTACATTCAACATGTCCAGATCTGCTTCTTATTATGAATCCGGTATCGGTCGTGGAATGGGCTTTAGAGATTCATGTCAGGATCTTCTTGGCTTTGTACATCTTATTCCCGACAGAGCAAGAGAGAGAATTATTGATATCGCATCCACTCAGTTCCAGGATGGTAGCGCATATCACCAGTATCAGCCTCTTACCAAGAAAGGTAACTCAGATATTGGCTCAGGCTTCAACGATGATCCGCTTTGGCTCATTGCAGGAACAAGCGCATATATCCGTGAAACAGGCGATATGACTATTCTTGATGAGCAGGTTCCTTTCGACAACGACATGAGCGTAGCTACACCTCTTATGAACCATTTAAAGAGAAGCTTTGATTATATCGTTAACCACAAAGGCCCTCACAATCTGCCTCTTATCGGTCGTGCAGACTGGAATGACTGCCTGAACCTTAACTGTTTCTCAGCTCATCCGGGTGAATCCTTCCAGACATTTGGTCCCAGCGAAGGTCCTGTTGCTGAATCCGTATTTATCGCAGGCATGTTTGTAAAATATGGCGAAGAATATGCTCAGCTTTGCGAACTTAAGGGCGATGATGCAGAGGCTGCACGCGCAAGAGATGAAGTAAAGAAGATGTACGATGCTGTTTGCACTGCAGGTTGGGACGGCGAATGGTTTGTACGTGCTTATGATGCAAATTCAAAGAAGGTCGGCTCTCACGAGTGTAAAGAAGGTCAGATCTACATCGAGCCTCAGGGCTTCTGCGTACTTGCAGGAATCGGTGTTAAGGAAGGCCTTGCAGAAAAAGCTCTCAAGAGCGTAAAAGAAAAGCTTGATACAAAATACGGCATAATGATCCTTCAGCCCGCTTACACAGAGTATCATCTAGAGCTCGGTGAAGTAAGTTCATATCCGCCGGGATACAAGGAAAATGCAGGTATTTTCTGCCACAACAATCCTTGGGTATCCATCGCTGAAACTGTACTTGGACATGGCGACAGAGCATTTGAGATATATCAAAAGACCTGCCCTGCTTATGTTGAGGAAATCAGTGACATTCATTGCACTGAGCCTTATGTATATTCACAGATGGTAGCCGGAAAAGATGCTAAGTTCTTCGGACAGGGCAAAAACAGCTGGCTTACCGGAACTGCAGCTTGGACATTTGTTAATATTTCTCAGTATATCCTGGGAATTTATCCTACACATAAGGGACTTTCAGTTGATCCCTGTGTACCTGCTTCTTTTGGAGATTTCAAGATTACAAGAAAGTACAGAGGTGCTACTTACAACATCTCAGTTAAGACAAACGGTGTTGAAAAGGGCATCAAGAAGCTCATTGTAAATGGCAAAGAAATCGACGGATGCGTAATTCCTTACGATGCTTCCGTAAAAGAATATCAGGTTGAAGCAATAATGGGTTAATACCAATAATTACTAAACCTTTTTCTATAATCCTTCCTATGTGAAAAGCTCCCGGTGTACCCCCACCGAGAGCTTTTTAATTGTTTTTATCGTTTTGATTTAATATAACACATGTTATGCTTTCATGATAAATGCTTTTATCGTTTCAATCGTACTTCTTAGCTGATATTTGATAAGGAATACAGCATCATTGTATGCAGGACTATCATGCTTCATCTTTTCAAGAATGGGACACAGATACTCCTGCGTCTCTTCTATGTAGTCGATCATCTTCTCATTTGAAAAAGCTAGTGCCATGAGCCCTATATTGTTACATCTGTCGAGAGCTTTGACAATTGATGCCGTTTCATCAGATGCTATCCCATCAAAGTATTTTTTCCTGTTTTCAGGTGTTCCGGTATAGTCATCCGGTTTCGTCAACAGAAAGACTGAATGTTTTACCGGTTCTGAAAATGGCAGCTTTTCAGGTTTAACCCCGCAATCCTCGCAAACATCGTGAAGAAGGATCGTAGCAAGGACCTTGTCATCCTTAATTCCCATAGCATGCGCATGACAAGCCATCATTAAAGGATGGATTATGTATGGAATATGTTCATCAGAAAAATGACTGGTATGTCTTGACTGTCCTGAATGCTTATCACGCGCGTAATACAAAGCCTGATAAGTTTCCGTCAGGTTTTCCTCAATTGCATACCCCAATAGACGAGTGAACATGTGATCCTCGGAAAAAATCCTGTCTTTAAGGATCCATGCCGGTTTTTTTTCTCCCATATCGTTCTCCATAAACAATTTGACAAAAAGTCTCCGGTAAGCAAAGCTTAACATAAAAAACATCATTTGTTTAGAACGATATTTATTAAACTTTTATATAAAGATGACTTCTTGCAGACGATTTCCTCTTTCGCCCGCAAGAAGCCACAATTTCTCAAGTATTCTTAACGATGTTTCTAACCCATACACCCTTCTTTACAAGGATAAAACCGATCATGCTTTTGATTATTTCCAGGAAGCAGACTATGAAGTATACCCTAACGACAGGAAGCGTTGTGTAATACGCCAAAAAACGCGCTGCAGGAACATTTACGACCCATACAAAACAACTGTCGAAGAAAAATGTTATAAGCGTCTTTCCGCCAGATCTAAGCGTAAAATATGACACATTTGCAAATGAATTGATCGGCATACAGAATGCAATTACATGAATAAGGCTTGTTGCAAGTACTCTTATCTCATCCTCCGTATTGTAGATCTGAGGAATAACAGGTGATACCAAATGCAGCAATGATCCCATTACAATGCAGCTTACAATGCTAAGTGTAGCCATTCTCCAGGAAGCCCTTCTTGCATTTACCAGTCTGTCTGCCCCAAGCTCCTGCCCTACTATAATTGCCGTTGAATTTCCAAGTGACAAAAATACCTCATTAAAAATCTGAGCAATAGTATTAGCTATATTCATAGCTGCGATCACTTCAATTCCCCTGACCGAATAACTTTGAAGAAGTGTTGCCTGTCCAAGGCTCCACAAAAACTCATTGGCAAGTAACGGAAGTGTTTTGGTAAGAATAGGCCAGACCATATTTGCAGGAATATTAAATCCATTATATAGCCCTGTTAAAAACGCATATTTCACCTTGTTTTTATGTGATATGACAACCACAATGCCCATTTCAGCAAATCTCGAAATAACAGTTGCTATTGCAGCGCCCATTACTCCAAGCCTTGGAAATCCTAAATATCCGAATATAAGTAGTAAATTAAATACAAAATTAACTACCATGGCAGTCATACTTGCTACCATAGGCAAGGTTGTTTTTCCGGATTCTCTTAAAGTACCTGCATAAACTTGAGTGATTCCAAACGGAATAAGACTGATAAGCATTATTCTTAGATAGTTTTCCGCAAGATAAAGAGTCCTTTCTGCTTCGGCTACCGGTGTGTCGGATGCAATATACAGTCCAACCAGGCTTTTGCCAAAGATAAAGAAAATAGCGATATATATTGTGCATATTATCATTGCAATACACATTTTAAAGCGCATGGTGATCCTTACGCCCTCGAAATCGCCTTTTCCGAAAAACTGAGTTCCGTAGATTCCGGCACCTGCAAGTGCTCCCCAGACACAAAGCATAAATACAAACATAAGCTGATTTACAATTGCAACTGAAGACATAGCAAGCGTGCCTACCTGACCAACCATAACGTTATCAAGCAGACCAACTATATTTGACAATGTATTTTGTATGATCATAGGAATCACAACCATCGCAACCTTCCTGTAGAAAGAAGGTTCTCCGATTATGCATTCCTTCAGCGAAAGTCTTACAGCTACTGCCTCTTTTGCTGTAAGTCCATATTCCTTTTGTTTATTCGTCTTTTCCCTGTAAGTCATTTGAATATTTCTCTATAATATCTGTCAGATCAGAATAGTCCTCCTCTGAGAGCTTATCCTGAGCGTATTCCAATAATCCTTCAGTATCATTATCCTCAACATATTCCTTAACATCAGAAACGGAATCTATTGACAGGTTATCACTTATTATTTCAGTGATCTTATCTTTATCTTCTTCTGTAACCGACTCAATAACATTCTTAACATCATCATCTGCAGTATTAACATATTGATCCAAAGCCTCGTCGATTACCTTCTCAACTATTTTCTTTTTTGCTTCTTCTACTAAACTTTCTGTGCTTTTTACTTCCTTCTGTGGTGTAGGTTCATTAGTATTATTCTGGCTCTTTTTGTAGAAAAGAAAAATTCCACCTATTGCCAGTACTACTACAAGTGTGATGATAGCATTTCTCATAATCTTCATTGTCCAAACTCCTCTGATTTATAAATGAAAAAACCCCGGAATGCTTTCGCACTCCGGGGCTGCATTTTGTCTTAATTATTTCTTGTTTACAAGATCCTTAAGAGCTTTTCCGGGCTTAAACTTAGGTGCGATTGAAGCAGGAATCTTGATTGAAGCGCCAGTCTGAGGGTTCTTACCTGTTCTAGCAGCTCTCTTTGTTGTCTCAAATGTGCCGAAGCCAACAAGCTGTACCTTATCCTTTTTCTTAAGTGTCTTGGAAACAACATCTACGAAAGCCTTTACAGCCTTCTCTGAATCCTTCTTTGAAAGGCCTGTTTCCTTTGCAATAGCTTCTACGAGTTCTGTTTTATTCATTTTTAATTCCCCCTTTTAGGTTTTTTTATAAACTAAGGCAATTCTACCACTCATATATATATAAATCAACGATTTTATGCGCATTTTCGCGATTTTTTCATCAATTATTTGTATGAACGCCTCTTTTGATGATAAAATTATACAAAAGAACTATTCTTTAAGGGGGAATAAATATGGCTTCTAAGAACAACAATCCCAGTGAAAAGGAAGAATTGCCTGAAATTCCAACAGAGCCTAAGCAGAATGAAAAAGCAAAAAAACTGCTTGCAGCTCCTGATGAAGTTATAGCAATGGCTTTAAGAGACTTAATGAACAAGGACCGGGAAGAATAGAGACTGAAATAATTGTTGCGCGCTTTTTAGTTGACACAACATGACATCATGATACATTGATGTCATGTTGTGTTTTTACATATTTATCTTATATCACATTCTTTGTATAAGGTTCTTACTGCATTTCTATACTCCGGAAGACTTTTAGATACGCATATTTTATGTATATATGCATCTGCAGTTTCACCGGATTTATCTACAAAATTTTTGCCAACATAAACCCACAATTCCTTCATTTTGTGCATTATCTGAATATCACCGGGAATTTCGTTATGATAATTTTCAAACATTTCTTCCATAAATCCCTTAATTTCTTCGCTCTTTAGCCTCTCTCCTCCATTAATCTCTCTTGCAAGCGCAGGATTTGCAATAAGGCCTCTACCTATCATTATTTCGCTGACTTCAGGATAATCCTTGCGGAATTTTTCATAATCCTCAACTGAACATATATCGCCGTTATAGCACAGCTTGTTTTTGCTGTTTTCACATGCCCATTTAAAAATATCCATGTGCGGTTTTCCCTGATACATCTGCTTTCTGACTCTGGGATGAATTATCAGTTTGGATAATGGGAATTTATTGTATACCGGTAGAATTTTATAGAATTCTTCTGGATCTTCGATACCTATACGCGTCTTTACGGAGAATTCGACGTCATCCATCGTTTTGCTTCCAAAAACATCACTTAGTACATTATCAAGCTCATGTACGTCCTTAAGCATTCCTGATCCTTTGTTTTTGGATACAACCGTTGCAACGGGACAGCCGACATTCAGGTTTATTTTCTTAAAGCCTCTATCTTTAAGCTCATTTACTCCCCATAATATGTCTTCCGCTTTTCCGGCCATTATCTGCGGAATGATCAGATCCTCCATGCCCGGATTGTTCTGCGGTAATATTTCCCTGATATCTCTTTTTTTGAAAGCATGGTGCTTATGTATTGCTAAAAAGGGTGTATAATAAGCACTTATTCCCCCTGAAAAATATTTGTGATGTAAATTTCTGTAGCTGTAAATTGTAATGCCTTCCAACGGAGCAAAATATATCTTAGTATTTTCCATTCTTTTTCCACAAATTCTTTGTCATTAAAACCTCATCATGGTAATGTCCATCCATGGTCTTAAATGCCTGCGGTATCTGACCGCAATCTATAAATCCTTTCTTTTTGTATAATCTGAGTGCTCTTGCATTATCAGCAAATACGCTTAATTCAAGCCTCTCATAGCCGATATTTTCTGCCATATAAACAATCTGATCCAGAAGCATGGATCCCAGTCCCAAATTCCAGTACGCTTTTCTGACCGAAATCTCCATAC
Source organism: Butyrivibrio sp. NC2002 (assembly GCF_000702265.1). GTDB lineage: Bacteria > Bacillota > Clostridia > Lachnospirales > Lachnospiraceae > Butyrivibrio. The sequence continues at coordinate 129,928 of NZ_JNKZ01000010.1, forward strand.
AAGCTCTATGCCTGGTTTTAAACGATAGGCCTATAGGGCTGACTGAAGATAATCCTATTATCTTTTTCCCGTCAAAAACAGCTATCATACCAATATGTTCAGCCTTACTATAATTTTTTATGATTTCCTCCTCTTTTTCTACGGAGTTTTCAATCTCATAAGGGTATCTTATAAGGTATTTTGTTTCCCCTGCGATATCGCGTCTGAATTGGAGAATCTCTTCGGCATCCTCTTTGACCGGTGTACGCAGAATAAATTCATCACCTTTTTTTGTGGTAACCTTTTTTTCCTCTATTTCCATAAAATATTGAAATCCCCCAATGGTTTATTTAGTAGTTTTTAGGGACCTATTTTTCTACTAACTATCTTTATCTCTTTACAATTATATATAAAAAGCTTTTTGCATGCAAAAAAATCCATGAAATTATCACTAATTTCATGGATTTCAAACGTTATTTAATATTACACTTAACATTATGCAAATGTAGCCAGAACATAATCATCAGCTTCTTTTCTTTCAGCTGTAAGATCTATGCCTTCTAAGACATTTTTCATATGCTCTGCGAAGCTTGCATGTCCTTCTGCAGACAGGTGAATTCCGTCAAATGACAAATCAAGATCCCACTCTCCTGCATCAACAAAGAATATTCCGAATTCCTGTGCTATTATATCAAGCTCTGATGAAAGTCTTTTCCTCTGAGCCTCTACTTCTTCAAGATTTTCTTCCATATGAGAGAGAATAAGAGGGGGTGCTATCAGCAAAAATCCGGTCTTATTGTCAACAAATTCCGTTCTATTAAGCTGTCTTTCAATAAAATCCCTTAGCTTAGAAGCCACAACATCTGCATCAGGTTCTGACATATTGAGAAGATCATTAGTTCCAAGCATAACTGCAAACAGATCCAATGGACTATACTCAAGCACTGATTTATCAAGGGAAAGCAGCGAATACGGATTATCCGGGATTACTCTTCCGTTCATACCGTCAGCATATACCTTCCACTCTCCATACACATAATTTTGAAGGATTTCGGTCCATCTTTCATTAGCAGGAAGTCTTCCACCCATCATGCCTCTTGGATCAAATCCATAGGTGTTTGAATCGCCATAAAAAAGAACTTTTTTCATCTGTAATTACCTGTTCCTTTCAACACCTCTAAGTTACATCATCAATATAACACAAAAGCCTTGAATAATCCGTGTTTTTATGATTATTTAATGGAATTAAGTTTTTTTTCTCTATTTTTTCTACTTTTTATCGTTAATTTCAATAATTCATATCCGATATATTGTATTTCTTAAATTTCTATACCACTATATTTAGCTACTTGAATTTAAATTTCAGATGTGCTATCGTTTAATACGATTTTTCTTTTTTTAAAATTTATAGAGGGGAGGGGCTATAGCGACGCTATTAGCTATGTTATTATGACAAAAAATATTAAAGTCTGTCTCGAAAACGAGAAAAAAATCCGTAAATTTGTTCAAATGAATACTTCATCTTCATGTCAGGTTGATGTACGTAGTGGACACAGCTATATTGATGGTAAATCAATTATTGGCCTACTTTCATTAAACCTTCTTAAACCATTGTATGTTTCAGTGATCGGAGATTCAAACAAAATTACTGATTTAATTGACAGTTACGAAGAATACGACTTAGTTACAACTGCATAACTCAAAAATAAGGTCGGAAAATGATTTTTCTCATTTATCCGGCCTTTTATATTATATATTAACTATATTTAAAACTGACTTATTTGGTTGATCTGCAAAAATTTCAACCTTTTTTCTACAATATATCTTTATTTTTTTACTTTTCTACCAATCTTCTTTCAAGTTCATCAAAATCCAGTGTTCTCTGCTCGTAATTGCCAAATGCCATATCCGGTTCTGAACTTGTAGGCTGCCAGTTTTTCTCAATTGCCCTTATCATCCAACCTGTAAGATTCTCGATCTTTTTTGATGATTTTTTCGCTAGCTTGTATGCTCTTTCAATTTTGGAATAATCATAATTTGCAGCGACTAATATAGCTCTGATCTCAGAAATCATTATCTTTTCATCTATCAATTGCTGCACCTTATCATACAGTTCCATCTCATCAATAGCAGGTGCTTTTTTAGTGGTTTTCTCTTCCATATTGGAATTCTTAACTTTAGGATTAACATCAATCTTAAATCTTATATTAACAACTTTTCCACCGCGTCCTGCTTTAACAGGTTCATAGTCAAACCAGATACTGGTTGTCTCATTTAATTCCTGCTTAGCTTTATCCAGAGCAAATTTCTTAAAATTACCAAAAGTTTTAAGTCTTCCGGCACCATCGGTATTTTCAGCTCTTCTTTCGATTTTGTCGTAGTCCGGATTCCCCTTCTTAAGTGCACTAATGATCTCCGGATCCGCCTGGGAATCAATTATTCCGAGTCTAAGTTTAAGATCTGTCAGATTATATTGTACATAATACGGTCCCTGGCGCTTTGTTATAGCTCTCTGTCTGTCCATCTCAGCCTTCAATATCTCATACAGTCTGAATGAATAAACACTGTTAAGCTGTACCGCTTCAGCTAAACTAAGAACAGTATAATTGCTCTGCAGGTTTGCAAGATATGGTGTTATCTTGTTGTTATACCTGACATTCAGAACACCATTTTTAAATGAAGCATCCGTAATAACATTAATTGCTTCAATTTCCTGTGTTTCATCGTTGGAATAAATAATTCGCCAGTCCAGAATAGATGGCTTGTTTTTTGCCGGTTCAATAGCCGATTTGATATGTTCGTAAAAAGAACCTCCCTTAACCCCGAAAATTCTTTTTAAATCCGTACCATATATATTAGCTTCAAGGGTCTTATCCTCAGGATTTAGCTCAGCTTTTGCTATACTTACTGCAAATAGCTTCTGCACTAAAAGAGTCGATCTTCCCTTCGCATTTATCAATGTATTGGCTTTTTTATAATTTTGATTGGATAAAAACCCCTCGATAGCAGCTGATTCCTCTTCCATCTGCTTTTTAGATTTACGCCCCACAACTACCTCCTTGCCCCTAATTGAACATAGTTTGTACCTAATTAGTACTAGTTAATTATAAATCTTCGCGTACCTTATGTAAACAAAAATTCCTATATTTGTACATCTTTTCCCTTTTTAGTACAGAGTTATACCCCTAAACTAATTTCTTTTGTTTATTTCATATGCTATTTATCAATATCACGTGCATAAATCATTAAATTAATGACTGTCTAAGTCAACGCGCTAATTGACCGCTTCAGTATCACTCCTTTTTCGTACCCAATTACTACTAAGTAACATCATTATATACCTAATTGCTACTAACTTATGTCTCTGATATACCTTTTTTCTACTAAGTTCCCCTAAATCCATCCCTTTTTACTACTATCTTTAAAGAAATTAATATATTTGGGGTCAATATTTCATTAAAAACACATGATTGAGTGATCCTTATCTGCTCATATTCAGATACGTTATCGGCCCTATTTTCCTTTATCTTCGCTAAGATTCCGATATTTTTATTTTATGTTCCCAATTACTACTAAGTAACGGATTTATATACCCTATTTCTACTTTCTTAGCTTTATCATGTATCTCTCCGTATACCGGAATCCGCATATTAAGTAGTTTTTGGGGTGTTTTTCGTAGAACAAATAAATGTACCTAAAAACTATTGATTTATACCATATTTCTAAATAACCTCCCCTAAAACTACTAATAAAACCTTCTAAAAAAACCTATTTTCTACTAAATAAATCCTTTTCTTTACAATTTTCAAAGCTTTTTGGTACCTTTTTTCTATAGTTCTTCATCCATAAAACTATTATTCTTTTTCCAGAGCTGTATCGTTTTTGTACCATATTTCTACCTAAAAAGCAGTGAAAACCCTTTATTTTACTGGATTTCCACTGCTCCTAATTAATAATAATATTATGTTGTTAATTAATTATATTGTTATAAACAACATGCTGTTTTAAAGATTTAATTGATCCATAAAGGACTTGTATTTAAGATACATTTCCTTATTTTTTTCATAATCCTGTTCAATAAGATTACTAATATATTGCTGATAAGAAATTTTTCCTGATTGTGTCATAAAATCAACATAAGATCTTAATTCACCAAGTCTGATATGCAATACGCCACTACTTTTTTCCTCAGGAATAAGAGGAATTGTTTTTTTGCTGTTATTTTTGCTTTTTACGGGTATTTCTTCTTGTACCTCGTTTATCGGCATTACGGGAACATTAACCTGCTGTGGCATAATATTCTGGTTTACAGGTACATTTATTTGATTATTTAACGGTACTGTAGGCTGAGGAGTTGTATAAACCGGCATCGAATTTACATTCTGAGTAGCTGTTACAGGTACCTGATTAACAGGGACAGTCTGAACAGGCTGCTGTACTGGGATTTCAACCGGTACTGTCTCGGTCAATATTTCGGTTTCAACTGATATGTTTTCTGCTTTTTTTGCAGTCTGATTTGATTTAGGTACGTTTGTATTTTTGGCTTCTGCCTTGGTTTCCTGAGGTGCAGGAGAACCAACCATTTTCTGGAAATTTTGCGCCATAGCATTTTGGAGATTCTTTTTCATTATTTTTCTCCTTTCAGAAATTCATCGACAAAGCTATCATAATCTTTTGTTGCTCTTGCATTTGGAGCATATTCATATATTGATTGATTTATTGTCTGAGATTCTTCTACTGCAACATTCTGGTGGATTTTGGTGTCATATACCTTTATCTCATACTCTTTTGCTAACATTTCTATTCCTTCAAGCCAAATAGAAGCGTTATTTGTATTTCTGCAATTTGTCACCAAAATACCGGCTACATCCAAATTGGGATTATTAAGTCGCTCTGACATGACTGAAATCCATGAAAACAGCATGTTTGCACCATTGGTAGCAAAGGCTTCTGGTGTCATTGGAACTACTATTTTATCTGTAATTGCAAGAACGTTCTGTGTGATAAGAGCCAATGTAGGGCTGCAATCGATAATACAGAAGTCATATTGCTTATTTAACTTATTTAAAGCTCTTTGGAGCATAAATTCTCGAGATGTAACGCCGGAATAATCAAGATCGGCTGAAGTAAATTCGATTCCTCCTATTATAAGGTCGAGATTTTCATTTATTGGGATCAAAGTCTCATTTATATCTGCTCCGGGCTCATTCTTTTCTGTTTTAAATACATCTGAAAGTGTAGATGCAGGAATATTATATAAATCTATTCCGGCTGCCTGGCTTAAATTTTCCTGTGGATCTGAATCTATCATAAGAACTTTATAATTTCTCTTGGCCAGTCCGGCTGCTAAAGCATAAGTAGAAGTTGTTTTAGCAACACCGCCCTTCTGGTTGCAAAATGCTATTACTTTCATTATCTCCTCCAAATTCATCAATATTACGTTGTATATTGTAACATTGATGAATGGATGTGTAAAGATATTTATAGCAATATATTCTAATATTAATGTAATATGAGATACAAATATATTGATATAGATATATAAGTATATTGATATACTAAGATATAAGGATATATATGTATAAAAATATTAAAATACAAATGTATCAGTATATAATGATATTTTGTAAATTGATATACATATATAACATGATAATGATATACATGCAACAAGATATCAAATCATAATGATGTAATTAATATATTGATGTCATGATGTGATGATATAAATAGTAACTGTATAAACACATAATAATATAAATATAACATGATGTAGTGATGCATATATTAATTATATCAATACATCAAAATATATTTATATTCTGATAAAACATAACATGATGACATGATGTATTTATACAATGGTTACTGATAAAATGGCAGAGAAAAAAATAATTAATGTGATTTATACATCAATGTATAATGATGTAGTTAATACGTAAATACGTATAATAATCAAGCAAAACGCAAATATAATGACATCAATACATCATTATATTTGAGCTCAAAAGGCTTAAACAAGGGTCTAATTCTATTTTTTGTTGTATCACTAGTGCTAAGACTGGGTACTTAAATAATTGACGATATTACAACAATAAAAATATAGCATGATGTATTGATGCTTTCTGGTGGAAGCTATAATTCCAGGATAAGTAGAATGGATAATCTCATAAATTTATCAATATATACAACAATTAATTTACGAATAATGATGATAATGTATTATGATTTAAATTAATCATGATGTAATGATGCATTTACATCTAAAGCATAATAATGTATAATGACATCAAAATACAACGAGATGCAAACATCATTATATAAGTATAAAATGAGATAAATATAATTTTGTTGATGTACATATAACAAAATACTATGATACAATAATCTAAAAGTATCTAATTATAAATATATATAGATGTATAAAAATCAAATATACATGATGAAATGTTATAATGATTTATATATAATATGAAGTGTAAGTATCAAAAATCATAAATACATTGATATAATTATGTATAAATAAATGTACATAAAAGTTTCAGAATATATTGATTTATTAATACAAAGATGATATAATAAAAATATATATTTATAGCAATGTATAAATATATAAACATATCAAAATACATGAAAATGACAGAAAAAACTCAGAATAAAATCCGTGAATTTGGCCTGTTTTTTACGTCATTAAATTTGCATTTTGGATGAAATCTATCCAACTGATAACAGAGCAATGTTTAATGAAAAATCAGGGTGAAATCGTAGGAAAAATCCAAGAAAAAATCCTGGATTTTGTTCTGAAAATAATAAAATAAATCGTTATCAGGGGCCTGATCCGGGATAATTGGCAATCAGATTAAATTAGAGCGCTAAATCAGGCAAAATCCATGGAAAATATCCTTGATTTATTTTTGCTTGTTAATCCGAATATGACACCAAAATCCGAAATAATGATCAAAAATAAGGATTCTGGTTATGATCATGCGATTTTTTTGAAGACCAGAAATATTGACGTTATTTAGAAAAGTAACAGATATGAATCTGAAAATAGTATAAAATAAGAAGAAAATCAAATAAATTAATTCTAAAAATAAAATAAAATGTAAATAATGACTTAGAAAGTCAATGAGTAATAAATACATGTGTTATTAAAACGAAATATATGAAGAATAAAAGAAATATAAGATAACAAAAGGTACTATATACTATAATAATACTTGCTGAGTCAATAAATATTGACCGTGTAAGTTAATTGAGATAAATACGTAAATACGTTAATTTTTTGAAGGAGTATAATGCACGAATTAAGCTACGTCTTAGACATAATAGATCAGGCTGCAAACATAAAAGAAAAAGAAAATGCAATGAAAATTAAGCAGATTACAGTTGATGTCGGCGAAATGAGCGGCGTTGTGCCGTATTATCTGGATAAATATTTTAAAGAATCGATTAAAGACACATTTTTAGAAAATACAGAACTGAAAATTTTTGAAAAAGAAGTAATTATCAAGTGCGAAAATTGTGGATCAAAGTATCATCCTGAGGCTAAAAATAATTATTGCTGTCCCGACTGTAATGGAAGAGCAGGAAAATTGATCCAGGGGAGAGGGGTAATAATAAAAAATATAGTAATAGAAGATGAAGATTAAATACGACGTATGTAGATTCGTATTTTTGTGAGATAAAACATAAATCTATAAAGATGGAAAAAACAATTATTAGGATGTAAAAATATATAATGAAACAATGCTATTTTTATATATTAACATCAAAACATCATTATATAAATATATATCAAAACAATTCAGCCAGTAAATCTCAAATTCGTAAGAATATATCAAAGTATCAATATATTAAAGGATCAATATATTTAAGAATCAAAATATAATAATATATAAGTATCAAAATAACAAAATATCAAAAGATCAAGATATCAATATATCAAATCAACAGGGTAAATCAATACAACAAATCAATACAATAAATCTATAGATTATTGTTTTTCATCAGAAAAACAATAATCGTACTGGACTAGGTCCTCGCGAAGCGAGGGGCGTGTCCTGCATACTTGGTCATAAGGGGTACCGCTTGCGGTGGATTCCTTATGACTCTTTAAAGCAGGATTCTTGCGGGCGATTTCCGCTTTTGCCCGCAAGAAGTTATACAATATCAACAAATACTAATGTCACATTAAACTAAGTGACATCTTGTCCAGATCAGGAAATAATCACAGAAATAAATCAAAAAGAATAGATTTCAGATTTTGCCTAGAAGAAGTCATAATAATAAGCCTGAAACTCTATAATAAAATCCGTAGAAAATAAAGCATAAAATAATGATTTAAGAAATTTTTTTTAAATGGAACGAAATTTTATCATTTTTTAATTGTTTGAACGACGATAAGGCATTTTATTTTGTGAATTGTATGATAAAATAGAAAATGAATTTAGAGTATAAAAACCGGAAAGGCATTCGTATATAAATACGAAAAAACCGGAATAGAAAATATGGAGGTTCAAAATGGCGAAGAGAATACTTATTACGGATGATGCCGCTTTCATGCGCATGATGCTCAAAGACATTCTGACAAAGGGCGGTTATGAGATTGCTGGTGAGGCCGAAAACGGAAAGATAGCAATCGACAAGTATAATGAACTCAAGCCGGATCTTGTAACCCTTGATATTACCATGCCGGAGCTTGATGGTATTGGAGCGTTAAAGGGAATTAAGGCAGCTGATCCTAATGCTTGTTGTATAATGTGCTCTGCAATGGGACAGCAGGCAATGGTTATTGAATCAATCCAGGCTGGTGCGAAGGATTTCATAGTAAAACCTTTCCAGGCTGATCGTGTATTAGAGGCTGTTAAGAAGGCTATCGGCTGATTATAATGAATAAGGAAGACCCGGAGAAATTCGGGTCTTTTTTAAGTGTGTGAATGAAGAAGGAGTGTATAAATTTTTCCGGGAATTTTGTAAATGCATCAAAAAAATATTATTTTCTGATACATCACATGAATACTGGATTTGAGGCATATAATAAAAATGATCAACTAATGGGCACTAATATTTTTTGTATGCTAACCGATATAATAATTAGCAACGGAAAGCTACCTGTTTCCATGGAAGGGAAACGACATGGAAACAGGTTTTTTATGCCCTTTTTTAGGGACCGTTGCAGTGATCAAAGGATGGATCGCAAGCTTGATAACCATATATAGGAAAGCTGCCGGGCTGCCCCCTGGCAGCTTTCGCAAATTAATGGACAGTACAAAGATCAAATGAAAAAATGTTAAACCATGTTAAATAAGAACATTGTCATAACGAATAGAATTAAGGTATTATATAGTGAAATTAAGCGTTTTAAGGAGGAGTTATGGGAAAAATAGTAGATTTATATAAGAACAATAAAACAGTGTTTTCCTGCGAGATATATCCGCCCAAAAAGGAAGAGGAATTCAATAATATCCACGAAAAGCTGACCAGGCTTGCAGAAATCGGACCGGATTTTGTAAGCGTTACATATGGCGCCGGCGGATCAAATGCCGGAAAGGCTATAGATATAGCGGATTTCGCTAAAAATAAAGCAAAACTGGAAGTATTATCCCATATTACAAGTGTAGGATTTAATAAAGAAAAACTTCTTGAAGGATTAAAAAAATTCAACGAGATAGGAATTGAGAATGTGCTTGTTTTAAGGGGTGACAGGCCTAAAACAATGACAGATGAAGAGTACAACTCAAGAGATTTCCAGCATGCAAATGAGATGGCAGAATTTATCAGGAATAATGGACTTGATTTTTCCATTGCAGGGGCATGTTATCCGCATAAGCATCCCGAAGCTGTTTCAGAAGACGATGATATTCGCAACACTAAGAAGAAGGTAACAAGCGGATGTGAGTTCCTTATATCGCAGCTCTTCTTTGATAACGACTATTTCCTCAGATTGCAGGAAAACTTAAGAAAATTAGATGTTAATGTACCTATTTCAGCAGGGATCATGCCTATTACAAGTGCTAAACAGCTTGGAACAACAGTTACTTTGTCAGGCACGACTGTTCCGGAAAAATTATCGGATTTAATTTCAAAGCATGGAGACAATCCTGAGGAGATGAGAAAATACGGAATTGAGTATGCGATCCGACAGTCAGAAGATCTTATAAAAAGGGGAGTAGATGGTATACATTTGTATATCATGAATAAGCCCGAACTTGCCAGAGAGATTTTTCAGGCGCTTGGGCATTGAAAAATTACCAAAAACGTCAAATATATGTCATTTGGCAATATTTTGAGATTTAAGAGCGATTATCTTGTTGGACGATTAAATTATCAAAAAATATAAAAAGGCCACCTTAAATCGCGAAATATGAAGCTGATTTTTTTAAGACAAAAATAAAAGGGGCTGTGAAATAATCAGTTCATGAAAAAAAGAGAAGTAATAGCTGGAAACAGCCGATTACTTCTCTTTTTTCATGGTAAAATATTACCATGATCAATCAAACCAATTCTTATAATACTCTAAATCAGGGCGTTTTACCATTTTTTATTTCAGATTGCTTGGATATCTGTGATCCGGTTTTTACTTTTGACGAACTCGTGGGAGGTATGAATCTTGAGAAGTATCTGAAAAATGTGCCAGAACATAAGCTTGGCAGAATCAGATATAATCCAGTCAAAATGCTGAAAACCGTACTATTCGGTTTTATGAGTGAAGGATATATTTCACTAAGAGGACTTCAAGAAAACTGTAGGGTTAACATTCGATTTATGTATCTTATGGACAGGGAAACTCCTTCTTACAGAACCTTCAGCTATTTCATAAACGATGTGTTACAGGATTCAATAGAGGATGTTTTCAATGATATTAATCAGGAAATATTCAGCAGGCATAAAGTTGACCTGAATCATCTTTACATTGATGGTTCGAAGTTTGAAGCTAATGCTAACAAATATACTTGGGTATGGAAGAAGGCAACGGAAAAATCCCGTTACCGTCTTTTTGAAAAGATTACTGAATTACTGCAAGAAATCAATAGCGATCTTCAGTGGAGCGGAATCAAGATTGAGACTAATACAGAGTACATGCCTGAATATATGAATCAGATAACAGAACGTTTTTCTGAGATATGGAAACTTGATATTTCTGCTTTTGTTTCAGGGAAAGGTCATAGGAAAACTGTCCAGCAGCGACAGTATGAAAAACTTGTAGAGTACACAACAAAGCTCAATGAATATGTCACAAAAATCAGCATCTGCGGAGAAAACAGGAACAGCTATTCAAAGACAGATCCTTCCGCTACATTCATGAGAATAAAGACAGACTACATGGGAAACGACCAGCTTCTTCCCGCATACAACGTTCAGATTGGTGTAGCTGATGAATACATAGCAGTTGTTGATGTTAACCAATACAGATCTGATATGGACTGCTTCATACCACTGATGAATAAGTTCTATGAAACATATGGTTTTTATCCTAAGTATCCTGTAGCTGATGCCGGTTATGGCTCGTTCAATAATTATATCTTCTGCGAGCAAAAAGGTATGGAAAAGTATATGAAATTCACGATGTTCAAAAAGGAGACAACAGATAAGAAATATCACAATAATCCATTCAGAGCAGTTAATTTTGAAATTGGTGGTGATGGAAAAATGCGTTGTCCAAATGGGAAGACATTTAACTTTCTATACCGTAAACCTGTAAAAGGGAACCAGTATGGACGAAAGGAAGAAGTCTACCAATGTGAAGACTGCAGTGGCTGTCCCTATGCATCAAAGTGCAAGAAGACAGATGGCAACAGAACTGTAAGAATAAATGAAGAACTGACTGCCATGCATCAGGAGGTCATAGATAATCTTGAGAGCATCCAGGGAGCACTTCTTAGAATGAACAGATCCATTCAGGCGGAAGGTACTTTCGGAATCATCAAAAAGGATCGCTGGTATAAAAGAATAGTCCGAAAAGGAATAGAATCTGTAAAACTTGAGGTTCTTTTAGTTTCTATAGGTTACAACTTATATAAATATCACAATAAAAAGATGCGTCTCCAAGAAGCTGCCTAATCAAAAAAGTTTGTAGTTTTTGGGGAAAGGGGCATTATACTCTATTTTTGCCAGAAACAGCATACCTCACAAAAAATGATAAAAAAAGGGAGCTGGAAAAAATGATTATCTCATTTTTTCACAGCCCCTTTTATTTTGAAAATATATGTGAAATAATTAAATTTTAAAGTGAAGTAAATTTTTCTGTAGTTTCACTAAGTTGTTCGGTAATCATATTATTCTTTCCGATCGACTCAGAGATTTTCTTAATTCCACTTACGATTTCGGTAGAACTTTCAGCAGACATTGAAATTGCGGTTGAGCTTTCTTGAATGGAATTGGTTATTGCCTGGATCGAATCAACCATCTCTGTCATGATTTCATTCAGGTTGTCAGCCTTCTGTGTAAATGAATTAAGCATTTCATCCATAATGTCAGCTGCTTGTTCATATTTTGCCCCGGTATCTACGAATTCATCGTAGTCACCAAGAACTGTTCCGTTAATAAAATCCAAAGCATGTTGAGCATTTGCGGCAAGCTTGTTTACAGCTTCAGTCACTTCATTACTTATATCCTGGATAGTTGAAGCGGTTTCTCTTGAATTATCAGCAAGTTCGCTGATCTCCGTAGCAACGACTGCAAATCCCTTACCTGCTTCGCCGGCTCTTGCAGCTTCAATTGAGGCATTTAATGCAAGAAGGTTCGTGCGCTTTGCGATATCGAGAATAACATTGGTCAGTTCGTTGATCTGGCTAACCTTCTCGGAATCATGTACAGATTTAGTAAGGGTTTCAGATAGCTGGGACATCTGATTTCCGGCATCTGTTTTCTTTGCATTAACTCGCTTTTTCAGTTCATTAGCTTCATCTTTTATAGTAGATGCGGTTTCATTCCCCTGCTCAGCCTCTTCGGATATGGTCTGTGCAGCGGCTTTGACGTCCTCTACACGATCATTAATATGGTTCAAAGTAGAAGAAACAGTTTCCATATTTGCAGATAATTCTTCAAGAGCAGCGGAGGTATTGGTCACACTATCATCAGCAATCTGAAGCTGTGAAGAAACTTCTTCGGAGGATGCTATAAGAACATTAGAACCGTGCTTAACATCCTTCATAATACCCTGAAGAGTCTCGATAAAATGATTTATACCAGTTGTTATGTAAAGAAGTTCTGATTTGGTTTTGGTGTTTATACGTGCGGTCAGATCACCATTTCCATCTTCAATATTGCTTATGATACCATTTACTTCATCGCTTATAGCACGTATCTTTCTAACGATATTCTTGTAAGAAATAAGGAAGTTTAATACTATCAAAATAACTATGATTCCAAGTCCAATGACAGCTGTTATGTTTCCGGATTTAAGCAAAGCCTGCATGGAAGATGTGGTCAAAGCAGCGGAATTATTTATCGCTTTATCCAATGTTTTAGTTGAGTGGAAAATGGCAATTTTTTGGATTTCCGCTTTATCAAAAAGAATAGTATAAGCTGTGTCCTTATCACCCGCATCGCATCTTGTTATAGCCTTATCGATAAGTGCTGATAGCCTGGAATATTGCTCGGATATTTCCTGGAGCTTAGCAGTAGCCTCTTCGTCATTAAAGCCGGCGAAATCATCATTTAAAAGAGAAATATCATCTGTTATTGTCTGTTTTGTAATCTCAATCTGAGGTAAAAGAGCCTCTTTTGTTTCGGCAGCATCAGCAGCGATATACCCGGTTGTCTGATCGTATAATGACATTATATCGGACTTAAGGTTAGCTTCATGTGTTGTGAGGGTCATCATTGAATCAAACATTTCAATACTGGTGCTTGTAGAACGACCCATGGCGTTTATAACAAATATCATTACGATAATAAATGCCAAAAGCATTGCCAGATTTAGAAATGAAAGCTGAGTCAATATAGAATCAATTTTACGAATAGTTACATTTGAAGGTGTTGCCTTATTCTCAGTACTTGTGTTCACTATAGTCACCTCCCCTTATAATTTTGAATACCATTCTTCAGTAATGGCCTTAATTTCGTTAACAAAGCCTTCAGCATCAACTTCACCGGTAGCAAACTTGGAAAAAGCGAATGCTAACCCATTTTGACCTAGTCCTGAGGGCATTTCCATCCAATGCCAGTTAGATGTTTTTCCGGCTGAAATATATCCTGAGATGACTTTTGCGAAAGGATCGGAAGCGACATATTTGCAGTCAGTGAAGGGACTGATAAATCCGGCCTCTTCAACAAGTATCTTTTGGGCGCTGTCTTCAGAACACCATTGCAAAAATGCTTTAGATGCTTCAACATCACCTTCTTTTATGATAGCCCACCACGAAGGTGCACTGGTAAGAATAGTATCCATACCGTCTTCAAAGCAATAAGGTAGCATTCCTACTTCGAAATTGCCGGCCTCAGCATAAGCATCGGCAGCATCGCCTGTCATGGTAGCCCCGATCCATGAGCCCTGAGTTACAAAAGCGTATTTACCGGAAGCAAATCCGAGAACCTGCTCATTATATGCACTTGCATTAAGCACAGCAGGATCAGAATATTTGATAAATTGTTCTATCATAGCTGCAAAATCAGCAATACGCTGATCGTCAAGCTGACCTCCATTATTTAGAAGATCGATATATGTGGTGTCATCTCTTGCAAGACCGGAATCCAAATATGTACCAAAAATATGATTTCCGGTTGACCATCCTACATCATTAGGGTCAGCACAAAGACCGATAACGGCAGTCAGACCAAGCTCATCTTTCTTGGCATCGAGGGTTTCAAATGCGGCGTAAAGTGCATCGGGACCGGTAATGGTAGCAGGATCGATTCCGGCTCTACTAAGAATATCAGCATTATAAGCAAGACCGATTGCTTCAGTAGTATAAGGAAAACCGATAACACCATAAGTAGGATCTTTGTACGCGGCATCAGTTTTGCTGACCCATGCCTGATCGCTCATATCAACAAGTAAGCCTTCCCAATTGCCAAAACCGGCAGCTTCACAAGCGATTATGTCGGGCATCTGGTCGGATAAATAGTAACCCTTAAGAGTAGCCTGAGCATCCACGCCGGCTGGTACTGCCAATACATTTACAGTAACACCTGTTTCTTTTTGATACTGGGCTGCAAGTTCCTCAATTTGAGAGGTTACTTCTCCTTTAATATTTAAAATTGATATGGATGTTTCTTCAGATGAAGTATCTGCAGGTGCCTCTGAGACTTCATTTTTATTGCAGGCACTTAAAATAGAACACGAAAGAAGCGCGATTAAAAGTAAAATGGATTGTAGTTTTCTCATTTTTTGCATCACCCCTTATAAGAAAATCGTATATTATGTCACAGTATAATTATAGTGTAAGATGCATGATATAAACATTAAATTAGTATAAAATAATACGATAATTCATATAGATTCAAGAAATAAATGGAGAAGTCTTGCTGTAAATCCCCAAATAATTCCATTATTTGTTTCGTAAAACCACATATCCAGTTTCTGGGAGTGCCACTTGTAGTCTTTTCCATCCGGTATCATCTCAAAAGGGAAGGAGTCTGAAGGAATGCTTTTTCTGGTCATGGTGCTGTATGACGGGGTTGACAAGAGCAGTTCATCCAATGAATATGAAAAAACAGTTTCTACTTCATCTTCCGAAAAAGAGCTATTATAGTCCTCAAGAAGAACGACATAAGGAAATACAGTAGAACCGGCAGGACCGATCATTGGTCTCATGGATGATAATAATTTGATATGATCTTTGCCGTTTCCTGCTGGGAAGAGTTCCTCGCACAACTCGCGCATAGCTGCATCTTGGGGAGACTCGCCATCTTCAATTCTGCCACCGGGAAAACAGATTTCGCCCGGTTGAAAGTGCAGGTTATTGGAGCGCTTTTCGAATAACACATGTAATGCATCATCTCTTTTTACTAGAGGAATCGTTACTGCTGAGCTGCCTATAGGGTACTGGAGCTTGTTTATATAAGATGAATTTAATTTTTTTGAGATATGATCGATCGTGAGATTTTCTTTTTCCATAAAGCCCCCTAAATTAAAGTAGACACTATAAATAAAAGTTATCATTTTGCAAAATCTTTTTCAATCAGGGCTTGATTTTCAAGTCATCTTTAATATGATTGATAGAGGGAAATATAAAGTATCAGGAGGATGAAAATGAAATTTTCAGAAATGCCATATAACCACATCGACATGGATGAGGTTAAAAAATTTTTTGATGAGCTTATAGAGAAAAGTAAAAATGCAAAGAGTGGCGAAGAACAGTTCGAACTTCACCGGAAATACTACGAATTCATAGGCGAGATCAGAACAAACATCATTATCGGTGAGTTCAGACATAATGTAGATACTACAGAAGAGTACTATGCCAAGGAGAATGACTATATCGATGAGATAAGACCTCTTATTTCGCAGTACGAAAATGAATATACAAAAGTGATATTCAACTCTCCTTACAGAGACTATCTTGAAGAAAAGATAGGTCATCTTGCATTTAAGAACATGGAACTTGCAATGTCATCGATCGATGAGAAGATCCTTCCTCTTATGCAGGAGGAAAATGCACTTATCAGTAAGTATGACAAGATCATTGCATCTGCTAAGATTTTGTTTGATGGAGAGGAATACAACATATCACTCCTTAGAAAAAAGCTTACAGATGAGGACAGAGATACAAGAAAACGTGCCTGGAAAGCGCTCAGTGACTACTTTGTATCGGTAACAAGTGATATCGATGATATATATGATCAGCTTGTTAAGAACAGGACAAAGCAGGCAAAAGAGCTTGGATATGACAACTATATCGAACTTGGTTACAACCGTATGATGAGAAATTCATACAGAAGAGCTGAGGTTGAGAATTTCAGAAAACAGGTTAAAGAGAGCTTTGTTCCTTTTGTATGCAAGATCCAGGAAGCAAGAAGGAAGCAGATAGGCGTTTCAGAGCTGAAATATTACGACAATGACGTATTCTTTGCAAACGGTAATCCTGCACCCACAGGAACTCCCGAAGAAATAATGCAGTCAGGACTTGAAATGTACAAGGAACTCTCACCGGAGACTGCAGAATTTTTTGATTTCATGACCAAAAATGAGTTGTTTGACGTACTTGGTAGAAAAACCAAGAAGCAGGGCGGTTATATGGACTTTTTGCCCAAATACAAGGCGCCCATCATTTTTGCTAACTTCAACGGAACAAGCGGTGATGTAGATGTTATTACTCATGAGTGCGGACATGCATTTCAGGGCTATGTTACAAGAAATGAAGAGATACTTGAACATAATGATCTTACGATGGAAACAGCTGAGATCCACTCAATGTCCATGGAATACTTTACATACGGTTGGATGAACAAGTTCTTTGGTGACAGGTCAGATGATTATCTGAAGATGCATCTGGAGGATTCTATCACCTTTATCCCATATGGATGTATGGTAGATGAATTCCAGCACATCGTTTATGAGAAGCCGGAAATGACTCCTGCAGAGAGAAAAGAAGTGTGGAAGAACCTTGAAAAGACATACAGACCCTGGCTTGATTTTGATGGAGATCCGTTCTTTGATGAAGGCGGATTCTGGCAGAAACAGGGACATATTTTCTGGAGTCCGTTCTATTACATTGATTATGTTCTTGCAAGCGTTATTGCTATGCAGTTCAAGGTATGGATGGATAAGGACTACAAGGATGCATGGAATCACTATCTTGAACTGTGCAAGCTGTCAGTAAAGAAGCCCTATGAGGAAGAACTTCTTGAGGTTGGATTAAAGAGCCCCTTCAAAGACGGTACTATCAGCAGCCTTGTAAAGGATATGGAAGCTAAAGTTGAACTGTAATGCGTAAGTAAATGTACGCAATAATGAAAGAATCAAGAATGAGTAAAATTGTAGTTGGAATGAGCGGTGGCGTGGATAGTGCTGTAACAGCATATCTTTTAAAAGCTGCCGGTCATGAAGTAATTGGAGTTACACTAAAAACATGGGTAAGCGAAACCGGAGAACTCTCCAGGTGTTGCGAAATAGACGAGGCCGGCGCTGTATGCGACAGCCTCGGCATCCCTTTTTATGCGGTAAATTGCATGATGGAGTTCAGAAAGCACGTAACAGAGCCGTTTGTCGATGACTATGTTAACGGACGCACTCCTAACCCCTGTGTTGAATGCAACAAATATGTTAAATGGGAGCAGCTTCTGAAAATAGCGGATTCAATGGGAGCGCAGTATGTAGCTACAGGTCACTATGCCTATATTGATAAGCTGGAAAATGGAAGGTACGCTGTAAGACAAGCTGAGTACGCGGCAAAAGATCAGACATATATGCTGTATAAACTTACTCAGGAGCAGCTTTCGCGGACTATTATGCCTCTTGGAAAGCTCTCAAAGGATGAGGTCAGAAAAATAGCTGAGAGCGCTGGGATTCCGGTAGCACATAAGGCTGATTCTCAGGAGATTTGCTTTGTTCCGGACGGAGATTACGGCAATTATATCGAATCCCAGAGTATGACAGATATCCCGCAAAGTGGTAATTTTGTCGATGAAGAAGGCAATGTACTTGGAAAACATAAGGGAATAATCCATTATACTGTAGGTCAGAGACGCGGACTTGGACTTGCTCTTGGATACCATGCATACGTAAAAAAGATCGATGTCGAAAACAATACAGTTGTTATTTCAACCAATGAGTCACTCTTTTCAGACGAGATAACCTGCGACGACCTTAATTTTATGTCTATTGACAATATCGCAGAAAATGAGGAAATATCTGCGGTTGCGCGCATTAGATATCACCATGCCGGAGAAAAGGCTGTTATAAGAAGGACCGGAGAAGATGAACTTAGCATCAAATTCGAGAAACCTGTAAGAGCCGCCACACCCGGACAATCAGTGGTTTTTTATGATAACAATGGATATGTTATCGGCGGTGGCAAAATAAAATAAGTGTTTCAGATAGCTCTTGATAATTGTTATCAAGAGCTATTACTTGATAATTGAGTTAGTGTATGCTAACATATCAGAGTTAGCGATAGCTAACATGTGTCGTATATAGTTATTACATAAAATATTATCAGGAGGATGTATACAATGAGTAAAGTTAAGGTTGTTTTCTGGACGGGGAGCGGTAATACACAGGCTATGGCTGATGCGGTTGCAAGTGGAATAACAGGTGCAGGCGGGGAAGCTGAGGTTACAACTTTTGATGCTATTACACCTTCAGAAGCTGCTTCTGAGAATGTTATCGCTTTTGGTTGTCCCGCAATGGGAGCAGAAGTCCTTGAAGAGGGCACAGTTGAGCCTTTCATGGCTGAATATGAAACAAAATGCAGCGGCAAGAAGGTAGCTCTTTTTGGTTCATACGGATGGGGAGACGGACAGTGGATGAGAGACTGGCAGGACAGACTTACAAGCGCTGGAGCCCAGATAATCGGAGGCGAAGGCGTTATATGCAACAATGCTCCTGATGCTGATGCCATTGCAGCTTGCGAGGATATAGGAAGACAGCTTGCTCAAGCATAAATACTTGTATAGAGGTTTTTTTAATGGGAAGTGATGTGTATGCAAATATAGACTGGGGCGACATAAGGCACATGATAGTATTTCACTGTGCACCGGTACTTGCCGGTCTTAAAATATCCAACATGATGGTAACAAGTGAAGGCGGATATAGAGATGCCTGCATTTTTCTAAGAGGGTCAAACGTAGAGATATACGTACTTTCAAGGATAAATGGAAAAGTTGTTCTACTTCTATTTAACAGACATAAGCTTAATACATATCTTAACGTGAGAGAAAATGCTGATTTCCTAAAACAAATGGGGCATGAAAAGTGTGATCCTGAAAGCGTACTTTCAGAGCTGGCAAAAAGATATGTGAAATATCAAAAACGATTATCGGGATTTCCGCATGAGCTCGGAATCGTGCTTGGCTACCCGCTTTGCGATGTCATCGGCTTTATGAGGAATGAGGGGCAAAACTACCTGATAAGCGGATATTGGAAGGTATATGCTGGTGTTGAGCAGGCGAAAGCTCTTTTCAAGGCATATGATGATGCTACAGAGAAGATGCTCAGGGCACTTTTTGCAGAAAAAATTTAGTGAAAGTTTAGAGTTTGCGCATATAAAGAGCCGGTTTAGGTGTTATAATTTTTTATAGACTATGGAATTTTTATGTTAATTATTGGTTAGCTAAAGATTTGATAATGCCTAAATAAAAGAGGGAACATGGGACCGGTAAATGAAACAGTATAATTATGAGCTTACATGTCCTCAGGATGCAGGTAAAGCATTGGAAGAGGTTTATGCCTACACTCAGGGACAGCAATATAAATCTATTTTATTTCACTTATTTACAATTAAATTCGACAGCGAAAAAATAAATGAAGTCCAGAAAATGATTCTGGATGTTTTTCCGGACGCATATATAGCCGGTACGAGCTCGAATGGTGACATTTGTGATGGTCATCTTGCAGAGTACGGAATGGTTATGTCTGCGTCTGTTTTTGATTCTACAGATATCGATGTGTCTCTTCTGGAATGTGAGCCGGGGAATGAGCCTGAAATAGGCAGAAAAATCTGTGAAATCATAGATAGCTCTGAAAATATAAAAGCTGCAGAGATCCTCATCACTCTAAAGAGTATTAATAGCAATGATATACTCAGAGAAGCCGAGAAGTGCAGAAAAGATGTGAAGATTTTCGGCGGCGGCAGTGCCGGCTTCAATATCGACATGACAGACACCAGGGTCGTTGCAGGCGATAAATTAAGCGACAAAGGCGTTGCCCTTGTAACCTATTCAGGGAATGATTTTTATATAGACATTCACCATGCCATAGGATGGAAAGCGCTTGGAAAAGACCTTACTGTAACAAAAATAGAAGATAAGAGGCTTTATGAGCTCGACAATATACCGGCAGGTCAGATATACAGCAAGTACCTTGACATCCAGCCTGATGAGAACTTTTTTAAAAATATGCTCGAATTTCCGCTTATGTCGAGGCAGCATGGCTATGAGGTTTTGAGGCTACCTTTTTCCTGCAGAATGGAGGACAATTCAATTCTCCTTGCAGCTGCTGTGAAAAAAGGTTCTACCGTCAATCTCTCGTACGGGGATCCGGACGTGATAAGAACTGATGTGAATGCCCTTGTGGAAAAAACCAAAAACTTTGCGCCACAGGCGGTATTTCTCTATTCCTGCGGTGTCAGAAGGCTGTATTGGAAATATCTTATAAACAAAGAGACCGGTCCTTTTAGTCTTATAGCGCCTGTTAGCGGCTTTTATTCAAGCGGCGAGATCATGAGAATGGACGATTATATAATAGAGCATCACGTTACTCTTATAGCAATAGGCATGCGTGAAGGGGGAGAAGCAGAGGCTCAACCCACCGGTATCGGCGATAAAGCCATTGCAATGACTGAGGAACAGAAAATGCATGGCCAGCTCTCAATGGTAAGGCGCCTTGCTAATTTCATAAATGTTACCTCCAAAGAACTGATACAGGCCAATGAAGAATTGCAGAGAATGGCTGACACAGATGCTCTTACCGGAATGTATAACAGAAGAATGCTTGATAAACTTATCAGAACCGGTCTGGATCATGTGAAAAAATTTGATGTTAAGGTAGTTATAGGCATCATAGATATTGATGATTTTAAAGAAGTGAACGACACTTACGGGCATGCTATGGGAGATGAGGTACTGCGCGTAGTAACAAGAATAATACAGAATGAGATAGATAAAATAGATGGCGCTATATGCGGCAGATACGGCGGAGAAGAATTCTTGTTTCTGATCCCGCATCTCAGTCTTGATGAGGCTATTGAAAAAGTTGAGAAAATAAGAGCTGAGGTCGAGGAAACAAGTTTCGAGGATGTAGGGCATAAGACGATAAGTATCGGTATGTCGCAATACCATAAAGGTGATAATATAGAGCAGTTTTTCGAGCATGCTGACAGTGCGCTGTACGAAGCAAAAGGCTCAGGAAAAAACAAAATCTGTGTATGTAAATAAACGATTTTCATGGATTTGACTTAACAATTAAGCACAACATGATGACATGACATCAAAACAACATGACATCATGCTGTGCTATGTTTATATATTAAAGAGGACCCCAAATGACATATTTTACATGCTTTTTTCTGGATGCTGAAAAAGATATCATAGTTAGTTTATACAGGGATTTGGACAAGATATATTACGTGCTGTCCACGCCAAATCACCATACAGGCAACCTTATCAGAAATCTGGCAGATGCATGCAAGTTGCCTCTTTCAAAAGACGACAAAGATATGCTGATAATAAAAGGAGAGGTGCCATGCTATGTTGATTCAGCCAATAATGACATATATGTTTTCAGACTGGGAAATGTAGATGTGGCAAATATTTTTCCGGATGGAAGGGTGGATATAAAAGCGCAGGTGCCAGCTATAGCCAAGACACTGATGAGCCAGACCAAGGAGTACCGCCTTGAAAATGAGAAGACAATTTTCAGGACTTATGTGAAAAAGGACTTAAAATTCCGCTCAGACCTTCACACGCATATGAATGGCAACCTTCCCGGAGATGTCCTCATAGCATTGGGAATATGCCATCAGATAAGGTATCCGCTCTATTACGTGAAAAAACTGGATTTAAAGCTGACGGATTCTCAGTGGGAAAAGCTTGAAGCGCAGAGAATAAAGGTTGCAAGGCAGTTCGTATCCTCAGACCTTAAGGGAAAATATCTGGACAGAAGGATAAATGATAATACATTCATAAACTTTGCAGATCTGATCCTGAATAACCTTGATAATGCAGAGATGAATATTGTGAAAATACGAGGCTCCCTTGCAGTAATTAAAGATGGACAGGCTGTTTTTACAAATCTAGAGAAGGTATATCTGTATCGCTATGTTTTCACAAAAGGGACTGAAAGTGAGGTGAAGATTGAGCTTGAACACATCGATCAGATTCCCGATATGGATGTGAGAAAAACCTGCAGGCAGATGCTCAGGGACAGAGAAAATCCGTCTTATTGTGACAACACGATCTTCCAGGATAAGCTTTTGTGGATTGCAAGGACCTATAGATCACAAGGAGTATACTACGCAGAAATAAGCGACACTACACTTGTGAAAAAATATGAATCAATAGAAATGCTAAGACAGGTACACGAAGTAATGCCTAAGATCTATCAGGAGACTAGTGTAATGCTCAGGTTCCTTGCGGCTATCAGAAGGATTCCTTTGACCATTGTAAAAGATGCAGTCACACCGGAAAATTATCTGGAGCAAAACCTCGAGGTGTTAAGGGCAACTGCACTGGATCCATATGTCGCAGGGTGCGATTTTGTAGGGGAAGAGATCAATGATATCATCACTCTGGAGCCGGTATTTAGGGAGATTGTCAAGATCGCACAAGGCGACCCTTATTTTGTCATAAGAGTTCATGCCGGTGAAAACGACAGCCAAAAGGATAACATCGCTCATAGCATAGAATGTGTCAGAAATTCCCTTGCAAAGGGCCAGAAAATGCCGCATATGAGGCTTGGTCACGGACTTTATACATATAGCCCCAGGTCTCAAAAGGGAAAAGAAGTACTCAAACAACTAAAGGAAAACAAGGTTGTTGTTGAATTTCAGCTTACAAGCAATGTCAGACTGAACAACTTAAATTCGCTTGATAAACATCCGCTTAAACAATATCTGCGTCAGGGCATCTGGTGCGTGCAGGGAACAGACGGAGCCGCGCTTTACGGCACTAGCTCTGTAGACGAGCAGCTCTCACTTGAAAAAATGCTTGGGCTGTCGGATGATGAAATGAAGCAGATGAAAGAAGCTGAGAGCAGGATAATCGAGGAAAGCAGGATGGCTTATTCTGAGAAAAAAGCCCGCTTTTACGAGATGCTAAAAGGCCGTGATATGGAGGAAGTCCTCCTTGAGAAGATGAAGGTGGTAAAGATCAGCCGAAAGCTATCCGGATCCGAGCAAAAATATGATGCAAACAGAGAATTAAAGGACATGATAGCCGAGATTACATGGGACAGGCTGCCGGTAGCACTCATTGGCGGAAGCTTCAATACTGAGGGGCGTGCGACCAGAGTTATGCCGGAAGCGGCCGAGCAGATAGATGAGCTTTTAAAGTATTTAAATCCGGAAGAAGTGTGCTTCGTCATAGGTCATAAACTGACGGGATATGAGAAATATCTGGTAGAGCATAATAAGAGAAAATTCAAGATCTATGCAGTAGTTCCGGCTCTTATAAGCGCAAAAGAAAGAGAAAAACTGCGGGAGGCCGGTGTCATTATCCGCGTATCAACCGAGGTTGAGGGAATGGGCATCTATAAGAGCTTTAACTATGAGATATTTGAAAGACGTCCCTCTGTTGTTGTCGCTTTTGATGGAAACAGCGCAGCTGCTAACCTTATACAGGAAGCCAAAAACGGAAAGGGTAAGTCGGCTATTTTTATCTGGGAACGCTCGAAAACACTTAGACAAAAGGCAAACTCACTTCAGGGCTATGTGCGCTTTTTCGGAAAGGATGAGCCAATTGTTGAAGAATTAAAAGATATGCAAAAAGAGTATGAGTGATAATAAATGTTACATCGCAATTGATTTAAAATCGTTCTATGCCTCCGTCGAATGTCAGGATCGAAACAGGGATCCGCTGACTACAAACCTGGTGGTTGCCGACAGATCGAGGACAGAGAAAACGATATGCCTTGCAGTTTCGCCATCCCTGAAAAAGTGGGGAATACCAGGAAGAGCAAGGCTTTTTGAAGTTGAGCAGAGACTTAAAGAGGTAAATGAGGAGAGAAGGAGAAAAGCACCGGGAGGTCAGTTTACAGGGGAATCCGATGATGACGCACAGCTTCTTCTTCATCCTGAATATAAGATATCTTATGTGGCTGCAGTGCCTAGAATGGCGAGATATATGGAGATAAGCACTAAAATATATCAGATATATCTTAAGTATATCGCGCCCGAGGATATCCATGTTTATTCAATCGATGAGGTTTTCATGGATGTGACGTCATACCTTGGAACCTACGGGAAGACACCAAAAGAGCTGGCAATGATGATGATCTTGGACGTTCTTGATGCGACGGGGATAACAGCGACAGCCGGGATCGGGACCAATCTCTATCTTGCAAAAGTAGCTATGGACATCGTTGCCAAGCATGTTGAAGCAGATGAAAACGGCGTAAGGATAGCTGAACTTGATGAAATAAGCTACAGAGAAAAGCTGTGGGAGCACACACCTCTGACCGATTTTTGGAGAGTTGGAAGGGGATATTCCAAAAAGCTTGCCGGATTTGGGATTTACACAATGGGGGATGTTGCCAGATGTAGTCTGGGCGGAGAACATGATTTTTTAAATGAAGACCTTCTATACAAGACATTTGGCATAAATGCTGAGCTTCTGATAGATCATGCATGGGGCTATGAGCCTTGCACAATGGAGCTGGTAAAGGCATATAAGCCTGAAAATAACAGTATCAGTCAGGGACAGGTGCTTCATTGTCCATATACCTGTGACAAGGCCAGGATCATAGTAAGAGAGATGGCAGATGCGCTCGCAATGCAGCTTCTTGAGGATAAAAAGGTAACAGACCAGATAGTTCTTACGGTTGGGTACGACATTGAGAGCCTTAAGGATCCACAGATAAGAAAACAATATAAGGGCAGGATAACAACTGATTATTACGGGAGAAAAGTGCCCGAGCATGCTCATGGAAGTGCTAATTTGGAGAGCTTTTCAGCGCTCAGCGGGGACATCATAGATGCTGCGCTCAGCATTTTTGACGAACATGTAAATCCTATCCTTCTTGTAAGGCGCATAAACATAGTTGCAGGCCACATCCTTGACGTGGATACTGCGAAAAAGGCCAGCCGGGAGAGCTATGAGCAGCTTTCTCTTTTCGAAGATTATACACAAAAAGAGGAACATAAGAAACAAAAGGAAGAAAAAGATGCAAAGATGCTGGCACTTCAGGAAGCTACACTGGAAATCCAAAAGCGCTTTGGGAAAAATGCGATCATAAAAGGTACTTCCATGGAGGAGGGCGCTACCGGAATGGACAGAAACAGGCAAATTGGCGGCCATAAAGCTTGAAAACATAACGTGTGTGAAATATCAGGGCCATATTTTTATATGGCTTAAACGAGGAAATATGGGCAAATACGATGATATTATAAATTGCAAAAGGCCGGTATCGGGAAAATACCCTCAGATGCCTCTGGAGAACAGGGCGGCTCAGTTTGCACCATTTGCTGCGCTTACCGGATATGACGATGCTGTTGCGGAGACGGCACGACTAACGGATAAAAAGGCAGAGCTTTCTGAGGATTTAAGGCAGGAACTGGACAGAAAGATATCTGAAATCACAGCTATGCTGGATAGCGGCAAAAAAGTCACTATATCTGCGGAATACTTCGAAGAAGACAGCTTAAAAGAGGGTGGCAAGTATGTAACAAAGCAGGGAATGATCAAAAGAGTTGACATGTACCGCAGGCAGATTCTTTTTAATGATAAAAGCAGTATTGCGATAGATGATATAGCCAGCATAAATGTGGCAGACTTTTTTGATGAGTAGAGTGTTGGACATTTGTTGGACTTGAGCTTCCACAGATTATGAGGAACTAAGAAGTTCGGCATTACCTGAAGGGAAATCTTTCAATTCTTGCGGACGATTCCTGCTTTTTCGAATTCTTCAAAAGCAACAAGTCCCCGTGATTTCAAGGCAACTTGGGGCTTTTCCCGCTCCGCGACGCTGTGAGAAAAAGTGGAAAAGCAACAAGTCATGCTATTTTCATATATACTTGTGGCTTTTTGCCCTTGCCGCAAGAAGAATTCGATAAGTCATCGCATCTCCGAATTCATCAAAAGCAACAAGTCCCCGTGATTTCGAGGCAACTTGTTGCTTTTTCCGCTCCGCGACGCTGTGAGAAAAAGATCAAAAGCAACAAGTCTGTCCGAGTAATGGTTTGAAAAGTACATACAATTCAATAACAAAAAGGCAGAAAATGTAATCACATGCCTAGATAATGATTGCACACCTCTGTTTTTATGAGTGAAAAGATAATAAGTATGCCCGAAAAGCTGATAAATACTGGGTTTAATCCATTGCGTCAAAAAAATCGAATAAATTTCTAAAATTCTTAAACATTTCTAAAGTTAGCTTCCTCAAAAACGGATAAAATTATGCTAAAAGGGTTTTCGGAAGCATTGAAAATTCAAGTGTTGCGACGTATTAATTAAATTATAAAAAAAGTATAAAAATAATGTGAGTAGCTTTGAATTGTCAGATAGCATATTGACTTTTCTGGGGGGGGTGATACAATTCGAATTGTCACGTAGTTCATTACGAACGCAAGATTTAATCGTATCCGTGGTCGATTTCGAGTTTATGAAAAATACCTGTAAATTCTTGGGTTTTAGTCTAAAAAACTCTGACCAAAATGATTAGTAGTCATGTTACGGTTACATCTTCGAAGGTATGAGCTAATCAAAGAAAAGTCACTTTATGATGGAGGTAAAGAGAATGAAGCATTTTTCTAGAATTGGTGCAGCAGCACTTGCCCTTGCACTATCTGTAACTTTCGTTACACCTACTACTGTTTTGGCTGCGACAGAAACAAAAAGAGAATTAAATTATAACTATGAATATGAAGATGATAGCGATCTGATTGAGAGTAGTAGGACAGTTGTTGGTACTTATTCTGATGATGAAGAGGGATATGACGCTATGCGTGCTGCTGCGAAAGCGAACGGTTGGGTAACCTCGACATATAGTAATGGTTTAATACGTGCTTTTTATGATGATGATGAAGATAAGGCGTATTATTGGAATAAAGGTTATTATGGTGATGATGATGATGATTATCATTTTATAGTGACGTATACAACATATACAAATATAGCAACAGGAGTAACTAGTACATCAGAGGGTGATGTAAACAAAAGGTATTCTTCTGATTCTGCCGATTATCATAAGATTCAATCCAGTATCAAAATTAAGAAGGGCGAAACAACATATCTTTGTGTACCACTTAAAAATGGAGATACAGAAATAAAGAATGTTAAGTCTAAGAAAAAATCTGTTTTTACAGCTAAGTCATATAGCAAGATGGGTTCTGTGTATTCTACAGCCAATATAGCTAATATTGAAGAAGAGAAGAATGCTGATGGTACTTATACAATTTTCTATTACAATTCACTTGGAGAGAAGATTGTTGTAGGTAACAGTAAAGACAGTGATATAGAAAGCAAAATCAAAAATACAAATGGTTCCTCTGCATATAAATATATTAAGCTTGTAGCTAAGAAAGCCGGAAAAGGTAAGCTTACATATAATATCTTTAACAAGAATGGCGTTAAGACAGGAACAGCTTCGATCACAGTATATGTACAGGATGATACTTCTGTACTTAAGACCTTTACATTTGCTGGAAAATCTTTACTTTCTGACTATAGTGCTAACAACAATCTGAATTTTGGCAAGAAGGAAACGGATACATTGTGGAATGTGTCTACTAAAGGAAAAGGTAAGCTTGTAGTAAAGGCTAACAAAAATTATAAAATTACGAAAATTGAAGTCGGTAAGTTATATACAGAAACAAAAGCTTACGCAGATGGAAAAGGAACATATACAACAACATCTCATACAGTAGATGGAAAAGATGTTACATATAATTATACACCAGTTAAGTCCGGAAAGAAAATAAAGCTTAGCAAGGTATGCTATTATGACACTGATCTTAATTATGCTAATGATGAGTATGGCAACAAGAGTTCTTATACTGATGGTACTAATAGCAGAACTACAAACATTAGTGGTCTTTATGCACCTACATACATCAGGGTCACATATTACGACAAGATTACTAAGACTTACGGAGTAACAGGAGCAACTATTTATTATAAAGCAAAGAAGTAAAATGTCTGTTGTTAACAGATAAACAATAGCGTTTACATTCAAGTATACTCATATTGGTTTTTCCACCAACATTAATTGAGCCCGTGACAAAGTTTAATTTTTGAAAGGTATACTTGATGTGATATATGCCCGGAGCAGCTGCTCCGGGCATTTTTTATTACATACGAGGAAATTGCTTTCCTATGATATAAAAAACGTTCCGCTAAGGATTTTGTGTACCAGGTTTCTTAATCGTGTTGGACATTTGTTGGACTTGACTTCGTATACTTAATTCATCAAATCGAAAAAACAATGAAATAAAGATACATAAAACAATGATTGAGGGGGAAATGACAATGAACAGTATTAAGAAAATGGTTGTAACAGTACTTATTTGTGGAGTTGTTTTGGGAATAGCAGGACGTGTTGCGGATCATGTTGTGAATGCAGCAGATACTCCTGCTCACAGCTATTATGTAGGGGTTTGGGCTGATATTTACAAATAATAATTGTTGAATGATCAAAATCAAATGGAGAGAGTGATGTGCGTAAAACAAGTAGTAAAAGGATTTGGGCAGAAT
Organism: Butyrivibrio sp. NC2002; assembly: GCF_000702265.1. GTDB lineage: Bacteria > Bacillota > Clostridia > Lachnospirales > Lachnospiraceae > Butyrivibrio. The sequence goes on from NZ_JNKZ01000010.1 coordinate 159,418, forward strand.
AATTTCTCCGATAGTTTTTGCCCTTATTGATATAAAGATACAAAAAACGAAAATAAACCGCAAATAGACCTTTTTCATGTGGAGTACTTCACATATAATGTAAGAGGTAATTTGCGGTTTTTGTTTGTTATGAAAGGGCTGCGCAAATAATGAATTTTCTGGGAAAAGAGGTAGCTTACAAGTGGTTTACCAAAGAAGTCAGGGATGACATCATAACCTGGCAGCTTGAGAACGGTAGAACGCTTGATGACACGGTAAAAGCATATTGTGATATAGAAAAGTATGGCAAGGCAATATTGGAGTCTGATTTGTTTGCCAAGGGTTTTGAACAGAGCCACCACAAGGTAACGACCGTTGGCGGGCATACCCTTCATGTCGTATTTACTGCCTTGGAAGCGGCCTATGAGAGACAGAAAAGAGAAGAGTCTGTAAACATTGAATATGTTGTTCAGGCCTGTCTTTTACATGATCTGGGAATAATAGGCCGCTATGAGAAGTATGCAAATAATCTGATTTGCTGCTTCAGGCATCCTGTAGATTCCGGGAAAATAATAAATGATCTGTTTCCGGGAACAGCAAATGAGGTCACTAATGCAGTGGAGAGGCACATGTTTCCTGCGACGATCATTCCGCCAACATCCGTGACCGGACTCATACTAATAAAGGCAGATAAAAGCGCTTCACTTAAAGAAACCAGTATTTTAAGGCGCAAAGAAGTAGTGCTTGCATGATGAAGATAAGCATAATAAAGAGCATCCGCAATGATGATCATTGCGGATGCTCTTTTTACTTAACGGCTACAAGCTCGATCTCGAAATTGAGTTCCTTGCCGGCCATTTCATGGTTTGCATCAAAAGTGATGTTTGTATCATCCTTTGCTACAACTCTAACAGGAATAGGTCTTCCGTATGCATCCTGAAGATATACTTCCTGTCCGGCTTCGAGGTTTTCTGAACCGGGCATTTCCTTTATTTCCACAGTAAAGATAGCGGCAGGATCTGCTTCGCCATAGGCTTCCTCAGGCATAAGGTGAATTTTTACCTTTTCGCCTACTTCCATGTTGGCAACCGCAGCGTCAAATCCGTGGATCATCATTCCTGCACCGCAGATAAATTCAAGCGGCTTTCCTCTGTCATAAGATGAATCAAACTGTGTTCCATCGTTGAAAGTGCCGATATAGTGAGTGCTGCAGATTTTTCCGGCATTTTTGCCTTCAACAGTAGGCTGCGTATGGCAACCGGCACATCCTGCACAGCCTCCCTCAGCGCAACCACCTTCTTCGCAGCCGCCGCATGACTCTTCATCACTATCACCGTGTCCGCCACATGCGTGTTCTTCTTCTGAGTGGTGTCCGCATGAATGACCATCTTCGTGGTCGCCGCAAGTATGACCTTCGCCGTGATGGTCGCAGTTAACACCTGTGCTTTCAAGCTCTCCTGCAAGATAAGAATTAACAACGTCATCAGTATTTCCGGAAGCTCCTGCAAATACTTCAATATTATTTTCGTTAAGGGCAGACATAGCACCGCCGCCGATACCGCCACAGATAAGCACATCTATATTGTTATCACCAAGCAGAGTAGCAAGTGCGCCGTGTCCGCTTCCGTTTGAATTCATGATCTCGGAAGAAACAACCTTGTTATCCTCTACTTCATAGATCTTGAATTCCTGTGTATGTCCAAAGTGCTGAAACACTTCACCGTTTTCGTAAGTAACTGCAATCTTCATTTTTGACCTCCATCTTGAGCATGAAAATTCGTGGATTTCATGCCGTTTTCCTATCAAGGTGCCATATAAGTATCCAATGGCACATGTAAATTCCATTATATAGTAGAAATTTTTTTAGTCAAATGCAGAAAATATAGTAAAATAACAGTCGAAAAGAGGAATAAATATCTGACAATTAAGGGAAATAAAATGATAAAACTGTTGAATGAATACCTAAAAGAACGGTTTGGCTGCAAGGTATATAAACTGGCCCTAAACGGCGGCTTTACATGCCCGAATCGCGATGGGAAGATAGATACCCAAGGCTGCATCTTCTGTTCGGCAGGTGGAAGCGGAGATTTTGCGGAAAGCCCTGATATGACGATCCATGAGCAGATCGAGAGTGGGAAAAAGCGCGTAGAAAAAAAGATAAAAAACGGCAAATACATCGCATATTTTCAAGCTTATACCGGAACGTATGCTCCAATAGATAAATTAAGAAAGCTGTACTATGATGCGGTTTCTCATCCTGATATAGTGGCGATATCAATTGCTACAAGACCGGACTGTCTTCCGCCGGAAGTACTTGATCTTTTATCAGAAATCAGGCAGATTAAGCCCGTGTGGATAGAGCTGGGACTTCAGACAATCCATGAAAAAAGCGCCAAATACATAAGAAGAGGCTATAAATTATCTGTGTATGACGAAGCGATAAAAGAGCTGAAAAAGCGACAAATTGAAGTGATAACGCATGTTATCATAGGCCTTCCGGGTGAGACTGTAAGTGACATGACAGAAACCGTCAAATATGTCTGCAATGCAGGAACAGATGGAATAAAGCTACAACTTTTACACATTTTGAAAAATACAGATCTGGCAATAGACTATGAGCAGGGACTTGTACATGCCCTTAGTGAAGATGAATACATAGATATATTAAAGGAATGTACCAAAGTAATACCTGAAAATGTCATCGTCCACAGACTGACTGGCGACGGAGATAAAAAAATCCTAATTGCGCCTATGTGGAGTGGAAATAAGAAACATGTCTGGAATCGGATACAAAAAGAGGTATTGGTGTGACAATTCACAGAAAATGCGAAATATAACTTTACAATATTCTCTTTTGTGTATATATTCGTATGGTTAAAAAATCTACAATATGACTATGCAAAGATTATTGCAGAGGGAACAATAATCCCGGAAAGGAAGGCATTTATGCTAACAAATTATTCACTATTAATCATTTTTGCAATTTTGATAGCCGTATTGGTATTAATTCTTGTCACCGGCTATGTTAAGGCTCCGCCGGACAGGGCTTATATCATTTCAGGTATCAGAAAAATCCCGAGAATACTCATCGGACGTGCAGGAATCAAGATTCCCTTTTTTGAGAGAGTCGACAAACTCTATCTTGGCCAGATGACTGTAGACATCAAGACAGAGCAGTCTGTTCCGACAAACGACTTCATCAATGTTAATGTTGACGCGGTTGCAAAGGTAAGGATTGGCACAACACCCGAGGCAATACAGCTTGCTGCCAAGAACTTCCTGAACAAGAATCCCGAACAGATCACAATGGATCTGCAGGATTCATTACAGGGTAACATGCGTGAGATCATCGGTACACTTGCACTTAAGGCGATAAATACAGACAGAGACAGTTTCTCCGATCAGGTTATGGAGAAGGCTTCAAAAGACATGAGTAAGCTTGGTATCGAGATCCTCTCATGTAACATCCAGAACGTAACTGATGAGAACGGCCTTATTAATGACCTTGGTATGGATAATACTTCCAAGATCAAGAAGGATGCAGCTGTAGCAAAGGCTCAGGCGGAGAAGGAAGTAGCTGTTGAGAAGGCAAGAGCTGACAAGGAAGCTAATGATGCACGTATCGCTGCAGATCTTGAAATTGCTCAGAAACAGCGCGACCTGGCTATGAAGCAGGCAGAACTTAAGCAGGAGACTGATGCCGCAAAGGCTAAGGCTGACGCAGCATATGAGATCCAGCGCCAGGAACAGGAAAAAACAATTCAGACAAACACTGTAAATGCGCAGATTGCAAAAGCTGAGCGTGAAGCAGAACTCAAACAAAAAGAAGTTGTAGTAAAACAGCAGGAACTTGCTGCCGAAATCGAGAAGAGAGCCGATGCTGATAAGTATCAGGCTGAGAAAAAGGCTGAGGCAGAACTTGTCCAGAGACAGAAAAAGGCTGAAGCTGCCAAGTACGAGCAGGAAAGAGAAGCAGATGCAAGAAAAGCTCAGGCTGAAGCTCAGAAATATGCAGCAGAACAGGAAGCTGCAGGTATCAAGGCAAAATATGATGCAGAAGCTGCTGGTATTGCTGCAAAAGGTAAAGCAGAAGCTGAAGCTATTAAAGCAAAAGGTATTGCGGAAGCTGAAGCCATGGAAAAGAAGGCAGAGGCTTATAAGAAGTACAACGGCGCTGCTATGGCTGAGATGATGATCAAGATCATGCCTCAGATGGCTGCTGAGATCGCTAAACCTCTTTCACAGATCGACAAGATCAATATCTATGGAACAGGTGACGGAAGTAACGGTGCTAGCCAGATTTCAGGTAATATGCCTATAGTAATGAAACAGGTATTTGATACAATGTCAGAAGCTACAGGTGTTGATTTTACAGAGATCATGAAGGCCGGAACATACGATGCCAAGGTTAACAAGAATATCAACATCAAGGGCGATGGCGTAAGCGTAAATATCGACCCTGAAAAAGACAACAAGTAAAGCATACAGATTGTAAATGAGACAGGGGCTGGAAAATGATCTCGCATTTTCCAGCTCCTTTTTTCAGCCATAAAAAAGTAGTAAGCTTACATAGGAGTAGTAAGAACAGATAATTGATCATCTTATAAGCATTCAGGAGGAATATATGTCTTTAATTGTTAGTGCGCCAGTTTCTTGACTCTATAACTGCCATTTCTTTATCGCTGGCTCTCGCGTAAATATTGGTTGCCGCAACGGATTTGTGCCCCATTCGCTGCTGAAGCACCAGAATATTTTTCTCAGCTTTATAGAATTCCATTGCAAAACTTGACCTGAGCTTATGGACACTTATATCGCTTCGGTGAAGTGATGCCTTCACATATTTTTTCAGCATCTGCTGAATTTCCCTTATGCTGAGTCTGTTTCCGTCAAGAGTCACAAACAGCGGAGTGCCTTCCTTGAAGCTTTCTCCCATGGACTCGCGAAGATCAAGGTAGTCTCTTAGATAGTTCTTGGATTCATCTGAGAAATAAACCTTAGTGTACTCGCGGCTTTTTTTGTGGCCTTTTCGCAGCGCTTTAACATAACACTCGCTTTTTTCCGGGTGATATGGATTGTCGAAAATGACCATATCGTCTATGTTTAGCGCCTGTAACTCTGAAATACGAAGGCCGGTATCAAGGAACAGGAACACGATAGCCAGATCGCGCTCTTTGTACTTTTCATGATACAAAAGCTGCCTCTTTGTGAGTCCGGTTCCGTTCTTTATACAATCAAGCAAAACCATCTGTTCATCCATTTTCAGGTAGGTTACGTAATCCGGCTGATCTATTCTGATGGACGAAGACCCTACAACCGGGTTGTATTCAAGTTTTCGTTCTGTATTTATCAGATACTCATAGAGTATGGATACGGATGTTCTTCGCCTTGCCAGAGTCTTGTCTTTAAGGTTTCTGCTTTCTGACATCCACTTGACGAAATTGTCTATGTCTAAGGGAGTTATCTGTTTTAAATCTTCCAAAGTCAGATCTTTTACCTCTTTATCCGGAAAATACGGGTAGTAATTTACCGCGTATTCAAAGAAATATTTCAGATCCCTTGCGTATGACAGCTTGGTCAGTACTGAATTGTTTACTGCACCAAAATAGAAATAGTTGCGCGTAAACGAAGGCAACGCATCAACTATTGCATATAACTTCTCTGTATTTGTTTTGGCATTCTGACTAATAATATCCATGTTCATATTTTACAATAAAAAACATTTGAATGGGTGAATTGTTTTAGTTTATTTGTGGTTTACAGGTGTTATTTTATTTTGGTGTAAACTAAATTTTTCAGATGCGAAAGTTTCCTTTGTGCAAAATGTACATAAAATAGCAAAAAACACCCCTGAAATATAAAATGTGACAAATAAAAATCTTGACAAAGCTATGCGCCGGTGGCTAATATGTATTTACAGGTTTAACGTTACACCTACAACATATGAAACTTGCATAACGAGAAGATGGGAGCCGGGGGATGGTTACACTTAAGGAAATTGCTGAGATTTGCAATGTTTCCGCTACCACAGTTTCCAATGTGGTCAACGGAAAGGCAAAAACCAGCGAGGAAACTAAGCAAAGAATCCTGGATGTCATTAAAGAAACCGGTTATAAACCTAATTATGTTGCAAAGGGACTGAGAGCAAGGCGCACAAGAACGATAGCCATTGTTGCGGAAGATATAGCGCAGTTTACATCACCTGCGATCATCGAGAGCATAATGGAGTATTGTGAAGAACGGAGATACAGAGTTACTGTCCACAATCTGAGACTTTACGACAGATGGGCAGATACCTGGTACAAGCAGGATGATGCTTATCACTCTGTACTTGATCCGGTGATCAAGGATGTGCTTGCATCGCAGGTTGACGGCATTATCTATCTTGCAGGTCATACCAGAGTGATCAGGATCTTTGAGGATAATTTTCCGGTGCCGGCAGTTATGTGCTACGCATTATCGGAATCAGCAAATGTTCCCTCTGTTGTCATAGAGGATGAACTTAGCGCGTTCGAGGTAACAACGCATCTGATAAATAGCGGACATAAGCGCATAGGCGTGATCGGGGGACGTTCAGAAAATATCCATACAGCACAGCGTCTTTTAGGCTATCAGAAAGCATTGTATGAAAATGGACTTTTATATGATCCAAAGCTTGTCTACTATGGGGACTGGTCGAGGGAATCAGGGTATGACGGAGCTAAGGAACTTCTAAAAGAGGGGATCAGCGCAATCTTTGCATTGTGCGACAAAATGGCCGGAGGTGCATACGACTATCTTGATGAATGCGGGATAAAGATAGGAGAGGAAATATCCGTCGCAGGATTCGATGATGAGAGTATTGCAGCGTATTTCAGACCTCAGCTTACGACAACGTCCCTTCCGCTTGCCAAAATCGGCAGAAAATCTGCAAAGCTTTTGCTGGACAGACTGGAAGACACCATGGAAGAAGAGGAAAGCGATCAGATAAGAGTTTACAGGATTCCATGCAGTATGGTCATTCGTAAGTCAGTATCTAAGTTAAAAAAATAGGAATTATTTACAGAAATTGGTTTATAAACAAGGGTTTTGTTTACCCATGTTGTTTAACGTTAAACCAATTGGGAGGTGTAACTTGTCAAAGAAAAGGGTTTATTCACTAAAACTATTCATGCTTGTCCTTCCGTTCATCATTTTGGTAATGCTTTTCTGTTATTACCCGCTTTACGGTTGGTTATATGCATTCTATGATTACAAACCACCAAAAACACTTGCAAATAGTGCATTTGTAGGATTTAAGTGGTTTCAGTCACTGGTAAGCAGTGATATTAAGATCAAACAAATTCTCCAGGTTTTAAAAAATACATTTGCAATGAGCGGTCTCACGCTTGGTACAAGCTGGCTGCCTATGCTGTTTGCAGTATTTCTCAATGAGATAAGAGGAGTTAAGTTCCGCAAATTCGTTCAGACAGTAACAACGCTTCCTAACTTTGTGAGCTGGGTTATGGTTTATTCCATAGCATTTTCACTTTTCAACAGCACAGGAATGATGAATTCACTGCTGATGAAGATGGGAGTTATAGAAGCTCCTATCCTTTTCCTTCAGTCATCTGAGCACGTGTGGTTTACACAGTGGTTGTGGCTTACATGGAAAAACCTTGGATGGGCAGCAATCATGTATATTGCAGCTATTTCAAGTATTGACGATGAGATGATCCAGGCCGCAAGAGTTGATGGTGCCACAAGAATGCAGATTATCTGGCACATTACAATTCCGAGCCTGTTACCTACTTATTTTGTTTTACTCGTACTCAATGTTGCCAACTTCCTTAACAACGGAATGGAGCAGTACTACGTATTCCAGAATGCCTTCAACAAGGATTACATCCAGGTTCTTGATCTGTATGTATACAACATGGCAATGGGAAGCGGCGGCTATTCCGTATCTGTTGCGATCAGTATGCTTAAGAGCCTTGTCAGTCTGGTCCTTTTGTTCATAGTCAATAAGGCATCCAAGCTGATCCGTGGCGAGAGTATTTTGTAATCGGAGGAAAGTTATGAGTAGTAAAGCAATGACACAAAACAGCAAGATGCACGTAAGTGCAGGGGATCGCGCAGTAGAAATTGTCTGCTACATAATTTTTTCGATAGCAGCTTTCCTGTGCCTGTATCCTTTCTATTACATAATTATCAACACAATTAGTGCAAACGACATAAGTGCGAGAGGCGATATCCTATTCCTGCCACAGCAGGTGCATTTTCACAACTATATATCTGCTTTCAGAATAGAGGGACTTCCCCAGGCATTTAAGATATCCCTGCTTAGAACGATTCTCGGAACAGCAGCCACAGTATTTGCTTCTGCTTTCCTTGGATTCATGTTCACTCAGGAAAAAATGTGGGCAAGAAAATTCTGGTACAGAGTAGTTGTTGCAACGATGTATTTCAATGCCGGAATCATTCCCTGGTATCTGGTTATGAAGACCATGCACCTTACAAACAACTTCTGGGGATATATTTTGCCGGCAATTGTTTCGCCTTTCAACCTGATTCTTACAAAAACCTTCGTTGAATCTGTTCCGAAGGAATTGCAGGAAGCAGCTGAGATGGATGGAGCAAATGTACTTACGGTATTTTTCAAGGTTATCATTCCTGTAATCAAGCCTATCATGGCAACAGTTGCTATTTTCTCGGCTGTTAGCCAGTGGAACGCATTTCAGGACACACTGCTTCTTATGACTGATACCAAGCTCTATCCTTTGCAGTTCGTGCTTTATCAGTACCTTAATCAGGCAAGCTCATTGGCATCACTTGCCCAGAGCACATCAAGCACACAGTCACTTGCAGCAGCTGCTGCTACAGCACAGACAACAACCAGTGTACGTATGACAATTACAGTTATCGTAGTACTTCCGATCATGCTTGTTTATCCGATCTTCCAGAAATACTTTGTAAAGGGAATCATGATCGGTGCAGTAAAGGGCTGAGAGGACTTGCCGAGGTTTTTTCGAGGCTAGTTCGAACGTGTTCCGGCGAGGGCTATAGCCCGAGAGCGGAACTTCCTTATGAAAAAGTCGAAACGAGAGCAGAATTTCTTAATTATGTTAAATACCCTTTAGGGGTTTATAAAAAAGGAGGAATGAAAAATGAAATTGAAGAAAGTATCTTCTCTGGCATTAACAGCTGTACTTGGTGCAAGTATGCTGGCCGGATGCGGAAGTGGTAGCGGTACCGAAGCAACAAGCGCAGGTACAGATACCCAGACAGAAACTACGGAAAGCACAGATGCTGCTGAAACAACAGAATCTACTGAAGAGGCAACAGATACTGCTGAAACAACTGAGAGCGGCGAAACAGCAGAAGCTCCGGCAGCTAATCACGATGAGACATATACCGTTGATTTTTATGATGTTGCAGCTAACTTCCAGGGCATTCAGCCCGGTTGGTATGGCAAGATCGTAAAAGACAAGTTCAATATGGATCTCAACATCATCGCACCTCAGGTTTCAGGTGATGGTGCAGCCCTTTATCAGACACGCTGCGCAGCAGGTGCACTTGGTGATCTCATCATCCTTGATAATGCTGACATGCAGGAATGTGTAGAGTCAGGACTTGTACATGATCTTACAGATGTTATTTCTCAGTATCCTAACCTGATGAAATATGAAAAGCAGATCAAGGAGTTCAATTCTATGATGGGTGACGGATCCAAGATCTATGCTATCCCGCTTGAGATGAACAACAATGGTCCTACAGAATACAAGCAGCTTCATGTTTACACATACCCTCGTATGGGATGGGATATGTACAACGAAGTAGGTGCTCCTGAGCTTAAGAACACAGATGATCTTCTTAACTGCTTAAAGGACATCCAGACAGCACATCCTACAAATGAAAATGGCGATCCCGCTTATGCTATCAGCATGTGGAAAGACTGGGACAGCCAGTACATGGAAAACGTTGCACAGCTTACAAAGTGGTATGGACAGGAAGTTAACGGATCAGTAATGATTGGTACTGACAATTCAATCGTTCCTCTTACAGATAAGGACGGCGCTTACTACAAGATGCTGAAATTCTTCTATCAGGCAAACCAGATGGGACTTGTAGATCCTGATTCAGCTACTCAGGACTGGAACGCAGTTGTTTCCAAGATGCAGGATAAGAGAGTTTATCTCTACTGGTACAGCTGGCAGTATGGTTTCTGGAACACACCTGCAAAGGGTGAAGAAGGCGTTAACTACGTTGAAATCCCTGTTGCTGATACAAACCTTTACCAGGCATCAGATACCTACTATGGCGACGGCCGCGTAATCGCAGTTGGTTCTCAGGTTAGCGATGAGAACTTTGCAAGACTTATGGAGTTCCTTGACTGGTACGCATCACCCGAGGGTGTTCAGATCCAGCATGCAGGTACAGAGGGACTTACATACACAGTTGAGAACGGCAAGTACACACTTACAGAAGACGGTCTTAACAGATTCTCCGCAGAAGTTGCTGTTCCTGAAGAAATGGGCGGCGGAAACTGGAACGATGGTAACAACCAGATCAACCAGTGGATCGTAGCTTCATGTGATATCAACCCTGATACAGGCGAACCTTATGCATCAGATATGTGGTCAACATCAATCGAGATGAACCAGACAAAGACAACCAAGGAATGGACTGAGAAGTTCGGCGCAGCTGATGACGTTGAATACTTAAAGAAGAACAACATGATGACAGTTGTTCCCAGCATCAACATCGCTCTTGCAATCGATACAACAGATATCAGCCTTATCCGTAAACAGTGCGGCGATATCATCAAGGATGCTTCCTGGAGAATGGTATTTGCTAAGGATGATGCAGATTTCGACGCTCAGTGGGATGACATGACATCTTCACTTGAAGGTCTTGGATGGGCAGATCTTGTAGCATTTGATACAGAAAAATATCAGCCTATGATCGATGCAAGAAAGGCAGCTCAGTAATAATTACTTAAGCGCCTTGTAGCCGCAAAAGTCGGCTTGGATATTTGCAAAAGACTTTGCACGATTTCCTATTTAAAAAATGACTTCCTTCCGGGGGACAATATCCTGTTTAAGGACCTGCCTCCCGGTTGGAAGTTTTCTTTTTTTACCGCAACAAAAAGTTAAAAGAATTAGTATTAATTGCCTTTAAAATGCACAATTATTGCGGAGTTTTAAAATGTTTTTGCATATTGTTGACACTAAAATTATGCAATCTTAAGATTTAAATTAATTGGAGTTTAGCATTATTTTATGGGAGGAAACAGCAATGATTTATTATGTTGATGCTAATGCTTTCCGTGATGGGGACGGAAGCAAAGAAACACCTTTTAAGCACATTGGGGATGCTGCAAAAATAGCCGGACCCGGCGACGAAGTCGTAGTAAAGAAAGGTATCTACAGAGAGAGAGTAGTTCCTGTAAATGCCGGTGAAGAAGACAACAGAATTGTGTATCGTTCTGAAGAGCCTCTCGGAGCTGTTATCACAGGCGCTGAGCTCATTACAGGATGGAAAAAAGTTAAGGGAACAATGTGGACAGCAAGGATTAAAAACACCATTTTCGGAGATTTTAATCCATATATTGAAAGAGTATACGGAGACTGGTATTTTTCACCGAAGATCCGCCATACAGGTGCTGTTTTCGTAAATGATCTCATGATGTACGAGACAGACTCCAGGAAGGAGTGTGAGGCAGGAAAACCCGATGAATTCGCATGGCATCCGGAAGAGGCAAAGTATCTCTGGTATACAGAGCAGGATGGAGATGAGACAGTATTTTTTGCCAATTTCCATGAACTTGATCCCAATAAGGAAAAGACAGAGATTGCAGTAAGAAGAAACTGCTTCATGCCTGATGAAAACGGAATCAACTACATTACTGTAAGTGGCTTTAACATCAATAAAGCAGCTACAACATGGGCCCCTCCGGCTGCTTATCAGGATGGTATGGTAGGCCCTCACTGGAGCAAAGGTTGGATCATAGAGGACTGTGAGATTAGCAACAGCAGATGCTGCGGTATTTCCCTCGGAAAATATCTTGATCCTGAAAACGACATGTATTTCACCAAAAAGCATGTTAAGAGTCCTACTCAGATGGAGAGAGATGCTGTTTGCCGCGGCCAGTATCATGGATGGCTTAAGGAAAACATCGGTCATCACATTATAAGACGCTGCAATGTTCATCACTGCGAGCAGACAGGTATTGTAGGACGTATGGGCGGTGTATTCTCAACTATTGAAGATTGCCACATCCATCATATCTGCAATTCACAGCAGCTTGGAGGTGCTGAGACAGCAGGAATCAAGCTTCACGCAGCTATAGACGTTACTATCAGAAGAAACCATATCCACAACTGCATCATGGGTGTATGGCTTGACTGGCAGGCACAGGGTGCGCGCGTAAGTCAGAACCTCATGCATGACAACAACAGACCTGAAGGCATTAAGCAGGCGCCCGGAGCTATGTTCAACACAGACGTATTCGTTGAAGTTGGACATGGACCGACTCTTATAGACAACAACCTGCTCCTTTCACCTGTTGCCATAACAATTCCTAGTGAAGGTATCGGTGTTGTTCACAACCTGCTCCTTGGAAGCTTCAGCCTTATCAATTCAGGCGTTGACAGTGTTGTAAACGGACAAAGAGAGCCCAGATTTACACCTTATCACATTCGCCACCGCACAGAAGTAGCAGGATTTATGACAATCCTCCACGGTGATGACAGAATTTACAACAATGTATTCGTTCAGCAGCACAAGATTACAGATAAGAAAAAGACTGCACAGGATGCTGACTACGAAGTAGTCGGAACAGCTCCTTTTGATATCTTCCCGACATATGAGGAATGGTCAGATCAGTTTGACTTCACCAAGAATCCCGATATGGGCAAGCTTGCAGAGGCTCACTTCGGTCACCTTCCTGTATGGGTTGACGGAAATGCCTACTTTGATGGCGCGACAGTTTATCATAAAGAAAAGAATAAGCTTGTCGACAAAAAATCAAAGATTTCCGTTACCGTTAAGGAGAAAAAGGGCGGCTGGTATGTAAAAACCAATTATTTTGATTGCCTAAAGGACTTCAGCTGCGATATATTAACAACTGAAACTCTTGGAAAGGCATTTGAGCCCGAACAATATTTTGAAAATCCTGACGGAACACCAATCTGCTTTGACAGCGACTACTTCGGAGGACACAGAGACCCCGGAGCTATCCCCGGACCTTTTGCAACAGGAAAAGGCGACAAGGAGATCCTTGTTTTTCCCGCATGAGTCACCGGGACGTAACAGATTGATTCAAAAGTTAGTTCGTAGCTCATGATCAGTAATAATGAGAGATCCATTAGCAGCTATAAGAAATGGTGAAAAACTAACAACAAAAAATGAGATAGGCCTTATTTTAAGACTAAGTCTGCCTGCTATACTTGCACAGATTTCGTCGATAATAATGCAGTATATAGATGCATCTATGGTAGGCCGCCTGGGAGCAAATTCCTCGGCCGCCATAGGGCTTGTTTCAAGTACAACATGGCTGATAGGCGGTATTATATCTGCTGTCAGCGTCGGATTTACAGTATGTGTCGCCCACAAGATCGGAGCAAAAGATGAAGAAGGGGCGAGAGTTATCGTAAAATGGGGACTTATCTGTTCCCTTGTATTTAGTCTGATTATTTCGGCTATCGCCGTATCTGTAAGCAGTTTCCTGCCTGCATGGATGGGTGGAGCGGTTGAAATAAGAAAAGAAGCTACGGCATATTTTCTTGTTTATGCGCTCACAGTTCCGGTTCAGGAAATGCTCTATGTTTCACAGGGAATGATCCAATCAGGAGGAAATATCCGCGTTCCAAGCATTCTAAGCGTGATCATGTGCGCTCTGGATGTGTTATTTAATGCGCTTCTTATCCCGGTACTGGGAGTAGTTGGCGCTGCTCTCGGAACATCCATATCTATATTCCTGATAGCAATGATCATGATGTATATCCTTTTGTTTAAATCTTCCATGCTCCGCATTTTCAGAAGAAAAATAAAGCGCAGGGTAAGATTCTCAGACTTTGCTCAAAATGAGCTCCCCAGAGCCCTTAGAATCGCAATTCCGGTTGCAATCGACAATATTATCATGGGATTTGCTTACGTTGCCTTTACGCGCATTATATCGCCATTTGGAACGGTATCGGTTGCGGCCAACTCATTTTCCATAACTGCGGAGAGTCTGTGCTATATGCCCGGCTATGGGATAGGTGTTGCTGCTACGACAGTCGTTGGGCAGTGTATCGGCGCAAGGAGGAAAGATCTGGGAAAAAGACTCGGATGGATCGCAGTTGCGCTCGGGATGGGAGTTATGAGCGCCAATGCTGTTCTTATGTGGATATTTGCACCTGTCATGATAGGGATTCTGAGCCCTGATGCTCAAATACGTGCGCTTGGCACCAGCATATTGAGGATAGAAGCTTTTGCTGAACCTTTGTATGGTGCTTCAATTGTAGCAGCCGGTGTGTTCAGAGGAGCGGGAGAAACAATGCTATCAAGTGTTCTCAACCTTCTTAGCGTGTGGATGGTAAGGATTCCTCTGGCTGCACTCCTTGGTTCGAAATACGGCCTTAAGGGAGCATGGATCGCAATGTGCACAGAACTATGTGTCAGAGGCATTTTGTTCCTGATAAGGCTTATCAAATGGAAATGATTCACCGGTGACTTCAATTTGACAATTTTTCGCAATAAGAATATCCTAGAGATTGAAGTTAGCGATTGCTAACTCTACGAAGCGTATGCTAACGCCTCGTAAGAATAGGAGGAAAAATGCAGCTTGAGTTACAAAATATAAAGAAATCCTTTGGAGAGGGCGACAGCCGCATAGAAGTCCTGAAGGATATAAGTCTTGGTATAGAAAAGGGAGAATTTGTAGTACTTCTTGGACCTTCCGGCTCCGGAAAATCCACACTTCTAAATATAATCGGCGGTATTGATAATGCCGATTCCGGCAAGATCATCATAAATGGCAAGCTTATGTCTGACATGGACGAAAAAGCGCTTACTGCCTACAGAAGAGATCATTTGGGATACATTTTTCAAATGTATAATCTGATACCCAACCTCACCGTCAGGGAAAACATAGAGGTTGGAGCATATCTTTCAAAGAAACCACTTAATATCGATGAAATAATAGACATTTTGGGACTTACAAATCATCAAAACAAGGTTCCAAGCCAGCTCTCGGGAGGACAGCAGCAGCGCTGCGCTATCGGAAGAGCAATTGTAAAAAATCCGGACATCCTTTTATGCGATGAACCTACCGGAGCTCTTGATTACAACACGTCCAAAGAGATACTTGCTTTGATAGAGCAGGTCAACCAAAAGTACGGCAACACAGTGATCATGGTAACGCATAATGATGCGATCAAGAACATGGCTGATTTTGTAGTCAAATTAAGAGACGGCGGGATCAGAAAGAGCTACAGAAATGAAGAGAAGATTGCAGCCAAAGAGCTTGACTGGTAAAGGAGCGGGCAATGAAAAATCCACTAAAGAAAAGGCTCCTCCGTGACCTTAGGGGAGACTTTGGAAAGTATTTTGTTATTTTTGTCCTGCTTGTATTGTCAATTGGTTTTGTGTCAGGATTTCTGGTTGCAGGCGAGAGCATGATAAAGGCCTACAACGATAGCTTTGATAAGTACACAATTGAAGATGGCAATTTCAGGACTGAGGATAAACTTACAGACTCAACAAAGGATAGGATTGAACGAAAAGATATCTCAATTTATGAGAATTTTTATGTAGAGAAAGCATTTGACAACGATACAACGATAAGGATCTATGCAAACAGGGAAGAAATCGATAAAGTCTGCGTAATGAAGGGACGGCTTCCGGAAAAGAAGAACGAGATAGCCATAGACAGAATGTATGCAGACAACAACGATCTGGCACCGGAAGATGTTATTACGTCTGATGGAACGACATATACGATTGTTGGACTTGTGGCTTTGTCAGACTACAGCGCTCTTTTTTACAATAACAACGATATGATGTTTGATGCATCTGCGTTCGGTGTGGCCGTTGTATCAAAAGAGCAGTTTGACGAATATGACAGCGACCTGCTCAGATATAATTACTCATTTTTATACCATCAAAAGCCAAAGGATGATATCGAGGAAAAAGAGGTTTCAGAAGAGCTTATGGAGACCATCTCCAAAAAGACTTCGCTTGAGAATTTTATCCCAAGGTATTTGAACCAGGCTATCAATTTTACAGGTGACGATATTGGCAGCGACAAGGCAATGATGGAAGTCCTCTTATGCATAATAATCATTATTGTGGCGTTTGTATTCGGAATAACAATAAACAACACGATACACAAGGAGTCCTGCGTTATAGGGACTCTGAGGGCGCTGGGATACACAAGAGGTGAGCTCATAAGGCACTATATGGCTATGCCGCTTATTGTGACGATAATATCCGCGATCATTGGAAATATACTTGGATATACGTATTTTAAGAACCTGTGCGTGGATATGTATTACGGAAGCTATTCTCTGCCTACCTATGTCACCGTATGGAGCGCGGATGCTTTTCTAAAGACAACGATTGTTCCCTTTATCATCATGCTTGTTGTGACTTATTTTATCCTAAGAAAAAAGCTCATGCTAAGTCCTCTCCATCTGATTCGCCGCAATCTCTCGGGAGAGAAGAGAAAAGCCGCAGTAAAGCTTAGCAGCCTTATCAGGTTTTTTGACAGGTTCAGGATCCGCATACTTATCCAGAATAAGAGCAGTTACATAATCCTCTTTATGGGACTTTTTTTTGCAAATATTCTTTTGTTTTTTGGAATGATGCTTCCGCCACTTCTTGTACATTTTCAGGGCATAGTTACTGACACAATGCTTGCAAAACACACATATCTTCTGCAAATACCTGCGGGGGCAGTGGATGATGATAATGAGATATCTGCAGCTCTTTCGTATGTTGTTTTGAGAGGAAAAATAAATACCAACAATCCCGATGCTGAGAAGATATCTGCCTGCAGCCTTAAAACGATAGGAGAGGGCGGCACCAAGGTTGAGGATGTGACGCTATATGGCATCCAGGAAAACAGCAGGTACATAGATGCTTCTTTTGATGACAAAACAGTTCTTATTTCATCTGCCTATGCGGATAAATACGGCTATGGAAAGGATTCCGTCATTACTTTAAAAGAGCCTTATGAGGACAGATACTACGGTTTTAAGGTTACCGGTGTCTATGACTACGATGGCGCAGTTGCGGTATTTATGAGCAAAAAGCATCTAAATGACGTAATGGGGCTTGATGAAGAGTTCTTCTCGGGATTTTTCTCAGATACTGAAATAACGGACATTGACAGCAAATATATTGGAACTGTAGTGGATGAGGAGTCTCTTACAAGGGTATCGAGACAGCTGATGATTTCTATGGGAAATCTAATGTACCTTGTGGACGGATTCTCAGTTATCATGTTCATTGTGCTGATATATCTTTTGTCCAAACTTATAATTGAGAGAAACGTCCAATCCATTTCAATGGTGAAGATACTGGGATATTCCAAAAAAGAGATCGCAATGCTCTACATTATACCGACTGCAATTGTGGTCATAGCTTCTTTTCTCATCTCTTATCCGATAGTATCCTGCGTGATGGTACAGATTTTCAGAATGATGCTAAAGCAGATGATGAGTGGCTGGATGGTTATCTGGCTTGACCCTGCAGCTTACGTTAAGATGTTTATCCTCGGAGTGGTGACCTATGCTGTGGTTGCAGTAATTGAATATCGCAGGATCGGACGAATCCCTATGAGCGAAGCCCTGAAGAATGTGGAATGAGCCACTGGGGACGTTGCAAATGACTGAAAACAAAGCTTCAATATCTTTGACGTTTCCCATATAATTAAAGCTTGGAGAGACCAAATACGGAGGAAAACTATATGGGAGATATAATGAAAAAAGTCGAAATAGGGGATATTTTAAAATACAAGTATCTCGAGAATGTTTTGTATAACCCAACGGGAAGCATTTTTGCTTACAACGTTGCATTGGCAGACGAAAAGAAAAATACCTACAAAAGAGATGTATGGGCCGTAAAGGATGGAAAGCCATTTCAGCTCACATCGACTTTGGAGGCATCAGTTTCTTTTTGGGAAAATGACGAGGAGCTGATCATAAACAGAAAAGCGCCTGAGGATGAAAAGTTTGAGGGAACGGAGCTTTATTCGATTTCTCTAGGAGGCGGTGAAGCAAAGCTCTGGGCAAAGCTTCCCGTTTCATTGGGGAATATCAAAAAAATATCAGAGGGGCTCTACGTTTCAACTGCTCAGATAGAGGAAAAAGACCCTGATGCATATCTTGACAGTGAAGAGGTAAGGACCAAAAAGAAGGAAGAGAAGAAGACAAATCTTGAAAGTGATTATGATGTTTTCACGGAAGTTCCTTATTGGGGTAACGGCAGCGGAGTGACTGAAGGAAAAAGGAATGCCCTTTTTATTATTAAAAGGATTGATAAGAATTCAGAAACCGGTTTTGAGCTTAAGAGGATAACTGACCCTGATTTTAATGTATATGACTTCAAATTAGACGGCAAAAAGATATATTTTACAGGTGCTAAAGCCTCTGTAATTCCGGACTTTTACTCTGATCTATTCACCCTTGATGTCGAAGATATGCAGATTGAAAGCATATATGACAGGCATGACATGGGAATTGAAAGCTTTGAGGTTATGGACGGAAAAGCGTATGTATTTGCACTGGATTATAAGACCTATGGTATAAATGAATCTCCATATTTGTTTAAGGTGCAGGATAACGAGCTTGTAAAAGTAGAGGAATATCATCCTTCGCATTCAAGAGGAAACAGTGTGCTGAGTGATGTTTCACTTGGAGGAGGAAGGCAGAACAAGCTTTTAAATGAAGATGGAAAGCCGGTATATTATACACTTTCAACTGTTGAAGATCATTCGGCCATTTCAAGGATCGATCTTGAGAGCGGTCTGGTGCAGCATGTGCTTGATCTATCAGGTTCAATTGTTTTCTTTGATATAGTGAAGGATACTTTTGCGCTGTGTTATATAGCAGGAGATAAGCTGCCTGAGATTTATACTGTTGACAAAAACAAGCTTGGGACAGTTGAAATAAACGATCAGTTTCACTATACTCCACCGCGCTATATTGAAGATATGAAGCAGATTACCGAGCATAACTGCGCACTGCTTGAGGATGTCTACGTAGCTGAGCCAAGGAGGATCGACTACAGATCTGAAGGCTTAGAGCTTCATGGATGGGTTCTTCTTCCGGAAAACTTTGATCAATCCAAAAAATATCCGGCTGTGCTTGATATCCATGGTGGTCCAAGATGCGTGTACGGAGAGGTCTTTTTCCATGAGATGCAGGTGTGGGCATCAAAAGGATTCGTGGTCATGTTCACCAATATCAAGGGAAGCGATGGTCGCGGAGATGAATTTGCTGATATCCGTGGTAACTACGGCGGCATAGATTTTAATAATCTCATGGACTTTGTTGATGCTGTCATTAAAGAATACCCTTCCATTGATGAGAGCAGAATTTGTGAGACCGGAGGTTCATATGGCGGATTTATGACTAACTGGATAGTTACTCATACAGATAGATTTTGCTGCGCGGCAAGCCAGAGGTCTATCTCTAACTGGGTTTCAATGTCTTACATCAGCGATATAGGGCCCTATTTTGGACCTGATCAGTGCGGCATAGCGTATGATGATTATTATGGAAAACTCGATGCTAAAAAGCTTTGGGATCATTCTCCATTAAAATATGTTGATGATGCCCGGACGCCTACACTTTTTCTTCACAGTGATGAGGATTACAGATGCCCTCTGCCTGAAGCTATGCAAATGATGCAGGCCATGACGGTAAGAGGCGTTGAAACCAGAATGATCGTTTTCCACGGAGAAAATCACGAACTTTCCAGAGGCGGAAAGCCTATGCACAGAATAAGACGATTAAACGAGATCACCGGCTGGTTTGAAAAACATATATCATAGATCCCTGTTTTCCTTCAGAAAAACGGGAATAGTATTGGACCCGCCCCTCGCTTTGCGAGGGGCGGGTCCTGCCTAAGTAGGATTCTTGCGAGCGATTTCCGCTATTGCCCGTAAGGAGTCATACCGCTAGCTGCAAGAGTTCTGGAGCGGCAAAAGCCCCAAGTAGCCAAGAAAACGCAGGGACTTGTTGCTTTTGAAGAATTCGAAGATGCGATGGCAGAAAGAATTCTTCATGTTGGAAGAGCGAAAAGCCCCAAGTAGGCATGAAATCGAGAGAACTTGTTGCTTTTGCGGTTTTGGAGCAGGCGTCAGGGAAGGGCAAAAGCCCCAAGTAGCCATGAAAACAAAGGGACTTGTTGCTTTTGAAGAATTCGAAGATGCGATAGCAGAAAGAATTCTTCATGTTGGAAGAGCAAAAAGCCCCAAGTAGGCATGAAATCGAGAGAACTTGTTGCTTTTGCGGTTTTGGAGCAGGCGTCAGGGAAGGGCAAAAGCCCCAAGTAGCCATAAAAATAAGGGGACTTGTTGCTTTTGATGAATTCGAAGCTGCGATGGCAGAATGAATTCCTCTTGTGACGAGTACGGAAAACCCCAAACACATAGGAAAAGGGAAGAAATGCTCCACAAGAATAAAAAATTTAAAAAAAAAATTAGCACTCTACTTGACAGAGTGCTAATTTGTGTTATACTAATAATAGAACAAAGGAACAGAGAAGACCGTTAGGACTTATGAATTCCTATGATCCAAAGAGTGGACTTGCTCCCTCCCTCCGTCCCAATGCTCAAGGGCAATAAATGTTTTTGATGCAAAGGAGGTAAGTATTATGTTAGCACCAAGTATTTTTGAAGAAAATCTTTTTGATAATCTGTTTAATTTCCCTGATTTCAGAGAACTGAATAACATGGAGCGCAAGCTCTATGGAAGACATGCCGACAGACTGATGAAGACTGATGTTAAGGAAGAAGACAACCAGTATGAGGTTGATGTCGATCTTCCCGGATTCGGTAAAGACGACATTAGTCTGGAATTAAATGATGGATATCTTACCATAAGCGCTTCCAAGGACATGAACAACGACAAGAGTGATAAGAAGGGCAAACTCATAAGGCAGGAGCGGTACTCCGGATCCATGCAGCGTAGCTTCTACGTTGGAGACCAGATCACAGAAGACGACGTCAAGGCATCCTTCAAACACGGTGTCCTCACACTGATGATTCCTAAAAAGGAACAGCCAAAGCTTCCTGAAAAGAAGCACATTCAGATAGCATAACTTCCTGCAGACAGAGCGGAAAGATAAGGCATCTTCTAATAATTTAAACTCCAAAGAAACCTCCCGGAAATGTGATAAAAATGCTCATATTTCCGGGAGGTTTCTTGGCGTTGAAGGTGTGGATTTCACCAAATGTGAAGAATAGTAGCATTTGGACTTGGTTGCAAGCGACATAGATTTTTGTGATATAATCAGTGATTGGGGAATTTTTTTAAGGAGGAAAATGTATGACAAAAAGAAATGTGGGATGGATCCTGGTTATAATTGGCCTATTCATGCTGTTCAAGATGGTAAGGGTATCGTCATTTGGATTCTATAGGATCGGAAGGGTGAGCACATCTGCAATAGTTCTGGTTCTTCTTATAATTTCAGCAATAGCGGTTGTAGTTAATAAAAACAAATTTACCTGGGGGTGCCTGGTGATGTCACTGATCCTTTTGGTAACAGCACTTGTACTTGGAACAGAGCTCTATTTTGCATATTCATCACTTACAGACATACTGCTTGTGTTTGTCCCCGTGGTGATTGGCACCGGACTCATTATAAAAAGCGCATTTGAAAAACATAATAGAAAAGTAGATAAGTACGGATATTAATTTACTAAGAATAACCAAGGAGGTTTTTATGAGAAATATGAAGAAATTATTAGGAATGACGGCTGCTCTTTTTGCCGCATTTGCAATCGCAGGTGGTATGAAGGCATCTGCAACAGAATATTCACTTAACGTGAATGAGGAAAAAGAGTTTTCAATAATAGGATCTGATGAGAATGTGATCGAGTTTAAGGCGCCTAAAAACGGTGCTTTCCATATCGAAGTGGTTCTTACTGACACAGTAAAAAATGGCAAATCAGAAAATTATGATAATATTTCGCTTACCACCAAGATGTCTTATAACTACAAGACAATGTGGAACCTCGGAAATATCAATAGAGATGCGGGATGGGTTAAATCACCTGAGTTTTGTCTTCCTGCAGGAAGTACAGTTTCACTTAATGTGAAGGGCAATTTCAATGATTGTACATTCAAATACAAGGTCAAAGTTGTTAACGATGGCGATAAGTACTTTGAGAAAGAAGACAATGGCTCAGCTAAGAAAGCTACTTCGATCAAGGTTAAGAAGACATATAGCGGAGTCATCAACGATAACGAGGATGTTGACTGGTTTGTATTTAAGGCTCCGAAAGCAGGAAAATATAAGTTTTCTGCTGTAAATACCGAGGATCACCACGGATGGACATCTTTTACCGGCTATAAGAGTAAAAATAAAGCAGACGGCAACTACGTAGGCATCTACAACGAGACTGGCTGGAAGAAGATCAAGACAGTATCTCTTAAGAAAGGCCAAAAGTACTATATAAAAGTTGCTCGCGGCTACAATAACAATGCTACATATAAACTCAAGGTGAAAAAGGTTAAATGAACCTGGGGGACGGGGTCAATGTCATTTAGATAGTTATTAAAGTAAGAATAGTGTATCATTAAAAGCATGATAATCACAAACACGATACAGCCAGTTCTCGGGTTTACGGTCAAAAATTCTATTTTTGAAAAAGGCAAACAGACAGTCTGCGGAGGCTGCCTACTGAAAGGTATTTAGTTGTTTTTGGTTATCGGTATGACAATGGTTTGGCCGATTGGCGACGCATGATTCTTTTGAATTTGCGTCCCGGTCGGACTGCCACCAAAAATTTATTCATCAGCTTTTCCAGATTGAGTATTCTTTCTATAAGGAAAAGTCTCACAAACTTCTGCATCTGCGTATGGTTAAAGTTATATGTATAAGCAGTCTTCGAAGTTTCTCTTTTGGTCATTGCTTTAGTGATACATGACGAGAAGTTATAAAGTGTCAGCTTTCCATATATTTCCTGTATTAAAAAGTCGGGTTTTATCGAGTGGATATGTACCATATTTCCTGCATACTTAAGATGACGGAACGCTGTTTCCTCGCCCCATCTAAGGTTATATAGGTCTTTGATCAGTTTTAATGGAAATTCATTTGAAGGAAGGTTTGTTGCGATATACTCCATTTTTCCGCTAGAGAGCGGGAATTTCAGCACTCGAAAGTTGAGAATATCTATATCGTCAGCGTTCGGAGCAATGAAATCATATCTGTGCCTTTTACGCACAAAATGGTAGTTTCCATACTTCCGGTTAGATTTTTTACGCCTTCTGCCAACATGAATAGAAATATCTTCATCGACATATGCTCCATCCATTATATGTGGCTGACTAGGGCATAGATTTAATGCATCAGTTTCTTTCATACGGAACAAAAACAATTGGTTATTACGAAGAGCATGCGCATAGTTGTTGAATGTGGCATATCCTCGATCGGCAATGTAGATTGTCTTACTACATAGCTTTGAATGTTTATCAAGGAATCTGCAGAAAGCACCATTTTCGTCCATTTCATTCATTCCTTGAATTTCAACATCAATGAATAAGTCGTTCAAGATATCGTAAAGAGCATTCATGTGAGCCTGATTAAAGCCTTTACGTCCTTCTATGTTATTGACCAAAGTACGGTGGTCAGAAGGATTGTAAGGAAGATTGAGCCGAGTACCATCGCAGGCAATAAGCCTGTAACCACGAAAAGTTTTTGTTACAGGGATTGTTCTATTAAACAGAAAAAACAATTCCTTGAAAGCCTCTTTTTTTATCTGGTTTCGGCGCTGGATCATAGCAGAAGGCAGCGGGAGATCTTCTTCTCCAAACAGATCAAGAAGCTCTGTTGCAACGTTATCA
>NZ_JNKZ01000011.1 GCF_000702265.1 Butyrivibrio sp. NC2002
TATTAACAGTCGTTTCCAACTGTTATCCCCCAGTACGAGGCAGGTTGCCCACGCGTTACTCACCCGTCCGCCACTAAGATCTAACAAGCTTTGACCGAAGTCTCTGCAGCGTTAAATCTCCGTTCGACTTGCATGTGTTAGGCACGCCGCCAGCGTTCATCCTGAGCCAGGATCGAACTCTCACGTTAAATATCTATCTCTTCACCTCTCGGTGATTTGATCGTTCGTCTGACCAGAACTAAAGCTTGGCTTTGTTCTGTCCGTTTTACCTTTGTTAGGTTTTGTTCTCTGAATATTCTTTAATGGAATTTTCAGGGTTGCATTACTATTTTATTGTCAATGTGCTTAAATACTGGGCTTCCGAGCTTTTTTGTTGTTTGCCGTGCGCCGCAGCGATATTTAATATATCACTCCCCTATATACATGTCAACAACAATTTTCAACTTTTTTTAAAAAAAATTGCAGTTTCCTTAGAAACCGCAATTTTACTGGCTTTACCAGAAATATTTTTTTGTAATTTTTGGTTGTTTTAATGCAAATCAAGCTGTTCTGGGCTTATTTACCTGAATAATTTTTGATGCTTCAAGATTTCGTAATAATAGAAGTCTTGCTTCTCCTACGCACTCAGGCTTTAACATATAATGACAATACGTTTCTATTAAAGAGAAGAGATTAGCTGTTCTTCCCTCTATCTTAAAGTTATTTATTCCCATAGGAACATATTTCTCCCACATAAGCTCAGGCGAAATATATGTATTATAGTCTTGTATGGTATAAATGCAGTTTTTATCTCCATATTCGCACTTCCACGGAATAAGAGGTTTTTGCTTATCCTTGGGAAGTTTGCGGTTCTCTCTGATTATATTCTGGTTCATTGCAATATTTTTGTAATGATCACCTCTCCTGTGGCAATCAGGTACACAACATGCATTTACAAGAACTTCCAGTTTTTCCTTGTGCTGAATTTTTTCTATAATATCCCACTGATTATTCATATTATAATCAAGTACGACATATTTATAGTCTTTCTCAAGTTCAGCGTTAAGTGAATCCAGGTCTTTTATTTCTTTGCAGGTTGTAGAATCGATTTTATATGAAGGATAGTTTTTTCTAATATATTCTTCTAGTATAGGTGAAAAAACAAGAACCTCATTATTTCCATTATCTCCCGCTTTCATACAGAAGTTGCAAAAAGGATCATCTAAGTCTTCTTCTGTTATCAAGGGGTTGGTAAATGTATATCTAACAGGAACACCTTGCGCGTTAATGCTGCTTATTACTCTCTTAACAAAAGCCTCATCACATTGATCGTTTGTGATAAGTCTGCCTCCGTTCCATAATGAAAAAGGAAATGAGCCGAAGAAAGATGCTATTTCGACGCCCTCTCTAAAATACTGAGGATATTGTTTTAACATGCTCATCCAAAACATGTTTAACGGGTAATTATATCTTAACCCCGGAAGATGAAATCTTACTGTACTCATCAAAAAAGCCTCCTGGAATCTTTATCCCTGCATTCCTGCAGATTGTCTAATCATATCTTCTACTACAATGTCGTAGATTTCTCCTACAGTATTGCAGTATTCAAGAACTTTCCATGGTTCATTTGTATGGAAATGGATTTTGATTATTTCCTCATCTCCGGCAACAATTAAACTGTTTCCTTCAAAATGTTCCATGATGTAGTCCTGAATCTTATCTTCATCAAGATCTTCATCTCTTCTGTCAATTAAAAGCTGAGTATCATATCTGTATGCAAATGCATCATCTTCAGCATCAATATTTACAAAATCTGCCATTAAGTATTTCCTCCTGTATATCAATTTTGCAGTCCGCTAACAATTATAATGCTTTAGTTACTATTATTACAATGCCTAATTATTTTTATTTCATATATTATATAAATATACAAATGATACATATTTTTATCTAAATTCAATTGAATTTTATGCACTTTTTATATATAATGAAATAGGGTTACGTTATTTTTTTAACATAGTGTGATTTGTGATTTTTCTTGTAATTTATATATGTAGGATCTCAAATCACAAATTTTATTGTAGGAGGTATTTTGCATGTCACGTTTTACACTACCAAGAGATATTTATCATGGCAAAGGGGCTCTGGAAGCACTAAAAACCTTTGAAGGAAAACGCGCTATCATTTGTGTTGGTGGCGGTTCCATGAAAAGGGGAGGATTCCTTCAGAAGGTTGAAGATTATTTAAAGGAAGCCGGCATGGAAGTTGAGCTCTTTGAAGGCATAGAGCCTGATCCTTCAGTTGAAACTGTTATGAAAGGTGCTGAGGCTATGCAGAAATTCCAGCCTGACTGGATAGTAGCAATTGGTGGCGGTTCACCGATTGATGCAGCAAAAGCAATGTGGATCAAATATGAATATCCGGAAACTACATTCGAGGATATGTGCAAGGTCTTTGGTCTTCCCAAGCTTCGTACAAAGGCAAAATTCTGCGCTATCTCTTCTACTTCCGGAACTGCTACAGAGGTTACCGCATTTTCAATCATTACAGATTATCAGAAGGGTATCAAATATCCTATAGCAGATTTTGAGATCACACCTGATGTTGCTATTGTTGATCCCGATCTTGCTCACACAATGCCCAAAAAACTTGTAGCACATACAGGTATGGATGCTATGACTCATGCCGTAGAAGCATACGTATCTACAGCTAACTGTGATTACACAGATCCTCTTGCTATCCATGCAATAGAGATGATCCAGGATAACCTTGTTAAATCCTATAATGAAGACATGGATGCCAGAGATAGGATGCACAACGCACAGTGTCTTGCAGGTATGGCATTCTCCAATGCTCTTCTTGGAATCGTTCACTCCATGGCACATAAGACAGGTGCTGTATTTGCTGACCTTGGTGCACACATTATCCATGGTGCTGCAAATGCTATGTATCTCCCTAAGGTTGTTGCATTCAACGCAAAAGATGAGACAGCTAAGAAACGTTATGGTGTAATAGCTGATTACATGCACCTCGGCGGATCTAATGATGATGAAAAAGTAGATCTACTTATCAAATACTTAAGAAAGATGAATGATGATCTGAATATACCTCACAGCATAAATCACTATGGTGCTGATGGTCTTCCTGCAGATCAGGGATTTGTTCCCGAAGATGTATTCCTTGAAAGGCTTCATGATATTGCAGCAAATGCTTTGCTTGATGCCTGCACAGGATCAAATCCTCGCCAGCCAAGTCAGGAAGAAATGGAAAAGCTGCTTAAGTGCTGCTATTACGATACAGAAGTTGATTTTTAATTTAAAAATGCAGGTTGGATTTATTCCAGCCTGCATTTTTCATATTCTGTCATCGCTTTTTGAATAACATCATTTCCAAAGCCTTTTCTATATAGGAATGCTCTGAGTTTCTGATTTTCCTCAAAAGTAGTTGTATCTGGATCGTACTTTTTCTTTTGTAAAAGCTTTATGCACATTTGTATTTCCGGATTTTCATCAATCTCGCTATAACAATCCTCAAAAGCCGACTCTATAATTTCATTGGAAATTCCTTTAGAAATAAGATCCTGCTTAATCCTATTCTTGCTACGTATATTCATGTGGTATGAAATGTAATCCGTAGCATATCTGTTATCATCTAAAT
The DNA here is from genome assembly GCF_000702265.1 of Butyrivibrio sp. NC2002. Taxonomy (GTDB): domain Bacteria; phylum Bacillota; class Clostridia; order Lachnospirales; family Lachnospiraceae; genus Butyrivibrio. Next base: position 3,637 of record NZ_JNKZ01000011.1, read on the forward strand.
AGCGCATACCCTTAAGATAATCTATAGCTTCATCTATTATTTCTGCGGGATACTCACCTTCTTTTAGTTTTTGCCTCAGCTTGTATTCTGTATAATCTCTTTTTTGAAGAAGATTCATAGCTCTTAGCTTAGCTCTCTTTGGAAGTACCTGTTCCATTATTTCTGAAAAAACAGGTGAGGATATTTCCTCGCCTGTTTTTAAATGGAGCTCTCGAATCTCTCCCTTGTATAGGATAAAGGCAAACTCTCCATCAATAAAAATCTTCGATCTTTTATTGTCAAAGGGCACGATATCCGTAACAATCATTTATTATACCTCTTCTGCCTTTGAAGCTTTGGATGATTTCTTGGCAGGAGCTTCCTCCTTCTTTACAGTAAGAGCATCTTCCTGCAGTCCGTAATGAGCTCTTACCTTTGCAGTTACTTCTGCAAGAATATCAGGATGCTCCTCAAGATATGTCTTGGCATTCTCTCGTCCCTGGCCGATTTTCTCATTATTATACTGATACCATGCACCGCTCTTATTGATAATGTCTACACTTGCTGCAAGATCAAGAACATCTCCTGTATATGAGATTCCTTTTCCATACATAATATCAAACTCAGCTTCCTTAAACGGAGGTGCGATCTTATTCTTAACTATTTTTACGCGTGTTCTGTTACCGATAGATTCGCCGCTTTGCTTAATGGTTTCAATTCTTCTTACATCCATTCTTACTGAAGAATAGAATTTAAGAGCTCTACCACCAGTTGTTGTCTCAGGGTTGCCGAACATTACACCAACCTTCTCACGAAGCTGGTTAATGAATATAACTGTACAGTTGGACTTGCTGATAACTGCAGTAAGTTTACGAAGAGCCTGTGACATAAGTCTGGCCTGAAGTCCCACATGAGAATCTCCCATGTCTCCATCAATTTCTGCTTTAGGTACAAGTGCTGCAACAGAGTCAACAACAACTATATCAATAGCACCTGATCTAACCATTGTTTCGCAGATTTCCAATGCCTGTTCTCCTGAGTCAGGCTGTGAAATATATAAATTATCTATATCTACGCCAATATTTTTAGCGTAAACAGGGTCAAGAGCATGCTCAGCATCAATAAATCCGGCAATTCCGCCTCTTTTCTGAACTTCAGCGATCATGTGAAGTGTAACTGTAGTTTTACCACTGGATTCAGGTCCATATATCTCTACTATACGTCCCTTGGGTATTCCGCCAAGGCCAAGAGCTATATCAAGGCTCAATGATCCTGTAGGAATTGTCTCCACGTTCATCTGGGCAGATGAATCACCAAGTTTCATCACAGCTCCTTTGCCAAACTGTTTCTCAATCTGTCCAAGTGCTGCTTCTAATGCTTTTTGCTTATCTTCTCTTTCCATACTAATCTCCTTCTTTTTCAGAACAAACGTTCTAAGATGATATTAAAACAAATGTTCGAAACTGTCAACTTGTTTTTTACTTATTTTTTCTTATTTGGGAATGATAAATATGAGCAAAGATTTACTCATTCTATTTAAATAGTTCTTCTTTGCCGAATATTCAAATGAAAAAGTTCGCATCTGTAAACATTTGAAAATATTTATCTTTCCTCAAAACTCAAAAACTAAAAATGGAATATACGGCGATTCACCGTAGTCAAGACTTTTGTATATTACAAAAATTCAACATATGTGTCAATAGCAAAATCCCCTCATAAGTCTCAAAACTTTTTTATATAACATTAAACAGAAAACATCAAAAGCCCCAGTTTTGACAGTATCAGCTCCCGTATAATAAAGCCTTTTTCTTCTTTTTCTTCTAAGGAAAAGGAAGAAAGCTGATCCATGGTGTAAACAGATTCGGTGTATCTGTCTGTCGTGCCTTTTTTGTATTGAGTAACACGCACCTTCGCCTTAAGCTGTTTAAAAACTCTCCACTCAGGGCTGTTATTGTCCAGATGATAAAGATGACTTTCAAGTGTGCTGCTTTCATCAAGATCTCTTAATATATATCTCTCAAGAATAGTCTTAAACTTAAAAGGTGCCATCTCGTCATCTATGATCTCTTTGTAGGATAGTCTTCCTCCAAAGTAGTATCTTGATACATCCTGCATTATATATTTGAAATCGTCTTCATTAACTATGTTATACAAAATCAGTTTTCCTTCTCGGGTTTATAGTCAATATCCTCAATCTGGTTGCCGCTTACTTTGATGGCTTCCAATATTTTGCCTCTATCCATTCCAGTCTCTTCACATAATTCGTCAACAGTGCAGCTGCGTCTTAGTTCCTGAGCCAGTTCTCTTGCCTTGTCGGCAACTTCCTGAACAAGTGCTACCGCTTTCTGACCTCTTGAAGTTTCAGCCATATCATCCTCGATCGCTGCTTCCATTGCATCCATTATTACCTGTCCCAGAAACCCTTCACATTCTGAGGGCTTATCGATTTCGGAAAGTTGTGTAACAGCTTTGGTAAGTGCTATGTTACCTTCACCTATAAGATCTTCCAGATATACTCCCTGTTCAGAATATAACTTGGCTATATCGACAACTGTTGAAAGGCTTATCTCTATAAGTCTGCCCTGGGCAGTTTTGTCCCCCGCCATAGCAGACATTATAATTGCTTCTTTCTCGCCTTCTGTAGCAGCTTCTATTCCTTTTAAATCCTCCAGGTAGTTTTCAAGATAGCCTGATTCCTCACTTGTCAGATATTCAGATGGATCGATTGCTTCACCTATACCGATATTATGTTTTTTTAGATAATCCTTTATAAGATCAAACTGGCTATCACTTAGTTCAAGTTCCTCAAAGGCCTGATCTATCTCTTCCTGAGTTATCACACCTCCCTGCTTTCTTGCGCTTTTTGTAACATCTGCAAGAATACTTGCAAATAACTGTTCTTTATTTTCCAGATTACTCATTTATTCCTCTTTTTCTCATGAAGACTGCATTCCTTTAGTCGTTTCATGAATTCTCGAATTCGATTTAATTAAATAATACTCACAAATATGTCCAATAAGTCGGACACTTATTTTACATGCTCATGTGTAAAAAGATGGTCTTTGCAATATTCATAGTTGCCATTACATTTTGAGCAGAATCTGAACTCACCGTCAGGATAATCCTCCTCAGTCCTTCCGCACACAGCACACTTATGCCTCGAGATTCCAGGCGGAGTCATCTTTACCGACCTTTTAAACTGATTTCTTCTCTTGATCTCTCTGGGACGAAGGTGCATAAATCTGCCGCTTGTAAGCCAGAATATTGCAAATGTCATAAGTGAAGCCGCTATAGGCATAAACACATAATAAGCTCCGCGAACAAGACCGTTTAATGCTTCAAATGCAAGGTAAATGCCGTAGAAAATACCAAGCCACTTCATCTTGAGCGGAATAATAAACATAAACAAAATGACATTGTCAGGAAATGTTGCTGCAAATGCAAGCAAAATGGACATATTTATATAATATGTGCTCATGTATTGCATCGAAATAAGCTGCATTAAACCGGCTATAGTCTCTTGGTTATCGGTTCCTACCTGAAAACATATTATTATGTATGTCAAAAATGCTGCAACGATCATGAGAATAAGTCCGGTAAATATATACAGGTTATACTTATATCGTCCCCATACACCCTCCATGGTCGTACCTATGGAATAATAAAAATACAGCATGATAAGTGTAAAGAAAATATTGGATCCGCCGCTGTTCGGAGGCACTAGTATCCATGAAACCAGTCTCCATACCTGACCATGCAATATTTTATACGGATCAAGCGTTAAAAAATCAAGTATTTGAACACCACTTGGTGCGTAATACAGGATATATCCAATTATGTAACATGCTATCAGTTTGATCGTCAGATTCTTGACAGCATATTTTCCAAACTTCTTTTCAAATTCACTCATATTTGTACTCCCATTTTATAGATTATTGTTTTTCATCAGAAAAACAATAATCGTACTGGACTAGGTCCTCGCGAAGCGAGGGGCGTATCCTGCAAAGCAGGATTCTTGCGGGCGATTTCCGCTTTTGCCCGCAAGAAGTTATGACTTCTTGCAGACATATGTAGAAATTCTAACATAGATTATAGTTATTTGCACGAAAGAATTGCACAAACAAAGCCTTGCTAAAGCATCATTATTAAAGAGTTTGTTCAATTGATTTTTATTATTTTCGATAGTATAATGAACACTAATGCGCGTTCGAAAACAAAGCATTATATAAATAAGTAGTAACAAAGTATTTTTTACATAAAAAAGGGGTAGTAATTCATGATATCCAAAGACTATACATTAGGCATTGATATAGGTTCAACGACTGTAAAGATCGCATTGTTGGATTCTGAAAAGCATATAGTTTTTTCTGATTACAGAAGACACTATGCCAACATACAGGAAACACTTCTTGCTCTTTTACAGGAGGCATCTAAAATAAGCGGAAATGTCACTCTGCATCCGGTTATTACAGGTTCCGGCGGACTTACTCTTGCCGGACATCTTGATGTTCCCTTCGTTCAGGAAGTAATTGCTGTTTCAACAGCTCTTAAAGCTCTTGCTCCGAAAACCGATGTTGCAATTGAGCTCGGTGGTGAAGATGCCAAGATCATATATTTTGAAGGCGAAAATGTTGAGCAGCGAATGAACGGTATCTGTGCCGGTGGTACAGGCTCCTTTATTGACCAGATGGCATCTCTTCTTCAAACTGACGCATCAGGTCTTAATGAATATGCCAAAAATTATAAGAGCCTTTATACAATTGCTGCTCGTTGCGGTGTTTTTGCAAAATCAGATATTCAGCCGCTTATCAACGAAGGTGCAACCAAAGAAGATCTTGCAGCATCAATATTCCAGGCTGTTGTAAATCAGACGATCAGTGGTCTTGCCTGCGGAAAACCTATACGCGGACATATCGCATTTTTAGGTGGTCCTCTTCACTTCTTATCTGAGCTTAAGCAGGCCTTCATAAGAACTCTTAACCTTGACGATGAGCACATTATTGATACCGACAATTCTCATCTTTTTGCTGCTATCGGATCAGCCATGAATGCTTCCGAAGAGAGCTTTTATACCATGGAGGAGATGACAAGCAAGTTATCTTCAAAAATTACTATGGCTGCTGAAGTTTCAAGACTTGAGCCACTTTTTGATTCAGAGGATGAATACAAGGAATTCCTCGACAGGCAGAGCAAATACAGAGTAAAAACTGCAAAACTGGATAATTACAAGGGCAATGCCTTTCTTGGAATAGATGCCGGTTCAACAACAACGAAATGCGCTCTGGTTTCAGAGGATGGAGATCTTCTCTATTCATTTTATTCCAGTAATAACGGAAGCCCTCTAAAAACAGCTATCAGTTCTATTCAGGAAATCTACAAGCTTATGCCGGAAGGAGTTACGATAGCCCGTTCATGTTCAACAGGTTATGGTGAAGCTCTTCTTAAGTCAGCTCTTATGCTAGATGATGGTGAGGTAGAGACTATTGCTCACTACAACGCAGCTGCCTTCTTTGATCCGGAAGTGGATTGTATTCTTGATATCGGTGGTCAGGATATGAAATGTATTCATATAAAGAACGACACCGTTGACAGTGTTCAGCTAAATGAGGCATGCTCTTCCGGATGCGGAAGCTTTATCGAAACCTTTGCAAAATCACTTAATTACAGCGTTCAGGATTTTGCAAAGATAGCACTTTTTGCTGAAGCTCCTATTGACCTTGGAACAAGATGTACTGTTTTCATGAATTCACGAGTAAAACAGGCTCAGAAAGAAGGAGCATCTGTCTCCGATATTTCTGCAGGTCTTGCTTACTCAGTTATCAAGAATGCCCTGTTTAAGGTAATCAAGGTATCAGATGCAAAAGAACTGGGTGAACATATTGTTGTTCAGGGTGGAACTTTCTACAATGATGCAGTATTAAAGGCATTTGAAAAAATTTCCGGAGCTCAGGTAACAAGACCTGATATCGCCGGTATCATGGGTGCGTTCGGTGCAGCACTTATTGCCAGAAACAGATTCCATGAAAAAGATGCCATGCCTACAACAATGCTTTCTATCGATCAGATAAACAAGCTTCAGTACTCTACCAGCATGACAACTTGTCAGGGATGTACAAACCACTGCAGACTTACAATAAACAGATTCACAGGTGGTCGTCAGCATATTTCAGGTAACAGATGCGAGCGTGGAATCGGTAAGGTAAAGAATGCCGAGGGTATCCCCAATCTGTTTGATTATAAATATAAGAGAATATTTGACTACAAGCCTCTTACTGAAGATAAGGCCAAAAGGGGAACTGTTGGTATCCCGAGAGTTCTTAATTTCTATGAGAATTATCCTTTCTGGTTTACATTCTTTACAGAGCTTGGATATAAGGTAGTGCTCTCTCCCAGATCAACACATCAGATTTATGAGCTTGGAATCGAGTCGATTCCAAGTGAATCAGAGTGTTATCCTGCAAAGATTTCTCATGGTCACATTGAATGGCTCATTAGAAACGGAGTAGATTTCATCTTCTATCCCGGACTCTTTTATGAAAGAGAAGAAGTAGAGGGTGCTACAAACCACTACAACTGCCCTATTGTTACCTCATATTCCGAGAATATCAAAAACAATGTTGAGGCAATCACAGAGGGAAAGGTTAAGTTTCGCAATCCTTTCATGTCGTTCTCATCATTAAAAACAGCAACAGATGCGCTTGTGAAGGAATTCGCAGAAATACCTTCTGCAGAAATCATTCGTGCAGCAAAGATGGGCTGGGACGAAATGGCAAATGCAAGAAATGATATAAGGAAAAAGGGTGAAGAGACTCTTAAGTGGATGGAAGAAAATAACAGACACGGTATAGTTGTCGCAGGACGTCCCTATCATGTCGATCCTGAGATAAACCACGGTATACCCGATATGATCTGTTCTTACGGAGTAGCTGTACTTACCGAAGATTCCATCTCCCATTTGGGCTCGCCCGAGAGACCACTTATCGTGTCAGATCAGTGGATGTATCATTCAAGATTGTATGCTGCTGCAAGTTTTGTAAGAACAAGAGATGATCTGGATCTTATTCAGCTTAACTCTTTTGGATGCGGACTTGATGCAGTTACTACCGATCAGGTAAATGATATATTGTCCGGCTCTGATAAAATATATACTTGCCTTAAGATAGATGAAGTAAACAATCTGGGAAGTGCAAGAATAAGAGTGCGTTCTCTTCTGGCCGCTATAAGAGTAAGGAATCAGAAGCCGCACAAGAACAGACAGATCAACTCAACAGCTTATAACAGAACACTGTTCACAGAGGAAATGAGAAAAAAATATACTATTCTCGTTCCTCAGATGTCACCTATTCATTTTGATCTTTTAGAGCCTGCGCTCTCTGCCTGCGGTTACAATATGGTAGTTATGCAAAATGACAACAAACATGCTATAGATATGGGTCTTAAGTATGTTAACAACGATGCCTGCTACCCTTCTCTTTGGGTTGTAGGTCAGATAATGGATGAGCTGTTATCAGGAAAATATGATCTTTCAAGGACTGCCGTGCTTATGAGTCAGACAGGTGGTGGCTGCCGTGCAACCAACTATGTTGGTTTTATTCGTAGAGCTTTAAGAAAAGCAGGTCTTGAACAGATTCCGGTTGTATCTCTTAACCTTAGTAAATTAGAGAGCAATCCCGGTTTCCATATAAACCTTGAGATGTTACAAAGAGCTGCTTATGCTGCTGTATTTGGTGATATCTTCATGAGATGTATATACCGTATGCGTCCCTATGAAAAGGTAAAAGGATCTGTAAATGCTGTTCATAATAAATGGAAAGAAAAATGCATCAGCTTTGTATCGGCGAAGCATACAAGTCTTTTCAAATTCAATCGTATGTGCAAAGAAATCATCGAGGACTTTGATAAGATTGAATTAACAGATGAGAACAAGCCAAGAGTTGGTATTGTCGGAGAAATACTTGTTAAGTTTGCACCTGCTGCTAATAATCACCTTGTAGACTTACTCGAATCCGAAGGAGCTGAAGCTGTAGTTCCTGATCTTCTTGACTTCATGCTCTACTGCTTCTACAACCAGATATATAAAGCAGATGAGTTTGGTACAAGTGCCAAGGCAAAAGCATTCTGTAAAGCCGGTATCTGGGCTTTGGAGAAGCTTAGGGGAAGTGCTGCAAAGGCATTTAGAAACAGTGTTCATTTTGAGGCTCCTACAAGCATATACAAGCTTGTAGAATATGCTAAGCCTATTGTTTCAATAGGTAACCAGACAGGTGAAGGATGGTTCCTCACAGGAGAAATGGTAGAACTCATAAAAGAAGGCGCTGCAAATATTGTTTGTACTCAGCCTTTCGGATGTCTTCCTAACCACGTTGTAGGTAAAGGTGTTATTAAGCATATGAGAAAGCTTTATCCTGAAAGTAACATCGTAGCTATCGACTATGATCCCGGTGCAAGTGAGGTTAACCAGCTCAACCGAATCAAACTTATGCTTTCTACTGCTCACAGAAAAGCTCATGAAAAATCTGCTGAGTATATGGAAGAGCAAAAAGAAGCTATCTGATCACTAAATTATCTTTACAGTGATAGAACAAAAAAGAGGAGCACAGCTCCTCTTTTTTGTTCATAAACACTTCATTTGGTGCTCCAGGAGCACCTACCCTCATAAAAACAAACCGCTTATCACGATTTAGCATTTATCTTGTCAATGTCATCCTGAGTTCTTTCTATAGCAAACTCAGCAGAACTAAGTGCAAGTTGAGATTTCATGGTTCTTGCATGTATATCGTTAGCTTTTTTATAATAATCAAGAAGTTCCTCGTCAGTAATTACAAGGTAGCCGTCAGCTATAGCACCCGGAAGAACAAATTTTTTTACAACACTCTCGAACTTAACCTCAACATATTTTCCATCCTGAGTAATGATCGTGCCCTTACCAAACTTTTCGTGGTTAATAACAAGGCCAACAGCAGATTTTTCACCTAATGCAGAAGCTTCTGTTTCAAGTGCTTCTATTTCCTTCTGCATAGCAGCCTTCTCTGCCTTTAATTCCTCCATACGAGTTTCAAGTTCCTGTAGCATTTCTTTAACTCTCTTAGTTTTTGCTTTTGGTGCTTTTACTTCGTTTTCAACCTCTAATCCCATTTGTCACCTCTTTTTATAAATAAAGTTTTACTACGAAACTATATATATTTTAGCTTATATTTTATCGTTTGAGCATTAAAAAAATCATAATTCATAAAACTTTTATTATTATAAATATTCCTCCGTAAGTTCTTTCTGAGCCTTATTTTTACGCTCCTCGTCGAGTATCTGTCCCCACTGATAAGGTGTTGCCTGATATACGTAATAGTCTATCCAGTTAGCATACAGGTTATTGCAGTGAGAACGCCATGTAAGCTTAGGAGTATTATCAGGATTATTATCAGGATAATAATTTTCAGGCATTTTTATGGGAAGATTCTTGTTAAGATCCCTTATGTATTCATTATGCAGTGTAAGTCTGTCATATTCTGCGTGTCCCATTACAAAAATATTTTTGCCGTCTCTGGACATACACAAGAACACACCTACAGCAGTGGATTCTGCCAAAACTACAAGATCCTTACAAGCGTGAATGTCTGCGGCCGGTGACTCCGTATGTCTTGAATGAGGCATAAGGAATACGTCATCAAAGCCTCTTACAAGCGGAACCTTTCTATTCTCTACTCTGTGTTCAAAAAGGCCAAATACTTTTTCGGGAAGCATTCTTTTCTGTATTCCGTAATGATAGTACAAGCCTGCTTGGGCGCCCCAACAAATATGGAAAGTCGATGTTACATTAGTCTTAGACCATTCGAATATTTCACAGAGCTCCTTCCAGTAGTCAACTTCTTCGAATTCCATCTGCTCTACCGGAGCTCCTGTAATAATGAGCCCGTCATAGGTATTCTCTTTGAGTTCGTCAAACGTATGATAAAATCTGTTAAGATGGTTTGGCGATGTGTTAAGAGATTGATGGCTCGATACTCTCATAAATGAAACATCTATTTGAAGCGGTGTATTAGAGAGTGATCTTAAAAGCTGAAGCTCAGTATCTTCTTTTAAGGGCATCAGATTAAGAATACAAATATTCAGAGAACGAATATCCTGATGCATAGCTCTGTTCTCATCAACAACAAATATATTTTCTCTTTCAAGGATTTCTCTGACCGGTAGGTCATTGAGTATTTTTATAGGCATTATATCGACCTCCAAAGTAATATTTGTAATTAAGTTTAATGATCATTTATGAAAGCATGCTTAGAAACTCTGCTTCATCTATGATTTTGATTCCCAGATCCTGTGCCTTTGTAAGCTTACTACCTGCTGCTTCTCCGGCTAGAACCATACTGGTTTTCTTTGAAACGCTGCCCGAAGCCTTGCCACCGTTTTTGACTATTAGTTCTTCTGCTTCTTTTCTTCCAAGTGTCGGCAGGGTTCCTGTCACAACTATGGTCATTCCTGATAATTTATCTGAAGTGCCTTCCTCCTCTTTAACAACCATGTTAACTCCAGCTTCCTGCATCTTAAGTATCAAGCTGCGGTTATCCTGGCTGTGGAAAAATTCATAGAGGTCTCCTGCTGTCGTATCACCGATATCAGGAATTGACAAGAATCCATCTCTTGTCACGTTAAACAACTCGGTTAGATTGGAAAAATGCTTCATTATTTCTCTTGCTGTTGATTTTCCAACATTTCTTATAGCAAGACCTGTAAGAAGTCTTACCGGATCATTGTCTTTTGATTTTTCAATTTCTAAAAGAAGCTTGTCTGTATTTTTTTCTTTTCCTATTATGCCTTTTTCTATCATCTCCTCGCGATGATTTTTCAATTCATATATATCAGCATAATTTTCAAGATATCCATCCTTTACAAGAGAATCAATAAGTGTATCACCTAGTCCCATAATATTCATGGCATCGCGCGATACAAAATATGCAATAGTACGCACTACCTGAGCAGGACATGTGGGATTTACACATCTTATATCAGCTGTGTCCTCTTCTCTTACAAGAGGATGCCCGCAAACCGGACATGTGTCAGGAGCGCTGTAAACTAAAGTAGGCTCTTCCACGCATCCATTCAGCTTAGGAATGATTTCTCCTGACTTAAACAGCTTGTAGGATCCGCCTATTCCTATCTTCATTTCCTTTATATAATCTATGTTATGCAGAGTAGCTCTTGAAACTGAGGTTCCACAAAGTCGTGCAGGTTTTCCTGTTTCTTTGTCATGGAAACTTCCGGTAAATGTAAGCTTTCCGGTTCTACCCACATCAACAAGGATTTCATCCATAACTACTATTTTTTCTTCGGGCGGATACTTGTAAGCTATATGACCGCTGGAATACTTACTTCCTGCAGGGAAATCATTTCTCCATGGAGTATGGTCAACTTTAATAACCGCTCCGTCAAGGTCAAATAACAGATCTCCCCTCATGTTTCCTATCTCATCTATCGCTGCATTTATTTCTTCAAATGTCTTGCATTTTTTATGATATACAACAGGAATTCCCAGTTTGCTTAGCTTTGTAAGCCCTTCCGAATGATCATCCATAAGCCAAGAGGGGCCATCCTGAATATTAAACACAAACATTCTAAGACCACGCTTTTTGGTTATACTGCTGTCAAGCTGTCTAAGTGTCCCGGCTGCAAGGTTCCTCGGATTTGCCGCTTCTTTCCTGCCTAGTTTTACCTGCTCCTCGTTATATCTGTCAAAGTCCTCATGAGACATATATACTTCACCTCTAAGTTCCAGATATGTCTCATCAAGCTTTATCTTTTGCTTAACATCGGGAATAACGAGTGCATTTACGGTGACATCTTCTCCGATTCTTCCATCGCCTCTGGTTTCAGCAAGTGTTAGTTTCATAAATCCGGGATTATTCTCATCTCTTTCATATCTAAGGGTCATGCTGAGTCCATCGATTTTTTGCTCTACGGAAAATAAAGCATCCGGATGTTTTTCATGCACCTTGTTTATCCAGGCTTTGACATCTTCTTTATCAAAAACATCCTCAATTGAGAGCATCGGAACGTTATGTTCAACTTTTACTCCGGCTTCTCTTTTTGCAGTTCCTCCGATAATCTGTGAAGGCGAATCAGCTGTAACAAGCTCAGGATTTTCCGCTTCTATCTTCTTTAATTCCTGCATCAGATTATCGTATTCAAAATCTGATATTTCAGGTGCATCCTCGTCATAATATCTTTTCATGTGATACTTTATGGTATCGCAGAGTTTTTCATACCTTATCTGTAATTCATTATCAGCCATATAATCTCCCCATTTATATCATCTTAAGCCGGCAAGGGAATAGAGTTTTTCAAGTTCGTCTCCCTCTATTTCCCTATACTCAGAATGAGCAAGCCCTTTCAGCTCAATATTCATTATCCTTACCCTTTTTAGAGTTTTCACTTCATATCCAAATGCTTCGCACATTCGCCTGATTTGTCTGTTAAGCCCCTGTGTCAGTATGATCTTAAAGCAGTCATCCGAAATTCTCTCTGTCTTGCAAGGTCTTGTCGTTTTTTCAAGGTCGGCTAAATATACTCCCTTTTCCAGTGCATCCAAAAACTTGTCGGGAAATTTCTTATTTACCGTAACTACGTATTCTTTTTCGTGAGCATTGATTCCCTTCATCATCGCCTGGATCAGATCCCCGTCATCGGTAAGTATCATCAGTCCCTCTGAGTCTTTATCAAGCCTTCCGGCATAAGTTATCCTTCTATGATAATTAATATCTTCAATTATGGTTCTTTCCGCGTGTGCATCTTTTTCTGTACACACAACGCCTACAGGCTTATTGTATGCGATAACGACATACGATTTTACAGGACTGATTGTCTTGTTATCAAACTCCACCAGGTCTTCTTTGGATACTTTATCACCGGCTTTAGCTGGATTGCCATTTATCGTGATCCTTCCTTCAGAAATTAAATTATCTGCTTCACGGCGCGAGGCAATTCCGCACATTGCTATGTATTTATTTAGCCTTATTTCTTCATTATCCATCTTTTACCTTTTGATCAAACTTACGTCAAATTTTTTTATAAAAAAGAATGTCGCTCGCGACATTCTCGCGCCGAGCGCGGTTGCAGAATGCAACATATTCCTTTCGCGCGAGTGCGCATCCATAGCGGAGCGTTTTTATATCATAGGAAGCTATGATATAAAAAACGGCCTCCGCTATAGAAGCCGTTTTTAGACAATTACAATTTTCTAAGTCTGCCTGCTGCATCATCTTTTATTATAGTATCAAAATTCTCATCCATGAAATAAATCATATTTTCTTTTGATGTTATGTATTTTCCAAATTCATAACATATAGAGAATATTGCAGCAAATTTCTTAGCCTTCTCATCATTCCTGCTAAATACCATATAATATTTGCCATCAGCGTTATTCTTGTATAATGACGTTCCAATGGTTGATTTTTTGGGTATCTGTCTGCTCAGTTCAATAACTGTGCGCATATTGTCAAAGGCAAAAACAAACGCATCAAAGCCAAGTCTATCAAGTTCATTGTTATCTGCGTCATTTTTAATTTTGGTTTTTCTACCGCTGTCCTTGCTCTTTACAGGACTGTCTATAGAATCGGAAACTTTGTCTTTATTCTTTTCAACCATATCTCTTACAGAATTGGTAAAATCCTTAAGATTCTGGAGATACTCCGAAAGCTTTGGAATCCTGTCGGATTCGGGAACATCACCAAGCTCTTCCAGAAAATTCTTCGGGAAACGAAGTCCTGCCTTATCTGTGAGATTTTTTAACATCTCAGCAAAAGCTTCATCTGTATTTTCAGAAAGAGTAAGGGAAATCGAATGGTCAGGAAGAACGGTTATCTGCATGGGAGTGTATGCACCTGATGGCTTATAATCAACCTCCTGGGCTGCCCTCTCCATTACCTCATGCAAAAAATCCATAGCCTCTTTGCTCTTATCAAACAGATCCTCAAGCTTGATTCCCTGCTCATCCATATCATCTTCGGTGATTATGCAATTCACTGTATCCTTATTAACTCTTGTAAACTTCATAAAAAATAACCTCTTATCTAAGTAAAAAAACACACTCAGAAATTACGCATCTTCACCATTATACCACATTAGCAAATTCTTGGTAGACCTTCTCCGAATAAAGGCCCTATAACGCGTTCTCCGCCGATTTCAGTATGCATTACAACCTTTGGATCGTCTGTTTTTTCAACATCTCCAATGATTGCTGCATTTTCACCGTATTTTGACCTGCGTATAGCTAAAAGAGCTTTATCTGCATCGCTGCCATCTACAACAACGATCATTTTTCCTTCATTGCCCATGTAAATTGGATCAAGACCAAGCATTTTACAAAAATCTCTGACTTCTGCGCTTACAGGCAATTTTTCCTTGTAGATATTCATCTGTGTTCCGGATGCTTTGGAAAATTCTGATAAAACAGTTCCAAGGCCTCCTCTTGTTACATCTCTCATAGCCTTTATCTTTATTTTCTCAGCCATCAGATTGTTTACTATTTCCACAAGAGGTGCATTGTCTGATTCTATGTTGTTTTTTATATTCATCCTTCCTGAAAGGATTGCTGCATGATGATCACCAAGGTTACCTGATACTATGATAACGTCGTTTTCTGTTATCCCCTTAGGTGATAATGAAATATCCTCAGGAACAAATCCAACACCTGATGTATTTATCATTATTCCGCCAAAATCACCGTGTTTTTCGACGACCTTAGTATCACCAGTGACTATGACAACTCCGGCTTCTTTAGCTGTTTGTGCCATGGATTCGATTATCTTATCAAGTTCATCTATGTCCATGCCTTCTTCAATTATGCATCCGCATGTAAGATATTTGGGCTCTGCTCCGCTCATAAGAAGGTCATTAACCGTTCCGCATACAGACAGTCTGCCTATATCTCCGCCGGGAAAAAACACGGGAGTAACTACAAAGCTATCTGTTGTCATAGCAAGTTTACCGTTTCCCGGAACTACTGCAGAGTCTTCCATCTTATCCAAAAACTCATTTTTAAAGTGCTTTGCAAATATATTATCGATTAGTTCTGAAGTGGAAGCACCACCGCTTCCGTGAGCCATTGTAATTTTCATCTTTTTCTTCTTCCTGAAATATAATAGTTATAGCAACTTCCCTCAGTAGAAACCATGCATGCGCCATGAGCATTTTCAGGAGTGCATCCCTTACCAAAAAGAGGGCACTCATCAGGAGAAATTTCTCCTGTCAAAACTCTCGCACAGCTACAGCCGGCGGGCATTACATCACTATCAAGATCTGTGCTGCCTGCATCGTACTTCCTGAACTCTTCTTTAAGGCGCATTCCTGAGCCCTCTATCATTCCCATTCCTCTCCAGGAAGCATCGCATACTTCAAAGTATTTATTTACCATTGCCTTCGCCTGAAGGTTACCTTCATTTGTCACAGCCCCTCTGTAAAGGTTTCTTATTCCGCTTTGTCCCTTCATTCCAACTAGCGCATAGATAGCAAAAAGAAGCTGTGCTCCTTCAAAGCCTGACACCGCAAAAGGAAGCCCCGTTTCTTTAGAAAGGTTTCTGTATTCATCAGAGCCTGTAATTACCGCAACATGTCCGGGAGCTATAAATCCATCGATATTGCCTGTATTCTTGCATACCCATCTTATAACCTGTGGCATTGTCTTTAACGAAGTAAGAAGTCTTAAATTCTTGACATCATTTTTTATTATTTCCTCCATCACCATTGCATAAACAGGTGTAGTTGTCTCAAAACCGATTGCTGCAAAAACGTACTGTTTCGTCTTGTTTGCAATCGCCATCTTTACTGCATCCATTGGAGAATAGAGCATCTGAACACTTCCACCTTCTGCCCTTGCGTCTGCAAGACTCATCTTCGATCCCTTAACTCTTATGAGATCTCCAAATGTAAGAACAGTAGTATTTTCTGTTAGGCAAAGTTCAGTAAGCTTATCTATTACTGCTGTCACAGTAACGCACACAGGACATCCGGGACCAGAGATCAAATGTATCTTTGGAGATAACATACTGGGAATTCCGTTCTCCGATATAGCTGCTGTATGTGTACCACAAACCTCCATGAATCGTAGAGGTTCTTTGTCATAGTTTTTTAGTTTATCTTTTATCTCATCTAATTTGGTCATAATTTAAATCTGAATATCCTCAATCTCGGAAAAAAGGCTCTCAAGTTCATCTGCCTCATCATCGCTCATGGTCTGGATTATACATCCTGCATGAACAAGAACTCTGTCTCCTACCTTTATTTTTACCAGGCCCGCTTCGGCTTCAACCGTATTACCGGAGAAGTCCACAATAGCCTTTGTTCCGTTTATGGAAGTAACTCTTCCGGGTAACGCTACGCACATATTAACCTTCCTTTTCCTTAAGAGCGCTCAGCCCTCGCAAATATATCTGTCCAAGGCTTATACCACCATCATTTGTCGGATAAGCACTATTATAGTATACCATAAAATCATTTTTACAAAGAAGCGACAGACACATGTTAAAAAGCAGTCTGTTTGTAAAAACGCCTCCTGATAGAGCAACTGCATTAAGGCCGCTCTTTTTTCTTATATCAATACATGTTTCGCATACAATCTGCGAAATAGTAGCATGAAATAAGTATGCAGTTTTTTGTGCTCCGTCCTTATTTAGGTGCTCAACTACACTTTTTATGATTGTTGTCGTATCTACAACTCTGCGACCCTCATAGGATATATAGCCATAATCAAGCAAAACTTCTGTGTTTTGCGAGGATATAGACAGGTACGATTCTCGTTTTTCTAAGGAAAAACACAAATCTGCATATTCTTCTGCGGCATTTTGCAGCATAACTGCACATTTTCCTTCATAATCATTATAGGAGTTCAAATGAAGCAAACAAGAAACAGCATCAAAGATTCTTCCCATTCCGGAATTTTTATGAGTTCCGATATTATTCGTAATAGCAGCTTTTAGAAGTGTTACCTTGTCGGAAGACATTATTTCTTCAGGTACATTCATTCCTGCTTCTATAAGAAAGCATGCCGCCTGCATTGCTGCATCCTTAACAAGATTATCCTGTCCTACCATTGTTATAGGCATAAAACCTGACTCGCGCTCATACTCATCATATCTGCATATCAAAAATTCACTTCCCCAGATAGTATTATCAGGTCCATATCCTGTTCCATCAAATGCTACGCCTATACACTCTTTCAGATTATTTTCAGCCATGACAGAACCAATATGAGCATGGTGATGCTGAACCCTGAAAACATTTTTGCCTGCAAAGTTATCATTATGTCTATAAAACTCATCTGCAAGATTTGTAGATACATATCCGGGATGTAGGTCACATATTATCTCTGTTTTAGTTGTTTCATTTTTTTGAGCGACTTCCTTTGTCTTAAAAATGCGAATCGCATTCTCAAGTTCTTTCTTTTGAAGCTTAGTAGTTCTAAGACTGTCAAGATCACCGAAGAACTGACTCATTATTATTTTGTCTTTATAACCTATTGAAAAAGTATTCTTAAGGTCTGCTCCAAATGAAAAATAAATAGTATCATCGCTTAATCTGTTTTGTATAAAAAGAGGAAGTGGAACATAACCCCTTGCTCTTCTTATAAAACGGGGTATTTCTTTTCCCTCATCGCCCTTAACAATTTGTATAACCGAATCATCAAGAGGGCGTATTATCTCTCTGTTATATATAAGAATGCCGTCGACTTTATCTTTGAACCTGTCATTAAATTCAGAGTCTGATACTATCATTGGATCCCCTGAAATATTTGCACTTGTAACTATGAGTGCAGATTGACTTTCAAGGAGCAAAACATGAAGTCCGGTTGACGGCAAAAAAGCTCCAATCTGCCTGGATATTCCGCCAAGGTTTATATCCTTTTTTATTTTATCAAGAAGGACTATCGGTTTTGCAGATGATAACAGATACTGCTCTTCTGTATCTGAAACTACGCATAATTTCCTGATTTCGGCAATATCTTTAAACATTACCGCAAAAGGTTTTCCTTCTCTTCCTTTTATCTCCCTTAACCTTTTTACAGCTTCATCATCATAAGGTGAAACCGCAAGCTGATAGCCTCCGATTCCTTTTACAGCGATTATCTTTCCATGACTTAGATCATCTGCCGCTTCCACCACCGCTTTATTACCTGAAACTTTTTTATCTCCCTTAATAAATAAAACCTGCGGACCACAGTCATGGCATGAAATTGTCTGCGCATGTCTGCGTCTCCCATCTTTATATTCAGATGAACACGCCGGGCACATTTTAAAAATGTCCATTGTGATATTTTCTCTATCATAAGGAAGGTTCTTCAAAATACTGTATCTGGGGCCACATGAAGTACAGCTGATAAGCGGATAGTTATAGCGCCTGTCAGATGTATCAACAAGCTCACTTCTGCACTTGTCACAGATAGCAATATCTGGAGGAAAAACAGGAAGGTCGCAAATCTCTTTGTCGTCACTGCTTTTAGTAATTACAAACTTACCGTCAAAAGAGCCGGAACGGTCATAAAGACCATCCGGCTCTACATTGTCACCAAGTTCTTTTAGCAAAACATCCAAAATAATCCCACCGGGAGGACAGTCATTTTTTAGTCTTTCGCAAAACTCATTTATTGACCAGCTCTCACCAACAACAATTATTTCAACAATTCCGCCTAGATTTTTAACATCACCCTCAAGCTTATATTCAGTTGCAAGCTTCGCCACAAAAGGTCTGTACCCTATTCCCTGCACAGCCCCGGTGACGCGGATAAGTGCTTTCATAAATTAGTTATCCTTCTTCTCAGTGGCTGCAGGCTGTGCTCCGCCGGCAGGTGCTGCGGGCTGTGCATTTGCTGCAGGCTGTGCGTTAGCTGCTGCAGCTGCCTTAGCTGCGGCTGCCGCTGCTGCACGCTCTTTTGCTGCCTTCATAAGAGCTTCCTGTGCAGCTATAGCTTTCTCTGACTGATGGAATGTCTTAGTGATCTTTTCAGATCCGGGCTCAGTAAAGTGAGTATCCATTGAAAGACATTTCTTCGGGCAGTTATCAACGCAGCATCTGCACTGAATACAGCTCATAGGTCTAATAGACCATGTCTTTTCAGCCTTATCAACTGTTATGGCATGTGTAGGGCACTTGATGGAACATAAACCGCAAAGTACACATACATCCATGTCGTTAACGACATGCCCACGAGTACGCTCAGGATATTCCTTAGGCTCGAAGGGATACTTTCTAGTTGCAGGCTTTGAGAACAGATTCTTAATTACTGTTTTATTAAAATTAATCAGACTCAAATCTTCCTACCTTCTTTCCACTTAATTATCTCTCAGTACAACTGATACAAGGATCAATTGTAAGTACCAAAATCGGAACATCCGCAAGCTCGCATCCTGCCATAACTTCTACAAGTGCCGGTATATTTGCAAATGTGGGAGTTCTTACTCTCATACGATCGATAAACTTAGTACCGTTTGCCTTAACATAGTAGAGGGCTTCTCCTCTGGGCTGCTCGATTCTTGTCATCCATTCACCGTTAGGGAATCCCTTGATAGGAGTCTCAACAGCGCCTTGAGGAATCTTATCGATACACTGACGAATAATATCGATAGCCTGGTAAATTTCCTTGATTCTTACTTCTGTTCTTGCATAAGAATCGCACTGTGTGCTGATTATAGGTTCAAACTCAATCTGATCATAAGCACAATAGCCCTTAGTAGATCTGATATCTCTTGCAATGCCGCTTGCACGAAGGAAAGGGCCTGCTGTTCCAAGAAGATCTGCCTTCTCAGGTGTAAGAATACCAACACCTACAAGACGATTCTTTACAGCAACATCATTAAAGAAAGGCTTGCTTACTTCATTAAGCTGCTCCTCTATCTTATCAAGTCTTCCTCTGAAATCTTTAAGCATATCATCAGGAAGATCTCTTCTCAAACCGCCGATTTTCATTACTGAAAAGATAACACGGCCACCTGTTGCTATTTCAAACATATCAAGAACTTCTTCACGGATTCTCCAGCACTCCATATAAAGTGACTCAAATCCAAATGCATCTGCAAGAAGTCCAAGCCAAAGCATATGTGAATGAACTCTGCTAAGCTCTGAAAGAATAGTTCTAAGATATTTTGCTCTGTCGGGAATCTCAACATCCATGATGTGCTCTACAGCATCACAGTATCCAAGACCATGTCCCATTGAACAGATACCGCAGATACGCTCTGCTACATATACCATTTCCTGGAAATCCTTTTTATCTACAAGTTTTTCCAATCCACGGTGAATAAATCCTATTGATGGTATTGCCTGAACAACCTTCTCATCCTCGAGAACCAGATCAAGATGAATGGGCTCGGGAAGAACCGGATGCTGAGGACCAAAAGGAATTACACTTCTCGTTGACATATAATCTCCTCTTTCTTTTAGTTAATTGTCAAAAAAGATATTGAAAGTCTAAGCTCGCAATCAGCTCTTACTTAAACGGTGTCTCAATAGCTGTTCTGTAGAATGTGCCCTTATAATCAAGGCTGATCATCTTTATATCTACACCGAATAAGTCATGCATTTCATTTTCATATAAGAATGCACACGGGAAAACACTGCTTATACTGTTAATTGACTGGTCTTCCGCAAGAACTATCTTAAGCTGTGTAACATCGAGCGCTTTGCCAAATGTATACACAAGTTCATATCCGCCTTCTGTTCTGGTAGCGCACTGCTGCATAAGATGAAATCCATCGTATAAAAGCTTCTGGGCTTCGTCGATGATCTCTTCAGCCTTTACAATCTTAAATTCTGCATTCATCAGGCGTTCCCTCCTTCTTTAGGTGCTGCAGCCGGTGCTACCGGCTTAGGAGCTGGCTTGGGAGCCGGCTTTGCTGTCTGAGCGATCTTTGCTTCTGCCTGCTCGCGAAGAGCTTCTTCTGTAAGAACTTCATCATACTGTGTAGCAGGATCGTAATCCTCTGCTTTCATACGAACAGCGATCTTACTGTAATCAACTGTACAGTAACCCTGCTTCATAGACTCCTTAACTTTAACTCTCTTCTCTTCAAGTATAGCAAGAGCCTTAACAACACCATCGATCAAAGCTTCCGGACGAACTGCACATCCGGGTACATATACATCAACAGGAACTACCTTGTCAGATCCTCCGAGAATGTTGTAGCATTCCTTGAAAATTCCGCCATCACAAGAGCAGATTCCACAAGCAATAACAACCTTCGGATCAGGCATCTGATTGTAAAGCTGTCTGACAACTGGTGCTGTCTGAGCATTGATACCGCCTGTCAAAAGAAGTATGTCAGCGTGCTTGGGATTTCCTGTATTTATAATTCCAAATCTCTCTACATCATATAGAGGAGTCATTGTTGCAAGTACTTCAATATCGCAACCATTGCAACTTGAACCATCATAATGTAACACCCAAGGTGATTTTGATATCTTCATAGTTTCTCCTTTTAGTTTAATACACTTAATATAAGCAGGTTTGTTCCTGCTGTGACAAGTATTACAACCCAGCTTGAGATAAGCATTGTAATATACTTAACACGCGGGAATACATTGTCTATCAGTGTCTCCATCAAATAGAAGATCACACACATAACAATTGCAACTACAATACTTACAGGATTTTTGCTAATGAAGAACATAGCAACTATGCCCATCATAAGAACCTGGTCATACCATTCTGCAATTTCATAGAAAGCGAGGTTACTACCTGAAATATCAGATGTAAGACCTTTAACCATCTCCTGGTGTGCATGGTGTGATGTACTCATATCAAAAGGAGATTTTCTAAACTTAATAGTAAGGATGAAAATAAATCCAATAAGCATACCGGGAATCTTGAATACAGCAGGATTCTGGGCTGCAGCAAGTTCACTTACCATAAAGCTTCCGTTTGCCTCATAAAAACCGATCGCAACAAGAAGGATCATGGGTTCATAACACATCATCTGCAGAAGTTCACGGTTTGCACCGAGTGCACTGTAAGGTCCGTTTGTAGAATAAGCTGCAAGAACCATCATAACTTCTGACATTGACAGAGCAAAAAATACAAGAAGCATATCGCCACCGCCAAAGAACAGTGAACCTGTAAAAATAGTAAATATAAGATAAGCGATCACAAACAGAATCTGAATACTGTTAACAACAGTTGTCTGCTTAGCAAGGAGCTTATAAACATCATAAAAAGGCTGAAGAAGCGGAGGACCCTGTCTGCCCTGCATTCTTGCAGAAACAACTCTGTCCAAACCTTCCATAAGCCCTCCCAAAACGGGAGCAAGTAAAATATATAAAGCGACTTTCAGAACTACCATAGCCATCAGATAGCACCTCCGATAACGATAATTAGCATTACAACCACGATAACGGCAGAAATTGCAATACTGGGCATAAGGAGTTTATCCTCTCCAAAATACTCTGTCATATACCAGTTTGACATATACAGAGCTCTCTCTTTGCCAAATGAATCAATAAAGTGACGGTCATCACCGGCATTAACACCGGCAACATAAGACATAGTCATCTTATTCTTCTTACCGATAGCAAGGAATCTACTGCCAATCGGAATAGCGAATATCATGCCAACCATGATCATCATGATAACTACATCTGATCCACCGATAACATTGGGAATGTTCTTATGGAAAGCCTCATTAAGTATAGGCTGGATCATTGTGTTTGACATCCACGGGAATGCAAAGCACATGATAATGATCATGCATGTTAACGGAACAAGTGAGATCATCTCACTCTTAGGTGTAATATCCTCAAGTTCGTATGACTGATGTATAACGGTACAGATCTTTCCGAGCCATTTTGCCCAGTAGAATAAAGTAGAACCTGAACCAAATACAAGGAAAAGAACAAGCCATACTGAATTGGAATCAACAAATGACTTAAGAGCTGCCCACTTGGATACAAGCATACCAAAGGGAGCCATAAACATTCCACAGATACCGATTATCATGATAAATGCAAGTCTTGGAAGTTTGATAATAAGTCCGTGCATATCTTCTATATCACGGCTGTGCATGCAGTTCTCGATATCACCAACAGTCTGGAACAGAAGTGACTTGGATACAGCATGGAAAAGAATGAGCATAGTAGCTGCCCATACACCCTCTGTGGTACCTGTTCCTGCGCAGGCTGTGATAAGACCAAGATTTGAAATTGTGGAATAAGCAAGTACTTTCTTTCCATCGCTTACGGTAATTGCAAGAAGTGATGCTGCAAAGAAAGTAAATCCACCAATTACAGTGATCATAACGCCTGTAAATGTTCCGTAGAGCATGGGTGAAAGTCTGATCAGCATATAAACACCGATCTTAACCATTGTTGCCGAGTGAAGAAGTGCACTACTGGGAGTAGGCGCAACCATGGCACCAAGGAGCCATCTTGAGAACGGGAACTGAGCACTCTTTGTAAGTGCTGCGAAAGCAAACAATGTAACAGGAATCATAACAAGCATATCTTTTCTCGGTATGATTGTAGTAAGTTTGCTGAGTGTGCCGATTTCAAAGTGGATATTGCAATACATAAGACCGAATGCAAATCCGCATCCACCAAGAAGGTTCATCCACAATGCTCTAAAGCTGTTATTAACTGCTTCCTCTGTTCTTGTATAGCCGATAAGAAGGAATGAACATACGCTGGTAATTTCCCAGAAGAAATAGATCCAACCAAGATTATCAGAAACTATGAGTCCGAACATCGCACCTATGAATACAAACAAAAGTGCAAGAAAATAATTTGATCTGTCACCTACTTCTGTGTGGTGATTATGATAATCCTTCATATATCCGCAAGCATAAATGCAGATCAGGATACCAACAATACCAACAATAAGAATCATTACAGCAGAAAGATAATCAACTCTTACATGAGCTGCACCCTCTACTGCTCTGCCTGACAGATCCATCCAGAGAACAGGAATTGTTCCCAAGGCAGAAAGAAGAATCGCATAGTATTTTTTGTATTTAATACTAAGGAATATTACGATACACATAAGCAGAACTTCGCCGCCCATGATAACGTGATCAGCCAAAACGGTTTCTGTAAAGAATGTATTATGCGTTGTGCCCTTAAGACCAAGCACCTTTACACCGACCATAATAGCTGTGGCCATAATAGAAAAGCCTCCTACTACAGCTACAAGATTGCGTAGCAATGATGCATTCCTTATCAGATACATGATAACCGCCATAACAAACGGGAACAGTATCAAAAATGTCACTGCTGCTTTAAGGTTTAATAAAGTCAAGGAATCTCCACCCCTTTCAGGATAAAATTTTAACGAATTTTCGCCTTTACTATACTATCACAAAACTATAAGGAATAGATAAAAAATTTGTTATAAAAAATCAAAATATTCTATTATTTTTCTATGGCTATTTATCTGATATTATCAATAACCATATAAAGCAATCTGTATAATTCTTTTGCATCTTCTTTATTAAGTTTTACGCAATTGCCAATCTTAGCGGGAATATCTTTTGCCTGCTCCTTCAACTGCTCTCCCTCAGGAGTAATCGTAACCAAAAGATTTCTCTCATCATCCTTGGATCTGTTTCTCTTAAGAAGTCCCTTTGTTTCAAGCTTTTTTAGCACAGGAGTAAGAGTTCCCGAATCCAAAAACAGATTTTCTCCGAGAGTTTTGACATTCATCTCTTTCTTTTCCCACAGTACCATCATAGTTATGTACTGCGTGTAAGTAAGATCAATCTCATCCAAAAACGGCTTATATGCTCTTATGATTTCCTTGGAGCATGCATATAACGGAAAGCATAATTGATTCTGCAGTTTTAATACGTCATATGTACCATTATTTTCAGCTTCGTTTTTTTCCATAGATAATTTCCTCTTTTTACATTTTAATTGCACACAAATTAGTTTTGCTTTTACATCATACAACGGATGCTCAAAAAGTTCAATGCTGATATTACAAACCATAGTATAAGCATAAATAATCTATTTATAAAAATAAGCCAAAGACGAAAAAATATTTCATCTTTGGCTTAAAAATATCTTATTTAGCTGTATGTCTCATATTTTTAATAGGAATATTTGCATATAATGCAGGTACGCTCTTGTTATCCTTATCAGCTCCTTCAGTATCCATCTGAGTGAACTTGATATCAAGTCCGGTCTGATCAACTTCAACATATTTAGAGAGTACTTCAAGAATATCATTTTTTATTCTCTCCATGATTTCAGGCGAACAGCTTGAACGGTCAGAAACAAGAACCAGTTTAAGTCTGTCTTTTGCCATTTCACTTGAAGTTTTTTTCTTGAAAATATCTGTAAGCTTCATCGGGCGCCTCCTTATGATTTACGAAAAACGCTTGCAAGAGTTGCAAAGATACCCTTCTTATCATCAAGGTTGAGGAAGGGAACTGATTCACCCATAATTCTACGACAAATGTTCATATATGCCTGACCGGCAAGTGAACTGTCACCCGCAAGCGGTTCGCCGTTGTTTGTAGCAACAACTATATTTTCATCATCCGGAACAACACCAAGAAGCTCAACTGCAAGGATATCAATAACGTCCTCTGCGCTCATCATATCGCCGCGCTTAACCATATCAGGACGCAGTCTGTTTACAACAAGCTGTGTTTTACCTATCTCATTTGCTTCAAGGAGTCCGATGATCCTATCAGCATCACGAACAGCTGATACCTCAGGTGTAGTAACTACAATTGCTCTTTCAGCTCCTGCAATGGCATTCTTGAAGCCCTGCTCGATACCTGCGGGGCAATCCATGATAACATAGTCATATTCCTGCTTGAGCTCTTCAGCAAGCTTTTTCATCTGATCAGGAGTTACGCTTGTCTTATCCTTGGTCTGAGCTGCAGGCAAAAGGAAAAGTGTATCATATCGCTTATCGCGGATCATAGCCTGCTTGATCTTGCAGCTACCTTCAACAACATCAACAAGATTGTAAACTATACGATTTTCAAGTCCCATTACCACATCAAGGTTACGAAGACCTATATCTGTGTCAATAAGTACTACCTTTTTATTCAATTTAGCAAGTCCGGTACCAATATTAGCAGTTGTTGTAGTCTTACCAACACCGCCTTTACCGGAAGTAACAACTATTACTTCTCCCATTTATATCCTCCAGAAAATATTTTTACTAAACTATCATATCACAAGCTCATTTTGCTCCCAAGTGGTTTTTTAAAAAGGAAGCGCCATAAGCATCTTTAACTACGTGTCCGTTTAAAATAAATGCAACCTCAGTGGTTTTTTCATCGACTTTTTTTCTGAATCTGCGCATCTTAAGCTTCGGTCCTGTCTCAGAATCAGGCGAAATCGCAATCGCATTCGCAATCCTTACCTGAAGCGGATCAAGCTCTAATGCAACAACAAAAGCTCTTTCATCTCCACCTGATCCTGCAAAGGCACTTCCTCTGAGCGCACCCATAACAAAAATCGAGCCTTCAGATGTCACCGAAGCTCCCGGCTTAACATCGCCGAGAATAACAACACTTCTATTATCTGAAATAGACTGACCTGACCTTAGGCTTCCGGGATAAATCTTTGCTATTCCATCCAGTGAATCAAGTATATCCCCCTTTACATCAGCATCATCATGGTCATTTTCTATATTTGTTTCTTTCTTATCACTTTCTTTTTCTGAATCATCGTTATGTTTTGCATAATGGACAAATATCTGATCCAGCTCAGAATTTTCTCTCAGGATACAACTGATATCAATATCGCTGTTAGCCCTTATGATGTCTACTATTTCGTTTTCTTCAACATCATTTATAGCTCTTCCCTTAATAAAAATCCCCATACTGGCTTTCCCTAGGAAGTTCCTGGATTCCTTGAATTTCCTTGCAATTTCTGTTTTTAATTCATCAAAAGCCGGCTCGGAGCTAAGTTCCAATACTATCCCCGAGTTTGTCCCCTTTAAATTTACTAAATTCATGTATTATACAAATCTCCCGGTGAATCGCTAATTATCAAATTATCTGACTAGCACGCTCTGGACTAATAAAACTTGTCAAGTGCTCTATTTGAAGGAAAAGCCCTTGCCGTATAAAACGACAAGGGCATAGTCTCTACTTGTAATGAGAATAAAATTACTGCATACCTGCCTGCTTAGCAACTTCCTCAGCAAAGTTCTCTTCTCTCTTTTCGATACCTTCGCCTGTCTCGTAACGAACGAAACGCTTGATAGAAAGGTTTGCACCATTGTCCTTGCCAACCTGTGCAATGTACTGGCCAACAGTCTGCTTACCATCCTCAGCCTTAACGTAAACCTGCTCATTAAGGCAGATTTCCTTAAGCTCCTTCTGAAGACGTCCAACAAGCATCTTCTCGATGATCTGCTGGGGCTTTCTCTTACCTTCAGGAAGTTCCTCATTTTCTTTAAGAGCCTGAGCAAGAAGGATTTCTTTCTCGTGCTCCTTGAATTCTTCAGGAACATCATTCATATCAACATACTTAGGATAAAGTGCTGCGATCTGCATTGCAACATTCTTAAGTGCATCCTTGATGTTATCGTTAACAACATCTGTATCAGCCTCAACAATAACACTGATTCTTCCGCCGCCATGAACATAAGGAACTGCTACACCGTTCTCTGCAACAACCTTCTCGAAACGACGAATGCTGATCTTCTCACTGATAACTGCAGTGATCTCAACAAGTGCCTCCTGAACTGTCTTGGAGTTGTCAAGAATCCACTTCTCAGCCATGAATGAATCCATATCCTTAGAATCTGATTCAACAGCCTGCTTAGCAACTGCCTCTACGAAATTCTGGAACTGCTCATTCTTTGCAACGAAGTCTGTCTCTGAGTTTACTTCTACAACTGCAACTGTCTTGTCATCCTTGACAGATACTCTTGTAAGACCTTCTGCTGCAATTCTGCTAGCTTTCTTCTCAGCCTTAGCCTGACCGTTCTTTCTAAGGAACTCAACTGCTGCATCCATATCGCCGTTAGTTTCTGTAAGAGCCTTCTTACACTCCATCATACCTGCACCGGTAGATTCACGTAACTCTTTAACCATTGCTGCTGTGATAGCCATCTATTTAATCCTCCGAATTATTTTTATTTTAAAAAATTATTCCTCAACCTCAGCCGCTTCAGCTTCTGCCTCTGCCTCAGATGTTAAGTTCTCAGCACCCTGATTAGCTTCGATAACAGCATCTGCCATCTTACCAACAAGAAGCTTTACTGCACGAATAGCATCATCATTTCCGGGGATGATGTAATCAAGCTCTTCAGGATCACAGTTTGTATCGCCGATACCGATAAGTGTGATTCCAAGTGTCTCTGCTTCCTGAATGCAGATTCTTTCCTTCTTAGGATCTACTACGAAAATAGCATCAGGAATTCTCTTCATATCACGAATTCCGCCAAGAACCTTGTTGAGCTTCTCATACTCTTTGTTGAGCTGAGCAACTTCCTTCTTGGGAAGTACATCAAATGTTCCATCTTCCTGCATCTTCTCAAGCTTCTTAAGACGCTCGATTCTGCTCTGGATTGTGCGGAAGTTTGTAAGCATACCACCAAGCCAACGCTCGTTTACATAATACATACCGCAACGCTCAGCTTCTGTCTTAACAGCATCCTGTGCCTGCTTCTTTGTTCCAACGAAAAGGATTGTACCACCCTGCTGTGCGATCTCAAATACTGCCTTGTAAGCCTCGTCAACCTTTACAACTGACTTCTGAAGATCGATGATGTGGATACCATTTCTCTCTGTGAAGATGTAAGGAGCCATCTTAGGGTTCCATCTTCTTGTCTGGTGTCCGAAATGTACACCTGCTTCAAGTAACTGTTTCATTGATACAACGCTCATGTTATTACCTCCATTTGGTTAATCTTCCCCATGTCTTTACCCATTGATCTGCAGGGGCGTTATTTCCTGCAGTGAGCACCCGTCCTATCACAATGGACACCGGACAGATTACGGACATGCGTGTTTATTTGTTACACTATAAGCCTGTTTTTGGGCATAGTTAAAGCCCGAAAGCTCACAGCTTCATTAGAATACCATGTTTTCGGGCTCATGACAATATATTTTTATTTTTTTCAGGTATAAATTGCATAAAGCAAAACATTTTCAGTAACTAAATCCGTTTTATCTCTTTACTTTGTAATGATAGCGGCTATCTCTTCATAAGATGATCCCTTAGGAATCTGCTTGGTTCCGGATCTGATCTTTCTGTCAAGACCACTGTTTACCAGATATCTGTTAAAAGCAATAGCGTCATCCACAAGACCTGCTTCTTTTATGACAGCAGAACATGTATCCGATCCGGTTCCTCCCGGAAGAACTACAACCACATAATTAACTTCAGCGGCTGATTCAGTATTACTGCTTTGCTCTGATGAAGCCGCCTCTGCACCTATATCATTTACCTGCTTATTTTCTGTTTCGGTTTCTGAAGTCTCATCTGTTTTTGTTTCGTTTTCAGAAGCCTCGCTTTTCTGGGTTTCTGATGTTTCATTGGAGCCTTGATTCTCTTCAGGTTGTGTCTTTACTTCCTCTTTTACAGGCTCTTCAGATACCTCCTCTTGCGAAGAAGTGGTGTTCTTTGCGCTGATGCTTTCCGTATAGGAAGCTGTCTGATCATCTTCAGGGGCAAGAGCAATATCAGCGTCCGTTTCAATGCTTTCACTGCTTTCTCCAGACGAAGCGCTTTCCTGCGCCTTCTCATCCACCTCAGGAACTGATTCACCTGTCTGAGACTCCCCTTGGTCTGCTTCTTTAGTTTCTTCTTTTCCGTCTTCAAGAACCGCCTGATCGGATGTAGTACCATCGTCTTCCTCCTCTGCATTTTTCTGGGCACCGGAGTATTCTGACAATGTATTTTCCGCTTCGACCATGCCAAGCTGTTTTGCTCTTCTTATGACTTCCTCATCACTCATGCTCTTATTTTTTCCGGAAAGAGCAACCCCCATGATTATCGATGTCAGAAGAACCCCCAGTCCGAGTCCTCGTAAATAGTATTTTAATTTCATATTATTTTTTCATACCCTCATTTTTGATGTAATAATTACTGTTCCCACCTGAAAACAGATATCTGATTCTTTATATTATTGAGCTTCTTGTCTTTTTATGCTTTCCCGCAAGGTCAATGACAAGCTTAACTTCGCCGATTCCAAGTCTTAATTCTCTTGCTATAACTACAGCGGATTTTCCTGCCTTGTGCATATCAAGGATTCTCTGATTCCTCGAAGCGGGATTGTTTATATTCTGTGCCTCCTGCGGAACTTCAGCCTGAGCCTTTTTCCTTGAAGCCTCTGCAAGGGAAACAACTTTGGCGGAATTCTCAGTCTCTAAAGAAGCGATCTCAACAGGCTGCGCCAACTCATTATTCTGCACTATCTCCTGATCCTGCATCAGATTACCACCGGATGCTCCGGTGCCTTCCTTAAAGGAATCTTCTCCTACAGGCTCTAAGATATTGGACATCTCATCATTTTCATCATCTTCGTCAAAATATGACATATCATCTGCGTCATATTCTTCCGCGCCTTTTTCGTAAGCATTGTTATTTGCATTTTGGTATGAATTATCAGGAGCGCTTTCATAGCTTACGGCCTGTTCAGCTACAGGCGCCTTAGCCTGTTGATATTCTGTATCAATATATGTAGGAACATACTCTCTTTGAGGAGCAACTACCATTTCACTATAATTTTCCGAACGGATAACTTTATTCTGAGTCTTTGCTGCAGCAACAGCATCTGCTCTGTCAAGGATATCTGTAAGGGAAGAAAATTCGCTGCTTCTTTGAACCTTGTTCTCGGTAAATTCTCTTGTAGCAGCTTCAGCCTTCTTCTCAGTAAGCTCCCTTGTAGCAGCCTCAGCATGCTCAGTGGTTTCAGCGACTTCTTTTGCAGTCTGCTTTGCTTCCTTGGCAACACGATCAACCTCAGAAACAGTGTTTTTGAGGTTCTTGTGCTTATCGTTGAGCATGTCGTACATAAACATTACTTCATCATGATTTTTATGGATATCATTCATAACGGTATCTGAATACTCACTGATAGCGGACATTTTCTCATTGGTGACTCTGTCCATTGCTCTCTCAGCCTTATTTATGGCCTCTTCCATGCAATCATCGAGCATGTCATCAATTTGTCCCTGTGAATTTTGAATAGCACGTCTGACCATCTCACTTATCTTCTGTTCAGACACACCACTTTCCTCCTCGGAAAAAGCACTTCCGGAAGGAATCAGATACCCCAATATTACCGCCAGGATCCCGACGACGATTAAAATTATTTCTGTCACACTTATCATATTTTCCCCACTCTTACATCAGTGTTCCGCTCCCATACAGAATACACTATTATGTATTATAGAGGGTTCAGATTTTGAAGTCAAACCCTGAGGAAATATGCATATCTAAAGGGCGCCCGTCAGACCCGATTATCGATTCGGCGAGCTTTTCAAGTTCTTCCTGTGTCTGACCGCGCTTACTTCCGCCATTTCCATGGTACTCATTCTTTCCCTTTTCCTTGGCATCGTGCTTTTCTTTCTGCTGATCGACATTTTCCTTATGATTAACAGAATTTGTCTTTTGATCAACTTCTTTTTTGAACTCTGTCTGAAAAGCATTCTGGTCAGTTACAACTTTATTGTCTTCATTTTGTTTTAGCTGCGAAAAGTCCCCCGTTCTCGCAACCGACCCCTGAAAATCAATCCTGCTTATTGACATAATTTCCTCCCTTCATTTTTGCATCTGATGCTGTTTTGATAGAACAAAAGTCGCATCCATAGCGGAGCGTTTTTATATCATAGGAAAGCAAGTTCCCATGATATAAACAATCGGCTATAAATCCCCATGTTTATAGCCGATTACATTGCAAGCATCAGATTGGGCCTGATTTTACATAGCCGTCTCTAAGTTCAAATCTGCAGTAAGTAGATGCACTCTTAAGAGTGGTGAGCTGATCTCCGATCTGAATTGTGGTTCCGGGATAAGCCGTTTCCTCAACAACCACATAAGCCTCCTTGGAATCAGCCAGTTTCTGCTGAAGCTGAGCAAGCTCCTCGTTGTTTTTCTCAATCTGGCTGGTCAGGACCTTGTTCATAGTCATGAGCTGCTGAGCCTGCCTTGTCTGTTCGGGAGTAAGCTTTGCTCCACTCTTTAAACGTTTTGTGATAGCTCCCACAGTAGGAGTTATGTTCTCAAGTTTCTTTTCCGAGTCTCCTATCGCCTTTTGAAGTTCTTTGATCCTTACCTTCATATTTGGATCAGCGCCAACCTCAACTACCGTATTGGATCCCATTTCGCTTCCGAGAACCTTGGCAGTGATCTTATCGGTAGCAGTAACTTTTCCGCCTGCGATGAAGCCTCTTTTTCCGCGAACTGTAATCTCTGTTCCTGCAGCAACAACTGAATGCATGATGCATTCGCTGGTTATACTGCCCTTCGCAGATGCTTTTGCATTTTCTATAAACTTAGTAATGATATTGCCGCCGGCCTTAATTTCACCCTTTGACATACCATTTATTCCTCTTTCAAGGATGATGTCATTTCCTGCAGTAAGTGATGCGCCTTCCA
This sequence comes from Butyrivibrio sp. NC2002, assembly GCF_000702265.1. GTDB lineage: Bacteria > Bacillota > Clostridia > Lachnospirales > Lachnospiraceae > Butyrivibrio. The sequence continues at coordinate 36,157 of NZ_JNKZ01000011.1, forward strand.
CAACACCTTTAACAATGATGTTTGCGCCGGCCCTTATAGTAAAGCCCGAAGCTACTGTTCCTTTTACTTCAACGCTTCCGTCATAGTCAATATTTCCTGTGGACACGTCAACATTTTCAAACTGTATGACATTACTTACAGTAACCTTTCCTTCCTTTATGGTTACATGTCCGTCGACCGCTGCTTTAAGCATCAGACCGTCTTCAGTAAGTATTGTATTTTTTCCGGGAACAAGCTTTAGGGGTTTTACAGGGTGAGGCCTTTGCTCTTCTCCAAAAATATTTGTTCCTACATCACCCGGATCTTCGGGTATCAGCTGTGCCAGATCATCGCCCTTTTTGACATGATTGATTATGTTCAGGTTAAAATAGTCTACGCTGCCATCTTCCCGCATTGTAGGCTTTGCTCGAAGGTTCTGCTTAAATGCATATTCAATCCTGGCATCCGCTCCCTGTCTTACATGAGTGCCTCTTGCTATGGTTATATCTTTGCAATATTCTCTGTTAGCAAAAAAGCCCGCTATGGCATCTCCATCTATTCCGTAAGAAATATTCCTGTAAGCCAGATCCTCCAGAAATTCCTTTTCGGTCATGAGTTCTGCCCCTTCGGAAGGAGCATAAAAATATGCTATGGCCTCCATTTTATCCCTGGTTATCGTTAGCTTGTAACTTTCTCTTTCAGGAAAAATAGTATCATCACAAAGAATTACAACCTTCTCTGAAGCCTCATTCAGAGCATCATTTAAAACCGCAGGAGTAAATCGTACCGAACGATCTTCTAGGTATTCTTTGACATCGTCATACCTTAACTTATCGCCTCCATCAGTAGGCGGATAAATTCTTATACCTGTGGAATTTGGAGTAATAACAAGCTGAAAATAACCGTTCATTTATACCACACCCCTCAATAATTTTTAGTGTAATTCCGTAAGTATACCCATATATTTTCCCAGTTTAGTGCGCATCTTCTGAAGTGCCCTTGTGTGCAACTGGGATACGCGAGATTCTGAAACCTCTAAAACATTACTTATTTCTTTTAGCGTCAGCTCCTCATAGTAATAAAGAAGGATGACTTTCTTTTCTTTGTCAGTCAAAAGCTCAAGGCTCTCAGCCAGCATTTTTTTTAGTTCTTCCTTCTCTACCGCTTCCTCCGGCTTCTCAAAACTTGATGAAAGATTATTGGAGTCCTCAGGAACATCACTTCCCTGTTCCATAAATTCATTAAGGGAAACAACTCCGGTAACCTTCATCTGATTTTGCCAGTTTACATATTCATCCTCGGAGATTCCGAGTTTTGTCGCAATTTCCGTATCTGATGCAGGATGGCCGTTCTCCTTTTCAATCTCATGAATCGCAGCTTCAATCTTCTTCTGCTTCTGTCTGATCGTTCTGGGAATCCAGTCCATCTTCCTTATCTGGTCAAGGATAGCACCTCTGATTCTCACGCTGGCATATGTTTCAAACTTAACATCCTTCATAAGATCGAACTTATCTATTGCATCGATCAGTCCGAAAATACCATACCCAACAAGATCATCATACTCCACATTAAAACCCAGATACATGGAGAGACGCCCCGCCACAAGCTTGACCAGCGGAGCATACTCTAAGATTAGTTTTTCTCTAAGCTCAGGAGCTTTGTTCTTATGATATTCAGCCCAAAGCTTATTCTTTCCAGCTTCATCCATGTCTATAATTACCCGTCAAATTCGAGTTAAACCTCTTCGAATTCATCACTTTCTCCGAATGCATCATAGTCATTCGGCAGGTCAGACTGCACGTTCAAAGCTTCTTCGCTATCGTTTTCAGCCTGCTGTGCAAGTTCTTCAAGCCTTCTTTGCTTTTCTGCTTCTTCAGCAGCAAGTTCATCGGCCTGTCTTTGAGCAATAGCTTCTTCCTGAGCTGCAATTGCCTCATCTTTGGCATTATTGAGCTTAAGGAAGTGAACTACCATCCATTCAAGAAGCAGACCTGCAATGAGGAAAATAATAAGTGAAACAAAAAGGATATAAAGCCAGGTACTGGTATCATACCCCTCAAGACCTGTGTAGATAGCAACACATAGGCCTCCCGCAAGCATTACAATAGCTGTAATAAGCCTCGTTTTTGGAGCTTCGACGACTACCTCATACCTGACTTTTTTAGTTTTACCGCTATCCTTCTTTTTACTTTTTTCCTCGCTTATGTTCTCTTCTTGATTGGTTTTAGTTTTTTCTGTTTTATCTTCGTTATCTTTACTCATATTGTTTTTTCCGGTTTGCCTACAGCTCTGATTACAAAATCACCACTTTCCGGATAAAAGATTACTGTACGACCATACGAATCTCCCGTATCCTGTGCAAGTACCGGTATATTGAGTTCCTTTAATTTCTTCAGTGTGGCAGCAACATTTCTTTCGCCCACTCTCATGGTCGCATTGCTTGAGGTAAAAGCAAACATCTGCGCACCTCCGGCAATTTTTGCAACGAGACGGGAACGGTTTGCTCCCTTTGCTACCACCTGTTTGATCAGTTCATCAATACCTGTATCGGCAAATTTCGGGATATTGGAGTTATTCTTAATCTCCTTGGAATCCGGAAGCATTATGTGCGCCAGTCCGCCGATCTTGGTCACAGGGTCTCTGACCGCAATTCCCACGCAGGAACCAAGACCCAACGTTGTAATTCCATCGGGGCTTACGCAAATATTCAGATCAGCCATACCAACCTTGATTATTTGGCTCATGTATATGCTCCTTTATCAGCTCACGGTAATATCGCCCATTCCAAGCGACGTTAATATCTTACTGTAACCCTCCATATCCGGCAGAAGGATAAAGTATCCGCTAAGGCTCTCCGTATCAAAGAATCTGGTTTCAATAAGAAGAATCTTATCTCCCATCATACCGAATTCGATCGCAGGAACAGACAGAATAGCTCCTGCCATATCGATTGCTATAAAAGGAACTGAAGGAAGCAGTTTCAGATTCGTTATCATCGATAATGAATTCAGATATGAACCTGTAATGATATTTCCCACTTCTTTCATTGCCGAGAGCTCTGTCTCATCAAATGGTACATTTTCATCCTTGTCTGTAATGCCCATAAGCATATTTACAAGATGTCTGGCTGCTTTCATACCTAGAAGGAACATTATGCTGCCATTGATGTCGCCTTCAACACTAAGGTAAATGCCTGTCATTATCTGCTCTGCACCACCCATCAGGTCTCCAACATCCTTAAAATCGAGTAGTTTAACCTGCGGAACAGACATATCAACCTTGGTATTAAGCATCTGAGCAAGTGCTGTGGTAGCATTCCCCGCACCGATATTTCCCAATTCTTTCAGTACGTCATAGTACTGGCTGGACAAACTATCCAAATTCATCTCACCCAAAGGTATTCCTCCTTCGCAATATAAAAATGATCATCGTGCCATAGTTTTATCAGGCTTTAGTTTTATCCTCTTCCATCTCAACCATATTAAGATCAAGGATAGATACCAGACCGCCTTCATATTTTCCTACGCCACTTATGAAGCTGTTGATCTTTTTACCTTTATCAGCCGAATATGTAACCTTTTCAATACTATTAGAGCCAAGTGTAAGAACCTGGTTAACCTGATCTACTATGATTCCGATAAGAGTGTCTTCCTCTGCCTTAAGGATGATAATACGGCTCTTATCCGTAATCTCATCGGGATCCATCTCCATTTTCAGTCTAAGGCTCATTACAGGAACAATGACACCTCGGATGTTGATAACGCCCTTGAGATAATGCGCAACCTGAGGGACTCTCGTTATCTGCTGCATACGTACAATGTTATCAATATATTTAATATCTATTCCATACTGCTCATCGCCGAGTCTGATTATGATGTATTGGATCAGTTCGCCGACATCCTGTGTATCTCTTAATTCATTCATAATGTCATCCTTTCTTTAAAAAGACTTCGCCAATTGATCACTTTTAAGCAAGCTGATTAGTATCAAGGATCAGAGCAATCTCGCCATCACCGAGAATTGTCGCACCACTTATCATGCGGCATTTACTCATATATCTGCCAAGTGGCTTAATAACGATTTCCTGCTGTCCCATAAGTTCATCGATAACCAGACCAAATTGCTGATCACCTTTCCTTGTGATAACAACTACAAGATCTTCGTTTTCATCCTTGTTGCTCTCTGTTTCAAGTGCGTCGCTTACACGAATGATAGGAGTTACACTACCTCTTAAATTGATAACTTCCTTATTTTCTACTGTCTTAATATCTGTGGGAGCTACATCCTCAATACTCTGAATGGAATCAAGAGGAATAGCATATTTTTCTCCGCCAACAACAACCATGAGTGCCTGGATAATAGCAAGTGTAAGCGGAAGTCTGATCTGCCATGTACTTCCTTCACCGAGTTTAGTCTTAACGCTTACTTCACCGGATAGTGATTCAATCTTTGACTTAACAACGTCAAGGCCAACTCCTCGTCCGGAAACTTCAGTAACCTTCTTGGCTGTAGAGAATCCGGGGTGGAAAAGGAAATCTATGCACTGCTGTTCTGTAAGTGAAGCAGCTTCCTCTGGTGTTACGATACCCTTTTCAATCGCTTTGTTCTTAACTATCTCGGCATCGATACCATTACCATCATCACCAACTTCGATAACTACGCTGTTACCGTCCTGGAAAGCATGAAGGAAAATGTGTCCTTCTTCTGTCTTTCCTCTCTCAGCACGAAGTTCAGCGGACTCAATACCGTGGTCAGCACTGTTTCTTAAAAGGTGCATCAAAGGATCACCGATCTCATCAACAACAGTTCTGTCCATTTCAGTATCTTCACCGGTCATGGTCAGTTCCATGTTCTTGCCAAGCTGTTTATTCAGATCTCGAATCATACGAGGGAATTTCTGGAGTACGCTTTCAATAGGTACCATTCGAACTTTCATGACAGATTCATGAAGATTGGTAGTAACGCTTTCCAGATATTCTATCTGCTCGTTTACGTTGCCACTTACAATACCTGCAGAATTTGCAGCAGATATCAAAGAGTTTTTAGCTATGATAAGCTCACTTACCAGATTCATGAGGACATCCAGTTTGTCGATATCAACACGAACTGTACGATTGACAACCGGCTTACCAACAGGCTTTTTGCCGCCATCCTTTGCAGGGGCTTTTCCTGCAGGCTTAGCAGCAGGTGCTGCAGGTGCTGCGGGAGTGGCAGGTGCTGCCTGTGCAGGTGCTGCATCAGCTGCGGGTGCTGCCTCTTCAGTACTTGCTGCTGCATTGGGATCGTAATCGCCTATTTCGCAGTCCTCGATTTCCGATACACTCTTTACTATATCTTTGATCTTATCTTTATCTTCTTCGTCAGTAGAAATAATTAAGCTGAAATTGAATTCGAATTTTTCATCCTCGATATCCTGAGTAGAAGGCTCGGAAATTATCAATTCACCGATCTCTTCAATACCCTTGAATACAAGGAATGCTCTTGCTGCTTTAAGGATGCAGCTCTCCTGGATCTTAACATTAAGTCCATAAAGTTTCTTGCCCTGACTCTTAGCATCTTCCAATGTCCCTTTAGTATCAGGGTCAATTTTAATTGCTCTGTAATCCTTAGTAGGATCTGCATCCGAAGGCGGTGCTGCCTGTGCGGGTGCTGCAGGTGCTGCTGCGGGCGCAGCTTCAGCGGCAGGTGCTGCGGCAGGCGCAGGTGCTGCTGCGGGTGCTGCTCCACTTGCTCCCGCTCTGATATCAGCCAAAGCCTTGATCAGGTTGGCATTCTCTTCTGTTCCTTCATCCTGTGACTCAGTAATGTTATCCACATAAGCCTGAATAGCATCCAAGCACTGGAACAAAGTATCGATCATGCCAGAGTCAATTTTCAAAGTGCCGTTACGCACATCTGAAAAGACATCTTCCATATCATGGGTCAAGTTCTGCATGTTCTTGTAACCCATAGTACCGGCCATACCTTTCATGGAATGTGCCGAACGGAAGATCTCATTAATACAATCCTCGTTCTCCGGATCCTGCTCCAGCTGCATGATGCTGTCGTTCAGTGTTTGGAGATGCTCCTTTGCCTCGTCAAGAAAGACGCCTAGATACTGAGAAACATCCATAATCCCTTTACCTCCATAAGAAAATGTTCACGAAGGCGTTTAGAGTAATCAGGGACAGATGATCCTACTGACCAAGAACTTCTCACAGGAAGTTCAGCTCCTTGGCTAATAACCTCGCTAAGCGATTACTTAACGCCAACGTTCATTATTATTTCCTGGGCTATATCATCAAGTGTTACCACCTGATCAACAAGTCCAGCAGTTGCCACTGCCTTAGGCATGCCATAAACTGTGCAGGAATCAGCATCCTGACCGATGACATGAACCTTTTTCTTGGATTTCAGATTTTTTATTCCCTCGGTACCATCAGCACCCATTCCTGTTAAGACTACACAACAGATTGAGTCGTAATCGGAATCCATGAGCGATTCATACATGAAGTTCGCACATGGTCGAACCCCTTCTCTTGTCGGTCCGTCAACATAATGGATAGTGTGCTTTCCACCTGAAGTTATCACATGCATGTGCTTACCGCCTTTTGCGATATAACAGCAACCTGCATTTAGTACATCACCTTCAGCTGCTTCCTTAACAGTTATCTCAGAAAGAGAATCAAGTCTTTCTGCAAGAGAAGCTGTAAAGCCTTCCGGCATATGCTGCACCAGTACAACAGGTGTTTTAAGATTTTTGGGAAGTTTTGGAATTACCGATTGAAGCGCACGAGGACCACCCGTAGAGCTGGCAATCGCAACGATACGATTACCTGTGACCTTGTCCGCATGCTTAGCGACAATATCCACTACCTTACGAGAGGCTTTGATCTCATCGATTGAAAAAGCCTTCGTACTTACAGGAGCTCTTGACTGACAAACAGCTGCCAGAGTCCTTGTAATATTTGTAGTAAAATCATCGCCACGGCAATCCGAGGCGCGATCCGGTTTGTGAACAAAATCTAATGCTCCCAGTTCGAGCGCATCAAGTGTTACCTTGGCACCTTCTTTGGTGTCCGTGCTGCACATCATAACTTTAGCCTTGATCTTGTTTTTGTTAAGCTCTTTCAATAACGTAATACCGTCCATTCTTGGCATATTTACATCAAGTACTACTGCATCGAATGTTTTTGTTTTTAAAATCTCAAGAGCTTCAACACCGTCTTTAGCCTTATCTACAACCTGAAATCTTGAATCTGAGTTTATAATATCACTAAGAACGGTTCTCATGAGTGCAGAATCATCAACTAATAAAATTTTATTTGGCATTTAGTTTTGCTTCTTTCTGATTTTTCGTTCTTCCTCAAAGATAAAATGAATGATATCTTCTCTGGAAGTCTCATCGATGTAGGCATACTGTATGCGGTGTTCATACAGTCCCGGCCTGTTTTCCAGTTCCTGAACTCTGAGTACGTTACACACCATTTCGTACTCAACATTATTAATATTTCCGGGTAACCGATAGGAGCAATAAATCATACTACCCTCTTCATATTGGAAGTTAGCGACAAATCGTAAACCTCCTCCACTTATGTCAACGATAACACTTCGTTGCAGTGGTTTATTTGCTCCCAGTAGTAATCCCCAATTCCTCCGAATGGCTTCCACCTCTTCTTCGGAAAAGATCCTTGATCGTAACTCCAGCGCACAACTGAATCTATAATATTCTCTCCTTTGCAGCCTCTGCAAATTACTGAGAAGATCAAGCACAAGAATATAAACATTATTACTGCGATACCGGTCCACTATTCTGGCATAACATTGGAACAATCCGCGGGAGCTGTAAAAACATAAACTGTACTCACCGTCAACCGGCAATAGAACAAGCTTCCCTTTGTCCATAGGCATCAGCACTTCAATTCTATCCTCTGATAAAATATCCGTTATTTTACTGAGGTGAATTTTTTTGGTACGTGCATCCGTATCCATCCAGACCTTGCCAATCGCTTTAAGTTCGATTTTATTGCCGGGTGCAATATAATCTGCAAGCATTCTCAGGTCCCCCTCTTACCATTTATTTGTATGTTGCAAACCGGGTACTGTTTCACCCGGAAACTTTATCTGCACTAAGTTTTCTTCCGGTAATTATATGTGAGAAAAATGCTGCCATTCCTCTTGGTTTTATCTCATTGGCTGCACTTCCCTCCGACAAACCTCTTGCTATCTCCTCAAAAGCTCTTGCGGACTTGGATGTCGGATACTGAATTGAAACCGGTGACTGCTGCATAACACCGCGCGCCAGCATCTGATCCTGCGGGATTGCTCCCAGATAATTAAGCGGAAGTTTTAAATATCTTGCGACTACTGCATTTAATTTATTATACAATTGTTGTCCTTCCTCAGCGGAAGATACCCTGTTGGAGACAACCTTTATTACTGTGTTTTCTCTAAGGAACCTGGGCTGTTGGTTCAAAGCCTTAAGCAGTGAATATGAATCCGTGATCGATGTAGGCTCCGGAGTTGTAACAAGGATTATCTCACCGCTTGCAACAAGGAATTCCATTACCGCACTTGATATACCTGCGCCCGTATCGATTATTATCGTATCTGCTATAGCATCAAGCTCAGCCAGATTAACGATTATATAAACCAGATAATCTCTGCTTAAATTATACATCCCCGAAATTCCGGATCCGCCGGATATAAAACCGACACCTTCCGGTCCCCAGGTGATGATATCCTTTATATTTTTGCCCTGATAAATCAGATCGCTTAAGTTATGCTTGGGTACTGTTCCAAACATTATCTCTATATTGGCAAGGCCAAAATCCGCATCCAGAATGATCACTCTTTGTCCCATTCTGCGAAACTGAATTGCAAGATTGATCGCCACATTTGATTTACCTACTCCTCCTTTGCCACTGGTGACTGTAATTATCCTTGCCAGAGGCCTCTGAGGAGCATTTGATGCCTTTATAATTTTTCTAAGCTGTTCAGCCTGATCCATAAACTAATACCTGTTTCTATTTTATCAAAATCTGGAAAAAAGTCGACCTTTTGTTAACATTAAAAGCATTGCAAAAAAGCCTTATTTTCCGCCCAATAAACCTTTAACACTTCTCTGCGCGTCAAACACAGCAATATCGCTGGGAACATTCTGACCATTCGTAATATAGGACATAGGAGCTCCCGTATGTATGTGGATGTTATAGAGATTACCTGCAGAACTTGTTTCATCCATCTTGGTAAAAATAAGTTTATATTTTACAAGTTCTGAATAACCATCAGCTATTTCGATAAGATCCCTGTATTTTGTTGTAGCACTTAAAACAAGATAGTTCTCGGTTTCAACTACTTCTTCAAGAGCTTTGATAAACGATACCATCGTATCTCTCTGCTCTGTATTATGCAGGCTGTGTCCCGCAGTATCGACCATAATGTAATCATAGTCCCTAAAATCTTCCGCTGCCTGTTTCATCTCTTCAACAGAATAGATCACCCTGAACGGGATCTCCATTATTGTCGCATAGGTTCTAAGCTGCTCCGCTGCTGCAATCCTATAAGTATCCACAGTTAAAAGAGCAACCTTCTTTTTCTGAGAAACTCTAAGCTCCGATGCAAGCTTTGCAATTGTAGTTGTCTTACCAACGCCTGTAGGCCCTATGAAAATCTCAGCGATCGGTCCGTCGGTGTTTTCCTTTATCGTATCTGCCTGACCAAACTTAAGTACCATCTTCTGATATACATTTGCAAGCACAAATTCCATCGGAATATTGGGCTTACTTACTTTCTCAACTTCATCAGTAAGCTGGTTTGCATATATCTCGTCAACCTCATTCTCTATAAGTGTGTTATAGAGCACCTTGACAAAAGACATCGTTTCATCGGAAATGGTATTCTTCTCTTCCATTTCCTCCTCTTGTACCTTTTGCGGCTCATTTTCTTTATTATCATCTTTTTCGCTTTTCAGATTCTTCTCTATGAGATTGTGGAGGCTGTCAAGCTTTTCCTCTATAGCGCTGCTCTCTTCATTAAAGGAAGCTGCCTTCTCAGTAGCAACCTTATTTGGAACGATCGGGCTGTTATTCACCTTAAGAGGAGGTATTTCGCCCTGCTCCTGCGCTTTCAAAAGTTTGTCCGCCATCGAAGTCTTTTGTTCAGGAGTCTTTACCTGTTTCACGGATGTCTGAGGTTTGACAGGTCTTACTGTTTTAGCAGGTTCCTCCTCAAGTGCAACCGTAACTTCAGTTCTTGTCGGAGCAAAAATAGCAAAAAAGCCGCTCTTTTTTACCGGTCTGACATTCATAATGACTATGTTGTCGCCCAGCTCCTTCTTCGCAATCTCAGTAGCTTCCGATTCAGTTTTTCCGGTGTATTTTTTTATGATCATATTAAGCCGCTACCATTCCTACTGACTGCATTTCAACATTTGGTTCAACTTCATTGTATGAAATGACTATCAGGTCTTTATAATAATCTTCTGTCATTTTCTTAAAATACATGCGCACTATAGGCGATGTCATAATGATCGGTATTCTGCCCGCATCTTCGAGCTTCTTAGCCTGTTCTCCCACCGACTTGAGTATAGCCTTGGTCCTGGCGGGATCAAGTGTAAGATAAGCCCCCGTCTCTGTCTGTTTTACTGACTGCATGATCTCCTGTTCAATCTTGGGATCAAGAGTGATAACACTGGTGGTTTCTCCGGGATAAAAATACTTGCTTGAAATAGCTCTTCTAAGACTCTGTCTTACATATTCCGTCAGAATATCGCTATCTCTTGTTGAAGCCGCATAATCGGCAAGCGTTTCAAAAATCGTAACAAGATCTCTGATTGAAATACCTTCGCTCAAGAGATTCTGAAGAACTTTTTCTATTTCACCAAGGCTCATAAGCTTAGGCACAAGCTCGTCCACAAGAGCAGGATTGTTTTCTTTTAAGTTGTTTACAAGATTCTGTACATCCTGACGTGTAAGGAGTTCTGCGATATGGCTCCTTATTACTTCGGTCAGGTGTGTTGCAATGATTGATGGCGGATCTACTACTGTATAGCCGAGCGATTCCGCTCTTTCTCTCTGACTCTCTGTGATCCAGGTAGCCGGCAGATGGAAGGAAGGCTCGAACGTAGGGATACCTGTTATTTCCTCCTCGACATTTCCGGGATTCATAGCCATATAATGGTCAAAAAGAATTTCGCCGTCGCTTACCTGTATTCCCTTTATCTTAATGATGTACTGATTGGGATTTAGCTGGATGTTATCTCTTAGTCTGATGATTGGTACAACTGTACCAAGCTCCAGAGCTATCTGTCTTCTGATCATTACAACTCTGTCTAGAAGGTCACCGCCCTGGTTGACATCAGCAAGCGGAATAATACCATAACCAAACTCAAGCTCTATTGGATCAACCTGAAGAAGGCTTGTAACATTCTCAGGCTGTCTGATCTCCTCAGCCTGCTGTTCTTCTTCAGCCATAACCTCTTCTTCCGTGCTTGCAACCTTCTGCTCTCTGTCCATAAGGAATCCAAGCCCTGCAACTGCCATTCCAAGCGGGATATAAAGCATATTCGGAAGGGGCGTAAGTATACCTAGCGCCGCAACAACAGCGCCTACAAGGTACAAAGTCTTGGACATAGAAAAAAGCTGTCCGATAAGAGCAGGACCAAAGTCCGCCTCTTTCGAGCCCTTGGTTACAAGAATACCTGTGCTAAGCGATACTAAAAGTGAAGGAATCGCACTTACAAGTCCATCACCCATGGTAAGGATCGCATATTTATCAAGTGCCTCATTAACAGGAAGCCCCTGTCTTAATACACCCATCAGGATACCACCTACAATATTAATTACTGTGATGATAAGACCTGCGGTTGAATCTCCCTTTACGTATTTGGTAGCACCATCCATAGCTCCAAAAAAGCTTGCTTCATTCTGGATCTTCTCACGGCGAAGCTTAGCTTCCTGATCGGAAATAGCGCCTGTATTAAGATCAGCATCGATAGCCATCTGCTTACCGGGCATAGCATCCAATGTAAATCTTGCTGATACTTCAGCAACACGTTCAGAACCTTTGTTGATTACCATGAACTGAACAAGAATAAGCATACCATAAACAATAGCACCTATAATAAGGTCACCCGCACCAACGAATGAACCAAAAACCTCGATTACCCGTCCTGCATCTCCACCGGTAAGGATAAGTCTCGTTGAAGAAACGTTAAGCGCAATTCTGAAAATAGTTGTAAAAAGGAGTATTGTTGGGAAGAAGGACATATCCAAAACTTCCTGCGAGAACATGGCGGTAAAAAGTATCACAAAGGAAAGTGACATATCGAATGCCAAAAGAATATCCATAAGCCATGTAGGAATAGGGATAATAAGCATCATAACAGCTGCTACAAAGTAGAGCGCAACACCATAGTCAAATGCACGTTTTTTGACGATATTAAGAAAATTATTCATTTGCATCCCCCTTTCCCCATAATTTTATTCATACTTATACATATCTAGTATAACTCACACTATATATGGTATTCAAGAAAAAATTAAAGCACAAGACTAGGGGTGAAATTAGGAACATCCTTAGCGGAGCGCTTTTTATTTGATAGGAATTACCTATCAAATAAAAAAGAATGCCTTTTGACATTCTTTTCTACTGATTACATTATTATTTTCACATTTTAAACCTTGCCCTGCAGATGATATACAAAGGCAAGGACTTCGGCTACTGCCTGATACAGCTCAGGCGGAACAAACTCGCCCACATCAACGTTTGCAAAAAGCATCCTTGCAAGCGGCTTGTTTTCAACAATCTCTATTCCGTTTTCTTTTGCTATCTCTTTTATCTTCTGTGCAAGATAATCTTCACCTTTTGCTATGACCTGAGGCGCATCCATCTCTTCTGCGTCATATCTTATTGCAACAGCATAATGAGTAGGGTTTGTAATGACCACGTCCGCTTTTGGAAGTTCCTGCATCATACGCCTCTGAGAAGCCTGCTGCATTCGTCTTCTCTGCTGCGACTTGATCTGAGGATCTCCTTCACTATTCTTATACTCATCTTTTACTTCCTGTTTGGTCATCATCATATCTTTTTTGAACTTACGACGCTGGAAAATGACATCCGCAGCAGCAATGATAATATAAATGGCGGCAATTCTTATTCCAAGGTCTATAACAATGCTCCCCATAAGTCCGATCGCCTGCCTAAGAGGCATATCATACAGGGAAAAAATCGAAGCTTCAAGCCCGGTCAAATAACTGTAAACAACAGCACTTATAACGACTATCTTGGCAATTGATTTTATAAGTTCAAAAATAGATCTCGTAGAAAATATCTTCTTAAAGCCGCTTATAGGATTTAACTTGTTAAGTTTAGGCTGCAATGGTTTGGAAGTGATCTTCCAGCCTACCTGAGCGATATTTGCAACAAGTGCAATAATGATAGCAACTGCAAAAAAAGGAAGTGTAAGCAGCATTACCCTCAAAAGCGCTGTATTCATCACTGTCCTGAGATTTTGGATTGGAACATAACCATCATACAGTTTTATATACTCGGGTATCTGGATATAAACATGGTCAAAAAGATTTTTAAATCCATCCCCCATCCATCCATACAATGTCCTAAGGAGCACAAAAAGCGCAAGAAGTCCCGCAGCATTCCCAACTTCTCTGCTGTTTGCAACCTGGCCTTCATCTCTTGCATCGGAGAGCTTTTTGGCTGTGGGTTCTTCTGTCTTTTCGCCGCCCGGACCGTCTGCAAAGAACTGAAGATCATAGGGAATAAGCATTACTTTATTTAATTTTTCGTTTTCCCTATATAAGATCATTGATAAACTCCGTCATCAGAAACTTTATCCTCTGAAAGATAAAATCCGATGCCCCGTAAAGCATGCCGCTTGTAATATACATAAGCGACAATCCCACTATAAGTTTTAGCTGCATTCCCACAGCAAACATATTCATCTGAGGCGCTACCCTTGCAAGCACGCCCAATATCACATTCAAGATAAAAGTAACTATAAAGATCGGCAGAGCGATCCTGAAACCGATCACCATGTAATCCGACATAAACTTCATAAATGAAGCAAGCAGTTTGTCTGTATTAAATACCGCACCGTTTAGCGGTACCAGAGTAAATGAATCAACAAGCGCGGAAATAAAATATCTGTATAGTCCGCTAACAAGCATCATTCCCATAAACGCATATTGATAAATACCGGCAGAAACAGGCACCTGTTCCCTTGAGCCGGGGCTCATTACCTGCACCATGGATAGACCGACCTGCATGTCAACCACGTTACCTGCAATGGTTGATATAAGTGTGCAAAGCTGTGCACCAAGCCCTATAAGGATTCCGGTCGCAAATTCTTTAAGCACAATTAGCGTAAATCCAAGTACCGAATCATAATCAAGTGTTTTTACAGGAACAAGTCCGTATAAAAGTATCGTAAGGAGCACAGAAAAACCTATACGAACTCTCTGCGGAGTATTACTCATACTAAAAAAGGGTGCAACGTAAACAAACATCGTTACACGCACCAAAATAAGTAAAAATATCTCAAGATCGCCATAAGTAAAGGTATAATCTATCAAACCGCATCCCCCTACTCTAATGGATATACAGGCTAAAATCCTGCCAGATCTTAATGACATAATTGGCCATTTCGGTGAGCATCCAGTTTCCAAGCACCATGAGCGCAAGGAATGTCAGGATTATTTTCGGAACAAATGTAAGTGTCTGATCCTGAATGGAAGTTACTGTCTGGAAAATAGACACAGCAAGACCCACTATCAAAGACACCAAAAGAACAGGTACTGCTATTTTAATAACCATAAATAGGCCATTACCCATGATTGCTGTAACGTCATCGACTGTCATTTTCCTCCTCCTTTCAAGATCGTATTCAATGTCTCTGTGTCTTTAAATCAATAAAATGTCTTAACAAGGCTTCCAATAAGCAGATTCCAGCCATCCGCAAGCACGAACAAAAGAATCTTAAAAGGAAGCGATATCGTCGTAGGCGGCAGCATCATCATACCCATACTCATAAGTACCGAAGAAACCACCATGTCTATTACAATAAAAGGAACATATATCAAAAATCCTATTATAAAAGCTGTCCTAAGTTCACTTACAAGGAAACTCGGAACAAGTACTGCGTTTGGAATGCTGTCAAGCTCTCCGTCCCACTCTATCTGATCGATTTCCATAAACAGTCTTACATCTTTAGTCTGCGTCTGACCATACATAAACTCCCTGATGGGAATCATTCCTGTGTCAAAAAGAGCCTGCTGATCGATCTCTCCGTTTTCAAAAGGAACAATAGCTGTTTTGTATACTTCCTCTATCGTAGGCTGCATTATGAAAAATGTAAGTATAAGTGCAAGCCCTAAAAGCACCTGGTTAGGCGGAGAAGTCTGCGTACCAATTGCAGATCTCGTAAAGTGAAGCACAATAATGATCCTGGTAAAACAAGTCATCATTATGAGAATGGTCGGCGCAAGTGCAATAAGCGTAAGTGTGATCAGGATTCTAAGTGCGCCATTGATCGTACCATTGCCATTGTCATAAGTGACAGTTACTGTATTTGCGATATTCAGTTCTTTTAAATCATCTGAATCTCTGGCAGATCCGGGATCAGTTATGTTGGTCCTCTCACCGCTTGTTCCTGTCAGATTGGTCTCTCTGTCGGTTGTAGGATCTGTGGGATGCGTATCATCCACATAAGAGGTGGACGCAAATGCTACCTGCGGAGCTGCCTCAAAAAGAAAAAAAGCCATAACAAAGCAAAGGCACGCACATAATATGCCTTTTCTTAGCAGTGGCTTTATATCATTCATTCCCCATTTCTTTTTCATACCTTACTTCTTTTTAAACTTCTCCATTACTTTAGCCAGTTCCTTACTAAATTCCGGAACTTCGCTTTTTTGTATAGCAGGCGGTGTATAATCATCGCTGCTAAGCTCCGCAAGGAGCGTTATCGTATCTTTGCAAACACCTATTACCAGGTACTTATCAGAAACCCGGACTATCTGCATATATTTGCTTGCAGACAGCCTCATGGTTTCAACAATTTCCATATTGCTGCAGGATGTAGATACCTGCTGATATTTGGCGATCCACTTCGTCACATAATAAGTAAGTACCAAGACCGCCACAAATAGTATAAGTACGGTAATAAGCTGTGCCACTGATGAAACATCCATAGCTGTAAAGCTTTTCCCCTTTATCTTACTGAATAATCTCAGTTACTCTGACACCAAAACTTTCTTCGATTACAACTACCTCGCCCTTTGCAACGAATTTGCCGTTTACAAGGACATCTACCGGCTCACCTGCAACCTTTTCAAGTTCTATGATAGTACCGGGTGCAAAATCAAGGATATCCGAAATTGCCTTGGCTGTCCTTCCAAGTTCAACAGTTACCTCAAGAGGCACATCCTTGATAAGTCCGATATTTTCTCCCGCTGCCATAGGATTTGCAGGAGCAAAGCTCTGGAACTGAGCAGGCTGTACATTCATTCCCGGCATCATTTGAGGCATCATCTGCGGCATCATACCCATATTAGGCATCATGCCCATCTGAGGCATACCCATCTGAGGCATACCCGTCTGACCGCTCATATCGGGCATTCCCATACCCATGCCCATATTAGGATCTGCAGCCGGCATAGGAGCAGGCGCAGGAGCAGCTTCAGGTGCGGGTGCAGCTTCTTCAGCCGGAGCATCAGCAGAAATCGTATCTTTAAGACTCTTTGCAAAGTCTATAGGGTATAACTGCATAAGAGTTGAATCCACAAGTTCTCCGATCTGGAGCTTGAAGGTTACTCTACAGAATGTACCTGTAAGGAAATCTGATATCTCGCTCGGATCATCATCGATCATATCAAGAAGCGTCGCTACCGGCGGACTGATATCAACCTTCTGACCTGTCATGGTAGAAAGTGATGTAGCTGCAGCCCCCATCATCTGGTTCATTGCCTCAGAAATAGCCGACAGCTGAAGTTCTCCAACCTCACCTTCAGTATTTGTACCATCACCACCCATCATAAGATCAGTGATAACCATAACGTCATGTTCCTTAAGAATAAGGATATTGGTTCCCTCAAGACCTACTGTATATTTGATCTGTATAAATACGCAGGGCTTTTCGTAATTGTTAAGAACCGTACCCCAGTTAGCTAGCTCAACCTGAGGTGTTGTGATATTAACCTTCTGATTTACAAGTGAATACAGCGTTGTCGCAGATGAGCCCATACTGATATTGGCTACCTCTCCGATTGCATCCTTTTCATCATCTGTCAAAAGGCTCTCATCAATTTCTCCCGGAACATATCCGCCACCGCCTGATGCAGGAGCATCTGTAGCAGGGGCATCCGCCGGAGCATCCGCGGCCGGAGCGTCTCCTCCACCACCTGATGTGTCCATACCGGCGAGCAGTGCATTAATTTCGTCCTGTGAAAGCATTCCATCCATGCTGCTACTCTTCCTCCTCTCTTACAACCGACGTTATTTTGACGGCATATTTATCTTTAGTAGTTCCCGGCAAAGCCGTAAATTTGTAAATATCTCCAACGTAAACCTGAAGTTCACTATTTACCTGATTATCAAGTCGTATGATGTCTCCTCTTTGTAGCGATACAAAATCACTGACGGAAACATTACACTTTCCAAGGATTGCCTTAACAGGCACATCCACATGTCTTACCAAGGTCTCAAGGTGTTCACCGTAGGTATCATCATCATGCTTCTGCATGGTAGAAAACCAGAACTTGGTATTTAGTTTATCCATAACACTCTCCAGAGTGAAATATGGAAGACAGATATTCATAAGGCCTTCGGTATCACCTATTTTTATATTAAGTGTGACGATAGCGATCATATCTGTCGGTGAAATTACCTGTGCAAACTGCGGGTTAGTCTCGATCCTCTCCATGATAGGATTTATGGCAAGAACGTTTTCCCACGGCTCAACCATAAGCTGCATACATATGGTTATCAGCTTTTCAATAAGCGGCATCTCTATGTCGGTGAATGGCCTTGGTTTATCAATACCGTTTCCCTCTCCTCCAAGCATTCTGTCTATGAATGAAAAGCCAATATTTGCCTGTAATTCCAATATTATTGTTCCCTGCAACGGTAGGAAATTGATAATTCCAAGTATTACAGGGTTACTTAACGCATTACTGAATTCTGAGTAGGTAACCGTCTCGGAGTTCGCAACCGTAACCTGTACGTTTTTTCTAAGGTAAAGCGGAAGCGTTGTTGATAACAGTCTCCCGTAATGCTCGTAGATCATCTCAAGTGTTCTTAGATGCTCCTTAGAAAACTTAGCCGGTCTCTTAAAGTCATAATCCTTGACTTTTTTCTCGTCCGCAGCGGACATCTGATCCACGTCGAGTTCACCGGTATTAAGCGCCGCGAGTAGATTATCTATCTCATTTTGTGATAATACTTCACTCAAACGCAGATCACCTCTCTTTTATTCCCCAAAAATAAAACATAACAAAAACTTTTCCCCACAATCTATTACTGATAAACTTTACTACTAAAGCTTACGTCATAAATAAAGTTTGATCCGAACAGTTCCTGGATCTGTTCAAGTATTGTAGCTCTTGCATCATCCTCATACTCTTTGATCTCATCAAGAGTATAGCTTCCAATTACATTAGTAATCTTAGCTTTTATTTGATCAACATAAGTAGGCATTGCCTCTTCTGTTCCGTAAGTATTATATTCTTCAGTACTTCCATCCATAGACAGTACAACTGTAGCCAGCATGTAATGTGTCTTACCATCTCCGCTGTCCTTAAGCGAAATGGTCATGTCAGGAATTGTGTAACTCTTTACATTCTCAATTGCAACATTGCCACTGGCGGATCCCGAAAATCCCTGGCCGTTTTCTCCACCATTGGCTTCTATCTGCAGTGCAGCAGCAATATCGCCTATAATAGTAACCGCCTGATTGTTGGTGGTCATAACTGTCAGCATCATAAATCCCGTCATACCTGTGTTAACAAGTAAAAGAGCAAGTATGATGATCGATAGAAGATTCTTTTTCATGTTTTATCCCCCTGATATTAGGTTAAAAATTTTAAGTCGCGTTATTTAAATAGTGCTTATTGTTTTTTCTGCCTTACATTACTTTTTCTTGTTTTTCTATGAAAGCAAATATCAATACATTGCACTTAGCGGATTATATATCCTTATTTCTACTCTTCTGTTTCTTGCTCTTCCTTCAGGTGTTGAATTGTCAGCCACAGGCTCATATTCTCCTCTTCCGGAATGCTTAAGATTGGAAGGATCAAGTGTAGTATTTTCCAGGAAGTAATAGAATACTGAAAGCGCTCTTCCGTCACTAAGTTCATCATTGTTGGTATACTTACCGCCGCTTCTGTGCATGGGAACGTTATCGGTGTGACCTTCTATTTCAATTGTTCCGCCTGCATATCTTTCAAGTACAGCTCCAACCTTGGAAAGGATTGGCGATGCCTCTTCCTTAAGAGTTGAATCACCCGAGTCAAAAAGGATTGCTCCCTGAAGTGTCAGCTGAACATACTGGCTGGTAAAGTTGACATCAACCTGATTTGTGATATCCATCTCATCAAGTGTATCTTCTATTTCATTAGCAAGCTGTTCGGAGGCTTTAAGCTGCTCCTCTTCAAGAGTTTCCTGAGCTTCTTTCGTTTTTTCTTCCTCAGTCTTCTCAGCTTCGCCTTCTGTTTCTCCACCTTCGCCTGCACTGTTTTCCGAATCAGATTCTTCACCTTTTCCTATATTAGAACCGGCTGAATCACCTTCATCATTAACACCTGCGCCACCGGATTCACCCTCTTCTTCGCCCTGAGAATCGGTAACCTCATCCATCTGGGCTCCCGACTGGGAAATACCCATTGAAATAATATAATTCGACAGCTGATTGAGCTGTGAAATACCATCGCCTACCAATGCGCCCTGTCCGAATGCATTTTCACCGCCGTTAAAAATACCAAAGGCTGAACTGAACGATGCTGCAACTTCTTCGAATTTGGCTGCATCCATATTTGCCATTGAGAAAAGCAAAACGAAGAAGCACAGAAGCAGATTCATCAGATCTCCGAATGTACCCTGCCAGGCCGGCAAACCGGGTTTTATCTCTTCTGGTTTCTTTGCCATTATTCTCCGCCTCCATCGCCTGAACCGTTCTCTGCTTCATATGCTGCTCTGTTAGCAGGAGAAAGGAATGATTTAAGCTTTTCTTCAGTAACACGCGGGTTCTCACCTGCCTGAATAGAAAGAAGTCCCTCAATAACAATACTCTTCATTGTATATTCTGCATTATCCCTTGCTTTAAGCTTATTCTCAGCAGGATAGCAAAACCAGTTAGCAAGAACCGAACCGTAGAATGTTGTAATAAGGGCAACGGCCATGGACGGTCCGATTGAAGAAGGATCTGACATGTTCTGTAGCATAAGAACCAGACCAAGCAGTGTTCCGATCATACCCCAGGAAGGTCCCATACCTGCAACATCCGCAAAGAATGTGTAATTTTCTTTATGTCTCTCAGACATGGCGTCTATTTCAGCTTCCAGAATAGCCTTAACAAGTTCAGGCTCAGTACCGTCAACGATAAGTCCAATGCCTTTTTTCATAAAAGCATCTTCCAGATTACCGGCTGCTTCTTCAAGGGCCAAGAGTCCCTCTTTTCTTGCTGTATTAGACAGGTCAATTATCTGTTTGATGATCGCCTTGGTATCATCTGCCGGCATCTTATAAATAAGCGTATATGACTTTAATCCGTTTATAAAGCTGGGCATTGACCTCGACGCAAGAACTGCCATGAAAGCTCCGCCGAAAGTGATCATCGCAGAAGGCGCATCCACGAAGTATTTAACACCGGTGATTCCGGCACTAAACACAATACTCAGGATCATGAATATAAAACAAAGACCTACGCCAAGTAATGAAGCTATATCCACTTATTTTTCCCCCTCAATTTAGTATCTTTTATTAACTGTCGTTATCATTTCAGGCAAAAGCACCTCAAACAACTTCATATCATATTTTTGGGACTGCCGCATTTATCTTGCTCTTAACAGCCATATCGCTCATAGATA
Organism: Butyrivibrio sp. NC2002; assembly: GCF_000702265.1. GTDB lineage: Bacteria > Bacillota > Clostridia > Lachnospirales > Lachnospiraceae > Butyrivibrio. The sequence goes on from NZ_JNKZ01000011.1 coordinate 57,210, forward strand.
CAAGTTCTGAACCATTTAAAGCAGCAAGTCTCTCGTTACACTTTCTCAATACCTCATTTATTGATTCCTGAACCACAAACTTCCTGCCATTTGCCATGATTATCACCGTGTCAGGATTTGATTCAACCGTCTCTATCAAATTCTCATTAACCAAGAAAGACTGACCGTTAAGTTTGGTAATTTCTATCATAAAAACCACCTGTAACTTGAAATATTATTTTCAAATTCTAATACTATTATCATTTTATCACGCAAAATAAACGTTTGTCCGCATAAAATGAAGCAAAATCATAGGTTTTGAAATTAATATTCAAATTTGCTTGCCGACTGTGAAATATTTTTTCGTGCTATATATAGTGCATACTTCAAATTAAATTATACAACATCTCGTGGATTAAATAAACACATTTCTTATTGGGCGGGCATAATTACATTTATTATCTTCTGTTTATAAATATTTTTCTATTGGTTTATTATTATATTTGTGCTTTTGGGAGATAATCTTACATTTATTTGTTATAGATGTAGTTGCTGTGCAGGCGTCTGAATTTTTATTTCATTTTTCACTCAAATATGTGTAATTTTATTTTATTGCATCATATTCGGCTACTTTTTCTAGCATTTTTATGAAAAATATCATATTAGTGCTTTACAGCAAATGAAACCTGGCTTTATGCTCTATCAGTTTCAGATCCAGCGGAATTGATTCTGCTTCCATGGAAAACAAAATATCCTTTCCCAGTACAATTCCACTCTTTTCATATGCATTAAGCTTTCGAAAAGTTTTATCCGCATACCCTTCATCCGATAAAAGTCCAAAGTGTTCCCAATAAACAGTCCTTCGCTCCTTAACATTAAGAAGCGCAAAATCAGGACATAAATAGCTTCCATCATCCAGTTTGATCCTGGGTTCGTAGCAATAAGGAATGCCCAGTCTGTAAAACATGTCAGCAATAATCTTCTCGGATTTCGACCTGACATTTTCGCCGTTCACTGTTGTATATGACATTTTCTGAGGAAAGGAATTCTGATTTCCTCTATGCTGTTCTTTCCATAGCTTCACATATTCGATTTCATTTGGATATATCGGTTTAACAAAAGATTTTCTTGCATCACTGAGCTTATTGAACACATTTTCAATTTCACTCACATCATATAATTTAAGAAATCGCTCTAATCTATAACGAAGTATCAACAATTTATCATAAACAGCCTCATCATAGTCTCTTTGAATGATCTTCCTTACAGTGTCCATATCGCTTTTTCTTGCGAAGACTCTCTTCTTTTCTTCTTCGAAATAATACTGGTATCTGTTTTTTCTGTAAGATATCCTGACTTTCCTGCTCTCTGGACACTGATTAGCTTCAATTCTCTTTTCTGTTCTGTCTATAAGACAATTTAAATCTCTAAGTTGTGCTTCTAAGCACTTTTTATAATTAATAATCGCAGTTTCCTCCTCTGCTTTTCTCTTTCATCCTCATTTTTTCATTGTTTAATTTCGTATGCGCTTCAACCTGTCTTACTTGCCAATTTGTTTTGAACCAAACCAGCCATTTTTTCTCTCACCTAGCACGCGATAATTCATCCAACCGCTTTTCGCGTGTACTTTTTTCCATCATCCGGCACGCGATAATCCATCAAGCTGCTTTTCGCGTGTACTTTTTTCCATCATCCGGCACGCGATATCTCATCCACCTTATTTTCGCGTGCAACATTTACTGAAACTATACACGCATTTCCTGTTTCAGTCCGAACACGCGTGCATCCTAGCCAAAAACAGAACACGCAAAATAAGGTTCACTTGCTAATGGCGTGTTTCCAGCCAAAAACATAACCTTAAACTGTAACTCTGTAAAAAATATTCTAACTCATAGATTAACCCTGCATGTTCTACCGGGCTATTCAAAACCAAACCGAAAAAATTGTGACGACATATGTCACAGAACAAAAAACAAAAAGAAATCAAAACTTTTATAAAAATACTACTGTCAATGAAACATTGTCAAGGACTTTTTCAAACATTAAATCACAAACATTAAATCAGTGAATCAGTGAATCAGTGAATCACATTATAATTCAAATATAATTGAATATAATTGAATATAATCCATTAAAAATCATAATAATTCAATGTAAGCATCCCAAATCAAAAGCTTTCTGTCTTCAAAAACAGCCCTCCGAGCAGTTATCTGTCCGGAGGGCATATCTGTAATTATCAGTTATTAAATTCCATTATCTCTTAAGGTTTGTAAGTTCCTCAAGAAGTGTATCGGATACGGTGATGATTCGGCTGTTAGCCTGGAATCCACGCTGTGTTGTGATCATGTTTGTAAATTCACTGGACAGATCTACGTTACTCATTTCAAGTACACCGGTTGTGATGTAGCCGCCGTCCATTGTAACATCCTGAACTGTAGCTTCACCTGAGTTTAGTGTTGATGCGTAGAGGTTATCACCCTGCTTTTCAAGACCTGATGCATTAGCAAATTCTGCTGTTGCGATCTGGCCAAGAAGCTTTGTCTGACCGTTTGAATATGTTGCGTAGATTGTACCGTCCTTACCTATTGTTATACCGTTCATCTCACCAACAGATCTACCTGTCTTAAGAGACTGGAGGTCACCCTTGACAGCTCCGATAGTGGATGTAGCACTAGTGTTGTAGTTTGTTGTGGATGACAGATCCATGTTTACATCTGTAAATCCTGCCATCTTGGGCTGACCATCGATGATTGCATCCTGATTAAAATTGAGCACTATCTTACCTTCAGGAGAAACTATATCACCGGTCTTTGCATCATATTTAAGAGTAATATAGTTACTTACTATCTGAACCTGTCCATCATCAAGAATGTTATAAGTTAAATTCTCGTAGTCTACTGCTTCAGTATCTGTTGCATAATTGTAAACATCCATAAAGAATCCGGATGTTGCAGTAGCATCCATTAGATCACTTACATATCCGCTTCTTGGTATGCTGTCATAAATAACCTTACCGGATGAATTATTAGTGTAAGTCGCTGTTGACGGCCCAACTTCTACAGAAACATCCATCTGCACAGGATCGGTTGTTTCTTTAATTGAATACGTTTCACTATCTCCCTTGTTGTAAATAGTTAAGTCTGTTCCATCCGCAGATAATTCATAAGTTACATTGTCACTATCAGATTCATATCCAAATACAGTACGAAGAACTGTCTTTTCTGTGGTTCCAAGAGTCCCTGACAAAGCGATTGCCGGAGTTTCTTCTCCCGAACTTACTCTGTTATATGTAACTGTGTTGGTAGAAGCTGTAACCTTAGCATAAAATTCTTTTTCAATCTTATATGGATTATTCAGATTATCAGCAATTGTTACAGCCGTCTTTGTTGTTATAGTTATATTTCCATCGTCATCTATTGTATAACTAAACTCTCTGCTGTTGCCGCTTGCATCCTTTGCAGTGTAATCTGCTTCATTTAAACCAAACACATTTTTTAAATCATTAAAGTTACCTGTAGTCGAATTAAAGGTTCCTTTTGTAGCAATAGCGATATATGTTACCGGATCTGTACCACCGTAAGTATATGTGGATTTTCCATCAGTACCAACTTTATCAAAGTCATATCCAGTAGCTGGACTTGTTGCCGAACCGGGAACTGTAGTTGTCATTTCAATATTTGCAGACATACCATCCTTTGATGGAGTTATTTTCATATTAGTCGCATCAGGATACTCATCAAATATAGCATCAGTATCAATTCCATATAAATCGTTCAATATATCTTTCTTTTTTTCAGATACGCCTTCTTTTGAAGAAAAATTCTGAGGAATACTCAGACCATCTGTAGCCTTTCCTTTAAAGCTTATTCTGTCAGCTGAAGTCGCTGAAATATAATAACTTGCAAATTCCTGATCGCTTACGGACTGATCATCGCTCTTTGTTGTCTGGAAAACGCTGATTGTGCCATCACTATTTACTTCATAATATCCCGTTGTTACTTCGCCTGTTCCCGCATATACGTTAGTTAAAAATCCGGGATAGTTTTCAGCAAGCGCTTCAATTGTCCCTGTCGTAGGTATTGTGTACGCTGTCTGTCCCATCGAATCTTTATATGTAGTTTTAGTAGTTGTACGGCCGGACATTCTATAGTCTGCCGTTGTCACTTCCTTAGTGTAGGAAGCCCTTATAGGATAATTCTGGGCGCCATTCCCATCTGTACTATCTGTAAATGAAACATTACTAAGTTTCTGTGCTCCAATAGTATTTCCCTTAGCGTCCAGGATGTCTTCAAGTGTCATTGAGTATGTATGCTCGACATCATTGACATCTCTTACTGCAAACTTAGCTGTGTAGAGGTAGCCCAGGTTATCATAAAACTCAAGAGTAACTGTTTTTCCTGCGTCGCTTGTAACATTGGTGTCGTTAGCATCTATATTTCCGCTTACAACTGCTTCTGTAGTGCCTTCCGGCGGATATGTCTGGTTTTCAGCTGACATGATCTGAAGTTTACCTATACCGCCGTTTGTATTTACGCTAATCTCTCCGGTCTGCTCATCTTCCACTGCTGTCCAGCCATATACGAAGTAACCTGTAGACTGCATCGCGAGGTTTCCTGCACCGTCAACGTAGAATGAACCGTCTCTTGTATAAAGAGTTTCATTTCCGTTGTTTACGATGTAGAATGCATCACCGGTGATTCTCATATCAAAAGGATTATTTGTGGTCTCAGTTGCGCCCTGCTGCTCAATAGCTGTTGCAATAGCGCCTGATTTTGCGCCAAGACCTATCTGACGCGCATTAACACCACCTGTTGTCTCTGTTGCCCTGGATGCACGTTGTGTGGTCTGATACATCAGATCACTAAAGGTGATGGACTGAGATTTAAAGGAAGTTGTATTAACATTGGCAATATTATTACCAATAACATCCATTTTTACCTGGTGCGTTTTCAGTCCAGCTACACCAGAAAAGAGTGATCTCATCATAAGGCATGTCCTCCTGATACATAAAGCCTAGAAGGACGGAATTACGGTATTCTTTTTCAGCATGGAAAAAAAGATTGGGAAACGAATGAGCTTTATCTGTCAGTCAAAAGCTCTATGACCTCCTTAGATACTTACATTCGGTAAGCTTGCGGGCGCCTGCCCTCGGTCCGGTCAATTTCTTTTATTCCTTTTTTGCTGTAAGATTACGCGATTACCGCTCCATCTATATTTGTAAATACGTTACTGCCACTTTCATGGCTATCCATTGCGGTCACTACAGTTCCATTTTGTACATTGACTATAAATGCCAGTTCATCCACCAGAATAAGTGATTCATTTATTCCTTTTTCACTAGCCTGGTTCCTTGCGTTATTGAGTCTTTCAAGCTGTTTGTCCGTAAGCTCTATATTTCTGTCGTTAAGTCTGTTGGATGCGTGCTTTGAAAATCTGACGCCTTCCCTTGACTCTTCGATCTGGCTTAAGATCTTGCCAAATTCTGACTTCTGAAGCCCCGGAGTTGCTGCCTGCCTCTCTGTACCCTTTGGGTAAAGCTGACTCTGAACCTGCTCAATTGAAAGGAATTGACCGTTGTTTTCTATTCTCATGTCATACTCCTTTCCGCAAACAATAACTAAGCTATGAACTGTTCCGATTTATATTTCGGCAAGTACATCAAAATCTTGAACAATTTTTCAAATTTTTTTTAAAATGTATCTGTTATGACTCATGCCTCACTTTTGCTATCGGAACCTGCCTCGGTATTGTCCTTGGAAGATGCTTCCTGTGCCTTTTTGGCATCAGCTTCCTTCTGGTTATTCTCTGCTTCCTGTACGAGTTCAACAACTCTCTTGTAGTATTTATTTAATTTGTCGATGTCCTTCTTATCAAGGAGTTCAACTGCCTTAGGCGACATATTCTGGTAGAAATCGTATGCCTTGTAAATTGCCTGTGCATCTGTAAAGTTCAAGTTATTGTAATCCGGGAACTTATCCATAAGTGTAAGGAGATCGTCTACCTGATTATGGATCTCAACAAATTCGGAATCGGCAACACTTGACACATCATCCATCTTGTAATCTTTTCCGTCGATGTTAAGATATGCCTCTCCTGAAGAGTAGGTCACATAATCAACTTTGCCCTGTACCTTGGTTCCGTTTTCATCTGTTACAATAACAGTCTTTCCAACCAGTTCAGATGCTCTCGACATCGAGAATGCCTCTGCCATATTCGATAGCTGTTCAACCTGTGTAAAGGTAGCGTACTGATTGATATATTCAGTGTTTGATGTAGGTTCCAAAGGATCCTGATACTTCATCTGTGCGCACAGGATATTCATAAAAGCATCCTTGTCGTAGCCGTTATTTGATGAGGTAGTAATATCGTTTTTCTTATTATTTGTATCCAGGATTTTTCCGTCCTGAACTACTGCATTAACACTCATACTTATTCCTCCGTTAGCACTTAATTAAGCTGAAAAATCAACTAAATTGCCGTTGATTGCCATCATCTCAGCGGTAAGAAGATCGCCTTCGTCTATATCTTCCATAGCATCCAAAGATAAATCTCCGAGGTTTATTCTTCTCATAGGCTTTCTGATGGACTGCTGGGCATCCTGATCGTCATCTTTCTGGCTCTGGGAATCATTAAGTGTCTGATCAAAACCACCGGCATTAACTGTAACCTGTACCTCTGTAACCTTTACGCCCTGCTCATTAAACTTCTCCTGAAGCTGCTGCAGCTGGCTTTCTATGATCGCTCTTACATCTTCATTCTGCGTGATGAACTTAGCTATCATGTTTCCCTGTTTTGCCTGCTCGATCATTACATTGACCGTACCAAGACTTGCCGGATGGAGCTGAAGTTCCATTGTGGTTGCTTCTTCTCTTACGTTTATCTTGATAAACTCAGTTATCTGCTCCATTATCTTTGCTGCATCCTCTCTGACATAAGACTGAACATTTTCAGCTGCCTGTGACACTTCAGAAAGAGATGAAGAAATCTGATTTGCGATCTGGTTAAATAATGAACCGTCTGCATTTTCATTGTTTTCACTCTCTGTATCAGAGTGACTGCTTCCGGTCTCAGCAGAACTAATTACAGCCTCTTCAACACTTATCTCTACTTCCGGTTCTGCTTCGATTACAGTTTCTTCTACATTAGTCTCGATCTTGCCTGCCAATGCAAGGTCTACGGGAGTTTTGACTTCAAACATAGCATTTGGTGTTTCGCCTTGGAATTCCTCGCCAGCCTTGTCACCTTCTGCCATCTGAAGATTTTCTCCAAACTTTGCAAGCTCTTCACCAAATTCCTCTTCACTTAGAGAAAACTGTTCCATAAGGTCCTGCTTAGCTGTCGTTACTGCATCCTGCATATCCTGAACACTCATGTACAGATCGGCATTTGTCACTATTGCCATCATGTCCTGAGCTCCTGTAAGCTCAGCAGTGATCATTGTAAGATTAGCAGGTTCAAGTATCTGTGCCTGAGTAAGTCCAAGTGTAGCCATCGCTTTTTCGATATCTTCTATACTGATATCAAGCTGCTCGGAAAGCATTTCCATGAGCCTTCTGCTCTCTTCAAGAAGTGCTGTGCCAAGTGCATCATCTGCAACTTCAGCGACTTCTTCACCCGGATTTTGGTCACTGGCTACTGCTTTTTCAGGGACTGCCGTTTCCTCTACCCCAGCACTTTCTTCTGTCTGAGTGGTGTTTTGGCTTGCACTTACACTTTCCTTTTCAGGTTCGTTTTTGGTTTCAGTTGTGCTTTTGGTATTTGCAGTTTCTGTGGCTGTCTGTGCTTTGTTTGCAGTATCCACTGTTTTTGTGTCATCTGCAGAGACTTTGTTTACATTATCTCTACTGACCGTTGAAACCAGGTTGGAAGCAACCTGCCCTGTTACTCCCTGTGCCATGTTCTGAGCACTTACGTTAAGCAGCGTTTTCTGAAAATCATCGCTGCCTTGTTTACTCGCAGCAGCCTGCTTTGCCTGCACCTTACCCTGCATAGCCGCGCCTAAAACGCCCATATTCACATTGCTTATCATAGGGTGATGTCCTCCTTTCCTCAAAAATGGATATAGTATGACCGCATACTACTTCAAAAAATATATCGGCCGCATGGATAAAAACTTAACCCATTCGGCCGAACTTTATTAAAAATATATTAATTCTTTTTCATCTGATGATAGGTCGTTGTCTTCCTATATTAGTTGCCTGTAAGTCCGGAAACTGTCGCTGTATGAGTTGAAGGCTCCATGTATTCCGTAACCTTGGATGAATATTCCTCAGTCATCTTATCAAGGATCGCGCCTCTGTTTTCCGCACTCATTTTTCCAAGTATCTTGGATACAAGTCTTACCGAGTCACCGTTATTATCGTTTTTAACCATCTCATCAAAAATCGATGCCGCTTCCTTAGCCTTCATAGATGAATATGCCTTAACATAGTCATCAAGTTCTGCATCATCAGACTGATCCTGAAGGATCTGAGCATAAATCTGCGCAGCCACATCAGGTTCTATCATCTCGTAATACTGCTGATATGTAGCAGGATCCGGAGCATTGTCCGCATATACTACATTTTTATAAAAGTCTTCTTTTTCCTGTTCAAACTGTGCCTGTTCCTGTTCAAATGGTTCAAGCCTTGTAACTTCATTCTGGAGTTTTTCGACCTGTTCCTGGAGATCTGCATTTTCCTCCATCTCCTTGCGGAGCTCATTTTCAAGTCTCTTTATATAGAGATTAGCTTCATCCAGGCTGCTGACAAGTTCCTCGTCATAACCCGCATCCTGCGTCTCGTCTGTTTTTGTGTTCTGAGTTGCCGTATAGCTTCCCTCCGGAAGTATCCTGTTAAGTCCCGGAACATCGCCTATTATAGGAGCTAAAATATTTGATCCAAATCCGCCTACATCGAGCTTTATAAGCAAAAGCATGATGATGAGCCAGATTATTATTATAAACAGCGTAAGAACAAGAGTCGCCACTCCGCCGCCGTCATCGCCGTTAAGCTCTGCCGTTCTTTCAGCCAGCTCAGCTTCTCTTTGTTTTGCAGCCTTTCTCTGTTCCTTTAGTTCTTTCCTGAGAGCTTTTCTGTCTTCCTTAAGCTTTCTTCTTGCCGCTTTTTCTTCACTTTCCACTTTTGGCAATACAGAAGCTTCATTCTCTTTTTTTTCTGCCATTACTCTCCCTCTCTTGCCCTCTTAGTGTATACAAAACTACTTCTCTCGTCCGTTTCCTTCGCTTCGGCCTCTTTCTCTTCTTCAATGAAAATAGCAAACGCTTTCTCGCGAAGCTTCTCCTGCATCTTCCTCTCCTGGATAGCTTTGGTCAGCTTAATTCTGGCAACTTCATACTTTGCCCTATAGCTTTCAACAACTACCTGCTGGTCTTGTATCATGACATCCATTTGCTTCTCAGCATAGTTGTTATCAACAATCTCACGGACATTCATCCTGTTTTCATTTCTTAAGGCATAGCCTTCCTGAATGTATTCTTCTTTTCTTCTCTTTAATTCTTCAAGGATGTCAATCTGGTCGTTCAGATTCTTATTTGCAACAGCAAACTCCATCTTGACCTGCTCTTCCTGCTGCATTCGCAGATTAAGAACACCCTGAAGCTTGTAATTAAATCTTGCCATGCTTTATACCCTGAAAATCAGTTTGCAAAAAGTTTCTCAAGCTGAGCAACCACTTCCTCATAGGTGAATTTTTCATCCGTTTCCTGCATAAGGAAGTTATTTACCGCATCAATTTTAGATACCGCATAATCAATGTTTTTATTGGCACCTGCCTTGTAGGCACCGATATTTATAAGATCCTCTGCATCTTTATAGGTAGCAAGTACGTTTTTTAATTTTCCCGCAGCTCTCTTTTGCTCGGTCGGTGCAATAGCGCTCATACATCTTGAAATACTCGCAAGAACATCAATAGCAGGATAGTGATTTTTCTGCGCTAGTTTTCTGTCGAGAACTATGTGCCCGTCCAATATACCTCTGGCCGTATCAGTTATAGGCTCGTTGAAATCATCACCGTCAACAAGCACCGTATATAGTCCTGTTATGGAGCCTTTCCTTGATCTGCCTGCTCTCTCAAGAAGCTTTGGCATCTCTGCATATACGCTCGGAGGATAACCTCTTGAAACGGGAGGCTCTCCACTGGCGAGCCCTATTTCTCTTTGAGCCATCGAAAAACGGGTAAGGGAATCCATCATAAGAAGCACATCTTTTCCCTTATCCCTGAAATATTCTGCAATAGATGTGGCTGTTTTAGCCGCCTTAAGTCTCTCAAGAGCAGGCTTATCACTTGTCGCCACAACAACAATAGACCTTGCCATTCCTTCTTCTCCAAGGTCTCTTTCTATAAATTCACGAACTTCCCTGCCACGCTCTCCGATAAGTGCAATCACATTAATATCAGCCTCAGTATTTCTTGCAAACATACCCATAAGAGTAGACTTTCCAACTCCGGAGCCTGCAAAGATTCCGATACGCTGACCTTTTCCCACCGTAAGAAGTCCGTCAACAGCCTTTACCCCGAGAGATAAAACATCTGATATCGGGTCTCTGGTCATGGGGTCCGGTGGTTGATTTTCTACCGAATAAGCAACGCCGTTTTCAAGAATCGCACCTTTTCCGTAGTTAGTGCCATCAACTCTTCCAAGTCCGTCAAGTGTCTTGCCAAGAAGTCCCTCTCCTACATTTACCCTAAGCGGCGCGTCTGTGTTTTCAACAATACTACCGCTGCCGATTCCGACAAGATTCTCATAGGGCATAAGAAGTACATGGTTATCCCTGAATCCAACGACCTCTGCCATGGTTCCCTTGCCTGATGGTCTGGCTGTGGTTTCGCCATCCTTGCTCATAGGATAGATATAGCAGATATCTCCCATCTTGGCCTGAGGTCCGGCGGATTCTATTGTTAGGCCTACTACATTTACAACCTTTCCCCTCACCCTGAAAAAAGAGTTATGGGAAAGCTTTTTATATTTTGAATAATCAATCAGTCCATTACCCATTAGCGCTTAACCCTGTCATAAGAAAGAAGCTTAAGTTTCCTTGAAAGCTCCGATAATTCTACTCCGAGAGAACAATCAAATACACCGCCCTCGGATTCAATAATGCACTCGTTTTCTTTTAAAAGAGGATCTTCGATTATTTCAAGAGAAGCATTCGGGGAAGTCATAGCCTCCTCAAGAGATGCCCTCTCATCCGTTACCAGATCGTAATCATCAGAAGATATGTGGAGGATGATATCAACTCCACTGTCCATCTTACCAAGTGTTGTCTTTATCAGATGAAGGATAATATCCTTATTCTCTCTGAATTCCACATTAAAAACATGCTCATAGATGGATGTCAGAGCTTCAACCATGTCAGGTTCAATAGAATTTACCAGCTGCTTAAAGTCCTTCTCCATCTTTTCTTTTTCCTGAGCCATCTCAGCTTCGGCAGCTTCTTTTATTTGCCTTGCCTCTTCAGAGCCTTGTGCAAGTCCTGCCTCATATCCGGCATTTCTTCCCTCTTCTTCGGCCTGATTTCTGATGCTTTCCGCCTCCGCATTGGCATCAGCTATTATCTGCTGAGCCTGCTCCTCGGCCATTTTTATCTGCTCATCGATCTGAGCCTGTATTTCCTCAAGGTTGATCTGCGGAGCATCCTCAGAGCCATCTATTGCTCCGCCCTGGGAACTATCGGCTTCAAAACCCGAATCATTTCCGGCATCCATACCATCATCAAAGCCTTCCATGCCTCTATCGAAACCTTCCATGCCGCTGTCAAGATCATCCATTCCCGGTTGAAATGCTTCGCCATCCTGCATATTATCCGGAATCTGGCCAAGCTCATTAACTTGCGGATATTCACCATCCGTAGAATACCCTTCAGGAAGCCCCTCGGAAAAGCCCTCATTAAACTCGTTATTATCTTCCAGATCAGGTCCGGGAGCACCTATAATATTCTGGTTATCGTCATAAGCATCAATCTGGTCATAGCCAATGCCTGCTTCAAACCCATCATAAGAAGATCCTTCTCCGTTTTCTTCTCGTTCCTCTAAAAGACGCTTGGCTTCTTCAGCCTGATGCTGCTCTATTCTTTTTTCAGAGAGTTCATTATTATCAATGATCCTCTTGTCGTTTTCATCGACATTAACAAAGTAGCCCTTAAATAAATTAGATCCATTAGACAACGAGTTCATCACCTCCGCCTCTGGAGATTACAATTTCACCTGAATCCTCAAGCTTACGGATAACATTTACAATCTTCTGCTGAGCTTCTTCAACATCCTTCATACGAACAGGTCCCATGAAGTCCATATCTTCCTTGATCATAGCAGCAAGACGCTTGGACAGGTTGTTGAAAATAGCAGTCTGTACGGCTTCTGTAGATCCCTTACATGCAAGACCAAGGTCCGCATTATCGACATCACGAAGCACACGCTGAATAGCACGGTCGTCCAAAAGAAGGATATCCTCGAATACGAACATCTTCTTACGGATTTCATCAGCAAGTTCAGGCTGCTCGATTTCCAAGGTCTCCATGATGTGTTTTTCTGTAGCTCTGTCAACAGTATTAAGTATTTCAACAACAGCATCTACACCGCCGACAACAGTGTAATCCTGGTTGACAAGAGATGACAGTTTTGATTCAAGGATTCGCTCTACATCCTTTATAGTATCAGGACTTGTTCTGTCCATAGTTGCAATTCTCCTTGCAACATCCGCCTGCCTTTCAGGTGGAAGCGCACCAAGGATCATGGCACTTTGTGAAGGTGACATGTAGGACATGATAAGAGCAATAGTCTGCGGGTGCTCATCCTGAATGAAAGTAAGAAGCTGTGAAGGATCGGTTTTCCTTATAAATTCGAAAGGCTTAACCTGCAAGGATGCAGTCAGCTTACTGATAACATCCATCGCCTTGTCTTCGCCAAGGGCCTTCTCCAATAGTTCCTTTGCATAGTTAATACCACCCTCAGCAATATACTGCTGAGCGAGGCATATTCCATAGAACTCCTCTATGACAGCTTCTTTTACCTGAGGTGTTACGCTTCTGGTATTAGCTATCTCAAGAGTCAGCTCCTCTATTTCATCTTCTTTTAAATGTTTAAAAATCGCTGATGATTTCTCAGGTCCAAGGGAAATAAGAAGGATTGCCGCCTTCTGTGTTCCTGAGAGGTTAGCTGTAAGTGCAGGGTCATAGGTTGCTCCTGACGCTGCCGACACTCCGCCACCACCGGTACCTCCATCTAAATCATCATCAAAATCTTCGCCGTCAATAGCCATTTATGTAACTCCCCTCTATAATTATTCGTAATCCTCATTGAGCCAGTTTCTCAAAAGCACAGCTGCCGCTTCCGGATTCTCATCAATAAACTTCTCAATAAGATGCATTGTCTCACTACCTTCATCAAGAGATATATCCTCAAGACCCGGCTCTACGATTTCATCAGGTTGGGACTCAAGAAGCTCCTCAACCGACAACTCCTCGGGAAGAATATCTTCCTCTGTTTCCTCTTCTTCAATCTCCTCTCTGCGGGTTCTGATACTTCTCCAGATAACAAATCCAAGAAGCCCAAGAATAAGGAGAATGAGAATGATCTGCAAAATATCCGTAAACGTCAACCCCTTTCCTTCTGAATCGAAGAATTCAGGCTGATTATATGCTGTCATGGAAATGTTTGCAGCCTCAATTCCACTTGCCTTAGCAACTATATTTATTGTGTCCTCGGTAACCTCTGCCTGAGTAACACCGGTATTCTTTTTAAAATCCTCCCAGCTCATACCATCATGTTCTTCTGGAACATAATCATCCTCATTGTAGACGATATAAGAAGTAGCTGTTACTGATATGGATGATTTCTCATAATCAACAGCTCCGCCTGGTTCCGTGATAGATGTGATCTTCTCGTTAGGAAGATAATCTCTGGATTCCTCTTCTATATTCGAAGTAGAATTGTTATTGTCCTGCAAAACATAAGATGTCTCATCATCATTATTGGTGTCTGTTCCGGGAAGTCCACTGGTTCCGTTGACATTGTTTGCAGAATAGGTATCTTCGTGGCTTAAAACACCCTGGGTCTGACCTTCCGGAGGATAGTACTCATGCTCTGTTGATTCAACCTTTGAAAAATCAAGTACAAGATTACTTGCGACTTCAATATCGCTGTAAAGATGTGTTCCTCTTAATACGCGAACAATTTCCGACCTTATGGCAGCTTCCGCTTTAGACTTGGCATTTAGCTGTGAGCTTGCAATTCCGGATGTGGACGCCTCCTCTGAGCCCGAAAAAAGCATATTGCCTGCACTGTCCATAACAACGATATTGTCTGTTGATTTATTACCCAAAGCAACAGAAACAGCCTTTGCGAGGTATGCTGCATTGTCCTCGGTAAAGGCTTCGGGATCTTTTAATTTCAAAATAATACTTGCAGATGCTTCTTCATTCTTTGCCAGAAGTGTCCCATCATTTTCAGGGATCGTAAGCTCAACCTTGGCTTTCTCAATGGCATCGAACATCTTGATAAAATCATTAGCCAGAGTATCCTGCAGGTAAACCTTATATTTCTTCTGTTTATCTGATTCTGTGGTTGAAAAACTTCCATCCACAACATTGTCAATCGTATATGCTTCAGACATGATGTCGTTCTGCGCAAGAAGGAAAGCAACCTCCGTCTTATCCTCTTCAAGAACTTCATATCTTAGTGCATCATCTGAAAGCCTGTATTTAATACCATTTTCATCAAGAAGCGCAGCTATTTCAGCTGACTGCTTGGTCGTCTCCGCTGTAACCACCTCGACATACACAGGCTGGTTAAATACGGTAAAAAGTATTACAGCTGCAAAAACAACGGCAGCAACACCGGCTCCCATAAGCGTCTTTTGTTTGTTTGTAAATCTGCCAAACCACTCAAGGATCTTGTCCCTAAGCTCAAAAAGACGTTCACGCATACTCCCATCCTCCCAAAAAACTTAAAAAACTAACAAAAACCAAATAGTGCACAAGCACTAAACAACATGCGTTACTATCAGATCTGCATGTTCATAATATCCCTGTAGGAAGTCAGAGCCCTGTCACGTACAGCAATCGTGTATTGAAGCGCTGTCTCCGCCTTCTGAAGGGCTATTCCAAGATCATGGGCATTATCGGTTTCCCCAAGAGCCCACTTGATCTCCTCGTTCTCCGCATCTGACAAATAAGCATTAGTTGTATTTATATTCTCAACTGTTTTCTTGAAAATATTGGAAAAAGAGCCATCATTACCAAACCTGTCCCCTATTGGGCTTGTAACACGGCTTGTCAGCTTCTCCGCATTTCTTATCGCAGCCGAATGTACATTTCTGATCTGACTGATATCTATATCTGCCATTTTTTTGCCTCCACTAGTCCCTTAGGACTTCCCCATCATATAAAAACTTTATTACTGCTGAGCTATCGAAAGACCCTGAGTTATCAGATTCTTACTTGATGCAAAAGCTGTGGCATTTGCTTCGTAGCCTCTCTGCGCATCAATAAGGTTCGTCATCTCAGTGACAATGTCAACGTTTGGATATGTTACATATCCGTACTCATCGGCATCCGGGTGAGACGGATCATAGACCATCTTGTAATCTGTCCAGGTATCATCCTGAATTGAAGATACCTTAACACCACGTCCCGAGTAGTGATCGAGTCTCTCATTTAATATTTTTGAAAACGGCGTCTGTGTTCCTTTTTCGGAAAAAGTTACAACTTTTCTAGTGTACACATCACCTGTTGCATCTCTTGTCGTATTGGCATTTGCGATATTCTGTGAAATGATATCCATTCGAAAACGCTCAGCCGTCATTCCTGATGAATTGATGTTAAAGGAGTCAAAAATATTACCTGTACTGATCATGTGCTACCTCCTTACTGTCCGCTCATGGCATTTTTCAGGTTCCTGAATTCGGAGTTGATTCCCTCCATAACGCCCTGATACTTAAGCTGGTTTGCTGCAAGTGTAACATTCTCGGTATCTATATCTACGTTATTCCCATCCATTCTATATGAATAATTGGAATAATCTGTGTAAGATCTGGGCTTAAGCCTATTTATCTTAAGATTGCCCACCTTGGAATCCATAGTGATGTATCTGGAATTGCCAAGTGCTCTCTCCAATTCTCTCTCAAAAGCAACGTCCTGCCTCTTATAGCCGGGTGTGTTTACATTCGCTATATTATTGGACAAGACCTCATTCCTTATCCAGGATGCATCAGCTGTCTTATCCAGCACATTTATATAGTCATACGCATTGCTGTTGATCATAAAATACCCCCTTTATACAGGCTAACCTTTTAACCCTACTTACATATTATGATGTTTTTATGCAAAATACAAGGCATTTGGCAAAAATAATACTTCATATAGTGTCTTAAATAATTATCGCATACAAGTATTAGTAAAAATCATTCTATATAAAAAGAAAGGATCTACCGGTCAGATAAATCCTTTCATCATGTCCCTGTTCAATTGTTTTATCGGCACCAAAAGTACCGGTTTTACAGATTTCGCCAATGTTTCACAGCAAATTCACATTTTATCACATCTGTGACTTAAGCTTCTTTATCTCATCAAAGACAACATCATTTAAAACCTTTATATATGTACCCTTCATACCGGAGGATCTTGACTCTATTACGCCGGCACTTTCAAACTTTCTTAGTGCATTTACAATTACGCTTCTGGTAATACCGACTCTGTCTGCGATCTTACTTGCAACAAGAACGCCCTCCATTCCGTTAAGTTCATCAAAAATATGAATGATAGCTTCCATCTCGGAAAAAGAAAGTGTGCTGATAGCTGACTTAACGACAGCAAGTTTTCTGCTTTCTTCGGCATTTTCTTCATTAACAGCGCGGAGCATCTCAAGTCCCACCACTGTTGTTCCATATTCACACAAAATAATATCGTCAATATCATATGGCTCATTGCACTTATAGATAAAAAGCGTACCAAGTCTCTCACCGGCGATTTCTATAGGAGTAATGATAGCCTGATATTTTCTCATGTCCACGTCTTCAAATCCAAGAGTTTCCAGATTGACATTCTCCTTGGTTGAAAGAACTGTAAGAAGTCTCTCATTGAGCATAGGATCAATAAAGCTGCCCACATCGTCAACAAGCATCTCACCAAGTGAATCTACAGAGGCTGTCTCTCCAATGCCCAACACCTTACCTTTGCGGCTTATGACGAGCATATTGGAGTTCAAAATTTCACACAGTACCGAACAGATGTCATTAAAAACCACCTTACCGGAATTGCTGTTGTGTAACAGTTTACCGATTTTTCTTGTTTTATCAAGTAACTGTACGCTACTCATTGTAAAAATCTCCTTTTTTCTGAAAACGCGACACAATTCGCATAATTTCACTACAACTACACAAATTTTAACACACATATCTGCGCATTTCAAAGAAATATAGCTCTATTATTTATTAAAATTAAATAAATTAGAAAAAAGTCTCACATTTATGTAGTGAACAAAGAGTCGCATCCATAGCGGAGCGTTTTTTATTGAATAGGAATTTCGCTGTTCAATAAAAAAAAGAATCAGAGCATAATGTCTGATTCTTTTTTGAAATATTCTATTCTTCGCTATCTTTTGGTTTGTCACCAATGTATCCACACTCAGGATCATTGCAGACGAGCTTGTTGTTTTTAATAAGCATAAGTCCGCCACATCTGGGGCACTTTTCTTTTGAAGGCTTCTGCCATACCATAAAGTCGCAATCAGGATTGCCTATACATCCGTAGTACAGACGTCCCTTTCTTGTTCTCTTAAGGACAATATCTTTGCCGCACTTAGGGCACATAACTCCTGTCTTCTCATAGTAAGGCTTAGTGTTCTTGCATTCCGGGAATCCGGGACATGCAAGGAACTTTCCATGTGGACCATACTTTATTACCATGTTCCTGCCACAATTTTCGCAGACAACATCTGTAGCTTCGTCCTGGATTTCAACCTTTGCAAGTTCCTTCTGAGCTTTAAGTACCGCATCAGCAAGATCCGGATAGAAGTTTTCTACAATAGTTTTCCACTTTACATCGCCTTCAGCAACTCCATCAAGAAGTCTCTCCATATTGGATGTAAAGCTTACATCAACTATCTGAGGAAATGCCTCATTCATCATCTTGTTAACAGCTTCACCAAGTTCTGTCACATACAGGTTTTTATTTTCCTTAGTGATATAGTGTCTTGCAAGAATTGTTGTAATAGTCGGCGCATAAGTACTGGGTCTTCCGATTCCGAGTGCTTCAAGGTCATGAACAAGTGAAGCCTCTGTGTAGTGAGGAGAAGGCTGTGTGAAATGCTGCTTTTCCTCAAACTCAACAAGCTCAAGCTCTGACTTTTCATCTATGCGCTTGGCAAGTGTATTCTTTTCAATCTGATCATCTTCATCAGTATATACATTCATGAAGCCATCAAATACAGTTCTTGATGCAGCAACGGTAAATCTGTGTTCACCTGCATCTATTTTAACGGATGTTGTCTCATACTTGGCAGCTGCCATGCGGCTTGCCATGAATCTTCTCCAGATAAGCTGATAAAGTCTGAACTGGTCGCGGCTAAGGAAATCCTTGACAGCAACAGGTGTATTGTTTACATCAGTAGGTCTGATTGCTTCGTGCGCATCCTGGATCTTAGCACTTGTCTTGGCTGTAGCAGGCTTCTCTGCAAGGTATTCCTTTCCAAAAGCTTCCTCAATGTAGTCATGGGCTGCCTGCTGTGCTTCTTCGGAAATACGTGTGGAATCAGTTCTAAGATATGTGATAAGACCTACTGTTCCTGCCTTACCCATGTCAATTCCTTCGTAAAGCTGCTGAGCTGTGCGCATGGTCTTCTGTGTTGAGAAGTTAAGCGACTTAGATGCTTCCTGCTGAAGGGTTGATGTGGTAAAGGGAAGTGGAGCCTTCTTTGTCCTCTCTCCTTTTTTGATCTCACTGATCTTAAACTTCTTTCCCTTTAATTCATCAAGGATTTTAGCAAGTTCTTCTTTTGATTCTATTTCAACCTTCTTGCCGCCCTTACCGTAGTAATGCGCAACAATAGGTTTCTTTTCACCTTTAACCTTAAGAGTTGCATCAAGTGACCAGTACTCCTTGGGAATAAAAGAGTTGATCTCATTTTCTCTGTCGCAGATTATCTTAAGTGCAACAGACTGAACACGTCCGGCGCTAAGGCCTCTCTTTATCTTCTCCCATAAAAGAGGTGAGATCTCATAACCCACCATTCTGTCAAGAACACGTCTTGCCTGCTGAGCATCAACAAGATTCATATCGATATCTCTGGGATGCTTCATTGCCTCTTTTACAGCGCTTTTTGTGATTTCATTAAATGTAACTCTCGAAAATCTGTCCTTGGCATCCTCAAGTTTAAGTGCTGTCATAAGATGCCAGGAAATAGCTTCACCCTCACGATCAGGGTCAGTTGCAAGATAAATATGGTCGGCATTTTTTGCTGCCTTCCTAAGTGCCGCAAGCACATCACCCTTTCCCCTGATAGTAATGTACTTGGGTTCGAAATCATTATTAATATCAATACCCATCTGACTTCTAGGGAGATCTCTTACATGTCCGTTACTGGCTGCAACCTCATATCCCTGTCCCAGAAATTTCTTGATTGCTTTAACCTTAGTCGGAGACTCCACTATAAGTAGTTTTTTCTTAGTAGTTGCCATCAATATTGCCCCTCTTTAAGTTTTATCGTTTTTATTAATAGTAGAAACAGAAAATTTTCCGCTCCATAGTTTGGTAATATACACCATATTTTTTTTATTGGCAACTAAAAAAAGAATGTCGCTCGCGACATTCTCGCGCCGAGCGCGGTTGCAGAATGCAACATATTCCTTTCGCGCGAGTGCGCATCCACAGCGTCTTCTTATTTTATGATATAGGAATTTCGGAGAAATTTCCTATATCATAAAATAAGAAGACGCCGGCATTTTTACCGACGTCTTCTAGTTCTGAATTTCCAATGGACTTTTACTCCTTTTCTAGTGATATATTTTAACGAATCTCCAGGCGAAACCATGCTGCGCATCAAGGCTTCTGCAACCTACCGCTCATGAATCTTGTGCGGTACCAAATGATTCGTTGTAAAAATATTGGAATAATGTTGAATCGAATCGGTGAAGCACACGCCGCCTCATCTCATCATTATTCCGCTTTCAAACGGCTCTTTTGATCTATTGCTCAGGTAAAGCACTCGCTGCCTTTGCTAATAAATATAAGCCATTCGTATTTGGTAATATGATAATATCAATTGCTGAGATAATTGTCAATACATTTTAAATTATTTATTTATTTTATTTGAATTTTATTATTATATTTCGTTAATGTCGCAATTTTCAGATTATTCTATCCAATAGTAACAGTTTTTATCATTATGCAGTTATTACTTTATCGTTATATAATTCACATCATATATCTTGTATAGTCATTATTTATATAATCCAATATTTAGGAGATAATTGTCACCCTATTTCCTCTGAATTGAGGTTGACAATACATTCAACTTTACCTATACTTTGTTTGTCACCCGCATTTTATATTTTATTGGTGACAAAAAATATAAAAACATAGAAATTGTTTATCTCTGATAAACAATTAGGAGGAAAAAATGAGTGAGAAAAACAGCATTGCAACAGACTTAAACGAAAGAAAGGAGCACTCATATTCTGTAGCTTCTTTGTGCTACATCGGCGTATTTACTGCTATTATCTGTGTATTATCTCAGATTTCAATACCCATGCCTGCAGGTGTACCAATGACTCTTCAGACACTTATAATCCCGCTGGCAGGAGTTGTACTTGGCAAGAAAAAAGGTACCTATGCCACATTATTGTATCTGCTTATAGGTGCGATCGGAATCCCGGTATTTGCAGGTTTTTCATCAGGTCTTGGCGTACTTCTCGGTATGACAGGTGGATTCCTTATTTCATTTCCAATCCTTTCATTTACAGCCGGACTTGGTGATGAGCTTGGATTAAAGCTTTCGCATAAAAAGGACGGCTCCAGAAACCTTGCCATTTATTATGTTATTTTAGTGGCAAGTCTTGTAATCGGTGCTACAATTAACTATGTGTTTGGAACTTTCTGGTTCATGTTTGCAACACAGAGTACTTTCCTGTATGCATTTACAGCCTGTGTTCTTCCCTTTATAGGAACAGCCATCCTTAAGATCATACTTGTTGCACTTATTGCTCCGGAGCTTAAAAAGAGACTTGCCAGAGTACTTCCAAACTAATACTTTAATTGTAGGAAGGTTAGCTCATGTCAGATACCAAAGAATTGGTATTAAAATATCTGGAAGAAAATAAAGACAGCTTTTCATCCGGCGAGGAAATTGCAAATCATCTAAAGCTTTCCCGCAACAGTGTATGGAAAGCTATAAAATCCCTTAGAAACAGCGGTTATCAGATTGAAGCGGCCACGCACCGCGGCTATCATCTAGTCGGTGATATGGATCTGATAACGCTTAAGGGTATATCTGATAATCTTCTGCCCGGCATCGCCCAGGACAGGATTCATGTATATAAACAGATTGAATCAACAAATAAAACCGCTAAAGGCGCTGCAGCATTTGATGCGCCGCATGGAACCTGCATAATCGCTGAGTCACAGACGCTGGGAAGCGGAAGAAAAAAGCGCCCGTTCTTCTCTCCCAAGGGAGGAATATACATGAGCGTAATACTTACTCCGGACAAGCTCCCTTTTAAAAACACGAGTCTTGTAACAGCTTATATTGCAGTATGTGTGTGCAATTCCATAGAAGCTCTCACCGGCAAAAAGCCTATGATCAAATGGAGTAATGATATATATATTGATAACAGGAAAATCTGCGGAATCTTAACCGAATCTGCAGGAGATCTCGATACCGGCGAACTTTCATGGATCGTTGCAGGGATCGGTATCAATTTTGCAGTGGATACAGGTACCTTTCCAAAAGAAATGCGTTCCCATGCAGGAAGCCTGTTTGTTCCTGAAAAGGCACCTCTTTCCAAAAACGACCTTATCGCAGAAATATTAAACAACATTCTGCTAAAAGGAAAAAACATAGACATCCTAAAATCCTACAGGAACAGATCCCTTGTCCTGTCAAAAGATGTAACCGTCTATGACAAAGATAATAGCTATCCTGCCAAAGCAGTTTCCATAGACGACATGGGTAAGCTTGTAGTATCGCTTCCCGATGGAAGTAGCAAAACCTTAACACACGAAGAAATCCGCATCGAATTATGATGCGGATTTCTTTTATTTTGCTCTTGGCAGCATTTCTTTTAAGTCATCAATGCTGAATTTGTATGCATTCTGGCAGAACTGGCACTTGAGTTCTATATCCTCTTTATCTGCGATAAAGTTTTCAAGTTCTTTCTTTCCAAGTAGGATAAGCGCTCTCTCCATTCGGTCTCTGTCACAGCCGCAGTGGTATTTAACCGGCATTGTGTCCGTAATCTCCATATTTAGCCCGTCAAGGACCATGGAAAGAAGTTCCTCGGGTGTTTTACCTTCTCGTAAAATATCTGTAACAGAGGGCATATTTTTGATATTTTCCTCAAGCTTTGAAATAGCTTCCTCTGATGCCCCGGGCATAAGCTGAACTATAAAGCCGCCCGACTCCATAACACTAAAATCCTTGTTTACAAGAACCCCGAGTCCTACTGATGAAGGTATCTGTTCTGATTCTGCAAAATAGTAAGTAAGATCATCTGCTATTTCTCCGGAGTGAAGAAGTATTGTTCCAACATAGGGTTCTTTAAGGCCAAGATCTCTTGTTACAGTTAGTGTTCCGTTTCCAACTGCGCCGCCAACATTTAAATGTCCCTCTGCATTATTTGGAAGTACAACAGCATTATTTTTTACATAGCCCTTTACTTCACCCTTGTTGTTAACAGTTACAAGAAGTCCTCTTATTGGGCCATCTCCTTCTATAGTTATTGTAAGGGCATCTTTGTCACCCTTAAGCATATCTCCCATCATCAGAGCGCCGCTCATAAGTCTTCCGAGAGCAGCCGCGCAGATAGGGCTTAGTGAATGTATTTTTCTTGCTTCTTCCGTAAGATTTGTGCTGTTTACAGCAAATGCTCTTATCTGTGCATCAGCCGCAGTAGCTCTTACCATGTAATCTCTGTTTTCCATAGGCATCCTCTAAATAAAAAATAAAAAAAAGAAAAAACCGGCTTATACGATATTGGTATAAGCCGGCCAGCTTATCAGTTAATTATGCAAGAGATGCTGTGATAATCGCCATTGAATATACTTCCATGGCATTGCAGCCTCTTGACAGGTCATTTATCTGTGCATTAAGTCCAAGAAGGATCGGTCCGTATGCTTCGAAATTGCCCATACGCTGTGCAATCTTGTAACCAAGGTTACCTGCATCAATGTTAGGGAAGATAAATGTGTTTGCATGTCCTGCCACGGGAGAGTTGGGCGTCTTGTTTCTGGCAACTCTGGGTGATACAGCAGCATCAAACTGAAGCTCACCATCGATCGGGATCTCAGGGAATTTCTCCTGAGCCTTTCTTGTAGCATTCTGCATCTTTGTTACTGAAGGGCTCTTAGCTGATCCCTTTGTCGAGAATGAAAGGAATGCAACCTTGGGGTCTACGCCAAATGCCTTAGCGCAGTCTACTGTTTCCTTACAGATCTCTACAAGCTCATCCTCATTGGGATCCATGTTGATCGCACAGTCACCCATTGCGATCACTTCGTTGTCCCCTGTAGCTGAAGGGCGAACCAGAATAAAGCATGAGGAAACGATTGTGCTTCCGGGCTTTGTCTTGATGATCTGAAGTGCAGGGCGAACCGTATCAGCTGTTGAATATGTTGCACCACCAAGAAGACAGTCAGCCTTCTTCATCTTAACAAGCATCGTGCCAAAATAATTGGACTGAGAAAGAATCTCCCTTGCCTTTTCAGGTGTCATGCCCTTGCTCTTGCGAAGTTCCACAAATTCTGCGACCATTTCCTCAAAATCAGGATAATTTGCAGGATCTATTATGTTTGCGCCTCTTATGTTGTATCCTGCCTCTTCTGCTGTTTTATTGATAACATCGGGATTACCTAAAAGAATAGGCTTTAAGAAGTTGCTTGCAAGAAGTCTTGAAGCAGCCTCAAGTATTCTCTCATCTTCTCCCTCTGTAAATACTATTGTCTTAGGATTTGCTTTAAGTTTAGCTATCATATCGCCAAAACCGTACATTGTTCTATTCCTCCTGATGATTATTTATAATCTGCGAAAATATAAGACTTATTACAGCAAAAGCTGCAAAGAAAATATTATGCTGACAACATTATTAATATTTTGTGCGAAACGATTATAACTCCATCCAGTTTTTTACTCAAGAATAGATAAAAAAATATCAATCTTTTGAAAATCTTTCATTCAGTCACTATAACAACACCCCAAGGCTTGACAGTAATATTACCGCCTTTTGCACATTTTTCTCCCGTAAGGATGTCTTCTCCTTCATTTACATTTTTAGCAGTAACTTCTTTTTGAGAAAAGTTGAAATAGAAATCAACCTTTTTACCCTCAGAATTAATGCCACTCCTTTGAATAACAGGGAATCTGTTTTCACAGGTAAGTAACCCAAGATCTATCAAAACATCCTCAAGGATCAAAGACAGCATCTCCTTTGAGGGGCGGCATCCCATATACACTGCACTTCCCTTTCCGAAAGTATTTCTTGTTATTGCCGCGGTTTTTTCTAATCCGGGATGAGAATAATAAGCCAAAACTTCAGGCGATGCCCCATCTTCAATATTAAGGAGCTCCATAAAATCTCTTACCTTATAAAGGTCAGTATCATTTTCTTTCCCCTTGTAAATCAGTCTGACATCACCAGGCCACATAAATTCACTGTAGCTTATGCCAAACACTTTTGAGAGTCCGTGAGGAGTCTCGTCATGCCATACTTTTGTATGTTCGTTTGCAAAAGCGCTCTTAAATGTAGTAAACAGATTTCCTCCATCTTCCACATATTTTTTCAGAGCATCGATTTCCTCTTGCGAAGCCGCATACATAGCGGGTGTAAACACAAGCTCATATTTGTTTAAGTCCCCGATATTCTGAGGCCAGATAAAATCACATTCAACATTAAGACGGTAAAGCGCTTCATAAATATCCATGAGAACGTCATTATACTTAACATTAAAAGTCTCATCGATAGGAAAAACATCAAGAGCGGTAAGGGATCTTTGGCTCACATAAATTGCCACCTTATTGTTCTTTTTAAGGTGCATTATCTTAGAGCCTATCTTCTTAAACTCATTTCCAACAACAGATGCCTCTTTGTAAATAGCATTTTCCTTAAAATCATGGGACAAAACGCCCTTCCAATATGTCTCAAACGAGTTATGGAGTGAATGCCAGTGCCAGTATTCAACCATGTCTGCGCCGTTTGCAATGTGCGCATACGCCTGCTGCCTCAGCTGATTTTTAAAAGGAGTCCATCCGGGAAAGCCCTGCGCCTGTGTTTCAAGCACATAATAATTATTCCCCTTGACAGATCTTGTCACATCTCCGCCAAAGGCAATCTCCATACCGGTAAGCTTATCCTGCGAGGGATGATATATATCAACGCCTGCAATATCCAGGACTTTGCAGTTGTCGTACACATCTGTTTCTCCGTTTATACCGTATGAATATCCTATCCAGTTAAAATCGGTATTATGGGTGATAAACTGATCTTCTCTTAGATACTCTCGCACAATGCCTGCCTGAAATGAAAAAAGTCAGTTACAGATTTCATGGATTAGTCCGGAAGATCGATGTGCTTGCCATCTCTGTGCATTGAGAACTTATCCATAGGATAATTCTTAAGGTTATCAAGCACCTTTCTTCCATCGGCTTTTGCAAGAAGACCGGCTCTTGCCTTGGTGATTTCAACCTCTGTTTTATGCTTTGAAGGTCCGCCAAGACATCCTCCGGGACAAACCATACCCTCGATAAAGTCTTCTGGGAGCTTTCCCATCTTAAGAAGCGTAAGTGCTTTCTTACAGTCAATACCACCTGCTGCTCTAAGAAGCTTAAGTTCTGATGTGTCCTGACCTCTCTCCTGCATACATTCTATAACTGCATTGGCAACACCGCCACTTGTAGCAAATCTCTTACCCCAGATTGAAGACTCCTGATACTCATCTTCAACAGGCTCAAATTCAATATCCCTGGAGCGCATAAGAGAACGAAGTTCACCGTAAGTAACAACAAAATCAGCATTATCCGGAACTGATGTGTCCTGAGCCTCTGATTTTTTTGCAATGCAGGGACCTATAAATACAGTAACGCATCCGGGATGTGTAACCTTAAGGTATCTTGAAATAGCACACATAGGAGATACTGTTGTGGACATATTCTCCTTGAACTGATCCGGGAAGTGTTTCTTAAGCATATTGATAAATGCAGGGCAGCATGATGTAGTCATCTTCTTACCTTCTGCGTATGCTTCAGCCCATTCCTTTGACTCATAAGCAGCTGTCATATCGCCGCCAAGACCAACTTCAACCATATCTGCAAAGCCAAGCTTTTTAAGCGCATTCTTTACTGCAGCCATTGAGATATTTTCGCCAAACTGTCCCTCTGTCGCAGGAGCGCACATTGCTATGACTTCTTTTCCGGCTTTGATAGCCTCAATTATCTGAACAAGGAATGTTCTTGAGCCTATAGCTCCGAAAGGACAACTATGTATGCAGTGTCCGCACTGGATACACTTATCTTCATCTATTTTGCAGAATCCATATTCATCATAAGTGATAGCTCCAACAGGGCAAGCCTTGTGGCAGGGTCTCTCAAGATGGACTATCGCTCCGTAAGGGCAGGCCTTGGCGCACATTCCGCACTCCTTACACTTGGCGGGATCAATGTGCATTCTTACATCACCGGGATGAATTGCCTCAAATTTACATGAGTTGAGGCATGCCTTACCAATACAGAATCTGCAGTTATCAGTAACAGAAAATGATGCAATGGGGCATTCGTCGCAGGCAGGGTCTATAACCTGAACAATGTTTTGGGACCCCTCATTATAAGTAGGTGCCTGTCCGCATGCCAGTCTGATTCTCTGTCTTACAATTTCTCTTTCCTTATAAACACAGCATCTGTAATCAGGCTTGGGGCCTGGGCTTATCTTGAGCACGATCTGTTCCTTATGCTCTTCGTCAAGTTTATCTTCCCACGCAAGTCTGCATACTTCCTCCATAATGTTGTGCTTTAAACTGATTATACCTTTGTCATTTGTTACCATAAAATCTCCTCTAAATCACCGGTTTTATCCGTATACCCCAAAGAAGTATCCTTATCCGGTATTAAACCTGATAGTTGTGCCTCTTAACTAACACTAACATATATTAGCTTAAAGTTCTATGATTCTGCCAAAATCAAACTCTTCGCCGTCGTGTGCTGTTATAAAAAGCGGGGATCTTCCCTGCTTTTCTCTTATATATTTTATTGCCTTTTCCCTGTTTTCTTTATCAAGTCCCGCAAAGGGCTCGTCCATTATCAGCATATCAAAAGGAATTGAGCACGCTCTTACTATTGCAACTCTTCTCTTCATTCCTCCCGACAGCTCTCTTACTGGTTTCTTTAAGCAATCAGCAGGGAGCAGTTTTAAAAGCTCTTCCTCTGCTACCTTTGCGGAATTCTTTTTATTCACCATGACCACATTTTCTATGGCATTAAAATCCTCGCAAAGCCTGTTTTCCTGAAATACAACGCCCGCGTTAAGATATGGATATTTGTAATCACCCATAAGGTGTACTCTGCCTTCATCCGCTTCCTCAAGACCAAGCAGAATCCTTACCAGCGTTGTCTTTCCTTTTCCGGAAGGTCCGGTTATCACATAGGTATGATCATTTTCTATCTCCAGATTAAAATGATCCAGAACTTTTAGATCGCCATAGGATTTTGTAATATTTTCAAGATCAATTGTCATTTACCGCTCCTTTCCCGCAAAAAACATTTAAAAGAAGTGTAATGACTTTCTCCGTAATCCATGATACCAATACAATGACCGCTGTCCATGCAAACAACTCTCCGGTATCAAGATATATTTTTGCGTTGTACAAACCATTTCCCATGGATGATATGGGTTGCCCTATTACTTCAGCAGCAACACCGCTCTTAAAGCCCATGCCGACAGAAAGCGCGATAGCATTCTTAAATACAGGAAGAACCAGGGGAATATAAATATATCTTATCTGATTAAACATGGGCATTCTGTATACATATGCCATTTCAATCAGCTTTGTAGCCCTGCTTCTAAGCCCCGTAAGTACAGAAGTATATACTATCGGAAATACAACAAGTGCCGAGATCACTGTTGAAAGATTGCTGTTTCCGATCCATATAAGTACAAGAACAACAAAACTCGCAACAGGAACCGCCTTGATCATAAGTACTATAGGCGATAAAAATTCATCGAGTATTTTGTATTTGTATGACAGACTTCCAAGAAGTGTTCCACCAAGAACACCTGCAAGAATTCCTGCCATGATATGCAGATAGGATGATAAGACTGAATCAAAAAAGATTGTATCCTTAGACATCTTCACAAGTGAAGTTATTGTCTGAAAAGGTCCTGCAAAAAGAATATCATTATGAATGATGATTGCAATGATCTGCCAGATGATCAGCCAAAAAAGAACTATACCTATTTTTTTTAATATTTTCATATTATCCCCAAAAAACTAATCCCCATTAAACAATCATTTAAGTGTGAATGCGTAAAAATCATCAGAAGGAACTGAGCCGCCTACTGCCTTAGGATCTGCATTAAATAAAACATCAAGATATCCGGAAAGCGCATCCTTTGCTTCCTGGCCAGATATGCATACAATATTGCACTCAGGCATCGCTACTTCTGCGATTTCTTTTTTCTCTATAATGCCATACTCGGCAACGAGCTGCGCACTTTCAGGAAGAGCACTCTTTGTAAGCTCTGTGCTTCTTTTATGTTCCTCTAAAAATGTAGTCACTTCTTTTTCGTGTTCATCTAAGAAGTCATTTCTAACCACGGTAACACCTGTAAGAAGCTGTGAGCCTTCAGAAATCTTATCCCATTCTCCCGTAAGACTGAAAGCTATTTTGATCTCACTGTTCTTCATTGTTGCAGCTGTTACAAAAGGCTGCGGAAGTACAGCTATCTTTGTAGGATCCTCAGCAAGGATTGCTGCTATCTCTGTTGCTTCTGATTTAAACTCTACATTGCAGTCAGTGACACCGTACTGCTCCAAAAGGTAATTGAGTACATACTCAGGAGATGCTCCCTGACCTGTTGTTATAACAGTTTTACCGGCAAGATCTTCCATTCCTTTTACTGTATCATCCCCTGTTACGCAGTATAAAACGCCAAGAGTATTTATATCAACAAGGCTAACACCGCCCTCTGTCTTATTATATAAAACTGAGGCTACATTAGCTGGAACAAGCGCTATATCGAGGTCGCCCGAAACCACCTTTGCAAGTATCGCATCAGGCTGAGTTTCCATTGTAAACTCATAATTTCCGCTGCAGCTTCCTTCTTCCGATTCCTTCATAAGGTTTACAAGGCCCATTGTTGTAGGTCCTTTAAGTGAACCAACTCTTACAACCTCATAGCTTTCGTCTTCTTCAATATCAGTAGCATTTTCCGTATTGCTGCTTGCATCTTCAGAAGTCTCAGTTGCAGCATCTGATTCTTCTGAATCATTAGTATTTTCATCATTCTGCGCATTACTTGCGCTTTCGTCTGCCTCTGCATTTTCTTCTTCAGTTACTGCTTCGGTTTTTGTTGATTTTAATGTATCTGCATCTTCTTCAGTTGTGCTCTTTTCACCACAAGCCGTAGCAAAAGTCATACAGCAAAGCGAAGCACCTAATAATGTGATAAACTTTTTCTTCATAATATCTGTCTCCGTCCTCTCGAAACTCAGTGCTCTCCACTATCAGAGAACACCGTTTTTCATTATAACATAAAAAGGAGAATGATTATTAATCAATTCTCCTTTCAGCAAATTCATATAAAGCCTATATAAGAGCAAAATGTTTCATCGCATTGCTTATACCGTTATTTTCAAGGGATGTGGTAATGTAGTCGGCATAAGCACTAAGATCATGATATGTTTCACCCATTGCGATCCCGGTTCCTGCGGCTACAAGCATATCTATGTCATTTACACTGTCTCCGAATGAAAAAGTATTCTTAATATCCTCTCCCAAAAGCTCGCAGACCTTTTTGATTCCGGTTCCCTTGTTAAATCCTTTGGGTACCATCTCAACAACGGTATCTGTATGTACTATGTAATCATAGATATCTTCCAGCTTTTTAAAGCATTCGTCTCTTTTTTCAACAGAAACATCTGTTTTGCAGGACAGTTTCTGGATCTCCCATTTGCCCCATGAGTCTTTGATACCGCGAAGCATATCTCCCATCTCTCTTATTACTTTCGCACCGTACATATCATCCTTAAAATCGTCTGTTTCAAGATAAAGATGCTTATGTCCTTCAAGAATAGGCTTAAAGTTATATCCCCATATAGTGTTAAGTGTATGGATAATGGTATCCGTGTCTATCATTTGGTTATAAATTACTTCATCATTGTACTCGATCATCGTCCCGCAAGCAGATACTATGCCGTCAAATCCGATGCCAAGAAGCTCCTTGTTTGTAACAAAGCCTCGTGATCTTCCTGTATTGATAAAGCATTTATGTCCGTTCTTTCTCGCCTTCCTGATGGCATTTATGGTACTTTGGGGAATTTCATTTTTGTAATTCCACAAAGTGCCGTCTATATCAAAAAATAAAATCATAAATCCAATCCTAAACTATTATCTCCAAAGTCCCCAGAGGAATACGTAAGCTCCTATAACAGCAGCAAGTGTAAAGGGAATACCAATTCTTGCAAAGTCCTTAAAACTTACTTCATAGCCTTCTTTTCTAAGCATTCCTACACCTGCGATGTTGCAGCTTGCACCTACAGGAGTGATATTTCCTCCAAGTGTTGCTCCGCACAGGAGTCCAAAATAAAGAAGATACGGCTCTATTCCAAGAGCAAGTGTTACGCCCTGAAGTACAGGAAGCATTGTCGCAACATAAGGAATGTTATCGATAAATGCAGATATAAGTACAGAACCCCATACAACTATTGTAAAGAGAACAAAGAGATTATTTCCGCCTGCAGTTACAATGAGATTCGCAAGATCATCTACGAGTCCTACATTTGTAACACCGCCTATTACCATGAAAAGTCCTGTAAGAAGGAGGACTGTATCATAGTCAAGATTCTTTACAACCTTAGTAATGCGTTCAAAATCATGATCCTTGATATACTCCCAAGCCATTCCGACAAGTGAGCAAACAAGACAGATCATACCGTTTGTGATCTCAGGTTTATTTTCTATAAAAGAAGCTCCCATAAGAAGTACTACATGGGCAACCATCATAATTGTAGGAACGTAATCGGTTACCACAGTCTTTTCCGTAGATGAAACGGGCTCTTTGTCCTTTCTAAAGAGGATCATCATGATCGGAACCGTAAGAATAGCGCCAAGCTCAACTGCAAAGAATATGCCAGGTCTCTTATTCATCCAGAAGAAGTCCATAAAGTCCATTCCGGCATAAGCACCAAGCATGATTGATGTTGTATCACCTACAAGTGTCGCTGCTCCCTGAAGGTTTGATGAAACCGCAATTGAAATTATCATGGGAACAGGGTTTATCTTAAGCTTTTTACAGATTGCAAGTCCGACAGGGGCAACCATAAGAAGTGTAGCCACATTGTCGATAAATGCAGATATTATGCCCGAAAAAAGAGACATAAAAATTGTTACCCACATTACATTGGGAGCAAGATCAAGAAGCTTGTCCGCTATAAGATTAGGCATCTTGGATTCGATAAAGTAGTCAACAAGCAGCAATGTTCCGAATATCATAAGAAGAACATTCCAGTCAACTACCTCCAAAACTTCTGTGTAAGGAAGAATGCCGGTAACAATATAGATTCCCGCAACAACAAGTGCTATGATCGCACGTCTTTTCGGAAATGCAATAAGTCCTACATACATTGCAATAAATAAAATGATTGCCAGTGTTTTCATTAGATAATAATCCTTTCAGTATCAGTTTTTAAGTAGAACATTGCAGTCATTTCTGCAAAATCCTGTTAATTATATCATGTTTATGCTCTTGTGAACCATTAAATCAAATTAATCGAATTTCCTAAGCTCTGAATATGCCAGCGGCACTGTAATTACAAGTGAGAGTATATCTGCTACCGCCTGTGTTATTTCAACGCCGAATATTCCAAATACTCTTGGAAGTATAAGGATCAGAGGTATAAAGAAAATACCGTTTCTTGCAGACGAAGTGATCGTTGCTTTCATTCCTTTTCCAATGGACTGAAGCATCATGTTGCTTATAACTATGCATCCGCTTAAGGGAAGAGTTGCCGCCTGCCATCTAAGCGCAACTGCTCCAACAGCTATAACATCAGGATCTTTTCTGAAAACAGAAATGATAAAAGGAGCATTGATAAAGCACAAAACGCCTATCACTGTAAGAAATATCGTCGAATACTTAACGCAGAAGAAATATCCTTCCTTTACCCTCTTCTTAAGACCTGCTCCGTAATTAAAAGAGCACACAGGCTGATACCCTTGTCCAAATCCGATAAGAGCTGAGGCCATCATCATCATGACTCTGGTAGTAACGGACATACCCGCGATCGCAGCATCCCCGCCCAGACTTCCTGCCGCTTTGTTTAAAAGAAGCGTCGAAAGCGCAGCAAGCCCCTGTCTGAATAATGAAGGTGCCCCTCCGTTTATTATTTCCTTGATAAAATGAAAATTGATATGAACGTTACTTAGATGGATCCTAATGTTACCGCCTTTTTTGCTTCCAATGTAGAGAACAGCAAAGCTGGTAATCTGTCCCATGATCGTCGCAATTGCAGCGCCTGAAACACCCATTTTGAATCCTAGAATAAGAAGCGGATCAAGTATCAGATTCATAAGCGCACCGCTCATAAGACCTGCCATTGCATATACGGCACTTCCCTGAAATCTAAGCTGATTGTTTATGACAAACTGCCCGGTCATAAACGGTGCTCCAATGAGGATTATCCTCATGTAATTTCTGGTATCTTCAAGAGTGGTCTCTGTAGAACCGATCAGTCTCGCTAAATCGTCAATAAAAAAATTGCCAGCTACAGCCATTACAATGCCCATCAAAATGGCAAGTGCAAAGCCCGTAGCTGCCATATTACTTGCTTCTTCGTTATTTCCTGCGCCAAGCATTCTCGATAAATAATTACCGGAGCCATGTCCAAAGAAGAATCCAAGAGCCTGGATAAGAGCCATTACGGTAAATACAAGTCCAACAGCTGCGGTTGCTTCCGTAGATATTTTTCCAACAAAAAATGTATCAGCAGTATTGTAAATTGCAGTCACCAGCATGCTTATAATTGTGGGTATCGCCAGCTTGATTATGAGCTCGGGAACCGGCGTCTGTATCATCATCTCCCGTCTTCTTTGGTTTTTATCCATAAATCCTACTCTTGTTAATATTATTATTAAGGGAAATCACATTCCCTTCTTGATCCTTAGAATATTCTGCCCATTCTTATACTCATATTCCACATCATCCATGCTCTTCTTAACCATGAATATTCCAAGTCCTCCTATCTGCCTCTCTTCAGCAGATAGAGATACATCAGGATCTTCCTTGGCAAGCGGATCATACGGAACACCATTGTCAATGAAAGTCAGAACAGCAGAAAGCGGTTCTTTTATAATTTCAACTCTGATAGTCGCATTCCCAGTCTCAGGGCTATATGCATAATGAGCTATATTGACAAAAATCTCTTCAACCGCAACATCTATCTGCATCTGAATTTTCATACTGCATCCGACTTCTTCGATCTGTTCATCAACAAATGCAAGTACTTCATTCAAATTTTCAACTTTTGCCTCAATATCGAGTTGTCGCATATTAGTTTCCCCTCATCTAAAAAACTCTATTTGCGCTACATTATAATTATAAACTCTTTTGCGTCAAAAAAACACCAAAAAATTATTAAATTATAAATACATTTTTCTTTTTCTCTCAATCATTTGGCTTATGTCGTTCATATAAAGGGTCACATCCTTTACATTATCGCATCTTTCAATGCGTCCATCCCCATAAACTCTCTTTGAAACAGTACCTGCTCCAAGCGCAACTATAGACTGCACCTCTTCCATCATAAGAATATTGTAAATACCGGCTTTTCCTTCCTCTGCATAACCTGTATTTTCCAGATTTCCGGAGATGTTTTTCTGTCTGTACATGTAGTAAGGCATAAGCCCCATACTGCGCGCACCGGCAGCAGCTATTTCCATCATCCTTCCCGTATCACTCTCAAGGAAGTACCCTTCATTTCTTATATGCTCCGCAAGTCGTGAACCCCGCTTTACAGAAAGAGAATGAACCGTAAGATCATTTGGTCTTAGCTTTTCTATCTCGCGCATGGTATGCTCCACATCGCTAAGCTCTTCTCCCGGAAGTCCCAGGATAATGTCCATATTTATATTATCAAAGCCTTCTTCCCTGGCCATATTGTAGGCATCCACAAACTGAGCTACGCTGTGCTGCCTTCCAATTCTCTTTAATGTCTCATCGCTCATCGTCTGAGGATTTACAGATATCCTCGAAACGCCGCACTCCTTCATGGCTCTTAATTTATCTCTTGTTATGGAATCGGGTCTTCCGGACTCAACTGTAAATTCAGAAATATTACTGATGTCAATTTTATTGCCAAGATATCCTATAAGCCTTCTTATCTGGTCGGGCTCCAAAGTCGTGGGTGTGCCTCCGCCTATGTATACGGAGTTGACCTTTTTATTGCCAAAAGCTTCAGCCACGAAGTCGATTTCCTTTTCAAGACAGGTCAGATAATCTCCGACTCTCTTAGCCCACGTAACTATCGGGAATGAAGTAAATGAGCAGTACAGGCATGTCGTAGGACAAAAAGGAATTCCTATATATATGCTATAGCCGTCCTCATGATCGATCGAGTCAAGGATTGCCTTTTCCCTTTTGGCAATTCCAAGAGATAAATCTATTTTTTCATCGGATACAAAAAATGTATCCTTCATGTATTCCCTTATCTCATCGGAATTTTTGCCCTCATAGAGCATCTGCATGGGAATCCTTGTAGGTCTTATTCCGGTAAGTGCTCCCCATGGCAGTTCGTGTCCGACTTTTTGTGAAAGCTGGCTGTACATAAGCTGCTTCAAAGCATTTTTAGGTGTGCTCTTAGATGCTTTAGTCCCATTTGTGGAATTATCGGAAAGGTCATTATCTTCTGTAAATTGCGCCTTCCCTTCCTGGAGCTTTTCACCGTTTTCCAGGATTATCATCTCCACATTCTTATTCTCATCATCAAAGATCATATCTATCTTAAAGATTTCTTTTTCAAGACTTCCGTTTTCCTTCTTTGCCTCTATCTCTTCTTTTGTCAAAACAAGAACATCTTCTGCAGGATAGAATGCCTTCACAAGAGAATGGATGTCATATTTAAATCTGTCTTTACTTACTTCTACTAAAATCAATTTCTTTAGAACTTCCTTTATAAAAATGAATTGTATTTTTTCTCATAGCCAATGGTCGTGGCCGGTCCGTGCCCCGGATATACTATTGTTTCATCAGGCAAAACAAGAAGCTTTTCCCTGCACGATCTGACAAGCGTGCTCATTGATCCTCCGGGAAAATCAGTCCTTCCGACCGAACCCTCAAAAAGTGTATCTCCGCTTATCAGTATCCCATCTTCATAAAAATAATAACAGCAGCTTCCTTCCGTATGTCCCGGAGTTGCAAGAAGTCTGAACTTAAGACCTGCTGCAGACAATTCCTCATTATCCTTCAAAAATCCATCCGGATTTACAGTAAGATTTAACCCATAATCAGCAGATAGGTTGTACTCTGTATCCTCGCAGAGGCGCTTTTCATTTTCATAGCAGTAAACCTTTGCACCCGATAGTTCCGCAAGCTCTTTCACGCCGCCTATATGATCAAAATGCGCGTGGGTAAGGTATATCGCTTCTACGCAAAAGTTTCTGTCCTTAAGTGCTTCGTATATTCTGTCCCCGCTGTCTGCAGGATCAAAGAAAACAACGGGTGTTGGCTCATCTGTACCTGTGCCCGCTTCATGGTCTTTTCCGTCTTCCTTATAAACAAAATAGCAATTAGTCTGCACCATTCCAAGCATCATAGAACCAACTGCAGCTTCGCCTATCTCTCTTTTTTTCATATATACTCCACCAATAAAATATACTGAGCATTTAGCTCAGTATATCAACCTGTTGTTCTCTCTATATCAATAACGCTATCGATATTTCTTATCTTATCAACAATTTCGCCAAGTTCTTCTCTGCTGGCTACCTGGAAAGATGTCTCCATTGTAGCAAGTCCCTGTTTGCTGGTCCTAGTGTTCATGGAAATGATATCAACATTCTTTTCAGTAAGAGCCCTTGATACATCTGCAAGAAGTCCGGGTCTGTTATTTGCAAATATGTTAATAGTCGCAACATATTTTTCGCCAAGCGCTCTGCTCTCCCATTTGGCCTCAATGAGTCTTGTCCTGTCTTCACTTTGCATGTTCTGGACGTTTACGCAGTCTTTTCTGTGAATAGAAACTCCTCGGCCTCTTGTGACAAATCCGACAATCGGATCTCCGGGAACAGGATTGCAGCACTTCGAAAATCTTACAGCAACATCATGGATGCCTTTAACGATAATGGCACTTCCGCTACTGCTGACCTTCGGAGTAACACTCGTCTCCGCAACCGCAAGAAGAACTTCCTCATCTGTAATATTCCTCTTGTGATCCTTATCGTACAGTTCAAGTATCTTGTTTACGACCTGGCCTTCCTTTAGTCCGCCATGTCCAATTGCAGCAAGGATCGCATCCCAGCTGTGGAAACCATACTTCCTGACAATGATTTCCTGATACTCCTGCTTCATCACACTGTAAATGTCAATTCCTTTGGCTTTACAGTAATCAATCAAAAGTTCCTTACCCCTATTGATATTTTCTTCCTTGAACTCATGTCTGAACCACTGATTAATCTTGTTCTTAGTAGATGTGCTTCCGACAATACTAAGCCAGTCTCTGCTGGGTCCCTTTGAATTCTGGCTGGTAAGGATTTCTATTCTGTCACCGTTCTGGATCCTGTAATCAATAGGAACAAGCTTTCCGTTTACCTTTGCTCCTATCATCTTATTTCCAACAGCACTATGTATGCTGTATGCAAAATCTATTGGTGTAGAGCCTGCAGGTAGATTCTTGACTTCGCCGTTTGGAGTAAAGCAGTATACATCCTCAGAAAACAGGTTCAGATCGCTCTTTAAGAGATTCATGAATTCCTGGTTATCCGACATGTCCTGTTGCCACTCCAGGATCTGTCTCAGCCATGTAAGCTTCTCTTCTTCCTGGCCTTCTACGTGCTTTCCGTCAGAAGCTTCTTTATATTTCCAATGCGCAGCAATACCGTATTCAGCTGCGCGGTGCATATCATAGGTTCTGATCTGTATTTCAAAGGGCTGTCCCGATGCGCCGATAAGAGTCGTATGAAGCGACTGATACATATTGGGCTTGGGCATCGCAATATAGTCCTTGAATCGTCCGGGAATAGGCTTATACAGCTCATGGATAACACCAAGAGATGCATAGCAGTCCTTTACGGAATCGACTATTATCCTGACAGCAAACAGATCGTATATCTGATCCAGAGTTTTACCCTGGTTGTGCATTTTCTTATATATACTGAAAAAGTGTTTTACTCTTCCGTTTACTTCGCCGTTTATTCCGGCATTTTTAATGTGATTTTTTACTTCATCACATATCTCGTCAACATATTTTTCACGCTCAATCTTTCTCTGCGCAACTCTCTTTACAAGATCGTAGTAAATATCCGGTTCAAGATATTTAAGTGAAAGGTCATCAAGCTCAATCTTGATCTTGCTGATACCAAGCCTTCCCGCTATAGGGCTGTATATATCAAGTGTTTCCTGCGCGATCCTCTGCTGCTTTTCAGGCGGCATATGCTTGAGAGTACGCATATTATGCAGTCTGTCCGCAAGCTTTATAAGGATTACTCTGATATCCTTTGCCATTGCAAGGAACATCTTTCTAAGGTTCTGAGCCTGCATCTCCATCTGATCGGGAGTTTTCTTTGCATAATCTCCGGAAAGAGCAAGGCTCTGCAACTTGGTCACACCGTCTACAAGAAGCGCAACATCTGCACCAAACTGCTCCTCAACCTGTTCCTTGGTATAGATAGTATCTTCAACGACATCGTGAAGAAGACCTGCTGCGATTGTTTCCTTATCAAGTTCCAGATCTGCAAGAATTATCGCAACGCAGAGCGGATGAATAATATAAGGCTCACCTGACTTTCGCAGTTGCTCCTTATGAGCCTCTGCGGCAGCCTGATAAGCCTTTTCAATAAGCGTAATGTCATCTGAAGGATGATATTTATGGACACGTTTAATAAGCCCTTCATAAAGGGCTTCAGGGGTCTGAAACTCATCTATAGATTCAATTTTGCCGTCATCAAATTCTGTTGCCCCCATGTGTCCTCCAAATAACTGTTATTATTTTCCTTCGTAAGAAAGTGCTGCATAAAGCTTATAAGGTGCGATAGCTTCTCTGCCCTTAAGTCCCTTAAGCTCCATCATTGTAAGAACACCTACAACTTCTCCGCCAAGGCGCTCAATAAGCTTGCACATAGCTTTAATAGTACCACCTGTAGCAATAAGGTCATCAACGATAAGAACCTTCTGACTGGGTTTGATGGAATCCTTGTGCATCTCAACTACAGCCTTGCCGTATTCAAGGTCATATGATTCCTCGATTGTATCCCAGGGAAGCTTGCCCTTTTTTCTGACCATAACAAAACCCTTGTGAAGATTGTATGCGATTGCTGTTCCGAAGATAAAGCCTCTTGACTCTGCTCCTACAACCACATCAAAATCGATATCTTTTACAAGATCCTGCATTTCATTTATAGCCATATGAAGTCCATCCGGATCCTGTAATACGCTTGTGATGTCGCGAAACATTACTCCCGGCTCAGGGAAATCCGGCACTGTTCTTACATACTCATCTAATTTTTTCATTCTGTTACCTCTATATCTTTTAATAAAATCATCCTGCATATATAAACAATACATGCAGGATATCAATATAATTAACTAAATAATTATAGCATTTTTTCCAAAAAATAGAAACATAATAATTATTGGCAGGTTCTACTCAAGGTTAAACTGTATTGTTTCTCCTCCGAGATCTCCTATAAGACCCAGGCTGTCAATGCTCTTAACCTTTGCAGCATCCATCTGCTTTACAAGTACCATGCTCACCTTGTCACCGGCTTTTATCGTTCCCTTAAAGGTACTCAGATCATTGTCAAGCCATGTAACATTTGTATATCCTACATTCTTGCCGTTTAAAACAACCTGGAAATGAGGATTTCCTTTCTCCATATCAACACTCATATCAGAGCCGCTCGTATTTGATATCCTGAAGTTCAGAATAAGAAGCTTTCTTCCGGCTTCCGCATTTATAACAAATACATCATCGTCATCAGGATATGAACCTGCAACGCTGTAACCGGAATATGTAAGGAATATTCCCTTGGAAAGCTCCTGTCTCATGCCATCAACAGTTTTATCTGTGCTCTGGGCAAGCTCCTCCTGAGAAGAATCTTCCCGCAAAGGCTCTTCCTTATCTTCTGAAGGGTTATCGCCATCCTCAGACTCATCCGCCTTTTTGTTGTCTTCGGCCTTTGTTTCCTCTTTGGCAGTTTCACTATCTTCTGTTTTTTCTTCGTCGTCTGTTTTTTCAGTATCAGACGCTGCCACTTCTCCCTGTTTTAATTCATCCTCATATTCATCAAGCAGCTTTGAAATATCATCTTCATCTTCGCCATCTGATGAAACATCAACCTTTACCTGATCATCGGATTTTTCCTCTGATGAAGAATCCGTTTTGCTCTCATCCGTGGTCTGTGGCTTTTCTGTATCAGTCTCATCCAGCTTTGCGACATCTTCTGTTTCTTCTGATCCATCTGTTTCAGGATTAAGCTCTGCATTTTCAACAGCCTCCTGATTAAGCGCATCTCTCTCAGCTTTTCGCTTCTCTCTCTCTTCTTTTTCTATCTGTTTTTGAAGCTCAAGCGCACTTATAGACGATAGCCTTTCAACCCCGTTATTTGAATACTTCATAAGAAGGCTCACAGCATACTGTACAGTCTGATCATACTGTTCATCTGTCATTTCCGGAAAAGACGAGCAGCCTGTAAGAAGCAGTGCAGCTGTTAAACTTATGAAAAGTGCCCTCACACTCTTGTTCTTCATAAATGCCTCCTCGCAGAATCACCTGGTTTCAAGATCAAACCAGAATTCCACACCATTATCATAGTTCCTTACACCATATTCCTGGTGCATGGATTCCATAATCGCTTTTACGATTGAAAGTCCGACTCCGCTTCCACCGTAAGCTCTGGTTCTTGCCTTATCGACCTTATAAAACTTCTCCCAGATATGGTCTATACTATCTTCAGGTATCGGGTCTCCGGTATTAAATACCGATACTCTTACTCTGTCTTCGAGCTTTTCAAGCTTTATTTCTATGATGTTATCCCCGCCAATATGGTTTAATGCGTTGCTGAAGTAATTCATAAGAACTTCTTCTGTCTTAAATTCATCCGCCCAAACATATATTGGTCCGTAGTCTGCCATCTGGACTGTGGCATTTTTCTCCTTCGTTAATATTTCGGATGATTTCACATAATTCTTTATAGTTGCTGTTATGTCAAATCTCTCCATATTAACAACATCATTGCCAAACTCAAGCTGATTGAGTGTAAGAAGCTTTTTAACAAGAGTATCCATCTTGGAAGCTTCATCCCTTATTACCTCGCAGTAAAAGTCCATGCTGTCGGGATCATCACTGATTCCCTCCTGAAGGCCTTCCGCATATCCCTGAATAAGCGCTATAGGAGTTTTAAGCTCATGCGAAACATTTGACAAAAACTCCCTTCGCATTTCATCAATTTCTTCTTTTCTTGCAATATCCTGCTTCAGCTCTATGTTTGCTGATTTTAATTCTTTAATGGTAGTTTCCAGCGTCTCAGAGAGTTCGTTTATATTATCGCCCAGGATATCCACTTCATTTTTGTTTTTATTCTTAGACTTGTACTTGGCTTCGAAGTTAAGATTTTTCATCTCACTCAAAATATCAGTAAGCTCAAGTATAGGTCTTGTAACTCTGTTACTTAAATACAAAATGCATACAGATCCGATGATAATGGCAATTAAACCTACGGTTGTCATAAATCTGTTTGATATGCCAACACTCTCTCTTATTCCCGCAAGCGCACTTCTAACCATTACGATATATCCGGAATCGATGACACCCCAGATTTCCAGATATTCAGTGTTCATTCTCATATCTGTCTCTATCTGAATGGTGTAATCATCGGTTTTTTCAATTATTTTCCTGCCGCTTACAACCGGCGCCATTATATCTTCGCCGATCAGATTATCCCACAAAATATGGGCCATATATTCGGCATCACTTGATGAAGATTTGATCATCTGTGAATCCGCATCAAGTACGATAAGTTCTATTCCATACGTATCGCAGATGCTCTGAAGCTCTATGTCGTAATCTTCGGTCTGGAAGCTTCCGTCTGAGGACGCATCATTTATGCTGTCAAAAGCGCTTTTTACCACATTTGTCTGATGCGATATATAAACCCGCTCCAAAAAAGCCTGATTGATTATTATGCAAAAGGCAATCATGCCTGCCATTACCAGTAAAAACAGAATATTGAATTCTGTTCTCAGAGAAAGCTTTACTTTCTTTTCATTTTTATTTTTACTTCCAAAAGCCATCTGTTAAACCTCGAATTTGTATCCCATTCCCCAGATAGTTTTTATCAGCTCTCCCTTTTCTCCCATCTTTCCGCGAAGCTTCTTTACATGAGTATCGATTGTTCTCGCATCTCCGAAATAATCATAATTCCATACGTTGTTCAGAATTTTTTCTCTTGAAAGTGCTATTCCCTTGTTTTCTATAAAATATGACAAAAGCTCAAATTCCTTGAAGCTAAGTTCTATCTCTTTTCCATCGATCGTAACATTGTGTGCAGCTTTGTTGATAACAATTCCGCCTGCTTCAACAATGTCTTCGCTTGTCACCTGTGATGTACGCCTAAGTATCGCATCAACCCTTGCTACGAGGATCTTGGGACTAAACGGCTTTGCTATATATTCATCTACGCCCAGCTCAAATCCCTGAAGCTCATCTCTTTCTTCTGTTTTAGCTGTAAGCATGATGATCGGAACCTTTGAATAAGC
The DNA here is from genome assembly GCF_000702265.1 of Butyrivibrio sp. NC2002. Taxonomy (GTDB): domain Bacteria; phylum Bacillota; class Clostridia; order Lachnospirales; family Lachnospiraceae; genus Butyrivibrio. The sequence continues at coordinate 99,565 of NZ_JNKZ01000011.1, forward strand.
TCTTATTTCCTTGCAAACCTGCCACCCGTCCATCTTAGGCATCATAACATCGAGAATAATAAGTGCTATATCATTGTCAGCAAAAAAGATATCCAAAGCTTTTTGTCCATCCTCTGCCTCTACTACTTCAAAATTATTTTTTACAAGGAAGTCCCTGACGAGCTTCCTCATTCTGGCCTCATCATCTACAACCAGTATTTTAAGCTTTGTATCCATATTAACTCACTCTCCCTGATAATAATCGGTCGTATCTTCTATCTTTAATTCTCTTTCCTTTTCACGTACGGCCTTTTCTCTCTCCTGCAAAGACTGCTCCCAATCAGCATATCTGTTTGTAACATTCTGCTTGTAATTAACAATATTATCCGTTTCTGCGTGTAATGCAACATAAAACATCGCACCAACCAAAAAAACAAGCACAATATTCATCGCAACAAGCAGGATCATTGTAACTTTAATATCCCTTTTTTTCTTTACCGGTGTCGTAATTCTGAGCTTGGGATGATATTCATCAGGCAGCGCAGCATTAGTAATCTTGGTACTTACTTCTATGGGTGTGAGTTCATCCTCACTTACTCCTGCTTCGATCAGGTTGTCCCTTAGAAGTGACAGATATGTCCATCCGATCGGTGTAGCAAAAATCTTATTGGATATCGCCTTTTCATATACTTCCTGGAGATCAGAAACTTTAGTTGATCTGACTTTCTGACCCAGTATCTTTATTTTCCTTGCATCAAGTCTTGCCTTATCGGCATCTTCCATGGACAAAAACAAAAATCCCTCAACCGTAAGGTCCTTAGGATCTATCCCGTGACCTATGGTCTTGTTTTCTTCAGGCTCTTTGCCTTTTCCCTCTTCCGGCTTTTTATCGTTTTCATCTTCTTTTACATTTTCTGCCGGTTCAGGCTCTTTTTGCTTTTGCTCATTTTCATCCGGCTGTTCAATTTCAGAACTGTTTACTTCATCTGCCATAACCTTCTCCATAAGCTGCTATAAATACGCTTACACTTCTGGCCTTTAATCTCCAGTTTGGAACCGATAAAGGCTTTGGTCTGTTATTAAAATATCTCTTGTCTTCTGCAGCAGTATCGACAACCAGTGCCCAATATGCCCCATCCGGTGGATTAGGAAGTGTGATCTGAACATCTTCCCAATATACATTTATGGACATAAGCACTACATCATCATGGCCTTTTTTCCTGACATATCCCGCATAAACAACGCTGATAACCTTAGTATTATCATTTATATCCTTGTTGTAAGGATTGTCAGAAAAAACAGAAATATTCGGAAATCCCGACATAGCAGGCTTTAAATCCTTCCTGATAGCAGGATGTTTTCTTCTGAACTGGATCATGTCTCTGTAAAAGTCAAAATACTGTTTGTGCTCATTAAGCCTGTTCCAGTCAAGCCATGAAACCTCGTTATCCTGACAATATGCGTTATTATTGCCAAACTGTGTATTAGCAAATTCATCTCCCGCAAGTATCATCGGAGTTCCTCTGCTGCACATTAAAACAGTGATGGCATTTCTCATCATCTTAAATCTAAGAGACATTATCTCAGGATTATCGGTCTCTCCCTCGCATCCACAGTTCCAGCTTCTGTTGTCATCAGCGCCGTCCGTGTTGTTCCATCCATTAGCCTCGTTATGCTTTTCATTGTATGAAAACATATCGTATAGGGTAAAGCCGTCATGACATGTAATAAAGTTGATAGAGGAATCATATCCCGCATATCCCCATCCATACATATCAATAGAGCCGGTGATACGTCTCACCGCATCGGGCGCTGCCCAATAATCTCCCTTGAGGAAAGACCTGATGCTGTCTCTGTATTTTCCGTTCCACTCAGCCCATCTTCCCCATGAAGGGAAGCTTCCTACCTGATACATTCCACCTGCATCCCAGGCTTCTGCTATCAGTTTGACATCTCCAAGTATCGGATCAAAAGCAAGTCTCTGAAGAAGCGGAGGCTGATCCATAGGAGCGCCATCCTGGTTTCTTCCAAGGATGCTTGCAAGATCGAATCTGAATCCGTCAATCTTGTATTCCTCAACCCAGTAGTGAAGACATTCAACTATCATCTGCTGAACCATAGGATGGTTACAGTTAAGGGTATTTCCGCATCCGCTGAAATTGTAATAATCCCCATCCGGAGTCAGCATATAATATATATTATTATCAAAACCTTTAAAGGAAATAAAAGGACCGTTTTTATTTCCCTCTGCAGTATGATTAAATACTACATCAAGAATAACTTCTATTCCGTTTTCCTTAAGAAGTTTTATCATCTCCTTGAGTTCGAAGCCCTCATGATTATATTCTTCCGATGAAGCATAGCTTGTATTGGGGGCAAAAAAGCTTACTGTATTGTATCCCCAATAATCCAGAAGAGTTCTGCCGTTTACTACTCTCTTATCTCTTGTTTCATCAAATTCAAATATAGGCATGAGCTCAACTGCAGTTACGCCAAGGCGTTTTAAATACTCAACCTTTTCCATTATTCCGGCAAAAGAGCCCCTGCACTTAACGCCGGAAGACTCATGCATGGAAAAGCCTCTAACATGCATTTCGTATATTATAGAGTCGCTCATAGGTGTCTTAAGCCAGGTCGTCTTACCCCAGTCAAAATCCGAGCGCACAACTCTTGCCCTGTAAGCTCCCTCGATATTTCTTGTTTCGCCCCATACTCTCTGCCCTGCAACAGCCTTCGCATAAGGATCAAGGAGTACATGGTTATAATCAAACAACAGACCCTTCTGCTCATCCCATGGACCATCTATACGATAGCCATATTCCAGATTTTCAATCTTAAGGCCAAAAACAAGCATGGAATGAACCTTTCCTATGCGATAGCTCTCCGGAAAGGTAATAGATGCAAAGGGCTTATTGTCTCCTCTGTGATACAAAAGCAGAGTAACCTTGGTTGCACCGTTGGAATAAACCGTAAAATTAACTCCGTCAGTAAGTGCAGTTGCCCCATTCATGTCATAAAGTCCCGGACGAACTCGGAAGCCATTAATCGTATCGGCAGCCACCATCTGGCGCTTATCTTCAACTCTTCGCATCTCCTTGTTCCAGGAATTTACATTTATTATTCCCTTAGGTCTTTGCCTTTTGAATTCAGCCATGAATTTTCACCACTTATTTGTATTTGGTTTCAAGGTACCAAAAACATTTCCCCAACATAATCTTTGTCATAATATACTACTCTAATCATAACATAATTAAGGTGATTATAGCAATTTTATCGCAATAAATTATCGTTTTATTGATTATAAAAAGGAAGTACATCACAAAAAATGATGTACTCCCTTTACTATTTTACATATAAAACGGTATCAAGCCTTCAAATGGAGGTTACCTCTATTTATGCAGGATATGCACCGTTCTTGGTATCTGCCTGTGTAAGGTCAACCTTCTCCTGCTGTGCAAGTCTGTACTTAAAGAAGTCAGTTGCAACCTGAGGGAACAATGCGTATGAGAGAACGTCCTCATCCTGCTGCTTCCACTGCTTGCAGTCCTCTTCGAACTTAGCAAGTCCGGGAGCGAGCTTATCTGCAGGTCTGCATGTGATAACCTCTCTGTCGCCGATGATCTTCTTCTGAACTTCAGGATTGAAAGGCTTAATTGTCTTACCATATTCACCTGCAAGAAGATCCTTTGTCTGGTCTGTAGCAACCTTGTAACGCTCGCCCATAAGAACGTTCATAACTGCCTGAGTACCAACAATCTGTGAAGAAGGTGTAACAAGCGGAGGCTCACCGAAGTCCTTACGAACCCGAGGGATCTCCTCAAGTACTGTATTGTACTTGTCACTTGCATTCTGCTCTTTCAGCTGACTAACCATGTTGGAAAGCATACCGCCGGGAACCTGATACATAAGAGTCTTGATGTTAACACCAAGAACCTTAGGGTCCATAAGTCCGCTAGCAAGGCACTCTTCTCTGTAAGGTCTGAAGTAATCAGCAACCTCAGCAAGAAGCTTCTGATCGAGACCTGTATCAAATTCCTGTCCCTTGAATGCCTCTACCATAACTTCTGTAGCAGGCTGTGATGTACCAAGTGCAAAAGGTGAGATAGCGCAGTCGATGATATCAACGCCTGCTTCTGCAGCCTTAAGATATGTCATACTTGCAACACCTGATGTGTAGTGAGTATGAAGATCGATAGGAAGGCTTGTAGCACTCTTTAATGCCTTTACGAGCTTCTCTGCCTCATAAGGAAGAAGAAGACCTGCCATATCCTTGATACAGATTGAATCAGCGCCCATTGCCTCGATTTCTTTAGCGATGTTCATCCAGTACTCTTCTGTATAAGCATCACCAAGTGTATAAGCAAGAGCTATCTGAGCGTGACCGCCCTCTTTCTTACAAGCCTTTACTGATGTTTCAAGGTTTCTAAGGTCGTTAAGGCAGTCAAAGATACGGATTATATCAATACCGTTAGCGATTGACTTCTGAACGAAATATTCAACAACATCATCAGGATAGTGCTTGTATCCAAGGATGTTCTGTCCACGAAGAAGCATCTGCAGCTTTGTGTTCTTGAAGCCGTCTCTGAGCTTTCTAAGTCTCTCCCACGGATCTTCTTTAAGGAATCTCATGGAAGCATCAAATGTAGCACCACCCCAGCACTCTACTGAGTTATATCCGATCTTATCCATTGTGGGAATGATCGGGAGCATCAGTTCTGTAGGCATTCTTGTTGCGATCAGTGACTGATGTGCATCACGCAGAACTGTCTCTGTAATTTTAATTGGCTTTGCCATAATTATTACTCCTTTACAATATTTTCATCACTTAGTTCCGATACCGAGCATAACGCTCTCACCGGAACAAAGTTCAATCACGGAAATCAGAGACTTCCAATTTCACTTTAGAATACTCCGAATACAGCCATGAATGTACCCGCAACGACTGCGGTACCAACAACACCTGCAACGTTAGGTCCCATAGCATGCATCAAAAGGAAATTGCTGGGATCGTATTCTGCACCGACCTTCTGTGATACTCTCGCAGCCATAGGTACGGCAGATACACCTGCAGAACCGATAAGCGGATTAACCTTACCACCTGTGATAACGCACATAAGCTTACCGAACAGAGTTCCTGCTGCAGTTCCGATTACGAAAGCAATAAGTCCAAGTATAACGATCTTGATTGTTGTGATGTTAAGGAAAGCCTCAGCACTTGTTGTAGCACCAACTGATGTACCAAGCATGATAACTACGATGTACATAAGTGCGTTAGATGCAGTCTCCTGAAGCTGACGAACAACTCCGGACTCTCTAAAGAGGTTACCAAGCATCAGCATACCGATAAGAGGAGCTGTTGTAGGAAGGATCATACTTACTACAATAGTAACTACTATCGGGAAAAGGATCTTCTCAAGCTTTGATACGGGGCGAAGCTGCTGCATACGGATCTTTCTTTCCTTATCTGTAGTAAGAAGCTTCATTACCGGGGGCTGAATGATCGGTACAAGTGACATGTACGAATAAGCAGCAACCGCGATAGGTCCGAGTATCGTAGTCTGATTAAGTTTTGTGGCAAGGAAGATGGATGTCGGTCCATCAGCACCACCGATGATTGAAATTGCTGCAGCCTGCTGATCATTGAATCCCATAGCGATAGCCATGAAATATGCTGAAAAGATACCAAACTGTGCAGCTGCTCCCATAAGGAAGCTCTTAGGATTTGCAATAAGCGGTCCAAAGTCCGTCATTGCTCCTACACCCATGAAGATAAGTGAAGGCATTATAGCCCACTCATCAAGCAGGTAGAAATAATAAAGCAGTCCGCCTACACCATTCGATGACTTATCTATGGACAACATGATGTCCGGATAGATATTTACAAGCAACATACCGAAAGAGATAGGGACCAAAAGAAGTGGTTCGAAATCTTTGGCAATAGCCAGATACATGAATACGAGTGCCACAACAACCATGATATAGTTACCCGGTGTCATTGTGGTAAATGCTGTCTGCTGCCAGAGATTCGATAATGTGTTTACTATGTAATCCATTTAACGACCTCCGTCTAGTTAACTCCTATTCTTTAGTTCATTGTTGCAAGTACACCGCCGGCCTCAACTGAATCGCCTACAGCCACGTCGATACTTGCTACAGTTCCATCCTGAGGAGCAACCATAGGAATCTCCATCTTCATTGATTCCATAGTGACAACTGTGTCGCCCTTCTTAACAGCCTGGCCTACAGCAGCATCAATTCTAAGAACCTTACCTGCTGCACCAGCTGTAACCTTTACAGAGCCTGCGCCTGCACTTGCCTTCTTAGCAGGTGCTGCGGGAGCCTTGGGAGCTGCTGCTCTGGGAGCTGCTGCAGGAGCAACGCCGCCCTGTCCTTCTTCTACTGTTACATCATATACGTTTCCGTTAACGGTAATTGTATAATTTTTCATTATGAAAATCCTCCTAAAAGTAAGCGTTATGCTTTTTTCCAACTACTATTTTTTGAAACCTTGCGGATTGACCTGACAACAAATCCATCTGTACTTGCGCTTCCCTCGTATGCTGCAATTGCGGCTGCAATTACTGCTACAAGCTCTGCATCCTCAGACTCTTCTTCTTTTTCAGCGATCTGAGATGTAACAGCATCCATGGATTTCTGTGCAATGTCCTTATCGTTAGCTGCAGGTTTCTTCTCTGTCATCTTGTTGATCAAGGGGAACAGAGAAATAACAAGAGCGATTATGATAAGTACTGCAAATGCCATACCCATTCCAAGAAGGGTATTAAGGCCTGCACTCTTAAGTTTCTCACCTGTTGAATGATTAACATTTACTGAGATAAGTGTAGGTGTTCCCTTCTTATCAAGGCTGTACTCCAAAGTAGCACTGTGGGCGTTCTCGCCTGTGCCCTTGATAGTAGCATCTACCATTAGTATGCCATCGCGATCGATGTAGTACTTAAGATCAGTAACGCTTATATCATTTGCAAGGGTTTCCTTTGAGCCATATCCAAGTTCGTCTACTGCATCATACCAGTTCTTGTATCCGGCAAAAAATACATCGTAGACTGTTTCATCAAGTGCCTCTTCAAGTTTTTCCTCGAAATTATCGGGTGTAACGTCATTCAAATACCAGTTCTCAAACATACTGTCTTCGATGTTTTCAGCAAATGTATAGAGATTACTCTGGTTGAAAACCTCTTCTTTATATTTGCTGCCTGCAACAGTATTGTACTGAGTAGTATCACCACATGCAGTAAGTCCCAGTATACAAACCAGTGTCACACCCAAAGCAAAAATCTTATGCTTCACTTGTGTAACCCTCCTTATACTGTAGTGTGCTTCTTAGCAGGACGCTCATCGCGCTTGCTGTAAAGCATTTCAAATGCTCCGATAACATATTTTCTTGTATCAGCTGCGTTAATGATAGTATCAACATATCCTCTTGCAGCTGCACTTTCTGAATTATTCTGAAGCTTTGCGTATTCCTCAGCTGTCTTTGCAACTTCTGCAGAGTCCTTACCATCAGCAATGATCTTTGCTGCATGATCTGCATTCATTGTTCCGATCTTGGCACCCGGCCATGAAAAAGTCATATCAGCACCAACTGCCTTGGAGTTCATAACTACGTATGCACTTCCAAAAGCCTTCTCTGTGATAACATTAACCTTCGGAACTGTTGCGTTTGCAAGAGCAGCAACAAGTCTTGAAGCATTTCTTGTTACATGTCTCTCATCACACTTGCTTGCAGCAAAACCTTCAACATTTGTGAATGAAAGAACAGGAATATCAAAAGCATCGCAGAAGTTTACAAAAGATGCTGCCTTCTCACATGCATGAGCAGATAAAGAAGCATCAAACTTCTCCTTAGCCTCTCCGTTCTCGTCATACAGAGCGCTTCTGTTACCAAATACACCAACTGTAGCGCCTGCAAGTCTTACAAATCCTGTAACCATATCTTTTGCATAGCCGCGCTTTGTCTCAAAGAAAGCACCGTTATCAGCGATCTGTGCAAATAAAAGAGCAGGATCTGCAGCACAGTTCTCAAGCCCCTCGCATACGCGGTTGAGGTCATCTGTGCACTCGTCATAAGAATCTGAATCCTCGTTGTTAGAAGGAAGAAGTGAAATAAGTTCACGGATCTGTGCGTAGATTGTTGCCTCATCAGCTACAACGTCAACAGTTCCAACTTCACTCTGCTGCCACTTAGCTGAAGAAGTATCGCACTTTTCTATGCTATTACCTTCAATAGCGTTAGGAGAATTAACAAACAGTTTGCCGTTTTTCTCCTCCATAAATGTAAAATCTGTCATTCCTGTGAATAAAGCAAGGCCGCCGCCACATGAGCCAAGCACTGCTGTTACCTGGGGAATAACGCCTGATGCATCTACCTGCTTGCGATAGATTTCGCCGAATGCATTAAGTGCATCAGTTGCCTCCTGAAGACGAAGTCCTGCAGAATCAATCAATCCAATAACAGGAGCTCCCATCTTAAGAGCTAAGTCGTAGAGATTTGCAATCTTTTTAGCATGCATCTCTCCAACAGATCCACCTAAAACCGATGCGTCCTGGGCATAAACATAAACCAGTCTGCCACTGATAAGTCCATAGCCTGTAACAACACCGTCAGAGGGTGTCTCTGTCTGCTTCAGATTGAAATCTGTGTTTCTTGCTTTTACAAGAGCACCGATCTCAACGAAACTGTTTTCATCAAGCAGAGAATTAATCCTCTGACTTGCCTGAGAAGAACTACTCATTTCTTCACCTCCGTAATATATTTTAAGTTCTAAAGGAATCCACAAATGAATTCCCGCGCCAGGAGCGGGATTTTTGCCATCACCTCCGCTCATAAGCGCGAAATAGCACAACTTAACACAAACTATAGTATAGCACAAAAAAAGTGCATGGAGAATACCATGCACCCTTATTTTATGCGGATTTTATAAAGTTTATATATCAAGTTTAACACTTATTTCCTGCTCTGCTTCCTGCTTGAACTCTTCAACCCTTACTGCATCCAGTGAAGGCAGCTCTTCAAGCGACTTTACGCCAAAGCTTCGAAGGAATTGTTCTGTCGTTCCAAAAAGCAGTGGTCTGCCGGGAGCATCAAGTCTTCCCAGCTCCTGAACAAGATTGAATTCAACAAGTCTGTTAACGGCATGATCACTGTTAACGCCTCTTATTCTTTCAACATCAAGCCTTGTTATCGGCTGTTTGTAAGCAATTATAGACAGTGTTTCCATAAGAGCATCGGTCAATGTGATCTTTTTTGGTGCCTTGGCAACCTTGATAAGATATTCATACATTGAACTCTTTGTACATAGCTGAACAGAATCCTCAAGTTCAATAAGCCCTATTCCGCTGTCCTCATTTTCATATTTTCCCTTTAGATATGCTATCTGTGCTCTCACATCCTTAAGATCCTCATCAAGAGCGTTGCAAAGCTGGGCAATGCTTACAGAGTCACCCATTGTGAAAAGTATCGCTTCGATAGCTGCTGCACCTTCTTCTATTTTCATCCTGTCCTCACTTTACGTATCTGTTTGATATAACAGTTATATCTCCAAAGTTTTCATCCTGCTCTATTTCAATGTCGCCCATCTTCATAGCTTCCAGAATAACCATAAAAGTTACTATTATCTCAACCTTGCTGTGCTGCTTTTCAAGAAGCTGTTTGAAGCTGAACCTGTCGTGTTCTCTGATGTAAGCCTTAACATAAAGTGTCTTCTGATCGATGTCTACAGCTTCCTTCTCTATCTTGCCGAATTTACTTCTGATAGGATCGACTTTATCTTCCTGCCTTCTTAATAGCGCCTGGAATATTTCATTTAGCTTTGCAAGATTGGTATCCCCTATAAGAGAGTCATAATCTATAGGCTCTTCATAGGACATGACTTCATCAGGAATATGCTTTTTCCTGTACATGCGAGTGTCCGCATCGGTCTGTCTGTCCCTTAGCTCATCTGCCATGAATTTGTACATTTTATATTCAAGCAGCTTTTCGACAAGCTCTGCTCTGGGATCTTCCTCTTCTCCCTCTTCATTGACTTCCTTTGGAAGAAGCATCTTGCACTTAATATCCACAAGTGTTGCCGCCATTACAAGGAATTCACTGGTAACTTCCATATCATCCCTCTGCATGGCTCTGATGTATTCCATATACTGCTCAGTAATAACTGCAATCGGAATATCATATATATCTATTTTGTTTTTATCTATCAGGTGTAAAAGCAGGTCAAGTGGTCCCTCAAAAACCTGCAGTTTAACTTCAAGCGCCATACTACCCCCGCACAAAAATTTTTATCTTTCTTTTTTCCTGACCGTCACAAAGCATAGTTCCCCGGGATTATTGAATCTGATAGGAACAGTATGCATGCCAAGTCCCCTGCTCAGGATCATGTGCCTCTCACCAATTGTGAACAAGCCGCCATCATATTTTGGAAAAGGAACAAGCGCAGGAGAAAGAACTCCGCCCAAAAAGGGAAGTCTTGCTATTCCGCCGTGTACATGCCCGGATACCGTAAGGTCAGCTCCCCATTTAGCATATTCTTCAAAGTATCTCGGGTTATGCGCAATAAGAAGCTGAAACCTCTCACTGCAGGGCTCTCCGAAAAATCCGTTTATATATTCATCATCCATGGGATGTTTCCTGAACTTGCTGTAATATTCGTAAGAAGTCTCAAGACCATGTATCTCCATGTTGTATTCTTCAAGATATGTTCCGGTATTTCTAAGGAGCACAACGCCGCGTGATTTTAGTGCATCTTCATAATGCCTGTATTCTTTACTTCTCCAGCCCTCAAGAATGAACATCTTGTATTCATGATTTCCGTTTGCGGCATATACAGGATACTTTTCAGACACAGCCCTTATTATATCAATAGCCGGCCCCATATTCATAGAATGAAGTTTATTCGAAGCCGTTATCATGTCTCCGGCAATGATAACCGCATCGGGATCAAGTGAAAAAATCTTCTTTATAAGCTTTTCGTTATTCTTACCATAGCTTTTTTCATGAAGATCCGATAACAGACAAAAGCTGAAATCCTTCGCGATCTTTTCACTGCTTATCTCATAATTTCTGACAACAAAAGTGTTCATATCATGACAAATGACCAGAACAACAAATATTATTATCAGTATCAGAATGCATAATAAAATTTTTAATATCATGTTTACCCGCTTTTATCTTCAAAAGTTTGTGTAAGCATCAAAGCAAAGAAAAAGCCCTTGATCATCAAACCAAGGACTTTACTTTAAAAATTAATTATATTTACGTTTTCTAGCTGCTTCAGACTTCTTCTTACGCTTAACGCTTGGCTTCTCGTAATGTTCTCTTTTACGAATCTCCTGCTGGATACCAGCCTTTGCACAACTTCTCTTGAAACGACGAAGTGCGCTGTCTAAAGTCTCGTTCTCTTTTACAATTACAGTTGACATCTTCTCTCTTACCCTCCCTTCAGACCCTTCCTTAACGGGTGACCAGGGTTATTTGTTATCTTTTAAGCTATTTGCTCACATAACATTTATACATTATACCATAAATTTTCATGTCGTCAAGCTTCATTTTTTATTTTCAGAATACGCACCAATATGCCGTGTCGCCTTCTATGACCATTTGCTGTGACAAATTAAGGTTATCCCAGTTTTTCCCCTTAAAATATTTTTCATAAATCCCGCTTTTCATAGGGACCTTCTCGAACCTTACTTCATCGGTATTTCTTTGCATTTTGTCTTTATATATAAGCAGGCTGTAGCTTACTATTCCGGATACTCTTTCGTTTATCTGACCATAGGTATAATAAACATTGTCATAATATCTGTCAAAGCTTTCATCTGTACATGTGGCAATGTATTTAACCGTATTTCCGGTATTTTCCTCATACATATTTATTTCATCAAGGACAAGCTCTGCGCATACTTCATCCCTGTCATTTGAAATATAATGATTGACCGCTATCTGCTGACACGAAAACAGCATCAAAAAGCTCATAATGATTCCAAATACTGCAAAATACTCTCTCTGCCCAAAGCAGATAATACCTGTTGCAAGAGGTATTCCCACAAGAAGATAAATAGGAAACAGTATTCTTGCAGCATCTGTCTGTATCATCGGTACAGCGCACGAAAGAAGAAGTGTTGCAACGGTAAGGAGGCAAAAAGTAAGTGCTTTTAAGCCTTCCCCGCGGCGGTAAAACAGATAAATGCAGCATCCTGCCGCTAATACAAACAAGGCAAAAAACAGATACGGAAAAGGAATAAGTCCGCTGCTGTCTTTTAAAAATGCATGAAGTAAAAATACGGGTCTTTTTATAATATCAGTTATTGACCCAAGCTCTATACTTTTGGGAACGTCGCTTGATCCTGTGATCAAATATAATAGGCGCATAAATACTACATTTATCGCACCCGGTATAAATGAGCAGGCAGAGATCAATACTTCCCTTATAAGCAGCTTATTTGAATAGACAAAGTCCTCTTTAAGTGCGGTATAAAAGACTGCATAGATTGCAAACAAAACAACTACTATCTGGTAGGTGAAGCATCCAAGAATTAGAAAGAGCGCGGAAAGCACATATTTTTTCTCTGTAAAACAGTAAAGCGCTATTGCCGCAAACAAAAAGGCAAAGCAAAACATGAAGCATTCCGGAAACATCATAAATTCAGCAAAATACGGACTAAAGAAAGGGAAAATAAGGCATATCTTTAAAAGAGCCTTGTACTTTTCCTCTATTCCTTTCTTACTGCCATTTAGTATTTTTCCAAAAGGAATAAGCGTAATATATGCAGATATAGCAATTACCACTACAAACAGCATATAAAAAAATCTGTAATGCTCTGTCAGCAGAATATTGTTTTTATACAAAAAGCTTTCCAGAAGATACGGAATTACTCTCCCGTACTGAAGCCTGGCATCAATATTTATGAGCGGATTAAAATAATGCGTTATCGTATCTGCGCTGAATCCCTGCCTGTAAAAGCCCTGATACGAAAGCATGATCATGGAGAAACAAAGAAAAAAATCTTTTAGGTTTTCTTTTAAATTTTCGCCTGGTCTTTTCATAATGTCTCTGATAATCCCCCTGATTTGATTGATCAAGAGTTCTTGCGGGCATAAGCGGAAATCGCCTGCAAGAATCCTGCTTTAAAGAGTCATAAGGAATCCACCGCAAGCGGTACCCCCTTATGACCAAGTATAAAATTACTCGGCAAAGCTACTGCTCTGCCGAGTAATTGATTACTTAATCTGTGCTTCGAGTGCAACCTGTGCCTCTGCAATAGCATCAGGAATGCCTGCAGGATTCTTTCCTCCTGCCTGCGCCATATTGGGGCGACCGCCACCGCCACCGCCGACTTTTCCGGCAATAGCTTTTACAAGATTTCCTGCATGTGCGCCCTTGGCAATAGCTCCGTCTGTAGCCATAGCCATAAGGTTAACCTTACCATCATTCTCAGATATAAGAACAACAACTCCGTCGCCGATCTTAGTCTTAAGCTGATCACCAAGATCTCTAAGGCCATTCATATCAACGCCCTTAACGCTCTCTGCGATAAGCTTAACACCCTTGATATCCTTGGCATTGTCTGTCACATCGCCAAGTGCTGCCTGAGCTTCCTTACTCTTTAAAGATTCATTCTCGCTCTTAACAGCCTTAAGTTCTTCCTGAAGCTTCTTTATATGCTCGCAAAGATCAGCAGGTGTTGTCTTAAGCAGTTTAGCTGCCTCATTGAGCTCGCCTTCAGCATTTTTATAATATGCTCTTGCATTGCTTCCTGTAAGAGCCTCAATACGGCGAACGCCAGCAGCAACACCACTCTCAGATACGATCTTAAATATTCCAACATGGCTGGTATTTGATACGTGAGTACCACCGCAAAGCTCGATTGAGAAATCTCCCATATTAACGACTCTAACGGTTTCGCCATATTTTTCACCAAACAGTGCCATAGCTCCTGTCTTCTTAGCTTCTTCTATGGACATTTCCTTTGTAACTACAGGAAGAGCTGCTGCTATCTTCTCATTTACAATGTCCTCTACCTTACGGATTTCTTCAGCAGTCATTGCCTGGTGATAGGTAAAGTCGAATCTGGTCTTATCGGGGTCCTGGTATGAACCTGCCTGCTCTACACCATCTCCAAGAACCTGCTGTAATGCCTTCTGAAGAAGGTGTGTTGCAGAGTGGTTGCGGCAAGTCTTTGCACGGTTTTCGGCATCAACATTAAGAGATACCTTACCGGCAGTCTTAAAGCTTCCTGATACAACCTTACCTACATGAGCAGTTCTTCCGCCTGCAACATGTATTGTCTCAAGAACCTCAAACTTTGAGCCATCTGCTCCAAGGATCTCACCAATATCTCCAACCTGTCCACCCATTGTACCGTAGAAGGTTGTTCTGTCTGTGATGATAGTTCCCTGAGCACCCTCAGAAAGTTCATCAACAAGAGCTTCTTCTCCCGCCATTGCAACAATTGTTCCATCACAACTAAGTGCATCATAGCCAAGGAACTCTACTTTTACAGACTCATCAAGACCATCAAATACTCCTGCACCTGTTGTAAGGTTAGCTGAGAAGTTCTGATTATCTCTTGCTTTCTGTTTCTGCTCCTCCATAGAAGCCTTAAATCCATCTTCATCAACTGTGAAGCCTTCTTCGCCTGCAAGCTCAACAGTGAGTTCTACAGGGAATCCAAATGTATCATAAAGGAAGAACGCATCCTTACCTTCGATTTCTTTCTTACCATTAGCAGCTGTCTTATCAAGAATCTTCTTAAACTCTTTCATTCCGTTTTCAAGAGTAGACTCAAAACGTGTGATCTCTCTTTCAAGCTCTGTCAGAACAAACTTGCGATTCTTATCAAGATGCTCGTAGCTCTCAGCATATTCATCGATGTAGATTTTAGCTACGCCAAGGATCTGATCCTTGTTTAAACCAAGAGTTCTTGCATGTCTTACAGCACGTCTTATAAGTCTTCTTAAGATGTAGCCTGCACCTGTATTTGAAGGAAGAAGCTTAGCTTCATCTCCGATAAGCATTACAGAAGTACGGGTATGGTCAGCAAGAATTCTCATTGATCTTGTTGTCTTTTCATCAGCCTCGTACTTAATGCCGCTCTCCTTCTCAATATATGCGATAACAGGAGCATGAAGGTCAATCTTGTATACGTCATCTGTTCCGTTAAGGAATGCCAGAATACGCTCAAGTCCCCAACCTGTATCAACGTTTTTCTGCGTAAGAGGAGTAAGATGACCATCGTGATGCTTCTCATACTGCATAAATACGTCATTACCGATTTCGGTATATTTTCCACAGTGGCATCCGGGACCGCAGTTAGGTCCACAATCCGGAATAT
The DNA here is from genome assembly GCF_000702265.1 of Butyrivibrio sp. NC2002. Classification (GTDB taxonomy): domain Bacteria; phylum Bacillota; class Clostridia; order Lachnospirales; family Lachnospiraceae; genus Butyrivibrio. The sequence continues at coordinate 114,892 of NZ_JNKZ01000011.1, forward strand.
CCTTAACGTAGAACATCTCACTGTCAGGACCGCAAGGACCATATTCAAGTCCCCACCAGTTATCCTCGGCAGGAAGATAGAAAATGTTCTCAGGCTTAAATCCTGACTCTATACGATATTTTGCACCCTCTTCATCTCTGGGAGCATTCTCATCACCTGCAAATACTGTAGCAGCAAGATGATCTGCATCAAATCCGAAGAGCTGAGTAAGAAGCTCGAAACTCCACTGGCAACGTTCCTTTTTGAAATAATCGCCAAGAGACCAGCTACCCATCATTTCAAAGAAAGTGCCGTGGCTCTTATCACCAACTGAATCTATATCATTAGTACGAACACAGCCCTGTACATTGCAGAGACGTGTTCCCATGGGATGCTTCTTACCAAGAAGGTAAGGCATAAGCGGCTGCATTCCGGCAACATTGAACATAACACCTGTTGAACCATCTGATACAAGTGATACAGCGCCGCAGTCCACATGTCCGCGCTCTATATAAAACTGCTTCCATGCCTTGCGCAGCTCATTTGCAGTAAATTGTTTCATTTCATCTATCTCCTATCTGTTATTACCACTCGAACTTTTCAGCAAAATACTTATCAAGATCGTCTATAGCGATTCTCTCCTGAGCCATTGAGTCACGGTCACGAACTGTTACCATTCCGTCTGTCTCAGATTCAAAGTCATAGGTTACGCAGAAAGGTGTTCCGATCTCATCCTGTCTGCGATAACGCTTACCAATGTTACCTCTGTCATCAAATTCGCAGTTGTATTTCTTGCAAAGCTTAGTATATATCTTCTCAGCGCCCTCGTTGAGCTTCTTTGAAAGAGGAAGCACACCGATCTTAACAGGTGCAAGTGCAGGATGTAAATGAAGTACTGTACGAACATCTCCTTCTGCGATCTCCTCCTCGTCGTAAGCGCCGCAAAGGAATGCAAGAACTACACGGTCTGCACCAAGTGAAGGCTCGATAACATAAGGAATGTATCTTTCGTTCTTGGTATCATCAAAATATGTAAGATCTTCCTTTGAAACTTCCTGATGTCTTGAAAGATCATAATTTGTTCTGTCAGCGATACCCCAAAGCTCGCCCCAACCGAAGGGGAACATGAACTCAATATCGCTTGTAGCCTTTGAATAAAATGAAAGCTCTTCCTTATCGTGGTCTCTTACTCTCATCTCATCTTCTTTCATGCCAAGAGTCTTAAGCCAGTCGATGCAATACTTTCTCCAGTACTCGAACCACTCAAGATCTGTATCGGGCTCGCAGAAGAACTCAAGCTCCATCTGCTCAAACTCTCTTGTTCTGAAAGTGAAGTTACCGGGTGTGATCTCATTTCTGAATGACTTACCGATCTGAGCAATTCCAAAAGGAATCTTCTTACGTGATGTACGCTGTACATTCTTGAAGTTTACGAAAATACCCTGTGCTGTCTCAGGTCTTAAATAAACGGTATTTTTAGCATCCTCCGTTACACCCTGGAATGTCTTGAACATAAGGTTGAACTGACGGATATCGGTAAAATTGTGTTTTCCGCAAGACGGGCAGGGAACGTTGTTATCATCAATGAATTTCTTCATCTGTTCCTGTGTCCATCCGTCTACAGAAGACTCAAGAGTAATATTATTTTCTGCAGCAAAATTCTCGATAAGCTGATCTGCTCTGAAACGCTCATGGCACTCCTTACAATCCATAAGAGGATCTGAGAAGCTTGAAAGGTGACCACTTGCTACCCATGTCTGAGGGTTCATAAGGATCGCACAGTCAACACCTACGTTGTAGGGGCTCTCCTGAACAAATTTCTGCCACCATGCCTTCTTTACGTTATTTTTAAGCTCGACACCGAGGTTACCGTAATCCCATGTATTGGCAAGACCGCCATATATCTCACTTCCGGGATATATAAATCCTCTGCCCTTTGCAAGGGCTATGATTTTTTCCATTGTTTTTTCATTTGCTTTCATAAACAAAACCTCTTTCCGAGCATACAGCTCAATCTTTATTTAGTCATCCAAATTTAACTATTTATTTGCTAAGTATGATATATACAAGGCTTTCCGCATCTGTACCTGACAGATCAGCCATGTTTGAACCGGTGATCCCGGCTCCCGAAGAAATATATTTTATCTTATAAGGACAGACAACTGTTGTCTTATTTGAAGTAATGATAACATGCTCATTCTCCAGGCTTGCAATTTCCTCCGCACCTGCAGGATTACCGTCTTTATCAACAAGGTCTGTCGCTATTGTCTGGCCACCGGCTTTTGCCTCTGAAACCGTCTGATAGATTAATGTCTCTGAATTAAAATGCGCATAGCTTGATGCATCTTTAAATAAGAGCTTCATCTTCACAGTAGAATTTTTCTGATCAAGAGAAGCAACGCTTACACTGCCCTCACCATTTATAGAGTTGAAGGATACTACTTCTTCCTCAGTCATTTCATTAAGACCGTCAATGTCATAATAGTCCTTGTCAAACTCATCGATTATTATGCTTTCAACACTTCCGTCCTTCTTTATTGCCACTGAAGAAGTGTCAAGTTTTGAGGTGGCACCCGATCCGCATCCGCACGCGAAAATAAGTGCAAAACAAACGGTTCCGATTTTTATTTCATTTTTAATGTTCATCATTTAGAAACTGCCCTCATTCTTCAAATTATGTCCCACCAAGGCACATACATAAGAGATTATATACTTAAGTTTTTTCTTTTTCAATAAATTTAAGAAAGGCCACCTTCAACCATATCTATCATATCAAGGCTGTTCAGGTTCCTGTCTATAAATCGTTTCCTGTAGACTTCACATATATGTGTAAGTTCCGTAAGTACTTCATCAGATACCTTAAAGGTGTATAATTTCTCAGTTCCGGTGCTCCATATATAGTTTAAAGTGTAACCGGTAGATTCCAGATAATTCCTGTCATTTGGAATACCGGGATATTCTCCGAAGATCATAAGTGCTTTTATCTCAAAAATGCATCTTATCAGTCTGTTGTCGATATTGCCTTTTTCTATGGCGCGAAGCGATATATACAAAAGGTTCAATATGTCTTTTTCATCATTGTTTTCTCTGGTGTAGTAATCTGCTATTTCCATCAAAAACATTCCATACATGGATGCGTTGAAATCTTTTCTGAATACCTCAAAATAATTAGTGATATTCGCCTCCTGGATATTGTATGAAGTTCTTCCCTCATAGAGTTTAAAACACCCAAAACAAAAGGGCTCCACAACTCCGGACAACTGATTGCCCGGACGTCTTGCCCCTTTTGCAAAAGCTGTTATCTTGCCCCTTTCAGATGTAAGTATGGTAACAAGATAATCGTACTCACCTACTGGAAGTCTTTTAATTATTATTCCGTTTACTAAGGCAAAATTAGTCATTGTATTCCATCACTTAGAATTCTTATATCCAAAATTTTTCATTTGAAGCGCGTCATTTCTCCAGTCTTTTCTGACTTTGACAAAAAGCTGGAGATTTACCCTGCAATCAAGTAATTTCTCGATATCTTTTCTGGCATCGGTACCAATCTTTTTAAGCATTGAACCGCCTTTTCCGATAACTATGCCTTTATGTGAATCTCTTTCGCAGATAATGGAAGCTTCGATATCCATGATATTGTCTTCTTCCCTGCCATCAGCAGCATCTACAGGGCCGCCTTTAAGTCCTGCAAGCATCGCCTCAAGATCAGGTGCGCCGCTTACATTTGCGCTTTGCGAATTTTCTGCAATCTTACTCTTTTTTGGAGGATGCACATGCTTTTTCTTTTTGGCAGGAGCTTTGGTGATAGTCCTTGTCCTCATGGTTTCGACAGTCACAGCGATTCCGTGCGGCACCTCATCAGATAAAAGCCTAAGTGCCTTTTCTCTTATTATTTCACTTACTATCTGTCTCTCTGACTGGTCCGTAAGTGTGTCTTCATCGTAGAAAGGATCGCCGTACGGAAGTCTGTTAAATATCTCTTCCATAAGAAGCTCAAGTCCATCGTCCTTAAGAGCTGAAACCGTAACTATTCCGGCATAATCCATCTCTTTTTTGTAAGCAGCCTTGAATTTTTCAAGTTCTTGCTTATCAGCAGTATCTGTCTTATTTATAACAAGGATAACCTGCTTTGCGCTCTCTCTTAGCTGCTCGATTATCATTTTTTCACCCTCTCCTATATAATCAGAGGGTTCGACAAGCCACATCACAAGGTCTACATCCTGAAGAGTTCCCACGGCTACCTTGACCATGTATTCACCAAGTTTGTTTTTATATTCGTGGATCCCGGGGGTATCAAGAAATACTATCTGTCCCCTTTCATCCGTGTAAACCGTCTGGATCCTTCCTCTGGTAGTCTGAGGTTTATGCGATGTAATTGCAATCTTCTGACCGATGAGATGATTCATAAGCGTGGATTTACCTACATTCGGTCTTCCGATAAGAGTTACATAACCACATTTAAAGTTGTTACCATCAAGCTTTTCCTGCATAAATAAGTTGCTCCACTTTTCCAAACATATCTTTATTTTGTTCCAGCTTGTTGCCTTCTCCGACAACGCACAAGCAGTCATCCTCCATAAAGGCATCTATATAATCTGCAAGACTTCTGATCTTTTCTATATCTGTAGAAAGAAGATCATCTCTGTCCTTTTGGATCTGTTCCATATCCGCATGGCACATATATGCTGTAAGACCGTATGATCCCTTTATAGAAGGTGTCTTTGGTGTATCAAGGTCACTCACTGCGCCAATCACAAACTGTGTGATAGTTCTTTCATCAGCATCAAATTCTCTAATATATTTTGAAGCCTCTTTAAATACATCGATACTTCTCTTTAAGTGAGGGTCTCTGTATGTTACAAAATAAGAATCACCATTCTTCGCAAATCCGCTCATGCAGCCGTAGGCTCCGCCAAGGACTCTTATGTTTTTCCAAAGATAGTCATAACCAAGCATTACTTTTAGAACGCGAAGCGCACCATCATACTTAAGTCCCTTGGATACAAAATTACCTGCAAGACATACATACTGAACCTGACCTGCTGTCTGGAATCCTTCATTTTCCTTTTTGCAGACAATATTAAAGCTTTCCTTTTCAACTTCATCAGTATACAGGCCATCCGCAAATGAGGCTGCCAGCTTCTCAAACTCAGGATATTCCTTCTCGGAAGCTGTATAGTCGATCAGAAGATTTTCCGGTCTGAAGATGATCCTGCACAGCTGCTTCATCATATCTATGTACATATCTGCGCTTTTTTCATCTTCTGCAAACTTCTCTCTTACTTCCTCAAGAAGTCTGTATCCGCCGATTCCCGATACCATATCGGAGATTTTTGCAGTCTTTGAAACATAAGACATAGCGCGGAGTGCTGCGCTGTGATGTCCTGCTCCGGCAAGCTCAGAGCGAGCCCTTGAGCAGTTCTCCTCCAGTATTTCAAGGAATCTCTTCTTATCATCAAAAATCGTTCCGGTAATTATTTCTTTTACAAGTTCAAATCCCTTATCAAGCTGTGAATAAAGAGATTTCATGCTCACTTCAAAGGTTGTTGCAAACTTGCTGACATCCTTTGAATCGGTATATGTACTGATGGATCCGTTAATTCCGCCCGTCTGAAGATTTATCTCGTTATACAGATCGGTGTAGGTGTAATTATTCGTATCCATAAGTCCCAGAATAAGCTTCATCATAGGTACATACGGAAGAAGTCTGTCCGGAACATTCTTCATATCAAACACGAAGTTCACATAGCTTATACCGTTTGTGAAAACATCGTGGAAAAGAATCTTCTGTTTTCCGGCTAATCTCTCTTCGTTTATGAATTTATCAGCTTCCTTCCTGATATCTTCTCTTGTAAGAAGCGGGATCTTGGCAAGGTCTTCGGGTGCATCAGGCTCTTCCTGATAAGCCTTAAGTTCAGCTGTTTCCTTAACGATTGCCTTTATCTCTTCATCAGATAAAGATGCCTTATATGCTGCAAGCTTATCTGTAAGCTTTTTATCTTCTTCCTCAGAAAGTCCCTTCTTTGGTGTTACTACAACCAGAGAACTGTGAGTATTATTAAGGAGGTATTTTTCTATTAATCCTTCAAAATATCCTGTGTCAATTTCCTTCTTTAATCCTGCATAGGTCTCATTTGCCTCGATATTGATCCAAGGCTTTTTGTCGTCATAAAGCCAGCTATCAAAAACCTGAAGTCCATATAACAGTCCCTTTGGAAATCTGCCAAAATCAGCCTCTCTATACTTAAACTCATCGGAATTGATGCCTGCAAGAAGCGCTTTTTTGTCTATTCCATCTCGTACCTGCTCCTTGAGTACATCCTCAATGGTTTTTACAAACTCGTCTCTCTGCTCGGGATTTGCATTCTTTGCAATAATTGAAAAAACAGGCTGCTTTATTCCGTTGTCATAATCGCTGAATACTTCGCTTCCTATTCTCTTGTCGATAAGTGCCTTCTTAACGGGTGCTCCGGGAGCTGAAAACAGCGCATAATCAAGCACATCGAATGCAACATAAAACTTGGGATCAAGGCTGGATCCCACAGCGTAGTTAAGTGAAAGATATGTGTTATCCTTCTCAGAATCCTCATCCATTATAGGATAGTTGTCTGTTATAACCTTTCTCTCATCAAAAGCCTTCTGCGACTCGATCTCAGATTTAACCTCCAAAGCATCGAATTTGGAAAGATATTTTTCATCGATATATGTAAGCTTTTCCGCCATATCCATATTGCCATAGAGATAGATATAGCTGTTTGAAGGATGATAATATTTTCTGTGAAAATCAAGATAATCCTCGTATGTAAGCTCAGGGATCACTTTGGGGTCACCGCCGGATTCTATTCCGTAGGTTGTATCGGGGAAAAGAGAGTTTCTTATCTTTCTTGCAACAACTTCATCAGCAGAAGAAAAAGCTCCCTTCATTTCGTTGTATACGACACCGTTTATCTTAAGTTCATCATCCTCATTTTCCAGTTCATAGTGCCAGCCTTCCTGCTCGAAGATTTTGCGGGTCTTATAAATATTTGGATAGAAAACCGCATCAAGATATACATGCATGAGGTTCTGGAAATCCGCATCATTGCAACTTGCAACAGGATAAACGGTCTTATCCGGATACGTCATTGCATTTAAAAAAGTATTAAGTGAACCCTTGACCAGTTCAACAAAAGGATCCTTTATAGGGAACTCCTTTGATCCGCAAAGGACAGTATGCTCGATGATATGCGCAACTCCGGTTGAATCCTTGGGCGGAGTTCTGAATCCTATGTAAAATACCTTGTTGTCATCATCATTTGAAAGAAGAGCAAGGCGAGCTCCTGTCTTTTTATGGCGAACAATATAGCTCTCGGAATTGAGATCCTCTATTCTTCTTTTTTCTATAACTTCATATGCACTAAGTTCTTCAATTCTCATTATTAATTCTCTCTTTATTAAGATCAGATATCAAAATCATCTCCCTGCTCTATCTCTATATCAAAGTCATCCTTTGTATGAGGAGCTTGTGAGTCTTCTGCTGCATCAGCAATATCCTTTTGTGTATCTGACTCGTTATTATCGTTTTTATTTCCAACAGACAAAATTCCTATATCATCCATCTGTTGTCTGTTCATATTAAAGTGAGGCACAATATCCTCTTCATCTTCTTCACCTACAGGAAGGACCATTCCCTCAGGCACATATCTGGGTGCCTCATTTTTCTTTGGCTGCAAGGGAGCATCTTCACGCACTTCCTTCACATCGTCCGGAATTTCCTGTGTTTCCGGGATCTCATGCAGGACTTCTTCCACGTCTTCTTTCGAAGTCTCTTCCTGCACTTCTTCCAAGTCTTCTTCTACTGTCTCTTCTTCCGAAGTCTCATCATAATACTCTTCCGTCTCCTCTTCCGGAGTTTCATCATAATGCTCTTCCACATCTTCTTCCGCAGCTTCATCTACTGCAGATTCCTGCTCCTTCTGCGCGGTTTCAGGCATTATGATCTCGCTTATCTGAGAATTTCTCTCAGGATCATCGAATGCCTCAGGGCTCTCATAAGCTTCAGCATCCTCATCCTCCATGCCACTTCGTTCATCAAATGTAACGCAGGAAAGTCCGCAGCCTGCAAGGATACTAAGAAGTACAACAACCATCACCTCTGTGTTAAACATCGTCTTTTCGGAAAGCTTACCAAAAAGAAGGAGCAGCATACTCATAAACACAAAAGGAACTGCCTTTGTCGGGCGCTTTTTTCCCTTGCCTCTGAAAAATCCAAATACAAAGAATGATCCGATATACAAAAGAACTGCACATAAAATAAGGCTGTCAAAACGGCTATTCGTCAAAGTATCAAATGCACTGTTTTCGCTTTTTACAAGATAAGCATTCGCGTACTCTGCAAGTGGAGAACCAAGCACTCCACTTCCTCTTGTATAGACAAATACACCTATAAAAGAACTAGCTGTGGAAATAACAAAGATTACAGCATTTACAATACGTGATAAGATTCCGGGTTCCTTACTGTCTATAACAATCCCTGCTACAAGAAGTGAAATAAGCACTATCATACCGGGCTCAAGATATACGCATAATCCAAGTAAAAGCCCCATTATGATGTCAAATAACTTAAAGAATATCCCACCTGCAAATGATGTCCCGCAAGCCTTTGCATATAATACAAGAAGCATAAAATAGAGCGAGAAAATAAAATACAGCAGATTGTCCGCTGATAATTCTGCAAACGACAGTCCCACAACGGGTATTGATGATATCAGCACTGCAATAATAAGTGCGCCAAAAATGCCTATACCCTGTCTTAAAGCGATATACAAAAATAAAATAGATAAAACTCCAAATATCAGCTGAAGGACAACAGCGGCATTTATCGTATTGCCCGTAAACTGCATAAAAATATGGAGTATACCAACATAAAAAGATTCCGGAAATCCAGGGAATGTGCCTTCTTTTGCTGCCTCCGTGATGGTAGCTCTGTCATAGAGACTAAGGTCTCCGCTCACACTTATCCCTGTTGCCAAGGCGGAATAGATAACTATAGCCATAGTCATAACAAGAATAGGAATAAGCACCTCCACTACCGGGTGGAAGCTGCCTTTCATTACAAAAGGTACCTTTTCCCTCAAAAAATCCGAAATCTTTTTTAGTACAAAATAAATAGCTCCGGCAACCAGTATTGTCAGAGTAATGATCGCTCTGACAGGGTTACCGAATGTAGGAACAAGTCCTGAGTAGAAACACGTATATACTATTGCTCCCAACATCAGGATTAAAAATAATACCCAGACACAAATCCCCATCCATGTCTTTTTCAGTTTCATCTCAAGACTCCCCCTAAGTTTTTATTCTACTGAGCTGTCATCCCAGTTGTGATATACTGCCTGAACATCATCATCCTCATCAAGAATGTCAAGTATTCTCTGGATGAACTTAACGTTGTCGCCTGTAACCTCTACATAGTTCTGAGGGATCATTGTGATCTCAGCCTGAGCTGTAGCGATCTTCTCTTTTTCAAGAGCTTCAACAACACCCTGGAATGCATCGGGAGTTGTAAGGATTTCGAAGCTGTCCTCTTCCTCGTTAAAATCATCAGCACCTGCATCAAGTACAAGCATCATAAGGTCATCAGCGCCCATCTCGCACTCTTCTTTGTCGATGATGATCTGACCCTTTCTGTCGAACATATAAGATACGCATCCCTGAGTACCGATGTTTCCGTTACCCTTAGAAAATGCAGCTCTTACATTAGCAGCTGTACGGTTAGCATTATCTGTAAGTGTATCAACGATAATAGCTGTACCGCCGGGGCCGTATCCTTCGTATGTAAGGTTCTGGTAATCTACGCTTCCGTCAGCTCCTGCAGCCTTCTTGATACCTCTCTCGATAGTATCGTTAGGCATGTTGTTAGCCTTTGCCTTTGCTATAACCTGTGCAAGCTTGAAGTTATTTGCAGGATCGGGGCCGCCTTCCTTAACTGCAACTGCTATCTCACGACCGATAACTGTGAAGATTTTTCCCTTAGCAGCGTCGTTCTTCTCCTTTTTATGTTTAATGTTTGCAAATTTTGAATGTCCTGACATTGCTTCCTCCTAAATTTTTAAAAATTAGTTTTCTTTATTTTCCTGATCGTCTCCGGTTTCCTCCGGCTCATCTTTTTTAAGCCTCTTAACCAGTACGCTTTGGATCATATGATTTTTTACAGAGAGTATTTTAAATGAATATCCATCTATCTCTGCAGTGAAGTCCTCGCCTTCATTCGGTATCCTGTCAAGCTTTGATATCAAAAGTCCGTTGACAGTTTCGAACTCCACATTTTCAAAGGAAAGACCGAATTTTTCCTCCAAGTCTTCAAGAGGTGTTTTTCCCTCGATTATAAACTCATCTTCATTGGATGTCGGCGCGATATAAGCTTCTTCTTCGTCATATTCATCCATGATATTTCCGACGATTTCCTCGATTATGTCCTCCATAGAGACAAGTCCCGCAGTCTGTCCGTACTCATCAATTACAATAACCATCTGAGTCTTTGACTTCTGCATCTCATGGAAAAGAGTATCGATATTTCTGGTCTCGTTGACATTCTTAGGAGCTCTAAGAAGACCCCTGGTCTTTCTCAAAGGCGTGTCATCATCTATATGCTCATAGAGCTTTTTCATGGCATCCCTTATGTGAAGGATTCCGATGATGTGATCTATGTTATCGAGAAAAACAGGAAATCTTGAGTTGTTTTTCTCAAGCATAAAATCGACAGCTTCCTGAAGTGTCATATTTCCGTCGATACACACCATGGCATTTCTGTTAGTCATAATATCCTGAGCCTGCTTATCCGAAAACTCAAAGATATTACTTATCATATCAGCCTCTGAGTCCTGAAGTACGCCCTGTTCCTGACCTTCTGAAACCATGGACTTTATCTCTTCCTCGGTTACATCATTGTCATCAGCATCCCAGTGAAATCCGAAGATTCTTAAAATCCCCCTGGCACTGACTCTTATCAGACCTGTAAAGGGACTTAGAATGCCTATAACAGCATTGATCAGACCAACACATGCAAATGCCCAATTCTCCGGATATCTTGCGCCAAGTTTCCTTGGGATCAAAACTCCGAACGTAAGGATCACATACATAAGAACAAGCACCGCAACTACATAAGATACCATCGTTCCAACAGCCACGATTGGTATTTTTACCCCAAGCAGTGCAAATGCCGCTCTTTTGAACAATCCGATATATGTAACACCAAAAATCATATTGAGAAACAGTGTGAGAAGCTGAATTGTATTGATGTATTTTCCGGGGTGTTCAAGCATCTCAGATAGAACTTCAATATTTTTAACTGTTTTTCCGAGAATCTTGGCAGAAGGTCCTTCTTCTCCTTCCCTGCCCGGCTTCTCCTTCTCAATGTCTTCAGGTTTTAAGTTCTCAATAGCAGCCCCAAATCCGTAAAACAGCATATCTGCAAGGATCATCAGGATGAAAATTGCAAAAAATGCCGTGGCATTAGGCCCCGCGTCGTCCATTTATTTACGTCTCCTTTTCTTTAGAAATATGCAAAATGAGTCAAACTAAAATATATCATTTCATAAAGAACCAGTCAAGAAAACCACCTACTGTAAAAGGGCCGCACAAGAATGTGCAGCCCCGCATTTTAATAACTATTGATCAAAACTCTTTTTTATCTGAGCATACTGGATATTTATTTCCCTTAGTGCATCTGTATCGCCGTCCATATTATCGGGATGATACAGTTTTACAAGTGACTTGTATTTTCTGTTTGCAGATTCAAGTGAATTGCACCCTGCAAAAAAATTAAATGAAGAAGGATTCCTGTCGTTTGCATTAGTAAAAGGTCTTCCTTTTCTTCCATAGCGGGCATCCTCTTTATCATGCTCGTCATACTCATCATCATACTCGTCTTCGTATCCATCATCATTTTCATAATATGAATCTTCTATATAGTCGCGCTCATCATATCCGATCTCATCATAATACTCATCATCTTCCGGATATTCCTGCTCATTTTCATAATACATATCTTCGTCATCATAGAATTCCTCTGCGGGATTCCTGCGGTTTCTGTATTCAAAAGAATCCTCTTCAAGCTCTCTTGTTCGCGTCCTTATTAGCTTATTGTATCTTTTTTCATTTATCTTTCGCCCTGCTTCGGGGAATAAAATGGTGAATCTGTCTGTTATTTTTTCATGAGGTGCTTTTCCAAGGACCAGAGCCGATAACACATATAATATAAGATCTCCGATAAGTCCATATAAAATGAATCTTCCTGCAGTTGCAGCTGTACCCGCAGCAAGGAGTATCCCCGAAATCGGGACTGCGAGGATCACCATAAAGAACAGCAAAATAAAATAAAGAAGCGTTCCGTTATAGGAGGACATCAGTCCAAGATATGAAAAGAGAACCTTTTTCATAGCATCCCAAACAGGAACGTAATTGATCTTAAAAGGAAAATCCTGAGGAATAACATCGCCGCCCGATGCTATCTGAAGAATAAGAACTATAAAAAAGCAGGCAAAAACTGCACCTGCAACAGGAGCGACAACAAGTAGCAGACGAAAGATGCGAAAGAGTTGTCTTAAGAAAAATGCAATCATCTCAAAGACACTCTTTACTATCCATATGATAAATTTTGTAGCAAGTTCAAATATATTGGAAATCATGCTAATTATTTTATCACATTATCGCCCAAACAATAATTATATTTATAAACTTGCCACATCTTGAGTGGTCATGCACCCGCTCGAGATATGGCAAGTTTTAGTTATATTTTCAATTACTGCGTGATCATCTTTCCTTTACTGAAATAGAGCCTTGGAACTCTGTGATTTAAGTCGCAGGTAAACTCATAGTTAAACCTTCCACTCAGATCACCAAGTTCTTCTATGGTAATCTTAGCCTTATGATTTTCGTCATATTCACCCTTGAATTCGCCAAGAAGAATAACCTCGTCTCCCTCTTTTGCATTGGTGATGTGGCTTATATCAACCATGAACTGATCCATGCACACTCTTCCAAGAATCTCGGCTTTTTGTCCATGAATAAGAACAAATCCTCTTCCGCCCGATAAGCTTCTGGGATATCCGTCTCCATATCCCACAGGAATTGTGGCAATTCTCATCTTCTTGTCCGAAACAAAAGTTCCTCCATAGCTTACAGGAGTATTTTCCGGAATATCTTTAATATAGGAAATATGACTGTAAATTGACATTGCAGGTTTTATCCTGATCTTATCCCTGCTTACCTCATCGGAAGGCCACATTCCGTACATTGTAACGCCGCATCTTACCATGTCCATATGTGTATCCGGCATATCTATTATGCTTGCGCTGTTTGCACAATGCTTTATGGGGAAGGTAAAATTATTATCCTTCTCCAATTTATTTACAAATGCTTCAAAGCTCCTGTAGCACTCATGAGCATTGGTAAGGTCAGCTTCATCAGCTCTTGCAAAGTGAGTAAATATACCCTCTACTTCTATTCCTTCTGTCATAAGAGCTTGCTTTACCAGATTTTCTCCGTCAGAACCCGGTCTTATACCTATTCTGCTCATCCCACAGTCAACTGCGATATGCACATGAAAATTCTTATCTCCGCCCTGAGCCCTGTATCTAAGTACCCTCTCAGATAATTGGGAAAGCATATCATACCTGAATACGGAAGGTCTTATGTCTTCTCTGAGCATCCTGTCATAAGCGTACGGAAAAGTATAGCCAAGAACAAGAATAGGATTCTTGATTCCGGCATCCCTAAGTTCAAAGGCTTCTTCAGCTGTAGCTGTAGCAAATCCCCAGATATATTTTTCATTCTGAAGCATTTTAGCTATGGGAACAGCGCCAAATCCGTAGCCGTCGGTCTTTACCACGGCAAGCATCTTTGTGCCTTCCGGAAGTGCCTTATGCATATTTTCAACATTATCATGGATCGCATCAAGATCTATCTTTGCGTATACTCGTGAGTATTCTTCAAGCATTTTCTAATTCCTTTTTATTCTGATCTAAGTTCAAAAGCATCCGGAAGAGCTTTTGTTATATCTCTCGCTGTCATTGAACGCTTCCCCAGTTTTTTTGCCGCTGCATCTCCTGCATAGGAATGAATGAAAACAGCACAAGAAAGTGCATAAGTTAAATCTTCAAAACCTGCGGTAACAAAAGCGCCCACAACTCCGGAAAGCACATCACCACTGCCGGCAGTTGCCATTCCGTCATTTCCGAAAACATTTATATAATAATTTAAGCCATCTGTAATAATTGTTCTGGCGTCCTTACATATAATACTCGCATGAAAAAGTTTTGCAAGTCTGCCGGGAAGTGTGAGTATATCCTTTTTGCACTCAGAAATCCTAAGTCCGCATAGCCTTGAAAACTCGCCAAGATGCGGCGTCATTATCTTTTGGTATTTGTAATTAATTGCAAGATTTTTAATTTCTTCATCTTCTGCAATGATATTTAGTGCATCAGCATCAAGAACAAGCGGCAGATTAGCATTTGATAGTACAAAAGAAAGAATTTCTTTTGCTTCATCACTCGTACTAAGCCCGGGACCGCAAATTATAGCATCCGCCCATTCAATCGCCTTCCTAAGGGCATTAAAAGTCTTCTCTTTATATGATTTATCTTTTAGAAGATTATCTGCATCATACAGATCATACATCGCCTCAGGAAGCATGGTCTGGACCGCATGGAGATTTTCCTTTTCGGTAAAAGCTCTTACCATTCCCGCTCCGCTTCTAAGGCAGCTCTCCATCGCCATAATAAGAGCTCCGCTACTGTTTCTGTTTCCGGCAATCACCAGAACTTTCCCAAATGTACCCTTGTTTCCGGATCCTTTTCTTTTAGGTAGTGCCTTAGCTATATCACCATTTTCCGGACAGATATATTTAAATTTTGGAAGCTCATCCCCAAAACCGTCCCTCGTAATGCCAACAGGCTCGACATCAGTATTTCCGGCATATTCGCAGCCCGGATAGAGAATAAGTCCCATTTTCATAAATCCGAAGGTTATGGTCTTATCTGCTTTTACGCATATCTTGCATATACTTCCGTCATCCGCATTTATCCCCGTGGGAATATCTGCTGCAAGAACGAAAGCTTTCTTTTCTTCTCTGATATCATTTATCACCTTGCAGGCTCTCTCATATTCACCTTCAAGGTCTCTTTTGCATCCGATCCCAAGAATGGCATCTACTATGATGTCCGCATCTCTTAGGTCGTCTTTCTTAACATCTTCAAAATCTATTATTGTGACACCGTATTTTTGTGCAGATAAAAGCTGCTTATTGCAGGCGCTGCTCCTTGCTTCTCCATCAATAAGCCTGTGGCCTGTTAAAATAGCAGTCACATCAAAGCCATTCTGATAAAGAAGTCTTGCAAGAGCAATGCCGTCTCCGCCGTTATTACCCTTACCTGCAAAAACATAGATTTTGTCTCTTCGCGATGCCTTTTTACTTATAAAAGCGCATAATGAAAGCGCTGCACGTTCCATGAGAACCATCTGTGAAATGCCAAATTCCGTTATCGTGGCCTCATCGCATCTCTTCATTTCTGCAGCGCTTACAGCATATCTTATGATGTTATTATTTGTCTGTGTATTTTTCATCTTCAACTATTATCCCATTTTCAGACTTCATTCCGGGTGTTCTGATGGGATGTCTTCTCTCGGGATCGTATTTTAAGTCAAACAGATCAATGACCTCCGGCCCGAAAATATCATGCATATAGGAATATACATTGAAATTCTCTATTTCTTTTTCCTGCATGCGGATAATGTTCTTTTTAAGCTGCACCCTGACCTTGGATATCCAGTCATCTATGGCATTTATCTCTGTGGTATTATCGTGCATTATCTTATAGAACACATTCATGGTCTCGATCATGAGATCATAATCAACCTTATAGATTTCTCTTGGGAGCCCAAGCATCTCATCTTCGCACTCTTCAATTTTCTCGTTGCACTCGTTTATAAGCCTTTTGTGATCGTCTATCTCAGCTTCTATTTTTTTCCGTTCCTTGGGAGTCTTTGCCGAGTCATCCCTTAGTACCACTATTTCGGTAAGAAGTTTTTTCTTAAGGCGTTTGATATCCTTGATCTTGTCTCTGTTTTTTTCCTGCTTATCCACAAGTTCATTAAGCTCAGCCTCAAGACTTTCAATCTCATCAGTCTTGGGACTTAGCACAAACAGCTGCTGCCATTTTTCATCCTGGGAAAGAATAGGAATATCCTTTCCCACAAGTGCCTCGGAATACTTACTCTCATTAGTTGCCATAAGCCTCTCTCCCGGATCATATCCGCCATACAGATTGCTTATTTTTTCTTGTGAAGCTTCTCGTATCTGTCCACATTATATGAAAGTTTCATAAGTGAATCTGACAAATGTACATTTTCAACCTGAACATTTTCCGGAACATCAAGATCGACATGTGCAAAATTCCAGATAGCTTTGATTCCGCATTTTACCAGCTTGTCCGCCATCAAAACAGCCTGATCTTTTGGTATAGTCAAAACAGCTATCTCTATCTTGTTGTCCCTTACGAACTGTTCGATCTCCTCTACCGGTCTGATCTCCATGTCGCGGATCTTCTTGCCGTGAAGCTCCTTGTTCAGATCAAAAGCCCCTTTAAAAATAAAGCCCCTGTTAAAGAAATTATTGTAGCCTGATAGTGCCTGCCCCAAATGTCCTGCTCCGACAATTATGAGAGTGTGCTCTCTTCCCATTCCGAGAATCTTGCCGATTTCCTCATACAAATATTCCACATTATAACCATACCCCTGCTGCCCAAAGCCGCCGAAGTTGTTAAAATCCTGCCTTATTTGCGATGCAGTTACCTTCATGATATCGCTCAGTTCCTGAGATGAGATCCTCTCGATCCCCTGCTCTTTTAGCTCTCCCAGGTATCTGAAGTATCGCGGTAATCTGCTTATGACCGCCTGAGATATTTCCTTTTCTGCCATAATTCCTCCAGTAATGTCTATTTTGATCTCCGTGATCTAATCGCTCAGAGCGGAGTATTGATTACTACATAACCAGCAATTTGTCAGTTAGTTTTCATCAAGTTAATACATTTTGTTAATAATTTATTATACTATCTGTTAAAAATTAGTCAATTAAATAGAAATAAACTTATTTCCAATTATTATTGAGTTTTTTCCCGCAAATTAAGGCAAAAGAGCGAACAAAAATAAATATTTTATTTAAACTTTAATCACATCTTTATACTTTATTTACTTGTTTGGGTTACAATATGATTATCAGTAGTTTTATTTTATGAGGTAGTATTATGTCTATGTCTATTGGTGGCGTAAATGCATACAGCATGTATCAGGTAAGGCCTATGAACTATGCTCTATCCAATCAGGCTCCTGTGTCAGACGTGTATGATGAGCATAAACAGGTCGATAACATTTCAACTGTCGCTCCTGTGGTGTACCCCAATGCCCAGGAAGTAAAAGTAGGTGAAGTTGCAAGTACCGACGGAAAAGATGAAAGCATGAAGGTTAACCAGCAGATCAATCAGCAGTTCAACCAGATTGCCTCCAAGTTCGGTACAGATACGATCGGCTATGGAAGAGATATGGCTGCACAGACCTACGGTCAGCTCGGCTCCTCCTTCGATGCTTTCGCCTAGAATCTTAAATCCATTACAATTAATAGTTAAGGGCTGTGAAAAAATGATCTCATTTTTTCACAGCCCCTTTTTAAGGCTATATTCTATTATCCATCTTCCTATTTGATGAAAACGTCCATACATGATAATCTATTAAATGCACAAAAACTCCCATAAGAGCAGGTATCGGAAGTGGCAGATATATGATGATCACGATAGCTTCCGCGGAGTTTTCAGGCAGTTTTCATTAACACAGAGTTTTAACGGAGATACATCATGATTTTATCCTGTCATAATTTATGTAAGTCCTTTGACGGAAATGACATATTAAAAGAAATATCTTTTCATATAGAAGATAATGAAAAAGTGGCGATAGTCGGTATAAACGGTGCCGGCAAGACCACTCTTCTTCGCATGCTTATAGGAGAACTGACACCGGATGATGGTACTGTTACCTTCTCCAAGGGCGCAACCTTCGGCTATCTTGCGCAAAATCAGAACATCGACAGCGCACACAGCATATACGAAGAGCTTCGCGAAATGAAGCGCGACGTAATAGATCTTGAAAAAAACATCCGTCAGGCTGAAAAAGACATGGACACTCTTACAGGTTCTGAGCTTGAAGCCCTCATGGAAAAATATGCCCAGATGAACCACGAATTTCAGTTAAAAAACGGTTATGCCTGGGAGAGCGAAGTCATAGGCGTTGCAAAGGGTCTTGGTTTTTCAGAAGAGGAATTCGATAAAAGAATATCCACCCTCTCCGGCGGTCAAAAAACAAGAGTTGCTCTAGGTAAGCTCCTTCTTCAGTCACCTGACCTGATCATTTTGGATGAGCCCACAAACCACCTTGATATGAATTCGATCAAGTGGCTTGAGAGTTACCTTATGAACTACAAGGGTGCTGTACTTATCGTATCCCACGACAGATATTTCCTCGACCGCATAGCTCAGAAAGTCATAGAAATCGATAATAAAGGCGCAGATATTTACACCGGTAACTACACCGCCTATGCAAAAAAGAGGGAACAGATAAGAGCTGCCAAGCTAAAGGCATATCTAAATCAGCAGGCTGAGATAAAGCATCAGGAAGAAGTAATAGATAAACTAAAGCAGTTCAACAGAGGAAAGAGCATCAAGCGTGCTGAGAGCCGCGAAAAAATGCTTGATAAGATTGAGCGCCTTGAAAAGCCTACGGAAATACGTGACGACATGAGGATCACTCTCACACCATCCTGCGTAAGCGGAATGGACGTAATGCACGTCGACAGGATCGCCAAATCTTTTGGCAATGAGCACCTGTTTAAAAACATATCCTTCGATATAAAAAGAGGCGAACATGTAGCAATAATCGGTGATAACGGAACCGGTAAGACAACCATGCTCAAGATCATCAACAACATGGAAACTCTTGACGAGGGCGAGATAACTCTCGGAGTCAAGGTTCACATCGGCTACTATGATCAGGAGCATCAGGTACTCCATAACGAAAAGACTTTGTTTGAAGAGTTATCCGATGCCTACCCGTCAATGAACAACACAGAGATACGCAACACTCTCGCTGCTTTTCTTTTTACGGGTGATGATGTATTTAAGAGGATCGGTGATCTCTCAGGCGGTGAAAAGGGACGTGTTTCCCTTGCAAAGCTCATGCTCTCGGATGCCAATTTCCTGATCCTTGATGAGCCTACAAACCACCTTGATATAACAAGTAAAGAAATCCTCGAGGATGCCATAAACAACTACGAAGGAACAGTTCTGTATGTAAGTCATGACCGTTACTTCATAAATAAAACAGCTTCAAGGATTCTGGATCTCACCCACGGAAGCATCATTAACTATATCGGAAACTACGATTACTACGAGGAACACTGCGAAGAACAAACTTCAAGAATAGCTTCAGTTGCAGATCCTTCCTATGGAAAATCCACTGTGATGAGCACAGATCTCTCCACAGGTGAAACAAAAACAAGATCTACATCAGAGCCAAAGTCTCCTGCTTCTTCTCAGGGACAGGCCGACTGGAAAGCACAAAAAGAAGAAGCCGCAAGAAGGCGAAAGCAGGAAGCAGCTCTAAAAAAATGCGAAGAAGAAATCGCAAAGCTTGAAGAGAGAAACGAGAAGATCAATGAGGAATTATCTGACCCTGCTGTTGCGACAGACCTTGCAAAGGTTAGAAAGCTCTCAGACGAGCTCTCAGAAAACGAAAGCCGCCTTTCCAATCTGTATGATGAGTGGGCTGAGCTTTCAGAATAAGATCCGATTCAAAAATATTAACAATTTAGAAAACTCCTAAACGATATTTTTATTATCTTTTAACTATTAAGATCAGCTACACCGCCGCTTGGTATGTAGAAAATATCAGCTGCTATGACGTTATTCGGTTAACTTTATCCGTAAATACAAAGAAAACCGCGTTACCAAGATATCAAATCATCAGTAACGCGGCTTTCTATAAAAAAATTTTATTAGCTTTCTTATTCACTCAAAAGATTTCTTACAGACTGCCTCTCTACAACTCTTATTGGAAGTCTGTCATCAAGGACCATATCCTTTTCGCCATTAATTATCCTGAACAGATACTCAGATGCCTTCTCTGCTTTCCAGTCGTAGTCCTGAGCAATTGTTGTCATCTTGGGAGTCATGAACTCGCAGTCAGGCAGATTATCGAATCCTATTATCGAGACGTCATAGGGAACTCTTATTCCGCACTGCTTAAGCCCCTCTGATACACCAAAGGCAACTACATCCGACATAGTCGCAACAGCTGTGATACCCCTGTTTGAAAAAGCGATATCCTGTCCGATCTCCATGGCGTTTTTATAGGTCGTATCTGTAAAGAACAGATTCTCTTCGCCAAATGAAATGCCGCTTTCTTTACAAGCATCACAAAATCCGTTATATCTTTCTCTTATAACACCCTCTGCATTTACCGAAGGAGCTACAAGGGCTATGTTTGTATGTCCTTTTCCGATCAGATATCTTGCAGACAGATACCCTCCACGATAATCCTCGATTCCCACATTTACGATATTGTCATTTGGCGCATACGTATCGAGAAATACCATAGGAACGTCTATGCTCTCTTTTATCTCTCTTACCTCATCCATGAAAACACCGAGGAAAAAGGCTCCATCCACGTTCCAGGATGACAGCAAAGGCACTATGTCTTTGGGATCTCCCACGCATCTTAACATCAAATAGTAATCGTGATTGCGTACATATTTTTCAAGCGACGCGATTATATGTGCATTATAAGGATTAGTAAAAAAGTCCTCATCCCTTCCAAGATATGGAATCGCAAGTCCTATTATTTTACTTTCTTTTTTTGCAAGGGACCTTGCTACCGCATTGGGCTTATAGTCCGCATCTTTTATTATTTTTTCTACGCGTCGTCTTGTTTCTTCCGATACTTTATTGAAATTGCCGTTGATAACATTAGACACCGTAGCTGTACTCACACCGGCACGTGCGGCAATAGTTTTTAAATTCATCTTCTCCTCCGCTTTGTCAGTTATATTAACCGATTAACCTAGTTTTAACTATACAGAACAAAAAGGTTCTGTGTCAAGAAAAAAAGAATCCTCATGCCGCCATGAGGATTCTGTCTTCTTATATATCTCAGACTTCCTGTATTTGAAAAAGCCTCGCAAATTACATATTATCATATGTTCTGCGGATAGCCTTGATGAAGTCTTCTGAGTTAAGCTTCTTTGCATCCTTGTTACTCGTAATAAGCACAAGATCGCCTGTCATCTCGCCATTTTCAATAGTTGAAAGAGTAGCCTTCTCCATCTTATCAGCCCATTCGATAAGGCCGTTTATTCCATCAAGCTCTCCTCTTTTTCTCATAGCACCTGTCCATGCAAAAATGGTTGCTACAGGGTTGGTTGAAGTCTCCTCTCCCTTAAGGTACTTGTAGTAATGACGCTGAACTGTTCCGTGAGCTGCCTCATACTCGTAGATTCCATCAGGAGAAACAAGAACTGATGTCATCATGGCAAGTGAGCCGCAGGCACTTGAAACCATATCGCTCATAACATCACCGTCGTAGTTCTTGCATGCCCAGATAAATCCGCCCTTGGACTTCATTACGCGGGCAACAGCATCATCGATAAGAGTGTAGAAATATTCTATGCCCATATCGTCAAACTTACTTTTATACTCGCTCTCAAAAGTTGTATCGAATATCTCTCTGAATCTTGCATCATAGGTTTTGCTGATAGTATCTTTTGTTGCAAACCACAGATCCTGCTTTGTCGAAAGCGCATATTCGAAGCATGCCTTTGCAAAGCTCTTTATAGAAGCATCCTTATTGTGAATACCCTGGATGATCCCGGGGCCGTCAAACTCCTGAATTGTCTGAGTGATCTTGGTGCCGTCTGCTCCTGTAAATACAAGCTCTGCTTTACCTGCTCCGGGTACTGCTATCTCAACATTTTTGTATACATCACCGTAAGCGTGACGAGCAAGTGTTATAGGCTTCTCCCAAGTCTTAACATTGGGCTCTATTCCTTTTACAAGGATAGGTGCACGAAAAACAGTGCCATCAAGCATCGCTCTGATCGTTCCGTTAGGGCTCTTCCACATCTGCTTAAGATCGTATTCCTCAACTCTTGCAGCATTGGGAGTAATTGTTGCACACTTTACAGCTACTCCGTACTTTTTTGTGGCATTAGCACTGTCTACAGTTACCTGATCATCCGTCTCATCTCTGTGCTTAAGGCCAAGGTCATAGTATTCGCTCTTAAGATCGATATAAGGGCAAATAAGTTCATCCTTGATCATCTTCCAGAGAATTCTGGTCATTTCATCTCCATCCATTTCCACAATAGGCGTGGTCATCTGTACTTTAGACATATCCTCGTCTCCTTTAGTTATTTTTAAACATATCAAGCAAGCCATTCTTTACCATATTATCATAAGCACTGATCATATGCCTATTGGCAATTTCTTCGGCTTTATCGGGTGCCTTTTCCCTTATTGCCTCCATGATCATTCTGTGCTCATTATTGGAAGCCTTGCTTCTTTTCCCAACAAGTGTTTTCTGTCTGATCCTCCAGACATACTGATGATAATCCTTTAAAAGGTGCTCAAGCATCTTGGAATTACATGATTCGTATAAAATGTTATGAAACCTGTTGTCAAGCTCTGCTATCTGCTCAAAATGTCCCTTCTGCTCATGAAAATCTGCCAGATAAACTATCTCTTCAAGTTCTTCAAGCTGTTCATCCGTTATATTCTCACATGCCCATCTGGCACACAGACCTTCAAGCTTAGACCTTATCATATAAATATCATGAACATCTTTGGCACTTATTCCAACTACCGATGCTCCCTTATTTGGAATTATCTTAACAAGCCCCTCAAGCTCAAGCTGACGCAGTGCTTCCCTGACAGGAGTTCTGCTGACACCCAGTTCTTCTCCTATGGCAACTTCCTTAAGCTCTTCGTTATCGGAATATTTTCCGTTTAAGATATCTTCTCTTATCCTGTGAAAAACTCTGCCTCGCAGGGAGTATTTATCAGTTACTTCCTGCTGCAAATCTTTATTTCCCATTATCTGTTATATCCTCACAATCGTCCCTTAAATGAATAATCCAAGGCTATATCAAAGGTTTTCGATTTTCCCATCCATCACTTTGATTCCGATAAGCTTCGAAACCTCATCTATCTTAGCGACAAGCTCCTCATCGTACATAACTGTGACACGTCCTCCGGCATACTCTTCATCAACCCACTCTTTTAAGAGAGTTACAAGCTTTGAATCCTTTCCGAGTGCTGCATCGTCTTTTAAGTGATAGTGAACATTTATCCAATGCGCGATACCCGCAAGTCCCGAAGTATTTGAAACTGCGCTTACCGGTGGCCTTCCGAGGAATTTATCCGTATCAAAAATGTTGTAGATCTCCTCGTTCTTAAGAAGCCCGTCCGCATGGATACCGGCTCTTGTGACGTTAAAGTTTTTGCCGACAAAAGGAGTCTGAGGCGGAATGTGATAGCCAAGTTCCTTCTCGTAGTAGCGGGCAAGATCAGTTATAACCATCGTATTCATTCCGTTAAGAGTGCCCTTAAGCTGTGCGTATTCAAATACCATAGCTTCCAGAGGGGTGTTACCTGTTCTCTCACCGATTCCAAAAAGTGAAGTATTAACCGAAGCACATCCATAGATCCATGCTGTAGTTGAATTGGTAACTGCCTTATAAAAATCGTTGTGTCCATGCCATTCAATAAGCTCACTTGGAACACCACCATTAGTATTAAGCGCATAGATGATACCCTGTACGCTTCTGGGAATAACAGCACCTGAATAGTTGACACCATATCCCATAGTATCGCAGGCTCTTACCTTGATCGGGATTTTGTACTCATCCATTAGCTTCATAAGTTCTACGCAGAACGGAACTACAAATCCGTATATATCAGCTCTTGTTATATCTTCAAGATGGCATCTGGGACTGATTCCTTCCTCCAGACAGTCTCTGATAACACTAAGATAATGCTCAAGAGCCTGTCTTCTTGTCATCTTGAGCTTAAGGAAAATATGATAATCGGAGCAGCTCACAAGAATTCCCGTCTCCTTCATGCCGATTTCTTTAACAAGCTTAAAGTCCTCTTTACTTGCGCGGATCCAGCTGGTAACCTCAGGGAACTTATAGCCTCTTTCCATACACTTATATACAGCATCCCTGTCCTTTTTACTATATAAAAAGAACTCACTCTGTCTGATCATTCCGTTAGGTCCGCCAAGTTCATGTAGCATATCATATATTTTTACAATCTGCTCTGTTGTATACGGAGCTCTTGATTGCTGACCATCCCTGAATGTAGTATCGGTGATCCATATATCTTTAGGCATATTGTGGGGAACGATCCTGTCATTAAAGGGAACCTTCGGAACTTCGTCATACGGAAACATATTCCTGAAAACGTTTGGTTTTTCGACATCATCGAGAATATACATATGTTCTTCAATCTGAAGGAGATTGTTGTGTTCATTCATTGTTACCGGTCTGTTTTGAAACGTATTATCCTGCATCGAAAAACCTCTTTCTGCGCACCTTTGCGCCTTGATATTATTTCTGTAAACTGATGTAAGAGAAAAACTGTCTTTTCTTACAAATTGTCAACGCTTTGTATGATTGTATACAATAATGCAAGACATGTCAACACTTTACCGCGATAACGCGATAAAAAGTGGTACCCGGGGACGGGGTTTGTGGACCATTTGTCACAAAATGGTCCACAAACCCCGTCCCAATGCCATTTAGATAAGGATTTCCCGTCCCAATCCTATAGTTACAATTAAATATATTACTGAAATCAGAGGTGAAATACCCTCTGATTTTTTTGCATTTTTCTGCGAAAAATGCCTGACAAGTCAGCCAAAAAATGTTGCCGCGCCTTGATTATAAGACATTTTACGGAGGTGCTGACATGTCATTTACTGTTGCTGAAATACGCAAAAATCTTTTCTCTGTCTTTTCATCCTTGTTGGAGCGAAGGGATGAGTTTCTGACCAATCCGGCTTCTGATTTTACCAGGAAAAAGAAAATCTCTTTTGAACAAACCATGTTGTTCCCTATGATTG
>NZ_JNKZ01000012.1 GCF_000702265.1 Butyrivibrio sp. NC2002
CTATTGTGTAACATCAGCCCGTACCGTAAACCGACACAGGTGGATGAGGAGAGAATCCTAAGGCCGGCGGGAGAAGCATTGTTAAGGAACTCGGCAAAATGTCCCCGTAACTTCGGGATAAGGGGAGCCTGCGAGAGCAGGCCGCAGAGAAGAGGCTCAAGCAACTGTTTAGCAAAAACACAGGTCTATGCGAAACCGAAAGGTGAGGTATATGGGCTGACGCCTGCCCGGTGCTGGAAGGTTAAGAGGAGAGGTTAGAGCAATCGAAGCTTTGAATTTAAGCCCCAGTAAACGGCGGCCGTAACTATAACGGTCCTAAGGTAGCGAAATTCCTTGTCGGGTAAGTTCCGACCCGCACGAAAGGCGTAATGATTTGAGCACTGTCTCGGCAATGCACCCGGTGAAATTGAAGTACCAGTGAAGATGCTGGTTACCCGCGCCAGGACGGAAAGACCCCATGGAGCTTTACTCCAGGTTGATACTGGGATTCGATACTGTATGTACAGGATAGGTGGGAGACGAAGAGATTGTGACGTCAGTTGCAAAGGAGTCGCTGTTGGGATACCACCCTTATAGTATTGGATTTCTAACCAAGGACCGTGAAACCGGTCCGGGGACAATGTCTGCCGGGGAGTTTGACTGGGGCGGTCGCCTCCGAAAGGGTATCGGAGGCGCTCGAAGGTTCCTTCAGAATGGACGGAAACCATTCGTAGAGTGCAAAGGCAGAAGGGAGCCTGACTGTGACACCGACGGGTGGAACAGATACGAAAGTAGGACTTAGTGATCCGGTGGCATGAAAGTGGGATTGCCATCGCTCAACGGATAAAAGCTACCCTGGGGATAACAGGCTTATCACTCCCAAGAGTTCACATCGACGGAGTGGTTTGGCACCTCGATGTCGGCTCATCGCATCCTGGGGCTGTAGCAGGTCCCAAGGGTTGGGCTGTTCGCCCATTAAAGCGGTACGCGAGCTGGGTTCAGAACGTCGTGAGACAGTTCGGTCCCTATCCGGCGCGGGCGTAGGATATCTGAGAGGAGCTGTCCTTAGTACGAGAGGACCGGGATGGACGGACCGCTGGTGTATCAGCTGCATCGCCAGATGCATAAGGCTGGGTAGCCAAGTCCGGAAGGGATAAACGCTGAAGGCATCTAAGCGTGAAGCCCCCCTCAAGATGAGATATCCCTGCTTCGGCAGTAAGACCCCTTAGAGACTATGAGGTAGATAGGCACAAGGTGTACGCACGGTAACGTGTTCAGCTGATGTGTACTAATAGGTCGAGGGCTTGTCCAAGAAGGACATAGAACGAAGAAGGAT